>NZ_JAOEIY010000003.1 GCF_025966695.1 Stutzerimonas sp. S1 | reverse complement strand
CGAATAGTCAGCGGATAGCTGGTTGATGAAGGCGTACTTCAGCCGCACTCCTTGGCAAAGTACGCGGCGGCCTTTTTAGGATGTCTCGCTCTTCGGTCACGCGCTTGAGTTCGGCACGAAGACGACGCAGCTCAGCTTGCTGATTGTCCTCTTGCGCGCGCTGCTCTTCGGGCTTGCTGTAGCGTTTAACCCAGGCATACAGGCTGTGGGTCGACATGCCCAAACGAGCAGCTACCTCCGCCACTGGCAGACCTCGTTCGGTCACCTGTTTGACTGCTTCGATTTTGAATTCTTCGGGATAACGCGGGTTGCTCATGGCACCTCCTAGTGGGCCGTATTATGAGGCCTGGAGGTGTCTACGAAACTAGGGGCGATTCAATTCGCTTAACGGAATAGGAGATAACAGACGATACAACCAGGAGCACGGCGAGCAGCAAAGGAAGCGAGCGGCGAAGGATTATCTGGCTAACACCCATGAAATACCTGTTGTTTTTATTAGTGCTGGCGGAGCGGAGCGCTTCAATTGCCGCAACGGAATGACAGCAAGGTTATCGGCACACGATAGAAGAATTCGACCCCAGACAAGCAGGATTAGCTTGCTACAGAGATTAAATGAGGATGCGTAGCGAAAGGCCACCCCAAAAATATGGTTCATCGCGGATTAGCGGGAAAGCGAGGGGAGACGGCGGCGAGAAGGGCTAAGGTGGTGTTCGCCAAAACATTTCCGACCCCACCACCGCCGTCGCCATGGATGCTAGTTTGCTCGCCCTGTTCTGGGAAGGCTTCGAGCTGGATAGCTATGAGCCTCTCGGTACCCATTGCCTGCTGATAAGGCTCAAGCCCGATGCCTCAAGGCTGCCTTGTTGCAGCGGTTGTGGGCAGTCCACATTCCTCCCTCACGACACCAGTTTCCGCCGGGTGCGCGAGCGCGATCTGTTGCAATACCGCGTCTGGCTGGAGGTTCCTGTTCGTCGGGTTCGCTGCCCCACTTGTGGTCCTCGGCGCGAGCGGATCGATTGGCTCGCCGGCCGTCAGCCGCTCACACGCGCGATGGTCAACTGGGTGGAAAATCTGGTTCGGCTGCTGCCGATCAAGCATGTGGCCGAGCTGGTGGGGCTTCATTGGCACACGGTCAAAGCCATCGACCTTGGCCGTCTCCACCGGGATATTTCAGCACCGGACCTGAGCCGAGTTCGCCGCCTGATCATGGATGAGTTTTCCCTGTACAAGGGGCATCGCTATGCCACCGTGGCGATCTGTGCCGATACCCAGCAAGTACTGTGGGTCGCGGAGGGCCGTAGCCGCGAGGCTGTGCGCCCCTTCTTCGAGTGGATGGGGCCGCCAGCCTGCGCTCGGATCGAAGCGGTTGCCATGGACATGAACACGGCGATGGATCTGGAGGTCCAGGCGCACTGCCCCAACGCCCGGGAGGTCTACGACCTGTTCCATGTTGTAGCCAAGTACGGCAGGGAGGTCGTCGATCGGATCCGGGTCGATCAAGCGAATCGGCTGAAGGCTGACCCTGCCGGTCGACGGGCGATCAAGCGCTCGCGCTGGTTACTGCTGCGTAACCGGCACAATCTCGATGAGCCCCAAGCACTCAAACTTGACGAACTTCTGGCCGCGAACACGCCGCTGATGACGGCTTACGTGTTCAAGACACAGCTGAAGGAGCTCTGGTATGCACCGAATGAGTATGAAGCGCGGCGGCGGTGGGGCGAGTGGTTCAAGCTTGCCCAGGAAAGCGGACTGCAACCTCTTCAGGCCTTTGCCAAGCGGTTAAAGGCCTACGTTGAAGGCATTGTTTCCAGCGCCGAATTCCAGCTCAACACCAGCGTGCTTGAGGGAATGAACAACCGCATCAAGGTCATCAAGCGGATGGCGTACGGTTACCGGGATAACACCTACTTCTTCCTCAAGATCAAAGCGGCGTTTCCCGGCAAGTTGCGATGAACCAAAAATATTTACAATTTTCTATTTTTTGTTCAAGTTAGCCCGATTCACGTCGATACGTATGACAGCAATCGATGCTCCGACACGGTCGCACAAAAAATCATCTCGCCATCACTCAGCGTGCAAGCCGATGCGTTCTGCCTGAGAGCCAAAAATCATGCTCAAAAATCTACCGCTGACTCTAAAACTATCCCTCGCTCCTGCCGTTGCGATACTTGGCCTGGTCCTGTACGTGGGCTATACGTCGCTTCAGCTGTCGGCGACTGATTCGCGGCTACACGCTTTGGAAACCCACCGCTATCCCATATTGGAACGGGCCGATGCAGCTATTTTCCAGTTCTCCCGCATCCCCGGATTGCTCAATAGCTCTGTTGCGGCTGGCGAACAGAACTTGCTCACGGAAGCTGGCGAGGTTCTGCAGGCTATCAACACGCACCAGCAGGAGCTGGAGAAGCTCGTACAGGTACCCAATCGCCGTGAGCAACTCAACGACTGGCGTCTCGCCGTGGATCGTTACGCTGAAAATGCGATCTCGGCGTCCGGTAAGCTCGTCAGCGGCAGCGCCTCCTTCGGTGACTTGCGTCCGAGCCTTGACCGCATGGCCAATGACCTGGCTCAGGCTCAAAAACTTGCCGCGGAATTCCGCAGTGCCGCTTATGAGGACTTCGAGCTAACGCTTGCCGAAACCCGTGAGGTCAACGCAACCACCACTCGCCTGGGAATCATCCTCAGCCTGGCGCTGCTGATACTGGTCACCTTATGTGCCTGGGCCGTCACGCGCAGCATCATGGCCAATGTCCGTGGCGTGATCGACTCACTGCAAGGCATTGCTAAGGGCGACGGCGACCTGACCCGTCGCGTCAACGTCGAGTCCAACGACGAAATCGGCGCGATGATCCGCCTGTTCAACGGTTTCCTCGACAAACTGCAAACCACTATTCGACAAATCATCGAAGCCGCCAGCCCCATCGGGGACTGCTCCAAAGAGCTGTACCGCCTGACCCAAGGCTCCGAGGAAAACGCCAAGTCCCAGCAACATCACACGGATTCGATCAGCCGTGACATCCATACCATGACAAGCAGCATCCATGAGGTTGCGCAGCGTTCGCGCCAAGCCTCCGATGAGGCCGGCTCCGCTTCGCGCCAGGCCATCACGGCCCGCAAGAACATCGGCAACCTTTCAAGCAGTATCAGCGATTTGGGCGATAGCGTGATGGGTTCCGTCCGTGCAATGCAGCAGCTCGAAGAAGAAACCCAGGAAGTCGGCTCGGTGTTGACGGTGATCCGCAGTATCGCCGAACAAACCAATCTGCTCGCACTGAACGCTGCAATCGAGGCCGCCCGAGCCGGCGAGCAGGGACGTGGCTTTGCGGTGGTAGCTGACGAAGTACGCAACCTGGCGCAAAAGACCGCCGCCTCGACCGCGGAGATCCAACAGATCATCCAACGATTACAGAACAGCGCCAATACCGTGCTCGACGTTATGACAGTCAACGGTGATAAATCCCGCGAAAGTATCGAGCATTCGATCGAGGCGACTCGGCTACTCGAAGCCATCGCGCAGACGGTCAGCCAGATCGATGAGCTCAACGCCGACATTGCCCACCATACACAACAGCAAATCGGTCTATCCGAATCGATTCAAAAAGAAACAGAAGTGTTGCAGCAGGATGCACAAGCAACCGCAAACGGGGCCGAAGCCACGGCTCGTCTCGGCGAGCAACTGGTAGGTACGGGAGATCACCTACGCCAGGCAACCGCCCAATTCCGCGTTTAAATTTATAATCCTGGAGCAGTACGAACAATGAACAAACTCAATCTCTTGGGCGTAGCCATCTGCCTGGCCAGTACTTCAGCGTTCGCCTTGGACCAAGGTGAATACCGATTCAACGGCTTTGGCACTGCCGCCATCAGCCGCGTCGGTGGGGTAGACGATGCGAAGGGCTATGGCATTTCCGGCCAGACCACGGACTCCTGGCGCGGCGACCAGCTGTCCAAGCTCGGCGGACAATTCTCCTACGGCCTCACCGACCAACTGAGCGCTACTATTCAGACCGTCGCCAAACCTGAGCAGGACGACTGGCGTCTACAGCTGGAATGGGCGTACCTGGCTTACGCGGTCAGCAATCAATTCACAGTCCGTGCTGGCCGCTTGCGCCCGGGCGCGTTCATGTTTTCCGAGACGCTGGACGTCGGTTACACCTACCCATGGCTGCGCCTGCCGGACGAAGTTTACAGCCAGATGCCGATTACCAATTACGAAGGCGCAGATGCCCTATACAGCCTTCCGCTTTCCTTCGGTACGCTGAATTTTCAAGCCAGTTACGGCCAAGCAGTAAACCGCAATATCTTCATTCATGGTCTCGATGCCCGTCTAGACGTGGATTACAAAAAGCTGCTGACCGGCAGCGTGAGCCTGGCGACCAACGACATCGGGACGTTCCGATACAGTTATACCGAGTCCACTCTGAGCGTGGATCAAAGCGACGAGTTCAAGGGCAAATTCATGTCCTTTGGCCATCAGTACGACAACGGCAGCTGGGTCACTAACGCAGAAATCATCAACCGCCGCAGCCCGCTGGGCGAGCACGACGCGTTCTACATCATGGCCGGTCACCGCTTCGGTGACCTTTTGCCTCACGTTACCTATGCCCAGCATGACGAAAGCGACGCTGGCCGCGACTCGTCATGGGCGTTTGGCCTGAACTACAGCCTGAACGCCAACGTTACGCTGAAGAGCGAATACAAACGCGTCGAATCCACCCGGAACTACAACGGCAACTTTGTGCCGGCGTATAACACTGCCGAGCCAACGTTCGACGGCGACATCTTCAGCATCGGCGCTGACTTCGTATTCTAAGAGGAGCCAACATGAATCGTTTCACTCAAAAGACTCTCGCCGCCGCTCTGCTAAGCCTGGCTTCTGCCATGGCGCACGCCGAGGTGGCCGTGATCGTCAATCCGGGCGCAACCAAAGCGCCCTCACAGGCAGAAGTGGCAAATATCTTTCTCGGCAGGGACAAAACCTTAAGCGGCATCGACCAGAAAGACTGGAATCCCACCAAGGAAAAATTCTACTCCGCCGTCACCAGCAAGAACGAAGCCCAGCTGAAGTCCTACTGGTCGGGCCTGGTATTCACCGGTAAGGGCCAGCCCCTGCCGGCCGAAGCCGGCGACTCGGCGGTTGTGGCCAAAGTCGCCGCCGAAGCCGACGCTATCGGCTATGTCGACAGCGCCGCGGTCAATGATTCAGTGAAGGTGCTGTTCACCCTGCCCTGACACATTTTGTGTTTTGATTTGCGGCCCTGAGACTCTGGCGCGATGTAGCACTTAATGGCTGCAGCGTTTCCCCCAGCCCCAATCTTTAAGACGCCCGGTGCAGCGCATCGGGCGGTTTGTGTATTCAGAACGAGGTCGAGGCTGCTCTAACTTTGGGGATGCCGCGATTAGCAATGTCTGGACGCCGTCAGCATGTTTCATTCAATTTAGCGAGGCAGCCGCTTGTTCGCTTTGATCGCCGTTGCGCTATGCAGCCTTCAGCCGCTTCGGTTGTATGCCATGCCAGTGCGGTCCCGACGTTGGTAATGGCAATACTATGGCAAACCGACATCTAATTCAGCCCGCTGTGCCCCTACTCACCTCTGGCTGCAGAAGCTCAAGCAGCAGTTGCCTATGCGCCTCCCGCAACTGTACAAGCGATATTGACGGGTCGCCTCTGGATAACATTGAAGAGTTCAGCCATAGCAATGCGGGAGCGAGCGCCAGCGGGAAAAAGTGCTCGGTCAAGACACCTGGGCGAATGACCCCGCGTTCTATGTTGCGCTGGATGATGAGCTGCGCCCGCTCCCGTAATCCGCGCGCAACTTCCTCTCGCCAATGCCGGACCAGTGCAGGTGCTCTGGCACTTTCGGCTAGGAGCAGTCGGTAGACCGATATGGTAGCGGGGGAGTCAAACGTCGCGTAAAGGCGATCAAGGTACACGTCTACTAGCTCCGGCAAAGTCAAATCTTCGTCCGGGAGCCAGCCTTGGAAATCACAAAGCTGCTTGGTCATACGTTCGAGCAAGGCATGAAAGATCTCTTCCTTGCTTTTAAAGTGCGCGTAAATTCCTGCCTTTGACATTCCCGCGCATTCCGCTAGACGCTCCATCGACACGGCGTTGTATATCCGATCCGAGAATTCAACCAGAGCCGCGTCCAATATTTCCTCTTTCCTAGCTGCCGAGGACAAGTAGCGGCGCTTCTCTGTGACGACGTCTTCTTTCCTGGCTGGCATTCAAAGCCCCTTTCCAAATTTGAAAAATGTTCTCACGGGATGGCCACCGACTCCACCGAAAACAACCTTGATCCCGCCCAGACAATTTCCGTCAACCGGTATCAACGAGCCGCCCCAGGGGTTGCGGAGGAGGAATTGTAACGCACTGTTAAAAACAACCGTCTGGTCGTTTTTTTTAAAAAACCCTATAATGATAAGAAATACGACCAAAAGAGCGCCTCGTCGACCAGCCGCTAAGACCCGGATGCATACACAATTAACGGAGATGCCGTGGGTTTTATCAAACTTGCGAGAAAGAAAAGCTGGTGGCGAGCGTGAGCCACACTCCGTGCAAGGGTGAACCTACATGCCATGCAATAGGCTGCACTGGCCCTTCGGCGAATCCAACACCAACAAACCTCCTTTTTCACCGTGTTCTGAACGTTGGTGTCGACAGGCGTAATACAAGGTGCGCACAGCCATCAAGGCCCCGCTCGATTGCGGCAGACCTTCATGATCGAAGTGCCGAATTACTGCATGCGCGCTCATCGATGCCAAAGCGAGCGCCGCCATCAGCACGCCTCTACACATGGACGCCTGCCGCTCTACAACCAGACCCCATTAGGCCCGATACCCGTACGGAACATGACCATGCCTCCAGCTTCTCTCTTGTTTCCTGAGTTCAGATTGCGCACTGCCACGCTGGCACTGAGCGCCGTCGCACTAACCGGCTGCATGTCGCTCGCTCCTGCTCCTAATACGCCACCGCTGCCAGCACCCAAGGTTTGGCCTAGTCATCTTGAATCGAGCACAGACGGCGCCCATGCGGGAGAACTGGCCTGGCAGGCGTACTTCACGGATCCCTTGCTGCAACGCCTTATCGAGACTGCGCTGGAGAACAACCGCGATCTGCGCCTGGCCGCGCTGCGTGTCGAGGAAGCCAGCGCCGCATTCCGCATTCAGCGCTCGGATCGATTTCCTGCCGTGGGCGTGGGTGCCCAGGGTGGACGCGCCCGCGTCCCTGGCGATCTGAACATGTCGGGCAGATCGCAGGTGGGTGGCGAGTATCGGGCTGAGGTGGGTTTAAGCACTTGGGAGTTGGATCTGTGGGGCCGAGTTCGTAATCTGGAAGACGCCGCCCTGCAAACCTGGCTGGCTACCGATGCAGCGCGCCGGGCTGTCCACCTAGCGTTGATCGCCCAGGTGGCGGACGGTTATCTTGGCTTGCGCGAGATCGACGAGCGCGTGGCTATCGCGCGGCAAACCGTGACAACCCGCGAGGAGTCCTATCGCATTTTCCGGCGTCGTGTCGAAGTCGGCTCGACCTCGACGCTGGATCTCACCCAAGTCCAGACCCTCCTGAACCAGGCTCAGGCGCTACTAACCCAGCTTGAGCAAGCTCGCGCCACGCAACTGCACGCGTTGGCGCTGCTGGTGGGCGCCGATCCTGGCTCGCTGCCTGCTAAGGCTCTCTTCGATGAAACGACGGTGCTGGCCGAACTTCGGGCTGGTTTGCCCTCGGAGCTGCTGGTCAGTCGCCCGGACATCATTTCCGCCGAACACCAATTGCGTGCTGGCGATGCCAACATCGGCGCGGCCCGTGCAGCGTTCTTACCGCGCATCGCGCTGACCGGCAGCTTCGGCACGGCCAGCAGCGATCTCAATGGCCTGTTCGATTCAGGTAGTCGTGCCTGGACCTTCATGCCCACGTTGTCGATGCCCATCTTCGATGGCGGCCGGCGGCGCGCCAACCTGGAACTGAGCGAAGTGCGTCGCGATATCGCCGTGGCCGGATACGAGAAGACCATTCAAACGGCCTTTCGCGAGGTGGCTGATGCCCTAAGCGCCAAGTACTGGTTGGCTGAACAGTTGACAATCCAGGGAGCCAACCTGGAAACGCAAAGCGAACGCGCACGACTAGCCCAGTTGCGCTATGACAACGGCTCGGCTGCTTTCCTAGAGGTGCTGGACGCCCAACGCGATCTGCTGGGTGCCCAGCAACAACTGGTACAGGCGCGCCGCGCGCTGCTGTCCAGCCAGGTAGCGCTGTATGCCGCGCTCGGCGGCGGCACCCTCGCCGCATCCAACGAGGTAGACGGTGCAACCTCGACTCCCGCCTCCATCCCATCAACCCGCTAAGGCACGCCGAACCCATGACCTTCTCACCCTCTCTCAAGAAAAAACTCCTGGTCGTTGCCGCTGCAGCGGTTGTCGTCGCGGTGGCCTGGTGGGGCTGGACGAAGTTTGCCAACAGCGGACCCGGCGAAGGCTTTGTCAGCGGTAACGGCCGAATCGAAGCCACCGAAATCGACATCGCTACCAAGCTTCCCGGACGTATCGAAGACATCCTGGTACGTGAAGGCGATTTCGTCACAGCTGGCCAGCCATTGGCCAGGATGCAACTTGAAACGCTTGAGGCACAGCGCGACGAAGCCTTCGCCATGCGTCAACAGGCCGAGCACGCGGTGACCGCAGCGCAGGCACAGGTCGCATTGCGCGAAGCCGACGTTGCTGCGGCGCAGGCACTCGTCGGCCAGCGCGAGTCGGAGCTCGACGCCGCACAGCGGCGTCTGGCACGTTCGGAGACGCTGTCCCGAGAGGGCGCCGCCTCGATACAGGAGCTGGACGATGACCGGGCGCGCGTACGGGGCGCACAGGCGACGCTCGCGGCCAGCAAAGCGCAGACTGCCGCTGCCCGCGCCGCAGTCGAGGCAGCCAAAGCACAACTGGTCGGCGCCCGCTCCAGCGTGACCGCCGCCACGGCCAGCATCATTCGCATCGAAGCCGACATCCGCGACAGTGAACTGCGCGCGCCGCGTGACGGGCGGGTTCAGGTGCGCGTGGCGCAACCTGGCGAGGTGCTTGGGTCGGGCGGACGCGTCCTGAACCTGATCGACCTGTCGGACGTATACCTCACCTTCTTCCTGCCCGAGACCGTGGCCGGGCGCGTCGGGCTCGCCTCAGAGGTGCGCATCGTTCTGGATGCCGCGCCGGAGTACGTGATACCAGCCACCGTTTCCTTCGTCGCCAGCGCGGCACAGTTCACCCCCAAAACGGTCGAAACCGCCAGCGAACGGCAAAAACTGATGTTTCGTGTGCGCGCGCAGATTTCGCCGGAGTTGCTGCGTGAACACCTGAATCAGGTCAAGACCGGGCTGCCCGGCGTGGCCTGGATCAAGCTCGACGCAAATGCCGAATGGCCTCAAAACCTGTCCCTTCGCGTGCCGGAGTAAGGTATGAGCCACAGTGGGAGCGCGCAGCTCACGACCGTTGCAAGCGTCCGTCAGGTGCGCTTGCGTTACGGCGATGTCATCGCCCTGGATGGCATCGATCTGGACATTCCCGCCGGGAGGATGGTTGGCCTGATCGGCCCCGACGGCGTCGGTAAATCCAGTCTGCTCTCATTGCTGGCTGGCGTACGTATCATCCAGAAGGGCACGGTCGAGGTACTGGGTGGCGACATGGCCAGCAAGGCCCATCGCAAGCAAGTGTGCCCTCGCATCGCCTACATGCCGCAGGGACTGGGCAAGAACCTGTATCCGACGCTCTCGGTCGAGGAAAATCTGCAATTCTTTGCGCGCCTGTTCGGTCATGGTGCCGCAGAGCGCCGCCAGCGCATCAATGAGCTGACCCAGGCCACCGGCCTGTTCAAATTCCTGTCGCGCCCGGCAGGCAAGCTCTCAGGGGGCATGAAGCAAAAACTCGGCCTGTGCTGCGCGCTGATTCACGACCCGGACTTCCTGATTCTCGATGAGCCGACGACCGGCGTGGACCCGCTGGCGCGCGCGCAGTTCTGGGATCTAATTGACCGGATCCGCGCTGATCGTCCCGGCATGAGCGTGATTGTGGCCACCGCCTACATGGATGAGGCCCAGCGCTTCGACTGGCTGGCGGCCATCGACGACGGCAATGTCCTCGCCACCGGCACACCGCAGGAGTTGCTCGAAAGAACAAGCAGCCTGAACCTGGAAGAGGCATTCATCCGCCTGCTCCCGGAAGAGAAAAAGCGCGGACACCAAGCGGTAGTCATTCCCCCTTTGCCGGATGACGGCGCGGACGATATCGCCATCGAAGCCGAGGAGCTGACCATGCGCTTTGGCGACTTCATCGCCGTCGATAGCGTCTCCTTTCGCATCCGGTGCGGCGAAATCTTCGGCTTCCTCGGCTCCAACGGTTGTGG
Organism: Stutzerimonas sp. S1; assembly: GCF_025966695.1. GTDB lineage: Bacteria > Pseudomonadota > Gammaproteobacteria > Pseudomonadales > Pseudomonadaceae > Stutzerimonas. The sequence goes on along the minus strand of NZ_JAOEIY010000003.1, from coordinate 514,623 downwards.
CAAGTCCACCACCATGAAGATGCTCACCGGCCTGCTGCCGGCGAGCGCGGGTCGGGCCTGGCTGTTCGGTCACGAAGTCGATCCGCATGATCTGGACACCCGTCGCCGCGTCGGCTACATGTCGCAAGCGTTCTCGCTCTATAGCGAAATCACGGTACGGCAAAACCTGGAATTGCACGCCAAGCTCTTCAGCGTGCCCCCGAAGGACATTCCCGGCCGCGTGGATGAGATGGTGGAGCGCTTCGGGCTGGTGGACGTCCTCGACAGCCTGCCGGCCAGCCTGCCTTTGGGCATACGGCAGCGTTTATCGCTGGCCGTTGCCATGGTGCACAAGCCCGAGCTGCTGATCTTGGATGAACCGACCTCCGGCGTCGATCCGGTGGCGCGCGATGCGTTCTGGCGGCTGCTTATCGAGCTGTCGCGGCGCGACCGGGTAACGGTCTTCATTTCCACACACTTCATGAACGAGGCCGAACGCTGCGACCGCATGTCGATGATGCATGCGGGTAAGGTGCTGGACAGCGACGTGCCCGCAAGACTGGTCGAGAAGCGCGGCGCCAAATCCCTTGAAGAGGCCTTCATCGGCTACCTCCTCGAAGCCGAGGGCGGCGGCCCAGTCACCCCGCTCAGCCGGCCGGAGGCCGCTAATCACGAGAATCAACCCTCTGCGGCGCCTGCTGAGCACGGCGGGAACGGCGCCGGCGGTTTCAGTCTGCAGCGCATGTTTAGCTATCTGTGGCGTGAGACGCTCGAACTGCAGCGGGACCCTGTACGTGCCACACTGGCGTTGGGCGGCTCACTGCTGCTGATGTTTGTGATTGGCTTCGGCATCACCATGGACGTAGAGGACCTGAGCTATGCGGTACTCGATCGCGACCAGACCACCCTAAGCCAAAGCTACACGCTGAACCTCGCCGGCTCGCGCTACTTCACCGAGCACGCACCGATCGTCGACTACGAGGACCTCGACCGGCGTATGCGCAGCGGGGAGCTGTCGCTGGCCATCGAAATCCCCCCTGGCTTCAGCCGCGATGTGTTGCGGGGCCAGAACGTACAGATAGGCGCCTGGATCGACGGCGCTATGCCGCAACGCGCGGAGACCGTCCAAGGCTACGTCCAGGGCATGCACCAGCACTGGCTGCTAGCTCAGGCTAGCGAACGCGGCGGCGCCAGTGCAGCCAGTAATGCGAGCGTCGAGACACGCTTTCGCTACAACCCCGATGTCAAGAGCCTGCCGGCTATGGTGCCGGCGGTAATCCCTCTGCTACTGCTCATGTTGCCGGCGATGCTGACTGCGCTGGCGGTGGTGCGCGAGAAGGAGACGGGCTCGATCACCAATCTGTACGTGACGCCGGTCACGCGTCTCGAGTTTCTGCTTGGCAAGCAACTACCCTATGTCGGCCTGGCGATGGTGAACTTCCTACTGATGACGCTGCTCGCGGTCACCATCTTTGGCGTGCCAGTCACGGGCAGCTTCTTCACTCTCGCGCTGGCCGCGCTGATCTTCTCCTTCGCCGCGACCGGCATGGGGCTGCTGGCCTCGGCCGTCACTCGCAGCCAGATCGCATCCATGTTCTTTGCCATGATCGGCACGCTTATACCGGCCACCCAGTTTGCCGGTCTGATCGATCCGGTGTCCTCGCTCGAGGGCTCCAGCAAGTTCATTGGGCAGATCTATCCCGCCACGCACATGATCTCCATCAGCCGCGGCGTTTTCAGCAAAGCGCTCGGCCTGGCCGATCTGACGGGGCCGCTGTGGTCGATGCTTTTGTCGGTCCCGGTCATTCTGGGCGCAGCCGTTTTGCTACTCAAGAAGCAGGAGCGCTGAGATGAGCAGAAGAAACCTGGCCAATATCTACGACCTCGGTGTCAAGGAGCTGTGGAGTCTGTGGCGCGATCCGATGATGCTCGTGCTCATCCTCTATGTGTTCACGGCGTCGGTCTACACCTCTGCCACATCCATGCCGGAGACGCTGCACAACGCGCCCATCGCCATCGTCGACGAGGATAATTCGGCGCTGTCTCAGCGGATTGCCTCGGCATTCTACCCGCCGCAGTTCACCCAGCCGGCCATGATCGACTATGGGGACGTGGACCCGGGCATGGATGCCGGGCAGTACACGTTCGCCCTGGTCATTCCGCCCAACTTCCAGCGCGACGTGCTGGCGCGGCGTTCGCCCGCCGTGCAGCTCAATGTCGACGCCACCCGCATGAGCCAGGCGTTCACCGGCAGTGGCTACGTTCAACAGATCTTCACGGGTGAAGTCAACGAGTTCGTCAAGCGTTATCGTGGAACCGACGCGCCCCCCGTGGATCTGGCGATGCGCGCGCGCTTCAACCCCGCGCTGGACAAGGCCTGGTTCGGCTCCGTGGTGCAGATCATCAACCACATCACGCTGCTGTCTATTATCCTGACTGGCGCGGCGCTCATCCGGGAGCGCGAGCACGGCACCATCGAGCACCTGCTAGTGATGCCGGTTACCCCTGCGCAGATCATGCTCTCCAAGGTCTGGTCGATGGCCCTGGTCGTGCTGATCGCCTCCTTCCTGTCCCTGAATCTCATGGTGCGCGGCATCCTGGGCGTGCCCATCGAGGGCTCGATTGCGTTGTTCTTCGCCGGCGCGGCCCTCAGCCTGTTCACCACCACCTCGATGGGCATTTTCATCGCCACGCTGGCGCGCAATATGCCGCAGTTCGGCATGTTGATGATGCTCACGATCATGCCGCTGCAGATGCTCTCGGGTGGCACCACGCCGCGCGAAAGCATGCCCGAGATCGTGCAGAACATCATGCTGATCGCGCCCACCACCCATTTCGTGGAATTGAGCCAGGCCATTCTCTACCGGGGTGCGGGCCTGGAGACGGTATGGCAGCCGTTCCTAGCGCTGGCCCTGATCGGCACGGTGCTGTTTTTCCTGTCGTTGGCACGCTTTCGCAAAACCATCGGCCAGATGGCGTGACTGGCTGCCGCGTGTACTCGTAAACAAATGCTCGTATCGTGCGAAGCAAGTGTTGACTGATAGGATCTGATCGCCCCGATCAGAACTTGGCTCGCCAGTTTCTGCGGGGCATTCAATAACGCTGTCGTGTGCGCTCCAGATCCAGTTCCGAAAAACGTCGACCTTCCAGGTTAACCCTCCAGCCCTTGCCGCTGAATTCAAACCGATGCGGTCACCTCAGTCAACGGTATACACCTCTCCCCTTAGTACCTCTGGCGGAGAGCTAGGCACGCCGACGGCGATGGTGCGGTTGTCCTCACCTCTGCTATCAATCGCCATTGGCTAGGCGCCCCAATGCTCACAGTAAAGCTGGGGATGCATAAAGGAATGCTACTCCCGCATTTGTTGCTCAATAGATAGATCTTAATCAACTCCAACGCATTTAAATCGCTCACAAAAACAAACGACTGGACGGTTTTTTATTGCCCCGCTACCGTTGATCGAAGGATCACTGCCAATCTACCGGCACCACTAGCTGCGCTATCGCAGTCTTCAGTGAGGCCACAGAGAAGGAGAGCCACCATGGCTGAAGAAAACACTACCGCGCAAAACCCGGAAGAGGATCTGACAAGCCGCTTTCCAACGGCCTATACCATCCTGCTGCTACTGATCGTTCTAGTTGCTGCGCTGAGCTGGGTTATTCCCGCCGGAAAGTATGAGCGGGTGATGAATGAAGAGGTCGGTCGTGAAGTGGCTGTGCCAGGTACTTACCAAGTGGTCGAGCCCATCCCCCAGGGCTTTATGGACGTCATGCTGGCTCCCATTGCGGGTTTTTATGATCCAGAAAGCTATGTCGCCAACGCCATCGACGTGGCGCTGTTCGTGCTGTTTCTGGGCGGCTTTCTCGGGGTGATAAATGCCACCGGTGCGATCGACACCGGTATACGCAGCGTCATGCAACATCTGGAAGGCCGAGAGATATGGATGATTCCGATCCTGATGACGCTGTTCGCGCTTGGCGGCACGACTTACGGCATGGCCGAGGAAACCCTTGCGTTCTACGGCATTCTGATTCCGATCGTCATTGCCGCCGGCTACGATGCGGTGACCGGGGTAGCGGTGATTCTGATCGGCGCCGGAGTCGGCGTGCTGGGCTCGACCATCAATCCATTCGCCACCGTCATCGCCTCCAATGCGGCGAGCATTCCCTTTACGGACGGCATGCTGCTGCGTCTAGTGCTGCTGGTAGGTGGGCTGGTGATCTGTGCCGCCTACGTGATGCGCTATGCCAAACGAGTCAAGGCCGACCCTTCGCGCTCCGTGGTAGCCAAACAGCGCGATGCCCACCGCAAAATTTTTCTACAGGGGCATGACGATTTAGACGACGTCAAGCTGAGCCTGACCCAGAAACTGGTCCTGTCTATCTTTGCACTGACCTTTGTGGTCATGATCTGGGGTGTTTCCTCCCAGGGCTGGTGGATGGACAAGATGGGCGCACTGTTCCTAGGTGCTGCGATCGTCGCTGGCCTTGTCGCCCGCCTAGGCGAGAAAAAGCTGACCGGCAGCTTCGTAGACGGTGCCCGCGATCTGCTTGGGGTGGCTCTGGTCGTTGGTCTGGCGCGAGGCATCGTTGTCATCATGGAGCAGGGCATGATTGCCGACACGATTCTGCACAGCGCTGAATTGCGCCTGGCCGACATGTCGGAACTGGGCTTCATCAACCTGATGTTCTGGATCGAGACAGGCATGAGCTTCCTCGTGCCTTCGTCATCCGGTCTTGCCGTACTGTCGATGCCCATTCTTGCCCCCCTGGCGGACTTTGCCAATGTCAGCCGCGACCTGGTGGTGACGGCTTATCAATCAGCCAACGGCCTGGTGAATCTAATCAACCCGACCTTCGCGGTGGTGATCGGCGGCCTGGCCATAGGTCGGGTCTCCTATGACCGCTGGCTCGTATTCATCTGGCCCTTGCTGGCGATCCTGACCGTGTTCATCACCTTGGTGATCAGCATCGGTGTCTTCCTGTAATTCCCTGATAAATGAGGTGGCACATGTCTGAACATGCTCTTGGTGTTCACTCCGAGACAGGTATTCTGCGGCAAGTCATCGTTTGTCGACCCGGCCTTGCCCATCGCAGGCTAACGCCCAGCAATTGCGACGCCCTGTTGTTTGATGATGTGTTCTGGGTCAAGCAGGCGCAAAAGGATCACGATGTATTCGCGAACCTGATGCGTGCCCGAGGGGTGGAGGTGCTGGACGTCAATCAACTGCTGGCCGAAATCCTCGACATCGCCGAAGCGCGAAGCTGGATTCTTGACCACCGGATCAGCTGGAATCATATTGGTGTCGGTATGGTCTCTGACTTGCGGGCCTGGATGGAAGAACTACCGGGACACACCCTGGCCGAATTCTTGATCGGTGGCTTGCAAGTGAACGATCTGCCGTTCGATCCGAGCGGTCTGTTCGGCAACCACTTGGGGCCTTATGGCTTTGTCCTGCCGCCCCTGCCGAACTTCCTCTTTACCCGCGACAACAGCGCCTGGATCTACGGTGGCGTCACCCTGAACCCCATGTACTGGGCCGCACGTAAACCCGAAACGCTGCTGACGGCGGCAATCTACCGGTTTCATCCAAAATTTTCTGGCAAGGTCGAGGTGCTCTGGGGGGATCCGCTCAAGGATCATGCGCTGGCCACCCTGGAGGGCGGCGACATCATGCCGGTCGGCAATGGCACCGTGCTGGTCGGCATGGGCGAGCGCTCATCACCCCAGGCGATCGGGCAAATGGCCAATGCACTGTTTGAACGCGGCACGGTCAATCGCGTGGTGGCCTGCCATATCCCCAAAAGCCGAGCGTCCATGCACCTGGATACGGTGTTCACCTTCTGCGGCGGCAATGTTGTTACCGCCTTCAAGGAAGTCGCCGATCAAATGGTTTGTTATGACTTGCGTCCCGGTACGAGCGGCAAGCACCTGACGTTCAGTCAGGATCCTCGCCCGATGTTCGACGTGGTCGCCGACGTGCTCGGCTATGAATCCCTGACCGTGATCCCCACCGGAGGCGATACGCCCGCCGAGCGTGAACGCGAGCAATGGAATGATGGTAACAACGTTCTGGCCTTGAGTCCGGGCGTGGTCATTGGCTATGACCGCAATGACGACACTAACGCCGCTCTGGAAGCGGCCGGAATCGAAGTCCTGAAAGTTCCCGGCGCAGAGCTGGGCCGAGGCCGCGGCGGTGGACGTTGCATGAGCTGCCCGACCATACGCGACGCCATCTGACACTCGAGGAGCATGCAATGGCCTTCAATCTGAAAAGCCGACACTTTCTCACGCTGCGGGATTTCAGCCCGCGCGAAATCGGTTTCCTGCTGAAACTGGCAGCCGACCTGAAAGCAGCCAAATATGCTGGTACCGAAGTGCCACAGTTGTGTGGCAAGGAAATCGCCCTGATCTTCGAGAAAGACTCCACCCGCACGCGGGTAGGTTTCGAGGTGGCGGCCTTTGATCAGGGCGCCAAAGTCACCTATCTGGGGCCGACTGGCACTCATATTGGCCACAAGGAATCGGTCAAGGATACCGCCCGGGTGTTGGGGCGCGTCTATGATGCCATCGAATACCGGGGCTTCGGCCAGACCGTGGTTGAGGAGTTAGCCGAGCATGCTGGTGTGCCGGTCTACAACGGCTTGACGGATGAATTCCACCCAACGCAGATACTGGCTGACTTTCTGACCATGCAGGAGCATGTGGAAAAACCATTGCGTGACATATCCTATGTTTTTATTGGCGATGCCGCCAACAATATAGGGGACAGCCTGCTGATCGGCGGCGCCAAAATGGGCATGGACGTTCGTCTGTGTGCTCCAAAGGTCTGCTGGCCGCATACTAATATCCAGCAGGAAGCACAGCGAATTGCCAGCACCACCGGCGCCCGGATCATGATCACAGAGGATATCGATAGCGCGGTCGCCGGTGTGGATTTCGTCTATACCGATGTTTGGGTGTCGATGGGCGAGCCCGAGGAAAAATGGGCCGAGCGGATCAAGCTGTTGCTGCCTTATCAGGTCAATACCGCACTTATGGAAAAAACCGGCAATCCGCGGGCGCACTTCATGCACTGCCTGCCGGCCTTCCACAACACCGAGACGACGATTGGTAAGGAGATTCAGCAAAAATTCGGTATCGACGCCATGGAAGTCACGGACGAGGTTTTCGAAAGCCCCGCCTCGATCGTTTTTGATCAGGCGGAAAACCGCATGCACACCATCAAGGCGGTGCTGGTCGCCACCCTGGGAGCCTGACATGCTGGTAGTAGCAGCCCTGGGCGGCAACGCCCTATTGAAGCGGGGCGAACCTCTGACCGCGCGTACCCAACGATCCAATGTGCGGATCGCCGCCCAGGGGCTAGCGGCCATCGTACGGGCTGGCCATGATCTGGTCATTACCCATGGCAACGGCCCTCAGGTGGGGCTTCTGGCTTTGCAGGGCGCTGCCTACAAACCGGACGAGGCCTATCCTCTGGATATGTTGGGGGCTGAAACCGAAGGCATGATTGGCTACGTCATCGAACAGGAGCTGGAGAATGCGCTGAATCACGACCGACCAGTAGCTACGTTGCTGACACAAGTCGTGGTGGATCAGCATGACCCAGCGTTCGATAACCCGACCAAATTCATAGGACCCGTGTATGAACGGGCCGAAGCCGAATCCCGGGCCAAAACCGCCGGTTGGCATATCGCTCAAGATGGCGACAGATGGCGAAGAGTGGTGCCCTCTCCCAAGCCGCTTGAAATCCCTGACATGCGGGTGATCAAGTTGCTGTTGGAACAAGGCGTAGTCGTGATCTGCGGCGGTGGTGGGGGCATTCCGATACTACGCAACGAAGACGGTAGTACCGTCGGCGTTGAGGCGGTCATCGACAAAGACGCAGCCAGCGCCCTGCTGGCGCAACAGCTCCAGGCCGATGCCCTATTGCTGCTGACTGATGTCGATGCGATCTATCGGGATTTCGGCACGGACAGCGCAGCGGCGATCAGGAGTTTGAGCGTGGAGGAAGGGCGTGCGCTCGATCTGCCGGCCGGTTCTATGGGGCCCAAACTGGCCGCTGCAGCCGACTTTGCTGAATTCGGAGGATTCAGCGGCATCGGCAGATTGGACGATGCGGTGGGTATGCTGCAGGGTTGCGTCGGGACTAGAATCCAGAGGAGGTTGAACCTGAGACATTCAAGCAGAAACTGAGCGGTCCTATCCTCATTCAATTCTGCAGCCGTTACCTGTGCGCGGACGAAACAGCGACTCCTCAAGACCGCGCTCATGGTATCGACTGCGACCCGGATCGTCGTCAAACATCACAGAATATCAGCGACGAATACGTTCACGTCATGACTATGATTGTGCTAGAACGATGAAACTTAGCCATTCCGAAGTTCGCCTCGTCAGCGGGGAGCCGGCATTTTCCTTGCGTCGGCCACTGGCAGAACTAGCACAGAGGTTTGTGCTCTAGTGCGAAATCAATACTGGACCTTCCCTTACCAGCCGGGCACACCATCGCGTATTACCCGAGAAAAGTCCATATTGTTACCTGCCCGCCGAGCCCGTTCGGTGATTCGTCCCTGCTGACGCAACTCCTCTAGTTTAAGATTCTGCTCTAAACCGCCTACATCCTGGACATATCCGGGTAGATAGCCGGTGAGCAGCAGCCTGTAATCTAGCGGCAACCCGCGGATGATCTGGCGCATCATCTCAAAGACGATGGTGGTGCAGTTGGCGGTAATGGTGTTGTAGAAACGAGGTTCTTGCTGCAGCTGATTTGTCTGCTGGATGTAGGACAGGAAGAGCGCCCGCATCGCCTCTTCGGACATATTTACCCGATACAGATAGACATCTTCGTTGCGAACGTTGGTGCGCACCCGCAACGCGTCTCGCTCGTCGGCGGCAACGATGCTCAGTTCGAACTGTTTGAAGAAGCCGCCAATTTCCGAATAGCTTTCGCCACGCTCTTTGCGGATTTCCACCGTGAATACCACGAACTGGCCATCATCGAAGCCGAACGAAACCAGAACGTGAGCGATGGCCGGCATCCCCCAGTAAGAGGTCGCCAAATCGACCGACGTCAGCTGATCCAGATCGTAGCGGCGGGTTTCCCAACGTGGGTCATAGTCCTCGTCGCTGCGCCAGTCGAAATTGCGCACGTTGTGCAAGGTTACCTGACTGCCCTCCGCACGTCCGTGGGTCATGCCCATCAGATCATCGGTCCAGACCCGATGGTTCGAGGGCTCTAGGGAGTTCCACCAAACCTGCAACAGCGCGAACAGCGACAGGTAGCCGCAAATCGCAATCCAGGGCCGAAGCCGCCAGAGCGCGATGAGCAGCGCCGAGGCGAGGATGCACCACAGGGCTATCGACGCGCTCTTGCCCGCAGCCATCATCGGCAACTGATACCACAGCGCCATGCCCCCCCAGGCTGTCGCCAGCAGCATTGCCAGCGAAGCCAGCACCTGCAGGAAAACACGCAGGGTCATGGTACCGGTCCCGCGAACCGGTCGCCGTCGGACTCGTGCAGATGAACGTGCAGAATGCGGCGGATTTCCATGATGGCCTCGGGCGTCTCCTGCACGCTGTGGCCGAAAGGAATCACGATTTCCGACTCTGCCGCGGCCAGATGGGCACTGGAATACGGCACCACACCATCGCTGGAATCCAGCAGTGACAACGCGGGGGTGTAGTTGCCGATGATCGAGTGGTAGCGCACCGCAGGCGAGATGGGCAGGTCGGCGCTCAGCCTGACAAAGGGGTCGTTGCTGCTGAGATTGTCGATGCTGTTGAGTGGCCGGGTCAACACCTCGGCATTGGCCGAGCCCGGGACGATCAGCAATTGCGCAACATCGGTGATCCGCCCAAGCACCGAGGCCGGCAGCTTGACGAGGCCAGCGGCCCAGCGGGAAATGCGGTTCTCAGCGAATGGCGTGCCGCGGTGCGGGGCCGCGACGAAGATCGCGCGGCTGACATCGGGCAAGGGCTCGAACCTCACATAGGGGCCGACCTCCTTCTGCACCCGCTCGAGCCTACGCCCCTGAAGCGGATACCTCTCAAGCAGGGCGGCCCACAGACGATCTCCGGAAGACGACAGCATCAACCGCGACAGCACCCCACCCATGCTATGCCCGATTACCACCATATCCCGAGAGGCCTGGGCCGTTCCGCTCGGATCGAAGTGCTCAAGGGTCTGCTCAAGGGCCGTACGGATCGCCTTGTTGTTGAATGCCAGCGGGGCGTTTGTCGGGTAATAGACTTGCCAGATCTGGTAGTTTTGCCGCAGGGCTTCGTCGCCCAGCACCTCGTTGGCGACATTGATCCAGGCTTCCGGACTGCTGGCCAGGCCATGCAGCATGATGATGATGCGGCGGTTCGGATCGTAGGGCTGCATCAGATAGACGTGTGGCTTTTCCAGTACCTCGCCCTTGCCCACTAGTGTCAGCAATGACTGGGAGGCAAATCCCGAACGAGCCAGCCAGAGCCCGTAGCCAGAGGTGAAGCTAGCCGCCAGTGGGATCTCTCGCCCGGCCATCGTGATGCTGTCCTGGCGAAATGGGTCGTAGCCGACGATATGCACCTTTTGCGTGCTCAGAACCTCGTCCAGGGTCGCTCCTGGAAAACTCGCCACTGCAGTGACGGCCGGGAACGGCGTCTCGCTCCAGGCCAGCTCCGCACTGTCCTTTCTCACCACTCTGCGGTCAGTCATGGCGACCAGTTCTGCTCCCAACCCGTCCCGCCGATACTGGTTACGCAAGCCCTTAAAGGAAAGCGAAGCCGCTGGAATCAGCGCCTCCGGCAGGTCCCGGCCGCCAGCCAGACGGACATCGCCCACCGTACCCTGAATCTGCCAGCGGCCGCTATGCAGCACGAAGTTGCCCTGGCCTTCGCCAGCCTGTGGCGGGTTGCCTTGATAGCGCGCAAAGAGCCCAGTCAACGCCTTTTGCACGGAGAAGTTGTAATAGTCGCGCACCTGGGTCTGCCTATCGTCCAGGGCCCTCTGCCCCACCGTGCGCTCGGTCATGAACAGGTAAGCGTAAGCGTGCCGGGCGCTTTCCAGGTAAGCATCCAGCATGGCGTCGGTCTGCGCATCGGTCTGCGCCGATCGATCCAGCCGCAACGCTTCCTGCAGCCAGAGTTCGGCCAATACCGACAGCCGTTGCTCGTCGCCCAGCGCTTTCGACTCGCCCAGCGTTCGAAGGCAGACGGCAGCGGCTGCCTTGCATTCGTCCTGGCCGATGCCGACCACCTGCAGCGCGGTCCCCACCGAAGAGCTGAGTTGCCCTGTGCTCAGCACATCCCCGCGGCGCAGGGAGATGTAGTCCCTGGTTTCGAGGGCGGACACCTTGACCCCGGCGCAACCGCTCAGCATCAGCAGCAGAAGCACGAGGAACGCTCCCCGCCGGAGGATGGAGCCATATAACTGTCCGCGGAGCGGAGCTGGTTGACGATTCAAACTGAGGAACTCGAATGCGAAAAAGGAAGCGGCCACCGGCACTCGCAGTACCGGCGCCATGCATGGCTTTTTCGGCCGCCAAGAATACGGAGCCTGTCACGCACCGCCGAAAGTGATGTACATCTTGTATCCCAGCACCGAAAACACACCGACGATGCCCAGTCCGATCAATGCAACCCCCCAGTTCCTCTCGCGCGCGGCGAACCCGACAGTCATCGTCAGGAACGCCACCAGCAGTATGGAAATCATTACATTAAATTCATCCATTTCCAGTTTCTTCCTGTTGAGATGGTTTGCTTGGGCCGCGCAGAGCCCCTCGTCAGCATTACAACCAGGTCGAGAGCGTGATCGAGCCGAACTGGTCGTGCTCCTGTTGTCCCTCGAACTCGCGGGTGCGCCAGACGCTGGCGAACGCCAGTTGCCAGCGGCTCCAGGTCAGCACGCCGCCGAGCGTGGCGTCGCCGACCCATTCGCGGCGATCCACCGAATGGCTGTTCTCGAAGGTGTTGCCGTCGAGGAGCATGTTCTGCGCCATATAGCGGCCCTCGAGATTGGCGAAGCCGTACCAACCGAACCCGCTGCCCGCGTGGAAGAACTGGTTGCCGCTTTGCCCAGGAGTGACCGAAGGAATGCTGAAGCTACGCTGCAGGTTCTGCCCGAGCCGCGCCCCCAGGCCTGTCGATGCGTAGGTGTACAGATTGCCGAGCGAGAAGCCCAGGCTGGGGCCGTATTCCAGCTCCAGCCCGCCCATGCGCTTCTGCAGCCACCAGCGGTGCTGGTAGGCCAGATTGACGAAGGGCTCGTTCTCCAATTGATGTTCCCAGCCGTTGGGCTCGTCGCTGCCGGTGGCCTTGTGCACGGCGCTCTGCAGTCGCTTGCCGCCTGCGGCTGGGCCGACGATGCCGACGTCCAGGTGCAGCTCCTCGGCTGAACGCCAGCCCTCGTGCTGGGTGTCGGAGAACAACGACACTCCGGCGAACATCAGCCCCGCATATGGACGGTCGTCCTTGATCAACCAATGGTTTTCGATTTCCTCAGGCGTATAGATCTGATGGCTAAAGCGATAGGCGACATTGTCCACCGCACTGCCCGACCAGTCCGGCAGGAGATCGGCGAGACTACGGCTCCAGTGATCCTGTTCGGGCTCAAAGCCCCAGATTACTTCCAGGCCGTTGCTGTAATGGCCGTCGCTTCCGGAGGAGATGATGTCGTTTTCCGCCTTGATCGACAGCGTATCGGCTTCTGCCGCGGCACAAGCGACCAGCAGCATGACCAGCAGGCCTGGCCGGAGTTGGCTGCGGTATTTCATCAATGATCCCTCTTGATATGTGTCAAAGGAGCGGGGTGCTCCTCGCTCGCGTGGATCGCATCCGCCTGCCAGCCCCCCCCCAGCGCCTGGTAGAGGTTGATCAGGTTGCCGATGCGGTTTTCTTCGATCTGGATCACCGCCAGCTCGGTGTTGAACAGGTTGCGCTGGGCGTCGAGTTCTTCGAGGTAGGAGGAGTAGCCGCCGCGGTAGCGGTCGCGGGCGATTTCCAGCGACCGCGCCAGAATCTCGCGCCGCGCCTCGACGCGCTCTGCCTGCGCGGCGAACTGCTGGATGCCGGAAAGGGCGCTCTCTACTTCGCTGAAGGCATTCAGCGCAGAGGCTCGATAACGGTAAGCGGCCTGATCGCGCTGAGCGGTAGCGATCGCAACCCCCGCTTCCAGCCGTCGGCCATTGAACAAAGGCGCCAGTACGCTGCCGCCCAGTCCCCAGACCCGCTCTGGATCGTAGTCCAGCGCGTTGACAAACAACTGGCCGATGTTCGCGGAAAGCTGAACCTGCGGCAGAAAACGATCACGCTCGGCGTCGAGGCTGAGATCGCTCGCGGCCAGCAGCAGTTCGGCCTGACGGATGTCGGGCCGGCGCCGCAACAGCTCCGACGGCAGAGCCGCGGGCACTGCTGGGAGGGCGATGGTGTCGAAGTGGCTGCCGCGCGTGACCGCACCGGGCAGCGTGCCGGTCAGCAGACGGATGGCATTCTCCTGCTGGCGGATCGCCTGTTCCAGTTCGGGAATCAGTTGTGCGGCGGCCTCGTATTCGGACTGCGCCTGGGTCAGCTCCAGTTGCGAGGTGTAGCCGAGGCTCGCCCGGTCGCCGGCGATGCGCAGGGCCTCCTGGCGGGATTCGGCGGTCTGGCGGGTCACCTGCAACTGGTAGTCCAGCGATAGCAGTGAGATGTAGGCCCTGGCCAGGGTGCTGACCACCGCGAGGCGCACCGCATCGTGATCCGCTTCGCTGGCCTGGTAATCCAGCTCGGCCGCTTCCCGCAGCTTGCCCAGACGGCCCCAGACATCCACCTCGTAGGATACCTGCAACTCCGGCTGAAAGGCCGTGGTGTGCTGGATTCCCGTCGTGCCGAGATCACGGGCGCGCTGCCCGCCGATCACGGCATCGACCCTGGGCAGCAGGGACGAGCGCGCCAGCCGAACCTGCTCGCGCGCCTCGTCGATCCGGGACATCGCCGTGAGGATGTCGGTGTTCGAGGCCAGTGCGGTTTCGATCAGGCGGTTCAGTTGCGGATCGGCGAAACCCTGCCACCAGCGCAGTTGGATGGCCGACCTGGCTGCCGTGCCGTCGCGCCAGGCATCCGGCACCTCGACCTGCGCCGCCGGCGGTATCGCCTGCCGAGCCGGCGCGCAAGCGGTCAGGGCCATGGCCAGCAGCAGGGGGGACAACGCCCGGCTGACCCTGTCGGGCCGCGTCATTGCACGCCCTCCTCGTCATCGGCGCTGGTATCGACATGGACGACCACTGAGAGGCCCGGACGCAGGCGCTCGGCCAGCGGCTGCTCGGCATTGATGGCGATGCGCACCGGCAGCCGCTGAACCACCTTGGTGAAGTTGCCGGTGGCGTTGTCGGGCGCCAGCACGCTGAACTCTGAACCGGTGGCAGGCGCCAGCCGCTCGACCCGTCCGGTGAGCGTGGCGCCGTCCAGCGCATCGATATCGAAGGTGACCGGCTGGCCGACGCGCATGTGGTGGATCTGGGTTTCCTTGTAGTTGGCGATGATCCAGAGTTGCCGCGGCACCAGATAGAGCAGTTGCGAACCCGCCGAGACGTACTGTCCGAGGCGCACCGTGACCTGGCTGACCTGGCCGCCTCTCGGTGCCTTGATCAGGGTGTTGGCGAGATCGATTTCGGCCAGGCGCAGGGACGCTTCGGCCAACGCGACCTGGGCCTGGAGCCCGCCCTTGGAGACGCCGGTGGCCTTGAGGCTTTCCTCGGCGATCTGGATCGCGGCTTCCGAGCGCTTCACATTGGCGGCGGCCGAGCGCGCGGTGGCGCGAATCTGGTCGCGCTCGCGAACCGAAACTGAGCCCCGCTCGGACAGCTCGTTGACGCGCAGTTCATCGGCCCGCGCACGGTCAAACTCAGCTTTCGCCGCGCCGATTTCGGCGCGTCGGGAAGCCAGCGTCGCCTGATCGGAGGCCAGCGTCTGCACCACGTTATCCAGTTCGAATTGGCGCGCGGCCAGCTCCGCCCTTGCCTGCGCCACCTTCTGACGATAGATGCGGTCGTCGATCCGGATCAGCGCCTGTCCCTGCTCCACCGCTTGGAAATCCTCGACCAGGACTTCAGAGACATAGCCGTTGACCTGCGGTGCCAGCACGGTGATCTGGCCCCGGACATAGGCGTTTTCCGTGGTGACGATGCCGCTGGTAAACGGCGGCAGCCGCCAGGCGTAGAGTATTGCGAGAATCCCGACCAGGGCGACGCCCAGCATCAGAACCACGGTGCGGGCCCTGGGCCTGATCGTCTTCGGCGGCTCGCTCTCGACCGGCCCGGCATCGGCCGGCGCGGCGGATTCCTCGACGACCGGGGCAGCGGGCAGATCTTCGCGGGGCTTCTTTTCGTCGGTCATGGCTCAGGTATCTTGGATATCGGTAGGGGGAGTCACGCTGGCCAGGCTCTCGCGCTTCTTTTGCCGGGCCGCGCGCAGAATGTGGAAGAGCGACCAGCTCAGTACGCTGATGGCCACCAGCCCGATCAGGCGAAACACATCATTGAAGGCCAGCACGTTGGCTTCGCGGCGCACCACCTGGCTCAACTGCGCGGAACCCTGCGCCTGCCTCAGCAGTGGATCGCTAATCAGCGGCGCATAGAGTTGCCCCTGCAGGTGCAGGCGCTGCGCCACGATCGGGTCGGCCGGGTTGATCTGTTCGGTCAGATAACTGGAATGGGCCTTCTCACGCACCACCTGGAAGGTGCCGAATACCGCCGGGCCGGCGAGACCGCCGAGGCTCTGGGTGATCGAGAACAGCACGGCGAAGCTCACCAGATAATTCGGCCCGTTCTTCAGCGCCTTCATGACCCCCGTCAACATCAGCGGCCCCATGAACAAGCCGCCGGCGAAGGACAGCATGCCCTGGCTGAGAAACATATCGTGGGGGCGGGTCAGGTTGGTCGCATCGGTATCCAGAAAGCTGCCCGTCGCGATCAGTACGATGGACAGGACGATCTGCGCGACGATGGTTCTGGGGCCGAAGGTCAGCGCACTGACGACGATGCCGAGCACCAGTCCGATCAGCATCACGGTATAGAGCCCCCGCAACTGATCAGCCCCCATGCCGAGCGTCTGCAGCAACCCGACCGCGCCGTAGTTCTGCTCTGTCAGGACGAAGCGCAGGGCGATCGCGCCGATGGCGAAACGCAGGGTGTCGGCCATACCCAGCCAGCGCGTCTGCACCAGAGGATTTTTCCGATGATGCTCGATCGTCAGGGCGGCGATCATCAGCACCAGCCCGGCGATCAGCGCATAGGCGATCCAGGGCTGCTCGAACCACCACTGCACCCGCCCCTGGGCCAGCACGGCGGCGAACAGCGCCAGCGCCGGAGCGATGAGGAGGAACGTGAGAAAATCCAGCGGTTCGAATGCCTTGATGTGTTCGCCCGGCGGCAGCTTGAGCACCACCACCGCCGCCAACGAGCACAGGGCGAGGCCCGCCTCGAATACGTACAGGCGATGCCACTCCCCCAGATCCAGCAAGGCCGGGGACAGCAGCCAGGCCAGCGGCGTCGCCAGTTGGGATATGCCGATGCCGATGATCAGCCCCTTGGGCATGTCGGCCTTGCGAAACGCCTGCAGCATGTAGAGCACGGCCAAGGTGCTGACCGTGGCACCGGCGAAACCGCTGACCGCCCGAACGAATACGGCCATGCCGAAGCCTTCGACGAAGATATGAGTAACGGTCACGAGCGCGTAGATCGTCAGGCCGATCTCCGCGAAACGGCGCAATCCGTATTGCTGCCGAAACTTGATCAGCAGGAGATTGGTGGAAACGTTGACCATCAGGTAGGCGGCGGGCAGCCAGGCGCCCTGCTCGGGCGTCAGCCCCAGCTCCCCCTGGATGGCGGCGAGATTGGCGCTAAACAACGCATTGCCCAGGCCGCCGGTGATGCCAACCAGCATGGCGACGAGCGCATAGGCGAGCCTGACCGGATTGCTGTGCAATGGCGTCGACGGCGAACCCGGCATAGATGGTCGCTCGTGAGGCTCCCAATTCGGATTGGGCTTCAAATACTGGGGCTGGGCCATGCGAGTCGATCTGGGATGAAGCTGCGCATGTTACTTAACTAGAAGTTTCTGTCTAGTATTACTGCACTCTTCGCTGCGTTCCGCTAGCATTCAGGCCATGACCCCAGAACTAGCGCCCACCACGCGTCCATCTGTGAAAGCAGGCCGGACGCCCCGCAAGCCACAGCAGGACCGTGGACACGAGCGTGTCGCCGCCATTCTGGATGCCTGCGCGAAGGTGTTGCAGCGCGATGGCGAAGCGGGCCTGACGATGCATCGTCTCGCCAAGGAGTCGGGCACCTCCATTGGCTCGCTCTATCACTTCTTCCCCGACAAGCACAGCGTCCTCGCCGCCCTCAATCAGCGTCACACCGACGCGCTGTGTACCATCACCAAGCGACTGGAGCAGATCGACGATCACGTCTGGAAGCGCCTTTCTACAGCGCAGATGGTGGAACGGCTCATCGTTCCCTTTCTTGAATACATTGCTCGTCACCGGGATATCCAGTTGCTGCTCAGCCCGACCCTAGGCGATCGGCAGCTTCATTCGCCAGCGCTTCGCGCCGCAGTGCGTTCCATCTACGAAAAGGTTCTCCACATGAGGTTGCCCGACGCCAGTGCCGAAGATTTGCGCGCCTATAGTGCGGTTCTGTTATCCATACCATCCGGGATGTTCCATTCGGCTCCTGAGACGGACGAAAGCCTGGAGCGGATCTGGCTACAGGAGATTCCGCGCGCCCTGATTGGCTATCTCAATGCGCTTGGGGACTGAAGCGAGAGCACCATCTCACCAGCAGAGGAAGACGCCGCAGATAGCGCGGACAGGTCTCCTGGCACCTCGGGCGCTCGCGGGCCACGGTCATTGGTGAGCGGCTCATTCCCCATGCTGGTGACGCCGACCTCGTCGGTCAGCCATTGTTCAAATAGCCGGCTTGCGGCTTGCCCTTCCCTCGCCGCGTAATAAACCAGACGTAGATCGCGGTCGACATCGATCGTAAGAGACGTATGGTCGAACACTACCAGCCCAATGTCCGGGATTCGCAAGTGCCGTACACCCTGGCAAGGACCGTGGATGTCGTGCTGACGCCACCAGGTCCTGAATTCCGTATCGACCTTTTCCAGATCCTTGACCAGCGTGCCGATGTCCGGATCGAGCGGCGCCCTGACGAAGTCGCGGCGGAAACTTGAAAGGATCTGCAGTGCCTGATCGTCCCAAGGATCAAACAGGGTCCGAATCGTAGGTGCGGTGAACAGCAGCCAGAGCAGGTTGCGGCGCTCGACTGGAAAACTAGAGAAGCTGAACACCCTGTCGGCCGCCGCATTCCAGGCGAGTACGTCCCAGCGCAGGTTCAAAACATACGCTGGGCGCATCGGCAGATCGGCTATCAATCTGTGAATCAGCGGCGGCACCACGCACCAAGTTTTACCAGGCTCCGGTGGCAATCGCTGGTGGGCCAATAGAAACAGATGGCGACGCTCTGTCGCAT
This sequence comes from Stutzerimonas sp. S1, assembly GCF_025966695.1. Lineage (GTDB taxonomy): Bacteria > Pseudomonadota > Gammaproteobacteria > Pseudomonadales > Pseudomonadaceae > Stutzerimonas. Next base: position 496,149 of record NZ_JAOEIY010000003.1, on the reverse strand, counting down.
CTAGTTTGAGCGTCCTAGAGAGATTCTCGAGAAATGCTGCCGAAACGCCGATCTCCCGCCCCTGCTCGAGCCAGGTGTACCAGGACAAACCCACCCCAGCCAGAGCCGCGACCTCCTCACGTCGAAGTCCCGGCGTGCGTCGCCTGCCGCCCGACGGAAGCCCCACTTCCTCGGGCGTAATGCGTTCGCGGCGGCTGCGCAGGAAGTCCGCAAGCTCGGCCCGGTTTCGATCGAGGCTGCGTGGCGCGCTCATCTGGTGACCCTCAGTAACCCCTTAACGCCGCACTTAGACTAGCCAACGTCGCGCAAAACCCATTTCAGAGCGCTCAATCATGGGTGAGGCGGCTTGATCGATAGGAGATAAACGGATGTGTCATTTATTGCTTCACGAATAGCTGGAGTCATTGAAGTCGCCCAACCAATACCGCACTTTCACGACACTCATCCGCATCTGTGACTAACACCCCCGGCCCAAGCCCCACGACAATGACCAGCAACCGGTCGATTGTCTAATGCAGCAACGACTAATGGGCATGTTTCACGGTGACCCGATGGCGACCGCACCGACCACCGATCGTCTGTGAGACGGATAGGCTTAGGATGGATGATTACGCCATAGTGCAGCAAAATGCGAGCTACTAGAAAAACAGGCCTGAAAGGGAGACTACTGGTGGTAGTGCATAAAAGCATGGGTGCTCGTTCGAACATCCAACACCCGCCGTTATCTCAACGGAAGTATGCACTTGCCGGCCTACCTGGGATGAAGTGACAAAAAAGCAGAAAGTGCTAAACATCGCAATACGCAACATTTTCATGGCTCATGCCCCTTTTATTCTGTGTGAGGGTGAATGTCCAAGACTCAAGATAGGCTTTAGCTGGCCCTAGCGCCACTACCATTCGGAGCTTTTTTAGGCGTTATCAACAAAAACGTTTAAATAATGCCGTCGCTTTAGCTGATCAAGGCTAAGGGGGCCAGCGAAAACGATCTAAGCCCACAATCAGGATCGTCGACTCATCATCCAGTCAGCCAGCGTCGCGCCGAGCAATTCAGGGTCAGTTACAAACGGTTCATGTGGCGTATCGATTTCGATGAGGTGCTCACAGCCTAATCTTTCAGCGAACCGGCGCTGCCATTCCGGCGGCAAAATGCCATCCCTGGACGTTAGGATGTAAACCGAAGGTACGGAATTTGCGTAGCCTTTTCGGGTTGCCGGCTGGGTGGCTACTGCAGGAGGCGTAACGTCATCGGCTGCTTCTCCCAGTAACCAAACAAGCTGAGCGTCGCTCATATCAGCACCAAACATTGCTTTCTGCATGTCAGCTGGCGGGGTAGTAAGAGGATTCAGCGGCCAACCAACCTCTTCCGAATTCTGGCCATGCAAGGATGAACCGAGCAGTTGCATGATCGATTGACCTTCGGCCGGTATCGCAGTTGCGAGGTAGACAAGCCCCGAGTAGAGCGACTGATCTTCGAGGACCATCATTGGCAGCAAAACACCTGCAATCGAGTGGCCAAGCAGCACCGCGTCGCGAACGTTCGCAGCTCTCAACTCATCGTTGAGTTCTTTGACAATGTCGCCCAGGGTCAGCGTCGTTACATCCCGCCCACGCTTCGTGCCGCAACCAGGCATATCAAGGCAGATGACCCGCTCGAACAAGGCCTCGCGCTGCTTGACCGCATCGACCAAAAACTTCCAGCACCAAGACCCGTGTTGCCCGCCATGAAGCAATACTAGGTCGGTCATCGATACACCCTCCTTTAGCACCCTGTCCTACGCCGGTCGGCCATTAATCCAGTTTCATTGATTTCTCATACGAACCGACCGCGACGGCATAACCATCGACCTTTCTTAAAAGGGTCTTCTTATACTCGGTTTGGCCGGTTACAGGGTTGCGCCATATATATGAGACTTCCCCGGTATCGCCCTGCGCCATAGCCCGCAGCATCTGCTTCCCTATCGGCTGGCCGTCGGCAGAGCGTAACGCCTGGAAATCGGTGCCTACCAAGCGGCGTATGAAGCCATGAGCAATAAACTTCTGAGTGTTCAAATCAACCACGAATGCGTACAGGTCATCCTGACTCAGCGCCTTGTCGTGCCTGTTGATTCGGTCGAAAGTCGTCTTCGGATCGGCTTTTACTTCGCTGGCGACTTTCTCGAGCAACTTTTCTGCCGCTTCACTGCTGGAACGAGGCATGTAGTAGCCGACTGAGATGATGCGGTCGCCAACTCGCTGATAGAACACCTGCTTGCGTTCGACCTTGCCATGCTGCCAGTTCCACCAGCGGTAATCCGCGCTGCGAACCGTACCGTCTTCAGGCGCTTTTAATGCGGCTTCGAACGCAGCCTTCAGATCCTCGTCCAGAACATTGGTAACCTGCTTGCCAATCAGCGTCGCTGAAGGGCCACCACTGGCGAGCATCACCCCCGAAGTATCGACAACATAGATGTAGAGCTCACCATCGATGTAGTCGCCTTGTCGGCTGAACTTGGCCAACGCTTTGTCGCCTTCCGCCTGGTAAGCCGTCACGGCTTTGCCCAACAGCGCACTGGCGCGTTCGGCCTCAGCGCTATAGTCGTCCGCCTGACTGACGGGCTGGGCAACGCTCAGCAACGAAACCGCACTCAGGCACAAAGCAAGAAAGACTCGATAGAAGCCCATGGGTGTCATTCTCCTAGCTCCCGCTGGCTGGCATTTTGGAAATGTCACAAAGCGCGGCCAATAATTTCTTTCATGATTTCCGAGGTGCCGCCATATATACGCGCCACTCGGGCATCGACCCAGGCACGGCTAATCTTATATTCGCTCATGAACCCATAGCCGCCATGAAGCTGAAGGAACTCGTCGAGCAATTTGCCCTGCATTTCGGAGCCCAGCAATTTCGCCATTGCTGCGACGTCGGGTGTAAGCTCGCCACGCATGACCTTTTCCAGGCAATCATCAACGAATACACGCAGCATGGTCGCCTGCGCCTTGGCCTCCGCCAGCTTGAAGCGAGTGTTTTGGAACTCCAGCACCGGCTTGCCGAATACTTTGCGCTCGCGCGTGTAATCAATGGTTTCCTGCAACAAGGTTTCAATTGACTGCGCTGCGCGGATCGCAATAATCAGCCGCTCCCAGGCAAGCTGATGGGTGAGGTACTTAAAACCCATGCCTTCTTCGCCCAAGCGATTAGCGGCCGGGACTCGCACCTCATCGAAAAACAGCTCAGCGGTATCCTGGCCTTTAAGGCCGATCTTTTCCAGCCGCCGCCCTTTTGAAAAGCCCTCGCGCTCTTCTTCGATACAGATCAGCGTCAGCTCTTTAGCGGCTGGATCGAGCTTGGTTGCCGTGACTATCAGCCCAGCATTGCTACCGTTGGTAATGAAGGTTTTTTGTCCGGAAACGATGTAGTCATCGCCATCATGCCGGGCCGAGGTGCGCATCGAACGCAGATCGCTGCCGATGCCCGGCTCGCTCATGGCGATGACCCCAATCAGCTCACCGCTGACCATCCGGGGAAGCCACTTCTGTTTCTGCTCTTCACTGCCATAAGCAACGATATAAGGCGCGACTATTTCCGAATGAGTGGTGAACCCGACGGCGGTCGCATTGGCCCGCGCAAGCTCCTCGATCATGACGGCGGAGTGGCCGAAGTCGCCACCGGAGCCACCGTACTCTTCAGGAACGGTCGAACAGAGCAGCCCCAATTCGCCGGCCTTGAGCCAGACCTCCTTGGGCACAATGCCGTTCTTTTCCCACTCATGCAGGTTCGGCACGATTTCGCGATCGACGAAACGCCGGGCCATTTCGCGGAACATATTGTGATCTTCGCGGAAAACGCCACGCATCATTACTACTCCTAAATTCTTCGTTGCTTCTGCAAACGGCGCTGATCAGCGATCCAGGTAGTCAGGGTTACGCTTCTCGACGAAGGCAGCCACCGCTTCCTGATGATCTTCGGTGTGATGCGCCAAAGACTGGTACGCCGCGGACAGCTCCAGCAATGAGTCGAGTCGCATATGTTGGCCTTCGCGCAACAGGCGCTTGCACAGCCGTAGCGCATGCCCAGGATTGGCGGCGATTTGCTGAGCCAACGCCTGCGCTTCCGCCTGCAGCGTTTCATGTGTGCAGACTTGCTCCACCAAACCCCACTCCAATGCTTTCGCAGCATTGATGGTGTCGCCGGTGAACGCCATCAGGCTGGCCTTGGGGATTCCGATGATTCGCGGCAGCAACCAGGCGCCGCCATCTCCCGGCACGATGCCCAAGCGCACGAAACTTTCAGCAAAGAGTGCCGAGCTCGCAGCCAGACGGATGTCGCACATACAAGCCAAATCGAGGCCCGCACCGATCGCCGGGCCGTTGACCGCAGCGATTATGGGAATGTCCAGCTCATACAACGCGAGCGGGATCCTTTGAATACCGTCACGATAGGTGTTGCGCAGCTCATACGGCGAACCGGCGAAGATACCCGCGCGGTCGCGCATGTCCTTCACGTTGCCACCGGCGCAGAATGCACTGCCATTACCGGTCAACACCATTACCCGCGCGGTGCGGTCGCTGCGCAACTGGGCACAGAGATCGACGAACTCCTGGATCTGCTCGGGGGAAGTCAATGCATTGCGGGTTTCGGGATGGTTCATGCGAACGGTGACGATGCCGCCATCACGCTCGATTTGCAGGAATGTACTCATAGCGGTTTCTCCGCAGGGGTTGATAGCGACTGGCTGGCATGGCCAGTGATCAGCGGCCAATAGCCTCCACCACCTGATGAGCAGACCAACTGGCCGATGCGCTGGCTCCAGACGCTGGCCGAGCCGAACTCGCTGCGCCACGCCCACAGCCGGCGGGAAAACAGATGCAGCGAATATTCCTGGGTAAAGCCGATGGCACCGTGCACCGAATGGGCAATGCCTGCGCCAGCGCTGGCCGCCTCAGCACAGCTGACCTTCGCAGCTGCAATGGTCACCCCCGCAAGTGCGGCATCCGACTCAGCAAAGGCTGCCTCGGCAGCGACGTTCGCGGCTGCCGTCTGTTCGGCGAACACCGCAAGCTGCTGTTGAACGGCCTGGAATGCGCCGATTGGCCGCCCGAACTGTGAGCGCTCAGTGGCGTAGCCCGATGTCATGTCCAGCAGCGTATGCAAGGCACCTGCGATCTGCGCCGAGCGCAGCATGGCGCCACCCAAAAACAGCACATCGGCGGACAGCTCGTCAGGCAACGGAGCGCAAGCCAGTACCTGGGCTTTGTTGAAATGCAGGGAATCGCGAGGCTCGCCCGCGACGTTCAGGCTCAGTGTCTGACCGGCCGCGCTGGCTACCGACAGCAACACGACGCTGGGCGTCTCGCTACCCACGTCGGCTATAGCGACCAGCGACTCGACATGACGGCCCCACGGCACGTCTCGCACGGTGCCGTGTACCACCCCGCCATTCAGGCTCAGCTGCGCATTGGCTGAAAAACTTATGGCCGCGGTCCTCGGCTCAAGCCCGGCCTTACCCAGCAACCAGTTAGCCAATAGCGCTTCGCCCAGCGGCACAGGCGCGGCGTACCGTCCAGCAGCGCGCGCCAAGACATACACATCACCCCATCCCGCTTGTGCTCCGCCAAGGGATTCTGAAACAGCAGCCAGCGCAAATCCGGACTCTTCCACCGCAGCCCAAAGCTGCGCAGGCCACTCGCCGCCTTCGCAGCCTTGTACGTATTCAGGTGTCGCCAGATCAGCGAGCAGGCGCTCGATAGTCGATTCGAATAGTTCTCGCATGATTATCGCAACCCCAATCCGCGCGCGATGATCCCGCGCAGGATTTCGCGGGTGCCTCCGCGCAGTGAGAAAGACGGTGCCATTTGAGTCAGGTAGGCAAGAACCTGCGCGTGTTCGCTACCGCCGTTCTGACGAGGCTCAGCTTCGAGCAGCAATTGGGCGATCTCGGGTATTTCCTGCTCGAACTGGTTACCCAGGTCTTTCACGCATGACGCAGCCCAGGCTGGATGTGCGCCGGCAGCCAATTGTGCGGCCACTGCCAGCGACATGTTGCGCAACGTCAACAGCTTCGCGGTCAGTCGCCCAATTTCGCGGCTTTGCAAAGCGTCCGGCGCTGTGCCCATCCCGGCGATCAACGTTTTGAGCAGCTCTATACAGCTGAGAAAACGCTCCGGGCCGCTGCGCTCAAAAGCCAATTCGGCCGTTACCTGATCCCAGCCTTTGCCCTCGGTCCCAATCAGCGCGTCTGCATCGAGTTGCACATTGTCGAAGAACACCTCATTGAAATGCTCGCCGCCAGCAAGATCGCGAATTGGCCTAATGGTGATGCCCGGCAACTTAAGATCGACGATGAACTGCGACATGCCTTCGTGACGCGCCGCTTGTTTTTCACCGGTGCGCACCAAGGCGATCATGTAGTGCGAGTGCTGCGCGTTGGTCGTCCAGACCTTCTGCCCATTGAGCAGCCAGCCGGCGTCATTACGCACCGCTGAGGTCTTAATCGAGGCGAGATCGGAGCCGGAGTTCGGTTCGCTCATTCCGATGCAAAAATAACTCTCACCACGGCAAATCGATGGCAGATAGCGCGCTCTCTGCGCGTCGGTGCCGAATCGGTTGATCAGCGGCCCGCTCTGCCGGTCAGCAATCCAGTGCGCCGAAACCGGCGCGCCGGCTGCGAGCAGCTCTTCGATGATCACGTAACGGGCAAACGGACCTGCCGCGGCGCCGCCGTACTGTTCGGGCAACGCCATACCAACCCAGCCCTGGGCGCCTAGCTTGCGACTGAAGGCAGCGTCGAAACCCATCCAGGACTGCGCTTTGGCTGTCGCCGGATAGTCGGCAAGATTGCTTTTGAGAAACTCCCGCACCTGCGTCCGAAGGGACTCAGCCTCGGCGGGAATTCTGCTGTAACTGAACTGAGTGATAGACATGTGCACGCTCATCAACTGGACGCAAGACTCTAGAGGTAACCCCAAGGCAGGCGCACTCGCGAGGCGTTAGGACCTATCGCAAATGAACCTGCCCCAACGGGCAATTGTCGCGCCTTGCCGCTACTTTTTTACGGGCTTTTAGAGAGCAGTTCCGGCATCAGCCTTCTCGAACATCGCGTTGATGTCTCCCGACGTGACCGGCTTGCCGTCATTGCGTCCGTGGTCGGCGCCGCCGAGCCCCAATGCGGGCTCGATCTTAACGTGCGTCGCTTTCTTACGAAGCTCGCCTACCGTGCAGTTCTCGCGCCCATGAATGGAAAATGGATCGAAGGAGAATTCACGCATGGCGTTGAGGTGGGTGACCTTGTCGATGGTTTCCTTGGACAGGTGCTGCAGCCCTTCCCATGCGGACTCCGGCGAGTTCGGCCAGGTGCAATCCGAGTGCGGGTAGTCGCTTTCCCAGGTAACCATGTCTTCGTTCATGAATTTCAGGTTCTGCAGACCGAAGTTATCCTCGATGAAGCAGGTGATGAAATGCTTGTGGAAGATGTCGCTGGGCATCTGCCCGCCGAAGTTCGAGTTGGTCCACGCGTTGTGGTGGCGGTGCGTGAAATCGGCGCGCTCGAGCAGATAAGGAATCCAGCCGATGCTGCCCTCGGACAGCGCCATGCGCAGGTTGGGGAATTTCTTCCACATCGGTGCCCAGATCCAATCGGCCGCAGAGTTGGCGATGGAAATAGGCATGGACGTGATCCAGGCATCGATTGGCGAAAGGTCAGAGGCATGATTGGCCTTTACACCAGTACCAATGTGGCAGCAGATCACGACGTTATTATCCGAACAGGCTTGCCAGAGCGGATCCCAGTAATCGCTGTGGATCGACGGGTAGCCGTGGATCGCCGGATTGTCCGACAGTGACAGCGCATGCACACCCTGTTTCGCCAGGCGCGTGACCTCGGCGGCGGCGGCCTGCATGTCCCACCAAGGAACGAGCATCAGCGGAATGAAGCGGCCCGGCGCAGCGTTGCACCAGTCGTGCAGATGCCAGTCATTGTAGGCCTGAATCGCGGCCAGGGACACGGCGCGATCCGGATGATTCTGGAAACGCTGACCGGCAAAACCTGGGAACGTCGGGAAGCACAGCGAGCCGAGCACGCCGTTGGCGTTCATGTCGTCGACACGATCAGCCACGCTCCAAGTACCGCGACGCATCTGGTCATAACCCAACGGCTCCATGCCGTACTCTTCCTTCGGTCGGCCCACTACCGAGTTCAGGCCCATGTAGCCGGTGGCCTGCTCTTCGAAAACCCATACATCGCGGTCGCCGCGTTTGACGACATGAGGCTCGCGCCCTTTGAAGCGCTCAGGCATGTGGCGAGCAAAGGCGTTTGGTGGCTCGATGGCATGGTCATCAACGCTGACGAGAATGAGATCTTCAACCTTCATTGTTCTTCCCCTTCGCAAATGGGTTTGTTGTTGTGTCCAAAGCATAGAACACGTTGCGATCAAATTAAACACATATTTCGATTGTGTTCAAATCCAATCTTGAGAGCGAACACATTCATTTACCGGTACCAAGCACCGCAAAATTCAACGAGGGAAAAACAACAAGGGCAGGCGCCCTTCCCTGCGGGGCAGGAAAGGGCTGGACGTGGCGTGAGGGCAGTAAGCCGATGCCTCAATCCCAGAGGACGTGGAGATAGTGCGGTCCGCGCAACTGGGCGCCGATAATCTCTGGTGCAGGCTTGGAAGGATCCAGGCGGATATTCGGCATAAGGTCGAGAATCGCGTTTAGCGCGCAGTTGAGTTCCGTCTTCGCGACGAATTGCCCGATGCACATATGCGGCCCGAAACCAAAGCCGAACGAGGGTTTCGGTCGTCTGTCGATGTCGAATACGTCACCGTGCTCGAAGGCATCCTCATCACGGTTCGCCGAGGTGACGATGCACTGCACCATAGCGCCCTTGGGAATCTGCACACCGCGGATTTCCATATCCTTTGCAGCCTGGCGCACCTTAAAGGTGGCGACAGGCTCCAGACGTACGGCTTCGTCGATGGCCTTGGAGACCAGGCTGCGATCGTTGCGCACCCGCTCCAGTACCTCAGGGTTCTCGAGCAACAATGTCATTAACGTACCGAATGTGCGCGTAGTGGTTTCGCTGGCGGCCGGCAGCAACGAACGCACAAAGGTCGCGATTTCATGATCATCAAGCGAACGGCCTTCATACTCGGCTCGGATCAACCGACTGATCAGGTCATCCCCTTCGGCACCGGTTGCGCGGCGCTCGGCTACGACAACCTTTACGACGTCATAGAGCGCTTTGGCAGCTTCCATCGCGGCACCACGCGCGGCGGCGGCTTTTTCAGGATCAACTTGCGGGCCGGCAAGGATCGCCAGCGCCCAGGCAGCATATTGTTCGATCTCGTCCGGACGATCCTCAGGAAAGCCGATCAGGGAATAGATAACCCGAATCGGAAAATACAGGGCAAAGTCCATCAGATCGCCGCCTTTGCTCGGCACCAGCGGCTTGATGTATTCCTCGCGAATAACCCGATCGATCTTGGTTTCTTTCCAGCGGTTGACAGTTTCAGGCATGAACACCGGCTGCAGCAGGTTGCGAATGTTCTTGTGCGCGTCTCCATCCATCGCAGTGAGGATCAGCCCGTCAAAAAAAGCGCCCAGGCCTTCAGCGATAAAACCACTGGTGAAGTTGCTGGCATCGCGCATTACTGCCATGACATCGTTGTATTTGAACAAGGTGAACGTAGGACGGTTGGCGTCCAGGCCGGCGATGCTCGGCACCCCCAGACGCGCCATGAAGTTCTCTTCAAGAACCGGCGAATTCATGCGCATCTCGCGGTATACCGCATGAAGGTCCACATCGCTTCCACGATAGTTGCTGGCGACGTCCGCGAACGCCTTGCCCAGATTGTCCCGCGCCTGTGTAGACATTGTTCTTCTCCTTGTTATTGTTCAGGCATACGCCATTGCGTCTAAAAACTGACTGCATGGGCGAGATACTAGGCCCAACTGCGCACTTATTGAACGGCTTTTTACATTTCGATCAAATTTATCGGGCGGTCTGCTCCACATCCATGCAGGGCGTCGACCCGCTCAATACGCCTGCTGCACATAGGTCATCCGACCGCCCGCCAGCATCAGCGCGCAGTACATGTTCAGCTCGACCACTTGAGCCTCGGAGAAGAACTCGGCGAGACGCGCATAGTGTTCGTCGCTGATGGCCATGTAATCGCTGGCGAACAATTCAGCGAAGATCAAAGCAGCTCGTTCAGACGGTTCGAAACGATCGCTATTTGAAGAAAGGCAGGCGATGTCATCTTCCGTCACGTGGTCGGATTTACGAGCGAGTTGGCACGCTTGGCAGGTGGTGATGCTGGCGATTTTCAGGCGCACCAATTCACGCAGGCGCTCATCGAGCAGGCTGTCCTGATGCAGGCTTTCCAGCAAACCAAGCCAGGCTAATGCTGCACCGGGCCGATGCGCCCAGACCTGAACAGGTCTGGGCGAGCTCAGCATCCGACTTTGCTGGCCGCGCGCAACGGCGCTACGTAACTCTTTCGGCATTTCATCCAGCGGAACGAAAGACACGCGCGCCATAACCGCTACCTCACTGTCGGAAGATCAGTCGAGCCGCTCGATAATCGTTGCAGTACCCAGGCCGCCAGCGCAACAGATCGTCTGCAGGCCATAGCGGGCGCCCCGCCGCTCAAGTTCATTGAGCAGCGTAGTCATCAGCCGCGCGCCACTGGCACCCAGCGGGTGACCCAACGCAATGGCTCCGCCGTTGACGTTGAGCTTGTCATGCGGCACACCGGTTTCCTGCATCCAGGCAAGCGGTACCGAAGCGAAGGCTTCGTTGACCTCAAAAAGGTCGATGTCATCAATGGACAAACCAGCCTTGTCCAGCACCTTTTTGGTCGCCTCGATAGGGCCGGTCAACATCAGCGTTGGGTCTGCACCTACGGTCGCGAAGGCGCGGATGCGCGCGCGAGCCTTGAGGCCCAGCTGTTTGGCGGTGTCCGCGGACATCAACAGCAGCGCAGCGGCGCCATCGGATATCTGCGATGAATTACCTGCCGTGATCCGTCCATTCTCCGGGCGGAAACTGGTTTTCAGCGTCGAGAGCTTTTCCCTTGAGGTATCGCGACGGATGGTTTCGTCCGCCGCCAGATCAGCTGCTGGTTCGGTCAGCGCGCGCTCACGCAACGACTCGACCGGTACCGGAACGATCTGGCTATCGAAATAACCCGCATCAGCTGCCTTCGCGGCACGCTGATGACTTTCGAAAGCGTAGTCATCCAACGCTTCGCGACTGAGTGACCATTTGTCAGCCATCCGCTCGGAAGCCTCGCCCTGGCTTGTCAGCTCGTAACGCTCCGCCGCCATCCAACCAAAGGCTTCGCCGTGGATTTCACGATTGCTACCCATGGGCACGCGGCTCATGTTTTCCGCGCCGCCTGCAACGATGACATCAGCCATACCAGACGCAATAGCGCCTACCGCGGCATGCACCGCGGCTTCGCCCGAGCCACACTTGCGGTCGAGTGTCAGCCCCGGAATCGTCACCGGCCAGCCAGCGCCGAGAAGCGCGGTGCGTGCGATGTTTGCTGACTGCTCACCGATCTGCGTAACACAGCCGAAAATCACATCGCCGACCTGCGATGGCGATAGGTCGACACGCTCGAGCAGCTTGCCGATGACCAGCGAACCCAGATGGTCGGCTCGCACGCCCGCAAGACTTCCACGGAAACGACCGACCGGTGTCCGCACCGCATCAACAATTACGATGTCTTTCATAGCGCACTCGCCTTCAGACCGGAGCCCGACACTCGATTACCGTCCTCGTAACGATAGACGCCATGCCCCGTCTTGCGACCCAGACGTCCGGCGGCAACCATCTTGATGATCAGCGGACAGGGTCGGAACTTCTCTCCCAGTGTCTGGTGCAAGTACCGCAGCACCGACAGACGAGTATCCCAACCTGTCAGATCGCCGAGTTCCAGCGGCCCCATCGGATGGTTGAAACCCATGCGCAGCGCAGTGTCGATATCTTCGGCCGTCGCTGTGCCTTCCTGCAGCATGTACATGGCTTCGTTACCAAGTAGCGCGGACATGCGGCTGGTAGTAAGGCCGGGCGACTCGTTGACGGTAATCGAAGTCTTGCCGATCGCATCGCACAGGGCCTTGGTACGCACGACGACCTCGTCAGTGGTGGCCAGGCCGCGCACCAGTTCGACCAACTTCATCTTGTGCACTGGATTGAAGAAATGCATGCCAACGACCCGGTCGGCAAAGTCGGGTACCGATGCGGCAATCTCGGTGACGCTCAGCGCTGACGTATTGGTCGCAATGATCGCGTTCGGAGCCAGCAGAGGCGCAGCCTGACCGAGAACGGACTTCTTCACGGCAAGCTGTTCGGAAACGGTTTCGACCAGCCAGTTGGCACCAAGCGCCGCCTCAATCAAGTCACCACAGGTAATTAAATTCGCCAGCGATGATTGGGCTATCTCATCGGTAATTTTTCCCAGCTTCACGCCGGTGCTGAGAATGTTTTCGATGTTGCCTTTGGCACGGGTGAGCGACTCGGCGTTAGTGTCCACCAACAAGGTGGCGAATCCTGAACTGGCGAATGCATGCGCAATGCCGGTACCCATCAAGCCGGCACCAACCACTACAATTTTGTCTTCTTTATTAGTCATTTAATTCGCTCTCGATTTAGACGCTGGGCTTTTCGCCAACTACATTACGTAGCGTACCGATACCTTCCACGGTCGCCTCGACCACATCGCCAGGGTTTAAATACACGCCAGTTCCCATCCCGACTCCGGCCGGCGACCCCGTGAACAACACGTCACCGCAAGCAAAGCTGGAGCGCTGCTGGACGAAGCTGATCAACTCACCAACATGCCAGGTCATTTCGCTGGTAGAGCTGTCCTGACGGGTTTCGCCATTTACTTTCAAAGTCAACCTGAGAGCAGGAGACCCCGCCGGAAACTCATCCTTGGTAACGATCCATGGACCAAGTCCGGTGGTCTTGTCCTGGCTTTTGGCGGCGAACAGATCCATTCCGATCCCCGGCGGCCCGCTAAGCTGCAGGTCGCGGGCACTTACATCATTGCCAACGGTATACCCCAGGACGCAACCCAAGGGATCAGCCAGGTCGATTTCGCTGCTGCCAATGACTGCCACCAGCTCGACCTCGTGATCGAGCTTTTCGGTCAGCGGCGGAAAGCGAATCGGATCGTGGGCTCCAATGAGTGCACCGTAGGCCTTGAGGAAGGCCACGGGCTGTACCGGCGCGCTGAGACCAAAATCCTCGGCGAGGTGCTTGGTGTAATTCGCCCCAGCGACAACCACTCGATTAACGGGCTCGATCGGCGGTAACAAGCGAACCTGGGAAAGCGGCGCTGGCCGCCCCAGCAAACGCAACGCACTGACTCCCTTGCCTTGGGCGATGGCAGGAGCCCACTCGGAGAACGGGCCGACAATGGGAGTGACTTCGTCCTGTTGGATATCGACGATCGCCCAAAAGGGTTCTCCCTCATTGTGGGAACAACGCGCCAGCTTCATCAGACACCAACCTTCCCGACTTTAGCGGGATCAAGGCGCAGCAATTCGCACGCGTTCTTCCAGCGGATTTTCTGCAGGTCTTCGTCCGATAGGCGCAGCCCCTCGGTCAGGTCGTGGCGGACTGCGTCGCTGCCACCGAAGTTCGATCCATAAAGCACCCGATCCGCGCCGATCACATCGACCATGGCCTGACGCATGGGAAGCTCGTGAAGCTCCACGTCGAAATAGAAGTTCGGCAGATAGTCGAGAAAGGGCTTTTTGTTGTGAAAAACGTCGAGGTTCGGGTTGGTCTGGGCAAGCCGACCGAGCTGATAAGGAACGAAGCCACCACCGTGGGTGATGTAGATCTTCAGATTCGGGAAGCGATCGAGCACTCCGCCGTTAATGAGATACCACAGGCATTTGGTTTCGTCGTAATTCATACCGACGATCGCGGTCGTTTCATACCGATCGGTATTGGCGTCCTTGCCCCAGGTCACGGACTGGTTGTAGCCGTGAACGAAAATCGGCAGGTCAACTTCGCACAACGCTTCCCAAACCGGGTCCAGCTCTGGCGAGTCATATTCCAGCCCACCGAAGTTCGAGCCACCGGCGCTCAGGCCTTTCGCTCCCAACTCGTTGCAGGCGCGGCGGATTTCCTTGGCTGCTTCAAGGGGAACGTTCAACGGTGCGTGCGCCCAGAACATCAGCCGATTGGGCGCTGCCGAGCAATACTCAGCCATCACATCGTTGACCTTGCGAGCGAACGGGACCGCGAATTCAGCTTCGGTCCAATACATGTAGCAATGACTTGGAACGGACAGAACCTGAGCATCCTGCCCCGCCGCGTCCATAGCGGCGAGACGGTTGCTCGGGTCGCGCCATTTGGCCATGTATTCCTCGACGTTCAAGGTCTCGCCCCGGGCATGGGCCTCGCGCAAAGCTCTCTTACGCTCTGGTGCGCCTAGAGAAAGAATCCACTCACCGACACGCAATTTGATGTCGCCATCGGGCTGCGACTCAAAAGCCGGCCCCCAATGGGGATGCTGGTCATAGTAGTCAGGGTGTGGCGCGTGGGCGTGAAGATCGATAAGCATGTCCGGTTACCTCAGAAATTGTCACTTTTTGAAATTATGTATAGCGCAGTGCAGCTGCGCCGTATAACCGGGGTCAACTGTCCGTGAACGGCAGTCCTCAAGCCCCATTAGCAGAGCATAAAATTAATCTGCTCATAAATCAAAAAACTGTTCAATTTATTTTCACAAACACACCGAAAGCACTGCTCTAGAGCGGCTCATACCTGAAGCCATCACCTACAGAAACGTGTGAATTCGCCGGCATTGCGGCTCCATTCGCATGCTGGCTGCAAAAATGGTGCGCAAAAAAAACAGAGCTCTCGGAAGGAGAGCTCTGTTTTAGGTGAGGCGGGATGGAGGAACTAGCGGCGCGAGCGTGAAGTCGACCCGACCGTCAGCGCTGCAATCAGCTTCCTCACACGAACAGGAAGCATGCGACGGTTAGCCGATTCAGACACCAGCGTTTCGCTCATCACATAACGAATGATCAACTCACTGATCAATTCGCGATCAAGCCTGACGCCAAGACGTTCGTCCCACTGGTCGAAAACAATATCGAGCACATCCTGGAAGCGGACAATGGAGTCATGGAAAATTCGGCGGAAGAACCCCAGCGCATATTCAGGCGCGACCGTCAGCAGGCGCTGCGCGCGACTTTGCTCGAGGTAATTGTCCAAATAGACGATAAGCGCGTTGAGCCGCGCATCCGGATCGGCGATATCTCCCAACGCCTGGGTCAGCGATGTATGGAAACTGTCGCGCTTGTGTCTAGAGAAGGTATCGAGCAGGTCGTCTTGCGACGAGAAGTATCGATAGAACGTCCCACGGGAAACACCGGCGACCTGGCACACGTCAAGGATCGAAATGCGATCAGCACCTGATCGCAGCACTACTTCTTCGGTGGCCGCGAGGATATTGGAGATTGTCTCTTCCGACCGGCGGTTGGGTTTTACCTTGGCGCCAGAAGATGAAACGCCAATGCCCTGACGAACGGTTTTCTTGACGGTACTCACAGGTTTCACACGGGGTGCGGCCTTCTTTTTCGACGGAGGTGACGCTGCTTCAGCAAGCTGATTTGCGCGCTTTGGCATGGGTGCACGGGCTCATAACAAGAAAGATACGCAACACTAGCATATGAATAGGCAACATAATCTAGATTTGTTCAACTTTTGCCTAAAGACATTCTGTGAATTTGTATTTAGAATCGAATTCTCCCTTCAAAATAACATCGGGCGATCCAGCGACTGGCGGCGCCCCACAAGGAGAAGAGCCATGAGCGGCACGGGAAATTCAGACACCTGGGCAGTAGGCGAAAGAGACACTGTTATCGCAGCGCTTGAGCGCGCTGTGGCGCGGCATCCAGACAAGGTTCTGCTTGATTTTAGTGGTGAGTTATACACATACAGAGAAACTGATCTACTTTCCACCAAAATGGCTCATTCACTGGCTTCGTTGGGTGTGCAGGCAGGCGAAACGGTACTGACGATGCTGAACAACAACATCGACGCCGTCGTGACATGGCTCGCGATCAACAAGCTTCGCGCCGTTAGCGTGCCGATCAATACCGCCTTGAAGGGCGAGTTTTTGCGCCACCAGATAGCCGACACCAATACCAAGGTGGTGATCTGCGAGGCGGCCTATCTGGATCGTATAGTGCCGCTTGCATCGAAATTGTCTGAGGTGCAGAGCATTCTTTACCGTGGCCAGCTGGAATCGCTTCCTGAATGCGCCATTTCGGTCGCTTCGCTGGATGAGTTCCGCGGCCATGACGAAACGCCTTTCGAAACCAAGCCTCAGCCATCCGATCTCTCCTGCCTCATCTACACCTCGGGAACCACGGGACCATCGAAAGGCTGCATGATCAGCTACAACTTCATGTGCAACTTGGCGCGCCTGCAATTGCGGGCCGGACCTGCGAACGAGAACGACGTAACCATCACGCCGCTGCCGCTGTTTCATATGAATGCCCTGTGCGTGTCGATTATCGCCAGCATTCTGGTGGGCGCCCGGGCAGCGATACTGCCGCGCTTCTCCGTTTCCAACTTTTGGCAGGAAGTCGAACGCTCAGGTGCCACCATTGCCTCGATTCTCGGTGGCATGGGCGGGCTGCTGGCAAAGGCGCCTGAAAACGACGCGATGAAGCGGTGTTATGGCCAGATCCATACGGCTCGCGGCAATCCGTATACTGAGGAGACCAAGAAAATATGGCGTGAACGCTTCGGCACCAAGCTGGTAGGCGGTAATGGCTACGGTCTCACCGAGGCCTGCGTGATTACCTCGCTTGCAGGTGGCGAATATGCGGCGCCTGGCTCGTCAGGCAAGCGCATCCCGGACTTCGATGTACGTATTGTCGATGATGAAGATCGTGAAGTACCGGCGAACACGTCCGGTGAGGTTGTGGTACGCCCGCTGCGTCCGGACATCATGTTCCAAGGCTATTGGCAGCGCCCGGAGGACACCCTGAAGCTGATGCGCAACATGTGGTTCCACACGGGCGACATCGGCAAGTTCGATGACGACGGCTTCTTCTATTTCGTCGACCGGAAAAAGGACTACCTGCGCAGGCGTGGCGAGAACATTTCCAGCTTCGAGATGGAGGCCGCCTTCGCCGTGCACCCGGACATTTCCGAAGTTGCGGTACACGCCGTTCCGTCGGACAAAGGTGAAGATGACGTAAAGGTCACCGCGGTATTGCACGATGGCGCGACACTTCAGCCAGAGGAGCTATTCAGGTGGGCTACCGACTCGGTGCCTTACTACGCGCTGCCACGGTACATCGAATTCCGCGAGACACTGCCGAAAAATCCCCAGGGGCGAGTGTTGAAATACCTCCTTCGGGACGAAGGTAAAACAGCCTCGACCTGGGACTGGGAAGACACGGATATCAAGGTCGATAAACGCTAGGACTGCTGCGAGGGGCTGAGCACAGCCCTTTCCCGCCTCGCAAAGCAACCGGGGCGGGCTAAGGAATGGGAATGGCATGTGGGGGCAGCGAGAGCTGCGCCCACAATTGTTTCAGTACTCCCGAACTGGAACGTCTTTAGGGCGTGAGTTGTAGCCCGGCAAGTGCAGGCCGCCATCCACGTGAATGGTCTCGCCAGTAATGAAACGCGACATCTCCGATGCCAGAAATACGACTACCGGGCCGATGTCCTCCTCCGGATCGCCACAGCGTCCCAATGGCCGCATTGAGGCCGACATTTCCGCGAACCCCGGGTTTTCCGCCGCCAGCTTGTGAAAAGTAGCGCCCATGGCTGTGGGCGCTACGGCATTAACGCAAATGTTGAACCGCCCCCACTCCGAGGCAGCGCTGCGGGTCAGGCCGACAATGGCTGATTTAGCGGTGTTGTAATCGCCATGCAGCCACGCACCGATCTCGGTGTCGATGGAGTAGAAGTTGACTATCTTTCCACCGCCGCGTGCCTTCATATGAGGCAGCGCAGCCTTCATCGCCCACCAGGCCGCCCATACCGTGGAGTTAAGCGTTTGGGCCAGCATCTCATCGGTCTTATCTTCAAGCAGGACGTTGGGCGTAGGCGCGAAGGCGTTGTTCACCAGGACATCGAGCCCACCGAATTCATCCACGGCAGCCTGAATGGCCGCCTCGATGTCTTCCTTACTGGAAACATCAGTCTTCACAAAGAGGGCCCTGCCCCCCAACGCTTTCAGCTCTTGCGCAACAGCTGTACCACTTTGTTCGTCCAGCTCTGCAACTACCACCGCAGCGCCCGCCTTGGCGAAGCTCAACGCGACACCTCGACCTATACCGCCGCCCGAACCAGTAATAAGCGCCACACGCTCTTGTAGCAGTTTCATAGCCCCTCCTTTCTTGTTGTTAAGTAGACATTTTTCACTATAGTGTCCAAATATACTCTTGTCCGCATCCTCGGGCATTGTTCAGCAAAAAAGGATCACAAGATGAGTACGTTTCGCCGCCGAGTGGACATAGCGACCTGCGAAGAACACGGCGAAGGTGAAGTTCGCGCGGCTCTCGAAGATGACTTTCACCACTTTCGCGTTTGGGCAAAATACCAAGCTGGCGCACTCATCGCAGTCGGTGGCGAAGCGATACGGTACCCCTACACCGCTTGCCTGCAGGCAAGCGAGCCCCTTGTGCATCTGGTCGGCATGCAGCTCAGCCGGGTCTCGCATTCGGTAACACGCCAGACGGACGCAAAGCACCAGTGCACGCATCTACTCGATCTCGCGGGACTGGCGATTGCCGCAGCTGCCCGTCAGAGTCGGCGACGTCGTTACGATATCGAGATTCCTGGTCGGGTCGACAATCGAACAATCGCGAGATTGACGCGAGATCAGGACTGGAAACTTGAATGGTCCGTTAATGGTCCGCTTATCGAGGCTCCCAACACTTATTCCGGAGTCAATCTGCGCGAGGGAATGGCCCGCTGGGCATTGCAAACGTTATCGCAAGAGGAAGCGGAGGCTGCTTTAATTCTGCGCCGCTGTACGCTCATCTCGTTGGGAAGAGAACTTGACCTAGACAGGCAGATACATGCAGCCCCGAGCGGCCTTTGCTATAGCCAGCAACCCGAACGGGCCGAACAGGCCATACGGATGAAGGGGTCGACGTGGGATTTCGGATCGGCGCAAGAAGAGCTGTGCGCGACTGATCAGGATTGGCTGTCAACCGTGGGTCATAGAGAAGTATGAGTTTTTGCAATGAAAGGCCCGCATCCCGAAAGGCATGCGGGCTCACCATTAGAGGAATACAGCGAGGTTCGGAGTGCCCAGAACAGCCTGGTCGATAATGACTTCGCGACGCGCCAGCTTGAAGCCATCTTCATGCATACGCAGCACGTCGCGACGCTCGCCACTGACGATGTCGACATGGTGGTCCTTGAACCGGCTGCGCGTCAACAGCAGATAACTGGTTACCACATACTCATCAGGGGTTGCGGTTTCTTCGACGAAGACATTCGTCACCAGCCGCCGTGTACGCGATGGCGGGTCTTCCGCCCAGGCGCTCTTGCCGGAGAGACGCAGCACTCGCCCCATGATCGACCGATAGTCGTCGTGGTAATGCTGAACAGAACGCACTATGCTCGCCGACAGCTCGGACTGGGTGCGGGTATGCCGCAGCGGTACGGTATAGATTAGATCGGTATCAAGCCGTGCTGCCCACTCCTGCAAACGAATTTGATCCAGTAGCGTTGCTTCCTCATAGAGGAATGTCACGACTTGATTGTAAATATCCGCCCCGACCGGCACACGCTTGATACCGATCGGAGAGCCCGGCTGGATCTGGTCCTCGCCGCGTTGTTGAACTTCTGCCATGGAAATCTCCATTACTTTTTATTGTCATGACCCGGCCAGCGAGCGCTTATTTTTCGTCTGAAGCGGTCATCAGCTCATGCCAGTACTGCCACCAGTGCCACTGGGTGTCGTCTTTGGTAAAGCCTTCATTGACGATGCCAGGGCCAGGCCATCCTTCCGGGGCGCCGGTTTCGAAGCAGGCTTGATACTTCAGAGTGCTCTTGCGCCCCATCGCGCCCTTCGCGGCGTGAGTCATGTGTGGCCAAGTATCGGAGTCGTCCTGCTCAACCATGCCGGATGTGCCGAATAGCTGGATAGTCTGCTTAAGCATTTTTTCACGAAGCTCTGGCGGCGCATCCTTCTCGGCGAACACCCAATTGACAAACTCAAGCTTGTCCGGCCCTTGAGGAACATAGGCATGCAGAGTCATGGAACCAACCACGCTGCCATCCGGCTGCGGGATATATACGAAACCAAATAGGATATTCGGGAACATGCCTCCCACCTGCGGCGGCATGCTTGTCAGCACCTTGAGCTGATCTTCACTGAGATTACGCGCGAGTTGCTCGACCATGTCACGGGTCATGCCAGCAGGTGGCAGCGCGTTCAGTTTTTCCTGGACCGATAAGGTGGCCGGATCTAGGCCAGTCAGGCGCTTGATCTTGCGCGCCAGATCAATGCAACGCAGTGCATGGCCGTGGGGGGAGCTAATCTCAACGCCGATCATTTCCGGACTCAGGTCAGTACCTTCCCCCTCACCTTCGCCTTTTTTAGCATAGTTGCCCACTTCACCCAGCCAGCGATGCAAGGTGAGAGTATGGAAACCATCGGCAGCGGACTGCTCGCCAGCGGTCTTCCAGTTCGCGTTCACAATGAACCGCTGCGGTGGGCCCAACACCTCCATGCCCTTGTCGCTGCGGCAGAAGAGCATGTCGTAATACCATTTGGCATCGCCCAGGAACTCATCGAAAGAGGGGCCGTCGACGTTCCAGGTTGCGAAGATCAGACCGCCATAAAGCGTTACGCGCGCCTTTTTCAGACCCAGCTCTTCCTTAGCCATCATTTTGCCATGCATACACTCGCGCTCGACCGGCGAGCCGATGAAGTCACCGTTTGGCCGGAACGCCCAACCATGGTAGATGCACTTGTGAATCTGGGTATTACCGCAATCGGCGGTGCTGATGCGCATGCCGCGGTGTGGGCAAACATTGAGCGATACGTGAATTTCGCCGTCTTTAGTTCGGGCGGCGATCACCGAATCCGAGCCCATGTCGCGCACGATGAAATCGCCAGAGTCAGGGATTTCAGATTCGTGGCCGAGCAGGACCCAGATCTTGCCGAAGATCTTTTCCATCTCCAGCTCATAGATTTCCCGGTCGCTCAGGACCCGCATCTGTACTTCGCGTGTCGCTGGGTAGATAAGATCCGAGACCTTGGTTCCGTCGGACAATACGGGGCTCGTTGTTGTTAGCATGATTGCCTCCTATTTATAGGGCATAGCCGCCGATGGCGATTAGGACAAGCCAAATATAAGACACTTTTCGATAATATGTATACTAGATGACCATGTTCTTTATGTGACATCTTGCTGCTGAAATAAACCGGCATGGTTAGCTTGAGGCGCTGAGCAAGGCGAACTAGCCAAACTGGCGTACCTCAGGCATCGTTCGTGGCGGTGCCGACACGTGTTCGCAGCACGCCGATACCCTGCACTTCCAGCTCCACCAGGTCTCCTGGTTTGAGATACCGCAACTGCTCCAGCCCGCAACCATTGCCCACGGTACCGGAACCGAGAAACTCACCGGGGTACAGGGTTTCCGCACGCGAAACATGAGCGATGACATCTTCGAACTGCCAGCGCATGTCTCGGGTGTTGCCCCGCCCCCACTCCTCCCCATTCACCCGCGCCACCATTTCCAGGTCATAGGGATCGCCCAACTCATCGGTGGTGACCAGGCAGGGGCCCATGATGTTGGCCGTATCAAAATCCTTGCTCTTGGCGGGACCGAGCATCCCGGACATCTCTTTCGCCTGGGCGTCGCGCGCGCTCATGTCGTTGAAAATGGTGTAACCAACGATATGCGAGCGGGCCGCATCACGGCTAATATCCTTGCCACGCTTTCCGATGTAGCAGCCAAATTCCAGTTCGAAGTCCAGTGCCTTGCTAAAGCTCGGCCACTGGAACTCATCGTCGATACCGACTACCGCAAAGCGATTGCATTTGTAATAGATCGGCTGTCGGTTGAACGTCTCGATTACCCGGTCATCGGCACCCGTATTCATCGCTTTCAGCGTTGCTTCCGGATCCGGCGTACGTAGAGCACGCGCGCGTCTGGCAGCGGCGAAACTCTGTTTCAGGTGCAGTTCGAAGCATGAACAGTCACGCATCTGCGGCGGTGGCTGGATCGGCGCACGCAGCTTGACGGTGGCGCGTTCAATGACAGCCGCGGAAGGCGCCTTGGCTACCAGCGTCCGAGCCTGTTCGAGCACCTGCTCGCCACCTTCAATCAACGCCAGAACGCTCGCGAATTCAGGGCTCTCGCGACCTTGCAAGCTGCGATAGGCAATCTGCAGGTCGACAATCAGTCCATCGTTTTCGATCAATGCCCCGGCGCGCTCGAAGCCAGCACCATCGATATAGGTTACGAGTCTCATACGCGACCACACACAGGCAGACAGGCGCCGGTTACGGGGGCTGCGTCATTCGACAGGAGAAACGCGATTACCGACGCCAGAGCCGCTGGCGATACCCAGCGGCTCGGATCGGCATCCGGCATGTCGGCGCGATTGGTCGGCGTATCGATGATGCTTGGCAGCACGGCATTGACAGTGACGCCCCGATCCTTGACCTCCTCTGCCAGCGCCTCGGTCAGACGAACCACGCCAGCCTTGGACGCAGCGTAAGCACCCATACCCATGCCAGCCTTGAGTGCGGCCAATGCGCCGACATTTACGATCCGCCCCGATCCAGTCGCGGCGAGATGGGGCAGTGCCGCCTGGGAGGCTACCACCGCCGTGCGCACGTTCATTTGATACATGCGATCCCAGGTATCGAGGCTTCCGGATTCAAGCGTTTCCCAAGCGAAACCGCCGGCTACGTTGACCAATCCATCGATGCGCCCGAAGTGCTCGACTACCCTGTTAAATGCCTCCGCTGCCGCGTCGACGGACGTCAGGTCAACGCCGCCGATGGCATGCAATTTTGCAGCTTCAGCTAATGAGCCGGACAGCTCGGCGCGATCGAGTAGCGCTACTCGGGCACCTCGGGCCAGAAGCAGATCGCCAAGGGTTCTACCAAGCACGCCGAAGCCGCCCGTGACGACAATGGTCTTGTCTTGCAAAGACTGGGACATACTGAAAGCCTCTTGTTTTTTTCTACGACGCACCGCTCGGGGCAGTGCCAACTCAAAACGAAATATGACACTTTTCGATTTTATGTACAAATGATAACGTAACTGGAAGATGCGCACCTGGATGGAATGTCGATGCCTAGAAAACTACCCGCGCTGAACGCCGATACCCTCGCCTTCTGGCAGGGCGGCAAGCGAGGTGAACTGCTGATTCACCATTGCGAAGCATGTTCTCGGTTCTTTCATCCTCCCGGTCCCATATGTCCTCGCTGTGCCAGCTTCGAGGTCGGCCCACGCTCAGTCTCCGGTAAAGGTACGGTGGTGAGCTACACGCTTAACTACCAGCCATGGACCGCCGAACTCGACGTGCCGTACGTCGTAGCGATCATTGAATTGATCGAGCAGTCGGGTCTGCGCTTTGTCAGTAACGTTATCGGCATGGATCCGCAACAGGTGCATATCGACATGCCGGTCCGAGTCAGCTTCCTGAACGTCGAGGACGTCTGGCTGCCCATGTTCGAAAGGGATCAGTGAATGTTCGATCGTCGATACGATAAACAAGTAGCCATCACCGGCATCGGACAGTCCGAAATCGGGCGGCCATCTTCGCTGTCAGCAATGCGTCTGACGCTTGACGCCTGCCTGGAAGCCATTACCGACGCAGGCCTAGAGCGTAGCGACATAGACGGAGTCGCGTGCTGGCCGGGGGACAACAATAACGGCGACCCCTTTTCTCCCGTTGGCCCCAGCGCGCTCAAAAGCGCACTGGGCCTGAACGTAAACTGGTTCGGTGCCGGCTATGAAGGCCCCGGCCCGCTTGCTGGCTTAATCAACGCAGCCATGGCCATCGAAGCAGGCCTGTGCAAACATGTGCTGGTATTTCGCACCATCACCGAAGCATCCGCCCGCATGTCGAACAAGCAGGCTGGCGCGCTCACCAACAAGACTCAGGGCCGCGACAGCAGCTTCGCATGGCAATGGTTCACGCCGTTCAACGTAATGTCCGGCATCAATCTAATGGCGCTCTATGCGCAGCGCCATTTTCATGAGTACGGCACACGACCCGAACAGCTGGCTCAGATAGCCCTGACCTGTCGCCGAAATGCGATGCGCAATCCCAAAGCGCTTTATCGAACGCCGATGACCATGGACGACTACATGGCATCGCGGATGATCTCGACTCCACTGCGTATGTTCGATTGCGACGTACATTGCGATGCATCCACCGCAATCGTACTGTCGCGGCGAGATACCGCGCGCGACACACGCAATACGCCGATTCGTATCGAATCCATTGGCGCGGCCTTGAATCAGCCTTGGTCGTGGGATCAGATCTCACTCACCCAGATGGCGGCTTTCGACGTAGGTCGGATGATGTGGGACCGCACCGACTATTGCCCCCAGGATGTCGACTCCGCGCAGCTATACGACGGCTTTTCCATCCTCACCATGATCTGGCTGGAAGCCCTGGGGCTCTGCCCGACCGGCGAAAGTGGCGCTTTCGTCGAGGGCGGTCAGCGTATCGCGCTGGACGGCGAGCTACCTATCAATACTAATGGCGGCCAGCTTTCCGGCGGTCGCACCCACGGCCTGGGCTATGTGCATGAGGCCTGCCTGCAGCTATGGGGGCGAGCCGAGGGGCGGCAGACTAGGGAGAACCGAGTCTGCGCAGTGGCGGCTGGAGGTGGGCCATTGGGCGGAAGCCTTTTGCTGGTTCGGGAGTAGCTACTAGAAGAGAACGCGGGTCAGTTCGATACAGAATTCGACGAGGGCATCGCCCAACTCGGCAATTCCCTCCTCATCACGCTGACCGCGGAACATCACTGCCGAAACCGTAAAGTCAATGCTGCCGCCGGGGGAAAAAACAGGCGCGGCAACAGCAAGAATGCCCACGGAAAAATGACCATCGTCTGTTGCCCAGCCTCGTTTCTGAGCCTCGCGTACCTCTTCCCGGTACGTATCGAAAGGCAACGGTCGAGCCCAGCGGATGCTGTCGTAGGTCGCGCGTATTTCCGGGCTGTCAAGATCGATCTGCGTAGCGAACAATCTGCCGCTGGCACCCATCAGCATCGGCAGACGTTGCCCTTCGGCCATATCGATTCGAACGTCCGTGGGGCTCGCCGCGGAACTGACGATCACAATGCGGTCCGCACCCAGGCGCCGCCACAACGTGACCGTGATGCTCTGCCTCGCAGCCAGGCTTTGTAACAGCGGCTTCGCCAGCTGCACCCGCTGCCCCTGGGTGACCAGCTGCTCAACGAGACGCGCCAGCCCTATCCCCGCCGAATAGCGCTTTGACATGAGATTGAAATCCACCACGTCTTCAGCGACCAATGTGCGCAGGATGTTAAAGCATGTGCTTGGATTGATAGAAAGATGGCGTGCGATATCAACGGAGCGCTCAGGCGTACCGACTTGGCTCAGATGTCGCAAGATACGAATCGCATTAGACACCGGTTTGACAAGGACGGCACCGTTGGCCTTCTGCTGTTCACCTAGGTCTAAAATTTCATTGCTATTCATCAGATCCCTAACTCATGCTCGATTTAGATCTGTATTCTATACTGAGAATAAAACGCCGCAACTAACTCAGCATACGGATGCCAAGCGGTATTACTGATCGTTTACCGACGGGGCTTGGTAGATGTAGCGGCGCGTTGCCAAAGTGTCACATCGGAATCGCTGCAAGCTATTTTCTCTAGACTCGTCACCTTTGGTGACTCTAGCCTGCTGGCGCAGATATTCGAGCCAGGACTCGACGATAAAACGCTCAACGTAAAGGTTTTTTTCACTCAGATCGCGGTAAAGCCGCCAGTTCTGTGCCCCGTTTCGCCGTCTGGATTGGCCGACCTCATAGGCCGTGCGCACGAAAATGCCATGTTCGGCATCATTGACTCGGTAGCTGATTTCCACAGACACCGGACCATCGGAGTGAGAAACATCGCGTGCCAGCACCAGCTTGTCGGTCTGCTGTGCTTCAGCGAAATCAGCTTCGTTACCCAACTCGATTGGGCCATTACGGGTGATGAGAAGCCCCAACAGAATAGTCGCGGCAGAAATGATGAGCGCGTTATTGAGTCCTATATATTCTGCCAACGCCCCCCACAAAACCCCGCCCAGCGCCATGGCTCCCATAAGCATTAGCAGGTACACCGAAGCGACCCGGGCGCGCACCCAGTTCGCCGCGTAGGTTTGCACGACCGTGGAGATGGTCGCATTCACGGCCATCCAGCCCATTCCAGCGAAGATCAGCATCGCCCACACGACGTAACGGTTATGCGTTAGGGCAGCAGCAAGTGTTGCAGCTGCAAAAGCGATCGCGCCTGAGGCAATGAGCGTGCGCAACGTAAATCGGCGATACAGCTTCGTTAGATTGAGAGCAGCTACCACTGCTCCTCCGCCCATGAATGCCATGAGCAAGCCATAGCCGCCAGCGTCCATGTCGAGCTCTTCCTTGGCTACCAGAGGCATCAGCGCCCAAAGTGCGCTGGCGCAACTGGTAAAAACGAACACCTGTTTCAAAGCATTGAACAAGACTGACGAGTGCCGGATATAGCGCAAACCGCTGCGCATGCCGCCGCTAAACGTTTCCGGTGGCAGGTCATGCGCCTGCCGGCTGGATTTCAAGGTGAGAATAAACAGGATCACGGCCGTCATGCACAGTGCAATCACCAGAAACACCGATGCCGCGTTCCAGTATGCGATCAGCACGCCGGCAATCGCCGGCCCCAATGCCCTAGCGGCATTGGTCGCGATGCCATTCAGCGATACTGCGGCCGGAACCTCACTTCGCGGCAACACATCAACGATGGTCACCATCCACGCGGACATTCCCAACGCGCTGCCAGTACCCAGAACAAATGTCAGCAAAAGCAGCGTCCAGGCACCCAGTAGGCCACTGTAGGCAAGCAGACATAGCACTGCGGCCGCGCCGAGCATCGTCGCCTGCGTTACGATCAGCCAGCGGCGGCGATCCACCAGATCGGCGATCACTCCACCTGGCAGGCCGAATAAAAAGACCGGTAGCGTCATCGCTGTCTGTACCAGCGAGACCATCAGCGGTGACGACGACAGCGTCGTCATGATCCAGGCCGCACCTACCGTTTGCATCCAGATGGCCAGGTTTACGACAGCAGCAGCAAACCAGAGGCCTCGGAATACTCGGTGACGGAACGGAACCCAGGGTGATCCCTCTTTCATTGCTGCTCCTTCACACAAGGCCGCGAACGATGGGCGCCAGTTAGCCTATAACGTCATCACCCGCAGGCAGCCCAAGCCGGCCCACCTTGCGTGCAGCATGCAGCTCGCGCCGCTCACCGACGCGGTTGCACAGCTGCCCAACGCCCTCAATTCGGGCATCGATCGCATCGCCGGGTTTGAGGAAGTTGCCCGTTTCTAGCGCCACGCCATGCGTCGAGCCAGTAAAAACCAGATCCCCTGGGCGAAGCGCTATCCGTGCATCGAGGTAGTTCAGTAGCTCGTCCACCGGGAAAATCATGTTTCCAGTGTTGTCCCGCTGACGCAGTTCACCATTGACGCTTAGTTGCAAATTCAGTGCTGGCTGACCGGGACCACCGAGTTCATCGAGCGTAACGATCCAGGGACCTATTGGCGTGGTGCGATCCATCGCCTTTTGTGTAAGAAGGTCGAGACGGCCGATCAGCCGGCCTGCATCCCGCGCACTGATGTCATTGCCAACCGTATAGCCGAGCAAGCACGAGCTCGCCTGCGGCTCGTCCAATAAAGGACGCGCGACCACAGCGACCAGCTCAACCTCGTAGTCGAGCTCATCCGTCACGGCAGGAAACTGAATATCATCTCCCGCACCAACCAGAGCCGATTCCGGAATCGAATACGCCAAGGTATGTGCCGGTGTTTTACTACCTAGCCGCTCGAGATGGGTTAGATAGTTGAGACCAACGCCGAAAATGCGCCCGCCAGGGTGAAGTGGCGGTAACAGGCGGCACGCCGATAGCGGAATCCACTCAGGGTCGAGGTCCAGCGCCGCTTCCCCTTGATCACCAACCGTTTTTACCCATTCACTGAAAGACGCACGAATGGCCCGCAGGCGTACGCTGTCGGCGTCCAGCAAGGCCCAAAAGGCCTCACCGGCAACCTCCACACGCGCAATGCGCATCTCAGCGCTTGCTGGCCAAATAGTCCGGATCGAGCACCTCTTCAGGCGTTTTTACGCTCGGGCCGAGGATCGGGCCAACCATTTCATGCCCCCACACGCTCAACACTTCTGGATTGAGCTCGAACGGATCGCCCTGCCACGGCTCGATCTCGGCGATAGTCTCGATGGCGAAGCCCGAAGGCGTGAAATGGTAGAAGGACACGTGCGGGTCCTGCGCATGCTGACCGAGCGTCATCATCATTGGCAGCTCACGTTTACGTACGATGTCGTAGGTCTCTCCAACGTCGCGGATGCTGTTGACAACGATACCGACGTGCTGCACACCCATACGCCCCGGCCCAAAACCATATGC
Source organism: Stutzerimonas sp. S1 (assembly GCF_025966695.1). GTDB lineage: Bacteria > Pseudomonadota > Gammaproteobacteria > Pseudomonadales > Pseudomonadaceae > Stutzerimonas. The sequence continues at coordinate 467,492 of NZ_JAOEIY010000003.1, read as the reverse complement.
GATGTCATGGCTGGTGTGATGGTTCAGTTTGGAACGGAAAAAGCCAGTGCGGCCCTTGCCTGCGCCGGCGCCATACCAGCTGAAGCCCATCACATTGATCAGGAAATTCTCGAGTTCGGGGCCGTATTCCGGCGTGATCACCACGACGTGGCCAGCACCACGCTCATTGGCAACGAAGCCGCCATGGCAACGCCCTGGCATAAAGGAGCGTGGCGTCCATTTTTGTGCGTAAAATAGTTCATGCTGATAGCCGACCGGATCGCGAAAACGGATCAGCTCGCGCACGCCGCGCTTCTCGCAAAGCTCCGCGTCGCCGCGGGTGAACTCGACGCCGGCAGCGGTGAACTTCTTCAATGCATCCTCAAAGGCCATCCGCCCTATCGCTTCCCAGCCTATATAGGCGAGACGGTCGACCTTACCGGGGTGGAAGGCAAAACGATGGCGACGATCGTCGATCTTGAAATAAAGCGAATCGGGGTCGCTCTCGGGACTGCGGCCGATTCCGAAGCCCATGACGTTTGGACCATAGTCACGCCACTCATCGAGTTTAGTGGTTTCGAAGCCCATGTAACCGATGCCGATTATATCCACGAGAATTCACCTCTTTGTTGTTCTAGGTTCACGGGCGCCACCGGTGCCCGCACGGGCGCTGCTAGATTGCAAGCAGACCGCCGTCTATGACGAAATCCGACCCGGTAATGAACGAGGCCTCACTAGAAGCCACAAACAGTGCCATGGCGACCACCTCTTCAGGCTCACCGGGACGATCCATTAGTACGCCATCTAGCAACGCTGCACGCGCTTCCGGATTTTCCAGAAATGCTCGGGTACCAGGCGTCGCAACGAATCCGGGGCTGAGGCTGACAGCTCGTATGCCAACCGGCGCACCTTCCACCGCGAGCTGGCGGGTAAAGGACACCACCGCACCCTTCGCAGCCGAATGCGCCGATATACCGGCGACCTTGGAGCCGCCCCAAGCTGCAGTGGATGAAATATTGATAATCACGCCACGCTGCTCGGCAAGATGATGCCAAGCGTATTTGGTGGTGTAGAACAGCAGGTCCAACTCGTTCCGGATGGTGTAGTGCCAGTCATCGATCGACATCTCGTTAACCGCACCAAAACGCGCGGCCGAAGCGTTGTTATATAGGATGTCGATGCGACCGTGCTCGGCCACGGCGGCGTCGATCCAGGCCTTGGCCTGTTCGTGGTCGCCAAGATCCAGCGGAGCCATGCCATATAAGCGGAAACCCTGCTCCTGCATCAGCGCAGCGGTTTCCTCATGCGCCGGCCCATTGAAGTCGCAGCCGACCACAATGGCGCCTTCTTGAGCGAAACGCAGTGCGGCTGCCCTGCCCTGCCCACCACCAGTACCGGTGATCAGCGCAACCTTGTTCTGTAAGCGACCCACCATTGCTGTCCTCCCGATACCCCGTTCTGCCTAGTCCTAACTACCAGCGCCTAGGCCGATTCGTAGTTCATTTGATTTCTTCGAGCCAAATCGCTTCGGCGGGGCAAGCGGCCGCACCCTCGCGGGCTTCTTCTTCGAGCTCTACGGGAACAAGATCACTATCGAGATACACAAGACCATCTGCATCGAGCTTGTAGATGCTCGGGCAGACTGACGCGCACAGACCATATCCACAGCAGCGGCTACGGTCAGCAACCACTTTGAATTGTACTTTTTCTGAACTCATTTCTTGTCTCCTTATCAGGTCCAGCTACCACCGATAATGAACACTTATCGATTTTTTGTACATTATTATTTTGAACATTCCATCGCTTCAGATTCGAAGCTGAAACGGCCCACCGCAAGGTTGAGTTCCTGTGAAAGCTCGCGAAGCCCCGCAACAGCGCTTGCAACACTGTGAGTGATCGCATCCCCCTCGCCAGCCATACGCGCTATGCGCTCAACATTCGAGGCTATATCACGCCCACCTTCACTTTGAGTCTCGACTGCCCTTGCGATCTCATCCACGCCGCGTGTCGAATCCCCTACCAGCGCGGCTGCCTGTTGCAGCGTCCTCTCAAGTTCCACGAGGAGCTTACTGCTGTCGTCCAGCGCGACCGTACCAGCTTGCAGCGCTTGGTCGACCACTCCCGACTGATCATCCAACCTCAAGGTGAGGTCATTGATTGAATTCGCTGCCAGAGCAGAGCGTTGCGCCAGATTCCTTACCTCGTCGGCGACCACGCTGAAGCCTCGCCCGCTCTCGCCTGCACGTGCCGCCTCTATCGCCGCGTTCAATGCAAGAAGATTGGTCTGAGCCGACAATTCCTTTACCTGCGTGATGCTCGCTGTGATTGCCGATGTGCTCTCTACGAAATCACCCACCGACACGCGGATGGCGGCGAAGGCCTGGCGCACGCTTTCTATTTCTCGAAGCAGTCGCGTCAGTGTCGAGTGCCCCGCCTCAGCCCCCTTCAGGCTGGCATCGGCGGAACTGCGCAGTTCTTGGGCATGGGACGATATCGAGGCGATGCCAGCGCTCATTTGCTCGACCGTAGCGGATACCTCCGTCACTGCAGAGGATTGACTGGCCGAACTCTGCGCGACCTGCGTCGATGTCACAACCAGCTCCTCCGCCGAAGCCCCCACTGCTGCCGCCACGCCCGCCACGCGCCGCACCGCCTGCTGAAAGCTCTCGATCAGCTCGTTGAACGCTTGGCCTGTATGGGCGATTTCGTCACGACCGATGATTCGTACACGCTGAGTCAGATCGCCATCGCGCAGCTTGATCGACGCGCGCTCGATTACACGGATGGATCGGACAATCTGGCCCCGCAACATGACGCTCGCCAGCAAGGACACCGCCATTGCAGCTAACAGCACGCCGGCGAGCACTTCCACTACGGTTTTCACCCGGTCGCTGGCGCCGGCAAACGCAGCGGAGGTGAGCTCTTCCTGCAGCGTTAGCAAGCGGCTGAACTGCCCGGAAAGACTGTTGAAATCCGAACGTACAATGCCAAGAAGCGATACCGCTTGCGGTGGGTAGCTCAGGGCTGCCTGTTTCATGTCCGCCAAACCGTGCGCATAAATTTCCGCTTGTTCCCGCACGGTCTGGTAAGCAGTCTGCTCATCCTCGACAAGCCGTGTTTCTTTCGCCGCCGTGTCAAGCAGGCTTAGCATCTCAGCGGAACTCAAATCCATCTCTTCCAGATAGAACTCCAGCTCCTCACTTGAAGCCTGCCCATTGGACTCGAGAATTCGGACCACCATGGCGTACGCGTTGATCATCGCCGTCTGGGAAGCCGCGGACGTTTCAAGAACCCGCTTGTATTGTTGAAATCGCAACTGGTCTATTTCATCTATCACGGCCTGCTGCTTTTCAAGCCCCTGGTAGGCGACGCCCGAAAGGAAGACCAGCGAGACGATGAAAAACAGCGGAAGCAAGAGGAGCTTTGCTCCAATGGTGAAGCTGCCTAGGGTTGGCATGATTGTTCTCATCTTGTTGTTATAAGTTTGAGCCTCTATGGCTAGACAAGCTGCCACAGTCGCTTTATTCTCAATACAGTATTTGATTTCATATTAAGAATTCAACAGTACACCGCGTTTCACTTGGCTCAACAAAATCTATAAGGAAGCCAAACCATGCCCCCTTCGAAGAGCGAAGTGGCGATCGATACCCTCGAATTTCGCCAGAGCTGGAAAATCCTGATTCTCGCCGTGGCGGGCGTCGCGATCAGTATCAACGCGGCACTTCTCTACGGCTTCGGTACCCTCGTCGTACCGCTGGGCGACGCCTTTGGCTGGAGCAAGAGTGAGCTTCAAGCAAGCATCACTTTTCTGTTCGGTGGCGCGGTCATTTCGCTGCAGCTTGTCGGCTGGTTCAACCTTCGCTACGGCATGAAGCGGGTCACCGTCGTTTCCCTGCTACTGCTCTCTCTCGGTTACCTAGCAACCACGTTGTTGACTGGATCTATCTGGTCGCTGTATTTCGCCTTCGCCGTACTACCCATTCTTGGCATGGGTGCGCTGGCAGTCACCTGGACCCAATTGCTCAGCCTTTGGTACGACCGCAACCGTGGGCTGGCTCTGGCGATCGGGTTGTCCGGCACAGGCATCACGGCCGCAACCATTCCCCCATTGATGGCCTGGGGGATCGGCCAATGGGACTGGCGCGCCGCGTTCGTAATTCTGGCTTTGCTGAATCTGCTGGTACTGCTTCCGCTTATCCTACTTTGGTTTAAGGTTCCAGGCGCTGCCGGGGCCCAGTCAGACAAAAGGGAGGCCGATCTACAGAAACTGCCCGGCATGTCCTTCCGCAAAGGTATGACCTCGCGAAAGTTTTGGACCTGCAACCTCGCGCTCGGGCTGGTAATTTCCTCGATCGTGGGAATGGTCACCAGCACGGTACCGATGCTGCAGTCCAGAGGCTTGTCGGCAAGCGATGCGAATTTGATCTTCAGCGGCTTTGGCTTTTCGCTTATTTTCGGCCGCATGTTGATCGGCTATTTACTCGACCGTGTGTGGCCGCCCGGAATATCGGCCATTAGCCTGGCGCTTCCAGCCATCGGATGTGCGATCTATCTCAGCGGAACGGGGGAGTTTTCTTCACTGCTGCTGGCCGCGGTGCTCGTCGGCTTTGGCGCCGGGGCGGAGTTCGATATAGCCGCATTTCTGATCGCACGCTATTTCGGTCTGCGCGAATACGGCCGGCTGTTCGGCGTGCATCAAGGCTTGAACACCGTGGCCTCTGCTCTCGCCCCGTTGCTGTTCGCGTACATGCTGAGCACCACCGGAAATTACAACGCCATGCTGCTCTACTCAGCCGCCTGTTGCCTCGTTGGCCCGCTGTTGCTGCTTACATTGGGGCGAACACCGCGCTTTGCCGCGTTGCCCATGCTGACCCATCCCTGACCCACAATAAAAACGGAGCAGACCATGCCTACCTTGATCTTTATCGAACACAACGGCACGCAACATCAGGTTAGCGGTGCCATCGGTCAGTCGGTGATGCAGGCCGCAACCTTTGCCTCGGTTCCCGGACTTCCGGCGGACTGCGGTGGAGCCTGCGCATGCGCGACGTGTCACGCTTACGTCGAAGAAGCGTGGATGCAAAGACTTCCTGCCGCCGAAGGCATGGAGTCGGACATGCTGGACTATGCGTTCGAGCGGCGCGAGAACAGCCGGTTGACCTGTCAGCTGGTGATCAGCGAAGCCATGGACGGGTTGGTTATCCACCTGCCCGAGTCCCAATTCTAAGCGCCGAATGCTAGCGTAATTCAAGGAGGTCTTATGTCACTCGCCTCGGTAGTGATCATCGGTGCCGGCCACGCCGGCTTTCAGGTAGCTGCCTCGCTGCGTCAGGAAGGCTATGACGGAAAAATCACCCTAATCGGTGATGAGCCTGGCCTGCCCTATCAGCGGCCGCCTCTGTCCAAGGCCTACCTGCTCGGCAAGATCACCGAGACGAGTCTGCTCTTCCGTCCTGCCGAATTCTTCGACACTCAACGTATCGAGCTGTTGCATGACCAGGCCACGGCGATAGACCGTTTGAACCGCAGGGTATTGCTCGCTTCCGGCGCCGTTGCCACCTACGACCATCTGGTGCTTGCCACCGGCGCGCACAATCGTCCGCTGCCCGTTCCTGGTGCCGAACTGGAGGGTGTTTTCGGCATCAAGGCCAAGGCCGATGCTGATGTGCTGGCGCCGCTGGTAAAGGAAGCGCGAAATGTCGTCGTGGTTGGCGCCGGCTTTATCGGCCTCGAATTCGCAGCAGTCGCAGCAGCGCTTGGCACTAGCGTTCATGTGCTGGAACTGGGTGATCGCCCAATGGCCCGCGCACTGTCGCGAGAAATGTCGGAGCTATTCAGGGATGCACATGAACATTGGGGCGTCCATTTCGACTTTCGTCAGGGTCTCGCGCGCGTGGTTGGCGACAACGGGCGGGTTTGTGCCGTGGAAACTTCCGGTGGCCGTACGCTCCCGGCCGACCTCGTGGTCTTCGGCATCGGCGTGATCCCCAATGTACGATTGGCGGCGGAAGCAGGCCTACAGATCGAAAACGGCATCAAGGTCGACGCCAGCCTGCTCACCGTGGATCCACAGATTTCCGCCCTTGGCGATGCCGCTTGCTTCCCCTGTCTATATAACGATGAGCAGCCAACCCGGCTTGAGTCGGTGCAGAACGCCGTCGATCAGGGCCGCTGCATCGCGGCGCGGCTGACGGGCAAGCCCGCGCCCTACTCCGCCTTGCCGTGGTTCTGGACAGATCAGGGCAACCTCAAATTGCAGATAGCCGGGCTCTCGACCGGCTACGACAGCACCGTAGTGCTAGGCTCGGTCGAGTCGCGGGAAGTATCGGTCTTGTGTTTCCGCAATCAGCATCTGGTTGCTGTGGAGTCCTGTAATCGCATGGGCGATCACATGGCCGCACGCAAGATTCTTGCCCGCCCGCCTAGGCTCACTCCCCAGACAGCGGCTGCCGAGGGCTTCGATCTGAAAGCCTGGGAAGCGGCCAACCGCGATTGAACCTCGATGGCAAGCAGGCATTGACCACCACCTAAAGGAACATGAAATGAGCAGAACCTGGTTCATTACCGGGGCTTCTCGCGGCCTCGGCGCGGCGATTGCTCAGGCAGCGCTCGCCGCTGGCGATAGTGTAGTGGTCAGCGCCCGCCGGCTCGAACAGCTGGAGCAGTTCGTCGCGCAAGCTCCAGAACAGACGCTTGCAGTGGAGCTCGACGTTACCCGCGAAGACCAGGCAGCAGCGGCGGTTGAGGCTGCCATCACACGCTTCGGACGCATCGATGTGCTGGTCAACAACGCCGGCTATGGGCAACTCGCCCCATTCGAAGAAAATACAGCCAGCGATGCCGAGCGACAGTTCGCCACCAACGTATTCGGTGTGTTCAACCTATGCCGAGCGGCCTTGCCGATCATGCGCAAGCAGCGCAGCGGCCATATCTTCAATGTCTCGTCTGTAGCCGGCGTGGTAGCTATGGGCGGCGCCGCGCTGTACTGCGCCTCCAAATTCGCCGTGGAGGGATTTTCCGAGTCGCTGGCTCAGGAAGTCAGCCAATTCGACATCACGGTTACACTGGTTGAGCCCGGCGTGTTCCGTACGGATTTTCTCGATCCAAGCTCCGCAGCTTTCGGCGCCAATGGGCTTGGGGATTACGCAACGTTTACCGCGAAGATCAAGGCAGGCTCAGCCGCCAACAACCATCGCCAGACAGGCGATCCCGCCAAACTGGGTGAAGCGCTTGTGCAGCTGGCCAGCATCGAAAAGCCGCCGCTCCGTTACGTCGCGGGGTCCGACGCCTACCACGCGATTACCAGCAAGCTCGAAAAGGTGAAGGAAGAAATCGAGCAATGGCGTGACTTGTCCGCTTCATCTGACGGCGTTTCCTAGCCGAAACGTAGCCCGAATGCTCGAGCGTACGCACAGGTTCGCTCGGCCCCCTTCCTTCCTCTCGAGGTAAAGGCCAGCGTCGTCCATCTCAGGAGCAAGCCGCTTGGATACCGGAACTACAACCCCCACGCGGCTCAACCTGTCGATCATCTTCATTGTCTGCTTCAACTTCATGTCATACATAGCCAATGGACTGCCCCTGGCCGTGCTGCCCGGCTTCGTTCTCAACGACCTTGGATTCGGCACTGTCTTGGCAGGCATCGTAATCGGCACGCAGTACGTGTCAACCCTGCTGTCACGACCACTGGCCGGAGTGCTGGCTGATCGCTTCGGTGCGAAATGGGCTGTCATCGTCGGGCTGACCGGCCTTGCGCTTTGCGGCGTACTGACCACGGTGGCTATTGTTATGCATGCCTCGCCATGGCTCAGTGTCTCGACCCTGATTGGCGCTCGCATCATCCAGGGCATCGCTTCTGCCATGATTTCAACGCCTTGTTGTACCTGGGCCATCGGTTTACACGGCAATGCGCATACCGCACGAGTGATGTCCTGGAACGGCATTGCCGCCTATGGCGGTATCGCCGTCGGCGCGCCTTTGGGAGTACTGATCAGCGATCAATTCAATCTGGCCAGCATCGGGCTGTTCATTATTTTGCTGGGCCTGCTTGCGCTGCTCCTGGCGGCAGTTAGGCGTCCAGCCCCGCTGTTGCGCGGCGAACGGCTGCCCTTTTTCGACGTGTTCTGGTCGGTGACGCCCAACGGCTTGGCATTGGCATGCAGCTCGGCGGGCTTTGGCAGCCTCACTGCCTTCATTGCGCTGTATTTCGACAGCCTCGGCTGGGCGAACGCCGCATGGTGCCTGACCGGCTTCGGCGTCGCCTTCATTGTCACCCGGCTCGTCACGCCTAACGTGGTGGTACGTTTCGGGGGCTACGCAGTCGTGACAGTTTGCCTGCTGATACAGGGCCTCGGACTGCTGCTCGTCTGGCTGGCCCCCTCGCCCGAGGTCGCGATTCTCGGAGCCTCGCTGACTGGCATGGGAGTATCCTGGGTTTACCCCGGGCTTGCCGTAGAAACCCTGGCGCGTACGCCAGACGCCAATCGCAACTCCGCGTTAAGCGCGCTTTCGCTGTTCTTCGACCTGGCGGTCGGGTTGGCAGGCCCCTTGATGGGTTTGGCAGCGGTCAGCCTAGGCCTTGGTCACGTGTTCCTTGGCTCGGCGCTACTCTCTGCTATCGGCTTCATGCTGGTGGTATCCCTTCGCAGACGATACCAGAGCCAGCCGCTACTAGCGCGCTGAGCCACTCGACCTCACTGAATCAAAAAGCCGCCGTCGACAGCGAGTGTGTGCCCGTTGACGTAGCCGGCCGCAGGCGAACAGAGCCAGACAATTGCGCCGGCGATTTCCTCCAGCTGCCCCCAGCGCTTCATTGGGTTAGTCTGGGCAACCGCTTCATGTTTATCCCCGCTGAACAGACGTTCGGACATCTCGGTGGCAAATACGCCTGGCGCAACCGCGTTTATGCGCAGGCCTTGGGCGCCATATTCAATGGCAGCTGCGCGAGTCACGCCCAGAACGCCGTGTTTGCTGGCATGGTAAGCCGCTCCGAGAGACCCACCGTTGACGCCGCCGATCGATGAAACATTGACGATGCTCGCGCCCTGCTGCCGAAGCAGGTGGGGTATCGCGTATTTCATACAGAGCCAGGAGCCTTTGAGATTGATCCCCAATACCCGATCCCAGTCATCCTCGGAATAATCGGCTACCGGGACGAACGGCGTACCCTCAATGCCAGCGCTATTGATCAGCATATCGAGCTGCCCCCAAAGCCGCACCGTTTGCTCGACCAGCCTCTGTACTTCGGCGCCTCGGCTGACGTCGGCCTGAACGAACTCTGCTAGCCCTCCTAGCTCGCGAATGGTAGCAACAGCCTGCTCGCCCTCTCTGGTACGCCTTCCGGACACCACAACCCGAGCGCCTTCTGCGCCCAAAGCCAGCGCCGCTGCCAATCCAATCCCCGTCGTGCCGCCGGTTATCAACGCCACCTTTCCGTTGAGCCCAAGATTCATCTGCTTCGCCTTGTCGTTTTGCCTGCTTCCAATGTAGCCAACCCAATGAAATACACAAATTCGCAATCTGTCTTACTTTCAGATAAGGACGCGGAGGCCTCGAGTCAGACGCCAAGCGAGCTTCTTTTTTCTTGGATCGGACAGTTTACGTCTTCACTCATTTGCCCGCTGGCACCGGCATGCCTGGCGAATGGTTATGAAGCTGGCGAAAAAACTGCGATACGCGACTCGTATCGCGACGTGCCCATCTGTTGATCCATGTCAATTGCCTAATGGGAATCACGTGGATACTCGGCGAAACGTTGCACACTTATCCATTTTCTGTGCAGCGTGATAATAACAATGGATGGAGAGCGCAATGGTTACTAACACGAATCCGGTCCTGAGTGACGGGACTGCAGTGTCTGACCTCATCGACTTGGAAACTCATGAAGTGAAGATGCGGACACTGTCCGACCCCGAGCTTTATGCCCTGGAAATGAAAAAAATCTTCGCCAAGACCTGGGTCTTTCTCGGCCACGAAACCGAGATTCCGAACAAGGGCGACTTCATCGTCCGCGACATGGGCTCCGACTCGGTGATCGTCGCCCGCTCGAGTGACGAGCAGATTCATGTCTCCCTGAACGTCTGTCCGCACCGAGGCATGAAGATTGCCACGGTCGATGGCGGCAACGCCGCTGCTCATGTGTGCATCTACCACGGCTGGACCTTCAGGCCCAACGGTGACTTCATCGCCGCGCCGATGGAGAAAGAGTGCATGCACGGCAAAATGCGCACGAAGGCCGAACTCGGCCTGCACAAGGCCCGCGTGTCTATCTACGGTGGCTTGATCTTCGCCACCTGGAACATTGACGGACCGTCCTTCGAGGATTTCCTCGGCGATGCCAAATGGTATTTCGATACCCTCTGGTGCCGCACCACCGCCGGCATGGAAGTGCTCGGCCCACCGCAGCGCTTCATCATTCGCGCCAACTGGAAGACCGCCTGCGAGCAATCCGCCTCGGACGGTTTCCACACCCTGACGCTGCACCGCTGGCTTGGCGAGGTCGGCCCCTATGCGAAGAAACCGGATGCCGAAGGCAAGGGCGGCGACCTCAGCCCGGAAATGTACGGTGTAGAAGTCTGGACCGAGCACGGTCACACCATGCGTTGCATCGAACTGGACCGCAAGATTCAGCGCCTCACCGGACGCGACCCGTCGAGCATGAGCGCAGAGGAAAAGCTCACCCTGCTACCGCCGCCGGGCATTACGCGGGAAATGGTGCCCGAGCTGCTCAAGCGCTTCAGTCCGGAGCAACTGCACGTCATGAGCTGGCGTCCGCCGCAGGTAGGTAATTTTTTTCCCAACGGCCTGTTCGAGTTCATCTACCTGCCGCAGCCGGATGGCACTGTCCTCGGCGCCATGGCCTTGCATGCCTACATCCCCAAGGGTCCAGACAAGTTGGAATTCGTCAACTGGATCCTCGCTGAGAAGGACACCCCACCGGAAATCAAAGCGCGGATGCTCCGCCAGTCGATCCAGCTGCTCGGCACGTCCGGCATGGTGGAGCAGGATGACTCCGATACCTGGCCACATATGACCCTGGCCGCTAAGGGGGCGATGAGCGAGGACATCACCCTGAAGTATCAGGCCTTGTACGAAGACGACGCCAAGCCTGCCGACTGGCCTGGCCCCGGTTATGTCGGTGAGGGCTTCACCAAGGACGATACACAGTGGCAATGGTGGAAATACTGGCACGCGCTGATGACGGCCTGAACACCATCCATCTACACCATGCCCGGCTGCGCAGTGCGGCCGACGGCACGCACAGCCTCACGGAGCCCCCATGAACGACTTACAGACCCTACTCGCCCCCACCCCTCTGCCGCTGACCGACCGAAGCAAACGCATTGCCAGCGGCAGCCCGGTCCATAGCGAAATCGTCGACTTTCTCCACGACGAAGCGGAATTGCTAGACACCCTACAGCTGAAACAGTGGGGCGAAATATTGGCCAGCGATATCGAATACAACGCTCCGCTGCGCCTCACCCGCCCCAACCGGCAGCAACAGCAGACGGTGGTGCGCAACGTCCAGCACCTGCACGAAAGTCATGCCTCGCTGATGGTGCGGATCATGCGAATCACTGATACCCGCAGCGCTTGGGGCGAGGACCCGCCTTCGCGCACCCGGCGTCTGGTCAGCAATATCCGCGTGTTCGGAACCGAACGACCCGACGAATACAAAGTGCTGAGCTACCTGCTGGTGACTCGCAGCCGTTTCGACTTCGACGAATTCGACCTGATCCCCTGCGAACGCCATGACATCCTGCGGCGCGAGAATGGACAACTGAAACTGGCGCGGCGCGAAATCCTGCTCGATCAGGCAGTGATAGGCACCCCCAACCTTGGCATTTTTCTTTGATCGACCCGACAGGGGTTAAGGCCGCAGCCACGGCGGCCAACCACGGAGAACAACAAGAATGAAACTCGAAGACATGATCCTAGTCAGCGTGGACGACCACGCCATCGAACCGGCCGGGGCTTTCGACCGCCACATGCCGGAGCGCTTCAAGGGCCGCCAGCCGCGAGTTGAGCAGCACGGCGGCCGCGACGTCTGGGTATTCGAAGGCCAGGCCACCGGCTACATGGGCCTCAACTCGGTGGTGGGCCGGCCCAAAGAGGAGTACGGCATGGAACCACTGGGCTACGAGCACATGCGCCGTGGCACCTGGGACATCAAGGCCCGGGTCGATGACATGAGCGCTAACGGCATCCTCGGCTCGATCTGCTTTCCGACCTTTCCTGGCTTCGCCGGCCAGCGGTTCCAGAACCACCCGGACCGCGCCGTATCCCTGGCGGCGATCCAGGCCTACAACGACTGGCACCTGCATGACTGGTGCAACGTCGCGCCGGGACGCTTCATCCCGCTGATGCTGGTGCCCTGGTGGGACATGCAGGCCGCCGCCGCCGAGGTCACCCGCCTGGCGAAACTCGGCGTGCATGCGCTATCGTTGTCTGACAATCCGGCGCTGCACGGTTTTCCTTCGATCCACAGCGATTACTGGGACCCACTGTGGAAAGCCTGCGCCGACAACAAAGTGGTGATCTGCTGCCACATCGGCACCGGCATCAAGGCCGAGCACGCCTCCGAGCTGTCGCCGATCGACGCCTGGATCACCTCCATGCCGATATCTATCGCCAACTCGGCGGCCGACTGGATCTGGGCACCGATGTGGAACAAGTTTCCCGACCTGCGCATGGCCCTGTCCGAAGGCGGCATCGGCTGGATTCCATATCTACTGGAACGCGCCGACTTCACCCACCGCCACCACCACGCCTGGACCAACGCCGACTTCGGCGGCAAGAAGCCCAGCGACATCTTCCGCAAGCACATCATCACCTGCTTCATCGAGGACGATTTCGGCCTGCGCAACTTGCCGGACGTGGGCGAGGACATGGTCACTTGGGAATGCGACTACCCGCACTCCGACTGCACCTGGCCGAATTCGCCGGAAGTGGCTTGGGAAAGCCTGCGCAAGCTCCCCGAGGCGACCATCGACAAGGTCACCCACCTCAACGCCATGCGTGAATTCTCATACGACCCGTTCCCCCTGCTCGGACGGGAAAACTGCACGGTCGGCGCGCTGCGCGCCCAGGCCACGCACGTCAATATCGAGCCCGCACTGGGCATGGGTGGGGCTGCGCCCAAGCGCGAAAAAGGCAAGCCGGTGACCTCCGGCGACATCAACGCGATGTTCGCCCACGCGGACGCCCAAACCGCGCTGTAGGAAAGGCCAAGGCGCCCTCCCGGGCAGGCTGGGAGGGGACGGCTCAAGACAACGACACGAGGCCAGCATGGACATCATCGGCATTGGCTACCTGGGCTTCGAAAGCCCGAACCTGGACGCCTGGCACGAGTACGCACCGCAGGTACTTGCCCTGGGGCTGGGCAACGCCCCGGCGGGCGACCCCGACTCCCTGTACCTGCGCAGCGACGACCGCCGCCACCGCATTGCCTTCCACCCCGGCCCCGTCGACCGCATCGCCTACATCGGCTGGGAAGCGCGCGGGCGACAAGCCTTCGACGCGGCGGTGGCACGCTTCTGCGACGCCGGCGTGGCCCTAGAGGTGGGTAACGCCGCCCTCTGCGAGATACGCGGCGTGCGCGAGCTGGTGCGGTTCCGCTGTCCGGCGGGCTACCGCCATGAACTGTTCTACGCGCAGAAATGGACGCCCCGCTCGTTCGTCCCCGGCCGTCCGCACGGCGGCTTCATCGCCGGCGAGCGCGGCGTAGGCCACATCGTCCTGATGACTCCGGATTACGGCCCGGAACTGGAAGCCTTCTTCATCGACCTGATGGGCTTTCACTGGTACGGCGCCGGCGCCGGCAAGGGCCGCACCGGCTTCTTCCGCGCCAAGCTCAACGACAAGACCAGCCATGACATCGCCTTCGGCCACGCTCCCGGCATGAAAGGCGTGCAACACATCGGGCTGTTTGTCAGAAGCCTGCGCGACCTCGGCGAAACCTACGACATCGTGCGCAAACGCGAGCTGCCGATGCAGATGACCCTCGGCCAGCACAGCCAGGATCCGCACGTTTCCTTCTACCACTTCAGCCCGTCCGGCTTCGCCGTGGAGTGCATCCACGAACTGCAGCCCTGGCACCACGACGGCTTTGAGCTGAACCCCGAGCACCTGAGCGTCTGGGGCCATGAGCGGGTCGGACCGATCCTTGGCCCCAGCGTCATGCCCGTGGAGCGCTACCCCGACGACTGAGCGCGCGAATCCAACACCAACATCGACAGAAAAAGGACAAGAAGATGAGCAAGACCTACGACATCGTCATCGCCGGTGGTGGCCACAACGGCCTGGTCGCCGCCTGCTATCTGGCCAAGGCCGGGCGCAGCGTGTGCGTGGTGGAAAAGAATGACAAGGTCGGCGGCGGGGTCATGACCCGCGAACTGACTGTGCCCGGCTTCAAACATGATGTCTGCTCGGTGGCACATACGCTGCTGCAAGCCAATCCGCTGCTGCGCAACGACGAACTGGAACTGAAAGCCAAGTTCGGCCTTACATACATCAATCCCGACAAGATGACCGCGATCTTTTACGACGACGGCAGCACTTTGGAGTTCTATACCGACCTGGAGCGTACCTGCCAGGCTATCGCCAAGTTCTCCGAGCGCGACGCCGACGCCTATCGTCGCTTCAACCATCAGGTATTTCAGAACCTCGACATGCTTGTCATGGGCATGTTCAATACGCCGCCCAGCGCCTCGCACCAGGCGTTGATGATGGAGCAGAGCCTCGTTGGCCAGGAACTGATGCGCACCCAGGCGATGAGCGCATGGGACTACATCAGTGAATGGTTCGAGAACGACAAGGTCAAGATCGCCCTGGCCCGCTATGCCTCCGAGGCGATGATGAATCCGTTCGATAACGGTACCGGCTTCGGCTTTTACATCATCCTGCCGCTGATGCACCGCTATGGTGTAGGCATCCCGGTCGGCGGCTCCGGCGCCTTTGCCGATGCCCTGCGCGCGTGCCTGGAGCATCATGGCGGCGAAGTGCGGACCGAAGCACCGGTCAAGCAATTTAAGATCGAGGGCGGCAAAGTCATTGGCGTAATCCTTGAGAGCGGCGAGGAGATCCTGGCCCGCCAGGGGGTGATCTCCACGCTGCACGCAAAGCAGGTGTTCCCCGACATGGTGCCCGGCTGCGAATTACCCGAAGGCTTCGAGCAGCGAATCCGCACCCTCAAGCACAGCAGCTTCCAGCCGTTCAACATGCACGTCGCCCTGCGCGAGGCACCGCGCTACAAGGTCGGCCCGGCGGTGGACGATTTCTTCTGGGTGGAGCGCTCGCATTCCGACCCAGAGGAGTTCGCCCGGGCCTTCCGCGATCTGGAGTACGGTATCCCGCGCCGCGACTTCATCGCGTACGTGACCCAGGACACCTACGACAAGACCCGCGCCCCTGAAGGCAGTCGCGTGCTCAACATGTACGCCTTCTGCCCCTACAACCTCAAGGGAGGTGCCCAGCGCTGGGACGACATCGGAAAAGAGGTGGCCCACTCCTTCCTCGACGACCTGCGCAAGCTCACCACCAACATGGACGACGACAACATCCTCGGCTTTTCCTGGATGACTCCGCTGGACATCGAACGCCACAACAACGCCATGATCGGCGCCGACATCCTGCACTTCGGCTCATACTCCTGGCAGATCGCCGGCAACCGACCAGCCCCTGGCTATGCCCAGTACAAGTCACCGGTCGAGGGACTCTATATGGCAGGCGCCAGTACACACCCGGGCGGCGGAGTAACCGCAGCATCCGGCCGCAACGTCGCACGCGTATTGCTGGAAGAATATGACTATGATTTCGACAAACTGGTCCAAGCATGAACCGTCGCCGACTAATCACTCCTGCCAGATACGCGCACCGTGTCTGCGAGGCACAGACAACGCATCGCCGCTGAGACGCGGTAATCTCGTCGGGGAGCGCTTTAAACGATGAAGATATTCAGCAAAGAAGGCGTGGAAATGATGGACATCAAGTCCATCTCCCGCGATGGCGAGCGATTGATAGTCAAAGGCAAGGTCATGGGCGCCATGAGCACTACCCTTCTGATCAAGCCGGAAGATTGCTGGCAAGCCGCTCGATTGCTAGGGTTGCGCGTGATTATGTACCTGCCGCTGCTGCTGCTAAAAGGGTACTGGTCGTTACGCAAAAAGGATGTAGCCTAAATATCGGGTTCGCAGAAACCAACCGAACAAAATTGGCGGAAAAACACAGACAAGGGGCGGCATCCCGCCTCTTGCTTGCTCATCAGCCTCTACACGGCTGATATCAGTTCTTGATGAAATAACGCACCCACAGCCTGCCGCCGTCGAAGCGGTACAGCTCAATGGTTTCGATACCACCATTACCGTCACGCATTGCGTTGTAGTGGTAGCACGCGGCCTCTTCACCGTTAATGATGGTTTCCCTGACTTCGATGCGGCAGCGCGGTTGTTGCTGCGCCCACATCCCTTCGAGGATTTCCCAAGAGTCCGTCGGCAGCGGTCGTCCCACGAATTCAATGCTCAGACCGCTACGAGTCACGCTGCGGTAATGCTCGAAAAAACCTTCCTTGTCGCCGTTGTTCCAGCACTCCACTTGGCCATGCAGGAAGCGTTCGATAGCTTGTTTTGCCTCGTCACTCATTTGATTTCCTCGTTTCGATGAAGGCAGCTGTACCCGCCGGTCATGGTTAAAGCCTGGGCAGTCGCCTCAGGCGGTTTGCTGTTGGCGGGCGCGATATGCCGGCTCCATCCTCAGCCAGAGCAAAATCGACGGGCCAACAATCGCGAAAACCAGACAGCTCGTCAGCACAGCGGAGTAACCGTCATAAAGCTCGAACAGGTAACCAAAAAGCATTGGCACCATGCCTGAGACAACGGTAATCAACCCCAAGTGCAGGCCGAATATGCGGGCGTAGTCCTTGAGTCCGAAATAGCGCGCCATCAGGAACGCCGCCAGGTCGAACTCAGCACCGGCACTCGCCCCGATGGTCAGCGTAGCCAACACCAACAGCGGCACGTTCTGGCCATCGGAAAACAGAAAGATGGCGCAGCCAACCGCCGGCAGAGCCAAGCTGATCGCGGCCACGAGCGATGGCGAATAGCGGTCTAGCAGATAGCCGACCAGCAGCCGCCCGACGATGATCGCGATGCCGAAGGTTCCGAAGACCTGAGCAGCCGTCTGCGCGCTCAAACCTGTGCCTTGAAGCATCGGCACCATATTGGTGACCATACCGACGGTAAGCGACACCGACAGAATCAACGCAACGTTGAAACCCCAGTAGGTTCCGGAACGCAGGGCTTGCTTATATGACATACCGGGCAGTTCAGTGCTTTTATTCTCTGCAGTCTGATTTCGGGCCACAGTCTCCGAGGGCAAGCGCAACCACAGCAACGACAGCGGCAAGGTCGCCAATAGCGGCATCGCACCCAGCGCGAAAAAACCCGCCTGCCAGCCGTACTCCGAAACGAGCCGCGCCACCAGCGGGGGCAAGACCATTGCCATCAGCCCAGTCCCGCAAAGAATGACCGCCAACGCCAGCCCCCGGTTCCTCTCAAACCACAGATTGACCAGCTGGGTCCAGGTGATCGCGATAGTCCCCGCGCACACGATCGGCATCAGAAAAAAAGCCAGGTACAACCAGCCGATCGAACCCTCGATTTGGGTGATCGCGAAATAGCCGATGATTTGCAGCACGATAGAAATGATGGCGACCCGTCGAAGCCCGAAGCGCCGGTACAGCGGGCCAACCAATTGAGTGGAAATGGCGACTCCGGCAAACAGGAACGTGATGGACGCTTGCAGATCGCCCCGGCTCCAGCCGAAGGCCTGTTCCAGCGGGATGACCATGGTCCCGAAGCCATAGAGCAACGCGGCGGTGATGCTGGTGCAGATGCCTACCAAACCAAGCAGCACGATGCGCCAGCCCTGCTTGAACTCATTTGTTTCGTTTGTCGATGTCATGACGAGACTCCTGGCGCACTCCGCGGGCGATGAATGGGTGACGTGGTTAGTGCCCCTTGAGTATTTCATCGATCGGCAGTGAGACCATGGTTGCGCCGCCGTCCACCAGCAGCGACGTGCCGGTTATGTAGGAGGCCTCGTTGGAGGTCAGAAACAGCACGGCATTAGCGATGTCCAGAGCCTGCCCGAGGCGCGCAACCGGGAAATGCTCAGCCAGCTTATGGGGCAGATCTTCGCCCAGCGCTTCGGTCATCCGGTCAGTGCCGATCAGGCCTGGCTCGACCACGTTGACCAGGATGTTCAACGGTCCGAACTCCACCGCCAGCCCGCGTGCGAAAGCGTTCATGAACGCCTTGCTCGAGCCATAACCGATCAGCATCGGCGTGTATTTGCGGTTGGCTTCGCCAGAAGAAATGAAAATGAGGCGACCTTTGTCCTTCGCTTTGGATAAATGCGGCGCGGCATCCTTAGCCAGCCAAAATAGCGATTGGACGTTGCTGCGCACGAGACGATCGATGCTGTCGTCAGTCATCTCGGCGATGAGTCCATGAGGGGCGTCAGCAGCGCAATGCACTACGATATCCAGCGCGCCGAATGCTTCCGCGCCGCCGTCGACCATCGTTTTTATCGCTGTTCGATCAGCGATATCGCCCCCGACCAAACAGGCACTGCCACCGAGCGCGGTGATCTGTTCAACGGTTTCTTCGCCGTATCTCGCTGTCCGGGCCGACACCACGATCTTGGCGCCCTGCTTGGCATATTCCAGGGCAATGGCGCGCCCCATGCCACGGCCGGCGCCTGTGATCAGCACTACTTTGTCGCGGAATTTCATCGCCGTTCCTCATTCTTATTTTTGTTCTTACGAAAGCCGCGATACTTTATGCGCCGCAGCCACCCGATTCGCTATCGGATATCCACGCCAGGGACGTTGCGCGCCGAGCCGTTGCGTCGGTCTGACTCGCCCCAGCCAAGCCAATGCGACGGCTCGCGGCTATCGCCCACCCGACGCCAGCGCCCTTCCTGCTGCGCGGTAACTGGAAAACCGCCAACGAAGTCGATCATTTCGCCCTTCTCGTCCGGCAGAAACTCCCATTCTTCCCTGCCCTCGATGACGATCTTCGCGGACTTGAGGAAATAGCTGCCGTCCTTGTGTTCGGTCTGGCCTTCAATATCAGTGGTGACGCGCACCTCACCTTTTTCATTGTTGAAAATCGCGTAACCGAGGTGGTCGTGGCCCACCATGAACGAGCCAGCATCCCAGCTGCCGTCCTCGTATACCGTGACAAAGGACCACCAGAGGACGTGCTTGTTGTTATTCACCACCAGATCTTTTTTGTAGTGAATGGCGCCCCCTTCAGCCATGTAAAACTGATCGAGTGCAATGGCGCCTTTCACCGGACGGCCCTCGACCACGCCAGCCACATCCCACAGCTGCGATACGTAGAACGTGCCCCACTCCACGCCCGGCAGATACCACTGCAACCCGGTAAGCAAACGACCTTCGAGCTGAAACAGCCCGTCTTCCTTCCAGGTTAACCGTTCACTATTGGCGGTGATTTCCCAGTGATTGCCTTGCTCTGCTGGTTGGTTCGTCCAACGCACGGTGTCGCCTTCCAAGGTCTGGACTGGCATGGGTGTAAGGGCCTGCAGCGCCATCTTGTCGAAATCCATGCGCAGGTTCTTACCGTCCACATGGTTGTTCAAGTATAAGAACTTGGTTGGGTTCGGCGTACCGTTTGGCGCCATCAGCGATCGGACGAAGGAATAGATATTGCCCTCTTCGTCACGGACAGAACCGAACGGCGAGCTCTTGCTCAGCTGCAGTCCAAAAAAACCGCGAGTACCGGCCATGGCGGCACCGGTCACCTTGTGCGGCCCCACCAGCTGCTGAAAGCCGAAGTCTCCGCGTTCTGGAATGGCGTTAAAGGTTCTCATGAGTTCCTCATTTTATTGTCGTGGCTAAAGTACAGGCATAGCCGAGGTGGTCAGTTCCAGATCACCGGGATTGAAGAGACGCCACGCGGTTGCGCACCGCTGATCACGGGCACGGGCTTGCTTGCATCACGGCGGATATTGGGAAAAAGGTCGAGAATCGCGTTGATCGTACAGGTCAGCTCGAGCTTGGCTACGAACTGCCCGATGCACATCTGCGGGCCGAACCCAGCCAAATGACGGCTTGGTCTTGCGGTCGATGTCGAACAAATCAGGGTTCTCGAACGCATCCTCGTCACGGTTGGCCGACACGACCATGCACTGAACGAACGAACCCTTGGGAATCTGCATGCCACCGATCTCGACATCCTTGGACGTCTCGCGAACCTTGAATGTGGCGACAGGCTCATCGCGCACGGTCTCGTCGATCAGCGCGGGTATCAGGTTGCAGTCCGCCCGGATGCGGTCGATCAGCCCCGGAGTGGTCATCATCAGGGTGATCACAGAGCTGCAGGTACGCGTCGTGGTTTCGCCCGCGGCTGGCAGCAATGAACGGACAAAGCTGGTGACCTCGTGGTCATCCAGCATCCGGCCCTCGTGCTCGGCGCGCAGCAACTGACCGATCAGATCATCGCCTTCACTACCTGCGGCGCGGCGCTGGAGAACGACTTCCATGATGGCATCATAAAACGCCTTCACTGCGATGCCCGCCTGGCGACGGGCCTCAGGGGCTTTTGCCGGATCGATCTGATTGCCACCGACCATAGCCAATGCCCAGGCCGCGTACTGGCGGTACTTCTCCGGATCGCCATCAGGGAAGCCCATCAACGCGTACATTTCACGGATCGGAAAGTTGAGCCCGAAGTCCATCAAATCGGCGCGCTTCTGTTCAACCATGAGCTCAAGAAAATGATGGCGGATCACGTAGTCAATCTTGTCGCGCCATTTGTTCACTGTTTGCGGCATGAAGGCTGGCTGCAACAGCGCGCGCACCCGCCGATGCTGCTCACCGTCCATGGCGAGAATGATCAGGCCATCGAAGAACGCGCCCAGTCCTTCAGCGATGAATCCGCTGGTGAAACTGGTCCCGTCCCGCAGGACAGCCATCCCGTCGCTGTACTGGAACAGGGTGAATGTAGGGCGCGTGCCCTGTTGCATTCCGGCGTTCGTCGGTACGCCAAACTGAGCCACGAAATCACCCTCGTATACGGGAGCGTTGTGGCGCATCTCCCGGCTGAGGGCGTGGATGTCCAGATCCGCGCCGCGGTACATTTCGGATACCGCCGAGTAAGCGATTTCCAGATCCATCGCGGTATTTTCGGTGCTCATCAAAACTCTCCGGCCATCGAACAGTGGGGAAGCGAGTTGCCGCGATGCGCTCCAATCCACCGATATTCCTGCCCGCGATGCACGAGCTCAGCGCAAATCGCCAAGCTGATCGCGAGCGTGCAAACCGGAATCAGGTCTTGCTGCGACCAATTCGCCTTAATTTGCAAAGGCTTCGATCAACACCGGTCGGATGGGGTTCGATTGGCATGACGCGTCTCTTGTTTTTATCGTTCACCGCACCAAAACTGTCCGATTCGGAAGCCAGGCGGCTAGTCCCTCACCCAAGTCAACATCAATCCGAACCATGGGCTGAACACTGAAATCGATGGTAGGCGCCTTTGCGGCAATACGTACTTCGATTCGTTTGACCCATGGTCAAACGAACGCCCATCCCCTGGCAGCGTTACGATAAGGAGAATAAGAACGTGAAGAGTCCGGAGCCGGCCGAGTCAGGCAAGCGCAACACTATGAACAAACTGTTAGCTGCCGCGCGCAACGAGTTCGGCAGCAAAGGGCTTGGCGGTGCGAGGGTGGAAACCATCGCGAAGGAAGCGGGCGTCACTAAGCAGCTGGTCTATCACTACTACGGCTCCAAGGAGAGTCTGTTCGTCGCGGTGCTCGATGAATCGTCTGAAAGCATCATGTCCGAGCTGGTAGCGCTGGAAATAGAGCAGCTGACGCCGCCCGCCGCGCTGCGAGCGATGCTTAACCGATTCTTCGACCAGTACTGCCACGACCCACTACTCGGCGCGCTGGCACTGGAGGGCATCCGTTACCACCATGCCCACGAGACCCCGCGCAACCGGTTCTTGGAAATGGCTCCGGGGCTAATTACCAAAGTCGATGACATCCTCCAGCGTGGCGCCGCCACGGGAGAATTCAAGAAGGAAATCAATCCAAGATTGCTTCTTGCCACAGCGGCGCTGGTCACCACCGGCTGGTTCACCAATCGTTATTCGATGTCGACCCTGACCGGACTGAATACCGCCTCACCCGAGGGCATGGCAATCTGGCGGCAACATTCGGCGGATTTCATCCTGGCGGGTATCTCGGTTGCGCCTGGATGTGAAGTACAGGCGCCCCGATAGCGATCCAGAGAAACCCGCATGCGCAGGACGCGCAGCTTGTTCAACTCCCGTATTTGCTTACCTTGGCCAAGTATCTGGCTACGCGCTTGGCCGCGAGACGCCCCGCCATGCCGTTTACACCTCCGCCCGGATGGATGCCGGCACTGCCAAGGTAAAGACCTTCCACTGGCAAGATATTGCCGCCCAGTCCATGGGCTGGACGCATGGTGCTGGAGCGCAGGGTGGTGGTATCGATATGCACTACGCAGCCATTCACCGTATTTAAACGCGCGGTGAAGTCAGGTGCAGCCTCGATTCGCCGGCCGATGATGTTGCCCTTGAGCCCCTCGACATATTCCGAAGCCTGATCGATTATCTGATCGGCTACACGCTCTCTTATAGCGTCCCAACCTTCCACGGGATTGACCGGCATCACTGGCGGATATATGTATAAAACGTCCTGACCTGCGGGTGCCTGGGACGGGTCCGCCGCGCTGGGAGCTGCCATAGTGATGTAGGGAAGCGTCGGCACTTCACCTCGTATGGAGGCTGCAAAGTTCTCCAGCACGGCCTCCTCGGTACCTATCAGCAGACAGGTGTTGCGTAGGTCAACTCCATCGCCTCTGGCCGCCTCATACCGGGGCACCGATATTTGCCCGCTCAAAGCGACATCCACTTTCAACGGACCGGAGCCTTTGGCGTTGGCCGGTGCCATCGCGATACGCGTCAACAGATAGGACGGAATTTCGCCCGTGCTGACCATTTCCAGCGCCACTTTGGGATGACAGCCGGCTATCACCGCGCGCCCCGTGAATTCGCGGCCGTCGACCAACCGCACGCCCTTGACCCGACCGCCAGCCGAGACGATCTCAGCAACCGATGCGCTGACCAATACTTGGCCACCGAGCTCTTCAAGCCGTGCCTGCATGGCGTTGCTCAGCTTCTGCATCCCCCCCATAACCCGACCAACGCCGAAGCGATGAAGGAAGCCCAGCAACGCGTAATAGATGCCGCCGCCATCGGCGCTTATATCGCCCGCGAGCCCGGTCAGCGCGCACATCGCCGATATCGTCACGGGATGCTCGAAGCGTTCACGGGCGGCTTGATGAGCCGAGCCGGTCATCAGCGCCATCAGCTCGGGTTTGAGCTTGCGGTTCTTCAGCGCAGAGCCTATGACCTTGAACTTGGCCCCCAGATTCAGTTCGGCCGGGTCTGCGCGCATCATCGGCAACGCGATGTCCAGGAACATGTCGATCACGTCCATAAATTTGAGAAATGCCGCTGCGTCAGCTTCGCTGTAGCGCCTGATTTCCGCTGCAGTTCTGTTACGGTCTCGCCAGAAGATTAGCGATGTACCGTCCGGATGCAGGTAGACATAACCCGGCGTCAGCTCTATCGATCTGAACCCGTGCCGTTCGAGATTAAGTTCCTTCGGAACATGAGCGTGAACCCGCATTGACATCATGTCCAGTGCACAGGGATGGACGAGATGCTGGGGCGCCTCGGGGATCAAGTATCCCGAGGAAGCCATTCCGCCGACTTTGTCCAGGGCTTCAAGCACCAGTACCTTCTTGCCTTCCAGCCCCAGATAGCAGCCCGCTGACAAGCCGTTCGTGCCGCCGCCGACGATGATGACGTCGAAATCTGTATTTTTATTATTCATTCTTTGTTGGTCCTATCGGATTCCAACAACATTTGCCCAACGCAAAAGCCGTTGCAATCCACTTGCAAGAGTTCGGTTTAGAGCCGCAACATCGGGCAACGTGAACGCGACTGCCCACTCGGCAAAGCCAGGAAAATCGCGTTCAAGCAAGACGGTCAACGGTTTGTCTGTTGCCCATATCTTGGCGCTGAGCAGCACCCTAGCAACAAACGTCACCGGGCAACCCGGCATCCGTTTTACCAACGGTAAAAGAGTCGTAGAGCAGCGACGTGCAATACATTTTCAATAGGACGAGCAGCCCGCAGGCGAGAAATAGAAAACCAAAGCCGCGTCCAGCCCCGCTTTCGAGCAAGCTCGCGCCTACCAAAGGGGCAGCGCGGGTAACCTGCCGTATATGCAGCGCAGCCTGAAACGGCCTTCGCGCGCGGACGGTGTCTGAAATGACGATCGACGGAACGCCCGGCTCCCCTTACGTGGGCCGGGCGATCGGTACTTACATGCCTGTTCGCCCCATCTTTTCAAACAGGGCTCGCATGGCTACGAGGGAAGGCGTGTGGCTACTAAAACCACCGTCTGCGACGAGCGTTGTACCGGTCACGAACGAGGATTCGTCAGAGGCCAGGAACGCGACCACATCGGCAATCTGTCTAGGCGTGCCCAGTTCGGCCGTGCAATGGTTGTCACGCATGATTTCCAGCAGCGGCGCGGGCATTTCGTGCTGCGGTGCGAGGCCGATCTGCACTGCATTGCCACGGATCCCTTGCTTACCGTATTGAGACGCGACCAGGCGCGGAAGCATCATCAGCGCCGCTTTGGAGGTCGCATAGCCAGTCAGCGACATGTCGCCCTGCATCCCCAACCCGGAGGTGGCGAAAATGATCGAGCCTTTGCCCTGCTCCAGCATCACCGGAATGACGTATTTGGTGCAGAGCACGGAGCCACGCAGATTTACCGCTATAGCGCGGTCGAACGCTTCCATATCCAGGTTGGCCAGATCACGGTCCCGCTGGCGTTGGTCGGCGTTCAGCACGGCCGCATTGTTGTGCAGTACATCGATCCGACCAAATTTCTCCATTACCTGGGCAATCACCGCCTTGACGTCTTCCTCGGAAGAGACATCGGCGCGAAAGCCTTGGGTTGGCATGCCTTGCGCCGATATCAACTCCGCCACTCGGTTGGCGGCGTCGCCGTCGACATCTACTACCGCGACAGAAGCGCCGTGCTCGGCCAGCACCCGAGCGCACTCGGCGCCCAGCCCGTTGCCACCACCGGTGACGATCGCAACACGCCCCGCCAGCTTGCCCATACTCATCTGGTGTTCCTTATTTTGTTGTTAGCCATGCCAATCCTACTCGCCCGTGAAGCGCGGCTCGCGTCGCTCACTAAAAGCTTGCGCTGCTTCGCGCACATCCTTTGTTGGCGCTAGAAGGGCAAACAGGTCGAGTTCGAGATTGAGTCCGCTTTTCAGGTCCAGTTCCAGTGCAGCCCGAGCGGCCTGCTTGACGAAGGCCGACGCCGCTGGCGGCTTACTGGCGATGCGCTCGGCAAAAACTCTGACCTCCTCGACCAGAGTCGCGTTATCCGTAGCCAGGCGGCTAACCAGCCCGATCTGGAACGCTTGGTCAGCATTCATACGGTCACCCGTCAGCAGCATATCGAGTGCGCGCCCCGGCGCCACGACTCGCGAAAGCCGCTGAGTACCGCCACCGCCAGGAATCAGGCCCAGGCCGGTTTCCGGAAGCGCAAAAATCGCGTTGGGGGCGGCGAATCGAATATCGCAAGCCAAAGCAAACTCCAGCCCGCCACCCATGCAATAACCTTGGATTGCAGCGATGACCGGCTTGGCAATTCCGTCGAGCGACTCGATCCAGCGCGAACGCTCCATCCGCTGGCGCACCTGCAGAGAGGTTTCTTCACCGCGACGTTCCTTAATGTCGGCGCCAGCGCAAAATCCACGCTCGCCTTCACCGCGGATGACAATGACCCGCACCTGCGGGTCGTTGTCGAGCAATTGAAGCGCCTGAGGAACACCCTGACGGATGCTGTCGTTGATCGCGTTGATCTGGCCCGGGCGGGTCAATACGACCCAGCCGACCGAGACGCCGCGCTCTACCCGGACTGACTCGTTGATAACCAGCGGTGCCTGCTGATTGACTTCGGCGCTCATACTGAGCACTCCTCGAACTCGAACACCTGGCCATCCAATTCTTTCGGGTCGATTTTGATCAGCGGCTTGCCGCCTACGGCTTCGGACGACTCGATCCACTCGAAGGCCGTACCGCGAGCGCGCAAATCTTCAGCCTTGGCGGCCAGATCGTTAACGCCGATGCGGATGTAATACGGGCCCGGCCCCCAGTTGTTTACATAATGACCGGCGTCGGTATTCCAGTAAGTTGCCTCAAGCACGTCCAGCGTAGCGCTATTGGCGACGGTAAAGCCCATGCGCGCACGGCGGTAGCCTTCAGTTGCAATGTTCTCCACCGGGCAGGAAGGCTCCCAGTCGAGGTTGGTGGAAAGCTTGCGCAGCGTTTCATCGAGATCGCGTACCAAAAAGCCTCGCGCCGTAACACGCACCATGTCACCCGGCTTCTGCTCACGAGGCTGCGCCGGCGGCGTTGCATAGGTTTCCGGCGGCATCTGCAATGGTTCGGTGGGCATGATTTCGATGCACAGGCCGCCGTCCACGGATGGCTCGTAATACGGCTTCTCCGGCGTTGCGCCCAACCACAAACGGTCGAACGGCATTTCCGGTGTGCGCTGAGCCATGCGGAATGGCAGACGACGGCGCATCAATTTGCTGACCAGGGCATCGAACTTGTCGCCATGCAGGGCGAGCACAATCGAGTGAGTGATCATGGGCCGATGGTGGCCCTGGTAGTCCTTCAGGCTTTCCAAAAAATCATGAAACAGCGGGTCGCCCGGATTTGGACGATCCAGATGCCACTGCGGCTCGATACGGGTAGGTGAAACTGCCAGTGACTTGTGTACGCGCAAAAAATGCGCAATGTACGGATGGTTATCGAACGCCTGGCGCCAGCGCTCATGCTTGAAGATGCCGAGCTTATCCACCAGCTTTTCCGTCATCCCGTCCGGATCCGGAACCATCATGTCGGCACTCATCAACAACTCGAACATAACCCTCTCCCTTCAATAGCGCGCCATAGCTCTGGGCTTGGCTTTACAGTCAGTGGAAGCGCCAACCGGGCGCGTCCGATCAATGAGCGGCAGCCGCGTCAGTTAGTTTTTTTTTCTGGATAGCCTGTTCAACCGGCGTATCAAGCATGGCTGGCGATTCCGGTGAGGCCGAAGTGGTTTTTGGGTTCAGCAGGAAATGCGACAGAGCCGGGATCAGCACTAGGGCGCCGAGCATGTTCCACAAGAACATGAAGGTCAGCAAAATGCCCATGTCAGCCTGAAATTTGATGGGTGACCAGGCCCATGTAATCACTCCAGCCGCCATGGTCAAGCCGATCAGAGCGACCACTCGGCCGGTAAAGTCCAGAGAGCGGCGGTAGGCCACTGCCAGCGACCCGCCCCGCTCCTGTACGGCGAGCTGCACACTGAGCAAATAGAGTGCGTAATCCACGCCTACTCCCACGCCAACCGCAATAACCGGCAGGGTTGCCACTTTCAGGCCGATACCGAGCCAGACCATCAAGGCCTTGCAGATGATGGTGGTCATGATCAAAGGAACGAGCGCGACGATGGTGGCGCGAATGCTGCGGAACGTCAGCAGACAGAGCAAAGCAGTAGCGCCATATACCGCCAGGTACATGGTGATGATGCCTTTCTCCACCTCGATGTTGGTCGCCGCTTCGATACCCGCGTTGCCTGCGGCCAAGAGAAACTCGACCGGACGTTCTGAGTCAGCCGTGGTGTTGTATTCGGCGGCAAAGGCCTCGACCACCCCCATCACGCGACGCAACGTGTCCGCCTTGTGATCGGTGAGATAGGCGATCAGCGGTGTAACCGAGCACTGCTGGTTGGTGATGCCTGGCGAAGAAATCATCGCGGCATCGACCGACGCGTTGGTGATGGCCTGGTCGCGGCTGATAGTCAGCCACTTGCCGCTGCCTTCAGCCATGCCTGAGGTCACGAAACGAGTCGACTCGGCAAGCGAACTAGTGGTCTGCACGCCAGGAGTCTGACGCAGTTGCCATGCAAGCCGGTCCATGGTCTGCAGCGTCTGGTACAACCGACAGCTGTCCGGATCGGTTTTCATGATCACGACGAACTGGTCGCTGGACAGACCATAGTGGCTGGTGATGTAAGCGTTGTCCTGGTTGTAGCGCGAGTCGGCGCGTAGCTCTGGCGCACCTGGATCCAGATCACCGATCTTGAGGTCGAGCATGACGATGCTGCAGATGACAGTGACGACAACCGATAGCGAAATCACCGCAATCGCCCAGCGCCGCTCGGTGAAACGGTCCAGGCCGTGCCAGATATGACCAAGCCAGTTGCGGTTTTCGGCTCCGGCACGCTCTTTCTCGAGAGCGATCAACGCCGCTTTTTTGCTCACGCCGATATAGGACAGCGCGACGGGTATCAGCAGTAGTTTGGTAAATATCAGTACCGCAACACCGATGCTGGTGGTTATCGCCAGATCCCGGATTACCGGAATGTCGATGATCACCAGTACCGCGAAACCGACAATGTTGCACAGTAGTGCGGTAAGTCCGGTGAGAAAGAGACGGCGGAAGGTATAGCGCGCCGCCACATACTTATGCGTACCGCGGCCAATGTCTTGAAGAATACCGTTCATCTTCTGCGTGCCATGGGAGACACCAATGGCGAAGATCAGAAACGGTACCAGGATCGAATACGGATCGAGATCATATCCAAGCAGCTGCATTAGACCGAGAAGCCATACGACCCCGGCCACCGCTACGCCGATCAACAAAATCGTGCTGCGCAGACAACGCATGTAAAAGTAGACGAAGATCCCGGCGATCAGGACGGAGATGGCAAAGAAAACCATCACGCTGTACAGCCCGTCGATCAAATCGCCGACCAACTTACTGAAACCGACGATATGAATGCTGATCTTGTCGCTTTCGAAGGAGCGGATCTTCTCTTCCAACTGGTCGGAGAATTCACCGTAATTGAGCGGCTCTCCGGTCTGAGGATGCGAGTCGAGCAACGGGGCGACAATCATGCTCGACTGTCCATCATTGGCGACCAGATTCCCGATGATTCCGGCACGAGAAATGTTGCGCCGTAGTTTCGTTATCGACGTCTCGCTGCCGTCATAGTCGGAAGGCATTACCGCACCGCCACTGATTCCATCCTCGGTGACTTCCTTCCAACGGACAATCGGCATCCACAGCGATTTCATCCAGGAGCGGTCGACTCCAGGGATGAGATACAGCGTATCGTTTACTTCCTGCAGAACCTTCAGGTATTCCGGATCATAGATATCGCCCTGCTTGTTTTCCACAACGATACGAATGCTGTTGCCCAAACCAGGGAGCTGATCCTTATATGCGAAGTAGTTCTTGATATAGGGACTGCTGCTCGGAATCATTCTTTCGAAGCTGGCATTTACGTCTATGCGAGCAGCGAAGTAACCAAGTACAACGGTGGCCAGCAGGCAGACCACGAGCACAAGTACGCGGTTATTGAAAATAACACGCTCGAAAAACCCGCCGGACGACTTGTCGAAATCGCGAACATCCGGAACTACGGGCATTCCACTATTGTACTTTTGATCTACCATTTTCTTGTTCTCACTAAGCATGCCGCGTTATTAGTTCGCCTTGGCTATCTCGACGAGTTTTGCACCCGAGAAAAAAGTCACGACCATTTCGCCATCTCGTCCGGTACCACTGGCCGCGAACACTTCGCCCACGCGTGAGGCCTGCAGGGGTGTGACGCTCAAACTTTCTTTGTCGAGCGCGATCATCGCGCCGCTCTGGCTAACCATGATCAGTTGCTGCCCTGAATCCACCGCGCTGATCAGACTTGCGTTAAGGCCGGTGTCTATCTGCTGCCATTGCCCCCCATCGTCCCTGCTCGCATATAGGTTGCCACGCAGGCCGTAGGCCAGAAGCAGGTCGGGAAGCGCGCGCACACCGAAGTAAGTACCGTTATAGGGCGTTTCGATCGTTGTGAACTGTTGAGTCTGGAGATTCAGGCGCATGAGCAAGCCCTGCTCTCCAGCGATATAGAAAACGCCGTCGCGTTCGTCCAGGCCATACAGGTGCATACGGCGGGTATTGTCGGTTTGCTCGATCCAAGGATCCCAGGTCGCACCATCATCGGTACTTCTCAGGATCATCCCGAACGCACCAATGACGTAGCCAACCTTGTCCTCATTGAACATGACGTCGAGAAACGGTGACGCCAGCACATCGGGCGTCGCCGACGTGTTCATGGCAAACTCCACTTCTTGGAGCATGTCTGCAGCGCCCTCGATGCCACGTTCCGCACGCTCACCGTAGAACGCGTTGAGACGCGCAAGCACCGTGCGACCGTCGAGTTGAACGGACCAGGTCAGACCACCATCGGTGGTATTCAGCAGCACAGAATCGTGACCGACGGCCCATCCGTTCATAGGGTCACGAAAGCGCACCTGGACCAAGTCCGTGGAAACAGGGCTCTGCACTTGCTGCCAGGTCGTCCCGCCATCGGTGGAGCGCTTGATCATGCCGTGCAACCCGACGCCAACAAGCACATCACCCGCTCGATCCATACCGAGGAGCGGCACCGAAGCGCTGATCGGCTTCGACGGTTCTCGCAAGGGATCGATACCCTCCGCCGCAACAGACGCCTCCACACCAAATGGCACCAGCAGAACAAACAACATCACGCCTAGCCATTTCCCGGATAACCGGGTAATGGTCGCCGGAGAAGCATTTGGCGTAGCAAGCGGGACCGGGAATATCATTATTTTTTATCCTCAACCAGCGTAATCAGAATGCGTACGATGCCTGCCGACATAACTCAACATCGCTTGCAGACCTAGGAACGAAACCCGATCGGCAGACCTGCATATGCAAGCGCACATGCAGACCCGCAACTAATCAGCGCTGGGTTTCCCTCATTACAATCGCTTCCGGATTTAACGAACGCTCGGAACGCGGCTCGGTCAGAACTCGATAACCACCATCCAAGCCATCGTTGATTACGCCGTACATGCCTTTATTGAAGTCATATATAGAGTGTTTGACGATATAGGGGATGTCATGGTCGTAGAACTGAACACCACCAAGCATCATTGCGCGATAGAGCTGACCGCTTTGATCCCATGCGTCGTACAGGCCCGCACCATAAGTATCTTCGTCGAGATAGTAGGTGCGCTTACTGTAAACGTGGCGCATACCGGGCTTCAAAGTCGCCTCGACTTCCCATACCCGGTGTAACTCCCAACGCTCACAGGCAGGGTTAGGATGCGAGTCTTTAAGTTGATCGTCGCAGTCGAAGTAGAACTTGTAGGTGTTGTAGGGGATGTACATCTCCTTTTTGCCTACAAGTTTGAAATCGAAACGGTCCTGGACGCCGGAGAACATAAACAATTCATCGAATAGCTCGAGACCGCCCATGCTCGCGACCGGGGTGTCGTAGGCAAACTCTGGGGCTAGCTTCACACGGCGTTGTCCCGGCGTATAACTCCAGGCCCGACGGGGTTTGACGGTTGGGTCGAGGTAGTCGTTGAGGCCGGTCAGCTCACCGGCCTTTCGGGCAGGAGCCTTGGTCAGCGAGTAAACCCGATACGCCATTTCTGGATCACGGCCTTCGACATCGGTCTGGTAATAAGGACGCTCGACAAACGTTGATTGCGTGGCGGTTTTGGTTACGCCGCCGTTACTGTCCACAACCCAGGTGTTTGAGGAAGACGTCGTGGTTCCGAATTTGCCGTCGTTGTAGCGAAGCAATTGATTCCACATCACCTCATTGCCGGTCTGGGGGATCGGAAATGGAATACCGCCCCGGCAGTCGGTCTCTACGGCCAAACCGTCCTTCTTGGTTTCGCATTCGGTCGCATTACGCACTGTGGCCTGCAGCACCTCTTCCGGGTATGCAGCTGTGCGATGTGTCGGGTAAATATCCATGTAATAGTCAGGGTTGCGCTTGAGCACCTCTTTCTGACCATCACTTAGCTTGTCGGCGTGTTCAGCCATGTTTTCAGCAGTAATACGAAACAGGGGCTTTTCGTTAGCGAAGGGATCGACCCATACACCACTGTCGGGCTCGAAGCCCGGCGGCGCAGTACGCAGACCGCCTTCATAGGCGGGGATGGTGCCTGCTTCGTTACCTGCTGCGATGGCGCCAACGCGAGTGAGTGTATCGCCCAATTTTGCAGCTTCCTCGGCAGAGACCGCAGCCATCGATAGTGAAGAAATACCGCTGAGCATCAGACCAAGAGCGACTTGGAGCTTCATTGAATTCCCCTTTTTATATGTTTTAGAAGGAAGTTTTATAAGTGAACGCAAGCCAACCGCGGTCGGTTGTACCCACCGCACCGTTGCCGCCAACCCCACCGTTAAGCAGATTTTTTTCCTGAGCGGAAGTATCTGCGTAACGCAGGCTGAATTCATGGTGCTGGATGTAGGTCATTTTTGCGCCTACAGACCATGCCAGAGCACCTTCGCTTCCGCCACCCGCGCTTGCGGCATTACCGCTGATGCCATAGTTGACGGTCAGCGGAACCTCAAGATCCCAAGAAGGGAAGATCGAAAGGTATTGAGGGGTATAGTTCACAGCGACAGCGTAGTAGTCATCAGTCGAGCAGCCGTCTTCTTTACCTCCCGGAAGAGCTGAACTTCTGGCGTCACGGCACCCAGCGTAGCCATCACCCTTGTAGAGCTCTTCGTGCTTGGTCACCTTGTCCAGATGGCTGTAGGCAAATTCGCCAACCAGGGTCGCGTTGTTCGCGATGAAGTTACGTGGAACGCCATATACAGCGTTGGCTACGAAATGAATGGTGTTACCACGAGGGCCCTCTTCGTCAACAGGACTTACGCCTGTTGCGTTCAGTGCACCGTTTTTGCGATAGGAAAGATCCATGCCCACCGCTACGGAGTTAAAGACGCGGGAAAAGCTAAGTCCCGCTAGTTTCACATCACGCGGATGGACGAGCCGGTAATAGCCATCGGGAGCAGCGACCAGCTCGGGGGCGAGCCAAGGCTGATAGTCATCGAACTCGCGATAATAGGCGCCGACCGTGGACTCGATCTGTTCCAGGTTGAGCTTACCCATCACGCCCCAGTTAGCAGTGTCGCGCCCGCGCTTGGTGCTTCGCTTTTCAAGATTGAAGCCCGGAGCAAGCGGGAAGCGATCTGGCCCTTCGAAGAAAGGATCTGCTGGTCCGAAATAGGTACCGCCATAGGGCATGCGAGTGTTGTCCCACTCGAAGAATTGCTGCACCGCTACCGAAAGGGTATCGGTCAGCTGGGCCTTGATCGAAACCTGCCCCACCGGCAAAAACACTTCTTTCGTCTCGATACCAGGGCTAGTAACGGCCTTCACGCCGTCGCTAGGTGCCTGCGAATAGGACACCGCATGCGCACCGAACAACAGGCCTTCACCCCAGTAGTTAGTATGCCGCCCCACCTTGAGGTTAACTGGCACCGGCCCAATGTTGAAATTAGTCCAGATAAAGGCGTCGAGGATCTCGCCGGAAGGGCCATGAACATAGCGATCCACTTCGGAGCTGTACTTATCACCGTTGTAGCTCGTCGAGTAGCCGGGAATGCTGCTTTCGACGGAGCCATCCTTGTACGCGTCGTCGTACCACGCTGCCGCGCTTAGGCGAGCGCCCCAAAGATACTTATAAGCAAAATCCACCTCACTGAGCAGATCGACGCGATTCGTCACGATATCGCCTTTATCGAACTTGCCATCCGACTCGTCCGTCGTCGGCGTGTTCATGATGCGATTGTCCTGATCCTCCATCCGAACACCAAGGTTGTAGCGGATGGTGTTATCGAAGCGCAGACGGTAATCCGGGTTACCCAGATCAATTTCGATTGCGCAAGCGCTTCCTGCGCCACCGAGTACAGCTACCGCTAAGGCGATGCGGGTTAGCTGCGAGGGCTGAGATCTGAAACGGCGGCATTCTTTCATCGTTGTGATCCTTTTATTTTTATTTTCAGTGGTTTACACCCAGACGGGCTCCACCTAGGAAGCCTTCGTACGCTGGCGAAACCGTCCGATCGCTATGCATATAAACCGCATTGGCTGGCTAGTTCTCAATGCTTAGCGCAACCCTAGCGGAAATTTTCCTAAAATTCCACAATGAGATTCGTATTCTTTATGCAGAATTTTCATCAGGATTAGGGGCACACCCATAGCAGACACCCAGGCTTACGCCCGAATACATAGACATTTATCACGGATTCGTTCATTTTTCTTCCAGCGAATATTTTCATCGGCCGAAATTGGCAAAAACACGCCGCATTGCTCGTAAGGCGGCCCAACGTGAGGCGGGTATCCAATGAACATCGATTTAAGCGACAAGCGCGTCATCGTTACCGGCGCCTCAAGAGGCATCGGATTGGCCATCGCGCGCGCATTTGCCGCTGAAGGCGCGCGTGTTGCCATCTGTGCGAGATCTTTGGAAGCCGTGGAAGCAGCCGGCCAGGAGCTTGCCAAGAAAGCCGCTGGCGTGATCGCACGCGCGGTCGACGTAACCGACACGAACGGCGTGCGCCGCTTCGTCGATGAGGTGGCCGAGGCTTGGGGCGGCGTGGATGTACTGGTGAACAACGCCGGCCAGGGCCGTAGCGGCAATATCGACACCCTCACCCCTGAAACAATTCTCGAACACGCTAATGTTTTGCAGATGGGGCATTTCCGTTTCGTTCAGGCAGTGGTGCCTCATATGCGCAAGCAGAACTGGGGGCGTATCATCGAAATCAATGCGCTGGCAGGAACCATTCCGACACCCGACGGCATTCCATCGGTGGTCAACCGTGCGTCCTGCGTGGCCCTGTCCAAGTCGCTGGGCATGTCGTTGGCCAAGGAAAACATCTTGGTGAACAGTCTGAATATGGGATGGATCGATACCGGCCAGTGGGACCGTCACTACAAAGAAATGGGCCCTGGCGTGAGCCGCGAGGAATTCGACGAAATGGTCATGAAAGTGGTACCGGTTGGCCGTTACGGTAAGCCCGAGGACGTCTCCGGCATGGTGCTGTTCTTGTCCAGTGAATATGCGAGTTTCATAAGCGCCGCATCGATCGATATAGCCGGAGGCATGGGCGGGCAGATCGCATACTTCCCTACGCTCAAACGCGACTTCGCCGCGGCCATCAAGGCGCGAAACACCGCTAATTGACAGAGGGACCAGCCACTACACTGGCTGTCAGGCACGTCGGCAGAGCATCTGCCGGCGTCGCTGGCACCGCCGGTTACTGGACTTTTTATGCCCGGTTTGATGAATCTGCTGTTTCCCGTGCTGGCCACACTGATATGGGCTGCCAGCACCGTGGTGAATCGAATGGCTGTAGGCCTGATCGACCCTGCAGCCATTTCCTTCTACCGCTGGCTCGTTGCAGCCGTTGTGATAACACCCTTCGTGTTTACAACGGTCTGGAGCATTCGGCGAACAATTCAAACACATCTTGCAAAACTGTTCGCTCTAGGTTGCCTGGGCATGTCGCTGTACCAGTCGCTCGCCTATTTCGCTGCTTACAGCATCACCGCTACGTCTATGGGGCTAATTCTGGCAACCATGCCCATGCTGACGGTTCTTCTGGCCATCCCGCTGCTACGCGCCAGGCCCACGGCGGGGACGCTTGCAGGCGCACTCATATCCTTTCTCGGGCTAGCCTGGTTGATCAGCACCGGCGACCTGGCTGCGCTCTTTCGCCAAGGCATGGGCAAAGGCGAGTTCATGATGCTGATGGCGACGTTGTCTTATGCGCTCTATTGCGTACTGGTCAAGCGATGGCAAATTCCTTTGCCCATCTGGGTGTCGCTGTATGTGCAAATTCTTTGCGGTACATTGGTACTGGTGCCGCCTTTCCTACTGGCGCCTTCGGCTGCGTTGACCCGCGATAATCTGCCATTGGTTCTCTTCGCCGGCCTGTTCGCCTCCGCCATGGCACCTGGGCTATGGATGCGCGGACTCGTCTCGCTGGGTGCGGAAAAAACCGCCGCGCTAATGAATCTGGTGCCGCTGTTCACGGCTGTGCTGGCGATCATGCTGCTCGGCGAGACGCTGCATCTCTACCACGCGATGGGCGGCAGCCTAATCCTGGTCGGCATAGCCCTGGGGCAGATGAGCCAGCGACGCATCACTGACCCACCACGGCCTCAGACGACCGGCACGGAGACGTCCAGCTTGAGCAGCTCAATGGCGTTGCCGCTGCGGATGCGCTCCCGTTCCTCCTCGGACAAACCCAGGCCATGAGTAAGGTCGCCATGATCGTAGGCGCCGCCGAAATTGGTGCCGTATAGCAGGCGATCCGCTCCGACCACTTCCGCTACCCCACGCCGCAAGCCCGGCGCATGCACGTCCAGATCGAAATAGAAATTAGGCATGTATTCCATCAAGGGCCGCTTGTTTCGGCTGTCCGGCGCCATGGCGCGGTTGAGCTCGCTCAGCCGGCCAAGCTGAAACACTGCCATGCCGCCGGCGTGGGTAATGTAGGTTTTCAGGTTGGGAAATACGTCCAGCGCGCCGCCGCAGATCAGATACCAGAAGAACAATGTCTCATCGACGCAATCGCCAATGATCGAGGTGGTTTCGAACTTGTCATCGGTATGCTTTTCGCCCCAGTAGATCGACTGGTTAAAGCCATGCACCATGATCGGCACGTCGAGCTGAGAGAGCTTCTCCCAAACCGGGAATAGCTGCTCGTCATACGCTTGCAGTCCATTGAAATTGGCCCCGCCTACGCAGACGCCGCGTGCGCCCAACTGCCGCACGGCGCGATCAATTTCCTTCGCTGCCGCCTCCGGGTCCGCCAGATTGGCGTGGCACCAGAAATCGAAATGCTCCGGATCCTCGCGACAGAACGCAGACAACTCGTCATTACAGACCCGCGCGTATTCGTTTGCGAAATCGCCCGCCCAGTACATGAAGCAATGGGATGGAGTGGACATGACGAGTTTGTCGACGCCCCGCTCAGCCATCAGCTTGCGTCGGCTTTCGTGGGTCATTCGGGCAAGAAGGTTGGCCTGCGCTTCCTCATCCGAAGACGCTTTGGCGGGCTGCTTGGTACCGAGCGCAAAGTGCCCCACCGTAAGCCCTTGGACCTTCATGAAAGGTCCCCAGAATTCGTGGCGGTTGAACATCCCTTCGGTCAACAAATGAGCGTGGACATCGATCAGCATGGCATTCCAATCCTTTTCTTGTTTGAGGGTCCCCTTAGGGATTTCTCGGTTCTGATTACGCCTGCACTAGAACATGCGCATCAGCGGAATATAGACATATACTCATTATATGTTTACAAGAATAGATACCAGAGGCAGAACATCCGCACTGTCACCCGCACATCACCCGCGTGATGGCATGTTCTGATGACGCTCTGGTAATGCCCACCTACCTCTGTATGCCAAGGACAAGCAGCCATGTTTACCGATCATTCCCTGGTTTTAGGTAGCGGCGGAATCACCGGTATCGCCTGGATGACCGGCCTTCTGCTTGGCTTGAACGAAATGGGCGTAGACCTGCGTGAATGCGGCAAGATGCTAGGGACATCAGCCGGCGCCACAGTCGCGGCGCAGATCCGCGAAGACAGCGACCTCTGGGAACTGTACGAGCGTCAGGTCTACACATCGAAACAGGTTCAGGAACTCGCGCCTCAAATACGACTGCTGCGATTACTGCCTTTGGCAATGGCCATATTGCCGAAGCTGAATGCTCCCATCGAGCGCACCAGGCGAATCGGTCAGCTGGCGCTACGAGCCGAGGCCGAGAATGCACAAGCCAGGCAGTCCGTCATTACTGCCCGGCTGCATCCTCGACAGGACTGGCCAGCCAAGCCTCTTGCCCTCGTCGCGGTCGACGTGCTGACTGGCGAAACCAGAATGTTCGACCGACGTTCCGGCGTGGGATTGGCCGATGCGGTCGCCGCCAGCTGCGCCGTACCCGGTATCTGGCCGCCCGTCAATATCGACGGACGGCAATATATGGATGGCGGAATACGAAGCTCGAGTAATGCCGATCTGGCCGAGCGTTCCTCAGGAGTGATCATTGTGTCGCCCCTTGGCGCCAACCGCGGAATTCCTGGCCGCACGCTGTCCAGGCAAATAGCGAAACTCGAGCAGTCCGGGACGCGCGTTCAGGTTATCGGCCCCGACAGGACAGCAGCAGCAGCGATGGGCAAAAATCCGCTGAATCCAGCGCGGCGCGCTATCGCAGCGCAGGCCGGCAGAGCGCAAGGCCATCTGATCGCGACCGCCTTCGAGCAATATTGGCGTTGAGCCGACATGCGGATCACTCAGGATGCGCACGCCATGATGAGGAACTGGCGAAACGCTTCAGCGGTTTGCGGCAACTCCGTCTCGCGGCGCCAGATCAAGCCCAGTTCCATGGGCGGGATAGCGTCCACCAACGGCCGCGCCTCGATTTTCTTACCCTCCAGCGACCAGGCCCGATAGAGCATGTCGGAGAGAATCGCTACGCCGAATCCATGGGCGACCAGCCCCCGCAGACCTTCCATCGAAGACGTCCGGAACGCCACACTTGGCTCCAGGCTGCGAGAATTCCAGTAGCGATAGGTGGAGCTCTCCCCTTCATCGACGGTGGGCAGAATGTAAGGGTGACGCGCCACATCTTCGAGTGTAATGACCGAGGCCCGCATCAGCGGATGCTCGCTGGAAAGCCACAATTGGCGTCGCGAGCGAATCAGCACCTGGTGCTCGAAACGCTGCAGGTTCTCGGTATTGGAGACGATGGAGAGCCCCATATCCAGCCGTCCCGCAACGATGGCATCTTCGATGACAGGCCGATCCATATCGACCAGATCGATTTCCACCTGCGGATAGCTCCGCTTGAACCGCGCCAGCAGCGACGGCAGAAAATAGCCGAGCACCGTGTAAGAAGCCCCGACGCGAATCACCCCTTGGATCGAATGGCTCAGAAAAAGCGGTTCGCTGAGCGCGTCCTGCAGCGTGTCGAGAATATGGCCCGCATGCTGAGCGAACTTATGGCCCTCTGCGGTCAGGGTGACGCCGTAAGGCAGCCGATCGAACAACCGAACGCCCAATGTCTGTTCAAGTTGCAGAACGGCGGCGGTGATCGCCGATTGCGATACATGCACTTTCACCGCTGCCTGGGAAAGCTGCCCCGCCTCAGCCGCGGCCATGAAGTAACGCAGCTGGCGCATTGATATGTCTTTGCCCTTCGCCATCCCGTTACCCTTCACCAACTCAGTGCGACCACTCAGACTAGTCGCGCACCATACAGCGAACGCAAGATTCGGTCACGGTGTCGAGCAGGTGTTATATGCGCAGCCCACGTTACGCGCTATGACGTAACGGTGAGATGACCATGAGCGCTCCAATGGAGCGAGCGCCCCTAACGAGACCTGCGCGAGACTCGGCAAAACGCGATGATCAATTGGCGCGAGCGCTGCGCGGTTCTTCTCCATGCGTCGCGACGATGCTAGCCAGAATGAAATCGGCACAGTGTTTGCGCCAGGTTTCCATGCCTTCCTCGGAAGCAGTATCAAGGCCGACGAGCGCTGAGGTGGAGTAAGCGTTGGTAAACCAGCCGGTAGCGATGAGAGCCGCGGTGGCAAGCAGTAGCCGAGGCTGGGTGTCCGGCTTGAAACTACGGCATTCAATGCCTCGCTGAACGATCCCGCCAACCTTATCGACCAGGGCCGGTGCCAGTTCCAGGAAGCGGTTGCGCGGCGTTTGATTGTAATCGTGATAGCGAACGCCCTCCTGCGCTAACCTGGCGAGCAAGGGATCGTTGCGATATTGATCGAAGATGTGGTTGAGCAAGGCTCGAAGCGCTTGCGTCGGGGTCAGCTGCTCGACATCGAAATCAACCCACCCGGTCATGAGTCTGTCAGAGGTTTCGTCAAGCACCGCGACAAACAGGCCTTCCTTCGATCCGTAATAGTGGAAGATCAGCTGTTTGGTAACGCCAGCATTGCGGGCTATTTCGTCAATACGCCCGCCGGCCAGTCCCTTGTTGCAAAACTCCTGATGCGCGGCGGCAAGCATTCGGCTCATTGTCTGACGTTTATCGGACTTCGAGCGGGTCTGTGTTTGCATCTTCAACGCTCCTTTGCCACGACATCAGGCGGTTTATATATATGCAACACGTTGCCATGTTGGCTATGCGCGAGCCGTCTTTTTGTTTTACCAATAGTCAACCGCCAGTGTTTCCGGTTTGGTAAAACTTGATATAGCCCCGGCGCCTTCGAGCAGGTCCGATTGACCAACGCCCTCAAGTATCCACCACAGCTATTTTCCGATGAGCATTTCGAGACTCCAAAACAAACAGGCATTTGACCGCCGGTCAAACAACTCAAGCGTATCGATAGCGTGTTTGCCTTGTTGACGCAGCGCGCCTGATCAACACTCGGGTTTACGCCGAATACGTGAGTAAGTGCGTTTCCGCTGTCGTACGGTTTCTACAGGAAGCCGCTTATATTTCGCCTTTAGAGATAAAAACAACAATGACCAGTATCGAAGAGTTGCGCACGGCGCGCCCTTATCCTGCACGTCAGGGCAGGCTCCCGCGTCACCTGCAAGACGTTACGCCCCATTGGTTGACGAGCCTGCTTCAGAACCGCTACCCCGGGATCGCGGTGAATGATTTCGAGCAGGTAGAGGTGCGTAACGGGCACACCACCAAGCTACGGCTCGCGCTGAACCTCAATGAGGTTGGCCAGGCCGCTGGCATTCCGCGCAACGTTTGCCTCAAGTCCAACTGGTCGGAAGGGTTCGAAAGCGGCGAGATCTGCGAGTTGGAGGCGCGCTTCTACCACTTCATGCGCGAGCGTCTGCACACGCCGGTGCCGGACAGCTATTTTTCCGACTGGGATGGCGATGGTGGGGGTCGGGGCGTCGTCGTGATGGAAGACCTCGGAATGGCGCCAGGCCAGTTCGGTCACAGTACCCATCACCTCGGCGTCGATGGCGTGGCCCAGGGGCTGGAGTCGCTGGCGATGTTGCATGCCGCACTGTGGGGAAGTTCTGAACTCAAGGTGCAGAGCTGGCTGCCCACCTCCATGGATCACCCGGTCGACTACGATCAGTTTTTACGCATGTACGACTACATTCGGCTGAATCTGCGCAAGCCTGAGTACCAAGCCATCCTGCCGAAGTGGATGTATGAAACACCGGAGCTGTTTGGGCATGCCTTTGACGAGTTGCGCGCTTATGAACTTGAGCAGGAGACACCCATCTGTCTCGTTCATGGCGATTCTCACCAGGGCAACAGCTTTCTGCGCGACAGCGGCGAGAGGGTCTGGCTTGATTGGCAGCTTGTGCGCAAGGGGCGGCCATGGCGCGATATTGCCTATTTCATGCTCGGGGCGCTGACAATCGAGGAGCGGCGGGCTTCGGCCTGGGATCTGGTCAAGGTCTACCGCGAGAAGCTGATCAGCCTGGGCGCCGAAGGTGTCCTTGGACAGGACGCCGCCTGGGAACAATTTCGCCGCTGGCCCGTGTATGGCATGCAGGCATGGCTGGCCAATGTCGATGAGTGGGGCCAGGACGGGCGCATCATGGTGGAGCGATTCTTCGCCGCCGCGGAGGATTTCGAAACCGTGAAAACGCTGACCGCCGGCAAAGCGCCACGCCGCCACGTGAAGCTGGGCGAGGGCGCGCGCCAGGTTCTCCCGCAGTTCCGGCATTTGCTGGATGATTGATGGCTTGGATCATGGTGCAACGAACAAAAACAATAAACGGAGTGCAATCGAAATGACGACGCAACTGAATGCTGAAAGTATCCAACGTTTTATGAAGGGCCAGGTCTCGGCATGGAACGCCCACGATCGCGAGGCCTTTCTTGACTGCTATCGCCAAATTGCGCCTGAGTCGCTGGTCATCGAATATGCTGGTCGCACTGACACGCGTGATGGCTGGTTTATCCTCGAAGAGATGTTCGACAAGCACAATGCGGACATCTCTCTGGAAGTGGTGGAGACCATCTACAACGGCAACGACGTTGCGGCTCATCATCGCAATTGCCTGAATAATACCGGGCTGGCCATTGAAAGCATCGAAACCTACCGTTTCTCACCAGGCAAACTTCAGGTGTGCTATTTCCTTAAACCGCCGGTGACCGACAACCTGGATCTCACCCAATTTCGGGGATTCGCCTCCGCTTGATCACATTAGGCGAACGTTCGAGCATTCAGATATGAGAGTCCCGATGAATCTGCAGTTAGCAGGCACCGATAATTTTCGTAGTCTCAAAGGCTTGCCGGCCCATGACGGCCGGCGCATCGCCGGGCATACGTTGCTACGGTCCGACCAGCTGCACATGCTTGCCGCCGAGGGCTGGGAAACCCTCAGGACCCTTGGCGTAAAGACCGTATGTGACCTGCGCAGCGAGGGTGAGCGCCAGCGGACGCCCAACAATCTGCCTGTTGAACTTGAGCAGCTGGCACTTGAGGTCACCGGCGACATGCGCGCCGACAAAACCGTGTCGAGCCTGTTGGTTGAAAGCCCGGATCTTGCCGGCGCCGAGGCCATGATGTTCGAGGTATACCGGCGTCTGCCGGGCATGCTGGCGCCGCATCTGCCGAAACTGTTCGGGTTGTTCGAGACGGGTAACGTGCCCGTGCTGGTTCATTGCGCAGCGGGCAAGGACCGCACCGGTTTTGCCGTCGCGGTTATTCTTCACGCGCTCGGCGTAGCGCGGGACGTCATTGTCGCTGACTATCAGCTGTCGGCCCGCCGAATGGTCGACGCCAGCGACGTCCGGCGAGAGCTGATGAGTACGCTGGTCAGCAACATGATCGGCAAGCCCTGTCCTGACGAAGCGGTCGACGTGATCATGGATGCCCGCCCCGAGTACCTGCAAACGGCCTACGACTGCGTGGACAAGCACTATGGATCGATGGACGCCTATATCGAGACGTGTGTCGGCCTCGATGCGTCGGGCCTGAAGAGTCTCAGGGACCGTTATCTCACCGCTGACTGATTGCCGGCTGGCCGTTCGTAGCAGATCCTTCCCTCTTAAGCACATTCCCCCCGATGTCGTTCGGGGCGATTGCTTGCGAATTCGCCCCTGGAGCGTTTCGCCACATGGCGTCGGTGTGGTGTGTAAGCAGGGCACTGCTGCAAAAAAAAGCTGCTCGCCTCCAAGGGGTTGAGCAGCGAAACACCAGTCGCTCCTGGTTCATTGGGCTCGCTCACTACTTCGGGCAAGTCGAGCCGCTGACTCGTACCGCTTCATCAGCCATCGCAGCAGGCCGCTCCGCCCGCTGCGCGATTAGTTGATATCGCTGCCAGGGACATTGCGTGCCGCGCCATTGCGCCGGTCCGACTCCCCCCAGGCCACCCAGTGATCCGGCTCGCGAGTATCACCCACTCGCCGCCAGCGGCCTTCCTGCTGTGCAGTGACGGGAAAGCCGCCAACGAAGTCGATCATTTCGCCGCGCGGATCGGGCAAGAATTCCCATTCTTCACTGCCGTCCAGCGTGATTTTGGCGGCCTCCAGAAAGTAGCTTCCGTCCTTGTGCTTGGTTACGCATTCGATGTCGGTGGTGGTACGCACTTCGCCCTTTTCATTCTGGAAAATCGCGTAGCCGAGGTGGTCATGGCCAACCATGAACGAGCCGACATCGTAGGTGCCGTCCTTGTAGACCGTGGCAAAGGACCACCACAGCACGTGCATCTTGTTGTTCACCACCAGGTCTTTCTTGAAGTGAATCGCGCCGCCCTCGGCCATGTACACCTGGTCGAGCAGGATCGCGCCCTTGACCGGACGCCCTTCGCAGACGCCGCTGACATCCCAGATCTGGGAAACGTAAAAGGTGCCCCACTCGACGCCCGGCAAGTACCACTGCATACCGTTGCCGAGCAGGCGGCCTTCGAGCTGGAACAGGTTGTCTTCTTTCCAGGTGAAGGTTTCGCTGTTGGCGGTCAATTCCCATGGATGCCCGGTGTCATCAGGCTGGTTGGTCCAGCGAACGGTATCGCCTTGCAGCGACAAGGCCGGAACCGGCGTCACGCCGCGTTCCGCCATGCGTGCCTGGTCCATGCGGATGTTCTTGCCATCGATGCGGGTGGACAGATAGAAGAATTTGGTCGGGTTCGGCGTGCCGGTTGGCGCCATGACCGAACGGGTGAACGAATAGATATGTCCTTCTTCGTCACGAACCGAGCCGAACGGCATGCTCTTGCTCAACTGCAAGCCGAAAAAGCCACGGCCACCATGCATCGACTCGCCGGTCACCTTATAGGGCGCGACCAGGGTTTGATAGGCGAAATCGCCTCGCTCGGGGATCTTGGAAAAAGTCTTCATCTTTTATCTCTTGTTATTGAGTCGTTGAACGGAGGGTTACGCAGAGGCCTGACCCGTTCGAATTTAGATACAGACGCCTGAAGAACCAGCTTGCAATAAGGGAAAAATGGAAACATGGGCATGGCTTTAGCGTTTGCTCTTATTAAATTCAACGTAACGTCGGCTTCAAATCATCAGGCGCTTCGTGGTTTCGGCTGACGGGCTTCAGGTTAGGACCAACTGCCGGTTTTAACACCACTAAATATCCGCTTTCGTTTTACCGTGGGTGAAACGGTATGAACGGCATGTAAACGCGTATTGGCTAAGTTAGAGGAGCGATGCATCACGTCTTCTTACGGCTCCATATAAATCCAATAAGCGGAGACTGCTCATGATTTCCCGATTCGCGTTAAGCATTGTCTTGACCGGCATTTCCACGTTTGCCTGCGCTGCGGTTTCGCCAGAAGAGGCGCAGAAACTGGGTAATACGCTCACCCTGTTCGGGGCGATAAAAGCCGGAAACGCCGAAGGCACTATTCCGCCCTACCAAGGCGGTTTGCGGACCGCTCCAGCGGACTTCGAACCCGGCAAAGCCTGGGCCGA
This sequence comes from Stutzerimonas sp. S1, assembly GCF_025966695.1. Lineage (GTDB taxonomy): Bacteria > Pseudomonadota > Gammaproteobacteria > Pseudomonadales > Pseudomonadaceae > Stutzerimonas. The sequence goes on along the minus strand of NZ_JAOEIY010000003.1, from coordinate 422,599 downwards.
TCCTTTCTGGGATGAAAAACCGCTGTACCGGATCACCGCACAAAACGTGGATCAGTACGCAGACAAATTGAGCGCGGGCAGCAAGCCCTGCTGAAAAAATATCCGGACACCTGGTACATGGATGTGTACCCGAGCCATCGCACCGCTGCCTATCCGGATAACGTGCTGAAGGCAACGGTTCGCAACGCCACCGGATGTGAAACCTTCAACGGAGGCTTATCGCTTGAAACCGATTGCCGGGGCGGCCTGCCGTTTCCCATCGCCAAGACTGGTAACGAGATGATGTGGAACCAGCTGTTGCGCTACAAAAACGGACCGACTGGCGTCCTGGACGAGCACACGAGTTGGGTTGTCGACTCCAACGGCAACATCACTAAGACGGCGCAACAGCGAGCTTATGAGGAATTTCCTTTCTATCAGACGCATCTGGAGGACCGTGATCCACAGGTATACGGTCGTGCCGGGTCGATCAACAACGAGCCGGCGCGCCGGGCGGGGGAGATGACCGGTATTTCCGATTTTCTGGACCCGACCGAGAAACCGCGTCGCGCCTGGAGCTATTCGCCAGGTCAGCGCTGCGTCAAGTTGGCGCCGGAGTTCGCCTATGACACGCCGGTAGCGAGCCAGGGCGGCATTTCCCTGTTCGACGAGCTGCAAATGTTTGCCGGCAAGCAGGATCGCTTCGATTTCAAGCTGATAGGACGCCAGGAGATGTACATCCCCTACAACGCCTACAAGTGGTACTTCGGAATCGAAGCGCCCGAGCAGTTCATGAAGAATCACGTTAACCCGGCGGTGGAGCGCTGGGAATTGCACCGCGTCTATGTGGTGGAGGCGACGCTCAAGCCTGGCCAACGCCATGTGTACAGCAAGCGGCGCTATTACATGACGAGGACACCTTCGGCGCGGGCCTGTACGACGCCTGGGACCAGGAAGGCAATCTGTACCGGACCGTGTACATGGCCGGGGTGCAGATCTATGACAAGAACATTCCCTACGCGACCAAGCTGGCGATCTTCGATTTCAACAAAAACATGTATGGCGTGCTCAACGACTTCCTGACCGGACGACTGGAGTTTGCGGAGGAGGCACCGTCCAACAGCACGCAGAATCCGGAAGCCATCGTATCCAAGTACACGCAGCGCTGATCGCGCTGGTATGGCCGGGCTGTCTGGCGCGCATAGTCATGGCCTCGTCGATACAAGGCGCGGCCATGGCGTTCCGCGAGGCGCTTCATGCCACACCCGAAAACAACAATGACAGGAGATAAAACGGATGCAACGTCTGGCAGGCAAAGTGGCAATCGTAACCGGCGGCGGCGGTGGTATCGGCTCGGCGACCGCGTTGCGCCTGGCGCGTGAAGGCGCGAAAGTCGTGTGCGCCGATATCAATCTGGAAACGGCACAACGTGCTGCCGATGCGCTGGAGGGCAACGGCTTGGCCATGCGGTTCGATGCCGCCGATGCCGACAGCATCGAGGCAATGGTGAGCCAGACGGTTGAGCGATTCGGTCGGCTGGACATTCTACACAACAACACCGCGATCACCGACCCGCAGACTCACGGCCAGGACCTCAGTCTGCTGGAAATACCCATGGAGGTATGGCGCAAAACCCTGGACGTGAACCTGACCGGCTACATGCTGGCCTGTCGGTTCGCCATTCCCCACATGATCGAAGCGGGCGGCGGGTCGATCATCAACACCGCCTCCGGCTCCGGCACCAAGGGCGACCTGGTGCGAATCGCTTACGGCACCAGCAAGGCCGCGATCATCAATATGACGCGCCACATCGCGACGCAATATGGCCGCCAAGGCGTGCGCTGCAACGCCATCGCACCGGGGGTCATCGTGACGCCTGCAATGGAGGCGACGGCTCCGCAGATCCTTGCCTTTGCGAGCAAGTACGTCCTGACCAAACGCCTCGGCACGCCTGAAGACATAGCGGCGCTGACCGCTTTTCTCGCGTCCGACGAGTCCGGCTACATCACAGGCGAATGCATCGAGATCAACGGTGGCAAGAACAGCTGTCAGCCGCATTTTGCCGAGCTGTATCAACAGACCCAGCAGACATCGGACTGAACCGGCGTACGGGGCAGCACCCTCATCTCGATCAGTTTCAGAAACAACGGAACCTACAAGAATGAATGACAATCCGGTGATAGAAAAAGACGTAGTCGTCGTCGGCTCTGGCGGCAGCGGCATGACGGCCGCGATTGTCGCCGCAACCCAGGGCCTCGACGTTTTGCTGGTAGAAAAGACCGGGCTGTTCGGCGGCACCACCGCGCTTTCCGGCGGCGGCATCTGGGTGCCGTGCAATACCCAGGCGGCCGAGGCCGGTTTGAAAGATGATCCAGAGCAGGCCTTCGCTTACGTTCAGGAAGTGGTGGGGCCGACACTGCGTACCGATCTGCTGCGGGCTTTTCTTGATGCCGCGCCGCGCATGGTCGATTACCTGCACGCGCGTACCTCGGTACGTTTCGCCGTGCAGCGCGGTTTTGCCGACTGGCATCCGCAGGCCAAGGGCTTTTCCGCCGATGGCCGTTTGCTTTGCCCGGTGGAATATGACGGTCGTGAGCTGGGCGAATACTTCGACCAACTACGGCCCCCGCTGACTGAATTCAACGCGCCGGGCGGCATGATGTTCGGCATTGGCGACATGCCGCACATCGCCAAGGTCACCAAGTCGTTCACCTCGTTCAAACACATCGCTAAATTGGCGGTGCGCTTTGGCGTGGATCGGCTGAGCTATTCGCGCGGTACGCGTCTGACCATGGGCAACGCCATGGCTGCCCGGCTGCTGCGCTCGGCGATCGATGCCGGGGTGGAGCTGTGGAAAGACACGCCCATGCGCAGCCTGATCCACGAGCATGGGGCGATCAAAGGCGTGGTTGTCGAGCGCGACGGCAAACCGGTAGAAATTCGCACGCGCCGTGGCGTCGTGCTGGCCACCGGCGGTTTTTCCGCCAATCCGGACATGCGCAAACAATACATTCCGTTTGCCGAACACCATGTGTCGCTGGTGCCGGAGGGCAACACCGGCGACGGTTTGCAGCAAGCCCGCGACGCTGGCGGCCGCTTCGATGGCGAAAACCTGAGCAATGCCGGCTGGGTGGTGGTCTCGCTGCTGAGGAGGCCCGACGGCGCAATACGCAAATTTCCGCACCTTTATATGGATCGCGGCAAGCCAGGCTGCATTGCGGTCAACCGGGACGGTAGGCGTTTCGGTAACGAGGCGGCGACCAACCTGGTGGAGCCCATGCACCGCACCGGCTCGGTGCCGGCGCACCTTGTCTGCGACCACCCGTTCATCAAGAAATACGGCCTGGGCCTGGTGCGCCCGGGCGGCTTTGGGCTGAAAGGGCTGATTGCCGCCGGCTATATCCTCACCGAGCCGACCCTCGATGCGCTTGCCGCGCGTATCGGCGTCAATCCCGGCAACCTCGCCGACACTGTCGCGCGCTTCAACCAGCAAGCCGCCCGGGGTGTGGATAATGACTTCGGGCGTGGACGGGACAAGGCCGATATGCCTCTGGGCGATCCCAACCACAAACCCAATCCCTGCCTCGGGCCGATTCAGCAAGGGCCGTTCTATGCCGTGCAGATATTTCCCGGCGACTCCACCACCACGGTCGGCCTGCGCATAGACGGCAAGGCGCGCGTGCTGGACGGGAACGACCAGCCGATTCCCGGTCTGCACGCGGTGGGTCTGGACATGAACTCGCTATGGCGGGGCCGCGCGCCGGGCAACGGCGCGAACAATACGCTCAGCCTGACCTTTGGCTATCTCGCCGGGCTGGCCCTGGCTCAGGACGATGTCCCACAACCGGCTATCGAGCCTGCCGCGCAGATAGGCGCTGAGCAGCTGAATTGACCCTGTGACATGACCCGCCGGGCGCTTGAAAGCCCGGCTGAGGGTATCGCCATGACAACAATAAGAGGACGCCACATGGCCGTTTCCGCCGCTAAGCCCCACACCTCTCTGGCTATCGACTGGACAGAGTTCCGCCAGGGATGGCGGGTGCTGCTTCTGGCGCTGCTGGGTATCGCCACTTCGGTCGCCGTCGCGCCCATCTATGCATTCGGCACGCTGGTGCTGCCGTTACAGGAGGCCTTTGGTTGGTCGCGAGGCGAAATCCAGACGGCGGCGGCCTTTCAGTACGGCAGTTCCATCATCGCCTTTCAGGTTGCCGGCTGGCTGAACAAACGCTACGGGCCGCGTCGCGTGACCCTTTGCTCGCTGATCGCGCTGCCGCTCGCCTACTTCGCCATGGCCCTCAACACCGGCCACTTGTGGCAATTGAATCTGGGCTTTGGTCTGCTGGCGTTTGCCGGGGTGGGCACGCTACACGTGACCTGGACGCAGCTGACCTGCCTCTGGTTCGACAAGAACCGCGGCCTGGCACTGGCGATCATCCTGTGTGGCACGGGCCTGGCCGCCCTGGTGCTGCCCTCGTTGCTGAGCTGGGCAATCATCCGCTGGGATTGGCGCGCCTGGTTCTGGGGCTTGGCGCTGTTGCCATTGCTGGTGACCTTGCCGCTTTCGTTGCGCTGGTTGAGCACCCGAGGGGCCGTGGAACAGGCGACACAACGATCATCTCTCCCTGCGCAGCCGGACGTCGGACTGACGGGCTTCTCGCTTCGCCAGGCGTTGCACTCGCGGCGCTTCTGGGTTATCAACTGCGCGTTGTTCCTCGCGATCATGGGCATGATGGGCATGATCATCAACGCTGTGCCCATGATGCAGGACAGCGGCCTTTCAGTAACCGAGGCGGCCAAGGTGTTCGGTGCGTTCGGCGTGTCGCTGATTTTCGGGCGGCTGTTCATCGGCTATCTGATCGACCGGGTGTGGGCGCCTGGGGTGGCCTTTTTCGTCTTGCTGCTTCCCGGCGTCGGCTGCCTGTTGTTCAGCACGGTTGGCGCACATGTTCCCCTGTTGGCGCTCGCCTGTGTCTTCGCCGGGCTGGGCGCCGGCGCCGAAATGGATATTGCGTCGTATCTGATCGCGCGCTATTTCGGGCTGCGCGACTACAGCCGGGTTTTCGCCTTTCAGATGAGCTTTGGTGCGATCGGCAGCACCATGTCTCCGGCGTTCTTCGGCGCGCTGTTCGAGGCAACCGGCTCCTATCACGCGATGCTGATGTTCTGCATGGTCAGTTTTGGTATCGGTGCGTTGCTGCTTTTGACGTTGGGGCGTTACCCCACCCTTCCCACGTCTCCTGGGGAAGTGGCGACAGCCACCGTTACGGATGGGGCGATAACCGAGCCGGCAACTTGAGGCGATGACTGGGGACGGGCACGCAATCGGTACTGGAGTTCGCGCAGTGGGCAAGGGGCTGTTGCCTGCTCGCCGCAACACCGCATGACTGCACCAGCCGCCGCCAGACGGGGCGGCGCTTGGCCAGGCAGGCCGCCTTCGTTCGATTTACAGTTTTGAGAATGGCCGGCTAAGCAAGGCGCGCCTCGGTGGAGGCCTTGGTATCCATGTATTCGCGGCCTTCGACGATCAGGCCGTCGCGGATCACCAGCAGGTTGTGGTAACTGTTGCGATAGACGCGGTCGGCAAACGCCATCTCGCCCTGCGCTTCATAGGCGACGCGATCGCCTTCAGCGGTCAATCCGGTGATTACCACCGAGCGCTTGTCGGCACTTAGCAGGCCGCTGCGTACTGCGGTATTGAACGCTTCGCGGCTCATGTCGCCTCGGGTCAACGTCCACCATTTGACATCCGGATGCTGCAACGCCTCGAAGGTATCCATGTCGCCGTCGATAACGGCCTGTACATATCGACGCACCAGCGCTTTGTTGTCCTCGATCGTGTTACTCACGGTTCTCTCCGTTGTCTATTGTCCGCAAAATCGGGTCGGGCAGGCTTTTCAGCCGTTGCGGTATGGAAAACTAGGCCGAGCCTGCACCCTTGTCCATCGGTCAGCTTTGACTGCGGGACAAACGAGAATCCGATTGAGCTGGGTAAAACCTCCGCCGTCTGAGAAGCTGCCCAGCAGTTGCCGCCACGAATAGCGCGGCTGGCGCAGCGAGTGGCTGGCGCCCCTGGCCATCAAAACTTCAAAATCTGGCTCCGAACGCTATCACTCGCCAAGCTTGATCTGAAAGTACACTCGGAGACGGTCCTCATTTCGTAAACCTGCATCTGGCATGTCAGTCAGCGACAGGAAAGCTCAGCATCAACAATAAGAACGGCTGAAGGAAGCGACATGAATGTCATCGAATATCGGGAATACGAGTCCCCCCATGCGGGCAATTTTTCCACCGAAGCCGGCTTGTCCAACAAGGGCTTTGAGGTTCGCGTCGAGCATGCACATTGGTCCAGCTCGGGAGCCGCGCTGATTCACCTGACTGATCACTGTCTGATCAGGCTACTGCTGGCCGAAGCTCCCGAAAACGCGCCGTTGTCAAATCGTGGCACCCTGTCGGGCAACCGCGGAAGCTGCCAGCCGCTCGGCCAGACGATCTTCATCCCACCGGGAAGCGACTTTCACTTCAAGCATCGGGCTTGTCAGCAAAAAGCGGTGATCTGCCTGTTCGACCCCGCTGCCATCGCGCCGCTCGCGGCTTACCGCTGGGACTGGGAACACTGCATCACGGACGCCATGTTGAACCTCCAAAGCAACTATCTGCAGGCCTCGCTGCGCAGGCTTGGCGAAGAGGTTGCATTCCCCGGGTTTGCCAGCGAGCTCCATATCGAATGCCTGATGACCGGTATCGCGCTGGAACTGCGCAAGGAATTTCTTGGCAAACAGCGCGATGACGACGAACCCGGCAAGCTGAGTCGCCGTCAGCTGCAGCACTTGAGGGAAGCTCTGGACGCCGATGCAAACGATATTTCGCTGCGCAAGCTGGCCGATCTGTGTGCCTTGCCGGAACGAAAGCTGTCGGTTTATTTCAAGAACACCACGGGCAAGACCCTGCGCCAATACTCGGCCGAAGCACGGGTCAACCGGGCAATGAGGCTCCTCGGCGACCCTTCCCTGTTGATCAAGCAGATCGCCTACATGACCGGGTTCCAGAGCGCCGCCGCCTTTTCCGCGGCGTTTCGAAAAGCGGTCGGCTGGACGCCCGAGGAGTTCCGTCGACAGCGCTCACCAGGCCAACGCGAGGCCTGGCCTGATGAGCAGAACGCCAGCTAGACCGGTGCGGCCTCCGCCTCGCGCTCGAACACCGGGTAGCCGCCTAATCCAAGCAGCAACAATGGCCCCACGGTAAAGCAGATGCAGCAGAAGGCCAGCAGGCCGGTATAGCTGCCGCTCGCGCCATACAGGGCGCCGAACAGCAAAGGCGCGGCAGCGGCCCCGGCAGTGATCAGGCCCAGATGCACGGCGAACAGGCGGCCGTAGTCACGCATACCGAAATAGCGGGCGATCAGGAAAGCGGCGATGTCGAATTCCGCACCTGCGCCAAGGCCGACCAACAGGGTTGCAAGAACGAACAACCAGATGCTGGCATCTGCATAGAGAAACACCAGACAGGCCAAGGCGGGCATCAGCAAGGCCACAGCCGCGACGCCAGGTGCCCACAATCGATCAATCAGGTAACCCACCACTAGGCGACCAAGGATCAGCGATATCCCGAAGGTGCTGAAGATCTGGCTGGCCTGCTCCGCCGCGATGCCCTTGTCCCGCAAAAGCGGAATGATGTTGGTCACCATGCCAACCACGCAGGACACCACCAGCGTCATCGAAAGATTGCAGATCCAGAAGCGCCACGAACGCAGCGCATCACGCAGCAGCATTCCCGGATGGCTTCGCTCGGCGCCGCTCTGCATCGAGTGTGACGCGTGGCCCTTGGCCACCGGCAACAACCAGCGCAGCGTCAGTGGCAACGCCAGCAGCACCGGCAACGCACCCAGCGCAATGAAACCCGCCCGCCAGTCCCAGCGCGAGATCGCCCAGGTCGTGATGAGCGGCAGCATGATCGCCGCCAGCCCGGAGCCGCTCAGGATGATCGCCAGGGCAAAGCCTCGGTTCTCCTCGAACCAGAGATTGACCAGATGCGACCAGGTCACCTGCAGCGTCCCCAAACCGGCCAGCGGAACCAGGAAAAACCCCAGATAAAGCATCCAGATCGATCCCGAGGCACGCGACAAGGCGAACATACTGAGTGCCAGCGTCACCAGGGAGATCAGCGTGACCAGCCGCAAACCGTAACGCAGGTTTAGCCAGCCGGCCATTTGCGCGGCAATGATGGTCCCCAGCGAAAGCGCGGTGATCGAAGCCTGGAGGTCGGCGCGCGGCCAGCCCATCGCCTCCTCGAGCGGAATCACCATCGAGCTGAAGCTGTACAACAGCAGGGAACTCGAGCTGGTGGCCACCCCGACGATTGCAAGGATGAGAATCCGCCAGCCCCGTTTGAACTCCGTATTGTCGAAATTTTTCATGTTTCGGGACTCTGCCTGGTGTATGGAAAACCCACTGCATTTACTGCCGAGCACGGCGCTGCGCCGCCCCATATCTGATGAGTGCTAACCCATCGCTGCATACTCGACCGGCCGCCCTCGCTCCACGGTTTCAATCACCGATAAAGAGTGCAGACTCTGCGCTAATCCGCAGTACGTGTTCGCGCCGCGCCTGCCCCGAATGCGACCCGGTGGGCGACTCGGCCAGATCGTCGGGATGGATCAGCGTCGGCCCGTTGGGTAACTCGCGTAGCGCGATCGCAGCGATGTCCTCGGCCTTGGCCAGTTGCATGGTCAGGGCGCCGGCGATTCCTTGCCTGACCATCGCGTCGCGCATGGTTGGCGTATCGACCGTGCCGATCAGCAGGTTCAGCACATCGACGCCCTGCCCCTTCCATTCGGCCCAGAGCCCTTCGCCCAGCGTCATGGCGAAAGACTTGGTGGCCGCGTACATGGCCAGCTTGCGCACGCCACCCAGCGCAGCCTGGGAGCCAACCAGCAAGACCCCACCGGCGCCACGCGCAACCATTCGGCCACCGAACGCATGGCAGCAGCGCATGATCGTCCGGGTATTGAGGTGCAGCAATTTGCTCCAGTCTTCAACCGGCGTGTCGAGGAAGCGGGTGATGTATGGATCGCCGCCGGCGTTATAGATCAGCAGCCCTACTTCCCGGTCCGCCACCGCTGCCACCAGCCGGTCGGCGGCATCGTCCAGCGTCAGGTCAAGTGTGACGACCAGCACCTCGACGCCATAACGGTCGACAAGCTGGTTCTTCAAATCGATCAGGGCATCTTCGCGCCGGGCAACCAGCACGCAGTTCAGACCCTTTGCAGCCACCTGGTCGGCAAGCGCGGCACCAACACCGTGGGAAGCACCTGCGATGACGGCCCAAGGGCCATATTTTTTCGTGAAGGCGTGAGTGTCTTGCTCGGACATGGAACAACTTCCTTTCTAACTGAACGGGTGGCTTGGCTACGGCAATGATTGGCCGGTTTCAGCGGGGCTCGATCGGCGGCAGATCGATATGGCTCGCCGAGCCACCAATCGCGGTGCGGCCGAACACCAGCACGCGCCGCTCGATCTGTTTCATGAACAGTTTCAACAAGGGCTCGTCATATTCCGGGCCGGCGCTGCGCACGAAGTCCTCCAATGCCGCGTCGATCTCGCTGTAATGGTCGAATGTGCGGCCCAGTAGCGCTTCGGCGTCCGCCTGTTCCAATGCCTGTAATCGCAACGTCATGGCGTCTCCCTTGACGAGATACTCGACCAGCTTGCTCACCGACTTGAGCTTGGATTGCTGAAACTCATCACTCACCTTCACCTGCGCGACGGCGTCCTCGAGCATCATCAACAGTGCCGCGTTCGGCCCTTGCGTGGCGATGTCCAGTGCCGGGGTTTCCAAAGGAACGCCCATCGCTTCGGCCAACGCATGCACCACCACACGGCGCAAGGCGATGTCGAACTCGGTGTAGGTGTCGTGCGGATCCCCCGGCTGCGGCGTCGCCACCGTGCTGGAAAACTGCATGGCGCTGACAGTGGAAAACAGCGCTGTATGAAAGCGCACCACGTCCGGCTCCGGCCGCTCGCCCGTGACTTCCTGGTAGTAGCGATAAAGATCGCTGAAGGTGTCGCCCAGCGGTTCATAGTTGTCGCGCATGCGCGCCGAGGCGAGGTCGGCCAGCGGGTCACCGATCATCGCGAACTCGAAGTCATAGAGCGCGTTCAACTGTCCGTTCTCGAACAGGTACTGGCCCGAGTCGTATTGCACGAACCGCGCCTCGGTGCGGTGCATGGGTACGTTGCGGCGCAACCAGCCGAGAGCGAATTCCACCAAGGGTTGCGGCCGGGTCTTGTTGCGTTCGTAGAGCGGGTAGTACGCCTCCAACCCCGCCAGCGAGATGGACTCGGCGCCCTCGGGCCGGTCGATGCCCTGCGCCACGAAGGGCTCGACTGGCAACTGATGCATGGCGGCCATGGCCCGCACGTACTGGCGAGCCAGATCGCGCCGTTCTTCATCGCTGCGGGCAGCGGAAAGATCACGCGTTCCGCGCACCAGCTCCATGACTATCGCTGGCGGGTCTTCGCAGAATCCATGGATACGCGGCACCGGAATGCCCTGCTGGCCAAGCAGCTTGAGAATATCGGCCTCGCGGCGCAAATCCGGGAAGGGGCTGACGTCGCCGCCGCGTTCGCCACGCAGGTGCAAACGCAGCGTCTGGCCATTGCTGTCGACTTCCAGGTTCCAAGCCGGCCGCCAGCGAACCAGCCGCTGCATGCTCGTGACCCGCCCGCCCGTGAGTTGCTCGACAAATGCCTTCAACTTGCATTCGCTGGTTGCAGCGGCGCTATCTTGTTTTTTTACTGCCGTTTCCATTCCACACTCCTAAACAATGAGGCTCAGCGCTCAGCCGCTTGAAGGTTCGGGCCGCCTACTTCGGCGACCGAAACACCTAGCTTCTTGGCCAGATCTGCGGTATCGAGATATTCACGCCAGGCCTTGATCAATCCCTGCTCGTCGAGCTCATAGACGGCCACCATCGAGTGCGGCATCGGCTTGCCGCTGGACACGGCATAGTCGTCGCGCTCGGTCATGACCACGTCATCCGAAGACACGATCTGGCGGATCGTGCATTTGTTGTGGGTGACGTAGCTCATCTGCCGTTCGATCTCGCGCCTGAGCGCCTCGCGTCCTTGAATGACCGGCCCGCCCGGCACCCAGAGTTGCCAGACGGCGTCTTCGGCCATCATCGAAATGATCTTGTCGACCTGCGGACGCGATTCGGCGGTGCCGTCGCCCCAGGCGTCGAGGAATTCGCGGATAAACGTCTCTTGTTGTATGCCCATTTTTGTTATCCAGAAGAATTGATGACGTTTCCCGCCGGATGGCGGATGACTGCTCAGAGATAGGCGCGTACCACCGGCACCATCGGCGTGGCGCAGCTCATGCCGCCGTCGACTCGCATGAGGGTGCCGTTGACATACCTGGACTCGTCCGAGGCGAGGTAGACGGCCATTGCGCCGATGTCCTCGGGTAGGCCGAGGCGCGGCACGTTCTGGATGTCCAGAAAGCCCTGCACCATCTTGTCGTTGGCCCAGCCGTCGAGGGCGGCGGTGCGAATTACGCCCGGCAGGATTGCGTTGCAGCGCACGCCGCGCTTACCGAAGGTTGCCGCCAGCGTCTGCACGTACCAGTTCACTGCTGCCTTGGAAGCGCCATAGCTGAACTGGGCAACTTCACCGGCAATCGAGCTGGTGGACGAGGTGAAGATGATCGAGCCCTGCCCCTGCTCGAGCATGTGTGGCAGCGCGTGTTTGCAGGCGAGCACACCGCCGAGTACGTTGACGCGCATGTTGGCGTGGAACAGGTCCTCGTTGAAGGTGAGAAAATCCACGTCTCTTGCAGTGTCGGGGTTCTTGTTCACGGCATTGTTGAACAGCACGTCGAGACGGCCAAAGGATGTCATCGCAGTGTCGACCATCTGCGCCAGCTCTTCCTCGCGGCCCACGTCGACCTTCATCCCTATCGCCTTGCCCCCCGCCTGCGAAATAGCTTCGGCGACGCGCTCGGCCGCGTCGGCGTAGAGGTCGGTCACCACGACCTGAGCGCCCTGCGCCGCAAACATCTGCGCGCATGAGCGACCAATACCGCTGCCCGCGCCGGTGATCAGCGCCACTTTGTTTTCCAGTCGATTGCTCATCCACAACGCCCCTCTTCTTTATTTATCTAGGCCACCCGTGACACCAGCGGCGGCAGCGATCGCCTGCCCCGCTTTCAGCGACGGCCACGGCGCTCGCCCCGCCCGGTGCTCAGCGCGTCTGGCCGCCGGCTATGGTTTGTGGATTGGCTTCGCGCTCGGCGATCGGTTTGTCGCGATAGCGCGTCGGGCCGTTGCCGAACATGCCGTACTGGCTGCGGGTGAAGTCGTACAGCGAGTAGGCGTCCTGCTGAGGATTGTTGGGAATGCCGTAGGCCTGGATGTTGTATTGGGCGCCGGTCCGGAACATTTCGCCGCTGTCGTCCCACGCGTCGTAAACCGCTGCGCCAAAGGTGTCCTCGTCGATGTAGTAGCGGCGTTTGCTCTGCGCGTGGCGAACGCCCTCCTTGCGGGTTGCCTCGACCACCCAGACGCGGTGCAGCTCCCAGCGCTCGCAGTCAGGATTGATGTGGTTGGGCATCAGTTTGGTATCCATGTCGCAGCCCCACTTCAGCTTGTAATTGCTGTAGGGAATGAACATTTCCTTCTTGCCGACCAGCTTCCAGTCGAAGCGATCCATCTTTCCCGAGAACAGGAAAATCTCGTCATAGAACGCCACGCCGCCAAAGGCCGAGTTGGGCGTGTCGTAATTGAATTCGGGTGCCTGGCGGACTCGGCGCTGGCCGGTGGTGTAGCTCCAGGCGTAGCGCGAACTTTTCACCGGATCGAGGTAATCCCAGTACCCCGATGCCTGCCCGGCGGTACGGGCTGGCGCAACGACGCGCGACCATATGCGCTGCGCCATCGCCGGGTCCCGACCGTCCACGCCAATCTGGTAATACGGTTTTTCACCGGTGGATTGATTGGTGTTAGTCAGCGTGGCGTGGCCCTGGTTGACGACATAGGCGCTGTGGTTCCAGTCCCAACCGTTGATGCCTTGGTAATTGAGAATGTAGTTCCACATCACCTGCTCACCGCTTTCGGGCAGCGGAAAAGGCAAGCCACCCCGACAGTCTTCGGTGATCGAAAGGCCATCGTTGATGGTTTTGCATTCCGGGCTCTTCGCATTGCGCTCGGTGGCCGCCAGAAATGCCTCCGGGAATGCCGCGGTGCGGTGCGTCGGGTAGATGTCCATGTAATAGGTGTCGGGATACTGCTTGAGCAACTTCATCTGCCCCGATGAAAGCTGCTCGGCATATTCATCGGCGTTGGCTGCCGTTATCCGAAGCCGAGGTTTCTCGCCCTCGAACGGATTCGGCCATTGACCGTCGCCGGGCTTCAGGCCTGCCGGTACTTTCAGACCACCGTCATAGGGCGGGATTGTGCCCGCTTCGTTGCCTGCGGCTATCGCACCGAATCGGGTCAGCTCATTGCCAAGGTCAGCGGGCGTATAAGGCGCTGCGAATGCTGACGCTGCGCTCATGGCGGCCAGCAACCCGGTCACAGATCGGTTGAAGAACATGTATACCTCCAGTCATCGTTGTTTTTGTCATCGCCTGGAAAGCGCGCCTGCCCGTCGAGCAAAGTCTCGGCAATACCGGAAAAGCGCGCAGATTCGCGGAGGGCCTGCATGCAGGCCGACGCGTGGTGATCTACTCAGAATGCCGTGCTGAATGTGAGCGATAGCCAGTTGCGGTCAGACAGGCCGATGTCGCCGCTGCCGCCGACGACGGTCTTGCCGACGCCGGCGATATAGTCGTAGTTGCGCTGGCTGCCATAGCCGATGTAAGCCAGGGTGAAGTCGTAGCGCTCGTCGAACAGCGCCTTCACGCCGACCTTGTAGGTGTAGCGGCCTTCGTTGCCGCCACCTGTCGCGGCGTTGCCGGAAATGCCGTAATCCACGCTCATGGGCATGGACAGGTTCCAGCCGGGGAACACGCCCAGCCACTGCGGCGTGAAGCTGAGCGCCGCGCCGACATAGTTGCGCGTGGCGCAACCCCATTCCTTGTCCTGCCCCGCTGCGCAGCCGCCGTAGCCTTCGCCGCGGAACAGGCCCTCGTTATGGGTGACCTTGTCCAGATGGCTGTAAGCCATTTCGGCGATCAGGGTGCCGGTGTCGAAATAGTCCGTGCGCGGCAACAGCCACAACCCGTTGACCACCATATGCAGGGTGTCGCCACGCGCGCCCTGGTTGTCCGCCAGGCTGATGCCACTGGATACCAAGGGCGCATCCTTGCGATAGGAAAGATCGATACCTACCGAAGCGCCGCCAAGCACCGGCCCCATCGACCAGCCCAGGCCGTAAAGCTTGGTTTTTTCAGCGTACACATAGCGGCCGAAATCCGGCCCGACCTGTAGGCCCCAAGGCGTGTAGTCATCGAATTCACGGTAGTAGGCGCTGACCTCGGAATGCATGAAGTCCAGCCCGTAGCTGGCCATTACGCCCCAGTTGCCGCTGTCGTCGGGTTCCAGCGGGTCGACGATGGGAAAAGCAAAACCCGGTGCAACCGGCAATTGGTTGGGGCCTTCGAGGGCAACATCGGCCGAGGCCAGATAGGTCCCGCCTTCCGGCGCCCTTGTGCTGTCCCACTCGAAGAAATACTGGCCGGCGATGGACAACCGGTCGGTGACCTGTGCCTGGGCCGAAACCTGAGCCAGCGGCAGGAAGATTTCCCGTGTTTCGGTGCCAGGATTGGCGAGCGCTTTGCGGCCATCCAGCGGTGCCTGGGAATAGGACAACGCATGTCCCGCGATCAACAGTCCGTTGCCCCAGTACACCGTATGCCGACCGGCGCGCACGCTGACCGGAGCATCGCCTACATAGAAGCGAGTAAACGCAAAGGCATCCAGCAGTTCGCCGCTGGGACCATGGTGATAACGCTTGGTATGGCTCGAATATTCCCCGCCGCGGTAGCTCGGAACGCTAGCGCCAGGAAAGGCGCCCGGGTAGTACACCGCGCCCGAACCGGTTTCGACATCGGTATCGGAATACGCCTGGTCATACCAGGCTGCGCCGCTGATGCGAAAACCGTGGTAGCGCTTGTAGGCCAACTCGAATTCGCTCATCAGGTCGACGCGATTGGTCACCACATCGCCGCGGTCGAACTTGGAGTCGGATTCGTCATAAGTGGCGTTGTTGGCCAGTGCGTCATCACGACTCTCGGCACGAATGCCCAGGTTGTAGCGCAAGGTATTGTCCCAACGCATCGAGAGGTCGGGGTTGCCTAGATCGTATTGAGCCGCCTGCGCCTGACTGACCCAGACGAGAGCCGCCGCCAGGCTCAGCGCCGAATTGGCAATTAACGTGGTCTTGAACATCACATTCTCCGTCGCGCCCATTGTTTTTATTGTCAGCTGACCTGCGCGCCCCTCTAGCCAGGGGCAGCTGCTTCAGTAGACGGGACGACTCACGGCGACACAACGAAACCGGCTATCGCTCAAATGCAAAGCGATATCGCTGAAACGCATCACTCATGCCTGCAAGCGCCACGGACGATCAGCGAGGGCGCAGCCGTTTGCTGGGCAAAAAAAAACGGCCCACAAGGGGCCGTTAATGAGCTATCGAAAACCGATCGGGATGGCGCCATGAACGGCGCCATGTGTTGCCGAACGCCTTATCGCCCGATGGGATAAATGATGGATTTTTCCTGGGTGAACTCTTTCAGCCAATCCGGGCCGAACTCGCGGCCGATGCCCGACCGCTTGAAACCGCCGATTGGCGCATAGGGCATCTTGCCGCCACCCCCGTTGATATAAACGCTGCCCGCGCGGATGCGTCGGGCCATTTGGTAGGCAACCGCGGCGTCGGCCGTGGCGACCGCGCCATTGAGGCCATAGCGCGAATCGTTGGCGATGGCGATGGCCTCTTCATCGGTATCGAAACCGATGACCACGCCCACCGGCCCGAAGATTTCCTCTTGGGCGATGGTCATGTCGTTGCGCACATCATCGAACAGGGTGATGTCGCTGAAGAAGCCTTTGTCCAAGCCCTGCGGGCGACCGCCACCGCATACCAGCGTGGCACCCGAATCGCGGCCACTGGCAACGAAATGCTCGACCTTGGCCCGCTGCGATTCACGAATCAGCGGACCCATCACCACGCTCGGGTCGGCCGGGTTGCCAATCTTTATCTGGCTGGCCACCGCCTTGGCCATTTGCACAAACTGCTCCCGGATGGAGTTGTGCACCAGAAAGCGCGTAAGCAAGGCGCAGCCTTGCCCGGCATTGACCGTCAGACCGGCAATGGCGCCCAGGGCCGTGCCCTGGATGTCGGCATCCGGCCGCACGATCAAGGCGGATTTACCGCCCAGTTCAAGGTGCACACGCTTCAGCGTCGGCGCAGCCTGAGACATGATGCTCACGCCCACCGATTCGGAGCCGGTGAACGAGACCATGTCCACCCGCGGATCGCTGCTCAGCAGGCTGCCGACCTCGACACCACCCGTGACAATATTCAGCACACCCTTGGGTAAACCGGCCTGCTCGGCAATTTCACCGAACAGCAGTGCCGAATAAGGCGTGAACGGCGACGGTTTGAGCACCAACGTATTGCCCGCCAGCAGCGCCGGGAAGATCTTCGCCAGATTGAGCAGAAACGGGAAGTTATAGCCGGTGATGCCTGAAACCACGCCGATCGGTTCGCGCTCGATGCTGCCGCTGCCAAGGATCATCGGCCCGCCCGGGTTGAACGGATTGGGCGTTGCTTCCACGGGAATCTGCTGCGTCGCGTCGTGCAGCGACTGGTCGATGGCTGTGAGCACATGAGCCAGCGGCATATCGACCTGCATCGCATAGGTTACACCTTGCGCGCAACCGACCTCGGCGATGATCAGCGCGGCGATTTCCTCCCGGCGCGCCACCAGTGCGCTATGCATACGACGCATGTAGTTGGCACGTTCGGCCATGCTCAGCCACGGCCATGGACCTCTGTCGAACGCATGGCGCGCGGCGGCAATGGCGGCGTCAGCACTGGCGCTATCGCCCACCGGCGCTTGGCCGATCACCTCTTCGGTGGCGGGGTTGAGCACGGCTTCGGCCGGACCGTTTGCCGAAACCCAGGCGCCGTCGATATAGAGCTTGTTCAGCTGCGTAAATGGAATGCTCATGCCGCTACAGCTCCTTTGGTTATGCCAGTGAAAGCGGTTCCAGTGATGATTTCAGCGGCGCGCATGGCAATGACCATCGCCGGTGCATTGGTGTTGCCCGAGACCAGGCTCGGCATGATCGAGGTATCGACGACGCGGACACCCTCGACCCCACGTACCTTCAGCTCGAGATCGAGAACCGAATCGCTGTCCGCGCCCATCCGGCAGGTGCCGGAAACATGAAAAGCGGTCTGGCCGAAACGGCGGAACGCGGCGAGGATTTCCTCATCGCTTTGCACCTGCGGTCCCGGCGTCAGCTCCTGAACGATGAATGATTTAAGCACCGGCTCGGCAGCCAGACGGCGAATCCAGCGCAGCAGCGAGATGGCGGCGACCCGATCGGCCTCGGCGGTGAGGTAGTTGGCGACGATCTTCGGCGGCACGGCTGGATCGGCCGACTGAATGGTGATTTCGCCCTGGCTCTGGGGATGCATGAAATAGCCGCCAATGGTCAGGCCGGGTTGCTTGTCGATCACCACCGTCTTGCCGTCGCCGTCCATGGAATACAGGCTGACGCCGATCTGCGCATCCGGGCGATCCAGACCCGGTCGGGTCTTCACGAAACCGCCCGCCTCGTGCGCGGCGTGGGTCATCGGGCCTTTTTTACTGAAGAAATATTGCGCCACCGAACGCAGCAGGCCCAGGCCTGCGAAACAGTGATTCAGGCTGCCGCTGGTAACCCGATACTGCACCGCCATATAGACGTGCTCACGCAGGTTGCGACCTACGTTTGGTGAGTCCTGCACGAGCGCAATGCCATGCTGCTTCAACAATTCTGCCGGCCCGATGCCGGACAACTGCAACAGCTTCGGCGACTCGATGGCGCCCGCGCACAACACCACTTCCCGGCTGACCGCAAGACGCTGAGCTCCATCCTTGTCACGCACATGCACGGCGACCGCGCGACGCTCCTGGAACTCGATGCGCTGGACGTGTGTACCAGTCATCACGGTCAGGTTGGGACGGCCACGAACCGGATCGAGGAAGGCTTTGGCCGCACTGAAACGCTGACCCTTCCAGGTGGTTTGTGGCTGATATCCAAAACCACCCTGGCTGACTGCATCTACATGATTGGTATCTTCGACGCGAGCGGTTCCAAGGGTATCGGCAGCGTTGATGATCGCTTCGCACAGCGGATCGCCAGAAGGATGCACCGTGATCTTGAGCGGCCCGCCAGCGCCACGCCACTGGGAAGCGCCGAGCTGGTGATCCTCCAGCGCGACGAACTGCCGGCCGATATCTGCCCAACCCCAGCCGGTGCAACCCTGCGCTTCCCAGCCATCGTAATCGGCCGGCGCGCCGCGCACGTAGACCATGCCATTGACCGAACTGGAGCCGCCGATGGCCTTACCCTTGAGCCACAATTCGGTGGCCATGCCTTCACCGCGCGAGGCCTGGTAGTCGTAAACATGCGGGTTTCCGGGTATCAGCAGTTTGCCGATGCCGCGCGGCATTGCGATCAATGGGCTGGTGTGGTCGGGGCCGCTTTCGATGAGCAGTACCGAGGCGCTGGGGTCGGCGGATAGCCGGTTGGCCATCACACAGCCGGCAGAGCCGGCACCGACAATGATGTAATCGTAGGATTGGCTCATTGTTATTCTTCTTCGTCTGAATGGGTTGAATGTCGCGATCTGCTTGATGCGTTCTATTTCACGGATTGGGGCGTTGCCGAAGCAAGCACTTCGCTGGCCGATTAGCCGGCCGCCCCCCTGCCCTCAGCCGCTCAACAGGTAACGCTCAACAACTAACCGAAGCGGCTTGATCGACGCCCATCTGCAAGACCCCGGTGCTTGGGGATGAGAGAAAGGTAGGTTTCGACTGAAGAATCCACAACGGACAGAATTCCCGATCTGTTCGATTTCGCCGCACAGGGACGACTGTTGCGCTCGCTCAATCGAACAAGCCTTGTCCGCGGTGAAGCGCACGTGCCAGTCTCCATGCTCATGCCAGCTACGCTTACAGGTACTGGCGCCACGACCGACAAACACACTTCGCAGAGGTAAAGGATGAAGCAGCACATCTCTGCTGTGCCGGAACGACCGACCAAGCCCGACATGGCCAGCAAGCGCCACGCGTTACGCACACAGCGAACCCGAGAGCTGCTTCTGGACGGGATGTATCGATTGGCGTTGGAAAAGGATTTTCGGGACATCTCGGTGCAGGAACTGCTCAGCCATACCGGGGTAGCACGCTCGACGTTTTATGCACACTTTCGTGACAAGGAAGACTTGCTGGTGGCCGGTTATGAGTCCATCGGCCTGCCGCAAACCCGCGCTTGCGATGTCGCCGGGGAAAAACGGATCGTGCTCGATGTTTCAGCATGGCTGTTCAACGCCACCGAGCGGCATGCAGCCCTGACCACCTCATTCTTCAACAGTCCTTCACAAGCGATCGTTCTTGCTCACCTGGAAAATTTGCTACTGATTCTGGTGCGCGAGCACTACCGCAAACATGGCATCTACGAGTGCAGCGGATTGCGCGGAGAGGTGGCGGTGCGCAGCTTCGTGGGCGCGCTGATCGGCACATGGCTGTGGTGGGTGCGTCATGACTACCCTAGTTCGGCCAACAAAATGACAGAAGCATTCGATAGCCTGATGAACAACGGCACCTGGCCTGCCGCCGACTGACCTGTCGGGCCAAGGCATCGCAGCTCGCAATCACGCGATGCCCCGTAGCAGTGATGATCGCCGACGCCGGACAATAAAAGCACAAAGACGCGAACCGCGTGCCGCCGGACATCCCACACCAGAAGCGGCAGGCAATGTTACTGGCGCAATCCTCTGGCGATTTGGTCGACTTCGGCAATCGTCGACCGCATATAGCGTTCAGCCCCGTTGGGCGCCCAATTTCCGTCCTGTTTGAGGATCACGCCGCGGACGAACGAGTACTCGCGTGCCGCATGCTCAAGCGCCTCGGCAAGTGCCGGATGGCCGGCCGACAAACGCTCGAACGCATCGATTACTTCGTGATCGAGTTGATGGGTTTTTTCGTCTCTCAGTATCCATGTTTCGGCGCCAAGACGATTGAACGACGCGATCTGATAGTTCACCAGCAATTCGCCCATAGCGCGGCTGATGGCGTGTAGTTTTCCAAGTTCACCCAGAGGCTCGTCATCCTGCAGCTGGGCGTAATGGGCATCCAGTAAGGCTTGCAGATGTGCGTGCGACTCGATTACCGGCAACAACCTACGTGAATAAGAGGGTTCGGTAGAGCGTAGGGCCGCGCTGGTTTGGGGTAACTCGTCAGTATCATCGAGGCGTGTTTGCAGGCGCTGCACTTCATCTATAACGTCCGCAACGCCCAGACTTTTGGCCAGGCTTCGCAAGCGGAGGATTCTTTGTTCATAGCCCTGCTTGTTACGCAACTCGTAGGGGCTTCCGTTCTGATTGAAATACACCAATGCATTTGCGCAGGTCAGAAAGGCCAGGGATCGGAGTTCCTGGGTCGTCTGCAGCTCTTGCTGTATGCGCCCGGCTTGAGCCGGCACGGCAATAATCAAAAACAACATGAGTATTGCCGCTCTATTCATCCTGTGGATATCCATTGTCGCTCCCTAAGTTTTCCACCGCTTCGAGCTGACCGCCAGGCAGCGCCCCTGGTCAGGATTGGGCCGGATTGGTACACGAGTGCCGCCGCCATAGTCCGGCTAGCTGGGCGCCCCGTCACCGCCGTACCCATCAAGCCGAACCAGAGACCACGATGCTCGGCCGGCTAGCGCGAGGCGGCCGGCCGTACATTGGCTCAGCGGCGCACGCTCGCCGTGATTTTCGCATGCGGGCCAGACACCTGCGCAGCCCAGGCCTCGGCGGCCTGGTCGAGGGTGTAGTCGACGTAGTCGATCTGGATTTCCTGCTCCCTCGCGATCTTCAGCAGACGCAGCCAGATTTGCTCGCGGTCAGCGGGCGGGCGCTGGCCCGTGCCAATGCACGACAGCGAACGGAACAGCAGATCGGCAATGTCGAGATCGAGCTTGCGCCCTGCCCCGGTGCCGATGGTCATGATCCGTGCGCCCCAGTTGGTAGCCTTCAAAGAGCTAAGCATGGGTTGGCCGCAAACCAGATCCAGCACTACGTCGAACCCACCGTCGCCTGCGTCTTTCAGTGCCGCAACATCATCGGCGCCGCCCAACGTCACCACGTCATCGGCGATGCCGCGCGACTTCAAGCGCGTCAGTGCCTCGGCAGAGCGTGCCGCACCCACGACCTTTCCGGCGCCCATGCCACGAGCCAGCTGCAGCGCGATCTGGCCAAGGGTGCCGGTAGCGCCGAGCACGAGCACTTTTTCGCCTTTCTGGATTTGCGCCTTTTCCAGCGGCACGATGGCGCCGGTCCCGGCGATACCCATGCTGATCGCGGTTTTGTCATCTACGTCGTCCGGAACGTTCCAGACCTCCGCAGCCGGTACCAGCGTGCGCTCGGCCCAGGCACCGAACGGCAAAACCGAACGCTCGCCGAAATACACTCGACGGCCGTCTTCCGCGCGACCGACACCTTCGCCACGAATCACACAGGGATACTCGACCCCGAGTCGATAAGCGCCGAGCACGTCCCAACCGCCCAGGCCGGCAGTGTCGACGTCAATCATGACGGAGCCTTGCTGCGGCTCAGGTTCGCGAAACTCGCCTACTACCGGTGGAGCATTGCGCTCGGAAATGATGGCTGCACGCATGCGAATCTCCTTCTTGTTTGTCTTGTTGTCGGGGTTGAAGCCAGGGTATTAGTTGAACATTTTAACGTATTTTGTCCAGCAATAATTCCGTTATGGAACCGTGGCGCCGGCTTCGCACTATCCCTCGAATGACCACAAAGCGGTGACCTACTCGACTACCAGATAATCTGTTCACTTTTTGTGAATTTGTATCGTTATTCTGCTTTTCTCCAGTAATCTTCGTCTAGGCTGAAAATTTCATAACAGAAGGAGGACATCCATGGCTTCAATCTTCGATATCCCGGTGCAATCCAATGATGGCCAATCGCTTACGCTGGAGCGCTACAAAGGCAAGGTATTGCTGGTCGTCAATGTGGCGTCCAAATGCGGGCTGACGCCACAGTACGAAGGGCTTGAAAAGCTCTACGAAGACAAGCGCGAACAAGGCTTGGAGGTGCTGGCGTTCCCCGCCAATAATTTCAAGGAGCAGGAGCCGGGCAGCGACCAGGAGATCAAGGAGTTCTGTACCTTGACCTATAACGTGCAGTTCCCGCTTTTCGCCAAGGTGTCTGTCGCCGGCGAGGATCGTCATCCGCTCTATGGGGAATTGACCGCCGCCAAGCCAGACGCTACCGGTGAAGGTCCCATGCGAGAGCGGCTCGCCGGTTATGGCATCCAGACCAACGCTGCCCCGGAGGTGCTCTGGAACTTCGAGAAGTTCGTCATCGGTCGCAACGGCCAGGTGGTGGCGCGTTTCTCGCCGGATGTCAGCCCGGATGACCCACGCCTGCAACAGACGATAGAAGCCGAACTGGCCAAGTAATAGCGAATTGGGTGATCGCCGCAACGGCGGTCGCTCGTTATCCAGGCGATTCCGCTCAGCCAATCGCTCCATCCCTGCGGCTTCGTTATCTCCCCTCTCCTGCGTCTCCTGATATCTGTTTATCTGATACCAGATAGCCGATTTTATCGTTTTACGATATTTACACGTAAACAGATAATCTGTTCAAATCATTCGCGCCGCCATGTGCCGCGTAGACAAGAACAATCTGGAGGTTGGCCGTGAGCAAAACCCCATCGCTGGACGACAAGTACGTTCAGCAGACCGGCAAAGTCCTAATGACGGGCATCCAGGCGCTGGTGCGTCTGCCGTTAATGCAGCGTCAGCGCGACCTTGAGAATGGGCTCAATACTGCAGGCTTCATCTCTGGCTATCGCGGCTCGCCCCTTGGCGGGTTCGATCAGGCGCTATGGAAGGCTCGTGACCATCTGAAGGAACACCACGTTCACTTCCAGCCAGGCGTCAACGAAGACCTGGCGGCCACCTCGCTGTGGGGCACCCAGCAGGTCAACATCTTCGAAGGCGCCAAGTACGACGGCGTGTTCGGCATGTGGTACGGCAAGGGTCCGGGCGTCGACCGCTGTGGCGACGTGTTCCGCCACGCCAATGCCGCAGGCACCTCACGTTTTGGCGGCGTGCTGGCGATTGCCGGTGACGACCACGGAGCCAAGTCTTCATCCCTGCCGCACCAGACCGAACACATCTTCAAAGCCGTCATGATGCCAGTGCTGGCACCATCTGGCGTGCAGGAATACTTGGACTACGGCATGCATGGCTGGGCCATGTCGCGCTTTTCCGGTTGCTGGGTTGCGCTCAAGGCGGTGGCCGACACCGTAGAAAGCGCCGCCATCGTCGACGTCGATCCTCATCGCGTGCAGCCGATCATCCCCGACGTGCCGATGCCGGAAGGCGGCGTGAACATCCGCTGGCCGGACCCGCCGCTGGATCAGGAAAAGCGGCTATTCGAGCATAAGGTTTACGCCGCGCTAGCCTACGCCCGCGCCAACCGCCTCGACCGTATCGTTGTCGATTCGTCCAAGGCGCGCCTGGGCATCATCACTTCTGGCAAATCGTATCTCGACGTGTGCCAGGCGCTAAAGATTCTTGGCATCGACGACGCGCTCGCTCAACAAATCGGGCTGCGCATCTACAAGGTAGGAATGATCTGGCCGCTCGAGGCCGAAGGCGTGCGGCAGTTTGCCGAGGGCCTGGAAGAAATCGTGGTGGTCGAAGAAAAGCGCCACATGATCGAGTACCAGCTCAAGGAAGAACTCTACAACTGGCGCGAGGATGTGCGCCCCGTCATCGTCGGCAAGTTCGACGACAAAGGCGAATGGGCCAGGCCACATACCGACTGGTTGCTGCCGGCCATCGGCGAGCTCACGCCCGCGCAGATTGCCCGTGCGCTGGCGCGGCGGATATTGCGGGTCTATCAGGGCGGTGAGTTGCAGGTCCGCCTGGCTGTCCTGGAAGCGCAACTGTGCAGCAAGGGCCACTTGGTCAACCTGATGGATCGCGTACCTCACTACTGCTCCGGCTGCCCGCACAACACCTCGACCAAGGTTCCCGAAGGCAGCCGAGCGCTGGCGGGGATCGGTTGCCACTACATGGCGGCCTGGATTTACCCGCAAACCCAGACATTCAGCCAGATGGGTGGCGAAGGCGTAGCGTGGGTCGGCCAGGCGCCCTTCACTGCGACCAAGCATGTGTTCGCCAATCTCGGCGACGGCACCTACTTCCACTCCGGGCTGCTGGCGATCCGCGCGGCTGTGGCTGCCAAGGTATCGATCACCTATAAGATTCTTTACAACGACGCGGTAGCGATGACCGGTGGCCAGCCTGTCGACGGTACTCTCAGCGTGTCGCAGATTTCGCGTCAGTTGGCCGCAGAGGGCGTGACCAAAATTGTGGTGGTCAGCGACGACACGGACAAATACGAGCATGTAAAAGACCTCGCCCCTGGCGTTCCGGTGTATCGCAGAGACCACATGGACGACGTGCAGAACGAGATGCGCGAGTTCAGCGGCGTCTCGGCCATCATTTACGACCAGACCTGCGCCGCCGAGAAACGGCGCCGGCGCAAGCGCGGCAAGTTTCCGGACCCTGCGCGCCGGGTGGTGATCAACGAGGCCGTCTGTGAAGGCTGCGGCGACTGCAGCAGCAAATCCAACTGCATGTCCGTGGTCGCGGTGGAAACCGAATTCGGGCGCAAGCGCGAAATCGACCAGTCCTCCTGCAACAAGGACTTCACCTGTCTGTCTGGCTTCTGCCCGAGCTTCGTCACGGTCGAAGGCGGCAAGCTGCGCAAGCCCAAGGCATTGGCGGAAAACCCCGAGGACCACTGGGAGCTGCCACAGCCCGCCCCACTGGCGCTGGATGAGCCCTATAGCATTCTGGTCACTGGCGTTGGTGGAACTGGCGTGGTCACTATCGGCGCCCTGCTCGGCATGGCTGCCTTCATCGAAGGCAAGGGCGCGCTGAACCTCGACATGGCCGGCATGGCGCAGAAAGGAGGTGCGGTGTGGTCGCATATCCGCATTGCCGCTCAGCAGGATCAGCTTTTCGCCCCGCGCATCGCCGAGGGCGAAGCTAGCCTGCTACTGGGCTGCGATCTGGTGGTCAGCGCCAATACAGAGACGTTGTCGAAGATGCGCCAGGGCGTGACCCACGCAGTGATTAACAGTGAAGAAAGCATCACCAGCGCATTTGTCCGTACCTTTGCCTTGCAGGCGGAAAGCGGCGACCTCGAAGCACACCCGGACCCGCGCTTCCAGACTGCCAATATGGCAGCACAAATTCGCGAAGCCGTAGGCGACGGCCAGGCGACGTTCGTAGACGCCAGCAAGCTCGCCACTGCGCTGATGGGCGACTCGATCGCGACCAACACGTTCATGCTGGGTTACGCCTATCAGAAAGGCTGGCTGCCGGTGGGCGAAGCGGCCCTTATGCAGGCAATCGAATTGAACGGCACAGCCGTAGAATTCAACCGCAACGCCTTCGTCTGGGGCCGTCGCGCAGCGGTCGATCTGCTGCGCGTGCAATACAAATTGGAGGCCGGCAAGCTCCAGAACCGCGATCAGCAACTCTCGCAGTCGCTGGAGGAGTCCATTGAACGGCGTAGCAGCTATCTCACCGACTACCAGAACGCGGCACTGGCCAAGCGTTATCTGGATCGCGTCGAGCAATTCAGCACCAAGGAAACGGCGCTCGTCGGCCAGCCTGGCGCGCTCACAGCAGCGGTGGCCCGCTACTATTTCAAGGTCCTGGCGATCAAGGACGAGTATGAAGTGGCGCGACTGTTCACCAATGGCGACTTCCTGAAAAAGATCGAGGCGACATTCGAAGGCGATTACAGCCTGCGTTTTCACCTCGCGCCGCCTGTGCTCAACAAGGCCGAGTCCGGCACTGAGCCAGCCAAGAAGAGCTTCGGCCCCTGGATGCTCAAGGGTTTCAAGCTGCTGGCCAAGCTGAAATTCATGCGCAACACCTGGCTCGATCCTTTCGGCTACACCCAGGAGCGCAAGGTCGAGCGGCATTGGCTGCAAAATTACGAAGAGCTGCTCGACGAACTCCTGACTGCGGTAACGGCGGACAACCTCGGTCTGGCTGTGAAACTGGCCGAGCTGCCAGATGCGGTACGCGGTTACGGCCCGGTGAAGGAACGCTACCTCTCGCATGCCGAGAGCAAAAAAGCGCAGCTACTTGAGCAACTGCGATCGGGCTCCAGTTTCTACGACGCGAGCCAGACCGGAACATCGAAACGCATTGACGCCGTTCAGCTCTGATGCATCCGGCCTTCAATGAAGGCTGGGTGATGCAACAGCTAGTGACACAAACCTGACGGGCCTGAAACAAGCTTTTTTCGACGGGCCCAGTCGGACGTTAACGTGAAGGAGAGGTGTCACGAGTGGACATGTCCAACATCTACAGCATTTCCGAACTTGCTCGCGAGATGAAGGTGACCACGCGTGCCATTCGCTTCTACGAGGAGCAGGGATTGCTGCTGCCCGAGCGACTCGGTCAGAAGCGCCTCTACTCGCTGCGCGATCGGGTAACGCTCGAGCTGATCATGCGTGGCAAGCGCATTGGACTGTCGCTGGCCGAATGCAAGGAATTGATCAGCATGTACGACCCAGCCGGCGGCAACAGCATGCAGCTGAGCCGATTGCTGGAAACGATTTCAAGCAGGCGTCAGCAGCTCGATCAGCAGGTGATGGACATTCAAAAGATGCAGGCGGAACTAGACCTTGCGGAACAACGCTGCCGGTTGGCACTGGAGCGAGCCAGCGGCGTTTCCAAAGAAACCAACAATGACAACAGGAGAGCTGGACCATGAGTGGCTTGCCCGGATTAAATTTTTTCCTCGGTGAGGAAATCGACATGTTGCGCGATTCCGTTGCCGGTTTCGCTGCAAAGGAAATCTCCCCGCGTGCCGAGGAGGCGGACCGTATCGATCAATTCCCAATGGACCTTTGGCGCAAGTTTGGCGACATGGGTCTGCTTGGTCTGACCGTTTCAGAAGAATACGGCGGCTCCGGCATGGGTTACCTGGCTCACATGATCGCCATGGAAGAAATATCGCGCGCCGCTGGTGGCATCGGCTTGTCCTACGGCGCCCACTCCAACCTCTGTGTCAACCAGATCAACCGCAACGGCAGCGAGGCGCAAAAGCGCAAGTTTCTACCCAAGCTGATTTCAGGAGAGCACATCGGCGCGCTGGCCATGAGCGAACCCAACGCCGGTTCCGACGTGGTTTCGATGAAGCTGCGCGCGGATAAGAAAGGCGACCGCTACGTGCTCAACGGCACCAAGATGTGGATCACTAACGGCCCCGATTGCGATGTGCTGGTGGTCTACGCCAAAACCGATCTGGCTGCCGGCCCCAAGGGCATGACCGCTTTCATTCTCGAGAAAGGCGCACCCGGCTTCTCGGTTGCGCAGAAGCTCGACAAGCTCGGCATGCGCGGCTCGCACACTGGCGAACTGGTGTTTCAGGATGTCGAGGTGCCGGAAGAGAACGTACTGGGCGGTGTCGGCGAAGGCGTCAAGGTGCTGATGAGCGGCCTCGACTACGAGCGTGCGGTACTCAGCGGCGGACCACTGGGCCTGATGCAGGCGGCAATGGATGTGGTCATCCCCTACATCCACGACCGCAAGCAGTTCGGCCAAAGCATCGGCGAGTTTCAACTGATCCAAGGCAAGGTTGCCGACATGTACACCACTCAGCAGGCATGCCGCGCCTATCTGTACGCCGTGGGCAAGCACCTCGATGCGCAGGGCAGCGGTCATGTTCGCCAGGTTCGCAAGGACTGTGCCGGCGTCATCCTTTACGCGGCTGAAAAGGCGACTTGGCTTGCCGGTGAAGCGATCCAGATTTTGGGCGGCAACGGCTACATCAACGAATTCCCAGTCGGACGCCTATGGCGTGACGCGAAACTATACGAAATCGGCGCGGGCACCAGCGAAATTCGTCGGATGCTGATTGGTCGCGAGCTGTTTAATGAAACCAAATAAGAGCGGATGCAAGTAAGTAGGGCGGGCCGGGCGGCGTTTCCGCTTCAGCCCACCAGGCCCGTAATGCGGTGGGCTGAAGCCCACCCTACGAAACTGTTCAGCGAAACGAAATAAACACACTCGTAGGGTGGAAAACCGCGAAGCGTTTTCCACCAGAGCCGGTGGATGAATAAAGCGTCATCCCCCCTACGGATTGAACCGGAGCCAAGCGATGGCCGTCCTGCACACCCAGATCAATACCCGTTCGCCTGAGTTCGCCGCCAATAGCGCGGCAATGCTCGAACAGGTGAACAACCTGCGCGCCCTGCTCGGCCGCGTCAGCGAAGGCGGCGGTGCCACCGCCCAGCAGCGCCACGTCTCGCGCGGCAAGCTCTTGGTGCGCGAGCGCATCAACCGCTTGCTCGACGCTGGCTCGCCGTTTCTCGAAATCAGCCAACTGGCGGCTTACGAGGTTTACGGCGAAGAGGTTCCAGCGGCCGGGTTGGTGGCCGGCATCGGCCGGGTCGAAGGCGTCGAGTGCATGATCATCGCCAACGACGCCACCGTGAAAGGCGGCACCTACTACCCGCTGACGGTGAAGAAGCACCTGCGCGCGCAGACCGTCGCCCGCGAGAACCGCCTGCCCTGCATCTACCTGGTGGACTCCGGCGGCGCCAACCTGCCGCGCCAGGACGAGGTGTTCCCGGACCGCGAGCACTTCGGCCGCATCTTCTTCAACCAGGCCAACATGAGCGCCATGGGCATCCCGCAGATCGCTGTGGTGATGGGCTCCTGCACTGCCGGCGGCGCCTATGTGCCGGCGATGGCCGACGAAACCATCATGGTGCGCAACCAGGCGACCATCTTTCTCGCCGGCCCGCCGCTGGTGAAGGCTGCCACCGGCGAAGTGGTAACCGCCGAGGAGCTGGGCGGCGCCGACGTGCACTGCAAGACCTCGGGCGTCGCCGACCACTACGCCGAGAACGACGAGCACGCCCTTTCCATCGCCCGCCGCTGCGTGGCCAACCTCAACTGGCGCAAGCTCGGTCAGCTGCAGACCCGCGAACCGCGCGCACCGCTGTATGCCGCCGACGAGCTGTACGGCGTGATCCCGGCGCAGGCCAAGCAGCCCTATGACGTGCGCGAGGTGATCGCGCGGCTGGTGGACGGCAGTGAGTTCGATGAATTCAAGGCGCTGTTCGGCACCACCCTGGTCTGCGGCTTCGCCCATCTGCACGGCTACCCGATCGCCATCCTCGCCAACAACGGCATCCTCTTCGCCGAGGCGGCGCAGAAAGGCGCGCACTTCATCGAGCTGGCCTGCCAGCGCGGCATTCCGCTGCTGTTCCTGCAGAACATCACCGGCTTCATGGTCGGGCAGAAATACGAGGCTGGCGGCATCGCCAAGCACGGCGCCAAGCTGGTCACCGCAGTGGCCTGCGCCCAGGTGCCGAAGTTCACCGTGCTCATCGGTGGCAGCTTCGGTGCCGGCAACTACGGCATGTGCGGTCGCGCCTACGACCCGCGCTTCCTCTGGATGTGGCCCAACGCACGCATCGCCGTGATGGGCGGCGAACAGGCCGCCAGGGTACTCGCCCAGGTCAAGCAGGAACAGAGCGAACGCGCCGGCAAGAGTCTCGGCGACGATGAGGTGGCGGCGATCAAGCAGCCGATCCTCGAGCAGTACGAGCGCCAGGGCCATCCGTACTACTCCAGCGCGCGACTGTGGGACGACGGCGTGATCGACCCGGCACAGACCCGCGAGGTGCTGGGGCTGGCACTGTCCGCCGCGCTGAACGCGCCGATCGAGCCGACCCGCTTCGGCGTGTTCCGCATGTAATCCAAGCCGCCGGCAGCCAAGCGCGCCGGCGACTGCAGTCCCATCGAGGATGCCGAGATGACCGATTTCCAGACCATCGAACTGAACAAAGACGCGCGCGGCGTGGCCACCCTCTGGCTCGACCGCGCGGACAAGAACAACGCCTTCGACGCCCGGGTGATCGGCGAACTGAACGCGGCGCTGGCCCAGGTGCAGGACGATGCGGGCATCCGCTTCCTGATCCTGCGCGGGCGCGGCAAGCATTTCTCCGCCGGCGCCGATCTCGGCTGGATGCGCGAGTCGGCCAAGCTCGACTATCAGGCCAATCTCGCCGACGCCCATGAACTCGGCGAGCTGATGCAGCGCCTCTACCAGCTGCCGCAGCCGACCCTGGCCGTGGTGCAGGGCGCGGCCTTCGGCGGCGCGCTGGGGCTGATCGCCTGCTGCGACATGGCCATCGGCGCCAGCGACGCGCTGTTCTGCCTGTCGGAAGTCCGCATCGGCCTGGCCCCGGCGGTGATCAGCCCGTTCGTGGTCAAGGCCATCGGCGAGCGCGCCGCCCGCCGCTACGCGCTGACCGCCGAACGCTTCGACGGCCAGCGCGCCCGCGAACTGGGCCTGCTCGCCGAGACCTACCCGGCCAGTGAACTGGACGCCGCGCTCGAGCAATGGGTCGACAACCTGCTGCTCAACAGCCCGCAGGCGCTCAAGGCCTGCAAGGACCTGCTGCTGGAAGTGGGCGACGGCGATTTCAGCGCCGACCTGCGCCAGACCACCGAACAGGCCATCGCGCACCTGCGCACCAGCCCGGAAGGTCAGGAAGGCCTGAGCGCCTTTCTGGAAAAACGCACGCCCGCCTGGCAGGAGAAGAAGTGATGAATCGCCATATCGATACCCTGCTGGTCGCCAACCGCGGCGAGATCGCCTGCCGCGTGATGCGCACCGCCAAGGCCATGGGCCTGACCACCGTTGCGGTGCACAGCGCCATCGACGCCACGGCGCGCCACGCCCGCGAAGCCGACATCTGCATCGACCTGGGCGGCGCCAAGCCGGCCGACAGCTACCTGCGCATCGACAAGCTGATCGAAGCAGCCCGCGCCAGCGGTGCCCAGGCGATCCACCCGGGCTACGGCTTTCTTTCGGAGAACGCCGAGTTCGCTCGCGCCATCGAACAGGCCGGTTTGATCTTCCTCGGCCCACCCGCCTCCGCCATCGACGCCATGGGCAGCAAGTCCGCCGCCAAGGCGCTGATGGAAGAAGCCGGCGTGCCGCTGGTGCCGGGGTATCACGGCCAGGCCCAGGACTACGAAACCTTCCGCGCCGCCGCCGAGACCATCGCCTACCCGGTGCTGCTCAAGGCCACCGCCGGCGGTGGCGGCAAGGGCATGAAGGTGGTCGAGCGCGAGGCCGATCTAGCCGAAGCGCTGGCGTCCGCCCAGCGTGAGGCGCAGTCGTCGTTCGGCGACTCGCGCATGCTGGTCGAGAAATACGTGCTCAAGCCGCGCCATGTGGAAATCCAGGTCTTCGCCGACCAGCACGGCAACTGCCTGTACCTCAACGAGCGCGACTGCTCGATCCAGCGCCGCCATCAGAAGGTGGTCGAAGAGGCCCCTGCCCCCGGCCTGTCCCCCGAGCTGCGCCGCGCCATGGGCGAAGCCGCGGTGAAGGCGGCCAAGGCCATCGGCTACGTCGGCGCCGGCACCGTGGAATTCCTGCTGGATGCCCGTGGCGAATTCTTCTTCATGGAAATGAACACCCGTCTGCAGGTCGAACACCCGGTCACGGAGGCCATCACCGGCCTCGACCTGGTCGCCTGGCAGATTCGCGTCGCCCGCGGCGAGCCGCTGCCGATTCGTCAGCAACAGGTGCCGCTGATCGGCCATGCCATCGAGGTACGGCTGTACGCCGAAGACCCGGGCAACGATTTCCTCCCCGCCACCGGCACCCTCGAGCTCTACCGTGAGGCCGCGGATGGTCCGGGCCGTCGCGTCGACAGCGGCGTCGCCGAGGGCGATACCGTGTCGCCGTTCTACGATCCGATGCTCGGCAAGCTGATCGCCTGGGGAGAGAACCGCGAGGAAGCGCGCCTGCGCCTATTGGCCATGCTCGACGAGACCGCCGTCGGCGGCGTGCGCACCAACCTCGCGTTCCTGCGCCGCGTCGTCGGCCATCGCGCCTTTGCCGAGGCCGAGCTGGATACCGGCTTTATCCCGCGCCACGAAAGCGAACTGCTGCGTCCGGCCGGCGAACTGTCCGATGCCTTCTGGCAACAGGCTGCCGAGTGCTTCGTGCAGAGCGAGCCGACCACCGTTCGCGACGACGATGCCCATTCGCCGTGGTCCAAACGCGACGGATTGCGCTTCGGCATGCCGGCGCAGATCAGCCTGCATCTGCAGTGCAATGGCGAAAGCCGCCGACTGAAGGTCGATCCGGCAGCGCAGCAGCCAAACGTCCGCACGCCCAAGGCGATCCGCCAGGGCGATGCGCTGTATCTGCAGTGGAACGGCGAATGGCTGGCCGTGCGCGCCTTCGACCCCATCGCCGAAGCCGAAGCCAGCCACCAGCATCACGGCGGCCTGACCGCACCGATGAACGGCAGCATCGTGCGTGTACTGGTGGAGGCCGGTCAGCATGTCGAAGCCGGCACCGCGCTGATCGTGCTGGAAGCGATGAAGATGGAACACAGCATCCGCAGCGCCCAGGCAGGCGTGATCAAGAGCCTGTTCTGCAGCGAAGGCGAAATGGTCAGCGAAGGCGCGGTGCTGCTGGAGATGGAAGAGGCTTGATCCGTAGGGTGGGCTTTAGCCCCCAGCAGTGCCGGAGCACTTTCGGTCAGCCTGCGGCGACATCGGTGGGCTGATGCTCACCCTACGGTGAAGGCGTGCAGATTTTGTAGGGTGGGCTTTAGCCCACCAGCAGCGCCACAATTCAACGACACGGGTGAAGGCTCGCTAAGCATTCGCCCTCTGGAGGACATATGAGCCTGCCCAAACAAGTCCGGCTGGTGGAAGTCGGCCCGCGTGACGGCCTGCAGAACGAGCAGCAGCCGATCAGCGTGGCGGACAAGGTGCGCCTGGTGGACGACCTGAGCGCCGCCGGGCTGTCCTATATCGAAGTCGGCAGCTTCGTCTCGCCCAAGTGGGTGCCGCAGATGGCCGGCTCCGCCGAAGTCTTCGCGCAGATCCAGCGCAAGGCCGGGGTCACTTACGCGGCGCTGACGCCGAACATGAAGGGCCTGGAAGCGGCCATCGAGGCCGGCGTGAAGGAAGTCGCGGTGTTCGGTGCGGCCTCCGAAGCCTTCTCGCAGAAGAACATCAACTGCTCCATCGCCGAGAGCCTGGCACGCTTCGCGCCGTTGATGGAGGCTGCCCGCGAGCACGACATTCGCGTGCGTGGCTACGTTTCCTGCGTGCTCGGCTGCCCCTACGAAGGTGAAGTGGCGCCAGCCAAGGTCGCCGAAGTCGCCCGCGAGCTGTATGCCATGGGCTGCTACGAGGTTTCCCTGGGCGACACCATCGGCACCGGCACACCGGGCAAGACCCGCACCCTGTTCGATACCGTGGCTCGTGAAGTGCCGCGCGAACGGTTGGCCGGGCATTTCCACGACACCTACGGCCAGGCGCTGGCGAATATCTATGCGAGCCTCTTGGAAGGCATCGCGGTGTTCGACAGCTCGGTCGCCGGCCTCGGCGGTTGCCCCTACGCCAAAGGCGCCAGCGGCAATGTCGCCAGCGAAGACGTGCTGTACATGTTCAACGGTCTGGACATAGCCACCGGCATCGACCTCGATGCGCTGATCGCCGCCGGCGACCGCATCAGCCGCGTGCTGGGCCGCGTCAACGGCTCGCGGGTGGCACGCGCCCGCCATGCAGGCTGATCGGCATCGTTGTTGCATTGACGCATTCACCCCGTGGCCGGTTCAGCCGCGGGCACGGACACAACAATAAGTAGAGGTATTTCATGAACAAGCTCTACCCCAGCGCCGCCCACGCCCTGGAAGGCCTGGTCGAGGACGGCATGACGCTGGCCGTCGGCGGCTTTGGCCTGTGCGGCATCCCCGAAGCGTTGATCGCTGCCTTGCGCGACTCCGGGAAGAAGAACCTTACCGCCATCAGCAACAACGCCGGCGTCGACGGCTTCGGCCTCGGCCTGCTGCTGGAAACGCGGCAGATCAGCAAGATGATTTCCTCCTACGTGGGCGAGAACAAGGAGTTCGAGCGCCAGTACCTGGCCGGCGAGCTGCAGCTGGAATTCACCCCGCAGGGCACCCTGGCCGAGAAGCTGCGCGCCGGCGGCGCGGGCATTCCGGCGTTCTACACCAGGACCGGCTACGGCACGCTGGTCGCCGAAGGCAAGGAAACCCGCCAGTTCAACGGCGAGTGGTACGTGATGGAGGAATCGCTGACCGCCGATATCGCGCTGGTCAAGGCGTGGAAGGCCGACAAGGCCGGCAACCTGCTGTTCCGCAAGACCGCGCGCAACTTCAACCCGCTGGCGGCGATGGCCGGCAAGGTCTGCGTCGTCGAGGTCGAGGAGATCGTCGAAACCGGCGAGCTGGACCCGGACCAGATCCACCTGCCGGGTATCTACGTGCAACGCATCGTGCACAACCCGAACCCGGAAAAACGCATCGAAAAACGCACGGTGAGGAGCTGAGACCATGGCCTGGACACGTGAACAGATGGCGCAGCGCGCCGCCCAGGAGCTGCAGGACGGCTTCTACGTCAACCTCGGTATCGGCCTGCCGACCCTGGTCGCCAACTACATCCCCGAGGGCATGGACGTCTGGCTGCAGAGCGAGAACGGCCTGCTCGGCATCGGCCCCTACCCGACCGAGGAAGAGATCGACCCGGACCTGATCAACGCCGGCAAGCAGACCGTCACCGCCCTGCCCGGCTCGAGCTTCTTCGACAACGCGCAGAGCTTCGCGATGATCCGCGGCGGTCACATCAACCTGGCCATTCTCGGCGCCATGCAGGTGTCGGAAAAAGGCGATCTGGCCAACTGGATGATCCCCGGCAAGATGGTCAAGGGCATGGGCGGCGCGATGGACCTGGTGGCCGGCGTCAAGCGCGTCGTGGTGCTGATGGAGCACACCGCCAAGGGCGGCGCGCACAAGATCCTGCCGGCCTGCGACCTGCCGCTCACCGGCCTCGGCGTGGTCGACCGGATCATCACCGACCTCGGCGTGCTGGATGTGACCGAGCAGGGCCTGAAGCTGGTGGAGATGGCCGAAGGCGTCAGCTTCGATGAGCTGCAAGAGGCCACCGGCTGTCAAATCCTCGCAAGCTGATGGTCTTTGGCGCTCGCCGTTTTTACAAAACTCGCCGGCGGGTGTGTCTTTTTAATGCGCACTCTAAAGGTCAGCCAATCGAAGGCGGCCGACGGGAAGTCCCAGGAGAATAGAAATGCAAGAAGTCGTAATTGTTGCGGCCACTCGTACAGCAATCGGTGCTTTTCAGGGCGCTCTAGCCAATATCTGCGCAGTCGATCTGGGCAGCACAGTCATCCGTAGCCTGTTGAAAACAACCGGTATTGATCCGAATAGCATTGATGAAGTAATCATGGGTCAGGTACTTACCGCCGGCTGCGGCCAAAACCCTGCTCGGCAGGCTGCGATCAGCGCCGGACTACCCTACAGCGTACCAGCATTGACCGTAAATAAGCTCTGCGGTTCCGGGCTGAAAAGCGTTCACCTTGCGGCCCAGGCAATACGCTGCGGTGATGCCGAAATCGTCATCGCCGGCGGCATGGAAAATATGAGCCTTGCGCCTTATGTACTGCCAAAGGTTCGCACCGGCTTGCGTATGGGCCATGCCCAACTGGCCGACTCGCTGCTGCAGGACGGATTGCTCGATGCCTTTCACGACTATCACATGGGTATCACCGCAGAAAACCTCGTGTCCTGCTACAAACTGACCCGGGAGGAACAGGACGCCTTCGCCGAGCAATCCCAACAGCGCGCGGCGGCCGCTATCGAGGGCGGTCGCTTCAAGGCGGAAATCACACCCGTATCCATCCCGCAGCGCAAAGGCGATCCCCTGCTGTTCGATACCGATGAGCAGCCCCGGACAGACACCACCATTCAGTCTCTGGCCAAACTCAAACCAGCCTTCGATAAGAACGGTAGCGTCACAGCCGGCAACGCCTCGACGCTTAACGATGGTGCGGCAGCGGTGCTGCTGATGAGCGCGTCCAAGGCCAAAGCGCTTGGCCTACCGATTCTGGCCACCGTCAAGGGTTACGCCAGCGCTGGCGTAGATCCGGCAATCATGGGGATTGGACCGGTCAGTGCGACTCGCAAGTGCCTGGACAAGTCCGGCTGGACACTCGAAGAAGTCGAGCTCATCGAAGCAAACGAAGCCTTTGCCGCACAGGCACTGTCGGTCGGCAAGGAGCTGGGCTGGGACAGCGACAAGGTCAACGTCAATGGCGGTGCCATCGCTCTGGGTCACCCTATCGGCGCATCCGGTTGTCGTGTGCTGGTTACCCTGCTGCACGAGATGATGAGCCGTGACGCCAAGAAAGGTCTGGCCACGCTTTGCATCGGTGGTGGCCAGGGCGTCGCATTGACATTGCAGCGCGACTAACCGTGAACCGCTCCCTGCGCGCAAGCTGCCAACGGGGCAGATCGCTACCGCTGATTGACCTCGCCCACGGCGACGCCAGCCGGCCAGTGCGGGCTGACACACCGCCGGTGCATGAGCAACTACGAACAGTGGCGCTAACACTATTCGTCGAGCATGGCTTTCAGGCGGTCAGCCTGCGCCAGTTGGCCATGGCACTCGGCATGCAAGCCGGCTCGTTGTACAACCATATGGAGAGCAAGCAAATCCTGCTTTTCGAGCTGATCGAGGAGCACGAAACGGACCTTCTGGATCTACTGGAGGCCGATGATCCCTGTCAGGCGGACGGGCTGACCCGTCTGCGCAGCTACGTCGACCTGCACATTCGATACAACCTGATGCATCAACATCGGTTGGTGCTGGCTCGCCGGGAGTCCCGCTGCCTGAGCGCCGAGCAACGCGCTTCAATCGAAGCAACTAGACAGGCTCACGTCGATCACTTGGAGAAAATTCTTCGGCAGATACCCTCACCGGCCGCGGCCGAACAAAGTAGTGCTGTCGCGCGCAGCCTGATGTCGATCCTCGAAGATGCACCCACGTGGTGGTCACCGGACGATGCCCCTGCAGTCGAGGGTTTTATAGCAGTAGTGACGCATATGGCGGTTGGTGGGCTGGCGGGTCCCAGCGCGGAACAATCTTTACCGCTGGCTCGCTCGGCCTGAGCGGCCGGCGCAGTTGCTTCAAATACAAAGGGGCTTCACCTCAATGCCAATAGCCTCCGCACAATCGAGGCGAACGTTAAGGAAGCAGTTATGAACGAAGACATGATTCAGCACTATCGCGGCATTCTCGAAGGTGTCGGCGAAAACCCGGAACGCGAAGGTCTGGTGGACACACCCAAGCGAGCCGCAAAAGCCATGCAGTACCTCTGCCAGGGTTATGGCCAGACCGTTGAGCAAGTCGTCAACGGCGCACTTTTCGAGTCGGACAATGATGAAATGGTCATCGTCCGTGACATCGAGCTCTATTCAATGTGCGAACACCACATGCTTCCTTTCATTGGCAAGGCTCACGTTGCCTATACCCCTACCGGCAAAGTCCTCGGCCTGTCCAAAGTGGCGCGAATCGTCGATATGTTCGCCCGGCGTCTTCAGATTCAGGAAAACATGACCAAGCAGATCGCCGACGCGATCATGCAGGTGACCAATGCCGCTGGCGTCGCCGTGGTCATCGAAGCGCAGCACATGTGCATGATGATGCGGGGCTGCGAGAAGCAAAATTCGGTAATGACAACTTCGGTGATGCTCGGTGGGTTCCGTGATTCGTACAACACTCGCCAGGAATTTCTGCAGCTCATTCGAGGCCGCTGACATGCCGAGACTGGAACCGGGAATGGCGCGAATTCATGTCAAGAATCTGCGCCTGCGTACCTATATCGGCATCAAGGAAGACGAGATCCGTAACAAGCAGGACGTGCTGATCAACCTGACCATCCTGTACCCGGCCGCCGATGCGGTACGCGATAACGACATCGAACAGGCTCTCAATTACCGCACCATCACCAAGGCGATCATTCGGCACGTCGAGGAAAACCGCTTCGCCCTGCTCGAGCGGCTGACCCAAGAGGTGCTGGATCTGGCGATGGCGCCACAGGCCGTACGCTATGCCGAGGTGGAAATCGACAAGCCACATGCCCTGCGCTTTGCCGAATCGGTGTCGATCACCCTAGCCGGGCACCGCGATTGATCGCCTCGGCGAGCACTAAGCCGCGAAGCCTGCATGGTCGTCGGACGTGCGGACAAAAAAAAGCTGCTCACCCGAAGGTTGAGCAGCGAACCACCAGTCGCTCCTGGTTACGGGGATTCGCTCGCATGGCGAGTCGAATCAGCATCAGTACCTGATTGTCGGTCGTTGATCGAGGCTTACGCCTGGCGCCTGCGATGTATTGATTGATTGGAACCTGCCGTCACGGGGTGCTGTACCTCAGCCTACAACCTCACCATTTATTCGCCAGCGGCTCGGCGCTGTTTCGTTTGACCCGAGATAAAACGGTACGCAAGCCGCAAAAACCGTTAACGGCTAGGGTAGATCTTGATGCACGACATCGCTCCTACTCGAAGAAGCTCCATTAATAAATCCAAAAACGGAGACTGACCCCCAATGAAATTCCAGCTCGCTCTTTGTGCTGCCCTCAGTGGCATCACGACTTTATCCATTGCCGCCGTCAGCCCTGAAGAAGCCAAGCAACTGGGCAACGAACTCACCCCTTTTGGCGCGACCAAGGCCGGTAATGCCGAAGGTACGATCCCAGCGTATGAAGGCGGACTCACCACGGCCCCTGCCGACTTCAAGCCTGACAGCGGCTTCTGGGCCGATCCGTTCAAGGACGAAAAGCCGCTGTTCCGTATTGATGCGTCCAACGTCGATCAGTATGCGGACAAGCTCAGCGACGGTCAGAAGCACCTGCTCAAGAAGAATCCGGAAACTTGGTACATGGACGTGTATCCGAGCCATCGCACCGCCGCGTATCCGCAAAAGGTGATGGAAGCAACGGTGCGCAATGCCACCGCCTGCAACACCTATAACGACGGGCTGTCCATCGAGCCGGAGTGCCGCGGGGGCCTTCCGTTCCCGATTCCGAAAACCGGCAATGAAGTGATGTGGAACCAGTTGCTGCGCTACAAGAACGGGCCGACCGCCACCACCACGACCTCCTCCAACAGCTGGGTCATCGACAGCAATGGCACCATTACCAAGGCGGCGGAACAAGCTACCTTCGAAGAGTTTCCCTACTACCAGACAGATCGCGATGATCGCGATCCCGAGATGTACGCGCGGGTGTTCTCGCTGAACAAGCAACCTGCACGCCGAGCCGGTGAGGTGGTGGGGATCAACGACTATCTAGATCCGACCAAAAAGCCGCGCCGCGCTTGGAGCTATACGCCAGGCCAACGCCGCGTGAAGCTCGCGCCGGAGTTTGCCTATGACACACCAGTAGCTAGCCAGGGCGGCGTCACCCTGTTCGACGAACTGCAGATGTTCGCCGGAATGCAAGACCGTTTCGACTTTAAGCTCGTTGGCAAGAAGGAGATGTATATCCCCTACAACGCCTACAAGTTCAACTTCGAAGCCGATCAGATGGACCAGTTCAGCGACCATCACGCAAACCCGAAATACGAGCGCTGGGAGCTGCATCGCGTCTATGTGGTGGAAGCCACACTCAAGCCGGGCATGCGCCACGTCTACAGCAAGCGGCACTACTACCTGGACGAGGACACCTTTGGTGCCGGCCTGTACGACGCTTGGGATCAGGAAGGCAACCTCTACCGCTCGATGTTCCTGAGCGGCGTTCAGCTTTACGACAAGCAGATCCCATACGCGGTCAAGAACGTCATCTACGACTTCAACAAGGGCATGTACGGCGTGATCAACGACGGGCTCAAGGGCGGCTTCAGGATTCCCAAGGAAGCGCTACCTGAGCGGCAGATGAACGCCGAAGCCATTGTCAGCCGCATCACGCAGCGCTGACGACCGTGTCGCCGGTGGGCACCCTATACCCCCACCGGCCGCGTTCTATCAAACCCCTCACTAGGAGAGCGACAGTGGCGCTCACCATGCACCAGTCATCTGTTTTTTATTTCACTCGCCTGCTGAACAACCTCTCAAACATCCTGGCCAAGGCGCAGGCCCATGCGGACGAAACAGGCACCGATCCGAAAGACCTGCTCGAAGCCCGGCTGGCTGAAGACATGTTCAACCTCAGTCAGCAAATTCAGATGGCATGCTTGCATCCCATGCTGTTTGTCGCAGGCATCACGGGCAAGCCTGCCGAACTCCAAAAAGATGAGGATCGCAGCTTCGCCGAGCTGCGCTCGCGGATTAGCGAAACCATTTCCGTGCTGGAAAGCATTCGCCCCGAAGATCTCAACGGTAGCGAAGACCAAGAAATCGTGCTGGCCACACCGCGAGCCGACCTTCCGTTCACTGGCCAGGGCAGCCTGCAGATATTTTCGTTGCCGAACTTTTTCTTCCACGTCGTCACCGCCTACGACATTCTCCGGCACCGCGGCGTACCGCTAGGCAAGATGGACTTCCTAGGCGGCCTCAAATAACACGACAGTGCTGCAGGCGGGGATGTGCTTATAAAGTGCGTCCCTATGGCGTGCTAGAAGGACGAATCGCCGGGCATATGCCCGGCGATTTCTTTAGCACTGCATCAGTGAAAATTTATTGAGGCTCGCAGACCAACTTGGCTTGCAGGGGTGCACCGGTGTATTTACCCGGCACGTCGAGGCTGGTCTGTTCGCCCGGCTCTATGGTGGTGGGTGGCGGTGCATCGCTTTGAGCTTCAGCAGGTCTCGGCTGCAATTCGCACGTAACGCTGACATCAGCATTGTTAGTGATTTGCAGCATCTGCGTTGTGCTGGTAGTGGCCGTGCCAGCACTCCCTCCTCCGCTGGAACCGACCACCTCGGTCTCGATGTCGAGACCGTTCAGCTGCTTGTCCAGATCGAGCCCATCAGCCATTGCCGTTACAGGCAGACAGATAGCCAGACCGCAAAAGATCAACATGTTCTTGTTCATTGTCGTTACCTCCGGTAAGGCGGGGCTGATGCCCCTCAATGTCAAAACCGCTCCGTGGCAACTGGTGCTCCGGTCGCTGACTTAGCTCAGCATCAACATTCCGCCGTCGATCATTAGAGTCTGGCCTGTTACGAAGCGCGAGCCTTCGCCGGCAAGAAAAACCAGAACGGGTGCCAAGTCTTGCGCGGCATCGCCAAGCCGACCTC
Source organism: Stutzerimonas sp. S1 (assembly GCF_025966695.1). Taxonomy (GTDB): domain Bacteria; phylum Pseudomonadota; class Gammaproteobacteria; order Pseudomonadales; family Pseudomonadaceae; genus Stutzerimonas. The sequence continues at coordinate 381,253 of NZ_JAOEIY010000003.1, read as the reverse complement.
CCAACGGGATCAGACTGGCCATGAATGCATCGTGCTGTTCGAGCTGTGTATCACTCATGCTGGAGCGAGTGGCGTCGTACATCGGCGTCCATATCGCCGGCGCGATGGCGTTAACGGTAATGCCGTACGGACCCCACTCGCGGGCGACAGTGCGTGTCCATGCCAATACCGCGCCCTTGCTTGCTGCGTAATGCGCCTTGCCTGGCTGCCCGCCCACGCCAGCGGCCGAGGCGAAGTTGATGATCCTCCCCCCACCTTGGTGCATATGCTCGTAGGCTGCGCGATTGGTCAGAAAGGTGCCGCGAGCATTCACCGCGAACACTTTTTCCCACTCATCCAGGGTGATTTCATCTGCAGTGGCGTTAGGCGCAATTCCGGCAGCATTGACCAATACGTCCAGCCCGCCCAACTGTGCGGCAGCCCAAGCAAAGGCCCTTTTTACCGATTCCGTATCCGAGACATCGCAGATATGCGAACGAGCCCAGCCATTGCCCTCGATTGCCTCCTGCGGGGCGCTTTCGCTTAAGTCGAGACTCGCCACATGGGCGCCTTCGTTTACAAAAGCCGCGACTACCGCGGCGCCAATTCCTCGTGCGCCACCCGTAACGATGACGCGCTTGTTATTCAATTGCATGCCTGTGCTCCAAACTAAATGTGCCTTCGTATAAAGGCGGCTTCCTGGCGATCAAGTCATGTTTCGCGCAACGGCAACGGGCATGAGTGAATGAAGTTCATCCAGAAGCTTAGTAAGCAACATCGGACGCTGCGGCCGTATCGCCATTTACATACGGTTTTTCGTTTAACCCGAAGTCAAACGGAATGTAGAGAACCTTTCATGTATTGAGTTTTTGCGCACCAGCGCTGCTTGCTCGAAATACTTGGAGAAAACCCAAGCCTCCGTACCCAACGGGGCCTTGGATCGACAAGTCGCAACGCCGCGCTAACGGCGGACCAAGGAGAATTCGCACCCTTGTCCTGAGGCGTTTGGGCACCACGACTTTACGCCGTGTAAACGGCTTCCCGCCCGAGGAATCGCTGTCGCTGTTAGGGTGAGCGCTCTGCTGAACAGACGCCCAAAGCGGACACGCGAATGACTCGGTTATCGCCGCTCGGGAAACGAATGCCACACGGCTCCAACTTGCCTGGATGCCGGGCACATGGCCAAGCCGCCTGTTCGAGGCATGAGAACAACTACAACAAAACCAAATCGGAAATCGAAGCCAATGAGCCAGTTTGAACAACTCGACATCGTCGCGGCCTATCACGCCGTAAGCGACACTTACCTCGGCACCGATGTAGACATTCACGCGCTGTGCCGCCAGTACCGCCATAACGAACCGGTGATGAAGGGCGATTTCGTCGATACCTATTTGAAGGTGCCGACAAACGCTGGCGCCAAAGCGGCCAAGGCGACGGTGACAGTGTTCAAGCACAAGGACATCATGGCCATCATGCGCGACGCCGAAACCTACACCAATGGTTTCATCGCCGAAGGGCTAGGCGCGTTCTTCGACGGTCTGATCATCCTTGCCATGGATGGCGAGCAGCACCGCCGGACCCGGGCGCTGCTGCAACCGGTGTTCATGCCAGAGACGGTCAACAAGTGGCGTCCGGAAATCGACCGGGTTATCCGCGAGGACTATTTGCAACCGATGGTGGCGGATAAGCAAGCCAACCTGATGGACTTCGCACTGGATTTCCCGATACGCGTGATGTATGCCCTGATGGGCTTTCCAACCAGCGACACGGAAAAATACAAGACGTACGCTACTTGGGCGTTAGCCATGGTGGCGGGCAATCAGATCGACCCGGAAAAAGCCAAGATCTACGGCCCACTGGCTGGTCAGGCGGCCAAGCACCTTTATGATGGAATCAAGGAGGTCGTCGTTGCACGGCGAGCCCAAGGCACCCAAGAGACAGACCTGATCAGTCGCCTGATCAACGCCGAAGCCGAAGGCCGCTCACTGGACGACCATGAGATCACAACATTCGTCCGCTCGCTGACCCCGGCAGCTGGGGAAACCACCACTCGCACGTTCAGCTGCATCATGACCAACCTGATGCAACGTCCCGAACTAGTGGAGCGGATACGCAACGACCGCAGCCTCATCGGCAAACTCATCGACGAGGGGATCCGCCACGAGCCTATCTCGACCTTCAAGGTTCGCCAGACCTCGAAGGAAGTGGAAATTGGCGGGATCATCGTGCCGAAAGGCGGCATGGTTCAGTGCATGACCATATCCGGCAACCGCGACGAGGACGTCTTCGAGAACCCGGACGAGTTTGACATCGACCGCAAAGTAAAGCCGTCATTCGGCTTCGGCTTCGGCCCGCATATGTGTATCGGGCAGTTCGTCGCCAAGGTGGAGCTGAACTGCGCGATCAACGCAATGCTCGATCTGTTTCCAAACATGCGCCTGGACCCATCCAAGCCAGCACCCAGAATTTCCGGTGGACAGCTGCGTGGTACCCGCGACATCCATGTGCTGTGGGATTGAGCGCGTGACGAGCCACGTAAACGAGGCGGCCGCAAGGCCGCCCCTCCACCGTTGTCTAACGCCCGCCGGAAATCGCTGCACTACGGGAGGACATCATGCCTGAACCGAGCAAATGGGCAGCGTTACGGAAACGAGCAAGCCTCTGGGGCGTCCTCATTTTCGCCAATCTGCCGCTCTGTCATTAAACCTGGCCGGAGAAACACCATGAGCCTGCACACAACCCAATACCAAGTAATCGCCGACCGCAGCCGTTGCTGCGGTTACGGACTCTGCGCTGCGGTCTGTCCGGAAATCTACAAACTAGACGATGACGGCATTGTCTATCTAACCATCGACCGCGTGCCGCCGGAGTTGGAAGAAGGCGCTCGCGAGGGCGCCGCTGCCTGCCCCGCCGAAGCGATTTGGCTGGAGGCGATCACAGACTGAAACGCACGGGATGCGATTCTGCGCAGCCAAAGTAAATTCCGATATCGAGCCTACATTCCACTTTGAGGGCAGGCAGACCTCAATCATAACGGTATGCATCATTCACTGGCCTGGCTGCCCTGGCCGAGATGGCTTAGGCTCAGATGCTTACCAATAAGATGTCGAGACACCATGCATCCGCCACGCGAGACCGAAGCCTTTTCCCGAAAACGCGCCACTCTGGAGCGTCTACTTGCGGAGGCGCGCAGAATCTTTGCGGAAAAGGGCCTCGCTGGTGCGAGGCTAGAGGAAATTGCGAGCGCGGCAGGCGTCACGCGCCAATTGATCTATCAATACTTCAGCAATAAGGAGACTCTGTTCACCAGCGTGCTGGACGAAAGCACGGCGCAAATTATAAAGGACCTGCTATCAATGGACCTTGATCAGTTGCCGCCACGCCAGGCGCTGACAGCTCTACTGGAATACCTTTTTGATCAATACGGCGCGGATCCTGAGTTGCGATCACTCGCACAGGAGAGCTTTCGCCTCCATGAGCATGGGACGCACAACCAGAATCGCTTCGGCGCCATAGCTGCACCGCTTATAGAGCTGATCGAACGAATCCTCAAACGCGGCGTTAAAAGCGGAGATTTTCTGCCTGACGTAGACGCGCGTATGTTCTGCGGTGCCTCCATGTTACTGACCACCCTCTGGTTCACCAGTCGCCACATCACTTCCACCGCAACGGGATTTGACACCAATACACCCGCAGGTTTGAAAGCGTGGCGCAGCTACGCGATCGATTTCGTGCTTAGCTCCGTGTTGGCAACGAATCGACCCTCGTTGAGTCGACCCAAGGTTAACGCTGGCTAGCTCAGCGAGGCCGGTTCGCTCGAACAGCTAGCCAATACGCTCTAACGCCTTCTCGAAAAGCCGTAGCGCCGAGGCATGGTGTTTTCTGCCGTGTTCTATCGACACTTTGCCCGCGCAGGCCCGGGCGTAACTGACTTCGAGAAATATGCCAAGCTTGAAAGCCGCCAGTACCAGATACCAGGTAAAGGCTTCGAAGCTTCGGGAGCTGCCCACCACGTAGCGCGCCACCAATTCATCCGCTGCGGGAAAGCCGTCCCAGGGATGCACCTCGATCGTGCCGGCGCCATGGCCGCTGGCGTCCGGCCATGTCACCACCAGCCAGGCCAGATCAAGCAGAGGATCGCCAATGGTAGCCAGCTCCCAATCGACGATCGCGCTGAGCGCCGGCCCCTCGCGGCTGAACATCACATTGGACAGGTGATAGTCGCCATGCAGGATGCTGGGGCTGAACCGTTGCGGGCAGTTGTCATTCAGCCAGCGCGCCAGCCGGTCGAGTCCGGGAAGACTGTCTGCGCCCGGCCAACCGGCATAGCCGGCGACGCTTTCGAGCTGATGCAGCCAGCGCGCGACTTGTCGTTGATGGAAACCGTCGGGGCGCCCGAAGCCGTCGAGGCCGATGGCTCGATAGTCCAGCTCATGAAGGCAGAGCAGCGCATCGACCATGGCCAGCCCCATGCGCCGACGCATGTCGCGGTCGGCGGCGTGGGGCAGCGGCAAGCCGGCCGCGGAATTGGGGTTGAAGCCATCCACCGGTTCCATCAGGTAGAACTTCGCGCCCAGAACGGCCTCGTCATCGCAGGCGGCGACCAAGCCCGCATGCGGCACCCGACTGCCCGCCAGCGCTTTTAGCATGCGAGCTTCGCGCGCGATGGTCTTGCCGCCTACTTCTCGTAGCGCCGCCGATGGCCGACGCAGCACGAATTCACGCTCGCCTCGCCGAAAGCGCAGCAACAGATTCTGGGTGCCGCCGGTCAGTCGCACGGCGTTTTCCAGCGGCCCGGACGCGAGCTCCCGCTCATCCATCCAGGCGCCCAAGCGGGCGAGATCGACCAGCTCATGCCAGTCAGCCCCGCCGCTCAACGCTGCTCTCCGCTTTGTTCCAGCGTCGCCAGCGCTTCAGCATATTTTTCACGCGCCAGTGCCGTCGCAGTCGGGCGATGGTAGCTGGGAAACAGGCTGTCGCTTGGCTGATAGTCGCGCAGCAGCTGTCTGGCCACCGTCACCTTGTGCACCTCGGTCGGCCCGTCCGCCAGCCCCATCTGGAAGGAGCGCAGGATGTACCCGGCGAACGGCATCTCTTCGGATACGCCGATCGAGCCATGCACATGCAGCGCGCGGGCGGCAATGTCATGCAGCACCTTGGGCATGGCTGCCTTTACTGCAGCGATGTCTTTACGCACGCGCAGATAGTCCTGGTACTTGTCGATGCGCCAGGCGGTGCGCATCACCAGCAACCGGAACTGCTCTAGCTCGATCCAGGAGTCGGCGATTTTTTCCTGCACCATCTGTTTTTCGGCCAGCAGGCCGCCTTGGGTGGTGCGCGACAGGGCGCGCTCGCACAATGCATCAAGCGCTCTTTGCGCTTGCCCGATAACGCGCATGGCGTGATGCACGCGACCACCACCGAGTCGCACCTGGGCAACGACGAAGGCTTCGCCGGGCTTGCCGAGCAGGTCGGCGGACGATGCCCGCACCTTGTCGAAACGCAGGTAGGCGTGCGTCGCCTCCGGATCATCCGCTATGCCGACGTTGCGCACGATGGTCACGCCCGGCGCATTCGCCGGCACGATGAACATGGTGGTGCCCTTGTGCACCGAAACGCTCTTGTCGGTCACCGCCATGACGATGAAGAACGCCGCATAGCGGGCATTGGAGCCGAACCACTTCTCGCCGCTGATCAGCCAGTCATCGCCGTCGCGTACGGCCTCGGTGGTGAACACGCTAGGGTCGGCCCCGCCCTGGGGTTCGGTCATGGCGAAGCAGGAGACAATCTCGTTATCGAGCAAAGGTTCGAGGTATTTGCGCTTCTGCTCCTCACTGCCGTAGTGGGCGAGAATTTCGCCGTTGCCCGAATCCGGCGCGTGACAGCCGAACACGATAGGCGCGAACAGTGCGCGGCCGAGAATTTCGTTGATCAGGGCCAGGCGTACCTGGCCGTATCCCGGCCCGCCCAGCTCCGGACCAAGATGACAGGCCCAGAGTTTGCGCGCCTTGACCTGCGCCTGTAGTGGACGCACCAGTTGTTTGAACAGCGCATCGTGGATGTTCCAGGGGCTGCCCAGTACATGTTCCAGCGGCTCGACCTCTTCGCGGACGAAGCGGTCGATCCAGTCCAGTTCCGTTTGAAAGTCCGGATCGGTTTCGAAATCCCAGGCCATGTCGTGCTCCTTAAAATATGAGTGGCGCTCAAGCGAGCAGCATGCCGCCGTCGACCAACAGGGTCTGACCCAGCATGTAGCCAGCCAGCGGCGAAGCCAGGAACAGCGCAACGTTGGCCATGTCCTGCGGGGTGCCGAGGCGGCCCAGCGGGATACCACGAAGCGCACCTTCGAGACGTTTGGGGTGTTCCGTGGTGATGCGCGTGAGCTTGGTTTCCACCAGGCCCGGCGCGATGCCGTTGACACGGATTCCCTCACGCGCCCAAGCCTCGCCGAGCGTGCGCGTCAAACCGAAAGCGCCGGTCTTGGAGGCGTTGTAGGCCGGATTGCCGCGGGTCGAATGGAAGGCGGCGGCCGAGCTGACGATGAGCATTGCGCCTCGTGATTCCTTCAACAGTTCGAAGAACTTCTGCGCGCAAACCATCAGGCTGGTGAGGTTGATATCGACTACTTTCTTGAAGCCGTCGGTGAGAAATTCCTGACGGTCGTACAGCACCGTACCTTGCGCCTGAACCAGCACGTCGAGTCGAGTGAACGGCACGATCGCCGCCTCGATCAGGTTGGCATTGGAGACATCGACCTGCGCGTAGTGCAGCCCTTCAAGATGCGAATCCGCCGAGTCGGCGTAATCCTGCGCGCTCGGACGAGTGCCCCAGACGTGCACCTCGGCGCCGCGTTGACGGAAGTTCTGCGCGATACCGTTACCGATGCCGCTGGAGCCACCGACGACCAGCACCGTTTTGCCGCTGAAATCCAATTCGTTCATGCGTTATTCCGGTGTGTTCAACCCAACCCGCGATCGAACGATCGGGTCGGGTTCATCGTTGACTTCAGCCGGAGTGGGCCGCCTTTGTGCATCAATTGCTTACAGCCGAACCACACCGGCCGCGGCCAGACGTTCCAGTTCGCTGTTTTCCAAGCCAAGCCCGCCGAGTACATCGCGGCTGTGCTGGCCGAGGGCGGGCGGCGGACGATCCAGCGACAACGGCAGATCACCGAAATCCCAGAACGCGCCAATCTGTTGCAGCTCGCCGTACACCGCATGTTGATAGTGGGTATGCAAGCCAGCCGCGGCGTGGTCGGGGTTGTCGAGGAAGGGGTCGAGCTGCGCCTCGAGAACGGCTTCGGCGGGCACGCCTTGTGCGCTCAAGGATGACAGCGCATCGGACTGTGTCCGCCCGACGAAATACGTTTCAGGGTCCGCTCCGGCCAGCGCACGGAAACGCTGCGCTTCTTCGGGCTCCAGCGCCGCCACGGCGATCCAACCGTCATTGCAGCAATACAGCCGGTGCGTGTCGCAAAGGCCGGTCTGGCTGGCGTCCAGATGCGCGATGGGCGTGACCCTGCCGTCCTCACGGCCCACCGCTTCGCTCATGGTGAGCAAGGTCGCGCCAAGCAACGACGCGTTCACCATCTGCCCTTCACCGGTCCGCGCGCGCTGGTAAAGCCCCAACAGCAGAACGTACAACGAAGAAAGTCCCGCAAAGAAATCACCAACGCCAAAACGCAGCCACATCGGCGGTTGGCCGGCACCGCCCTGCTCCACTTCCCAACCGCAGGAGGCTTGCATCAACTGGTCGAAGCCGGGCCAATCGGCACGTGGTCCGGTGGGTCCGTAAGCGCTGACGTGGCAATAAATGAGTTGCGGATTGATCCGCTTGAGACTGTCGTAATCGACCTTCAGCTTGCGCGCCGCCGGCAGGCGCATGTTGTGATGGACCACATCGGCCCAGCGCACCAGCGCCTCGACCGCCGGTTGACTCAGCTCATCGCCGAGTTTTAGCGCGACGCCCAGCTTGCCGCGCTGAGTTCCACTGAAAATGCGCTCCAGTCGGCGCATGGCATCGCCGGTCGGGACCTCGACCTTGATCACCTCCGCGCCCAGATCGGCCAGCATCATGCAGGCGAACGGCCCAGCCAGATAGGCGCCCAAGTCGAGCACCTTGAGACCATGCAAAGGAGGCAACGGCTCGCCCTGACGCCCAGTGCCCGGAACCAGACGCAGCGTTGGCGAGTCCTTAAAGTCGCTGTCATTGTCCGCGCCGGGCTGAGGTGCGGAACGGCCGATGCGTGCCGGTGGGGTGATCATCCAGGCTGGCCCCGGTTGCAGCGTCTTGCCGAGCGTGGCGTCTTCCACTTCGACCACATACCCGTTCAGTCGCGCCTGCTCGTCGAAATAGATGTCGCCGAAGGGCGCGGCAATCTGCGCCGAAACATCGTGCTGCCAGAAATGCTCGACCCACTCATGAGCGGGCCGCGTGGCGATGATGGCCCGGTTGGCTCCGAAATTCGGCGCCACGTGGCTCGGCGGCCATTGCGCATTGAGCCGGGCGACTTCCGCCTCGCCCAGTTCTGCCATGGCATTGGCCATCAATGGGGCTTTATCCGGCGAGTAATGCACATGAATCCAGCGGCCGTCGGCGCACTGGTGCAGCGGGATCGGAATGTGCTTGTCCAGCCCCTTGGCGAATACCGGCGTCGGTGTTTGCGCGCGGCTCCAGTGCATGGTCATCGGGACCAGCGCGGCCTGAGCCAGACTGGTGTGCGCGGCGCCGCCACGGCCATCACGATCACGCGCGATCAACCGCGCCATCACGCCCACCACACACAGCCAGCTTGCCAGCCAATTGGCAAAGGGCATGCGCACGAAGACCGGCCCAGGGCGGTGGCCCGGCTGTTCGTCGAGCAGGCCCAGGCGTGCCAGCACCAGCGTTTCACGTGGCACTGCCCCAGCCAGTGGATGCTTCTTCGGCCAGCCGGTAATGGCCGAAACGATCAACGCAGGAAATCGCTGCGCCAGCTGTGCATCGTCGAGCCCCAGCGTCGCGGCCTGCTTGGGAGTGAATTCGTGAATAAGCACGTCGGCCGCGGCCAGCAGCCGTTCGAGCCGCTGCTGCCCATCCGGCACGTTGATATCCAGCGTGACACTGCGCTTGCCCCGATTGAGCACGGCGAACAGCGCTTCCTCGCGCCGAGCCGGGTTGTCGGGCGGTTCGACCAGAAACACCTCGGCACCCGCTTCGTACAGCTGCAAGCCCGCCGCAGCACTCGCGATACCCGACCCCAGACTGACCACACGCAGGCCGTGCAGCGTTGACTCGTTCATAAGCACCTCTGGGTGTCTTGTTATTGTTCCAATGTTTCACTGTTCTGCTGTTCTACGCCGGAGCGAAACCGAGCCCGGCCTCGTTCGGCGAATTAAGAAGCTAGTGCATGAACCAGGATGATTCCAGTGTCAGACTGATAGCTTTTATACAGAATCCTATAAATTGTTTATTCGCACCGACTTCGTACGATTTTTTGCAGCCTACTGTGGCTAACCCCCGGCAGCGCCTAGCCGACGCGCCTGCCAGCTACCCGCCAGCAGCACGCCACTCATCAACCAGAACAGCGATGCGGCACCGAGCGCCGCGCCCAGCACGCCGAACAGCAGCGGCATGCAGGCTCCGGAACAATTGATAAATACCGAGCGCACCGCCAGCCCTTCGCCGTGACGCGCACTGGGGGTCACATGGTGCAGTTGTGTCATCAACGCAGGCTGAATAGTGCCCAGCGCAACACCCAGCGTGGCGGTTCCCAGGGCCATCGCCCAGGCGGGGCCGAGCCAGGGGTAGATGGCGTACACCGCTGCGGTGAGCAGCAGGGCACTCAAGATGATCGAGCGCTGCGACAGACGATTGGCCAGTAGCGGTATCAACAGCAGCCGCACCAGTGTCGAGGTGACGGCGTAGGCGGCGAGGATCGCGCCGATCACCGAGGCGCTCATGCCCCGGGCACTGCCCAGAATCGGCAAGGCGAAGGAATGCACATCCCAGCTGGCCGACACCAGCCAGTTGATGAATAACAATCGGCGAAACGACGGCTCGCACAGCAGATCCCATGCAGGGCGTCGCTGCTCGCGCGATACCGGGGCGGCCATCTGTTCGCGAGGCACCCACTGCGATAGCAGTAGCGTACCGAGGGGCAGTATCGCCAAGGCCGCAAACGCAATGCGAAAACCGTAATGATCGATCAGCAGTCCCGTTCCCAGAGGTCCGATCAGGCTGGCCAGGGCCGGCGCGATAGCGATCCAACCGAATACCTTCATGCGCTCGCCTGCGTTACTGGCCAGACGCGCCGCCGTGCGCTGAAGCGCGATCAACCCGAAACTGGAGCCGCCGCCACAGAGTGCGGCAGCCAGACAAAGCCACAGGTAATGACTCGTCGAACTGGCGATCACCGCGCCGGCAAAGGACAGGCTCGCGGCGATGCGTGTCGGGCGGTGATAGCCGTGTCGGTCCGCCATACGACCCGCGGTCAGGGCGAGGAATACCGGCGCGGTCGCAAACATCGCCATCACCACGCCGACCGCCCAGACATCCATATCGCGTTGCAGCAGCTGCAGTGGCGCGGCCATGCGCATCCCGGTCAGGCATGAGTGCATGCCGATCTGGCACAGCACCAGGACCCACAGCTTGAAGTAGGCAAAGGGCTCAGCAAGCGCTCCGTCAGATGACGCCGACAGGGTCACGAGCGGTGCCGTAAGCGGAAGGGATTGATGCAGGGCGTGAAGCAGAATCGGATGCGTACATTCAAGTCATTCTTATTGTTGGAGTCTTGAATATAGACAGACATCAGCTATATGTACAATTACCTAGCATCGCGATGCCAGCATCTGTTCATATGCGCTGCGACCACATCCAAGGGAGAGCTTCGTGATCGAACGAATGGACCACTTCACGATCGTGACGGATCAGCTGCAGGCAACGCGCGAGTTCTATATTGACCTGCTCGGGTTGACCGAAGGCCCGCGCCCGCCTTTTCCGGTGGCTGGCTTGTGGCTCTATGCCAACGGCCACCCGCTGCTGCACGTGGTGCAGGTGCAGCGAATGCCAGAGCCCCGCCGCGGCGTGCTCGACCACATGGCGTTTTGGGCCGAAGGGCTGCGGCAGACATGGCAACTGCTCGAAGATCGCGGCATCGAATTTCGTGTCATCAGAGCGCCGGGGGCGGTCCGTACCTGGCAGCTGTTTTTCCTGGACCCCAATGGCGTGGAAGTGGAGCTGGACTTCGCGGCTGAGGAAACGCCTCCCGAACACTGGAAAGCCCGCTTGCCGCCGCTTCAGATCAAGCCATCGTAGCTCCCGCCATCCACTTGAAGGTTTTGCCCCGAGATGTAGCTCGCCTGAACAGAGCAAAGGAATGCACAAGCCGCGGCGAATTCTTCCGGTTTACCGAACCGCCGCGCCGCTACGGGCCTGAGCATCTCGGTGCGCGCATCTTCCAGGCTCAGCTTTCTGTGCTTGGCAAGCTGCTCGGTCATGTAGCGCAAGCGGTCGGTTTCGATGCGTTCAGGTAGCAGGTTGTTGATGGTCACGTTGTCGCGCACCACTTCGCTGGACAACGCCTTGGAAAACGCCGTCAGCCCTGCCCGAGAGGCGGTGGAAAGTCCCAAGGGCAGGCGCGGCGATTTCACCATGGCCGAGGTGATGTTGATGATCCGTCCGAAGCGACGCTCGCGCATGCCACCGACCACGCCTTGGATCAGCATGATCGCCGACAACATGTTTGCCTCGATGGCCTTCAGCCAGGCCGCATGGTCCCAGTCTTCGATCCTGCCCGGCGCGGGGCCGCCGTTGTTGGTGATCAGTATGTCGGGCGCAGGACATGCGGCGATCAGGGCGGCTCGGCCTTCGTCGGTATTCAGGTCGCCGCGCACGACAAGCGGCCTGTGACCTGTAGCGGTCTCGACTTCCGCCCCCGTGCGCTCCAACTGCTCGGCATCGCGACCGTTGATCAATACGCGGCAACCTTCCTGCGCCAACGCCAGCGCGCAGGCCTTGCCAAGGCCACGAGACGATGCGCAGATAATTGCGCTGCGCCCTGCGATTCCCAAATCCATAACGCTGCTTCCTGTGGTTGCCAATGGTGCCGGCGGATTGCGTGTTCGACGTCCTGGCGCAGGTGAGGTATCAGCCGTCCATACCCAGCAATTGGGTGATGTCCCGACCCGGTTCGGCATCGGAGCCATAGGAAAAATCGCCCTTGCGCTGACGTTCGGCCAGCTGCTCCATCTGAAAGCGATAACGCGTGCCGGGCGCATCGAAGCGCGAGTGCAGGTCGATGCGCTCACCCGGCTCGAAATACCGCTGGTTCTGCGGACGAACCACCGAGTTGTCCTGCGGCTGGATGATGTAATTGATGCGCGGCATCAGATAGCGGAACGGTGCCGGTGCCGCCGTGGTGTTGAAGGTCACGTCGCAGCGCGAGCGGTGTTTGCCCACCGGCAGGAATGGCTGCAGGTTGGGCACGTCGTAACCCGGACGAAAGCGCGGATAGGAGATACAGACGTTGCTGCGCAGATGAATATGCAGCACAGCGCGAAAATCCTGGTACTTCGCTCGCACACCGCCGACCCAACGCATCACTGGCGCGACGGACTTCTGCGCGACCGTGCGGGTACGGGTCACGGTTTCCGAGGTCCACTCCACTTCCACCACGTCCGATTCCGATATTCCGTCGCCGATGGTATTGGCATGTAGAAAGTCGGCGTGGGTCAGGTCGATGAGGTTTTCCACCGACAAGGCAGAACTGGCATCGAAACGAACCGTGCGCTGGGTGTAACCAGGAAGACTGCCATCAACCGGCAGAAACGGGATGTGCGGCAGCAGCAAAGAATCAGCCGCATCAGGATTGCCATACCAGGCCCAGATGTAACCGTAACGCTCGACAACCGGGTAGTAGCCCATACCGCCGGTAAACTCGGTGAACGATGCACGCTCGCCATGCAGCCGCTCGGGATGAAACTCGGCTGCGAATGGCCTACCGTCCTTTCGCCAGAGGTAATAGCTCTGGGAATGAATGATCCGGCGAATGGGCCGCTCGGTGACATCGCGGCTGTGGGATACCGGGAACCAGGTATCGCGCAGGTCATAGTTGATCGGTGTCCAGTCTTTGCGAATCCGGCGCGCAGCGGCTTGCGGCTGTGCATCGGAAAGAGGCGTGGCGGCGTGCATGGAATTCTCCGGGTTCAACTGAATGAAGTCAGACGGCGAGGCGTTGTTCAACGACTATCTGCTGACGCAACTCATATAAGTCACGCGAGGGTGCAACCAATAACGCGGCGATAGCCGAGCCATCGATCGTGGCATTCACGCTGAATGGCGCTCTGCCTGCAGTCCGTGAGGCGCGCCAGCGCAACGGCGCACCCGCCATGCTGGACGTGTGCTGGAAACCGCGCCAACAGAGGCTGGTGGTGCCTCGTCGGTTGGCGCTCGCACTGATGAAAAGCGTGCTGAGCGGCGTTTCGTCCTGGCTCAGCAGATCCACCCGGATGGTGCCGCCACGCAGCGGAACCGCCGTTCGAACGATCAGCGGGTAGTCGGCAACGAACTGCGACGGCAAAATCTGACTCGACCAGACCGCGCCCCTGTCGAGCACGAGACGGTCGTTCATCAGTTGCGGATCGCCCAGGAAGAAATCCGTTATTTGCACTGCGTCGAAGCTCAACAGGCAGTTGGCCCCATCCAGCATCACGGCGAGGTACTCATCGTGCGTCATACTTACGACGGCGCTTCCCGTGTACTCACGCCCCGTAGGACAATAATCGGCACTTGGCAGGGTGGCGCCCGGCTCGCCGTCGCCCACCCATACATGCACGAAACCGTTACTTTCTTTTGCCATAAAGGCGCGCGCCGCATGGCGTTGCGGGACGCGTTCGCTGGCGCTCAGGTTCGGGATGGCAGTACAGGCGCCGCTGGCTCCATCGAACGTCCAGCCGTGATAGCCACACTGCAGCCCGGAACCCACCACGCAGCCTAGCGATAACGGCACCCGCCGGTGCGGACAGCGATCTTCCAGGGCGAAGACCTGCCCTTCAGCGTTGCGGAACAGAACCAGTTCTTCCCCGCCGCAGATCACTGCGAGAGGCTTTACATTATTCACGGATTCGCAAAGGGCCGAAGCCCACCATGAGCTGGTCGCCATCGAATGTTTGCCTCGTATTGTTATTGTTTGTGCGATCAGTTGGTCCCCGGACGCCTAAACTATCGCTTCAGAGCAAAGTAGACCGTGGCGCCTGACGAGGCAACAATAAATAGGCAATTTTTTATTTTGTGTTCATTTTAAGGGCGTTGCTGAATACAGGCTGCTCACAGCTACCTGTCGCCGCACTCCCGATGCCATTACTTAGGCAATTGGCAACCTTGTTCACCGAGCGGCATCCAAGTCTGCGCTTCCAGCTGGTCGCCTTGAGCAGCGATCAGATTTTGGGAAGGCTGAACCAAAACCAGTTCGACGTGAGCATTCCTATCTTGAGCGTCTCGACCAGGCGTATTTCGCGAGCCTGCCGCTGGGTGCAACACGGTTGCTGCACGACCGGCGTCACTTTCGCTTTCCAGGTGCCTGTGACGTGGGAAGGCGCTGGCGAAGCTTCCGCTCGCCACGTTGTGGAGCGGCATGCATTTTCGGCAATCACTCGATCACGCGTTGCGCAGTCGCGGCTTGAATCCCGCCCTGGACTGGAAACCGATGCGGTATGCCGAATCTGGAACACCGCGAGCGTTCGTGCTCAGTCCAAGCATCATCCACTGCCATTGGACCTGTTGACGGAAACGACCAGCCGCGACGGCCAGACGCCGGACCTCATCTTGCAGACCCTGCGTTGCGCGAGGTTGTGCTTGTCAGTCCGCGCGACATTCCACGGCTCGGGTTCGAGAATGGAGAAGTTGTGGAAGGTCGCGCTCTCGGACGACGGCGTCGATCGGAAGGTGCATGGTTTCAGTCTTCTCGCCTACGGCACCCCGTGGGCCAGGCGGACGCGAGACCAATCCATCGGTACCGCTTGGCAGCTTCGGTGAAGCAAGCCATACACCGACGTCCAAATTCGTAGCCATCAAGGCGATGAAAATCGAAAAACAGACAGAGCGGAATTTATGAGCGCACGCATGACGAAGCGATGCTCGCGTCCGTTTAGCTAGCCCAACCTGGCATCGGCGAACCAGCAATCTTCAGAGTTGGCGGGATCGTCTGGGCGCGTCACAAACGCCTGGGATAGCTGCAGCTGTCATTGGCAAAACCCGGCGTTCATTGACCTCCCCAAATGAGGTCATCGATTATCGCAGGCTGACAGCAGCGGGCTTTTTTGACGGTCACCCAACTCGCTGCGGCAAGCAACCCGGCCGCTAAGAAAGTCCCCGAGCCAAGAATAGGCACCCAGCTTTCACCGCGCCTTTTCCGACACACAGGACTGCCTATCAAAGTCATTGTGCATCGTCCATCGGCACAGATATAAACAACCACCTCGGCATTCGCCTTGCTGCGGCGCGCGTCAATTCTCGGTTCACAGCGGGTTCGTTTTAGCAAATTTGCGTTTGACAACGAATCGCGTGCAACTTACTTTCTGCACGCTTTTTGATATTTTGTACATGTTTTAGAAATCTGCTTGAACAGTTCTAAGCGCAGCAGGCTGCAAGATCAGCCTTATTCGTTTTATAACGCCCGGCTTGCTCTGCCCTTTCGGCTTTCACAACTTAACCCGACTATCCGGCCTGCTTTCAGGGCCCGCATGAGAGAACATTGTGCTCGAAGCTTATCGAATCCTACTCGAACAACGCGCCAGCCAAGGACTTCCCGGCTTGCCCCTGAACGCCGAGCAGACCGCAGGCCTGGTCGAGCTTCTGAAGAACCCGCCAGCTGGCGAAGAGCAATTTCTCCTCGACCTGATCACCAACCGCGTTCCGGCGGGCGTGGATGAAGCCGCCTACGTCAAGGCCGGCTTCCTCGCCGCCATCGCCAAGGGTGAAGCCGCTTCTCCGCTGATCAGCAAGCAGCACGCTGTCGAACTGCTGGGTACCATGCAGGGCGGTTACAACATCGTCACGCTGGTCGACCTACTGGACGATCCGGAACTGTCCGATACCACCGCAGCGCAACTGAAGCACACCCTGCTGATGTTCGACGCCTTCCACGACGTCGCCGAGAAAGCCAAGGCTGGCAATGCCAACGCCAAAGCCGTTCTGCAGTCCTGGGCCGAGGGCGAATGGTTCAAGAACCGCGCCCCGGTCGCCGAAAAGATTAGCCTGACCGTATACAAGGTCACCGGCGAAACCAACACCGACGACCTCTCCCCCGCGCCTGACGCCTGGTCGCGCCCGGACATCCCGCTGCACGCCCTGGCCATGCTGAAAATGGCTCGCGACGGCATCACTCCCGACGTTCCTGGCTCGGTTGGCCCGCTCAAGCAGATGGAAGAGCTGAAGACCAAAGGCTTCCCGGTTGCTTATGTCGGTGACGTGGTTGGTACAGGTTCTTCGCGTAAGTCCGCTACCAACTCGGTGCTGTGGTTCTTCGGCGACGACATCCCGAACGTACCGAACAAGCGTGCAGGCGGCTTCTGCTTCGGCACCAAGATCGCGCCGATCTTCTACAACACCATGGAAGACGCAGGCGCCCTGCCGATCGAGTTCGACTGTTCCGACCTGGCCATGGGCGATGTGATCGACGTTTACCCCTACAAGGGTGAAGTCCGCCGCCACGGCAGTGACGAGCTGGTCACTACCTTCCTGCTGAAAACAGACGTCCTGCTCGACGAAGTTCGCGCTGGCGGCCGTATTCCGCTGATCATTGGTCGCGGCCTGACCGAAAAGGCCCGCGCCGAACTGAGCATGGGCCCATCCGACCTGTTCAAGAAGCCGAAAGCCCCCGCCGAGAGCAACAAAGGCTTCACCCTGGCGCAGAAGATGGTTGGCCGTGCCTGCGGCCTGCCGGAAGGCAAAGGCGTTCGTCCGGGCACCTACTGCGAGCCGAAGATGACCACCGTCGGTTCCCAGGACACTACCGGCCCGATGACCCGCGACGAGCTGAAAGACCTGGCTTGCCTGGGCTTCTCGGCTGACCTGGTAATGCAGTCGTTCTGCCACACCGCGGCCTACCCGAAGCCGATCGACGTCACCACGCACCACACCCTGCCGGACTTCATCATGAACCGTGGCGGTGTGTCCCTGCGTCCGGGTGACGGCATCATCCACAGCTGGCTGAACCGCATGCTGCTGCCCGACACCGTCGGCACCGGTGGCGACTCGCACACCCGCTTCCCGATCGGCATCAGCTTCCCGGCCGGTTCCGGCCTGGTGGCCTTCGCCGCTGCCACCGGCGTCATGCCGCTGGATATGCCGGAGTCGGTACTGGTTCGCTTCAAAGGCAAGATGCAGCCTGGCATCACGCTGCGCGATCTGGTCCATGCAATCCCCTACTACGCCATCCAGAAAGGCCTGCTGACCGTCGAGAAGAAGGGCAAGAAGAACATCTTCTCTGGGCGCATTCTCGAAATCGAAGGTCTGAACGAGCTGACCGTAGAGCAAGCCTTCGAGCTCTCCGACGCCTCGGCCGAACGCTCTGCCGCGGGCTGCACCATCAAGCTGCCGGAAGCGGCGATTGCCGAATACCTGCAGTCCAACATCACCCTGCTGCGCTGGATGATCAGCGAAGGCTACGGCGATGCCCGTACCCTCGAGCGCCGCGCTCAGGCCATGGAAGCCTGGCTGGCCAACCCTCAGCTGCTGACTGCCGATGCTGACGCCGAGTACGCCGAAGTTATCGAGATCGACCTGTCCGAAGTCACCGAGCCGGTTCTCTGCGCACCGAACGACCCGGACGATGCCCGTCTGCTCTCCAGCGTACAGGGCGAGAAGATCGACGAAGTCTTCATCGGTTCGTGCATGACCAACATCGGTCACTTCCGTGCTGCCGGCAAGCTGCTGGACAAGGTCGAAGGCTCCCTGCCGACCCGTCTGTGGCTGTCGCCGCCGACCAAGATGGACCAGCATCAGCTGACCGAGGAAGGCTACTACGGCATCTACGGCCGCGCCGGTGCGCGCCTTGAAATGCCGGGCTGCTCGCTGTGCATGGGTAACCAGGCACGCGTGGAAACCGGTTCGACGGTAGTCTCCACTTCGACCCGTAACTTCCCCAACCGCCTGGGCGACGCGACCAACGTGTACCTGGCATCTGCCGAGCTGGCAGCGGTCGCTTCGATTCTAGGCCACCTGCCGACTGTCGAAGAGTACATGGTGTACGCCGCGCAGATCGACACCATGGCAGCAGACGTCTACCGCTACCTGAGCTTCGATCAGATCGCTGGGTTCCGCGAGTCAGCGGCCAAGGCCAAGATCGACATGGTTGCTCTTTAATTTGAACTTAACCAGGCGGTCTCCGTTATGACCTCTAACCAGCTTCTCTGGGAAGGCGTTGAACTTATGCTGTTCGGCTTAGGTTCCGTTTTTGTTTTCCTCGTTCTGTTGATTGCCTGCATTCGCCTGATGTCTGTTGTGATTGGCCGCTTCGACAGTGCGCCCTCCGCTCAGTTGGCTTCCAGCAAGCCCGCTGTGGCTGAAGTGGATGCCGATGTCATTACGGCAATCCAGACCGCTATCCATCAGCACCGCGCTCGTCGTGGTTGATTCAGAACAGGGAGTTCCCCTCATGACATCTGTCAAACAACCGCTCGGCATTACCGATGTGGTGCTTCGTGATGCGCACCAATCCATTCTGGCCACCCGCGTTCGTCTTGAAGACATGCTGCCGATTGCCGGCAAGCTGGATCAGGTTGGCTTCTGGTCCGTCGAATCCTGGGGTGGGGCGACTTTCGATGCCTGTATTCGCTATCTCGGTGAAGACCCTTGGGAGCGCATTCGAGAACTGAAGAAGGCGATGCCTAACACCCGGCAGCAAATGCTGCTGCGTGGCCAGAACCTGCTGGGCTATCGGCATTACGCCGATGACGTGGTGGAAAAGTTCGTTGAGCGCGCGGCGATCAACGGCGTTGACGTGTTCCGTGTGTTCGATGCTATGAACGATCCGCGCAACCTGGAGACCGCTCTGCGAGCGGTCAAGCAGCAGGGCAAGCACGCACAGGGCACGATTTCCTACACCACTAGCCCTGTACATACTCTGGAGATGTGGGTCGACCTGGCCAAGCAGATCGAGGATATGGGCGCCGACTCGGTGGCGATCAAGGACATGGCTGGCATTCTCACGCCTTACATGGCTTTTGAGCTGGTTTCGCGTTTGAAGGCAAGCCTATCCATTCCGATCCATATGCAGTGTCACGCCACGGCGGGCCTGTCCACTGCGGCCATTCTCAAGGCTGTCGAGGCGGGCATCGACAACGTTGATACCGCCATTTCCTCGCTCTCGATGACTTATGGACATTCGCCAACCGAGTCGGTGGTGGCTATTTTCCAGGGCACCGAGCGGGACACCGGGCTCGATCTGTTGCTGCTTGAAGAGATCGCTGCGTACTTCCGTGAAGTGCGCAAGAAATATGCGAAATTCGAAGGCACGCTCAAGGGCGTCGACTCGCGGATCCTCGTGGCACAGGTGCCGGGTGGCATGCTGACCAATATGGAAGGCCAACTGAAGGAGCAGGGTGCGCTCGACAAGTTCGATGAAGTGCTCGCCGAGATTCCTCGCGTTCGCGAAGACCTCGGTTTCATTCCGTTGGTGACGCCGACTTCGCAGATTGTCGGAACTCAAGCCGTGATTAATGTGCTTACCGGCGAGCGCTTCAAATCCATCACCAAGGAAACCGCCGGCATCCTCAAAGGCGAGTACGGCGCCGCGCCTGCTCCCTTCAATGCCGAACTGCAGCAACGCGTGCTCGACGGTGCAGAGGTCATCACCTGCCGCCCTGCTGATCTGCTGCAGCCAGAAATGGACAAGCTGACGGCCGAGCTAAAAGGGCTGGCGCAAAAAAAAGGCATCAAGCTGGCCGAGGACGAGATCGATGACGTCCTCACGTATGCGCTGTTTCCTCAGATCGGCCTGAAGTTTTTGGAGAACCGCGGTAATGCCGCTGCTTTCGAGCCGGTGCCGACCGGCAAGCAGCAGGCGCCACGCGAAGCGGGCGCACCCGAGGTCTATACCGTCGAGGTCAACGGCAAGTCGTTCGTCGTACAGGTCAACGACGGCGGCGACATCGAGGGAATCAAGCCTGTTGGCGGCGAATCAGGCATAGCACCAGCGGCTGCTGCGCCGGCCGCAGGTACGGGCGAACCTCAGCCGGCGCCGTTAGCCGGCAACATCTTCAAAGTCCTCGTACAGCCCGGTCAGATGGTTCAGGAAGGAGATCTGGTGATCATCCTCGAAGCCATGAAGATGGAAACTGAAATCCGTGCATTCAAGGCCGGCACCGTCTCAGCTGTGAACGTCAAGGTCGGCGACGCTGTGTCGGTGGGCGACAGCCTGCTGATGATCGCTTAAGGAGTGCGGCATGGATAAGTTGCTCAAGCTGTGGCACAGCACCGGTCTCTATCACATAGAGCCTGGTCAGCTGCTGATGATCGTGGTGTGCCTGACATTGATCTATCTGGCGATTCGCAAGGGGTTTGAGCCCTTGTTGCTGATCCCGATTGGATTCGGCGGTGTGCTCGCCAATATTCCCGTCGCCAACATGGCCGAGGGTGCTGGCATCCTCCACCTGTTCTATGAAGTCGGTCTACCGACCAGTGTGTTCCCGCTGTTGATCTTCATGGGCGTCGGTGCCATGACCGACTTCGGGCCAATGCTGGCTAACCCCAAGACACTGTTGCTCGGTGCGGCAGCGCAGTTCGGTATCTTCGCGACGTTGCTCGGAGCATTGGGGATAGCATCGATGGGTATTCCGGGAATGGAGTTCACCCTGCGTGAAGCGGCGTCGATTGCGATCATTGGCGGTGCGGACGGCCCGACCTCAATCTTCGTTACGGCCAAACTCGCGCCGCATCTGCTGGGGCCGATTGCTGTCGCAGCCTACTCTTACATGGCGCTGGTTCCGTTGATTCAGCCACCCATCATGCGCGCCCTGACGACGAAGGAGGAGCGCGCCATTGTCATGACGCAGCTGCGCCATGTCGGTCAGACAGAAAAGATTGTGTTCCCGCTCATGCTTGCGCTGATGGTTGGCTTGCTGCTGCCTGACGCAGCGCCGTTGGTGGGCATGTTCGCGTTTGGTAACCTGTTGCGCGAGGCTGGTGTCGTGGATCGTCTGGCCGATACCTCGCGCAATGCGCTGATTAATATCGTGACCATTGCGCTGGGGCTGACTGTCGGCTCCAAGCTGTCCGCTGAAGCCTTCCTGCAGATGAAAACGCTTGGGATCTTGCTGCTTGGAATGGTTGCGTTCTGTGGTGGTACGGCGGCGGGTGTGCTGATGGCGAAGGTCATGAACATCTTCAGCACAAACAAGATCAATCCGCTGATTGGGTCGGCCGGTGTATCGGCAGTGCCAATGGCGGCGCGAGTGTCCAATAAATTGGGGCTAGAGGCGGACCCGCAGAACTTCTTGCTCATGCATGCCATGGGGCCTAACGTAGCGGGCGTCATTGGCTCGGCGGTCGCCGCGGGCATTTTGCTGAGTTTCGTAGGGTGACTAACCGCTAGGCTGAGGCAATCACCTGTCGTCAGGAACACAATTACAACTGCCTAGTGGTACGACCAGTAGAGAAAAGTTTGAGAGAAACAATGCGACGAACAAAAGAAGACGCCAAAAAAACTCGGACGGCACTTCTCGCATCTGCGGAGCGGCTCTTTCTAGCTAACGGAGTGACACGAACGAGTCTCAGCCAGATTGCCCATGATGCGGGCGTAACGCGTGGCGCAGTTTATTGGCATTTCGAAAACAAATCCGACCTATTAAACCAACTACTCGACCAGGTTCGAATATCGCCTGAGAAAATAATGGGAGTGACCAATGATAATTCTTCACAACATTCGTTGCGCTCATTACGGGATTTATGTGTAGAAGGCCTAAATGCTCTGGCGATAGACCAGCAAAAAAGCCGCGTCATGAAAATTCTTCTGCATCGCTGCGAGTTCACCGACGAGCTTATCGCGAGCGGAAGCTCGCCACAATTTCTTGATAATTCAGCTTATTGATCAATGCGAGCAGATATTTGCCAGCAACATTGAGATACTGCAGCAAGGTGTTACACCTCGAATGGCTGCAATCTCGATACATACTCTTATTATTGGCTTGTTCACTGACTGGACAAGAAACCCGCAATTGTTCGATCCCATAGTGGACAGCGGTCCGTTGATCGACCCGCTTTTTCGAGGCCTCGTCAGAAACTGGGACAGTATCTAACGACTTGGCATCCTTGCTGTCAAGATTTTATGGATTTGACGTAACAACGTCGCTGCAAAACATAGTGACCGAAATGCGCTGGCAAGTCAGAAAGACTAGCTCTAAAAAAAATTACTGTTTTCCGGTAGCATTGGTAACTTGATCATTTACCTTTTCAAAGGCTTTATAGGAGCCATGCCGCTTGAGTAAATTAGGCAGGCCGATGTTCGCAACAACCATCAGCGGTTGGCCTAACCTACCCATGTAGCTCCAGCCTTTTCATAGCCTCTCAGGCCAGTTCGGATCATCGGCTTCGTGCGCCTTTACAAGCCCCGCGGTTAAGTACGTAATGCTGCAAAGCGGTCCGACAGCCTGATGAGAGAAACACCGTATCGTTGAAGCTTGTTTGAATTCGGCGTACACCGGAGTCTTAGTAACCATGTACTCTGTGCGACCCGCCTACCTCACTTACCCCAAGTATTGGGTAAAGGCCTGCTACACGCCGATCGCGTTTCCGCTCGAGGTCGTCAGCCATCGCTCAAAATGCCGGCTTTGTACCTGCCCGTCTTTCGCCGCATAGTAGACAAGCCGCAAGTCACGGTCGACATCGATCGTGAGTGAGGTGTGATCGAACACCACCTTGCCGATCCCGTCGATCTGAAAATTCCGGATGCCCTGGCAGGGTCCATGAATATCCTGTTGCCGCCACCAGGTCCTGAAATCGGTATCGATCTTCTCCAAATCTTTAACCAATGCTCCAATGTCGGGGTCCTCGGCTGCCCTGACGAAATCACGGCGAAAACTCGATAGCATTTGCAAGGCCTGATCCTCCCACGGGTCGAGCAATGCGCGCATCGAAGATGCGGTGAACAACAGCCAAAGGAAGTTGCGCCGCTCTGTCGGAACGCTCGAGAAAGCGAAGACCTTATCTGCAGCCGCGTTCCAAGCCAGCACATCCCAGCGAAGATTGAGGACGTACGCCGGACGCATTGGGAGATCGGCCATCAACCGATGAACGAGCGGTGGCACGACACACCAGGTTTTGCCCGGCTCTGGCGGGAGCCTCTGATGCGCCAGCAAAAAAAGATGCCGTCTTTCGGTGGCGTCCAGCTTCAATGTGCGCGACAGATTTTCGAGGAAAGTCGCAGATACGCTGATCTCTCGCCCCTGCTCCAGCCAGGTGTACCAAGACAGGCCTACCCCGGCGAGGGCTGCGACTTCCTCCCGTCGAAGCCCCGGGAGTCCGCCGTCTTGCACCAGAAGGCAAGCCCGCGTCCTGTGGAGAAATACGTTCACGGCGGCTTCGCAGAAAGTTAGCCAGCTCCGCCCGGTTTCGCTCAAGGCTGCGAGGAGCGCTCATCCAATTACTCTCCAGTAATAGTATAAGAGGTCAAATTGTAACCCCATTGAAGCGGGATTAAGAATAACTCCTCGTCGCCAATGCCCCGTTCCAGCCAGCTGGCCGGCATCGAGCGGCTTGATCGTTCAGGAGATATTCGGATGTACCAATCATTGCTTCGTCAGCAATTGGAGTTACTGAAGTCCTCCAACCAGTACCGCACCTTCACCACTCTCAGTCGCATCTGCGGCCAGTATCCGTTCGCCAAGCTGAACGGCGAGCAGCCGGATCCGGTCGTTGTGTGGTGCAGCAACGACTACCTAGGAATGTCGCAGCACCCGACCGTACGCGAGCAGATGCACCTGGCATTGGAAACGTACGGCGCTGGCTCAGGCGGTTCGCGCAACATAGGTGGCTCCTACGAGCTTTATGAGCGACTCGAGGCGAGTCTTGCCGACTGGCACGATAAAGAAGCGGCACTGGTTTTCCCGACCGGCTTTGGCTCGAACGACGCCACCCTCCAATGCCTGCTGAGGCAAATCCCCGATTGTGTCGTGATCAGCGATGCGCTGAATCACGCATCGATCGTCAACGGCATCCGAGCAACACCGAATGAACGGCAGGTGTTTCGCCATAATGACGT
Source organism: Stutzerimonas sp. S1 (assembly GCF_025966695.1). Lineage (GTDB taxonomy): Bacteria > Pseudomonadota > Gammaproteobacteria > Pseudomonadales > Pseudomonadaceae > Stutzerimonas. The sequence continues at coordinate 357,039 of NZ_JAOEIY010000003.1, read as the reverse complement.
GGAACACCTGGCCCAGATACTGTCCCGCTATCCAATTGGTCAACCGAAGCTGGTTGTGTTCGAGTCGATCTACTCGATGGACGGCGACATCGCACCGATTGCCGACATCGTGGAAGTTGCCAAGCGCTTCAACGCGCTGACCTATCTCGATGAAGTTCATGCGGTCGGCATGTACGGCGCTCGAGGGGCCGGCATCGCTGCCGAGCTCGACCTGGTCGACAAGATCGACAAGATCGACATCATCCAAGGCACCATGGCCAAGGCCATCGGCGTGATCGGTGGTTACATCGCCTCGACCCGTGTCATCGTGGACGCAGTACGTTCCTTTGCGACAGGCTTCATCTTTACCACGTCCCTTCCTCCTGCCGTCACGGCTGGCTGCCTGGCAAGCGTCGAGCATCTCAAGTCCAGCGATGACGAGCGCCAGAAGCTACAGATCAATACCGCTTTATTGCGCGAGCGTTTGAAACAACACGACATTCCCGTCATGCCCTGCTCGCAGACGCACGTATTGCCGGTATTGGTCGGCGACGCCGAGCGCTGCAAAGTTGCCGCCCTGCGGCTTCTACATACACACGGGGTCTATCTCCAACCAATTAACTACCCCTCTGTGCCGGTCGGTACGGAGCGCTTTCGGGTTAACGCAACGCCCAACCACAGCCAAGCCCAGATCGAGAATCTAGCCGTTTGCCTGCGCGAAACCTTCGACCATTTTGCGATCCCTTTGGCATCCAAAACCTTCACTTCGGAGGTGGCCTGATGAACAACTTATCGTTCACCGTGCGAAACGCGACGCAGGAGGACATCGAGTGGCTGATAGAACTGAGGTCCTTCTTGCTGGACGGTACGTCGGCCATTTACGCCAGCCGCAGCCAGACGGACTCTGAAAGATGGCGTACGGCGTATAAGCACTGGCTAGCCGCGCACCTAGGGGTACATGACAGTGTACAGGTGCTCGTAGCTGAGCACTGTGAAACTCGGCAAGTCGCCGGCTGTGCTACTGGAATCATCGATCTCAGGGCGCCCACCGCTGCAAATGCTAACGGTCTGTCCGGATGGATCCAGTCGGTTGTGGTTGATCCGCAATGGAGGGCGCACGGCATCGCAACTCAGCTCATGAATCATCTGCTTCGCTGGTTTGGCAACCGGGACGTTGCAACGGTAGCGCTCCAGACTACAGCAGGCGCATCCGGGCTGTACGAACGTCTTGGCTTCTGCCCAACAGGCGAGGGCCTCCTGCTTCGCCAGGGGGCGTCAGCATGAACGTGTTGATTATTGGCTTGGGCTACGCCGGACAGCGATTTCGCCAAGCATTCGAACATGTCACAAACCGAGCCGGTGTTTCGACCTCTATCGCATATGTCGGACGACGTCAGAAAGCTACGCCACTGCGTTACTTCGCCTGCATTGACAGTGCGCTCCAGCATTTCACACCCGATATCGTAGTGGTCAGTGCCAACGATATAAGTCACGCCGATGTATTGCGCCAGCTTGCGGGCTACCAAGGCTTTGTCGTCTGCGAAAAGCCGCTCGCCACACCCACTGACGCGCTGAATGGCGTCCAAGACGCGCTCAGCGGTGTCGGCGGATTCGCGCTGAATTTGATTGAGCGCTATTCGCAGGCGACGCAGATCTTGCGTGAATGGGTTGCCCGCCATGGGTGGGAATTGGTACGTGCCAGCTTCTATTGGGGCAAGGATCGCATCAATGACTACCGGCCCACTTGCGGAGTTACCAGTGAAGCGATTCATGCGTTGGATCTGCTGCGCTGGGTATGCCCGACTGCGGGTCCGCTGCGGCCGGATGGCGTTCTGGGTATCCGGTCAGACTTTTCGGTATCTGGACTTGCGGTCCTCGACACCGTGCAGCTGACCGCTGTCCTTGGTTCCGCGCCGGTCACCGGCTATAGCAGCTTTGTCAACGTCGTTCGCCAACGCACCGTCGACTTCAGCTTTGTCGATTGGGAAGACCAGCTTATCCATGCGCGACTGACCTTCGATACGCCGCGCTGGGATCATGACCATCTGCGGATCTGGATGCGGGATATCGACGGCACGGAACTCGTGCTGCACGAGCTCCGACTCTCTCCCAGCCAGTCGGGACTCGAGACCCTGCACAAGCTTTCTGAGTTCTGCCAACAGGTCCTTGACTGGGTCGTGCGGCGCCAGCCGCCTCCCCACCCATTCGCCAGCCTGGACGACGCCGTCGAGCTACAGGAATTGCTCAATCAACTGGAGCATCGCGCGCTCACCCCTGCCGCGGCCCGTTACAACCGTGGCGCTCAGCGCGCCTTGCTCGTCGAGGGCAGCGACCTGGAAAGCCTCGGCTAATGGATATCAGCAGGAGAACCACATGTGTGGAATAGTTGGATGGCTGTCCTACAGCCAGGACATGCAGGCGCAACGCAATACGCTGAAGCGCATGACCGAGACGATGGCAAATCGGGGGCCCGACGCCGAGGGGATCTGGATAACGGGTCCAATCGGCTTTGGCCATCGAAGGTTGTCAATAATCGACCTGGAAGGTGGTCGGCAGCCCATGCTGGCTCGACGCGACGACGGGTTAGAAGCGGCGGCGATCACCTACAGCGGTGAGGCCTACAACTTTCGTGAACTGCGCGCCGAGCTGAAAGGACGCGGCCATCGTTTCGAAAGCCTCAGCGACACTGAAGTGGTCCTGCGCGCCTACCTAGAATGGGGAGAGGGATTCGTCGAGCGGCTCAACGGGATGTATGCCTTCGCGGTTTGGGACCTCACAACGCAGGAACTACTGCTGGTTCGTGACCGGATGGGCGTGAAGCCGCTTTATTACTACGAGACGGTCGACGGGGTGGTGTTTGGGTCCGAACCCAAGGCCCTGTTAGCCAACCCGCTCGTGCCCCGTACCGTAAGGGCCGACGGGCTGCGTGAGATCCTGGAGATGGTCAAAACTCCGGGCCATGCAGTGTATGACGGCATGCGTGAAGTCTTGCCTGGCGAGGTCGTCCGCATCAATCGTCAGGGCCTCACACGACACCGTTATTGGCGACTCGAGGCTCGTGAGCATGGTCATACGCTTGACCAGACCGTCCGGCATACGCGAGATCTCCTGGAAGATATCGTGCAGCGGCAAGTCGTTTCGGATGTACCCCTGTGCAGCCTGTTATCCGGTGGTCTCGATTCGTCGATCATCACCGCCTTGGCGTCCAGAAAACTGCTTGCTGAAGGCAAGGAAAACATTCACTCGTTCTCGGTCGATTTTCTCGATCACGGCAGCAGTTTTGCCAGCGATGCAGTCAGGGGCACGCCTGATGCGCCCTTCGTTCGCGACTTGGTTGAGCGTATCCACTGCAGTCATCACGAGATCGTCCTGGACAGCCGAGAGCTGGCCGATCCGGCGCTTCGCCATCGACTCATCGAGGCGCTCGATCTACCGCCTGCCTTCTGGGGCGACATGTGGCCATCGCTCTATCGGCTGTTCCAGGAAGTGCGCCAGCACTCCACCGTTGCACTGTCCGGAGAAAGCGCGGACGAGGTCTTTGGGGGCTACCGCTGGTTCCACGACCCCGCGGCGATCCAGGCCCAGACCTTTCCCTGGCTGGTGTCTGTGACTGGCAAATACTTCGACGGCAAGACCCTCTTCGACCCGGCGCTGCTACATCAGCTAGACCTGCCCGGGTTCGTACAGGACAGCTACAGTCAGGCGCTCAGCGAAACCCCAGTACTGCCGTCGGAGGAGCAAACGGATCGGCGCATGCGCCAGATGAGCTACGTCAACCTGACCCGCTTCGTCCAGACACTGCTTGATCGCAAGGACCGGATGAGCATGGCCGTCGGTCTTGAGGTCAGGGTCCCCTTCTGTGACCACAGGCTTGTCGAGTACGCATTCAATATTCCTTGGGAAATGAAGACCTTCGACGGCCGCGAAAAGAGCATCTTGCGTGCGGCGACTCGTGACCTATTGCCCGAATCGATCAGCGATCGGGTCAAGAGCCCCTACCCCTCGACGCAGGATCCTGCTTACGAGCAGGCGCTTCGCACCTCGCTCACCCAGATCATGGCCGACAAGGATGCACCTGTGCGAGCCCTTCTCGATGCATCGCAGGTCAAGCGCACCCTGGAGAGACCCGTTGGCGACACCTCGCCCATGTACGACCGAATGGGCATGGAGCTGGCGGTTGGCCTGAACACCTGGCTGACCGAACAGGATGTCAGCCTCGATCTTTAACTCAGCGCGACGCGGTCCGACGGCCGCGTCCAGCCTTCTTCATGGAGCGGCGATACTATGAATACCCCGTATCCCAACAAGCAACTTCCCATCTACCTGATCGCACTCGGTGCATTTGCGCTGGGCATGGCCTCCTATGTCACAGCAGGCCTGATTCCGCTAATTGAGGCCTCCTTTTCCGTTTCGGTCGCTGTGGCTGCGCAGCTGGTGACCGCCTTTACCCTTGCCTATGGCCTTGGCTCGCCGCTTTTCGTTGCGCTGACCCCGCCCGATCATCAACGCACCGGTTTGCTGTTTGCCCTTGGATTGTTCGTTCTGGCAAACGCGGCCAGCGCCCTCGCAGCAGAGTTTACCGAACTAGTGATCTGGCGGGCCCTAGCCGGAATAGGCGCTGGCGTCTACCTCGCCATGGGCATCGGCGCCTCAGCAGCGCTCTCATCGCCCGAGCGGCGCGGAAAGTCGATCGCCATCATTATGGGAGGCATGGCAAGCGGCGTTGTGCTGGGTGTTCCAGTGGGTTTGATAACTGCAGACAGCTTCGGCTGGCAAGCTGCACTTTGGCTCGTCACCTTGCTGGGGTTGTTAGCTTTTGCGGGCCTGGTATTGATGTTGCCGAGGCTGCAAGCGACGCCCACCAGCTCCCTGGGACAAAAGCTCAGGATCCTTGCCGATGGGCACGTGATGACCATCCTTCTGATTTCCCTACTAGCTGCCGTTGCCAGTCTGGGCATGTATACCTTTATTGCTCCACTGCTCGCCGACCCGGAACTCGGTGCAGTCCGCTCGGTAACGCCTTATCTCTGGATCTGGGGCATCGGCGGCGTGCTCGGCAGCTTTCTGGTAGGCCCGGTTGTCGATCGAGTCAGGGGGCCCGTGCTGGTCTTCGCCATTATGGTCATCCTCTCGGCCTCCTTGTTCCTCATACCGGTTGCGGCCACGCTCGGCACGTGGCTGGTCATGCTGCCGATCATGGCATGGGGAGCCGTAGGTTGGGCCCTGCAGGTACCGCAGAACAACGAACTGATACAGGCCAGGCAGGCACACGGCGACGGCAACCTTGCCATCGCGCTCAACGAATCGGCGCTGTACCTGGGCAGCGCCATAGGTGCGGCCGCGGGTGGCTTCGTCCTGCTGCTACAGATGCCCACCTGGACGCTGGCCGCCTGTGCCGGCTTGATCGCCTTACTCGGCGCACTACTTCAGATTCTCAACCTTCGTCGTCAGCGAGCCTGGCCGCGCACAGTCCAACCTAAAACCAACCATTGACCTAGCTGGAGGTGCAAGTTGGAGCTTCGTCATCTTCGCTGTTTCGTGGCCGTCGCCGAGGAGCTGCATTTCGCACGGGCTGCCGAACGTTTGCATATGGAGCAATCGCCCTTGTCGCGGACCATCAAGGACTTGGAGTACCGTTTGGGTGTGCAGCTGTTCGAACGCACAACGCGCCGAACGCGTCTCACCTGGGCCGGCACGGTCCTGTTGCAGGAAGCCCGGCGTGTCATTGCGGTCGTAGAACAGGCCAAAGCGAGCGTGAAAGGCGCCGCTTCGGGTTACCGAGGTCAGCTCCGTATTGCCCTGTCCGACGGCGTCCCGCAATCGCGGCTGGCGTCGCTGCTCGCGCTGTGCCGCGAGGAAGACCCCGACATCGAAATCTTCCTGCGCGAAGTGCCGTCTGCGATGCAGACCAGAGGCCTGCTGGACGATTTGTTCGATGTCGGTCTGTCGCAAACCACATACCAGGCTGACGGGCTGCTGGCCGTGCCCGTATGGCATGACCCGCTTGTCGTTGCCCTGCCAGCACGCCACCAATTGCTCGCCCACCGCGAGATTCCGCTGGAGGAACTCGCCGGGCACCCATTGGTGCTTTGCGAGCCTCAAGTCTGCGAAGGGTTCTGGCAGCAGCTACAGCTCGTACTACGGCCTATTGCGCCCAGACTGACCATCGCGGAGCGTGTCCCAACCCTCGATCTGATGATCGCGTTGGTAGCCGCCGGTTACGGTCTGGGGTTCTCCAGCCTGCCGCGAATTTCAGAGCTCCACAATCCGGACATCGCCACCCGTCCCCTGGCGGGCCAGAGCAAGCTGACCACCTACTTGGTCCGTCGCAATAGCGAGCCGTCAGCACCATTGGATCGTTTTATCGACCGAGTGGCACGGGTTGCGTGCGGCATGGATGATCATTCCGGCCACCAACCGACAGGCTTGCGCTCTCTGGACGCATAGGTACGGACCTGAGCCACGAGTCCAGTGGGTACTCGCGAGGATTTGATGCAGCTACAACCTCAAGCCCCGCTATGCCTTGCGCAACGGCGGGCTTCAAGTGCTCTGAGCGCTCGGCGTAGAAAGCGACGAGGATCTAGAGCGGTTTGCCTCACGTTTGAACCCGCGGTCCCCTGCCATGAAGGCCTCCAGCATGTACGGGATGAGGGTTACCGCATCAACCGGCTCGCCATATGTCTCCACGTGCATCGAGGCGTAACGGTCTAGATCGGCCTTAAGACTTGCAGGACAGAGAAAGGTCAGCTTGGTGTTCTCAGTCTTAGGCAGCGGCCCCAGTCTCAGCTTGCGCGTCGCGCTCATCGTGATCCTCCACTGTTAAAGAACAAGGGTTGGTAAGGTCGCAGCACCAAGTCCCGGTTAACGATGATGCGCACCGGCAAGCCTGGTCGTTCGGTCAATGTCGGCTGGATGTTCATATTGCGCCGGGTCATTTCCTGGCCCACCTGATTGACGCTGTCTTGAAGGCCATCGCGACCAGCGATGATGACGCGGTCTCCGTCCTGTCGGTTTTCCGGTGCTGCCAGCTCGGCGCCGATACCAAGCAGCGTGGTCAACGCAGCGCCGGCGAAGACGCGATTCCAATGCCAGTCGGTCCCATCCTCCAGGCCGGCGTAGCCGGCCGGGTCGGTGCCGATCAAATTATCCAGCGTCAGCGAACTGGTGTCCGGCAGGATGATGCGGTTCCACACCACCTGCACGCGGCTCTGCCCGTAGCTGACCTGGCTGTTGTAACGTCCAAGTATCCTCGAACCCTGCGGGATGAGTAGGTGCTTACCCGTTGCCGTGTCGTAGACCGGCTCAGTCACGGTACCGATGATGTCGCCTGGAAGATCAGACTTTATGCCGGTCACCAGCGCGCCGGCGATGACCGTGCCCGCCATAACCTGATAAGGCGATGCCGGTAGCTGCAGGTCCCCTGTGTTGCGTGTGGCCCTGGTGTCCGGACGCAGGAACTGTTCCTTCTGCTGCTGTCGATTCTGCACAGCCATCGGATCGGTTGGCTGCGCCACTTCCGAGCTCGACACCGTCGCCAGCGGATCAAAAGCCGCCAGCATGGACGCTTGCGCCGTTCGCTCTGACGAGGCGTTTGCAGTTGAAGCAGAACGCCGACTGTCGGTTTGAAAAAACAGCGATGAGCCAGCCGCCTCTTCGGCCTCTTTCAATCGCGCCAGTCGCTCGGCCTCGGCGGGATCCTGGCCGGCTGGCGTGTATATGGGTACCGCGGGCCGCTGGAACTTCAAGATGGCTGGCCCGAGGTCGCCCGGAAGCGGAGGCCCCAGTTCAGGAGGGTGCGCCAAAGATGTTGGCGGTAGCTGAGAGTAGTCTGTCGGCAAACTCTCGAGCCCCTCGGAGCGAGAGACGCGATCGACGTTGTATAGCTCGGCCGGGCCGTGACGTTCGCGTCGCTCCGGAGGCCGCAGCGACCAGATCGTGGCACCCAGCACAGCGACAGCGAGTCCACCTACAAGCGCTGCCAGAGTACGCCGGCTCAAGCGTTTGACGGGACGTGGCTGAGCGCGCAACGCCACCGCTTCCGGCGGGACCTTATCAACCGGTGGCGCTAAGCGCTCGGGATTGTCTTCCTGGCTCATGCTTATCGCCCTCGCGGCAGACCGTCGGTACGCTCGATACGCACCACGTCGCCCTTGTCTGCCCCCAGGCGCAGTTCAGCTGCACCGAAAAGCCGGTCGACGATGTAGTACGGCGAGCGGAAGCGGTAGTTGACCAATTGCCCATCGCCCTGCGCGCCAATCACGAACATGGGCGGCAGTTCGCCCTGAGCGATGCCGGAGGGAAACTGGATGTAGACCTTTTCGCCGTCATCAAAGGCCCGTAGCGGCTGCCAGGGTGGGTTGCTCCCGCTGATCACATAGCGAAAGCGGATCCGCTCCAGTGAAAGACCGGCATCGACCGGTGCGCTAACCTGTGCGGCCCGTGCCTGACGCTGCAGCGCCAGCATCCGGTCTTTCGGATAATTCCAGGAAACCGAGGCCATCCAGGCTTTTTCGGTAGAGGTCAGTTCGATCAGGTAGGTCCGCCGGCTGGTTGTAATCACCAGGTTGGTTTTCAGGTTCGAACGTATTGGCTTGACCAACACACTGACGCGCAACGCGTCGCCAGCACCGCTGAACGTATCGCCGACGATCCAGCGTACGGTGTCGCCAGCGGCCACTGTCACCAGCTCCTCTCCTTCCTGCAGCCCGATCACCGTGACCCGCCCCGGCGCGGCATATACCTGATACAGCGCCCCTTCGCTGTACGGCCAGACTTGGATGGCATTGATGTACCCCTCGCGGGTAGGGGGCATTCGGGCCTCGCGGTTCGCCTGGGTAACGCGTCGCTTCTCATCGGCCGGCTCCGGCGAGGTCTGGTTATTGGCAGCGCCCGGTAGAGGTTTCATCTGCGCAGGCATCGGCAACACTTGCGGTACCTCGACGACTGCGATGGGCTTCGGCGGCTCGGGCAGCGGTTGCGCCTGCACGGGCTCGTTGAGCGATATACGCGGCGCCGGCTTGCCTTGAGTCGCACAACCGGCCAACGCCAGTACGATGGCCGACAGCGTAACCGCGGGGCAGAACAGGTTCATGGCTTTGCTCCTTCAGACGCATCCAGTTCGCGGCTCCAAGACAGCCCGTTGACGTAAATACCCAGCGGGTTTTTGCGCAGACGTTGTTCGGTGCGCGGGGTCTGCTGAACAATGGAAATCACTGCGTTCCAGCGTTCGGTGCCGGCAGACCCACCGTTGACGAAGCGCTGCTCGGTCCAGCGCACGTTGAATGAAGCATCGCTGGCCCGCACTACGCTGATCACCTGCACCGTGACAGACTCCTTGCCGACGCGGGCAAACGGATCCTTGTTGCGTGCGTAGTCGTTGAGCACGGCGGCACCGCGATCAGTGGTGTAGTTGTATGCGTCTAGCCAGTTCTGCCGAACGACAATCGGGTCGATCGACAGTGAGCGCACCAGGGTGACGAAGCACGCCAGGTGGTAGGCCACCTGGGCATCGGATGGCCGGTAGGGCATGGCGGCCTCGCCGACCGTCCGCACCTCGCCGCTGCTAGCGACCTCCACCACATAAGGCGTGACGATGGACTGTGCCGAGCGCCAAACCAAACCACACGCCATTAGCAGGGCAAGCGATAGGCAGCCAAAGGCCATGAGGCGCCAGTTTTTCGCCTGTACGCGCGCCGAGCCAATGCGCTCATCCCAAGCCTGCCCAGCGGCTTGATATGGTGTAGCAGGTTGCGGCGTCTCGGCGTAGCGCACACGTGGTCGTTTGAAGCGCATGACTCCCCCTTATCCATCTGCATCGCGCAGGTTCGGCCCACTGCCGGAGCCACCGCCGTCACCGCCGCGTAACGTGTGCGCAACGGTGGTAGCGGCATGGCTGATTTGCTGACGCTGCTGCAGGCGCCTGGCCCAGGCAGGTTGCGCCTTGGTATTGGTGAAGGCGTTTGCGGTGTTGCTCGGTGCAGCCGCGTGACCTGCGGCTGCTCCTCCGCCTGCTGTTGCAAACTGGCCTTCAAGCGTGCGCGCGCCTGCTGCGAGTTTTGCGCCGGACGCCATACGCGCCCCGGCGGCAACTGCGGTGCCTACACCGGTCGCTGCGGCGCCGACGCCCGCCGCCAGCCCGGCTGTGCCAAGGGCAGCACCGGCCATGGCCCCAGCACCTAATTGTGGTCCTCCGGAGATCAACCCGGTCGCGATGCCAGGGCCGAAAATGCCCAGAGCGAGTAGCGCCAGTGACGCCAGCACGACGACCAGCGCATGATCAATGGAAGGCTCGTCGGGATGTACCTGGAACTCGGCGAACAGACCTGTGCCGATGCCAACGATTACGGCCAGCACCAGGACCTTGACGCCCGAGGACACCACATTGCCGAGCACCTTCTCGGCGAGAAACGCCGTTTTGTTCCACAACGCGAACGGCACCAGCACGAACCCGGCAAGCGTGGTCAGCTTGAACTCGATGAGGGTGATGAACAGCTGCACGGCCAAGGTGAAGAAACAGACAATGACCACCAGGTAGGCCAGAAACAGGATAACGATGGGTTCGAGATTGACGAACACCTCGGGGAAGCCGGTCAGTTTGCCGATCTGCTCTAGGATCGGCGCACCGGCATCGATACCCGCCTTAGCCAACTGCCCGGGGTGTAGAAAGCTCTCCATGCTGAGCGAGCCGGTTGCCGTCAGACCCAGCCCGGCAAAGGAGTTGAAGACGATGCCAGCCAGCCGGTTGAAGTTGCCAATGATGTAGGCGAAGGCACCGACGTAGAGCACCTTGCGGATCAGCTTCGCCATGACATCCTCGCCCTGGCCTGAGGCATGGCCGAGCGCCCAGTACAGGCCGGCAATCGTCATGTCGATGGCCACTAGCGTGGCGGTCAGGTAGGCAACTTCTCCTTGCAGCAGCCCGAACCCCGAGTCGATGTAGCGGGAAAACGTATCGAGGAACCGGTCAATGACCGTGACGTCATTCATGGGCAACCCCCTGACGCGCAAGCGGCCTACGGCTCTCATCGGGATAAACCTCAACGGGCCCATCGAATGTCGGCGGAATCGCGGGCAGTTGCCTTAGGGTTCCGAATTCGTCGGGGCCACCCTTACCGCTGAAAAAGCGGTGTCGATACACCTCGGCTGTAGCCATACTCGGCCTGCCGCCGACAGCTATGTGCAGTGCGTGTTGCGTCTCGCGCCGAATTGGATCGCCTGCCAGCCCATCCCAGGGTTGGTCGCAGGCGACCAACAGTCCGGTCCACAACACCAAAACATAGCGCATGGCCATTTCAGTCAGTTCCCGTAAAAACGGACGGGAAAGGGTGTATACGGCGTGCCGTCGCCCAAGAACCGGCGGCGGATTTCGCGGGCACGCTCGGTGGCTGCCGCCTGCCGAGCAAGCTCCAAAGAGGCGGCACGGTCCTGTGTAAGCTGAAGCTGCTGTGCCTGGATCGACTGTTTTGCCTGCAACGCCAACAGCTGGTTGGTGGCCTGCATGGCCTGCAGCGAGCCGCTGGCCGACTGGCTCTGTCCCACCAGGTCGGCTAACGCCCTCTCGTCGTCGGCGAGGTTGCCAGAGACCTGGGCCTGTACACGCATGGCGGTGTGCAGCCCATCGAGCGTGTACGCCCAACGTTTACGCGCGTCCCGGTACATCTGATCGCCGCTGATGGTGGACGCATATTCCTCTGGGTACAGCCGAGCAAGCTCACTGTCGAGGCTCTGCACGTCGTAGGCCAACCCTCGTGCCTCTGCGATCAGCTTCTCGCTTTTCGCCAGTGACGCATGCAGGCGGTTAAGGACGTTGTAATCGAGGCTCGCCAGGTTGCGTGCCTGATTGACCAGCATTTGCGATTCGTTCTGCAGCTGCTCGACCTGGTTATTGATCTGCTCCAGCGTGCGAACCGCTGTCAGCGTGTTCTGCACCAGGTTGGTGGGGTCGATGACCGTCATGGCTGAAATTGGCTGCACTGTCAGCAACGACCATGCAACAGCGAGGGGCCAGAAATGCACGCCTTTGCTCATCAAGCGTCCTCCTCCGGTTCGGTAGAAACAGCCGGCGGTGGTGCAGATGGCAGCAAGTCAGCCGCCCAGTCGAGGCCGCGATGACGCAGCCAGGCGCCGACGAACCCTGGCAGGCTGGCGTCGCGAAGCATCTGATCGATTGCTTGCTGGTCCTGTGGCGACGAGGCGCCGGCAAACGCAAGCGCAACCGGCCCAAGATCGAGGTCGAACAGGCGATTGCCTGCACGGGACTGGTAGTAGTAATCGCGCTTGGGCTGAGCATTAGCGACGATCTCGATCTGCCGTGCATTTAGGCCGAAGCCTTCATAGATGCTGCGAATCTGTGGCTCGGTTGCCTGCGAATTGGGCAGAAAAATGCGGCTCGCACAGCTCTCGATGATCGCCGGGGCGATGCTTGAATCCTTGATGTCGGCCAGAGACTGGGTGGCGAAAATGACGCTGACATTCTTCTTGCGCAGGGTCTTGAGCCACTGGCGGATGCGCGCGGAGAAGATCGGGTCGTCGAGGAACAGCCAGGACTCATCGAGGATCAGCAGCGTCGGCGCGCCATCGAAGCGTTCCTCCAAACGCGCGAACAGGTAGCCCAGCACGGCCAGAACCGCGGCCTTGCTAGGCATCAGCTCCTCCATTTCGAAGCACTGCACATCGGCCGTACTTAGGTAGTCGAGGTCGGAATCGAGCAGCTTGCCGTGCGCGCCACCGAGCACATAAGGCGCCAACGCCTGGCGTAGCGTGTTTGACTGCAGTAGCAGCGACAGACCGGTGAGAGTGCGCTGTTCGACAGGAGCCCCCCCGAGGCTGCCGAGCGCTGACCAGATAGCCACCTTTTCATCGGGGCCGACGGCCACTCCTTCTTGAAGCAGACGCCCTTCGACCCACTCAGCAGCCCGGCTACGACTGCCCTCCTCGTTGACACGTGCGAGCGGTTGGAAGGCGATCGCGCCATTACCGCCCAAGTCGTAGTGTTCGCCGCCCAGACCCAGCACGGTCGCTCGCATCGAGCGCCCCATGTCGAAGGCAAAAATCCGTGAACCCTTGTAGCGACGGAACTGCATCGCCAGTGTGGCGAGTAAAACCGACTTGCCCATGCCGGTCGGACCGACGACCAGCGTATGGCCAACATCGCCGACATGTGTCACGAGCCTGAACGGCGTCGCACCCTCGGTACGGGTCACGATCAGGGGTGGCCCGTCGAGGTGGGCGTTGCGCTCCGGTCCGGCCCATACGGCGGACAAGGGCATCAGGTGCGCGAGGTTCAACGTCGACACAACCGGCTGACGCACGTTGGCGTAGGCGTTGCCCGGGATGGACGAAAGCCACGCTTCCACTGAGTTGAGGCTTTCTGCAATGGTGACGAAGCCTCGTCCCTGTATGACGCGCTCCACCCTGCGAAGCTTCTCGTCGGCCAGGTCGGCGTCTGCATCGAGCACCGTCACGGTGGAAGTCAGGTAGCCAAAGGCAACCTGATCACTGCCCAACGCCTGGAGGGCAGCGTCCGCATCCGCCGCTTTATTACTGGCGTCGGTGTTGAGCAATGGGCTCTCCTGCTGGAATAGGGTCTCGCGCAGCAGCGCCAGCACGCTCTTGCGTTTGGCGAACCATTGGCGACGCAGGCGACCCAGCTCCCCTTCCGCCTCGTCCTTGTCGAGACATACAAAGCGTGTACTCCAGCGATAGGCAAAGCCCAGCCGGTTGAGGTCATCGAGGATCCCCGGCCAAGTTGAGGTCGGGAACCCACGCAGCGTAGTCACACGCAGGTGCTCATCGCCCAGCATCGGCGCCAAGCCACCTAGTAGTGGCACGTCCGTCAGCAGCATGTCGAGGTGGAACGGAACCTCCGGAACCCCGACGCGATGACGCCGTGTCGAGACGGTCGTATGCAGGTAGCTCAGCGTCTCACCATCATCCAACCAGCCGATCTCCGGCATCACGCCCGCGAGCAGGTCGAAAATGCGCTCAGTCTCGGCAATGAAAGCCGTGAGGCGCTCGCGCCAGTCCACGCCGGCCGTCGAGGTGTTTTCATAGATCAGCTTGGCAGCGCGGGCACGCGACTCTTCTGGAGGCAGGTACTGCAGCGTGAGGTGGTAGCAGCTCTCGAAGTGGTTGCCACCTTCTTCGAACGCCGCGCGGCGCTCCTCGTCCACCAGCCACGACAACGGCTCGGGGAAGTCGGAGTGCGGATAACTTGCCGCCGGACAACGCTCGGCTTCGACGAACATCGCCCAGCCGGTGCCGAGCCGGCGCAATGCGTTGTTCAGCCGCGCCGTGGTGGCGACCAGCTCGCTCTGCGTCGCGCTGTCGAGATCAGGGCCGCGAAAGCGTGCCGTGCGCTGGAAAGAACCGTCCTTGTTCAGCACGACGCCGGGCGCAACCAGCCCGGCCCAGGGCAGCCAGTCGGCGAGCAGCGCTGGGCGTTGACGGTATTCGGTGAGATTTAGCATTGCAGCGCCTTCCCTTTCACACGTCCAGCAGCGGCTTGTGCTTGAGATGCCGGGCAAACACCTGCATGAACTGTGGATCGACGCGCGCGCCCCAGACCCCCAGCGCGTGGCCAATCAGCCACAGCACCAGCCCCGGCAGCCAGAGCTGCAAACCCAGCCCGACGGCCACCGCCAGCGTACCGTTGGCAATGGCCACGGTCCGCGGCGCCCCACCCAGCAGGATCGGCTCAGTCAGTGCTCGGTGCAGCGGCACCTCGAAGCCCGGCAAGTCGACTTCGGCGCTCATACAACCGCTCCGCCAGCGAAGCTGAAAAACGTCAGGAAAAACGACGACGCGGCGAAGGCAATACTCAGGCCGAACACAATCTGGATCAGCTTGCGGAAACCACCCGAGGTGTCACCGAATGCCAGCGCGAGGCCTGTGGCGATGATGATGATCACCGCCACGATGCGCGCGACCGGTCCCTGGATCGATTCGAGAATGGATTCGAGCGGACCTTCCCAAGGCATCGAGGAGCCGGCCGCCCTCGCCGTACCGACGGTCGTCAGCATGATGGCTGCGAGCAACAGGCCGCTGTCGACAGACGCAGCCAGGCGACGCAAGTGCGTCAGGCCCAACCTCAGGTTGGCGACCGGGCGGGAAACAGGGGCATACGCGGCTTTCATGGCAGTTCTCCAGGCGTGGTTGAGGGTAACGAAGCAGAAGCGTTTGGGACGGCATTAGAGGCGTGCTGCGCGTCCGCCAGGTGATAACCCGCGCCGTCGTAACCGACCACGCGGGCGATGCTCTGGATTCGGCGAAGCCGGCCGCGCCCTGCGATGACGATCACCACGTTGACCGCCTCGGCGATCAACGCTCGAGGCGGATTTACCGCGACCTCCAGCACCAACTGTTCCAATCGCAGCAGTGCGCCCTGAGCGGAGCTGGCATGGATGGTGGCGATGCCGCCCGGATGACCGGTGCCCCAAACCTTGACGAGGTCCAGCGCCTCCCCACCGCGCACCTCTCCCACCACCACGCGATCGGGACGCAGCCGCATCGTCGTGCGCACCAGTTCGCGCATGGACACCACGCCTGCACGGGTGCGAAGCGGTACGTGGTCGCGGGCGGCACACTGCAGTTCGATGGTGTCTTCAAGCACCAGCACCCGATCGCCAGTGCAGGCAATCTCGGCGAGCAGCGCATTGGCCAGCGTGGTTTTACCGGTACTGGTGCCGCCGGCGATCAGGATGTTTTGCCGTTCACGCACGATCTCGCGCAGCCAGGCGGCTTGGGCTGCGGTCATCATCCCGTCTGTCACGTAACGCTCCAGTGGGATGACGCCCACGGCCCGCTTGCGTAACGCGAAGGCGGGACCCGGTGCCGCGGGCGGCAAGATGCCCTCAAAGCGCTCGCCGGTTTCCGGCAGCTCGGCGCTCAGCAGCGGTTTGCCGCGATGCACCTCCACGCCGACATGCGCGGCGACCAACCGGATGATGCGCTCACCATCCGCTTCGGAGAGCTCCGCGCCGAGCGGCGCGCGCCCTGACGACAGCCGGTCCACCCACAGCGTCCGGTCAGGGTTGAGCATGACCTCGACGACATCGGGGTCTTCAAGGGCAGCTGCGATGACCGGACCCATCGCGGTGCGAAGCATGGCGATACGCCGGTCCAGCGAGACAGCCTGAGTGGCTTGGCCAGCAGCACTCATCGGCCTCGCTCCCGTGGTTCGTCCGCCGCGCTATCCAAGTGCCGTCCCTCCGGGTAGAGCTCCTCCACTACGTCGCGCACCAGACTGCGGCCACGCAAGAGGTGGCGACCGAGCTGCTCGACGAACTGCTCGAAGCGCGCCTTGCCCTGCGCTTTGGCTGCCTCTTGATGCGCCTCCGGCACGGGTGTGCTGACGGTCAGGAAGTAGCGCACAAACAAGGCCAGCGTCTCGATCTCGATGGCCTGGTCGCGTTCGAGACGCTCGAACTGCCGTGACAGGCGATCCAGTCGCTTGGCGATGGCGGCTTCGCGCTGGTCTCCGGCTTCGGGCGACAGCCAGGACGCCAGCGCTGCGGCGACGATGGAAGATTTGGAAACACCCTTCTTAGCGGCGAGTTCGTCCAGTCGTCGAGCATGTTCAGGTTGGATGAACAGGTTGAGGCGGTACTGGCTCATAGCTGGATACCGTCGTCGGGGTCGAGTGCAGCCTGCCGAGCGACACGTTGCATGGCGGGATCAAACTGGCGAGGCAGAACGGGCGGCGCGTCGTCGTCATCGAGCAGAGATAAATCGTTTCCGACAGGCACCTGCTCGGGATCGTAGGTAACGGGTGCGGACAGTTCGGCCTGTCGCTGCGAACCTCCCTCATCGGCGAAGCCGAATGCTAGGCTGTCGCCACCTTCCGATGGCACAGAGGCTACGGGCGATGCCAGGTTGGTCCAGTCGTCTTCGCGCCCTGGCGGCACGTCGGCGTAATGCCCCGCCACGAGGACCGGTGGAGGCAACACACGCTGCTTGAAGTTGGCATCGTTGTAGTAGCGCAGCTTTCGAGCCTTGATTGGTGCGACGCTGGCGACCATCACCACGGCCTCGTCCGGTGGCAGTTGCATCACCTCGCCAGGCGTCAGCAGTGGCCGGGCCGTTTCCTGGCGCGAGACCATCAGATGCCCCAGCCACGGCGCCAGCCGATGGCCCGCGTAGTTGCGCTGTGCACGCAGCTCCGTTGCGGTACCCAGCGTCTCGGAAATGCGCTTGGCGGTGCGCTCGTCATTGGTGGCGAAGGTCACGCGCACATGGCAGTTGTCGAGGATCGAGTGGTTCTGCCCGTAGGCCTTGTCGATCTGGTTGAGCGACTGCGAGATCAGGAAGGCGCGCAAACCGTAGCCTGCCATGAAGGCCAGCGCCGACTCGAAAAAGTCCAGCCGGCCCAGCGCAGGGAACTCATCGAGCATCAGCAGCAGCGTGTGACGCCGCTGTACTCCGTCGCTGCCGTCGAGCGATTCGGTGAGGCGTCGACCGATCTGGTTGAGGATCAGGCGGATCAGCGGCTTGGTGCGGCTGATGTCTGAAGGAGGCACCACCAAGTACAGCGAAACCGGGTGTTCGGCAGCAATCAGATCGGCAATGCGCCAGTCGCAGCGTGAGGTTACCTGGGCCACCGTAGGATCGCGGTACAGTCCAAGGAACGACATGGCGGTGCTCAACACACCCGAGCGTTCGTTCTCGCTCTTGTTGAGCACTTCACGGGCAGCAGACGCCACCACTGGGTGGGTCTCGTCACCCAAGTGCCGCGTCGTCATCATCCGGTGCAGCGT
The DNA here is from genome assembly GCF_025966695.1 of Stutzerimonas sp. S1. Lineage (GTDB taxonomy): Bacteria > Pseudomonadota > Gammaproteobacteria > Pseudomonadales > Pseudomonadaceae > Stutzerimonas. The sequence continues at coordinate 339,307 of NZ_JAOEIY010000003.1, read as the reverse complement.
CACCTCGAAAGGGCATTGCGGGTCGCTCAGGAAGTTGGCGACGCCACGTAAGGTCTTGTCCTCACCGGCATACAGCACGTGTAGGATGGCGCCGACCAGCAGCGCATGGGAGGTCTTCTCCCAGTGATTGCGCCGCTCCAGCGCGCCTTCCGGATCGACCAGAATATCGGCGATGTTCTGCACATCGCGGACCTCGTGCGCACCCTGGCGCACCTCCAGCAGCGGGTTATAGGCGGCCGAAAGCAAATCGGTCGGATTGAACAGCAGGCAGTGCGAAAACCGTGCGCGCCAACCGGCGGTCAGGTTCCAGTTCTCCCCCTTGATGTCATGGATCACCGCCGAGGCAGGCCAACTCAGCAAAGTGGGAACAACCAGACCGACCCCTTTGCCCGAGCGAGTCGGTGCAAAGGCAAGAACATGCTCAGGGCCCTCATGACGCAGGTAATGGTCGTCGTGCAGCCCGAGAAGCACACCGGCCGGGCGGGTGAGCCCCGCCTTACGGATGTCTTCAGGTTCGGCCCAACGCGCCGAGCCGTAGGTGGTGACCTGACGCGACTGGCGGGCGCGCCATATCGACATGGCGATGGCGACGCCCACCGCGACCAGGCCGCTTACACCGGCGATGGTACCGCCGATGTCGAACACCTCCGGCGCATAGGCACCGAAGAAAAACCACCAGTCGAACAGTCGCCAGGGGTGATAAATCGGCGTTTCGAAAAGCTCGAACCACGGCAAACCCAAACGAGGCTGATAGCCCAGCGCAGCAGCCGTCCATTGCGTCGCGCTCCACACCCCGGCGATCACGACACCGAACACAACGGCAATTTGTCCGAACAGTACGTTGGTACCGAGCATGACGGCGCTCCCCCTTTTGCATGCAGCACGCTTGAGCTGGCTGCTTGGGGGGAGCTTCGGTGCCGTTCCGGTGCCGGTCAAAGACCGTTATCGGAACAACAGTGGCCCAAAATGCACCAATGAAGGCTTGGGCTAGTGGCAACGAAACGCCGCAAGCGTGAACGCGTTGCGGCGTATCGGTGGGACCGTTGGAGATTTTGCGAGGGGTAACGCCTAGAATTTGGGCACCTCTTTCGACGGCGTATAAGGCACCCTTCCGTCCCCGATGAAGCGCCGGCGCGTTGCTTCGGCCACTCGATTGCACAAGGCATCACCGAGCTTGGCGCGGTCCAGCTTGCATTGCGGGCGCAGCTCTTCCAGCCGCGCAAGGTCGGCGGCCAGCTCGTCAACTGTCGGCAGCGGCGCCTCAGGTTTCCCGGTTTCGCCGCAGGCGGTGAGTGCCAGTGCACAGAGTATCGGTGTCAGGGTTCTCATGGCTCGTTCCTCAGGGTTGCGGTTGAAAATCGAAAGGGGCAGGCCCGCTAGCCTGCGTGCGTAGGCGACCAGATAGACGGTTGCGGAGGTCGCCCGAGAGCAGCCGACAGACAGAACAGCGTGACGAGGCCTTCAAATCCCAACACCGCGGGACCTTCCAAGCTCCCAAGAAACCGAATTACCCCGTGCCGTCGCGGCAAGCTGCTGACCCAGGCGCGGCTCAATGACAGGTTTCCACGGCACCAAGCTGAACGCCTTGGCATCCTCCAACAGGGCGTAACGGCCACTGGCGAGCATGACGCTACGGCGATAGAGGCCGGCCACGCGCTGGCCGTCTTTCAGCGGCCGGTACGTCAATCCAGTTTCCGTGGCGACCTGCTCAGCTACCCGGGTGAGCTCCCGGTTACGTAGCGTCGCCAAGAGATTGCGCGACAGAACCACGCGCTGAGCCTGACGCTCGGCCAGCCCCTGCTCCACGAGGAAATCGGCGCGTTGGTGCAAGGCCTGCTTCACCTCACCGGCAAAGCCGAGGTCACCCAGCCCTCGCTCGCCGCCGATCAGTTGCTGATCGAGCCAGGTGGCACCGATCACGCGAGCTTGCCGTTCAATCGGCAGATGGGATTTCAACTGGATGACCACCCCACCCAAGCGCTTGGCGTCGTACTGGCGGCCGCGCTCGGGTAGATCGGCCGGCACTTTCCACAGTCCGTCCGCCAAACGTTCAACGATGCCCGCCCGACGCAGCGCTTCGAGTCGCCGCACATGGGCTGCGACGAGTTCCTGTGGGTCACGGTTACCGTTCGCCTGGCCCTTGGTGATCGCCAGATGATGGTCGCAACGGTACAGACCATCGCCCGCGAGTGCGGCGATGGTACGGTCCGTCTCCCGTATCTTGGCCGAGCCGCGTACGCTCACCACCGAGCCGGTCGGGTAGTTGGCCAGTTCGTCGCTCGCACTGAGGGAGACGTAGTGCGCTTTGCCATCCAGACCATCGACGACCAGATAACCTCGGTCACCGAGCTCATCGGATAAGCCTTTGGCGACCACCCGCCCTGTGACTGCAACCCCGTCCTCTTTTGGCGCGAACACGGCCAACTCGCGCGACCGTCCGCTCATGGCACGCTGCAGGGTGCGAATGATGTCGCCCCGTTCACCCAGGGTGCGCAAGGTTGTCTGCGCGTCGGTCTGAATGGACCATGTCCCGGGCCGGACCTCTTCAGCCAGTCCCATTTGCTGTAGTCGCTGGAGACGGCCAATCAGCGCCAGGCGCTGGCGTTGCAGCGGCGGCTGGTTAAAGCGTTCGATTCGCAGCGTCCGCTCAGGCCCGGCTTCCAGGCACAACGTGCGATCCAGGCTCGTCCAACGCTCCTGGTTCACCTCACGTTGCAAGGATTGCTGAAGTTCCAACTCGGTGCGGGGGCCGAGCCATTCGGTGGCCAGTTCGGCGGCCCGACGGCGGAAGCCGTGGGCGATGTAGTCGCTGGCAATGATGAGGTCCTTGCCGGTGTCATCGCGTCCTCGAACGACGAGGTGTGTATGCGGGTTGTCGGTGTTCCAGTGGTCTACCGCCACCCAGTCCAACCGCGTACCCAGGTCAGCCTCCATACGTCCCATCAGCTGTCGGGTGTAGGTGCGCAAGTCGTCAAGTTCAGCCCCGTCCTCCGGTGCGACAATGAAGCGAAAGTGATGGCGATCATCAGCACAGCGCTCCCGGAACGCGCCCAAATCAACCTCATCCGTCTGTGGTCCGTAGGCTCGGCCTGCTTCGCCGTCGCGGCCCGCGCCATCACGCTCGATATAACCCAGGTGCTTGGCCAATGATTGCGGGCTAACCTGGCGCTGGTTGACCAGCAGGGTCTTGATGGTCACCCGGCGTGAGAACGGTGTGAGCGAGGCGCCTGCGAAGCGCGCTGCTGTTTGCCCTCGCCCCAGCCGCGAGCCGGGCCGCTGACCAGCGTACCGGCCCTTGCCACTGGCCAAAGCCGGACGGCGTACAGCCGACTTTCCGCCAGCCTTGCCAACCTGCCTGAGCACCTTGGAAACGAAGCCCTTATCGCGACTCTTCGGCGCACCAGGGCGAAGGCGAAAGTCATCATCGCGGCGGTCGGTCATGACGGTGACCTCAGCAAGCAGAGGCGAAGCCCGGCGTGTGAGGCACGCAGAAAGGCCAGCATTAGTGCGCCTTGCACGCCATATACGGCACGGCGAAGACGCAGCCGCGTGCCGCACCTCCTCCTCGTGCAGACTGGCGTTGCGACCGTCCGGGTGCCGCCCCCTTTTGTCTTGCCTTCCGCCTTTGCCAGCCGCATATGCTCCAGGCGTCGATGGTCTGTCGCAACTGTGTTGCTCGCGGCGAGGTCGCCGACGGACATCGCAACGGCCGCTAGCTGCTTATGCTCAAGGCAAGACAGCTGCACGCAGGTTGGCTGCGCCGGTTGCAATCCGTAGCTCGATGCGAACACGTCCGTGCTCGCACGACGATACGAAGGCAGGCGCAAGTCCTGCACACGACTTGAGGCGACAGGGAATAGCGAGTCGGCACGCTTCATTGTTCCGACCCCAGCCCAAGCGAATGCGCAATACCGAGCACGGCGGAGGTATCAACGGGTCCGAAATAGCGACTATCGAACGACGCCGGGTTGGTCGGACTCAGCAGAAACAGCTCACCGGGTCGAAGCCGCCGGCATCCCGACCAAGCCTGCAGGCGCCGACCCACCCTGTCTGTATGCAGCGCTACAGCCACGGCAGCGTTGTCGATGTGCACGGTGCGGTCAGCGATGCACACGTGCTGTCCTGCCACTGCGGCCACGCGCTTGAGCAAAGGGACGTCTGTCGGCAGGTAGCCGCGCTGCGCTGCAAGCGTGGCGGCGGCGTCCGGGAGGCGAATCAGCACGATGCGGCCAACAGGCCACGCGTTAGCCTGCCGTCCTGCTGGATCGATTCGATACCAGCCAACCGGCACGCTGTCCGAAGCGTTGTAGACGAACCGGGCATCGGGGCGCATGAAGGCCGACCACGCCAGTGCCGCTAGCCCACAGGCGCTAAGCGCTGCGACCACAAGGCGACCACGGCCTCGTGACGATTGATACAGGTCGGCAATGCTCATCACTGCAGCCCCCGCCTCGTCAGCCAGGCGGAGTGACGCTCGGCGGTGTAGACGGGCATGGCCAGGCGTGCGGCGAGCCGGTTATTCAGCATGCGCCAATACGCTGGTGACACCGTTGTCGGATCGATGCCCTGCGCCTCGATGGCATCAATCAGCGGCAGCACCATGCGCACTGCCGGCTTGCCGATGGCGTGCAGCAGCAACCGAGCCCCAGGCACCACGCCGGCAATACGCTGCACCGCGTCCCGTTGCGTGCATCCCTGCATCACCGTCAGTTGCCAGCTGACCGTGCCGTACTCGTTGGCTTGCCAGCGAACGCGGCAGAAGATGGCGCCGGGCAGGAACACGGCTATACGCCTCATAGGATCCAGGCGGGTAATACGCACCGGATCACCGAAGCGCAGGTAGACCTGGACGCGCAGCGGCACGTGAATGAGCGACACGCGCGTCAGCGACGTCGCGTCAGTCTCGCCGAAACGCATGGCAACAACGGAGTTCGTCGCCGGCGTGGCAGTAATTGTTTGTACAGTCATCCTGTTTTCTCCGGAAATTCGCGCTCCAAGAGCCCCCGCAGCAACTCGGCCACCGTCATGCCTTGGGTGAATGCCGATACCTTGATCCGGGCGCGCAACGCCGGGGTGATGTCGAGGGTCAGGCGCGCGCTGTAGAGGTCGCGCCTGTGCACGACGTTGGCGTCCCTCTGACGAACCCAGGCTTCGGCATGCGGGTCCGCGTGAGGACGCACGCCGATGGGCGTGCGTTTGTCGCCAACTCGGGTCATGCCGACCACCCCAGCAGCTCGTCCACCAGGGCAGTGATTTCGCGCGCGGCGGCGCTGTCGGGTGCCGTCTCGCAGGCAAGACGGCCCGACGCCACACTGTCGGCGAAGACAATGCGCTGGCGAACCTCAGCACGTAGCGCCGGTATAGGCTGCTCCGCCAGCGCCTGACGCGCTTCACGGCCGATGATGGTGGTGCTGATGCGCCGGTTGATGACAAACGCTGCCGCCAGCTCAGGGCGAAAAAGCTGCGCCTCGCGGATCAGTGCGACCATTTCGTCGCTGGCCCACAGGTCATACGGGCTGGGTTGTACAGGGATGATGACGCGGTCAGCGGCCAGCAGAGCAGAGCGTGCAAGCGCCGCGATCCGGGGTGGTCCATCAATTACGACGTGATCAGCGCGACGGGCCAGCTCAGGCGCTTCCTGGTGCAGCGTTTCACGGGCTAGTCCCACGGCACTGAACAGCTCGGGCAGGCCCTGTTGCGCGCGCCGTTGCGCCCAGTCCAGCGCTGAACCCTGCGGGTCGGCGTCTAAAAGGACGACATGCTGACCGCGCAATGCGAGTTCACCTGCGATATGTGTCGCTAAGGTGGTCTTGCCGACCCCTCCTTTCTGATTGAGCAGCGCAACGATCATGGCCTGGCCCTCCTCACCCAGGAACGGGCCAGCGCGTGCCATCTTTCGGTTGTCCACCGAAACGGGAGGCGCCTATAAAAAGTTAGAGCTTTTAAGTTAGAGAAGTTAAGGGACGCTGGAGACCGCACCAGCCCTGGCCTACAGCGGATTTGACACGCCTGATAGCACGATAGGGACACGCCCGATAGCACGATACCCGACACGCCTGATAGCACGAGCCCGTCCACAGGTTGTACCGCGACTATCCCCGTGCCGTAGACGGCACGGGCCGGAACGTAAGCAGTTCGGTTCTGCTCTCCGGGATCTGCTCGATGCCCAGCACATAGCCCGGCAACGACTGCCGCGCCACCAGGGCACGCAAATCGCAAGCGAAGTCGTAGGGCCTCGCGGTACTTCCTGACTTGCGATGCAGATGCCTGAAATCGAACTGCCAACCATCGGGCTGCTTGCCGCCGTGCTTGCGAACCAAGCGATATAGCCAACGTTCGATCCCTCCGGTGAGCCGGAAGTAGGCGGGGTCGATGGTCAACACCAACGCTGCATCTAACACACCCGCGAAGAACCAGTCCGGCAGGATCAGTTCGATGCCCAACGGCGTACCTCGAGCGTCGGCCAGTTCCTTCCACTCGTTGATCCAGGAAAAACGATGCAGCCGCCGCCCGGTCGTCTCGCGAATAGACGTGGCCACCGTGGTCGACTGCAGGCGATCCAAAGCCGCCTTTAAGCGCTGATAGTCGCGCAGCGACACACCGCGCCCGATGAAGCGCAAGATCTCGTAGGGCGTCGCGCGCATCAGCCGTGACGGAGCGATGCCGGCATCGCGAGCCGCCACGATCTGGCTGGCCGCCCAGATCAGGATGTCGGCATCCCAGATTGTCGCAATGCCATATTCCTGAGTGCCCTCCACGCGGACCGTGACGCCAGCCGTGCGGAAGTCGATTGGCGTCGTACGCCGCGACTTGGATAACGAGAAGAACGGATGTGCCATCAAGTCCTGGCTGTCGCGCGGCGCCATGTCGCCTGGCAGCGCGCGGAACAGGTCGAGCTGGGCACGCTCGTGCTCCGAGCTGGCCATACGGCCGCCAGTCAACGCGCACGGCTGTCAGCCGAGTGCTGCTCGGCATATTCAGGATCGGAGGTGGCCTCGAAACTGTGCTGGTCGGCCCAGGCATCGAGGTCGACGATGGCATACATGACACGGCGACCGAACTTGCGAAAGCGCGGGCCACCGCCGATCACACGTTGCTTTTCCAGCGTACGTGGCGACAGGCGAAGGTAGGTGGCCGCCTCTTCGTTCGTGAGGTAGCGCTGCGGCTGGACAGCAGCAAGTTGCATCGATGTGCCGGGCGCAGCAGCACGCTGCACAGGAGCAGGTCGCATAAGGTAAACCTCCAGCATTCAGGACAGTCGGCCGCACCAGTGCAGCCGGATGGAGCCAGTCTCAGACAGCTGGGCTCCCCTGCTCAGGGTCGTTTTGGTGATGGCTCGGAACGGCCCTCCCCTGCAGGTCGAGCCGTGCCAGACGCCGATAATCATCGAGCATTAACCTTCGGCCTCGCCGGACCAAGCGGCGAACCTTCGATCGCAGACTCGCGTCGGCATGCCAGCCCTGTGTTACCGCCGCGGAACCAAAGAGGCACAAGGCGACCTCCCGTAGAGAGGCACCCGCCAGGCTGGCATCCAGCGCTTGCAAAGTGTGCAGTTCAAGCAAGGCGGTGGCGCTCGGCCTAGAAAAAGTCTGTGCGAGTGGCGTGGTATGGGATCCAGCGGCCAGTTCGTTCAGCGCTTCAGTCATGACGCGCGCACGAGCCCCTGGTAGGCGGCCTGGGCGCATGGCGACAACGAACGCGTCGCCATCTTTCAGGCCAGGCGCCATTGCCAGCCTGATCCGGCAGCCGGAAATACTGGTGGCCACGCGCAGACATAGACCGTCATGGACTAGGCCCTTGCGGCCCGGAATGCGCCAGAAATTAAATGCTGCCGCGTCGGGTGTGGAATAAACGTCGGGGTGGAGCTGGACCAGCCTTGGATGGTCGACAAGCCAGAGCGGATGCGCGTCGCGGGCGTCCAACCCCGGATCTTCCAGCACACGCAAACCCCAGCGGTGCGCGGTCGCAGCCCGGCGCACGCAGTCTTGCCAGTCACGCCGGTACTCCGGGTTTCTGCGCAGGTACTCCCAGGCAAGAGCATGCTCATCGAGGTGCAGAAGGTAGAGATAGGCCGCGGTGGGACACTTCTGCTCGGCGTTGCGATGAGCCATCGGCCAACCTCCCTGCTTCGAGATAGCCGCCCCTGGCTCGCAACGGAAAAACGACGGCCGCTATGCGAAGCCGATAACGCCGGAGCGCCAGCCGAGCCATCTGTTCGCGACGCGACTCAAGGACGTGCAGTGCTGAGCCATCCTGCATCGCTTGGGGGTTAAACGATGATGACCCGATAGGTCAGGCTTACGTCCGTAGAAGACAGAAACACCGATTCAGACACTGGCGGTCTGACCGCTTACGGTTAGTCACAATTACGCTTTTGGAGGGATGGGTTTGTGCACGAAACCGCCGAGCTGCCGATACGGGTTTGTGCATCGCTCCAAATGAACGAACCCGCCTACGGACGAAACCGTAAAAGAGCAAAAGCGGAAACCCGGCTTTGCATGTTTCTGTAAAGATGTAAAAAGCGCTTTGACGTTTCTGCCCGAAACGGCCACCGATACTTTCTGAAAAAGCACGAAAACGTCATTGCAATAAAACGATTTCCCCCCATTCAGGCGCGACCGATCGAGCGAGGCCTGAGCAGAGCCAGCTAAAAAGCGGCCAGAATCGAGTACGCCGGCGTGGCCGAGCTCTGGAACGTATTGCCGCGCTGGATAGCATTGTTCACGACGCCGGCACGTTCGGCTGTAGTTCCGTAACAGTGCCCCGCCACAACGGGCGGGGCGATGAGGTGGTCAGGCTACCGACTTGCTGCGCGACCAGATCAAGTTGTGCGTACCGTTCTCGTCTTCTATCAGACGGGCGTAGATCGTTGCCGGAAACGAAGGATCTTCCAGGGTCACGGACAGGTATGCCCGATCGGCCTGGCTGACTTTCTCCCATGCCGCGCCGATGTCGTAGCCACCGGCCGTCTGGATGCGATAGTCGGGGGCGTTTTCGCTGCTCCTGTCGTTGGGAACGAACTTGACCTTGACGTTGAGCGTCAGGGTGCGAACAGTGCCGGTGAAGCCGTCGTTCTGTGCGGTGAAAGTGCCGATGTTGGCCATGGTGATTTCTCCTTTCGGGGTACCAAGGTCGCGCCCATCGCGTCCTTGTTGTGAACCGGCAGACGGAGGTCGGGCTGGCCGCACCGCACAGCGGCCGCAACAACGTGGAGGACCGAGAGGCGCACAGAATTTGTGGGTGAGGAATCCGCACAGCGGAGGGGAAATTGTTTGCGCCGAACGGTTGCTGCCATGAAGCCCGAGGCACAGCCGTACCACCGTCAGGATTCACGACGAGCCAAGGACGCAGCGGGGCGAACTTTCCCCAAAAGGAGATGGGCCGATTCGGTCTTCCCGCGTGACGGCTTCACCGGCCTGCTCCTTGATGCTGGCAAGGTCAACACCCCGACGACCGCGAGAACGTCCCTGACACAGCCTGCTGCAAACGGACCTGAGGCATGGGCTGGACGTGCTTTAGCGAAGCCGAGCGGCTTGTTCGTGGCCCATCCTTCGCGTTCCAAAACCATGAGCCGTCGGCGTCGGAGATGGTGCTCACACGTACCCTGTCGCAGCAAGCCCGGGCGTGGCTCAAAGCGTTTGACCAAAGAGCGATCGACTAATCTTTTGACTATCACTCATGATCGGCAGGAATCGGCCCAGGCTGTGTGAAAACGCATTCCCGTTTTGAAGTCTGGGTCCCTACGTAAAATCTGACGGAGCTTGGCTGTTCAGCAGACCTGGATTTTTCGTAGCGACGCGATTTTGGGGTCAGTTCAGCTGGCCGCATCCAGGCAGAAACGTTTTTACACAACCTGGGCCAAAAGCGGACGTCGCTGATCTGCCGTCAGGGCTCGCCTCTACAGATACTTGCTGTAGAACAGATCGAGCTTGTCCTTTGCATTCGTGGCCTTCGAAAGCACTTTGTGAATCCCCTCAGTTTTCCTAGACGCGCTTGGAGTGTCGCGATCATCCGCCAGAGGAAGCTGGCGGCCAGAGATGCACGATGACGCTTACAGCGGGTTGCCGGTAAAACTGCGTTGTTATATTCCTCTAACAACACTATATTTACCTAACAACCTACGCTTGGGGTTTTGCCATGAACAGGACTGAAAAATGCATTTTCGAGCTGCATTTTGCCGAGTTGTACCACACCGGAATGACACTAGTTCCGGCATGGAAGATCCTTCATCTATTTGGAAAGGATGGGGGACGAATCACAAAGCCATTCATCCGAGATGAGATTTTCGCCCAGTGGAATGACTACATCGAGGGGGTTGACTACATCCACATCTCCGCCACTTTGGTCCGTGCTGATCATGGCGTTGCCAAGCCAGCAGCTTATCTCCTTACGCGCGATGATTTCCGCTACACCGGTACTAATTCCGACGATGCAGATGAAGACTAAAGCTGCCTATGCCAGGTCAGGCGACGAATCGTTGAGGCCGCTCATTTACTTCATCTCTAGCCGCATCTGAGTACCTGCGCACCATGGCTGATCGAAAAAATATTCCAAAAGAAACGAAGCTACGACTCTTCTCGGAGGCGGCAGGCTACTGCCAGCACCCCGACTGCCTCCAGCCTCTTTTCCCCAACGCAATGGGCGGAGACAAGCATATAGCCGAGATGGCACATGTGATTCCGCATGGAGAAACTGGCCCGCGCCACGAAGACAGGCCCACCGGAGCTTTTGAGGCTGACTCCTTTGAAAACCTGATCTTGCTGTGTCCGACCTGTCATACGGTTATCGACAAGGATCCTGACGGATACAGTAGGGCTACCCTACTAGATTGGAAAAGCAATCACCTGGTCGCCCTGGCACTTAAGCAAGGAATTCGTGCCTACGACGAAAGAGGCCAAGTTAGGGTAGCCGTCACTGCCGCCATGGCCGAAAACAAGGCCATTTGGGAAGAATTTGCCCCCGTCGATGGCTCCAGCTTTGAATACGATCCTGAATCTGAAACTGCTGTGACGTGGGGACAGAGGATGCGAAATGTCATTCTTCCTAACCATTTCCGCATTCAAGCCATCATCAAGGCAAATCTGAACCACATGACGGATGCCGAGAAGCACACATTCGCTCGATACCAGGAGCATGTTCGAGGCCTTTCAGAGCGTCATGTGTGCGGTGTCTTCGGTGGCGCTATTCGGTATCCCGCAGAAATGGACGGAATCTTCGCATGAGCTGGCAAGTGAACTACGCCTTGGAATACATCCGGCAAAATCGGAAGGTTGCGTCCGCAGAGCAAGTCCGCGGGGACGCCATCCGGATTACGATCCAAGAGCAGCCCGACGTAGTTGCGGTTATCTCAGCCGCCTACACGATCACAGCCGCACTGGCGATGCAGTACCACACAGATTTTCCCAACATGGATTTCCTCTGTGGATATCGAAAGAACTGCGTGTGGGAAGGCGGTGCGATCAGCTACCTAGAAACCAACGGAATAGGATGGGGAAGCTCGGGCACCCTAAGCACTGCCATTCACGAGGACAGCGTCAGAGCTGCCTCCCATAAAGACTATTTCTTCTCGTATCGGCTCATCAGCCAAATGAGAGAAATTACGCACATCGATAGAGAGTTTGATCGCGTCTTCACGATGACACTCGCCAGTGGGAATACCTTTAGGGTAGGCATGATCATGGAGTACGAGCCAACAGCCAATGCCGTTCGCACCCTCTGGGAACGATTCGGTCGCATCGATGTTGCCTGGCACATCAACCCCAACGGAAATCCCACTAGGAGCGCCATCGATGCCGGGCGAAGCCTTGGATGCGAGGTAATGACGTGGGACGAACTGAAGGCTCTGCTGCGAAGCCGTTGATGACGGCATGTGAAGTCGCGAAACACCTGCTCCAAACCTGCCAATCACTGCGGGACTTCGAGTCCTTCATGTTTGGCTCATCGCTGTTGGGTGTAGGCAGCGATTTTGACATCTTGATCGTTGGCCCGGCCGGCGACCCGCTGTGCCGGCTGAAGGCAGAGTTGAGGCATGCAGGCCAGGAGTTACCGCTCGATGTACTGTTTATGCTGCCGGCAGAGGTCGAGGAGACGGGATTTGTTTCGAGCGAGGGGTGCATTAGCCTTTCGCAACTGGCCGAGTCCAACTGACTGAATCGCCCCAGGTAGTCTAGACACATTCGGAGTGTCTGCTCCTGGCCGATTCTGTTGAAAAAGTCCCACCGCGATTTTTGCCCATGAAAGAGCGTTAGCGACGTTGAAATCTGGTTCGCCAGAAAACTGAGCTGTATTAGTTTTTACGTAGCAGCGCCGGAATCGAGCAATTTTTGAGCTGCCGAAAAGCAGCTCTCTCAAAAACCGACTTTTTCAACAGAATCGGCCGATGTCCGCCGTTCGTCATCGGCCGCATGGGTCGGTCGAGAGCTACCCCGCGACTCTGCAAGCTTCAACACGCCCATCTCCCTACTTACGCCCCAGCACGTTTGCCCTCTCAAAAGCCTCGCGCTAGACTGACCTGGTCGCGGTAAATGCCGCGGCCGGGTGTAGCAACCTGAGAAAACCAAGGGCGCAGTTGCGCCGTAGCGCACAGTCGGTACTTGTACCGCGCTGTAGCGACGCTATGGCGGACCGTGCGGGGCAGGCTTCGGCCTGGCCGGTTCCCTTGGTTTCCGGTTTGCTACCCCCGTGCGGTCCGCCACCCATAACCGCGTAGCAACGGCGGGTGACGGCTCCTTAACCAAACCAAGGAGCACCAAAATGCGCTATTCCCTTTTTACGCCCGCGCCCCGCCTCGTCGTTTTATCTACTATTGGCTGTTGTGCCACTTCGCGTCGCGAGGTGCGCCATGACTAAGCAGCCTTCCAATCTCCTGCCCTTTCCTTCTACTGCCCGTTCGGGCTATTCGGCAGCCGTTTCGTTGCCTGGTCCACTAGCCGACGCAGAAATGCGCGCCGAGATGATCCGGGGGCTGCTCTGCCAGCTTACCGACAACGGGGGCGCTCAGACCCTCGATCTGCGTGCTCACTTACTGAGCTATGCAGCTCAGGAACTGCTCGACGAGATGGTCGTGCTGTATCGCCGCGCACTTGGGGCGAGTGCGGCGCACGGCTGATTGCTCTGGGCCGCCCGCTGCGGCGGCCAATTCTTTCTTTCGCTGGCATTGTCAACACAGAAAGCCAGTTCCCATGCCAAGCACATTGGTATACGCCGCCACGAAACACCCATGATTATCGCCGAGTTCGGCAATCCAAGTTCTTTTCGCTACTAACGAAACTGCCATAAAATATGGCTGTACCATCCTTTAAAACGAGACGCTCGTGACCCTGACTGATGCGACCATCGCACTTCTTCTTACCGCCAAGCTCCACGGCACGAATGCGGCAGTAAAGGCCACTGCCAAGCGTTGCTCCCAAGCTCTCCCCCGCAGCAAACGCGACCTCATGTTTACCGTGATGAACAGTCGCGAGCCCCTGAAGCTCGTCGGGCACATCGCTCAAAACTTGGACCAATAGCGTCTTCGGTAGCAGTCGGCTGATCCGAGGTCTCGATTCAACTCTCCGTGGCGGAACACCACGCACGGTTACGACAACGTTCGAAATATATGAGGGGCCGACCGCCCGACGGCCCCTCCGGGTGGGCTTCAGGCTTTCAACTGGCGCAGGCCATCGGCCAGAAGCCACAGGGCACGGTTCAGGCGTAGGTCCTGGTCGATGCCCTGCACGGGGCGGGTACGCTGACGGCGTCCGCTATTGCTGCGCCCGACCAGACCGCCACGAATGAGGTTTTCCTGGGTTCGGTTGAACACGCTCCAGAGGTCGGCTCGGTTGTCGTCGAGACGGCGCGGGGCCAGCACCTGCCGTTCGGTGATCGGCGCCGGCTTGGCGTGATCGTCATACTTGAGAGCCAGCGCGGCACGGGCGAAGACTTCGGCCTCGCCGCCATCCAGGGTGACAGCGCGCATGGCCTCGCGCGACACCTGCGCCTGCTCGAAACCGTGCAGTACTTGGTAAGCGCCCTCGATCACCTGGGCGGCCACGTCGCCTTTATGCGGCACGCGCGCGTCCGCTACGGTGTCGCCGCAGACTAGGCCGTTCTGGCAGACGAAACGGAACATGCCGGCCAGCATCTGGTAGCTGCTGGTGCCGTCGTGCGAATTCAGCAGGATGATTTCATTGGCCTCGCCTCGGGCATCAATCTGGCTGGCATGACGCAGGCGGATCATGTGCTTGGTGAATTCGCGCCGGTCGTCCCGGCGCACCCGGGTCTGACACACCATGAAGGGCTCGAAGCCCTCGCCGCGCAGCTCCTGCAACAGGGTCGCGGTCGGGATGTAGCTGTAGCGCTCGGAGCGGCTTTCGTGCGGAGCCTCGGCGAAGATGGACGGGGCCACATTGCGAATCTGCTCATCCGACAAGGGGGATTCCGAGCGCAGCACCGGGGAGCGGTACGAGAAGTTGGAAGCAAGTTGCATGGTCGTTCTCCTGACAAGGTTTGCTGTTCAACCCCCACCGGATTCCTAGATTCGGAGCCCGCTTTCGGCTCTTCCGGTGGGGTCGGCACGAACACCTGGGCTGGCCTCGTTGCCACCGTCTTTCCTGAGTTCATCGCCCGCGACGGTCAGGAGCACGCGGACGGGTGCCGTCAAGGAAGCAAGCGCCGGGAGGGTGCGGCCCGCAGGCGCAGCCGAGGACACGGCCCGGCGCGCCTTGAAGGCGCGAGGCCGCGCGCTACAGTCGCGACAAGGTGATGAAGTCAGGGAAAGACGGATCGACAGGCAATGGCCGCAGCATGGGCAACGGCCTTCGCAAGCGCAGCGCGCAGGCCCGGAGCAGCCGGGCCGAAGGCATTAGCCGAGCACAGCGAGGGAACGATGGAAGCCCAAAGGGCGAGACTTGCGCAGCGAGGCTCGATGCGCAGCACGACAGCGCGCCCGGCCATAGGCGGGGATGCCCAAACAGCTGAAGTACCTCAGAGCCGGTCAAGCAATGTGGTTTGGGGTACCGACACACCCAGCAAGGTCAAATAGGCTGAAGCGACTTCAACATAAAGGATGACACATGCCTACAGCGCAGACCACCACCCCGCAGCAAGTCTGCGAAAACATCCTGATCGGCGAAAAGCGCTACAACACCGACCCGCGCCGCGTCTACAGGAACGCGGCCTTCGCGAACCGACTTCTTCAAGGCATTGTTTGCTGCCGTTGAGGAAAACAGCGCACAGAGCGGGGGACCTCTGCCCGACGATTTTCGGCTCAGCGATGGTGTGCTCGCCTCGTTGGCGAATTGCGCGCTGGACTTGGGGCCGGATGAGCTTGCGGACAGCACCTACGTAAAACGACTTCGCCAACGCCTCCGCGACAAGTGGTGTGTGCCGGCCGCCTTGAGTGGCGCAGCACAAAGATGGCCGAAGCCCCCTGCAAAGCAGGAAGAGGCATTACGGGCACGCAGCTACCCCAAAAGTTCTCACGGACGCAATCAACAACATTTAGAGTCGTACCAGCTATGCAGGCAATACACATATCCGCCCAGGCCCCGCCGGATGTGGCAGCCACAACGATCTGTAGCCAGGCGGGTCAGATGCCGCGCTCACGCACTCTTAAGCAGGCTGTGTAAAACGTTTTGCATGGGATACCCTATCAGCACGAATCAACGATGAAGCTGCGAACTGAACGATGGGTTTTGAACTACTAGCAGAGCTACGAGACCGCCTACGAGCTGAAAAGGTGCAGGAAAAGGCTGATGCTACGCAGCAGCGTATGCAGAAGCCTTCTCGGAAGACAGAGCCTCGCGAGCAAGATCCTGCGGTGGAAGCGATCTGGCGGTTGCAGAAGCGTTTTCCATTGGCTTTCCCGGTCAGTCCGGCCCCCAAGGTACCCCTAAAGGAAGGGATTCTCCAAGATGCTGAGCAACACCTGGATCTGCTCGGAATAACCAAGGAACAGCTCAAACAAGGCATCGCTATCTGGTGCCGAGGAAGTCGCTACTGGGCATGCATGACGGAGAATGCGCCACGCATGGACCTGAATGGTCAGGCGGTTGGCGTGGTGACGGCGAACCAGGCGCTGCACGCGAAGCAGCAAGCTAAGCGGCAGCGCGGCCAAGCACGACGTAGTCAAAAAAAGCCAAAAGAGCGTATGCCGGATAAGGCCGCCGATTCCGCTGTGGAACGGGTAGCGGATGAAAAACAAGTGGACTCCATGCCGCCCGCATTCGACGGCGCAGCAAAAAAGGGGGCCGAAGCCCCCTGCGGCTAGAGCAAGCCCTGCTCTGCGAACGAAACCGTTGCCTCGCCGCCCACTATGATGTGATCCAGCGTGCGTACATCCACCAGCGCCAGCGCCTCCTTGAGGCGCTGGGTCAGCACCTTGTCCGCCTGGCTTGGCTCTGGATTTCCGCTCGGATGGTTATGCGAGAAGATCACCGCCGCAGCGTTAATCCGCAACGCCTCCTTCACCACTTCGCGCGGATACACCGAAGCCTGATCGATGGTGCCGCGGAACAACTCAACGTACTCAAGCAACCGATGTTTGCTGTCCATGAACAGCGCTGCGAACACCTCGTGCTCGAAACCGACCAGCTTGGTACTCAGGTAATCTTTGACCACTTCCGGTGCGTCAAACAGCGCCCCGCGCTGGTACTTCTGATCAATCGCCTGACGCGCCACGCTCAGGATCTGATCTACAGATGCCGGCAGGTAGCGCCCCTGTGCGTCACGCACCAGCAGCATGGCATCGAACGAGGAAAAGGAAAGTTGCGACATAGTCGTGCTCCGGTTGCTCGGGCGGAATTGCCCGGAACCGGCACCAGCACGGCGCAGCGCAGCTGTCAGGGGTCAACGACGACCGCCAGGACGCCAGCGTGCAAGGCACGCGCAGCCCTTGACGGCGAGAACGCCGTGATACGGTGAAGGGAACAGCAAGACCGCCCCCCATTCCACCCATGCCACGGATCGAGGCAAGCGGAGCGCGCAGGCCCTCAAGGGCCGAAGACATCACGGATCAAAGCCGAATGGCCGCGACCCGGCACGAGGCGCGGGGCGCAGCAGCCCGCGAGCCCGACGGCGGATCGCCGGATGCCTCAAAATGGGAATCCCTCAGACAATAGAGCGAAAACGTGAGGTCGGACGGCGGAAGATCATTTAGCAGCTTTCGGCCAGAAGCGGACGAACGCCCTTTCAGAGACTCAACAGGGACAGGACTGACAGGTGAACTGGATAGAACCAGTATCCCCATCGCCCAACAGGCCATGCACGAAGAGAACTGGACTGCCGCAACAAGGCAATGGCCAAGTGGGCTGCGGCACCAGCCATGACGAGCATCGCCAGTGTCTCCGGCGTGCCCCCCAAACCGACCAACCAGCGATTACTACCCACAGGGACAGACCATGGTTTGGCTTGAACAATATAGGTAGAAGCGAAATTAATCGTGGTCTGTCCCCGATTATGCAAGAGCAACGTCGATGCGGTGGAGCGGCTTTCGTCGCTCAAGGGTATGACCAAAAGGGCATTGGCCGGCGATTAGGCGGCGTCATTCCTTTCACTGAGAGGGCATTGCGGTGCGCAAGCATCAATTGCTAGGCACGCCGAGGAGTGGCTAGTCCCTACTTGGTTAGCTTGGGCTCGGTTTGGCATGGGCCGTAAACGGCATAGACAGCGCGCCTTCGGCGCTCTTTCTGTTTTCGGGCGCTGGAGACCTGAGATGATTATCTGATATTCGTTTCTGGATGGATATACAGTTCTTGCTATAGCTTCGCTATGAAACTATGGAAGACCATCCAGAGAAGGATCTCCAAATGTTTGTCCTCAAGCACGCCATCATCCACAGCTTCACCAAAGAAGCTCACACCGACGTAATTGGTAAGGTCGTCAAAAAAGACATTGTTCTAGATACCGAGAACCGGGCACTAATCGCGTTGGCGCAAGGAATTAATGGTCTGATTGGCACCACTGGCAATAGCGTTGTTTATGGCCAGTTTTCCAATGACGAGCGACAAGGGCCTTTCCCTGCTGCCTTTGATGCGTACACCGGCAACCTGCCTGACGCTACAGCATTTCTTTCGCTTTCACATCTCGTGATGGATCAACTGGTCGAGCAGGCAGCAAAGCGCGTGCTGTCGACCGGTGGCCATATCCTGTGCGCTCTATATGAATCCCAAGGCTCCCAGTTCTTCCTGGTCGCCAGCATGAAGCAGAGGGGGGGCATCCAGCTCGATGAGAACTATGTACCCAAAGAGATTCAGGAAATCGATCTGAATAAGGTCCAGCAGGCTGCCCGTATCAACGTCAATGACTTTGCATACATCACGCACCAGCTTGCTCAGGAAGAGGCTGAAATTGAGGATGACGCGGAGGCTAAAGAAGCCTTGGAAGAGCGTATTGATACGACTTACCTGTGCTTCGTAAGCCGCGGGAGAGACAGCCAAGCGTCTGACTATTTCATCTACGCGCTTGGGTGTGCGAAAGGCGTTGCATCTGGCAGAGCTACGAAAGGAGCAGTCGATGCTGTCGTCGCGTTCTTTCAGTCCAAGCCAGCGCTAAAGGGGTTTAGCTACAAAGCCAAAGAGGCGGTAATTAAATACCTCGAAAAACAACTGGAAGATAAAAAGTCAGCGCGACTGGATGGTGTTTGCCTCGCGGCTGTAAAGAATGTGCCCGAGGACCTCGCTGAGCATATTGAAGGCATTAAGGATTTCCTTAATGATGAGAAATATAAGGTTCCGGTAGAGTTCTCTGTTAACGCAAAAGGCCTTAAAGAGAAGACCCGAATTAAATCTGAGGCTGCAAGTTGGTCCATTCAGTTCGAGCGCGGCGCCTTAGGCAAAGAGGAAGTTGCAGATGTGTTTTATGATGAAAAAACTAAAAAGTTAATCTTGACTAACTTGCCTGACTCGCTAATATCTCTGATTGAAGAAGAGATAGCAAGCAGGGATAAATAATGTTCGCCAAGGTCGTTGATTTATACAGATCAACAGGTCGTAAGCCAGTTGTAGATGGCGCCTTTTCCTATGAAGGGGGTTACGACAAAGGCCTTGCGGATAAGCTTGAAGCGCTGAAAGAGCTACCTCAGCACTTCGGCCGTTTTTTGGAAGTGGAGACCTCACCTGAAACAGGGTGCTCATTTACTTTTAAGTTACCATCTAATGAGCACGGTAAGTTCTTTCCAGATATCAAGACGCTTTTGGCTGGTAGCACCTCTATTAATAAGGGCGTGTTTCCTGAAAACATCTACATAGTAGATCTGAACTGGATGTTTTCAGACAAGAATGCACCTGGGCCGATAGCAAACCTCAAGAAGGTCTGTAGGCTGGTGCATCTGCTCTCGGAGCTGGCGATAGGGGTCGATCGGGAGACGAATCGGGCCTTTTTCAATCTGTTTTTCGCCCTACCTCAAGATGGAGTGAAGCCTCCGCGCACGTTCCTAATTGCTACCAAGGTTACTCCTGAGATGGCAGAGGTACGGCTGAATCATTTGGACCTGCTGGAGCAGATTCTCCACCCTAAAAATTCCAGCAAGCCTAACCTACTTGAGCGCGTGATGATGTTCAGGCTGTCCATAGCTGATGTTTTAGATGCGGCCGGGGACTGTGGTGACCCATTCATGATTGTAGTTCAAGAATGGAGTAAGGTTCTTTATCAATACCGAATTAATCTTCAGTCTTATGTTCATGGGTTCTCATTCGAGAAAGTTCGGCAGGAGGTCGCTCGCGCTGAGCTGGAGTATGCGAAGAGCTTAAGCGAAATTCTTGGTGATATTGCAGGTAAGCTACTTGCGTTGCCTGTGTCTATCGCCGGGATTTTATTGGTATACAAGAGCAATGACCCCTTGGAAGTGTGGGTGCTATCTGTTGGATTAGTCGTTGTTTCGTTCATTCTGCTGTCAACGATTAAGAATCAGAAGCTTCAGGTAAAGAGGCTTCAGCACAGTTTTACCATGGCTTTTGAAGGTTTTGAGTCTAGGATGAATACATACCCTAGAAGAATTCAGGAGCTGCTTGCAGAAACCGCAACCCAGCTTGAGGTGCAAGTAAAATCGTTAAATAATACTTTCGAAATATTGGGCAAGGTGTCATGGTTGCCCGTATGGGGCGTTGCGGTAATTCTTGCAACCAAGGTAGTACTCTTTTTCATTGAGTGACCGCTATCGCCTGATAGCGTGCGGAACATCGCAGGGCCTCCAGCCCGCTAAAAAACGTCTGAACAATCGGCATAGACCACGGTATTGGTTCTGAGGGGGCGGCTTTTGGCCGTTAGGTGCCTTCTTGAGTCGGGGGTATCCCTTCAGTTCCCGTTTAGTCCGCTGTCGCGCGTCAGAAGGCGGCGCTTCCAATGGATTTCTTTCTGCTTCATTTCGTCCTTCCCTGTATGTTTATCCGCAATTTCGAGAATGCTGAACCTGAAATTTTCTGCGAATTTTTTGCCACGCTTGTTTTGCAGATCTCGTATGCGGGTATTTCCACCATGCCCGTTATTAGAGTAGTTAACCCAGCGATCCCACAAACCGCCCGTCCCGGTCGCGGAGCCTACGTATAGCTGATGCTCGCCTTCAGTACGGTCAGATATGAGATACACACCTGCTACGCTGGAAAGCGCTGTTTTCCAAGATTCCAGACCTTGTTTGACGATAATGTTCAATTCCCTATGAGATATATCTACTTCCTTGAAGCCGGGAAATTTTCCGACTGTCATAGGCTTTTCCAGCACCGATGATACAACCATGCTTTTCAGGCACGTTTCCAGCCAGAGATAGTTACCTCGTGGTTTCGTGTAGTCGAGTATTAAGCGGCCTTCCAGCTCGGCAAATTCAGGTACACGGCGGTAGTCGTACACAAAGTCACGACTCTCTCTACTACCCTTCAATTCGTTGACCTTGAGTGAATCGTACACACCAGCCAGTAACCATTTTTTGGTGCCGGGTAGTTCGACCAGACCAATCACGTAATCGCATTCGAAGTTCCTTCGGGACTGCCATGACTGCCAATCGTCAAAATCGCCCGCAAGGTATACGTCCATTGGGTGTTCGAACCCATTGTGTTGTGCAAGATGCACCTTTGTTTTTTGTATTGTGAGTGACGGCAGGATGCTGCTTAGGAGTTTCATAAGCATGGATGGTTGGCTCTGCTGGAAGGGACTGCGTGCCCCAAGGATTCCATGGCAGCGCTAAGGCCGTCCAGATCGTCTTTCACGTAGTTTTGATTGGTATAGACCTGATGGCTAGGTACATCAGCGTTTGGCCGGAAGCAGCCGGATATGACTAACCGTTTCTGGCTGGTAGCCGTCGCTGGGGAACGTCCGCTTATGGCCGGTAGCTGCCAGTCGTGACCGGCTGCAATTGCCCGTAAGCCTTCGTGGTGGTGTTGTCCTTCGCTCGCTGGCATCAACTGAATCCCGCGACTACAAAGGCATTGCAGATGGATCTAGGTTTCGTTCCTCTACGCTGCAACAGGTTGTCTCGATAGGTACCGAACCGCACCATGCCGCTTCCGCAGACTCCCTTAGTCAACGTGGAGCCACAATCGCCTATGCCCAGCTTACTGATTTCTAAAAACAGCGAGCCACTGCCCATTCCAGAGACAGACGGCTACGACGTGCTACCACAGTTTCCGAAGCAAAGCCCCCTACCGTTTCGGCGCACCATCCGGCGACAAGAGCTAAGACAGATCATCCCTCTGTCCGAAACGACCATCTACGAGATGGAGCGTCGTGGCGAGTTCCCTAGACGCTTTAACCTGACACCGCGTTGCGTCGTATGGGACTTAGCTGAGGTGGAGGCGTGGATCGAGGAGCGCAAGCAGGCGCCTCGTAAAAACATCAGTGGCCCGGATGTCCGCCTACGGAAAACCCGCCCGGTTCGGTCGAGCTCAGATTAGGTATGCGGCCGATGCAGGCCTCAGCCAACTAGAGCTTCCAGCTCCGTAGAAGTCGAGCGAGGTAGACGCCGACTTTCCTTCGCCAGATTGACCTGCAAAGCCACTTGAGCCACCTCCAGAACATCCCAGGCCAGCGAGTAGCTGCCCTTGGTCTGCAACCAGGCCAGCACGTCCGCCAGGTGCCAGATTGACGCACTGCCCTCGTGCACCGGTGCGGGGAAGCTGCCCGGATTGGCCAGCATCAGCTTGCGCATGTTTTGTCGCGATACCCCAACCATTTCGGCCACGTCGGTTAGACCGACCAGATCAGGGGCGACCTCGATCAACCTAGCTGAGGGCACTGCATGGCGCACATCGGCCAGTGCACTGCGCACAGCCGCATCCGCACTCTCCGCCTCTCGAGTGAACTCCAGCGCCAGCCGACCCGGCTGGCCGATGCCGACCAGGGCATCGTCGCAGCCCGCTTCGCCAAGGCGCTCGACCAGAATATCCGGGGTACGGTCATTGTCGGCGAGCTGGTATTTCAGGGTGAATGTGTATTCCATCGTGCTACTCCTCTGCATCGTCGGCAGTATCCTGCTGCTTACGATGCGTGGTGCAGTTGTCCACCACGCGGCGTAAGGCGCGTGCTTGGTTGCTGGGGTTCTTCGGCGTACTCCACACGCTGGTGATGCAGAACTCGCCGCAGCGACATTCCTCGTCGTTATAGGGACAGTAGATCCGCCCCCAGGCGTGACTGCCGCCAACTTCGATGCGCCACCCCTGCCCTTCGGCATGTTTAAGCGCTTCTTCGATCTCTTTCTTCGGATGTGAAGGACGGGCCATGGATAGTCTCCAGTATTCGTATGATTCGACAGGTTGTCAACTGACAACCTGCCCATTCCTTTATACGGCTGCACTCAATACCGGCACGGACACATTGTCCGGCAACAGCTTCGGCAGGTGAGTCCGACCATCGATCCAGGCATCAACCATGTCTGCCCACTCTTGCAACATGTGGCGCCGCTGCTCCGCGTACTCGGCCTTGTTGTAGACCGAGCGCGAGGAACGCCCGTCCTCATGCGCCAGGCACTTCTCAATCCAGTCACCGTTGAACCCCACTTCGTTGAGTAGCGTAGAGCCAGTCCTGCGCAGGTCGTGCACCGTAAACGGCTCCAGCGGCAACCCCGCCTCCTTGGCCCGCGATGCGATCAGTTGCGTGATTCGGTTCAAGGTCGCGTGCGACATGCAACGGTGGATGTCGTAGCGAGAGGGCAGGACAAACCTCGATCCTGCAGCACACGTATGCAGTGCCACGAAGATATCCAGAGCCTGGCGCGACAGGTGAACCACGTGGGGATTGCGTCCCTTCATACGCTGCTTGGAGATCGTCCACGTGGCGTTCTCAAAATCCACCTCATTCCAAGTAGCTTCGATCAGCTCGCTTTTACGCACCAAGGTCAGCAGTACCAGGCGCAAGGCCAATCGAATGGTGGGGTACGCCGCAATCGACTCCAACTGGTGAAAAGCCAGGCGAATCTCGGTCGGGGTCAGCGCTCGGTCTTTCGGCACGAAGGTGGCGATCGATGCGGCCTTAACACCGTCGGCCGGATTCTCCACTTTCTCACCGTGCAGGATTGCAAACGCAAAGACCTGCTTCACGATGTCGCGAACGTGAACGGCTGTGGCCGGCGCCCCGCGACCCTTCACCCTGGAGCAGAGCGCACGGAGATCGTCTGCGGTGATTTCGGTCAGGAGACGGTTCTCGAAGACCGGCAGGATGTCGCGATCAATGATGCTCTTGCGCATGGATCGCGTGCTGTCGGCCATACGCGCATCAGCCAGCCATCTCTTCAGCATCTCACCAAACGACTTGGCAGCAGTCAGACGCCGCTTGGCTCGCTGCTTTTCCAAGGAAGGAGATATGCCTTGAGCAACCATTCGCTTGGCATCCAGCAGCTTTTCGCGCGCCATGGCCAATGAAATCCCCGCTGGTCCATATCGTCCGATGGTCAGCGTTTCCCGGCGTCCGTTGAGACGGTAATCGTAGCGAAAGGTGACGGTACCGCCGGGCGATACCGTTACGTACATTCCGTCGCGATCGGAAGCCTTGTAGGGCTTGGCTTTGGGCTTGAGATTGCGCAGTGCAGTGTCGGTTAGCATCGAGGTTTTTCCTCCGGTTCATGACGGCTTTTACCGTCAAGGGCCAGGAGACCTGCTGATGCCGGGAAAGCCGTATGGCGCAAGCTTTCCGGAGGAGAGATTTACCGTCAAAGACCGGTTTGGTCTCGATAGTAAACGGGAGGGTCCGAATCCGGGCATCGGTTCTTACCGTTACCAGTACCGCCAAACCATCCCGCTGCCTGGCGATAGCTACCGATAGGTGCCGCGACGTATTTTATTATAAATCAACACGTTACAGCATCTTATCGATAGGTACCGATAATCCCCGAAGGACCTGATATCACTCCCACTCGATGGTCGCTGGCGGCTTGCTCGAGACATCGTAGGTGACGCGGGAGATGCCCTCGATCTCGTTGATGATGCGGTTGGACACCTTCTCCAGCAGCTCATAGGGCAGGTGCGCCCAACGCGCCGTCATGAAGTCGATGGTTTCCACCGCGCGCAGGGCGACGACCCAGGCATAGCGACGGCCGTCACCGACCACGCCCACGGACTTCACCGGCTGGAACACTACGAAGGCCTGACTGGTCTTGTGGTACCAGTCGAAGTTGCGCAGTTCCTCGATGAAGATATGGTCGGCGCGACGCAGCAGGTCGGCATACTCCTTCTTCACCTCGCCGAGGATGCGCACGCCCAAGCCGGGCCCCGGGAACGGGTGACGGTAGACCATATCGTAGGGCAGACCGAGCTCAAGGCCGATCTTGCGCACCTCGTCCTTGAACAGCTCGCGCAACGGCTCAACCAATTGCAGATTCATCTCTTCTGGCAGGCCGCCGACGTTATGGTGGGACTTGATCACGTGGGCCTTGCCACTCTTGGCTCCGGCCGACTCGATCACATCCGGATAGATGGTGCCCTGGGCAAGGAACTTGATGTTGTCCAGCTTGCTGGCTTCGGCATCGAACACGTCGATGAAGGTACGACCAATGATCTTGCGCTTCTTCTCCGGGTCCGCCTCGCCTTCGAGGTTGGCCAGGAACTGCGCTTCGGCGTCGGCACGAATCACCTTGACGCCCATGTTCTCGGCGAACATGGCCATCACCTGATCGCCCTCGTGCAGGCGCAGCAGGCCGTTGTCGACAAATACGCAGGTCAGCTGGTCACCGATCGCCCGATGCAGCAGCGCGGCGACGACCGAGGAATCCACCCCACCGGACAGGCCGAGCAGCACGTTGGCGTTACCGACCTGGGCGCGCACCTGGGCGATGGCGTCTTCGACGATGTTGGACGGCGTCCACAGCGCTTCGCAGCCGCAGATTTCCAGGATGAAGCGCGACAGGATGCGGCCGCCCTGGCGGGTGTGGGTCACTTCCGGATGGAACTGCACGCCGTAGTAGTGGCGGGTTTCGTCACCGATGGCAGCGATCGGGCAGCTCGGAGTGCTGGCGATGATATGGAAGCCGGCGGGAATCTCGGTGACCTTGTCACCGTGGCTCATCCAGACGTCCAGGCCGAACACGCCGTCGTCATCCATGTGGTCTTCGATGCCGTCGAACAGCTTCGACTTGCCCACCAGATCGACGCGCGCATAACCGAACTCACGAACGTCCGAACCCTGCACCTTGCCGCCGAGCTGCTCGGACATGGTCTGCATGCCGTAGCAGATGCCGAACAGCGGCACGCCGAGATCGAACACCGCCTGCGGCGCGCGCGGGCTGCCTTCTTCATGAACCGACTCGGGGCCACCGGCGAGGATGATGCCGCGCGGTGCGAAGGCACGGATGTCTTCCTCGCTCATGTCCCACGGGTGCAACTCACAGTAGACGCCGATCTCGCGCACGCGGCGGGCGATCAATTGGGTGTACTGCGACCCGAAGTCGAGGATCAGGATGCGGTGGGCGTGGATGTCAGGATGAGCCATATGGGCATCTCTCGTGGTAGTCACAAATGACACGGGGCCGATCGAACAGCCCCGTTGTTCATGTATTGCAAAATCGATTTGCGGCGTCGCTAGCTATGGGCAGACAACGAGGAGAGAAACGAGAAAGCGGTGTTTGCCGAAGCAAATGAGCATTCCGAGTTCTTCACCAACGCGGCATGACCTGGCGCAGCCGCGTCAAATCGATTCTTCAGCCGACTCGGTAGTTCGGCGCCTCTTTGGTGATCTGCACGTCGTGCACATGCGACTCGGCCATGCCAGCGCCGGTGATGCGCACGAACTGCGGCCGCGAGCGCATCTCGTCGATGGTGGCGCTGCCGGTGTAGCCCATGGAGGCGCGCAGGCCACCCATCAGCTGATGAATGATCGCGGCCAGGGAGCCCTTGTAGGGTACGCGGCCTTCGATACCCTCAGGCACCAGCTTCTCGGCACCGGCAGAGGAATCCTGGAAGTAGCGATCCGAGGAACCCTGAGCCTGGGACATGGCACCCAGCGAGCCCATGCCGCGGTAGGCCTTGTAGGAGCGGCCCTGGAACAGCTCGATCTCGCCCGGGGCTTCTTCAGTACCGGCGAACATCGAACCCATCATCACCGCGTTGGCCCCGGCGACGATGGCCTTGGACAGGTCACCGGAGAAGCGGATACCACCGTCGGCGATCATCGGCACGCCGGTACCTTCCAGCGCGGCTGAGACGTTGGCGATGGCGGAAATCTGCGGCACGCCGACACCGGCGACGATACGGGTGGTGCAGATCGAGCCCGGGCCGATGCCGACCTTGACCGCGTCGGCGCCGGCCTTGACCAGATCCAGCGCTGCCTCGGCGGTGGCGATGTTGCCGCCGATCACCTGCACCTGCGGGAAGTTCTGCTTGACCCAACGCACGCGGTCGAGCACACCTTTGGAATGTCCGTGGGCGGTATCCACCACCACCACGTCTACGCCCGCCGCAGCCAGCGCCTCGACGCGGTCGCCGGTATCGGCGCCGGTGCCGACCGCGGCGCCAACGCGCAGACGCCCCTGGTTGTCCTTGGAGGCCAGCGGATAAGTCTTGGCCTTCTCGATGTCGCGGAAGGTCACCAGGCCGCGCAGATGGAAGTTGCCATCGACCACCAGCATCTTCTCGATACGGTGCTCATAGAGCTTGGTCTTGATCTCTTCCAGGCCGGTACCTTCCTGGACGGTGACCAGCTTGTCCTTGGGCGTCATGATCGCCGCGACGGAATCACCGGCATTCGGCGTGAAACGCAGATCGCGACCGGTAACGATGCCGACCAGTTCCTTGCCGGACACCACCGGGAAGCCGGAGAAGCCCAGCTCATGGGCCTTGCGCAGCAGCTCGCTGATCTTGGTTTCCGGGGTCACGGTCACTGGGTCATGGACGATCGCCGTCTCGTGGCGCTTGACTTTGCGCACCTCGGCAGCCTGCTGCTCGATGCTCATGTTCTTGTGAATGATGCCGATGCCGCCTTCCTGCGCCATGGCGATGGCCAGGCGGGCTTCGGTGACGGTATCCATCGCTGCGGAAACCAGGGGAATGTTCAGCTCGATTTCGCGGGTCAGGCGGGTTTTCAGGCTGACATCCTTCGGCAGAACCTCGGAATATCCCGGGATCAGGAGAACATCATCGAAAGTCAGGGCTTCTTGGCTGATACGCAGCATGGCGGGGGCTCCCAGGCGGGAAAAAGGAAGCGCGGCATTATACCCACGCGAACCATCGCGCTCAATGCGGTTGTGCAGAGCCTCGCGCAAGCTCAAAAACCGGCTCCCGGGCCGATGACCCAGCGGTCACGACTGATCGATCACCAACGCCACCGCAAAGCCCAGGCGCTCAGCGAACTCATCAAGGAAAGTCTGGCGAAAGCCCGCCTCACCCCAGCCATTGAAGATGAAGCCGAGGTTGGAGAAGGCACAGGGCGGAATGAACAGGAAGCCGTTGATGTCATCCTCGAAGCCGCATTCCGGGCAGGTGAAGTTATCGCTCTGGCCGGGCATCCACTCATCGAGACTCTCGAACAACGCCTCGCCAATCTCGCGGCGACACTCGGGACAGCCGGCCTCTTCGGCGAAATCGCGGGTCGGTGTGTAAATGCAGCGCTTGGTCACCACTTCGAGACCGTTGATGGCCTCGCCAAAAGGCAAGCGTTCCGGGTGCAGCACAACGGAACGCGCGCCAGAGGCAATCGCGTAGCCCATGCCGCCAACACCGCGACCACAGGTGGTCGGCAGTGCCTCGATGATGCGCCGCTCGACCAGCCAGCGCAGGATCACCCGCGCCTTGGCTTCGTGACCAGGGAACGTGGAAATGCGCGGCACGATGATAGCTTGGCTTTGGCTCATGGAGACTCGGAACAGGAGACGAAGGAAAGCCGCGCAGCTTAGCGCCACCGCTTGGTCGGTCAAGGTCAGCTGGACGGACGCGCAACAGTTTCAGTTTCCGCCTGACCGCGCGCGGCTTATCATCGCCGCCATGCTCAAAGATCCCTTCGAACGCCTCAATCTCGATCGCGACGTGCTGACCGTCAGCCAGCTCAACGGCCGCGCCCGGCTGCTCCTCGAGGACGTGTTCGCGCAAGTCTGGGTCGAAGGTGAGATCTCCAATCTCGCCCGCCCTGCCTCCGGCCACATCTATTTCACCCTCAAGGATAAAAATGCGCAGGTACGTTGTGCGCTGTTCCGGCAGAACGCGGCGCGGGTGCGCCAGGCGCTGCGCGACGGCCTGGCGGTGCGGGTGCGCGGCAAGGTGTCGTTGTTCGAGGGGCGCGGCGACTACCAGTTGATCCTCGACAATGTCGAGCCAGCCGGCGACGGAGCTTTGCGTCTGGCCTTCGAAGCGCTGAAGGAAAAGCTCGGCGCCGAAGGCCTGTTCGCCGCCGAACGCAAGATTGCGCTGCCCGCCCATCCGCGGCGTATCGGCATCGTCAGCTCGCCAACCGGCGCGGTGATCCGCGACATCATTTCGGTGTTCAAACGACGAGCACCGCAGGTCGAGCTGACGCTGATCCCGACGGCTGTACAAGGCCGCGAAGCCACCAGCCAGATCGTCCGGGCACTGCAACTGGCCGATGCCCAAGGCTTCGACGCACTGATCCTGGCGCGCGGCGGCGGCTCGCTGGAAGACCTCTGGTGCTTCAATGAAGAAGCCGTGGCGCGTGCCGTGGATGCCTGCGCCACCCCGGTCGTCAGTGCCGTAGGTCACGAGACAGACGTATCGATCGCCGACTTTGTTGCCGACGTGCGTGCGCCCACGCCATCGGCGGCAGCCGAACTGCTGGCCCCATCCAGCGCGGACCTGCAGCAACGGCTGAGCGGCCTGCAGCAACGCCTGGTGCTGCGCATGCGCGACCGCCTGCACCGCGATGCCATGCGACTGGAGAGTCTGACCCGCCGTATGCGCCATCCCGGCGAACGCCTGCAACAACAGGCCCAGCACATAGACGACCTTGAGCAGCGCCTGCTGCGGGCCATCGACCGGCGCCTGGACAGTCGCCGTGAACACCTGGCCCACCTGGAGACACGCCTCGCCGCGCAACACCCGGGGCGGACGCTGAACCTGTTGCGACAGCGCCTCGAGCACCTGTCCGACCGGCTACCACGCGCCATGCAGGCAATCTTGAAGGGCCGGCAACAGCAGCTACAGGGCCTGGCCCAGACGCTCAACGTGGTGAGCCCGCTGGCTACCCTCAGCCGTGGCTACAGCATCCTGCTCGACGAGCGCGGCCAGGCGATCCGCCGCGCCAGCCAGACCTCGCCCGGCCAGCGTCTCACGGCCAAGCTTGGCCAAGGCGAGCTGGACGTCCGGGTCGAAGACAACCATCTGGAGCCGGTCACCCTGCCGCTGCTCTGACCGGCGATGGCGAGATAACCGGCCTTTTCCCGAGCGCCGCTTTGCGCGAGGATGGGCCGTTTCTTCCAGCGGAACCGCTCATGCCACGCGTCCTCGCCCTACTTTTGTCTCTTGCACTCGCGCTGCCCGCCCATGCCGAAGGTTTCATCACCCGTCTGCTGAACAAGCCGGTCCCTGGCGGTGTCGCCGTCATTGCGGTCGGCGATGGTCCGACGGCTCCGCGGACACGCTATCAGGGCAAGCCGACGCTGGTGGTGCGTGAAGACGGCAAACGCTGGATCGCCATCGTTGGCATCCCACTGACGGTAAAACCCGGTGCGCAGCAGTTGGAGGTCGATGGTCACCAACAGAGTTTCCAGGTCGAGAACCGCGAATATCGCGCGCAGCACATCACCCTGAAGAATCAGCGCCAGGTCAATCCGAACCCCGCCGACCTCAAGCGCATCGAGCGTGAGTTGGACGAGCAGAACCGCGCCTATCGCCAGTTCAGCGCCAATCAGCCGAGCAACCTGCTGTTCGATCGTCCGGTGGATGGTCCGCTGTCCTCGCCATTCGGCCTGCGCCGGTTCTTCAATGGTGAGGAACGCAACCCACATTCAGGCCTGGATTTCGCGGCCAAGGCCGGCACGCCGATCAAGGCACCGGCGGCCGGCCAGGTGATCCTGACCGGCACCTACTTCTTCAACGGCAAGACTGTGTTCGTCGACCACGGCCAGGGGCTGATCAGCATGTTCTGCCACCTGTCCGAGATCGGCGTGAAAACCGGCGACCGACTGGCCCGTGGCGAGGTGCTTGGCAAGGTCGGGGCCACTGGCCGTGCCACCGGCCCCCATCTGCACTGGAATGTCAGCCTCAACGACGCCCGGGTAGACCCGGCAATTTTCATTGGCGCGTTCAAGCGCTGAACGCCTCGCACAAGGAAACGAAACCATGCGAATCAAAGCCACGGACTCGACCCTGTTGATCATCGATATCCAGGAACGCCTGTTGCCGGCCATTCTCGATAGTGCCGCGATGGTGGAACACACCGCCTGGTTGCAGCAGGTTGCGCAGCGCGTCGGCGTGCCGGTGCTGCTCACCGAGCAGTACAGCAAGGGCCTCGGCCCGACTTCAGCAGCGCTGCGCAGCGCTGTACCCGACAATGCCATCCTCGAGAAGCTGCATTTCTCTGCAGCCGCCGACGGCGAGCTGTTCAAGCGCCCAGGCGGCGAGCGCCGGCAATTCATCGTCTGCGGCTGCGAAAGCCACGTTTGCGTGATGCAGACGGTGCTCGACCTGCTGGAACGGGACAGCGAGGTCTTCGTCGTCGAGGAAGCGGTCAGCTCGCGGCGTGCTTCGGACAAGACACTTGCGCTGGCACGCATGCGCCAGGCCGGCGCACAGATCGTCTCGCGCGAAATGGTGGCCTTCGAATGGATGGAGCGGGCCGGTAGCGAGCTGTTCAAGACCATCAGCCGCGAGTTCATCCGCTGAGCGCCCCTCGCAGCCGCACCACAGGGTGCGAATTTGCTAAGGTCCCGTCGTTTCAGGGCGGGAGCGTTCTCCGCCTGCCCTTGCTGGAGCTCACATGAAGGAAGAACTGACCGTCGCGCTGGACTGGCTTGGCGATCATCCCGAACTGCAAACACTGCTCGCCTGCACCGCGCTGATCTTCGCCGCCTGGCTGTCCAACTGGGTCGTCAAGCGCATCTTGGTACGTGGCCTCTACCGACTGCTGCGCCACCTGCGCGATGCGCAGTTGCAGGATTTCGGCGTGATCAAGCGGCTATCAAACATCGTGCCGGCACTGGTGCTCTCGATCGGGGTAAATGCCGTGCCCGGCTTGCCGGAAGCGGCGGTGACGGTGGTACGCAACGTCTGCGGCGGCTTCATCGTCCTGACCATCGCGCTGGCACTGGGCGCGGTGCTGGACATCGTCAACCTGCTCTACCAGCGGCGCTCGGATGCCCGTCTGCACCCGATCAAGGGCTATCTGCAGGTGGTGAAGATCGTCATCTATGCCATCGCCACCATCCTCATCATCGCCACCCTGATCGACCGTTCGCCGCTGATCCTGCTCTCCGGTCTCGGTGCGATGGCAGCAGTGCTGATGCTGATCTTCCAGGACACCCTGCTGTCGCTGGTGGCCAGCGTACAGATCACCTCCAATGACCTGATCCGCGTCGGCGACTGGGTGGAAATGCCGCAGCTCAACGCCGACGGCGACGTGATCGATATCGCCCTGCACACCGTCAAGGTGCAGAACTGGGACAAGACCATCACCAGCATCCCGACCAAACGCTTCATTTCCGATTCGTTCAAGAACTGGCGTGGCATGCAGGAAAGCGGCGGGCGACGTATCAAGCGCAGCGTATTCCTGGATCAGCAGAGCGTGCATTTCCTCGATGCCGAGGAGCGCAAGCGGCTGTATCGCTTCAGCCTGCTGGAGGACTATCTGGTCAGCAAGCGCAAGGAGATCGACGAGTGGAATGCCAAACTCGCCGAGCGCGGCCAGGAGCCGGTCAATACTCGTCGCGTCACCAACCTCGGCACCTTCCGCGCCTATGTAGAGCGTTATCTGCGCGCCCATCCCGGCGTTCACCAGCACATGACGCTGCTGGTACGCCAGCTGAGCCCGACCGCCGACGGTCTACCGCTGGAAATTTACTGCTTCACCAACACCGTGGCGTGGGCACAGTACGAGGCGATCCAGTCGGATATCTTCGATCACCTGCTGGCGATCCTGCCCGAGTTCGGGCTGCGGGTATTCCAGCATCCGAGCGGTGGCGACATGCGTGACTGGGGACAATCGCTGGGGCAGCGCGGCGCGCCGGCCCTGCAGCAGCCGGAAGGACATCCGGCCGAGGGAAAAAGCTAATCGTAGGTTGGCGCTGAGGCACGAAGCGCTTGGCATGGCACCCGACACTGCCCATTGCATCGTCCCTGACGCCAGCGCCGCGAGCCACCCCAACACGCCCCGCGCCTCAGCGCCAACCTACGTCCGGAGCGGGATTTGCTCCCGCCCCTTGCCGCCGTGAATCAGAAGCTCATGTCGACCCGTGCCCAGTAGGTGCGGCCCGGTTCATTGACGCGACTGGTGGCATCGAGTCCGTAATCAGCGAAGCCGGCACTGCCAGCCAGGTTGAGGTGCTCGCTGTAGTTCTTGTCCAGCAGGTTGTCGACGCCGGCGCTGAGCTTGAAGTTCTCGTTCAAGCGATACGCACCGTTGACCGCCAGCACGCCGAACCCGGAGCTCTCATCGAAGTCCTTGCCGACCACAGTGCCTTGGTTCTCGGCTACACGGCCTTGCGACGCAACTACGCGCCAGAGACCGCTGGTACTCCAGTTGTCGCGCTCGTAGGTCAGCCCCAGGCGTCCCTCCAGCGGCGGGATCTGCGGCATGGCGCGATCATCGCTGCGATTCTCGCCCCACGCGTAGGCCACGCTGGCATCACCCTTCCAGTTGCTGGTGAAGCGGTAGCTGGCGCCCATCTCGGCGCCAGCGATGGTGGCGTCTATGTTGCTGACCTCGGCACGGATCATGTTAGCCATCACCCCGGGCACATAGCTGAACAGGATGTAGTCCTCGACGACCCCGGCGTATGCAGACACCCAGGCTTCCAGCGGCCCCTTGGCGTACTGCAGGCCGACATCCAGCTGCGTGGTCTTCTCCGGACGTACCGAATCGAACGGCTGCACGGTGCCGACCGGCCCCGGGTTGGAGACGAACAGCTCCCAGTAGTCCGGGAAGCGTTCAGCGTGGCCCAAGCCCGCGTACCAGGTCGCCGGTAGGCTGGCGAGTTCTTCCTCATAGCGTACGAAGCCGCTGTAGAGGGTGTCGCGGCGGGTTTCACCGGCGGTTGGGTTATCCCAGTTACGCTTGACCATCGGCATGCTGGAAGGATCGTGGCTGTTGAAGAATTCGCGCTGATCCTCGGCCTCGTGTAGATCTACCCGTACGCCACTAACGACCTTTTGAGTGTCGGTGATATCCCAGGTCAGCTCTCCAAACAGCCCATAACTGTGCAGCATGGCATCCGGCACCCAAGGCAGCGCTGCGCTACCGGCCGCGAGCACCATTTGGTTAACCGCCTTGGTCGGGTCCATCACCTTGCGGTGTTCGCTGCGCTGCGCATCGACACCCGCCTTCAGCTCGACATCGGTCCACTGCCAGGTGCCGACCAGCCGCCCGCCAAGTGTCCGACGATCGACCCGCGAAAGCGTCGGATTCGGCATCATCCCGCCCGGACTGCGCAAGCTGTAGTTATCCATGATGTGGTCGGCGTAGTTGTAGTAGACCTGCGCCTCCAGTCCGTAGAAGGTCTCGCCGATGTTGGTCTTCTCGAAACGCAGCCCCAGGCTCTCGCGCTGGAACTGGCTGCCGTCCATGCCGCGCCCTGCGTAGCGCGCATAACCATCGCCGCGCCCGGCGGTCAGCTCAACGAGCGTGTCGGCATCCGGCGTCCAGCCCAGGGCGACATCGGTGTTCCACTTGTCGTAGCGCGACGGCACGGTATCGCCATTGCCATCGGCATAGTCGTCCGCCTGCGAGCTGTTCGCCATCAACCGCGCATAGCCCTGCTCGCTACCGGCGGCGGCATCCAGATTGCGGTCGAAGCGCCCGTTGGAGCCGGTCAAGAGACTGCCATTAATGCGGTAATCGGGCTCGCTGAACTGCTCCGGCTCACGCTCGAAGAGCACGGTGGCGGCCGAGGCACCAGGCCCCCAGAGCACGGTCTGCGGCCCCTTGATGACGGTCAGTTTGTCGAAGGTATCCGGACTGATGTACGAGCTCGGCGAATCCATGCGGTTCGGGCAGGCGCCGAGCATCTCGCCGCCGTTGCTCAGCAGCTTCAGGCGCGAGCCGAACATGCCGCGGAACACCGGATCACCATTCACCCCACCATTGCGCACCGCGGAGAAGCCGGGAATGGTCTTCAGGTAATCGGCTCCGTCACTGGCCGGCATCGGCTGGCGCGGGATCTTCGGGTCGGTGACCACAGTCAGCGGCGACTGCTGGGCGACGCCGGTGATGACCATCGGCGCCAGCTCGACCGAATCGGCTGCCTCGGTATGGTGCGAGTGATCCATCGACTCGGCAGCGAGTGCGGCACCGCTGAGCAGGCTCAGCAACGCAGCGTGAGCCAGTTGCCAACGACGGCGCGAAGGACGGAGCGAAAAATCAACGGACAGGCGCGAGCGCGCCGCACAGCCAATAGTGTTACTGGACATAATTCTTTCCACATCTGCATTTTTTGATAGCCGCGCGTTTGACGGCCTTGAAAACTCAACTCTGCAGATATGGCGGGGCGCGCGGATGGCCGCTGCTGCGGCGCAGGGCAGACAGCAGCGGCGTCTGCGGCAGGGCGTGGAAATAGGCAGGACGATGCAGCGGCAGCGCCAGGTCGACGGACAGGATCAACGGCGGGTTGAGTGTGAGCAGTTCGCAATAGCCGCACAGCTCCAAGGCCGTCAGCCAGGCCGGACCGTCACTGGCAAGTGCTCGATGGTGCGCGACCGCCTTGGTCGGCGCGCCCTCATCGGCGTGCTCATGCGCCGCATGGTGATGCTCGCCCATGACCGCCGGTGCCGGCGGTGATACCTGGAGCGCGGAATACAGCGGGCCAACATGAATCATCAGCATGGCGAACAGGCCAAGCCAAATGCTTAATGTCGAGAACCCTTTACGCGTCACCGGCGCATCCCTTATCCAAACAGCACTTCTTAACCCCCGGAGGAGCGGCCGGATGATCGCACGTCACAGGCGCCGCGCGGTGCGACATGTGGCCGCAACGATGGAAAACAAGCACGCTGCTGTTTTCTCATTATTTGACCCTGAAAATTGCGGAATAATTCGAATATTAGACAGTTCTGCCAATTTTAAAACCCTTCTTGCAATTAACCCAAGCCAGGCAATAAGTTTTCCCCATAAATGACTGCAGCGAGCGGGATAAGCCGTCTCCCACTTGCGCCATCAACAGGAAAACGCCATGACCATGCTCAAGAATCCGTCGACGAAATACCGCGCCTTTCCGACCATCGATATTCCGGATCGCACCTGGCCGTCGAAGACCATCACCCAGGCACCGATCTGGCTGAGTTCCGACCTGCGCGATGGCAACCAGTCGCTGATCGAACCGATGGATGCGGCGAAGAAGATGCGTTTCTTCAAGACGTTGGTTCAGGTTGGCATCAAGGAAATCGAGGTGGGCTTCCCGTCGGCCTCGCAGACCGACTTCGATTTCGTCCGTGAGCTGATCGAAGGCGGCCATATCCCCGACGACGTCACCATCCAGGTGCTGACCCAGGCCCGCGAGGACCTGATCACCCGTACCTTCGAGTCGCTCAAGGGTGCCAAGCAGGCCATCGTCCACTATTACAACGCCACCGCACCGAGCTTCCGCCGCATCGTCTTCAATCAGGACAAGGCCGGCGTGGTGAGCATCGCCGTGAATGCCGCGCAGATCATCAAGCGCCTGGCCGCCGCCGCGCCGGAAACCGACTGGCGTTTCGAGTACTCGCCAGAGGTGTTCAGCTCCACCGAGACCGACTTTGCCGTCGAGGTGTGCAATGCAGTGATTGAGGTGTTCCAGCCGACCCCCGGACGCAAGTTGATCCTCAACCTGCCGGCCACCATCGAGGCTGCCACGCCCAACATCTATGCCGATCAGATCGAGTATTTCGGTCGCCATATCGACAAACGCGACAGCGTGCTGATCAGCCTGCACACCCACAATGACCGCGGCACCGGCGTGGCCGCCACCGAGCTGGGCCTGATGGCCGGCGCCGATCGCGTCGAGGGCTGCCTGTTCGGCAACGGCGAGCGCACCGGCAACGTCGACCTGGTCACCGTCGCGCTGAACATGTACACCCAGGGCGTCGACCCGCAGCTGGACTTCTCGGACATCGACGCCGTGCGCAAGGTGGTCGAGGAGTGCAACCAGCTGCCGGTGCACCCGCGCCATCCGTATGTGGGCGACCTGGTGCACACCGCCTTCTCCGGCTCGCACCAGGATGCGATCCGCAAGGGCTTCGCTCAGCAGGACCCGAACGGCATCTGGGAAGTGCCCTACCTGCCGATCGACCCGGCGGACATCGGCCGCAGCTATGAGGCGGTGATTCGCGTCAACAGCCAGTCCGGCAAGGGCGGTATCACCTTCCTGCTCGAGCAGGAATACGGCATCAGCCTGCCGCGGCGCATGCAGATCGAATTCAGCCAGGTGGTGCAGAAGGAAACCGACCGCCTCGGCCTGGAGATGAGCGCGGCGCAGATCTATGCCTTGCTGGAAGCCGAGTATCTGCGGGCGACCGCGCCGTATGCGCTCAAGGGTCATCGTCTGCAGGAAGAGAACGGCACCAGCGCGGTGGACGTGGAGGTCGCGGCCGATGGCGAAGTCGCCCACTGGCGCGGCATCGGCAAGGGCCCGCTGGAGGCGCTGGTGGCCGCGTTGCCGGTCAAGCTGGAGATCATGGACTATCACGAGCACGCCATTGGCGCCGGCAGCAACGCCAAGGCCGCGGCCTATATCGAGGTGCGCCTGGACGGCGAACGTCCGTTGCACGGCATCGGCATCGACGAGAACATCACCACGGCCAGCATCCGCGCCCTGTTCAGCGCGCTGAACCGTGCCTTGCGCGAGGCGCAGGTAGCGGCGGCCTGACACTGTTCAGCAGGCCATTCGGCCT
Source organism: Stutzerimonas sp. S1 (assembly GCF_025966695.1). Lineage (GTDB taxonomy): Bacteria > Pseudomonadota > Gammaproteobacteria > Pseudomonadales > Pseudomonadaceae > Stutzerimonas. Next base: position 301,895 of record NZ_JAOEIY010000003.1, on the reverse strand, counting down.
GCGCGCAGATGCAGCGTAACGGCGGGCGCATCCTCGATGCGCCCGTTTTCATGTGCGCAGCTCATCCACAGCGTTATCGCTGACTGAACTGTCCGCTCCGAACACTCTCCGAATTCAGTCGGCAGTGCCAGCCGCGGCGATCAGCAGAAACGCGTAAGCCATCGGCAGGATTGTGCAAACGGTGCCGGTGCCATCGCCATTAGGCTTGCCCTGTGCAACCCCGATCATCAAAGGAGCCTTCATGAGCAAGACCCTCGGTTACGCCGCCCTCGATCCGAACAGCCCGCTCGCCCCCTATTCGTTCTCGCGCCGCGAGGTGGGGCCGAATGACGTCAAGATCGACATCCTCTATTGCGGCGTCTGCCATTCGGACCTGCATACCGCACGCAACGAGTGGAACAACACGCTCTACCCATCGGTGCCCGGCCACGAGATCGTCGGCCGCGTGACGGCGGTCGGTTCGGCCGTGAGCAGGTTCAAGGTCGGCGATGTCGCCGGTGTCGGCTGTCTGGTCGACAGCTGCCGCAGCTGCTCATCCTGTGGCGAAGGCCTGGAGCAGTATTGCGAGAACGGCTTCGTCGGCACCTACAACGGTCCGGCGTTCGGCGGCGGCGAGAACACCCTCGGCGGCTACTCGGACAACATCGTGGTGGACGAGAAATACGTGCTGCGCATCAACCACACCGACAACCTGGCCGCGGTCGCGCCGCTGCTCTGTGCCGGCATCACCACCTACTCGCCACTGCGCCAGTGGAAAGTGGGTCCGGGGCAGAAGGTGGGTGTGGTCGGTCTCGGCGGGCTTGGCCACATGGCGGTGAAGATCGCCAACGCCATGGGCGCGAAGGTCGTGCTGTTCACCACCTCGCCAGACAAGCGGGAAGATGCCCTGCGTCTGGGCGCCTCGGAAGTGGTGGTGTCGAAGAACAAGGATGAGATGGCGGCACACGTCAACAGCTTCGACTTCATCCTCAATACCGTCGCCGCGCCACATAACCTCGACGCCTTCGTCAACCTGCTCAAGCGCGACGCCACGATGACGCTGGTCGGCGCACCGCCTTCGCCGCACCCGTCGCCCAGCGTGTTCGGGCTGATCTTCAAGCGTCGTCGCATCGCCGGCTCGCTGATCGGCGGCATCGCCGAGACTCAGGAGATGCTCGACTTCTGCGCCGACCACGGCATCGTCTCGGACATCGAGATGATCCGCATGCAGGACATCAACGAAGCCTACGAGCGCATGCTCAGGAGTGACGTGAAGTACCGTTTCGTCATCGACATGGCGACGCTGAAAGCCGCGTGATCGTTCGGGCTGGCGTGCCTGTTGGTACGCCAGCTCTTCCCTCTTTCTAGCGCAGCCGCTAAGGTCGCCGGCCTTCGTCGAGGAGGCGACATGCGCTATCTGATCTTCGTCACCCTGCTCTGGGCCTTTTCCTTCAACCTGATCGGCGCTTACCTGGCCGGGCAGGTGGACAGCTATTTCGCCGTGCTGACCCGAGTGATTCTCGCCGGGCTGGTGTTCCTGCCACTGACGCGCTGGCGCGGCGTCGCGCCCGGCTTCATCGTCGGCGTAACCTTGGTCGGCGCGCTGCAGTTCGGCGTCACCTACCTGTGCCTGTACCTGAGCTTCAACGTGCTGACGGTCGCCGAAGTGCTGCTGTTCACCGTGCTCACGCCGCTGCACGTGACGCTGATCGACGATGCGCTCAACCGGCGCTTCAACCCTTGGGCGCTGGTGGCGGCTGCGGTCGCAGTACTCGGCGCCGGGCTGATCCGCTATGACGGCATCTCCGGCGACTTCCTCGGCGGATTCCTGCTGCTACAGCTGGCCAACTTCACCTTCGCCGCCGGCCAGGTGTTCTACAAGCATCTGGCGCAGCGGTACCCATCCGACGTACCGCTGCACCGCCGCTTCGGCTACTTCTTCCTCGGCGCACTGCTGATCGTGCTGCCGGCGTGGCTGCTGTTCGGCGATGCGCAAAAGCTGCCGAGCACCACGACGCAATGGACGGTATTGATCTGGATGGGCGTGCTGGCCACCGCCTTGGGCCAGTTCTGCTGGAACAAGGGCGCGACGCTGGTGGATGCCGGCACGCTGGCGGTGATGAACAACATGGCGGTGCCGGTGGGCCTGGTGCTCAACCTGCTGTTCTGGGGCACCACAACCAACCTGCTGCTGCTCGCCGTGGGCGGCGCGATCATCCTCGCCTCGTTGCAGATCAATCGACTGGGGCAGATGAAGGCCCAGTGACATCAGACAAACCCTTGTTTTATATGGATTTCTATCAACAGAGCGGTAGAATGCCGGCCCTTCGCATGGATGCAGAACTCGTTCAGTCGTCGAGATTTCCATGTGCCGCTTCAGCTTTGTCCTGCTCGCCCTGCTGTTTTCCTCCAGCGTTTGCGCCGACGCGCCTCGCACGTTCCGCGAGGCCAAGAAGATCGCCTGGACCCTCTATGCCGATCGTCCGGTGGATTTCTATTGCGGCTGCCAGTTCAAGGGCAATCGCATCGATCTCGCCAGTTGCGGCTACATTCCACGCAAGCAGCCCAAGCGCGCCGAACGGGTGGAATGGGAGCACATCGTACCGGCCTGGGTCATCGGCCATCAGCGCCAATGCTGGCAACAGGGCGGACGCAAGCACTGCACGGCCAACGATCCGGTATTCAGCCGCGCCGAGGCCGACCTGCACAACCTGGTGCCGGTGGTCGGCGAGGTGAATGGCGACCGCAGCAACTTCGGTTTCGGCATGCTCAGCGAGAAGCCCAGCCAGTACGGCGCCTGCCCCTTCGTGGTCAACTTCAAGCAGCGCACGGCGATGCCGCCCGAATACAGCCGCGGCGCCATTGCCCGCACCTATCTGTACATGAGTGAGCGCTACAAGCTGCGCCTGGCGAAACAGGATCGGCGCCTGTACGACATCTGGAATCGCCAGCATCCTGTCAGCGACTGGGAACGCACCCGCAACCAGCGCATCGCCTGCGTGCAAGGCAACGCCAATCCGCATGTCGGCGCGGTGGATCTGCGCAGCTGCGCTCGCCCACGATCCCTGGCCAGCCGCTGAGCCACGGCAACGCGCCTTGCTGGCGCTCGTCTGCGCCGGCATGCTGTAGCCATCGACCACTAGCGGCTGGGATGGCATGCAGCAGAACACCCTTTATGCAACGCTCGGGCTGACGGTGCTGCTGGCGCTGATCCTGTCCGGTATCGATCCCTACGATAGGGCGACCTGGCTGCTGGAGGTCGCTCCAGTGCTGATCGCCGCGCCGATACTGCTGCTGACCCATCGCAGCTTTCCCCTCACCCGTCTGCTCTACGTGCTGATCGCCGCACATGCGCTGGTGCTGATCCTCGGCGGCGCCCATACCTACGCACGGGTACCGCTGGGCTTCTGGGTGCAGGAACTGTTTGATCTGCAGCGCAACCCCTACGACAAGCTCGGCCACTTCATGCAAGGCCTGGTGCCGATGCTGGTCACGCGGGAGATCTTGTTGCGCCACCGTTATCTGCTGCGTGGGGCCATGCTCAACTTCCTAGCGATTTGCGTGGCGCTGGCGATCAGCGCCTTCTACGAGCTGATCGAATGGTGGGTAGCGCTGGCCGCCGGCGGCGGCGCCATCGAGTTCCTCGGCACGCAGGGTGATCCCTGGGACACGCAATCGGACATGTTCGTTGCGCTGCTTGGTGCCAGTAGCGTGCTACTCGGCCTCGATCGCCTGCAGAACCGGCAGATCGCCGCGCTGAAGCCGCAGATCGAGCGTGGTAGCTGACCCTATGCTCTACCGCCTAGCGGCCGACGCCCTACTAGTGCTGCACCTGGGCTTCGTGCTGTTCGCCCTGTTCGGCGGCTTGCTGGTGGCGCGCAAGCACGGCGTGCTGCCGATCCATTTGCTGGCGATGGGGTGGGCGGTCTATGTGGAACTGGCCGATCGCGGCTGTCCGCTCACCGGTTGGGAGCAGACGCTGCGCCTGCAGGCTGGGGATGCGGGCTACAGCGAAGGCTTCATCGAGCACTATCTGCTACCGATTCTCTATCCGCAGTGGCTGACGTGGCCGGTGCAGTACGTGTTGGCCGGCGTAGTACTGGTGGTCAACCTGCTGATCTACGGCTGGCTCTACTGGCGGCACGTCCGTCGCCACTAGCTCAGCGCATTGCCGAATCCAGGGTGATCTCCTCCCCCGCGAGCATGAATTTGCCATAGCCTCGATGGTGAAGCGTGCGCGGCGCCTTCACCGCGGGGTCGCACCAGGCCTGAACCACCTGAAGGATGAAGAAGTTGTAGCGCCCGACCAGCTGGCGATCGACCACCCGACACTCCAGGTTCGCGTAACACTCCTCCACTCGCGGAACCTGAACGGCAGCACTCGGCGCGGCGGTCAGCCCGTAGCGGGCGTACTTGTCGAGTTCGTCGCCGTGGCTGTTGCCGCAGTCAACCAGCTGCTGCGCCAGTTCGGCAGTCGGCACGTTCAGCACGCACTCGCCCGTCGCCTCCAGCGCAGCGAAAGAATGGTTCGCCGCGCTGACCACACAGCCCACCAGCGGGGGCTCGAATTCCATCATGCAATGCCAGGACATCGGCATCAGATTGGCCCGGCCATCCTGTGCTGTGCCCAGCAACAGTACCGGTCCGGGCTCGAGAATGGCATAGACTTCGGCGAGTGGAAGTGGGGTCTTCATTGGACACTCCTAAGCTGAGGAATCACCTCGACTCCAACCATAGCGCAGCAACACAAGGCGGACACTTGAGCGACTCGCACACACCCGACCAGCACCTCCAATGGGTGCTCTACCGGATCGACGACAACGGCAACGAGGTGGAGATGCGCCGCTTCCCCGACCGCTGCGGCGCCGAGCAGGCGATGCGCGACTATGAACGACGTGGGCACAAGCAGGCGTATCTGGTGCGCAAGGCACGATGAGCGGGCGGCACACGGACGTCGCCCGCCGCGCCCTCAGAGTTGCAGTTCGAACTCGTCGCCGTCGTGATAGGCCGGGAAGCGCTCACGGAAGCCCGCCAGGTCGCGACTACGCAGCGTGCAGCGAAACACCCCGTCCTCGTCACCTGCCATGAGCAGGCCGTCGCCCTTGAAATCCAGCACCTGGCTGTCGCCGCTATAGAGGTAGCCCTTGCCATCTTCCCCGACGCGGTTGACCGCGGCTACGTAGCAGAGGTTCTCGATGGCACGCGCCGGCAGCAGGCGATTCCAGGCATCGCGACGGGCTGCCGGCCAGTTGGCGGTATACAGCAAGAGATCGGTGCCGTGTGGATCACGACTCCACACCGGGAAACGCAGGTCATAGCAAATCAACGTCCGCACCCGCCAACCATTGATCTCGAATACCGCCTGCTGGGCACCCGGGGTGTAGTGCTTGTGCTCGCCGGCCATGCGGAACAGGTGGCGTTTGTCGTAATGCAGCACCTGGCCATCCGGGCGCGCCCAGAGCAGGCGATTACGATGGCTGCCATCGGCCGCCTCGATGATTACCGTGCCGGTAATCACAGCGTCCAGCCGCGCGGCCTGCTCGCGCAACCAAGCGTAGCTCGCGCCCTCCTCTGGCTCGGCCAGCTTCGTCGACTCCATGGAGAAACCGGTGGTGAACATCTCCGGCAGGATGATCAGGTCGGCACCCCGGGCCTGCTCCAGCAGCGCAGCGAAACGTCCGCGGTTGGCGTCAGCGTCCTGCCAGACCAAGGTGGTCTGAACCAGGGCGAGCTGGAGATCGGGCAGATTGTTCAGATCGCGCATAGTCGTTCCGCCGCCTGGCGCAGCGTCTCCTCTCGTTTGGCAAAACAGAAGCGAATCAGTCGCAGGTCCTGCGGTGCCTGTTGGTAGAACACTGAGATCGGAATGCTCGCCACACCATGCTCGCGGGTCAGCCATTCAGCCATGGCGACATCATTCAGGTCCGGGCGAATAGTCGAATAATCGACGAGTTGAAAGTAGGTGCCCGCCGCACGGGTGAAACTGAAACGCGAACCAGCCAGCAGGTCGCAGAACAGATCGCGCTTGGCCTGGTAGAACCCCGGCAGCTCGCTGAGGTGTTCCGGATGCGCCGCCATGAACTCCGCCAACGCCCACTGCAAAGGCGTCACACCGGTGAAGCTTACGTACTGATGCACCTTGCGCAGCTCGGCGCTCAGGGCCGGCGGTGCAACGACGTAACCGGTCTTCCAGCCGGTGACGTGGTAGGTCTTGCCGAACGAGCTGATGACGACGGCGCGCTGATACAGCTCATCGTGGCGCAGCACGCTGGCGTGCTCGCGCCCGTCGAACACCAGATGCTCGTAAACCTCGTCGCTGAGCAGGTAGATGTCGCGCTCGCGGATCAGTTCCGCCAGGCGATCCAGATCGCTGCGTTCGAGCAACGCGCCGCTGGGGTTATGCGGCGTGTTGAGCACGATCATCCGCGTGCGCGGAGTGATCGCATCGGCGAGCCGCTGCCAGTCGATGGCGAACGACGGCAGGCTGAGCTGCTGATGCACACAGACACCACCCGCCAACTGTACCGAAGGCTCGTAGCTGTCGTAACAGGGATCGAAAACGATGACCTCGTCGCCGGGACGGATCAGCGCCTGAATCGCGCAAAAGATCGCCTGCGTCGCGCCGGGGGTGATGGTGACTTCCCTGTCGGCGTCGACGGAGCGCCCGTAGAGCGTACGCACCTTAGTCGCGACCTGTTCGCGCAGCGCCGGCAGGCCGGTCATCGGTGCGTATTGGTTGTGCCCGCCCAGCACATGCCTCGCCACCGCCTCACGCAGCGCCAGCGGGCCATCGAAGTCTGGGAAACCCTGGGAGAGATTAATCGCACCGGTTTCGGCCGCTAACTGCGACATGGTGGTGAAAATGGTCGTGCCGACGTTGGGCAACTTGCTAGCAATCATCGATCGAGCCCCTGAGAGCGGACGCTACCCGCCGTAAAACCTGTAACTGCCCCCCGCACACTCCGGCAGCCGCGAAACCGCGACCGGAGCGGCGTTGGCGATGCTCAACGCTTGTCCTTGCGCTTCTTCTCGGCCTTCTTGTGGTGCGACATCAGCCGGCGCTTCTTGTTGACCTGGCGATCGGTGAGCGTGTTCTTCTTGCCCTCGTAGGGATTCTCGCCACCCTTGTACTCGATGCGGATAGGCGTACCGACCAGCTTCAGCACGCGCCGGTAGGTGTTTTCCAGATAGCGCGAATAGGATTTCGGCACCGCATCCACCTGGTTGCCGTGAATCACGATCAGCGGCGGGTTGGCTCCGCCCAGGTGGGCATAGCGCAGCTTGATCCGTCGCCCGGCCACCATCGGCGGCTGATGTTCGCGTACGGCGTCTTCGAGAATCTGTGTCAAGCGGCTGGTAGGCCAGCGAGTGACTGCGGAAGTGAAGGAGGCCTGCACCGACTTGTACAGGTGCCCGACCCCGGTGCCGTGCTTGGCAGAGATGAAATGGATATCGGCGAAGTCGACGAAGAACAGTCGCCGCTCCAGTTCGGTTTTCACGTAGTCCTTCTCGCCCGGCTCCATGCCGTCCCACTTGTTCAGAGCGATGACCAGCGCCCGACCGGTCTCCAGCACGAAGCCCAGCAGGTTGAGATCGTGCTCGACCACACCCTCGCGTGCGTCCATGACGAAGATCACCACGTTAGCGTCCTGGATCGCCTGCAGCGTCTTGACCACGGAGAACTTTTCCACGGCCTCGAAGATCTTGCCGCGGCGGCGCACACCGGCCGTGTCGATCAGCGTGTATTTCTCGCCGTCGCGTTCGAACGGAATGTAGATGCTGTCGCGGGTGGTGCCGGCCTGGTCATAGACGATGACCCGCTCCTCGCCGAGCATGCGGTTGACCAGCGTCGACTTGCCGACGTTGGGGCGGCCGATGATGGCGATCTTGATACCATCCTTCTCGCTGGGCCCGGGAATGCGTTTGGCTTCCTGGCCCTCGGCGACCTCTTCTGCCACCGCGCCTTCGTCGGTCTCGGCTTCCTCGACGTTATCCCTGGGAAAGATCCCCAGCGCCTCTTCCAGCATATGGCTGATGCCACGGCCATGAGCCGCTGCGATCGGCAGCGCATCGCCCAACCCCAGCGGGCTGAACTCGGCCCGTGCCAGATCCGGGTCGACAGTATCGACCTTGTTCGCCACCAGGAAGCAGCGTTTGTTCCGCTTGCGCAGGTGCTCGGCGATCATCTGATCGGCCGCGGTCATGCCAGCGCGCGAGTCGACCATGAACAGAACGGCATCGGCCTCTTCGATCGCCTGCAGCGACTGCTCGGCCATCTTGGCATCGATGCCTTCCTCGTCACCAGAAATCCCGCCGGTGTCGATCACGATATAGGTGCGGCCCTGCCACTTGGCCTCGCCATACTGGCGATCCCGGGTCAGGCCGGCGTACTCAGCGACAATGGCGTCGCGACTCTTGGTCAGCCGGTTGAACAGGGTGGACTTGCCGACGTTCGGGCGGCCCACCAGGGCTATTACGGGAACCATGCGGCTCTCCACTGCGATAATTCAGAAAACACGAAGGCCGCTGCAAAGCAGCGGCCAGATATTCGAACGCCCTGCCCTGGCAGAACGTCAGGATGACCCCACGGGTATCAATCCACCCGGCGAATGGTCAATGCGACCAGCTTGCCGTCGTTGGCAAAGGCATACAGCCAGTCGCCTTCGACAACCGGGCGAACACGCACACCCGAGCTGTCGATACGCTCGCGGGCAACGAAGCGGCCGTCGACCTGACTCAACAGATGAAGGTAGCCCTCACGATCGCCGACTGCCACATAGCTGGAGAAAACTGCCGGTGCCGAAAGCTGGCGCCGTGCCAATGAATCGTTACTCCACAGCGCAGTGGTGGAACGCTCGTCGACGCCTTCTACCGTACCGTTAGCCAGGCTCAGGTAGACGCTGCCATACCCCAGCGCTACGCCGGAGTAAGTGGATGCATCGCGTTGCCACAGTATGCGCCCGCTTTCCACATCCAGCGCCGCAGCCCGACCTTGATAAGTCGCGACGTACAGTGTGCCGCCGGAGAGCAGCAATCCCCCGTCGATATCGACCACACGCTCCAGCTCGGAACGGCCCTGCGGAATGGCCACGCGCTGTTCCCAGACCGGCAGCCCGCGTCGAGTGTCGAGCGCTATGACCTTGCCGCTGGACAGCCCCGCGAGCGCCAGCTGGTTCGTCAGCAACGGTGCGCCGGTCCCGCGCAGGGTCAACACGGCCGGGCTGCTTTCGTAACTCCAGCGTTGAGCGCCGCTGTCAATTTCCAGGGCGATCAATCGATCATCCTGGGTCTGCACCAGCACGATATCGCCATTGACTGCCGGAGCAGCCAGCACCTCGCTGCTGACCTGGCTTCTCCAGCGCTCTTCGCCGCTGGCGACGTCCAACGCGATTACCTCGCCGCGCAGCGTACCGACCAGCACTAGCCCATAACCCGCGCCAACCGCGCCGGAAACCGGGACTTCAAGGTCCGTCTTCCAGTTCACCTTGCCGGTCAGCCGATCCAGGGAGACGATGAGGCCTTCGATGTCGGCGGCATAGATCTGCTCGCCATATACCGCCGGAACAAGCAGATTGTAGGTTTCGCCCTGACCCTCGCCTATAGAACGACTCCATTCGGTCTTCAGCTCGATCTCGGCCTCGAACTTCGTCAGCTCGGCAGGCTCAGGCTCTTTCGTGTCATTGCTGCTACAACCCGCCGCCATCACGGCGAGGGTCAGCAACGCTGCAGTTTTCCAGCGCATTCGTTTACGCCTCCCCTCGGGCCAGATCATCGAGTTTCAGTTGCAGGCCACCAATCGCAGCCTCCTCCGACAGCGCTTGCTTGGCCTTGGTGTAGGCAGCGTGAGCTTCGTCTTCGCGGCCCAGCTGTACCAGCAGGTCCCCACGCAGCTCTTCGCGACTCGCGGCAAAGGCTTGGTCAGCCTCACCCTCGAGCAGCTTGAGTGCGTCCTCGGCCTTCTCCTGCGCTGCAAGCACGCGGGCCAGGCGCTGACGCGCCAGCTCGCCGAGCGTCGCGTCGGCAGGCTTGTCGACCACCGCACGGAGCACCGTCGCCGCTTCATCGAGGCGACCACTGTCGACTGCCACCTTGGCAAGAAACAGGCTGCCGTACTGAGCGTAGTGAGTGCCGGCAAAATCTTTCTTTAGCTGGTTACCCAGTCGCGCCACCTCAGCAGCATCGGTCTCGCCAGACTCCAGCGCAGCTACCAGCAATTGCTGATACAGCACGGACGCGCTCTGTGCCTGATTGACCCGATGGTTCTGCCAGAGCTGCCAGCCGAACACCAGCACCAGGGCGAGTACGCCGCCGACGAGCAAGGGCTTGCCGTTGCGCTGCCACCATTCCTTGATTTGCGCCAGTTGTTCTTCTTCGGTACCCGAGGTCACGCTGTCACTCCTTTCATTCGCTTAGTCTCAGACCTGCTCGAGGCAGGCAGCCAGACGCTCGGGCAGAGCATCCCAGGCAATGCTTTGTTGTTCGCTGTCATCGCGCAGCGGCTTGCAACCTACCACGCGTCCAGCCAGTTCGTCCTCACCCAGAATCAGCGCGTAGCGCGCACCGCTCTTGTCCGCCTTCTTGAACTGGCTCTTGAAGCTGCCCCCGCCGGCGTTAACCAGCAGGCGCAATCCCGGCAGCGAATCACGCAAGCGCTCGGCCAACGCCAGCGCCGCCAACTCGGCCGCTTCCCCGAATGCACAAATGAATGCATGTGCAGGACGGTTCAGAGCGTCAGGGACCAGCCCAAGAGTTTCCAGCAACAGCACCAGCCGCTCGACCCCCATGGCGAAACCGACGCCCGGTGTGGGTTTGCCACCGAACTGACTGACCAGCCCGTCATAGCGTCCGCCAGCACAGACGGTGCCTTGCGCACCCAGCTTGTCGGTTACCCACTCGAACACGGTGCGACCGTAATAATCCAGCCCGCGCACTAGCTTCGGATTGATCTCATAGGCGACACCGACCGCGTCCAGACGCGCCTTGAGTCCTTCGAAATGACTGCGCGATTCATCATCGAGATAGTCATGCAAGGTCGGCGCATCGGCCAGCAGCGCCTGCGTCTGCGCATTCTTGCTGTCGAGGATGCGCAGCGGATTAGTGGTCAAGCGCCGCTGGCTGTCCTCGTCAAGCTGCTCGAAGCGCTGCTGCAGATAGGCTACCAACGCATCCCGGTAGGCGGCGCGCGCTTCGCTGGAACCCAGGCTGTTGAGCTGCAACGTCACCGCTTCGGCCATGCCGAGCTGCTTCCACAAACGTGCGGTAAGCACGATCAGTTCGGCGTCGACATCCGGCCCAGGCTGGTTGAAGACCTCCACGCCAATCTGGTGAAACTGGCGATAACGGCCCTTCTGCGGCTTCTCGTAACGAAACATCGGCCCGGTGTACCACAGCTTCTGTACCTGGCCACCGCCGGTGAGACCATGTTCGAGTACTGCACGGACACAGCCAGCCGTGCCTTCCGGACGCAACGTCAGCGACTCTTCGTTGCGATCTCGGAAGGTGTACATCTCTTTGTCCACCACGTCGGTACCCTCGCCGATTCCGCGCGCGAACAGCTCGGTGTACTCGACGATGGGCAGACGGATTTCGCTGTAACCGTAACTATCGAGCAGCTGCGCGAAGGTGCCCTCCAGATAACGCCAGGTAGGGGTCTGCGCCGGCAGAATGTCGTTCATGCCACGAATGGCTTGCAGGGACTTGCTCAAAGGGATTCCTTAACAATCAACTGCGCGCGATAAGCGCGGCGTCCGCTTCGATTTTTTCAGCGGCTTTGCGGCGAATCAGTTGCTCCAGCTCATCGACAAGATTCTCGTTGTTGAGCTTCTGTGCCGGCTTGCCGTCGATATAGACCAGGTTGCTCGGGCTGCCGCCGGTCAGCCCGATATGCGCTTCCTTGGCTTCCCCGGGACCATTGACCACGCATCCAATGACCGCGACGTCCAACGGAACCAGCAGATCCTCGACGCGTGCCTCGAGTTCGTTCATGGTCTTGACCACATCGAAATTCTGCCGTGAGCAGCTTGGACAGGCGATGAAATTGATACCGCGCGAACGCAGATGCAGCGACTTGAGGATATCGAAACCGACCTTGATCTCTTCCACCGGATCGGCTGCGAGCGAAATGCGGATGGTGTCGCCGATTCCCTCGGCAAGCAACATGCCCAGACCGACTGCCGATTTCACCGTCCCGGAGCGCAGACCTCCAGCTTCGGTTATCCCCAGATGCAGCGGTTGCTCGATCTGCTTGGCCAGCAGCCGATATGCCTCGACGGCCATGAATACGTCCGAGGCTTTCACGCTGACTTTGAAATCAGGGAAGTTGAGGCGATCCAGATGCTCAACGTGACGCAACGCCGACTCGACCAGTGCCTCGGGGGTCGGTTCGCCGTACTTCTTCTGCAGATCCTTTTCCAGCGAACCTGCGTTGACGCCGATACGGATCGGGATCCCTTTGTCACGTGCCGCTTCCACCACTGCCCGCACACGATCCTCACGACCGATGTTGCCGGGGTTGATGCGCAGGCAGTCGACACCCAGCTCAGCGACGCGCAGTGCGATCTGATAGTCGAAGTGAATATCAGCAACCAGCGGTAGTTGAACCTGCTGCTTGATCCTGCCGAAAGCCTCGGCGGCGTCCATCGAGGGAACCGAAACACGCACGATATCCGCACCGGCGTCGGCCAGACGGCGGATCTGTCCGACCGTAGCGTCGACATCGCAGGTCTCGGTGTTGGTCATGCTTTGCACCGAAATCGGTGCATCGCCACCGACGGCAACGTTACCGACCCAGATCTTGCGAGACTGGCGTCGCTTGATGGGAGACTCGGAATGCATGTTTACTGTCCCAGCTTGAGGCGGGCCGTCTCGCCGCGGGTGTACGGGGCAAGATTGACGGCATCACCGTTGTAACTGACTTGCGCGCCACGCGCGTAGCCAAGGTGAACATCGAGCGGAGCCTTGCCGGTAACGATCCGCTCGCTCCCGGCTTTGGCTAGCGCGCTATAAAGAACACGACCATCGACGTCGGTCACGCGTGTCCAGCAATCAGCGCTGTACTGCAGCACCAGGCGCGCCTCACCGGCAGCCGGGCTATTTGCCGATTCAGCCGGCGAAGCTGCTAGCAGCTCGCTGGTCTCGGGAGCGGTAGGTGCGGACGCCGGCGGCGCCGTAATAGTTGATACGGGATCTTCGACAGGTAACGTTTCGCTATCCTCAGCGGGCGCCGTCACTTCCGACGGGGCATCCTCAGCCTGCGACGTTATCGCCGTCTCGGACGGCTCATCCGTTGACAGCGGCAGCTCATCGCCACCTTCGGTCACCGGACCACCATCCTCGCTCGCCTGCTCTTCCGCCCGGTCGAGCATGTGAATCTGTGTGGTGCCGTCCGCAGTCTCCACTTCGATACGTTCCAGCGCGGTCACGCCGGGAGCACTCTCCGCACGCTGCGAACGCTCCTGCCACCAGTACCAACTGGCACCTGCGATGATCACCAGTAGAGCAAAGCCGAACAGGCGCATGACGCTGCGTGACAATCGTCCCGGCTCCTCGATGCGACCGAGGCTGATGACACTGCTGCCCGAAGCGTCGGTGCCGGTATGTTGATCGAACTCTTGGACGAGCCGGTTCTGATCCAGACCCAACAGCTTCGCATAAGCCCTAACGTAACCTCGGGCGAAGGTATGCCCGGGAAGCTGGCTAAAGTCGCCTGCCTCGATTTGCGTCAACGAGCGCTCCGACAGATTAAGCTGCTGGGCGACGGATGCGAGCGACCAACCCTTGCTCTCACGTGCCGTACGCAGGGTTTCGCCCGGATTGGCGACCATCGCGACGGACTCTTGGTGCGGCGCTGTCATCGTTGCTCCGAAAGATATTGCTGGTATTCGGCCGTTCCGGGATACAGACGCTTGAGCTGCAGTGCCAGGCTCGCCGCCTTGTCGCGATTCCCGTGGATATGGGCCAAGTGGATCCCAAGCAACAGACTACGGGCGTTCTGCTCGGAAAGCCGGCTGAAGCTGTCGTAATAATCCTTGGCGGGGACGTACTGCTTGGCTTCATACGCCAGCAGCGCCAGCTCCAGAAGTGCGCCGGGCTGACGACTATCCAGACGCAGCGCACGTGTAAAATACTTCTCGGCCAGCTCCGGTTGATTCAACTTCAACGCGGTCATGCCCATATTCTGAAAGACCCTGGCGCGCTCCGTGTAAAGATTGTCTTCGGACGCCTCGGTGAAGCGTTCGAGTGCCTCCGCATAGCGCTGCTGCTCGAACAGAAAACTGCCGTAATTGTTGAGAATTCGGGCGTCCTTACGGTTGGCCAGCGCTTCGCGATAGTGCTTGTCGGCAAGATCGTTTTCCATTTCAGTCTGGAAAACCAGCGCCAAGGCGGCATGCGCATCGGCACTGCGCGGATCGAGTTCGAGGGCCTTGCGCAGCGGCGTCTTGGCTCGCGACGCGGCGCCTTGCTGCAGATAACCGATACCGAGCTGGATATAGGCATCACGCGCCTGTTGACGACCTTCCTCGGTCTTAAGCGGATCGACATTCCCGGACGACACACAACCTGCCATCAGGCAGGCCAATAGAAACAGCAGCGCAACGCGCAAGGTCATCAGTATCCCCCTCAGGATCGGTTCGAAGCAGTACGCACAGCATCAGGCTCGGCCTGAAGTTCACGCACGGCGATATAACGCTCGCTCCGACGGGTACGGTCCAGCACCTGACCGACGAGCTGACCGCACGCGGCATCGATATCTTCACCGCGAGTCGTACGCACCGTCACATTGTGCCCGGCTTTATGCAGGATGTCCTGAAAACGGCGGATGGCATTGTTGCTTGGCCGCTCATATCCGGAATGAGGGAATGGATTGAACGGAATCAAATTGATCTTGCAGGGAATTTTGGCCAGCAGTGCAATCATCTGCTCGGCATGCTCGGGTTGATCGTTGACCCCCTGCAGCAGCGTGTACTCGATCGTCAGTACGCGCTTCTCGCCCAGCCTCGAGATGTAGCGCTGACAGGCGGCCAGCAGCATCTCCAGCGGGTACTTCTTGTTGATCGGTACCAACTGGTCGCGCAAGGCGTCGTTCGGCGCGTGCAGCGACAGCGCCAGGGAAACGTCGATGACTTTGGCCAGCTCGTCGATCATCGGCACCACGCCTGACGTCGACAAAGTGACCTTGCGTTTGGAAATGCCATAACCGAGGTCATCCATCATGATCTGCATGGCGGCGACCACGTTGTCGAAATTCAGCAGCGGCTCACCCATCCCCATCATCACCACGTTGGTAATGGCGCGATCGACTTTCGCCGGGACGGTGCCGAAAGACTTGTTGGCAATCCACACCTGACCGATCACTTCGGCAGCGGTGAGGTTGCTGTTGAAACCCTGTTTACCAGTGGAGCAAAAGCTGCAGTCCAGCGCACAGCCGGCCTGCGACGAAACGCATAGCGTGCCGCGACCGCCCTGCGGGATATATACCGTCTCCACACAGCTGCCCGAAGCGACACGTACCACCCATTTGCGGGTGCCATCGTTGGAGATGTCTTCACTGACGATCTCCGGGCCGCGAATCTCGGCACAGGCCTTGAGCTTTTCGCGCAGGGCCTTGCCAAGATTGCTCATGGCATCGAAATCATCGACGCCAAAGTGGTGAATCCATTTCATCACCTGACCGGCGCGAAAACGCTTCTCTCCGATGGACTCGAAGAAGCTTTCCAGTTGCGGCTGGGTTAGGCCCAGCAGATTCACCTTACCGGTCGTGGCAATCATTGGATTCACCTTCGCTCACTCAGCGAATGCGTGCGCACACTTCGGTGGCAGCGAAGAAGTAGGCGATTTCGCGGGCGGCCGAGGCTTCCGAATCGGAACCGTGAACGGCGTTCTCGTCGATGGAGACAGCGAAGTCGGCGCGGATGGTGCCCGGAGCAGCTTCCTTCGGGTTGGTAGCACCCATCAGCTCACGGTTCTTGGCAATGGCGTTTTCGCCTTCCAGCACCTGAACAATGACCGGACCGGAAGTCATGAAGGCAACCAGGTCCTTGAAGAAGCCACGCTCGCTGTGCTCGGCGTAGAAACCAGCAGCTTCGCGCTCGGACAGCTGAACCATCTTGGAAGCGACGACGCGCAGGCCGGCCTTCTCGAAACGGGTGGTGATTTCGCCGATCACGTTCTTGGCGACAGCGTCAGGCTTGATGATGGAGAAGGTGCGTTGCAGGGCCATGTAGGACTCCAAAACTGATGGGTTAAAACAAACGAGTAAACCCGCGAATCATACGCGGGTTCGGGCCAAAACATAAGGGTAGCCAGCGGCCACGAGGAAGAAGCGCATGCCCCTGCGGTGGAGCATGACAGCGGTAGCGCAACGAGTCTGAAGGCTACCGTGCCTCTTCGATCCATGCTGCCTGGATCGCCTCAAGCACCTTCTCGCCACCACGCTGGGGATCGTCGCCGAAATCCGGAAGCTCGACCACCCAACGATGCAACTCGACAAAGTTCACGTAGCGCGGATCGACATCCGGCTTGGCTTCCGTCAGCTCGATGGCGATATCCAGTACATCGGTCCAATGCAGACTCATGAATGCCCTCCTCGCCTCAGTGCCCTTCGGAAACCTGATTTATGGTGTACTTCGGAATCTCCACGACCAGATCGACATTGTCGACGACCGCCTGACAGGAGAGCCGCGAGGTCGGCTCCAGCCCCCACGCCTTGTCCAGCATGTCGTCTTCCAGCTCATCGGACGGCTCAAGACTGCCGAAGCCTTCGCGAATCACCACATGACAAGTGGTGCAGGCACAGGACTTTTCACAGGCATGCTCAATGTCGATACCGTTGCGCAGAGCGGCATCCAGTACAGTCTCACCGGCTTGCGCCTCGATTACGGCACCCTCGGGGCAATGCTCGGCGTTGGGCAGAAAGATGATCTGCGGCATCTAGGTCAATCCTCGATATCGTTGAGCCGTCGCCCGGCCAGAGCGGCCTTGACGGTTGAATCCAGCCGACGCGCAGCAAAGGCATCGGTTATCTGGCTGAGTCGTTTGATCTGACGCTCGATCGCCACACCATCCTCGCTGTCGAGCATGGCACGCAGCGTTCCCATTTGCGCCTCGATCGCCACCCGCTCTTCGGCGCTCAGCAGGCGCTCACCATCGGCTGCGAGCGCCGCATCCACGGCTTCAAGCAAACGCCGGGCATCGACCAGCTGCTCGCGCAGAGCACGCGCCTGCTTGTCTTCGCCAGCCTTGCGGAACGAGTCCTCGAGCATGCGCGCGATCTCGCCATCGGTCAGCCCGTAGGAGGGCTTTACCTGGATGCTGGCCTCGACACCCGATGCCAGCTCGCGCGCGGAAACGCTCAGCAGGCCATCAGCATCAACCTGAAAAGTCACACGGATCTTCGCTGCGCCGGCGACCATCGGTGGGATGCCGCGCAACTCGAAGCGCGCCAGCGAGCGGCAGTCGCTGATCAGCTCACGCTCGCCCTGCAACACGTGAATCATCATGGCCGACTGACCATCTTTGTAAGTGGTGAAATCCTGGGCACGCGCAACTGGAATAGTAGTGTTGCGCGGAATGATCTTCTCCATCAGGCCGCCCATGGTTTCCAGCCCTAACGACAGGGGTATCACGTCCAGCAGCAACAACTCGTCGCCATCGCGATTGTTGCCCGCAAGAGTTTCGGCCTGGATGGCCGCGCCGATCGCCACCACTTCGTCAGGATCGATATCGGTCAGCGGCTCACGACCGAACATCTGCCCCACTGAACTGCGCACAAATGGCACTCGTGTCGAGCCGCCAACCATGACGACGGCGCCGACCTCTTCCAGTTCGACGCCCGAATCCCGCACCGCACGCCGACAGGACTTGAGACTGCGAGCAACCATCGGCTCGATCAGCGCATCGAAGGTGGAGCGATCAAGCACACCCCGCCAGTCAGCATATGCGACGCCCACAGCATCAACATCGGTCAGCCGCTCCTTGGCGCTACAGGCGGTCTTCAATAGCTCACGCTGGGCACCAGGCTCCAGATCACCAGAGATGCCCGCCTGTCCAAGGATCCAGCCAGCCACCGCATGATCGAAGTCGTCACCGCCCAAAGCAGTATCACCGCCCGTGGCCAACACCTCGAATACACCCTTGGTAAGCCGCAGAATGGAGATATCGAACGTGCCACCGCCCAGATCGTAGATGGCAACCACCCCCTCCGCCTGCCGGTCAAGCCCGTAGGCGACGGCCGCCGCAGTCGGCTCATTGAGCAAACGCAGCACATTCAAACCGGCAATACGCGCCGCATCCTTGGTCGCCTGTCGCTGCGCATCATCGAAATACGCCGGAACCGTGATCACCGCGCCGACCAAATCGCCACCCAAGGTAGCCTCGGCACGCCGGCGTAGCTCACCCAGAATCTCGGCAGATATCTCCACCGGGCTTTTAGGCCCCTGCACCGTCTCGATGAAGGGCATCTGCGACTCGCCCTCGCGGAAACGATAAGGCAGTTGGTCGCCCAACTGCTTCACATCGGCAAGCCCCCGCCCCATCAGCCGCTTGACGGAACTAATGGTATTGAAAGGATCGTCGGCGGCGGCCAGCTTGGCGTTGTCACCAACCTCGATGCGATCGGCGTGGTAACGCACCACGGATGGCAGGATCACCCGCCCCTCGGCATCGGCCAGCGGAGCGGTGACCCCGCTGCGCAGCGCAGCAACAAGTGAGTTGGTAGTTCCCAAGTCGATCCCGACGGCGAGGCGTCGCTGATGGGGCTGGGGAGTTTGACCGGGCTCGGCAATCTGAAGTAAGGCCATATCAGTCTGACATCGGGCGCAGCGCCAAGCGCCACGCGAGGGTTAATCGTCGAGGCGCTCTTCGAGTTGGCGCACTTCCTGGGATAGCTTGTCGAGAAACTGCATGCGGCGCACGAGACGCTCGGCCTCTTCGCGCAACGCGGCATCGCGCCAGACCTGCGCAAAGCGCTCATCCAACGCAAGCTGTGCATCCTTCAAGCGCAACTTGAAAGCCGTCACACCGGCGAGATCGGCCCGCTCGTGCAACTCTTCCAACTCCTCACGCCAGTGCATCTGCTGCATGAGGAACGCCGGATCCTGCACAGTGGCTTCCAGCGGCAGATCATGCCCATCCAAGCTCAGCAGATAGCGAGCCCGTCGCGCAGGGCTTTTCAGCGTCTGGTAGGCCTCGTTGAGGTTGGCTGAGCGCTCCAGCGCCTGGCGCTGTTCGGATTCACCGGCATCCGCGAACCGATCCGGATGAACCTGGCGCGCAAGATTGCGGTAACGCACCGAAAGATCGTTGAGATCGACATCGAAATCGGGCTGGAGATCGAACAGTGCGTAATGACAGGGATTGCCCACAGCGCCCTCAGATATTGAAGCTCTCGCCGCAGCCACATTCGCCACGCACGTTCGGGTTGTTGAACTTGAAGCCTTCGTTGAGCCCTTCGCGAACGAAATCGAGCTCGGTACCGTCGAGGTACACCAGGCTCTTCGGATCAATGATGACCTTGACGCCATGACTCTCGAACACGGCATCCTCTGCCGCCGTCTCATCGACGAACTCAAGCACATAAGCCAGGCCGGAGCAGCCGGTGGTCCGCACCCCCAGACGCACCCCAACCCCTTTACCGCGCCCCTCGAGCGACCGGCGAACGTGCAGAGCAGCAGCTTCGGTCATGGTGATAGCCATCGACAACCTCCTTAGAGCAGGCCTTTCTTCTCGCGATAGTCGCGCACTGCTGCCTTGATCGCGTCTTCAGCAAGCACCGAGCAGTGAATCTTCACTGGTGGCAGCGCCAACTCTTCGGCGAGCTGGGTGTTCTTGATGGTTTCGGCTTCCTCCAGCGTCTTACCCTTCATCCACTCCGTAGCCAGGGAGCTGGAAGCGATCGCCGAGCCGCAACCATAGGTTTTAAACTTGGCGTCTTCGATGATGCCTTGTTCGTTTACCTTGATCTGCAAACGCATTACGTCACCGCACGCCGGAGCGCCAACCATCCCAGTCCCGATGTTCGGGTCCTCGGCGTCGAACTTGCCGACGTTGCGCGGATTTTCGTAGTGGTCGATGACCTTTTCACTGTAAGCCATGGTGCAATCCTCTTTGAATCAAGCGTTGCGGAACTCGACGCGATCAGTGGGCCTGCCACTCGACCTTGGAAATGTCGATACCGTCTTTGAACATGTCCCACAGAGGGGAAAGCTCGCGCAATTTGGTTACCGCCTCGCTCACCTTGTTCGCGGCGTAGTCGATCTCTTCTTCGGTGGTGAAGCGGCCGAAGGTGAAACGGATCGAGCTATGTGCCAGCTCGTCGTTGCGCCCCAAGGCGCGCAGTACGTAAGAAGGCTCGAGCGATGCAGAGGTGCAGGCAGACCCGGAGGAAACCGCCAAATCCTTGAGCGCCATGATCAGCGACTCGCCTTCCACATAGTTGAAACTCAGATTGAGGTTGTGCGGCACGCGAGCGGTCATGCTGCCATTCACGTACAACTCCTCGAGATGCTCCACCTGCTTGAAGAAGCGGTCGCGCAACCCACGGATACGCTCGTTCTCCTGCGCCATTTCTTCTTTCGCAATGCGGAACGCCTCGCCCATGCCAACCAGTTGATGGGTCGCCAGCGTGCCGGAGCGCATACCACGCTCGTGCCCACCGCCATGCATCTGCGCTTCGAGACGTACACGCGGTTTGCGACGCACATAAAGCGCGCCCACGCCCTTCGGCCCGTAAGTCTTGTGCGCTGAAAAAGACATCAGATCGACCTTCATGGCCTCCAGATCGATCTCGACCTTACCGGTCGACTGGGCGGCATCGACATGGAACAGTACGCCGCGAGAGCGAGTCAGCTCGCCGATGGCCGCGATATCGTTGATCGTGCCGATCTCGTTGTTCACATGCATCACCGAAACCAGAATGGTGTCATCGCGCAGCGCTGTCTCAACCATTGCCGGAGTAATGATGCCGTCCTCACCCGGCTCGATATAGGTGACTTCGAAACCCTCACGCTCAAGCTGGCGGGTGGTATCCAGCACCGCCTTGTGCTCGATCTTGGTGGTAACGATGTGCTTGCCCTTGGAGGCATAGAAATGCGCGACACCTTTGATCGCAAGGTTGTCGGACTCGGTCGCACCGGAAGTCCAGACAATCTCCCGCGGATCGGCATTGACCAGCTCCGCCACCTGGCGCCGCGCATTTTCCACTGCCTCCTCTGCTCGCCAGCCGAAGGCATGGGAGCGCGACGCCGGATTACCGAAATTGCCATCGATAGTCAGGCATTCGATCATCTTCGCGGCGACACACGGATCGACCGGAGTGGTAGCGGAATAATCCAGGTAAATCGGCAATTTCATTCGGTTCTCTCCTAAATCAGGCAGTCGCCCGGCTCACTCGACGGCGGACGCTTCGATCTTATCCAGCTGCGGCGAACCGCCATTGGCGCGGCGCAGATCCTGGCGCAATGCAACCTGCTGCACGTCCTGGCGCTGGACCAGGTCCGCAAGGCTGATACCGCTTAGAAATTCGTGAATCTGCTGACTCAGATCGCACCACAGGTGATGAGTCAGGCAGGTGTCACCGGAGTGGCAACCGCCAAGCCCTTGGCACCGAGTTGCATCGACGGATTCATTGACTGCATCGATCACCTGAGCAACCTGGATACCCGCCATGTCGCGCGAAAGCTGATAGCCGCCGCCCGGCCCGCGCAC
Source organism: Stutzerimonas sp. S1 (assembly GCF_025966695.1). Classification (GTDB taxonomy): domain Bacteria; phylum Pseudomonadota; class Gammaproteobacteria; order Pseudomonadales; family Pseudomonadaceae; genus Stutzerimonas. Next base: position 280,214 of record NZ_JAOEIY010000003.1, on the reverse strand, counting down.
ACTGGTGACAAGGCTGCCACGCCGCAGTTTGGCAAACAGTTGCTCGAGATAAGAAAGCGAGATGCCCTGCCGCTCCGAAATGTCGGCGAGGGAAACCGGCCCATGCTGCGCATGCAGCGCCAAATCGAGCATGGCGGTTACGGCATAACGGCCTTTAGTGGTCAATCGCATCGGCTTGCACCAAGCATCACGGTTTGGCGCAATTATGCTATTCCCGAGTATTTAGGTCAACTATAAGCCCTATTAAATTACTCGGGAATTAGTTACACGACCGGAGATCAAGAAGCAGCGGCGCGCACCACTCAAACGGCGGGCATGATAGCAGCTGCCGCGTGACCCGCGCACGCATCACGACGGCACATCGCCCTGCTTTGCCTTGACCTCTGCAAAGTCCTCCTCACGCAACTGCGGGAGATCCTTGGCGCAGTAGTCGCTACCTAGGGCAGTGAGCGCCCCGCACATACCCTCCAGCCGCTCTTCGACTGCCTGTACGTGATCGAGCAATTGACCAATCGCACGCGCAACCGGATCAGGCATATCCCCGCTGACGCCATAGGCATCGAAGCCGATCTTCTCGGCGATCGCCTTGCGCTTGGCCTCTTGCTCATCATCCGCTTTGACGATGATCCGCCCCGGGATACCTACAGCCGTAGCGCCCGCCGGTACTGCACGGGTCACGACGGCATTGGAACCGATCTTCGCGCCAGCCCCGACGGTGAATGGGCCAAGAATCTTTGCCCCCGCCCCGACGATCACGCCATCCTCCAGTGTTGGATGGCGCTTGCCCTTGTTCCAACTGGTGCCGCCAAGCGTGACGCCATGATAGAGAGTGACATCGTCACCTATCTCCGCGGTCTCGCCGATCACGATTCCCATGCCGTGATCAATGAAGAACCGTCGACCGATCTTTGCACCCGGATGAATTTCAACCCCCGTCAGCCAGCGACCGAGATTCGAGCTCATACGTGCCAACCATTTCCACTCGTTCACCCATAGCCAGTGCGAGACGCGGTGGATCCAGGTCGCATGCAGGCCCGGATAGCAGGTAATGACCTCGAACGCGTTACGCGCCGCCGGATCGCGATGAAATACGCTCTGGATATCTTCGCGCATGCGTTCAAACATTTATTCCTGCCTCCGCTTATGGGGCTCACCGCGAGCAGCTTTCTGGGTTTCGGTCAGAATACCGCGCAGAATATTCATTTCCAGCTTGCTGATACCACTGCGCCCGTACAGCCTACGCAGACGCGGCATCAGATGCCGAGGCTTTGCGGGATCGAGAAAACCAATCTCAATCAGCGTCTGCTCAAGGTGACCGAAGTAATGCTCCAATTCATCCATCGTCACCGGCTGAGTGTCGAGCATTGCGGTGGCCTCGAGCTTCTCCATCTTGGTCGGCTTGCCCTGCGCTGCCAGCCAAGCCATGCGCAACTCGTACGTGAGCACCTGCACCGCAGCAGCCAGATTCAGAGAGCTGAAATCCGGGCTGGAGGGAATGTGCACATGGAACTGGCAACGCTGCAGCTCTTCATTGGTCAGCCCGGCATACTCGCGACCGAAAACCAGCGCTACCTCGCCACCTTGCTGCGCTTGTTCCAGGCTCGCTGTCGCGCATTCACGCGGGTCTAGCAGCGGCCAGGGAATGCGGCGATCACGCGCACTGGTGCCGAGTACCAGCGTGCAACCCACCAGTGCATCCTCAAGTGTCGTCACCACCTGCGCAGCATCGAGGATATCCGTGGCGCCGGACGCGCGCGCTACCGCATCCGAACTGGGGAAATCCTCCGGATCGACCAACACCAGGCGCGACAGCCCCATGTTCTTCATGGCGCGAGCCGCACCACCGATATTGCCGGCGTGACTGGTATTGACCAGCACCACACGAATATTTTGCAGCGACACTGTGCATTCTCGGCATGAAAACGGAGACGCAGCTTACAGCACCGCACCACCAGCCATCCAGCGAACGCAACGCTCGACGCTACATGCGCGCCCGCTTTCCTGATAGAATTTCCGGCTTTCTTTAAACGACCAGGTATTGATCCATGCAGCCCATGCTGAATATCGCGCTGCGCGCCGCCCGCAGCGCCGGCGAACTGATTGTCCGTTCCACCGAGCGCCTGGACGTCATCTCGGTCAACGAGAAGGATGGCAAGGACTACGTCAGCGAAATCGACCATGCGGCCGAGCAGGTTATCGTGAACGCGCTGCGCAAGGCTTACCCGAACCACAGCATCCTTGCCGAAGAGAACGGCCTGCTCGAAGGCACCGGTGATGGCACCGACTACCTGTGGATCATCGACCCCCTGGACGGCACCACCAATTTCCTACGCGGGGTCCCGCACTACGCAGTGAGCATCGCCTGCAAGTATCGCGGTCGTCTAGAGCATGCCGTGGTGCTCGACCCGGTTAGACAGGAAGAATTCACCGCCAGCCGTGGCCGGGGCGCCGCGCTCAACGGGCGTCGACTGCGGGTCAGCTCGCGCAAGAGCCTGGAAGGTGCCCTGCTCGGGACCGGCTTTCCGTTCCGTGACGGCCAGCTGGAAAATATCGATAGCTACCTGAATATGTTCCGCAGCCTGGTCGGCCAGACCGCTGGTCTGCGCCGTGCCGGCGCCGCGAGCCTGGATCTTGCCTATGTCGCAGCCGGCCGCTACGACGCGTTCTGGGAGTTCGGACTGTCCGAATGGGACATGGCGGCCGGCGCCCTGCTGATTCAGGAAGCAGGCGGACTGGTCAGCGACTTTGCGGGCGGCCACGAGTTTCTCGAGAAGGGCCAGATCGTGGCCGGCAACACCAAATGTTTCAAGGCAGTGCTTACAGCTATCCAGCCGCACCTGACGCCTTCGCTCAAACGCTGAGCCTAGTACCTCGACATAAAAAAACGCCCGAAGGGCGTTTTTTTATGTCTCAAATTTATTCCTGTGCCAGCACCAGCTGACCATCGCGCAGAGGTATCTGGCCACCCGGGTCACGATCCATTCGCACCCGACCAACCTTGCCGTCTAGATCATATTTGACGTCATAACCGACGATCTGATCGTGCGTATCTGTCACCGTACTGCAGCGCGTCTCCGTAGTGGTGTAAGTGCTGTTGGCCTGCATGCGCTGCTGCACCTGGTTGCCCGCATACCCACCACCCACCGCCCCCGCTACGGTAGCGATCTTCTTACCCGTACCACCGCCAACCTGACTGCCCAAGAGGCCACCAAGCACAGCACCAGCTGCCGTACCAACGATTCGGTGCTGGTCCTGCACCGGCTTCTGGTGAGTGACCGCCACCTCTTTGCATACTTCGCGCGGCGTCTTGATGGTTTCCTTGATCGGCTCCGCCGCCAACACGGTGGCAAACTGCGGACCGCGATCGACCAAGCTGTAGGTGGCAAATGCTCCACCAGCCGTGGCGACCACCACGCCCAGTGCTGTACCAACCAACATTGACTTGTTCACTCTGACTTCCTCTTCCTTCGGGCCACGCCCGGTTCCGCAACCTAGGACACCTGCAGGTCGCGGAAGTTCGGAAGCTCGAGTCAGGGGCGCTCGTCCACCTCTTCCACCACCGGCGGAATCAGATCGTCGCGCGTCAGGTTCAGCCACACGAGCAGCGTACTGGCGATATAGACCGAAGAGTACGTACCGGCCACCACACCAATGATCAACGCCAACGAGAAGCCCCAGAGGTTTTCCCCACCGAACACCATAAGAGCGACGACCGCCAGCAACGTGGAAACGGATGTCGCAGTGGTACGCAACAGCGTCTGGGTAGTTGAGATGTTGATGTTCTCGATCAGCTCGGTCTTGCGCAGCACGCGGAAGTTTTCGCGAATGCGGTCGAACACCACGATGGTGTCGTTCAGCGAGTAGCCGATGACGGCCAATACCGCAGCGAGCACGGTGAGATCGAAATTGATCTGGAAGAACGAAAAGACGCCGAGCACGACAATAACGTCGTGAAACAGCGACAGCACCGCACCGACACCGAACTTCCACTGAAAGCGAAACGCGACGTAGACCAGAATGCCGCCTAGAGCCAGCAGTATGCCAAGACCGCCTTGGTCACGCAGCTCTTCGCCCACCGCCGGTCCGACGAACTCGACGCGCTTGACCGTTACCGCGCCCGCCGCATCGCCCCGCAGCGCCTCGGCGATCTTCTCCCCTAGCAACGGATCATCCCCCGGCATACGAACCAAGACATCCGTGGTGGCACCGAAGCTCTGTACCACTGCGCCGGCATAACCGGAGCCGGCCAGCTGATCGCGCACCTGCTGCAGCTCCACCGGCTGCTCGTAGCCGAGCTCGATCAATGTTCCGCCTGTGAAGTCGAGCCCGAAGTTAAGTCCTTTAATCGCAAGACTCGCCAGCGAGCCGATGGTCAGCAGCAGGGTGGCCACCATGACGACATGGCGGACCGCCATGAAATTGATTACGCGTTTCATCGTGCTAGCCCCTTAAATCCACAGCTTCTTGAGATCGCGGCCACCGTAGATCAGGTTGACCATGGCACGCGTCACGATGATTGCAGTGAACATCGACGTCAGAATTCCCAGCGACAACGTCACGGCAAAGCCCTTGATCGGACCAGTTCCCATGGCGAACAGAATCCCGCCCACCAGTAGCGTCGTGAGGTTACCGTCGAGGATGGCCGAGAAAGCCCGATCGAAGCCCTCATGGATCGCCCGCTGGATCGACATGCCGTTGCCGATCTCTTCGCGAATACGCGAGAAGATCAGTACGTTGGCATCCACGGCCATACCCATGGTCAGAACGATACCAGCGATACCTGGCAACGTCAGGGTCGCATTGAGCATCGACATCAGCGCGGTCAGCACCACCATGTTGAATAGCAGCGCGATGGTCGCCAGAACCCCGAAGAACTTGTAGATCAGCACCATGAAGATCGCGACGAAGAGAAAGCCCCACATCGCCGCCTGCACGCCAAGCTTGATGTTCTCAGCCCCCAGACTCGGACCGATGGTCCGCTCCTCGGCGAAGTACATCGGCGCAGCCAAACCACCGGCGCGTAATAGCAGCGCCAGCTCGGACGATTCGCCCTGTCCGTCCAGGCCGGTGATACGGAACTGACTGCCAAGCGGCGACTGAATGGTCGCAAGACTGATGATCTTCTTTTCTTCCTGGAAGGTCTCGACCCGCACCTCCTGTTCAACACCATCGACCTGTTGCCGCACATAGCGAGTCAGCGGCTTCTGCTCGATGAAGATCACCGCCATGCTCCGCCCGACGTTATTGCGGGTTGCGCGATTCATCAGGTCGCCGCCATGCCCATCGAGACGAATATTGACTTGCGGACGCCCATTCTCGTCATAGCTCGCCTGCGCATCGGTGACCTGATCACCCGTAATGATCAGCGTGCGCTCCAGATTGACCGGCGGACGTCCAGCCTCACGGAACTCGAAGCTCTCGACTGACGCCCGCGAGGCATCCGCGTCGGCTGCGAGGCGGAATTCGAGATTGGCAGTCTTGCCGAGAATGCGCTTGGCTTCAGCCGTATCCTGCACACCCGGCAGCTCCACCACGATGCGGTTGGCGCCCTGACGCTGGACCAACGGCTCGGCGACGCCAAGCTCGTTGACACGGTTGCGTACGGTTGTGAGGTTCTGTTTGATCGAATATTCGCGAATTTCCGTCAGCTTGGCCTCGGTCAAAGCCAGGCGCAGCACCTGCTGACCGTTACGTTCGGCGACGGTCATCTCGAAGTCGTTGAAGTCCTTGCGAATCAGTGACTGCGCTCGAGCCAGAGTATCCCCGTCGGCAAAACCGAGCTGCACAGCATCCTTGAGGTTCGACAGGCTGCGGTAGCGCACCCGCTCCTTGCGCAGCAGACTTTTGACCTCACCCTCGTAGACGTTGATGCGCGTCTCGACCGCCTTCGCCATGTCCACCTCCAGCAGGAAGTGCACACCACCCGAAAGATCCAGCCCCAGCTTCATGGGGCTCGCGCCCAGATTACGCAGCCAATCCGGCGTGGTCGGCGCCAGGTTAAGCGCAACGACAAACGCATCGCCGAGTGCACGACGGGCTATATCCTTGGCCGGTAACTGATCGTCCTGCTTGACCAGACGCAACAGACCGCCACGCCCCTGCTCGTCGAGCGTGGCGGCTTTAACTGCGATACCGCCATCAGCCAGTGCCTGGCTGACCCGATCGAGGTCGGACTGCTGCAGTTGCTGCGCCGTGCTGGCGCCGGTGATCTGGATGGCCGGATCATCCGGATAAAGATTGGGCGCCGAATATATGCCGGCAACCGCCAGCACTACCACTATCAGCAGGTACTTCCAGAGAGGGAATCTATTGAGCATCACGCAGCCCGTCTAAAGACGCGGGGCGCCTTGCGCGCCCCGTCGTGGTGTTGAAATGAAGTCAGCTCAGATGGCTTTCAGCGTGCCCTTCGGCAGCGTCGCAGCAATCGCCACTTTCTGGAACTTCAGTTCGACGTTGTCAGACACTTCGATGACGACGAAGTCGTCGGCAACCTTGGTGACCTTGCCAGCAATACCACCAGAGGTGACAACCTCGTCACCCTTCTGCAGACCGCTGATCAGGTTCTTGTGTTCCTTGGCACGCTTGGCCTGGGGACGCCAGATCATCAGATAGAAGATGACCAGAAAGCCGACCAGGAAAACCCACTCGAAACCAGTACCGGCAGGACCAGCGGCAGCCTCCTGGGCATGGGCGACGGGGATCAGAAAGCTCATGTAGCACTCCTGTTGCAGAAAGATAGTTTTCTATTGGTTACGTCATGCGACAGGCGGCGTTGGCATACCGCGCTTGACATAGAAGGCGTCGACAAAGGTCGCCAATGTACCCTGTTGAATGGCGTCGCGTAAACCAGCCATCAGGCGCTGGTAATGGCGCAGATTGTGGATGGTATTCAACATGCTACCCAGCATTTCGCCGCACTTGTCCAGATGATGCAGATAGGCGCGTGAGAAGTGTTTGCAGGTGTAACAATCACAGGCGGCATCGAGCGGGGAATTGTCGTGCTTGTGCACCGCGTTGCGGATTTTGACGACACCGTTATCAGTAAACAGATGCCCGTTACGGGCGTTGCGCGTAGGCATCACGCAATCGAACATATCGACGCCGCGCCGGACGCCCTCGACCAGGTCTTCCGGCTTGCCGACGCCCATCAGATAACGCGGCTTGTCCGCCGGCATGTGCGGAGGCAGGAAGTCGAGTACGCGAATCATCTCCTCTTTCGGCTCGCCAACCGACAAGCCACCGATCGCCAGACCATCGAAGCCGATCTCGCATAACCCTTCGAGCGAGCGCATCCGCAGAGATTCATGCATACCACCCTGAACAATGCCGAACAACGCAGCCGGGCTATCGCCATGAGCCGCCTTGGATCGCTTGGCCCAGCGCAAGGACAGCTCCATGGAGCGCCGAGCCGTTTCTTCGTCAGCCGGATACGGCGTGCATTCGTCGAAGATCATCACGATATCCGAGCCTAGGTCGCGTTGGACCTGCATCGACTCCTCGGGCCCCATGAACACCTTCGCACCATCGACCGGTGAGGCGAAATACACGCCCTCCTCCTTGATCTTGCGCATTGCCCCAAGGCTGAACACCTGAAATCCACCGGAGTCCGTGAGGATCGGCCCCTGCCACTGCATGAAATCATGCAGGTCGCCATGCTGCTTGATCACTTCGGTACCGGGGCGAAGCCAAAGGTGAAAGGTGTTGCCGAGAATGATCTGCGCACCGATCCCCTCAATGTCCCGCGGCAACATGCCTTTCACGGTGCCATAGGTACCCACCGGCATGAACGCCGGCGTCTCGACCGCTCCGCGAGGGAAAGTAAGCCGTCCCCGGCGCGCCTTACCGTCGGTGGCAAGCAGCTCGAACGACATGTGACAAGAGCGGCTCATTTGTTCTCCTCGGGACCGCGCGGAGCGGGATTGCGCGTGATGAACATGGCATCACCATAACTGAAGAAACGATATCCCTGCCGAACCGCCTCCGCGTAGGCGGCCATCGTTTCGGGGTAGCCGGCAAACGCCGCGACAAGCATCAGCAAGGTGGATTCAGGCAAATGGAAATTGGTGACCAGCGCGTCGACCACATGAAATGTCTTGCCTGGGTAGATGAAGATATCCGTGTCACCGCTGAACGGTTTGAGTTCGCCATCGCGTGCCGCCGTCTCCAGCGAGCGCACGCTGGTGGTTCCCACCGCAACGACCCGACCGCCGCGCGCCCGACACGCAGCCACCGCATCGACCACCTCCTGCGTCACCTCCAGCCATTCGCGATGCATGTGGTGCTCTTCGATGCGCTCGACACGTACAGGCTGAAAGGTTCCGGCACCGACATGCAACGTCACAAAGACTGTCTGAACACCTTTGTCACGCAGCGCCGCCAGTAATGCTTCGTCGAAATGCAGGCCAGCGGTCGGCGCCGCGACGGCCCCGGCATGCTGCGCATAGACTGTCTGATAACGTTCGCGGTCAGCCAGCTCGTCAGGCCGATCTATATAAGGAGGCAACGGCATGTGTCCGATGCGTTCGAGCAGAGGCAGCACGTCCTCATCGAAACGCAATTCGAACAAGGCGTCGTGCCGAGCAAGCATCAGCGCCTCGCCACCGCCTTCCAGCGAGATGACAGCCCCGGGCTTCGGCGATTTGCTGGATCGCACATGCGCCAGCACCCGACGATTATCGAGCACTCGCTCGACGAGAATCTCGAGCTTGCCGCCCGTTGCCTTCTGGCCGAACAGCCGCGCCGCAATCACCCGGGTATTGTTGAACACCATCAGATCGCCCGGGCGAAGGTACTCGAGTAGATCGGCAAAATGGCGATGCGCCAGCGCTCCTGTTTCCCCGTCGAGTACCAGCAGGCGACTACCGCGCCGTTCGGACAAGGGGTGGCGTGCGATCAGCGCATCCGGGAGTTGAAAAGAGAAATCAGCGACTTGCATTTGATCGTCGGGATTAGAACGGGGCGCAAAGCTTAGCGGAAAGAGGAACTGCTGACCACGGCAGACGATTGACCGCCCCGTCCGGCATCCCTATACTGCGCCGCCATTGTGCCTCGATGGCGGAATCGGTAGACGCAGCGGATTCAAAATCCGCCGCTGGCGACAGCGTGAGAGTTCGAGTCTCTCTCGGGGCACCATCCATGATCGAAGACCTGCCAAGCAGGTTAGCGTCAAATCAGGCAGTTCAGATCTCGACTTGTGCGTCGTGCAGGCCATAGAAGCTCGGCACATGACGCCCTCAGTCAGGATCACTGCTCAGGTAGCGATTGCGACAGCACCGAAAGGCAGCCGCAACCAGCCTTCCTCGCTTCACCCGGATCGCGATAGCTGTCCGGCGCACCACACGCAACAAATGCTCATGCCGGCGGTTAAACCAATCGCACCGGATAGACGCTGGCTGGCACGCTGCAAACTGGCTTTTCGCCACACCACAAGCGCATCGAAATGCGCCGCCGAACAGGCACCTTGTTATGGCTCCGAGGGGTTGGCATTCCCTGGCGAGTTATCGTAGAGTGTGCCCACTGTGTTTGCATGGGTCGCTGTTGAATCGTGACCTGGTGCAGTAGATCTTCAGATCCGCTACTCCGCTCGACTCTCTTACTCTTTGCAACCAGTTCCAGCTTCCTGTTCGCGCAGGGGCAATTCTACTTTTGAGTTCCAAGGATACAAAGATATGTCGAATCGTCAGAACGGTACCGTCAAGTGGTTTAACGACGAGAAAGGTTTTGGTTTCATCACCCCCGAGAGCGGTCCGGATCTGTTCGTGCACTTCCGCGCGATCGAAGGCAACGGCTTCAAGAGCCTGAAAGAAGGCCAGAAAGTCAGCTTCATCGCCGTGCAAGGTCAAAAGGGCATGCAGGCTGACCAGGTTCAAATCCTGGGCTAAGCCTCCGCTCCGAAAGCCCCTGATGGCAACATCAGGGGCTTTTTTATGCGTGTAATTCCGTAGAATGCGCGGCTTAACTCATTACCAGGACTCGAAATGAGCAAACACCTGCTAAGCCCGCAGGGCCAGTTTCCCGCCGCAGGCCTGATGCGCCGTCTTGCCGCAATGTTCTACGACAGCCTGCTGTGCATCGCCCTGATGATGGTGGTGACACTCTTCTATCAACAAGTGCTACTGCGCATGTTCTACGGCAGCGAGCAACTTAAAGCTGTTGCCGATGCCGGCGGCCTGGATATCGATCCAATCCTTTCCACACTGCTGATGTTCAGCCTGTTCGGCTTCTTCGCCAAGTTCTGGACGCACAACGGCCAGACACTTGGGATGCAGGTCTGGGGCATTCGCATACAGAACAAGGATGGCACCGCCATCGATCTATGGCAGGCGCTGCTGCGCTTCCTGATCGCGCTCATTTCCTGGCTGTGCCTTGGCTTGGGCTATCTGTGGATGCTATGGGACAAGGACAATCGCACTTGGCAGGACATCTATTCGGAAAGCCAGGCTGTTCAGCTGCCAAAAAACATTCACAAGAAATAACGGAGCATAGAGGGAGCGACAGCAACACCTGTCACGCTCCCCACAATGAGCATCACCCCGCCCGACGCAGCAGCCAGACGCCGATTAACGCGCAAACCCCAGCAGGGAGCACCACAGCCAGCAGCGGCGAAAAGCCGAATACTTGGCTCGCCGGCCCGAGCAGATCCTGAATGATGCGGAACACGAAGCCGACGACCACACCAGTGAAGATACGCTGCCCCAGGGTTACCGAGCGCAGCGGACCGAAGATAAACGAGATCGCCAGCAAAACCAGAGCGACCGTGACCGCAGGCTGTAGAGCCTTGGTCCAGAAGGCCAACCAGTACCGCCCGTTGTTCAGCCCCTGCTCTGCCAGATAATGGATGTAACGCCACAACCCGGTGATCGACAACGCTTCCGGTGCAACCACCACTGTGCCCAACAACTGAGGCGTCAGCTGCACATCCCAGCGTTCCTCCCCCGCGCGCAGCACTTCGGTGTGGCCGTCGCGAAAATAAGTGGTGGCAACATCACTAAGCAGCCAGTGGTCGCTCTGATAGGCGGCGCGCCGGGCGAAACTGGCTGATAGCAAGCGGCGTTCGTCATCGAAGCGATAGCGTGTCACACCGACCAGCACACCGCCCGGCTGCACGGCATTGACGTGTACGAATTCGTTCTCCTGACGATGCCACAGGCCGCGTTTGCTGCTTTGCGCCTCGCCGGCCCCTTGTGCCAGCGAGCGACGAGCCTGGGCTATGTCCTCCGTCCAAGGCGCCACATACTCACCGATCAATACGCCGACCAGCAGCAGCACCAGCGTCGGCTTCATGACTGCCACGACGATGCGCCCAAGCGAGACGCCGGCGGCGCGCATGATGGTCAGTTCGCTGCTGCTGGCCAAGGTGCCCAGACCGATCAGGCAGCCGATCAGCGCTGCCATTGGCAACATTTCATAGAGCCGGCGCGGCGAGGTCAGCAACACATACTCCAGCGCATCCGCCAGACCATATCCCCCTTCGACATCGCCCAGCTCATCAATGAACGCGAAAAGCAAAGCGAGGCCCACGATGATCCCGAGCACCGTCAGGATCGCAAGGAAGACATGGACGCCGATGTAACGATCGAGCTTAACCATGCATCACCTCCGACACCGCGCGACGCTTCTTCAACCGCAGCATCAAAGGCTCCCAGTACAACATCAGCAGACCTATCGTGAAAAACAGCCCGTGCACCCACCACAAGCCAAGCGCCATGGGGATGCGCCCCTTGTCCAGCGCACCGCGGGCCGCGATAAGCAGGGCAAGGTAAGTCATATAAAGCAGGATCGCCGGAAGCAGCTTGAGGAAGCGTCCCTGACGCGGATTGACCCGAGCCAGCGGCACGGCCAGCAGAGTCACGACAAACACCAGCACTGGCAGGGAAATGCGCCACTGCAGCTCGGACCGATGGCGAGTGTTGTCGCTGCCGAGCAATTCGCGGGTCGACATTGCCTCCCGCTCGCTCAGCTCGACGCTGACCTCCGGTTTTGGCAACAAGACTCCGTAAGTGTCGTACTGGATCGCGCGATAGTCGGCCTGCCCCGGATTGCCGTCATAGCGATAGCCGTTTTCCAGAATCAGGTAGCGACTGCCGTCCGCCTGGATCTCCTGCCGCCCGCTTTCGGCAACCAGCACCGAAAGTCCGCGCGACTTGCCGGCCCCGGCAGAAGCATTGGTTTCGGAGATGAACACCCCCGCCAGCTCGCTACGATCATCGGAAAGATCGCGGGTATAGGTCACCCGCGAACCATCACGCAGGGTCTGGAAACGCCCCGGCACCAGGGTATCGAACTCGGTCAGCGAGTCCTGCTGATTGAGGATGCGATCCACCTCGGCGATCCCCTGCGGCGCCAGCCCCAGACTCAACCAACCGACCAGTAGAGCCACCAGTGCGGCCGGCGCCAAACTGTAGAGCAGCAGACGACGTTGACTCATGCCAGTGGCCGACAGCACCGTCATTTCACTGTCGAGATACAAGCGTCCGTAAGCCAGCAGAATTCCCAGGAACAGCCCCAGCGGCAGGATCAACTGCAAGAATCCCGGCAGACGGAATCCCATGATCAGCAGCAGCACGCCCGGATCCAGCATGCCCTGCGCGGCCTGGGCGAGATACTTGATGAAACGCCCGCTCATGATGATCACCAGCAGCACTGCACTGACGGCGCTCACGGTAACCAGCAGCTCACGGGACAGATAACGAAAGACGATCAAACCGGACACTCCAGGGTTGTCAGGCTCCGGCGGCAACGATCAAACTAGCCGCCAGTTGCCGGCCCGCCCGCAACAGGCCATTGAAACGACAGCACAGCGACCGTCAACGGCCCGGCAGACGAACCACCGGAAAAAATAAGCTTGGCATTATCCTGCAAACCCAACTCTTTGTCTTGGGGACTCCCGTCATGGAATTCGTTGTAAAGACCGCAAAAGCACCCACGCTGAAAACCGCCACACTGGTTCTGCCGGTCGGCGAAGGCCGGATCCTTGGCGAGTCCGTTCAGGCAGCGGATGCCGCCACTGGCGGTGCCATCAGCGCGATCCTCAAGCGCGGCGATCTCAACGGCAAGGTTGGCCAGACGCTGCTGCTGCATAATCTGCCGAACCTGAAGGCCGAGCGCGTGCTGCTGCTCGGCATCGGCAAAAGCGATGAGCTGGACACTCGCCAGTGGCGCAAGGTGGTCGGTGCAGCAGCCAGCACGCTGAAGAATCTCGGTGGTGGCGATGCGGCTTTCGCCGTCGAGGATGTGCAGGTAAAGGACCGTGATGCCTACGCCAAGGTCCGCCTGCTGGTGGAACTGCTTGCCGACAGCTCATACGCGTTCGATCGTTTCAAGAGCAAGAAAGCCGATCCGCGCGCATTGAAGAAAATCATCCTGCTCTGCGACAAGTCGCAACAGCCCGATTACGAGCGCGCCGCCCGCCACGCATCGGCGATCGCCAGCGGCATGGCTTTTACCCGCGATCTCGGTAACCTGCCGCCGAACCTTTGCCATCCGAGCTTCATCGCCGAGCAGGCGAAGCAGCTTGGCAAGTCCTTCAAGGGTCTCAAGGTAGAAATCCTCGACGAGAAGAAACTACGCGAGCTGGGCGCCGGCGCCTTCCTTGCCGTGTCCCAAGGCAGCGAGCAGCCGGGCTGCATCGTTGTCATGCAGTACAACGGCGGCCAAAAGGGCGAGCAGCCTTACGCACTGGTCGGCAAAGGCATCACCTTCGACACCGGCGGTATCAGCCTCAAGCCGGGGCTCGGCATGGACGAGATGAAGTACGACATGTGCGGCGCCGCCAGCGTCCTCGGCACTTTCCGCGCGGTATTGGAACTGCAACTGCCGATCAATCTGGTCGGTCTGCTTGCATGCGCGGAGAACATGCCCAGCGGCAAAGCCACGCGTCCGGGCGACATCGTTACCACGATGAGTGGTCAGACGGTGGAGATTCTCAACACCGATGCCGAAGGCCGCCTGGTGCTCTGCGATACGCTGACCTACGCAGAACGTTTCAAACCTCGAGCAGTGGTCGATGTCGCTACGCTCACTGGTGCCTGTATCGTCGCCCTCGGCAGCAACACCTCGGGACTGCTCGGCAACGATCAGAACCTGGTCCAGCAGCTGCTCGGTGCGGGTGAGCTGGCCGGCGACCGTGCCTGGCAGCTGCCGTTGTTCGACGAGTACCAGGAGCAACTGGACAGCCCATTCGCCGACATCGCCAACATTGGCGGACCGAAAGCCGGCACCATCACCGCAGCCTGTTTCCTCTCGCGCTTCGCCAAGCAATTCTCTTGGGCCCACCTGGATATCGCCGGCACCGCCTGGATCAGTGGCGGCAAAGAGAAAGGCGCCACGGGTCGTCCGGTACCGCTGCTAACACAATACCTGCTGGATCGGAGCAACTGAGATGAACCAGTCGCCGTGCGGAACGGCGTGCGCAGGCAGCTTGCCGCTGCCGGGCGCTGACAGAACGCGCCAATGACGCGCATCGAGTTCTACGTACTGCCCGATGACAACCCGCTCGGGCGGCTGCGCGCCGCCTGTCAGCTGGCAGCCAAGGGCTGGCAGCACGACATGCGCGTCTTCATTCGCTGCAGCAGCGAGACACAATGCGATCAGCTTGACGAGTTGCTTTGGCGCTTTCGCCCGGAGCGCTTCATTCCCCATGAGCAGTACGCGGACGATCCCGCAGCACCCGTGGTCCTCGGTTTGGAACAGGCGCCCGTGCATCCACAAGGGCTGTTGATCAACCTCGCATCTACGCTGTCACCCCATGTCGACCACTTCAGCCGGGTTATCGAGATCGTCAATCAGGAGCCGGAATTGCTGACCGTCTGCCGGGACAACTTTCGCCTCTATCGACGGCACGGTTATGACCCAAAGCGGGTCGAACTCTAGAACCCGCCTGGATGCTCAAGCCCGGAAATCCGTACATGACACCGAAACCACCACACCCTCCAACGCAGCTGCTCGACGACTTGGAGTCGATTCGCGAGCTGCTCGGCGAGCAGGATCTGCCGCTGCTGACCGAGCGCCTGGATCCGGACAGCATCCCCCTGCTGTCGGATGTCGTCGCCTCCCCCCAAACAGACATCAGCATCGAGGAACCGGAGCTAACCGAACGCCGCGAGCCGGCAGTGCGTACGGCCTTTCGCTCGCTAGCCGAACGCCACCTTGACCACGAGCTGCGCATGGCAGCCAACCTGATCCTCCAGGAAGTCATCGACGATTTCGTGCCGCAGATCGAGGCTGAACTGAAGCGTCGCCTGGAGGTTCGGGTGGACGAACTTATCCGCACCCACAAGGGTTGAGTCCTCGCAACTGCGCGGGTTGCCGATGCCCGCCGTTTGCCTGGGACTCGCCACGCATCATCTACGTATTCCTAAGATGGCGCGAAACGCGGATGCCATTTGCCTTTATACTTGCCCGTTTTTCCGACCAGCCGTTCTAAGGGTCCCGCCGCATGGACAAGACCTACCAGCCGCACGCTATTGAGACTTCCTGGTACCAGACTTGGGAGTCAAACAACTATTTCGCCCCGCAAGGTTCCGGCGAGCCTTACACCATCATGATCCCGCCGCCGAACGTCACCGGCAGCCTGCACATGGGTCACGGCTTCAACAATGCCATCATGGACGCGCTGATCCGCTGGCGCCGGATGCAAGGCCGCAACACGCTGTGGCAGCCAGGCACTGACCACGCCGGCATCGCCACCCAGATGGTGGTCGAGCGCCAGCTCGGTGCCCAAGGCGTCAGTCGCCACGACCTCGGACGGGAGAAGTTCCTGAAAAAGGTCTGGGAGTGGAAAGAGGAATCCGGCGGCCACATTACCCGTCAGATCCGGCGTCTGGGCTCATCGGTAGACTGGTCGCGCGAGCGCTTCACCATGGACGAGGGGCTGTCCGAAGCGGTCAAGGAAGCCTTCGTACGACTGCATGAAGACGGCCTGATCTACCGCGGCAAGCGCCTGGTCAACTGGGATACCAAGCTGCACACCGCCATTTCCGACCTGGAAGTGGAGAATCATGACGAGAAGGGCCACCTCTGGCATCTGCGCTATCCGCTCGCCGACGGCTGCAAGACCGCCGAAGGGCTGGATTACCTGGTGGTCGCCACTACGCGTCCGGAAACGATGCTCGGCGACGCCGCTGTGGCAGTGCATCCGGAGGACGAGCGCTACAGGAACCTGATCGGCCGCCACGTCATGCTGCCGCTGGTCAACCGCCTGATCCCCATCGTTGCCGACGACTACGTGGATCGCGAGTTCGGTACCGGCTGCGTGAAGATCACGCCGGCGCATGACTTCAACGACTATGAGGTCGGCAAGCGCCATCACCTGCCGCTGATCAACATCTTCGATCAGAACGCCTGCGTGCTGGCCCGCGCCCAGGTGTTCAACATCGACGGCTCGGTGAACGACAAGATCGACGGCAGCCTGCCGGACGGCTACGCGCACATGGACCGCTTCGACGCGCGCAAGGCCATCGTCGCCGAGTTCGAGGCCATGAGCCTGCTGGAGAAGATCGACGACCACGCGCTGAAGGTGCCGCGCGGCGATCGCTCGGGCACCATCATCGAGCCATGGCTGACCGACCAGTGGTACGTCTCCACCAAGCCGCTGGCCGAGAAGGCCATCGCCGCCGTGGAAAGCGGCGAGATCCAGTTCGTGCCCAAGCAGTACGAAAACATGTACTTCAGCTGGATGCGTGACATCCAGGACTGGTGCATCAGCCGCCAGCTGTGGTGGGGCCACCGCATTCCAGCCTGGTACGACGAAGCCGGCAATGTCTACGTCGGTCGCGACGAGACCGAGGTGCGCAAGAAGTACGACATCCGCAACGACGAGCCACTGCGTCAGGACGAGGACGTGCTGGATACCTGGTTCAGCTCCGGGCTGTGGACCTTCTCAACCCTCGGCTGGCCGCAGCAGACCGAGTTCCTCAAGACGTTCCACCCCACCGACGTACTGGTTACCGGCTTCGACATCATCTTCTTCTGGGTCGCCCGGATGATCATGCTGTCCACCCACCTGACCGGGCAGATTCCGTTCAAGACCGTCTACGTGCACGGCCTGGTCCGCGATGGTCAGGGGCAGAAGATGTCCAAGTCCAAGGGCAACGTGCTCGACCCGCTGGACATCGTCGATGGCATCACCCTCGATGAACTGCTGACCAAGCGCACCAGCGGCATGATGCAGCCCAAGCTGGCCGAGAAGATCGCCAAGCAGACCCGCGCCGAGTTCCCTGAAGGCATCGCCAGCTACGGCACCGACGCCCTGCGTTTCACTTTCTGCTCGCTGGCCTCCACCGGCCGCGACATCAAGTTCGACATGGGCCGCGTCGAGGGCTATCGCAACTTCTGCAACAAGCTGTGGAACGCCGCCAACTTCGTCTTCGAGAACACCGAAGGCAAGGACACCGGCATCAACGACGAGCCGGTGGAGCTGTCCTCGGTGGACCGCTGGATCATCTCCGTGCTGCAGCGCACCGAAGCCGAGGTGACCCGCCAACTGGAGAACTTCCGTTTCGACCTGGCTGCGCAGGCCCTCTACGAATTCGTCTGGGACGAGTACTGCGCCTGGTACCTGGAACTGGTCAAGCCGCTGCTGTGGGACGAAACCGCCAGCGCCGAACGCCAGCGTGGCACCCGCCGCACCCTGGTCCGCGTGCTTGAAACGGCTTTGCGCCTGGCGCATCCGTTCATGCCGTTCATCACCGAGGAAATCTGGCAGCGCGTCGCGCCGCTGGCCGGCAAGTCCGGTCCGACCCTGATGCTGCAGCCCTGGCCGGAATTCAACCCCGAACGCCTCGACGAAGCCGCCGAGGGTGACATCGAGTGGGTCAAGGCCTTCATGCTGGGTATCCGTCAGATCCGCGGCGAGATGAATATCTCCATGGCCAAGCGCATCGACGTGGTGCTGGGCAATGCCTCGACAGAAGACCAGCGTCGGCTAGCCGACAACGAGCCGCTGCTGAAGAAGCTGGCCAAGCTGGAAAGCGTGCGCCTGCTCGGCGCCGGCGAGGAAGCGCCGCTGTCGGCGATCGCCCTGGTCGGCGACATGCAGGTGCTGGTGCCCATGGCCGGCCTGATCGACAAGGATGCCGAGCTGGCGCGTCTGGACAAGGAAATCACGCGACTGGATGGCGAGGTCAAGCGCGTCGGCGGCAAGCTTTCCAATGCCGGCTTCGTCGACAAGGCGCCGGCCGAGGTGATCGACAAGGAGCGCGCCAAGCTGGCCGAGGCAGAACAAGCCAGAGCGCGTCTGGTGGAGCAACGCGAGCGCATCGCCAGCCTCTGACCGCCCTCCCAAAGAACAAAAAGGCCAGCCGTCCCAGGCTGGCCTTTTTGGTTAAGCAATTCCTCTTGATTGATGACAAGTTATTACAAGGTGTGCTGGTACAATATGCCGCACATCGAAATACGTTATTAGAACTGGCAGACCGCAAGAAGCCACGCACGCTACAGCTAGCCGATCTGAAATGAGCTACGGTATCGATCCGCCTGTCGTGATCGATGTAGTCCGCCCACCGGAACTCCGTCTCGGGGCCGCAAGCCCACTTGTTTCCCCTCGCCCAGCTACCGTACTGCTCGCCATCTGCCAGCCGCCGTCCCCGAGGCTCATCACCGCGGATTCGGCCAGGTTTCTCAAGATGGAGTCCCTCCGATGTATGTACTCATGGCTGTTGTGTTTGTCATCGGCTATCTATGCATAGCCTTTGAACATCCGCTGAAGATCGACAAGGCTGCCGCGGCGATCCTCACCGCGGTGCTCACCTGGACCGTGCTGGTATTGGGCGCCGACCAGATCCTGCCGCTGCTGCAGCATGGCACCCACGACCCGTTGGATTCATCAGCGGTGGTGGTCGAGGCGCTGCGCCATCACCTCGGCGAAGTGTCGGAAATCCTGTTCTTCCTGCTCGGCGCGATGACGATCGTCGAGCTGATCGACTCCCACGAAGGCTTCAAGGTCATCACCGACCGCATCCAGACCCGCAAGCGGGTTAATCTGCTGTGGATCGTCGGTTTCATTACCTTCTTCCTGTCCGCGGTACTGGATAACCTGACCACCACCATCGTCATGGTTTCGCTGCTGCGCAAACTGATCCGTGGCCGCCCGGAACGCTGGCTGTACGTCGGCGTCGTAGTGATCGCGGCAAACGCCGGTGGCGCCTGGTCGCCGATCGGTGACGTCACCACCACCATGCTCTGGATCGGCACGCAGATTTCCGCCACCGGCGTGATCACAGGCCTGTTCCTGCCCAGCCTGGTTTGCCTGCTGGTGCCGTTGCTGATCCTCAGTTTCCGTCTACGCGGCGAAGCGCCACGGCCGCGGGCGCGCGCCCACCTGGCCGAAAAACAGCCGCCGACCACCACCGCCTTCGAGCGTAACCTGGTGCTGGCACTCGGCCTCGGCTCGCTGCTGTTCGTGCCGATCTTCAAGACCGTGACACACCTGCCGCCGTACATGGGCATCCTGTTCGGCCTCGGCGTACTGTGGGTGGCCACCGAGATCATTCACCGCAGCAAGAACGCCGAGGACAAGCACCCACTGTCGGTGGTGGGCGTGCTGCGCAAGGTCGACACTCCCAGCGTGCTGTTCTTCCTCGGCATCCTGCTGGCAGTGTCCAGCCTTGCCACCGCCGGCCACCTGACCCAGGTCGCCACCGCGCTGCGCGAGTCGCTGGGCAATATCTATGCGATCAACTACGCGATCGGTCTGCTCTCCGCCGTGGTGGACAACGTGCCGCTGGTGGCCGGTGCGATGAAGATGTACCCGCTGGTCAGCCCACAGGTGCTGGCCGACGCGGCCGCCAATGAAACCGGCTGGCTGTCGCAGTTCGTGATGGACGGTAACTTCTGGGAACTGCTGGCCTACTGCGCCGGTACTGGTGGCAGCAGCCTTATTATCGGCTCGGCCGCCGGTGTTGCTGCAATGGGCATGGAGAAGATCAGCTTCATCTGGTATCTCAAGCGCGTCAGCCTGCTGGCCTTCTTCGGTTACACTGCCGGCGCGGCGACCTATATCGGCATGCTCGCCCTGCGCTGATCGGCAGAGCGCTCATCGGGGCCGTTGAAGCCGCATAGCGCCCTTCAACGGCCGGCGAGGAATCAGGCAATGAACGCGAGCAAGACCCGAACCAGCTTCTATCGCCGCCTCTACGTCGCCTGGCTGATCGACAGCGGTACGGCCACCAGCGTGCCGGCGCTCACCGAAGCGACCGGAATGCCGCGACGCACCGCACAGGACACCTTGGCAGCGCTCGCCGAACTGGATATCGACTGTCGCTTCCAGCAGGACGACGGCGAGCGGCACAACGCCGGTCATTACCAGATTCGCGATTGGGGGCCGATCGACAAGCACTGGGTCGGACGCCATCTTGCGCAGATCAAGTCCCTGCTCGACTACCCCTGACCGCCGATGAACAGCGACCTGTTGCTCGTCCTGCTGTTGCTGGGCTGCTGTGTCACGCTGTTCGTCCTCAACAGACCGCGGATGGATGTCGTCGCCCTACTGGCGATGGTCGGCCTGCCCCTGGCCGGCATTCTCAGCGTTGACGAGGCCCTCGCCGGCTTCAGCGATCCCAGCGTGGTGCTGATCGCCGCACTGTTCGTCATCGGCGATGGCCTGGTGCGAACCGGTATCGCTTATCGCCTCGGCGACTGGCTGGTGCGCAGCGCCGGCAACAGTGAAACCCGCCTCCTGGTCTTGTTGATGCTCGCAGCAGCAAGCCTGGGTTCGGTGATGAGTTCGACCGGCGTGGTGGCGATCTTCATTCCGGTGGTACTCGGCATCGCCGCACGCATGCAGCTCGCACCACGCCGCCTGCTCATGCCACTGGCGTTCGCCGGGCTGATCAGCGGCATGCTGACCCTGGTCGCCACCCCGCCGAACATGGTGGTACACAGCGAGCTGCGCCGGGCCGGCCTCGACGGTTTCGCGTTCTTTGACTTCGCGCCGATCGGCCTGGCCATCTTGCTGCTCGGCATCGGCTACATGCTGGTGGCGCGGCGCTGGCTGGGCAGCCGTGATCGCCAGCAGCCGTCCCTCCCCCGCCTGACTATCGCGGACCTGGCCCGCGCCTACCACCTTGGCGAGCGCGAACGGCGCTTGCAGGTGAAGCCCGGGTCGATCCTGGCCAATCGGGTGCTGGACGAATTGCAGCTGCGCAAGCAGTACGGCATCAACGTCATCGCCATCGAGCGCCGGCACCGCTTTCGCAAGCTGCTGCTGGTGGCTACCGGCAATACCGAGCTGTTCGTCGGCGACGTGCTGCTGGTCGACCTGGCCAGTCCGGCGATCGGCCTGCTCGGCGCATTCGATGAGCTCGGCCTGCAACCGCTACTGCTGTCGCGTTCCTATTACGCCGACCATGCGCGCGAACTGGGTCTGGCAGAAGTCGCTCTGCCGCCGGATTCGCGACTGCCGGGCAAGACCATTCAGCAACTGGGTTTTCGCAGCCGGTACAAGCTCAATGTGGTCGGCTTGCGGCGCAACCACGAAGCGCTGCAGGGCCTGCTGGTGGACGAGAAGCTCAAGCCCGCCGACACGCTGCTGGTGGCCGGCAGCTGGAAACACATCCATCGGCTGCAGGGGCTCAGCCGCGACTTTCTGGTGCTCAGCCTACCGGCGGAGGTGGACGATGTGGCACCCGCCGCCAAGCGGGCCCCATTTGCCCTGCTGAGTCTCGCGGTGATGGTGTCGCTGATGGTCAGCGGCCTGGTTCCAAACGCGCTGGCAGCGCTGATCGGCTGCCTGTTGATGGGGATGTTTCGCTGCATCGACATGGACAGCGCCTACAAGGCTATTCATTGGCAGAGCCTGGTATTGATCGTCGGCATGCTCCCCTTCGCCCAGGCACTGCAGAAGACCGGTGGCATTGCCCTCGCCACTGGCGGGCTGGTCGGCCTGCTGGGCGACGCGGGGCCTTACGCGCTGCTCGCCTGTCTGTTCGTGCTCACGGCCCTGATCGGGCTGTTCATCTCCAACACCGCGACTGCCGTACTGATGGCGCCGATCGCTCTGGCCATTGCCGAACAGTTGGGCGTCTCACCCTACCCGTTCGCCATGATCGTCGCGCTGGCCGCCTCGGCCGCCTTCATGACCCCGGTGTCCTCCCCGGTCAACACGCTGGTGCTCAATCCCGGGCATTACCGCTTCACCGATTTCGTCCGCGTCGGCGTACCCTTCACGCTGCTGGTGATGCTGGTGTCGTTACTGCTGGTGCCGCTACTGTTTCCACTGTAAGCGCGTTACGACCGTAGCCCTTCGCACCGGCGCTCGCTAAGCTCGCAGCACAATTCAAGAAGAACATGCCGATGTCCCAACGCCCTGCCCTGTTCCCGGTCCTGCTGGCCGGTGCCACCCTGCTACTCGTCGTCCATGGCCTCGGCCGCTTCGTCTATACCCCGTTACTGCCCTGGCTGGTCGAGGACGGTCTGCTCAGCGTGCAGCAGGGCGCCAGCATCGCCAGTTGGAACTACCTGGGTTATCTGATTGGCGCGCTGCTTGCCCTGCGCTGGTATCGGGTCGTGCAGATTCGCCGCAGCCTACCGTGGGCGCTGGCGCTGCACGTGCTGAGCAGTCTGCTGCAGACACAAGCCGAATCCGCGGACGCCCTCGCCGCCCTGCGACTGGCCAACGGCATCAGCAACGGGCTGGTGTTCGTTCAGGCACCCTCGCTGATCCTCGAATGGCTGGCCCGACATCAGCGGGCCTCTTCCAGCGGACTGGTCTATCTCGGTGTCTGCGTCGGACTGATCCTGTCCAGCCTGCTGGTGAGCCTGAGCGATGGCTTGCTGCTGGGTGCGGATCGCTGGTGGCCGGCGGCGCTGCTCTCGCTACCACTGGCCTGGTGGGGCTGGCGACAACTGTCGCAGCTGGACATGCCCGCGGAGCAGGCCGCCCATCCGTCATCGACGCCTCCCAGCGGCAGGCTGCTCGATCGTGCCAGCACGCCGCTGTTTCTCTCCTATGCGGGTGCCGGCATGGGATACATCCTGCCGATGACCTTTCTGCCGATGGTTGCCCGCCTGCAGGTCGAGCCCGGCGATTTCCTCGTCAGCGGCAGCTGGATGGTGGTGGCACTGGCCACCCTGCCGTCACCCTGGCTGTGGAACCGTCTGGGGGTGCGCCTGGGGGACGACATCGCTCTGCGCCTGAGCTACCTCACGCAGCTGCTCGGCGTGCTGGCCGCCCTGCTGTTGCCAGGCGCCAGCGGCATCCTGCTCTGTGCGGTACTGGTCGGCGGCACCTTTCTCGGCACCGTGCTGCTTACCCAGCGCCTGGCACGCACCCTTCATCCGCACCAGGGTCCACGCCTGTCTGCAGCACTGATCGCGCTGTACGGCCTGACCCAGCTGGCCGCCCCCTGGCTGACCAGCATCTGGATGGGCATGGGCGGTAGTCTGCACAGCGCTTTCTGGCTGGGTGCCGGCGCCTTGCTCTGGGGCCTGTTGTGGATGCTGGCTGTGCCGCGCCACGCCTGAGCACATGTGGGACAATGCGCGCCCGATCCGCACGCATCGCCTCCATACATGTCCATCCGCAAACCGACCAAAGCCCCTGCACCTGCCGCCAAGCCCGGGAGCACGGCACTCCATCCGCGCAACCGCCACAGTGGCCGTTACGACTTCCCGGCACTGATCGCCGGTTGTCCGGAACTGGCCGACTTCGTGATCATCAATCCGTATGGCAAGCAGAGCATCGACTTCGCCAATCCAGCTGCGGTGAAAGTCTTCAACCGGGCGCTGCTCACGCAGTTCTACGGCATCATCCACTGGGACATCCCGCCGGGCTACCTCTGCCCGCCGGTGCCCGGGCGCGCAGACTATCTGCACGGTCTCGCCGACCTGCTCGCCGAAGACAACGCCGGCAGCATCCCGCGCGGTGCAACGATCAAGGCGCTGGACATCGGCACGGGCGCCAACTGCATCTACCCGCTGATCGGACACAAGGAATACGGCTGGCACTTTACCGGGTCGGATATCGACCCCGTGGCGCTGAACTGTGCGCGCACCCTCATCGACGCCAATGGGCTGGGCAAGGCCATCGAACTTCGCCAGCAGAACGACCGGCGACATATCTTCCAGGAGCTGTTGCTAGAGGGCGAGCGCTTCGACCTGACGCTGTGCAATCCGCCGTTTCACGCCTCCGCGACCGAAGCTAGCCGCGGCAGCCAACGCAAATGGCGCAACCTCGGCAAGCTCGACCCCAAGCGCAAGCTGCCGGTGCTGAATTTCGGTGGGCAGGCCGCCGAGCTCTGGTGCGAAGGTGGCGAGGCGGCGTTTATCGCGCGACTGGCCGAGGAAAGCGTCGGCGTCAGTCACCAGGTCTACTGGTTCAGCACGCTGGTATCGAAGGGCAGCAATGTCGCCCCGCTACAGGCACGCCTGCGCAGGCTCGGCGCGCGGGAGATACGTACGGTGAACATGGCGCAGGGGCAGAAGCGCAGCCGCTTCGTGGCATGGACCTTTCTCGACGACGAGCAGCGCGCGCAGTGGCGCGCACTGCACTGGCTACGGCCACAGACCTGAGTCAGCGGCGCTGTCGGCAGCGTCAGACCACCATGTCCCAGAGCTGTTTGTTCTTCAGCGCCAGGGTCTGGATGTAGCGCGGCTCACCGTTGATTTCCTCGAGCTCGGTCATTCCGGCCAGCTCGCCCACCACGCGGTAGCGCTTGCCGGCGCGCTTGTCCTGCAACGGATAGAGCTTGGCGATGTGCTGGGCGAGTTCGGTGAGGGTGGTCATGTTGGGGCTCCATAAAACTGCTTGCAGCAGCTTTTTACAGTGCTTTGATTACGGTTCTGCGACAGAGTCCTGCCGTTTCGCTTGTTGGAGCCCGGCAACAGCGATTTGATTCCGTAAGCGTGGCGATTTTTTCCGAACGGCCGAGAACTGCTCAGCAAACCCCTACGCCAAGTTGCAGCAGCGCCAGCCCGCCACGCTGCCAGCCGAACCAGGCGAGCAGCAGCAACGCGCCGAGCAGCAAGGCCAGCGCGGCGCCGAAGCACAGCCGCCGCATCAACCCGCCTCCGCCGCGCGCAGCCGCGCCACCGGCTGTTCGCGAATCGGCCAGTTCAGCGCCGCCGCCATCAGACTAAGCGCGATCGCGATCTGCCAGACCAGGTCGTAGCTGCCAGTGCGGTCGTACAGCCAGCCGCCCAGCCAGCCGCCGAAGAACGAGCCAAGCTGGTGGAACAGGAAGGCGATGCCACCGAGCATTGACAGATTGCGTACACCGAACATCGTCGCCACCGTGCCATTGGTCAGCGGCACCGTGGACAGCCACAACAGGCCCATGGCGATACCGAAGGCATAGGCGCTCCAAACACTCAGCGGGGCCAGCAGGAACACGCTGATCACCACGCCACGAATCAGATAGAGCGCCGCCAGCAGCCTGGGCTTGGAGTAGCAGCTGCCCAACCAGCCAGCGGTATAGGTACCCACCACATTGAACAACCCGACCAACGCCAGCACCGTGGTGCCGACCTGCGCTGGCAGATGCTGATCGACCAGATAGGCCGGCAGATGCACGCCGATGAACACCACCTGAAAGCCGCAGACGAAGAACCCCAGCGCCAGCAGGCGGAAGCCCGAATGCCCGGCAGCCTCGCGCAACGCTTCGCCGAGCGACTGCTGCGCGCCCACTGTCGCCTGCGTCTGGCGCTCGCCACGCATCATCGCGGCCAGCGGCACGATGAAGGCGATCAGCAGCCCCAACGCCAGCAGCGCCGAGGACCAGCCCAGCCATTCAATCAGCCCGAGGCTCCCAGGCAACATGACGAACTGGCCGAAGGAGCCGGCGGCGCTGGCGATACCCATCGCCATGCTGCGTTTCTCTGCCGGCACGGCGCGACCAACCGCACCAAGGATCACCGAGAACGACGTACCGGACAGGCCCAGGCCGATCAGCACGCCGGCGCTCAGACTCAACGACAGCGGCGTGTCAGCACCCGCCATCAGCAGCAGGCCTACCGCATAGAGAATGCCGCCCAGAAGCACGGCGCGGGCGACACCGAAACGATCGGCCAGGGCGCCGGTAACCGGCTGCACCAGCCCCCAGATCAGGTTCTGCAGCGCGATGGCGAAGGCGAACACCTCGCGCCCCCAGCCGAACTCCGCACTCATGGGTGGCAGGAACAGGCCGAATCCGTGTCGGACGCCAAGCGACAGGGCGAGGATCAGCGAGCCGCCGAGCAGCATCCAGCCACAGGTGCGCCACGTAGTAGTCATGAGCGAAGTCCTTGAGGAAAGACGACAAGTTTACTCAGGAAGTCCCGGCCCACCGCAACTACTCAACGTACTGTCCCGCTCAGTTACACTGCAGCTGTTTTACCCATCCTGAATGAGTACCCCATGCCGATCCGCCATTGCATCGTCCACCTGATCGACAAGAAACCCGACGGCACCCCTGCCGTCCTGCACGCCCGCGATTCCGAACTGGGCGTATCGCAGGCGATGGAGAACCTGCTGGCCGACCTCAACGAGAGCTACAACGCCAAGCAGGGCAAGGCCTGGGGCTTCTTCCACGAGGAGTCGGGCGCCTATCCGTTCAGCGGCTGGCTGGGTCAGTACCTGGAGGGCGGCCAGGATTTCACCGCGTTCAGTCGCCAGGCCGTCGAACACCTGCAGAAGCTGATGGAGGAATCCAACCTCTCCACCGGTGGTCATGTGCTGTTCGCCCACTATCAGCAGGGCATGACCGACTACCTGGCGATCGCCCTGCTGCATCACAGTGAGGGCGTGACCGTCACCGACGCGCTGGACGTGGCGCCGGCCAAGCATCTGGACCTCGGTCAGCTGCACCTGGCCGCGCGCATCAACATCTCCGAGTGGCAGAACAACAAGCAGTCCAAGCAGTACATCTCCTTCATCAAAGGCAAGAACGGCAAGAAGGTTTCCGAGTACTTCCGCGACTTCATCGGCTGCCAGGAAGGCGTCGATGCGCCAAGCGAGACCCGCACGCTGCTCAAGGCCTTCAGCGACTTCGTCGAGAGCGAGGATCTACCCGAAGAGCAGGCCCGCGAGAAAACCAGCGCGCTGGTCGACTACGCCAGCACCCAGGCCAAGCTGGGCCAGCCGATGACGCTGGAGGAACTTTCCGGGGTGATCGACGAGGAACGCCCGAAGGCCTTCTACGACCACATTCGCAACAAGGATTACGGACTTTCCCCGGAGATCCCGCCAGACAAGCGCACGCTGAATCAGTTTCGCCGCTTCACCGGGCGTGCTGAGGGTCTGTCGATCAGCTTCGAGTCGCACCTGCTGGGCTCGAAGATCGAATACGACGAGGCGCGCGACATGCTGATCATCCGCCAGCTGCCAACCCAGCTGAAAGACCAGCTCAAACGCCGCAAGGATTGACCTCGCAAGGAACCCCGCATGCCGCGCCTGCCCGATGCCGTTCTCGATGATTGCCTGTGCAACCCGGCGGCCCCGCTGGCAGGCGATCCCGCGCGTCAGTACGACCTGGGCAAGGCACAGGCGCAGGAACAATTGCAGACGCTCAAGGGCTGGCTGCGCGAACGGCTGACCATGCTCTGGGCCAATCGGTACGATGCCTTGCTGCTGGTTCTGCAGGGCCCCGATTGCGCCGGCAAGAACGGCGTTATCCGCCGCGCGCTGAGCGGGCTCGACCCACTGACGCTGACGCCCAGCAGCTTCCAGGCACCGAATGCCGTCGAGCGCGAGCAGGACTTTCTCTGGCGCTACCGCCAGCGCCTGCCCATTTCCGGAACATTGGGCATCTTCAACCGCAGCTATTACGAGGCGCTGGTCAGCGACCTGCGTGACGGCCTGTGCAGCGAGGCCGAACTGGCACCGCGGCAGGCCGCCATCAGCGCACTGGAGGCAGCATTGCCGGCCCGACGCATTCATCCGCTCAAGTGCTACCTGCAGATTTCCTTCGCCGAGCAGAAGCGCCGCCTGCACCAGCGTCTGGAACAACCCGACAAACGCTGGAAGCTGAGCGCCCGCGATCTGGAGGATCACCGTGATTTCGCCAGCCGACAGGCGCGCTGGGCCGAGGTCGTCGGCTCCAGCCATACGCCGGCGGCGCCGTGGTATGTAATTCCCGCCGATCACCGCTGGTTGCGCGACCTGCTCATCGCCAGCCTGCTCGCCCGCGAACTGGAGCACCTGGCACTGGACTGGCCGCAGCACCCGCTGCCGTTCAGCCATGAAGATGTGGAGCGCATCGCGTGCGACCCGGCGCACTGATCCGGCTGACATGGCTGCTGGTCTGCCTGGCCACACCGGCCACAGGCGCGGAACAGCCCCCCGGTCTGTCCGCCGACGCCCTGCGCTTCACCGTGGCCAATGCCGAATTCACCCTGATGCACGAGATGGGTCATCTGCTGATCAGCGAACTCGAATTGCCGGTGCTCGGTCGGGAAGAAGACGCCGCCGACCAGCTCGGCTTCATGGGGCTGTTCCTTCTACACGATCAGCAGCACGACGCGGCGTTCTACGCCAAGCTGATGGACGTCGCCGACTACTGGCGGCTGGAGTGGCGCAGATCCGAGCGCACTGGCACCGAGATTCCGGTCTGGGACAGCCACGCACTGGATGCACAGCGCTTCTACAACATCGCCTGCCTGGCGTATGGCAGTGACCCGGATCGGCTCGACTGGGTGCTCGAAGTCAGCGGTCTGCCGGTGGAGCGCGCGCTCTACTGCCCGGAGGAATACCAGCAGGTGGCCCACGCCGTGCAATGGCTGCGTGAGCGCCTGCAGCGTGCAGACTCCGGCACGCCGAGGCATCGAATTGAGGTCATCTACGACAGCCCGCCAAGCCATCTGGCGGGCGGAACGGCCCTGCTCGAAAAGATTCGCGCCAGCGGCGAACTCGAAGCAGTGGCACGCAAGGCGAGCGAGGCCTTCGATCTGCCGCGCGACTTAACGCTGCGCATGACCACCTGCGGCGCGCCGGACGCCTGGTTTAACCGCATCAGCGGCGAACTGACCCTCTGCTACGAGCGGATTGCCTATTTCCGCGATCTGGCCGGCGAGCGGCCGAAGCGGCGCGCGCCGCAGCCCGACCGCGGATAGCCGGCCGATCGCCGAGGCTCAACGGGCCTCGATGCGGTACCCCACCCGCGGAAAATGCACGTGAACGACTCCGGCGCGCTCATCCTCGCGACGCAAAATCAGCTCCTCGCTGCCCGCGAACAAAAGTTCGCCCTCGACCGGATCGCTGCCGTAATCCACTGCACAGATCGCCACCCGTTGTCCCTGGCGGTAGCCATTCGGCTCGGCAAACGCTTCGTCCGGCAGCGCCGCCGGTGTCGCATCGCGCGCGATCTGCAGCGCTTGCTCGCCGGACAGCTCGCTGAACGAGCCGTGGCCGACACCCAGCACCTTGCCCAGCCACGCATGGACCTCCGGATAGCTGTCCACCAGCGGCGCGGTCACCGGCGTCGCACGCAGGAACCACAAGCAGTGCGCAACGGCGAAATCGGCCAGTGACGGCGCTGCACCGAAGAGGAATTCGCCCTCGCTGCGTGCCAGCTGCTGTTCCAGTCGCGCCATATACGTCGGCCAATCGCTCTTCGCCTGCTCCAGCGGCACGCGGCTCACGCTGCCGTTGCTGAATAGCTGCGCACGGTCCTTGCTGAATACTTCGACGAATTCCTTGGGTACGTTGGCAAAACGCAACGCCATGGATTCGGGCTGGAACACCAGACTCACCGCCGTGAGAAACAGCACCGAATCAGCCCACTGCGCCAGTACCGCGACATCGAATTCCTGGCCTTCGGGGAATAGCTCGGGCGTGACCTTTTCGACCTCCAGACGACGGGCGATGAGCGCCGTGTCGCAATAGATGTCGGCACCGATCTGCAGCACCGGCGTGCGCCGGTAGCCACCGGTCAGCGCAGTCAGATCGGGCTTGGGCATCACCGGAGGAATCAGCACCGAACGCCACGACAGCTGTTTGAAGCCCAGCAACAGGCGCGCCTTCTCGGCGAACGGCGAGGTGGGATAGTGGTGCAGGATCAGCTCATGCATGACAGGCTCCGCCAGTGTCGGGTGGGAAAGATCGTCAGCTTAGACGCTCCGCTTACGCCAGCCTACCGGTTGATTGCACCGTCATTCACAACACGTCACCGCCGTTTGAGCCACCAGGCGTTCCTTGGCGCTCTTGGTCAGGCGCTTGATGGCGATCTCGCGCCGCAGCGCATCGCCCTTGCTGGCGCAGGCCTCGACATACACCAGTGCCACCGCCGGGCTGGAGTGAAAGAAGCGCGCGCCCCGCCCGCGCTGGTGATCGCTGAAGCGACGCTGGGCATCATCGCTGATGCCGCAATACAGCGCGCCGTTGGCCGCACGCACCAGATAGACGAACCAGGGTTTGGACTCGGCGACGCTCATTGAAAAGCAGAACCTCGGGGGCAACGGCGGGAACGCCGATTGGTGATCGGCGCAGCGCGCATTATGCCCGTCGACCACGCCAGCGCATAAGGCGCCGCCTCGGTAATACGCCACTGGTTTAGTGACAGTAATACCAGGCATCTGCACGCCAGTGCAGATGCCGCAGCCGCCGGCTTCGCAGCGTCCGGCGACGCCCACACCAGCGACAATCAAGCCCCGTCGCTTAGCAGAGCGTGAAGCGACTGTCCAGATATGGTGGCTGATCGCCTTTGCGTATACTGCGCCGATGTTTGCTCAAACTGCGTTCCGCAAGCGCTGCGCCTCCTGGTTGTTGGCGACCGGAATCTTCCTGATGCTCGGCAGTTGTGCTGAAAAGCCCAACGAACTCGAGCGGATACAGGAGGAAGGCGTCCTGCGCGTGATCACCCGCAACAGCCCCGCCACCTATTTCCAGGATCGCAACGGCGAAGCCGGCTTCGAGTACGAACTGGTCAAGCGCTTCGCCAGCCAGCTCGGCGTCAAGCTGGAGATCGAAACGGCCGACAGCATCGACGAGATCTTCACCCGTCTGAATCGCCCGGGCGGCCCGGTACTCGCCGCCGCCGGCATGGTCGCCAGCGAAGGGCGCAAGGAGCTGGCGCGCTTCACCCACTCGTATCTGGATGTCACTACCCAGGTGGTCTATCGCAGCGGCCAGCGCCGCCCGAGGCGCCCGCAAGATCTGGTCGGCAAGCGCATCCTGGTGCTCAAGGGCAGCAGCCAGGCGGAAAAACTGGCGGCCCTGCAGAGCGAGCTGCCGGAACTGCGCTACGACGAGTCGGAAGCCGTGGAAGTGGTCGATCTGCTGCGCATGGTCGACGAGGGGCAGATCGACGTGACGCTGGTCGAATCCAACGAGCTGTCGATGAACCAGGTGTATTTCACCAACATCCGCACCGGTTTCGACCTCGGCGAGCAGAACAGCCTGGCGTGGATCGTCGCCAAAGGTGAGGACGACAGCCTGCTCCAGGCCGCCAACCAGTTCCTCGACCAGGCGCAGGAGAACGGCACCCTGCAACGTCTGCGCGAACGCTACTACGGCCATGTCGACGTGCTCGGCTATGTCGGCGCCTATGCCTTCGCCACCCATCTGCAGCAGCGCCTGCCCCGCTACGAGAAGACCTTCCGCGAAACTGCCAAGGAGCACGGTATCGACTGGCGTCTGCTGGCAGCGGTCGGTTATCAGGAATCGCATTGGCAGCCGGATGCCACCTCCAAGACCGGCGTCCGCGGGCTGATGATGCTAACCCTCAACACCGCCAATGCGATGGGCGTGACCAATCGCCTGGATCCGAAGCAGAGCATCCGTGGCGGTGGCAAGTACCTGGTGCAGGTGCGTGACAGCCTGCCGGAGAGCATCGAGGAGCCGGATCGCACCTGGTTCGCGCTGGCCGCCTACAACGTCGGCGGCGGCCATCTCGAGGATGCGCGCAAGCTTGCCGAGGCCGAAGGCCTTAACCCGAACAAGTGGCTCGACGTGAAACAGATGCTGCCGCGCCTGGCGCAGAAGCAGTGGTATAGCAAGACCCGTTACGGCTATGCCCGCGGTGGCGAGCCGGTGCACTTCGTCGCCAACATCCGCCGTTACTACGACATCCTTACCTGGGTGACCCAGCCGCAGCTGGAGGGGCAGAAGCTGGTACAGAGCGACCTGCACGTGCCCGGCATCTACGCCACCGATTTCGAAGAGAACCTGCCGCCGCTGTAAGCCAGCACCTCGCCCGCTCAGCGGGCCGTGCGTGATTGACGCCAGTTCTCCAATCAGCCGCGACCGATCGGCGCGAAGCTCGCGCGAGTCTGCTCAGCCAGCAGCGCGGGCGCCAGTTCGACTTCCAGCCCACGACGACCGGCACTGACGAAGATGCTCGGCTGGGTTTGCGCCGAACTGTCGATGAACGTGCGCAGGCGCTTCTTCTGTCCTAGCGGGCTGATGCCGCCGACGAGATAGCCGGTCACCCGTTGCGCCAGCAGCGGATCGGCCATCTCCACTTTCTTCACCGCCGCCGCCTGCGCCAGCGCCTTGAGATCGAGCGTGCCAGCCACCGGCACCACGGCTACCAACAACTCGTTCTTCTCGCTGCAGGCGAGTAGCGTCTTGAATACCCGCGCAGGCTCGAGGCCGAGCTTCTCTGCGGCTTCCAGTCCATAGGAGGCGGATTTGGGATCGTGTTCGTAGCTATGCACACGGTGCTCGGCGCGGGCTTTTTTCAGCAGATCGATGGCAGGAGTCATGTTCTGTAATGATGTGGGTGGCTGAATGCCTGTACCTTAGGAGCTGTTGAGGTTTCATCGCAAGCCGCGAGGGAAACATCGACAACCCCTAACACGCAACGCATCTCCGGTGGCCAGCCCATGCAGCATCCCCCCCTCGCGCCCGTCGCCGAAGTCTATGACCTCGCCGTGGTCGGCGGCGGCATCAACGGCGTCGGCATCGCCGCGGATGCCGCCGGCCGCGGCCTGTCGGTCTACCTCTGCGAGCAGGGCGATCTCGCGCAACACACTTCTTCGGCCAGCAGCAAGCTGGTGCATGGCGGCCTGCGCTATCTCGAACACTACGAGTTGCGCCTGGTGCGCGAGGCGCTGGCCGAACGGGAGGTGCTGCTCGCCAAGGCGCCGCACATCGTCGCCCCGCTACGCTTCATCCTGCCCTACCGCCCGCATCTGCGGCCGTCCTGGATGATCCGCACCGGCCTGTTCCTCTACGACCATCTGGGCAAGCGCGAACATCTCGCCGGCTCACGCCGCCTGCACTTCGGCGCGGAAAGCCCGCTCAAGGCCGATATCACCCAGGGTTTCGAGTATTCCGACTGCTGGGTCGACGATGCCCGCCTGGTAGTGCTCAACGCCATGACTGCCCGCGAACACGGCGCGCATATCCACACCCGCACCCGCTGCGTCAGCGCGCGCAGCAGCCGGGGCCTCTGGCACCTGCACCTGGAACGTGTCGACGGCAGTCGCTACTCGGTACGCGCCCGCGCGCTGGTCAACGCCGCCGGCCCCTGGGTCGCCCAGTTCCTACGCGATGACCTCAAGCTGCAACCCGCGCACGAGATTCGCCTGATTCAGGGCAGCCACCTGATCGTGCCCAAGCTCTACGACGGCGAGCAGGCGTACATCCTGCAGAACGACGACCGTCGCATCGTCTTCGTGATTCCCTATCTGGAGCAGTTCAGCCTGATCGGCACCACCGATCGCGAGTACCGAGGCGACCCGACCCAGGTGACAGTCACCGAGGCGGAAGTCGATTACCTGCTGGCGGTGGTCAACCGCCATTTCAAACGTCAGCTGCAGGCAGAAGATATTCGCTACCGCTACGCCGGCGTCCGACCGTTGTGTGATGACGAGTCCGCCGAGCCTTCGGCGATCACCCGCGACTACACCCTGGCGCTCACCGCCCACGGCAACGAGGCACCGCTGCTCTCGGTGTTCGGCGGCAAGCTGACCACCTACCGCAAGCTCGCCGAAGCCGCGCTGGCCGAACTCGCGCCCTGGTTCGTGCGGATGAAACCGGCCTGGACCCACGATGCACGCCTGCCCGGCGGCGAAGACATGACCACCCTGCTCGACCTCACCGAAGCGCTCTGCACCGGCGCACCCTGGCTGCCCGAAGTCATCGCCCGACGCTGGGCACACAGCTATGGCAGCCGCAGCTGGAAGCTACTCAAGGGTATGCGCGGCCTGGCCGATCTCGGCGAGCATTTCGGTGTCGGGCTGTACGCGCGCGAGGTGGATTACCTGATCGCCGAGGAATGGGCACTGACTGCCGAGGACATTCTCTGGCGACGGACCAAGCTCGGCCTGTTTATCGCAGCCGACGGCGGTACGCGCCTGCAACAGTATATGGACCAGCTGACGCGCGAACGCCTGCCGCTGTTCGATGCGGGCGCCGAGGACGCAGCCTGCCAAGCCTGATCGACCTGGCAGGCGATCGTCCTAGGCGACCTGGCGGGCGTAGCGCCGACGCAGCTGACGCGCCGCCGCCACCATGTTCACCAGGGCGGCCTCGGTCTCCGGCCAGCCTCGGGTCTTGAGTCCGCAATCGGGATTGACCCACAACCGCTCGGCGGGAATGCGCTCGACAGCCTTTTCCAGCAGCTCGACCATCTCCGCCGTGTTCGGCACCCGCGGCGAGTGGATGTCGTAGACGCCCGGACCGATGTCGTTGGGATAGTCGAAGGCGCGGAACGCTTCCAGCAGCTCCATCTGCGAGCGCGAGGTCTCGATGGTGATGACGTCGGCGTCCATCGCGGCGATCGCCTCGATCACATCGTTGAACTCGCTGTAGCACATGTGGGTGTGGATCTGCGTTTCGTCGCGCACACCGCTGGCACACAGACGGAAGGCTTCCACCGCCCAGTCGAGATAGGCCTGCCACTGCGCGCGACGCAGCGGCAGGCCCTCGCGGAACGCCGCCTCGTCGATCTGCACGATGCGGATGTCGGCCGCCTCCAGGTCGCAGACCTCGTCGCGGATCGCCAGCGCCAGCTGTCGCGCCTGCTCTTCGCGACTGACGTCCTCGCGCGGGAAGGACCACATCAGCATGGTCACCGGGCCGGTGAGCATGCCCTTCATCGGCTTGTCGGTCTGCTGCTGGGCGTAGCGAATCCACTCCACGGTCATCGGCCGCGGCCGGCTGAGGTCGCCGTAAATGATCGCCGGTTTGACGCAGCGCGAACCGTAGCTCTGCACCCAGCCGAAGCGGGTGAAGGCGTAGCCGTCGAGCTGCTCGGCAAAGTACTCGACCATGTCGTTGCGTTCGGCCTCGCCATGCACCAGCACGTCCAGACCAAGCTGCTCCTGCACCGCCACCGCATGACGGATCTCCGCCTGCATGGCTTCGACGTAGTCGGTCTCGTCGAGCTTGCCCAGCTTGTAAGCCTGGCGCGCCAGGCGGATCGCCGCGGTCTGCGGAAAGGAACCGATGGTGGTGGTGGGGAACGCGGGCAGCTGCAGACGCTCGCGCTGCTTCTCGATGCGTTCGGCAAACGGGCTGGCCCGCCGACTATCGGCGGCCGTTACCGCGGCCAGGCGCTCGCGCACCGCCGGATTATGGATGCGCGGCGAGCTGGCACGCGCCTGCTGCACCGCACGACTCTCGGCCAGGGCGGCCTGCACCTCAGGAGCATCCAACTGGTTGAGCGCACGGGCCAGCACCGCCACTTCGGCGCATTTCTGCACGGCGAAAGCCAGCCAGCTCTTCAGCTCGTCATCCAGTCGGTCTTCGCGCTGCAGATCCACCGGACTGTGCAGCAGTGAGCAGGAGGGCGCCACCCACAGTCGCTCGCCGAGACGCTCGGCTGCATGGCGCAGCACCGCCAGCGCCTTGTCCAGGTCGCAGCGCCAGACGTTGCGTCCGTCGACCAGACCGAGCGAGAGCACCTTGTATGCCGGCAGTCGATCGAGAATCACCGGGTACTGCTCCGGCGCGCGCACCAGATCGATATGCAGGCCGTCTACCGGCAGCATCGCCGCCAGCCCGAGGTTGTCGTCCAGACCGCCGAAATAGGTCGCGACCAGCTTCTTCAGCGGCGCGCGCTGCAGCTGGTTGTAGGCACGCTCGAAGGCATTCTTCCAGTCCTGCGGCAGATCCAATGCCAGAATCGGCTCGTCGATCTGCACCCACTCCACGCCCTGTGTCGCCAGACGCTCGAGCACTTGGGCATAGACCGGCAGCAGGCGCTCGAGCAGCTCCAACTTGTCGAAGTCGCCGCCCCTGGCCTTGCCCAGCCAGAGATAGCTCAGTGGGCCGATCACCACCGGTTTGACTGCATGGCCTAGCGCCAGCGCCTCGTCGACCTCCTCGAACAGCTGCGTCCAGCTCAGCTCGAACTGCTGCTGTGCGTCGAACTCCGGTACCAGATAGTGATAGTTGGTATCGAACCACTTGGTCATTTCCTGAGCCTGCGCGCCGCCGCCGCAGCAACTTCCGCTGACGCCGCGGGCCATGCTGAACAGGGTATCCAGACCGACCTCGCCGCTGGCCGGGCGGAAGCGCTGGGGAATCACGCCGAACATCAGCGAGTGGCTCAGCACCTGGTCGTACCAGGCGAAGTCGCCCACCGGCAGCAGCTGGATGCCCGCATCCGCCTGGACCTGCCAGTGCCGTGCTCGCAACTCGCGGCCAACCTCGCGCAGCCCGGCTTCATCCAGCTCGCTCCTCCAATAGGACTCCAGAGCTTTCTTCAATTCCCGATCGCGCCCGATGCGGGGGAAACCCAGTGAGTGCGCTATAGCCATGCCCAATCTCCGTTCACCTTGAATGACCGGAGCGATTGTCTGGCGCACAAAGCCATGAAACAAACTCAATGAATTAACATTAATCAGTAGAATAATTCATAAACCTACCGTCCGGGCGACTTCTGCGCGGCACGCTCGACAAGTCGGCGTACGCTGCGCACACTGGCCCACTAATGAGCCTTGCTCATATCGGTTAACCAGTCGAACGCTGACTACTACGTAAACGCAAGGATTGCCGGCATGTTGGAAATACGCCACCTGAAGACGCTTCATGCACTACGCGAAACCGACAGTCTGGTCGAGGCTGCCGAGCGACTGCATCTCACGCAGTCGGCGCTCTCGCATCAGTTCAAGGAGCTGGAAGAGCGCCTCGGCGTACAGCTGTTCGTGCGCAAGACGCGTCCGGTGCGGTTCACCAGCGCCGGCCTGCGCCTGCTGCAACTGGCCGACAGTCTGCTACCGCAACTGCGCAGCGCCGAACGAGACCTCGCCCGCCTGGCCGGCGGCACCGCCGGCCGTCTGCACATGGCCATTGAATGTCACAGCTGTTTCCAGTGGCTGATGCCGACCATCGACCAGTTTCGCGATGCCTGGCCGGAAGTCGAACTGGACCTGGCTTCGGGATTTTCCTTTGCGCCACTGCCGGCACTGGCTCGCGGCGACCTCGACCTGGTGGTGACTTCCGATCCGGTCGAACTGCCGGGCATCACCTATGTTCCGCTGTTCACCTACGAGGCGTTGCTCGCAGTAGCCAACCAACACCCGCTGGCCGCACGACCCTACGTACGGCCGGACGACCTGGCCAGCGAGACGCTGATCACCTATCCGGTGGAGCGCGACCGCCTGGACATCTTCACCCGCTTCCTCGAACCGGCGGATGTCGAGCCGGCGCAGGTGCGCACCTCGGAGCTGACGGTGATGATGATGCAACTGGTCGCCTCCGGCCGAGGCGTGTGCTGCGTGCCGAACTGGGCACTGCATGAATACAGTGCGCGCGGCTACGTGACTGCCAAGCGGCTGGGTGAAAAAGGCCTGTTCGCCACGCTGTTCGCCGGCATCCGCGCGGACATGCTCGACTCGCCGTTCATGCGCGACTTCCTGCTGACCGCCAAGGACACCTCCTTCGCTACCCTGGAAGGCGTCAGCGCCGCCAGCAAGGGACGCTAGCCCGACCTCATACCATCTGCAGTGGCTGCTGTCGCCGTGGCGGCGCAAAGGCGCTGTCGATGAGCGCCAGGTCCTCGCCCGTCAGCCGCAGCTCGCCCGCCGAGGCATTGGCGCGCAGATGCGCAGGTTCCACCGCCTTCGGAATCACCAGCACCCCGGGTTGGCGCAACGCCCAGGCGAGAGCGACCTGACCGGGTTGAACGCCATGCCGTCGAGCTACTTCAAGCAATGCCGGATGACGCAGCAGCGCACCACCCTGACCGAGCGGGCAGTAGGCCATGACCGGCATGCTGCGCGCCTGACACCAAGGCAGCAGGTCGAATTCGATGCCACGCGCCTGCGGGTTGTACAACACCTGATTCGTCGCACAGGCTGCGCCATCCGGCAGTTCCTGCAGGTCGGCCACATCTAGGTTGGATACACCCCAGCGACGAATCCGCCCGGCGGCCTGCAGCCGTTCGAAGGCTTCGACGGTTTCAGCCAGCGGGTATTCACCGCGCCAATGCAGCAGGTACAGATCGAGATAGTCGCAACCCAGGCGCCGCAGGCTGCGTTCGCAGGCCTGCGGGATGCCGTGCCGGCTGGCGTTGTGTGGGTAGACCTTGCTGACTATGAACACCCGTTCGCGGCGATTGCGGATTGCCTCACCCACCACCTCCTCGGCACCGCCCTCCCCGTACATCTCGGCAGTATCGATGAGGGTCATGCCCAGTTCGATGCCGAGCCGCAGCGCCGCCACGTCGCGCGCCCGTTCGGCAGATCGCTCGCCCATGTGCCAGGTGCCCTGGCCGATCAGCGGCACCTCGCCACCGTCGTACAAGCGCAGCGAGCGCACTTAGTGAGGCTCCTCGTTCGCCGGGTCGGCCCAGGGATCGTAGGTACCGAAACTCCAGAGGTGGCCTTCCAGGTCGCGACAGCTGAAGCCGCGACCGCCGTAATCCTCATCCTTCAGCTCGATGACGATCTCCGCGCCGGCTGCCTTGGCCTGGGTGTAGAGCGCATCGGCGCTATTGACCACCACATAGATGCCCTGGGTAGAAGCACCGTCGATCTCTGCGGGCTGACGCAGCAGTCGGCCGTACGCTGAATCGACCACCGGCCCGAGCATGAGCATGCCGTTGCCGAAGCTCAGCTCGGCATGGATGACTCCTGCCTGCCGATCCTCGATGACCCGCTGGCGCTCGAAGTCGAAGGCCTGGCACAGCCACTCGAGCGCGCGCGGGACATCGCGATAGCGCAGGCACGGGATCAGCGTGGCCGTGGTGTTCTTGCTCAAACGTGACATTCGCGCTCCTCCGGCAGCAACAGGCATAGACCTCTGACCCGCAGCAGTCGCGGATGATTCCTGCCGCTACAAGCGCTCGCTCAGGCCAAGACGCACACCCAGACCAACCAGTAGCGAACCCAGCATGCGATCGAGCCACTGCCCGATCGCCTGATGGCTGCGCAACGCCTTGCTCGCGCGTGCCGCCAGCAGCACCAGAGCAAACTCGACGATGACCGCCACCAGCACCACCAGCACACCGAGAACGAACAGCTGCAGCGCCACCGCGCCGTGCTCGGGGCGGACGAACTGCGGCAGGAAGGCCATGAAGAAGATCGCCGCCTTGGGGTTGAGCACATCGACCAGCACGCCTTGCCGGTAGGCCCGCCAGGCGGACACCGGCGGGCGAGCTTCGAGCTGCACGCGGATACCGCCACCGGCCGAACGCAAGCCCTGGATACCCAGATAGATCAGATAGGCCGCACCGACATATTTGACCACCGCAAAGGCCTGCGCCGAGGTGGCGAGAATCGTCGAAATCCCCAGCGCCGCCGCGGCGACGTGAATCAATGCGCCACTGCACACACCGCACATCGACACCACACCGATGCGCCTACCCCCCGACAGGGTGCGCGACAGCACATAGAGCAGGTCCGGGCCCGGCGAAAGATTGAGCACCAGGGCAGCAGAAAAAAACAGCAGCCAGAACGACAGATCGTCCATCGCGACCTCCAGCAATGTGGCGCGGCAATAGCCCCGAAGAAAAGATGACCATCTTAGCCTAGCCAGGCACGGCTCTCCGACAATCCAAACAGGGCAAGCCTTTCGTCGGAAAACCGACTATTATTTTCCAGCGTGACTTTTTATTGTCGCACTGGTGAACTACCTTGCATTTCGTACTGTCACAGGGCCATTCCTCCTGGGAGTGGAGGGACATCCGGACCGGCCTCGGTCCGCATTCAGCAAAGGATCTGCGAATGAATGACAAAGCCGCACCGGCCATCGTGCCGCTAGCGTCACGCCTGGTACTGCTTTCCAACAGCGAGCTACTCGACAGCGCGTTACGCCAGCATCTGCTCGACCATCCCCATTGCCGTCTGCAGCGCGCGCGCACCCTACGCGCCGAGCACGCCAATTGCGAGCTGTTGCTGCTGGACGTCGGCAGCTTCAGCCACGAAGACTGCCTGCAGTTGCTGCGCAAGGTCGGGGATACGCCGATCGCACTGATCAACGCACTGCCCGATCAGGCGCGTCAGCTCGTCGAACAGCACCCCTGGATTCGCGGAGTGTTCTATCGCTCGACCCTGCGTAGCAACTTCGTCAGCGGCATTCACACCCTGCTCGCTGGCGGAGACTGGCTGCCACGGGCGCTGATGGAAAAGCTGCTGCTGCGCTATCGGCAGATGACGCACGCCGACCAGGCCATCGACGCACTGACCCTGCGCGAAAAGCAGATTCTCGCCCTCGCCGGCAAGGGCCTGTCGAACGCTGCCATCGCCCAGAAACTGCACCTGAGCACCCACACGATCAAGAGCCACATCCATAACGCGCTACGCAAGCTCGGCGCGAGCAACCGCGCCCACGGGGCATCGATCGTCCTGGCCCACGTCTGCGAGCCGGCGCTATGAAGCGTCGCGCTCTACTGTGGCTGCTGGTGCTCGGCATCGGCGGCGCCCATGCCGACGAAGCGGAGCTCATGGGATTCATCACCAACGGCACCATCTCGCGCTCCGGCCAGGAGTTCTATCTCAAGTTCTGCGAGCGGTTGAACGACACCAGCCGGCTGGACTTCAACCTCGCCGTGAAGGAACGCCCTTCGGCGCGCTGGGGCATCCTGGTGTGGGTCGAATACGAGAACCAGACGCTCTACCGCCGTTTCCTTCAGCCCAACGTCGCGGATATGGAAAGCACCGCGTACGAGGCTGCCGATTTCGTACTGCAGGAAATCAACAGACGAAAGATCGAAGCGTTTTTCCAAGACAACACTGATCTAGCCAAGGACGAGTTATGAACAGGCACATTCCCAAGACCCTCAGCACGCTGGCCGGCGCCCTGTTGCTCAGCGCCGGCGCCAGCGCCACCGAGCTGGTGTACACCCCGATCAACCCCTCCTTCGGCGGCAGCCCGCTCAACGGCTCCTGGCTGCTGGGCAGCGCCCAGGCCCAGAACGACTACAAGGACCCCGATGCCCCCGACCGCTCGGCGAGCAGGCTGTCGGCACTGGACCGTTTCACCAGCCAGCTGGAGTCTCGCCTGCTGAGCGACCTACTGGTGAATGTCGGCAACGGCGAAACCGGCTCGCTGACCACCGAGGACTTCATCGTCGACGTCACCGAGAACGACCTTGGCGACCTTGTCATCGTCATCACCGATCGCGCCACCGGCGAAACATCCGAAGTGATCGTCGGACAAAACTAATCAGCAAGGAGAGCAAAGGCGATGAGAAGCCTGTTCGTAGCCATCGGGATGATGGCCGTACTTCAGGGCTGCGCGGTGCGCGAGCCCATGTCTGCCGATCAACAGGCACCGACCCTGACACCGCGGACGTCGACCTACCAGGATTTGCTCGCACTGCCGCGCCCCAAGGGCCAGCTGGTGGCAGCGGTCTACGGCTTTCGCGACCAGACCGGCCAGTACAAACCCACACCCGCCAGTTCCTTCTCCACCGCGGTGACCCAGGGAGCTGCGAGCATGCTGGTGGATGCCATGCAGGCCAGCGGCTGGTTTGTCGTGCTCGAGCGCGAAGGGCTGCAGAATGTGCTGACCGAGCGCAAGATCATCCGTGCCTCGCAGTCCAAGCCCGATGTCGCACCGAACATCCAGTCCGAGCTGCCTTCGCTGCTCGCGGCCAACATCATCATGGAAGGCGCCATCGTCGCCTATGAAACCAACGTACGCAGCGGTGGCGCAGGCGCCCGTTACCTGGGTATCGGCCTGTCGCAGGAGTATCGGGTCGATCAGGTCACGGTGAACCTGCGGGCGATCGATGTACGCAGCGGCAGGGTGCTGTCCAACGTGATGACGACCAAGACGATCTTCTCGGTCGGGCGCAGCGCCAACGTTTACAAGTTCATCGAGTTCAAGGAACTGCTGGAGGCGGAAGCCGGCTACACCACCAACGAGCCGGCACAGCTGTGCGTATTGTCAGCCATCGAAGCCGCCGTCGCCCACCTGGTCGCCCAGGGCGTGGATCGACGCCTGTGGCAGACTGCTGAAGGCCATACCGGCGAACACCCGGCGTTGGCCAAGTACCTGGGCAAGCCAGAGCAAATCTGACCAAGCCATCGAAAGCCCTCCCTCGGAGGGCTTTTTCATTCTTCGTCGACGGCGCCCCTTCGCGACAACCGACTTCGCCCCGACAGTCCCGGCGTATCCACCGAACTCACGCAGCAGCTGCGTTATCGGGCGTCATCAGGCCTCCCTGCAAAACACCGTGCATTTTCAATCATTGGATGGATTTCGTGATCGCCGATCCGCAACCAAGATGATTCCAACGCCAATTGACCAGGGACGACGCGATGCAAACCACGCAAAGGATTGCCCAACAGCTGTTGCTGTCCGTACTGCTGACACTGGCCACCGTATCCCTCAGCCACGCCAACCCTGACCTGGCACCGAGCGAGCTGGCCTGGCAGGCGGACAGCATCGCCTCGCTTGCCAATGCCAATCAGGGTGCGCTGGCAGC
Organism: Stutzerimonas sp. S1; assembly: GCF_025966695.1. GTDB lineage: Bacteria > Pseudomonadota > Gammaproteobacteria > Pseudomonadales > Pseudomonadaceae > Stutzerimonas. Next base: position 237,480 of record NZ_JAOEIY010000003.1, on the reverse strand, counting down.
CATCCAGCAGTCCGGCTCCGAGCTGGTCGGCAACATCGCCCAGAGCGGTTCCGAACTTGAGGCGTACATCCTCCAGGCCGGCTACGCCAACACCGCCGACATCTCGCAGATCGGCAGCGACAACCTCGCCCTGATCACCCAATCCGGCGCCTACAACGAGGCCCAGATCGAGCAGGACGGTTCCTCGAACGTCGCCAGCATCGCACAGCAAGGCGCGAACAACAGCGCGCTCATCGAACAGACTGGCTCAGGGCTGAGCAGCAGTGTCAGCCAGACCGGCCAGGGTCTGACGGTAGTGGTTCGCCAGTACCGGTGAAGGAAGTACCGCAGTACTTAAAACATCCATGGAGAGACAAAAATGTTTAAGTTCACCCCCCTCGTAGCCGCCATGCTGGTCGCCTCTGCCCCGGTTCTGGCTGCCGATAACACCTCGGAGCAAAACCAGATCGGTATCGACAACGTCGCCGAAGTGCTGCAGAGCGGCGGTTCGGGCAACATGGCCGAGCAGAATCAGGGCGGCTTCGCCAACGACGCCTCGATCGAACAGCTCAGCTCGTTCTCCAGCACTGCCGTGCAGAATCAGTTCGGCAACTTCAACGATGCGGACGCCCTGCAGCGCTTCTCGGTCGATAGCACGTCCACACAGAACCAGCGCGGCTGGGACAACACTGCCACGGTCACGCAGACCGGCAGCTACCGCGCCAGCGCCACGCAAACTCAGGAAGGCTCGTTCAACAGCGCCGATACCACCCAGACCACTGCCTGGCAAAGCCAGGCCAACACCAACCAGGACGGCGACCTGAACGAAGCCAGCATCACCCAGGTCACCAGCTCGTTCGACAAGGCAACCATCGACCAGGACGGCGACAACAACGACGCGCGCATCACCCAGCTGTTCAGCTCGGGCTCGGTCGCTGAAATCGAGCAGGTCGGTGTCGGCAATGACGCACAAGTCGCCCAGACCGGCCTCAACCACGAGGCGTACGTCTACTCCAACGGCTTCGGCAACACCGTCGACGTCGATCAGGACGGCAACGCGCAGAACGCCTTCGTCCTGCAATACGGCGTGGCCAACGACTCCACCATCAAGCAGACCAACGGCCTGTTCGGCGGCAACAACACCGCGACGACCGAGCAGTTCGGTACCGGCAACAGCGCCGACATCTTCCAGGACGGCCGCGATCAGACTGCCAAGACCACCCAGGTCGGCTCGTTCAACTCGGCTGACGTCGATCAGCAGGGCAAAGGCAACGAGCTGTACTTCGGCCAGAACGGCATCGGCAACGAGCTGACCGCCGTGCAGAACGGCACCGACAACGAGATCGTCGGCCTCAGCGTCGGTCTCGGCAACAGCGTCGACGTCGCTCAGGACGGCCGGGACAACCTCGCCAGCGTGCACCAGAACGGTGTCGCGAACGAGGCCAGCCTGACCCAGACCGGCGCCTCGCATCTGGTCAACGTCACCCAGACCGGCTGGGACAACAGCGCAGTCGCCACCCAGAGCGGCTACGGCAACGCGGCCTACATCAACCAAAACGGCTGGAACAACAGCGCCGTCGTGACACAGAACTGAGTCACGCCTAGATCCGAAACTGCCGGCCCAGTGCCGGCAGTTTCGTTTGTACGGTCAGCCACGCGATCGCGCCGGGCTGCCGACCATCATCACGCCTACCGCCACGTTGCGTGTCACCACGCTGCCGGCCGATGAGCGCACCATCGCTACAGCCACCTCGGGCAAATGCTCGTCCCGCTGCCGATCCAGACACTCTTGCCACTCACCACCGCCCCGCTCGGCTCCCAACCCGCCTCTCGCTGTGCTGATTGCCCCTGGCCATGACCTATGCAGGCCCTTCAGGTTGCAGCATGGCGCAAAGCCAGTGCGATCCGCCCCAAACTGAAGCAACCTGACGCCCTGGTCAGTTCTGACCGATCCATGCAAGGCCAGACTCGACCGCACGAACAGCTCGAACCCGCCGAGATAATGAAATTTATCCCTTATTAATCAATGCAATAAGAAGACTCAACGGTCACCACCGGGGATTGGCGCGAGCCTTGCTACGAGAGCCAAGCCTGACCGCTTGGACAACTAATACAAGCACTCTCATACCAGCAAGGAGTACACACATGAAGCGCAGCCTTACCACCGCGATGCTCGCGGCCGGGTTGATCGCCAGCGGCGAAACCCTGGCCAGCCCGATGCTCTGGCAAAACAACAGCCTCACCTACCTCTACGGGAAGAACTTCGCGGTCGATTCGGGGGAAGACGGCCGCGAAGCAGACATCCAGCAGACCATCACCTTCGAGCACGCCAGCGGCTGGACCTGGGGCGACATGTTCCTGTTCGTCGACAACAAGTGGTTCAATGGCCATTCGGGCAGCGACGGCCACACCTACTACGGCGAGTTCAGCCCACGGCTGTCGCTGGGCAAGATCAGCGGCACTGACCTGTCCTTCGGTCCGGTGAAGGACGTGCTGATCTCAGCCACCTACGAACGCGGCGAAGGCCGCAATCGCAACTACCTGCTCGGCCCGGCCGTCGACCTCGCCGTTCCGGGCTTCGACCGCCTGGCGATCAACACCTATTACCGCAAGCCTGACGGCATCACCGGCAAGCCAGGCGGCCAATGGCAGATCACCCCGACCTGGGCCATGACCTTCCCGGTCGGCAAGTCGGACATCCTCTTCGATGGCTACATCGACTGGGTGGTCAACGACGCCGGCTCCAAATCCAAGGGCGATTTCATCGCCAAGAACTTCCACTTCAACCCACAGATCAAGTACGACCTGGGCAAGGCGATGGACTATGCCCCCGGCAAGCTCTACGTCGGCGTCGAATACGATTACTGGTCGGACAAATACGGTATTGAGGACAGCGAAGCGTTCAACACCGATAACAACGTGATGAACTTCATCGTCAAAGCGCACTTCTGATCCCGCCGCCGTCCGGCCCGACCGGGCGGCCTCCCTTCCAGCGCTCGCCTGCATCTCGACAATTCCCGCCCTCCGCGCTGCCCTGTTAACAGGCACGTAGCCGCTGCAGCCACACATTCTGGTGCACGCACTCGCCGCGTTTTCCATCGCCCCTGCCACAGCGGCAACCCACCCACACGCATCGCCCCACGCCAGCACGCTGCCGCGCGTGCTCCAGAGTACTTCGCGACCGGCAAACCTAATCAACTGGTCAGTTTCTTGCAGAAGCCCGGACACCCGCAGCAGGCCGGACCTGCCTCGTTCTTTCCACCATTGAAGGTAATCATCATGCAAGACCACTCCCCAACCGAGTTGCTCTACGGCCTCGACGAGCGCCCCGCTGCGGTTCCAGCATTCTTCGCGGCGCTGCAGCACATCCTTGCCAGTTTCGTCGGCATCATCACGCCGCCACTGGTCATCGGCGCGGTGCTCGGCCTGGGCGAACACCTGCCGTACCTGATCAGCATGGCGCTGATGGTGTCCGGCGTCGGCACCTTCATCCAGGCGCGCCGACCGCTTGGCATCGGCGCCGGCATGATCTGCCTGCAAGGCACCAGCTTTGCCTTTCTCGGCGCGGTGCTGGCGGCCGGCATGCTGGTCAAGACGCGCGGCGGCAGCCCGGAAGACATCCTGGCGATGATCTTCGGCGTGTGCTTTCTCGGCGCCTTCGTGCAGATCGTGCTGAGCCGCTTCATCGGCCAGCTGCGCCGGGTGATCACGCCGCTGGTCACCGGGATCGTCATCACCCTGATCGGCGTCAGCCTGATCAAGGTCGGCATCACCGATATCGGCGGCGGCTTCAAGGCCAAGGATTTCGGCGCTCCCGGCAACCTTGCCCTGGGCGTACTGGTGTTCCTGCTGATCCTGCTGCTCAACCGCTCGCAGCAGCCCTGGCTGCGCCTCTCGGCCATCATCATCGGTCTGGCCGTCGGCAGCCTGGCCGCCTGGTTCAGTGGCACGCTGGTGCCGCAGCCGCTGCCTGAACTGCCGCTGATCAGCATCCCGCAGCCGTTCAAGTACGGCTTCGCCTTCGACTGGACGGCATTCATCCCGGTCGCACTCATCTATGTGATCAGCACCATCGAGACGGTGGGCGACCTGACCGCCAACTGCATGCTCTCGCGTAAGCCGATCGAGGGACCCAGCTACGTGCAACGCCTGCGCGGCGGTGTGCTAGGCGATGGCGTCAGCTGTCTGCTCGCGGCGACCTTCAATGCCTTTCCCAATACGACCTTCGCGCAGAACAATGGCGTGATCCAGATGACCGGCGTCGCCAGCCGTTATGTCGGCCTCTACATCGGCGCCATCCTGTTCATGCTCGGCCTGTTCCCGCTGCTCGGTGCGGTGTTGCAGCAGATTCCCAAGCCGGTGCTCGGCGGCGCCACGCTGATCATGTTCGGCAGTGTCGCGGCCGCCGGGATCCGCATCCTGGCGCAGACGAAGCTGGATCGTCGCAACATGCTAGTGATCGCGGCCTCGCTCGGTGTCGGCCTCGGTGTCGCAGCACAACCGGAACTGCTGCACCAGATGCCGAAACTCGTGCAGAATCTGTTCGACTCGGCCATCACCTGCGGCGGCCTGACGGCGATCTTGCTGGATCTGCTGCTACCCCGCGAGCAGGCCGAGCCCATCATCACTGCCAGCCCGCGCCAGGCCTGACCCAGCGACGACGCCCGCCGGATGCGCCGCGCACGCGAGTAAGGGACTATGAATAAGAACGACACTACACAGCCTCTGTACGTCTCGACCGGCAAACCCGCCGGGCGCATCCGCCAGAAGAACGAGGAAACCATCCTCGCCGCCGCCGCTACGGAGTTCGCCCGCTACGGCTTCAAGGGCACCAGCATGAATGCCATAGCCCAGCGCGCCGAACTGCCCAAGGCCAACCTGCACTACTACTTCAACAGCAAGCTCGGGCTGTATGTGGAAGTGATGCGCCATATCCTCGAACTGTGGGACACCGCCTTCGACGACATGAGCCCCGAAGACGATCCGGCCACGGCGCTGGCCAACTACATCCGCCTCAAGATGGAGTTCTCCCGGCGCCACCCGGAAGCCTCGAAGATCTTCGCCATGGAGGTGATCAGCGGCTCCGAATGCCTCAACGAGCACTTCAACCAGGACTACCGCAACTGGTTCCGCGGTCGGGCGGCGGTATTCGAAGCCTGGATCGCCGCCGGCAAGATGGACCCGGTGGACCCCATGCACCTGATCTTTCTGATCTGGAGCGGCACCCAGCATTACGCCGATTTCTCCGACCAGATTCGCCGGATCGGTGGCAAACGCATGACCCGCAAGGACTTCGCCGTGGCCACCGATAACCTCATCCAGATCATCCTCAAGGGCTGCGGCCTCACACCACCGGCGCCCGGCGCCGAGGCCTGAGCCGCCTCACTGAACAATTACGGACTCGACGACTCTACTTTTTCATCCCGGTTGATCGTCGAGGAACCGCATGTCTCATCGCAAACGCCGTACACACGCCCTGCTCTCGGGCCTGGTGGCCGCCACGCTACTGTCCGCCGGCGCGACTCAGGCGCTCGCCGGCTCGCGGCCGGTTTTCGGCTGGGTCGAGGAAGGCTTGATCCTGCCTGGCAAGGTCGCGGTCAAGTTCAAGCTCGATACCGGCGCGCTGACGTCCTCCATGCACGCAGAAGACATCGAACGGTTCGAGAAGAACGGTGAGGAGTGGGTGCGTTTCGACATCGACCTCAAGGACATCGATACCGAAAAGCTCGTCAAGACCCGTATCGAACGCAAGCTTGAACGTGAGCTCACCGTACGCGGCGCGGCCGGCAAGGAGGATCGCCCCGTGGTGCTGATGAAGGTATGTCTGGGCACCCGCATCTACGAAGAGGAATTCTCCCTCAACGACCGCGACGACATGCTCTATCCGGTATTGCTGGGCCGTCGCACCCTGGAAAAGCTCGGCCCGGTGGACGCGGCACGGACCTTCACCACGGAGCCGAATTGCTCCGTCTCGAACGCCGATAACTGAGCGCAGACGTCGGCCGATGAAATGCGGCGCAGCGCGATCCTCGTCGCCGTGGCCCTATGGCTGGTACGCGGCCAGGCCACGGTCGAACAGGTGTCCTGGATGAAGGCAATGATTCCGCATCACTCGATCGCCGTCCTCACCAGCGAGCGCGCCGATATCCGCGACCCGCGCGTACGCGAACTGGCCGACAGCATCATCGAAGCCCAGCGCCGCGAGATCGGCGAGATGAAGGCGCTGATCGACGAGCTCGAAGCGCGCCGCTAGCATCCCGGCCTAGTCCTCCCGCACGAACAGCAGCGCCTTCAGACCGCTGTCGGGGTTCACGTCGGGAAATTCAGGCGGGTTCTCCAGACGCCGTTCGAAGCACAACTGCGGAGCCTCGGTGGCCATGCCCTCGATCAGGAACTGCGGGCCGATGTCGGGATCATTGACGCAGGCCAGCACCTGGCCGTGGGGCGTGAGCAGTTCCGGCAGGCGACGCAGGATCTTCTGATAATCCGAGGTCAGCGCGAAGCTGCCCTTCTGGAATGATGGCGGGTCGATGATGATCAGGTCGTAGGGACCGAGCTTTCTCACCTTGCCCCACGACTTGAACAGCTCATGGCCGAGGAAACTCACCCGGCTCAGGTCGTGCTGGTTGAGTCGATGGTTCTCGCGCCCGCGCGTCAGTGCCGCACGGGCCATGTCGAGATTGACCACGTGCGCGGCGCCGCCGGCGATCGCCGCGACCGAGAAGCCGCAGGTATAGGCGAACAGGTTCAGGACGCGCTTGCCGCGCGCATTCTCCTGTACCCAGCGGCGGCCGTAGCGCATGTCGAGGAACAGGCCGTTGTTCTGCTTGCTGCCCAGGTCGAGTCGATAACGCAGGCCGTTCTCGCTGATCAGACATTCGGCGGGCAGCTCGCCCAGCAGCGTCTCGGTCGGACTGTCCGGCTGGTAACGATGCTGCAGCAGCAGAGCATGTGCGCCACTCCGCTGCCAGGCGGGCGAGCCTGCCAGCGCCATCAGCGTCTGCTTCAGGGCATGCAGATCCGCTGCTGCCGGCTCGCGAAACAGCGCAACCAGCACGACGCCCTGCAGCCAGTCGACCGTGAGCTGTTCGAGGCCTTGCCAGCAGCGACCCCGGCCGTGGAACAACCGTCGGGTTTCGCCCGGCGCCGGGTCGAGGCCGCCCAGCAGATGTTGTTGGAGAATGACGAGCGCGTCAGCGTGCATGAGGATGATTCGGCGCGGATTGGGCGCGGCATTCTAGCAGCGCCCGGCGGCTATTGCGGCGGTGCGTCGAGCCGCGGGCAGTTGGGGCACAGCGCCACGCCATCCAGCAGATAGCGGATACAGCACAGCCGTCGTTGTCGCCAGATACGCGAGCGGCCATCGGCGTTTTCCAGCTCGACATAGCGCACCGGCCGGTAGAGCGGATTGCGTCGCCCATCCGGCAGGTACCGTGCATCGACCAACGCCCGGCCGTCGGCAAGCTGGGCCTGACTGGCGCGGCTGGCAAGCTGGCCGAACACCGCCTCGAAATAGTTGCCGGCATTGCTCCACAGCACCTTCGGCGCGACCCCGGCGTAACGACCGAGCGCCTCGATGAAGGGAGCGAGATTGTCTTCGATCAGGTGCTCGAAGCGGCCGAACGGCCCCGACGATTCGGCGAAACGCTCGCCGTCATTGAGCAGTTTGAAGGCCGAAGGCTGTCCCTGGTCGTCGAGCACCACCGCGAGTTGCTCGAGGCGCAGCGGCAGGCGTCGATCGAGCAGCGTCGCGGCGGCCACCACCGGTGGAATCAGCCGCACGAAGTAGTGTCGCGACCAGTGCGAAACCAACGCCCTACGGTCCTCGCCGACCGCCTGCGGACGAAAACGCAGTAGCTGCTCGTCCAGCGTCCGCGGCAGCAACAGCTCAACCAGCGGCAGTGCGTCCCGCGGATCGTCGGCCAGCACCAGCACATCCCGATAATGGGCGAACTCCCCGACGTACAGATCAGCTAGCGCTGCTATCCCGCCAGCCACCGGCTGCTCGGCGGCGGTACCCGCGCCCGTCTGAGTTTTCGTGGCCTGCATGAACGCTCCTGTCCGTCCAACGCGCGAATGTCGCAACGTTTCGCAACATCAGAATAATGATAACGATTAGTATTTGAAATAGTATTTATGATTACCTAAGATGCAGCCGCCCTTAGCTACCCGAGCGCGCGATGCAGATGGATGCCGATCGACAATCGAAAGCCGCCGTGCACCTGGCCATGCTCATCAACATGCTGTCGATCGGCAGCCTGATGATGGTGATGCCGCTCGGACCGGATTTCGTGCGGGCGCTGGGCATGCAGGCCAGCCACGTCGGCTACATAGCCGGTGGCGCCACCCTCGCAGCGGCGCTGGGCGCGGCGCTGACGGCCGCCTGGCTCGATCGCCTGGACCGCAAGCGGACGCTGGTCGTGTTACTGGCGCTGCGCTTCGCCCTGCTGCTGAGCTGCGCGCTGGCCAGCGACCCGAAACAACTGATTGTTCTGTTCGTGCTCTCCGGCCTGGTCGCGGGGCCGATGGGCGCGGTGCTGATGGCGGCCATGCTCGACCTGATCCCACCCGCAGAACGCGGTCGCAAACTCGCCTACGTCGCCATGGGTTACTCGTTGGCGGCGATCGTGGTCACGCCGCTGGCGCTGGAAGTCGCCGCACGCGGCGGCTGGCAGGCGCCCTTCGCGCTGTTCGGCGGCGCCGGGCTGCTACTCGCACTGCTCTGCCAGCCGTTGTTCCCCAGGCCGCCCGCCCATGTACACAAGACCACCCGCCTCTGGCCGCTGCTGCGCTCGCCACTGTGTCTGGGTGCCCTGGCCATCGTGGCGTTGCAGATGTTCGGCCACTTCCTGCTGGTGCCGCACTTCTCCAACTACTTCCAGTTCAATCTCGATTTTCCGCGCCAGCACATCGGACTGCTCTACCTGTGCGGCGGCCTCGCCAGCCTGGCGGCGATGCACCTGGGCGGCGTGCTGATCGACCGCGGCAGCGCGCGGACGGTAGTACTGGTCAGCAGTGGCTGTCTGGCTGCCATCACCCTGCTCGGCTTCGCGCTGCCGCTCGGTCTTTCCCTGTATCTGGTGTTCACCCTGTTCATGGCGCTCGGCGCGGTGCGTAGCAGCAGCACGCTGACTATCGCCGCCGCCATCCCGCTTCCCGAACAGCGCGCGGCGTTCATGGCGCTGCAGGGCACCGTATCGAACGTCGCTGCCGGCCTCGGCAGCCTGTTCTCAGCGGCCTACCTGACCTCGGATGCCGGGCGCCGCCTGATTGGATTCAATGACCTGGCCTGGCTCTATGCCGGCGCCGGAACGGTCGCCGGCATCGGCGTGCTGGTGCTGCTGCGCGGCATCCAAACGCGCGCCGCAGCTGTAGCCGAGGCCAGAACAATAAAAGAAGGCAGGACTCAACCTGCCGGGGAATCGTGACTAGTCGCGCAGTACAACAACTACTTAGCAACGGAGCCTGCACATGCAGCTTGTACGAAGAATCAGCCGCCCACGCCACCTGTCTCTGACCCTGCTCGGCAGCCTGCTGCCGCTGGCAGCGCTGGCTGATACCCCGGTCACGTTGAAGAACGAAGTCATCACCGCCACCCAGACCGCGCATAGCGAACTCAGCGCACCGGCCAGCGTCTCGGTGGTGACCCGCGAGGAACTGGAGAAGCTGCCGGTCTACAGCCTGGCCGACGCGGTGAAATACCTGCCGGGCGTGCACATCAACCCGTCGTCTACCTACGGGCGCAAGGAAATCAAGCTGCGTGGCATGGATTCGGACTACACCCTGCTGCTGGTCAACGGCCGGCGCATCAACTCGCGCGACGCCCTGACCTCCAACTACGCCAACGACTTCGACCTCTCGTCGATCCCGATGGCCGCCATTGAGCGTATCGAAGTGATCCGCGGGCCGATGTCCTCGCTGTACGGCGCCGATGCGCTGGGCGGCGTGGTCAACGTGATCCTGCGCCAGGCCACCGATGAAACCCGCGCCGGTGTTGCCTACACCTACGAACACCCCACCGAAGGCGACTCCGGCGACAGCCATCAGGCCAGCGGCTACGTCAGCGGCGCACTGATCGACAACAAGCTGCGCGGCAACCTGTTCGTCGAGAAAACCGATCAGGCGGCGTGGCTGAGCGAGCAGACGGTCAACCCCGACACCGACGCAGTGGAACAGCGACAGAACGGTAGCGTTTTCGGTTCGCTGAGCTGGCTGCTGGACGAGCGCCAGACGCTCGATCTGGACATCACCCACCGCAAGGACGACCGCGAGGCCGACTGGAACAACTTCGGTGCTGTCGTCACCAATGTGCAGGAGATGGAGCGCTGGAGCTTCGGCCTCGGTCACACCGGCAACTGGGACGGCTTCAACACCCGTGTGCGCTACTACTACGAAGACGTCGAGCTGATGGACGACTCGCAGATCATGACCAATCTGCGAGGCATGAAAGGCGACATCCAGCAGAAGAACCACACCGTCGACGGTCAGCTCAGCGCCTCTCTCGGCAGCCATCTCTTCACTGTCGGCAGCGAATGGCGGCGCACCGAGCTGGCGCATAACCAGAACCTCGGTGCGGACACCGAAGTCGACCAGAAGGCGCTCTACCTGCAGGACGAGTTCTCCCTCGGCGACCTGGACATTACCCTCGGCGGTCGCTGGGACGACCACGACACCTTCGGCGGCGAGTTCAGCCCGCGCGCCTACGGCGTCTACAACCTCACCGATAACTGGGTGATCAAGGGCGGCGCCGGCAAGTCGTTCAAGGCCCCGAGCATCTACCAGTCGGACGAAACCTACGGCGTGCTGGCCTGCCGCGGCATGTGCACACTGGTCGGCAACCCCGACCTGAAACCGGAAACCGCGACCAGCTACGAGATCGGCACGCTCTACCAGGACGAGCGCCTGGAAGCCGGCATCATGTTCTTCCACAACGACATCGAAGACATGATCGTCACCGACAGCTGGCGCGCCGGCCATACACCGGCCGTAATGACCTACAGCAACATCAGCAAGGCGCGCGTGCAGGGCTATGAACTGCACGGCCGCTACGCGCTGACCGACACCCTTGGCCTGCGCGGCAACTACACCTACTCCGATGCCGAAGACCGCGACACTGACGAAGCGATTCGCAACTCGCCGCAGCATGTCGCCAACCTCGGCGTCGACTGGCAGGCCATGCCCAGACTCGGGCTGAACCTCGACTACCAGTACACCGGCAGCCAGCTGCTGTACGTCTCGGCGGCCGAACCCAACGTCGAGAGCGGTGCGTTCCATCAGCTGAACCTGGGCGCGAAGTACCAGGCAACGCCGGAGCTGACACTCAAGGCCGGGCTGAACAACCTCACCAACGAAAAACGTGACGACGTAGCCCAGTCGATCGACAACATCCTCATGGGCCGCACCTTGTTCGTCGGTTTCAACTACGACATCTGACCCATCCCCGGCCCGGCGGCGACGCCGGGCTACTGGAGCCAAAGACCGATGAACCATGCCAACTGATTCGACGATGCCGGTCTTCCAGAAAGCCACCCTCGTTGCCGGGGGTGGCCTTCTGCTGGTGTTGCTGGCCCTGTCGCTAGCCACTGGCGCCGGCGTATACGGCGCCGAGGCGGTGCTCGGCTACCTGCTCGGTGCGCCCGAGTATCTGGCAGACGACAAGCTGGCGATGGTCGTCGATACCCTGCGCCTGCCGCGCACCTTCGCCGCGCTGGTGGTCGGCGCCAGTCTGGCGATCGCCGCCTCGCTGCTGCAGAGCGCGACGCGCAACCCTCTGGCCGAACCCGGCCTGCTCGGCGTGAATGCCGGTGCGGTACTCGGGCTGGTGATCGGCCTTATCTATTTCGGCGTCGAGTCGACCCAGGGCTACCTGCTCTGGTCCGGGCTCGGCGCGCTGCTGGGCAATCTGGTGGTGCTCGGCGTCGGCCTGATGCTCGGCCAGGCCAGCCCGCTCAAGCTGATTCTCGCCGGCGTGGCGCTGGGCGCCATCTTCGGCGGATTGGCGAACTACCTGCTGTTGTCCACCCGCGTGGCGCTCGAGCAGTTCCGTTTCTGGAACCTCGGCTCGCTGTCCGCCTCGCGCCTCGACGCGCTCGCCACCGTCGCCCCGCTCGCCGTGCTCGGGCTGATCCTCGCAGCGCTGCTGTGCCGCCAGCTGACGCTGATGCAGATGGGCGACAGCCAGGCGCGTGCGCTGGGCATCCACACCAGCTGGGTGCGCCTCGGCGTGCTGGCAGCGTCCACCCTGCTCACCGCCTGCGCCATTTCGCTGGCCGGCCCGGTGGGCTTCGTCGGTTTCCTCGCCGCCTATTGCGCGCGGCTGCTCGAACCGGTGGCGCTGTTGCGCCAGCTGCTGTTCTCCACGCTGTTCGGCATGCTCTTCCTGCTCGCCGCCGATGTGCTGGCGCGCTGGCTGCTGCAACCCTACGAACTGCCGGTCGGCACGTTGCTCGCGGCCCTCGGCGCGCCAGCGCTGATCGCCATCGTGCTGCGCGGCGGCTTCCGTTCCCTGCTGACGGTGAGGTAACCGATGCCGCCCATTGCCAATCCTTCCGGCGTCTGGACGCTGCGCATCGGCGGCCTGAGCCTGCTGCTGCACCGGCGCAACTGGCTGATGTTCGGCCTGCTGTCGCTGCTGCTGGCTGCCCTCGCCGTGCTGGCGATCAGCCTGGGCAGCGGCAACCTCGGTGTGCGCGACGTGCTGGCCACGCTGACCGGCAACGGCAGCAAGCTGCAGGAGATCATGGTGTTCAAGCTGCGCCTGCCGCGCGTGGCCGCCGCCATCGTCGCCGGGCTGGCGATGGGCATGGCCGGCTGCCTGATCCAGACCCTGGTGCGCAACCGCCTGGCCACGCCGGACATGATCGGCGTGAACGAGGGCGCCTCGCTCGCCGTGGTCGCCTTCGCCCTCTACCTGACGCTCGGCAACTGGCCCTGGTGGGCTTCGCCACTCGGCGCCCTGCTGGCCGCCGCCGCGCTGTTCGCCCTGTGCCGGCGCCCCGGCGAGCAGGGCTACCTGTTCATCGTCATCGGCATTGCGCTGTCCGAGCTGCTCGGCGCCATCGGCGACTTCGCCATGTCGACCCAGCCGCTGGTGCACCTGGGCAGCATCTACCTGTGGACAATGGGCCACTTCGCCGGCATCAGCTACCAGACGGTCAATCCCATCGCAGTGCTGCTGGCGCTGCTCTGCCCGCTGCTGGCGCTGGTCAACCGGCCGCTGGCGCTGCTGCGCTTCGGTGATGCCACTGCGCAGAACCTCGGCATCCGTGTGCCGGCGATCCAGCTTGGCGTGCTTGCCCTGGCGATTCTGGTGGCGGCCCTGGGCACGGCCATCGGCGGGCCGGTGGTGTTCATCGCCATGGCCGCGCCGATCCTCGCCTCGTGGCTGGCGCGCGATAACCTCGCACCGATCTGGCTGTCGGCACTGTGCGGTGCGGTGCTGCTGCTCGGCAGCGATACGCTGGTGCGCGTGCTCGCCCAACCCGAAGAAATCCCCACCGGAATCATGACGCGCCTGCTCGGCGGCATCCTGCTGCTCGGCCTCTTGATCAAGGACAGACGAGGAGCTGACTGATGACTGCCCTGCGTGCAGAGAACCTGCATTTCGCCTATCAGGACAAGGTGGTGCTCGACGACGTGTCCTTCAGCCTGCCGCGCGGCAAGCTGATCGGCATCGTCGGCCCCAACGGCAGCGGCAAATCCACGCTGCTCAAACTGCTCGCCCGCCAGTTACCGCTGCAGCGCGGCACGGTGGAAATCCACGGCAAGCCACTGACGCACTATTCGCTCAAGGCGCTGGCCCGCGAGCTGGCCTTCCTGCCGCAACGGCCGGTGCTGGCCGAAGGCATCCGTGTCGAGCAGCTGGTGCAGTACGGCCGCCACCCGCACCAGGGCTGGTTCAACCAATGGAGCGAGGAAGACGCCCAGCAGGTCGCCCGCGCCCGCGAGGCGATGCAGCTCGACGCCATCTGGCAGCGCAGCGCCACCTCGCTCTCCGGCGGCCAGGCGCAACGGGCCTGGCTGGGGATGATCCTGGCGCAGAACACCGATCTGATCCTGCTCGACGAACCCACCAGCGCGCTGGACATCGGCCACCAGGCCGAGGTGATGGAGGCCGTGTACCGCATCGCCGCTGCCGGGCGCACGGTGCTCATCGTCATCCACGACCTGGGTATCGCCGCGCGCTATTGCGACGAGCTGATCGCCCTGGCCGACGGCCGCGTGCAGGCCATCGGCCCGGCACGGCAGGTGATGACCAAGGCGCTGGTCGACCGCCTCTACGACACCGATGTCGACATCCTCCACGCCCCCGGCGACGGCGCCCCGGTGATCGTGCCGCGCCGCCGCCAGGGCGCCGCCACACCGCAACCGCTGCGCCACGAACACCCCGAAAAGGAAGGCATGCAATGACCCTCAAGACATCCTGGAGCCTCGCCGCCGCGCTGCTCGCCGGCCTGCTCGCCCTGCCGGCCCAGGCCGACGCTCGGCAGATGACCGATGCGCTCGGCAATACCGTCACGCTGCCGGAAGCGCCCAAGCGGGTGATCACCCTCAGCGAGATCGACCTGGATACCGCGCTGACCCTCGGCGTCACCCCGGTCGGCACCATCAACGGCCGCGGCCAAGCCGCGCCGCCACGCTATCTGGACGGCAAGCTGCCGGCCGGCATCGAGGTGGTCGGCGACATCGACAACCCGAATCTGGAGACACTGCTGGAGCTGCAACCCGACCTGATCCTCACCGGCCCGGTGAAGCCGGAGCAGTTGGCGATCCTCAACGAGATCGCGCCGACGGTGATCACCTTCAACTGGGCGCGCCCCTGGCAGGAAAGCATGCAGCGCACCGCGCAGGCGCTGAACAAGGAGGCCGAGGCCAAGACCGTGCTGGAGCGCTACTGGGCGCGGGTCGAAGAGGCGCGCCAGCGCCTGCGCGAGCATCAGGGCGAGACGCTGAGCATCGTGCGCTGGAATCCCAAGGGGCCGTCGTACATGTTCAAGGATGCCTTCGCCAGCACCGTCGCCGAAGACGTCGGGCTGCGCCGCCCCGCCCACCAGCAGGACCGCGGCCACACCCATTCGATGGCGTTGAGCTTGGAGTCGCTGGAACTGCTGGATGCCGACTGGCTGGTGATCGGCACGCTGGCGACCAGCGGCGAGGCGGTCGAGGCGATGAATCAGGCCGAGCAGACGCCGGCGTTCCGCCAGCTGTCGGCCATTCAGGCGAGGCGCTTCGGTGCGGTGGACGGGTCGTTGTGGACTTCGCTTGGCGGGCCGATGGCGGCGCTGCAGGTGATCGAGGATATCGAGGCGTTGCTGGGTAAGGGGGGTGCTGAGGTGGTGGTGAAGGATTGAGGATCGAGGTGAACTCGAAGTTTGCGTCTATGGCGATTGGCGAGTCGCTTGAGAGCTTGGTTTCGCCCTGCTGGGCGAGTGCCTTTTGGCAACCGTAGGGTGGAAAACCGCGCAGCGTTTTCCACCTTGTTTGAGGTGGGTTTCGGCGCGTGTCTCTGTGTATGACGCTGCGCTTTCCTCGGCCCGGCCTACAGGTTGCGCCTTGCACGGCGCCTCACTTTTCTTTGCACGCGCAAAGAAAAGTAAGCAAAAGAAAGCGCGCCCCTGCATCCGGCCCTGCGCTGCGCGCAGGGTTCGTTCGCTCCATCGCTGCTCCAGGGGTCGGCTTACAAGGGCCATCCCTGGCCCTTTAAGCGGGGACGCCTCAGTCCTTTCGCCGCATCCATGCGGCTCAACCCCTTACGCAGCGATTCCACTCACCCTCCTGAAGGGGAATCGGGTGCGGCCTGACAGGCCGTACAAGGAAAACGCAAAGCCAAGCCCGCTTCTCGATCTTCCAGACGACTCGGACCCCGATCCCGTCAGGAGGGTCGTGTAGGGGGACGCGAGGCATGGACGCCGAGCGAGTCACGAAGGACGGGGCCGCCTAGGCAGGGATGTCCCTTCGTGACGTGCCCCCGGAGCGGCACCGGAAGGAGGGCAGTCTGGCCGCGAAGCGGTCAGACCCGGATGTCGCGTGCCCCTCTTCTTTGGTTACTTTCTTGTTGGGCCGGGCGGCGATCCGCAAGCAACAAGAAAGTGACTCGGCCGGGTGGCCGAAACCCGGGGCATCAGCACGCGCGGTAATCGCCCATAATTCCGACCGACAAGCTACAAAACACGCCCTCAAATCACCTCCAGCAACCGCTTGCGATCAATCTTCCCGCTGGCCGTCTTCGGCAAACACTCCAGCAGCACAATCCGCCCCGGCACCATGTAGTGCGGCAGACTGCGCTGCAGCTCGCGACGGATCGCTACCCGGCTCAGCGCACCGACCTCGCACAGCTCCACATAGCCCACCAGACAGGCCTCATCGCCCTCGCCATGCAGTCGGACCGCGGCGTCCTGCACGCCGGCCAGCCGACGCAGACTGGCCTCGATCTCGCCCAGCTCGATACGAAAACCGCGCAGCTTGATCTGGTCGTCACGCCGTCCGCAGTACAGGTAGACATCCTCGCCGACGCGTCGCGCCCGGTCGCCGGTGCGATACAGCCGCCTGCCGTGCCAGTTGATGAAGGCCTGCGCGGTGAGGTCGTCGCGCTGCCAGTAGCCATCGGCCAGCGACGGCCCCTCGATGCACAGCTCGCCCTCGCCGCCCGGCGCGACCGCGTGGCCGTGCTCGTCCAGCAGCCAGTGACGGTAGCCGTCCAGCGACTGGCGCAGCAGCACGCCGGCCTCTTCGAGCGGCAGTTCGATACGCGCCATCAGCGACCACACCGTGGCCTCGGTCGGTCCGTAGCAGTTCCACAGTTCGCCCACGCAGCCGCCCAGACGGGCCGCCAGCGTGGCATCCAGCGCCTCGCCGCCGCACAGCGCCCGCAGCCCGGGCCGTCCTTGCCAGCCGGCCTTGAGCAGCATGCGCCAGAACACCGGGGTGGCCTGCAGGGTGTTGAGATCGCTGCGCCGCTCGAGCACCTGCAGCAGCTCGACCGGGTCCTTGTGGGTCGGCGCGCAGATCACCTCGACATAGCCGCCGCTCCACAGCGGGCCGAGCATCTCCAGCAGCGAGATATCGAACGCCGGGGTGGTGGTGAACAGCCAGCGCGTCGCCGGGCCGATGCCCAGTCGCGCAGTCGCAGCGGCGAGGAAGTTGGCCAGCGCGGCGCGGTTGATCACCACGCCCTTGGGCCGGCCGGTGGAGCCGGAGGTGAACATCATGTAGGCCGGCAGGCGCTCGTCCTGCTCGGGCCATTCCAGCTCGCCGGCGAGGCCCGGGCGCAGCTGCCAGGTGGGCTGCGCGAACGCCACCGGCTGGTCCTGCAGCACCAGGCTCAGCTGCGCATCGCTGGCGATGCCTTGCAGCCGTTCGTGCGGAAACTCGGGTTCCAGCGGCACGAAGCACAACCCTTCGCGCAGACAGGCCAGCACGCTGGCGACCAGATCCGGCGAGCGTTGCAGGTGGATGCCGACCCGCTCACCCGCCCGCAGGCCGCACTGGCGCAGCTGCATGGCGATAGCCGCGACCCGCGCCTGCAGCTCGGCGTAGCTGAAGCTGTCGCCCAGACAGCCCAGCGCCGGGCGCACGGCGTGGCGCTGGAACTGCTCGGTGAAATGCCGCTCAAGCGTAGGCATGGCAGTCCTCCGTTTGCTCGGCCAACTCAAGCAGATTGTCCTGCAGCAGAGTCAGCAGCTGATCGTTCAGCTCGGCGCGCAGATTGCCGATCTGCCGCAGAGTCAGGCGGCCGTCGAACACGCCGCCGTGCAGGCTGATCAGCTCCGCCGAGGGATTATCCGCCGCGCTCGGCCGGCCCGGGGCGATGGGCAGTGCCTGCCAGGCGTCCGTGCCGCTCTGGTAGACGCCAAGGTAATTGAGCGCCACCGTCGGCAACGGCAGGTGCGCCCGAAAATCAGGATTGGCGCGCAGCGGCAGGTAGCCGACACCCTTGTCCGGCACTCGCCGCAGCTGTTCGGCGGCGTGGCGCAGCAGCTGCGGCCAGTCCGTTTGGTCGTGCAGCGCCAGCGGGAACATGCTGGTGAACCAGCCGACCGTGCGGCTGACATCCAGCATCGGGTCGATGGCCTCGCGGCCGTGGCCTTCGAGCATGATCCACTGCCGCTCGCCCAGCCCGAGCCCGTGCAGCGCGCGGGTCAGTGCAGCCAGCAGCAGCTCGCGCATGTCCACGGAAAAATGCCGGGCGGCCTGCTGCAGCTGGCGCGTCAGTGCCTCGCTCAGTTCCAGCTTCTGTTCACGCGGCGCGCCGCTACCCGCCCAGCCCGCCGGCGGTGCCTCGGGCATGCCGGCCAGTTCGGCACGCCAGTACGGCAGCTGCGCCTCGGCGCGACGCGCATAGGCGGCCAGTCCCTCGCCCCACTGGCGGTAGCTGCTGGTCTTGGCTGGTAGCGCCTCGCCGCGCGCGAGCCGGCGCAGGTCATCGACCAGGATGCGCCAGGACACCGCATCGATGGCCAGATGATGCACGGCGATGAACAGCCCGCGCGCACCGCCGGCGAGGTTATCGATCAACGCCCAGGCCAGGTTGCGACCCTGCGCCGGCTGCATATGCGCCTGCAGCTCGGTCAGCGCCTGCTGCAAGCCGTCCTCGCCAGGCGTTGCCGCATCCAGCCGTGCCGGTTCGCTCAACGGCAGATGCGCCAGATAGCGCTGGCCGCGCGCATCTACCGCCAGGCGCAGCGCGTCGTGATGGCGCAGCAACTGGCGCATGAAATCCATCAGCTGCGCCACCTCGATGTTGGCCGGCAGGCGCAGCACCACGCCCTGATTCCAGTGTTGCGGGCTGGCGAACGGCTGTTCGAAGAACCACTGCTGGATCGGTTGCAGGGCGAAGGCTTCGCCCTGCAGCACGCCCTGCTCGGCGCGGATCGCCACCCGTTCGCGCGGCTGGCCGAGCACGCGGCACAGGCGCCGCACAGTGCGCGCCTCGAATACTTCCCTGACCGTGCAGGCATGCCCGGCATCGCGCAGGCGGGTGGTCAGCTGGATGCTCAGGATCGAATCGCCGCCGAGGGCGAAGAAGTCGCTCTCGACCCCCAGCGGCTGCTCAAGTACGCCCTGCCAGATCGCCAGCACCGCCGCTTCCAGCTCGTCCGCCGGCGGCACCAGGACGGCGCTGTCGGCCAGTTCCACCGGCGGCAGACGCCGCAGGTCGAGCTTGCCGTTGGCGGTCAGCGGCATGCGCTCGAGCAGGATCAGCCGCACCGGCAGCATGTATTCCGGCAGGCGCCGCGCCACGTCCTGCAGGATGGCGTCGGCGTCCGGCATGGCTTCACCCGCTTTGACCGAGGCGTAGGCCACCAGCGCCTGACGCTGGCCCTGGCGGGCGACAATGACCTTGATCTGTTGCAGCGCCGGGCAGCTGATGCCCAGCTGCGCCTCGATCTCGCCGGGTTCGATGCGATAGCCGCGCAGCTTGATCTGCTCGTCGATGCGGCCGAGGTACTGGTAGTCGCCGTTGGCGAGCAGGCGCGCGCGGTCGCCGGTGTGATACAGCCGCACCGTCACGCCGGCGATCTCATGCTCGCGGAACACCGCGGCGGTGCGCTCCGGCTGGTTCAGGTAGCCGCGCGCCAGGCCCAGTCCGGCCAGGCACAGTTCGCCCGGTACGCCGACCGGGCAGAGCCTGCCGTGCGCGTCGAGTACCAGTGCCTGCATGCCGTCGATGGGCCGGCCGATGCTCGGTGTCGTGCCGGGTTCGATGCGCTTGGTCAGCGCGGTGACGGTGGCCTCGGTCGGGCCATACATGTCGATCAGGCGGAACTGCCGGCCCCAGCGCTCGGCCAGCGCCGCCGGGCAGGCCTCGCCGCCGAAGCCGACCGCCTTCATCGCCGGCAGCGGCCGCGCCGGCAGCGTCGCCAGCAGCGCGGTGGCGAAGATCATGTGGGTGGTGCGCGTGCGCTCGATTTCGTCCAGCAGGCCCTCGCCGGGGTCGGCCCAGAGCAGGCAGGCGCCATGGGTCAGCGGCAGCAGCGCGCACATGTTGCCGGCGTCGAACGACAGCGACATGCAGTCGAGCATGCGGTCGCCCGGGCCGATCTCGAGGCGACGGCCATGATCCAGCAGCAGGTTGGCCAGCGCGCCGTGCTCGACCATCACGCCCTTGGGCAGGCCGGTGGAACCGGAGGTGTAGATCACCTGCGCCAGCTGCTGCGGCTCGTCGCTGCGCGGCGGCGCCTCCGGCGACTGGGCATCCAGCTGCGCGCACAGCTCGGGGTCGTTCAGATCGACCCAGCGCAGCTCGCCCAGCGCGAACGGCGCGGCGCCGGCACCGAGCAGCAGGTCGAGCCCGGCATCGCTGACGATATGGGCGATGCGCTCGGCCGGGTAATCCGGATCCAGCGGCACATAGGCACAGCCGGCCTTCCACACCGCGAGCGCGGCGACTGCGAAGGCGTTCTCGCGCCGCGCCAGCACCCCGACCAGCGCACCCGGCCGGCAGCCCTCGGTTTGCAGCCAGTGCGCCAGCCGATTGGCCCGCGCATCCAGCTCGGCGTAGCTGATGTGGCCTGCGCCTTCATGCAGCGCCACGGCCTGCGGCTGGTGGCGCACCCAGTCCTCGAACAGCGACAGCGGCGTCAGCCCGTGCGGGTAGCCCGCCGGCAGCGCCGCCAGCCGCTCGCCGGTGGCGCGCAGCAGTTCGTCATCGAGCAGTGGCAGTTGCCAGATGTCCTGCGCGGGGTCGGCGACCACCGCCTGCAGCAGCCGCAGCAGGCGGCTGGCGTAACCCTCGACGGTGCTGCGCTCGAACAGCGCGGTGGCGTACAGCCAGTCGATGCGCACCGCATCCATCAGCTCGGTGACCTTCACCGAGATATCGGTCTTGGCCGGCAGCGCCGGAGAGGTTTCCTCCACTGCGGCGCAACCGGGGATCAGGTCGTTGAAATCGACCCGCGCCTGGTACACCAGCATGATCTGGAAGATCGGGTTGATCGCCGTATGCCGCTCCATGCCCAGCGCCTCGCCGAGCGCCTCGAAGCGGTACAGCTGATGGTCGAAGGCCTCCAGATCGTCCTGCCGGCACTGGCGCAGGTAGTCGCTGAACGATTGCTGCTCGGGCAGCTGCGTGCGCAGCACCAGGGTGTTGACGAAGAAGCCCACCAGCGCCTCGATGTCCGGGCGTTCGCGGTAGGCCAACGGGGTGCCGACGACGATGTCGCGCTCGCCGCTGTGACGCGCCAGCAGCAGCGCGAACAGCGCGTGCAGGCCGATGAACGGCGAAGCGCTGTGGCGCTGGCAGAGCTGCTTGAAGCGCGCCCACAAGCCGTTGTCGATGGTCGAGAACACCAGCGCGCCGCCACTGGTCTGCTGCGCCGGGCGCGGCCGGTCCAGCGGCAGGCTGTGCACCTCGGGAATGCCGGCCAGGCGCTCGACCCAGAACGGCTTGTACTCGGCGTGGTAGTCGCGAAACAGCGGCGAGTTGAACCAGTGCGCGTAGTCGATGAAGGTCAGCGGCGGCTCGCCCCAGTCCAGCGGCTGGCGGTTCTGATAGGCGAGAAAGGCGATCTTGAGGTCGGCGAACATGTTCTTCACTGACCAGCCATCGGAAATGATGTGGTGCTGGTTGATCAGCAGCACGTGCTCGCGCGCGCCCAGGCGCAGCAGGTGCACGCGGGTCAGCGCGCCGCTGGCGAGATCGAACGGCCGCTCGATTTCCTCGCGCACCCGTGTGGCTACTCGCGCCTCGCGGGCTGATGCCTCCAGTCCGGTGAAGTCTTCATGGACCAGGGCGAAGCCGCGATGGGCGAGGATCTGCTGCTCGCCCTTGCCCTCGGCGTTGCGCAAAAAGCGCGTGCGCAGGCTGGCGTGGCGCCGCACCAGGGCGTCGAAGGCGAACTCCAGCGCCGCCACGTCCAGCTCGCCGTTGAGGCGGAAGAACACCGGCATGTTGTACAGGTGCGAGTGCTCCTGGTACTGCTCGATGAACCACAGCCCACTCTGCGACGAGGACAGCGGGCCGATGTCGGCGTGACGTGGCTCGATGGGCGCCTCGAACGCCTGCCGTGCGCGCAGGCAGCGGACGATGGCGTCGCGATTGGCGCGGATCAGCTGACCCAGCTCGGGCGTCAGTGCCTCCTGGCTCGATTGCGAGACCAGCTGGCCCTGGGCGTTGAGTGCCAGGTGTACGCCTTGCCCGGCGAGCTGCCGGAGCAGGCCGATGATGTTGTCGTGCATCTGCTACCTCTCAGGCTGCCAGGGTGGCACCGCCGTCGACGACGATGTCCTGCAGGGTGATGTGACTGGCCAGGTCCGAGGCGAGGAACAGCACCGTATTGGCCACCTCTTCGGGCGTGGCGATCTTCTGCAGCGGAATGCCGAGCTTGAACTGCTCGGGCAGGCCGGCGATGGTCCGCGCGCGGCCGCTGTCGTCGGTCCACATGCCGCGCTGCATGGCGGTATCGGTGGAGCCCGGCGACACCAGGTTGCAGCGCACGCCGCAGGTCGCCAGCTCCAGCCCGGCGGTGCGGATCAGGCTGGTCAGCGCCGCCTTGGATGCCGCGTAGGCGGCCATCTGCATGCGCGGCACCCGGGTCGCATTGCTGCTCACCGCCACCACCGCGCCACGGCCTTGCGCGCGAAAGCGCGGCAGCAGTTCGCGCAGCAGGTAGAACGGCCCGGAGACGTTGACCCGCAGCGAGTCGTCCCAGTCGGCCAGGCTCAGCTCTTCGATCGCGCCGAGGCGCAGGATGCCGGCGACGCTGGCGAACACGTCGATGCCCTGCCCCGGCACCAGCAGCTCGGCGCAGGCCTGACGCACGGCGGCGGCATCGCCCACATCGAGCACATGGGTGCGATAGCCGTAGTCGCACTCCGGGAACGCGCGGTCCAGCCCCACCACCTCACCGCCGAGCCGGGCAAAGCCCTCGGCCACCGCGCGGCCGATGCCTTGGCCGGCGCCGGTGACCCAGATGCGCCGCCCGCGAAAATCCATCTGCTGTGTCATCTGCATGTCCTCACCAGACCAGTTCCACCTGCGCTTCCCCCTGCCGCAGCCGGCTGTCGAGGAAGCGGCAGAAATCCGCCAGACAGGGGTTGTCGAACACATCCGAAACCTTCACCGCGGTGCCGAACTCGGCGGCCAGGCGGTTGACGATCTGGATGGTCTGCAACGACTGGCCACCGAGTTCGAAGAAGTTGTCCTGCGCCTGAATGCCGCCGACGCCGAGGATCTGCTGCCAGATGGCGCTGACCCGCTGCTGGGTGGCATCGTCCAGCACCTCCGTCGTCGCACCCTGCAGGTACTCGGCCTGCAGGCGCTTGCGGTCGAGCTTGTTGCTGCCGGTGCGCGGCAGCGCGCGGTAGTGGCGGTAGTCGGTCGGCACCATCGCCGCCGGCAGTACCTGGCCCAGCGCGCGGCGAAGCGCGCGCAGGTCGTCACACGGGCCAGCGACGAAGGCCACCAGCCGGCGCAGGCCGCCACCCAGCTCGAGGCCGAGCACGCAGGCCTCGTCGACGCCGTCCAGCGCCAGCAGGCGCGCCTCCACCTCGCCGGGCTGGATGCGGTAGCCGCTGATCTTGAATTCGTTGTCCAGCCGGCCGAGGTAGACCAGCCGGCCATCGACGCGGCGCACGCGGTCGCCGGTGCGGTACACGGTTTCCTCGTGCGCACCGATGCGCAGACGGGCAAACGCCGCAGACGCGCTGTTGATATAGCCGTTGGCTAGTTGTGCACCGCACAACACCAGCTCACCCTCGGCGGCCGGGCGGTCGCCGCGTTCGAGCACCAGTGCCTGTACGGTCGCCAGCGGCAGGCCGATGGGCAGGCGTTCGGCGTTGGCATCGACCGTCTGCAGGTCGCAGCTGCTGGCGACCACCGTGGCCTCGGTCGGCCCGTAGGTGTTGATCAGCCGCAGTTGCGGCCTCGCCACCTGTTGCCAGGCTGCCAGCTGCTCGGGAAATACCGCCTCGCCGCCGATGATCACCGTCTTCAGCCCGGCTGGAATCCGCGTCTGGCCGCTGCGCAGCGCCACCACCCATTCGTTCCAGAACGCGGTCGGCAGGTCGACGATGCTGATCGCCTGCGCCTCGATTCCGTCGACGAACGTATCGATCGACTGCAGCAGCGCATCGGTACGCAGCACCAGGGTCGCGCCGGCGCTCAGGCTGACGAAGACTTCCTCGACGCTCGCATCGAAGTTGAACGGCGCGAACTGCAGCATGCGGTCGTCCGCCGTCACGCCGTAGCGCAGGCGCGCCGCCGCGCTGAAGTGATCCAGCGCGCGATGGCTGATCTCCACGCCCTTCGGCGTGCCGGTGGAGCCGGAGGTGAACATCAGATAGGCCGCCGCCTCGCCGCTGCGCGGCGCATGCCGGCGCTCATGGCTGGCGAGCTGGCCGACCAGCTGGATCGGTCCGGCGTAGCTGTCGGCCAGGCGATGCCGATAGGCCGCCTCGGTGATCACCAGCGCCAGCTCTGCGCTGGTGCAGATCAGCGTCTGCCGTTCGGCCGGCTGTTCGGCATCCAGCGGCACGTAGACGGCGCCCGCCAGCAGCACGCCGAGCTGGGCGAGGATCGCCTCGGGCGAACGCGCGAGCATGACGCCGACCCTCTCGCCGGGTTGCACGCCCTGCTCCGCCAGCGCCGCGGCGATCTCCTCGGCGCGCGCGAGCAGCGCGGCGTAGTTCAGCCTGCGCTCGCCCTGACACAGGGCGATGCGCTCCGGCTGGCGCTCGGCGTGAGCGCGGATCGCCGCCAGCACGCTGGTCACCTCGCCCAGCTGCGCCTGTTCCGCGGCCGGCGCGCTGAGGCGCTGGCGAAATCGGTAATCGGCCATCCAGGCATCGAGGACCAGGTCGCGCGGCAGCTCGGGTGCCGCCAGCCAGCGGCGCAGCAGCGCGAACAGCTCCTCCTGCAGCGCCTGCAGATGCTCGGCGCTGTAGCACGCCGGGTTGGCGTCGTAGTCCAGCTGCGGAATGCCATCGGCACCGACCTGCACTTCCAGGGTCAGGTCCTCCACCGGCCCGGCGCTGAGGTTGAGCGTGCGTGCCGCCAGCTCGCCGTAGGCCAGCGGGCGATCAAACGGCATGATGTTGATCAGCGGGCCGAACAGCCGCTGCTCGCCACCGACGCGGCCAAGGTCGCGGCGCAGCGCTTCGTAGCGGTAATGCTGATGCTTGCGGCTGGCGCGGCGCAGCTTGCCGATCGCCTTTGCAGTGGCGATCAGGCTGGCCTCGCCATCGGCCTGCAGGCACAGCGGCGCGATGTTCATCTGCATGCACGGCACGTTGAACGCCGCCGAACCGATGCGATTCATCACCATCAGCCCCAGTACCTGAGCGTCGCTGCCGCTGACCTGGCGCAGCTGGGCGCTGAGCCCGGCCAGCAGCAGATCGGCCCAGCCGATGCCGTGGGCGTCGGCGGTGGTGCTCAGCGCCTGCCACAGCGACGACGGAAAGCGCGCGCCGTGACGCACGAAGGTCGCCGAGATCGGCGCGCTGCGCTCGCTGAAGCTGACCGGCGCCGGCAGCCGCGAGAAGGTCTCCAGCCAGTAGCTGCGTGCGGCGGCGGTCTTGTTTTGCGCATCGCGCTCGGCGTCCTCGGCGAGTACATCGGCATAACGGCCGAAGCCGCAGGCGGGTGCCAGCTCTCCGCGCACGGCAGCGCTGTAGAGTTCGGCGATGCGCTGGTACAGCAGGTTGGTGCCGTAGCCATCGAGGGCGATGTGGTGCACGCAGCTGTAGAGAAAATCCTGCCCGGCCGCGCGCAGCAGGACGAAGCGGCAGGCCAGTTCGCGCTCAAGGTCGAACGGCTGGCGGATGTCGGCCATCGCCCAGTCGCGCACCCAGCTTTCGGCGTCGGCGAACGCCGGCACCTCCAGCTGCGCTACCGTCAGCGGCAGCTTGCAGGGTTCGAAGCACACCGTCTCGCCGTCGAACACATATAGCCCGCTGAGTGCCTCGCACTCGCCCACTGCCTGCTGCACGGCGGCGATCAGCAGCGGCGCCTGCACCTTGCCGGCGAAGGCGATGCACTCGGCGGTGTTGAACATGGCGCGGTCTTCGTTGAGCAGGTAGCCGTACCACAGGCCCTGCTGCGCATTGCCCAGCGGCCTCATGCGGCACCTCCGTGCTGTTGGATCTGCGCCCACCAGCCGTTGAGCGTCGGCGTCTTCGCCAGATCGGTGAAGCTCAGTTCCAGCCCCTGCTCGCGCCACTCGCTGAGCAGCGACATCACCTGGATCGAATCCAGGCCGTAGTCGAGCAGGTTCTCATCCGGGTCGAACGGCTCGTCGATCTCATCGAGCATGGCCAGCAGGCGTGCCTGCAATGCCTCGCGGGTCAGCGCCAGGCGCGGCACCCGGCCCAGTTCCAGTACCTCGCGGCATTCAATGACCCGCCCGCAGCGCGTGGCGACGTAGTTCAACGCCATCTGGTGGTCGGCCTGAGTGAAGTCGGCAATGCCATCGGCCAGCAGGAACGGCTGGATGTCGCGCATGAAGGCGTCGCAGGCAGTCATCAGGCAGCCGATGTGGCCGTAGATGCCACCGATGATCAGCTGATCACGGCCCAGCTCGCGCAGCAGGTGTTCCAGCGGCGAACGCTGGAAGGCGCTGTAACGCCATTTGACCAGCACGGTGTCGTCCGCCGCCGGTGCCAGGCCGGCAACGATGGCCTGGCGCGCCGGATACTGGGTGATGCCGGGGCCCCACATATCGTTGAGCAGCGCCCGCTCGGCGTTGGCCTGCTGCCCCGGTTGCGCGGTGTAGACCACCGGGATGCCGAGCGCCTTGCAGCGCTCGCGCACGGCGGCCAGGCGCTCGACTAGCGCGGCGACGAAGGTGCTGCCCTCGCCCCAGAAATCGCAGAAATAGTCCTGCATGTCATGGATCAGCAGCACCGCGCGCGCGGGGTCGACCGGCCACTGGACCTTGTTCACCGCCCATTCGGTTGGCAGGTTGTAGGGCGTGAGCGTGGGAATAGTCATGGAGCGAAGTCCTTATTCAGTAACGGGCAGTTGTTCGGCGAGGCGGCGGCGCAGACGGGTCTTGTCGACCTTGCCCACCGCCGTCATGGGCAGCGCCGCGACCTGCTCGATGCGGTCCGGCAGCTTGTAATCAGCGAGCCCGAGGCCACGCAGGTACTTGCGCAGGGCGACGCCCTTGAGCGTCGGCTCGCGGCTGACGATGAACGCGCAGCTCTTCTCGCCCATGCTCGGGTCCGGCATGGAAACCAGCGCGGCGTGGGTGACGGCCGGATGCGCCATCAGCAGGTTTTCCACTTCCTCGGCGGCGATCTTTTCGCCGCCGCGGTTGATCTGGTCCTTGATGCGTCCGACCACCACCAGGTAGCCGTCCGCGCGCAGCTGCACGAGATCGCCGGAGCGGTAGAAACCCTCGGCATCGAAGGCCTGGGCGTTGTGTTCCGGGCTCTGGAAATAGCCGCGGATGGTGTAGGGCCCGCGAGTCAGCAGCGCGCCGACCTGCCCCGGCGCGACCGGGCGTCCGTCGCGGTCGACCACCCTGACCTCGTCGTCCGGGCTCATCGGCCGGCCCTGGGTCAGGTAGACGTGTTCGTCGTCATCGTCCAGGCGGGTGTAGTTGACCAGCCCTTCGGCCATGCCGAAGACCTGCTGCAGACGACAGCCGAGCACCGCCGGGATGCGCCGCGCCTGCGCTTCCGGCAGTCGGGCGCCGCCGACCTGCAGCAACCGCAGCGAGGCCAGCTCCGCCTCGTGCCCGGGCGCCGCCTGCAGCCACAGCGACAGCGCCGGCGGCACCAGCGCGGCGACATTGACCTGCTGCGCGGCGATCAGCGCAAAACAGCTCGCCGGACCGGGATCGGCCGCCAGCACCACGCGGCCACCGGCGACGAACACGCCCAGCGCGCCGGGCGAGCTGAGCGGGAAGTTGTGCGCGGCCGGCAGTGCGCAGAGGTAACGGGTGTCGCGGTCGAAACCGCACAGCTCCACACTGCGCCGCACGCTGTAGTAGTAGTCGTCGTGGGTACGGGGGATCAGCTTCGGCGTGCCGGTGCTGCCGCCGGAGAGCTGGAAGAACGCCACCTCGTCGGCGGGCGTCGTCGCAAAGTCGCGTTCGACGGCCACCGGTTGCAGCCAGGCCGCCAGGCTGCGCGCTGCCTGACCGTCGGCATGCAGCAAGGCGGTGTCGATGCCGGCCAGCTGCTGCAGCTCGGCGAGAAACAGGTCGTCGTTCTGGAACAGCGGATGCAAACGGCTGGCGATCAGCAGGCGCGGACGGATCTGCTCGGCATAGGCGCGCAGTTCCAGCCGGCTGTGGCTGAACAGCGCGTTGACTGGCGCAATCCCAGCCTTGAGCAGCGCGAAGAAGACGATGTACAGCTCGGCCTGGTTGCCCAGCTGCACCAGCGCCCGGTCGCCCTGCCCGAGGCCGTGATTGGCCAGCCGCTGGGCCAGGTTGGTGGACAATGCATCCAGCTCGGCGTAGCTCAGCTCGCGCTCGCCGCAGACCACGGCGATGGCCTCCGGCTGCGTTTCGACCTGAACCGCGAGCATGTGGCTGAGCGGCTTGCCCAGCCAGTAGCCGGCCTGGCGGTAGCGCTCGGCGAATGCGTCCGGCCAGCGGGTGAACGGAATCAGGCTCACACGGCCTCCTTGTCGAGGCCGAAGGCGGCGAGCATGGTGCCGAGCTTGGTGCCGGTTTCGCGCCACTCCGCGTCCGGGCAGGACGCGCTGACCAGACCGGCGCCGGCGAACAGACGTACGCGAGTCTGCTGGATGATTCCGCAACGGATCACCACCGCCCATTCGCCATTGCCGGCGGCATCGCACCAACCGACGATGCCGCCGAACACGCCACGGTCGAATGGCTCCAGCTCGGCGATCACCTGCTTGGCGACGGCGGTGGGAAAGCCACACAGCGCCGGCGTCGGGTGCAGCCGGCAGGCCAGTTGCAAAGCCGATAACTCCTCGTTCAGCTCGCCGTCGATCGGCGTGGACAGGTGCCAAAGCTTGGCGGTCCTGAGCAGCGTCGGCGCCGACGGGATGTTCAGCGTGCGGCACAGCGGGCGCAGCTGGCGATCGAGATCGTCGATGACCAGTCGATGCTCGTGCTGGTCCTTGGCCGAATCCAGCAGTGCCCGCGCCGCCCACTCGTCCGCCAGCGGATCGAGCACGCGCTTGGCCGAGCCGGCCAACGGATTGGTGGCGAAGGCCGCCCCCTGCTTGCGCAGCAGCAACTCGGGGCTGGCGCCGATCAGTACGCCCTCGTCCGGCAGATCGACAGCGAACTGATAGGCCTCAGGATTCTGCTGGCGCAGACCCTGGAAGATCGTCTGCGCACAGGGTGGCTCGTCGAATTCCAGCTGCAACAGGCGCGACAGCACCGCCTTGTCGATTCGGCCGTCGCGCAGCATGTCCAGTGCCTGGTTCACCGCCTGGCGAAAGCCATCGTGGCCCGGCTGTTCGACGCACTGTCGTGCCGCGCCACAAGGCAGCCCGCAGATCGCGGTGGGTGGCGCAGCCGGTGGCAGGAATGCCAGATGCCGCGGCACGAAGAGCCGCGACGGCTGCTGCTTGTCGAAGGGAATCACACCAACCACGGCAGGATTCGCCAGCCCCGCCTCGCGCGCAGCGGCGAATGCCTGCCGCACGTCTCGATCGAGATCCTGGCCGTCAGCCTCAGCCGACGCCGTCACCGTGGCGAAACAGCCCGCGGCCTCGACTCCGCCCGCAGGCGAATAGAACCGGAAGCTGGGGTCAAAGATACGGCTCTGGCAGGCGCCAGAGGGAACAGCCTGAGCCCATGCGTTCACCGCGACCTCCTTAAATAATCTTAATCAGAATTATTATCGTTTGCGATCAGGGCGAGGAATTTAGTCACGCAGGACAGATGCGTCAAATTATTTCTGGGCGTTTTGCGCAGCGCATCGACATGCCAAACAGCCACCATCGAGCGATGGTGGGAGCGGCGAACTTATCTTCGCGCCGGTCGTCGAAACGGCGTCTACTACGGGGTAAACGGAGCCGAAATGCGGTCGAAAACCGGGAAAGATTCGATTGAGACCAGCGACCTTGCAACGACGGCTGTTCGCCATTCGCCAGCGGCAGTACGGCTGCGTACTGGCCTGGTTGCACTGCTGGGAATCGGCGTCGCACTGCCCGCCGCGGCGACGAATGGCCTGTCGCTGACCGAGCGCGATGCGCAGAACAAGCGCTGGAGCGCCGCGCTGGAGGCCAAACCGAATCGCCTATCGGCAGAACCAACGGCCAAGTACAACCACATCATCACTTACGGCCAGTCACTCGCCTCGGCGGCCGAGGGCTGGCCGGCGCTGTCGACGCAGCCGCGCTACGACAACCTCATGCTCGGCCAGGCCGTACGCTCGGCGACCTACAGCGGCGCCACCTTCAAAGCGGTCGGCGAGGCAGCATTCCTGCCGTTACGCGCGGTGGTGCAGCGCAAGGACGATGCTCGAGTCCTGCTCGAGCCGTCCGACATCGCCCGGCTCGATGCGCATGCGCAGGAGGAAGGCGAGTCGGTGGAAGTCGGCGCGCTGAACATGGCCCGCCACCTGTATCTACAGCAGCACGGCCGCAAGTCCGATCCGCAGCACTTGTTCGTCGCCAGCAATGCCGCGACCTCGGGCCGCTCCATCGCCCAGCTGTCCAAGACCGGCGGCACCCATGAGTACCGACGGGTGGCACAGGCGATGGACCAGGCAAAGGCACTCGCCGACGCCGAGAACGCCAGCTATGCCATCAGTGCCTTCTTCTGGATGCAGGGCGAGTTCGACTACTCGCACACCAACGGTGGGGTGAACGACAAAGCGCGCTACAAGCAGCTGCTGCGCCAACTGCGCGATGACCTCTATGCCGACACCCGTGCCATTACTGGGCAGGCGCAGATGCCGGCCTTCATCAGCTACCAGACCGACGCCAAGTCTTCGGTGAAGGACGGCTCGCTGGCGGTCGGCATGGCGCAGTGGGAACTCGCGCAGGAGGAGCCGAACTGGTTTCTCGCCGGTCCGGTGTATCCCTATGTCGACAAAGGCGTGCATCTGTCGGCGAACGGCTATCGCTGGTTCGGTCAGATGCTCGGCAAGGTCTACCATCGGGTCGTCGTCGAGCGGCGCAACTGGCAGCCGCTGGCGCCACGCCAGGCCACCTTCGCGGGTCGCGAGATCCTGCTCGACTTCCACGTGCCCGAGCCGCCGCTGCAGTTCGCCGAGCCCTACCTCGGACATGCCGCACGGCCGGTGAAGAACAAGGGCTTCATGGTCTACGACGACAAAGGCGAAGTGCCGCTGACGGCGGTGGAGATCGCCGCCGACACCATCGTCCGTCTGCGCGCCGGGCGCGAACTGGTCGGGCAGCCGCGCGTCACCTATGCCAGTTTCCAGGTCGGCGGTGCCGGCCAACTGCGCGACAGCGATGCCACGCGAGCCGACGCCAACTACGAATACCTGCCGGAACAGGGCATGCCCGACGAGGCGAACATCCCGGCGCTGGCCGGCAAGCCCTACCCGCTGCAGAACTGGAGCATCGCCTTCGAGCTACTGGCAAGCCCCGTTCAGGCGCCCTAGCGCTACCAGCCGAGGGTTTCTTTAAGGAAGGGAATGGTCAGCTTGCGCTGCGCCTGCAGCGAAGCCTGGTCGAGACGGTCGAGCAGCTCGAACAGCGCGCTCATGCTGCGCGCCCCGCGGGTGAGGATGAAGCGGCCGACGTCGTCCGGCAGATTCAGCCCGCGACGCGAGGCGCGCAGCTGCAACGCGCGCAGCTTGTCTTCATCGGACAACTGCTGCAGCTGGAATACCAGCGCCAGGCTCAGCCGCGACTTGAGGTCAGGCAACTGCACCGCCAGCTCACGCGGCGATGCATCGGCGGCCAGCAGCAGCCGTCGCCCGCCGTCGCGCAGGCGGTTGAACAGATGGAACAGCGCCTCCTCCCACACCGCATCGCCGGCCACCGCATCGAGATCGTCGAGGCAGACCAGCTCGCACTGCTCGAGGTTGTCGAGCAAGGCCGGGCCATACTCGGCGACGTCGGCCAGCGGCAGATAGACGGCCTGCTCGCCACGCTCCTCGACACGCAGACAGGCCGCCTGCAACAGGTGGCTGCGGCCGACGCCGATGCTGCCCCACAGATAGATGAGCTCATCCGACCAGCTGGCCATTGGCGAACAGAGGCGCTCGACATAGCCGAGTGCCGCGGCATTGGCGCCCGGATAGAAGTTGGCAAAGGTGGCGTCGTCACGCAGACGAACGCCGAGGGGCAGCTGGATGGGTTTCATGGCTCAGGCGGTGGTTCGGCCGCGACGGCGGCAGGCTCTGCGTAAAGGTCCGAGAGTTTATAG
This sequence comes from Stutzerimonas sp. S1, assembly GCF_025966695.1. Lineage (GTDB taxonomy): Bacteria > Pseudomonadota > Gammaproteobacteria > Pseudomonadales > Pseudomonadaceae > Stutzerimonas. Next base: position 205,228 of record NZ_JAOEIY010000003.1, on the reverse strand, counting down.
AGATCATGCACATGACGCAGCAGAACCATGATCACCGCCGCCACCGGCAACGCCAGCAGCACGCCGGTGAAGCCGAACAGCTGCCCGCCGGCGAGCACGGCGAAGATCACCGCCACCGGATGCAGGCCGATCCGGTCGCCCACCAGCATCGGCGTCAGCAGCATGCCCTCGAGCAACTGCCCGACAGTGAAGACCGCGGCAATGCCCAGCAGCGGGTACGGTTCCAGGCCGAACTGGAACAGCACGGCGACCAACGCTGCGCCGAAGCCGACGACGAAGCCCATGTACGGCACGATGCTCGCCAGGCCGGCAAGCACTCCGATCAGCAAACCCAGTTCCAGGCCGACCAGCATCAGACCGCTGGCGTAGATCACCGCCAGCGCGAGCATCACCAGCAGCTGGCCGCGCAGGAAGGCGCCGATCACCTCGTGGCACTCACCGATCAGCGCGACGATCATGCCCTCGCGGCGCCGCGGCAGCAGGCTGCGCAGCTTGGCCATGATCAGGTCCCAGTCGCGCAGCAGATAGAAGCTGACCACCGGCACCAGCAGCAGGTTGCCGATCCATGCCAGCAACGCGAGGCTCGAGGCCGTCGCCTGGCTGAGGATCACACCGACGATGTCGGTGGTGCTGCCCAGATGCCCGGACAATGCAGCCTTCAATTGGTCGAGGCGCCAGAAGTCCTCTTCCAGACCCAGCTGCAATTGCAGCCACGGCAGCGCCCGCTGCTGCAGCCAATCCAGCGCGAGCGGTGCCAGCTGATACAGATGCATAAGTTGCTTGCCAAGCATCGGCAGCAGTACCAGCAGAAGCAGAAGTAGCACCAGACTGAACAGACTGAAGACGGCGATCACCGCCCAGGTACGCGACAGCTTCCAGCGTTCGAGGCGATCAACCAGCGGATCGCCCAGATAAGCGAGCAGAATGCCCAGCAGAAACGGCGAGAGAATCGGTGTCAGCAGGTAGACCAGCCAGCCGCACAGCAGCAGGCCGGCAAGCCACAGCCAGCGGTTGGAGTCGGTTATCGTCATTACGCGGGGCCTTGGGTCGGGGGATTGCGAGGCGCTTCGGGGCGCTACCAGCGGTAGCGCAGCACGTTGTTACTGTGCTCCGGTTGCGCCGCCGCAGGCTGATCGGGTGGGTTCGGAACCTGGCTGGCATCGAGCGCGGCCGGCTCGGCAGTGACCTCCTGCAGATGCGCCAGCTCCAGTTGGGCACGCAGCTGTTCGCGGCTGGCGGTCAGTCGATAGACCAGACGGTCGCTCTCGACGCGCAGCAGCTTACCGCCGAGCGGCTGCAGAAGCTGCTCAAGTTCGGCGAAACGAGAAATATCCGCGCCGACCACTTCCAGCGTAAGCGTCTCGGCGGCTCCCGATGCGACGACATAACGCGGGGCCAGATACCGGCTCACCGCCAGCATCACCGCATCGGCGACAGCTGCCGGGCTGTCGCCGTCAACTTCGCCGCCGCCCTTGGCATCGTTGAGCCAGAGGTTCCAGTTCGCCTGCCAGCCGTTGTCCGTTTGGCGCGCATGCACCGCCAGCAACGCGTCGGCAGCGTAGCGTTCAGACGGCGCACGCAAGGCCTGTTCGTCGCGCGCGGCAAACACCTCGGGTGTCGCCGCGAACTGCTCTTCGAGATCGGCCAGCGGCAACCGCAACGGCAGGCCCCGGTGCTGCGCCGCGGCATGCAGCGTCGCAGCACCCTCCTGTGCATCGCCAACCAGCTGGGCGCTACCCGGCGACTCGTTAAGCCACCAGGCCAGTACGACCGGGCGATTCGCCCCCCACAGCGCCACCCCGGCCTCACGCAAACTGCGCTCGGTGGTGGCCTGATCGAAGTCCACCACGATGTGCTCGCCTTCGTAGCCATACTTGCTGACCAGTCTTTGCGGATCCTGGCGCAGTTCGGCCAGTGCCGGCTGCTTCGCACTCTCGGCATCGCCGGTCAGCCGAAGCAGCAAGGTGTCGAAGGCGCGCTGCAAGGCCTCGCCACGCGCATCGGCCTGCTGGTTCGGCACCGGCTCACGAACCTGATACAGCGTGCGCAGCGGCTCGGCGAAGAGCGGCGAGGCCGCAAGCGCGAGGCACAGGACGAGGAAACGGGAAAACGGGCGCATAGATTATTTCTCGCGGGAACGACCGATCACCGGACGGGGAACGGAGCGCTATACCTTAAACAGCCGCCAGATACCCGGCAACCAACACACTCCCGGCCTGTCGGCTGGATCACCGCCGCACGCCACGAATCTGTCGACCTCGCCACTGGCCACCGGCGGGATGGCCGCTGCGCGGCAAGCCTGATAAAATCGCGCGCTTTCCGCAGACCGGCTCCGGCCCTCTCCAGGCCCGGAACCCAGAGCCAGTCAGACGCAGCGAGCGGGGCTGCCCGCGCACGGCCATCGAGTCTGGCGCGCGGCGTGTCCTTCACTCGTTCCGGCTGGCCAATCGCACGGTCGAAACCCCGCACTCCTTTCACAGGCCCGGACTCTATGAGCAAGCAACCCTCCCTCAGCTACAAGGACGCTGGCGTCGATATCGATGCAGGCGAAGCGCTGGTCGAACGCATCAAGGGCGTGGCCAAACGCACCGCGCGCCCTGAAGTGATGGGCGGTCTGGGCGGTTTCGGCGCCCTGTGCGAAATTCCGGCCGGCTACAAGCAGCCGGTGCTGGTGTCCGGCACCGATGGCGTCGGCACCAAGCTGCGCCTGGCGCTGAACCTGAACAAGCACGACAGCATCGGCCAGGATCTGGTCGCCATGTGCGTCAACGACCTCGTCGTCTGCGGCGCCGAACCGCTGTTCTTCCTCGACTACTACGCTACCGGCAAGCTGAACGTCGACGTAGCCGCCACTGTGGTCACCGGCATCGGCGCCGGTTGCGAACTGGCCGGCTGCTCGCTGGTGGGCGGTGAAACCGCCGAGATGCCTGGCATGTACGAGGGCGAGGACTACGACCTGGCCGGTTTCTGCGTCGGCGTGGTGGAAAAATCCGAGATCATCGACGGCTCCAAGGTCGCCACTGGCGACGCACTGATCGCTCTGCCCTCCTCCGGCCCGCACTCCAACGGCTACTCGCTGATCCGTAAGATCATCGAGGTGGCCGGTGCCGATATCGAGAGCGTGCAGCTCGACGGCAAGCCGTTGGCCGACCTGCTGATGGCGCCGACCCGCATCTACGTCAAACCGCTGCTCAAGCTGATCAAGGACACCGGCGCGGTCAAGGCCATGGCCCACATCACCGGCGGCGGCCTGCTCGACAACATCCCGCGCGTGCTGCCGGAAGGCGCCCAGGCGGTGATCGACGTCGCCAGCTGGTCCCGCCCGGCGGTATTCGACTGGCTGCAGGAAAAAGGCAACGTCGACGAGCATGAGATGCATCGCGTGCTGAACTGCGGCGTCGGCATGGTCATCTGCGTCGCCCAAGATCAGGTTGAGACTGCTCTGGCCAGCCTGCGTGCCAGCGGCGAGCAGCCGTGGGTGATCGGTCAGATCGCCGAGGCTGCCGAAGGCGCGGCCCAGGTCCAGCTGAACAACCTGAAAGCCCACTGATGCCCTGCAATGTCGTCGTCCTGATCTCCGGTTCCGGCAGCAACTTGCAGGCGCTGATCGACAATCAGAGCGACAGCAACCCGGCACGTATCGGCGCGGTGATCTCCAACCGCGCCGACGCCTACGGGCTGCAACGGGCACACGCGGCCGGCATTCCCACGCAGGTCCTGTCGCACCGGGATTTCGCCGATCGTGAAGCATTCGACGCCGCGCTGATCGAGGCCATCGACGCCCACCAGCCGGACCTGGTGGTGCTGGCCGGTTTCATGCGCATCCTCACCCCCGGCTTCGTCCGCCATTACCAGGGCCGTCTGCTGAACATTCACCCCTCGCTGCTGCCCCGGCACAAAGGGCTGGATACACACAACCGCGCCCTCGCCGCGGGCGATGCCGAACATGGCTGCAGCGTGCATTTCGTCACCGAAGAGCTGGACGGCGGCCCGGTGGCGATCCAGGCGGCGATTCCGATCCATCCCGGGGAAAACGTTGAGAAGCTGACCGAGCGCGTACACCTCGAAGAGCATCGCATCTACCCACTCGCCGTCCGCTGGTTCGCCGAAGGGCGCTTGCGCCTCGGTGAACACGGCGCGATGCTGGACGGCGAAAAGCTGCCGGCTTCCGGCCATCTGATACGAACCTAGGAGAACTTATGCGTCGCGCCTTGCTGCTCGCTCTCGCCGTGCTGACCCTGCCGGTCCACGCGCTGGAGCTCAAGCCCTTCTCCGCCAGCTACACCGCCGACTGGACCCAGGTGCCGGTCAGCGGCACCGCCGAACGCAGCCTGGAGAAACTGGCGGACGGTCGCTGGCAGCTCGATTTCGAGGCCTCGATGCTGGTCGCCAGCTTCAGCGAACGCAGCACCTTCCGCGTCGAGGGCGACACCTTCCTGCCGGACAGCTACCGGCTCAAGCGCGGCGGCCTGGGCAAGGGCAAGAAGGTCAAGCACAACTTCGACTGGCAAGCCAAGCAGGTGGTCGGCAGCGACCGCGGCGATACGGTCAGCCTGCCGCTGCATCGTGGCCTGCTGGACAAGTCCACCTATCAGCTCGCCCTGCAGCACGAGGTGGCCGCGGGCAAGCAGAGCATGAGCTACCAGGTGGTCGACGGCGACGAGATCGAAACCTACGACTTCCGTGTGCTCGGCGAGGAGAAGGTCGACACCAAGGCTGGCCAGGTCGATGCGATCAAGGTCGAGCGAGTGCGCGACCCGACGCAGAGCAAGCGCGAAACCGTCCTCTGGTTCGCCAAGAACTGGAACTATCTGCTGGTGCGCCTGCACCAGGTGGAAAAAGACGGCAAGCAGTACCAGATCATGCTGCAAGAAGGCAGCGTCGACGGCCGCGCCGTCAAAGGCAACTGATCCTCGGTGCCGGCCTGCCCGGCACCACTTCTCTCCAGCCGAGAACATCATGACCGCCGCTCGCGCCCTATTGCTCGCCCTGCTCCCGCTGTTTGCCGGCTGCCAGTCCCTGTTTTCTGCCAGCACCCCGCCGCTGCCGGCCGGCGAACGCCTGCAGGGTGCGCTGACCCTGCATGATGGCCAGCTGCAATTGCGCCCCTGCAGCTCGCTCCCCCCGCTGAAGGTCAGCGATGCCACCGCTGCCGGTGATTTGAAGGAAGCAACTTCAGCACTGCTAGATGATGGCAATCCGCAGCTGTTCGCTGACGTGCGCGGTGCGCTCGACCTGCAACAGACGACGCTCGCCGTTAGCCGTGTCTACCGTCTACAGGGCGAGGGGCCAGGCTGCGCGGATGCGAACTTTCCGCGCCTGATCGTGCGTGCCAGCGGCCATGAACCGGGCTGGAGCGTGATGATCAACCGCGAAGGCCTGTTGCTCGAACGTCAGGGCGAACCAGCCGTGGCTCTACCCTATCTGGAGGAGCAGCTTCCCGAGGGTCGGCTGGCCTTCAGCAGCGAAGCCAACCAGCAGCAGCTGCAACTCTGGCTGACGCCGCAGCGCTGCCAGGACAGCGCCAGCGGCGCACTCAGCCACCTGCGTGCCCAGCTGCGGCTCGATGACGGCCGGCTCCTGCGCGGTTGCGCCTACTACGGCGGCGCCCGCAACGACTGAATCCATTCGAGGCGCGGCGAGCGCGCCTCGCGACCTGACAAAGAAACAGAATCATGAATGACGCCCTGACCCTGCTGCAGCCCTATCCCTTCGAGAAACTCCGCGGCCTGCTCGCCGGCGTGGTACCACCCGCAGACAAGCGGCCGATCGCGCTGTCGATTGGCGAACCCAAGCATCGTTCGCCGGAGTTCGTCGCCCAGGCACTGGCCGACAATCTCGACCAGTTGTCGGTCTATCCGACCACGCTGGGCATCCCCGCGTTGCGTGAAGCGATCGCCGGCTGGTGCGAACGGCGCTTCGGCCTGGCTGCAGGCGCAGTCGATCCGGCGCGCCAGGTGCTGCCGGTCAACGGCACCCGCGAGGCATTGTTCGCCTTCACCCAGACAGTGGTTAGCCGTGCCGCCGACGGTCTGGTGGTGAGTCCCAACCCGTTCTATCAGATCTACGAGGGCGCGGCGCTGCTGGCCGGGGCCACCCCGCACTACCTGCCGTGCCTGGCCGAAAACGGCTTCAATCCGGATTTCGACGCGGTGCCGAGCGAGGTCTGGCAACGCTGCCAGATCCTGTTCCTCTGCTCGCCGGGCAATCCCACCGGCGCACTGGTGCCGCTGGAAACCTTGCAAAAGCTGATCGCCCTGGCCGACGAGCATGACTTCGTGATCGCTGCCGACGAGTGTTACAGCGAACTCTATTTCGATGAGGCCAACCCGCCGGCAGGCCTGCTGACCGCCTGCGCGGCGCTCGGTCGCCATGACTACAAGCGCTGCGTGGTCTTTCACAGCCTGTCCAAGCGCTCCAACCTGCCGGGGCTGCGCTCGGGCTTCGTGGCCGGCGATGCCGATATCCTCAAGGCCTTCCTGCTCTATCGCACCTACCACGGTTGCGCGATGCCAGTGCAGACCCAGCTTGCCAGCGTAGCGGCGTGGAGCGACGAGATCCACGTGCGCGCCAACCGCGAGCTTTACCGGGCGAAGTTCGATGCGGCGCTGGAAATCCTCACGCCGGTGCTGGATGTGCAGCGCCCGGACGGCGGCTTCTACCTGTGGGCGAAGACGCCAGGGGACGATCAGGATTTCACCCGCGAGCTGTTCGCCAGCGAGCACGTCACCGTCGTACCCGGCTCCTACCTCTCGCGCGAAGTCGATGGCTTCAACCCGGGCGCCGGACGGGTGCGCATGGCACTGGTCGCCCCGCTGACCGAGTGCACCGAGGCGGCCCAGCGCATTCGCCGCTTCATCGAAAGCCGCTGAACCCTATCCCCGGGAGCAGCTGCTCCCGGGGCGCTCACTCAGTACACGCCGGGCGGAATGCTGTCCTTGCCATAGTCGCGCAGCTTCTTCAGGTTCTCCGGCTTCATGTGCTCCGGCAGATCGGCCTTGCGCTGTTCATCGTCAGGCTCGTGGCGGTCGTGCTCGCTCTGCTTGTCTCGCTCGCTCATGCCTACCTCCTTCGCCTCAGTTGGCGTGCTCTTCCCAGATCAGCTCACCGTCCTCATTGACCTCGCGCACCTTGTTCAGCGCAGCCTCGGCCGCCGTCTCCGCTTCGGAGAACAGATCGAATCGACGGCCAGCAGCGACCTTGAAGATATGCAGGTGCTCATCGGCGCCCCGCCGCTTGACGGCGATAATCGCCTCATAGGCATCCTCTGCCGGGACCGCCGAAGACAGCGCCTCGAAGTGTTCGAAATGTTTGCGTGCCATGGATTCCCCTTGTCGTTACGGTTGTCACCAATGGACAACAGCGCCCTGGTAAAAGGTCGCAGGTCCAGCCTGAACCAGCCCCCGGGGCAGGAACTCTGAACACCATCCACTCACCACCGCGGGAGAAGCCTGATGGCCATGAACGAACATTACGCCGCGACCGAACCCAGCCGCGCGGAAGTCGATGCCCTCGCGGGCACGACCCTGCTCGAATTCGGCACACCCTGGTGCGGCCATTGCCGCGCCGCTCAGCCGCATCTGGCAGCCGTGCTGGCCGAACGCCCCGGCATCCGCCACCTGAAGATCGAGGACGGACCCGGCAAGCCGCTCGGGCGCTCATTCCGCGTCAAGCTATGGCCGACGCTGATCCTGCTGCAGCAGGGTGTCGAAATCGCCCGTCTGGTTCGCCCGACGGATGCCGAGACCATCGAACAGGCACTGGGCGAGGCCGGCAGGGTCTGACTACGCTGTCGTAAGCATAGCCACGCCACGTGGCCTGCGCCGGCAAGCGCACCGATGCGCGCGGTAACGCCGCCGACACGTGACGGCCGAGCGTGGCATAATCCGCGACCCGGTTTTGCAGGAGTTTGGAGAGTCGTTATGCCCGATGACATCAAGGGAATGTGCCTTTACGGCATCAAGGCCTGCGACACGATGAAGAAGGCCCGTAGCTGGCTCGACGAACATGACGTGAATTACACCTTCCATGATTACAAGAGCGCCGGCATCGACCGCGCTCGCCTGGAAGCCTGGTGTGCTGAACACGGCTGGCAGACGGTGCTCAACCGCGCCGGCACAACCTTCCGCAAACTGGAAGACGCGCAGAAAGCCGATCTCGACCAGACCAAGGCCATCGAACTGATGCTGGCCCAGCCGTCGATGATCAAACGTCCCGTGCTCGATCTGGGCAACCGGACCCTGATCGGTTTCAAGCCGGACCTCTACGCCGCCGCCTTGGCGATCTCGAACTGATAGCGGTCCGTCAGCACGGACCGTAACACCACAAAGGATTCTCTTATGTCTACCACCCTCTTCAGCCTGGCCTTCGGTGTCGGCACTCAGAACCGCCAGGGCGACTGGCTGGAAGTCTTCTATTCGCTGCCACTGCTGCAGCCGGCGGGTGAACTGGTCGCCGCGATCAGCCCGATCCTGGGTTACACCGGTGGCAACCAGGCCATCGCCATCACCATTAACCAGGCCGCCGAGCTGGCCGATGCGGTCAAGCCGCTCGACGCCGCGCAGCACGCCCTGCTCACCCGTCTGGCCGAGAGCCAGCGCCCGCTGGTCGTGACCCTGCTGGCCGAAGACGCTGCGCCGACCTCGACCCCCGAAGCCTATCTCAAGCTGCACCTGCTCTCGCACCGCCTGGTCAAGCCGCACGGTCTGAACCTGTCCGGCATCTTCCCACTGCTGCCCAACGTCGCCTGGACCAGCCAGGGTGCGATTGACCTCGCCGAACTGAGCGAGCGCCAGCTGGAAGCGCGCCTGAAGGGCGACCTGCTGGAGGTGTTCTCGGTGGACAAGTTCCCGAAAATGACCGACTACGTGGTCCCGACCGGTGTACGCATCGCCGATAGCGCCCGCGTGCGCCTGGGCGCCTATGTCGGCGAAGGCACCACGGTGATGCACGAAGGCTTCATCAACTTCAATGCTGGCACCGCCGGCCCCGGGATGATCGAAGGCCGCGTGTCGGCCGGCGTGTTCGTCGGCAAGGGCTCGGACCTCGGCGGCGGCTGCTCGACGATGGGCACCCTGTCCGGCGGCGGCAACATCGTGATTTCCGTGGGCGAAGGCTGCCTGATCGGCGCCAATGCCGGCATCGGTATCCCGCTGGGCGACCGCAACACCGTCGAATCCGGTCTGTACATCACCGCCGGGACCAAGGTCAGCCTGCTCGACGAGAACAGCCAGCTGGTGCAGGTGGTCAAGGCACGCGATCTGGCCGGTCAGCCGGACCTGCTGTTCCGCCGCAACTCGCAGACCGGCGCGGTGGAGTGCAAGACCCACAAGTCGGCGATCGAGCTGAACGAAGCACTGCACGCGCACAACTGAGCGCCGACCAGGATTACCGGCGCGCTTGGCGCCCGGTAATCCGCGCATCACGCCGAGGCCAGACATGATTTTGCATTCCCCCTGGCGTGCCGACTTCCCGGCCCTGGCCGTGCTCGAAGCCCAGGGCCAGACCTATCTCGACAGCGCCGCCACCGCGCAGAAGCCGCAGGCGCTGATCGACGCGCTGACCGGTTACTACACCTGCGGCGCCGCCAACGTGCACCGCGCCCAGCACCAGCCGGCCGAACGCGCCACGCACGCCTTCGAGGACGCGCGGGTCAAGGCTGCGCGGTGGTTAAACGCCGCCGGCCCGACCGAGATCGTCTTTACCCGCGGCGCCACCGAGGCGCTGAACCTGCTGGCCTACGGGCTGGAGCATCTGCTGCAGGCCGGCGACGAGATCGTCATCAGTGCACTGGAGCACCATGCCAATCTGCTGCCCTGGCAGCAGCTCGCTCTGCGTCGGGGTGCCCGCCTGGTGGTGCTGCCGCTGGATGCGCAAGGCCTTATCGACCTGCCGGCCGCTACGGCACTGATCGGCCCGCGCACCCGCCTGCTCGCGGTAAGCCAGCTATCCAACGTGCTGGGCAGCTGGCAGCCGCTGCAGGCGCTGCTGGCGCTGGCCAGGGCGCAGGGCGCGCTGACCATCGTCGACGGCGCGCAGGGCGTGGTGCACGGTCGCCACGACCTGCAGGCGCTCGCCTGCGATTTCTACGTGATGTCCAGCCACAAGCTCTACGGGCCGGACGGCGTCGGCGTGCTCTATGGCCGTGGCGAGTCGTTGCTGCAGCTCAGGCACTGGCAGTTCGGCGGTGAGATGGTGCGCGTCGCCGAATACCACAGCGCCGAATTCCACGCGGCGCCGCTCGGCTTCGAAGCGGGCACCCCGCCGATCGCTGGAGTGATCGGCCTGGGCGCCAGCCTGGATTACCTCGCCGGGCTGGACGCAGCAGCGATCGAGGCGCACGAAGTGGCGCTACACCGCGACCTGCTCGACGGCCTGCGCCAGCGCAAAGGCGTGCGCTTGCTTGGCGCGCCCAGCGTCGCGCTCGCCAGCTTCGTCGTCGATGGCGTACACCATTCCGACCTGGCGCACCTGCTCACCGAGCAGGGCATCGCCGTGCGCAGCGGCAATCACTGCGCGATGCCGCTGATGAAGGAACTGGGCCTCACCGGCGCGATTCGCGTCTCGCTCGGCCTGTACAACGACGGCGGCGACCTGCAGCGCTTCTTCGAGGCGCTGGATCGCAGCCTGGAGCTGTTGCGATGAGCGCCCTGCCCCCGCGCGCCGAACAGGCGCTCGCCGCCTTCGGCGCCGCGCCGGGCTGGGAGCAGCGTGCACGCCTGCTGATGCAATGGGGCGAACAGCTGGAACCGCTTGCCGACAGCGAGCGCTGCGAGGCGAATCGTGTCCATGGCTGCGAAAGTCAGGTCTGGCTGGTCGGCGAGCAGCGCGACGGCCGCTGGCATTTCCGCGCCAGCAGCGATGCACGCCTGTTACGCGGCCTGCTGGCGGTGCTGCTGGCCCGCGTCGATGGACTGGATGGCGGCGAACTGGCGCGCGTGGACCCGAGTGAGTGGTTCAGCCAGCTCGGGCTGGCGCGTCAGCTGTCACCGTCGCGCAGCAACGGCATGCATGCCGTGCTGCAGCGGACGCGCGAGCTGACGGCCGGCTGAAGCCGCCGTCGGCAAACTCAGCGTTTGCGCAGGATCACGCTGCCGATCGAGTAACCGGCACCGAACGAGCTGAGCACCCCGAGGCTACCGCTGGGCAGGTCATCCTGGTGCTTGTGGAAGGCGATCACCGAACCGGCCGAGCTGGTGTTGGCGTAGGTATCGAGAATCACCGGCGCTTCCTGCTCGGTGGCATCGCGGCCCAGCAGCCGGCGCACGATCAGGTGGTTCATGTTGAGGTTGGCCTGGTGCAGCCAGAAGCGCTTGACCGACTCCACGGCGATACCGTTTTCCTGCAGGTGCGCGCCGATCAGCTCGGCGACCATCGGGCAGACTTCCTTGAACACCTTGCGGCCTTCCTGGATGAACAGCTTGTCCGCGTCGTCCTTGTGCTCTTCGGCAGCGCGGTTGAGGAAGCCGAAGTTGTTGCGGATGTTGTTGGAAAACTCGGTCACCAGCTTGGTGCTGACCACATCCCACTGGTGTTCGGAGATCGCCAGATCGGCACGCTCGATGATCACCGCGGTGCAGGCGTCGCCGAAGATGAAATGACTGTCACGGTCGCGGAAGTTCATGTGGCCGGTGCAGATTTCCGGGTTGACCATCAGGATCGCCCGCGCCTGACCGAGCTTGACGCTGTTCACCGCGTTCTGGATGCCAAAGGTCGCCGAGGAGCAGGCCACGTTCATGTCGAAGCCGAAGCCCTTGATGCCCAGCGCGGCCTGCACTTCGATGGCGATGGCCGGATACGGCCGCTGCAGGTTGGAACAGGCGACGATCACGCCATCGATATCGGCGGCGGTCTTGCCGGCCCGCGCCAACGCCTCTTCGGCAGCCTTGACCGACATTTCGCAGAGGATCGACCACTCGTCGTTGCTGCGCTCGGGAATGCGCGGAACCATGCGCTCGGGATCGAGAATACCGGCCTTGTCGGTGACGTAACGGCTCTTGATGCCCGAGGCCTTTTCGATGAAGGCAACGCTCGACTCGGGCAGCGCCTGGACCTCACCGGCAGCGATGGCACCCGCATGCTCGCTGTTGAAGCGCTGCACGTACGCATTGAACGACGCCACCAGCTCTTCGTTAGAGATGCTGTTGGCAGGGGTATAAAGGCCGGTACCGCTGATGACGACGTCGTACACAGTCGCTCCTCTTGAATATTGACTGATCGTTTCTCGAACGTTCGGAGCGGCGTCGGCCAAGGCCGAGCGAGGCATTCCCAGCGCCCGTTTTTATGACGGCTATTGTGCACGAAAAGCGTAAAGATTCCGCAACCTGGCTGCGAAAGCGAAGGCAAAACCGGGCTTTAACCGCCAATTATTCGTGACCATTCAGTCGCAAAATAAAGAAGGCGCCGTTCGGCGCCCTCTTTATGTATAGCCCATCAGATCGGATTCACTTGATCCCTTGGCCCAGCAGCACGCCATTCACCTTTACGCCATAGAGGTTCACGCCATCGTTGGCGTGGTACTTCTCGCGCGTTTTCTCGATCGAACCATCGATCAGGCGCGGATCCTGCGGCCGCTCGTGGCTGTTCATGAACGCTGCGACGTTCCAGGCCTGCTCGGCGGTCAGCGACCCGCCCTTGCCCAACGGCATGCTTTCTTTGATGAATGCGGCGGCGGTATTGATGCGGTGCATGCCCGCACCCCAGTTGAACGAATCCTTGCCCCACAGCGGCGGGAACACGTAATTGGCACCGGCCTTCTGACCCTCGCCGTCGGCGCCGTGGCACACCGCACACTGCGAGGCATAGACCTCCTTGCCCTTGGCGATGTCGTAACCGCCCTTGGGTTGCGGCACCTCAGGATAGGCACGACCGGGTAGCTCCTGGCCCGTTGGTGCTCCTGTGGACAGCCAGTAGGAGTAGGCAGTCAGCGCATTGATGACGTGGCTGTCGGCTGCCGGCGGCTTGCCGTTCATACTGAACTGGAAGCAGCCCTGCACCCGTTCGGCGAAGCTGTTGACCTTGTTGTTCTTCTTCCGGTACGCCGGGTACATCGGGTAGGCGCCCCAGAGCGGCGCTGAGTTAGCCTTGCGGCCTTGATCGAGGTGGCAGTTGGTGCAGTTCATACCGTTACCGACGTAGTCGGCAGCGTACTTTTGCGTGTCGATGAAGATGGCGCGACCGTCACGCACCAATTCACCGAAAGCATTGTCCGGCAGATCCCGCTCCTGCGGCGGCTGGAAATATTGATCAGCCACGTCTTTCTTGGCGCTCGGGACGAGCTGCGACTGGTCATCCATCTTGACCTCGGCGGCCTGCAGCGGCGCCACGACAGCCAGGGCCAGGAGTGCTGGCATAAAGGTTTTCATCGGCAGCCTCCTCATTGCTGGCTCAGATTGGCGAAGTATTCCGATACCGCCTGGATCTCGGCGTCGGTCAGCGAGCGGGCGATATGGCCCATCAGATCATTCGGGTCGTTCTTGCGTGTGCCCTGACGCCATGCCTGGAGTTGGCCACTGAGGTATTGCGCGGGCTGACCGGCCAAGGCCGGGAAGCTGTCGCCCACGCCGACACCGCTGGGCCCATGACAGGACACGCACTCCGGAATGTTGCGTGCCCAGGCGCCACGCAAAGCCAGTTCGGCCCCGATGCCATCGGCCTTCTCGACGCGCGTGACCTGCGGCACATCGGCCGCTGGCATGGCGGCGAGCATATCGGTCACCGCGCGAATCTCTTCATCGCTCAGCGCCGCAATGACCGGTTGCATCACCGGCGCGCTGCGCTGGCCGCTGCGGATATCGTCGAGCTGCTTGCGCATGTACTCGGCGGAAAGCCCCGCCAGGCGAGGGAAGCCGCCAGCAGCCATGCCTTCGCCGTTGGCGCCGTGACACATCACGCAAGCCATTGCGGCGGGATTAGCGCCGCCCTGGGTATAGATCTTCTGTCCGTCGGCCGCCTGCACCTGCATCGCCAGCATCAGTGCACAGGCGCCGGCCAGCGACCCGCGGGGAAATTTCATGCAGAACCTCATCAGTCTTCTTGGTTTTATATGGCTGCCGGGGCGCAACGCTCTTCGTCATCAGCCGCCTGCGGCAGTCTGTCGCAGCATGGTGAAGCTAACATAGGCAAGGTCCTACAGAAAGTAACGGAATAAGCTTAGAAGCATCGCGCATATACCCCAACCCCATATACCCCCCACAGCATCGACCAGGCATTTCTGTATCGGTCGACGGTTCCCGCCTCGGGTATCCTTGCCGCCCCCATCCGGCAGGATCGCCCACATGAATGACCAACTTGTAGAACTGCTCCGCCTGATAGGCTCGGGCTGCATGAGCGAAGACGAGATCGCACGTATTGCCAGTGAGGCTGCCCAGGCCTATGCCGACCCGGAAGCCTTCCTGCAGGCCAATCCGGACATCAATTACGACGACAGCTTCCCGATCCCGCTGGGCGAATGGGTAGTGGTCGGCAGTCTGCCGGACACCGTACTGTTCCAGGCCGACGACTACGAGGAACTGTTCGCCCGCATAGTCAGCTCCTTCGGTCCGGAGGTGACCTTCGTACTGAAGGCCAAGCAACTGGCCAAGACCGAACCGCTGAAGGCGTTGAACCGCATCCAGGTGCAACTGAGCAGCCTCTATCCCGAGAAAGGCGGCTACGTGCTGCTGGATTTCAGCGAACCGCTGGACGACGAGTTGCAGGCGGTGCTGGTCTACACCTGCGATGTCGAACGTGCGCTGCAGCTGGCGGTGGAGATCGGCATCTATGCCGCGCCTGCGCTCGAAGCCCTGCGTGCTGAACAGGCGTGCGACTGAGCTAACGGCGGCGCAGTGGTTCGAGCAGCGGCGACAGGCCGTTATGGTCGATTTCCTGCATCAGCGCCAGCAGGCGGCCGATGTCACCGGGCGGAAAACCGACCCGCGCGAACCAGTTGAGATAGTCGCCGGGCAGGTCGGCGATCAATCGGCCTTTGTACTTGCCGTAAGGCATCGTCTGGGTCACCAGACGGTCCAGATCTTCGGGTTTCATCGGCGTGCTGCAAGCGGATGGGCGGCCGATACTGCCACATCCGCCCCGGCCGGCGTAGCGTTCGATGGCCATTGGCCTTTTACCGATTGCGCATAACGGCCCCTGCAAGGCCGCACGCGACTGATAAGGCATCGTGCCAGCTTCCGCCGCGATGCCCGCCGCAGGCGCTTCCCACTCTCCGGCGGCTGGTTCCTCGCTTTCTATCAATAGCCCCGATAGCTTTTGACTATTTTCGCCGATCCCCAGGTTGACCTAGGCCTTACAACGGCTCGCTCGCCAATAACCGGAGATCAGCAAGATGACTGCATCACTCATGCGTGGCTGCCTGGCCACGCTGGCCATGAGCCTGGCGCTGCCAGGCGCCCAGGCCACCGAAACAAACGACGTCCCCACCAGCTACTCGCCTGTGGTAATCAAGGAGCGCTTCGACGCGATCATGCAGCGCATGTCGGCCGACAAGGCCGGCATCATGGACAGACACATGGCGTTGCTCAAGCAGCGTTACGACCTGAGCGACAAGCCGGCCGAAGGCCAGACCATGACGCGCGGCAAGCCGATCCAGAGCGGCGTGCGGGTCAAACTGGCGGATGGCAAAAGCTGGGATGAGCTGGTCAGCCTGAGCCCCGAACAGATTCGCCAGCAAAAGCTCTTCCCACTCGGTTTCATGCCGCTGCCGCATCCCAATCACCCCGAAGGCGGCATGGTCTTCCCGCAGTTCCACATCGACGAAGTGAAGAAGATCGAGAACCGCGATCTCACCCGCTTCGATCTGGATTTCGACCTGCCCGACCATTTCCTCCCCGAATTTCCAGCGCCGATCTTCCTCACCACCCGCCCGGACCTGGGCGATGTCTCCCAGGGCAAGCTGGTCAACATCCGTAACTACTTCGAACTGTTCAACGGCATCCTCAATCCCAAGCAGCTCGAGGGCCTGCGCCTGTTGGTCACCACCTTTCCGCAGCAGCAGTTCAACGCCACCGACGATCGCCGCAGCGAGCATCCGCACCCCGGCGTCGCCTGCCTGGATTGCCACGCCAACGGCCACACGAATGCCGCGACTCACCTCGCCGGCGACGTACGCCCGCAGAAGTTCCGCCATCGCATCGACACCCCGACCCTGCGCGGCGTGAACATCCAGCAGATCTTCGGCTCGCAGCGTGCGCTCAAGACGGTGGAGGACTTCACCGAGTTCGAGCAGCGCGCGGCGTACTTCGACGGCGATATCGTCCTGGCGGCGAAGAAAGGTGTGAACGTGCTCGAACGCGGCAGTCAGGTGCATTTCATGGGCGAATTCCAGGCACTGCTGGACTTCCCACCAGCGCCCAAGCTTAACGTCGAGGGTCGTCTCGACCCGACCAAGGCCAGCGAGCAGGAGCTGCGCGGCGAGCAGATCTTCCATGGCAAGGGCGCCTGCGCCGGCTGCCATGTGCCGCCCTACTATACCGACCACCTGATGCACGACCTGAAGACCGAGCGCTTCTACGAGCCGCAGGAGTACCACGGCGTAATGGCGGTCGGTGACGGGCCGATCAAGACCTTCCCCTTGCGCGGCATCAAAGAGTCGCCGCCGTACCTGCATGACGGCCGCCTGCTGACCCTGGAGGACACCGTGGAGTTCTTCAACCTGGTGCTGCAGCGCAAGCTGAATCAGCAGGAAAAGGCCGACCTGGTGGCCTTTCTGCGGACACTCTGACCCTGCGGTAATCCGGCGCCCGGATGGGCGTCGGATACAGTCTGGCTATTCCCGGCATAGGCAGAGACCGCTGGCACGCGCCGCTCACGCAACAGACAATGACCGCCGACGCGATGAGCCTTCAGAGCCGCAACCGAGGAGTCGAACATGCAAGCGCCCAAGCCAACCCCCGAACTGGACGACGCCACCCTGGCCTTCGCCGAGCAGGTGTTCGACAGCGCCCGCAACGGCGACAGCGCGCGACTGGGCGAACTGCTTGCCCAGGGCCTGCCCGCCAACCTGCGCAACCATGCCGGCGACAGCCTGCTGATGCTCGCCAGCTATCACGGGCACATCGACGCGACCCGCCTGTTGCTCGAACACGGTGCCGATCCGCAGCTGCGCAACCATCGTGGTCATACCCCGTTGGCCGGTGCAGCCTTCAAGGGCAACCTGCCGATGATTGAACTGCTGCTCGCACACGGTGCGGACGTTGAAGGCACCTGCGCCGATGGCAAGACCGCGCTGACCATGGCCGCCATGTTCAACCACTGCGACATCATCGAACAGCTGCTCGCCCACGGCGCTGATCCGCAGGCGCGCGACGTCAACGGGGCCACGCCACTCGCCGCCGCGGCACTGATGGGGGCCACCGACAGTCAGGCACTGCTGAGCCGGCTCTCCTAGCGGAACAGTGCCTGCCTCACTCGGCCAACGGCTCGGCGGCATGTTCGAGATCCCACTGATCCCTGGCGACTACCACCCGGTCGCGACCGAGCCGCTTGGCTTCATACAACGCACGATCGGCTTCCTCGAGCCAGACCAGCGGGCTGTCCATGCGCGGGTCGAAGCCGGCCAGCCCGATGCTCAGACTGGCGCTGAGTGCCGGCGCATAGGGAAAGTCCAACCGGGCGATCTCGCCGCGCAGGCGCTCCATGACATCCCAGGCCATCTCTGTCTTCACCCCCGGCAACACCACACAGAACTCGTCGCCACCGTAGCGCCCCGGCATGTCCTCCGCGCGCAGGTGGCGGCGCATGCAGTCGCCCACCTGACGTAGCACTTCATCGCCGATCAGATGGCCGTGGCGGTCGTTGATGCCCTTGAAGTGATCGAGATCGACCAGCGCCAGAGTCGCGGATTTGCCCTGCGCACGGCAGTCGTCGAACGCCAGCTGCAACAGGTCGCCCCAGTAGCCGCGATTGAATAGCCCGGTGAGGCTGTCGGTACGACTCAGCGCGTGCAGGGCCTGCTTGTTCTGCGCCAGCTGGATCGCCAGGCGATACAGCACCATGCCGATGGTCAGCGGATGCACGATCAGCATCGGAATGCAGGCATAGAGCTGGGTCTGTGTGGTGTGCGGATTGAACTGCAGCCCCAGCAGCGCGGCCGACACCAGCATGCCGGCGAACTGCAGCAACACTCCCTTGACGACGAAGCGGGCGCCGCCGGTGGCAGTGTTGTTCATTGCCAGCATCGACAGCAGCATTACCGTCGGCAACACGTTGAACGCGATGGTGGCGATCCAGAAACCGCCCATCAGCGAATCGAACAACACGTGCCGGCGCTCGGCAGCGATGGGCGAACGTGCCCGCCGTGACAGCAGCAGCGCAACCAGCGGCCAGACGAAGCAGAACGCCATGAGCAGGCCCCACACCCACAGCGGTGTGGCCGGTGCCTCGCGCAGCACGCCCGCCACGCAGAAGAAGCCGACCGCCAGGCCGATGGCGCGTGGATAGAACGCCCGTCTGGCGAAGGACAGTCCCGCCTTGGCGTTCGAAGAGCGAGAATCCGACATCCGGCACCGCCATTTACAATTCGATACGTGCAATATAGCCGTTAGCCATCACGTGCTGGCCTAGCGCTTCGGTACATATTTGTCCGCGACGAACAGTGCCCACGGCGTTGCACGAGGCTGGAGCAACCTGCCGGCAATGGAGCGGCAGCGCTCCATTGCTCGCGGTCGCATCCCCGGTGGCGGCGCAACCGCTGGCATTCCCGCTCAGGCGAACTGCGTTTATCCTCCCCCGCCCTCGCTGCGCACCGGCTGCCGCTGCACGAGAGCCCGGATCATCGTGAAGGATCACCTATGCACCTGCTGCCCCTCGTTCTGTCGCTGTTCTGCGCCGCCAGTGCCGCCGAACCTCAGCCGCTTCGCTTCGCGGTGAGCGAAAGCGTTGCCATGCCCCTGATGGAAATCGACAACGGCGAGGCCAGGCGCGGCATCCTCTTCGACCTGCACCAGCGCATCGCCGAGCGGCTGCAACGCCCCTTGCAACAGCGGGTGGTGCCGCGTTTGCGCCTGCGTCAGCTGATGGATGCCGGCAAGGTGGACGTCAGTTGCTACGTCAATCCGGCCTGGCTGGCTGGCAGCGATCGGCGCTATCTGTGGACCGTGCCATTCATGACGCACCGCGACCTTCTGGTCGGCCACACGCCTCGTCCGGAGCCGCAGCTGGCGCACCTGAAAGGCGAGCGGATCGGTACGGTGCTGGGCTATAGCTATCCGGCGCTGGAGCCGCTGTTTCGCAGCGGCGAGCTGCGCCGCGACGACGGCCGGCGGCAGGAATGGGTGCTGGCCAAGCTCGCCAGCCGACGCTATCGCTACGCGCTCAGCAACGAACTGTCACTGCACTGGTTCAACCGTCAGCGCCCCGTTGCCAGCCGCCTCTGGGCCTTCGATGAGATCGACAGCTACCCGGTTTCCTGTGTGGTACGTGACGATCCGGCAGTACCTGGCCGGCAGGTGCTGCGGGCCATGCGGCAGATGCAGCAGGCGGGCGAGTTCGAGACGATCCTGGCACGCTACCGCTAGGCGCGCGCCCTACTCGCCGCCCATGCGCCGGAGCGATTCCAGGCGCAACGCCAGGTGCTGTTCCAACTCGCTGAGCCGGCCTTGCAGGCGCTGCCGTTCGGCTTCCCGTTCAGGATCGGCCCCGCAGCCAGCGAGCTGCTCACGCAAGTGCGCGCGCTGTTGCAGCAAGTCGATTTCCCGCGGCGGCACGCCGGCGCTTTTCAGCACGCTGAACGGCATGCGCAGCCCTGCCGGAGTCTGCAGCCAGCCTTCGTCGATCACCAATGGCTCGCCCTTGCCGCGTACCGTGCGCTGCCAGACGGCGATATCGCGGGCGATCCGTCGCTCGATGTCCTGTTCCAGATCACTCATGAGCCACTCCCGTTCACCGTTGTCCGAGCCGGGGAAAGAGCCACCACCGGCACGGATCCGTCAGCGCCGCCTCGACGGCAGTATGATGCGCGTCAGAACTTTTCGTTCTGACCTACATTCTCTTTAGCAACAGCACCGCGGCTATCCGCCGCCATCCGCGCAACAGGAGACATCGCTTGCCCAGCTCCAATCTTCAGATACTCATCGCGGCCTGCCTGGGCATCGCCATCGGCTGGCTGACCGGCGCGCTCCCGGAGCAGTCGAGCCTGCGCGAAGAGGTGCTGTACGCCAGCGGCCTGCTCGCAAGCATCTTCGTCGGCCTGCTGAAGATGGTACTGATACCGCTGGTGTTCACCTCCATCGCCGTCGGCGTCGCCAACCTGCAGGCGCACAAGCAGGTCCATCGTGTATGGCTGAGCACGCTGGTCTACTTCACGCTGACCACCGGCATCGCCATGCTGATCGCGTTGATCGCAGCCAATCTCGTCAAGCCTGGCGCCGGCCTTTCCATCGAACTGTTCGCCGCCAAGATGGAAGGCTTCGAAGCCGCGCAGCTGACTTTGCCGGAATTTTTCCAGCACTTCTTTGCCAATCTTTTCCAGAACCCCTTTGCCGCCTTCGCCAACAACAACATCCTCGCGGTGGTCGTGTTCGCCATGTTCATCGGCGTCGCGCTGGTGGCCGGTGGCGAGCGTTATCGGAACATCCTGCAGCTGCTGCAGGAGTTTCTCGACATGCTGCTGCGCATCGTCAGCTGGATCATGCGCCTGGCGCCACTGGGCATTCTCGCACTGCTGATCAAGCTGGTGGCCGAACAGGACATCTCGCTGCTCAGCGCGGTAGGCGGCTTCATCGTGCTGGTGTTTGCCACCACGTTGTTCCACGGCATCGTGGTGTTGCCCGGCATCCTCTTCCTGACTACCGGCCGCTCGCCGCTGTGGCTGTGGCGCGGCGCCCGCGAAGCCGTGATCACCGCTTTCGCCACCAGTTCCAGCGCGGCCACGCTGCCGGTGTCCATTCGCTGCGCGGAAGAGAATCTCAAGGTCGACAAGCGCTTCGCCGGCTTCGTCCTGCCGCTCGGCGCCACCATGAACATGGACGGTACCGCGCTGTATGAGGCCGCCGCCGCACTGTTCGTCGCCAACCTGGTCGGCATCGAGCTGAGCCTGGCGCAACAGGGCGTGGTGTTCTTCACCGCGATGATCGCCTCCACCGGCGCACCGGGCATTCCCAGCGCCGGCATGGTGACCATGGTCATGGTGCTGCAGGCCGTCGGGTTGCCGGCCGAGGCCGTCGCCATCCTGCTGCCGATCGACCGCCTGCTGGATACCGTGCGCACCGCCGTGAATGTCGAGGGCGATATCGTCGGCAGCGTGGTGGTGCAACGCTTCAGCGGCGATCACTGAGCACCGGCGTACGCCCGCGGCAAACCGCAAATCTGGATGAGCCTGACGGTCATGACGAGTTACCACCCGCTCCGCTACATCGTGCAGTACCCGTCCGCCGGACTGTTGCTCATCCAGCTGCTGGGCCTCGTGCTCTACCCGTTCATGGAAGACCTGCCGGAGCGGCGCGCCGTGTTCGGTGCGTTCGGTGCCATCGTGCTGGTCGCGGCACTGCGCATGGTGCGACGCGGCCCGACGCTGCACGGGCTGGCATTCACCCTTGCCGCAGTGATCGTCGCACTGAGCATCATCGGTGTGTTCGTCGAGGAGCCGAGACTCGACCTCTGGCTTTTCACCCTGGAGGCAGGTTTCTATTTCTACGCGACCGCCAGCCTGATCAGCTACATGACCGAAGACCAGCGGGCCACCACCGACGAACTGTTCGCCGTGGGCGCCACTTTCACCCTGCTGGCCTGGGCATTTGCCTATACCTTCATGGCCTGCCAACTGCTCTATCCCGGCAGCTTTACCGGAGCGATCGATCCGCAGGCGCCGCGCAGCTGGATGGAGCTGCTGTTTCTGAGCATCACGGTACTGTCCGGCGTCGGCATCGGCGACATCCTGCCCATGCTGCCCCTGGCGCGCGGCTTGGTGCTGCTCGAGGCAATCGCCGGGGTCATGTACATCGCGCTGGTGGTGTCGCGCCTGATCGGCCTGACCATCGTGCGCCGCTGAAGCGCTGTGCCGGTCCTGCCGACCGGCACAGCGTTGTGTCAGCTGGCCTTGAAGCGACTGACGTTATCCAGCAGCGTGCCGGCCAGATCACTCAGGCGACTAGCGGTGTGATGGTTGCTACCGACCGCCTCGCCGTTCTCCTCAGCCATGCGCGCAATGGTGGTGACCTGCTGGGCGATCTCGGCTGATGCGGCGCTCTGCTCGCGCAGCGCGTTGGAGATTTCCGCCACGGTGGACAACACCTGATTGGCCGCCTCGCGGATGCCACCCATCGCCTCGCCGGCACGCTGGGCGCGTGCCACGCCCTCGTTGACCCGTACCACGCCCTGTTCCATGCCCTGCACCGCGCCTTCGGTGCCCTGCTGGATGGCCTCGACCATCTGCGCAATTTCCTTGGTGGAATTGGCGGTCCGCTCGGCCAGCTTGCGCACCTCGTCGGCGACCACCGCGAAGCCGCGCCCCTGCTCGCCGGCGCGCGCCGCCTCGATCGCCGCATTGAGTGCCAACAGGTTGGTTTGCGCGGCGATATCGCCGATCACTCCGACGATCGCCGAGATCTGCCCGGAGCGCTCGCCCAGCTCAGCCACCGTGCGCGCCGAAGTCCCCACCGACACCGCGATCTGGCTGATCTCCTCGACCACCGCCGCGACGATCTCGCCGCCATGCCGCGACAGTTCGCCGGAGCGATGCGCCAGCGCATCGGCCTCACCAGCATTGCGCGCGATGCTCTCGATGCCCACGGTCATCTGCTCAACCGCCGCCGCCATGCTCGATGCCGCATCGCTCTGGCACTGCGAGGCGACATGGATCTGCCCGGAGGCAGTCACCAGGCTGCGCGCTGAATCGGCGACGTGGTCGGAATTGTCCTTGATGCTGCCGATCAGGTGCCGCATGGCATCGGCCATGTCGTTGAAACTGCCGGCGACGTAGCGCAGCTCGTCGCGCGCGGCCAGCTGGATATGGGTGGTGAGGTCACCGGCGGCGAGCTTCTCGCTGCCCTCGCGCAGGCGGCGAATGCTGGTCATCACCGACAGGTAGGCGCCCACCGAGAGATAGCCGATCACGCCAAGCACCACCGCCAGCACGGCGATGTTGAGATACAGCACCTGCCGGGCGTCGGCGATGCGCTGGTTGAGCAGCTGGTCGAGGGTCGGCAGCAACACGTCGTGCATCTGGCTGTAGCCGATGGCGATCGCCTCGGTGGCCATGTCGAAGAACTGCACGGACGTTGTGCTGGTGAAATCGCCGTGGAAGACCACACCCTGCACGACCTGATCGATCTTCTGGCTGCGCTCGTCCATCGCGGCGACCGCCTGGGTCAGCTGGCTGCGCGTTTCCGGACGCAGCGCGATCACCTTGTCCAGGCTTTCGCGCATGTTGCGCGCGGCCGTCTTGATCTCTTCGCTGAGCACGATCAGCGCGGTGCGCCGCTGGTCGTCGACGTTGCCCTGGGCGAGCGCCGCCGCACCGCTGCCACGCAGCTGGCCAAGCCGTTCGATCAGGCTGGGCATGTGGTTCAACGCGGCAGACATTAGATAGAAGGTTTCCGCCTCGGGATCGAAGGTCAGACCGTAGGCATCGGCCAGCTGAGTCTGGAAGCTCAGCAGATCGGCGATCAGCGCGGTATGTGCCTGGAAGTTGCGGGCCTGGGTCCAGCTCAGGCCGTCACGCCGGATTTCCGCCCAGGCGCTGGCGATGTCCTGCCACTGACGCAGCGCACGCTTGTCCTCGGCCAGGGTGCGGTTGAGCAGCGCCAGCGCGCCCTCGATATCCGCCTCGCGCTCACTGCGACGGCTGGCCAGTGAAGCGTTGCCGCCCAGCAGCATCGACGACATGCCACGGTGCTGCTGGGTCAGCTCCACCAGCTTGGCCATCGGCCGCGACAGCGCGGAGGCGACCAGCTCATTCTCCGAACGCTCGATGGTGTGGTTGAGCTGGCCGGCGAGCGTCAGCATCAGGCTGGCGAAGGCGAGAAACACCAGCAGCCCGAGCAGGCCGAACTTGATCGGATAACTGAGCCGATTCATCAGTGACTCGGCGGGCAGGAAGAGCATTTTCATGGGGAGGTCCTAGGCGATTCGCAGGATCTGCACGAAGCCGCTCGACCTCTCGTCAGAATCAAGCGCTACGCCTGTCTGTCGTGAGCCACCGGCAACTGCAGAACATCCAGTTTCAGGTCGCAAAATACGGAGGTGACCAGCCGGTCTCCCTGATCAGAATCAAGGATGGCCGGCAAATGATGGCAGCGAGCCATACCGCCTGTCCGATAGGTCAGAAAATGCACTGCCAGCACCGCTGGAATGCGACCATCCAGCGTTTTCACCCGATTGCGCCGAACTCCTGCGCGCCCATGCAATCCATTCAGCCTGAGCCAGCGGCAAGCACTGCATTCCGGGCTTTACCGGTACGCCCGCCGGTGAATAATGCCGGCCCCTTCCCATTCCTCGAGGTGACCATGACGGCGCAAGCCACCGCAACGACGCCAGCCCTTTCCGCGCGCGCCGTCCTGCTGATCGAACTGGCGCTGGCCATGGGTGGTTTCGCCATCGGCACCGGCGAGTTCGCCATCATGGGTCTGATGCCCGAGGTGGCCCGCGGCCTGGCCATCAGCGAGCCGCAGGTCGGCCATGTGATCAGCACCTACGCGCTCGGCGTGGTGGTCGGTGCGCCGCTGCTGGCGATCCTCGGTTCGCGGCTGTTCCGCCGCCATCTGCTGTTGCTGCTGATGGGCTTCTTCGCCCTGGGCAACTTCGCCAGCGCCCTGGCGCCGGACTATCACACGCTGATGGCCTTCCGCTTCGTCACCGGCCTGCCGCACGGTGCCTACTTCGGTGTGGCGATGCTGGTGGCTGCCTCGATGGTCGCACCGGACAAGCGCGCCCAGGCCGTGGCCCGCGTACTGATGGGCCTGACGGTGGCGATCCTGATCGGCAATCCGATCGCTACCTGGCTCGGCCAATGGCTGAGCTGGCGCTACGCCTTCGCCCTCGTCGGCGCGATCGCGTTGCTCACCGTGCTACTGGTGGCACTGTTCCTGCCGCTCAATCAGGACGAGCCGCGCAACAGTCCGCTGCACGAGATCCGCGCATTCCATCGGCCGCAGGTCTGGCTGGCCCTGGCGATCAGCTCGATCGGTTTCGCCGGCATGTTCTGCGTGTTCAGCTACATGGCCCCGACGCTGCTGGAAGTCACCCGCGTCAATGCCGGCTGGATTCCCTTTGCCCTCGCCGCGTTCGGCCTCGGCGGCATCATCGGCAACATGGCCGGCGGCTGGCTGTTCGACCGCCTGCGCTTTCAGGCCGTCGCCTGGCTGTTGCTGTGGAGCGCGCTGGTGCTGCTGGTATTCCCGCTAGCGGCGCATTCGACGTGGACGATCTTTCCGGCGGTATTCGCGGTGGGCACCATGGTTTCGCTGTCACCGGCTCTGCAGACCCATCTGATGGACGTCGCCACGGATGCCCAGACGCTTGCCGCAGCCTCCAACCACGCCGCCTTCAACATCGCCAACGCCCTCGGCCCCTGGCTCGGCGGGCTGGCGATCAGCGCCGGTTTCGGCTGGACCTCCACAGGCTACATCGGCGCAGCGACTGCACTCGGCGGCCTGCTGGTGTTCGCCTGGGCCTGGAAGCTCCAGACGAACGCACAAACGAGCGGCGAACCGCACACGCCGTGTTGCGGCGGAGCGTAACGCGGCCGACGACGCTGCCCCACGCTAGCGCCGGCTGACGGGTATACCTCCGCAGCGCTATATACAAAACGATATAGCGCATTCCAGAATGCCACCTTTCCCAGTAGCCGCGGATCACCCATGAGCCGTTCTTCAGGTGGCACAGGAGCGAACCGGCGACCAGCCGGTTCGACGGAGCAAACGATGAGCGATGCACAGCTGCCCCTGCGGGTGGACGGCCAGCTGTGGTTCAACCGCGGCGAGAAGGGCTATCTGGGCGGCAAGCGCATCGACCTGCTGGAGCAGATCGAGGCCACCGGTTCCATCAGCCGCGCCGCCAAGGCGATCAAGCTGAGCTACAAAGCGGCCTGGGATGCGGTGGACGCCATGAACAACCTGTCCGAGCGACCGCTGGTGATCTGCTCGGCCGGTGGCGCTCAGGGCGGCGGCACACGCCTGACTGACTTCGGCCGGGAGATGCTGCATGTCTGGCGGCGCATGCAGGCCGAGTACGAGCGCTTCCTTGCCCAGATCGCCGAAGGCATCGAGGGTTTCGACGACATCGACCGGCTGCTGAGGGCCATCGCCATGAAGACCAGCGCGCGCAACCAGTTCCGTGGCCGCATCACCGCTGTCAGCAAGGGCGCCGTCAATGGCAGCCTGAGCCTGGACATCGGCGCCGGCCAGACCATCACCGCCTCCCTGACCAACGACAGCATCGACGAGCTGCAGCTTGAGGTCGGCAAGACCGCCATCGCGCTGATCAAGGCCAGCTTCGTGCTGCTCTCGCCCGACCCGCAGGTGAAGGTCAGCGCACGCAACCGCCTCACCGGCACCATCAGCGCGCTGCTGCCCGGCGCGGTGAACAGCGAGGTCAAGCTGCTGCTGCCGGGCGAGCGCACCCTCGGCGCGGTGATCACCAAAGAAAGCGTCGAAGAACTCGGCCTGGCGGTCGGCCAGCCCTGCACGGCGCTGATCAAGGCGTCTCACGTCATCATCGCCATCGATTGAAAGGAGTCGACATGCACCCCATCCGCCGCTTCTACAGCGCCCTGCTGCTCTGCCTACCGCTGACCGCCGTCGCCGACGACGTGCAGGTGGCGGTTGCCGCCAACTTCACCGCGCCGATGCAGAAGATCGCCGCTGCCTTTGCCCGCGACACCGGCCACCGCGCCGTGCTGGCCTTCGGCGCCACCGGCAAGTTCTACGCGCAGATCAACAATGGCGCGCCGTTCGACGTGCTGCTGGCCGCCGACGACCAGACCCCGCAGCGCCTCGAAAGCGAGGGCCAGGGCGTGGCTGGCAGCCGCTTCACCTATGCGATCGGCAGCCTGGTGCTGTGGTCACCGCGTGCGGACTACGTCGACCCCCAGGGTCGCATCCTGGCCGAAGGCGACTTCCGCCACCTGGCCGTGGCCAACCCCAAGACCGCACCCTATGGCGCCGCTGCGCTGCAGACGCTGGAACGCCTGGGCCTGCGCGAGCGCCTGCAACCGCGCTTCGTGCAGGGTGAGAACATCGCGCAGACTCACCAGTTCGTTGCCAGCGGCAACGCCGAGCTGGGCTTCGTCGCCCTCTCGCAGGTGAGCGAAGGGGGCCGCATCGCCCAGGGCTCGGCCTGGATCGTACCGGCTGACCAGCATGCGCCGATCCGCCAGGACGCTCAGCTGCTCGAGCACGGCAAGGACAACCCGGCGGCGCAGGCGCTGCTCGACTACCTCAAGGGCGAAACCGCCCAAGCGGTGATCCGCGATTACGGCTACGCCGTGGAATGAGGCACTGACGATGCTCGACGGCGCCGACCTCGCGGCAATCTGGCTGACCATCAAGCTGGCCAGCGTCACCACCGTGCTGCTGTTGCTGCTCGGCACGCCACTGGCCTGGTGGCTGGCGCGCACGCGCTCGAAGTGGCGCGGACCGATCGGTGCGGTGGTGGCGCTGCCACTGGTGCTGCCGCCGACGGTGCTGGGTTTCTACCTGCTGGTAGCGATGGGGCCAAACGGTCTGGTCGGCCAGCTGACCCAGAGCCTCGGTCTGGGCCTGCTGCCGTTCAGCTTCGCCGGCCTGGTGGTGGGTTCGGTGCTCTACTCCATGCCTTTCGTCGTGCAGCCGTTACAGAACGCCTTCGAGGCCATCGGCGAACGTCCGCTGGAAGCCGCCGCGACCCTGCGCGCGAGTCCCTTGGACTGCTTCTTCAGCGTCGTGCTGCCGCTGGCGCGACCGGGCTTCGTCACCGCCAGCATCCTCGGCTTCGCGCATACGGTCGGCGAATTCGGCATGGTGCTGATGATCGGCGGCAACATCCCGGAAAAGACCCGCGTGGTGTCGGTGCAGATCTACGACCATGTCGAGGCCATGGAGTACGCCCAGGCGCACTGGCTGGCCGGCGGCATGCTGCTGTTCTCCTTCCTCGTGCTGCTGGTGCTGTACGGCAGCCGTATTCGACAAGGATGGCGCGGATGAGCCGGACGGAAAACGACAACGGGATTCACGCGCGCTTTCGCCTGGACTATGCCGACTTCACTTTGGACGTCGATCTGCAGCTACCCGGCCGCGGCGTCACCGCCCTGTTCGGCCACTCCGGCTCGGGGAAAACCACCTGTCTGCGCTGCATCGCCGGCCTGGAGCGCACCGGCCAGGGGCGACTGCAGATCAACGGCGAATGCTGGCAGGACAGCGCCCGCGGCCTGTTCGTACCACCACACCGGCGCGCCATTGGCTATGTATTCCAAGAGGCCAACCTGTTCGCCCACCTGTCGGTGCGCCGCAATCTGCAGTTCGGCATGCGCCGCGTAGCGGCTGCCGAGCGCCGCGTGGACTGGAACCACATCGTGCAACTGCTGGGCATCGAGCACCTGCTCGAACGCATGCCCGAACGGCTGTCCGGCGGCGAGCGCCAGCGTGTCGGCGTCGCCCGCGCACTGCTCACCAGTCCGCGCCTGCTGCTGATGGACGAACCGCTGGCGGCGCTGGATCTCAAGCGCAAGAACGAAATACTGCCCTACCTGGAACGCCTGCACGACGAGCTGGATATTCCGGTGCTCTATGTCAGCCATTCACCCGACGAGGTGGCGCGGCTGGCCGATCATGTGGTGCTGCTGGAACAGGGCCGCGCCATCGCTCAGGGCGAACTGCGCGAGACGCTGGCGCGTCTGGACCTGCCCACCGCCTTCAGCGACGACGCCGGCGTGGTGGTCGAGGCGGAGATTGCCGAGCATGACCAGGATTACCACCTGACCCGATTGACCTTTCCCGGCGGCGAGGTGCTGGTTTCGCTGCGTTCCGAAGCACCGGGCCAGCGGCTGCGCTTTCGCGTGCATGCGCGCGATGTCAGCCTGGCGCTGGAGCGCGCCTCCGGCAGCAGCATCACCAACCTGCTGCCTGCCCGCGTCGAGGCCATCGTCGCCGCCGATACACCGGCGCATGTGCTGGTCCGCCTGGACGCCGGCGGCACGCCCTTGCTGGCGCGCATCACGCGCCGCTCGGCGGATCAACTGGCCATCGCGCCGGGCCAGGCACTATGGGCGCAGATCAAGACGGTGGCCCTGCTGGGCTGAGCCGGGTCAACCCTCGGCCGACTCCGGCAGTTTGGCAATCACCTTGATCTCGAACTGGAAGCCGTAAAGCCAGGTCACGCCAACAGCGGTCAGCGTCGGATGCGGCGCTTCGCCCCAATACTCCGGCACCACCTTCCAGATTCGCTCGAACGTCGCCGCAGGGTCGACGAGGAACACCGTCACGTCGATCACGTCGTCGAACGTGCAGCCTGCCGCCGCCAGGATCGCTTGCAGGTTGTCGAAGGCGCGGCGGACCTGCGCTTCCAGCTCGGGCTCGGGCGAGCCGTCCTCGCGGCTGCCCACCTGACCGGAAACGAACAGCAAGCCGTTGGCGCGGATCGCCGGCGAATAGCGATTGCGTTCATAGAGCGCCTGGCGCCCAGGCGGAAAAACGACGTCACGCTTGACCATGAGTTACCTCCATCGCTGGGCCGATGCCGACCCGTTATCGAACGAGGAAGCACTGTAGGAGCGCCTGCCGTGGGGATAAACTCGCAGCTCCAACCAACACTGTTCGTAAAACCCAAACAATCACCCAACAGCGGAAGCAGAAATGGATCGTTTCGACGCGATGCGGGCATTCGCTCGTGTAGTGGAAACCGGCAGCTTCACCAAGGCGGCGCAAACCTTGCACATGAGCAAGACCAGCGTGACGCAACTGGTGCAGCAGCTGGAGGCCCGGCTGCGCGTCAGGCTGCTCAACCGCACCACACGCAAGGTCAACGTCACCGCCGACGGCGCTGCCTACTACGAGCGCGTGGTGCGCCTGCTGGCCGACCTGGACGACGCCGAGACCAGCCTGTCCAGCGCAGCGGCGTTGCCCCGGGGCCGCTTGCGGGTGGATGTGCCCAGCCCGCTGGCACGCATGATTCTGGTTCCGGCATTGCCGGCCTTCCACGCGAAGTACCCCGACATCCAGCTCGACATGGGCGTAAGCGACCGCACCGTCGACCTGATCGGCGAAAACGTGGATTGCGTCGTGCGCGGCGGTGAGATCACCGACCAGTCGCTGATCGCCCGGCACGTCGGCGACCTGCAGCTTGGCGTCTACGCCGCGCCAAGCTACCTGGAGCGCGCCGGCGCGCCGGCACACCCGCGGGACCTGAAAGACTCGCATCACCGCATCGTGGGCTTCCTGTGGGCACGCTTCGGCAAGGCCTTCCCGTACGCCATGCACTGCAACGGCGAATCGATCAAAGTGCTGGGGCGCTACGTGCTGGCGGTCGACGACGGCAACGCCTATCTCGCCGCTGGTCTGGCCGGTCTGGGGATCCTCTGGCTACCGGACTACATGGCTACGCCCCATCGGGCGCGCGGCGAGCTGATGCCCCTGTTCGAGGACTGGCAACTAGAGCCGATGCCTCTGTATGTGGCTTTCCCTCCGAACCGGCATGTCAGCGCAAAACTGCGCGTGTTCATCGACTGGATCGCCGAACTGATGGCGGAACATGCGCCGGTCATCGCGCCATGAGCGGCAATCCGCACGCAGGCGCGGCGGCAGCCGGCGGGCCCGCGAGATCGTTCAGCTTGCGATGTTCACCACCAGCGTCATGACCGGCTCACGGCAGACCGCGCACGCGCGAGACTTGCGTTCTCGACGCGACAAGCCAAGGCTGGTGCATCAACTCAACCCTAGAGGAGACGCAGCATGGAGCGATTCACCGGCGGTTGCCTGTGCGGCAACGTGCGCATTGTGGCGTCGGGCCGCCCGTACCGGGTCGGTCTATGTCACTGTCTCGACTGCCGCAAGCATCATGGGGCGCTCTTTCATGCGTCGGCGATTTTCCCGGAGGATGCGGTAACCATCACCGGCGAAACACGCGACTATGCCGGGCGATTCTTCTGTCCCCGCTGCGGTTCCTCGGTCTTCGCCCGCACGGGTGACGAGATTGAGGTGAATCTGGGCGCCCTGGATGCCCCGGATCAGCTGACGCCCACCTACGAAAGCTGGATCATCCGCCGCGAGTCCTGGTTGCCTCCGTTCCCGCTCGCCCGACACTACGAGCGCGATCGTGACGCCACCGGTCGCTTCGAGGAGTAGCTCGGCGCCAGCGAAGCGCTACAGCGTCAGCGCCAGCCCTACCAACACCGCGCATTCGAGCAGCTCGAGCAACGCGCCGGCCGTATCGCCGGTGGTGCCGCCGAGGCGACGCAACATGGCGCGACGCAGGACAAGGAAAGTCAGCACCGCCAGCACCAGCGCGCTCAGCCCGGTCATGCCGTACAGCAGGCAGCCTGCGGCGACCAATGCCAGCACTCCGCGCGCCCACGAGCGCGGCAGATTCGCCGCCAGTGCCTGGCCGAGCCCGTTGGCGCGCACATAGTCGGTACCGAGAAACAGCGCCAGTAACGCTGCGCGCCCCAGCAGCGGCGCCAGCAGCAACGCCGAATACTGCTGGGCCTGCAGCAGCGCCAGCAATGCAGCGAACTTCAACAGCAGCACCAGCACCAGCACCACCACGGCAACCGGGCCGCTGCGCGGGTCCTTCATGATGGCCAGCGTGCGCTCGCGGTCACCGAAGCCGCCCAGCCAGGCGTCGGCGCTGTCGGCCAGGCCATCGAGATGCAGCGCACCGGTTAAACCTACCCACAGCGTCAGCAACAGTGCGGCCTGCAGCAAGGGCGCCGCGCCATCCAGCAGCAGCGCGGCCAGACAAAGCGACGCCCCCAGCAACAGACCTACCGTCGGGTAATGCAGCAGTGAGCGGCCCTGCTGTTCCGGCGTCGGCATTGCGGGCAGCCGGATCGGCAGGCTGGTGAGAAACTGCGCGGCGATCAGGAAAGGCAACATGAGCGTTCCACGATTGGATTCAGGACGTGCAGCCGGCGGCGCCAACCGCACCAGGCCGTGAAACGCGCAGCGGCAGCAGTTCGCCGTGGGCGACTACCACCTCGAGCAAGCGTTCGCGCGGCAATCCCCGCTGCCGCGCCAGCAACAGCCGCATGACACCGGCATGCCCCACCACCAGCAGGCGCTGGCGCGCGAAGCGCCGTTGCAGCCGCTGCAGCGCGGCCAGCACCCGTTGCTCGAAGTGCAACAAGGGCTCGCCGCCCGGCGGGGTGTAACCGTAGGGATCGGCCCAGAAACGACCCAGGGCGTCGGCGTCGACCTGCATCAGCTCGGCGGCGCTGCGCCCTTCCCACTCACCGAAATGCAGCTCCCGCAGGTCGGCGTCCAGATACAGCGGCAGCCTGCTTCGCTCGGCAAGATCCCGCGCGAAGGCCGCGCAGCGCTGCAAGGGCGAGCTGACCAGTACGTCCCAGGGTCCGGCGCCTGCCACCGCATCACGCATCTGCTGCCAGCCGCGGGGGGTCAGCGCATCGTCGAGGCTGCCGCGAAAACCGCCGCCGCGTTCGGTTTCACCGTGGCGCAGCAGGTCGATGCGCGCCGTCATGCCAGCCGGTCCGAAACGGCTGCCTCGGCGAAGGTCGCCATCTCGTTGTGCAGTGCGCAGGCCTGCTGCAGCAGCGGCACCGCCAGCGCCGCACCGCTGCCCTCGCCCAGACGCAGGCCAAGGTCGAGCAGCGGTGCGGCGTCGAGCGCCTGCAGCACGGCCAGATGTCCCGGCTCGGCGGAGCGATGGGCGAAGATCAGCCACGGACGGCACGCCGGATTCAGGCGCACCGCACAAAGCGCGGCGGCGCTGCAGATGAAGCCGTCTACCAATACCGCAATACCCAGTTGCGCACAGGCGAGATAGGCCCCCGTCAGCGCGGCCACTTCGAAGCCACCGAGGCGGCGCAAGGTTTCCAGCGGCCCGCTGCAATGCCCGCCATGCAGGCGCAGCGCCTGTTGGATCACTTCCAGCTTGTGGCGCACGCCGCCATGGTCCAGACCGGTACCGGGGCCGACCAGCATCAGCGGCGAGCGCGGCAGCAATGCCGCGGCGAGCGCACTGGCGCTGCTGGTGTTGCCGATGCCCATCTCGCCACCGATGAACAACTGGGCCGCGCGACCTGCCGCCCGCCGTGCACTGTCGCGTCCAGCGGCCAGCGCCAGGCGCAACTGCTCATCGCTCATCGCCGCTTCGCGCGCGAAATTGGCGGTGCCCGGGCCGAGCCGCAGATGACTGACCCCGTCCAGCTGCAGCGGCTCGACGGTACCGAGATCAATCACTTCCAGCGGCGCGTCCAGCCGCCGCGCCAGCACGCTCAGCGCCGCGCCACCTCGCACGAAATTGCGCAGCATCTCGCCCGTCACCGACTGCGGGTAGGCCGAGACGCCCTCCGCCACCACGCCGTGATCGCCGGCGAACACGCTGACGTGTACACGCTCGACCTGCGGCCGCGCACAGCCCTGCAGCGCCGCCAGTTGCACCGCCAGATGCTCCAGCTGCCCGAGCGCGCCCTGCGGCTTGGTCAGCTGTGCCTGGCGTTGCAGGGCCTGCTCGCGGGACAGCTCGTCCAGCGGCCGGCAGGGTCCATTCCACCAATCGTGCATCACTGCACTCCCTTCAAGGTCATGGGCAGCCCGGCGACCATGAAGGTCACCCGCTGTGCCCGTTCGGCCACGGCCTGGTGCAACCAGCCGGCCTCGTCCACATAGCGCCGGGTCAGCTCACCCAGCGGCACCACACCGAGGCCGGTTTCGTTGCTGACCAGGATGATTCGCCCCGGCAGTTCGCCCAGGCATTCGAGGAAGGCATCGCGCTCCTCGGCCAACCGTGCATGGTCGTCCAGCATCAGCAGGTTGGTCAGCCAGAGCGTCAGGCAGTCGACCAGCAGGCAGCGCCCCGCCGCCGCCTGTTTGCGCAGTACCCGCGCCAGCTGCAGCGGCTCCTCGACCAGCGCCCAGTGCGCAGGGCGACGCTCACGGTGATGGACGATGCGCTCGGCCATCTCGTGATCCAGTGCCCGGCTGGTGGCGATATAGGTGACCGGAAGGCCGCTTTCGGCAGCCAGACGCTCGGCAAAGCGGCTCTTGCCCGAGCGGGCGCCGCCAAGAATCAGTTCGAGCATGTTCAGCCTTCCAGTCCGCAGAGTTGGCGCAGCCGCGCGGTGTCCAGATGCGCCTCGACCAGATCGGCCAGACGCTCGATGTCGCGCTCGCGCAGCGCGTGGTAGTCGATGCGCTCCACCGCCGCGAGCCCCGCCCAGCCCAATAGCGCGGCGCAGGCATCGGGACCTTCGAACAGGCCGTGCAGATAAGTGCCGAGAATCTGGCCATCGGCGCTGATGGCGCCGTCGCCGCGCCCGTCGTCCAGCTGTACGGCTGGCTGCTCGAGTGCCGGGCCACTGCTGACCCCCGCATGGATCTCGTAACCACTCACCGCGGCACCGTCCAGCCGCAGCCGGCCGGTGACGTTGCGCAGCTGCTTGTCGGCCTCGAGCGTGGTGGCGAAGTCCAGCAGACCAAGCCCGGTGCTTTCGCCCGCTGCGCCTTCCAGCCCGAGCGGGTCAGCGATGCGCGTGCCGAGCATCTGCAGGCCGCCGCAGATGCCGAGCAGCTTGCCGCCGTAGCGCAGGTGCCGATGGATCGCCGCTTCCCAGCCATTGGCACGCAGCCAGGCGAGATCGGCACGCACGCTTTTCGAGCCAGGCAGGATGATCAGATCGGCGGCGGGGATCGCCTGCCCGGGGCCGACGAATTGCAGATCGACCTGCGGGTGCAGGCGCAGCGGGTCGAAGTCGGTGTGGTTGCTGATGCGCGGCAGCACCGGCACCACCACCTTCAGTACGTCGCCGGTCGTGCTGGCCTGGCGCAGGTCGATGGCATCCTCGGCCTCCAGATGGAAATCCATCAGGTACGGCAGCACGCCCAGCACCGGCTTGCCGGTGCGCTGCTCCAGCCAGTCGAGGCCGGGCTGCAACAGCGCGATATCGCCGCGAAAACGGTTGATGACGAAGCCCTGCACCCGTGCCTGCTCGCTTTCGGAGAGCAAGGCCAGGGTGCCGACCAGATGGGCGAACACGCCGCCCCGGTCGATGTCGGCGATCAGGATCACCGGGCAGTCCACCGCCTCGGCGAAGCCCATGTTGGCGATGTCGCCGGCGCGCAGGTTGATCTCGGCGGGCGAGCCGGCGCCCTCGACCATCACCACGCGATACGCCGCGGACAGCCGCCGGTGCGAGTCGAGCACCGCCTGCAGCGCCACGCGCTTGTAGTCGTGGTAGGCGGCCGCATCCATGCTGGTCACCGCGCGGCCGTGGATGATCACCTGGGCGCCGATGTCGCTGTTGGGCTTCAAGAGCACCGGATTCATATCGGTGTGCGGCGCAAGGTTCGCCGCCTGCGCCTGCACCGCCTGGGCCCGGCCGATCTCGCCGCCATCGGCGGTCACCGCGCTGTTGAGCGCCATGTTCTGCGGCTTGAACGGCACGACGGCAACGCCCTGGCGAGCCAGCCAGCGGCACAGCGCGGTCACCAGCGTGCTCTTGCCGGCGTCGGACGTAGTGCCCTGCACCATCAGTGTGGTCATGGATGTTGCTCCCGGAACGATTGCAGCGCCTGTTCCAGCCGCGTCCAGCCCTCCGCACCCGGCAGACCGAAGCGCACGCTGGAAGGTTGTTCGAACAGGCGCGTGAGAATGCCGCGACGGGCGAGGAAATCGTGCAGCGACGGCGCATCGGCGCTGACCCACCACTGGAACAGTGCGCAGCCGCCCAGTGGCGCCAGATCATGCCGGCGCAGCAGGTCAGCCAGGCGCTGGCCATCAGCGTGCAGAGACTCACGCTGATGCTGCTGCCCCGCCCGATCGGCCAGCAGGGTCGCACCGAGCAGGCGCGTCGGACCATTGACCGTCCACGGTCCGAGCAGCTCGGCCAGCGCCCGCAGCAAGCCGGCGTGGGCGAGGACGAAGCCCAGCCGCGCGCCCGCCAGCCCGAAGAACTTGCCGAACGAACGCAGCACGATCAGCCCGGGCAGCTGGCTGTGCCCGGCCAGGCTGTACTGGGGCGTGCAGTCCATGAAGGCTTCGTCCACCACCAGCCAGCCACCGCAGGCCGCCAGTGCGGCGTGCCACTCGAGCAGGCGCCGCGGCGCGATCAGCTGGCCGGTCGGGTTGTTGGGGTTGACCACCACCAGCACGTCGAGCTGATCGAGCGCCTGCGGCACGCCGGCCTCGCTCAGTTCCAGCAGTTGGTGCCCTTCTCGGCGCCAGGCCTCGGCATGCTCGGCGTAACAGGGCGAGACGACGCCAACCCGCGCCCGCCGGCGCAAACGCGGCAGTGCCTGGATCGCCGCCTGCGAGCCGGCTACGGCGAGCAGGTCGCGGGCGCCGTAGTAATCCCGCGCCGCCGCCTCCAGGCCGTCATCGGACTCCGGCAAGCGCGCCCAGGCGCTGAGCGGAATCGCCGGCAATGCCAAAGGATGAGGCGCGACACCGGTGGACAGGTCGAGCCAGTCGGCCAACGCAATACCGTAATGCTGCGCCGCGGCGCGCAGACGTCCACCGTGCTCAAGCATGTAGCCAGGCTCCTACCAGTAGAGCCAGCAGCCAGACGCCGACGCCCGCCCAGACCAGATCCAGGGCGCGCTCGATATCCCGCGCCTGCGGCGGCTTGCCCTGGCCGAGCCGCGGCCGCGCGTGCAGCTCGCCCTGATAGATCGCCGGCCCGCCCAGCTCCACGCCCAACGCACCGGCGCCGGCGGCCATCACCGGACCGGCGTTGGGGCTGTCCCACCGTGGCGCCTGGGTGCGCCAGCAATGCAACGCGTAGCGGGTTCGCCCAAGCAGCGCATAGGTCAGCGCCACCAGCCGCGCCGGCACGAAGTTGAGCACGTCGTCGATGCGCGCCGCGGCCCAACCGAAGCGTTCGAAACGTGCATTGCGATAACCCCACATGGCATCCAGCGTATTGCTCAGGCGATATAGCACCACGCCCGGCGCGCCGGCGACGGCAAACCAGAACAGCGCGGCGAACACCGCATCGCTACCGTTCTCCAGCACCGACTCGGTGGCGGCACGGGCCACGCCCTGTTCGTCCAACTGCGTGGTGTCGCGGCTGACGATGCAGCCGACGCGTTTGCGCGCTTCGGCCAAGTCATTGCGCCACAGCGACTGCGCTACCGGCAGCGCGTGCTCGCCGAGGCTGCGCAGGCCCAGCGCCAGATAGAGCAGCACGATCTCCACCAGCCAACCGATGCCCGGCAGCAGGCTGAGCAGCCAGGCGATCCCCGTCAGCGGCAGTACCGCCAGCGCCCAGGCGGTCACGCCGTGGCTACGCCAGCCGCGGCCCTGCGGGCCGTTGAAATGCCGTTCCACGCGGTCAGCCAGGCGACCGAAAGCCACCAGCGGGTGCGCGCGCTTCGGCTCTCCGAACAGTGCATCCAGCACAACGCCGGCCAGACAGCTCAACACCATGCTCATGAGCGTTCATCCCAAGCGTTCTCGAACACCAGTTCGTGCAGTGGCCGCGGCTGCGTCCAGCCTTGCAGTGCCAGCATCGGTGCCGGATAGAATTCGTGCACTGGACCCAGGCAGAGGAGCGCCACCGGCTTGGCACCGTCCGGCATGCCGAGCAGGGTCGCCAGCGCCGCCGGATCGAACAGTGACACCCAGCCCATGCCCAGCCCTTCCGCCCGCGCCGCGAGCCAGAGGTTCTGGATCGCGCAGGCCAGCGAGGCGAGGTCCATTTCCGGCAGCGTACGACGGCCAAAGACGTGCCGCTCACGGCCATCCATCAACGCGGCAACCAGCAGTTCGGCGCAGTCATTAATACCCTCGACCTTGAGCCGCATGAACTCGGCGGAACGCTCGCCGAGCGCCACAGCCGTGCGCTGACGTTCCTCGCCGACCAGCTCGGCGATGGCCGTGCGCAACTCGGCGCGGGTAATGCGGATAAAGCGCCAGGGCTGCATCAGCCCGACGCTGGGGGCCTGGTGCGCGGCGTTGAGCAGTCTCGACAACAGCTCCGGCGCCACCTCGCCACCGGCGAAATGGCGCATGTCGCGGCGCTCACCGATGGCGCGGTAGACCGCGGCGCGCTCCTCGGCGCTGAAGGCGTGCGCGCTCATGGCTTGAACAGCGCCGCGGCCGCCGCCGGATCGGACGGCAGGTAGAAGTGGATATAGGACGCCGTCAGTCGCCCATCTCGGAAGACCGCTTCGGCCGTGCGCTTGTAGTTCGGGCACACGCCGCGAGCCACAGGCTCGAGTGGCGACTCCAGCGCGGAATGATGGAAGGTGTGGCCGCGCAGCCGCCCTTCCGGCAGCTCGACTTCCTGCAGCGCCAGGGCGGTCAGGCGCTTCTGCATGCGCGCCTCGCCGGGCAGCAGGCCGAGCATGTCGCCGCGCTCGCCCGCCGCATCGGTGAGCCCGTCGAGCAGGTAAAGCATGCCGCCGCACTCGGCGAGGATCGGCTTGCCGGCGGCATGATGCGCGCGGATCGCCTCGGCCATTGGCGCGTTGCGCGACAACGCACGCAGATGCAGTTCGGGATAGCCGCCTGGCAGATAGAGGCTGTCCACCGCTGGCAGCCGAGCGAAGCCCAGCGGTGAGAAGAACAGCAGCTCGGCGCCCAGCGCCTGCAGCAGGTCGAGATTGGCCTGATAGACAAAGGCGAAGGCGGCATCACGCGCCACGCCGATGCGTACGCCCGCCAGCAACGGCTCGAGTGGTGCGCCGCTCGGCGCAACGAACGTGACTGCGGGAGGCAGCTCGGTGTCCGCACTCTGCGCCAGGGAGTCGGCCGCAGCGTTCAGGCGGGCGTCCAGATCAGCCAGTTCCTCGGCCTGCACCAGCCCCAGGTGCCGGCTTGGCAGCTCCACCTCGGCGCTGCGCGGCAAGGCACCGTACCAGCGGATCGCCTCTGGCAGGCTGTCGCGCAGGATCTCGCCGTGTCGCGCACTGCCGACCCGGTTGGCCAGCACGCCGGCGAACGGCAGGTCCGGCTGGAAGCTCTTCAGACCGTGGGCCAGCGCGCCGAAGGTCTGCGCCATGGCCGAGCCATCGATCACCGTCAGCACCGGCACGCCGAAGCGCCGCGCCAGATCGGCCGCCGAGGGCCCACCATCGAACAGGCCCATCACGCCTTCGATGAGGATCAGGTCGGCCTCGCCCGCCGCTTCCCAGAGCAGACGCCGCGATTCGTCCTCGCCGACCATCCACAGATCGAGCTGATAGGCCGGCCGCCCGCTGGCACGCGCGAGGATCATCGGGTCGAGAAAGTCCGGTCCACACTTGAACACCCGCACGCGCTTGCCCTGCCGAGCATGCAACCGCGCCAGCGCGGCGGTGACGGTGGTCTTGCCCTGGCCGGAAGCCGGCGCAGCAATCAACAGCGCCGGGCAGTTTCTGTCATTCATCGCAGCCTCCCGTCATCGTAGGGTGGATGACGCTTCACCCATCCACCGATACAGCCGGTGGCGGATGAAAAAGGCGTCATCCACTCTACACGTCCCATGAGCGCCAGCATCAGAACTCGACGCCTTTCTGCGCCTTCACGCCCGCCTTGAACGCGTGCTTGATCAGGCCCATCTCGGTGACGGTGTCCGCCGCCTCGATCAGACCCGCCGGGGCGCCGCGACCGGTGACTACCACGTGCTGCAGCAGCGGTCGCGACTCGATGTCGGCGAGCACCGGCGCCAGCTCCAGATAGCCGTACTTCAGCGCGATGTTCAGTTCGTCGAGCACCACCAGGCCGATCTCGGGATCGGCCAGCAGCCCGGCCGCGACCGCCCAGGCTTCGCGGGCTTTGGCGATATCGCGCTGGCGATCCTGAGTTTCCCAGGTGAAGCCCTCGCCCATCACGTGGTAGCGAACCTCGCCCGGAAAGCGCCGGAAGAACGCCTCCTCGCCGGTGCTGGCCGCGCCCTTGATGAACTGCACCACGCCGACCTTGATGCCATGGCCGAGCGCGCGCGCGACCATGCCGAAGGCCGAACTGCTCTTGCCCTTGCCGTTGCCGGTGTGCACCAGCAGCAGGCCGTACTCGTCCTGCGCCTCGGCGATCTTCTCGTCGATCAGCGCCTTCTTGCGCTGCATGCGCGCCTTATGGCGATCATCGCGCTCGGTCGATTCGCTCATGCGCGGGCCTCGTCACGCTGCCCGCCCCAGGCACGCAGGCCGACAAACAGCAGCGCGGCGACGCCGACATACAGCGCCAGGGTCGACAGATAACGCGGGTAATAGGTGGCGATGCGCTCGGCCAGCAGCGCCAGCGTCGGCTCGGGATAGCGCCCGGAGAAATAGAGGAAGCCCCCGCCGGAGAACAGGTAGCAGACGAAGGCACTGGCCATCACGCACAGCGCCAGCGTCGCCAGGCTGCTGAACTGGTCACGATGCAGGCGGGCGTAGAGTCGGCCGCCCAGCCACAGCGAGCCGTAGGCCGGCACCAGCATCCAGTAGGCCGGCGACATGCACCAGTCGCTCACGCCGGCCCACTGGATGGCGGCGAAATCCAGCAGCGAGGCTTCGAGGAATAACGCCGGAAACACCCACTTGGGCCGCACGAGCACGCCGGCGAGGAAGAACACCGCCCAGGACGCGCTGGGCAGGTTGACGCTGGCGAAGTGCTGTCCGCGGGTCATGGCCAGCAGCGCGGCAAGCGCGAGGCCGACCAGCAGCTGGTATCTCGGGGCAAGCTTGATCATTGCAGTCTCCTTCTGTGGGCGCAGGCGACATGCCCGCGCCGCGGTCTTACAGCGCCTGGTAGCGCACGCTCAGGTAAGCGGCCTGGCCGGGCTGGTTGTAGCCCTCGGCGGTCTCAAAATCGGCGTCCAGCAGGTTGGCGACGCGCGCCTGCAGGCGCCACTCCGGGGTGATGCGGTACTCGCCACGCAAATCGAGGGTGGCGTAGCCGGACAGCTCGCTGGTGTTGGCCAGGTCGTCGTAGCGCTGCCCCTCGGCGTGCAGGCTGGCGCCGATGCTGAAGGCACCGAGCCGGCGATCGACGTCGAGGTTGAACAGCTGCTTGGCCCGGCGCGCCAGTTCGTTGCCGCGGTTGGCGCCGGCGGAGCGGTTCTCCGGCTCCAGCAGGCTGTAGTTGGCGTTCCAGTCCCAGCCGAACAATTGGCTGCCGAGCACCAGCTCGACCCCGCGGATACACGCTTCCTGCACGTTGGCCGGCGCGGAAATGCTGGCGTCATAGGCGATGAGGTCATCGACTACGCTGCGATAGGCATTCACCGCCCAGTGGCCCCAGCCATGCTGCCCGGCAAGGCCGACCTCGAGGCTCTCGGAGGTTTCCGCATCCAGCGCCGGATTGCCGTAGTCGGGGAAGTACAGCTCGTTGAAGGTCGGCGCCTTGAATGCCGTGCCGTAGCTGATGGTGCCGCGCAGCCAGTCGGTCAGCGCATAGCCGTAGCCGATGTTGCCGGTGTCGTGCTGGCCGAACTGCTCGTTGTCGTCACGTCGCAGCGACAGCTGCCAGTCATGGCGGCCGACCTCGGCCAGGTACTGGGTGAAGTAGCCGTCGTTGTCACGGGCATCCTCGGCATAGGCGGTGCTGCCGTTGACCTCGTCGCGCTGATGATCGGCGCCCAGGGTTAGGGTATGCCCGGCGGCCAGCTCGATATCGTTCTGCCAGCCGAACGTGTCGCGACGGCTGTCGAAGCGCGAGTAGAACCGCCCGTCCTGATAGGTATCGGATTTGTCCTCGCTGCGCCCGGCCTGCAGCGTCACCAGCCAGGGCGCAAGTACACTGAAGCGCGCACGGGTGCCGAAGACCTTCGACTCGCCATCGGCATTGGCGCCGAAGCCGGCAGTGCGTGTGCGATTGACGCTGTCGTAGTCGTTATGGGATTTGGCCTGCAGCAGGTTGGCGCCCAGCTCCAGACCGTTGTCGAAGCGGTAGCCGGCGCTCAGCGTCGCGGACAGGTTGCGATAGCCATCGGCATCGCCCTCGTAGCCGCTCGCATCCATCGGTTTGACGTTGATGCCGTCGGTGTCCGAGCCGCTGACGCCCAGGCTGTACCAGCCACGACCGTCGCCGCCGGAAACGCCGGCGCTGCCCGTGTAGGTGTCATGGGTGCCATAGCCGGCCGAGAAGAACGGCTTGACGCCCTGCCCCCGCCCCTTGCGGGTGAAGATCTGGATCACCCCGCCGATGGCTTCCGAGCCGTACAAGCTGGAACGTGGGCCGCGCACGACTTCGATGCGCTCGATCAGCTCCAGCGGCAGATCCTGCAGTGCCGCGCCGCCAGCGGTCACCGAACCGATCTTGATGCCGTCGATCATCACCAGCACGTGGTCGGACTCGGTACCGCGCATGAACAGCGAGGTGGATTTGCCGGGCCCACCGTTGTTGCTCAGTGATACGCCCGGTACCTGCTTGAGCAGTTCGGGCAATGAAGTCGCCTGGCTGCGCTCGATGCGCTCGCGATCGAGCACCGTCACCGCGGCCAGGCTCTGCTGGGCTGTCTGCGCGGTGCGAGTAGCGGTCACCACCTGCTCTTGCAGATCCAGCGGGGCG
Organism: Stutzerimonas sp. S1; assembly: GCF_025966695.1. GTDB lineage: Bacteria > Pseudomonadota > Gammaproteobacteria > Pseudomonadales > Pseudomonadaceae > Stutzerimonas. The sequence continues at coordinate 162,670 of NZ_JAOEIY010000003.1, read as the reverse complement.
GCGGCCAGTTGGCCAATGGAAAAGGGGAAACTGCCGAGCAGCGCATAGGCCGCTGGCGTGAAACGGGGCTTGCCAGTCAAGGTTCAGGTCTCCGCCGTGCCCACCCGCACGACTGAAAGTCGATAGAGGCAGACGGAGATCGCAAAGGGAGTGCGGATGCAGGCAACCACACCCCGTTCAGCGCCCGCCGCACTGCCGTGGAATGCGACAGGCCGGTCTCCGGGCTTGCGAGCGGACGCGTTGGCATCCCGAAACCGCACCTTCCCATGCATCGACAGCACAGTGGCTTTCGCGGGTTCTTGTCTCGCCTACCGTTGCGGGGGCAGCGCCGGAATCTTCGTGAGAATGGACCGGCTTCCCTGTTTCACCCATCTGGCACAAGGCCAGGGGCACCTGAGGCGTCGCGGAGGTTAGTCCAAGCCCGGACCTCACGCAACCACGAGGTTGTCGCAGCACCCTGCAATCTGCGCTTGCATCTCGTCGCTTGGAACGGCGGACGGCGAAAGGCTTCGAATGCAACAATGCCAGCAAACAGCCAGGACCTTCAGCCACGCCCATGACCAGCATCGTGCAGATCTCCGACACCCATTTCGGCACCGAACAACCCGCCGTGGTCCAGGCGCTGGAAGAGCATGTACGCGAGCATCGCGCCGATCTGCTGGTGTTCTCCGGCGATATCACCCAGCGCGCCCGCCGCGGCCAGTTCGCCAGTGCCGCAGCCTTCGTCCGCCGACTGGAGGCCGATGGCGTGGGCAATACACTGGTGATCCCGGGCAATCACGACATTCCGCTGTACAACGTCTTCGCCCGCCTGTTCACCCCCTACGGCAATTACCGTCGGCATTTCGGTGACGAACTGGAACCGGTTTTCGAGAACGAGCAGATGCTGGTGATCGGACTCAACACCACCCATCCGCGCCGGCACAAGGACGGCGTGGTGACGGGGCGGCAAGTGGAACGGGTGGCGCAGCGGCTGGCCGATGGCGACCCTCGCAAGATTCGCATCGTGGTGGCCCACCAGCCGTTCGGCGCGATGGTGCCGAGCGATCTGCGCAACCTGCAGCACGGCGCCGAGGCGGCCCTGCAGCGCTGGGCCGAGCACGGGCTGGATCTGGTCATGGGCGGGCACATTCATCTGCCCTACGTGCTGCCGTTGTCCAGGCAATATCCCGGGCTCGCTCGCGAGATCTGGATGGTGCAGGCCGGCACCACGCTCTCGACCCGTCTGCGTGGCACTTCGCCCAACTCATTCAACCGGCTGAAGCTGCACCCGGGCGACGAGAAGAAGGTCTGCGTCGAGCGTTGGGATCTGTCGGACGGGCGCTTCGTGCTGGGCTCGCACTTCAACCTGGGCTGGTGAAGCCTTGGCCGACGCTCAAGGGTTGCGCGCCAGGCGTTCGCTGTCGAGAACGCGCTTGGCACCGAGATAGGTCTTTTGCCAGTAGCGATTGGCCAGACTGTCGAGACGAACCGTGCCGCCGGAGGATGGCGCATGGACGAAGCGCCCTTCGCCGACGTAGATAGCGGCATGGCTGACCCGGCGCCCGCCGTCGGTGGCAAAGAACAGCAGATCGCCGGCCTGCAGGGCGTCGCGCCCGACGTTGGCGGCACGCATCCGGCTCATTTCCACGGTAGTTCGCGGTAATGCCACACCTGCCGCGCCACGGTAGACATAGCCGATCAGACCGCTGCAATCGAAACCGCTATCCGGGGTGTTGCCACCGTAGCGGTACGGCGTGCCGACCAGGCCCAGAGCGCTGAACAGCACGTCTTCGGCAACCGGCGACGCGGTGTGTACGGCTGGGGCGGAAATATCGGGAGGGGGTGTGCGACCGGCACAGGCAGCCAGCAATGCAGTCAGCAGAAGCAGCGAAAGGCGAGCCGGAAAGGGCATGGCAGAGCGTTCCTGACGGTCGAGCTGTCACTCTGCCGGCACGCGGGATATTAAGCAACCCCGCGGCACAGGACCCATCGATCAGCGATGGGTGGTGGTCGGTTCAACGGAGGCCAGCGCCAGCACCCGCTTGGCTTCCATATAGCTGGCGCGCCAGTACTTGTCGTCCAGGCTGTCTACCCGTACCCCGCCGCTGCGGCTGCTGGAGGCATGGATGAACTGGTCGTCGCCGATATAGATGCCGGCGTGGCTGACCCGTCCGCGACCCCGGTTGTTGAAGAACACCACATCGCCGGGCACCAGCTCCTCGCGTTTGACCACGGGTGCGTCGAGGTCGATCAGCTCACGCGTAGAGCGCGGCAGTTCGAGGCCGGCTTCCTTGCGGAACAAGAAGCCGACGAAGCCGCTGCAGTCGAAACCGGTCTTGACCGAGCTGCCACCGTAACGGTACGGCGTGCCGACCAGAGTGAATCCGCGTTCCAGAATGCTGTCGGCCAGTTGCGGCAGCTGGTAATCGTGCCCATCGGTGAGTTCGGCCAGCGACTCTTCCTCGCTCTTGTCGAGGGCGGCGAAATCGAATTCTGCGAGCGGATGCTGCTGCGTCAGATGCAGCGAAATAGCCTGCTGCTCGTTCTGGATGGACTGCCCGGCACAAGCCGTCAGCAGGGCGATAAGTGCAAGAGGCACGAGGGGTGCGAGGCGTTGGCGCATGAGCACGACCGTGTCGGTGATTCCAAAGTGCCGGCGACTATGCCCTCTATCTCCCTGATGATCAAATTTAATCGGACGAAATGTGACGGATTGACTGCGGCAAAACGTCTGCGACCCTTTTTTCAGTCAAGGCCGGCTCTGCCTGGTGGTTAGACGCTGGCGACGCAGTCGAAGATGGCGCCGAGCACGTCGTCATCCCCTGTGCGGATGAGTCACCGCAATGCCCGCTCTTAGCGCTGTGCCTGCCACAGGATCAGATAGCCCAGCCCCAGCAGCGGCCAGCCGAGCAGTGGGTGGAATAACAGACGCCACACCCAGAGCTGCGGGACGAACCCGACTCCGTGCACGAAGCCGATGGAGATCCCCCACATCACCAACATCAGCTGCGGATGGCTGTAACCACCCTGCCCGTCCAGCATCGCGGCCGGATGGATGAGCAACACCAGCGCCAGTGGGCTGGCCAGCAGCAGCGACAGTACGCGGCTGGCCGGCCGGTAGAACCCGTTGGCAACCGCGCTCATCACGGCTCGGCGTCCAGATCCTGCGTGGCCTCCAGCCACAGCGCGTTGATGATGCCGAAGCTGCAGGCCAGCAGCACACCGAGAATCCAGGTGAAGTACCACATAGTCGTTTCTCCTTGGGGCGAAGCGGGCGCAGACGGCCCGCTTGCTCATTCAGTACAGGCCGTGAGGGTTGGCTTCGATGGTCTTCTGATTGATCCGGCCCCACATGCGGATGTAGCTCCACAGCGTGTAGCAGAGAATCAGCGGCACGAAGATGCAGGCCACGACGAACATGATGCCCAGGGTCTTGTGGCTCGACACCGCGTCCCACATGGTCAGACTCGACGCGGGATCGAAGCTCGACGGAAAGACGAAGGGGAACAGCGCGAAGCCCGCAGTGCAGATACTGCCGACGATCATCAGGCTGGTGCCGAGAAAGCTCACCCCGCCACTGTTGCGACTGGAACCAAGCAGTGCCAGCAGCGCACCGACGATGCCGGCGACCGGCGCAATCAGCATGATCGGATAGCGGCTGTAGTTGCCCAGCCAACCGGCGTTGTCCTGCGCCACCTGCTTATCCAGCAACGGATTGAGCGCCGCCCCCGGATCGGTGACCGACAGCTGGGTGAAGCCCTGCACGCCCAGCGCCAGCCACAGCCCGGCGGCGACGAAGCCGATCAGGAACACCAGCGCACACAAACGGGTCGCCAGGCGCGAACGCTCGGCCAGCGCACCGTCGGTACGCAGCATCAGCCAGGCACCGCCGTGGGCGCTGAGCATGCTCAGGCTGACGATCCCGCACAGCAAGGCGAAGGGATTGAGCAGTGCAAAAAACGAACCGTGGTAGGTGGAGCGCATCAGCTCGTCGAGCTGGAACGGCAGGCCGAGGAACAGGTTGCCGAAGGCCACGCCGAACACCAGCGCCGGCACCGCGCCGCCGACGAACAGCGCCCAGTCCCAGGCACTACGCCAGCGCGGGTCTTCCACCTTGCTGCGGTAGTCGAAGCCCACCGGCCGGCAGAACAGCGCGAACAGCACCAGCAGCATTGCCCAGTACAGCCCGGAGAACGCCACCGCATAGACCATCGGCCAGGCGGCGAACAACGCACCGCCAGCGGTGATGAACCACACCTGGTTGCCATCCCAGTGGGGGGCGATGGTGTTGATCGCGGCGCGCCGCTCGTTGTCGGTTTTGCCGACGAAGGGCATCAGCGCCATGGCGCCCATGTCGAAGCCATCGGTCAGGGCAAAGCCGATCAGCAGCACGCCGATCAACACCCACCAGACCAGCTTGAGTACTTCGTAATCGAACATGGTGGTTTCCTCAGGCTTGCGACGGGACGTGAGCCGCTGCGGCCGCGCCCCGTTCGAAGTGATAACGACCGGTGTGCAGGCTGCTCGGGCCGAGCCGCGCGAAGCGGATCATCAGGAACATCTCCACCACCAGCAGCAGGCTGTAGAACGCTACCAGCGCGATCAACGAACCCCAGATATCCCCCGCGGCCAGCGTCGAGGTGGACAAGTGGGTCGGCAGCACCTCGGCAATCGACCAGGGCTGACGACCATGCTCGGCGACGTACCAGCCGGTCTGCGCGGCGATCCAGGGCAGCGGAAGGCTGAACAGGGCGAACTTCAGCAACCAAGGCTTGTTCTCCGCATTGCGCTTGATCGATGCCCAACTGGCCAGGGCGAACAGCACGAGCATGAGGAAGCCCGAGGCGACCATGGCGCGGAAGGTCCAGAACAGGCTGAACACGTCAGGAATGGTGTCCAGCGCGGCGAGCTTGATCTGCTCCTCGCTGGCATCGACCACATCCGCCGTGTACTTCTTCAGCAACAGGCCATAGCCCAGATCCTGCTTGACCTCGTTGAAGGCGGCGATGGCTTCGGGCGACTTGTCGCCGCCACGCAGCACCTGCAGCCGCTCATAGGCGAGCATGCCGTTACGGATGCGCACCTCATGCTCGGCGATCAGCTGCTTGATGCCCTTGACCTCCTCGTCCACCGAACGGGTGGCGATCAGCCCCAACGCATAGGGGATCTTCACCTCGTAGTCGGTGCGCATCTCCTCCTGATTAGGCATGCCGAACAGGGTGAAACCTGCGGGCGCCGGATGGGTTTCCCATTCGGCCTCGATGGCGGCCAGCTTGACCTTCTGCACGTCGCCGATCTCGTAGCCGGACTCGTCACCGAGAATGATCACCGAGATGGTCGAGGCCAGGCCGAATACCGCGGCGATGGCGAACGAGCGGCGGGCGAAGCCCAGGTCACGCTTCTTCAGCAGGTAATAGCTGGAGATGGCGAGGACGAAGATCGCCCCGGTGACATAACCGGCCGACACGGTGTGCACGAACTTCACCTGTGCCACCGGGTTGAACAACAGCGCACCGAAGTCCACCAGCTCCATGCGCATGGTCTCGAAGTTGAACTCCGAACCGACCGGATTCTGCATCCAGCCATTGGCGATCAGGATCCATAGCGCCGACAGGTTCGAGCCCAACGCCACCAGCCAGGTGACCGCCAGGTGCTGGACCTTGCTCAGCCGATCCCAGCCGAAGAAGAACAGGCCGATGAAGGTCGATTCGAGGAAGAACGCCATCAGCCCTTCGATGGCCAGCGGCGCGCCGAAGATGTCGCCGACGTAGTGGCTGTAGTAGGCCCAGTTGGTACCGAACTGAAACTCCATGGTCAGCCCGGTGGTGACGCCCAGGGCGAAGTTGATGCCGAACAGCTTGCCCCAGAACTTGACCATGTCCTGATAGACCTGCTTGCCGGTCATGACGTAGACCGACTCCATGATGGCAAGCAGGAAGGCCAGACCCAGGGTCAGCGGCACGAAGAGAAAGTGATACATCGCCGTCATGGCGAATTGCAGGCGTGATAGATCTACAACGCTTTCCGAGATCATCTCGGCCCTCCCTCGGGATTCGTATCCCGTTTATCAAGCAGATGCTCGGCGACCCGCGCCGAGCCGTTTTCGGGAATGCTGGGCGCATCGAACCAGATGTTTTTTATTGTTATGAGGATTGCGAGCTTGACCAGCAGCACCAGCACGATGTCCCGCCGCAGCGATGACTTGAACATGCCCTTCTCCCTGCCCACGCTTTGTTTGCAGCCTGCCGCGGCCAAAGCTGCAGCAGGTGCGATTGAAGGTCCCCCTTGGGGTGGGGACCCGATCCGCACATCGCTGCGCGGCTCAATCGCTCGTCTCGAACCCACCCGTGGAAACTGCTCGGGCCCGTGACGAGATTAGTCTCCGCCCTCATCGCGGCGGACCACAACTGCGACAGTCTGCCCCAGCCCTGTGCAGTTCTGGCGACATTCGCCGCTTCGCTTATCCAGCGTAGTTGCTTCAGCGCCCTTTGCGCGCGGCTATCTCGCGCCAGTACCAGGCAAGGCGGCATCCAAGACCGGCTGAAGCGTCTTGGCGCTTCGCCAGGCAAACGGCCATCACAGACCGAAGCCGGCATACGGCGCGCACGCATCACTGCGGCAGGCTGTCGCATTCAGGGCACCCTCAGCCAGCGCCGAAAGCCATTGGCGCCTGTGCTGGACAAGGGACTCCAGGCGAAATCCCATGGCGCGGACGGCAGCTCCTCGTCCTCGACCGGCAGTGCGCGCGAGGCCCGACGCACGCGCGCCTTCCAGTCGAACACCGGCACAGCGCCGCCTTGCCAGCCAAGCACGATGCCGAGCGCCGGGCTGTCGTCACAGTCGACCCAACGCGCTGCGGCCGCCAGCATCATCGCCTCGATATCGTCAGCGTCGATCAGTTCGCGGTACCCCGACGCCAGCAGCCAGCGACAGACGCTGAGGTGGAACGTCCAGTTCAGCGCCAGCTGGCGCCGATAGGCCCAGGTCATGAAGTCGCGAAAGATCTTCAGGCCGTCCGGCGGGTCCAGCTTGAGCAGTCGCGGGCAGACATCGAACAGCGCGTGCCAATAGGGCAAAAGCTTGGCATCCAGATGCACGAAGCTGCGAGCGTTGCTGGGATAGTCCGGGAACGGCAGCCAATGGCTGGCGCGGCTCTCGGCACGGGTGAATTTTTCCATCATGGTCATGGCGAAGCCCCCAGGATTGAGCGTGCTGCGGCGTAGCCGGCAGCGTTGCGATCCGGCGTACGGCCGGATGACGTCAATGCAAAGAGGGAAACTTCAGGGAGCGCGTGGATTCAGCGATGGCCAATGCAGGCGCGGCGTGGTGCGCTCATGAGCGGCAACAGGGCGCGCCGCGGCAGATCGACCGCCCAGCCAGGCCAGGCCGAGCAGCAGCACGATACCGACCAGTACGGAACTGCACAGCGGACAGTCGAACGGCTGGGCAGTTGAATGGGAGAAGTCGCCACCGAGGGAGCCGGCCTTGCCGGATGCCGCATCACCATCGTCCGTCAGGCAGAACACGCCCTGCCCCATCGCCAGCTCGAAGCCGACGTGCGAGGCATGCTGCAGCGTGCAGGCGAAGGCGTTGATCAACAGGCTGGCCAGGAGTAGCCAGCCGATCACGCGCGATTTCTTGACGATGGTCATGTTTCGACTTTATCACCGCCGCCTCAGCTCCAAGCTGTGCCAAACCGTCGCAGCGGGCTCAGTGATTGACGGTGAACGCCAGCATTGCCGAGAGCTGGCACAGCGGCCGCCCGCTTTCACTCTGCCACTGGTTGAACACGGCCTGCACCGCGGCCTGATCGCGCTGACTGCTGGGCACCTTGTCGATGATTTCCTGCGCCTTGAGCGCAGCGACCACATCGTTGCTGGGGACGAAGGTGTCCTTGCCGGCCATGCGCAGCAGACGCGGCGCCGACAAACCGCCGAGCTGACTGCCATGCTTGGCCAGGTAACGCCACAGACCGACGATGTCGCTGCTCGGCCAGTCCGCCAGCAGGTTGCCGAAGCTGCCCTTCTCCCGCGCGACGTCGAGCACGAACTGTGCATTGCGCGGCACGCTCTTGAGCTTGCCCAGATGGCGGATCAGGCGGGTGTCCTGCATTAGCCGCTCGATATGCTCACCGCCCATCAACACCACCTTTTGCGGATCGAAGCCGAAGAAAGCCTGCTCGAACGCCGGCCACTTGGCATCTACCAGGCTGTGTTTCAGGCCGGCGCGAAAGATGCGCAGGCTGATCAGCGAGAGGTAGCGATCATCGGGCACCGCGCGTAGCTCGTCAGCAGTGCGCGGCTGCGGCAGGCGCGCCTCCAGCGCGGCGGCCGAGCCGAAGCGGTTGAGGCAGTATTCGTGCAGCCATTTGTAGTCATGCATCGTTGGTATCCGGTGGCGACGGCAGCGGCACAGGGTGCCGGTGACGAGCCGGCCTCGCAAGCCCGCCGCCAGGTGGCTCTATCCGAGCGGCGCCCGGCCGGACAGACGGCGCACCAACCAACGCTCGGTGAATGTTCGCGAGCAAGACTGCTCCCACAGATATGGCTGCCGTAGGGTGGAACATCGCGCGGTGTTTTCCACTATGGATGGTGTCCGTGCTCCCGCGTCTCCGCCTCGAACGCAGACCGTCGCCCCACTGCTGCGTACCCGCGAGAGCACGGACAGGATCGGGCCCAGCGGTGGATGGCTTCGTCCAGCCACCCTACGCAAGTTTTTCCAGCGCCAACCGTGGCGGCAGTCAGCCTCGCAGGCGCTCGGCTGCGGTGCGCAGCAACCGTTCGGTCGCAGTCCAGCCCAGGCAACCGTCGGTGATCGACACGCCATAACGCAACTCGCCGCCCAGCGACTGGCAGCCATCGAACAGATGACTCTCCAGCATCACGCCGCGCAGGCTCGAATCGCCAGCCAGGCGCTGCTCGATCACCGACGCCAGCACCGCGGGCTGACGCAACGGATCCTTGCCGCTGTTGGCATGACTGCAGTCGACCATGATTCGTGGAGCGATGCCGTTCTTCTCCAGCGCCCGACGCGCAGCAGCGACGCTTTGTGCATCGTAGTTGGGTGCGCCGTGTCCACCGCGCAGCACCAGATGGGTGTCCGGGTTGCCGTGAGTTTCCAGCAGGGCCGGATGGCCCAGATCATCCATGCCGAAATGCCGGTGCGGATGCGCCGCCGAGCGCATGGCGTCGCAGGCGACACCCAGGCTGCCATCGGTGCCGTTCTTGAAGCCCACCGGCAGGTCCAGACCACTGACCAGCTCGCGATGGATCTGCGACTCGCTGGTGCGCGCACCAATCGCAGCCCAGCCGAGCAGGTCGTCGAAGTAACCGGCGGCCAGCGGCTGCAGCAGCTCCGTGGCGATCGGCAAGCCGGCTTCGAGGATATCGAGCATCAAACGACGCGCCAGATGCAGCCCTTCGGCCATGTCGCTGCGGCCATCCAGATGCGGATCGTAGACCAGCCCCTTCCAGCCAACGGTGGTACGGGGTTTTTCCACATAGGCGCGCATCACCAGCAGCAGCTGATCGCTCACCTGCGGCGCGAGCTCGGCCAGGCGCGCGGCATACTCCAGCGCTGCAATCGGGTCATGGAGAGAACAGGGTCCGACGACCACCAGCAAACGCGGATCGCGACCATCGAGCACCGCACGGATGGCGTTGCGATCGGTACGGATGCGTTCGGCGAGCGCGTCGTTCAAGGGCAGACGCTGGCGCAATACGGCGGGGCTGGGCAGCGGCTGGGCACTGCGGCGGGCGGAAGCGGCCACAGAGGCGGCCGGGGTTTGACTGGCAAGTGCGGCGGTAACGGAAGCATTCATGATCTGGCGGTCCTTAGCCGGCGCGGCGATTGTGCCGCGACGGCGCTAGCGAAGTGTTCGTTGCAGAGGTATCAGGGCGGCGTTGAAGCGGCTAAATCGCCAGTCATAGCGGTAATAACGGTCGGTGCGGTAAGCGGTCATGGTGTGTTCCTCGTTGCGTTGGGCCTTGCGGCCGAAAAGAAAAAACCCCGGTCGGGTGGCCGACCGGGGTTTCGAAAACTGCTCTGGTGGCGACCCTGCTTGCTAGGGCGCCTGTGGGGTATCAGGCGCGCCAGTGGCTAAACCAATACCCAAAGTAATAACCAGCAGCCACGCTCACCTGGCCACGCAGCAGCGCGATGCGCGCGGCACCGGCATTGAGGGGCAAGGAAACGAGGCTGAGGGACATGCTGTTCTCCAGAAGATGGTCGAACCTTACTCCTCCCCAGACGCTCGTTTCAACCGGCACGGTGGAGAAGCAGCGGGGTCGGCGACGGCGCACCTGGCTACAGACTCATGACATCGACGAAGCGCGGCGTGGCGCTGTCATCGATACGCAAGCTCTTGAAGTCGAACAGGTTGCGGTCGGCCAGCTGTGACGGCACCACGTTCTGCAGCGCACGGAACATGATCTCGATGCGCCCCGGCGACTTGCGCTCCCATTCCTGCAGCATTTCCTTGACCACCTGCCGCTGTAGGTTCTCCTGCGAACCACAGAGGTTGCACGGGATGATCGGGAACGCCTTCATCTTCGAGTAGGCCTCGATATCCGCCTCGTTGCAGTAGGCCAGCGGACGGATCACCACGTTGCGACCATCGTCCGAAAGCAGCTTGGGCGGCATGGCCTTCAGCGTGCCACCGTAGAACATGTTGAGGAAGAAGGTTTCCAGAATGTCGTCACGGTGATGACCGAGCGCCATCTTGGTCGCACCGATCTCGTCGGCAAAGGTGTAGAGCGTGCCGCGACGCAGACGCGAGCACAGCGAGCAGGTGGTCTTGCCTTCCGGGATCTTCTCCTTGACCACCGAGTAGGTGTCCTTCTCGATGATGTGATACTCGACGCCGATGGACTTCAGGTACTCGGGCAAGACGTGCTCGGGGAAGCCTGGCTGCTTCTGATCCATGTTGACGGCCACCACCTCGAACTTGATCGGCGCGACCTTCTGCAGATAGAGCAGCACGTCGAGCATGGTGTAGCTGTCCTTGCCACCGGACAGGCAGACCATGACCTTGTCGCCATCCTCGATCATGTTGAAGTCGGTGACCGCCTCGCCGGCCAGGCGGCGCAGGCGCTTCTGCAGTTTGTTCTGGTTGACCGAAAGGGTGCCCATGCTGAAAGTCCGGAGGAATGCGAAAGCCGCGCATTTTACGCGCAAAGCGCGCCCCGCCCCAGCCCATCCGGCACTCGCCGAGTGTGAACCGACCCAAGACCGAACGCGCCGGTGCCGTGCTAGGCTCCATGCATGGACGACCTCTCCCCTGCGATGGACCTGCCCGAGCACCTGCTCATCCTCCTGCGCGAGCAACCGCAAGGCTTCAGCGAATACCAGCTGATCCAGCGGCTCAAGCAGCGTCACTGCACGCACATCCCGAACCTGCCACTGACCGACAAGCTGGTGCTATTTCGCACCCATTTCCTGCTGTTCAATGCACTCTACCAACTGCGCGACCAACTCTGGGCCGAAGCACGCGGCCATGTGCACATCAGTCCGCTGAACATCCGATTGCAGCCCTACGCTTCCGGCCCCGACGCACTGATCGAAGAGGATCCGCTGCGCGCCTATTACCTGGATCTGCGCAATCTGCGCGATACCGACGAGGCTGACGTGGAGCGCTTGCTGGCGAGCTTCTGGACGCGCATGCAGGGCAGTGACGACAAGCGCGCCGCACTCGAACTGTTCGAACTGGACCGCAGCAACCAGCCGCTGGATCTGCAGATCATCAAGCAGCGCTACCGCCAGCTGGTAAGCCTGCACCATCCCGACCGGGGCGGCAGCACGCAGCGGCTGCAGTCGATCAACCTGGCGATGGAAATTCTGCAGCGCTATTACCGCTAACCGCATAGCTTCGATTAACTCTAAAGCCCCCGCTGCATTCGGCCTCCGCGTTCCTATACTGCGTCATAAGGTCGCACGCAGCCGTCTCTCATGACGACCCGCCAGGCGAAGCGACCCTCCAACATCAGAGGAGACGCTGGCATGATCAATCACGTTTGGGGCCTGTTCACCCATCCCGGTCAGGAGTGGCGTGAAATCCGTGGCGAGGAAGAAACCATCGGCCACATGTATCTGAGCCATGTGCTGCTGTTGGCCGCGATTCCCGCCATCTCCGCATACATCGGTGCCACCCAGGTCGGCTGGAGCATCAATGGTGGCGAGCCGGTAAAACTCACTGAAGCGAGCTGCATGCAGCTAGCGATTCTCTCCTACCTGGCCATGCTCGCTGGCGTCGCGGTCATGGGTGGCTTCATCCACTGGATGGCCCGCACCTACGATGCCAGCCCGACGCTCACCCAGTGCATCGTCTTCGCCGCCTACACCGCGACGCCGCTGTTCATTGGCGGTCTGGCAGGGCTGTATCCGCATGTGTGGCTGTTCATGCTGGTCGGCACCGCAGCCGTCTGCTACACCGCCTACCTGCTCTATGTCGGATTGCCGAAGTTCATGAACATCCCCGATGACGAGGGCTTCATGTTCTCCAGCTCGGTGCTGGCGGTCGGTCTGGTCGTGCTGGTGGCGATCATCGCGCTATCGGTGATCACCTGGGGCATGGGTGTCGGGCCGGTTTACGTGCGCTGACCGCTCGCTCTGCCGCAACGGGCCGCCTTTTCTGGCGGCCCTTTCGTTCCCGCCGGGGAAACCCTTCGCGACATCTGCCTCTCTACATGCATAACGCCGCCGTAGCCCGCCCGCTACGGCCAGCTTTCCATGGCAGATGGAGACCTCGGTATGACCCCGCACCTTTTCACCCTGCTGACCCGTCCTGATCAGGCGTGGAGCGATATCCGCCGCGATGAGGAGAAGCACAGCACCAACTATCTGTTGCACCTGTTGCTGTTCGCCCTGCTGCCGGCCGTGTGCATGTTCATCGGTACGCGTTACGTCGGCTGGAGCCTGGTCGAGGATGAACGTATCCGACTCGATACGCGCAGCGCCCTGCAGCTGAGCGTGCTGATCTACGCGACCATCATTCTCGGAACCTTCGTCATGGGCTTCTTCCTGCGCTGGATGTCGCGCTCGTTCGATGCCCGCCCGACCTTCAACCAGTGCGTCGGCTTCATCGCCTACGTCATCAGCCCGTTCTTCCTCGCCGGACTTGGTGCGCTCTATCCGACGCGCTGGATCGCCATCGCCGTGCTGGTGGCCGCTGGCGTCTACGCCACCTACCTGCTGCTCGTCGGGCTGCCGAAGTTCATGCGCATCGACAGTCGCAACAGCTTCCTCTACGGCGCCTGCACCTGGGGCGTGGGCTTGCTGGTGCTGGTCAATCTCAAGGTCCCGATGATTCTGCTCTGGATGCTGGTGCTCGACCCGACTTACGAGCGCGACGTACTGCAGGATCAGAGCTACGGCATCGGCGCGGAGCGCGCTCAGCAGGAGCCAGGCGGCCTGCAGCGCTGAGCCGCGCTTTGGCATAATGCGCCACTCTTTGTGGAGCACCCCATGCCCGAGCGACTCTATGCCCGCGTCGAAGCCTGTTACCTGCAGGCCGAGGCCTTCTTCAAACAGCGCTTCGAACGACCGCAGGTGAGTTTCAAACTACGCGGGCAGAAAGCGGGAGTGGCGCACCTGCATGACAACCTGCTGCGATTCAATCCCCAGCTGTATCGGGAGAACCGCGAGCATTTTCTCGAGCAGACCGTCGCGCACGAGGTTGCGCACCTGATCGCGCACCGGATGTTCGGCCCGCGCATCCAGCCCCACGGCGAGGAATGGCAGCTGATCATGCAGGGCGTGTACGAGCTGGCGCCGGAGCGCTGCCACACTTACGCGATAGAGCGCCGGCCGCGCACTCGCTACGTCTACCGCTGCCAGTGCATCGAGCGGGATTTTCCATTCAGTGCCCAGCGCCACTCACTGGTACGCAAAGGCCGGCGCTACTTCTGTCGCAGCTGCAAGGCCACCCTGGTGTTCACCGGGGAGCAGCGCGTCGAGTAACCGCCCGTCAGAGGCTGCGCGCGCGCCAGCCGGCGAGCACGAACAGCGCGGCGAGCACCGCCATCAGCGGCAGCCAGCCGGCGTGCTCCCAGACGTAGCCGGCGACGTAGCCCACCAGGCTCGACCCCAGATAATAGGCGCACAGATAGAGCGCCGAAGCCTGCGCCTTGGCGCCCTTGGCGTGGTACCCGACCTGACCGCTGGCCACCGCATGTGCGGCGAAGAAGCCGAGAGTGAACAGCCCAAGGCCGGTGACGATCGCCGTCAGCCATGGCATGGCACATAGCGCCACCCCGCCCAGCATCAGCGCTACCCCACCCTGCAGCACCCGCCGCGCGCCGAAGCGTGGCACCAGCCTGCCGGCCCAACCGGCACTGAAAATACCAGCCAGATAGACGATGAACAGCATGCCGATCACTGTCGAGGACAAACCGAAGGGCGCGCCGGCCAGACGAAAACCGATGTAGTTGAACAGTGCGACGAAACCGCCCATCAGCAGGAACGCTTGCAGGAACAGCGTGCGCAGCTGCGGATTGCGCAGATGCTCACGGAAGTTGCCAAGCAGCACCGGCAGTGACAGCGGCTGTGCCTTGAAATGCCGCGACGCCGGCAACAGCCAGACGAACAGCCCCAGCGCCAGCAGCCCCAGGCCGGCAATTCCGCCGAGCGCCAGCTGCCAGCCGCCCAGATCGCTCAACAGACCGGATAGCAGACGCCCCAACAAACCGCCCAGCGCCGTGCCACCGATGTACAGCCCCATCGCCGCCGGCAGCGAACCGGGATCGAACTCCTCGCCGACATACGCCATGGCCAGCGCCGGCAATCCGCTCAGGGCCAACCCAAGCAGGGCCCGCAGGACCAGCAGCAGTCCCCAGGAATCCACCAGTACGCAGGCCAGCCCGAGCAGACTGGCCAGGCCCAACGCCGCGGCCATCACCGGCTTGCGCCCCCAGCTTTCCGCCAGAGCCCCGGATACCAGCAGACACAACGCCAGCGACAGCGTAGTCAGCGACAGCGCGAGACTGCTGCTGGCCGCCGACACGGAAAAATGCGCCGCCAGCAGTGGCAACAATGGCTGCACGCAATAGAGCATGGCGAAGGTGGCGAAGCCGGCACAGAACAGCGCCAGCGTCGCCCGCCGATACGCAGTTGTGCCTTGGCGGAAATGACTGGTGGAACTGGAAGAGGTCATTGCCGTTCCTGATAAGAGGGTCAGAAAAAGCCGCGCAGGCTACCACAGAGTGTGACTGCCTGGTCCGGATATACGAGTACCATGGCAATGCTGTTACCAGATATGACCGCATCACCCAGCCAAATCCCTCCGGGCATTTTGCGAAGATAGCCGCCCGTTCGTCGAAAAATCGCTGCACTGACGTGCTACTCCCATCCGCCCAACCTCCTGAATCACGGGGACTGGCGTCGCTGCCGCAGCTGTTCTGCCCGGTACGCGGTCGCCGGCGAGGAAACCCGGATTGCCATACGGGGGTCACTGACTAGACTCCCTTGCACGTCAGTTCGGAGTATGAAAATGACAACAACACCCGACACCCCTGACTCACCGCGCTCGAGCAAGCGCGAAGAAACCCGCCTGTTCATCTTCCTCATCGTCTTCCTGTTCCCGCTGCTGAGCGTGGCGCTGGTCAGTGGCTACGGTTTCATCGTCTGGATCACGCAAATGTTCTTCGGCCCGCCGGGACCGGCGTGATCGCTACCGCTGCACCGTCCTCCCCTCGAAGGGGCACCGCCCCGTTGTAATCGACCAGCTGGAACCCGTACCGATGGACCACACCCTGCACATCGCCAGCCTGCTGGTGCATTGCCGCCCCGAGTTGCTGCCGGCGGTCAAGGCCAACCTGCGCCGGCTGCCAAGTCTCGAACTGCATCAGGAGAGTGCCGCCGGCAAACTCGTGGTGGTGCTCGAGGCCGAGCATGAAAGCTTCATCCTCGACGCCCTCGAGCAGATCCAGCATCTGCCCGGGGTACTCAATGCCGCGCTGATCTACCACGAAGAACTCCTCAGCCTCGAAGGAGAAGCCTGAATGAGCATGACCCGTCGTCAATTCGCCAAGGCCAACGCGGCAGCCATCGCCGCTACCGTCGCCGGCATGCCGATCGCCACCAGCGCGGCCAACCTCGTCACCGAAGCGGACGCCACCAATCTGAACTGGAACAAGGCGCCCTGCCGTTTCTGCGGCACCGGCTGCAGTGTGATGGTGGCCACCCGCGAGAACCGCGTGGTGGCCACCCACGGCGACGTCAAGGCCGAGGTCAACCGCGGCATCAACTGCGTCAAGGGCTACTTCCTGTCGAAGATCATGTACGGCAGCGACCGCCTGACCCAGCCCCTGCTGCGCATGAAGGACGGCAAGTTCGACAAGCAGGGCGAGTTCCAGCCGATCAGCTGGGAACAGGCGTTCGACATCATGGAGGAGAAGTACAAGGCCGCGCTCAAGGCCGGCGGCCCGGAAGCCATCGGCATGTTCGGCTCCGGCCAGTGGACGATCTGGGAAGGCTACGCCGCCAACAAGCTGATGAAGGCAGGCTTCCGCTCCAATAACATCGACCCCAACGCGCGGCACTGCATGGCCTCGGCGGCGTTCGGCTTCATGCGCACCTTCGGCATGGACGAACCGATGGGCTGCTACGACGACATCGAAGTGGCCGACGCCTTCGTGCTCTGGGGCTCGAACATGGCCGAGATGCACCCGGTGCTGTGGACGCGGGTCACCGATCGGCGCCTGAGCGCGCCGCATGTGAAGGTGGCGGTGATGTCGACCTTCGAGCATCGCAGCTTCGAACTCGCCGACATCCCGATGGTGTTCAACCCGCAGACCGACCTGGTGATCCTCAACTACATCGCCAACCACATCATCCAGAGCGGCGCGGTGAACAAGGACTTCATCGACAAGCACACCCGCTTCGCCAAGGGCGCGCAGAACATCGGCTACGGACTGCGCCCCACCGACCCGCGCGAGCTGAAGGCGGAGAACGCCAAGGTCGCCAACACCTGGAGCGACATCAGCTTCGAGGACTACGCCGAATTCCTCAAACCCTACACCTTGGAACACGCCGCGCAGGAATCCGGCGTGCCGGCCGAGCGCCTGCGCGCTCTCGCCGAGCTGTACGCCGACCCGAAGACCAAGGTCATGTCGTTCTGGACCATGGGGTTCAACCAGCACACCCGCGGCGTCTGGGCGAACAACATGATCTACAACATCCACCTGCTCACCGGAAAGATCAGCGAGCCGGGTAACAGCCCCTTCTCGCTCACCGGCCAGCCATCGGCGTGCGGCACCGCGCGCGAAGTCGGCACCTTCTCCCATCGGCTGCCGGCGGACATGGCGGTGACCAATCCCAAGCACCGCGCCACCGCCGAGAAGATCTGGAAGCTGCCGGCCGGCACCATTCAGGAAAAACCCGGCTTCCACGCGGTGGAACAGAGCCGCATGCTCAAGGACGGCAAGCTCAAGGTGTACTGGACGCAGGTGACCAATAACATCCAGGCCGGCCCCAACACCATGCAGGAAACGCTGCCGGGCTGGCGTAACCCGGAAACCTTCGTCATCGTTTCCGACGTCTATCCGACCGTTTCCGCGCAGGCCGCCGACCTGATCCTGCCAAGTGCCATGTGGGTGGAAAAAGAAGGCGCCTACGGCAACGCCGAGCGCCGTACGCAGTTCTGGCATCAGCTGGTGGATGCGCCCGGCGAGGCACGCTCGGACCTGTGGCAGCTGGTGGAATTCTCCAAGCGCTTCAGCGTCGACGAGGTCTGGCCCGCAGAACTGCTGGCCAGGGCACCGGACCTCAAGGGCAAGACGCTGTTCGACGTGCTGTTCAGGAACGGCAAGGTCGATCGCTTCCCCAGCTCGGACATCGCCGAGGGCTTTCGCAACCGCGAGGCCGAGGCGTTCGGCTTCTACCTGCAGAAGGGCCTGTTCGAGGAATACGCCGAGTTCGGTCGCGGCCACGGCCATGACCTGGCGCCGTTCGATACCTATCACGAGGAACGTGGCCTGCGTTGGCCGGTGGTCGACGGCAAGGAAACCCGCTGGCGCTATCGCGAAGGCCACGATCCCTACGTCGAGAAAGGCAGCGGCGTGCAGTTCTACGGCTACCCGGACAAGAAGGCGATCATCTTCGCCCTGCCTTACGAGGTGCCCGCCGAGGTACCGGATGACGACTATCCGTTCTGGCTCAGCACCGGCCGCGTACTGGAACACTGGCACACCGGCAGCATGACCCAGCGGGTCGACGAGCTGCACAAGGCGGTGCCCGACGCGCTCGTCTACATGCACCCGGAGGACGCGCGCAAGCTCAACGCCCGCCGCGGCAGCGTGGTGAAAGTGATCAGCCGGCGCGGCGAGATGCAGGCGCGGGTCGAAACGCGCGGGCGCAACAAGCCGCCGCAGGGACTGATCTTCGTGCCGTTCTTCGACGCCAACAAGCTGATCAACAAGGTCACCCTCGACGCCACCGACCCGATCTCCAAGCAGACCGATTACAAGAAATGCGCCGTCAAGATCGAAGTGGTCAGCATCGCCTGAGGAGAGTCGCCATGAAATTTCGTCTACTGCCGCTGACTCTGCTCGCGGTGTTCGGCCTCGCCATTGCCGCCGAAAATCAATATCCGCTGGATGCGCCTGCTCCGGACGGACGCCGTCCGGGCGGCACCCTCACCCAGGAGTTCACCCCGCCGCCCCTGCACGACGAGGAGAACAAGGACGTGCGCCGCGAACGCAACTACCCCGAGCAGCCGCCGACGATTCCGCACACCATCCGCGGCTATCACGTCGACAAGAACGCCAACAAATGCCTGTCCTGCCACAGCCGGGAGAACAGCGCGCGGACCCAGGCGCCGATGATCAGCATTACCCACTACACCAATCGCGATAGCCAGACTCTGGCTGCCGTGGCCCCGCGACGCTACTTCTGCACCCAGTGCCACGTGCCGCAGCAGGATGTGAAACCGCTGGTGGAAAACGACTTCAAGAACATCGACGAGTTGCTGTACCGGGAAACCTCACAACCTGGCAACGCACAGTGAGGGGCCGCCGATGAAGTCGATACTGTCGTTTCTCAAGCGTTACTGGAATGTCCTGCGCCGCCCGAGCGTGCATTACAGCCTCGGCGCTCTGGCGCTGGGCGGGTTCATCGCCGGCATCGTGTTCTGGGGCGGTTTCAACACCGCGCTGGAAGCCACCAACACCGAGGCGTTCTGCATCTCCTGCCACGAGATGGAGGACAACGTCTACGTGGAGATCAAGGACACCATTCACTACAGCAACCGCTCCGGCGTTCGCGCCACCTGTCCCGACTGTCATGTGCCGCACGAATGGACGGACAAGATCGCGCGCAAGATGCAAGCCTCCAAGGAGGTCTGGGGCAAAATCTTCGGCACCATCAATACCCGCGAGAAGTTTCTCGGCATGCGCCGCGAGCTGGCCGAGCACGAGTGGGCGCGGCTGAAGGCCAACGATTCGCTGGAATGCCGCAACTGCCACAACTTCGATTACATGGACTTCACCCGCCAGAGCCCGCGCGCGGCCAAGTTTCACTCCACCGCGCTGGCCAATGGCGAAGCCACCTGCATCGATTGCCACAAGGGCATCGCCCACAAGCTGCCGGACATGCGCGGCGTTCCGGGCTGGTAACAGGCAACTCGCGCTCTGCAGCCGGCGGCAAATGCCGGCTGCAGAGTGCTGCATCGGACGATCGTTGGGCAGGCCGCGGCCCGAACCAGAGCGCTGTCGACAGGTCGAACAACCGCTATGCTTCCGCCAGAGCCTTTCGTCCCATCCTGCCTGTCAAGGAGCCCCACCCATGCGCTACTGCCTGCTCGGCCTGCTGATGGCCGCCAGCGTCGCCGCCCACGCTGAAATTCAGACCCGGGAAATCCCCTACCAGGCCGCCGACGGCAGCAAGATGATCGGCTACTTCGCCTATGACGACGCCGTCGAGGGCGCACGTCCGGGCATCGTCGTCGTCCATGAGTGGTGGGGGCTGAACGACTACGCCAAGCGCCGCGCCCGTGACCTTGCCGAACTCGGCTACAGCGCGCTCGCCATCGACATGTACGGCGAGGGCAAGAACACCGAACACCCGAAGGACGCCATGGCGTTCATGCAGGCCGCGCTGAAGGATGCCGACGCCGCCAAAAATCGCTTCAACGCCGGCCTCGACCTGCTCAAGGCACAACCGCAGACCGACGCCGCCAAACTCGGCGCAGTGGGCTACTGCTTCGGCGGCAAGGTCGTGCTGGACATGGCGCGCCAAGGGGTCCCGCTGGAAGGCGTGGTCAGCTTCCACGGCGCCCTCGCCACCCAGACTCGCGCCGTCCCCGGCAGCGTCAAGGCACGCGTGCTGGTCGAACATGGCAGCGAGGACAGCATGATCAGCACCGACGACATCGCCGCGCTGAACGTGGAAATGGTCAAGGCCGGCGCCGACTATCAGTTCGTCAGCCTGCCCGGCGCCAAGCACGGCTTCAGCAATCCAGACGCCGACGCGCAGCAGAAGAACGGCCTTGACCTTGCCTACCAAAAGACAGCTGACGAACGCTCCTGGGCAGACATGCAGCGCTTCTTCGAGGAAACCTTCGCCAAGCCGCGCAACCATCTGGCGCAATGACCCGGGGCAGTGACTCGCCAGCTTCGGTTGCGCCTGCCGGCTCGCCACTCGGCGTCACGCCTGACGCCGGACGGCAGAGCGCCGTGCTAGCATTGCCGGCATATTTTTCCGCCGATCCCGAGTCATGGCCGAACACGATTTCCGCTACACCCTGCTCAACCCCGCGCACACCCTCACCGAATGCCGCGCGCTAGCGCCGGGCCGCTACCAGGTCACCGGCAATGGCGGCTCGATTCGCACCGGCGACGTGCTGATCGTCACCCTCAAAGGCAGCCGCGATTTGTCCCAGCGGCTGACGGTCGACAAGGTTCGCCACCTGATCACCCCACCCGGACAATGGGTAGCGGTCGCCACAGGCCCGGTGTTCCGTGAGTTGGCCATCCTCAACTGGCAGGTCGACTGCGACGGCTGCGGCAAGCGCCTCGATTTCGAGTTCGCCGTGGATGCGGCGCTGGGCGAGCAAGCCCGCGAGCCCGCGGCGCAAGCACGCATCGCCGAACTCGGCTGGCATGAGCGCGACGGCGGTCACTACTGCCCCGCCTGCCAGGAGGCCCGATGATCAACCCACACGTATTGCCTGCCGCCCTACTCGCCCTAGGCCTCGCGGGCTGCGCCGTCGAGCCTTTGCAATTGCAGAAGGACGTCACCTACATCGCCGAATGGATCGGCGACGACCCGGTAATCGGTCGCACGCCCGTCTCGCTCACACTCAGCGACGGCCGCGCCTACGGCAATGCCGGGTGCAACCACTGGTTTGGCAGCTACGAACTCGACGGCCAGCAGATCCGCTTCAGTAACCTGGGCAGTACTCGCAAACTGTGCGCCGAGGAGATCATGGATCAGGAGCAGCATTTTCTCGACATCCTCTCACGGGTCGAACGCTGGGACGTCTCCAATATCGATCAGCTGCGCCTGTGGCCCAATGACGGGTCGGCCGTTCGCTTCTGGCCGGAGCAGGGCTAGCCGCGCCAAAGCTGCGCAAACTGGCGCTCCATGCACCGCTTTCACGCACCCGCCGACAGCGCAGGCAGTGACGCGGCATGCCAAGGCCATCCGACTCGCACTGCACAAGCGCCGCACAAGGATGAATTGGCGCGGTTGAGCCGCCGCGACTGGTCATCCGCCGATAATCATCAATCCACTTCGCGAAACTGGCACAGGCAGTGCATAGACTCTATCAGCCAGTTTCGGGGACCTTGGTACAGGCAGGCCGGGGCTCCCCTCTTTTATTCCTGATACAAAAGGGCCGCTCGATTGAGCGGCCCTTTTTGCTGCTGCAGACCCGAGTCGCCAGCGCAATCGTTATCAGGCTCGTAACTCAGAACAGGCTCAGCTGCTGGAAGCCCGCACGCAAGTCAACCAGCCGCACCCCGACGCCGATCAACCTGACCGGCCGGGCCCCACGAGCGAAGGCGCTGGCAAGCAGATCGGCATAGTCATCCAGCGCCAATCCGGCCCCCGCCTGCTCGAGGGTGGTCTGGGTGAAATCATGGAATTTCAGCTTAACGAACGGCTTACCCGGTCGATATCCGTCATCCAGCCGCGCCATGCGCCGCTCGAGCTGTTCAAGCAGCTCCGGCAGTTGCGCGCGGCAAGCCGCGAGGTCTGGCAGATCCTGATCGTAGGTCTGCTCGACACTGACTGACTGCCGCCGGCTTTCCACCTGCACGGCTCGCTCATCGATGCCTCGCGCCAGTCCCCAGAGTCGCTCGCCGAATGCGCCGAACTCACGTACGAGCGCCAGCTTGTCCCACTCGCGCAGATCGCCGCAGCTGCGGATACCAAGCCGCGAAAGCTTCTCAGCGGTGACGCGGCCAACCCCGTGCAGCCGGTTCACCGGCAACACCCTGACGAAATCGTCTACCTCACCCGGCGTGATGACGAACAATCCGTCCGGCTTCTTCCAGTCACTGGCGATCTTGGCGAGAAACTTGTTCGGCGCCACCCCCGCGGAAACGGTGATGCGCAACTGCTGCCAGACCCGCCGACGAATATCCTGGGCGATCCGCGTCGCGCTACCGGAAAAATGTTCGCAGGCGGAAACGTCGAGAAAGGCCTCGTCCAGCGACAACGGCTCGATCAGGTCGGTATAGGTGCGAAAGATCGTGTGAATTTCCCGCGAAACTTCCTTGTAGACGTCCATTCGTGGACGCAGGATCAGCAGATCCGGACAGAGCTTGAGCGCATGAGCCGAGGCCATCGCCGAGCGCACGCCATAGGCGCGCGCCTCGTAGTTGCAGGTCGCAATCACCCCGCGCCGATCGGGCGCGCCGCCGACCGCCACCGGCCGGTTGGCCAATGCCGGGTCGTCGCGCATCTCGATGGCGGCATAGAAACAGTCGCAATCGATATGGATGATCTTGCGGGGTTTGTTCTGGCTCACGGGAATCGAGCTACCGTCGCTGGGGCGATCGCCAAAGTCGAGCCGCCGCCATCGATCAGTCTTTTAGCCAGGCAGGCGACCGCGCACATGATACGGGCGCGGCCACCCGCCGAGCGAGCGCTGCCGTCATAGCCCGAGCGGGTAAGGCTCGACCAGCGCCTTGCCGTAGCCCTCGACGAATTCGGCAGGCATCCGCTTCGGCTTGCCGCTGGACAGCTCGATGCACACGAAGGTCGTTTGCGCCCGCAGCAGAGTCGCAGCATCGGCCGGTCGCGTGAGCTGAAAATGGCGCTTCATCTTAAGCCGCTGGTCGGATTCGACGATCCAGGTTGCCAGACGTAGCTGGTCGCCTTCGTATGCAGCCGCGAGATAGTCGATCTCGTGACGCAACACCGCCATCGCCCGATCCAGCCGGCGGTAGTCCTCCAGCGCAAGGCCGAGGCT
This sequence comes from Stutzerimonas sp. S1, assembly GCF_025966695.1. Taxonomy (GTDB): domain Bacteria; phylum Pseudomonadota; class Gammaproteobacteria; order Pseudomonadales; family Pseudomonadaceae; genus Stutzerimonas. Next base: position 139,278 of record NZ_JAOEIY010000003.1, on the reverse strand, counting down.
GCGCGAGTGCTGCCAGGCGCAGCTTTCCAGCCAGGATACATAGACTGCATTGTTGGCATGACCGAGCTCGTCGATATGCTCGGCACGGACATCGACGTCGATGATGAATGCATCCGCCAGATCCCAACTCATGATTGCTCCCTCGCGTTAACCGGCACGATGCGCGTATTGAAAGCCTAACCGGCCGCTGCCGTCACGCCGCAAGAGCAGCGCTATAGGACAGCATTCAGCAGGGCGAAGTTTGCAGAGCGATTACGCCAGCCTCAGACCGCACTTTCCCGAGCGCAAAAACAAAAGGGCCATCTCCTGAGAGATGACCCCTGGATGCCCAAGACGGGCAAGAAAATGGCGTCCCCTAGGGGACTCGAACCCCTGTTACCGCCGTGAAAGGGCGGTGTCCTAGGCCACTAGACGAAGGGGACGAAACCTTCGACGACTCCGGCTTTGCGAAATCGCTGGCAATTTGGTGGAGCTAGACGGGATCGAACCGTCGACCTCTTGCATGCCATGCAAGCGCTCTCCCAGCTGAGCTATAGCCCCAGATTTATCGTCTCTCGACGCGCAATGACGAACATCGCTGAATAGTGGCGTCCCCTAGGGGACTCGAACCCCTGTTACCGCCGTGAAAGGGCGGTGTCCTAGGCCACTAGACGAAGGGGACGCAAACCCTTCTTTACGCGCCCCGTCAGCTGACGAGCCGGTGGCAAATGCTGTTCTTCGAGATTGGTGGAGCTAGACGGGATCGAACCGTCGACCTCTTGCATGCCATGCAAGCGCTCTCCCAGCTGAGCTATAGCCCCATCTCGAGGACGGGGCGCATATTAGGGGCGCCCCCTGGCAGTGTCAACATTAATTTCGACCGCCCCTAAATTTTTTGGCATTAGGAACAATTACTTACCGCCGACGAATGGCGGACGCGAAGCTGATCCCCGGCGCTGCCCTAACAGCGAGGTAGCCTATCGCCCCGTCGCCCCGATCAGACGATCGTCGCCAGCAGCTTTTCCCACTCCTTATTTTCCTTCTTCGACGTGCCTCCCAGCAGCTCCAACGCATTGCGCAGGCGGAAACGCGTCAGGTCCGGCCCCAGAATTTCCATAGCGTCGAGCACCGATACCGAGCTGGCCTGCCCGCTGATGGCAGCGAACATCAGCGGCATAACATCACGCAGCTTGAGACCGAGGTGCTCCGCCACCTGAGTGATGCAGCCGGTGATACGTTCCTTCTCCCAGTGCCGCAGCGCTTCCAGCTTCCACAGGATCAGCTGTAGCACCTGACGCACCTGGGCTTCATCCAGCTTCTTGTGCACGAACAGCGTCGGATCGAGCGTCAGCCCGCCGGAGAAGAAGAAGCTGGCCAACGGTGCAATCTGACTGAAGGTTTCCACACGCTGTTGCACGTGCGGGGCGATCTTCATCAGGTAATCGGGGTTGAACGCCCACTTCTGCACTTCGGCGGCGAAGCGCTCCACCGGCAGCTCACGCAGCCACTGGCCGTTCAGCCAGGAGAGCTTTTCCAGGTCGAAGATCGGCCCGCCCAGCGACACACGGGCGATGTCGAAGTTGGCAATCATCTCGTCGAGGGTGAACTTCTCGCGCTCGTCCGGCATCGACCAGCCCATGCGGCCCAGGTAGTTGAGCATCGCCTGCGGGAGGAAGCCCATGCGCTGGTAGAAGGTGATCGAGGTCGGGTTCTTGCGCTTGGAAAGCTTGCTCTTGTCCGGGTTGCGCAGCAGCGGCATGTAGCAGTTCACCGGCGCTTCCCAACCGAAGTACTCGTACAGCTTGAGCAACTTGGGCGCGGACGGCAGCCATTCCTCGCCGCGCAGCACGTGAGTGATGCCCATCAGGTGGTCATCGACCACGTTGGCCAGGAAGTAGGTGGGCAGGCCGTCGGCCTTCATCAGCACCTGCATGTCGATGCGATCCCAGCCGATCTCCACCTCGCCGCGCAGCATGTCCTTGACCACGCAGACGCCTTCGCTCGGCACCTTCATGCGCACCACGTGCGACTCGCCAGCGGCGACGCGACGCTGCGCCTCTTCCGGCGCGATGTGCATGCAGTGACCGTCGTAGCGCGGGGTTTCCTTGTTGGCCATCTGCTCGGCGCGCACCGCATCCAGGCGCTCGGCGGAGCAGAAGCACGGGAAGGCGTGACCCTTGGCGACCAGCTCATCCGAATACTGTTTGTAGATTGCGCCCCGCTCGCTCTGCCGATACGGACCATGCGGACCACCGACATCCGGACCTTCGTTCCACTCGATGCCCAGCCAGCGCAACGCGTCATAGATCTGCTGCTCGGATTCGCGGGTCGAACGCACCTGGTCGGTGTCCTCGATGCGCAGGATGAACTGACCGCCGTGCTGGCGGGCGAAGCAGAGATTGAACAGGGCGATGTAGGCGGTTCCAACGTGAGGATCACCGGTGGGAGATGGCGCGATACGGGTGCGAACGGTGGTCATGAATGCTCTCGGACGAAAAGGACGAACGGAAATCGAAGGGGGCGAATGTTAACAGGCACGGCGCGGCAGGCTCCAGCCAGGCGCCGTTGTCGGCCAACGACCGGTGGTAGACCTCCTCTCATGGCGCTCAGACTGCTGACGTGCACCAGCTGGCAGGTATAGGCAGATCAAAGGCTCTGCCTATACCTGCAGCAACCGCTCGCGCAACTTGTGGATTTCGTCGCGCGCCTCGGCAGCCGCCTCGAACTCGAGATCGCGCGCCAGCATCAGCATCTTCTCTTCCAGCTGACGGATGCGCTTGGTGATCTCGCTCGGCGAACGCAGCTCGCTCTCGTAGCGCGCACTCTCCTCGGCTGCCTTGGCCTCGCTGCGCCGTCTCTTGCTGCGCGAGCCCGGCACGGTGGCGCCTTCGAGAATGTCCTGCACATCCTTCTTGACGCCCTTGGGTACGATGCCGTGCGCCTCGTTGAAGGCGAGCTGCTTGTTGCGACGGCGTTCGGTTTCGTCGATGGCACGCCGCATCGAGCCGGTGATGTTGTCGGCGTACAGGATGGCACGGCCGTTGAGGTTACGCGCGGCGCGGCCGATGGTCTGGATCAGCGAACGCTCCGAGCGCAGGAAGCCTTCCTTGTCGGCATCGAGGATCGCCACCAGCGACACCTCGGGCATATCCAGGCCCTCACGCAGCAGGTTGATGCCCACCAGCACGTCGAAGGTACCCAGCCGCAGATCGCGGATGATCTCAACCCGCTCCACGGTATCGATATCCGAGTGCAGGTAGCGCACTCGCACGTCGTGATCGCCGAGATAGTCGGTCAGGTCTTCGGCCATGCGCTTGGTCAGCGTGGTGACCAGCACCCGTTCTTCCTTGGCCGCGCACTTGCGGATCTCCGACAGCAGGTCGTCGACCTGGGTCAGCGCCGGGCGCACCTCGATCTGTGGGTCAACCAGTCCGGTCGGGCGCACTACCTGCTCGACCACCCGCCCGGAATGTTCAGCCTCGTAGGGCCCCGGGGTGGCGGAAACGAAGATGGTCTGCGGACAAATCGCCTCCCACTCATCGAAACGCATCGGCCGATTGTCCAGCGCCGATGGCAGGCGGAAGCCGTATTCCACCAGGGTTTCCTTGCGCGAACGGTCACCCTTGTACATCGCCCCGACCTGCGGCACCGAGACGTGGGATTCGTCGATCACCAGCAGCGCATCGGCCGGCAGGTAGTCGAACAATGTAGGTGGCGGTTCACCCGCCTCGCGGCCAGACAGATAGCGCGAGTAGTTCTCGATGCCGTTGCAGTAACCCAGCTCCATGATCATTTCCAGATCGAAGCGGGTGCGCTGCTCCAGGCGCTGCGCCTCCACCAGTTTGTTCTGGCTGCGCAGGTAGTCCAGCCGCTCGCGCAGCTCATCCTTGATCTTCTCGATGGCGTCGAGCAAGGTCTCGCGCGGGGTCACGTAATGGCTCTTGGGATAGAAGGTAAAACGCGGCAGCTTGCGGATCACCTCACCTGTCAGCGGATCGAAGGCGGACAGGCTCTCCACCTCGTCATCGAACAGCTCGATGCGCACCGCCTCGAGATCCGATTCCGCCGGAAACACATCGATCACGTCGCCGCGCACGCGGAAGGTGGCGCGGGCGAAGTCCATGTCGTTGCGGGTGTATTGCAGGCCGGTCAGCCGGCGCAGCAGCTCGCGCTGGTCGAGCCGATCACCGCGATCCACGTGCAGCACCATCTTCAGATAGGACTGCGGATCACCGAGGCCGTAGATGCACGAGACGGTAGTGACGATGATGGCATCCGGCCGTTCCAGCAGCGCCTTGGTCGCCGACAGGCGCATCTGTTCGATGTGGTCGTTGATCGACGCGTCCTTCTCGATGAAGGTATCCGAGGAAGGAACATAGGCTTCGGGCTGGTAGTAGTCGTAGTAGGAAACGAAGTACTCCACCGCGTTGTGCGGAAAGAACGCCTTGAACTCGCCATAGAGCTGCGCGGCGAGCGTCTTGTTCGGTGCCAGCACCAGGGTCGGGCGCTGCACATGGGCAATGACGTTGGCGATGCTGAAGGTCTTGCCGGAGCCGGTCACACCCAGCAGTGTCTGGTGCGACAGCCCCGCCTCGATCCCCTCGATCATCTGCCGAATGGCCTCCGGCTGATCGCCGGCCGGCTTGAAACGGGTGACCAGTTCGAATCGGGACATATCGTCACTCTCTCTTGCATGAAGCATGGATGCCGCGCACCCGCACCGGTTTCAAGCCAGCGCGCAAGCGCTGCGCCAGCTTTACGAACGAAGCGCCAAGCAGCGCGGAAAAACGCCCATTAGCATATCGCGACGGGCGAGCATGATCGCTATACTATCGCCCCGTTTGCGCACCTCCCTCTGCGCCGAAGCGAGGGTGGTGCATCTCCCCCACCTCTTCTCTTCAGAGCCCCCCACCATGAGTTTGTTCTCTGCCGTCGAAATGGCGCCGCGCGATCCGATCCTCGGCCTCAATGAAGCCTTCAATGCCGACACGCGGCCGAACAAGGTCAATCTGGGTGTCGGCGTCTACTACAACGAAGAGGGTCGCATTCCGCTGCTGCGCGCCGTCGCCGAGGCTGAGCAGGCGCGTATCGCGGCGCATGCTCCGCGCGGTTATCTGCCGATCGAAGGCATCGCTGCCTATGATTCAGCCGTACAGAAGTTGCTGTTCGGTAACGACTCGGCGCTGCTCGCCGAAGGCCGCGTGGTCACTGCCCAGGCTCTCGGCGGAACTGGCGCACTGAAGGTCGGGGCCGACTTCCTCAAGCGTCTATTACCCGACGCCGTCGTAGCCATCAGCAATCCGAGCTGGGAGAACCACCGCGCACTGTTCGAGTCCGCCGGCTTCCCGGTACAGAACTACAGCTATTACGACGCCGCCACCCACGGCATCGATCGCGCCGGCATGCTGCAGGACCTGAAGGACCTGCCACCCCGCTCGATCGTCGTGCTGCACGCCTGCTGCCACAATCCGACCGGCGTGGATCTGGACATTGCCGACTGGAAGCAGGTCATCGAGGTACTGCAGGAGAAGGACCACGTTCCCTTCGTCGACATCGCCTACCAGGGTTTTGGCGACGGCATCGAGGAGGACGCAGCGGCAGTGCGACTGTTCGCCGAGACGGGCATGACCTTCTTTGTTTCCAGCTCGTTCTCCAAGTCCTTCTCGCTCTATGGCGAACGGGTTGGCGCGCTTTCGATGGTCACCCAAAGCCGCGACGAGTCCGCGCGCGTACTATCGCAGGTCAAACGCGTCATTCGCACCAACTACTCCAACCCGCCGACCCATGGCGCGACCATTGTCGCCTCGGTGCTCAACAGTCCGGAACTGCGTGCCATGTGGGAGGCAGAACTCGGCGAGATGCGCAGCCGTATTCGTGAGATGCGCCTGAGCATGGTCGACCAGCTGGCCGCCAAAGGCGCCAAGAAGGATTTCAGCTTCGTCGCCAGCCAGCGCGGCATGTTCTCCTACTCGGGACTGAGCGCTGAGCAGGTCGAGCGCCTGCGCGTCGAGTTCGGCGTCTACGCCATCAGTACCGGCCGCATCTGCGCCGCCGCACTGAACCGTAACAACCTGGACATCGTGACCAACGCCATCGTCCAGGTGCTGTGATACGGCTCACCGGCAGTGCGCTGCCGCTGAGCTTCACTACTGCCTGAAGGGGTTGACTTCTCCTTTCCAAACAGTAGGATACGCACCGTTGTTCCGCGATAGCTCAGTCGGTAGAGCAAATGACTGTTAATCATTGGGTCCCTGGTTCGAGTCCAGGTCGCGGAGCCAAATTCTAAAGCCTCGGTTCATACCGGGGCTTTTTTATGGCCAACGGACTCTCACCAGGGACTACGTCCCAGGTTATTCGGCCTACGGCCTCACCCCTGCGGGGCCGCGCTGAAGCGCGTTCTGCTGGCGCAGTCGAGTCCAGGTCGCGGAGCCAGATTCTAAAGCCTCGGTTCATACCGGGGCTTTTTTATGCCTAGCGGACGCTTACCCCTTACCAGAGACCGTGCGCTGCCATTCAATCCGGCCTTACCGCCCGGAGGCCACGCTGAAGCGCGCCCTGCTGATGCAGTCGAGCCCGGTTCGCGGGATCAGAGTCAGCCTCGATTCACTTGATGAATCGGCAGACACTGCCACACACTCCCGCCCCCAATCCCTGCCCGCGGATCACGCGCCAGGCGCGACAACCTCGTCGACGAGCAGACTGTCCTGCCGGCGACGCAGCCACGCCCGCACCGGCATCGAAGCCATCCAGCCACACAACACACCCAGCATATTGGCGAGCATGTCACCCATCGACGGAGTGCGATGCGGCAACATGCCCTGCCCGATCTCGATTGTCAGCGCCGCGACGACGCTGATCAGCAGCGTCCAAACGAAATGCATACGCGGAAATGCCAGGCGCAACGTGAAAGCAAACGCCGCAAAGCCGAGCAGGTGGTGCAGCTTGTCCTGCTGATCGAATAGCTGGGGAACCGGTTCCGGTCGCAGACCGCTCGCCAGGATAACCACCAGCACGAGCAGAAAAGGTAGTACGCGCAAAAACTGCATAGTTACGAGAAATCTCTCTTCAAAACAGCGCTCACACGCCTAGGCTTCAACAATAGGGCCAGCAGGCAAAATGCCGGCGCTTCGAAACAGACCGCGCACACGCGCCTTAGGTCAACTCACCGCGCGCTACCCGACCAACGTGGAGCAGCCACACTGCGCCCCACAAACAAAAACGCCCCACGAGGGGGCGTTTGCACAGCCAGCGCGATCACTCGTTCGCCGCGTCGTCCGCAGCGCTGTCGACAGGGGCGGCCGGCTGCGCCGACTCGTCACCCTTGATGCCCAGCAGCTCGAGCTCGAACACCAGCACCGAATTGGCCGGAATCAAAGGACTCGGGCTCTGCTCGCCATAAGCAAGCTCGCTCGGGATGTAGAGCTTGTACTTCTCGCCAACATGCATCAGCTGCAGGCCTTCGACCCAGCCCGGAATCACACCGCCGACTGGCAGATCGATAGGACTGCCACGCTTGATGGAACTATCGAAAACCGTGCCATCGGTCAGACTACCCTCGTAGTGCACGGTGACGATGTCATCGGCCGTCGGCTGCGCGCCCTCGGCCGCCTTGACGACTTCGTACTGCAGACCGGACTCGGTCGTTTTCACGCCTTCACGCTTGGCGTTCTCCTCGAGGAATTTCTTGCCGGACTCAACAGCCTTGGCATTCATTTCCTCCATGCGCTCTTCCGAGCGCTTCTGCAGGAAGGCAAAGGCCTCCATCAGCTGCTCATCAGTCAGCTTCTGCTCCTGCTTGCCGATGGCATCCTCAATACCCTGCGCCACAGCTTTGGAGTCGAGATCATCCATTCCTTCCTGCGCCAGGCTCTTGCCCATGTTCAGGCCGATCCCATAGGACGCCTTCTGCGCCGGAGTTTCCAGCTTGACACTGGTCTGCGAGTCGCAGCCAGCCAGAACCAGGCCAACCAGGGCGACCGCGGATGCCAAATGATGATGTCTCAGTCTCATGCTGTTTCCTTTTACTCTGGCAGGGACAGGCCCCGAAAAGACGTCGAGCTTAGCAGGCACGCGCAAACACTGGCTACCGCGCCACCCGGCAAGGACCGTAAAGAGATTGCAAAGAAGGAAGTACGCAACACTCTCGATGCCAACCGCACCAAACAAGAATGCAGCGAGGAAAGCGCAGCGATAACCACGAGCGAAAAAACGCAGACATAAAAAAGCGGCCTTAAAGGCCGCTTTTTCAGTGCTCCAGGGCGTTCAGTGGACCCGTGAAGCGAATATGGCGCAGCGGACGGGACTCGAACCCGCGACCCCCGGCGTGACAGGCCGGTATTCTAACCGACTGAACTACCGCTGCGCTTAACCTCGAGTGGTGGGTGATGACGGGATCGAACCGCCGACCCTCTGCTTGTAAGGCAGATGCTCTCCCAGCTGAGCTAATCACCCGTTTGCTCTCGAAGTGGGGCGCATTCTAGAGAGGGTTCCCGACCTTGGCAACCCCTTACTGAAAAAAAAATTGCAGAAGTTCCAAAGACTTAGGAAAACCCTCGGTTTCGGGTCGTTTTTCTCTTTTCCGCCGGGATGACCAACCGCCAGGGTTGGCCTGCGATCCTTGGAAAGGAATAATGCACGCTTTGCTTTCCGGAGAGTCACCCCGCCATGTGGTTTCGTAACCTGCTCGTTTACCGTCTCACCCAGAATGTTCCTTTCGATGCCGAGACGCTCGAAGCTGCACTGGCCGCCAAACCCGCCCGCCCTTGTGCCAGCCAGGAGCTGAGCACCTACGGCTTCGTCGCGCCGTTCGGCAAAGGCGAGGATGCGCCGCTGGTACACTCCAGCCAAGGTTTCCTGTTGATCGCCACGCGCAAGGAGGAACGCATCCTTCCCGGCAGCGTGGTCAAGGATGCACTGAAGGAAAAGGTCGACGAGATCGAAGCCGAGCAGATGCGCAAGGTCTACAAGAAGGAACGCGACCAGATCAAGGACGAGATCATCCAGGCCTTCCTGCCGCGCGCCTTCATCCGCAAGTCTGGCACCTTCGCCGCGATCGACGCCGAGCGCGGGCTGATCCTGGTCAACTCGGCTAGCCCAAAGAAGGCCGAAGACCTGCTGTCCACCCTGCGTGAGGCCATCGGTTCGCTGCCGGTGCGCCCGTTGACGGTGAAGATCGCGCCCAGCGCCACGCTCACCGACTGGGTCAAGGCGCAGAAGGCAGCGGATGATTTCTTCGTGCTCGACGAATGCGAACTGCGCGATACCCACGAAGACGGCGGTACGGTGCGCTGCAAACGCCAGGACCTGACCAGCGACGAGATCCAGCAACACCTCGAAGCCGGCAAACAGGTCACCCAGCTGTCGCTGGCCTGGCAGGACAAGCTGTCCTTCGTGCTCGACGACAAGACGGTGATCAAGCGCCTGCGCTTCGAGGAACTGCTACAGGATCAGGCCGAGCAGGACGGCGGCGATGATGCCCTGGCTCAGCAGGACGCCAGCTTCCTGCTGATGATGATGACCTTCCGCGAGTTCCTGCCGGCGCTGTTCGACGCGCTGGGCGGCGAAGAAATCCCCCAGGGTATCTGACCCCATGCCGCTGGGCGCCCGAGCGGCGCCTGGCCATTGTTCCAGACGGCGCTAGCGGATCCGCAGGCGCAACGCCAACGCCCCCCCCAGCGACTCACCGAGCGACCAGATCAGAAAGCGCTCGATGAACTCCGGCACAGCCAGGAACAGCGCACCGGTGACCAGCATGCTCAGCAGCGAAACGCTGAGGAACAGTTGCGGGATCGTCAGCTGCAGCAGCACGAGGAGGACGATGGCAACCAGTGCCGACGCGACCATGAACAGCGCATTCAGAATGTTGTTCGCCGCCACCACTCGCGAGCGCTCATGAACCACGCTGCGCGACTGGATCAGCGCGTACAGCGGCACGATGTACAGCCCGCCGAACATGCCCAGGCCGAGAATATCCAGCAGGATCCACCACACCTGCGGCTCGGCCAGCAGCATCAGCCAGTCCTGTGTCTGCGCGGCACCGGGAAAGCCCGTCGAATGCCACCACAGCAGCAGGCCGCACACGCTCAGACCGATCGCTCCGAAGGGCACCAGGCCGATTTCCACGTGGTGTCGTGACAACCGCTCACACAATAGCGAACCCAGCGCGATGCCTACGGAAAACAGCGTGAGAATCAGCGTGACCACACTCTCGTCGCCGTGCAGCAGCTCCTTGGCGAACGCCGGAATCTGCGTCAGGTAGGTCGCGCCAAGGAACCAGAACCAGGAGTTGCCGATCATTGCCCGCGACACCGCCTTCTGCTGGCCAAGTCCGAGTTGCATGACCCGCCACGACTGGCGCAGCACATTCCAGTCGAGTCGCAGTTCCGGCAGTGCCGCTGACGCCCGTGGGATGCCAAGGCTGGCGAGATAACCGGCCAGTGCCAGCAGCACCACACTGAACGACACCAGGCTGACGTAATGCTCGCTGGACATCAGCATGCCGGCACCGATAGTGCCACCGAGAATCGCCAGGAAGGTGCCCATTTCCACCAGAGCGTTGCCGCCGACCAGTTCGTCCTCGCTGAGCTGCTGCGGCAGGATCGAATACTTGACCGGCCCGAACAGCGCCGACTGCGTCCCCATGCAAAACAGCACCAGCAGCAACAACGGCAGATGGCCTAGCAGCAGACCGAACGCCCCGGCAAGCATGATCAGGATTTCGGCAAACTTGACCCGACGAATCAGCCAGGCCTTTTCGAACTTCTCGCCAAACTGCCCGCCGAGCGCCGAGAACAGGAAGAACGGCAGGATGAACAGCAGCGCGCACAGGTTGATCAGCAAACTTTTTTCGGCGCTCCCGCCCAGCTTGAACAGGATCGCCAGAATCAGCGCCTGCTTGAATACGTTGTCATTGAACGCACCGAGCAGCTGAGTCAGGAAGAACGGCAGGAAGCGCCGCTTGCCAAGCAGGGTGAACTGCGAATGCGGGGTCATCGAGGGCGTCATGCTCCGTTGCCGAATAATGGGATCGCCGCAGCAGGTTTCATGCGGCGACTCACGGTGCCAGCTGGCCGAAAGCCCAGCGCAACAGGAAGAAGCACAACAGGCCGCCGGCAATGGTGGCCAGCAGGTTGCGCGTCAGCGTGGCGACCACGATCGCCAGGACGCCGGCCAACAAATAGGCGTTTCGCCAGTGCAGCGCCCACTCCCCCTCCGGCATCAGCATGCCCGGCACCACGATGGCGGTCAGCACCGCCACCGGCACATAGTGCAGGCCCTGCTCCACCAATCGTGGAAAACGCAGGTCGGGCCAGGCGAAAAAGCTGTAACGGGTCAGGAAGGTAATGGCGAGCATGCCGAGAATGAGCAACCAGGTGGTCATACCGAGGCCTCCAGCCGTGCGGCCCTCTCGGCACGCCGTTCCAGCCAGACTCCCACCACGATGCCCGCCAGCGCGGCGGCGATCAGGCCGAGCTTGTACGGCAGTTCCCAGGTCAACAGCGCGACAATACCGGCGATAACCGCCGAGGCGACCTGCGGACGGGTTTTCATCATCGGCACCGCAATGCCGATGAAAGTGGCGATCATGGCGAAATCCAGCCCCCAGCTCGCCACATCCGGCACCGCCTGCCCGAACAGCACGCCAAGCAGCGTCGACAGCTGCCAATTGAGGTACATCGTCAGTGCCGCACCGAGGAAGAACCAATGCTTATGCGGCGAGGCGTCGTCGCGGGCGTAGCGGTGCTGCACCACGGCGAAGGCCTCATCGGTCAGCCAGAACGCCAGCGGTGCACGCCAGCGACCGGGCAGGTGGCGGACGAAAGGCTGCAATGCGGCGCTGTAGAGGGCGTGCCGCAGGTTGACCACAAAGGTAGTGAGCAGCACCACCGCTGCGCCAACGCCGCCGCTGATGAGCGTAACCGCGATGAACTGCGCCGAACCGGCAAATACCAACGCCGACATCCCCATGGTCTGCCAGCCGGACAAACCGGCAGCGACCGCCAGGGTGCCGAAGATGATGCCGAAGGGAATCGCGCCGAGCACCAACGGCAGGATGTCGCGGCAACCGTGGAAGAACTCTTGCGAGCGGGACATCGGATCTCCTATGCAGACCGGCACAATAGCCAAACGGCGCCCCGTCAGTCTGGCGGAGCGTAGCAACCTTAACGGGACAGTTGGATGACCGGACAGCGCCGGCAAAGCCTCGAACCTTACTCCAACTTCGGCGCGCAGGCGACGCCGGCCGCACCGGGCAGGTTAACGGCTCAGCCAGCGGCCAGTTGCTGCCGGATCGCCGGCCATTCTTGGTCGGTAATGCTATAGAGCACCGTATCGTCGAGGCGCCCGTCAGCCAGCCGGCGATGGTTGCGCAGCAGCCCCTCACGCCGGCCGCCGAGCTTCTCGATCGCCCGTTGCGAGCGCAGGTTGCTCGCCGCCGTTTTCAGCTGCAGGCGCACCAGCTGCCACTCCTCGAACGCATGACGCAACAACAGGAATTTGATCGAGGCATTCAGTCCGCTGCCGTGCTCAGACTGGTCGATCCAAGTCCAGCCGAGCTCGGCGGCCGGCAGAGTGGGCAGGAAATCGGCAAAACGAGTGGTGCCGACGATCCGCTCAGCCAGGCGCAGGGTGAATACCACCGCTCTCCCCTCACGCTGCTCGGCCAGCGCGTGGCGGTACCAGTCTGGACGCAGCGGCCCGTTCAGGTAGATCAGCTCGTCGCGATTCGTCGCCGCCAAAGCCACCAGGGCGGGAATATCGGCGTCGACCAGCGGCTCCAGACGCAACGCCCCGCGTTGGAGGGTGACAGGACGTGGCATAAACATTTTTTTCTCCCGGAGATGGCAGGCTGACGTAGGCCAGGCCGACTCAGACAACAATGCGACAGCACGTGCACCGCAGCATGCCCGCAACAGGGCGGCGATGCTGCCGTCAGGCCCGTGCTAGACCCATGCGACCTTGGTCGCAAGGCGCGACACGCGCTGTGCGAATGCTGCGAAACTTTGCCGATCAATCATACTAATAGCGCGGCACCCTCCAGCCTCCCTTCTCCGCCGTCCCTCGCAGGAACCGTCGGCGCTGGCCTGCCGTCACCTTTCAACGCTCGGAGTTTGCATGACCCTGTCTGGCGGGCTGATCGCACTGGTCGCCCTCGTCTACATGACCATCCTGTTTGCCATTGCGTTCTATGGCGATCGCAACCGCGAATCGATGTCGCCGCGCATGCGCGCCTGGGTCTACAGCCTTTCGATGGCGGTTTACTGCACGAGCTGGACCTTCTTCGGCGCGGTGGGGCAGGCGGCCGAGCAATTGTGGGCGTTCCTGCCAATCTATCTCGGCCCGATCCTGCTACTGCTGTTCGCACCACACGTGATCCAGAAGATGATCATGATCAGCAAGCAGGAGAACATCACCTCGATCGCCGACTTCATTGCCGCCCGCTATGGCAAGTCGCAGTTGCTGGCGATCGTGGTGACGCTGTTTTGCTTGGTCGGCGTGGTGCCCTATATCGCCCTGCAGCTCAAAGGCATCGTGCTCGGGGTCAATCTGCTGATCGGCACCAACATCGAAGCCACCGGTACCGGCACCGGTGACACCGCGCTGATCGTCTCCATCGTACTGGCGCTGTTCACCATCCTCTTCGGCACCCGCAATCTGGATGTCACCGAGCATCATCGCGGCATGGTGCTGGCAATCGCCTTCGAGTCGCTGATCAAGCTGCTGGCGTTTCTCGCCGTCGGCGCCTTCGTCACGTTCGGCCTGTTCGACGGCTTCGGCGATCTGTTCAACCGGGCGCACGATACGCCGAAACTGGCCAGCTACTGGGCGGAAACGGTCAACTGGCCATCGATGCTGGTGCAGACCGTCGTCGCGATGATGGCCATCGTCTGTCTGCCACGGCAGTTCCATGTCGGGGTGGTGGAGAACATCGAACCACGCGACTTCCGTCTGGCGCGCTGGGTGTTTCCGCTGTATCTGGTATTGGCTGCGGTATTCGTGGTACCGATCGCCTTGGCCGGGCAGGTGCTGCTGCCCGCCGGTGTCACGCCCGACTCCTTCGTCATCAGCCTGCCGCTGGCCGAACAGAACCCTGGACTGGCCCTGCTGGCCTTCATCGGCGGCGCATCGGCGGCCACCGGCATGGTCATCGTCGCCAGCGTGGCGCTGTCGACCATGGTGTCCAACGATATGCTGCTGCCCTGGCTGCTGCGTCGGCAGGAAACCGAACAGCCGTTCGAAGCCTTCCGCCACTGGATGCTCTCGGTGCGCCGCATCAGCATCATCGCCATCCTGCTACTGGCCTACGTCAGCTATCGCTTGCTCGGTTCCACGGCCAGCCTGGCCACCATCGGCCAGATCGCCTTCGCCGCGATCACCCAGCTGGCGCCGGCGATGGTCGGTGCACTGTACTGGAAGCAGGCCAATCGCCGCGGCGTGTTCGCCGGTCTCGCCGCCGGCGCCGCAGTCTGGTTCTACACGCTGATCCTGCCGCTGCTCGGCTGGCCGCTGGAGATGTTTCCAGGCCTGGAATGGATGTACAGCGGTTCCATCGGTTTCGGCATCAGCGCCTTGACCCTGGGCGTGACGCTGTCGCTGGCCGGCAACTTCACCCTGTTCTTCTGGGTCTCGATCCTCACCCAGACACGCGTGGCCGAGCACTGGCAGGCGAGCCGTTTCATCGGCCAGGAAATCACTTCGCCGAGCAGCAGCCGCCGGCTGCTCGCGGTGCAGGTCGAAGACCTTCTGACGCTCGCCTCGCGCTTCGTCGGCAAGGAACGCGCCGAAAGCAGCTTCCAGCGCTTTGCGCGCCGGCATGGTCAGGACCTTGCGCGACGCCAGCAGGCCGACGGTCAGTGGATCGCGCACACCGAACGCCTGCTCGCCGGTGTGCTCGGCGCCTCCTCCACCCGAGCGGTGGTCAAGGCCGCCCTGGAAGGGCGCGACATGCAGGTCGACGACGTGGTGCGTATCGTCGGCGAAGCCTCAGAGGTGCTGCAGTTCAACCGGGCGCTGCTGCAGGGCGCGATCGAGAACATCACCCAGGGCATCAGCGTGGTCGATCAGTCACTGCGCCTGGTGGCGTGGAACCACCGCTACCTCGAGCTATTCGAGTATCCCGAGGGGCTGGTGTACATCGGCCGCCCCATCGCCGACATCATCCGCTACAACGCCGAGCGCGGCCTGTGCGGCCCAGGCGATCCCGACACCCACGTAGCCAAGCGCCTGTACTGGATGCGTCAGGGCCGCGCGCATACGTCCGAACGGCTGTTCCCCAACGGCCGGGTGGTCGAGCTGATCGGCAATCCGATGCCCGGCGGCGGTTTCGTCATGAGCTTCAGCGATATCACCGCCTACCGCGAGGCCGAGCGCGCGCTGAAGGATGCCAACGAGGGCCTCGAGCAGCGCGTCAGCGAGCGGACCCAGGAGCTGTCGCAACTGAACAAGGCGCTGAGCGAAGCCAAGAGCGTCGCCGAAGCGGCCAACCAGTCGAAGACGCGTTTCCTCGCCGCAGTCAGCCACGACCTGATGCAGCCGCTCAATGCCGCTCGCCTGTTTTCCGCTGCGCTTTCCCACCAACAGGATGCGTTGCCCAAGGAAGCGCAGGAACTGGTGCGCCACCTCGACAGCTCGCTGCGCTCGGCGGAAGACCTGATCACCGACCTGCTCGACATCTCACGCCTGGAAAGCGGACGCATCACCCCGGATCGCAATGCGTTCCCGCTGGCTTCGCTGTTCGATACCCTGGCCACCGAGTTCACCGTCCTGGCGCGAGAACAGGGCGTGGATTTCCGCGTGCACGGCAGCAAGCTGCGCATCGACAGTGATATCCGTCTGTTACGCCGGGTGCTGCAGAACTTCCTCACCAACGCCTTCCGTTATGCCAAAGGGCGCGTAGTGCTCGGCGTGCGGCGGCAGGGCAAGCACCTGCGCCTGGAAGTCTGGGATCGCGGCCCGGGCATCCCCAAGGACAAGCTGAAGGTGATCTTCGAGGAATTCAAACGTCTGGACAGCCATCAGACCCGCGCCGAGAAAGGCCTTGGCCTGGGGCTGGCGATCGCCGACGGCCTCTGCCATGTACTCCATCACCCGCTGGAGGTTCGTTCATGGCCCGGTGTGGGCAGTGTGTTCAGCGTCACCGTACCGATCGCACGCGCCAGCAATGTGCGCCAGGTGAAGGGGCCGGGCGAGGTCCAGCACAGCGCGCTGACCGGCACCCAGGTGCTGTGCATCGACAACGAGGAGAGCATCCTGATCGGCATGAACAGCCTGCTGTCGCGCTGGGGTTGCCAGGTATGGACCGCCCGCGATCGCGCCGAATGCGAAAATCTGCTGGCCGAGGACATCCGTCCGCAGCTGGTGCTGGTCGACTATCACCTGGACGACGGCCAGACTGGCACCGAGCTGATGGCTTGGCTGCGCACCCGCCTCGGCGAGCCGATACCCGGCGTGGTCATCAGCGCCGACGCGCGCCCCGAACTGGTGGCGGCCATTCATGCCGCCGGTCTTGATTTCCTCGCCAAACCAGTCAAGCCGGCAGCGCTGCGCGCCCTGATGAGCCGTCACCTGACGCTCAACTGACGCGCAGGCTTGCCTGCCGCGCAAGCCTTCCTCGCGCTGCCGCGGTTACACTGCTGGCTATATGGAAGTACAACCTGGTGTGCGCATGAGCCTCGAACTCCTTCTCAATCTCGCCAGCGCACTCGGCGTCGGCCTGCTGATCGGCATCGAGCGTGGCTGGACCAGCCGTGATCACTCCAGCGGTCAGCGTGTCGCTGGCCTGCGCACCTTCGCGCTCGGCGGCCTGCTGGGCGGTCTGGCCGCACTCAGCGTGGCACATTTTGGCGCCACGGCCTGGGTCGCCATGTTCGGCATGTTCGCCCTGCTGGTGATCGTCGGTTATCTGATCGACGCCCAACGTAGCGGCGATCACGGCATGACCACCGAGGTCGCACTGCTGCTGACATTCCTGCTCGGCAGCCTGGCGGTGGCCGAGAGCCGGTTGCTGGCAGCCTCCTGCGCCATCGTGGTGGCTTTGCTGCTGAGCCTGAAAGCGCGTCTGCATGGCGCCCTGCGACGGCTCAACGAGGCGGAGCTGGGCGGCGCCCTGAAACTGCTGTTCATCTCCGTGGTGCTGTTGCCGGCGCTGCCCAATCAGGGTTATGGCCCCTGGCAGGCGCTCAATCCGTACACCACCTGGATGATGGTGGTGCTGATCGCCGGAATCGGCTTTGCCGCCTATGTAGCAATTCGCCTGCTTGGCACTCGTCACGGACTGCTGGTGACGGCCCTGCTGGGCGGCATGGTTTCCTCCACCGCGATGACGCTGACGCTGGCCAGGCTGGACACGCCCAAGCTGCGCATGGCCCTGGCGGCCGGACTGCTGGCGACCTCGGCACTGATGTTCCCGCGGGTGCTGCTGGAGGTCGGCCTGGTCAATGCGGCGCTGCTGCCGACGTTGCTCGCCCCCATGCTGACGGCTGGCGCAATCTATGCGGGCGGTGCGCTGTTCTATTACCTGCGCGCTGCCCAGCAGCCGGAGATGCACGCCGACCCCCCACTGAAAAATCCCTTCGAGCTCGGCCCGGCATTGCGCTTCGCCGCGCTGCTGGTCGCGATCCTGGTCTTGGTCGAAGCGGCGCGCCGCTGGCTGGGTGATGTCGGAATCATCCTGGTAGCGCTGCTCTCAGGGATGACCGATGTGGATGCGATTACGTTGTCGCTCGCCAACAGCGCTCACGCCGAACTCGACGCGCAGATCGCGGTACGCGGCATATTCCTCGCAGCCCTGAGCAACAGTCTGATCAAAGCCGTGCTGATCGGTATGGTGGGAGGCCGCGAGCTGGCCCTGCGCACCGTGCCGGTGATGCTGGGCGGACTGCTGAGCGGCCTGGCGGTGCTGTTGTTGCGCTGACCCGCGCCGGCGCTCAGCAACAACTCGCAGGCTACTCCCCCGTTTCTCCCAGCGGTTCGGCGCCGGCGCGCTCCAGCCAGTCGGCGGGCAACCGCTTGCTGGCCCGCGCACCGAGCGATTTGAGCTGTTCGGCACGGCCGATCAGATTGCCACGACCATCGGTGAGCTTGTTACGGGCGGCGAGATAGGCCCGGTCGAGCTGCTGCAGGCGACTACCGACCTCGTCCAGATCCTGCAGGAATGCGGCGAACTTGTCGTAAAGCGCCCCAGCCTTTTCGGCGATCTCCCGCGCATTCTGGCTCTGCCGTTCCTGTCGCCAGAGACTGTCGATCACGCGCAGAGTCGCCAGCAACGTCGTCGGGCTGACGATCACGATATGCCGCCCGTAGGCGTCCTGAAACAGCTCCGGATCGGCCTGCAGCGCGGCAGCGAAGGCGGCCTCGATCGGCACGAACAACAGCACGAAGTCCAGGCTCTGCAGCCCGTCCAGCCGCTGGTAGTCCTTCAGCGACAGCCCCTTGAGGTGATTGCGCAGCGACTGCACATGCTGCTTGAGCGCCAGCGCACGACTGCCCTCGTCTTCCGCACAGGTCAGCGCCTGATAGGCGGTCAGACTGACTTTGGCATCCACCACCACCTGCTTGTCGCCCGGCAGCTGGATCAATACGTCCGGCTGGAACCGTTCACCATCGGCGCTCTTCAGGCTGACCTGGGTGTGGTATTCACGCCCCTTCTCCAGTCCGGCATGCTCCAGTACCCGCTCGAGCACCAGCTCGCCCCAGTTGCCCTGGGTCTTTTGCCCCTGCAGCGCGCGGGTCAGGTTGGTTGCCTCGTCGCCGAGGCGCTGGTTGAGCTGCTGGAGGCGTTCCAGCTCGCGCGCCAGCGAGAAACGCTCGCGCGCCTCGCTTTGGTAACTCTCCTCGACGCGCTTCTCGAACGTCTGGATACGCTCCTTTAATGGATCGAGCAGCTGGCCGAGTCGCTCGTGGCTGGTCTCAGCGAAACGCTGTTCGCGCTCGTCGAAGATCTTGCCGGCCAGCTCGGCGAATTGCGCACGCAGCTCGTCACGCGCGGCCTGCAGATCCTGCAGGCGCTGCTGATGCGCAGTCTGCTGCTCGCGCAGCTCGGCGGTCGCGGCGGCATGTGCGGCGCTCAGACGACGCAGTTCGGCCTGTTGCGCCTCACGTTCGGCCTGCAGTTCGTCGATGCTGTCCCGATCCTCACCACGCTGCGTCTGCAGCCATTGTGCTTCACGACGTAGCGCGGCGAGTTCCGCCTGCTGTGCGGCCTTGATGTCCTGCAACTCGACCAACTCCAGACGACTGGCTTCCAGCTGAGCACCCAGGCCTTCCTGCGCGAGCACAGCCTGTGCGTGTCGCTCTTCGAGCAGGACCTGGTCGGCCTCACGCAAGGCAAGGCGCCTGTGCAGCTGTAGCGCGAACGCAGCCAGCGTCACGCAAATGAGCGCCAGCCCGGCGAGCAGGTAACTAGGATCGATGGACATGAAGGGCTCCGGCGAAATTGCCGGGCAGTATAGCGAGCGCCTGGAAGGCGGTCAGGCCTGACGCGACAGCCGCTGGAGGAAGCGCGCAGCCTCCTGAGAGCCCTGCGCCGCGGCCTGCTCCAGCCAGAGCCGCGCCTTGGCCGGCTCGCTGTGCTGCGGCAGGCTGTAGAGACGGCCGAGCTCCAGCTGAGCCTGGCAATCACCGGCCCGCGCCGCCTGTCGCAGCAGCTCAAAGCCGATGCGACGATCGCGCTGGCTGTCGCAGTCACGGCAGAGCAATCGTCCCAGCCGGCTCTGCGCCTCGACCACACCCTCGCGAGCCGGCTGCTTGAGCAGGCGCCCGGCAATTCGCTTGACCCCTGCTGCACGGCCCAGGTGTTCGCTGTCGAGCAACCAGACGGCCATGCGCACCGGTAAACGAGGGGAATCAGCAGCAGAGGTGGTAGAACGCATTCTCATGGATCGAGGACAGCGATTGGGATAAGGGCGCGCACTCTACTCCTTTTTTCCAAGAGTGAAAGTCTTGTCAAAGCCCACAAAACGCGTTCTAGCGCACACTAGAATTTCATCCACAGATCCTGTGGATAAGTCAGTGGACAATCAGCGAACAAGTTTCTCGAAGCCCGATGATTCGGGGGTTCCGGTTAAACTGGCGGTTTTTTCACCAGCAGAATAATTCCTTTATTTTCAATAAGTTAAAGAAAAACCCTGATACCACGCGGGTTTGCGACAGTTTGTCATAAGTGCTTGACAAAGAACGCCCGCAAATGTGCACAAGTTTGGCGCACAACGCTGCAACCGCCTTGGCTCAAGGGTTTTCGCCAGAATTAGCAGTGCTTCGGCGGAACTTTCTGCAGCGAATCGAGTCGCATGTTCTTCCGCGTGAACACCACGTCCAGTGCGTAACTACGGCTATGCTGTGCGCTCGAAACGAGCATGGATTCGGCAATGAGCAAACGGCGGACTTCTTGGCTGTGGCTGTCGCTAGGCCTGCTGGTGATAGTCGGCACAATCGTTGCCTACGCACTGCATCGTTGGGACCGATTTACCCTGGAGCAAGGCATCAGCGAGCTTCATTGGCGCGGTCTAGCGTTCTCCCGCGACGGGTTGTCACTACGGCAGCTGGCGTATAAACAGCGATCCGCCGACGGAACCCTCATCACCCTGCGCGCGGAGGATCTGTCGTTGCGCCTGGCCGGGCTGCTCCGGGGCCTACGGCCGCAGTCGGTAGAGATTGCCAGACTCGAACTCCACTGGAGCGCCAGCCCACAGCCTCCTGTCGTCCCCCATTCGTCCACCGCTCCCACAATCTGGCCAAGCCTGCAGCGCTGGGCAGGCTGGCTACCTCAGCAGCTGACCATTCATGAAACGGTGCTGCAAATCCCCTGCACCACGGGAACCTGTCATGAGCGTGGCTCGCTGTCCGTGCAACGAACCGGCGCCGGCCTGCTACCTCTGCATGGGGAGGTGAACCTAACGCATGCCGACCATCGGGCATCGCTGAGAGCCGAGGCGATGCCCGATGGGGCCGACGTGCTATTGAACCTGCGGCTTTTGCTCGACGGCGAGCAACGCCTTAGCCTGGACAGCCGAGCAGCAACTAGCGACGAGGCCAAGCAATGGCGCGGCACGCTCGCCGTGAACGGCCTCCCCGAGGCACCGTGGGTGCTGGACTGGCTAGGGCAGTGGTTCGCGCACGACGCCGACAGTCTCGCCAATCTGCCGACCGACATGCGTATCGGTGCCGGCTGGGCACTTACCCTGCCGGCTAGGGTGCCGCTCGACTGGCGCCAGCTCGTCGGCGAACTGCAACTTTCCGCCGATCTGCCGCTGTTCTGGCCGCTGCCCGGCATGGGAGAAGTGCAAGGCCGGCTCAATCTCAGCGCAAATACAGGTACCGGCACCTGGCTGCCGACGGCACTCACAGCGGACTTGCAGATTCGCCCGGCCGCCGCAGTACTCGCGACCATTCCCACAGGACTACATCCAGACACGCTCTCCGTCAGGATCACCCCAGGAGCGAGCAGCGCGGCTGCCGATCAGCTGCCGCTGCAGTTACAGCTGCGTGGTGACGGCCCCAGCCAGACATCGCTCCAGGCGCAGCTGCTGGTTAACAGCACCGATCAACCCGGCATAACCGTGGAGGACGCCGTGCTGCAGCTGACCAGCGCTCGCGTCACCCTGGCAGAACTCGACCTGCAGGGCCTGCACGGCAATCTGCGCTTCAGCGGGCGCATCGATCCAGCGCAATTCGAGCTGAGTCTCGGCGACGCCGAGATCGCCCTCGAGCGTTTGCACGCCGGGACCGTGCTGGCGGACCAGCTCGTCGCCGAACTGGACGGGATGCAGCTACAGGGACAGATGGCCGCCCCCGGCACGCCACAGCTGCACGCCCACGGCCCTACCAAATTGACTGCCGCAAGCCTGCAACAGCCAAAGCTGATCACCCAGGGCTGGCATTGGAACGGTCAGGTCGATTTAGACAATGCTCGCCTGACCGCCAGCGGGCCGCTGAGCAACCGCTCCGGGCTGTCGCTTACCGTCGACCTCGAAAATGCCTGGAATGGCGCGTTACAAGTCAAGGGCAAGCTGCCCGAGCTGTTCTTGCGGTCCGGCAACCCGCTTGCCCGCACGCTGGCCGATTGGCCCACCTTATTGCAGCTCGACAGCGGCCGCCTGCAGGCAGAAGGCCGGCTGCTCCTTCCCAACACAACCGCAGCGCTTTCCGCCACGCTGGCGCTGACCGGAAAGGGTTTAGCCGGCATCTACGACCGCGCCGAACTGAGCGGTCTGGACACCAAAGCCAAACTGACGATTAACGGCGAGCTCCTGAGCCTGGACCTGAGCGAACTCAAACTGCTGCGGGCCAACCCTGGCTTCGAACTCGGCCCACTACTGCTGCGTGGCGCCTATCAAGCGAAGCTCGCACGGCCGTCGCAAGGCAAGCTGAGCTGGCAGCTGGCCGAAACGCGGGTCTTTGACGGTCGTCTATGGCTGCTCCCCGGCACCCTCGACCTCGCTGAATCTCACCAGCCTTTGCAGGCGCGCCTCCAAAGCGTGCAACTACCCGCCCTGCTTGCGGCCTATCCCACCGAAGGACTCAGCGGCACGGGCAGCATCGACGGTACACTGCAACTGCAGTACACGCCCGCCGGACTGACCATTGATGCCGGCAACCTCGCGGCGCGTGAGCCGGGCGGCGTTCTACGTTTCCGTTCACCGAAGATCGACGCACTCGGGCAGACGAACCCAGCAATGAAGCTGGTGGCCGACGCCCTGCACGACTTCCACTACGACCTACTGTCGAGCGATGTCCGCTATGATGAAAACGGTAAGCTGCGACTAGGGCTGCGTCTGCACGGCAGCAACCCGACCCTGGAAGGCGGGCGACCGATCAACTTCTCGATCAACCTCGAGGAAGACATCCCCGCCCTGCTGACCAGCCTGCAGCTGAGCGATCGCGTGAGCGAAACCATACAGCGACGAGTGCGAGAGCGCCTGCAATGAGACTTCACCTCGCCACCGATACAGGAGACACCGCCATGCGGTTGCACCGCCCGCTTACCATCCTGGTTCTGACCGTACTCACCAGCGCCTGTACGCCGCGAGTCGAGCTGGCCGTGCCAAACGAGCCGATCAACATCAATCTGAACGTGAAGATTGAGCACGAAATCTACATCAAGGTGGACAAGCAGCTCGATTCGATCATCAACGAAGACAGCGGACTGTTCTGAGGAAGCCAATGAAAACCTACCTGAAACTGGCAAGCCTGCTGCTGGCGCTCTGCATGGCGCTGCCCGCTGCCGCTCTCACCCTCAACGAAGCCATGACCGCCCTAGGCTCTGCCAAGGCCAGCGGCCAGCTTGGCGAGAAGCCCGACGGTTACCTCGGGGTGATCAAGCCAGGCGGTCAGGCGGAAGAGATCGCCAGCCAGATCAACCAGGCCCGACGCGCCGAGTATCATCGCGTCGCTCAGCAGAACGGCATCAGCGTCGACAATGTCGAAGCCATCGCCGGCAAGAAGGCCCTGGAGAAAACCCCGCGCGGACAATACATCCAGCTCAACGGAACCTGGGTCAAGAAGTAAGGCGGTGACCGCAGCCCCGCAGCAACGAGCACCGCCACGGGGCTGGCGCGCCAGCTGACATTAATGGCTCGTAGAAAACACGAAAGCCCCTGTTCATATGAAACAGGGGCTTTCGTTTAACTGTATGGCGGAGAGATAGGGATTTGAACCCTAGGTACCCGCGAGGGTACAACGGATTTCGAATCCGTCCCGTTCGGCCACTCCGGCATCTCTCCAGCGGCGCGCATGATAGCAGCTCAACGTCGTTTGTCGACCCCCCCGCCGCAATAGATTTTTCAATCGCTTACAGGGGTTGCCGCGCGCCCTCGAGTCAGGCGGTCAGCCGGGTTAGCGCTTCGCGATACTTGTCGGCGGTTTTCTGCGCAACCTCCATCGGAACAGGTGGCGCCGGCGGCTCCTTGTTCCAGCCGGTGGACTCGAGCCAGTCACGGACGAACTGCTTGTCGAAGCTCGGCGGATTACTGCCTTCGACGTAGCTATCCGCCGGCCAGAAGCGGCTGGAATCAGGGGTCAGCACTTCATCCATCAGCGTCAAGGTGCCATCTTCGTCGAGTCCGAATTCGAACTTGGTGTCGGCGATGATGATGCCGCGAGTAGCCGCGTACTCGACCGCAGCACTGTAGAGCGCAATGGAAACATCACGGACCTTGGCCGCCAGCTCCTTGCCGATGATCGTCTCGCATTGCTCGAAGGAGATGTTCTCGTCATGGTCGCCGACAGCAGCCTTGGTCGACGGAGTGAAGATCGGCTGCGGCAGCTTGGCCGCCTCCTTCAACCCGGCCGGCAACGCAATGCCGCAGACGGTGCCGCTCTTCTGGTATTCCTTCCAGCCGGAGCCGACGATGTATCCACGCACGATGGCTTCCACCGCAATCGGCTTGAGGCGCTTGGCGACTACCGCGCGCCCCTCGACCAGTGGCAGTTCGGCAGCCGACACCACGTCCTCGACCTTGTCGCCGGTGAAATGATTGGGCACCAGGTCCTTGAGCTTGTCGAACCAGAAGTTGGAGATCGCCGTAAGGATCTTGCCCTTTTCCGGAATCGGCTCGGCGAGAATCACGTCGAACGCCGAGAGGCGATCAGTGGCGACCATGAGCATGCGTTTTTCGTCGATCTCGTAGAGATCGCGAACCTTGCCCGAATAGATCTTCTTCAGACTCAGGACGGTGGGGGTGGTCATATGAAAAATTCCGCGGTTAGCAGGTCATCAAAACAAAACAGGCGAAACCTGAGTTTCGCCTATTGGATTAGTACGAGGCTGCCGCTTGCGCTCAGCCCAGGTTGTCCTTGATCAGCGAAAGCACGCGGCGGGCAACATCAGCCGGGGCGACAGTGTCGACGCTCTTGTCCAGCGTCACCAGAATCTTGTCGCCCGCGCGGGTCAGGCGTACCTGATAGCGCTCGGCGCGCGCCTCGATGTCATCCTTATCCGCCGCGCCACCAAACAGTCGGCTGAAGAAACCGGGCTTTTCTTGCGGGTCCCTGGCACCTTCGGCGAGGTTGACGTAATACACGCCGAGACTGCGATCAAGGTCATCGACTCGCACGTCGCCAGCCTGCAATGCCCGACCAACGCTCGACCAGGCGCGATCGAAGTCGGTATCCAGCTGCAATACCGGATTGCCGCTGCCGTCGTTGCTGAGTGTGACGCGGCTCGGCGCATCAAAGTCGCGTTCGGCCAGCAGCGACACGGTGCCGCCTTGCTCGGCACCGCTGCTTAGCTTGGCCTGCAGCTCATCAAGCAGTACCCGGTCTAGCTCCTTGTTGGTGGACGTTTGCGGCCAGGCGACGTCCGCGCTGCTGTCGACAGGTCGCAGCACACTCAGCACGAAGATCTCACTAGTGCTGGGCTGTACGCCGGGCTCGATACGCACGCGCACCTTGGCTTCGCCATCCTGCAGGCCGAGATTGCGCGCCAGCGCGGGGTCGAGTTGATCGCCTCGCTGCCAGGCGGTGCTGAACTCCCCGGTCTGCGGGCGTTCTTCGCCGATGCTGAAGCCGGCTTCGACAAAGAACTGCCGTGTCGCAGCCCACACTTGCGCAGGACTACGCAGTGCCACCAGCCAACGGGCGCTCTCGGAGCTCTGAACACTGAAGTCGCTGACTTCCGCCGCCACTTGCAGCCGCTGCGGGCGAGGCACCTCATACTCGCCAGAAACGGTGGAATCGGCGACCTGCCGCGGAATCGGCAACAGCGGGTCGAGCGGGCGAATATCACCCTCGACCGGAACCTGCATCGGAGCGACCTGCCGCGCCGAAAGATAGTCGCTGCCGCGATCGCGGAAGTATCCATCTTCGCCCCACAGCCAGCCGCAGCCGCTGGTGACAGAGATGGTCAGGGCTAATGTGGAAAGTCCGGCCAGTCGCTTCATGCGTATTCCTTAATCGTTCAAACCAGTACGCCGGTTTGGCGCATCGCCTGGCGCAGCGGTTCATGGCAGCTCTCGCTCAACCACGTCAGCGGCAGGCGGATACCATTGCCCATCAGGCCCATCTCGTGGAGCGCCCACTTGACCGGAATCGGATTGGACTCCAGGAACAGGGCGCGATGTAGCGGCATCAGGCGTTCATTGATGGCGCGGGCGGTCACCGCATCGCCGGCCATAGCGGCGGCGCATAGGTCACTCATCGCCCGCGGCGCGACGTTGGCAGTTACCGAAATATTACCCTTGCCACCCAACAGCATCAGCTCGACCGCAGTTGGGTCGTCGCCGGAATACACCAGAAAGTCTTTGCCAACCCGATCCAGCACTTCCTGGCCGCGCTGGAGGTCGCCGGTGGCTTCCTTGATACCGATGATGTTTGGCACCCTGGAGAGCCGCTCGACAGTCTCCGGCAGCATGTCGCACACAGTGCGGCCGGGTACGTTGTAAAGAATCTGCGGAATCGCCACAGCCTCGGCGATGTGCTTGAAGTGCAGGTACAGGCCTTCCTGAGTCGGCTTGTTGTAATACGGAGTCACCAGCAGACAGGCATCGGCGCCGGCGGACCGGGCGTTCTCCGTCAGTTCGACGGCCTCGCTGGTGGAGTTAGCGCCAGTGCCGGCGATGACCGGGATGCGACCGTTGACCTGATCGACTACCCGCCGAATCACCTCGATGTGCTCGGCGACACTCAGGGTCGCGGACTCACCAGTCGTCCCGACAGCGACGATTGCATTGGTGCCTTCCTGCAAATGGAAGTCCACCAGCTTGCTCAGGCTGTCCCAATCCAGACCACCCTGTGCGTCCATGGGGGTGACTAGCGCCACCATACTGCCCGCAATCATGCAACCGCTCCTGCCGGAAAAAGAGAGGCGTAATGGTACAAGGCTCCATTGCGCTTTGCGAGCACACCGCATGGTTCGCCTGCAACACCGACAACCGCGTAGCCGCGGGAACTCTTTTGCCTCACAACCGCCTCTGCACGTTCCCTCGCGTCGTGCTTTTCGCTACCCTTAGCCGTTTTCGGCTTGGCCGGCCACCCGATTCACCACCGCCAGGAATGCTGCATGTCCACCCCTCCCGTACCCCGCGAACAGTTCCTCGTCATCAGCGCCTTGGGCGCCAGTCCCATGGAGCTCACCAACGTGCTCTGCCGGGCCAGCAACGAGAACCGTTGTGCCGTCGTCAGCACACGACTGACCCGTCACGGCGGCTGCAGCGCACTGGTGCTGGAGATCACCGGCAGCTGGGATGCCCTCGCCCGCATGGAAACCGCCCTCCCTGCCCTGGCGAAGAAGCACGGTTTCACTGCCAACGTCGTCCGCAGCGAAGCGCTGGAAAGCCGCCCCCAGGCGTTGCCGTACGTCGCCTATGTGAGTGCGGTGTATCGCCCGGACATCCTCAATGAGCTGTGCCAGTTCTTCATCGATCATCGGGTCGAGCTGGAAAGCCTGACGTGCGACACCTATCAAGCCCCGCAAACCGGCGGCACCATGCTCAACGCGACGCTGACCGTTACCCTTCCCGCCGGCACCCAGATCAGCTGGCTGCGCGACCAGTTCCTCGACTTCGCCGACGCGCTGAACCTCGACGCCCTGATCGAACCCTGGCGCCCGCAGAACCCGTAAGGAGCCAAGATGGCAGTCGAACTCGATCAACCGGTGGCGAACTTCCAGGCAGAGGCAACCAGCGCCCTGCGGGTCAACCTCGCCGAACTGAAAGGCAAGCAGGTCGTTCTGTATTTCTATCCGAAGGACAACACGCCAGGCTGCACCACCGAAGGGCAGGATTTTCGCGATCGCCATGAGGCATTTATGGCGGCCAACACCCTGGTCTTCGGCGTCTCGCGCGACAGCCTGAAGACCCATGAGAACTTCAAGGGCAAGCAGGCCTTCCCGTTCGAACTGATCAGCGACAAGGGCGAGCAACTCTGCCAGCTATTCGACGTGATCAAGCTGAAGAAACTCTACGGAAAGGAATATCTGGGGGTTGATCGCAGCACCTTCCTGATCGACCGCGACGGAGTGCTGCGCCAGGAGTGGCGTGGCGTGAAGGTACCGGGTCATGCTGAGGTCGTCCTGCAGGCCGCCCAGGCACTGAACGTCACCTGATCCGAGTGGGGTCGGCGCCGGCCGGCTCCACCAGCACGAGATCACTCCGCCGTTTCGGCGCTCCCCGACAGCGGCCGCCGAGGCCAGGCGTACAGCACCGCCTTGAACAGCGTCGCCAGGGGAATCGCGAAGAACACGCCCCAGAAGCCCCAGAGCCCGCCAAACAGCAGCACCGCACAGATGATGGCGACCGGATGCAGGTTCACCGCTTCGGAGAACAGCAGCGGCACTAGCACATTGCCATCCAGCGCCTGAATGATTGCATAGGCCACCATCAGGTAGATGAACTCGTCGCCAAGCCCCCACTGGAACAGGCCGATCAGCGCAATCGGAATGGTCACCACCGTGGCGCCGATATAGGGCACCACGACCGAGACTCCGACCAGCATCGCCAGCAAAGCCGAGTAATTGAGACCCAGCGCAGCGAACACTACATAAGAGACTACGGCGCAGATCAAGATCTCGATGGCCTTGCCCCGAATGTAGTTGGCAATCTGCAGGTTCATCTCCTGCGAGACCTGGGTGATCAGCCCGCGCTCCTGCGGCAGGTAGCCCCTTATCCAGTCGGCGATCTGCTGACGGTCCTTGAGGAAAAAGAACACCAGGATCGGCACCAGGACCAGATAGATCATCAGTCCGATCAACAATGGCAGGCTCGACAGCGACGAAGTCAGGACCAGCTGCCCGTAGCGCGCGATCTCGCCGCGCATGAAATCGATGCCGCGCAGCACCTGCTCCTCATTCACCAACTGCGGGTAGCGCTCGGGCAGCAGTAGCAGCAGCGCCTGCCACTCCACCAGCATGCGCGGCAGCTCGTTGAACAGCGTCAGCACCTGTTGCCAGAGCAACGGGACGATGAACAGCAGACAGACGCCCAGCACCCCGACAAACATCAGGAAGACCAGCCAGACAGCCAGCAGATGGGGCATTCTCAGCCGTTCGAGCGCACCGACCAGTCCCTGCATGAGAAACGCCAGCACCAATCCGGCGATAACCGGCGCGAGCATGTTGCCCAGCGTCAGCACACCAGCAAAGGCGAGGAACAGCAACACGGCGAGCACCACCGCCTGCTCGTCCGAGAAGTAACGATGCACCCACCCGCGCAATACCTTGAGCATGAGGTTCCCTCGCGGCCGCCGTCAGGCCTTCTTCAACCAGTAACGGTAGAGACCGTCGGCAGCATCCTCGCGCAGCAGAATGTGACCAGCCAGTTTGGCGAAACTGCGGAAATCACGCTGGGAGCCCGGATCGCTGGCTGTCACCTTGAGCACCGCACCGCTGGGCAGACAATTGAGCTCCAACTTGGCTTTGAGCAACGGCATCGGACAATCAAGCCCGACAGCATCCACTTCGGCATCGAAGGCGCAGGTGGCATCTCCCGATTCGGTCATGTCATGTCTCCGCAAAAAGGGGGGCAGGATACCCAGCGGCCACACCCTCTGGCCAGCGGCCCGAACACAAGGCTACAGTAGCGCTCTTCAATTGATGAGCCCGCCTGGATGAACCTGCTGCGCCCGACCCTGTTGACGCTCGCCTGCCTGCTAGCCCCTCCCGCGCTCGCCAGCGACCTGCCCTCATTGGGCGACGCCAGTTCGGGCATCGTTTCACCCGAGCAGGAATACCAACTGGGGCGCGCCTGGCTGAGCCTGTTGCGCGGCCAGGTCAGTCAGCTGTCCGACCCGCTGCTCAAGGACTACGTCGAGAGCAGCGTTTATCGTCTGGCGGAAACCAGCCAGCTGCAGGATCGCCGCCTCGAGTTCGTCCTGCTCGACAGCCCGCACCTCAATGCCTTCGCAGCTCCGGGCGGCATTATCGGGGTCAACGGCGGCCTGTTCATCCACGCGCAAACCGAAGCTGAGTACGCCTCGGTCATGACCCATGAACTGGCGCACTTGTCACAACGCCACTTCGCCCGAGGACTGGAAGCGCAACAGCGCATGCAGGTACCGATGATGGCCGCGATGCTCGCTGGCGTAGTGGCGGCCGCAGCC
Source organism: Stutzerimonas sp. S1 (assembly GCF_025966695.1). Lineage (GTDB taxonomy): Bacteria > Pseudomonadota > Gammaproteobacteria > Pseudomonadales > Pseudomonadaceae > Stutzerimonas. The sequence goes on along the minus strand of NZ_JAOEIY010000003.1, from coordinate 109,272 downwards.
GGCGCAGGCGATGCCGGTATCGCTGCGATCGTCTCAACTCAGGCGGCAGCGATTCAAGCCCAGCGACGCTTCTCACGGCAAAACGAACAGGAAGCGGACCGTATCGGCATCCTCAATCTGGAGAAGGCCGGCTACGACCCGCGGGCCATGCCGCAGATGTTCGCCCGCCTGATGCGCCAGTACCGTTACGACCAGAAACCCCCGGAGTTCCTGCTGACGCACCCGGTCACCGAATCGCGTATCGCCGACACCACCAACCGCGCCGAACAATATGCCACTGGCGGCACGGAAGACAGCTTGCGCTACCAGCTCATGCGTGCCCGCACGCAACTCAAGTTCGAGACCACCCCAGGGCTCGGCGCCAAACGCTTCCGCGCGCTGCTCAACGAAAATGCCGGGCTCGACGCTGCACGCTATGGGCTGGCCCTGGCGCAGATCAAGGGCGGTCAGCTGGACGAGGCCAGAACCAACCTCGAACCACTGCTGAACAAGGCACCGGACGACCTGATCTACAACCTCGCGCAGATTGAGCTGGAGATCACCTCCAACCACCTGGCACAGGCCGAGAAGTATCTGCAGCGCATGCTGCGTCTGTACCCTGGCAGCTACCCACTGCGGCAGAGCCATATCGACCTACTAATAAAGCAAGGGGAGAGAGCCCGGGCCGAAAAGGAACTCGAACAACTGGTCTCGCAACGCAGCAGAGATCCCGACATCTGGTATCAGGTAGCGGAAATACGCGGACTCACGGGGAACATCGTCGGACTGCACGAAGCGCGTGCGGAATACTTCTCACTGGTCGGCGACTACGACCAGGCCATCGAGCAGCTGGATTTCGCCAAGCGCCGAGCCGGCAACTTTCAGCTCGCGTCACGCATCGATGCGCGCCAGCAGAAGTTGATCGCGGAAAAACGCATGGTCGATGACATGCTGCGCTGACCACACTCCCCTGCCGGCTTAGCCATCCAGGCGAGCCAGGATGGCCCGACGTCACGCTCCGGCGAGCCATCGACACTGAAGCTCACACAACAACGAACTCGCGCCAGCCCGCCAAGATCAATCAGGCGTTACCTGCCTGACGGAGTCGCGCCGCATGAGTGAAATCGAGCATGCGCTTGAGCGGCTTTACCGCACGCGGTACCAATGCCGGGTCGACAAAGATCTCATTGCTACCCAGACGCAGGCATTCGAGGGTGCGCTCGAGGGTGTTCATTGCCATCCAGGGACAATGGGCGCAACTCCGGCAGGTGGCGCCCTGACCGGCCGTCGGCGCTTCGATGAAGGTTTTCTCGGGGCACAACTGCTGCATCTTGTAGAAGATGCCACGGTCGGTCGCGACGATGAATGTCGAATTCGGCAGTGTTTGCGCCGCCTTGATCAGTTGACTGGTCGAACCTACCGCATCAGCCAGCTCGATGACCGCTTCCGGCGACTCCGGATGCACGAGAATCGCGGCGTCCGGATATAGCGCCTTCATATCCGCCAGCTGGCGGGCCTTGAACTCTTCGTGAACGATGCAGGCACCGTCCCACAGCAGCATGTCCGCGCCGGTCTCGCGCTGCACATAGCTCCCCAGATGCTTGTCGGGCGCCCAGATGATCGTCTCACCGTTGTCCATCAGGCTTTCGACGATCTCCAACGCACAACTGGAAGTAACCACCCAGTCGGCACGGGCTTTGACTGCAGCCGATGTGTTGGCATAAACCACCACAGTGCGCTCGGGATGCTGATCGCAAAAAGCCGCGAACTCATCAACAGGGCAGCCCAGATCGAGCGAGCATGTAGCCTCCAACGTCGGCATCAGCACCCGCTTTTCCGGATTGAGAATCTTGGCCGTTTCGCCCATGAATTTCACACCTGCGACCACCACCGTCTGCGCAGGATGCTCATTCCCGAAACGTGCCATCTCCAGCGAGTCGGAAACACAGCCGCCAGTTTCCTCGGCGAGCGCCTGGATCACCGGGTCAGTGTAATAGTGCGCAACCAGCACCGCGTTCTGCTTCTTCAACTCGGCAGCAATCTCACTGCGCAGCCGGGCTTCCTGCTCAGGTGTAAGCGGCTTCGGTTGCTTGGCCGCCAGGTGAGCCTGGACAAGAATGCGTTCGGGTATTTGCGTCATGTTCGCGGGTCCTGCAAGCACGTTATTGCATGGATCGTCGAGTACACCCGGAGCTCCGGGTGGGTTCGGACATAGCGAAAGGCGGCAGTCGCGGGCATCTCGGCCGCAGAATCCCCACCGTTTCGAAGGGGGATGAATACTAGCCGAAGCGCCGGATGAAGGGAAAGCGAGGCACTTAAAAGGGTTCGGCGGATATCCGGCACCTGAAACGAAAACCGCCGGCTCTAGGCCGGCGGTTCGCTTCGATCACTCACCCTTGAGCATGTGACCACGTTCTTCGAGGTTGATGTGCCAGTTCATCGCTTCTCGCAGCAGGTGCGGCGTCTGACCGCCCTTGTCGCAGGCTGCTTCGAAATACTGGTTCAGCGCATCGCGGTACGAGGGATGCACGCAATTGTCGATGATCACCCGAGCACGCTCGCGCGGCGCCAGACCACGCAGATCCGCCAAGCCCTGCTCAGTCACCAGAATCTCGACGTCATGCTCAGTGTGATCCACATGCGCAACCATCGGCACAACGCTGGAGATGTTGCCACCCTTGGCGATCGACTTGGTAACGAAGATGGCCAGATGCGCATTGCGCGCGAAGTCGCCGGAACCACCGATGCCGTTCATCATCTTGGTGCCCCCCACGTGAGTGGAGTTAACGTTACCGTAGATGTCGAATTCCAGCGCCGTGTTGATGCCAATGATGCCGAGGCGGCGCACCAGTTCCGGATGATTGGAGATTTCCTGCGGACGCAGCACCAGCTTGTCCTTGTACTTCTCCAGATTGCCGAATACGCGGTCGTTGCAACGTTCGGACAAGGTAATGGAGCAACCGGATGCGAACTTCATCTTGCCGGCGTCGATCAGCTCGAAGGTGCAGTCCTGCAGCACTTCCGAGTACATCACCAGGTCTTCGAACGGTGAGTCGATCAGACCGCACATCACCGCGTTGGCGATGTTACCGATACCAACCTGCATCGGGCCGAGGTTCTTGGCCATACGCCCCTCAGCCACTTCCCGCTTGAAGAACTCGACCAGGTGATTGGCGATCGCCTGGGTCTCTTCATCCGGCGGAGTCACAGTGGAATAGGAGTCCGGCTGCTCGGTGATGACGATAGCAGCGATTTTTGCAGGGTCTACCGGAATGGCTGCCGTGCCGATCCGGTCATCGACCTTGGTCAGCGGGATAGGACCGCGGGCCGGACGCTCTTCCGGGAAATAGATGTCATGCAGACCTTCCAGATCCAGCCGGTGCGCAAGGTTCAGCTCGACGATCACCTTGTCGGCGAACATCACGAGATTGGCGGAGTTGCCGACCGAAGTGGTCGGGATGATATGTCCCTCTTCGGTGATGCTCAGCGCCTCGATGATGGTTACTTCCGGCCGTTTGATCTGATGATTACGCATCTGCTCGACGGTGTGCGACAGGTGCTGGTCGATGAACATCACTTCACCGTTGTTGATTGCCTTGCGCAGCACGGGATCGGCCTGAAAAGGCATGCGCCGAGCGAGCAACCCGGCCGTGGCCATCTTGCCATCCAGATCGTTACCCAGGCTCGCACCGGTAACGAGGCTAATTTTCAACGTTTCATTCTTGGCGCGCTCGATCAGTGCCAACGGCACTGCCTTGGCCTCACCCGCACGGGTGAAACCGCTCATGCCAACGGTCATGCCATCGTGAATAAGGACAGCAGCCTCTTGGGCGCTCATCACCTTGCTCTGCAGGGAGGACAGGCGGATGCGATCAGAATACATTTGAGCCTCGAACCAACGGGAAAATCGGAAGGGCGCAGTCTATTAGTTAAAAAAACGCACGAGCGAACTACGAAGGCCGTAGTGATAATCGCCCCTTATAACCAGTCATGATGGCCGGAATAAGCGTTTTATAGACCACGGACATGAAAAAACCGGACGACCTTGTGGGTCTCCGGTTCTCGGTTCTCGCAAGGAGAATATGGTGGGTCGTGTAGGATTCGAACCTACGACCAATTGGTTAAAAGCCAACTGCTCTACCAACTGAGCTAACGACCCAATGCGGGGCGCATGATACTGATTTGATTGATGAAATCAAACTTTTTTTTGAAAAATTTCAGCAATAACGTGTTGGATCAACCACGCCCGCCTCGACAAATCCGGCAGCGCGCAGACGGCAGCTGTCGCATTTTCCACAGGCACGTCCATCGTCGTCGGCCTGATAGCACGAAACAGTCACTGCATAATCCACACCCAAGCGTAGCCCCTCGCGCACGATCTGCGCCTTGCTCAGATTTTGTAAAGGCGCCCGGATATGAAACGCCTGCCCCTCGACGCCTGCCTTGGTCGCAAGATTGGCAAGCCGCTCAAAGGCTTCGACAAACTCCGGGCGACAGTCGGGATAGCCGGAATAGTCGACAGCATTGACGCCGATGAAGATATCGCGGGCACCGAGCACTTCAGCCCAGCCAAGGGCAAGCGAAAGGAATACGGTATTGCGCGCCGGTACATAGGTAACCGGGATCCCGTCGCCGGGCGTCTCAGGCACATCGATGCTCGAATCAGTAAGCGCCGAACCACCTATGCCATTCAGATTCAGGCCGATCACCTTGTGCTCGACCACACCCAGCTGGCTGGCGACCCGCTCAGCAGCCTGCAGCTCCGCACGATGACGTTGCCCGTAATCGAAACTCATCGTGAAGCAGCTATAACCCTGATCCCGTGCAATCGCCACGACCGTCGCGGAATCCAACCCGCCCGACAGCAGAATGACCGCCTTCTTCTGACTCATGTAAAACACCTCAACGGTTGTCGTAGACCGACCACGGCCGCACCGCAGCATCAATGCCCGGGCGCGTCGTTCCAGATGATCTTATGCAACTGCAGTTGCAGGCGAACCGGCAGGTTATCGCTGACTATCCAGTCCGCCAACGCCCGCAGATCGACTTGGCCATGACTGGGAGAGAACAACACTTCGCCAGCACGCTGATCGAGTCGATACTCGATCAGCTTGGAGACAGCCCAGTCATAGTCGTCACGGGAACAGATGACGAACTTGACCTGATCGTTGTGGGTCAGCTGCGCGATGTTCTCGTAGCGATTGCGAGCAACCTCCGCAGAACCAGGGGTCTTCAAGTCGACGACACGGCTCACGCGCTCATCCACACCCGAGATATCCAGCGCGCCACTAGTCTCCAGCGACACTTCGTAACCGACATCACATAGGCGCTGCAGCAGCGGCAGGCAGTTTGGCTGCGCCAGCGGCTCGCCACCCGTCACGCAAACGTAACGCGGACGATAGGCGGCAACGCGCTCGAGGATGGCATCGAGCGACATCAGCTCACCACCATTGAAGGCGTATGCGGTATCGCAGTATTGACAGCGCAGGGGACAGCCGGTCAGGCGCACGAACACCGTGGGTAAGCCACTGGTGCGCGTCTCCCCCTGCAGCGAGTAGAAAATCTCGGAAATTCGCAGGGTCTGGTGCATATCAGCCACGGGCGTGACGGCTAAACAGGCCATCCGCCTCCGTTGCGGGAAAGGGGCCGCGATTCTAACGAAAAAACCCGCCTCATGGGCGGGTTTTGATCAACGAAACAGAAGCTCAGACGCTCAGCGATTCAGCTGCCGTTGCGCCAGTTGCGCAGCCGAACTATTTGGAAACTGAGCGATAACCTGTCGCAGGATCCCTTGCGCCTTGTCGCGGTTACCCAACCGCAACTCGACATCGGCGAGCTTGTACAGGGAGTCCGGCACCTTGTTGTGCTGCGGGTAAAGCTGACTGACCTTGGCGAACGCCTGACCGGCACCCTGCAAGTCGCCCTTGGCGAGATTGACCTCGCCCAGCCAGTACTGCGCATTGCCGGCATACTGGCTATTCGGATACTTACGCAGGAACGCGCCGAAAGCCTGACTGGCCTTGTCGAAATCCTTGGACTTGATGAGATCGAAGGCAGCGTCGTAATACAGCTTTTCCTTCGCAGGATCACCTGCCTGGTCGCTCGCCTGAGCCTGTCCGGCCGGCGTAGCGGAGTTGCCGCCGGTGCTAGCAGCCCCGGCAGTTGTTGAATTCTGATTAGCCGAAGCGCCGAAAGCGGCACCGCCGGACAAACGACGATCTAGATCCTGGTAGCGCTCCAGGCCTTCCTGCTGCAGCCGCTGGATCTGATTCTGCTGTTCCTCAAGCATGCCACGCAGCTGCGCGATTTCTTCCTGCATTTGTTGGAGCTGCTGGAAGAGCATGCCCTGTGCCGAGGCTGGAGCGCTCGCTCCCCCCCCGACATAGGCACCACCACTCTCCGGCGCCGCTACGGAGTATCCCGAGTTACCGTAACCGGCCCCCGAGTCACCTTCCACAACCGGCACCTGAGCAACCGCGAAAAACGGAAGCCCGAATACTGCAAAACTCAGAGCGTGGCGGTAATTACGCATGACGAATTACTTACGCAGTTCGACGCGACGGTTCTGAGCCCAGGACTGCTCGTCGTTGCCCATGGCGACCGGACGCTCTTCGCCGTAGGAAACCAGTTCCAGCTGAGCCGGGGAAACGCCCTGCAGTACGAGGTAACGCTGAACCGCCTTGGAACGACGCTCGCCCAGAGCCATGTTGTACTCGCGGGTGCCGCGCTCGTCAGTGTGACCTTCCAGAACGACACGAGCGCCGTTGCCCTTCAGATCCTTGGCGTGTACGTCGAGAGCACGCATGGCTTCCGGCTTGAGGTCGGAGCTGTCGTACTCGAAGTAGAAGGTGGTGATAGCACGCAGAGCGGCTTCTTCGCTCATGCTGCCGTCGACGGCACCGGTGTCTGCGCCGTAGCCAGCGTTAGGATCGATAGCGCCCGAACCTTCGCCGGCGTCATCGCCGCCTTTGGAGGAGCAGCCAACAGCAACAGCCATGGCCAGAGCCAGCGCGGTGAACTTACCGAATTTCAGCATTTCCATCTGTAACAACCCCAGGTGTGGTTTTGGTGTTTTGGTTAAAAAGGTTTGGTACCGCATCAGTTCAGGTAAGGGGACCAGGATGGCTCACGGACTTCGCCTTGAGCAGTAGGAAGCGGGAGCCTTACTCGTCCATTGATGGACACGAGCATCAAGACTCCCCGGCCCTGCTGGCGGGTGGCGTAGATTAGCATGGTGCCATTAGGCGCAACAGTGGGAGACTCATCCAGACTGGTGTCCGAAAGCACCCGCAGATTGCCACGCTGCAGATCCTGCGCAGCGACTTTAAAGTTGGTATAGCCATCCTGACGATGAATCATCACCAGCGTCTTTTCATCAGCCGATAATTTCGGGTTGGCGTTGTAGTTACCGACAAACGTCACCCGCTCAGCGGCACCGCCACCCAAGCGCTGCTTGTAGATCTGCGGCTTGCCGGCCCGATCGGAAGTGAAATAGATAGTCTGGCCATCTGCGCCCCAGAACGGCTCGGTATCGATCGAATAATGGTTGGTCAGCCGCTGCAACTGGCGAGAACCGAGATTCATGACATAGATTTCCGGATTACCGTCTTTCGACAGCACGAATGCCAGCCGATTGCCGTCCGGAGAGAACGCCGGCGCACCGTTCAACCCTTCAAAGCTGGTGATCTGCTCGCGGCGACCGGTGTCAATGTGCTGAATGAAGATGCGCGGACGCTTCTGTTCGAACGAAACGTAGGCAATGCGTCGGCCATCAGGAGAGTAGCGCGGCGACAGGATGGGCTCACGCGACTGCAGCAGCGTCACAGCACGAGCGCCGTCATAGTCGGAACGCTGCAGCGTATACCGCGCATTAGCACCACCGAGGCGTTCCGCCGTCACGTAGAGCATGCGCGTGGAAAACGCCCCCTTGATGCCCGTCAGCTTTTCGAACGCCTGGTCCGACACATAGTGCGCCATGTCGCGCAGCTGATCGGGAGATCCACCGACGCTGCCGGTCATCACCTGCTGTTCAGTCGTCACGTTGAATACACCGAACTGCACTTGCAGTCGCCCACCTGACGGCTGAATGTTGCCGACCACAACATACTGAGCCCCAAGCGCTTTCCAGTCGCGGTAGATGATCTCGCTAGCACGGGTGGGTAGGCTGATCATGTTCTGGCGCGGAATCGGCTGGAAAATACCGGAATTTCGCAGATCGTTGCCGATTATTTCGGCCATATCCTCAGGCAGCACAGTGCCGCCCTGCCAACCGAACGGAACTACCGCTACCGGGATGGCACGATCGGCGCCACTGGTGACGACGATGTTCTTCTCCTGCGCCACTGCGGTTCCCAGCAGGCAGCAGAGAAGGACGAGAAAACCTCGAAGGGAATTGATCACAACGCTAGATCCTCTGGCGTAAACGTCATTTTGAACGATCGGTAGGGCTGGAAATCCTGCGGGCTGAGCCCCTGCATTTCAGTCAACCGACCAATATTCCGGACCGCTGCTACCGCGGAATTATCGAACGGAGCGTCTCCACTCGATCTCGCCACACTGACCCCGGTGATGGTCCCGTCAGGGAGCATATTCACCTGCAATTGCACCGACATGTTGTTGCGCGCCGAAGGTGGACGTGTCCAGCCCTCGGCGGCTCGCAGGCGGATCAGGTCGTCAAAGTTACCCGCCACCTGATCGCCCTGACTGTCCGCCAACGCCTGCTGTCGCTCGGTCGTATCCGAAAGCAACTCGGCCAGGGCCTGAGCTTTCTTGTCTTCCGCTGCCTTCCGCGCGGCCTCGGCGGCCGCCTTCTTCTTGGCTGCTTCAGCAGCTGCCTTTTTCTTCGCTTCTTCGGCAGCTTTCTTCTTGGCTTGCTCGGCGGCCGCTTTTTTCTTGGCGTCCTCGGCGGCCTTTTTCTTGGCCTCCTCTTGCGCCTTCTTCTTGGCAATATCAGCCAGTTTCTTTTGCTCGACGGCCTTCTTGGCTTCCTCGGCTTTCTTTGCCTCGGCGGCCTTTTTGGCTGCAGCCGCTTTCTCCGCTTCGGCCTTTCGAGCCTCGGCAGCCTTCTTTTGTTCCGCAGCCCTTGCTGCGGCCTGTTTCTGCTGCTCGACCTTGCGCTGCTCCATCTGCTCGGTTTCGTACTGCTTGGCGGCAGTCTTCTTAGCTTCGCCGGCGATTTTCTGGTTGGTCTGCGTCGTTGCCTGGCTCTGCGACTTCAACTGATAGAGCGTCGCCTGAACGATGGGTTTGGATGGCGGCAGCTCAGGCGTCATGGCAAAGCTGACGAAAAGCATGCCAAAAATGAGGACATGCAGGCCCACCGCCAGGATGGCGGGCCAGAAGTAGCTTTCCGAAGGAGAGCGTTCAGCGTGCTGCATCAGGGCGCCTCGGTAATCAGGCCGACGTTGCCCACGCCCGCCTCCTGCAGCCCACCCATGGCCGCCATGACCGAACCGTAATCGACCGCCTTGTCACCCCGGACGAACACCTGAACCTGCTTACCCTGACTACGGTTCTGATTCATGATCGCGGTGACAGCCTTGGTCATTTCATCCAGTGTCAGTGCCCGATCCTGCACAGTATCGGTGTCGACCTCGCTGCCCATATTCCAGTAGTAGGTTTTGTCGGCCTTGATCGAGATAGTCAGGACCTGCGCATTATTGTCCTGCGGCAATGCCTCGCTGCTGACCTTCGGCAGATCGACCTTCACGCCCTGATTGAGCATGGGCGCGGTAACCATGAAGATGACCAGCAGCACCAACATGACGTCGATGTAGGGCACCACGTTCATCTCGGCGACAGGTTTGCGTCTGTTACGGATTCTGGCCATGAGTTAAGGCCTCAATCTTCTGTGGTGTGAACTTTGCGATGGAGGATCGCCTGAAATTCATCGGCAAAGGTGTAGTAACGGCCGATCAGCATTTCACCGCGCGCCGAGAAACGGTTGTAAGCAATGACCGCCGGAATCGCGGCAAATAGGCCGATCGCGGTTGCGATCAACGCCTCAGCAATACCGGGAGCAACGGTCGCCAGGGTCGCCTGCTGCACCTGAGCCAGGCCACGAAACGAGTTCATGATGCCCCAGACGGTGCCAAACAAACCGATGTACGGGCTGGTCGAGCCCACGGTCGCCAGAAATGGCAAGCTCTGCTCGAGCTTCTCTTCCTCGCGGGAAATGGCTACGCGCATGGCACGATTGACCCCGTCCATCACCGCATCGGGATCAACACCCTGCTGCTGGCGCAGGCGGGAAAACTCCTTGAAGCCGGCGCGAAAGATCTGCTCGACGCCGGAATCGGGGTCGGGATTGCTACCCGCCTGACGGTACAGTTTGGACAGATCGATACCCGACCAGAAGCGCTCTTCGAAAGCATCCAGCGACCGTTTGGCGGCACGCAGCAGGTTGCCGCGCTGGAAAATCATGATCCACGAGGTGATCGAGGCGCCCACCAGAATCAGCATGACCAGCTGCACCACGAAGCTGGCGTTGCTGATCAGGCTCCACATGGACATATGATCGACGTTGGCTTCCACGCTTACTCTCCTGCAGGGGGTAGACCCGCGCCGCCAAAGGCCGCGCGCAGCACCTCGGGAATGGCTCGGGGTTTCAAACTTTCGGCACGTACACAGGCCACAAGCACCTGCCCTTCACACAGCAGCTGATCGTCCGAGACACGCCTGACCTGCTGCCGGAAGCGCAGGCTGGCGCGATTCAGCTCAATCACCTGAGCGGTGACGAGCAGCTCGTCGTCCAACCGCGCCGGCGCGTGGTAGCGCGCCTCGCACGAATGCACGACGAACAGCAGGTCCTGCCCGACCAACTGCGACTGGGCGAATCCCAGACCGCGCAACCGTTCGGTACGAGCCCGTTCCATGAACTTGAGGTAATTGACGTAGTAGACGATGCCGCCCGCGTCTGTGTCTTCGTAATAGACACGACAGCGATGGGTGAACGGCTCAGTGTCGCATTGCGCGCGCATACTAGTGCCCGGCCTGGAAAATGCCAATTGGGTAAATGAACAATATTTTCATCAATCCGCGTCACTACCGAACAGGTCCGGCGTGGCCGGTTCGGCCATGCGCTTGGGCAGGTTCAACCCGAAGTGCAGATAGGCGTGCCGGGTCACGACCCGCCCGCGCGGGGTGCGCATGATATAGCCCTGCTGAATCAGGTAGGGCTCAAGCACATCCTCGATGGTATGTCGCTCCTCGCTGATGGCCGCCGCTAGGCTGTCAACGCCTACCGGCCCTCCATCGAACTTTTCGATAAGTGCCAGTAGCAAACGCCGATCCTGATGATCGAAACCACGCTCGTCGACGTCCAGCATATTCAACGCAAGATCGGCAATCTGGCGCGTGATCTCACCCTGGCCTCGCACCTCGGCAAAGTCGCGCACACGGCGCAGCAAACGGTTGGCGATTCGCGGCGTACCGCGAGCTCGACGAGCAATTTCGAATGCCCCTTCGGCCTCGGTCGGTAGCCCGAGAATACCGGCGGAGCGACTGACGATGGTTGCCAGATCCTCGGTTGAATAGAACTCGAGGCGCTGCACGATACCGAAGCGATCCCGCAGCGGATTGGTCAGCATGCCGGCCCGCGTAGTCGCGCCAACCAGGGTGAACGGTGGCAAGTCCAGCTTGATCGAACGAGCGGCAGGTCCCTCGCCGATCATGATATCGAGCTGAAAGTCTTCCATCGCCGGGTAAAGCACCTCTTCGACGATGGGCGAAAGCCGGTGAATCTCGTCGACGAATAGCACATCGCCGGCTTCCAGGTTGGTCAGCAACGCCGCGAGATCGCCTGGACGCTCCAGCACCGGGCCGGATGTGCTTTTGATCGAGACGCCCATTTCCTGGGCGATGATGTTCGCCAAGGTGGTCTTGCCCAGCCCCGGCGGACCGAAGATCAGGGTGTGATCCAGCGCCTCGCCACGCCCTTTGGCAGCACGTATGAAAAGGTCCATCTGTTCGCGCACGACCGGCTGGCCAATGTATTCAGCCAGCCTCAGCGGGCGAATGGCACGGTCGAGCTGCTCATCGCGGTCGCGACTGCTGGCGGTAATCAGGCGATCGGCTTCGATCATGGCGTTACACCATTCCCTTGAGGGCGCGGCGAATCAATTCTTCACTGCTCAAACCGTCTTCCTGTATGGCACCAACCGCGCGGCTGGCTTCCTGAGGCTTGAAGCCTAAGGAAATCAATGCACTGACCGCATCATTCTCGGCGCTTGTGACTACGCTACCAGCGCGAGGTTCAACCACCAGGGTTGCGATAGAGGGCATGGTTTCCCACGCCTTGAAGCGATCCTTGAGTTCGACCAGCAGGCGCTCAGCAGTTTTCTTGCCGACCCCTGGAATCTTGACCAGTGTCGACGTGTCCTGCGCCTGTACGCAGCGCACCAGCTCATCGACCTCCAGCCCAGACATCAGCGCCAGCGCGAGCTTCGGCCCCACCCCATTGAGCCGGATCAGTTCGCGGAACAGCTCGCGCTCACGCTTCTCGAAGAAACCGTAGAGCAGGTGGGCGTCCTCGCGTACCACCAGGTGAGTATGCAACGTGACGGTTTCGCCCACACCCGGCAAGCGGTAGAGCGTCGTCATCGGCACCTCGACCTCATAGCCGACGCCATTCACATCCAGTATCAGATGGGGCGGCTGTTTTTCAGCGAGATTTCCGCGCAAACGTCCAATCACGGTACGGCATCCTCCATGGTCGCGATGCTAAACGCGGCGACCAACAAACTGTTTACCCGCCATTAGCGGCCACCTGTCCTGCCACGCACCTACAGCCTCAGGCGGCCACCGCGTCGCCTGGCACCACCGAGACCATGAGGAATGAGACTTTGCCGGTGATGCGCATGACACAGCGCAATAGCCAGCGCATCGGAAGCATCGATCTGTGGCTTCTGGATCAGCTTGAGCAGATGCATGACCATCATCTGCACTTGCTGCTTGTCCGCGCCACCGGTCCCGGCAATCGCCTGCTTGACCTGCGTAGCGGTGTATTCGGCAATCTGCAACCCTGCCTCGGCACCAGCGACAATCGCCGCACCACGAGCCTGGCCGAGCTTCAACGCCGAATCCGCGTTGCGTGCCATGAAGACCTGTTCGATACCCATGGTCACTGGGGAGTAGGTCCGGATCACTTCACTGACCCCGCTGAACACCGCCTGCAAACGCTCGGCCAACTCACCGCTACCGGTCCGGATGCAGCCGGAGGCCACGTATTCGCAACCTCGTCCGGTGTCACGCACTACCCCGTAGCCGGTGATGCGCGAGCCGGGATCGATTCCCAAAATCAGCGTCATGCCTGTGGTCAGCTGTCTATTTATCCAGTGAACGAGTATACGGGCCGGGTCGCGTCGATGCCACCGACGATCACATCAACCAGTCTGCTCCGCTTGTTGCCGGACGGCACTGGCACTCATAAAAAAACCGGAAGCGCGTTAGCGGTTTCCGGTTCTCCTCGCGCCGCCAGCCTCAGCTGAGTTGCTCCATGAGCTCGTCGGAAATTTCGGCGTTGTGGTAGACGTTCTGCACGTCGTCGAGATCCTCCAACGCATCGATCAGACGCAATACCTTCTGCGCTGTCTCGACATCGGCTATCGGCGCGGTGATCGACGGGATCATTGCCACTTCAGCTTCATCACCCTTGAAGCCTGCCTGGGTGAGCGCCTCGTTGACCGAAAGGAAATCGGCAAAGCTGGTGTAGACCTCAACCGAGCCATCTTCCTGACTGACCACGTCATCGGCGCCTGCCTCCAGCGCTGCCTCCATCAGGGCATCCTCATCGACACCGGGGGCATAGCTAATCTGGCCCTTGCGATCGAACATATACGCCACGGACCCGTCGGTCCCGAGGTTGCCGCCGTTCTTACTGAAGGCATGGCGTACTTCGGCGGCCGTACGATTACGGTTGTCGGTCATGGCCTCGATGATGATGGCCACGCCGCTTGGCGCATAACCTTCATAGGTCAGTTCGGTCATGTTGTCGGCTTCGTTGGAGCCGGCACCACGGGCGATCGCGCGGTCGATGACGTCGCGCGACATGTTGGCGGTCAACGCCTTGTCCACCGCCAGACGCAGACGCGGATTGTCCGCCGGCACGCCACCGCCATGCTTGGCCGCGACGGTCAGTTCGCGGATCAGCTTGGTGAAGATCTTGCCCCGCTTGGCGTCCTGACGCTCCTTGCGGTGCTTGATATTGGCCCATTTGGAATGACCAGCCATAACTCACTCCATATATTCAACTGGATCAGTAGTTCCGAAGCCCGCCCGCAACTGGGCGGACATCACCGTATCGTCTGACAAACCGCTGCTGCCAAGACGAAGAAGCCTGGCATAACCAGGCTTCCGATAGCGCTTATTCCGCTTTGGGTTGCTCACGCAGGCGGATGTGCAACTCGCGCAGCGCCTTGTTGTCCACCGCGCCCGGAGCTTGGGTCATCACGTCCGCAGCGCTCTGAGTTTTCGGGAAGGCGATCACTTCACGGATCGACTGCGCGCCGGTCATCAGCATTACCAGGCGATCCAGGCCGAAGGCCAAACCACCGTGCGGCGGCGCGCCGAACTTCAACGCGTCGAGCAGGAAGCCGAACTTCTCTTCTTGCTCGGCCTCGTCGATGCCGAGAATGCGGAACACCGCCTGCTGCATCTCCTTGCGATGGATGCGGATCGAGCCGCCGCCCAGCTCGGTGCCGTTGAGCACCATGTCGTAAGCGCGCGACAGAGCAGCGCCCGGATTGGCTTCCAACTCCTCGGGGGTGCATTTGGGTGCGGTGAACGGATGGTGCAGCGCAGACAACGAACCGTCGTCGTTCTCCTCGAACATCGGGAAATCCACTACCCACAGCGGCGCCCAATCGCAAGTCAGCAGCTTGAGGTCATGGCCGAGCTTGATGCGCAGTGCACCCAACGCCTCGGAGACAATCTTCGCCTTGTCAGCGCCAAAGAAGACAATGTCGCCATCCTGCGCACCGACGCGATCGAGAATGACATTGAGATTGTCTTCCGGAATGAACTTGACGATCGGCGACTGCAGACCTTCGACGCCCTTGGCGCGTTCGTTGACCTTGATATAGGCCAGGCCCTTGGCACCGTAGATGCCGACGAACTTGGTGTAGTCGTCGATCTGACTGCGCGGCATGCTTGCGGCACCCGGCACACGAAGGGCGGCCACGCGACCTTTCGGATCGTTGGCCGGACCGGAGAACACCTTGAACTCCACTGCATTGAGCTGATCAGCAACGTCCACCAGCTCGAGCGGGATGCGAAGATCCGGCTTGTCCGAGCCATAGCGGCGCATGGCTTCCTCGAACGGCATGTGCGGGAATTCGCCGAACTCCAGATCCAGCACTTCCTTGAACAACTTGCGGATCATGCCTTCGGTGATACCGATGATGTCCGCTTCATCGAGGAAGCTGGTCTCGATATCGATCTGGGTGAACTCGGGCTGGCGGTCGGCGCGCAGGTCCTCGTCGCGGAAGCACTTGGCGATCTGGTAGTAGCGGTCGAAACCGGCCACCATCAGCAGCTGCTTGAACAGCTGCGGCGATTGCGGCAGGGCGAAGAAGTTGCCGGCATGGGTACGACTGGGCACCAGGTAGTCACGCGCACCCTCGGGCGTCGGGCGGCCGAGGATCGGGGTCTCCACATCGAGGAAGCCATTCTCGTCCAGATAGCGACGGATGCTGGCTGTGATGCGCGAACGCAGCTTGAGCTTCTCGGCCATCTCCGGGCGGCGCAGGTCGATGAAACGATAGCGCAGGCGAGTCTCCTCCCCCACATCGCTATATTCGTTGAGAGGGAACGGCGGCGTCTCCGCCTCGTTCAGCACGTTCAGTTCATAACCCAGCACTTCGATCGCGCCGGAAGCCATGTTCGGATTGACCGCACCAGCCGGACGCAGACGCACCTTGCCGCGGATGCTGACGACATACTCACTGCGAACCCGATCGGCTGCTGCAAAAGTATCTGCCCGATCAGGGTCAAAGACGACCTGGGCCAATCCCTCGCGATCGCGAATGTCGAGGAAGATCACCCCGCCATGATCGCGGCGGCGATGAACCCAGCCGCAAAGAGTAATTTCCTGACCGTCCAGGCTTTCATTGAGTTGGCCGCAATAGTGGCTGCGCATCATGATGGTGTTCGCTTCTCGTATCTTTGATTCGTTGGGTCGCTGGAACCGCGACTTGGCAAACGACATTGCGACGACGTGTATCGTGGCCACAATTCGCTGCCAGCCATGGGACGCGGCGCAAAGGCGCCGGGCTCCGCATCAATGGCTGTCGAGCCGCCGGGCACAAGGGCGGGATTATATCCGGTTAATTGCCATGACGCAGCCGTCGCCGGGAAAGCTCGCCGACTGCAACATTCGATAATTATCCAAACTGGAACTAGCCGACCAGGTAACATTTCCAAACCACGGGCGCGACCCAGCAACTGGCATCGCCTCACAAATCACGCTTGATTTCTGGCATAACTGTAAGCGGAACATTCACTCAGGAGAAAAAACATGGAAATCGACATCGGCATTGCCGAGCAGGACCGTGCCGCCATCGCAGAAGGGCTGTCCCGCCTGCTCGCCGACACCTATACCCTGTACCTGAAGACCCACAACTTCCATTGGAACGTCACCGGGCCGATGTTCAATGCGCTGCACACCATGTTCGAGACGCAGTACACCGAACTGGCCGTCGCCGTAGATGACATCGCCGAACGCATCCGAGCGCTAGGCTTCCCGGCCCCCGGGACTTATGCCGCCTACGCCCGCCTATCTTCGATCAAAGAAGAAGAAGGCGTCCCGTCTGCCGACCAGATGATCAAGCTGTTGGTGGAAGGCCAGGAAGCGGTGGTCCGGACGGCGCGCGGAATCTTCCCGCTGCTGGACAAAGTCAGCGACGAACCGACCGCCGATCTGCTGACCCAGCGCATGCAGATTCACGAGAAAACCGCTTGGATGCTCCGCAGCCTGCTGGCCGCCTGACCCACGCCGTATCCGAGGCGACGGCGTGACCGTCCGCCTCGGTTGCTGAAACCCCCTGCCAAGCGCGCCGGGCACATACGCCCGACCGAAGGCCCATTTGAGCACTACCCGCCTTTGCTGTTAAATACGGCCGCGCTGCAGCGTCGAGTCTCCAACCAGGCAGTGTTCCCTCCCGCCTGACCGTGTTTTCCGGGGCTCTCGATTCCTGCCGCTTTTTCCTGTCGTGTTATCAACTACGAGTCATAAGAATGCTCAAGATCGTCCACGTATTAACCGGCGTTATCGCCCTGCTACTGTCTTTTGTTCCCAGTCTGCGCGGCGAGCTGCCGCTTCTTCTGAACCCGGCAGCGCTCTGCTTGCTGATGATCGGCCTGCTGAATATTCAATTCATTCCATCCACCGAAGCAGGTACCGACTCGCGAACCCGTCCCATCATCGCCGCAATATCGACACTGTTGGTTCTGGCCGCCGCGCTCCAGGCGGTTATCCTACTGGCGCCACTGGAGCAAATCGCCGGGCAGCCCGCTACGCTGGCGAGTCTGCTGCTGGTCCTGGTTGCCGTGCTCCTGCACCTGGCAACCACCCAGTCTCGCCGCCAACCGCGCCGCGAGCGCGCACCTCGCCGCACGGCCGTAACCAGCGGTGCCGGTCGCGAGACCGGCACCGTCAAATGGTTCAATACATCTAAAGGTTTCGGCTTCATTTCCCGCGACAGCGGGGATGACGTGTTCGTGCATTTCCGAGCGATACGTGGCGACGGGCATCGCGTATTGACAGAGGGGCAGCGCGTCGAATTCACCATCATGATGCGCGATAAAGGCCTGCAAGCCGAGGACGTCGTCACACTCCAGTCGGAACGCTGAGTGCCGCCGGGCCAAGACCCTGCGGTCTTGGCCACCGGCCGCGACTAGTAATGCGGTGGCGCGTCATCCTCTTCATCGCTCATCCTGCTCTGCATTTCCTCCTGCCGCCTGGCCAGCACTTCGAGCTGCAACTGCAAGCGGTCAACCAGGCGCCGCTGTTCGATCAGCACATCATTCAACGTCTGAATCGTATCGTCCTGAAAAGCCAGACGAGCCTCCAGCTCGGCAATACGCGAATCGGCATCCATAGTCATTCTCCAAAGCGAAGTTGATCGGCCAGCACCGTTCTCAGCTTATCCCTGATCGAGGCCACCTGCTCAGATGTGTAAGGTTTAGCTGGATATTTACCCCACACCGGCCCCGGCCAAGCCACATCAATGCGATAGCGGGCAATGACGTGCATATGCAGTTGGCTAACGACGTTCCCCAGCGTAGCGACGTTCATTTTGTCGGCGCCGAAGCTGTCCTTGACGATCTCCGCTAGCGCGGTGGTTTCTTGCCACAGTTGCTGCTGATCAGAAATATCCAGCTGGAACAGCTCGCTAACCGCCTCTCGTCGAGGCACCAGAATGAACCACAGATACTGTGCATCATTCATTAGAAGCAACCGACAAAGTGGAAAATCCCCGACCAGCAATGTGTCCTGTTCAAGGCGTGGATCAAGACTGAACATTCAACTGCTCCTGTTCAAAAATATGAGGCGGATCGCCGCTACAAACCGAAGAATACCCCCATCCGGCGCCACTCCAGAACTCGCACCGCCACGGGGCGTAAGGGAGCGGCTACGCTCCTTAACGAAGCACAAACCTATGCTGTCCGCCACGAAAGAAGCCGAATGCGATCCAAGGTACGCTTTGAGTACGTTTTTTGCTGGGAGAACGGACAGGATCGATTCAGAATGGCCGAAATACGTAAAGCAAGCTTGCTCTAGCGTATCGCCGCAGCTAAACAGTACATTCTGTAGATAGCTTGGCGCGAAGAAGTAGTAAATTCGCCCGGTTGAACTGTTTCGGATAAGAAAATGCATCCTCCCAGTGCGTCAGCACGCGAGGTAAGCACCGTTTTAAAACCAAAGGAGCAATCACGATGAAAGTGATGAAGTGGAGCGTAATCGCCCTCGCCGTTGCGGCGGGGACCTCCCAGATGGCATTCGCCAGCCAGCAATCGGAATCGAAAGGTTTCGTCGAAGATGCCAGTCTGGATCTGCTGCTGCGTACCACCTATTTCAACCGCGACTACAAGGACGGTGTGGACGATGTGCGCAGCCTGGGTCAAGGCTTCATTACCACCTTCGAGTCCGGCTTCACCCAAGGCACCATCGGAGTAGGTGTAGACGCGTTCGGCCTGCTGGGCGTACGCCTCGATGGTGGTAGCGGCTACAACTACGGCGCCATGTTCGAAACTGACTCGCAAGGCGAACCAGAGCGTGACCTGTCGCAGACTGGTGCTGCCGTCAAGGCGCAGCTGTCCAATACCGTCATCAAATATGGCAACCAGTTCCCATCGCTACCGGTACTAGCCTATGACGACTCCCGACTGCTGCCTGAGTCGTTCACTGGCACGATGATCACCAGTAACGAAATCGAGGGATTGGAGCTAAATGCAGGCCGTTTTACAGCCGACAGCTCAATGCCCTCCTCAAGCCGCGACTCGCTGAATTACCTGGGCCTGAAGCTCAAAAGCATCAACCTCGTAGGGGGCAGGTATACCTTCAATGAAAATCTGAACGCTGCGCTCTATTACGCAGACAATGAAGACGTCGCCAAGAAAACATACGCAGACGTGAACTACGTAATGCCGCTGGGCAACGAACAATCGCTCGGCTTTTCATTCAACATTTACGATAACGAATACGATAAAAAGACGTTTGGTGAAACCCAAGACACCACAATCTGGAGTCTGGCCGCGAAATACTCGATTGGCGCCCACGCGTTTATCCTTGCGCACCAGCGCGTTTCCGGCGACAGCGACTACCGTTATGACATCGGCGACGGCGGCGGCTCCATCTGGGTAGCCAACTCTTACTACTCCGACTTCAACTCCAAGGACGAGCGCTCCTGGCAGGCCAGCTACGAGCTCGATTTCACTGGCTATGGCGTTCCGGGACTGTTCTGGAAAACCGCCTATGTTTACGGTGATAACGTCGACACCGGAACCGGCGAGGGCAAGGAACGCGAGTTCTTCAACCAAGTACAGTACGTAGTGCAGAGCGGGCCGGCGAAAGACCTGTCATTGAAGCTGCGTAACTCGATTTATCGCTCCAATGATAATATGCGCAACTACTACAGCGCGGACCTGAACGAAATCCGTGCATTCATCGAATACCCGCTAAGCATCCTGTAACGGACACTACGCGTTATTCCGATGAAATGGAGCCCGGCGAAAGCCGGGCTCTTCGTTTCGACATTGGAGACCAAGGATCCCGATTCCCCTGGAGCCATTCTGTACGAGGCACCCTGCGAGCCGTACAATGCCGGGCTTAAATTTTCGCTCTGCAAGGACACCACGGCCACATGCGCACCAGTCAGTTCCTGCTCTCGACCCTCAAAGAAACCCCGTCTGATGCAGTAGTGATCAGCCATCAGCTGATGCTGCGCGCCGGGATGATCCGCAAGCTGGCCTCCGGCTTGTACACCTGGATGCCGATGGGGCTGCGCGCCCTGCGCAAGGCAGAGGCGATCGTCCGCGAGGAAATGAACAAGGCCGGCGCCCTGGAAGTGCTGATGCCGGCGATCCAGCCCGCCGAACTCTGGCAGGAATCCGGGCGTTGGGAGCAGTACGGCCCTGAGCTGCTGCGGGTGAAGGATCGTCATGGACGCGAATTCTGCGTAGGCCCGACCCACGAAGAAGTGATTACCGACCTGGCACGCAACGAACTGAACAGTTACAAGCAACTGCCGATCAACTTCTATCAGATCCAGACCAAGTTCCGTGACGAGATCCGCCCACGCTTCGGCCTGATGCGTGGCCGCGAATTCCTGATGAAGGACGCCTACTCCTTCCACCTGAGCCAGGAATCGCTGCAGGAAACCTACGACCGTATGCACCAGGCCTACTGCAACATCTTCACCCGTCTGGGCCTGAACTTCCGCCCAGTGCAGGCCGATACCGGCTCGATCGGCGGCACTGGCTCGCATGAGTTTCATGTGCTGGCCGAGTCGGGGGAAGACGATATCGCCTTCAGCGACACCTCCGACTACGCCGCCAATATCGAGAAAGCCGAGGCCCTCCCTCGCGAGACCGAGCGCGCCGCACCGGCCGAGGAGCTGCGTCTGGTCGACACGCCGCATGCCAAGACCATCGCCGAGTTGGTAGAACAGTTCGACCTGGCCATTGAGAAGACCATCAAGACGCTCGTCGTGCATGGCGTCGAGAAGGGCCAGCTGGTCGCCCTGATCGTGCGTGGCGACCACGAACTCAACGAGATCAAGGCCGCCAACCTGGCGCAGGTAGCCAGCCCATTGGTATTTGCCTCTGAGGCCGAGATCCGCACCTCCATCGGTGCCGGCCCTGGCTCGCTGGGCCCGCTGAACCTGCCGATTCCCTGCGTCATCGACCGTTCAGTCGCGCTGATGAGCGACTTCGGTGCCGGCGCCAACGTCGACGACAAGCATTACTTTGGCCTGAACTGGGAGCGTGACCTGCCGCTGCCGGAAGTTGCGGATCTGCGCAATGTGGTCGCCGGCGACCCGAGTCCGGATGGCCAGGGCAGCCTAGTGATCAAGCGCGGCATCGAGGTTGGCCATATCTTCCAGCTCGGCACCAAGTACAGCGAAGCCATGAATTGCCAGGTCATGGGCGAGAACGGCAAGCCCGCAACGCTGATCATGGGCTGCTATGGCATTGGTGTTTCCCGCGTGGTCGCCGCTGCCATCGAGCAGAATTACGACGAGCGCGGCATTCTCTGGCCGGATGCCCTAGCGCCGTTCCAGATCGCCCTCGTACCGATGAAGTACGAGAACGAGGCCGTGCGCGAGGCGACCGATAAGCTCTACGCCGAGCTGACCGCCGCCGGCTACGAGGTGCTGCTCGACGACCGTGACAAGAAGACCAGTCCGGGCGTCAAATTCGCCGACATGGAGCTGATCGGCATTCCGCATCGTATCGTCATCGGCGATCGCGGCTTGGCCGACGGCACCCTGGAGTACAAGCACCGCCGCGATGCAGAGCCTCAGGCAGTCGCTGCTGCAGACATCCTGCCCTTCATCAATTCGCGTGTCCCACGCTGATCGGAAACCATGTTCAACCGACGTGTTGTAGTTTCAACTGGCGCCGCGCTCTGCGCGGCGCTGCTGCTTGGCGGCTGCGCCAACCATCTGCCGCAACGCAGCGAGCATGAGGCCAGAACCGAGCGCAAGCCGCTCGACCATAGCCTGCGCATCGAGGTTGGCGAACCGCCGGTGCTGGAGTTACCGCAACGGCGCATCCGTATTCAGGAGCAGCGGACCTTCGAAGTCATCGATTTCGAAGTCACCCGCCGTTACGATCGCTACACGCCGTACCAGGCCTGGCGCGAGCTGTACGAGATACCGCTCGGGGCGGTTGCGGTGGTCGCCGGCATCGGCGCCAACCTAGTCAACGTCGTGCTGCTTGGCAACGTGCCGGAAAGCGCCACCCGCGGCTGGATCAGCTACGGTTTTGCCGGCCTCAACCCCTTCATCAACGTCGAGTCCAACGGCCGCTCGCAGCAGAACCTCGCCAGCCTCGACGAACAGCGCCGCGATACTCGCTTGGAATACTCCAGCCTACCCTGGGCCGAACGCCCAGTGCGGATCAGCGCAGGCGAACAGATCCACGAGCTGAACACTGACCGCAACGGCGTGCTGCACCTCAACCTGCTCGACGGGCCGTTCGCCGAACAGGACATCAGCCCGATCGGCAAGCTGCTGCTGAGCGTCGAGGATGAGCAGGACGGTACGCGTGCCGATGCAGTACTGCTGGTCAGTCACACACTGCGCGGCAAGCTGCTGGAAGCCCACGACCTGATCTTCGATGACCTGGAAGAAGACGACGTGACGCAGTGGGTGCATCGGGTCAAACGCCTGTCCGAGCTTGGCCTGGAAGAGGAAGCCAGCGAACTCGAACAGAGTCTGATCGAGCTGACCCGGCATGACCCGGAGCTGCAGCAGGAGTTTCTACGTAGCCTGATGCAGAATGCCGGCCGCAACCTCAGCCCTGCGCCGGAAAGCGACTGAGCAGATGCTGTGGCGTAGCTGCCTCCTGTCGGCGTTGCTGCTCATGACGCCCGCCATCCAGGCCAATATTCGTCAGGCACCGGAGCCCGAGCTGCGCGAACTGATGCAACGCACAGTCTCTGAAGCGGACAGCTTCCAGGATCGCTTCGATGCCGAAGTCTGGCTGCTGGACATGTCGACCCGCCTCAAGCGCTACGTCGCCGACACCGAGGAACGCCTCACCCTGCTGCGCCTGGTGCATCGCGAAGCGACCAAGGCCGGGTTGCGTCCCGATCTGGTCATGGCGCTGATCCACGCCGAGAGCCGCTTCGACCGCTTCGCTATTTCCAGCGTCGGTGCGCAAGGCATGATGCAGGTGATGCCGTTCTGGAAAGCCGAACTGGGGCGCCCGCAGGACAACCTCACCGACAATGCCACCAATCTGCGCTATGGCTGCACTATCCTCAGCTACTACCTGCGCAAGGAGAAGGGCGACATCAGCCGAGCGCTCGCCCGCTACAACGGCAGTCTGGGCAAGCACCGCTATCCGGCCAAAGTCATCGGCTTCTGGCAGGACTTCTGGTACGTCCGCCCCTGATCGTCAGTTGTGAACGACTGCCTAGCTAGTCGCCACGCAACTGCGCCAAACGGACCAGGAGCCCCTCGGCAGTCTGCTCACCGACCAGCCGCTCACGCACCGTCCCCGTTTCATCGACCAGATAAGTAACGGGCAGAACCGCGCTGCGGGACAACCGCAGGCGCTGGGCGGGGTCGTCGCTGAGTACGCGGAAGCGAATTCCCAGCAGCTCGGCGGCCTGCGCCAGCTCTTCGCCACGAAGCTCATCGAAGTTGACCCCGAGCACCTGTACATCGGTCTGCGATTCGGCCAGGCGATTCAACTCCGGAATTTCGGTGCGGCACGGCCCGCACCACTCGGCCCAGTAGTTGATCAACAGCCAGCGACCCTGCAGCTGTTCGGCTGAGACGACCTGCCCATGCTGATCCACACCCCAGTCTTTCTCGCAGCCGCTGAGTAGCAAGCCTGCCGCGAGAACGATCAGCAGGGCCCTTCGCTTGTTCATGACATCATCCTCGACAGGTATCTGCGCAGGATAGCTTGAACCAAGCGCCGACACAGAGCTACCTGGCAAGCCAGGACCGCGAGACGCAATGCCGCCTTTATGTCGAGCCCGAACCTGGACGCCAACTAACCGGCGTTTTCACCAAACTGGGAGACCAGTCACGCGCTGCATCGGCGGAGCGCACAGTTTTGCCAGGAGAGCACTGCCTATAATTTCGCACCCATCAGCCACCCCCAGCAGCGAAGCCATGTCCAAGACTCATGACAAACTGGTCGGTTCCGTTCCGTCGCGCATCGTCGATCAAGCGCCAATCGCGCTCACTCCCTATGAAGGTCGCGTCGCCGAGTTCAACGTCGCCAGCTGGCTGCAGCTGCACGGACACGCGGGGCTAGGTGTCTCACTGGTGGTTAAGTACCGTGACGGCCAGCAGCGCCGCGAAGCCACGGTGGACCACGGCCGCACCGACACCAATGGCAAGATTCTGCTTTCCGGCGTGGCACGCGTGCCCGTCAAGAGCAAGATAGAGGACTTGCAGGTCTATCTGCGCAGTAACGTTGTGGTCGAGCTGATGAAGGTGGACGAGCTGTTCGTGCAACCTGCCGAACGGACCGTGTTGCCGGATCAGCTGGCGCAGGCCTGAGCGTCAGCGAGTCACCTTTCCCAGCACACGCACTTTCTCGATTGCCAGCACGGCGGGCTCGTCCCGCCGCTCGCACGAACCAGCGAGCGACTCCGGCCAACTGCTGAACGCCAAGCCGGTCAGACGGTTCAGCGACTCCAGGGCCACGTCCGGAGCCCGCTCATGCAGATAGATAATGCTCTTGCGTTCGCTCTTCACTGCAGTGGTCCTTTCCTATCGCCCTCCCAGCCCATGAGCGAGAAACATGCCAGTCACCGAGTTCACGAGCGAACCCGCGAGATTGACGTGTGCCTACGCTGGTTATATGCAGCCCGCGCGATACCGAACTGCCATACAGAACCAGCACATTCGCTCAGCTACTGACCGTTTTTGTCACTACCGACACTCAGCCAATCGGCCAGACTTCCGCCAAACAGGTTTAGCTGCTCCTGCTGCAGCAACGCCAGCGAACGGCGTAAGGTGGGATACCAGGGCTCGGGCAGCTCGTCAGGCAGCTTTTCCAGTCCCGACAACGGCCAAGGGTTATGGCGAAGCAGCTGATCGAGACTGTAATGACTCAAATCACGGCACAGAACCCAGCCGCCCGCGCCAGTCCGACAGACCAATTGCTCACGTTCAAAGAACTCCAGCAGCTCATCCCACTCGTCCTCAGGCAGATGCCAGCCGGCCCGATGCATGTCGCGCACGCTAAGCTCCCGCCCTTCCTGCTGGCGCTCATACAGCAGCCGTAACAGAACCAGCATCACCAGCAGGCGCGGCAAGGGACGGCGTCGCCATTGCTGCGAAGAAGACAGGCCGCAGACCAGCTCGGCGCCGATCAGCAGGATCATCCACGACAGGTAGATCCACAACAGGAACAGTGGCACCGCAGCGAAGGCACCGTAGATCAGCTGATAACTCGGAAAATAGCTGACGTACAAGCCGAACAGCTGCTTAGCGGCCTCCAACAGCACAGCCGCAAACACACCGCCAACCAGCGCATGGCGTAGCGGCACGCGAGTATTGGGCACTGCCGCATAGATCAGTGTGAAGGCCGCCACGCTCAACACCAGCGGCATCACCTTCAGCAATGTACCCACACCGAGCAACGCATATGGCCCGGAGATCAGCGACAGCGAGGCGATGTAGGTACTCGTTGCGAAGCCTGCACCGAGTAGCAAAGGACCGAGACTGAGGATCGCCCAGTACAGCAGGAAGCTCGAGACGCCCCGGCGCGGCTGACGCACGCGCCAGATGGTGTTGAAGGCCTTCTCAATGGTCAGCAGCATCATCAGCGCAGTCGCCATCAGCAAACCGACGCCGAACCAGGTCAGCTGGCGCGCCTGACCGGTGAACGCCACCAGGTACTCCTGGATCGTCGCACCAGTGGAGGGAATGAAATTCTTGAAGATATACAGCTGGATCTGTTCGCCTACGCCCTGAAACGCGGGAATCGCCGACAGCATGGCGAACGTGACAGTCATCATCGGCACCACGGCAAACAGCGTGGTGTAGGTCAAGGCTGCAGCGCTGTGCGGGCCTCGGTCAGCCAGAAAACGCTGCACCAGGAAACGGCAGAACTCCACCAGATTGTCGATGCGCTGCTGCATCCCTTCTCCTTAGCCGGCGGTTGGAAACCCTGATCGCTCGCGGTCACCCGCCAGCGGTTGGCCGGCCAAAGGCATCACATCCGATCACGGGCCAATAGTCGTTTCGGACCGCACCCTCGAGGGGGTTAGAATGGCCGCCTTCATCGGCGAGACGCAACTACAAATGACCGAACTCACCCTCTACCACAACCCCCGCTGCTCCAAATCCCGCGGTGCGCTGGAACTACTGGAAGCTCGCGGGCTTACCCCGCGCATCGTGCGCTATCTGGAAACCCCGCCCAGCGCCGACGAACTCCAGGCTCTGCTCGCCAAGCTGGGCTTCGGTCCGCGGCAACTGCTGCGCAGCGGTGAGGAGGAATACCAGCAGCTCAACCTGGCAGACCCCGACCTGAGCGACGCACAGCTGATCGAGGCGATGAGCGCCCATCCGCGGTTGATCGAGCGACCAATCCTGATCGTCGGCGACAAGGCAGTAGTAGGTCGACCGCCGGAAAAGGTGCTGGAGATACTGCCGTGAGTGCCCCCTACATTCTGGTGCTGTACTACAGCCGCCACGGAGCCACTGCCGAGATGGCGCGACAGATCGCCCGAGGCGTGGAAATGAGCGGTCTGGAAGCCCGTCTGCGTACGGTGCCCGCGGTGTCCGCCGAATGCGAAGCGGTCGCACCGAGCATTCCCGATACTGGCGCCCTCTACGCCAGCCTGGACGACCTGAAGAACTGCGCAGGCCTGGTCATCGGCAGCCCGACTCGCTTCGGCAACATGGCCGCCCCGCTCAAGTACTTTCTAGATGGAACCAGCAGTCTCTGGCTTACCGGCGAACTGGTAGGCAAGCCGGCGGCCGTATTCACCTCGACAGCCAGCCTGCATGGCGGTCAGGAAAGCACCCTGCTGTCGATGCTACTGCCGCTACTGCACCACGGCATGCTGGTACTCGGCCTGCCGTATAGCGAGAACGCCTTGCTGGAGACCCGCGGTGGCGGCACGCCCTATGGTGCCAGCCACCATGCAGGCGCCGATGGCAAGCGGGCGCTCGACGAACACGAAATCGCTCTCTGCCGTGCCCTCGGTCAGCGGCTGGCACAGACCGCACAGCGTCTGGAGGCTACCCGTGGCTAAAGCTCGCAAGCCGCTGCCTTCCCTCGACTGGCTGGCGCCTCGACTGAAGCTCAGCCGCGCACTCAGCCTGGCCAGCTTCCTTGCCCTGGCCGTACTGCTGACGGTCTGGAACCTGGCATTCGCCGACCTGCACGGTGCGCGCACCTGGGTGGTGCTGAGCATCCAGTTGATTCCGCTGGTGCTCGTGGCGCCGGGAATCTTCGCGGGCAGTCCACGCGCGCATGCCTGGACCTGCTTCATCGTCAACCTGTACTTCATTCAGGGCGTGCTGGCCGCAATCGACCCGAACCGCATGCTCTACGGCTGGCTGGAGGCGCTGCTCAGCCTGACGCTGTTCACCTCCGCCCTGCTGTATACACGCTGGGCCTACCAGTATGAGCGCAAGCTGGCCGGCGAGAGCTGACTGGTCACGAAAGAAAGCCTGCTCGGCTGTCATCCGGCAGGCTGGCGAGCGCCCCACACGGGCATGCGCCTATCGTTTGCGTAACTTGCCCGGCGAAGCAACGGCTACCGTTTCTTGCCTAGAGTCTGTAGCGCCTCGACCCGCTCCACGCCGGAATTACTCTCACGCTGCACCATCTACACCTCCGCCCTCCCTGCGCCATGTGCGCCGGTGCCGCGCTAGTCAGGCAATGCTGCGCAGCCGCGCCAGATCCTTCACCGGCGAGGCGCCGAACAGCCGGCTGTACTCGCGGCTGAACTGCGAGGGGCTTTCGTAGCCGACCCGGTAGCCGGCGCTGGACACATCGAGCCCCTCGGCGATCAGCAGCCGCCGCGCCTCCTGCAGGCGCAGCTGCTTCTGGTATTGCAGCGGGCTCATCGCAGTGAGCGCCTTGAAGCGGTGATGCAGCGTCGAGCTGCTGAGGTTGACCCGCTGCGCCAGTTCCTCGATGCGCAGCGGCTCGACGTAGTTGCGGTTCAGCCATTCGATGGCGCGGGTGACGCGATGGCCTTGACTGTCGCGCACTGCGATCTCGTGCAGGTGGCGGCCCTGGCGCCCGCAAAGCAGGCGGTAAAAGATCTCGCGCATGGCCAGCGGCGCCAGCACCGGGATGTCCTGCGGGCTGGCGAGCAGTCGCACCAGACGCAGCGTAGCGTCGAGCAACGGCGCATCGATGCGATCCAGATAGACCCCGCGCGCCGGCCCTTCCACGGGCTGGCTCAACGGCGCGCTTTCGGCGACCAGGGTGGCGACCATTGCCGGATCGATATCCAGGCGGATGCACAGGTACGGCTCGCCAGACGAAGCCTCCAGCACACGGCCAGCCACCGGCACGGTGACCGAGACCACCAGATAGTGCAGCGCATCGTAGGTGTACAGCTCGTCGCCCAGGCGCACCTCCTTGCTGCCCTGCACGATGATGCACAACGCCGGCTTGTGCAGCCCATGCACCAGTTCGCTCGGCGCGCTGCAGCGGATCAGGTAGAGGTCGTCAATCGCGGTGGGATGCATGCCGTCGTCGCGCAAGAGGCCATCGATCAGCCGCGCCAGTGCGGCACGCTGGGCAATCGTTTCCTCGGCGGAATGAAGGTCCATCTGGTTCATGCAGGCAACCGGTGGAAGCGGAAAGGACGGTTAGCTTAGCAGCCCATCCGGCCCGCGGTCGTCCTGCCCCAACGCAGTGCATCGGCACGATGGTGTCACCGAGTGGAGCGCCAAAGCGATGCACCGGCTAACATCGTCGCATGGCCAACCGGCGGCACAGCTGCCGTGGCCGCGTCGCACCTCAATTCCTGACTGTCTGGCCAGCTTTTTGCTACAC
Organism: Stutzerimonas sp. S1; assembly: GCF_025966695.1. Taxonomy (GTDB): domain Bacteria; phylum Pseudomonadota; class Gammaproteobacteria; order Pseudomonadales; family Pseudomonadaceae; genus Stutzerimonas. The sequence goes on along the minus strand of NZ_JAOEIY010000003.1, from coordinate 80,079 downwards.
CCTGGCCATGAGAAACCCAGCGGACGCCCCCATGCCCGATTCCCAGACCGCACGCCTCAAGCTCTGCGGCATCACCAAACAGTACCCAGGCTGCCTGGCCAACGACCGTATCGACCTGTCGATCCAGCCGGGCGAGATCCACGCCCTGCTCGGCGAGAACGGCGCCGGCAAGAGCACGCTGATGAAGATCATCTATGGCGTCACCCAGCCGGACGCCGGCGAAATCCACTGGCAGGGCGAACGGGTGACGATGCGCGACCCGGCCCAGGCCCGCGAACGCGGCATCGGCATGGTGTTCCAGCACTTCTCGCTGTTCGAGACGCTCTCGGTGGCGGAGAACATCGCCCTCGCCCTGGGCGCCAAGGCCGGTACGCCGAAGCAGCTGGAGCCGAAAATCCGCGAGGTCTCGCAGCGCTACGGCATGCCGCTGGAGCCGCAACGGCTGGTGCACAGCCTGTCCATCGGCGAGCGCCAGCGGGTAGAGATCATCCGTTGCCTGATGCAGGACATCCGCCTGCTGATCCTCGACGAGCCGACCTCGGTGCTTACCCCGCAGGAGGCCGACGAGCTGTTCGTCACCCTGCGCCGGCTGGCCGCGGAGGGCTGCAGCATCCTGTTCATCAGCCACAAGCTCAATGAAGTGCGCGCGCTGTGCCAGAGCGCCACGGTGCTGCGCGCCGGTCGCGTATCCGGCGAGTGCGTGCCGGCCGAATGCTCGGACCTGGAACTGGCGCGGCTGATGGTCGGCGATGCCGAGGGGCTGGAAGCCGAATACCCGAAGAGCGAGGGCCGCGCCCCGTTCCTGCGTGTGGAGCGGCTGTCCTGGCACAACGCCGATCCGTTCGGCGTATCCCTCGAAGAGATCGATCTGGAAGTACGCGCCGGCGAGATCGTCGGCATCGCTGGGGTCGCCGGTAACGGCCAGGACGAACTGCTCGCCCTGCTCAGCGGCGAACAGCGCCTGCCGGCTGCACAGGCGAGGCATATCCGCTTTCTCGGTGACGACGTCGCCCATCTGCGCCCCGACGCCCGCCGTCGCCATGGTATGGCCTTCGTGCCGGCCGAACGCCTCGGTCACGGCGCGGTGCCGAGCATGAGCCTGGCCGACAACGGCCTGCTCACCGCCTATCAGCAGACCGGCATGGTCGAGCAGGGCATGATCCGCCGCGGCAAGGTGCGCGCCTTCGCCGAACAGGTCATCCAGCGCTTCGCCGTGAAGACGCCGGACGCACAGACCCCGGCGGCGAGCCTGTCTGGCGGCAACCTGCAGAAATTCATCCTTGGTCGCGAAATCCTGCAGCAGCCGAAGCTGCTGATCGCCGCGCACCCGACCTGGGGCGTGGACGTCGGCGCGGCGGCGGCGATCCACCGCGCGCTGATCGAACTGCGCGATGCCGGCGCGGCGATTCTGGTGATCTCCGAAGACCTCGAGGAGCTGTTCCAGATCAGCGACCGCATCGCTGCGCTGAGCGGCGGCAGGCTGTCGCCACAGCGCGCCACCGCCAGCACCTGCCTGGTCGAAGTCGGCCGCTGGATGGCCGGCCAGTTCGATACCAGCGACACCCCTGTTTCCACCTCTGCCGCCTGACGAGAATCCATCATGCTGTTATCCCTGCAACCCCGCGGCGAGGCCTCACGGGCCATGCTCTGGTTCTCGCCATTGCTGGCGGCACTGCTGACGCTGCTGAGCGGCGCGCTGCTGTTCGCCCTGCTCGGCCATCCGCCGCTGGAAACCCTCAAGGTGCTGCTGATCGACCCGCTCGGCGACCTCTACGGCGTCTCCGAACTGCTGGTCAAGGCGCTGCCGATCCTGCTCTGCGCGCTGGGCCTGGCAGTGGTCTACAACGCGCGCATCTGGAACATCGGCGCCGAAGGCCAGCTACTCATCGGCGCCCTGGCCGGCAGCGCGCTCGCGGTCAACATCATCGACTGGGATTCGCGCTGGGCACTGGTGCTGACACTGCTGCTCGGCACCCTTGGCGGCGCCGCCTGGGCCGGGCTCTGCGCCTGGCTGAAGACGGCGTTCAATGCCAACGAAATCCTCACCAGCATCATGCTCAACTACATTGCGCTGAACCTGCTGCTGTTCGCCGTGCATGGCCCGCTGAAGGACCCGGAAGGCTTCAACTTCCCCGAGTCGGCGATGTTCGGCGACGCCACTCGGTTGCCCGAGCTGATCGAAGGGCTGCGCGTGCATGGTGGTTTCTACTTCGCCCTGCTGGCACTGGTGGTGGTCTGGGTGCTGCTGCAGAAGAGTTTTCTTGGCTTCCAGATCAAGGTGCTCGGCCTGGACAAGCGCGCCGCCGGCTTCGTCGGTTTCCGCGACAAGAAGCTGGTGTGGATCGCCCTGCTGATCAGCGGCGGCCTGGCCGGGCTGGCCGGCGTCGCCGAAGTCACCGGTCCGATCGGCCAGCTGGTACCGCAGGTGTCGCCGGGCTACGGCTACGCGGCGATCACCGTGGCTTTCCTCGGCCGCCTCAACCCTATCGGTATCGTCTTCGCCAGTCTGCTGATGGCGCTGCTCTACCTCGGTGGCGAGAACGCGCAAATGGCCGCCAACCTGCCGCAATCCATCACCCAGCTGTTCCAGGGCATGGTGCTGTTCTTCCTGCTCGCCTGCGACGTACTGATCCTCTACCGCCCGCGCCTGAAGCTGTGGGCGCGCAAACCAGCGCTCGTCAGCGCCAAAGAGGAGCCGGCCACATGATCGTCCGCGCTGCGCTACTGCCCTTTTCACCCACTGCCCGCCGCTTGAAGTTCGAGGCCTGACCGATGGACATGGATCTGCTGACCAATATCTTCTACGCCATGATCCGCACCGGCACGCCGCTGCTGCTGGTCGCCCTCGGCGAGCTGGTGTGCGAGAAGACCGGCGTACTCAACCTCGGCCAGGAGGGCATGATGCTGTTCGGCGCGGTGATCGGCTTCATCGTCGCCTTCGCCAGCGGCAACCTCTGGCTCGGCGTGCTGTTCGCCTGTCTGGCCGGCGTGCTGCTCTCGCTGCTGTTCGCCATGGTGGCACTGGGCTTCAATGCCAACCAGGTCGCCACCGGCCTGGCGCTGACCATCTTCGGCGTCGGCCTGTCGTCCTTCGTTGGTGCCAGCTGGGTCGGCAAGCCGCTGGCCGGCTTCGAGCCGATCGCCATTCCGCTGCTCAGCGAGATCCCCGTGATCGGCCGCATGCTGTTCGCCCAGGATCTGCTGGTCTACCTGTCCTTCGCCCTGTTTGCGCTGGTGGCCTGGGTGCTGCTGAAAAGCCGCATCGGCCTGATCATCCAGGCCGTCGGCGAAAACCCCAACGCCGCCAGCGCCATGGGCCTGCCGGTGCTGCGCGTGCGCACCCTGGCGGTAATGTTCGGCGGCGGAATGGCCGGGCTTGCCGGCGGCTACATGTCGCTGGCGTACACGCCGATGTGGGCGGAAAACATGACCGCCGGCCGCGGCTGGATCGCCCTGGCCCTGGTGGTGTTCGCCAGCTGGCGGGTGAGCCGCGTCCTGCTCGGCGCCTACCTGTTCGGCCTGGCCAGCATCCTCCACCTGGTGGCGCAGGGTCTGGGCCTGGCAATCCCCGGCAATCTGCTGGCGATGCTGCCGTATGTGGCGACCATTCTGGTGCTGGTGCTGCTGTCGCGGGATGCGATCCGTACACGGTTGTATGCGCCCGTCTCTCTCGGCCAGCCGTGGCAGCCCGGTCACTGACGGACGCCTCGCTCGCCAAGCCTCGTACGCTGAGCCAAACTGCTTGGCCACGCAACCATCAGGAGCTCGCGCATGACCCGTACCGTCCTCATCATCGGCGCCTCGCGAGGCCTTGGCCTCGGCCTGGCTCGGCGGTTCTCCAGCGAAGGCTGGCAAGTGATCGCCACGGTACGCGACACCGCCCACGCCGAAACGCTCGAGGCACTAGGCAACATACGCATCGAAGCGCTCGACATGAACGATGCCGGTAGTCTCGAACGCCTGGCCGAGCGACTCGCCGGAACCCGGCTGGATGTGCTGTTCATCAACGCCGGCATCGGCGGCCCGCAGGACAAACCGGCCACGCAGGCGAGCCAGACGGAAGTCGGTCAGCTGTTCTTCACCAACGCCGTCGCACCAGTGCGCCTCGCCGAGCGCCTGCTGCCATTGGTGCATGTGGAACAAGGCGTGGTGGTCTTCATGAGTTCGATCCTCGGCAGCGTCGAGATCGGCCCGGGCATGGGCATGGACCTCTATGGCGCGAGCAAGGCGGCGCTCAATCACCTGACGCGGACTTTCGTCGCCGGGCTTGGCGAGACGAAGCTGACGGTGCTGTCGATGCACCCCGGCTGGGTCAAGACCGATATGGGCGGCGACCAGGCTCCGCTGGATGTCAAAACCAGCGCTCGCGGCATGGTCGAGCAGGTGACCCGGGCCATCGGCCAGGGTGGGCATCGGTACGTCGACTATCAGGGGGACGTACTGCCCTGGTGAGAAGGTAGGGCCGTGATCGACCGTGAACGGACTCTCCCGCTGCAGTTCCATTCGCGGTCGAGACCGCCGCACTAACCAGCCCTTGGCAGCCCCCCACGGCATCCCTTATCGTTCCGCCCCGCGGAAGAGGCAACCCTCCGCCCCTGGATCAGCAGACAGGGCATAACTGAGCTGGCTACTCTGAACTCAACCCTTCAGGAGAAAGCCGGCCATGCCTGCTCATCGAATCTGGATCAAGAATCCCCTCGCGCTCTTCACTGCCAACGACCAGGAAGCCCCAGGCGGACTGGTAATCGAAGACGGCGTCATCACCGAACTCCTTGCCGCCGGCGCCTCGCCCGCGCTGCCGGTGAACGAGACCTTCGACGCCCGCGAACACGTGGTGCTGCCGGGGCTGGTCAACACCCATCACCACTTCTACCAGACCCTGACCCGCGCCTGGGGGCCGGTGATCAACGAGCCGCTGTTCAACTGGCTGCTGACCCTCTACCCGGTCTGGGCGCGGCTTACGCCGCAGGCGCTGCAGCTGGCGAGCAAGGTGGCGCTGGCCGAGCTGCTGTTGTCCGGCTGCACCACGGCGGCGGATCACCACTACCTGTTTCCGGGCGGGCTCGAGGACGCCATCGACATTCAGGTCGAGGCCGTCCGCGAGCTGGGCATGCGCGCGATGCTCACTCGCGGTTCGATGAACCTGTCCAAGGAGAACGGCGGCCTGCCATGCAAGAGCGTGGTGCAGGACGCCGAGACGATTCTTGCCGACAGCGAACGGCTGATCGATCGCTACCACGAGCGCGGCAACGGCGCGCAGATCCAGATCGCCTTGGCGCCCTGCTCGCCGTTCTCGGTCACCACCGACATCATGCGGACCTGCGCGGAGCTGGCCGAAGCGCGCGACGTGCGTCTGCATACGCACCTGGCCGAGACTCTGGACGAACAGGAGTTCTGCGCGAAGCGCTTCGGCATGCGCACCGTGGACTACCTGCAGAGCGTCGGCTGGCTCGGCCCACGCACCTGGCTGGCCCATGGCATCCATTTCAACCAGGTGGAAATTCACCGCCTGGGTGCAGCCGGTGTGGGCATCTGCCATTGCCCGAGTTCCAACATGCGCCTGGCCTCCGGCATCTGCCACACGCTTGAGCTGGAGGACAAAGGCGCCATCATCGGCCTGGGCGTCGACGGCTCGGCCTCCAACGATGCCTCCAACATGATGCTCGAGGCGCGTCAGGCGCTGTTCATCCAGCGCCTGCGCTACGGCGCCGAGAAGATCACCCCGCAGAAGGTGCTCGGCTGGGCCACCCGCGGCTCCGCACGCCTGCTCGGGCGCAGCGACATCGGCGAGCTGGCGGTCGGCAAGCAGGCCGATCTGGCCCTGTTCAAGCTCGACGAGCTGCGCTTCTCCGGCAGCCACGATCCCGTCGCCGCGCTGCTGCTGTGCGCCGCCGACCGTGCCGACCGGGTGATGGTCGGCGGCAAATGGCGCGTGATCGATGGTCAGGTCGAAGGCCTCGACGTGCAGGGGCTGATCGCCGACCACCAGCAGGCAGCCCGGCAACTGGTAAACGGCTAGACAACCGCGGTCGAGGCTTGCACCAAAGCTGGGCGCCGTGGATTACTGGCGCACCAGTGCAAGCCTCGACCAGGCATCAGCGTCGAGTCGAAGCGGCCGCAATCCGGCACAACGAAGGTATCTGTCCAGTTGGTCAGCTTTTTGCTAACCAGCTATCAGCCAACACAGGCTCTGTAGCTAGACAAACAGGAGCGTCATCCGCCATGCAGAACAACACTCGGAAAACCCTGCTGCGTGCACTCGCCGCAGCGATCGGCTTCAGCGCCGCACTGACGACCGCCGCGGCGTCGGCCGCCGATCCGTTGAAGGTCGGCTTCGTCTACATCGGCCCGATCGGCGACCACGGCTGGACCTACCAGCACGAGCAGGGCCGCAAGTACATGGAAGAAAAATTGGGCGACAAGGTGAAGACCAGCTTCGTCGAGAACGTGCCGGAAGGCGCCGATGCCGAGCGGGTCATCCGCAACATGGCCAAGAGCGACTACGACCTGATCTTCACCACCTCCTTCGGCTACATGAACCCGACGCTGAAGGTCGCCAAGCAGTTCCCCAAGGTCACCTTCGAGCACGCCACCGGCTACAAGCAGGCGAAGAACGTCGGCACCTACCTGACCCGTTCCTATGAAGGCCGCTACGTCGGCGGCTTCCTCGCAGCGAAGATGACCAAGACCAAGAAGGTCGGCTACATCGCCTCCTTCCCGATTCCGGAAGTGATCCGCGACATCAACGCCATCCAGCTGGCGCTGGACAAGTACAACCCCGGCACCGAGATCAAGGTGGTGTGGGTCAACACCTGGTTCGATCCGGGCAAGGAAGCCGATGCCGCCAACGCGCTGATCGACCAGGGCGTCGACGTGATCTTCCAGCACACCGACAGCCCGGCGCCGATCCAGGCCGCCGAGCGTCGTGGCGTCTACTCCGTCGGTTACGCCTCGGACATGCAGCACTTCGGGCCCAAAGCCGTGCTGACCTCCATCGTCAACGACTGGGGCCCGCACTACACCAAATCCGCCGAAGCGGTAATGGCCGGTACCTGGAAGTCCGAGGACTTCTGGGGCGGGCTGGCCCAGGACAGCATCAGCCTGCCGATCAGCGATCTGGTGCCGGCCGATGTGAAGACCGAAGCCGAAGCGATCATCGCCAGCATCAAGAGCGGTGAATTCCACCCGTTCACCGGCCCGATCAAGGACCAGGCTGGCGAAGTGCGCATCGCCGAGGGCGAGACCGCCAGCATCAAGGACCTCGCCTCGATGAATTACTACGTCGAAGGCGTCAAGGCTGAAATGCCGAAGTAAGCGTTACCCGCGCCGGCCCCGCCCGGCGCACTGCGGAATCTGCGTGCCGTCCCGCCACCTGGCGAACCGCACGCAGGGGGCATTGCCCTCGAAAGCCGCCGGTACGAGAAGACCGGCGGCGCCGTACTGGACTCAGTCATGAATTCACTGCCCATCATCGATATTTCCCCGCTCTACGACGCCAACGAGGCCGGCCATCTGGCCGTCGCCGAGGCGATCGACCGCGCCTGCCGCGAGTGGGGCTTCTTCTATATCAAGGGTCATCCGATCAGCGCCGAGCGCATCGCCACCCTCACCGACCATGCCCAGCGGTTCTTTGCCCTGCCCGCCGAAGAAAAGCTGAAGATCGACATCACCAAGAGCCGCCACCACCGCGGCTACGGTGCCGTCGCCACCGAACAGCTGGACCCGAGCCAGCCGTGCGATCTCAAGGAAACCTTCGACATGGGTTTCCATATGCCGGCCGACCACCCGGACGTGCTGGCCGAAAAACCACTGCGCGGGCCCAACCGTCATCCGCTCCAGATCGAAGGCTGGACCGAGCTGATGGAAGGCCACTACCGCGACATGCAGGATCTCGCCTGTACGCTGCTGCGTGCCATCGCGCTCGCCCTTGGCATCGAGCGGGATTTCTTCGACAAGCGCTTCGTCGAGCCGATCAGCGTGTTTCGCATGATCCACTACCCGCCGCGGCAGACGGCCACCAGCGCCAATCAGCAGGGCGCCGGCGCGCACACCGACTACGGCTGCGTCACCCTGCTCTATCAGGACCAGGCCGGCGGCCTGCAGGTGCAGAACGTCAAGGGCGAGTGGATCGACGCGCCGCCCATCGAAGGCACCTATGTAGTCAACATCGGCGACATGATGGCGCGCTGGAGCAACGACCGTTACAAGTCGACGCCGCATCGCGTGGTCAGCCCGCTGGACGTGGATCGCTATTCCATGCCGTTCTTCGCCGAGCCGCATCCGGACACCGAAATCAGCTGCCTGCCCGGCTGCTACGACGAAACCAACCCACCAAAATACCCGAGCACCACCTGCAGCCGGTACATGCTCTCGCGCTTCGCCGAGACCTACGCCTACCGACGGCAGGGCAAGGCCGAACCGGTCTGAACGGGCTTTAATTGCAGTATGAAAACTTGGGCGAGCGCATCGATACGCCTCGCCCCATCTGCGCGCGCCTGCCGCATTGACTTTTGGGTCAGGAATAAGTTGACCGAAAAGTCAGATAGCGATAGGTTGCGCGTCAGAACAACAACAGCGGAGGCATCGCCTTGATCCAGTTTCTCCTCAATCGAGAACTGCGCAGCGAACGCGCGCTCGATCCCAACACCACGGTGCTGCAATACCTGCGCGAGCACCGTGGCAAAACCGGAACCAAGGAAGGCTGCGCCTCCGGTGACTGTGGCGCCTGTACCGTGGTGGTTGGCGAACTGGTCGGCGAACGCCTGCGCTATCGCACCCTCAATTCCTGCCTGACCTTCGTTTCCGCGCTGCACGGCAAGCAGCTGATCAGCGTCGAAGACCTCAAAGACCAGGGCCGGCTGCACAGCGTCCAGCAGGCCATGGTCGACTGCCACGGCTCGCAGTGCGGCTTCTGTACCCCCGGCTTCGTCATGAGCCTGTTCGCCCTGCAGAAGAACGCCGGCGCGGTGAACGAATACGACCCGCACCAGACGCACGAAGCCCTGGCCGGCAACCTCTGCCGCTGCACCGGCTATCGGCCGATCCTCGAGGCCGCCGAGCAGGCCTGCTGCAGCAAGCAGCCGGACCAGTTCGATGCCCGCGAAGCCGAGACCATCGCCCAGCTCAAGGCCATCGCCCCGCGTGGAATGGCCGAGCTCAGCGACGGCGAAAAGCGCTGCCTGTCGCCGCTGACCGTCGCCGAACTGGCCGAGGTATATGCCGCCAATCCCGACGCCCGGCTGCTTGCCGGTGGCACCGACCTGGCACTGGAGGTGACCCAGTTCCATCGCGAGCTGCCGGTGATGATCCATGTCGGGCAGATCGCCGAGATGAAGCAGGTCCAGCTCACCGACAGCCATATCGAGATCGGTGCGGCCGCACCGCTGACCGACTGCTACGCCGCGCTGGCCGCCGAGTACCCGGATTTCGGCGAGCTGCTGCAGCGCTTTGCCTCCTTGCAGATCCGCAACCAGGGCACGCTCGGCGGCAACATCGGCAACGCTTCACCGATTGGCGATTCGCCGCCGCTGCTGATCGCCCTGGGTGCCGAAGTTGTCCTGCGCAAGGGCGCCAGCAGCCGCACCCTGCCGCTCGAGAATTACTTCATCGACTACAAGGTCACCGCGCGCCAGCCCGGGGAATTCATCGAGAAGGTACGAGTGCCGCGCGCCACGCCGGATCGCCTGTTCCGCGCCTACAAGGTGTCCAAGCGCCTGGACGACGATATCTCCGCCGTCTGCGCCGCCTTCGATCTGAAGATCACCGATGGCGTGGTCGCCGATGCCCGGGTTGCCTTCGGCGGCATGGCGGCGATTCCCAAGCGTGCTGCGGCCTGCGAAGCGACGCTCAGCGGGGCACCCTGGAACCAGCAGACCGTGGAGGCGGCCTGCGATGCCCTGGCCGAGGACTTCACACCGCTGACCGACTTTCGCGCCAGCCGCGAGTACCGCCTGCTGGTCGCACAGAACCTGCTGCGCAAATGCTTCCTCGAACAAAACGCACCGAAGACCGAGACGAGGGTGACCGCTTATGTCTAACCACGTAACCACCCGCACTCAGGAAGAAATCGCGGCGCTGTACACCCAGGACCTGGTCACCGGCGTAGGTCGCAGCGTCAAGCACGACAGCGCGCCCAAGCATGTCTCGGGCGAGGCAGTGTACGTCGACGACCGCCTGGAGTTTCCCAATCAGCTGCACGTCTATGCCCGCATGAGCGAGCGTGCCCACGCCCGCATCGTGCGCATCGACACCGCGCCCTGCTACCAGATTCCGGGCGTGGCCATCGCCATTACCGCGAAGGACGTGCCGGGCCAGTTGGACATCGGTGCCGTGATGCCCGGCGACCCGCTGCTGGCCGACGGCAAGGTCGAGTACCTCGGCCAGCCGGTGATCGCCGTGGCCGCCGACAGCCTGGAAACCGCACGCCAGGCAGCCATGGCCGCGATCATCGAATACGAAGATCTGGAGCCTGTGCTCGACGTGGTCGAGGCGCTGCACAAGAAGAATTTCGTGCTCGACAGCCACACTCACAAGCGCGGCGACTCGGCCACCGCCCTGGCCAGCGCGCCGCGTCGTCTGACCGGTTCGCTGCACATCGGCGGGCAGGAGCATTTCTACCTGGAGACGCAGGTGTCGTCGGTGATGCCGACAGAGGACGGCGGGATGATCGTCTACACCTCGACGCAGAACCCCACCGAAGTGCAGAAACTGGTGGCTGAAGTGCTCGGCGTCTCGATGAACAAGATCGTCATCGATATGCGCCGCATGGGCGGTGGCTTCGGCGGCAAGGAAACCCAGGCTGCCGGCCCGGCGTGCCTGTGCGCGGTGATCGCGCACCTCACCGGCCGCCCGACCAAGATGCGTCTGCCACGCATGGAAGACATGACCATGACCGGCAAACGCCACCCGTTCTATGTCGAATACGACGTCGGCTTCGATGACGACGGCCTGCTGCACGGCATCGAGATCGATCTCGCCGGTAACTGCGGCTACTCGCCGGACCTTTCCGGCTCGATCGTCGACCGCGCCATGTTCCACTCCGACAACGCCTACTACCTGGGCGACGCCACCATCAATGGCCATCGCTGCAAGACCAACCTGGCCTCGAACACCGCCTACCGCGGCTTCGGCGGCCCACAGGGCATGGTCGCCATCGAGGAGATCATGGATGCCGTGGCACGCGAGCTGGGCAAGGATCCGCTCGAGGTGCGCAAGCGCAACTACTACGGCAAGACCGAGCGCAACGTCACCCACTACTACCAGACCGTCGAGCACAACATGCTCGACGAGATGACCGCCGAGCTGGAAGCCAGCAGCGACTATGCAAAGCGACGCGAAGCGATCCGCGCGTTCAATGCCGCAAGCCCGATCCTGAAGAAGGGCCTGGCGCTGACGCCGGTGAAGTTCGGCATCAGCTTCACCGCCAGCTTCCTCAACCAGGCCGGCGCGCTGGTGCACGTCTACACCGACGGCAGCATCCACCTGAACCACGGTGGCACCGAGATGGGCCAGGGCCTCAACACCAAGGTCGCGCAGGTGGTGGCCGAGGTGTTCCAGGTGGATATCGAGCGCATCCAGATCACCGCCACCAACACCGACAAGGTGCCCAACACCTCACCGACGGCAGCCTCCAGCGGTGCCGACCTCAACGGCAAGGCGGCGCAGAATGCGGCGCAGACCATCAAGCAACGGCTGGTGGAGTTTGCCGCGCGCAAGTGGCAGATCTTCGAGGAAGACATCGAGTTCAAGAACGGCCAGGTGCGCCTGCGCGACCAGTACATCAGCTTCGATGAGCTGATCCAGCAGGCCTACTTCGGCCAGGTCTCGCTGTCCTCCACCGGCTTCTACCGCACGCCGAAGATCTACTACGACCGCAGCCAGGCGCGCGGGCGGCCGTTCTACTACTTCGCCTATGGCGCGGCCTGCTCGGAAGTGATCGTCGATACCCTGACCGGCGAATACAGGATGCTGCGCAGCGACATCCTGCATGACGTCGGCGCCTCGCTGAACCCGGCCATCGACATCGGCCAGGTCGAGGGCGGCTTCGTCCAGGGCTTGGGCTGGCTGACCATGGAAGAGCTGGTCTGGAACGACAAGGGCAAGCTGATGACCAACGGCCCGGCCAGCTACAAGATCCCGGCGGTGGCGGACATGCCGCTAGACCTGCGCGTCAAGCTGGTGGAGAACCGCAAGAACCCCGAGGACACCGTGTTCCACTCCAAGGCCGTCGGCGAGCCGCCGTTCATGCTCGGCATCTCGGTCTGGTGCGCGATCAAGGATGCGGTGGCGAGCCTGGCCGACTATCGGGCCCAGCCGCAGATCGATGCTCCGGCGACCCCCGAGCGCGTGCTCTGGGGCGTGGAACAGATGCGCAGGCTGAAGCGGACCGCGGCGGTGTCAAGCGCCACGGAAAGCGCACCGGCCTGAAACTCAATGGTGGGCTAAAGCCCACCCTACGAGCTGACCCGTAGGGTGGACAACGCTCTGCTTGTCCACCACGGCCGCATTACGAATGTTCCGGTGGAAAACGCTTCGCGGTTTTCCACGGGGCGGCCACCCGCACTACGAAGGACAGAACCATGAGCAACCTTTCCTGGATCGAAGCACTCGCCGAGCTGCAACAACAAGGCGAACCCTGCGTGCTGGTGACCATCATTGAGGAACGCGGCTCCACGCCGCGCAATGCCGGCTCGAAGATGGTGGTCAGCCGTGAGCGCCTGTACGACACCATCGGCGGCGGCCACCTGGAATACAAGGCCCAGCAGATCGCCCGCGAAATGCTGGAAAACCGCAGCCGCGACACCCGCCTCGAGCGCTTCTCCCTCGGCGCCAGCCTCGGCCAGTGCTGCGGTGGCGCCACGGTGCTGCTGTTCGAGCCCATGGGCCAGCCGCAGGCGCATATCGCCGTGTTCGGTGCCGGGCATGTCGGGCGCGCGCTGGTGCCGCTGCTGGCCAGCCTGCCGTGCAAGGTGCGCTGGATCGATTCGCGCGATAACGAATTTCCCGCCGAGATTCCGCGCGGCGTGGAAAAGGTGGTCAACGACGATGTGGTCGAGGAGGTGGATAACATGCCCGCCGGCAGCTACTTCATCGTCATGACCCACAATCATCAGCTCGACCTGGAACTGACCGCCGCGATCCTTTCGCGCAACGATTTCACCTACTACGGGCTGATCGGCTCGAAGAGCAAACGCGCCAGGTTCGAACACCGTCTGCGCGACCGCGGCTTCCAGCCGGAAACCGTGCAACGCATGCGCTGCCCGATGGGCATCGCCGAGGTGAAGGGCAAGCTGCCGGTGGAGATCGCCGTGTCCATCGCCGGCGAGGTGATCGCCACCTACAACGCACATTTCGGTGAAAAGGGTGGCGAGAAGGCCGCGGACGGTGAAAAGCCGGTACCGATGCTGGTCCCTGCTTCGCGCCGCGCCCAGACAAACTGACCGCCCGACATTGTTGCAGGCACGCCTTCGGCGGCGGCCTGCCCATGTCAACGCATCACCCTCATACAACGATTTTCGAGAGTCACCATGCCAAGCACCAGAGCCTACCGTGCCGCCCTGCTCCACTGCCTCGCCGACCCGCGCGAGGTGGGCATCGAGCAAGCCCATGAATACTTCGAGGACGGCCTGCTGGTCGTCGAGGACGGCAAGGTCGCGCGCATCGGCCACGCCGCCGAACTGCTGCCGACGCTGGCGGCCGGCACCGAGGTGGTCGAATACCCGGACGCGCTGATCACCCCGGGCTTCGTCGACACCCACATCCACTACCCGCAGGTCGGCGTCATCGGCTCCTACGGCGCGCAGCTGCTGGATTGGCTGGAAACCTACACCTTCCCTAACGAGGGCCGCTTCAGCGACATGGCCCACGCCCGCGAGCAGGCCGAGCTGTTCCTCGGCGAGCTGCTGCGCAACGGCACCACCACCGCGCTGGTGTTCGGCACGGTGCACAAGCAATCGGTGGACGCCTTCTTCGAGGCCTGCGAGAAGCGCAATCTGCGGATGATCGCCGGCAAGGTGCTGATGGACCGTAACGCCCCGGAGTTCCTCACCGACACCGCCGAGTCCGGCTATGCCGACAGCCGCGAGCTGATCGAGCGCTGGCACGGCAAGGGCCGTCTGCACTACGCCGTCACCCCGCGTTTCGCCCCGACCAGCACGCCGGAGCAGCTCACCCTGGCCGGCAAGCTGTTCGCCGAATTCCCCGACCTGTACATGCACACCCACATCTCCGAGAACAAGCAGGAGGTCGAGTGGGTCAAGGAGCTGTTCCCCGAGCGCAGGGGCTATCTGGACGTCTATGACCACCACGGTCTGATCGGCCCGCGCTCGGTGTTCGCCCATGGCATCCACCTGTGCGACGACGAATGCAGGCGCCTCGGTGAGACCGGCTCGGCGGTGTCGTTCTGTCCCACCTCCAACCTGTTCCTCGGCAGCGGTCTGTTCGACCTGGCCAAGGTGGAAGGCTTCGGCGTGCGCGTCGGCCTGGGCACCGACGTCGGCGGGGGTACCAGCTTCTCGCAGCTCGCCAGCCTCAACGAGGCGTACAAAGTGCTGCAGCTGCAGGGCCAGAAACTCGATGCGTTCAAGGCGCTGTATCTCGCCACGCTCGGCGGCGCGCGGGCGCTCTATCTGGACGACCGGATCGGCAACCTGCAGCCGGGCAAGGAGGCCGACTTCGTGGTACTCGACTACAAGGCGACGCCGCTGATCGACTACCGCCTGAGCCACGCCACGACCCTGCAGGAAAAGCTCTTCGCCCTGATGATCCTCGGCGACGACCGCGCGGTGAGGGAAACCTACGCCGCCGGCGTCTCGGTGCATCGCAAGGGTTAAGACGAGTCGGGGGCGCTGGAGGGTGGAGAAACGGCAACGCCCCCTTCCACGCAGAAGAACAGGCCGAATCCCTAAGCCCTGACCGCAACGCGTGGATGGCTGCGGCCATCCACCCTACGATGGCCGCGCCAACGAGCATGTACGCCGGACGTAGTGTGGAAAACCCGCCAAGCGGTTTTCCACGCGGAGGCACAGCCGAAAGCCAAAGCCTGACCGATCACCGAACCGCGTGGATGGCTTCAGCCATCCACCCTACGCGCGGGTCTTTTTCTTCGCGACGATGTGGGAAAAGACTGCATGCAGGTCGCCCGAGGCGCTGTCTTCCTCGAGGTTGAGCTTGCTGTCGATGTGATCCATGTGATGCATCATCAGGCGCACCGCTTTATCGCTGTCACGTGCGGCGATGGCGTCGATCAGTTCGTTGTGTTCGTCATAGGAGCAATGCGAGCGATTGCCGCTTTCGTACTGGGCGATGATCAGCGAGGTCTGCGAAACCAGGCTGCGCTGGAAGCTCACCAGCGGCGCATTCTTCGCCACCTCGGCGAGCTTGAGGTGGAATTCACCGGACAGGCGGATGCCGGCGCCGCGGTCGCCGCGGGCGAAGCAATCGCGTTCGTCCTCGACCATCTGTCGCAGTTCGGCCAGCTGCTCGGCGCTGGCGTGCTGCACGGCCAGCTCGGTGATGGCCTTTTCCACCAGCCGGCGGGCGAAGAAAATCTGCCGTGCTTCGTCCACGCTAGGGCTGGCCACCACCGCGCCGCGATTCGGCCGCAGCAGCACCACACCCTCGTGGGCCAGGCGCGACAAGGCACGACGGATGATGGTCCGGCTGACCCCAAAGATCTCGCCGAGCGCCTCCTCGCTGAGTTTGGTCCCCGGCGCCAGACGCTGCTCGAGTATGGCGTCGAAGATATGGGCGTAGACGATGTCGTCCTGGGTCCCGGTTCGCTTCGTGGCACGCGTCGGCTTTTTCAGGGGCTGCAGCTGGTCATTCATCGAGGACTCGCATCCGAGGGGTCGAGAGGCCATCACTTTACTGCGTCTGCGAACGAACCGGCAGCCGATTGAAGCGAAATTTTGTCGCAACCGGCCGACCAGTTGTGCACAGATCCGTATGCACGTTGCGCTTCTGCAAACCGCATCCAGCGCCATTCACGCCAAACGACAGGACCAGCGGCCCGATATCTGTTTGCATTTTTTGTATACAACTCCATAATCGCCTCAAGCCTTTTCTGACCTCTCAGTCAAATAACCGGGAAGCGAAGGGCATGCACGTCACCCAGCCCTCGGGAGCGCCGCTCCGGGTGATCGACAACAAGAACGATGAGGAACACCCATGCAAAGCACCAAGTCGCAGCACCAGACCGCTGCCCTGCCGCACTCGTCACCTCGCCTGCTCGAACGCCTGTTCAAGCTGAGCGAACACCGCACCAGCATCCGCACCGAGCTGCTCGCCGGCCTGACGACCTTCGTCACCATGGCCTACATCATCTTCGTCAACCCGAACATCATGGCTGATGCTGGCGTCGATCACGGCGCGGCCTTCGTCGCCACGTGCATCGGCGCGGCACTGGGCTGCTTCCTCATGGGACTCTATGCCAACTGGCCGGTCGGCCTGGCGCCGGGGATGGGTCTGAATGCCTTCTTCACCTACACGGTGGTCGGCGAGATGGGCTACAGCTGGCAGATCGCCCTGGGCGCCGTGTTCATCTCCGGCGTACTGTTCATGATCATGAGCCTGTCGCGCATCCGCGAATGGCTGCTCAACAGCATCCCCATGAGCCTGCGCTTCGCCATGGGCGCCGGCGTCGGCCTGTTTCTCGGGCTGATCGGGCTGAAGACCGCCGGCATCGTCGTCGACAGCCCGGCCACGCTGCTGACCATGGGCTCATTCGGCGAGCCCTCGGCACTGCTGGCCGCCGTGTGCTTCCTGATGATTGCCGTGCTCAGCCACCGCAACGTGTTCGGCGCGATCCTGGTCAGCATGCTGACCGTCACCGCCATCGGCTGGGCGCTGGGACTGGTGGAGTACAACGGCCTGGTGTCGATGCCACCGAGCCTGGCGCCGACCTGGCTGGCGATGGACATCGCCGGCGCACTCAACGTGGCGATGGTCAGCGTGATCCTCGCCTTCCTCTTCGTGAACATGTTCGATACCGCCGGCACCCTGATGGGCGTCGCCCATCGAGCCAATCTGGTCAACGAAGACGGCAAGATCGAGAACCTCTCCCGCGCGCTGAAGGCCGACAGCAGCTCCAGCGTGGTCGGCGCGTTCGTCGGTTGCCCGCCGGTGACCAGCTACGTGGAAAGTGCTGCGGGCGTCGCTGCTGGCGGTCGCACCGGCCTGACCGCGGTGACCGTCGGCGTGCTGTTCCTGATCGCCATGTTCTTCGCCCCGCTGGCCGGCATGATCCCCGCCTACGCCACCGCCGGCGCGCTGATCTACGTGGCGATGCTGATGATGAGCGGCCTGGCCAATATCGACTGGAAAGACCACACCGACACCATCCCGGCCATCGTCACCGTGGTGATGATGCCGCTGACCTTTTCCATCGCCAACGGTATCGCGCTGGGCTTCTTGACCTACGCCACGCTCAAGCTGCTGACTGGCCAGCGTGACAAGGTGTCGATCAGCCTGTATGTGCTGTGCGTGATCTTCATCGCCAAGTTCGCATTTCTCTGAGCCTGGCGCGCAACACCGCCCCGTCGCGCTGCGACGGGGCATTTTCATTTGTCAGGAGGATGTGATGAGTCTGGAAACCTGGTTGCTGTATGCGAGTGCGGCGCTGGTGGTGATCCTTATCCCCGGCCCGCTGTCGCTGTTGATGATCAGCAACAGCCTGAACTACGGCGTACGCCGTTCGTGGCCGGCATTCCTCGGCGGGGTGACGGCTTCGATCCTCCTGCTCAGCACCTCGGCACTCGGGCTTGGCGCGCTATTGATGGCCTCGGAGCGGCTGTTCAGCGCGCTCAAGCTGGTCGGTGCGCTGTACCTGTTCTACCTGGCCTGGCAGAGCTGGCAGGAAGCACGCCAGACGCCGGCCGCGCGGGAAATCGAAGCAGCGAACCCGTCACCGCGCTTCGGTCGACTGTTCGGCCGGGCGTTTCTGCTGGGTGGCAGCAATCCGAAGGACATCCTGTTCTTCGCCGCCTTTCTGCCGCAGTTTCTCAGCGCCGGGCAGCCATTGTTGCCGCAACTGCTGGTGATGATCCTGACCTGGGCGGTGCTCGATCTGTGCTGCAAGCTGGCCTATGGGCTGGGCGCGCAAGGGGCGGCGCGCTATTTGCGCACCGGAAGGGGGCACGTATGGTTCAACCGGACCAGCGCGGCGTTGTTCGGGGGCGCGGGGGCGGCTTCGTTGATGAGCCGGTGAGGTGGTGCGTGACTAGCGGCGTGATGTTGGAGCGACGCGCCTTGCACGGCGCGTCACCTTGTATTGCCAAGAATCGCCGGCATCCGGGAAAGGATCGTAGGGTGGAAAACCGCGCAGCGTTTTCCTCCGGGGAGCGCACAGCTGTGGGTCTGATGCCCAGTGCGCTCCGTGCCAACTTTTTTTGCGGTCAAGACCGCGCCCACGCAGGTGCTGCGGACCGCGCTCACCACGAGGCATCAACCCTCGCGAATAAAGAACCCGCCATTACGGCGGGCAAAAGGGACTCCATAAGAGTCAGCACTGAACCAGAACCGCCTCAGCTGCCCCGATAGGTCGAGTAGCTATAGGGCGAAATCAGCAGCGGCACATGGTAATGATCCTGCCCGGCATCGATACCGAACCTCAGCACCACCTCATCGAGAAACGCCGGCTCACCAAGCACCACACCGCGGCGGCGGTAGTAGTCCCCCGCCTGGAAATGCAACTGATAGACGCCCGACCGGTAATCATCGCCCTCGAGCAGCGGCTGGTCACAGCGACCGTCGGCGTTGGTCTCCCGCATCGCCACGGCGGTCAGCTGCTGATCTTCGACGCGAAACAGCGTCACCTTGATACCACTGCCCGGACAGCCGTGAGCAGCATCGAGTACGTGAGTGGTCAGACGTCCCACGGGCACCTCCGCTTGTTTGCAAGTAGCCCGAGCATAGCCAAAGCGGACACGCACACTCAAGACAAGAATTATGTTTTTTGTATACAAGAATTCGGAGCACGCCTGGCTCGCTTCCTGCTTAGCAATGACACTGACGCCTCAGCTAACTGGCAGCTCGATCGGGAAGCACGCGGTATAGCGCCAGCACCGAAATGACGAAACGAACCTCTTTTGTGGTTTACAGACCGCCTTTCATTTTGTATACAATCGCACCATCCGATCGCACCTAAGCGACCCGCCATACAGGAAGCAGCCCAGTGACCGCCGACTACCCACGCGACCTTATCGGTTACGCAGCCAATCCGCCGCACCCGCACTGGCCGGGTGACGCCCGCATCGCCCTGTCCTTCGTGCTCAATTACGAGGAAGGCGGCGAGCGCTGCGTGCTGCACGGCGACAAGGAATCCGAAGCCTTCCTCTCCGAAATGGTCGCCGCACAGCCGCTGCAGGGCGTGCGCCACATGAGCATGGAGTCGCTCTACGAATACGGCAGTCGCGCCGGCGTATGGCGCCTGCTCAAGCTGTTCGACAGGCACGACATCCCGCTGACCATCTTCGCCGTCGCCATGGCTGCCCAGCGTCATCCCGAGCTGATCAAGGCGATGGCCGGCGCCGGTCACGAAATCTGCAGCCACGGCTATCGCTGGATCGACTACCAGTACATGGATGAGGCGCAGGAGCGCGAGCACATGCAGGAAGCCATCCGCATCCTCAGCGAGATCACCGGCGAGCGCCCGCTGGGCTGGTACACCGGCCGCACCGGCCCCAACACCCGGCGTCTGGTGCGCGAGGAAGGCGGTTTTCTCTACGACTCCGACACCTACGACGACGACCTGCCCTACTGGGACCCCGAGTCGACGCCGGACAAGCCGCATCTGGTGATCCCCTACACGCTGGACACCAACGACATGCGCTTCACCCAGGTGCAGGGCTTCAACAGTGGCGACGACTTCTTCACCTACCTGAAGGATGCCTTCGACGTGCTCTACGCCGAAGGTTGCGAAGGCGCGCCGAAGATGCTGTCCATCGGCATGCACTGCCGGCTGCTCGGCCGCCCGGCGCGTTTGGCGTCACTGGCCCGTTTCATCGACTACGTGAAGAGCCACGAGAAGGTCTGGTTCGCCCGGCGCGTGGATATCGCCCGCCACTGGCACGCCACCCACCCTTTCACCGCGGAGCGCAACGCATGACGCCCTTCAAGACGATCAAACCCTCGACGCTGGATCGCGACGCCTTCGTCGCCGCCTTCGCCGATGTCTACGAGCATTCGCCCTGGGTCGCCGAGACGGTCTATGGCGCCGGCGTAGACGAGACGCTGGACTATGTCGAGGTGCTGCACACCCGCCTGTCCCAGGCCATGCTCGCCGCTGACCGCGAGACCCAACTGGCACTGGTCAACGCCCACCCGGACCTGGCCGGCAAGGCCGCCGTGCGCGGCGAGCTGACCGCATCGAGCACCTCGGAACAGGCCGGCGCCGGCATCCACGAATGCACGCCGGACGAGTTCGCCCGTTTCACCGAACTCAACGAGGCCTACAAGGCCAAGTTCGGCTTCCCCTTCATCATGGCGGTCAAGGGCAGCAACCGGCACCAGATCCTCGCCGCGTTCGAGGAACGCATCCACAACGAGCCCGAGCAGGAATTCGCCCGGGCGCTGGCGGAAATCAACAAGATCGCCCTGTTCCGCCTGCAGGCGATGTAACGAGCACCAACCGCAAGCAAAGGCAGCAATCGACAGAAACCGCTTTTCATCTAAGGCAGACGAGTCCATGAAAGCTTACGCCGTACCCTTCGAGAAATACGTCAACCTGGCCGATGCCCGCCTGGGCACCCGCGCCATCTCCGTCACCGACGATTGGTTCGCCGACGTCAACCGGCTGTTCCAGCCAACACCGGCCGTATGGAAGGAGGGCGTTTTCGATGACAACGGCAAGTGGATGGACGGCTGGGAGTCGCGTCGCAAGCGCTTCGAAGGTTACGACCATGCGGTGATCCGCCTGGGCGTGCCGGGTCAGATCAAGGGCGTGGATATCGACACCAGTTTCTTCACCGGCAACTACCCGCCATCCGCCTCGCTGGAAGCCTGCTTCGTCGCCGACGGCGACCCGAGCGACGCCACCGTCTGGACGGAAATCCTCCCGGCCGTCGAGCTCCAGGGCAACAGCCACCACTACCACGAGATCGCCTTCGACAAGCCGGTCAGCCACCTGCGCTTCAACATCTACCCGGACGGCGGCGTGGCGCGTCTGCGCGTGCACGGCATCCCGTTCCGCGACTGGAGCAGCGTCGGCGATAACGAGCAGATCGACCTGGCGGCGGCGCTGAATGGCGGTCGCGCGCTGGCCTGCTCGGACGAGCATTTCGGCCGCATGAGCAACATTCTCAACCCGAACCGCGGCGAAAACATGGGCGACGGCTGGGAAACCGCCCGCCGCCGCACGCCCGGCAACGACTGGGTCATCGTCGCCCTCGGCCATCCAGGCGAAATCGAGCGCATCGTCGTCGACACCCTGCACTTCAAGGGCAACTACCCGGACAGCTGCTCGATCCAGGCGGCTTACGTCAAAGGTGGCACCGACAGCCAGATCGAAACCCAGAGCCTGTTCTGGCGCGAGCTGCTGCCGAGCCAGAAGCTATCAATGCACGCCGAACACGAGTTCAGCGAGCAGATCGCCAAGCTCGGCCCGATCACCCACGTGCGCCTGAACATCTTCCCGGACGGTGGTGTCAGCCGGCTGCGGTTGTTTGGCAAGGTGGTGAAGTAGGAAGCGCCTTTCCCCTCTCCCCGGCCCTCTCCCCAAGGGGAGAGGGCGGAACGAGGTCAACCGTTTCTCCGCGCCAGTTCCCTCTCCCCTCCGGCGAGAGGGTTAGGGTGAGGGGGAGCAGCCCCACGCGAATACCGATCCTTCAACAAAGAACGAGCACAGCATGCGCAACCTGACCATCGAGCCACTGACCAAGGAAGCCTTCGCCCCCTTCGGCGACGTCATCGAGACTGAAGGCAGCGAGTTCTTCCTGATCAACAACGGCTCAACCCGCCGCTATCACAAGCTGGCCACGGTCGAGACCGCCGCGCCCGAGGACCAGGCGATCATCAGCATCTTCGCCGCCGAGGCGCTGGAGATGCCGCTGGTTATCCGCATGCTCGAACGTCATCCGCTGGGCAGCCAGGCCTTCATACCGCTGCTCGGCCACCCCTTTCTGGTCGTGGTCGCGCCTCCTGGCGATGCACCTGTACCGGGCCACGTCCGCGCCTTCATCAGCAATGGCAGGCAGGGCGTCAATTACCACCGCGGCGTCTGGCACCACCCGGTGCTGACGATCGAAAAGCGGGATGAATTCCTGGTGGTCGATCGCAGCGGTTCTGGCAACAACTGCGACGAGTACTTCTTCACGGAGGATCAGCAACTCCTCCTCGACCCCCAACGGAAATCGACATGAGCCGCGCTGCGCTCGCGACGCGCTCAAGCCGATTCCAATAAGAAGAAATACGGCCGCCTGCAGGCCGCAAGAGGTGCATGACAAATGGACGCCCATCTGACCGAATGGCTGAACCTGAGTATTCGCTGGATTCACATGATCGTTGGCGTCGCCTGGATCGGTGCTTCCTTCTATTTCGTCTGGCTGGAGAACAACCTCAACCGGGCCAACCCGCGTGAGGGCCTGTCGGGCGATCTCTGGGCCATCCACGGTGGCGGTATCTACCACCTGGAGAAATACAAACTGGCGCCGCCGCAGATGCCGGAAAACCTGCACTGGTTCAAGTGGGAGGCCTACACCACCTGGCTATCGGGCGTGGCGCTGCTGATGGTGGTGTACTACCTCAACCCCAGCCTGTACCTGATCGCGCCGGGCAGCGAGCTGTCCCCGGCCGCGGCCATCGCCATCGGCTTCGGCTCGCTGATCATCGGCTGGTTCGTCTACGACCTGCTCTGCGACTCGCCGCTGGGCAAGACCCCCGCCCTGCTCGGCCTGGTGCTGTTCGTGCTGGTGATCGCCGCCTGCTGGGGCTATTCGCAGGTATTCAGCGGCCGCGCAGCCTACATCCATACCGGCGCGCTGATCGGCACCATCATGGTCGGCAACGTGTTCCGCATCATCATGCCGGCCCAGCGTGCGCTGGTCGCCGCCATCGAACAGAACCGCACGCCCGATCCGGTGCTGCCAGCCAAGGGCCTGCTGCGTTCGCGGCACAACAACTATTTCACCCTGCCGGTGCTGCTCATCATGATCAGCAACCACTTCCCGAGCACCTACGGCAGCCAATACAACTGGCTGATCCTCGCCGCGCTCGGCGCGCTGTCGGTGCTGGCGCGCCACTACTTCAACACCCGCCACAACAGCCAGCGCTTCGCCTGGGCGCTACCGGCCGCTGCGCTGGGCATGATCTGCCTGGCCTATGTCACCGCACCGAACCGTCAGCCGACGGCAGCGAACCTGGCGGCAACCGCGCCGGAGCAGGCCAGCATGAGTACCCAACAGCGCAGCACCAGCCAGTTCGCCGAGGTCAATGAGGTGATCGAACAGCGCTGTACCGTCTGCCACTCAGCCCAGCCGAGCAGCCCGATGTTCTCCAGCGCACCGGCTGGCGTGATGTTCGACACCCCCGCACAGATCCGCCAGCAGGCGGCGAAGATCCACGCGCAGACCGTCGCCAGCCAAATCATGCCGCTAGGCAACATCACCCAGATGACCCAGGACGAACGCGACCTGCTCGCCAGCTGGATCGCCAAGGGCGCCAACATCGACTGATGCCATGCGTCTGTGCAGCGCCGGGCCCGCGAACGCGGGGGCGCGAACGCGGGGGCGCGGGCCCGGCGCCCCGCGCGAGGTGACTGGCACCAGCGGCCCATCGTGGGGCGCGGCCTTCCTGTAGCGGCTGGAAACACAACTCTTGCGGCAAATCATGCCGCCCGGCCAGTGGCTGGGTAAGCTGCCTGGGCATGCGGCGCTTCAGCTGCCGCGATAAATCCGCCCCATGGATCAGCAGAGGCGCCGGCCATGAAGGACCGCTCGACCACCCAGCCCAGCGAACATTCGCAACCGAACTGGCACACCCTGCCGGCCGCCGACGTGGAAAGACAGCTGCAGAGCGGGCCGGAGGGGCTGACGGATGGCGAGGTGGCGCGACGCCTCGCCCAACACGGCCTCAATCGCCTTGCCCCACCCAAGCACCGCAGCGCATTGAGGCGCCTGCTGGGGCAATTCCACAACATCCTGCTCTACGTGATGATCGGCGCGGCGCTGATCACGGCTATTCTCGGGCACTGGGTCGATACCGGCGTGCTGCTCAGCGCCGTGCTGATCAATGCCATCATCGGCTTCATTCAGGAAGGCAAGGCCGAAAGCGCACTGGACGCCATTCGCGCCATGCTTTCCCCACACGCCACGGTGATACGCAACGGCAGTCGACAGCAGATAGACGCAGCGGACCTGGTCCCGGGTGATCGTGTTCTGCTGGTTTCCGGCGACCGCGTGCCGGCCGACGTGCGCCTGGTAAAAACCAAGGAACTACGCATCGAGGAAGCAGCGCTCACCGGCGAATCGCTGCCAGTGGAGAAGGACACCACGGCGGTTGCGCCGGACGCCCCGCTGGGTGACCGCTACGGCATGGCCTACTCCGGCACGCTGGTCGTGTTCGGCCAGGCAACGGGCATCGTGGTGGCGACCGGCGCCACGACCGAGCTGGGCAAGATCAACCAGATGCTCACCGGCATCCAGAACCTGAATACACCGCTGCTACGACAGGTCGATCATTTCGGTCGCTGGCTGGCCATCGCCGTACTGGCCGCTTCTGCCGCCACGTTCGTCCTCGGCACGCTCTGGCGCGGCCATCCGGCCGCCGAGATGTTCATGATGGTGGTGGCGCTGGCTGCCTCGGCGATTCCCGAAGGGCTGCCGGCGATCATGACCGTCACCCTAGCCCTGGGCGTACAGCGCATGGCGCAGCGCAACGCGATCATCCGCCGCCTGCCGGCCGTGGAAACCCTCGGTTCGGTGACGGTGATCTGTTCCGACAAGACCGGTACCCTCACCCGCAACGAAATGACCGTGCAGCGGGTGGTCTGCGCCGAGCAGGTGTTCGACGTCACTGGGGTTGGCTACGAGCCCGTGGGCGACTGCCGGCTTGCCGGCAAGATCGTCGATCCCGAGCATTACCCCGCGCTGTCGCTGGCGATCCGCACCGGCGTGCTGTGCAACGACGCCCATCTGCAACAACAATCCCAGCAATGGCGGGTCATGGGTGATCCCACCGAGGGTGCGCTACTGGTCCTCGGCGGCAAGGTCGGCTTCAGCCAGCATGTCGCCGATGGCGCCTGGCCACGGCTGGATTCGATTCCCTTCGAGTCGCAGCACCGTTTCATGGCCACTTATCACCATGACAGCGACGGCGCGCCCTGGCTCTTCGTCAAGGGCGCGCCGGAGCGCATTCTGGAGATATGCAGCACCCAGGCCGGGCACGCTGGCGACCAGCCAATCGACCTTGATTACTGGCGGCGCATGGCGGTCGATACCGCAGCCAAGGGCTTGCGTCTGCTGGCGCTGGCCTGCAAGCGTGCCGCACCGGCCAGCGGTCAGCTGAGCTTTGCCGACGTCGCCGACGGCTACACCCTGCTGGCACTGGTGGGCATCATCGACCCGCCGCGCGAGGAAGCCATCGTCGCCGTGGACGAGTGTCACCGGGCCGGCATTCGCGTGAAGATGATCACCGGAGACCATGCCGAGACTGCACGCGCCATCGGCGCGCAACTGGCCATCGGCCTCGGCAAGCCGGCGGTGACCGGTGCCGAGGTCGCGCTGATGGATGACGCCACGCTGCGCCAGGTCGCCATGGATGTGGACGTATTTGCCCGCGCCAGCCCGGAACACAAGCTGCGTCTGGTCCAGGCCCTGCAGAACCACGGCCAGGTCGTGGCCATGACCGGCGACGGCGTCAATGATGCGCCGGCGCTCAAGCGCGCGGACGTCGGTGTGGCCATGGGCATGAAGGGTACCGAAGCGGCCAAGGAAGCCTCGGATATGGTGCTGGCCGACGATAACTTCGCCACCATCGCCGCCGCTGTGCGCGAGGGGCGCGCGGTCTACGACAACCTGAAGAAATTCGTGCTGTTCATGCTGCCCACCAACGGTGGCGAAGCACTGGTGGTGATTGCGGCGATCCTCTTCGAACTCACCCTGCCGCTGACGCCGGCACAGGTCTTGTGGATCAACATGGTCACCTCCAGCACCCTCGGCCTGGCGCTGGCTTTCGAGCCTGCCGAGCGCGGCATCATGGGCCGCCGGCCGCGCCCACCGGGACAGGCGCTGCTGTCCGGGTTCTTCATCTGGCGGGTGCTGATGGTCTCGGTACTGATGATGACCGGCGCCCTCGGCCTGTTCCTCTGGGAGCTGAACAGCAGCGGCAATCTGGAGGCGGCGCGCACGATGGCGGTCAACGCGGTGGTGATGGCAGAGATGTTCTATCTGCTCAACAGCCGCTCGATATTCGCCTCCGTCGTCAATCGCCAGGGTCTGACCGGCAACGCCTACGTGTTGCTGGCCATCGCAGCCTGCATTCCGCTGCAGCTGGCTTTCACCTACGCACCGATGCTGCAGTCGCTGTTCGGCTCGACCGGTCTGTCACCGCTGCAGTGGCTGCAGGTGCTCGGCGCCGGGCTTCTGGTGTTCTGCCTCGCCGAGTTCGAAAAGCTGGTGATTCGCAGGACGCCCCTGGCGAGCTGGATCGAAAACGGGCAGAGGTCTTCGCCGCAGCGTTAGTTGTATAGCACTCGACAAGCGAAGATCTCTGTTTACAATTCGGCGCCCTTTTCGCCGGATGCCGTTGATGATTGAAGCCAGCTGGATCGCCTTCGCCTTCACCCTGGGCCTGATCGCCCGCGCTATCGGCCTGCCGCCGCTGATCGGTTATCTGGGTGCCGGCTTCGCCCTGGCCGCGGTTGGCGAACACGTCGGCGTGGGCAAGCAGGACGGCGTGATCCTCCAGCATCTGGCGCACCTCGGCGTGCTCCTGCTGCTGTTCACCGTCGGCCTCAAGCTCAAGCTGGGCAACCTGGTGCGCCGCGAGGTGATCGGCGGCAGCCTGCTGCACTTCGCCATTTCCAGCGTGCTGGTGCTGCCGGCGATCGTGCTGGTCTTCGATGCCAGCTGGCAGGAGAGCCTGCTGCTGGCCATCGCGCTGTCGTTTTCCAGTACCGTGCTGGCGGCTAAGGTGCTGGAAGGCAAGCGCGAACTGAAGGCCTTCCACGGCCGGGTGGCGATCGGCGTGCTGATCATCCAGGATCTGATCGCGCTGGTAGTGATGAGCCTGGCGGCGGGCCAGGTGCCGTCGCCCTGGGCGCTGCTGGTATTTCTGCTACCGCTGCTGCGTCCGCTGCTGTTCCGCATGCTCGATCACAGCGGCCACGAGGAGCTGCTGGTCCTGCTCGGCCTGATGCTGGCGCTGGTGGTTGGCGGCATGGGTTTCGAGGCGGTCGGGCTGAGTTCGGAGCTTGGCGCCCTGGCCTTCGGCGCCATGCTCGCCAAGCACAAGCGCGCCACCGAGCTATCCAATTCGCTGTGGGCGATCAAGGAAGTGTTCCTGGTCGGCTTCTTCCTGCAGATCGGTATCGGCGGCCTGCCGGATGCCAACGCGATGATTTTCGCTGCGGCGGTGGCGCTGCTGCTGCCACTCAAGGGCGTGCTGTTCTTCTTTCTTTTCCTCAGCTTCCGCCTGCGCGCGCGCAGCGCGTTCCTCAGCGCCTCAAGCCTGACCAACTACAGCGAATTCGGCCTGATCGTCGCCAGCGTGGTGCTGCCGCAGTGGCTGACGCCGCTGGCGATCAGCGTGGCGCTGTCGTTCGTAGTCTCCGCGCAGCTCAACCGCTTCGCCCATCCGCTGTACGAGCGCCTGGCGAAGCGGCTGATCCCGCTGGAACGCGATACCCGCCATCCCGACGAGCAGCCCGTGTCGCTGGGCGACGCGCAGATCCTGGTGATGGGCATGGGCCGGACCGGACGCGCCGCCTACGATCACCTGCTCCGCAAGGGATTTCGCCTGGTCAGCCTGGATTCCGACCCGGTCATGGTCGAGCGCAACGTCGCCGAAGGCCGCAACGTGTTCTTCGCCGACGCCGAGGACCAGATGTTCTGGCAGAACCTGCAGATGAACGACGTGCAGGCCGTGGTGCTGGCGATGAACGATGCCGAGGCCAAGATCATCTCCACCACCAAGCTGCGCTCGATCGGCTTCAAGGGGCTGATCGTCTCCCACGCGCTGTACGAGGACATTGCCCAGCGCATCCAGGCCGCCGGCGCGGATCACACCTACCTGACCATGACCGAAGCCGGCACCGGCCTGGCCGAGAACGTCGCCCGCGAGCTGCGCCCCGTCGGCTGAAGCAGCCGCGAGCGCCGTCTCAGCGCAGCTGCTGAGGCGGCGACGGCGCATCCGGCCGCACAGCAATTCCGACGGCCGGCTCGCAGATTGTGCACAATTCAAGTATCAATTGTTCCAAAGCCTGTTCACAGGTTGTTATAGTCGGGCCATTCCGCGCACCCGCCCCGGCTGGCGCGCGGTAACAGAGGTGCCGTGAAGCCTCGCAAGCCCATGACCGTACAACAACAAATGGCAGGCTTAACAATGACCGCAACCGAAACCAGGAGCGGTAGCGCTCCGCAAGCGAACCAGGAGCTGATCTATCAGCTCGACGATCGGCCGGCGCCTCTCCCCGCGACGTTCGCCGCCCTGCAACACGTTCTGGCGAGTTTCGTCGGCATCATCACCCCCACCCTCATCATCGGCAGCGCGCTCGGCCTGGGTGCCTACGTGCCCTATCTGGTCAGCATGGCGCTGTTCGTCTCCGGTCTGGGGACTTTCGTCCAAGCCAAACGCATCGGCCCGATCGGCTCCGGCCTGTTGTGTCTGCAGGGCACCAGCTTCGGCTTTCTCAGCGCCATCCTCAGCGCCGGCTTCATCGTCAAGGGCCGCGGCGGCAGCCCCGAAGACATCCTCGCGACACTCTTTGGCGTGAGCTTCTGCGCGGCTTTCGTCGAGATCGCCTTCAGCCAGTGCATCAACAAGCTGCGGCGAGTGATCACCCCGGTGGTCACCGGCACCATCATCTGCCTGATGGGCCTGTCGCTGATCAAGGTCGCAATGACCGACATCGCCGGCGGCTACGGTGCCGCTGATCTGGGTGCGCTCCCCAATCTGGCGCTGGCCGGGCTGGTGATCGGCATCATCGTCGTGCTCAACCGCTTCAAATGGCCGGTGCTGCGGCTGTCGGCGGTCATCGTGGCGCTGACCATCGGCTACCTGGTGGCCTGGGCAATGGGCAAGGTGGACTTCTCCGGGCTCGCCGAGCTACCCCTGCTCAGCGTGCCGCAGCCGTTCAAGTTCGGCTTCGCCTTCGACTGGATGGCCTTCATCCCGATCGCGGTGATCTTCCTGATCACGCCGCTGGAAACCGCCGGCGATCTCACCGCCAACTCGATGATCTCCCGCCAGCCGGTGCGTGGACCGCTATACATGCGCCGCATCCGCTCAGGAATCCTCGCCGATGGCTGCAGCTCCGCGGTCGCCGCCGTGTTCAACAGCCTGCCGATGACCACCTTCAGCCAGAACAACGGGGTGATCCAGCTCACCGGCGTCGCCAGCCGCCATGTCGGTTTCTACATCGCCGGCATCCTGATCCTGCTCGGCCTGTTCCCGGCGGTCGGCGGCGTGCTGCAGATGATGCCCAAGCCAGTGCTCGGTGGCGCCACGCTGATCATGTTCGGCACCGTCGCCATCGCCGGCATCAAGATCCTCGCCGAGGCCGGCCTGCACCGGCGCAACATGCTGATCGTCGCCATCTCCCTGGGGCTCGGCCTGGGCGTGGCCAGCGTACCGGAGGCGCTGAGCGCGATGCCCGAGGTGCTGAAGAATATCTTCGGCTCGCCGATCACCATCGGCGCCTTCAGCGCAATCCTGCTCAACCTGTTCCTGCCGCGCGAACCCGACGAGCAGGACGCATTCGGCCCGGACGAGCTGATCGAGGATGCCGTCGGCACCAACACGCTGGCGGTGAACATCCCCGATTACTCGCGTCGCCATGGCGAGCACTGCGACGTCGTGTCCCGGCAGATTCGTGCGCAATCGCCAGGCTGAGGCAGCTGGCCGCTTCTCGCCGACGCGGAGATGCAAGACAATGGCATCCAAAAAGCCACCACACACACCAAGGATATCCAGATGAATTTCAAGACCGCTCCCTTTGCCCTCGCCGCGGCAGGCAGCCTGCTGACTGCTCCGGCCATGGCGGAAGGCCTGCTGTACTGGCAGAACAACAGCGTGACCTACCTGTACGGCCACAACTACAAGATCGATTCGCCGATCCAGCAGACCGTCACCTTCGAGCACGCCAACGCCTGGAAGTACGGCGACACCTTCTTCTTCGTCGACTCGATCCACTACAACGGCAAGGGCAACGACGAAGGTAACGACGACAGCAGCTTCTACGGCGAATTCTCGCCACGCCTGTCGTTCGGCAAGATCTTCCAGCGCGACCTGAGCTTCGGTCCGGTCAAGGACGTACTGGTCGCCATGACCTACGAGTTCGGCGAAGACGACGTGGAAACCTACATGATCGGCCCGGGCTTCGACCTGGACGTGCCCGGTTTCGACTACTTCTCGCTGAACTTCTACCACCGCGAAACCAAAGGCGACCGCCCGGGCGACGGCGTCTGGCAGATCACCCCGGTGTGGGGCTACACGCTGCCGGTGGGCAACTCCGACATCCTGTTCGACGGCTTCATCGACTGGGTAGTCGACAACGACCGCAATTCCCGCGGCGAGTACCACGCCAACTTCCACTTCAACCCGCAGATCAAGTACGACCTGGGCAAGGCGCTGAACTGGGGCGAGAAGCAGCTCTACGTCGGTATCGAATACGACTACTGGACTGACAAGTACGGCATCGAGGACGGCGGCTTCGTCAGCGACAATTTCGTTGGCAAGACCGACCAGAACACCTTCAGCGCCATCGTAAAGGCGCACTTCTAAGCGTCACGGCGAGGGGGCCGCAGGCCCCTTCGCCCGCCGCGCGGCGCCTGGGTTGAGCGTCTGGTAAACCCGGTGCTAGCATGCCGGCGGTCGTCGGCAAGCGACGGCAGCCAGCGAAAAGACCCCATGTCCAGTATCCGTGAGCGCAACAAAGAGCTGATCCTGAAAGCCGCCAGCGAAGAGTTCGCCGAAAAGGGCTTCGCCGCGACCAAGACCAGCGATATCGCCAACCGGGCCGGGTTGCCCAAGCCCAACGTCTACTACTACTTCAAGTCCAAGGAAAACCTCTATCGCGAGGTGCTCGAAAGCATCGTCGAGCCGCTGCTTGCCGCCTCCGCGCCGTTCAACCAGCCCGGCCATCCGGCCGATGTGCTGCGTGCCTACATCCGCACCAAGATTCGCATTTCCCGCGATCACGCCGGCGCATCCAAGGTCTTCGCCAGCGAGATCATGCATGGCGCCCCGCACCTGTCAGCGGAGCGTACCGCCCAGCTCAATGCCCAGGCGGCACACAATATCGCCTGCATCCAGCGCTGGGTGGACGAGGGCCTGATGGCCAAGGTCGATCCCAACCACCTGCTGTTCAGCATCTGGGCAGCGACCCAGACCTACGCGGATTTCGACTGGCAGATCAGTACCGTCACCGGCAAGGCCAGACTCGACGATGCCGACTACGATGCTGCCGCCGATACCATCATCCGTCTGGTGCTCAAGGGCTGCGAAGTGAGCGAGCCTGCGACAGCGACCTGAGTGCGCAGCCCTCACCGTCCATAAAAAAAACGCCAGCAACTGCTGGCGTTCTTCGTCAGTGGCCGCGATCAGCTATGGGCGCGAGCCGCGTCGCGCAGTGCCTTGACCTGATCGTGGTTGCGCAGCACGCCCTGGTACTGCCGCTCGACCACGAGCCGCACCTCGGCCGGCAGGTCCTTTTCCAGCGCCTTGCGGTAGCTCTTTACCGCCACATCCTCACCGCGCTCGCACTCGTTGAGGATCGCCTCGTCATCCTTGCCAGTGATCATCGCCTTGAGATCGACCCAGCGACGGTGCATATCGCCCGCCATGCTGGTACTGGTTTCCGGCTCGCCGCCCATGGAACGCACCAGTTGCTGCAGCTCCGCCGCCGCGGTGGCGCAATCGCGGGCACGCTGGCTCATGGTGCTCTTGAGCTGCGGATCGCGCAGATCCTCGGCGCACTCCATGAAACCCTTCTCGCCATCCTTGCTGGTTTCGATCAGGTCGTTGAGGACGGAAATCGTATCTTTGGTATCCATTTCTTACTCCTGCAGGATCGATTGAAACGGCCGGAAGAAAAACGGCCTGCCTGTTCAAGTCGACTACCACGCCAGAGCAAAGGTTCAGCCCGACCGCCCGGAGGCCATCGGCGCGCCGCTCAGCACGATCCAGGTCGGCGCATGATCGCTGGCGTGTGCCTGATCGCGCACCCAGCGATCGACGCCGGCATCCTGCAGGCGTGGCGCGAGATCGGGGCTGAGCAGCAGGTGGTCGATGCGCAGCCCGGAGTTCTTCTGCCAGTGCTGACGGAAATAGTCCCAGAAGGTGTAGATGCGCTCGTCGGGGTACCGGGCGCGCAGCGCGTCGGTCCAGCCCTGAGCCAGCAGGCGTCCGTAGCAGTCGCGGCTTTCCGGCTGCAGCAGCGCGTCCTTCAGCCAGGAACGCGGGTTGTAGATGTCCTCGTCGGTGGGCACCACGTTGTAGTCGCCGGCCAGCACCACCGGATGCCCGCTGGCCAGCAGGCCGGCGGCGTGCTCGATCAGCCGCTCGAACCAGGCCAGCTTGTAGTCGAACTTCGGCCCGGGCTGCGGGTTGCCGTTGGGCAGGTAGAGGCTGGCGACGATCACCCCGTGCACCGCGGCCTCCAGGTAGCGGCTGTGGCTGTCATCGGGATCGCCCGGCAGGCCGCGGCGGATCTCCAGCGGCTCGCTGTCACGGGCGAGGATCGCCACGCCGTTCCAGGACTTCTGTCCTTGCCAGATGGCGCCGTAGCCGGCGCCACGGATGTCATCGATGGGGAAGTCGGGATCCTGCGCCTTCAGCTCCTGCAGGCAGACCACGTCGGGTTGCTCACGCTCGAGCCATTCGAGCAGGTTGGGCAAGCGCGCCCGGATGCCGTTGATGTTGTAGGTGGCGATTTTCAGACGATCCACAAGCGCCTCGCTGCTCAGCCGGTGATATTCACCTTAGCTGTGACCGCACGGGCCGGCATCCATCCTGAACGCCGTCAGTCGGGACCGGGCCGTGAACAGCGTGGCCTACGCGTCGCTGCGCGCCTTCCCCTCACCGACCACATCCCGCGGCTGCTGAGCCCCCACGGCTTCTCCACCTACCGCAACAACCGAGCCGCTCAGCGCACTTCCCAATAGCCTGGTGCGTTGTAGATATCCTTCAGGTAGTCGATGAAGAAACGCACCTTGGCCGGCAGGTAGCGCTGCTGCGGGTAGACGGCCTGGATGTCGTAGGCCGGCAGCGCGTACTGGTCGAGTACCGTGACCAGCTCGCCGCGCTTGAGCTCGGCCTGGATCTCCCAGGTCGAGCGCCAGCCGATGCCCAGGCCCTGCTTGACCCAGTCGAACAGCAGCTCGCCGTCGTTGCAGTCCAGATTGCCGGCCACGCGGATCGCCACCTGCCGGCCGTCGCGCAGAAAGGTCCAGCCGCGCTGCTGACCGCCCTGCAGATTGAAGGCCAGGCAGTTGTGCTCGGTCAGCTCCTCCAGTGCCGTCGGCGTGCCGTGGCGGGCGAAGTACTCGGGCGAGCCGCAGACCACCCGCCTGTTCGGGAACAGCCGCACCGCCACATAGTTGGGGTCGGTCACCTCTCCGATGCGAATGCCCATGTCGTAACCGTGGCGCACCAGGTCGACCACGCTGTCGGTGAAGTTGAACGACAGTTGCAGGTCCGGGTAGCGCGCCTGGAACGCCGGCGCGTGCGGGCCGATATGCCGCCGCCCGAATGCCGCCGGCGCCGATACCACCAGGTGGCCGCGTACCGAGGTGCGGTCGTGGCTGATGCTGGCGTCCACCTCATCGAAGTCCTTGAGCAGCCCGCGGGCGCGCTCCAGGTATTGCTCGCCCAGATCGGTCAGCGACAGGCCGCGGGTGGAGCGGTGCATCAGCTTGACGCCCAGATGCCGCTCCAGCGCATCCAGCCGCCGGCCCATCACCACCGGGGTGACGCTCTCTTTGTGCGCGGCGGCGGCGAAGCTGCCGCAGTCGGCCACCAGTACGAAGCTGCGCAGGGTCGTATAGCGATCCATTCGATACTCCTGATATCGACAGAACTGAAGTCTCGACCAATTCCGCCAGGGAATCCAGGGCGGCATGCTTGGGCCACCTACAAAAACTATCGGATCCCTCGAGGAGGAAGACCAATGGCCCGCATGAGAGCAATCGACGCCGCCGTCGCGGTATTGCGCAAGGAAGGCATCGACACCGCCTTCGGCATTCCCGGCGCGGCGATCAACCCGCTGTATTCCGCTCTGCGAGCCGACGGCGGCATTCGTCACATCCTCGCCCGCCACGTCGAGGGTGCCTCGCACATGGCCGAGGGCTATACCCGCGCCAAGCCGGGCAACATCGGCGTGTGCATCGGCACCTCGGGCCCGGCCGGCACCGACATGATCACCGGCCTGTACTCGGCTTCCGCCGACTCGATCCCGATCCTTTGCATCACCGGCCAGGCGCCGCGCGCCAAGTTGCACAAGGAAGATTTCCAAGCCGTCGATATCGAATCCATCGCCAAGCCGGTGACCAAGTGGGCGGTTACCGTTCGCGAACCGGCGCTGGTGCCGCGCGTGTTCCAGCAGGCCTTCCACGTGATGCGCTCAGGGCGTCCCGGCCCGGTGCTGATCGACCTGCCGTTCGATGTGCAGATGGCCGAGATCGAATTCGACATCGACACCTACGAGCCGCTCGCCGTGTACAAGCCGGCGGCGACCCGCAAGCAGATCGAGAAGGCCATCGACATGCTCTGCGCCGCCGAGCGTCCGCTGATCGTCGCCGGCGGCGGCATCTACAATGCCGCGGCCGAAACCTTGCTGGTGGAGTTCGCCGAGACCGTGGGCGTGCCGGTGATCCCGACGCTGATGGGCTGGGGCTCGATCCCCGACGACCATCCGCTGATGGCCGGCATGTGCGGGCTGCAGACCAGCCACCGCTACGGCAACGCGACGATGCTGGAATCCGACTTCGTGCTCGGCATCGGCAACCGCTGGGCCAACCGTCACACCGGCTCCGTGGAGACCTATACCAAGGGCCGCACCTTCGTCCACGTCGACATCGAGCCGACCCAGATCGGCCGGGTGTTCGCGCCAGACTACGGGATCGTCTCCGACGCCCGCGCCGCGCTGGAGCTGTTCGTCGAAGTAGCGAAGGCGCGCAAGGCCGCAGGCCGTCTGCCGGATCGCCGCGCCTGGGCCGCCGACTGCCTGGAGCGCAAGCGCACGATGTTGCGCAAGACCAACTTCGACAGCGTGCCGATGAAGCCGCAGCGCGTGTACCAGTGCATGAACAACGCCTTCGGCAAGGACACCTGCTACGTCAGTACCATCGGCCTGTCGCAGATCGCCGCCGCGCAGTTCCTGCATGTCTACCAGCCGCGCCACTGGATCAACTGCGGCCAGGCCGGCCCGCTTGGCTGGACCATTCCGGCGGCGCTCGGCGTGGTTGCCGCGGACCCGGCGCGCAAGGTGGTGGCGCTCTCCGGCGACTACGACTTCCAGTTCATGATCGAGGAACTGGCGGTGGGCGCGCAGTTCAAGCTGCCCTACATCCACATCCTGGTGAACAACGCCTACCTCGGGCTGATCCGCCAGTCGCAACGCGGTTTCGAGATGGATTACTGCGTGCAGCTCGGCTTCGAGAACATCAATGCCGACCAGAGCGGCATGGAAGGCTACGGCGTCGATCACATCGCGGTGGTCGAGGGTCTGGGCTGCAAGGCGCTGCGCGTGTTCAAGCAGGAAGACCTGCGCCCGGCCATCGAGCAGGCCCAGGCCTGGATGGCCGAGCATCAGGTGCCGGTGGTGATCGAGGTGATTCTCGAGCGGGTAACCAACATCGCCATGGGCACCGAGATCGATGCCATCAACGAGTTCGAGGCACTGGCCGAAAGTCGAGAAGACGCGCCGACCGCCGTTGGATTGCTGGACTGATCCACCAACGCGTGGAAGACGCTTCGCGGTCTTCCACCCTACTCCAGACCGACCCGACCGCCGCAGTTGTAAGCGACGGACACCGAACCAACCGTAGGGTGGATATCGCGAAGCATATCCACCGCAAACACAACACCCAGGGTGGTCACCGCACCGCCGCAATGCAGAACCGAATGTGATCCCTACAGATCAGGAGAGAGAACCATGCCCCGCTTTGCCGCCAACCTGTCGATGCTGTTCACCGAACAGGACTTCATGGACCGCTTCGCCGCCGCCGCCCAGGCCGGCTTTTCCGGTGTCGAGTACCTGTTTCCCTATGACTACCCCGCCGAGCAAATCAAGGCTCAGCTGGATGCCAACAAGCTGACCCAGGTGCTGTTCAACCTGCCGGCGGGTGACTGGGCGGGTGGCGAACGCGGCATCGCCATCCTGCCAGAGCGGGTCGAGGAGTTCCGCGCCGGCGTGGACAAGGCCATCGCCTACGCTCAGGTACTGGGCAACAACCAGGTCAACTGCCTGGCTGGCATCGCGCCGAAGGACGCCGACCTCGGCAAGCTGGAGATGACCTTCATCGAGAACCTGCGCTACGCCGCGCAGAAGCTTGAGCAGGCCGGCATCCGCCTGGTGATGGAGATGATCAACACCCGCGATATCCCGCGCTTCTTCCTCAACAACACTTCCCAGGCGCAGGAGATCCGCAGCAAGGTCGGCCACCCCAACCTGTTCCTGCAGTACGACATCTACCACATGCAGATCATGGAAGGAGACCTGGCGCGCACCATCGAAACCAACCTGGCGGCGATCAACCACGTGCAGCTGGCGGACAACCCCGGGCGCAACGAGCCAGGCACCGGCGAGATCAACTACCGCTTCCTGTTCGAGCATCTGGATCGCATCGGCTACCAGGGCTGGGTCGGCTGCGAATACAAGCCGGCCACCAGCACCGAGGCCGGCCTTGGCTGGCTGAAGACGCACAACGCCATCTGACCCGAACAGAATTTGAGGAGAAACGACCATGGCTAAAATCGGATTCATCGGCACCGGCATCATGGGCAAGCCCATGGCGAGCAACCTGCAGAACGCAGGTCACCAACTGTTCCTTTCCGAACACCACGACAAGGCGCCCGCCGACCTGGTGCAAGCCGGCGCCATCGCCCTGGCTACACCGCAGGAAGTCGCGCAGGAAGCCGAGTTCATCATCGTCATGGTGCCGGACACCCCGCAGGTCGACGACGTGCTGTTCCGCGACAACGGCGTCGCTGCCGGCGTCGGCCCGAACAAGGTGGTGATCGACATGAGTTCGATCTCGCCCAGCGCCACCAAGCAGTTCGCCGAGAAGATCAAGGCCACCGGCGCCGAGTACCTCGACGCCCCGGTATCCGGCGGTGAGGTCGGCGCCAAGGCAGGCACCCTGTCGATCATGGTCGGCGGTAGCGAAGCGGCCTTCGAGCGCGCGTTGCCCCTGTTCCAGGCGATGGGCAAGAACATCACCCGTGTCGGCGAGAACGGCGACGGCCAGACCGCCAAGGTGGCCAACCAGATCATCGTCGCGCTGAACATCCAGGCGGTGGCCGAGGCGCTGCTGTTTGCCGCGAAGAACGGCGCCGATCCGGCCAAGGTGCGCGAGGCGCTGATGGGCGGCTTCGCCGGCTCGAAGATCCTCGAGGTGCACGGCGAACGCATGATCAAGGGCACCTTCAATCCGGGCTTCCGCATCGCCTTGCACCAGAAGGACCTCAACCTGGCGCTCAACGGCGCCCGCGAGCTGGGCCTGAACCTGCCCAACACCGCCAACGCCCAGCAGGTGTTCAGCACCTGCGCGGCCATCGGCGGCAGCGGCTGGGACCACTCGGCGCTGATCAAGGGCCTGGAGCACATGGCCAATTTCTCGATCCGCAAGGAGTAAAGCCTTCGAGCGCGCTGCGTCGAGCCTTGCGGCCCCACCTTCAGGGACAGACAGACCAGGTGGTGGGTCACCGCAACGCTGGGCGCCAGCGACGCTCAAAGGGTTGGAATGCAGGTGCACGGGGTCGGAATCATCGCGTCTCCCCACGACCAGGGCCCCGCGCGCCTGCTCTCCAACCGCCGTCTGCGGACGGCATCTTTTCGATTCGCCCGGCACAAGGAGTCACGGCCCGACTGCCGGGCGGGTCGATTTCAACCCTTAGCGCTTGCTTCGACGAGCCCTAAGGTCTGCAATCGGCCTCTGCAAAAAGACCCAAGGAGCCAGAGATGCCCATCGACCCACAAGCCCTGCTGCGCCAGCTGTTCGACAGCGCCATCGAAGCCGCCCATCCGCGTCATGTGCTCGCCGAGCATCTGCCCGAAGACCGCAGCGGCCGCGCCATCGTCATCGGCGCCGGCAAGGCGGCCGCGGCCATGGCCGAAGCCATCGAGCAGGTCTGGGAAGGCGAACTGTCCGGACTGGTGGTGACCCGCTACGAACACCACGCCGACTGCCGGCGTATCGAAGTGGTGGAGGCCGCACACCCGGTACCGGATGACGCCGGCGAGCGTGTCGCCCGTCGCGTGCTGGAGCTGGTCAGCAACCTCGAGGAAAGCGACCGGGTGATCTTCCTGCTTTCCGGCGGCGGCTCCTCGCTGCTGGCATTGCCGGCCGAAGGCATCTCGCTGGCCGACAAGCAGGCAATCAACAAGGCGCTGCTGCGCTCCGGCGCGCACATCGGCGAGATGAACTGCGTGCGCAAGCACCTTTCCGCAATCAAGGGTGGTCGCCTGGCCCGGGCCTGCTGGCCGGCCAGCGTCTACACCTACGCGATTTCCGATGTACCGGGCGACGAAGCGACGGTGATCGCCTCCGGCCCCACCGTGGCCGACCCGACCACCTCGGCGCAGGCGCTGGAAATTCTCGCGCGCTACCACATCGAGGTGCCGGCCAATGTGCGCGCCTGGCTCGAGGACCCACGCTCGGAAACCCTCAAGCCGGGCGATCCGCTGCTCTCGCGCAGCCACTTCCAGCTGATCGCCACGCCGCAGCAATCGCTCGATGCCGCCGCCGAGGTGGCGCGTGCCGCCGGCATTACCCCGCTGATCCTCGGCGACCTGGAAGGCGAAGCGCGCGAGGTGGCCAAGGTGCACGCCGGCATCGCACGCCAGGTGGTGTTGCACGGCCAGCCGATCGCCGCGCCCTGCGTGATCCTCTCCGGCGGCGAGACCACGGTGACCGTGCGCGGCAATGGCCGCGGCGGGCGCAACGCCGAGTTCCTGCTCGCCCTCACCGAATGCCTACAGGGCCTGCCGGGCGTGCATGCTCTGGCCGGCGACACCGACGGCATCGACGGTTCGGAAGACAACGCCGGCGCGCTGATGAGCCCGGACAGCTTCGCCCGCGCCGAGGCGCTGGGCCTGCGCGCCGCCGATGCGCTGGCCAACAACGACGGCTATGGCTACTTCACCGCGCTGGACAGCCTGATCGTCACCGGCCCGACGCGCACCAACGTCAACGACTTCCGCGCCATCCTGATCCTGCCGCCGTCCGCCTAGGGGCGCGGCGCTCACCTGTCAGCGAGCCTGCCATGACACCCGACAAGAAGGTCAAGATCCTTGCCACCCTCGGCCCCGCCACCCGCAGCGTCGATGACGTGCGCGCCATGGTGCACGCCGGGGCGAACCTGTTCCGCCTGAACTTCAGCCATGGCGAGCACGCCGACCACACCGAGCGCTTCGCCTGGATTCGTCAGGTCGAGCAGGAGCTGAAGCAGCCGATCGGCATCCTCATGGACCTGCAGGGGCCCAAGCTCAGGGTCGGACGCTTCGCCGAGGGCAAGGTGCGACTGGAGCGCGAGCAGACCTTCCGCCTGGATCTGGACCCTACCCCGGGCGACAGTCGGCGCGTGAACCTGCCACATCCGGAGATCATCGCCGCGCTGGAGCCGGGCATGCAGCTGCTGATCGACGATGGCCGCCTGCGTCTGACGGTCACCGCGTGCCACAGCGATGCCATCGACACCCGTGTGGTGGCCGGCGGCGAGCTGTCCGACCGCAAGGGCGTCAACGTGCCGGAGGCGGTGCTGGAACTCTCGCCGCTGACCGAGAAGGATCGCCGCGACCTGGCATTCGGCCTCGAGCTGGGCGTGGACTGGGTGGCGCTGTCGTTCGTGCAGCGCCCGCAGGACATCCACGAGGCGCGCGAGCTGATCGGCGAACGCGCCTTCCTCATGGCCAAGATCGAGAAGCCCTCGGCGGTACAGCACCTGCGCGAGATCGCCCGGCTGTCCGACGCCATCATGGTGGCGCGTGGCGACCTGGGGGTCGAAGTGCCGGCGGAAAACGTACCGCGCATCCAAAAGAACATCGTGCGCATCTGCCGCCAGCTTGGCCGCCCGGTAGTGGTGGCGACGCAGATGCTCGAATCCATGCGCTTCGCCCCGGCACCGACCCGCGCCGAAGTCACCGACGTGGCCAACGCGGTGGCCGAGGGCGCCGATGCGGTGATGCTCTCGGCGGAAACCGCGTCAGGCGACTATCCGCTGGAAGCGGTGAGCATGATGAGCAAGATCATCCGCCAGGTGGAAAGCGGTCCGGACTACGCCGCTCAACTCGACGTGCAGCGGCCGAGCGCCGAGGCGACGCTGTCCGACGCCATCAGCTGCGCCATCCGCCGTATCAGCGGCATCCTGCCGGTGGCGGTGCTGGTCAACTACACCGAGTCGGGCAGTTCCAGCCTGCGCGCCTCGCGCGAGCGCCCGGCCACACCAATTCTCAGCCTGACACCGAGCCAAGCCACGGCGCGCAAGCTCACGGTCGCCTGGGGCGTCTATTCGGTGGTGGATGCGCCGATGCGCGACATGGAACAGGTCTGCGGTCACGCGCTGGAGCTGGCCCGCGCTCAGGGCATGGCGGGCAGCGGCGATACCGTACTGATCACCGCCGGTGTGCCGCTGGGCCAGCCAGGCTCGACCAATTCGCTGCGCATCGAGATCCTCGACTGAGCGCCGCTCACCCCCGGCTGGCGAGCGGATTCTGTTCCTCAGGATAGCGGTGCTCTTCCTCGACACCGCCGTCATCGCCATGAACCCTCACCATAGCCGTGCGCAACTTCATGTAGTCGCGCGCCTCGCGCAGGATCTCGTCCCGACTCGCGGTTTCGATCAGTACGCGCCGATCGCCCTCCTCCCTGAGCAACCAACGCTCGCCTTCCCGGGTGATGTGGTAGTTCTGCATAACGCCTCCGGCTGCATAGTCTTCATCGCACACCTTCTGAGAGGCGCTGCCGGGCGCAGGGTTCAGAGAAACAATCACGGTGATTATGACCCTGATGGTGGATGAAACCCTGGATTTCCAGGGTTCTATTCACCATGCCTGCGCTACAAACCTTGATCTGCGTCAATTCTGAAGCTGGAACGATTGTTGAAAGCACCTGGGTAGACAAAGCCGACTCGCCAGCCGTGACGGCAACCTTCCCAATTGAGGAGCTACCCATGCTTTGCGCTGAACAACGTGCCCTGATCAAAGCCACCGTGCCGCTGCTGGAAAGCGGCGGCGAGGCGCTGACCACGCATTTCTACAACCTGATGCTGAGCGAACATCCCGAAGTACGTCCGCTGTTCAACCAGGCGCATCAGGCCAGCGGCGACCAGCCACGCGCCCTGGCCAACGGCGTGCTGATGTATGCCCGGCACATTGACCAGCTCGACCAGCTTGGCGGCCTGGTGGCGCAGATCATCAACAAACACGTCGCCCTGCAGGTTCTTCCCGAGCACTATCCGATCGTCGGCTCGTGCCTGCTGCGCGCCATTCGCGAGGTACTCGGCGAGGAGATCGCCACCGACGCGGTCATCGACGCCTGGGCCGCCGCCTATCAGCAGCTGGCCGACATCCTCATCGGCAACGAGGAACAGCTCTACCAGGCCAAAGCCGAGGCGCCAGGCGGCTGGCGTGGCGCGCGGCGCTTCCGCATCGCACGCAAGGTGGCGGAGAGTGACGAAATCACCTCGTTCCACCTGCAGCCCGAGGACGGCGGTCCGTTGATGGACTTTCTGCCCGGCCAGTACATCGGCCTGCGCCTGCAGATCGACGGCGAGGAAGTGCGCCGCAACTACTCCCTGTCGGCGGCGAGCAATGGCCACGAGTACCGCATCAGCGTCAAGCGCGAACCCGGCGGCGTGGTGTCCAACGCGCTGCATGCAATGGCCGAAGGCGCGCTGGTGGAGCTGTTCGCCCCGGCCGGCGACTTCACCCTGCAGCCCGGCAACAAGCCGCTGGTGCTGATCAGTGGTGGTGTCGGCATCACGCCGACACTGGCGATGCTCGAAGCCGCGCTGGGCAGTTCGCGACCGGTGCACTTCATCCACTGCGCGCGCAACACCGGCGTGCATGCCTTCCGCAAGGCCGTCGACCACCTGGCCGAACGCCATGCGCAGCTCAAGCGCTTCTATTGCTATGACGAACACGAAGGCGACGCCGCCGCACCGGACGCGATCGGCCAGCTGACCGAAGATCGCCTGGCCGAGTGGCTGCCGGCCAACCGCGACGTGGACGCCTACTTCCTCGGCCCGAAACCCTTCATGGCGACGGTCAAGCGCCAGCTCCGCTCGCTCGGCGTGCCGGAACAGCAGACCCGCTACGAGTTCTTCGGTCCCGCCAGCGCACTCGAGTGATCAATCCCCGAGCCCGCTTCGGCGGGCTCCCTCCCCGATTTTTCGGAGGTGCTTGCAATGCTCCATCGCAATGACAACCCACACCACTTGCTCCACCTGGCCAACGCGCTGATGCTCGGCGGCCTGCTGCTTCTGCTGCTGGGTGTGAGTGGCGCCTACCTGATCGACCAGCGGCTGAGCCTGCCCGTCGTGGTCACAGCCCATGCCCTGGTCATTCTCGGCCCGACGGCACTGAAGATCGGCTACGTCATGCGCCTGCTCGCCCAGCGGCGGCTGGCCCTGGCGGCCTGAACCCAGAAAAGACACGCGCGACTGAGCGAACCCGTTTGCGGAATGACACAAGTTACAACTGCCGTTTCGCTGTAATTTCACTGCGCCATAGTCCCAGTTTATATAGGGAAAACCATTCGTCCGTCGTCATGTGCTTCGTTGAAACTACCTGCGCAATGTCTCCTCTGAAACATAGAAGGCTGGTGACTCTCTCTCGCCAGCCCTTTCCCAACGTCTCTATCCACTTTGAGGAGAAAAAGACATGGCAAATAACAACCCTGGCAACTTCGCTAACGATCGAGAGAAAGCATCCGAAGCCGGCCGCAAAGGCGGACACAACAGCGGCGGCAACTTCGCCAATGACCGCGAGAAGGCCTCCGAAGCAGGCCGCAAAGGTGGTCAGAACAGCCACGGCGGCGGTCGCAGCAGCTAACTAAGCGGCGGCAGAAAAAGGCAAGGGCAACCACCCTTGCCTTTTTTGGTTTTATAAATCCTAAAAACTTAGAACCCGGCCATTCGCTGTACGAAATTCGACAAACAAAAAACACCCATAGCAACTAAGCTGCATAACTCTTTATTTCCTCATAGCACCCTGACTGCAAATCTCCATTTACTTCCATCTGGATAAAAGGCCAAGGAACAAGTTCGCTTCAAATCTAAAGTCGACGACTGATATTCCACTCGCCAGTGCACTCGGCTTGCGCGGACTCCCGCGGAAACGGCAAGGTGTTGCTGCATAACAACCCGCCCCAGGAGCCGTCCATGAGCCGTGCCTTCAGCGATCGCATCGTCCAGAGCCTCCTGGACACCGATTTCTACAAATTCACGATGATGCAGGCGGTATTGCACCACTACCCCAATGCGGAGGTGGAATGGGCGTTCCGCTGCCGCTCGACCGAAGACCTGAGCCCGTATCTGAACGACGTGCGCGCGCAGATCGAGGCGCTAGCCGAACTGGCGATGACCGACGAGGAGCTGGCGTTCCTCGAACAGATCCCCTACATGCAACCGGACTTCATCCGGTTCCTCGGCCTGTTCCGTTTCGACCTGCGTTATCTGCGCGTCGAGGTCGAGGCCGGCGAACTGGTGGTCTATCTGCGTGGGCCCTGGCTACACGTGATCCTCTTCGAGGTGCCACTGCTGGCGATCATCAGCGAGGTGCGCAACCGTTCGCGGTATCCGCAGGTAACGCTGGAGCAGGCCCAGGATCGGCTGAACGAAAAGTTCGCCTGGCTACGCGAGCACGCCAACGACGGGGAACTCGCCGGCTTCAAACTGGCCGATTTCGGCACGCGCCGGCGCTTCTCCTTCGCCGTGCAGGCTGCAGTGGTGGAGCGGCTGGCAGAGGCATTTCCGGGGGATTTCGTCGGCACCAGCAACGTGCACCTGGCACGCGTACTCGGCCTCCGGCCGATGGGCACCATGGCCCACGAATGGATCATGGCGCACCAGCAGCTCGGCCCGCGGCTGATCGACAGTCAGCGCGCGGCACTGGACTGCTGGGTTCGCGAGTATCGCGGCGCGCTGGGCATCGCGCTGACCGACTGCATCAGCA
This sequence comes from Stutzerimonas sp. S1, assembly GCF_025966695.1. Taxonomy (GTDB): domain Bacteria; phylum Pseudomonadota; class Gammaproteobacteria; order Pseudomonadales; family Pseudomonadaceae; genus Stutzerimonas. Next base: position 35,534 of record NZ_JAOEIY010000003.1, on the reverse strand, counting down.
TGGATGCCTTCCTGCGCGATTTCGATCTGTACTTCGCCAAGCTGTTCGACGGCCTGCGCCACGACTCGGGCGATCCGCTGCTCTGGGCGGAAAAAGCCATCGCGCACTACCGCAGCCTGGGCATCGACCCGCAAACACGTCAGCTGGTGTTTTCCGACGGCCTCGACCTGCCCAAAGCGCTAGCCATCTACCGCGCCCTGGCCGGACGCTGCCAGCCTAGCTTCGGTATCGGCACCGGCCTGACCTGTGACATTGCGGGCGTGGAACCGACCAACATGGTGATCAAGATGACCGCCTGCAACGGCCAGCCGGTGGCGAAGATTTCCGACTCGCCAGGCAAGACCATGTGCCGCGATCCGGCCTTCGTCAGTTACCTGCGCCACGTGTTCGCGATGCCCGGCAACTGAACGCTAACCTTCCAGCCCCGCCAGTCCGCCCTGCGGCACGTAGCAGCCGGCGTGTCCATGCAGGCGATTGCGGCCCGCGGATTTGGCCAGATACATGCGGTGGTCAGCCAGCTCCAGCAGCTGACGATGGTCCAGCGAGGCATCCGCCTGCCGCTCGGACAGACCGATGCTGGCGGTGAGCGGCTGGCCATCGGGACGCACGCCCAGGCCGTTGCCGACCAGCCGGGCCAGCGCGCGGTGTGCCTGCTGCATGTCGGTGTCCGGCATGATCAGCAGAAACTCCTCGCCGCCCCAGCGCACCAGGCTGTCAGAGCCGCGCAGGGTGTTGAGCAAGCTACGCGCGGCATCGCGCAGCACCGCGTCACCGGCCTCGTGCCCGTGGTTGTCGTTGATCGCCTTGAAGTGATCCAGATCGATGAAGGCCAGCGCCAGCGGGCTGTTGTTGCGCTGCGCCGAATCCCATTGCAGGCGCAGGATTTCCTCGCCGCTACCGCGCGAGAAGATGCCGGTCAGCGGATCACGGATCGCCTGGCGCACCAGCGCGATCATGAAGGCCAGCTGGCTCATGCCGGCCAGGCTGGCGACGCCGGCAATCAGGATCAGCAACCAGAACGCACCGGCAAAGGACGGCCAGTTCAGCGTCGCCCAGCTCAGATAGCCGGCCAGCGCCTGCGCCAGCAGAAGCAGCAGCCCGAGCACCACGCTTTCGATCAGCGTCAGCGGAAAGATCGTCAGGCCGGCCATCAGCACGAACGGCAGAAACGCATAGCCTGCGCCGACCACGGCGGAGAACTGCGCCAGCTGATAGGTGCCCAGCAGCGTGTGCGACGCGATGTAGAACACCGTCGGGATGGCGAAGAGGATCGCGATGGCGCGATAGGCATCAAGCAGGTTGCCACTGGGCCGGTAGAACAGCAGCAGCCAGGTGAAGGCCAGGCAGGCCATCAGGCGGAAGCCCGCCAGACGCAGCCACAGCGGCGTGTCGAAGACCATCAGGTCGATGATGCTCCACAGCGGCGTGAGCACGGCGAAGAGGAAGGCGAACAGGCGCACCCGATCGACGATCAGCATGGCCCGGCGCTGACAGAGCAGCATGGGGTGACGTATCGGCGTCAGCAGATGGGGCAGTTCACTGGTTTTCAGCTCGCTGGGCAACAGGGTTACCAGGCGAGAGCGAAGCAGATCGATCAGGGAAGGCATCTTATTGTTTTACCCACGGCAGGGAATATTTTCGCCGACGTCACGGATCGCTACCAGCGCAGCCATTCCGTCCGACATCAGTACCTCATCGGTGGCGCATCCGGCGCCCCGGTATCGATTGACACGGGCCGATGCTAATAGCCCTTGGCCATCAATCCTTTGAGCCAGGACAAGTGCCCCGACAAAATTCCCGGAAAACGCGCGCAAAAAGGAGCGGCAGGACACACGGGCCTGGCGCGGGATGAACGGGTGGAAAGAGCAGCGCAATGGAGCGCTGCGAGCGCCGCTCTGGGGCGGCAGCCGCGGCGCCGGCGAAAGGCTCGCCAGCGCCGCGCGCAATCAGCGGGCGTCGATCTGCCCTTGCAGATTGGCGATCTGGCTCTGGATGGCGTTGATGTTGCGGGTCACCTGGGCACGGAATGCGTCGAACTCGGCGGTACTGGAGCTTGCCGCCGGACGGTTTTCCAGCTCGCTGCGCAGCACCAGCAGATCCTGCTCCAGCCGGCTGATAGCCTGGCTCGGATTGCCACGTTGCTTCAGTGCGGCAACATCCTTGCTCAGCGTCTCCACCGTGGCGGCCAGATTGTCTCGCGCACCGATTGCGGTCTTCAGCGCTGCCTGCTCGCTGCTCAGACTCTTCAGATTCGCCGCCAGCGCGGCGCCGGACTCCTGCTGGGAACGCAGCTCGCCGCCCAGCGTTTCCAGGCGCTTGCTCTGCTCCTGCAGGCGCTGGTCCTGATTACCCTGCTTGCCCGCCAGACTCTGCTGTTCGGTGGCGAAGGCCTGCTGCTTGCGCGTCAGCTCGATCACCTGCTGCTCGAGCTGCTTGATACGCAGCTTCACCGCCTCGCTCTCGGTCGTGACGTTGGACTCGGTCGCCACGACCTTGCCGGAGATGTCTTGCAGCCGTCCCGCGGCGTCCTCGCTGATACGGGCGAAGCTGTCCTGGGTAGCGACCAGCTGCAGTTCCAGTGCCGCCATGCGCTGGAAGCTCCACCAGCTGAAGGCCCCCAGACTGACCAGCAGCACGATCACCAGCACCCACAGTGGCGCCGTGCCGGCCGAGCGACGCTTCTGGCGCGAGCGAGAGGAATCGCTGCGCTCACTCAGCGGCTTCTGGATCGGCTCGAGATCGGGGGCCGGATACGGCTCCTCGCGATCACGGCCAGCGGTAAGGCTGGGGATATGGTCCAGTTCGTCGTGAGCATCGTTGCGCATGGGGTACCTTCCGGGTGGCGCGAAGCGAATAAACAGCGCGCAGTATAACGATTCGAATGTGGCGCATCAGCGGCCGACAGCACGTCCAGCCAATGCACCGCGATAAGGCATCACGCACCGGACAACACGCATCTCGGTGCATGCCGGCTTGCCGCCAGCGCCGCCCGGCGCGAGGCGAGTACTTGCGGATATCGTGGCGTACGCCGCGCTATTCGGGCCTCTCACCGGTCGCAGCGACAGCCTGGCAGCGTGCCCGGCAAAGTTGGTATGCCTGTTGCTCTGATCCCTTCGCCAGCGGATAGACACTTCCGACAGGGATGTCGGGCCTTAGGGCCAAGCACGGGGAACACACCATGGAGTTGAACAAGGCGGTTCTCGATTGCATGCGCAACCTGCGCCGCAGGCTGCGTGATGAGCAACAGCTGGATATACACCTCGATCAGCCCGACGCCATCATCACGATGCTAAGCGGCTGCCTGCGCTCCACCGACGAGCAGACTCGCGAACTCGGACGCCAACTCGCCCGCCTCACCGACCAGCTAGCTGAACCGGCCGCGAAGCCGACGCCCAAGACAGCGGCTCATGACGCGACGACGGTACGCATCTATCGCGGTCAACGCGTCATCGCCTGACCTCAGTCATTTACCAGCCACCGCCCGGTGCAGCGCACCAGGTGGCGGGTCAGCTCGTCCAGTAGCGCCCCGCCGTTGCGCCAGTGATGCCAGTACAGCGGCACATCGATCGGCGCACCGGACAGCACATCGACCAGTTCCCCGCGCTCGAGTTCGCCACGCACCTGTAACTCCGGCACCAGCCCCCAGCCGAGCCCACTCTGCAGCATTCGCACGAAGCCCTCCGAAGAGGGGCACAGGTGGTGAATGAAGCCTTCTGCGCCGCCGATCGAAGCCATGTAGCGATGCTGCAAACGATCGTCCGGACCGAACACGATGGCGGGCGCGCGCGCCAGCGTCGCTGCGCTCGGCTCGCCACCCAGGTGACGCTTGTGAAACGCCGGACTGGCCAGTGCCCGGTAGCGCATCGCACCCAGATACTGGCTGCGCGCGCCGGCCAGCGGTCGCTCGGCCGCGCAGACACAGCCGGCCACCTCGCCGGCGCGCATGCGCTTGAGGCCGACCGCCTGGTCTTCCACCACATGATCGAGCAGTACCTGGTACTCGGCGCAAAACGGCGCCACGGCCTCAGCCCACCAGGTCGCCAGGCTGTCGGCATTGAGCGCGATACGCAGTCGTTCGGGCAGGCGGTTCTCGTCCAGCGCCGGCACCTGGCCCTGCAGGCCGCGCTCCAGCAGTCGCACCTGCTGCACATGATTGAGCAGACGCTGGCCCAGCTCGGTGGGCTGGGGCGGCACGATGCGGAGCAGGACGGGCTGACCGAGCCGCGCCTCGAGCAGCTTGATGCGCTGCGACACCGCCGACTGCGACAGGCCGAGCGCCACCGCGGCGCGTTCGAAGCCCGCCTGCTCGACCACCGCCGCCAGTGCGGCCAGCAGTTTGTAATCGAACATTTGTTTTCCTAATGAGGGTTTACGAATATTCGTTTCTCTTATATTCCTCCCCACCCCAGACTGCCAGCCTGGACTTCGACAAGGCGGCAAACATGGGCACCCTCTGGAGCAGTTACCTGAACGGGCTGGCGGTCACCGCCGGACTGATCGTCGCCATCGGCGCGCAGAATGCCTTCGTCCTTGCGCAGAGCCTGCGGCGCGAGCATCACCTGCCGGTCGCCGCCCTCTGCGTACTCTGCGATGCGATCCTGATCAGCCTCGGCGTATTCGGCCTCGCGGCGATCCTGGCGCAGAATTCGACGCTGCTGGCGATCACCCGCTGGGGCGGCGTGGCCTTCCTGCTGTGGTACGGCGTCGCGGCGCTGCGCCGTGCCGTGCAGCCGCAGGCACTGCAGCAACAGGGCAACGGCGAACGGCGCTCGCGGCGCGCGGTGCTGCTCGCCGCGCTCGCCGTGACGCTGCTCAATCCCCACGTCTATCTCGATACCGTGCTGCTGATCGGATCCCTTGGAGCACAGCAGCCTGCACCAGGCGCCTATACGCTGGGCGCCGCCAGCGCCTCGATGCTCTGGTTTCTCGCACTGGCCCTCGGCGGCGCCTGGCTCGCGCCCTGGCTGGCGCGCCCGCTGACCTGGCGGCTGATCGATGTCGGCGTCGCCGCGATGATGTTCGCTGTCGCCCTCCAGCTGGCCATACCAGACTGACAGGCGCGCACGCTTTAGCCGGCACTGAGGAACATCGACACCCAAGTGGGGTCCACGTCAGGGCGTGACATTCGCCAGCGTACAGCTGCAAAACTCGCCCGGAAGGGCCTGGGAGCGGCTTTCCCACACAGTTGCCGCGTGGTTTTGCCGCAGGGCGGGTGCTATGATCCGGGGCTCGCGGGCGTGAGGTTGCAGCCCGCCTGTCCGGCCGACCGTGAACGGCCAGAGATTACGCAAAGATCGTGGTGAGCGAAGGGATAACAGTCGAAACGAGCAGGACGCCAACTCGCTTGCGGCCCCTCTCCATTCCATATAACGGCTGTCGCCCTCCGCGCTTGCTGCATCAAATCCTCGACACCTGAGTAGGAGATACATCATGGCTTTCGAACTGCCACCGCTGCCTTATGCAAAGAATGCTCTCGAGCCGCACATGTCCGCCGAGACCCTCGACTACCATCACGACAAGCACCATGCGGCTTACGTGACCAACCTGAACAACCTGATCCCGGGCACCGAGTTCGAAGGCAAGGATCTGGAAAGCATCATCAAGACCTCTTCCGGCGGCATCTTCAACAACGCCGCTCAGGTCTGGAACCACACCTTCTTCTGGAACTGCCTGGCGCCGAACGCCGGCGGCCAGCCGAGCGGCGCCCTGGCTGACGCCATCAACGCCTCCTTCGGCTCGTTCGACAAGTTCAAGGAAGAGTTCACCAAGACCGCCATCGGCACCTTCGGCTCCGGCTGGGCGTGGCTGGTGAAGAAGTCCGACGGCAGCCTCGGCCTGGCCAGCACCATCGGTGCCGGCAACCCGATGACCGCTGGCGACAAGCCGCTGCTGACCTGCGACGTCTGGGAGCACGCCTACTACATCGACTACCGCAACGCTCGTCCGAAGTTCGTCGAAGCGTTCTGGAATCTGGTCAACTGGGATTTCGTCGCGAAGAACTTCGCCGGCTGATCATTCTGGTTACACTGTCGCGCTCGCTTTGCGGGCAGACTGACGGACCAGCTAGCAATTGGAAAATGCCCGCATCGTCTGTTGCGGGCATTTTTCGTTTAAGCGCCGGAAAAGCGCAGTCGCCCTGAACCAGCAGAGCCGCGGGCAAGGACAACCGCCCGCTCGCAGCACCGAGGCGCAACCGATCGACCAGCCACAGGCCCGATATGCGGTAAGGCAGAGCGTGACCAGTACCTTTATGTTTTTTGACGATTTCGCCGTGACTATCAATACTTGCGCAACGAAGCACGGGCATGGAAAAGGGACATCCTCTTGAAGCTGGAATTGCGCAATAGCCTGTCGCGGAAACTTTTACGGGTAGTTTTGCTATCGGCGCTGGCCGTAGGCCTGGCGCTCAGTTGTGCACAAATCATCTTCGGCGCCTACAAGACCCGTCACCTCATCGAGGATGATGCTCAACGCATCCTGCGCATGACGCGCGATCCCTCGACCCAGGCGATCTATAGCCTCGACAAGGAGATGGGCAGCCAGGTCATGGAAGGGCTGTTTCAGCACGAGTCCATTCGCGTAGCCTCGATTGGCCATCCCAGTGAAGAACTGCTGGCACTGAAGATGCGCCCGCCCCTCTCGTTGCCGTCGCGCTGGCTGACCGACCCGATCCTCGGGCGGGATCAGCAGTTTTCCATTCAGCTGACCGGCAAACCGCCGTACAACGAGTACTACGGCGATCTGCGCATCACCCTCGATACCGCCCGCTACGGTCAGGAGTTCGTCAACGACTCGGTGGTGATCTTCGTCGTCGGCACCCTGCGTGCGCTGACCCTCGGCCTGGTGCTGTTCCTCATCTACGAGTGGTTGCTGACCCGCCCGCTGACCAAGCTCATCGACCACCTGGCGCGCATCAACCCCGACCGCCCCGGCGAGCACAAGCTGCCGCAGATAAAGGGGCATGAACGAAACGAGCTGGGCCTGTGGGTGGAAACCGCTAACGGCCTGCTCGCCTCGATCGAACACAACATGCATCTGCGCCAGCAGGCGGAAAGCAGCCTGCAGCGCATGACCCAGTACGACACCCTCACCGGCCTGCCGAACCGCCAGCAACTGCAGCGCCAGCTCGACCACATTCTCGAGGAAGCGCGCCGTCTGCAACGTCGAGTCGCGGTGCTCTGCCTCGGCCTGGACGACTTCAAGGGCATCAACGAGCAGTTCAGCTATCGCACCGGCGATCGCCTGCTGCTGGCCCTGGCCGACCGGCTGCGTGCGCTCGGCGGTCGCCTGGATGCACTGGCGCGCCTGGGTGGCGACCAGTTCGTGCTGGTCCTCGCTGGCTTCGAGCAGCCCTATGAAGCGGCAGAGCTGGCGCAGACCCTGTTGAACGAGCTGGAAACCCCTATCGAAGTGGATGGTCAACGCATCCGCCTGCACGGCACCATCGGCGTCACGCTGTATCCGGAAGACGGTGAGAACACCGAGAAGCTGCTGCAGAAAGCCGAGCAGACCATGACGCTGGCGAAAAATCGCTCGCGCAACCGCTACCAGTTCTACGTGGCCAGCATCGACAGCGAGATGCGCGCACGCCGGGAGCTGGAGAAGGAACTGGGCGAGGCGCTCGAACAGGGTGAGCTGCACCTCGTCTACCAGCCACAGGTGGACTACCAGCAGAATCGCATTACCGGTGTCGAAGCGTTGATCCGCTGGAAGCACCCGCAAGGCAAGCTGGTTCCACCGGATCTGTTCATCCCGCTGGCCGAGCAGAACGGCAGCATCATCCCGATCGGTGCCTGGGTCCTCGATCAAGCCTGTCGTCAACTACATACCTGGCACCGGCAGGGCTTCACCACCCTGCGCATGGCGGTCAATCTATCCACCGTGCAGCTGCATCATGCCGAGCTGCCGCAGATGATCAGCAAGCTGCTGCAGACGCACCAGCTGCCGGCCGAGTCCCTGGAGCTGGAAGTCACCGAAACGGGCCTGATGGAAGACATCCAGGCAGCCACGCACAACCTGCGCAGCCTGCGCCAGTCCGGCGCACTGATCGCCATCGACGATTTCGGCACCGGTTATTCGTCACTCAGCTATCTCAAGAGCCTGCCACTGGACAAGATCAAGATCGACAAGAGCTTCGTCCAGGACATCCAGCAGGACGAAGGCGCCACCATCGTTCGGGCGATCATCCAGCTAGGCAAGAGCCTGGGCATGAGAGTAATCGCCGAGGGCGTGGAGACACCCGAGCAGGAGGCCTACCTGATCGCCGAAGGCTGTCAGGAAGGGCAAGGCTACTACTACAGCAAGCCGCTGCCCGCCCATGAAATGACAGTCCTGCTGCAACAGTCCCAGCGTTTCGATCGCGCACTCAACTCCGAGCTGCTGTAACGCCGCAGCTCACTCTCTCCTTCTTCCACAGCCAGTTACTGGCCTTCGCCGAGACGCTGATGAAACGCTTCATATTGCTCGACACTGCCGACATTCCTGACAACGGCGGTGCCCTGTGCCTGTTCGCATACGGCGACGACTTCGTCATCAAGATTCAGGGTGGCAGCGGCAACCAGCTGATGAACACCCGCACGCATGGCTCCGAAGACGCGCTGGCCGAAATCCCCTGCCGCAAGGTCGCCTGCCGTCCACAACCACGCGTGCTGATCGGTGGGCTGGGCATGGGCTTTACCCTGGCTTCGGCACTCAGGCATCTGGGTAGTGACGCCGAAGTGCAGGTGGCCGAACTGGTGCCGGGCGTCATCGAGTGGAACCGCGGCGCGCTGGGCGAAAAGTCCGGCAATCCACTGCGAGATCCGCGCGCCCGGGTGCTCAATGAAGACGTAGCGGGTGTGTTAAAGCGCGAACCAGAAGGATTCGACGCCATCATGCTGGACGTGGACAACGGCCCCGAGGGCCTCACACAGAAGAGCAACAGCTGGCTCTACTCGGCAGAAGGCCTCGCCGCTTGCGCTCGCGCATTGCGCCCCCGCGGCGTCCTGGCAGTGTGGTCGGCCAGCGCCGACCGCAGGTTCTCGGAAAAGCTGAGCAAGGCGGGCTTCAAGGCCGAAGAGGTGCAGGTATTCGCCCACGGCAACCGCGGCACGCGGCATACCATCTGGATCGCGGAGAAACTCAAGGGCTGAACAGCTAGGCCGGACGACCTTACCAGCCGGTCACACCAGACTGCACTGCCAGCCAGAGCGCCCCGCCCAGGCATGCCAGCGCGCCGGCGGCGGCCTGCCAGTAGAAGCGCCGCGCCAGCACTTCCTCACCGTGACTGGAGAGCAGGAACGGCCTCGACTCGCTGGGCCGTGCCAGATGATTGATGGCGGGCGCGACGCTCTCAGCACGATGACGGTCCTCGGCCTCCAGCTCTGCTGCCAGCTGCACACGGCGCCACTCCTGCTCGTCCAGCTGGCCGTCAGCGTTGCTGTCGAAGCGCTGCAGCAAGCCGGCGAACTCGCCCTTCCACTGGCGGATCACATCGGCTCTCGCCGTAGCCAGATCGAGCCCCTGACGCCCGCCACCAGCGGTACGGAACTCACCAATCGCATAGAGCGGCTCGCCCTCGTGCAAGCGTTCCTCGATGTAGCGGTACTTCTTGCCCCCGTTCAGCCAGCCCAGCCAGCCATGCGCCGGCAAACCTCGCGGATGGCGCAGGTCGCCGGTCCAGACGCGGCGGAATGCCGGCAGCACCTCGGCGCCCTGCGGATCGATCAGGCATTCGCCGGTGGCATCGGCCAGACGCAGCCACGCCTCACTGGTGCCCCGCTCGATCACCCGCCAGCTGTGCCGCTTGCCACTGCTCGTATATTCCTCGATACGGTAGCGCCACCACAGGCAGCTCTGCCCGGTCAGCGGCGCCACCAGTTGCGGTGCGCTCAACTCGCGCAGCACACCGACCAGTTCTACATAACCCTGGGCCGCCGAGCGGATCCGCGAGGTCGGCGTATCCTGCAGGTGGCGGATTCGCGACCAGCGACTGATGCACAACCAACCGCCCGCCAGGCAAAGACCACAGGCGGCGACCAAGGCGAACAGCGAAGCGAGATGCATGCGGATTAACCGAACAGCGCCCGCAGATCGACATCGGCTTTTTCCGCTTCGCTGAACTGCAGCAGCGCGGCCGGACCAAACGCGAACCAGCGCGCCAGCAGCACATCGGGGAACTGCTCGATGCGCACGTTGTTCAGATTGACCGCCTCGTTGTACAGCTCGCGACGGTCGGCAATGCCGCTCTCCAGGCCGCTGATACGCTGTTGCAGATGCCGGAAGCTCTCGTCAGCCTTGAGCTGCGGATAGTTCTCGGCCAATGCGAACAACTGTCCGAGCCCTGCGCGCAGGCCGGTCTCCGCCTTGCCGAGCGCAGCGATGTCGCCCTGTGCACGCGCATCGGCCACCGCACCGCGGGCACGAATCACCTGCTCGAGGGTGCTGCGCTCGTGCTGCATGTACTGCTTGCAGGTCTCCACCAGCTTGGGCAGCTCCTCGTGCCGCTGGCGCAACAGCACATCGATGTTCGCCCAGGCCTTGCCGACCCCATGCTTGAGGCGCACCAAGCCGTTGTAGAGGATTACCGCATAGGCAACGACGAGAAACGCCACCACTACTAGGGCCACGATCGTCAGGTTCATCAGGTTTCTCCAGGAATGTTCGGCACTTCAAAGTGCCAGCATTCTATCGTCATGACCGAGGCACGAGAGAGAGGCAGCGCACGCATTGCCTTTGCACAAAATGCAAATCTTTCGCATTATTACCAGCTGCTGCGACCGCAGGTCGCTGTCAGCCGGATTGATCATCGTTCGAACGCTAAAAGGATCTCGCTCATGCTACGCACCCCCATCTGGGCCACCGCGACCTTGCTGGCCGTTGCCGTCTCTATTGCCGGCTGCGGCGAGGACAAGAAACCCACCCAGCAGGCGGCGGCCCCGCAGGCTACCACCCAGGCCCAGCCTGCCGAGAGCACGAAAAAGCTCGATGAGCAGGCCGCCAAGGCGGTAGTCAGCCACTATGCCGACCTGGCCCTGGCGGTGTTCAGCGACGCCCACGCGACCGGCGTCAAGCTGCAGCAGGCGATCGACGCCCTGATCGCCAGTCCCAGTGATGAAACCCTGCAGGCAGCCAAGGACGCCTGGCTGGCGGCGCGCGTGCCCTACATGCAGACCGAGGCATTCCGTTTCGGCAACAGCGTGGTGGATGACTGGGAAGGCCAGTTGAACGCCTGGCCGCTGGACGAAGGCCTGATCGATTACGTCCAGGGCGACTATCAGCACGCGCTGGGCAACCCGGGGGCGACTGCCAATATCGTCGCCAACCGCGAAGTGCAGATTGGCGAAGACAAGATCGATGTCGGCGAGATCACCGGCGAGAAGCTCGCCAGTCTGAACGAGCTGGCCGGTTCCGAGGCCAACGTCGCCACCGGCTACCACGCCATCGAATTCCTGCTCTGGGGCCAGGACCTGAACGGCAGCAACCCGGGCGCCGGCCAGCGTCCGGCCAGCGATTTCATCGAGGGCGAAGGCTGTACCGGCGACAACTGCGATCGTCGACGTGCCTACCTGAAAGCTGCGGCCGACCTGCTGGTGAGTGATCTTGAGGAGATGGTCGGCCAGTGGCAGGCCGGTGTCGCTGACAACTACCGCGCCACTCTGGAAGCCGAACCGGCGGAAAACGGTGTGCGCAAGATGCTGTTCGGTATGGGCAGTCTCTCGCTCGGCGAGCTGGCAGGCGAGCGCATGAAGGTCGCCCTGGAAGCCAACTCCACCGAAGACGAGCACGACTGCTTCAGCGACAACACGCACAACTCACACTTCTACAACGCCAAGGGGATCCGCAATATCTACCTGGGCGAGTACCAGCGTGTTGACGGTAGCACCCTCACCGGCGCAAGCCTGGCATCGCTGGTCGAGGCCGCCGCTCCGCAGGTCGACAGCACCCTGAAAACCGATCTGGAAAACACCGAGGCCAAGCTGCAGGTGCTGGTGCAGAGCTCCGCCGACGGCGAAGCCTTCGACCAGCTGATCGCGGCGGACAACACTGCTGGCCAGGAGAAGATCCGTGCGGCGATCGCTGCGCTGGTCAAGCAGACCGCCTCCATCGAGCAGGCGGCTGCCGCACTCGGCATCAGCGACCTGAACCCTGACACTGCTGATCACGAGTTCTGATCGGAACTGCGCGGGTGCGGCCATGTGCCGCGCCCGCCGCCGGCAAGCCGCTGCCTGCGGCCATCCGCCGGTAACCGGCCCCACCCTAAATGCAAATCCCTCTTATTCTGACTCACCCGGACTGGTAAGATGGCGCCCTGCTTTTTCCAGCCCAGGTAGCGCCAATGCGCTTTTCCCTTCGTGTATCCGCCATCGCACTTCTGACGCTCGGCCTGCTTGGCTGTGACGACGCACCACGCTTCGAGCACGCCGAACCCGGCGAAGCCCTGTCTGCCGGCAGCGCGACGGTCATGAAGTTCGACCAGAACGCCTTCTCCCTGCCATCGGCGAATCTGCCACCGATGCGGCGCCTGGATTTCAGCGTTGGCAACAGCTTCTTCCGCAACCCTTGGGTCATCGCGCCGGCGTCCACTACGGCACGCGATGGTCTGGGCCCGTTGCTTAACACCAATGCCTGCCAGAACTGCCACATCAAGGACGGCCGCGGGCATCCGCCGGAAAGTGACAGCGACAATGCGGTGTCGATGCTGGTGCGCCTGTCGATTCCAGCCGGCCCGGAGCACGCCGAGGTTGTCCGCGAACGCGGCATCGCCCCGGAGCCCAACTACGGCGGCCAGTTGCAGGATATGGCCATTCCCGGCGTGTCGCCCGAAGCGCGCATCCGCCTTACCTACAGCACCCATAGCGTGCGCTTCGCCGACGGCAGCGAAGTTGAGCTGCGCAAGCCGGAGCTGCAGCTGAGCGAGCTGGCGTACGGTGACATGCACCCGCACACCCAGTTCTCGCTGCGAATCGCACCGCCGATGATCGGCCTCGGCTTGCTCGAAGCGATCCCGCAGGAGGCACTACTGGCCAATGCCGACCCGGACGATCGCAACGGCGACGGCATCTCCGGCCGCCCCAATCGCGTCTTCGACCAGCTCACCCGGGAGACGGTCATCGGTCGCTTCGGCTGGAAAGCCGGTCAGCCGAACCTCAACCAGCAGAATGCCGATGCCTTTTTCAACGACATGGGCCTGTCCACCCACGTGCTCAGTGGCAGCAGCTGCACCGAGAGCCAGACCGAATGCCGCGCCCTGCCCAACGGCGGCGAGCCGGAAGTGAGCGAGCAGATTCTCGCTCAGGTGCTGTTCTACACCCGCAACCTCGGGGTTCCGGCACGGCGCGGCGTCGACGATCCGCAGGTGCTGGCCGGCAAGACACTGTTCCATCGCGCCGGTTGCCAGAGCTGCCACGTGCCGCAGTTCACCACGCGCGCGGATGCCGCCGAACCCGAGCAGGCTAATCAGCCGATCCGTCCATACACCGATCTGCTGCTGCACGACATGGGCGACGGACTGGCCGACCTCCGCCCCGAGTTCGAAGCCAGCGGTCGCGAATGGCGCACGCCGCCCCTGTGGGGCATCGGCTTGACCGAAACGGTCAGTGGCACTGCGCGCTTCCTCCACGATGGCCGCGCCCGCACACTGCTCGAAGCGGTGCTCTGGCATGGCGGCGAAGCGGAGGCGGCGCGTCAAGCGGTACTCGCGTTCGACCAGAGCGAGCGCGCGGCGCTGGTACGCTTTCTCGAATCACTGTGAGCGCCGGCCACGGCGCTCGACTACCGTCACGGCCCCGATCCGGGTCCAGGTTTCCACGGCTCGCAGAAGCCGCAACCGCCTTGCTGAAGAGGACTCCATGAACGCTAATCGCAACCTTCGCACGGCTGGCACCGTACTGGCTGGCCTGTTGCTCGGCGCCTGCGCCCCGGCCGATCCCTTTGCCGAAACCAGCCAGGCGCTGACCGATGGCGTGCTGCTGCCGGCCTATGTGCGCTGGGCCGAGAGCGACCGCCGCCTGGCCGCCAGCGCAACCGCCTTCTGCGCCGGCAACCAGTCGCAGGAGGAGGCGCGCCAGGCGTTCATCGACGCCCAGAGCGCCTGGGCCGGCCTGCAGCCGTTGATGATCGGCCCGATGAGCGAAGGCAACCGCGCCTGGCAGGTGCAGTTCTGGCCCGACAAGAAGAACCTCGTGGCCCGTCAGGTCGGCGCGCTGCTGACCAGCAAGCCGCAGCTGACCCGCGCCGATCTGGATAGCGCCAGCGTCGTGGTCCAGGGCTTGAGCGCCTACGAGTACATCCTCTTCGACACCAGCATCGAGCTCGACGAGGCGGGCAAGGCGCGCTACTGCCCCCTGCTGACGGCTATCGGTGAGCATCAGCAACAGCTCGCCGCCGAGGTGCTGCAGCAGTGGCAGGACAAGGACGGCATGGCCGCACAGCTCAAGGCGTTCCCCAACGAACGCTACGTCGAGCCCCGCGAAGCGGTAGCCGAGCTCCTGCGTGCGCAAGTCACCGGCCTCGACGGGTTGAAGAAGAAGCTCGGCGCGCCACTCGGCCGGCAGACCAAGGGGCAAGTGCAACCCTATCAGGCCGAGGCCTGGCGCAGCGATGCGACGCTCGCCAGCCTCGCCGCCGCGGTCGCCTCGGCCGAGCGCGTCTGGTCGGGCACCAAGACGGATGGCCTGCGCCAGTTGCTGAGCAACGAACAGGGCGAATTGGCACAACGCATCGATCAGAGCTTTGCCGAACTGCAGCGACAACTGGCTGACCTCAACCAGCCGTTCGCCACGTTGCTGACCGATACCAACGGCCGTGAGCGTCTCAACACCCTCTATCAGCAGCTGGACCAGTTGCACCGCCTGCATCAGAGCGACCTGGCCCGCGCGCTGGGTGTCCAGATCGGCTTCAACGCCCACGACGGAGACTGAACATGAAACGCCGCGCCTTTCTTGGCATCGGCAGTGCCCTGCTCGCCGCAGGCGCACTCGGCGGCTGGACGCTCGGCCGTAGCGGTCGGCAACCGGTGCTGCTTTCCGCCCGCGACGACGCCGATGGCCGTCATTACGCGGTGGGCTATCGTCTGGATGGCAGCCAGCTGTTTGCCACTCCGGTGGCTGAGCGCTGCCATGACGTCTATGCGCATCCGCACCTGCCGCTGGCCGTGTTCGTCGGCCGCCGTCCCAGCCGCGAGAGCTACCTGCTCGACACCCGCGATGGCAGCCTGCTGCAGGTACTCGCCTCACCGGCGCAGCGGCACTTCTACGGGCACGGCGTATTCCATCGCGATGGCGAATGGTTCTACACCACCGAGAACGACACCAGTGACGCCGGCCGCGGCGTGCTTGGCGTCTATCGTCTCGAGGGCCAGCGTCTGGTGCGCGAGGCCGAACACTCCACCCACGGCATCGGCCCGCACCAACTGCTGTGGATGCCCGATGGTGAAACCCTGGTGATCGCCAACGGCGGCATCCGCACCGAGGCCGACAGCCGGGCGATGATGAACCTCGACGCCATGGAGCCGAGCCTGGTGTTGCTGCGCCGCGACGGTACGCTGGTGAGCAAGGAGCAGCTGCCCGAGCGCATGAACAGCGTCCGTCACCTGGCCGTCGCCGCCGACGGCACCGTGGTCTCCGGCCAGCAGTACGAGGGCGATCCGATGGACCGCGTACCGCTGCTGGCCATCAAGCGTCCGGGGCAAGCGTTCCAGCATTTCCCGCTGGGCGAGGCACAACGCCAGAGCATGAATCAGTACACCGCCAGCCTGGCCATCCACGATCAACTGCGCCTGCTCGCGGTGACCGCACCACGCGGCAATAAGGTGTTCGTCTGGAATCTTGATACCGCGCAGTTGCGCGAGGAAATCCAGTTGCCGGACTGCGCCGGGGTCGCCGCGGTCGAGCACGGGTTCGTCGTCAGCTCCGGTCAGGGCCGTTGCCGGCTGCTCGATTGCCGCGGCGAACGCATCCGCGGAGAGCCGCTGGAACTGCCTGCGGGGCTCTGGGACAACCATTTGCGCGTCGTCTGAGCTCAAGTCCGAGGCTTCCCGGCCGAATAGGAAGACGCTCGGCATGGATGCCGGCCAATTGCTATTCCTTCATGCTGAGAGTCCTCCATGCTTCAGAAATCGTTGCGCGCGCAAATCCTCGCCCTGATCGGTGGCAGCCTGCTGTTGCTGCTGGTGATCGCCCTGCTCTGCATCCAGCAGCTGTCCCACCACGTCGAACACTTCGGCGAGCTGCTCGATGGCCCGCTGAATGAGTCGCGGCTGGTCGATGAAGCGAACCTGGAATTCAAGATCCAGGTGCAGGAGTGGAAGAACGTGTTGCTGCGCGGCAAGAACCCGGAGCAACGCAACAAGTACTGGTCGCAGTTCCAGACGCAGGAACGCAAGGTACAGGAGCTGCTCGGCGAGCTGGTGCGCGTGAGTGTCGCCAATCCACAGCTGGCGAGCCAGGTGCAACGCTTGCAAAGCGAGCACCGCAGCCTCGGCGAGGCTTATCGCAAAGGCTTCGATGCATTCGTCGCCGCGGATGCCGACCCGACCGCAGGCGACGCGGCAGTGGCTGGCATCGACCGCGCCGCCAGCGCGCAGATGAGCGAGCTGGTCAACCAACTGCGGCAGGCTGCGACACAGCAATCCGGTGAGATCCGTGCCGATGCCAGCTCCGCCGCGATAATCGGCGCCCTGGTGATGCTGCTCGCCAGTGCCCTGGTGGCGCTGCTCAGCCTGTGGCTGGTCAACCGCAACATCATCGAACCGACCCGCTCGCTGATCGAGCATATTGCCCGCCTCAGCCAGGGCCAGTTCGCCAACCGCGTGGACGCCTCGCGCGCCGACGAACTCGGGCGCCTGGCGGCCGCGGCCAACACGCTGCGCGATTTCCTCGCCGACACCTTCAATCGCCTGCAGCAGAGCACCGCGAACCTGGATAGCGCCAGCGGCGAGCTGAACGCAATCTCGACGCTGATGGCCCAGGGCACGCGCGAGCAGTTCTCGCGCACCGATCAGGTCGCCACGGCAATGCACGAGATGTCCGCTACCGCTCAGGAAGTTGCCCGCCATGCCGGCGAGGCGGCGCACGCCGCCGATGCGGCTGACCATGCGGCCCAGCAGGGCGAAGCAGTGATGCACTCGACCATCCAGACCATCACGACGATCCGTGGCGAGATCAGCAGCACAGCGGAAGTCATCCGTCGCCTGGAAGGCGACAGCGGGCGAATCGGCAAGGTCCTCGAAGTGATCCGCGGCATCGCCGATCAGACCAACCTGCTGGCACTCAACGCGGCAATCGAGGCTGCCCGCGCGGGCGAAGCCGGCCGCGGTTTTGCCGTGGTTGCCGACGAGGTGCGTACCCTCGCCCAGCGCACCGCCGAATCGACCGCCGAGATCCACCAGATCATCGACTCGGTACAAACCGGTGCGCTGAACGCCGTACGCGCCATCGAAAGCGGCCAGCAGCGCAGCGAACAGGGAGTCGAGCAAGTCACCGAGGCGGGGAAGATGCTGCAGCACATCACCGAGGCGGTCGAATCCATTCGCGACATGAACCGGCAGATCGCCACAGCTGCCGAGGAACAGACGGCCGTGGCCGAGGATATTTCGCGCAACCTCACCGAAATCACCTCGATCGCCACCACCAACCAGGAAAATGTCGAGCGCACCCAGGCCGCCAGCCAGAACCTGCACAGCCTCTCGCTGCAACTGAGTGACGTGACCCGCCGGCTAGCCGGCTGATCCACGGATCAGAGCCGCGCGTGCCGATCACCGACGGCGCCGCGGTCGCCGCCAGCGCCCCGGCCGGCGCTCACGCGAGCGACGCCCTGCTGGTCAGCAGCAATGAACCGACCGGCGCGGTGGCGATCACGCGGGCCAGGCACCGGCGCAGCAACTCAGCCGCGACTGCCCAGGCTCTGCGAAAGCCCGTAGAGCAACAGCAGCAGCTCACCGTCCAGGCGCAACTGCGTCTGGACCGAGCGCGCCGAGGGTGGCAAGGGGCAAGAACTATAGCTGTCGCTACTGCGTACCACGTTCGCCCTTGGCTCATTCCAGGCAGCGACGCACAGCGAGGTGACGCCCAGCGCGCCGATGAGGAAAACTCCTCGTGCAAATTCAAGCTTCATCGCGCAAGCCCTTGATATAGGGGAAAGTCTACTGACCGTAGTCCACCTCAAGAACTTCATCCGCCCTTTGCGACAAACGGTCGGCTCGAACTTCGGCAGCCGCCGGTTTACTGGCACAAAAAACCCCGCACAAGGCGGGGTTCTTTTTACAGCGAAGGGGCCGGTCGGCTTACATCATGCCGCCCATGCCACCCATGCCGCCCATGTCCGGCATAGCCGGGGCCGGCTTGTCTTCGACCACTTCGGCAACCATGGCTTCGGTGGTAACCATCAGACCGCCGATGGAAGCAGCAGCCTGCAGCGCGGAACGGGTGACCTTGGCCGGATCGAGGATACCCATCTCGATCATGTCGCCGTAGGTGTCGGAAGCGGCGTTGAAGCCGTAGTTACCCGAACCCTGCTTGACCTTGTCGACCACCACGCTCGGCTCGCCACCGGCGTTGGCAACGATCTGACGCAGCGGAGCCTCGACGGCGCGACGCAGCAGCGCGATGCCGACGTTCTGGTCTTCGTTCTCGCCCTTCAGCTCGGAGATGGCCTGCAGAGCGCGCACCAGGGCAACACCGCCGCCAGGCACCACGCCTTCTTCGACGGCTGCACGGGTGGCGTGCAGGGCGTCTTCGACACGGGCCTTCTTCTCTTTCATCTCGACTTCGGTACCGGCACCGACCTTGATCACGGCAACACCGCCGGCCAGCTTGGCCAGACGCTCTTGCAGCTTCTCTTTGTCGTAGTCGGAAGTGGTGTCTTCGACCTGCTTGCGGATCTGGGCAACGCGGGCTTCGATATCTGCCTGGGCGCCAGCGCCGTCGATGATGGTGGTGTTTTCCTTGTTCAGCACGACGCGCTTGGCGTTACCCAGGTGCTCCAGGGTAGCGGTCTCCAGGCTCAGGCCGACTTCTTCGGAAATCACGGTACCGCCAGTCAGGATGGCGATGTCCTGCAGCATGGCCTTGCGGCGATCACCAAAGCCCGGGGCCTTGACTGCAGCAACCTTGACGATGCCGCGCATGTTGTTGACCACCAGAGTCGCCAGGGCTTCGCCCTCGACGTCTTCGGCAACGATCAGCAGCGGACGACCGGCCTTGGCAACGGCTTCCAGCACCGGCAGCAGTTCGCGGATGTTGGAGATCTTCTTGTCGACCAGCAGCAGTAGCGGGCTGTCCAGCTCGGCGACCATGGTGTCCGGCTTGTTGATGAAGTACGGCGACAGGTAGCCGCGGTCGAACTGCATGCCTTCGACGACGGACAGCTCGTTCTCCAGACCCGAACCTTCCTCGACGGTGATCACGCCTTCCTTGCCTACGCGCTCCATGGCTTCGGCGATGATGTCACCGATGGAGGAGTCGGAGTTGGCGGAGATGGTGCCGACCTGAGCGATGGCCTTGGAGTCGGTGCACGGCTTGGCCAGGTTCTTCAGCTCGGCGACGATGGCGATGGTGGCCTTGTCGATGCCGCGCTTCAGATCCATCGGGTTCATGCCGGCAGCGACGGCCTTCAGGCCTTCGTTGACGATGGCCTGAGCCAGAACGGTAGCGGTGGTGGTGCCGTCACCGGCTTCGTCGTTGGCCTTGGACGCAACGTCCTTGACCAGCTGTGCGCCCATGTTCTCGAAGCGATCCTTCAGCTCGATTTCCTTGGCGACGGAAACGCCGTCCTTGGTGATGGTCGGAGCACCGAAGCTCTTCTCCAGCACCACGTTGCGGCCTTTCGGGCCGAGGGTCGCTTTAACGGCGTCAGCCAGGACGTTCACACCGACCAGCATCTTCTTGCGAGCGGAATCGCCGAATTTGACTTCTTTAGCAGCCATGTTGATTGATCCTCAATTCTTGAATTATCGATGGAGATTCGCGGGGTAATCAGGCTTCGACGACGGCGAGAATTTCGTTCTCGCTCATCACCAGCAGGTCTTCGCCGTCAACCTTGACGGTGTTGCTGCCGGAGTAAGGGCCGAACACCACCTTGTCACCGACCTTGACGGCCAGCGCGCGTACTTCGCCGTTGTCCAGCACGCGGCCGGTACCGACAGCAACGACTTCGCCACGGTTCGGCTTCTCGGCAGCGGAGCCCGGCAGGACGATGCCGCCTGCGGTCTTGGTTTCTTCTTCGCTGCGACGAATCACGACGCGGTCATGCAGAGGACGAAGCTTCATTGTCGATCTCTCCTAGTAGAGTGGTTCCATGCCGATGACCTTCATCGGCGGGTTGGGCAAATCCGGCGGAGCCGGTTGCGGCCCGCAGCGCGAGCCGCAGAAGACGGACTGTCGAACACGACAGCGACCTTGCGGTGTCCGCTACATGCGGGCGTTCAAGTGCATTTCAAGGGGCGCAGATGAAATTTTCATGGCTAGAAACGAAACCGGCATGCCTGATGGCATGCCGGATGTCCGCGGGCCTGATCATTGGTCGCGATCGCGCCGCTCCCATTCACCTTCGATGACGTTGGGCCGCTGCGGACCGGAGCGTGCCTGCAGATCATCCGCGAAAGCACGCTGGCGACGTACCTGGGCCTCGATACGCCGGTTGATCAGACGAAAGAGGAAATTGCGGGTCGGCGGGAACAGCACGACCAGCGCCAGCACATCGCTGATGAAGCCGGGCAGGAACAGCAAGCCACCACCGATGGCCATCATCAGGCCCTGCAGCATCTCGCGCTCGGGCAATTCGCCCCGCGCCAGCCGCTCGCGGGCACGCCAGGCGGTGGCGAACCCGGCCAGACGCAGCAGCAGGATGCCAGCGATGCCGCTGAGCACCAGCAGCAGGATGGTCGCCAGCGCGCCAATGGAGCTGCCGACCTTGATCAGCACGTACAGCTCGGCCAGCGGAAACAACAGAAACAGCACAAAGAAGATTCGCATCGAGGGTCCTTGGCGGAAGATCAGCTTCCAGTCCTCTGTAGATGACGGCAGCACAGGTCTAATTCAACCCGCATGAAAAACAGCCTGTAACCGGATTATGCAAGCCGCGACTGAAGCGAAACTGAATCGCCTCAGCTGCGCGCCATGGCTACCAAGGCCTGGCGCACCGCCAGTGGCGTCTCGCAGGGTGCCGCAAACGCCAGCCAGTGCAACGCCTGACCGATGCGCAGATGAAAGCCCTCGCTGTCGATCCCGGCCATTTGTGCGACCGAGCTCTGCGGCAGTCCGGCCTGTTCGACGTAACGGGCGATGGCGGCAGCGTGATCGTGGTTCATGTGCTCGACCATGCCCTGCTCCACCTCGCCATTTTCGACCGCGAAGGGATTGGCCAGCGCGACGTGGTCGAGCCAGTGAATCGCGCCGAAGCCACCAATGTAGCGCCAGCGCACCGGCTCCAATACCCAGAAATCGAAATCATGCACGCGATGGTAGTCGCGCGACTCCGGGAAGTAGCGGTAATAGCGCTGCGCCGCCGACTCGATCGCTGCGGGCTCGTCAAGCTGGCGGGCTTCGGCCAGCAGGGTGAGTCGCCCGGCGGCCTGCACATCCTCGGCGGCGCGTTCGCCGACCAGCAGCGAGCAGTGCCGATCGGCCTTGAGGTTGCGAGTGTGCTGGGCGATACGGCTGATCAGGATCAGCGGCCAGCCGTTGGCGTCCAGGCAGTAAGGCACCGCCGAACCGAACGGAAAGCCGGCCATGGCCTGGGAGTGGGTGGAGAGCACGCCGCGGTATTCCTTGAGCAGGAGTTGTCGGGCATGCTTGCTGGCTTCGGCGCTCACTGGGGCTCCTCGCGAGGCGTTTTCGGATCGACGGGCGCCAGCATAACGATTTCCCCGACGGGCGTCGTTTCCCATAGCAGTACGACAACAAGGAGATGAGCATGCAGCTTCAAGACAAGGTCATCATCGTCACCGGTGGCGGCCAGGGCCTTGGCCGGGCGATGGGCGAATACCTGGCGAGCAAGGGTGCAAAGCTGGCATTGGTCGATCTGAACCAGGAGCGCCTGGACGAAGCCGTGGCAGCGTGCAAGACCGCAGGCGGCGAGGCACGCGCCTATCTGTGCAACGTCGCCAACGAGGAACAGGTGATCGCCATGGTTGCCCGCGTTGCCGAGGACTTCGGCGGTCTGCACGGCCTGGTGAACAACGCCGGCATCCTGCGTGACGGCCTGCTGCTCAAGGTCAAGGACGGCGAGATCAGCAAGATGAGCCTGGCGCAGTGGCAGGCGGTGATCGACGTCAACCTGACCGGCGTGTTCCTCTGCACCCGCGAGGTCGCCGCGAAGATGGTCGAGCTGAAGAGCGAAGGCGCGATCATCAACATCTCCTCGATCTCCCGCGCCGGCAACATGGGCCAGACCAACTACTCCGCGGCCAAGGCCGGGGTGGCCTCGGCCACCGTGGTCTGGGCCAAGGAGCTGGCGCGCTACGGCATTCGTGTCGCGGGCGTGGCGCCGGGCTTCATCGAGACGGAAATGGTCGCCAGCATGAAGCCCGAAGCGCTGGAGAAGATGACCTCTGGCATCCCGCTCAAGCGCATGGGCAAGCCGGCCGAGATCGCCCACTCGGTGGCCTACATCTTCGAGAATGACTATTACACCGGCCGCATCCTCGAACTGGATGGCGGCCTGCGCCTCTGATCCAGAACGCTGATGTCCATAAACGAAGAAGGGCAGCCCACGGGCTGCCCTTCTTATATACGACTCTTCTTATATATGACGCCCGTTACCAGCCGACCCCGAAACCGATGCTGTAGCGCGTCTCGTCCAGATTCTCGTCCGCACCGCTGATGATGTCCTTCTCGGCCTTCATGTTCAGCGAGGCCCAGTCGGTCACCTTGTACCGCAGGCCAAGTTCGGCATCCAGCGCATAGTCGGCGACGCCCTCCAGCGGCTTGCCCAGCTCGCCGCTGCTGAACAGTTCGAAGGTCTTGCCCACCAGGTAGCGGTTGTAGTCCCACTTCAGCGCGGCCAGGTAGAAGTTCTCCTTGGAACCGTCGGCAAACTCGTAGTCACTGCGGTTGATCAGCCCGGCCAGCGAAAACGCGCCCAGCTCGTTGTCCCAGAATTGATAACCCGGACCGGTACCGATGGTGCGCTGGCGACGCACGTCTTCGATCTGGTCGCGCTTGTAGCTGAGGCGCCCCTGCCAAAACCAGTGTTCGTCGAGGAAACGGTCGAGGGCGTATTCGGCATCCCAGTTGTCGGTGACGGTCACGCCATCGCGGTACTCGCGGTTGTAGTTGCCCGTGCCGTTGTGCCGCCAAAGGCCATGCCGCGCCTTGGTATCGAAGGACACGTCGTAGTCGTCGGTATCGGTTTCGGCACGCTTGTAGTCCATCGCCACATCGACGTTGCCCTTCCAGGTGAGATCCTGGATCAGCGGCTTGGGATGGATGATCTGCGAAATGCTCGCCAGCTCAACGGTGCGTGGTGCAGCGCCGTTGATCAAGGTGACCTTGCCCTCCTCGGCCGCCTGCAGCGCTTGCGCCACCTCACCGGTCACATCGTTCTGCTTGACCAGCAGCTTCTGATCGCTCTCCAGCGTTGCGATCTGATTCCACTTCAAGGGGATGGAGCCGCCGTATGCGGTCTCGATGAGCAACTTGCCGCCATCGAGCACGCTGATCTTGCCGGTCAGGCGATCGCCGTTCTTTAGCCAGACGGTGTCGGCGAACGATGGCAGGGCGAAGGCGGAAAGGGTCACGCAAAGCAGGGTTCTGGACAACATAGGTGTGCTGAAAATCTGATCAGGGGCGGTTGAAAGGCTGGCATTATCCCTATGCGTCTAACTACAGCAAGCACAGACCGCCGAATGGGAATCTGGTTCATTTTCAACTGGCCAGCCGACCATCCCCACCACCTCGAGGAACGCCACGATGACCGAGCAACCGCCCCTGCTTGCGCCGGATGCCGATGCGCAAACCCGTCGCGCTGCCATCTATCTGGTGATGGCGCAGATACCGCCAGGCAAGGTCGTGAGCTACGGCGAACTGGCCGCCATGGCCGGTCTCGGACGAGCGGCGCGCTGGGTGGGCCGGGTGATGTCGCAACTACCGGATGACACCAGCCTGCCCTGGCACCGGGTAATTGCCGCCGGCGGCCGCCTCAGCCTGCCGGCCGGAACGCCAGCCGGTCACGAACAGCGGATGCGCCTGCGCGCCGAGGGCTTGACCATCATCAACGACCGCGTGGACGTGCGTCGCCACGGCTGGCATTCGACGGAGCACAGCGGTTAGAGTGCGCGCTTCGCCCACCCCGTACAGAAAGTCGATGTATGTCCCGTGAAACCTGGCGCGCTGCGCTAGCCGCCTACGCCAGTCCCGCCAGCCTGGCCCTGCTGCTGCTGGGCTTCGCCGCTGGTCTTCCCGCTGTTCTGGTGTTCTCCACGTTGTCAGTGTGGCTGCGTGAGGCGGGCGTCTCGCGGGAAACCATCGGTTTCGCCAGCTGGATCAGTCTGGCCTATGCATTCAAGTGGGTCTGGTCGCCGATGCTCGACCAGTGGCGGCTGCCGTGGATCGGCGCGCTCGGGCGGCGGCGCTCGTGGCTGGTGCTCTCGCAGGCACTGATCGCCCTCGGGCTGGTGGGCATGGCACTGTGCAATCCGCAGTACAACCTGACCATGCTGATTGCCTTGGCGGTGTTGGTGGCCTTTTCCTCCGCCACGCAGGATATCGCCATCGACGCCTACCGCCTGGAAATCGCCGAGGACAAGCTGCAAGCGACCCTGGCGGCGAGTTACATGACCGGCTATCGCATCGCCATGCTGCTGGCCAGCGCCGGCGCGTTGTTCCTCGCCGAGTGGCTGGGCTCCAGCAACCTGAACTACGACCAGACCGCCTGGAGCTTCACCTATCTCGCCTTCGCACTGCTGATCGTCCCCGGTCTGGTCACCAGCCTGGTGATCCATGAACCGGATGCCGGCACACCGCTGCCCAACGAGCCCGCGCGCTACAGCTTCAACCACCAGCTCGCCGCCGTCGGCCTGCTGCTGGTGCTGTTGATTTCCGTGCCAGCGATGATCAATGCGCTGATTGCCCAGGCGTGGCCGCGCGCAACGCTCTATGCGCTGTTCATCCTTGGTTCGATTTCGCCGATGGGCCGTTCGCTGCTGATACCGGTGCGCCACATCCTCCACCAGGCCGGACAGAAGCAGCGTCCGCCGCGCTTCGACTTCGTCCACCAGGCGGTTTCGGTGATCGTGCTGATCATCCTGATGGTGTCGACCACCGGCATGTTCCAGTCGTACTGGGGCGGTTACTGGCCACGGGGCACCATGTACCTGCTGATCTGCTGGGGCTGCCTGTCAGCGCGTGGGCGCATCCTGATGGGGCCGGTACTCACGCCGATCACCGATTTCATCCTGCGCTACCGCTGGCAGGCACTGCTGCTGCTCGGACTGATCGCCACCTACCGGATGTCGGACACGGTGATGGGCGTGATGGCCAACGTCTTCTACATCGACCAGGGCTTCTCCAAAGACCAGATCGCCAGTGTGAGCAAACTGTTCGGGCTGATAATGACCCTGCTCGGCGCCGCCTTCGGTGGCCTGCTGATCGTGCGCTTCAGCATCCTGCCGATCCTCTTCATCGGCGGCGTCGCCTCGGCGGCGACCAACCTGATGTTCATGCTGCTGGTGCAGATGGGCGCCAACCTGAACATGCTCATCGTCACCATTTCCTGCGACAACTTCAGCGGCGGGCTGGCTTCGACCGCCTTCGTCGCCTACCTGTCGAGCCTGACCAATCTGAAGTTCTCCGCCACCCAGTACGCCTTGCTCAGTTCACTGATGCTGCTGTTGCCGCGCCTGCTCGGCGGCTACTCGGGCGTCATGGTCGAACACCTGGGCTACAGCAATTTCTTCCTGGTCACCGCCCTGCTCGGCGTGCCGACGCTGGTGCTGATCGTCTGGCAATGGCGCCGCGGCCACCGCAAGGCGGATGACCCCGAGCGTGTCGTCGTCACCGAACGACCCTGAACGCAAAAAGCCGGCTTACGCCGGCTTTTTGCTGTGCTCGATGCCTGTCAGTTCTGCACCAGATGCACCACCCGCTGCGGGAAGGGAATACCTACGCCAGCCTCGGCCAGACGCTCCTTGGCCTGCTCCGTGAAGCTGAAGGTGACCGGCCAGAAGTCGCCATTCGCCACCCAGACGCGCAGCGACAGGTTCACCGCGTTGTCGCCCAGCCCGGTGACTACCACCATCGGCTCCGGCTCGCGCAGCACCCGCGGATCTTCGGCGATTTCCAGCAGGATCTTGCGTGCCAGCTTGATATCGCTGCTGTAGTCGATGCCGACATTGATATCCGCACGCCGCCGCGGCTCGCGCGAATAGTTGGTGATATGGCCATTGGACAGGCTGCCATTGGGCACCACCACCGTCTTGTTGTCCCCCGTCTTGAGCACCGTGTGGAAGATCTGGATGGAGTCCACCGTGCCGCTGACCCCCTGGGCCTCGATCCACTCGCCAACGCGGAACGGCCGGAACAGCAGGATCAATACGCCACCGGCGAAGTTAGCCAGACTGCCCTGTAGCGCCAGACCGATCGCCAGGCCGGCGGCGCCGATCGCGGCGATGAACGAGGTGGTTTCCACACCGATCATCGAAGCGACGCTGACCAGCAGCAGCACCTTGAACACGATACCCGCCAGGCTGCCGATGAAGCCGTGCAGCGTCGGGTCGACCTGACGCCTGCGTAGCAGCGCGCTGACCTTGTTGGTCAGCGCAGTGATCAGCCACCAGCCGATCAGCAGTGTGATCAGCGCCAGCAACACCTTGCTGCCGTATTGCAGGACGACCGGCAGCCAGGCCTCGGAGAGCTCGACCAGATAATCCACACTCATTTCCATAACGTCAGAAACTCCTCAAAAAAGCAGCGCCCGGATCTGGCCGGGCGCTCGAAACGACAAGACACGCCTGCACGTGGCGAAATCAGTCGCGGAAATTGTTGAACTGCAGCGGCATGCCGAAATCCTTGGCCCGCAGATGGGCGATGGCTTCCTGCAGGTCATCGCGTTTCTTGCCGGTCACCCGCACCTGCTCGCCCTGAATGGCGGCCTGCACCTTGAGCTTGGCGTCCTTGATATGGGCGACAATCTTCTTCGCCAACTCCTTGTCGATGCCTTCGCGCAGCACCACTTCCTGTTTGACGACCTTGCCCGACGGATAGGGATCCTTGAACTCCAGGCACTGGATATCGATCTTGCGCTTGACCAGGCTCAACTTGAGGATTTCGATCATCTGCTCCAATTGGAAATCGGCATCAGCCGTCAGCTGCACGGTCAGCTCCTTCTGCTCGAACGAGCCTTTGCCGCGCAGATCGTAACGACGATCCAGTTCCTTGATGGCGTTATCGATCGCGTTGGTGACTTCGTGTTTGTCCAGCTCGGACACCACGTCGAACGAGGGCATGGGGCTTCCTCCAGATGTTTAGCGCGACGGTGAGGACCGAGCCGCGCCTGGCTTGACGGTAAAAAAAGCGCGGTCATTATAACCGCTCGACGTGACAACGCCCGGTACTCCGGCAAAGCGTGACAGGACGTCCACTTCTCCATTGATTGAGCTTGCCCATGTCCAACCCTTCCCTCGGGATCCTGGTCGTCGATGACGCCAAATTCTCCAGCGTCATGATCGGCCGCGCACTGGCCAAGGCCGGCTATACCGATATCCGCTTCGCCAGCAGTGCCGACAACGCACTCGCACTGCTGGCCGAGCGCCCTGCCAATGTCCTGCTGGCCGACTGGCTGATGCCGGAAACCGACGGTTTGCAGCTCACCGCCAAGGTACGCCAGGAGGACGCCAAGAACGGCCATTACACCTACATCATCCTGCTCACTGGCCGGGAAGGCGTCGATGTGCTGGGCCACGCGTTCGACCACGGCGTCGACGACTTCATCAACAAGGCGACCATGCATGAGCAACTGTTGCCCCGGGTGCTCGCTGCCGAGCGCCTTTGCGGGTCATTGCAGCGCCTGAAGGAAGAGAATCGGCAGCTCGCCGAGAATGTCGCCACCCTCGAACAGCGCAATCTGGTGGACCCGCTCACCGGCCTGGGCAACGCGCGCTATCTGTGCCAGCGCCTCGGCTCCAGCCTGCGGCAGATGGAGAACCGTGACACCGCGCTCTGCTACCTGCACATCGGTCTGCCGGACGTACCTGCATTACGCGAACGCCATGGCCAAGCTTTCCATGAAGAGCTGATGTGCGCGGTGGCTACGCGACTGCGGCAACTGGTACGACCGCTGGATGTGCTGGCGCGGATGGACGACCTGCATTTCGGCGTGCTGGCGTTGGTCGACGACCTCGCCAGCTGCTCGCCGAGCAGCTTCAAGCGCCTGCACGAGGGCCTCAACCTCAAGGCGTTCAAGACCAGCGAGGGATTCATTTCGCTCAAGGCCGGCATCTGCCTGGTGACACTGGATGCCAGTGGTCTTCCACTCGATGCGCAGGCGATTCTCGACCGCGCCAGTGCACTGCTGCCCAGTTCCTACAGCACCGGGCGCATCGTCCCGCTGCGCGTGAAGCAGCCGGCCTGACATGACTTGGCACGTCCTTGGCGCCGGCAGTCTCGGCAGTCTCTGGGCCATCCGCCTGGCCCGCGCCGGCGACGCGGTGTGCCTGATTCTGCGCAACAGCACGCGGCTGAGCGCCTATCAGGCGGCTGGCGGGCTCCGCCTCCGTGAAGATGGCCAGCTCATCTTCCAGCCCATCCCGGCAGAACTGCCCGACGCAACGACGCCGATCCGGCGTCTGCTGGTTGCCTGCAAGGCCTATGATGTCGAGGCGGCCGTCGCCAGCGTGGCGTCACGCTTAGCGCCGCACTGCGACATCCTGTTGCTGCAGAACGGCCTTGGCAGCCAGCAGGCGGTGGCCGAGCGCTGGCCGCAGACACGCTGCATCTTCGTCTCCAGCACCGAAGGCGCCTACCGGCAAGGCGACTTCGACGTGGTCTTCGCCGGGCAAGGGCAGAACTGGCTGGGCGATCCACGTGACACCACCCCGCCCACGTGGCTCGGTGCGCTGGCTGCGGCGGGCATCGCGCACCAGTGGAGCGAAGACATCCTGGCGCGCCTGTGGCGCAAGCTCGCCCTGAACTGCGCCATCAATCCGCTGACCGTGCTGTACGACTGCCGCAACGGCGGACTGCTGGCCCACCGGACGGAAGTTCTCGCGCTGTGCGACGAACTCGGTGTACTGCTGCGTGTCAATGGCCAGCCCGACGCCGCCGTGGACCTGGCGCAGGACGTGCTGCGCGTCATCGAGGCGACGGCGACCAACTATTCGTCCATGTATCAGGATGTGGCCGCCGGGCGGCGTACCGAGGTGAGCTATCTGCTCGGCTACGCCTGTGCCAGCGCCGCACGGCTGGGCGTCGTGCTACCCGCGCTCACCGCCCTCAGGCAGCGCCTGGCCGACCACCTGAGCCATCGCGGATTGCCCACCGACTAAGGCACCGTTACCCTGCCTGGACCTTCCCGTCATCCGTAGCCGTCATGACCCTGCGCCAGCGCCTCGAAAACCTGCCGGTCGGCCGCAAATTGCTGATCGCCCTGCTCGTGCTGCTCGCCGCGGTACTGCTGGTTTCCAACCTGGCCTTCATCAGTGCCGCCTACTGGATCTCGCGGCAAAGCGTCGCGCCGCAGGCCATGCACACCATCGGCGAACTGTTCGCCACCGACGAGCTGAGTCAGGCCGCGCTGGCGTCCGCCGATTCCGCCGAGACGGTGTTGCGGCGCCTGGACAACTACGCGCCATTGCGCGCCGCGGTGATCTACGACGTCGACGGCAATCGCCTGGCGCAACTGCAGCGCGGCGACCGCCTGAAGCTGCCGGCACGACTCAACGACGTCGCCGCATGGCGGGCCGGGGAAATCCGCGCCAACCTGCTGGTCGAACTGCCGCAGCCCGGCGGCAGGCCCGGCCATCTGCTGATGGTCGCCAGCAGCGAGCTGCCCGGCGCCTTCTACACCGGAACGCTGACCGCCAGCATCGCCATCCTGTTGGCCAGCCTGCTGCTGTGGGTGCTGGTGGCGCGGCAGATCCGCCAACTGATCACACGGCCGATTCGCGACCTGGAGGCCTTGTCGCGCCAGGTGACGCGCGATGAGGACTATTCCCTGCGCGCCCTGCCGAAGAATCAGGACGAGATCGGTCGCCTGGCCGACGCCTTCAACACCATGCTGTCGCGCATGGAGGCGCGCGAACAACAGCTCAAGCGCGCCCGAGATGACGCCCAGGAAGCCTTCGACCATGCCCAGGGGCTGGCCGAGGAGACGCGCAATTCCAACCGCCGGCTGGAGCTGGAGGTGCAGGTGCGCAGCAAGATCGAGAAGAAGCTCACCGGCTTCCAGAACTACCTCAACAGCATCATCGACTCGATGCCCTCGGCACTCATTGCGCTGGACGAACAGCTCTACGTCACCCAGTGGAATCAGGAGGCCAGCGTGCTGTCCGGCACGCCACTGGACGAGGCGTTGAACCAGCCGGTGTTCATTGCCTTCGAGCCGCTCAAGCCGTTCCTCGAACAGATCCGCCACACCTCCGAGCGCCAGCAGGTGGAGAAGATCGAGCGCGTCACCTGGCGGCGCAACGACGAGTTGCGACACTACGCACTGACCTTCTATCCGCTGATGGGCGGGGGCGGCCGCGGCGTGGTAATCCG
The DNA here is from genome assembly GCF_025966695.1 of Stutzerimonas sp. S1. GTDB lineage: Bacteria > Pseudomonadota > Gammaproteobacteria > Pseudomonadales > Pseudomonadaceae > Stutzerimonas. The sequence continues at coordinate 4,863 of NZ_JAOEIY010000003.1, read as the reverse complement.
CATCGACGACATCACCCAGCGCATCAACATGGAAGAGATGATGGTGCAGTCGGAGAAGATGCTCTCGGTCGGCAGTCTGGCCGCCGGCATGGCTCACGAGATCAACAATCCGCTTGGCGCCATCCTGCACAACGCGCAGAACATCCGCCGCCGGCTTTCGGCCGATCTCGAGCGCAACCGCGAAGCGGCTGAGGAAACGGGGGTGAGCCTGGAGGCGGTGAATCTCTATCTGCAAAAACGCGAGGTGCCGCAGATGCTCGACGGCATCCAGCAGGCCGGCTCGCGCGCGGCGAAGATCGTCAGCCACATGCTCAACTTCAGCCGCATGAGCAACCGCCAACTGGCCGACTGCCAGCTGCCGATGCTGATCGACCAGGCGCTGGAGATCGCCGGCAACGACTTCGCCCTGATGGAAGGTTTCGATTTCAAGTCGATCGAGATCATTCGCGACTTCGATCCGCAGGTCGATCGCGTCCCCTGCATCGCCAACGAACTGGAACAGGTGCTGCTCAACCTGCTGAAGAACGCCGCCCAGGCAATCCATCAGAATCAGCGCGAGGAGCCCGGACGCATCATCCTGCGCACCCGGCTGAATCCACCGTGGGCCGAAATTCAGGTTGAGGACAACGGCGGCGGTATCCCGGAGTCCGTACGCAAGCGCATCTTCGAGCCGTTCTTCACCACCAAGGAAGTCGGCCAGGGAACCGGCCTGGGGCTTTCCGTCTCGTATTTCATCATTACCAACAATCACCAGGGGCAGATGGAGGTGCAGTGCCAGCCCGATCACGGCACGACTTTCACCCTGCGTCTGCCATTGAGCTCACCGGCCGAACCGGCGAGCGCATGATTCAAGGACTATTGCATGGGCAACCGACTGTCGAAGATCTACACCCGCACGGGCGATACAGGCGAAACCGGCCTGGGTGACGGGCGCCGAGTGACCAAGAACCATCCGCGCGTGGAGGCAATGGGCGAAGTCGACACGCTTAACAGCCAACTCGGTCTGCTGCTCGCCGAGCTGGCCGAAGCCCAGCTGCAGTGGCCGGATCTGGCCGAGCTGATACCCGTGCTCGCGCCCTGCCAGCATCGCCTGTTCGACCTCGGCGGGGAGCTGGCGATGCCCGAGTACCAGGCATTGCATGCGGCAGAAATCACCCGTCTGGAAGCCGCTATCGATCAGTGGAACGCCGAGCTTGGCCCGCTGAAGGAGTTCATCCTGCCCGGCGGCTCGCGACTGATTGCCCTGGCCCACCTGTGCCGCAGCATGGCGCGCACTGCCGAGCGGCGCTGCCAGCAGCTCAACGCCGACGAGCCATTGCGCGGCGAACTGCTGGGCTATCTGAATCGCCTGTCCGATCTGCTGTTCGTCGCCGCCCGCCTGATCGCGCGCCGCCAGGGTTGCGCCGAGGTGCTCTGGCAGGCCGCCGAGGCGCCGCATGCCTGAACGGCCGCTCGACCCGCGCGTGCGCACCCGCGAAGGTCTGCACGCTGCGTGGGAGGCGTGCATCGTCCTGCTGGTCTGCGTGAATCTCGCGCTGCTGCTGTTCGACAGTCTGTTCGTCCTGCAGCCGATCAATGACGCGCTCGCCCGCTGGCTGCCGCAACTGCACGCGCGCTACGCAGAGCATATTCATCGGAACTTCCAGTACATCGACCTGGGCTTCGTCAGCCTGTTCATCCTCGACGTACTGCTCGGCTGGACCGTGGCGCTGTTCGAGCGGCGCTATGCGCGCTGGTACTACTACCCGTTCGCCCACTGGTACGACGTGCTCGGCTGCATCCCCCTGGCGGGTTTGCGCTGGCTGCGGGTGCTGCGCATTGGCGCACTGTTGGTGCGCCTGCAGCGTCTGGGGCTGATCGACATGCGCAGCTGGGCGATCTACGGCGTGTTCAATCGCTACTACGTGCTGCTGATCGAGGAGCTGGCCGACCGCGTGATGGTGCGCCTGTTCGGTCGTCTGCAGCAGGAAATCGGTGCCAGCAACGATCTGTCCCGTCGGCTGATCGATGAGGTCGTGCGGCCGCGCAAACAGCGCCTGCTCAATGATCTGGCGCGCCGCCTGCAGAACATGCTGGAGGTAGGCTACCGGGACAATCGCGGCGCCATCGAGGGTTACCTCGACGGACTGATCCACCAGGCACTTGCCGACAACCCGGAACTACGCAAGCTGCGTCGATTACCGCTCGGCAGCCATCTCGGCGACAGCCTCGACCATGCCCTGCGCGACGTGGTCGCACGCCTGTTGCAGGGGGCCATCGATGGTCTGCGCGGCCCGCAGTTCCAGGCGCTGGCGCACAACCTGGCCGACGAATTCTTCGATGCCTGGCTGTACCAGGACGAAAGCACCGATCTGGCGTTGGAGGAAGTGCTGGTGGACATCATCGAGGTACTCAAGCAGCAGGTACTCGACCGCCGCTGGAGCCGCTTCGTCGGCCCGCCGCCAGCGCCGACGCCGCCGGAGTGAAACAGCCAATGTCGAGAGCGCGCGGCAGGCGACTTACGCTTCGTTGACCGCCTTGAAACCTTCTTGGGACTTCTCGTCGAGCCGCGCCCCGATGACCATCTCGGTAGCCCAATCGACCAGTATCGACGTGTATGCCTCCTGACAGCGGTCGCTGCTCAGCGCATGGTCGGCGCCGTCGATGATGCGGTGGGTCAGCGAGTGGGTACGCTGGAACGCCGCGCGATAACTCATGATGGTCTCGTGCGGGACATAGCTGTCTTCCTCCGACTCGACGATCAGTACATCGCCCTGGAATGCCGCACAGGCGGCCAGCGCCCGGTTCTCCTCGGCGAGCACGCGACGGCGGCGCAGGCGATTGAGCGTGTCGCGATCAAGCTGGCGCTTGGGCATGTCCCAGTCGTCGTCGCAGTAGAGCGCAGGCACGCGCAGCGCCAGCCATTTCACCGGCCGCAGCGCGGTGAGGATCGCCGCCAGATAGCCGCCATAACTGGTCCCGACCACGGCAATGGCTGCCGGGTCGATATGCGGGTGCGCCGCCAGCAGATCGTAGGCGGCCAGCAGGTCGTGCAGATTCTGCTCACGGGTCACGGTCTGCTGCTGTGCGGCCGTCTGCGCATGCCCGCGCAGATCGAACGACAGGCAGATGCAGCCAAGCCCGGCTATGCCGCGTGCACGCGTCAGGTCGCGCTGCTGACTGCCGCCCCAGCCATGCACGAAGAGCACCCCGGGCATCTTCTCCGGCGGCGTCAGGAAAGTACCGGCGATATGTTCGTCACCGACCAGGATGTCGACCGTCTCGCTATGGGTTGCCATAGTCCTCCACCATCACACACTTGGTTATGAAGCCCACCTCGGCGTCCTCGCCGCGGAACAGTACGGTCGCGCCATCCGGGGGCGTCTGCCGTTCTCCGTATAGCTCCAGCGACGATGCACGCACGACGGTGGCCGAAGCGTCCTGGCTGAAGCGCTCCAGCGCCGCGATCTCCGCGCTGCTGGCACCGCCGATGCGCCAGGATTGCTCCAGCACGCCAGAACAGGGCCGGCCACGCGCGTCGATGCCCTGAGCAATGTCGTAGTTGCGTCGCGAGGCGAAGAATTCCCGATAGCACGCGCTGGCCGCCTCGTCGTAGACCTGCGCCTGGGACACCGCAAGGCGCGTCGTCTCGTTCAGCTCAAGGGCCAGCAGTGCGTCGAAGCCGCCCCTGACCACCACCAGATCGGACCCGCCGTAGACCATCTCGCCGAGGTTATCGGCAGTCAGACGCTGAGTGCCGTGATAGCTCGCCAGCTGCCCGCCAACCCGTACCTGACCCACGCTGAACGTGGTCACGTGTTCCAGATTGCTCTCCAGCACCAACCCGAACTCTCTCAGCTCGTCCTGATCCAGCGCCAGCAGCGCCTGCTCCAGCTGCAGCGGGTTGTCGACGCGCTCCTGACCGCGACCGCCAGTTGCTCGCACCGGCTTGATACGCAGCGCGCCCTCGTTGAGCAGACGCCGTCCGGCATCGCGCGCATCATCGAGACTGAACACGCTGTAGCCAGTCAGCACACTGCCCTGGACCTGGGCACCAAACTCCCGTGACCAGCCGACCGGCGCTTCGGCATCGGGGCGCACCAGCGGATGGGTGATCGCCTTGGTGGCGATGAAACCCTGCGGTACCACACCGCCGAACAGATCGCGCTCGCTGCTCAGGCCCAGCCGCCGTGCATCCTCGAGCCCGACGATGGTGCCTGAGGGGATGACGTAGAACGTACCGGTGTGCTTACCCGTCGGATCATATTCACCGCCGAACACCATGCCCTGCAGCGCGGCGAGTCGCCTGGCCAGCTCGGCGTGGACGGTCTTTTCATGGGCGGGTTCGTTTGCGCGATTGGCGTAGGTCAGCACTTCCCCGCGGGAGGCTTGCGGCATATCCGCATTCATCATTCGTGGATAGCTCCATGGACTGCTCAGACATGTGCGCCAGCACACCATGCAGGCCCGCTGAGCGCTCGCTTCCACCGAGCCATTGCGGATCCGGTGTAAAGGGATAGACCGCAGAGGGCGCGCATCTATCCTTCGCCGATTCGACCGCCAGAACGAAAAAAGGGGAGCAGCCCTAGGACTGCTCCCCTCTTTCCTAACGACGCCCGGTCAGGCCGGCGCGGAGGTGCGGATCAGGTGATCGAAGGCACTCAGCGAGGCCTTGGCGCCTTCGCCGACGGCGATCACGATCTGCTTGTACGGCACCGTGGTCACGTCACCAGCAGCGAACACACCGGGGATGTTGGTCTGGCCCTTGGCGTCGACGATGATCTCGCCGAAGCGCGACAGCTCCAGTGTGCCCTTGAGCCATTCGCTGTTGGGCAGCAGGCCGATCTGCACGAAGATGCCTTCCAGCTCGACCTCGTGCACCTC
>NZ_JAOEIY010000002.1 GCF_025966695.1 Stutzerimonas sp. S1 | reverse complement strand
CCAGCTGTCACCGGTAGAGTTTGAGAAGCGACATTTACTGAGCCTGGAAAGTGTCTAAGAAATCCGGGGCGATTCAAGGTTATCTACTCGAAGCGCAAGAGTCTCACCATTTCTGTCGAGCGTGACCGTTCCATAGTGGTGAAAGCGCCGGAAGGCACAGCGCCGGAAAAGATTCGTCAGATCGTGGAATCGCGCAAGCTGTGGCTTTACGAAAAGACCCGCCATGCACAGAAATACAGCCCGCTGCCGCATCCGCCGGGAAAGGAGTTGGTGGCTGGAGAGTCCCTGCCCTACCTGGGGCGGTATTACCGCATTGAACTGGTGGCAGGCGATGGGGGCATCCGATTCGAGCAGAAATTCTTAGTGCCGCAGGCGCTGGCGGGCAAGTCAGCGGCATTCCGCAACTGGTTCGTGGCGCGCGCCGAGGAGAAAATACTGCCGCGCGTGAAGATGTACGCCAACCACCTCGGGGTCACTTACAAGGAAGCCAAAGTCGGGGACGGCAAATACCGCTGGGGCTCATGCACACCGAACGACAACGTGATCTTCAACTGGCGCTTGATCAAGGCGCCTATGTTCGTGATCGACTATGTAGTGGTGCACGAGCTGGCCCACCTTATCGAACCTAACCACACGCCCCGTTTCTGGAACATCGTGAACGCACAGGCGCCAACAATGGATAAAGCCAAGGCGTGGCTACAGAAGCATGGCGCTCTGCTGGAGCAGGATATTTGACAGCGCCGCGGCGGCAGCGAGTGATCACTCCTCTGGCATGCCTGCAGGGTGAAAAGTAAACGTATCGCAAAAGGTGATTAACACCAGTGCAGCCTCGATGAGTCTTCGGATGAGTTCTACCTACCACCGTATTATCAGCTTGGGTACGTCTGGACGAGCAGGCAGTGCATCAGTTGATTGAGGGTATCGAGAAGCAGATTAATGCACGATCGGCACTGCATACTTTATCGGCAACGTGTAGTGTCGCCGATCGACTACGGGTATCCCTGACTTAGTTTCAGGGACTTTTGCGGGGAACCATTGAAAACCGTTGGATAGAGTAGAGCAATGGCTGCAGCGAGCGCTCAGAATTACCCTTTTAAAATCAATGCTTTGTAAGGTCGACCTCCGGCATGGGGTGCAAGGGGTCGAGTGTTCGAATCACTCCGTCCCGACCAAAAAACCCTAGAAAATCCAGTCACTTAGCGGTGACTGGATTTTTTTATGCCTGATGGTTTTCTGTCTCGATCGAATTTTGTGCCACTTTTTGTGCCACTGGGTTTTCGAGGCTCCAGATGGCTCATCTGGAGGGTTGTTTCGGGAGATACAGCTCGTGCTGTTCCTCGCTCAGGATAAGCATCTCCAAGACCTTGGTTCTGGATAGCTCGTGCTCTTCAGCAAGCTTGTCCAGGACTGCGTTGACGCTCAGGGGGAGCACAAAGTTGTATTGCTTCTTCTCGACAGCCTTCTCGCGCGTTTTTTGCGTGCTCCAGCGCCTCTTAATTTTGTCGACATAGAGTTCCTTTTCCTCGTCTGAGGCTCCGCTATGGTCGAAAAACTCCAGCAGCTCAGTGAGCTTTGTAAAGGGCTCGGCGCGCCACGTTAGCCTGGGCTTGTTTTTCTCGAGCCAGCTCCATGCCAGAGCACATTTTGCGCGTTCGTCCTTGTCTTTGAACCAGCTGTAGTCCATAGCTCTTAACTACCTGTCCACCAGTTCCGGGACAGACCAGACCTCGCCACTGTTGACGCCCAGCCGCGTTATTAACGACAGCGAATTGCCCGGTGCGACCACCTCATTGGGAACAACTGCGACCCCAGAATCAAGCCTTTCATGGATAGGCTTCTTATGGGTGGCTGGCTGCAGCGCCGAAGGTGGTCGACCGGTTGGGAACCGACACCTTCGGTGCCGCGGCAGCGAGCCCCGCCTCAGCAGGGCCCGTGTCGCCTCATCCCGCCTTGCCGCGGCTTCAGCCTTCGTCTCCCGAGGTGTTAAACCTGAAAGTGTCCGACTTGCTGGCGCAATGCACCGCCGAGGCGTGCCAGTTCCACGCTGGAGGCGGCGGTCTGCTCCGTGGACGCGGCTGACTCATCGGCAATATCTCTGACCCGCGTGACGCTACGACTGATCTCTTCGGCTACGGCGCTCTGTTCCTCTGTTGCAGCTGCAATCTGCTGCATCATCCCCTGAATGGCAGTAATCATGCGGGTGATATCGGCGACTGCGGCGCCCGTATCGTCCACCCCGGCGACGGTGCGCTCAGTTAGCTCACTGCAGTTATGCATGGTCGCCGCGGCTTCTTCGGCGATGCGCTGTAGTCCTTCTATCAGCGATTGGATCTCCACCGTGGCATCCTGAGTGCGCCGTGCCAACGTGCGAACTTCATCGGCCACCACGGCAAACCCACGACCAGCGTCGCCTGCGCGTGCCGCTTCGATGGCAGCGTTCAAGGCCAGTAGATTGGTTTGATCGGCGACGGACTTGATGACGTCCAATACACCTCCGATCTGTGCGCTCTCTTGCTTGAGGCGCGCCATGGCACCGGTAGACTCCGCCACTTCCTTGGCGAGCTGCTTGATCTGGCTGACCGCCTCGCGCGCCGTGGCCTCACCGGCCTGGGCTTGCTGATCAGCGCAGAGCGCTGCGCTGGCCGCCTGTTCCGAATTGCGAGCGACTTCCTGAACGGTTGCCGCCATCTCGTGTATCGCAGTGGCGACCTGATCGACTTCCTGCCGCTGAGCCACCACGCCAGCGCTCGCGTGTTCGGTTGCGTTCGACAGCTCCGCCGCGGCGCCGGATATGGTCTGCGCCGAATTGCGCACTTGGCCGATCAGCTCGCCGAGGTGCTGCTGCATCTCGCGAAGAGACGCCATGACGCTACCCGCGGGCGCTTGGTCTGCGCCCGGTAAGGTGCGCATGTCGCCGGAGGCCACGCGTTGCGCGGCGGCGGAAAGCTCAAGCGGCTCGGCGCCCAAGGTCCGCAGCAGGCTTCTGACGATGCCAATACCGAGCCCCAGAGCGAGCAACACAGCGCATGTGCAGACTGCAATCATCAGGTTGCGCTGAGTTTCGTATTCGCTGAGTTCGGCTTGTACATCATCGTTCGCCGTCTTTCGACTGTGCTGCATATAGGCTTCTCCTGCAGCCAGGAGCTGCCGCAACAGCGGGATGCAATCGCGGTTTATTCGTACGATGGCTTCATCGCGCTGTCCAGCGATGGCGCGCTCCACGATATTCAGCGCAACCGGTCCGTACAGATCTTCAACGCGGGAAATCTCGGCAAGCAACTGCCGCTCTTTTTCTGACTGTGTTACGGGGAGCCTGCCCAAGGCATTTTTCAGATCTTCGAGACGCGTTTGAACGTCGCGGTGTGCCTCGAGCACCACGGCACGCTCCCGATTCAGATCGACGTCAGCGACGGTCAACACCAGGTTGCGGGCAGCAACGGCACGACGCTGCGCCGCGACGAGGAGTTGGGCGGCGAGCTCCTGGCGAGCGTTTACACCTTGTACGTAACCCAGGAACGTGTTGTTGGACCTGGCCAACTCAAACAGGCTCAGAACGGAGACGAACAGCACGACAAGGGTCAGTGCGGCGAAGCTCAGGCCTAGTTTCAACTTTACGGTCAGATTCATTGGGGATCTCTCGCTGAGGCAGTCAATGGCTGGAAATGGCTGCGGTGGCGAAAAGATATCACAAAGCTATACAAAAATACCTAGGTGTATAGGTATTGCAGTATTTTTGCCTCTCCCTAACCTGTTTGCACAGCTGATGGCCAGCTTGATGAGCTGATCGTCTGCTTCGGATGGTCCGGCGCTCGGCGCTTCAGAGCAGGCATGAGACGTGGTGCGTCAGTGTTGTATGCCGACCTCCAACTGAATTTCCGGGCATGGGAGGGCGCTAGGGAGCGGCGTGATTGTTCATGAATGCCTTATCGGTTGTTACTGAGCGATCCAGCCACCATCGATGTTCCAGGCCACGCCGCGGACCTGCGCCGCCGCATCACTGCACAGATAGAGCGTCAACTCGCCGAGCTGTTCGGGTGTGACGAATTCCAGCGATGGCTGTTTCTCGGCAAGCAGGTCGTGACGGGCCCGCAGACGGTCGCCATCGGCCTGCGCGCGGTCGTCGATCTGTTGCTGAACCAGTGGTGTGAGCACCCAACCAGGGCAAATGGCATTGCAGGTAATGGCTTCACGTGCGGTTTCCAGTGCAATCACCTTGGTCAGGCCGACTACGCCGTGCTTGGCAGCGACATAGGCGGCTTTGCCTGCAGAGCCGACCAGTCCGTGTACCGAAGCGATGTTGATGATGCGTCCCCAGCCACGTTTGCGCATCCCGGGCAGCGCCAGCCGGGTGGTGTGGAAGGTTGACGACAGGTTGATGGCGATGATGCTGTCCCAGCGCTCCACGGGAAATTCGTCCACCGGTGCGACATGCTGAATGCCGGCATTGTTGATCAGGATGTCTAGCGCGCCGAATTCGCTTTCGACGAAGGCAACGAGCGCGGCGATCTCCTCGGGATCGCTCATGTCCGCTGGATGATGACGCACCTGCCCACCGGTGCGACGTACCGCGCCCAGCGCCTGCTCGACATCGCCGAAACCGTTGATTACCAAGTTTGCGCCAGCCATGGCCAGCCGACACGCGATGCCAAGGCCGATGCCGCTGGTGGAGCCGGTGACGAGGGCGGTTTTGCCTGCAAGATTCATTGTAGTTATCTCCTTGAAGGCGCCGGCTGCCGCCGGCGCAAAGGTAATCAGACGATGCCGGTAGCGTAGAACACGCCGATGATGAAGATCGTCGCGGTAGTGGCGATCAGTGTGATGGCGAAGAGGTCTTTGTAAGGCTCGCGGTGAGTTAGCCGCGGTAAGCGGCAAGCATCAGCACGGCCAATGCAGCAAGGGCGAAGATCACGCTTATTGGTTGGATCTCCTGGCCTTGCGAACGAAAACGTCGCAGGCACGGTTTGTTCTTGTGAGTGCGTAACGCCCGCGCATGGGCTGCAGGCTAGAACCATACCAGCCGCTAATTGGTTGATATCCGGAGCATTTTCAGGAGCCAGTTGATCGTGAGCGGATCGATGTGTCTCGAAAGCTGGACACTAGCCGAATAGCTTGACGGGATAGCGCCCAGAATCCTGTACATGAATGTGCTTCTGGAATCCGGATCCGGCGGGTGGTGGCGAGGCATGGGGGCGGTTCAGGGATGGAAGAAATCAATGCAAAGTTGTGGTTTCGCGAGTTTGAGTTTGCGACTTCACGATACGGGCCGTCGCTTCCGCGTATAATTGCCGGCTTTTGTTGATTGCTGGGGAATGGTCATGCGCGAGCGCTTGCTGGCGGCGGAGAAGGTGAAGTCGATCGACTGGTGCGAGGGTCGGCTGCGCTTGTTGGATCAACGCAAGCTGCCGACGCAAGAACTCTGGCACACCTATGACTCGGTCGCCGACGTTGCCGGCGCTATACGCGATATGGTGGTGCGTGGGGCTCCGGCCATCGGTATCAGCGCCGCCTATGGTCTGGTGATGGGGCTGCGTGCTCGGCTCGCCAGCGGTGGTGACTGGCGTCTGGCTCTTGAGGAGGACTTCCAGCTCCTCGCAGAATCTCGTCCGACCGCCGTCAACTTGTTCTGGGCGCTGACTCAGATGCGCGAGCGACTGGAACGGCTCAAGCCCGGCGAAGATCCTCTGGTCGCGCTTGAAGCACAGGCTGTTTCGATTCACGAAAGTGATCGCGAAGCCAATCTGACCATGGCTCAGTTCGGTGTCGAGCTGATTCGCAAGCATCAGGGCAATCCGCAGAACCTGTTGACCCACTGCAATACCGGCGCCCTCGCTACAGGAGGCTTTGGCACCGCGTTGGGGGTGATCCGTGCTGCCCATCTGGAGGGGCTGGTCGAGTGCGTCTATGTCGATGAAACCCGCCCCTGGCTGCAGGGCTCGCGCCTGACTGCCTGGGAGCTGGCAGGTGAAGGGGTGCCAGTGTGCCTGAACGTAGATTCGGCGGCGGCGCATCTGATGAAAACGCGTGGCATCAGCTGGATCATCGTTGGCGCCGATCGCATTACCGCCAATGGCGATGTGGCGAACAAGATCGGCACCTACTCGCTGGCGGTGCTCGCCATGCACCACGGCGTGCGGTTCATGGTGGTGGCGCCGAGCTCGACCATCGACATGGAGCTGGAAACCGGCGAGGAGATCCCGATCGAGGAACGTGCCGGCGCGGAGCTGCTGGAAGTCAACGGGCAGCGGTTCGCCGCGGATGTTGAGGCGTTCAACCCGGTGTTCGATGTCACGCCAGCCGACCTGATCGATGCGATCGTTACCGAGAAAGGCGTGGTCGAGCGCCCCAACGCCGCCAAGATGGCGGCACTGATGAGCCGCAGACGCTTGCACTGATTTACGGCATGTCAGGGCGTTCGTGCGGCTTTGTCGGCAGTTGCTTCGCGCCTGCTGGCTGAAGCCCGCGCCGCCTGACCTGTGTTACCATCCCGCGCTTATCGCAGGACCCTGCTGACTATAAGGAACCAGGCTTCCATGGGCGAACTGGCCAAAGAAATCCTCCCGGTCAATATCGAAGACGAACTGAAGCAGTCCTACCTCGATTACGCCATGAGCGTCATCGTCGGGCGGGCGCTGCCTGATGCGCGCGATGGTTTGAAGCCGGTGCATCGCCGCGTGCTCTTTGCCATGAGCGAGCTGGGCAACGACTGGAACAAGCCGTACAAGAAGTCCGCCCGTGTGGTCGGTGACGTGATCGGTAAGTATCACCCGCACGGCGATTCGGCTGTCTACGACACCATCGTACGCATGGCGCAACCGTTCTCGCTGCGCTACATGCTGGTCGACGGCCAGGGTAACTTCGGTTCGGTCGACGGCGACTCCGCGGCGGCCATGCGTTATACCGAAGTGCGCATGGCACGACTGGCGCATGAGCTACTCGCGGACCTGGACAAAGAAACCGTGGACTGGGTGCCGAACTACGACGGCACCGAGCAGATTCCAGCGGTCATGCCGACCAAGATCCCCAACCTGCTGGTCAACGGGTCCAGCGGTATTGCGGTAGGCATGGCGACCAACATTCCGCCGCATAACCTGGGCGAAGTCATCGATGGCTGTCTGGCGCTGATCGACAATGCCGATATCACCATCGATGAGCTCATGCAGTTCATTCCCGGGCCCGACTTCCCCACCGCCGGTATCATCAATGGCCGTGCTGGCATCATCGAGGCCTATCGTACCGGCCGCGGCCGCATCTATATCCGTGCACGCGCCGATATTGAAGATATCGATAAGGTAGGCGGGCGCCAGCAGATCGTTATCACCGAGCTGCCTTACCAGCTGAACAAGGCGCGGCTGATCGAGAAGATCGCCGAGCTGGTGAAAGAGAAGAAGATCGAAGGCATCACCGAGCTGCGTGACGAGTCCGACAAGGACGGCATGCGCGTGGTCATCGAACTGCGCCGTGGCGAAGTGCCCGAGGTGATTCTCAACAACCTCTATGCACAGACCCAGCTGCAGAGCGTTTTCGGCATCAACGTGGTGGCGCTGGTCGATGGTCAGCCGCGCACGCTGAATCTTAAGGAACTGCTGGAAGCCTTCGTTCGGCATCGCCGCGAAGTCGTTACCCGGCGTACCGTCTACGAGCTGCGCAAGGCCCGCGAGCGTGGTCACATCCTTGAAGGCCAGGCAGTCGCGCTGTCCAACATCGATCCGGTTATCGCGCTGATCAAAGCCTCGCCAACGCCGGCTGAAGCCAAGGATGCGCTGATCTCCACGGCCTGGGAATCGACTGCGGTCGAGGCGATGGTGGAGCGTGCCGGGGCGGACGCCTGTCGCCCGGAAGGGCTGGATCCGCAGTACGGCCTGCGTGATGGCAAGTACTTCCTTTCACCTGAACAGGCTCAGGCTATCCTCGATCTGCGCCTGCACCGTCTGACCGGGCTCGAGCACGAGAAACTGCTCAGCGAATACCAGGAGATTCTCACCCAGATCGGCGAGTTGATCCGCATTCTGACCAGCCCGGTGCGGCTGATGGAAGTCATCCGCGAGGAGCTGGAGAACGTCAAGCGTGACTTCGGCGATGCGCGGCGCACCGAGATTCTCGAGTCGCGCCTGGATCTGACCCTGGCTGATCTGATCACCGAAGAAGAGCGCGTGGTGACCATTTCCCACGGCGGCTACGCCAAGTCGCAGCCGCTGGCCGCCTACCAGGCGCAGCGCCGCGGTGGCCGCGGCAAGGCCGCAACCGGAGTGAAGGAAGAGGATTACGTCGAGCATCTGCTGGTCGCCAACAGCCACACCACGCTCTTGCTGTTCTCCAGCAAGGGCAAGGTGTACTGGCTCAAGACCTACGAGATTCCCGAAGCGTCGCGTACCTCTCGTGGCCGACCGCTGGTCAACCTGCTGCCACTCGATGAGGGTGAGCGCATCACCGCGATGCTGCAGGTCGATCTCGAGGCGCTGCGCAAGCAGGCGCCGGAAGGCGACGAGGAGCTAGACGACGATGCGCTGGTCATCGAACACGACGAATCCGATGAAAGCGAATCCGACGAGGGCGATGATGATGCGAAGGATGAGCCGACCGGCGCCTACATCTTCATGGCCACAGCCAAAGGTACCGTGAAGAAGACGCCGCTGGTGCAGTTCAGTCGTCCACGTACGTCGGGTCTGATTGCGCTGAAGCTGGAGGAGGGCGACACCCTCATTGCTGCTGCAGTCACCGATGGCGCACGCGAAGTGATGATGTTCTCCGATGGCGGCAAGGTCATCCGCTTCAAGGAGAGCAAGGTGCGCATCATGGGGCGCAATGCGCGCGGTGTGCGTGGCATGCGCCTGCTGGAAGGGCAGCGGATCATCTCGATGCTGATCCCCGAGCCAGGCGCGCAGATTTTGACGGCATCCGAGCGAGGCTATGGCAAGCGCACTGCGATGGCCGAATTCCCGCGTCGCGGTCGCGGTGGTCAGGGCGTGATCGCCATGGTCACCAATGAGCGTAACGGTCCTCTGGTCGGCGCCGTGCAGGTGCTCGAGGGTGAAGAGATCATGCTGATCTCTGATCAGGGCACGCTGGTCCGCACGCGGGTCGATGAGGTGTCGTCGCTGGGGCGCAACACTCAGGGTGTTACCCTGATCAAGCTGAGCAAGGACGAGCATCTGGTCGGCCTTGAGCGGGTGCAGGAACCGTCGGAAGAAGAGGTGCTGGACGACATCGAGGCCATCCTCGACGAGAACGCGCTGGAAAAGGAGATGCCTGTGGTCAGCACTGAGCCGAGCGAAGACGAGTTGCTGGGCGGTGGTGGCGACGTGTCGCCGGATGTTGTGCCGACCGACGACGAGGAGTGATTCCGACGGCAAGCGATAGCTTCTGCTGGACGCCTTTCACCGCAAGCCGGTGAGGGGCGAGTGTTCTGAATGGCTGGTTATCTAATTCGAGTTGAGAGCAAACGACGTGAGCAAACGCGCCTTTAACTTCTGCGCCGGTCCGGCTGCACTTCCGGAAGCTGTACTGCAACGCGCCCAGGCGGAACTCCTCGACTGGCAGGGCAAAGGCCTGTCGGTCATGGAAATGAGTCACCGTAGTGACGATTACACGGCTATCGCCAGCAAGGCCGAGCAGGATCTGCGTGACCTGTTGTCGATTCCTTCCGACTACAAGGTGTTGTTCCTGCAGGGCGGTGCCAGTCAGCAGTTCGCCGAGATCCCGCTGAATCTGCTGCCCGAAGATGGCGTTGCTGATTACGTCGATACCGGTATCTGGTCGCGCAAAAGCATCGAGGAAGCGCGTCGCTTCGGGATCGTCAATGTGGCGGCCACGGCCAAGCCTTACGACTACTTCGCCATTCCCGGTCAGAACGAGTGGCAACTGAGCGACAACGCTGCCTATTTGCACTATGCCAGCAACGAAACCATCGGCGGCCTGCAGTTCGACTGGGTGCCGGATCTGGGGGATACCCCGCTGGTAGTGGACATGTCGTCCGATATCCTGTCGCGTCCGATTGATGTGTCGCAGTTCGGTTTGATCTACGCCGGCGCGCAGAAGAACATCGGGCCATCCGGCTTGGTGGTGGTAATCGTCCGGGAAGACCTGCTCGGCCGCGCCCGCTCCAGCTGCCCGACCATGCTCGATTACAAGGTCGCCGCCGACAACGGCTCGATGTACAACACCCCGGCGACCTTTTCCTGGTACCTCTCCGGGCTGGTGTTCGAGTGGCTGAAGGAGCAGGGTGGAGTTGAGGCGATGGAGCAGCGCAACCGTGCCAAGAAGGAACTGCTCTACGGTTTCATCGACTCCAGCGAGTTCTACACCAATCCTATCAGTATCAATGCGCGTTCCTGGATGAACGTTCCGTTCCGCTTGGCGGACGAGCGCCTGGACAAGGTGTTCCTCGCCGGCGCAGATGCACGCGGGCTGCTCAACCTGAAAGGCCATCGCTCGGTTGGTGGCATGCGTGCGTCGATTTACAACGCGGTCGGTCTGGACGCGGTGCTGGCGCTGGTTGCCTACATGGCCGAGTTCGAGAAGGAGCACGGCTGATGAGCGACGCCGATCAACTCAAGGCGCTGCGCGTACGCATCGACAGCCTCGATGAGAAGATCCTCGAGCTGATAAGCGAACGTGCGCGTTGCGCCCAGGACGTTGCGCGAGTGAAAACCGCCACCCTGGCCGAGGGCGAACAGGCGGTGTTCTATCGTCCGGAGCGCGAGGCGTGGGTGCTCAAGCACATCATGGAGCTGAACAAAGGGCCGCTGGACAACGAGGAGATTGCGCGCCTGTTTCGCGAGATCATGTCCTCTTGCCTGGCGCTCGAGCAACCGCTGCGAGTGGCCTATTTGGGGCCGGAAGGCACATTCTCTCAGGCTGCTGCGCTCAAGCACTTCGGTCACTCAGTGATCAGCAAGCCGATGGCTGCGATCGACGAAGTGTTCCGCGAGGTTGTCGCCGGCGCGGTGAATTTCGGCGTGGTGCCGGTGGAGAACTCCACTGAAGGTGCGGTCAACCATACTCTCGACAGCTTCCTCGAACACGACATCGTCATCTGTGGCGAGGTCGAGCTGCGGATTCACCATCATTTGCTGGTGGGCGAGACGACCAAAACCGATCGAATCACGCGCATCTACTCCCATGCCCAGTCCTTGGCGCAGTGCCGCAAGTGGCTGGACTCGCATTATCCGAACGTGGAACGTGTGGCGGTTTCCAGCAATGCCGATGCAGCGAAGCGGGTGAAAAGCGAATGGAATTCCGCGGCGATCGCTGGTGACATGGCCGCTCAATTGTATGGTCTGCGTAAACTCGCCGAGAAG
Source organism: Stutzerimonas sp. S1 (assembly GCF_025966695.1). GTDB lineage: Bacteria > Pseudomonadota > Gammaproteobacteria > Pseudomonadales > Pseudomonadaceae > Stutzerimonas. Next base: position 581,000 of record NZ_JAOEIY010000002.1, on the reverse strand, counting down.
ATCGAGGACCGACCGGATAACTCCACGCGATTCCTCATTATCGGCAGCCAGGAAGTGCCGCCCACTGGCGATGACAAGACGTCGATCATCGTGTCGATGCGCAACAAGCCGGGTGCGCTGCACGAACTGCTGGTCCCTTTCCACGCCAATGGCATCGATCTCACGCGTATCGAGACGCGTCCGTCACGCAGCGGCAAGTGGACCTATGTGTTCTTCATCGACTTCCTTGGGCATCACCAGGATCCTTTGATCAAGGACGTGCTGGAGAAAATCGGCCAAGAGGCGGTAGCACTGAAGGTGCTTGGTTCCTATCCGAAGGCAGTGCTTTAAATACTCTGGCGGCAAGCACAAGTCTCAAGCTTCAAGCGGATCGACGCCTGGCTTTTGCTTGTGGCTTGCAGCTGCAAGCTTGAGACTTTTCTATGAGCTGTGATTTCCTCGCCCTGGCGCAGCCGGGCGTGCAAAAACTGTCGCCATACGTGCCCGGCAAGCCTGTCGATGAACTGGCGCGTGAATTGAATCTGGACCCTGCCGGCATCGTCAAGCTGGCCAGTAACGAGAATCCGCTCGGGCCGAGCCCCAAGGTCTTGGCAGCCATCCAGGCGGAGCTTCCCGAACTGACCCGCTACCCGGACGGCAACGGTTTCGCGTTGAAACAGCGTCTGGCGCAGCGCTACGCCGTACGCAGCGAGCAGATCACCTTGGGCAACGGTTCCAACGACATCCTCGAGCTGGTGGCTCGTGCCTATCTGGCGCCGGGGCTGAATGCAGTGTTCAGCGAGCATGCCTTTGCCGTCTATCCCATCGCGACTCAGGCCGTCGGTGCGACCGGCAAGGTGGTGCCGGCGAAGAACTGGGGACACGACCTAGACGCCATGGCTGCTGCGATCGACGAGAACACCCGCGTGGTGTTCATTGCCAACCCCAACAATCCGACGGGCACCTGGTTCGGCGCCGACGAGCTCGGGCGCTTTCTGGCGCGTGTGCCGGAGTCGGTGCTCGTGGTGCTGGACGAGGCCTATATCGAGTATGCCGAAGGCAGTGATTTGCCGGACGGACTCGAGTTTCTCGCGGCGCATCCCAATCTGCTGGTATCGCGGACCTTTTCCAAGGCCTATGGTCTGGCAGCGTTGCGGGTAGGTTATGCGATCTCCTCGGCGCAGATCGCCGGCGTGCTCAACCGGGTGCGCCAGCCATTCAATGTCAACAGCCTGGCCTTGGCCGCGGCCTGTGCAGCACTGGATGACACCGAGTACCTCACGGCCAGCCGCAAGGCCAATACGGCTGGCATGCGCCAGCTGGAAACCGCGTTTGCGGAGTTGGGCTTACAGTGGATTGCCTCGAAAGGCAATTTCATCGCTGTAGATTTTGCTCGGGATGCGGCCCCGATCAACCAGGCGCTGCTGCGCGAGGGCGTGATCGTGCGGCCGATAGCCAGTTACGGCATGCCGACCTTCTTGCGCGTTTCCATCGGTACCGAGGCGGAGAATGCACGCTTCATCGAGGTGCTGCACAAGGTGCTTGCTTCGTGAGCGAAACCACGGCGAAAGTCGCCGATGTACCCATTGTTGGCCGGTTGGTGGTCATCGGTCTCGGCCTGATCGGCGGCTCTTTCGCCAAGGGGCTGCGCGAGCTAAACCTGTGTCGGGAAGTGGTCGGTTTCGACCTGGATGCTCGGTCTCGCGAATTGGCGGTCGAGCTTGGAGTCGTCGATCGCTGCGCTGACACGCTCGAGGAGGCGTGCGCCGGTGCGGAGGTGATCCAGCTCGCCGTGCCGATTCTTGCCATGGAAAAATTGCTCGCGCAACTGGCACAGCTCGAGCTTGGCGACGCGGTGCTGACTGACGTCGGCAGCGCCAAGGGCAATGTGGTGCGCTGCGCTAGCACAGTGTTCGGTAGCATGCCCCAGCGGTTCGTACCGGGGCATCCGATCGCAGGTTCCGAGCAGAGTGGCGTTACCTCTGCGCAGAGCAAGTTGTTCCGCCGGCACAAGGTGATCCTGACGCCGCTGGAAAATACCGATCCTGCAGCGCTTGCCCTGGTGCACCGGCTGTGGGCGGCGCTTGGTGCGGATGTCGAGCACATGGAAGTACGACACCACGATGAAGTGCTAGCTGCGACCAGTCATCTACCGCATCTTCTGGCGTTCGGCCTGGTGGACTCGCTGGCCAAGCGCCACGAAAACCTAGAAATCTTTCGCTATGCGGCAGGTGGCTTTCGCGACTTCACTCGCATTGCCGGCAGCGATCCGGTGATGTGGCATGACATCTTTCTCGCCAATCGCGAAGCGGTGCTGCATACCCTGGATGATTTTCGTAGCGACCTCGACGCGTTGCGCGCCGCGGTCGATGAAGGAGACGGGCGCAAGCTGCTCGGCGTGTTTACCCGCGCCAAGGCTGCCCGCGAACATTTCAGTAAAATACTGGCTCGCAGAGCTTATGTGGACGTTATGCATTCCAATGATCTGATTTTCCTCGCCAATCCAGGCGGTAGCCTGGCGGGGCGGCTGCGCGTACCTGGCGACAAGTCGATTTCCCACCGCTCGATCATGCTCGGCTCGCTCGCCGAAGGCACCACGGAAGTAGAGGGTTTTCTCGAGGGCGAAGACGCGCTGGCCACCATCCAGGCGTTTCGTGACATGGGAGTGGTCATAGAGGGCCCGCACCAGGGGCGGGTGACCGTACACGGCGTGGGTCTGCATGGTCTCAAGCCGCCGCCTGGCCCTATCTATCTAGGTAATTCCGGTACCTCCATGCGCCTGTTGTCCGGTTTGCTGGCGGCGCAGCCATTCGACACCACGCTGACCGGCGACGCTTCGCTGTCCAAACGGCCGATGAATCGCGTGGCCAAACCGCTGCGCGAGATGGGCGCGGTGATCGAAACTGCCACGGATGGTCGCCCACCGTTGACCATTCGCGGGGGGCAACAGCTTGTCGGCATGCACTACGACATGCCGATGGCCAGCGCGCAGGTCAAGTCCTGTCTGCTGCTTGCGGGGTTGTACGCGTCTGGCCAGACGTCCGTAACGGAGCCGGCACCGACCCGCGATCATACCGAGCGCATGCTGCGCGGCTTCGGTTACCCGGTGAAGGTGGATGGCAGCACGGCGACCGTAGAGTGTGGTCACAAGCTCACGGCTACACATATCGAGGTGCCGGCCGATATTTCCTCGGCGGCCTTCTTCATGGTTGCAGCGAGCATCTCTCCAGATTCAGATGTGCTGCTCGAGCATGTGGGAATCAATCCGACACGTACTGGTGTGATCGACATCCTGAAGCTGATGGGGGCCGACATCACCCTGGAGAACCAGCGCGAAGTCGGAGGAGAGCCTGTGGCGGACATCCGTGTGCGTGCGGCCGGCCTCAAAGGTATTGATATTCCCGAGCAATTGGTGCCGCTGGCAATCGATGAGTTCCCCGTGCTGTTCATCGCCGCGGCCTGCGCAGAAGGGCGTACAACGCTTCGTGGAGCCGAGGAGTTGCGGGTGAAGGAATCGGATCGAATCCAGGTCATGGCTGATGGACTGCAGACTCTGGGTATCCAGGCCGAGCCCACTCCGGACGGCATCGTCATTGAAGGTGGGGCGATGGGCGGCGGTGAAGTCTGGGCGCACGGCGATCACCGCATTGCCATGTCCTTCAGCGTGGCAGCGCTGCGAGCCTCGGCACCGATCCGCATTCATGACTGCGCCAACGTCGCGACATCGTTTCCCAATTTCCTCGCACTGGCCGAGCGGGCTGGAATGCGGGTGCACTCGGAGGGCGGATCATGATCGGCTCGATACCAGTCATTACCATTGATGGCCCGAGTGGCTCGGGCAAAGGTACCGTCGCGGCGCTGCTAGCCGGCACGCTTGGCTGGAATTTTCTGGATTCCGGAGCGCTATATCGGCTATTGGCCTTCGCAGCGTGTAACCACGGTGTCGACCTCTCCAATGAGGAGGCGCTGAAGGTGCTGGCGGCACACCTAGACGTGCAGTTCGGCGCGGCGCGTGAGGGGCACGGTATGGTCATCATCCTGGAAGGAGAAGACGTTACCGAGGCCATCCGCAATGAACAGGTCGGCGCCGGTGCGTCGCAGGTTGCGGCTTTGCCGGCGGTCCGCGAGGCGCTGCTGCAGCGGCAAAAAGCTTTTCGCGAGGCGCCCGGTCTGGTGGCCGACGGGCGGGACATGGGAACTGTCGTGTTTCCAGACGCGCCGCTGAAGATTTTTCTCACCGCGAGTGCGGAAGAACGTGCCCGCCGGCGTTTCCTGCAGTTGAAGGCGCGTGGCGATGATGTTAACCTCGCGAGTCTTCTCGAGGAGATTCGGGCGCGCGACGAACGCGACACCCAGCGTGCGGTGGCTCCGTTGAGACCTGCAATTGATGCGGTTCAGCTGGATTCCACTACACTTTCCATCGAGCAGGTGCTGGAACAGATTCTGGGCGAAGTCGCCAAGCGCGATTTGGCAGGATGATCGGAGCGCCGAAAGGCGACTAAACAACTCGACGATGTGAGTAATCACCTCGCTGAGTTGTTAACAAGGAGGCATGTGGGAGACCAGACCCAGTCCCACAGGCCTTTTTTTATATGAATGAACCCATATCGTCTGGGATGTGGAGATTGGGCGGATTCTCGCCCGAAAACAGCAGGAATCAACATGAGCGAAAGCTTCGCAGAACTTTTTGAAGAAAGCCTTAAGTCCCTCGACATGCAGCCGGGTGCCATCATCACCGGTCTGGTGGTCGACATCGACGGTGACTGGGTCACTGTACATGCCGGTCTGAAATCCGAGGGCGTCATCCCGGTCGAGCAGTTCTACAACGAGCAGGGCGAGCTGACCATCAAGGTGGGTGACGAGGTCCACGTTGCGCTGGACGCGGTTGAAGATGGCTTTGGTGAAACCAAGCTGTCCCGTGAGAAGGCCAAGCGCGCGGAATCCTGGATTGTTCTGGAAGCGGCTTTCGCTGCAGAAGAAGTGGTCAAGGGCGTCATCAACGGCAAGGTCAAGGGTGGCTTCACCGTCGACGTCAACGGCATCCGTGCGTTCCTGCCGGGCTCTCTGGTCGATGTGCGTCCGGTGCGCGATACCGCTCACCTGGAAGGCAAAGAACTCGAGTTCAAGGTCATCAAGCTGGACCAGAAGCGCAACAACGTTGTCGTTTCTCGCCGCAGTGTCCTGGAAGCCGAGAACAGTGCCGAGCGTGAAGCTCTGCTGGAATCCCTGCAGGAAGGTCAGCAGGTCAAGGGTATCGTCAAGAACCTCACCGACTACGGTGCGTTCGTTGATCTGGGCGGCGTCGATGGTCTGTTGCACATCACCGACATGGCCTGGAAGCGTATCAAGCATCCGTCGGAAATCGTCAATGTTGGCGACGAGATCGACGTCAAGGTGCTGAAGTTCGATCGCGAGCGCAACCGCGTATCGCTGGGTCTGAAGCAGCTGGGCGAAGACCCATGGGTTGCCATCAAGGCACGCTACCCGGAAGGCACCCGTGTCACTGCTCGCGTGACCAATCTGACCGACTACGGCTGCTTCGCCGAGCTGGAAGAAGGCGTCGAGGGTCTGGTGCACGTGTCCGAAATGGACTGGACCAACAAGAACATCCACCCGTCCAAGGTCGTTCAGGTCGGCGACGAAGTGGAAGTCATGGTTCTGGATATCGACGAAGAGCGTCGTCGCATCTCCCTGGGCATCAAGCAGTGCAAGTCCAACCCGTGGGAAGACTTCTCCAGCCAGTTCAACAAGGGCGACCGTATCTCCGGCACCATCAAGTCGATCACCGATTTCGGTATCTTCATCGGTCTGGACGGCGGCATCGACGGTCTGGTTCACCTGTCCGACATCTCCTGGAACGAGCCGGGTGAAGAGGCCGTTCGCCGCTTCAAGAAGGGCGACGAGCTGGACACCGTCATTCTGTCGGTCGACCCGGAGCGCGAGCGTATCTCCCTGGGCATCAAGCAGCTGGAAGACGATCCGTTCTCCAACTACGCCGCTGTGAATGACAAGGGCAGCATCGTTCGCGGTACCGTGAAAGAAGTTGACGCCAAAGGCGCCATCATCGATCTGGGCAACGACATCGAAGCGACCCTGAAGGCGTCCGAAATCAGCCGTGACCGCGTTGAAGATGCGCGTAACGTGCTGAAGGAAGGCGACGAAGTCGAAGCCAAGATCATCAGCATCGACCGCAAGTCCCGCGTGATCAGCCTGTCCATCAAGTCCAAAGACGTCGAAGACGAAAAGGACGCGATGAAAGAGCTGCGCACCAAGCAGGAAGTTGAAAGCACCGGCCCGACCACCATCGGTGATCTGATCCGTGCTCAGATGGAAAACCAGAATTAAGATTCGGGTTTACCCATGAAAAAAAGGGCGACTTCGGTCGCCCTTTTTTGTGTTCGCAATTCGGCGGCAGGATCTTAAGCCGCTGCCAGTTTCAAACGTGCAGTTCAGTGCGCTTTGTGTCCGCGAACCGCTAACGCGTGGTTGACTTGCAGCCAGTTCTCTACTGCGTCTTCGCCAATCTCAGCGAATACCTTCTCCAGTAGGCGCACCTGTTCTCTACGAAGCTGCTGTTCCAGCTTGGCCCCCTCCATCGTGAAGCGGAGCATGCGTTTTCGCTTATCGTCTTCGGCAGGAAGACTTTCCACCAGGTGCATCTCGATTAGCTGGCGCAGGGGGATGTTGAGTGCTTGCTTGCTGACGCCGAGGTAGCCGAGCAGCTCCTTTACGCTCAGGTTGGGGTAGCTGCCAATGAAGAAGAGAATTCGGTGATGTACACGCGAAAGGCCACGGCGTGCAAGTATCTCGTCAGGCTTGGCGGTGAAGGCTTGGTATCCCAGGAAAAAGGTTTCCATCGTCTGCCGCTGGACAGAGCTTTTTTTTAGGTCAGGCATATTGACGTATTTGTCGTGGCGGGCGTAATTTTAGTCAAGCAGTTTGACTCATTTTTACCGCCTCCGCATCTGGTACTCAAATGGCCTTCTCCGAACGCATCGACCGCCTGAAAAGCTCGCTTATCCGTGAAATCCTGGCTGCCGCGCAGCGACCGGAAGTAATGTCCTTTGCTGGCGGGTTGCCTGCTGAGCCGATGTTGCCGAAGGTTGATTGGACGGAGATGCCGGCGAGCATGGGGCAGTACGGCATGAGCGAGGGCGAACCGGCACTGCGAGAAATGATCGCGGCGCAAGCGCGGGCACTTGGCGTGCCGTGCGAAGCGAGTCAGGTGTTGATCGTCAGCGGTTCTCAGCAGACGTTGGATCTGGCATCGAAGTTGTTCATCGATCCCGGCACCGAGGTGCTGGTCGAGGCGCCTACTTATCTTGCCGCGCTGCAGGCCTTTCAGCTATTCGGAGCTCACTGTCTTGCGGTCCCTCAGGAAGCCGATGGGCCGGAGTTGGCGGCACTGCGGCAGCGCCTTGAACGGCACAGACCCGCGTTCGCCTACCTGATTCCGACCTTCCAGAATCCTTCTGCCGTGCGCTACAGCGAGGCCAAGCGTGAGGCGGTTGCAGCTTTGCTGGATGAGTTCGGAGTGACGCTGATCGAGGATGAGCCTTACCGCGAGTTGGTATTCGACCAAGGCAGCGCGAAGCCCATCGTAAGCCGGCTGCAGAAGGCGAGCTGGATCTATACCGGCACGGTCTCGAAGACGCTGTTGCCCGGTCTTCGGGTTGGCTACCTGATCGCCACTCCCGATCTGTTTCCGTATTTGTTGCGACTGAAACAGTCAGCGGATCTGCACACCAACCGAATCGGACAGTGGCAGGCTCTGCAATGGCTGGGTAGCCAGCAGTACAGTGATCATCTGGCCGAGTTGCGGGACTTCTATCGCTTGCGCCGCGATGCGATGCAGGCTGCACTGCTCGAACACTTCGCCGATCTGGCGACGTGGGAGGTGCCGGAGGGCGGCTTGTTCTTCTGGCTTGCGCTCAAGCAGCCACTGGATACTCGCACATTGCTCAAGCCCGCCCTCGCTCAAGATGTGGTGTTCATGCCAGGCGAGCCATTCTTCATCGAGCCCGATCAGCACCTGGGGTACTTGCGGCTGAACTTTAGCCACGTGGCACCGGAGCGGCTAGGCGAGGGGTTGCGCCGATTGGCGGGGGTGATTCGCGATGCGGTGGCTGCCGAACAAGCTGCCTGAGGTTTGCTGGCGCGGTTCTGGGGGAGAGGCATGTACAAGGTTTATGGCGATTACCGGTCCGGCAACTGCTACAAGATCAAGCTGATGTTGCATCTGCTCGATCAGCCGTATGAATGGGTGCCGGTCAACATCCTGCGCGGTGAAACGCGTTCGGAAGAGTTTCTCAAGAAGAACCCCAACGGCAAGATTCCCGTGCTCGAGTTAGAGGATGGGTCCTGCCTGTGGGAATCCAATGCGATCCTGAATTATCTGGCCGAGGGTAGCGAGTTCCTGCCAAGTGACCCGCGTCTGCGTACTCAGGTGCTGCAATGGCAATTTTTCGAGCAGTACAGCCACGAGCCTTTCCTTGCGGTGGCACGTTACATCAAGGTCTACCTTGGTATGCCGGAAGACCGTCGCGAGGAGTACGAAGCCAAGCAGCTGGATGGCTATCACGCGCTTAACGTGATGGAGCAGCAGTTGTTGCGCACGCCCTATCTGGTCGGCGATCGCTACTCGATCGCGGATGTTGCGCTCTACGCCTATACCCATGTGGCGGAAGAGGGGGGCTTTGATCTTTCCGGCTACCCGGCAATTCGTGCGTGGTTGCAGCGGGTCGCCAGTCATCCACGGCACGTGGGAATGTTTGACTGAACAGTCGGACTATCGCGCCAGCTTCGGAGAAACGTGATTGCGGCAGGCGAAAGAGGGAGCGCGAGGTCCGCGCCCCCTAAGTCTTGAGCTGAATCTCGGGTGACTTATTTGACCAGGCCGAGAAACTCGGCGCGGGTCGCGGCGTTCTCACGGAATTGACCGAGCATCACTGAGGTCACCATCGATGAGTTCTGCTTCTCGACCCCGCGCATCATCATGCACATGTGCTGGGCCTCTATAACCACCGCTACCCCCGCGGCGCCGGTTACCTGCTGAACGGCCTCAGCGATTTCCCGGGTCAGGTTTTCCTGGATCTGTAGGCGTCGTGCGTACATGTCGACAATCCTCGCCACCTTGGAAAGCCCCAGCACCTTGCCGTTGGGCAGGTAGGCGACATGGGCCTTCCCGATGAAGGGCAGAATGTGGTGTTCGCACAGCGAATACAGTTCGATGTTCTTCACCAGCACCATCTCGCTGTTATCGGAGCTGAACAGCGCATCGTTGGTGACTTCTTCGAGTGTCTGCTGATAGCCCTTGCACAGGTACTGCATGGCTTTGGCGGCGCGCTTGGGCGTGTCGAGCAAACCTTCGCGGGTAACGTCTTCGCCCAGTTGGGCAAGGATCTCGGTGTAGTGTTGTTCCAGGGACATTGAACTACCTGTCAGGCTGCATGGGAGCGCGAACGCGAAAGGGTAGGCGGCAGCCGTTCGGCTGGCAAGTGCTAAGCAGGGCGGCCTGGCTGAATACCGGGCTGTATACCGTTGTGGCGATAGGTGTTATTCATCTCGCCCTTCCAGCATCGTGCGTTTGAGCATCACGTAAACCGCGCCCGCTCCGCCATGTCGCGGTACGCAGGAGGTGAAGCCGAGCACCTGAGGGTGCTGACGCAGCCAGGTGTTGACGTGACTCTTGATCAACGGTCGCTTGCCATCGAGGCGCGCGGCCTTGCCATGCGTAACCCGTACGCAGCGAATCTCGTACTTGATGGCCTCGGCGATGAAATCCCAGAGCTGTTCACGTGCCTTTTCTACCGAAAGACCGTGCAGATCAAGGCTGCCTTCGAAGGGGATCTGTCCGGCTTTCAGTTTGCGTATCTGCGCATCCTGGACGCCATCCCGAGCCCAATAGAGTTCGTCCTCAGCGCCAACGTCGATGACGAACTGATCGGACAGGCCGTCGACGCGGGTTTGTTCGCTGCTTACCTGGGCATTCGCGCGTCGCTTATCGATCAGCTCACGATTGCCACGGGGTTTTCCAGTGTCGGCACGGTCGTGCTTGATGGGCTTTACGCCCTGCACCGCGGATTGAAAAAGGGAAAAGTCGTCGTCTTGCATAGGACCTCCAGCAGCGCGCCAGTTTAACCCAAGCGCGATATGGTGACCCACTTGGAACGTCATGACGCGGGAAAGCGGTCTATGAGGCTAGTCACGCCGTTTCATCAGTTTCGGCGAAAGACTGAGATCGCTGGATTGACGAACTCGACGACGACACCAGCGCCAAACAATGGCGCCGCTCCCGAGCAAGAGTAGGCCAAGCACCAAGGCCGCGGTCGCAGCATCTTCCGCGGCCAATGCGCCAAGCGCTTCGCCGCGGCCGAAAAGGGAAACCAGCCCAGCGATAAAAAGCAGCATCCCTCCGACGAACAGAACGGCACCGATCACCGAGCCAAGGCGCAGGGGCCAACTTCTGTACTCTTGGGAACGCAGACGGCGAGCATTGAAACCATCGGAACGCTTCATTGCGGTTACCTCTCGATGAACAGGGCTGTGACTGGCAGGCCCCGGTCAGGTTCATTCGGCTGGCAAGGCACCGCTGGCGGCGAGGCTTAGCGGGTTAGTGCCTCGACATTGGGTACGCAGACGGCGAAATTGTCCGCCAGTATGGTCATTTCCATGCGATGCACCTGCTCGGCGTCCACCGTGCCATCGCCCATCGGCAGATTGCGTGTCGCGCAAGCGCTGTCTACCAAGGTGCAGCGATAGCCATAGTCCTTGGCCGCGCGAACAGTAGTGCTGATGCTGGAGTGCGTCATGAACCCGCACACGATGATGTCTAGCCGGCCGTGCTTCTGCAGTAGCTCATGGAGGTCCGTACCGGCGAAGGCGTTGGGCAGACGCTTGGCGACCACCGCTTCACCCGGTAGCGGCGCGGCTTCGGGCATGATCTGGCCGCGGAAACCCTGTGGATCGAACAGCCCTCCGGTGATCCCCAAATGATGAACATGTACGATCGGTGCGCCGGCTTCCCGCGCGGCGGCCAGGAGACGGGTGATCTGCGGAAGTGCGGTAGGCAGCGCTGGCAACGCCAGGACGCCGCTGCGGTATTCCTCTTGAGCGTCGATGACCAGCAGAGTGGCGTTTGCCAGTGTTGCGGGTGCGTAGCTGCGGCCACTGAGTTGAAGCATGGTCTGTGGCTTGGTCATTACCGACTCCTTTTGAATGGGGGGCTGATTGTGGCGCCAGACTTGAGCAATGTGAACCGTCTTGGCCGAACGTCACCGCTTGGCCGCGACAGCGTCTCGGCGCTTTATCAGGGTCCGCTGCTTTGGTTTTCTGCTGTTCATCTTGCAGGTAAGCGGTCGCAAGGGTACTGCGCCGGCGCTCGTTTGTGCTGAAATCAATATGCGCATTTACAGATCGATAGCAGCTGATCTCGGCGATTTCGCATCGCTGCGGCAGAAAGTTCTGCCGAGGTTTGACAGCTCGTTCGACGCTGCCGACTCCGCTCGCAGCTGTATACGCACGCTGTTAAACTCCCGCGCCTTTTACCGGAGACGCTGTCATGACCGCTTCGCCTTCCCGCTTGCGCACTCTGCGTGACTACATTCGTTGGGCTGTCAGCCAGTTTCACGGTGCGCACCTGTTCTTCGGTCATGGTACGGACAATGCCTGGGACGAGGCCCGGCAGCTGGTGCTTGGCGCCTTGCATCTGCCGTGGGAAATGTCCGACAGCTACCTCGACTGCCGCCTCGAGGATGACGAGTGCGAGCAGCTGCAGACGTTACTGCGCCGACGCATCGAGGAGCGAGTGCCAACGGCATACCTGCTTGGCGAGGCCTGGTTCTGCGGTCTGCCATTTATCGTCGACGAGCGTGTGCTGATCCCGCGGTCACCGATTGCCGAGCTGATCGAGCAACGCTTTCGTCCCTGGTTGCCGAAGGACCCGGCGCGGATTCTCGACCTATGCACCGGCTCCGGCTGCATCGGCATCGCCTGCGCATACGAGTTTCTCGACGCCGAAGTGGTGCTTGCCGATCTGTCATTCGATGCGCTGGAAGTGGCCAATTGCAACATCGAACAGCATGGGCTGGAGGAGCGCGTCTATACCGTGCAGAGCGACGGTTTCGACGGCCTGCCCGGGCAGCGCTTCGATCTGATCATCTCCAATCCGCCGTACGTCGACGCCGAAGATTTCGCTGATATGCCTGAGGAATACTATCACGAGCCGGCGCTGGGGCTGGCTTGCGGCGATGATGGCCTGGATCTGGTGCGGCGCATGCTCGCCGAGGCGGCCGACCATCTCACCGAGCACGGCACGCTGATCGTCGAAGTGGGCAACAGCCAGGCGCATGTCGAGGCGTTGTATCCAGAAGTGGAGTTCACCTGGCTGGAGTTCGCCAAAGGGGGGCATGGCGTATTCCTGCTGGCTGCCAAGCAGTGTCGCGAGCATCAGGCGCTGTTCCGCGAGCGGATGCAGCGCTGCTGAGGTCGGTGCTGCTTGGATAGACGTTAGCGAGTCGCCATCCAGATCAGCAGACCGGCCTGGAACAGTGCGAAAGCGATCAGGCAGACGATGGTGAAGCGCAGCGCGCCGTCCTCGCGACGCAGACGACTCATCCGTTCCTGCATTTCACGAATGCGATTGTCCTGTTCGAGCAAGTTGCGATCAGCCTGCTCGAGCATTGCTGCAGCGTCGAGCAACTCGATGATCTGTACCTTCTCTTCGTTCCAGTCTGCACGCAGGGCACTGACCCGCGGGGCTCCATAGCTCGCTTTTCCCGAGGCCTGCGCGTAATCGATATCGAAGCCCTGCGTCCGTAGGCAGTGGTCGCGTCGTAGTTGCGCGTCGTCGCTGGATACGTCCCTTGGCAGCGAGCCCCCCTCGACCAGGTAATGCGACCAGCGCTTCTGTGCCCAGGCGATGCCCTGGGCGAGCAAGAAGCGTCCGAGCCCGCGGTTGGCCGGCTCGATATTCAGGCCGGAGTCCGGGCCGAAGCGCAGTTCCTTGCTGCGATGATCCGCCCAGACTTCCAGAAGGTTGTGTTTCCTGGAGCGGGCCTGTCCCGGCAGGTGGATGTGCAGTCGCAGCAAGCTTTGCTCCGGGCTATGGCGTTCGACCTGAGCCAGTTCTACGAAGCGCAATGGCCGAGCGCCGCCATCTCGCTCGGTAGGTAACGGTGCCAGGCGCAGCAGGCGAAATCGTTCAGGCAACAGATCCGCCCAGGGATGCTGTGGCGGAGGCGGAGTGTCTTGTGCGTTGGGGTCGGTCATCTGCGCGTTCCTTGGCCATGCGCACGGCTTGGGCGCTAGCTTCCTGCCGTGTCACGCGTGATATCGGCGGCGCGATGCCTAACTAGAGGGTGGCAGAACGCCATTGCTGATCAGGAAGTCGCGAATGTTCATGAGCAGCGGCTGGGCGATTGGCAAGCCCGGATCATCGTAGGACGCTAATGGTTGGCGGGTGTTCGCCGGCACGATGCGCAGGATGTGATTCATTCCGCCGACCAGCGCAAGGACTGCGTCGGGCTTGGCGCGTTTGAGCGCCTGAGCATCCTCGATGCCGACCTGAATGTCCTCGGTACCCTGAGCGATCAGCGCCGGCACGCCAGCAGCAGCGAAGGCGTCCGCCGGATTCTGGCGAAACAGCGAAATCAGATAGGGCTGCACACTGGGTCGGAACAGCACGTGCAGCGGTTCGGGTACCTGCGCATGGAGGCGACCGGCCTGGAGCTCGTCAAGCAGGAAATGGCTGCTGGCGAGCAGTGCGGGAGGAAGCCGGCCTTGCAGCTGTTCGCGCAGAACATCGGCGATGGGCCGGCCGCTGCCGGCGATGCTCACCAGCGCCACGGCCCCGGACTGCGGTGCTGCGAGGCTGGCGATCAGCGCACCTTCGCTATGACCGATGAGGATCAGCTTACCGAAGCGCGAGTCGCGCTTGAGTTTCGCGCTCCAGGCCAGTGCATCGCTGACATAGGCCTCGACGCTCAGATCGCGCTCGTCCGGTGCGGCGGCGAGGCTTGCGCCCACACCGCGCTTGTCGTAGCGCAAGCTGGCTACGCCCAGTTTTGCCAGGCCCTGGGCTAGACGCTTGAGGCTGTCGTTGGGCCCTGCAGGATTGTTGCCGTCACGGTCGGTGGGGCCTGAGCCGGCGATCAAAAGCGCCACCGGTACCGGCTGGTTGCTTTTCGGCAACAGCAGGCTGCCTTGCAGTACGCCGTTGCCGGTGTCCAGATTGAGGGCCTGGGTGAGGAGAGTCTGGGCCTGAGCGAACGGGGTGGGCATGATCAATAGCAGCAGTATCAGCAGGGCGCGCATGGATGGGTTCGCTGGGCACAAAGGCGTTTGGATGCGGTGATGCCGGCAAGGTTCGCCGTCGCGCCAGTATGCTCTGCCGCCAGGGGCGATGAAACCAGGCGCGGCTCAGGTATACTTCCGGCCCCTGTTTTTCGGTCGATCGCGGAGCGTCCTGCATGTCCGGCAATACCTACGGCAAGCTGTTCACCGTCACCACCGCCGGCGAAAGCCATGGTCCTGCGCTGGTGGCCATCGTCGATGGCTGCCCACCCGGGCTGGAGCTGACGCTGGAAGACCTGCAGCGCGACCTCGACCGTCGCAAGCCCGGCACCAGCCGACATACCACGCAGCGCCAGGAAGCCGACGAGGTGGAAATCCTCTCCGGCGTGTTCGAGGGCAAAACCACCGGTTGCCCGATCGGCCTCTTGATCCGCAACACTGACCAGAAGTCCAAGGACTACTCGGCCATCAAGGACCTGTTCCGTCCGGCCCACGCCGACTACACCTACCATCATAAGTACGGCTTGCGCGACTACCGCGGCGGCGGCCGCAGTTCGGCGCGCGAGACCGCCATGCGCGTCGCCGCCGGTGCCATCGCCAAGAAGTACCTGGCGACCCTGGGCATCCAGGTGCGCGGCTACATGAGTCAGCTCGGCCCGATCGAGATTCCGTTCAAGACCTGGGACAGCGTCGAGCAGAACGCCTTCTTCAGCTCTGACCCGGACAAGGTGCCGGAGCTGGAGGCCTACATGGACCAGCTGCGCCGTGACCAGGATTCGGTGGGCGCAAAGATCACCGTGGTCGCCGAGGGCGTGCCGCCGGGCCTCGGCGAGCCGATCTTCGACCGACTGGACGCCGAGCTGGCCCACGCGTTGATGAGCATCAACGCGGTCAAGGGTGTCGAGATCGGCGCCGGTTTCGCCTCGGTGGCCCAGCGCGGCACCGAGCACCGCGACGAGCTGACCCCGCAGGGCTTTCTGTCCAATAACGCGGGCGGCATTCTCGGCGGCATCTCCAGCGGCCAGCCGATCGTCGCCCACTTGGCGCTCAAGCCGACCTCGAGCATCACCACCCCCGGTCGCTCCATCGATGTGAACGGCGAAGCGGTGGATGTCATTACCAAGGGCCGTCACGACCCCTGTGTCGGCATCCGCGCGACGCCGATCGCCGAGGCGATGATGGCTATCGTGCTGCTGGACCACCTGTTGCGTCACCGCGCGCAGAATGCCGATGTACGGGTAACTACTCCGGTGTTGCCACAACTGTGAGGGCGGACGTGCGTCGGATGCTGGCGTTGACCGCTTTCCGGCAGGCGTCACCTCGCGTTCAGGCGGCGTGATGCCGCCAGCGTTGCCTTACTGGCGCCTGTCTGGCTTTTACCTGTTCTATTTTGGTCTGCTGGGTGCGACTGCGCCGTTTCTCGGTCTGTATTTCGAGCACTTGGGCTTCTCGCCGGCGCGCATCGGTGAGCTGGTGGCGATACCCATGCTGATGCGCTGCATCGCGCCCAATCTCTGGGGCTGGCTCGGCGACGTGACCGGGCAGCGCCTACGTATCGTACGACTGGGTGCGCTGTGCACACTGCTGTCGTTCAGTCTGATTCTCATCGACAAGAGCTATGCCTGGCTCGCGCTGGTGATGGCCTTGCATGCGTTCTTCTGGCATGCGGTTCTGCCGCAGTTCGAGGTGATCACCCTGGCGCATCTGCGCGAGCAGCCGGCGCGCTACAGTCAGATTCGTCTGTGGGGCAGCATCGGCTTCATTCTCGCCGTGGTCGGTCTGGGGCTGGCGTTCGAGGGGCTGGGTCTGGATGTTTATCCGCTGGTGGTACTGGCAATCATGACTGGTATCGTCGTCAGCAGCCTGTGGGTGCCGAACGCCGAGCCTGCCCACCGGGAGCTGACGGAGCAGGGCGGCTTCCTGCGCCAGCTGTGCCGGCCCGGCGTTCTAGCGTTCTACCTCAGCGTGGGACTGATGCAGCTCTCCCACGGGCCCTACTACACCTTTCTAAGCATCCATCTGGAAGCGTTGGGTTATGCCCGCAGTACCATCGGCCTGCTCTGGGCGCTGGGTGTAGTGGCGGAAATTCTGCTGTTTCTGGGAATGGCGCGCCTATTGGAGCGCTTCACGCTGCGCCAGGTACTGGCTGCAAGTTTTCTGTTGGCCGCGTTGCGCTGGCTCATCTTGGGCGGGCTGGCGGATCATCTGGCATTGCTGCTGATTGCCCAGCTGATGCACGCCGCGACGTTCGGTAGCTTTCATGCTGCAGCCATCCACTTCGTCCAGCGCAGCTTCGGCTCTCGCCAGCAGGGCCAGGGGCAGGCTTTGTATGCCACCTTGGCCGGCGTCGGCGGAGCGCTGGGTGCGTTGTATTCCGGTTACAGCTGGAGCAGCCTCGGTCCGCAGTGGACCTTCGCCATCGCCAGCCTGGCGGCTCTGGCTGCAGCCGTTATCATTGCTTTCCGTTTGCAGGAGGACCGGCATGACTGCCACGCGTGAACATCTGGCCCAGGCGATCATTGACGCTGGGCGCTTTCTCTACGGTCGTGGCTGGTCGCCGGCCACCAGTAGCAACTACTCCGCCCGACTGACCAGCGCCGAGGTGCTGCTCACCGTGTCCGGCAAGCACAAGGGTGAGTTGGGGCGCGACGATCTGCTCGCCGTCGACATGGATGGCAACAGTCTGGAGGAGGGCAAGAAGCCCTCCGCCGAAACGCTGCTACACACCCAGCTCTACCGCTGGAAGCCAGAGATCGGCGCAGTACTGCACACCCACTCAGTCAACGCCACGGTGCTCTCGCGCCTGACTTTGGGCGATTCATTGGTGTTTGCCGACTACGAACTGCAGAAGGCTTTCAGCGGCATCTCGAGTCATGAAGCACAAGTGCTGATACCGATCTTCGACAACGATCAGGACATCGGCCGCCTGGCAGCGAAGGTGCAACCCTGGCTTGACGAACATCCGGACTGTGTCGGCTACCTGATCCGCGGCCACGGTCTGTACACCTGGGGAGAGAAGATGAGCGATGCGCTGCGGCAGATCGAGGCGTTTGAGTTCCTCTTTGATTGCGAACTGAAGATGCGTGCCCTGCAAACCAAATAAATTCCTGCCGTTGCCGGCAACCGACCGGCTAAAAGACTTTCGGAGAGCCGAACATGAGTGTCCTCAGCGTTTACCACGAGAATCGTCCCGAACAGCCGCTCAAGGTGCTGACCCATATCGAAGACATCGCCGCGACCCTGGGCGATGTTGGTGTACGTCTGGAGCGCTGGGAAGCCAGTGCGCCGATCGCCGCTGGCGCGAGTCAGGACGAGGTCATCGCGGCCTATCGACCGCAGATCGACAAGCTGATGGCCGAGCGCGGCTATGTCACGGTCGATGTCATCAGCCTGACCAGCGACCATCCGCAGAAGGCCGAGCTGCGCGCTAAGTTCCTCGACGAGCACCGTCACGCTGAAGACGAGGTCCGCTTCTTCGTCGCCGGTCGCGGGCTGTTCACCCTGCACATCGACGATATGGTCTATGCCGTGCTGTGCGAAAAGAACGATCTGATCTCGGTACCGGCCGGTACTCGCCACTGGTTCGACATGGGCGAGAATCCGCATTTCGTCGCTATCCGGATGTTCAACAACCCGGAAGGCTGGGTTGCGCAGTTCACCGGCGAGCGCATTGCAGACCAGTTCCCCCGGTTGGAGGACTGAGGATGCCAATCAAAGCCATCCTTACTGACATCGAGGGCACCACCAGTGCGGTGAGTTTCGTCTTCGACGTGCTGTTTCCGTATGCCCGCGAACATCTGCCGCAGTACGTCCGCAGCCATGCCGATGAACCCGCAGTGGCGGCCCAGATCGAAGCGGTGCGCAGTGAAAGTGGCGAAGCCGACGCAGATGTCGAACGGGTGATCGATATCCTGCTCGACTGGATCGCCAGCGACCGCAAGGCCACCTCGCTCAAAGCACTGCAGGGTATGGTCTGGGCCGAAGGCTATCGGGCCGGGCAACTGAAGGGGCACGTCTATCCGGATGCGGTGGCGGCGCTGAAACGCTGGAAGCAGCTCGGTTTCGACCTGTACGTTTATTCGTCGGGTTCGATCCAGGCGCAGAAGCTGATTTTCGGTTGCTCGGAGGCGGGCGACCTGACCCCGCTGTTTTCCGGCTACTTCGATACCACCAGCGGGCACAAGCGCGAGGCGGATTCCTACCGGCGCATCGCTGCCGCGATCGGCCTCCCGGCCGAGCAGGTGCTGTTTCTCTCCGACGTGGTCGAGGAACTCGATGCGGCGCGGCAGGCCGGTATGCGCACCTTCGGCCTGGCGCGGCACGGTGGCGCGCTTGATGGTCACACGACCGTTTCCAGCTTCGCCGCGATCGAGCCGGCGCAGCTCTGACCGCACTGCACTGAACCCTGCCGGCGCGGGGGCATCCTAAGTACGTACCTATCCCAACAGGAGCGTACTCATGTCGGATGCCTTCGGCGGTTTCTTCGGTCTGATCATCCTGATCCTGGATATCTGGGCCATCATCAGCGTGCTACGCAGCGACAGTGCCACCGGCAAGAAGGTTCTATGGGTGCTACTGATCGTTATTCTGCCGCTCGTCGGCCTGATCATCTGGGGCATCATGGGTCCCCGGGGCAACCGCCCAGATGATCGTGGGCCGGTCCGGCCCTGACGCGATGGACAGTCTCAGCGGACCGCTGGCCGTTGCCGTAGCGCTGCTCGATCTGATTGCGATCGTGCATGTCTGGTGCAGCCGCATCGAGTTGGGTCGCAAGATCGTCTGGAGCCTGGTGATCCTGCTGCTACCTGTGGTTGGCGTGGTGATGTGGGCGGCCGCAGTCTGGCCGTTCGGCAAAGCTCGGCTGTAGCAGCTTTCAGGAGCGATCCGTGGGTCCCGTGGAGTAATCGTGCCAGAGATGTATGGTTGCGTAGGCGCGCCACGGTCGCCAGGCCTGCGCGCGTGCACCGAGCGCCTTGGCCGAGACGCCGGCCGCGCCCCAGACCGGGGCCTTGAGCAGCCCCAGATCGGCGGCGGGGAACGCATCGGCCTCACCGAAACCACGCAAGGCGATGTACTCGGCGGTCCACGGGCCGATGCCAGGTAGCGCGCAAAGGCGTCTTACCAACGCGTCGGCGCCGTCCTCGGCGTGCAACTGCAGCGCGCCCTCGGCGACCGCTCCAGCGAATCGGCGCAGCGCTTCGACGCGGCGACCCGGCATACCGATGTTGGGGAGAGAGTCTTCGGCGATGCGCTGCGCCGCCGGGAACAACAATGCCAGTGGCGCCGGCGCATTCGGCAAAGGTTCGCCGAGGCGCTCCACCAGGCGGCGAGTAATGGTCACGGCTGCCTTGACCGTGACCTGCTGACCGACGATGGCGCGTACGGCCTGCTCGAACGGATCGAAAGCGGTCGGCAGGCGCAGTCCCGGATTCGCAGCTACCAGCGGCCCGAGCAGCGGATCGGCGGCAAAATTCCGGACGATGGTGTGCGGATCGGCGTCCAGATCGAACATCGTGCGTACTCTGCTCAGCAGTTGCTGTCCGTACGGGCGCAACGAATCTCCGAACGTAAGCTCCAGAGCAGGGTGGTCTGCGATCGGCCGCACACTGAACCAGCCGCAGCTGTCGCGCAGCCGTACGCTACGGCTGTAGCGGTCGTCGTCGAGCGCTTCGACCCCGGGCAGCAGCCGCAAGGCGAAGTGGCTATGGAACTGTTGCCAGTCCCACGGCGGCAGGTACGGCAGCAGCGCGGATTCGGTCATGGGCGCAGCTTAGGCCGTTGCTTGCTGCCTGTCGTTCCAAAGTGTGCTTTCAAAGTGCAAGGTTCCCCCTGTCATACCAGCCAACGTAGAATGCGCCTCTTTTTCTTTGGGCAACGGCGCGCCGTTGCCCGTTACGCCAGCCAGTTAGCAGACGGTTGCCAGCTTTGTAAGGTTGCCACCTCTGCCAAGGGAGACCCCCATGAGCGACTATCAGGAAACTCTCTACGAGGGATACGGCCAGCGGTTCCAGATGGACAAGCTGCTGCATGAAGTGCGTACCGAACATCAGCATCTGGTGATCTTCGAGAATGCCCGCATGGGCCGTGTGATGGCTCTGGACGGGGTTATCCAGACCACCGAAGCCGACGAGTTCATCTACCACGAAATGCTCACTCACGTGCCGATTCTGGCCCACGGCCTGGCCCGTCGGGTGCTGATCATCGGTGGCGGCGACGGCGGCATCCTGCGTGAAGTGGCGCGTCACCGCGATATCGAGAGCATCACCATGGTCGAGATCGACGGCACCGTGGTGGACATGTGCAAGGAGTTCCTGCCGAACCATTCCGCTGGCGCGTTCGACGATCCGCGGCTCAATCTGGTGATCGACGACGGCATGCACTTCGTCGCCACCACCGAGGAAAAGTTCGATGTGATCATCTCCGATTCCACCGACCCCATCGGTCCGGGCGAAGTGTTGTTTTCGGAGAACTTCTATCAAGCCTGTCGCCGCTGCCTGAACGACGGCGGCATTCTGGCCACCCAGAATGGCACACCGTTCATGCAGCTGGGTGAGGTGCAGACTACGGCCAAGCGCATGCAGGGCTTGTTTGCCGACTGGCATTTCTATCAGGCCGCGGTGCCGACCTATATCGGTGGTGCAATGACGTTCGCCTGGGGCGCCTGCAGTGCCGACAGCCGAAAACTGCCGTTGGAGACACTGGCACAGCGTTTTGCCGGCAGCGGAATTGTCACCCGCTATTACAATCCGCACGTCCACATCGGCGCCTTCGCACTGCCGCAGTACGTCCTGCAGGCTATCAACAAGCCCAGCAACGACTGATGCTCCAAGGCGTCTGTTACGAGCAGGCGCCTGCTTCCTCCCTACTTGCCTTGGTAACGCGACGTCCGTGCGCGTCGATTTTTTGCGCGCGGGAATTGTCGTGGCGTGAACACAGCGGGCATCCCATACTCAGATGTGATAACAGGCCGTTGGCGCGTTGCGTATTGCGTGTCGCAGGCCATTATTCGGGAGAATTGTTTCATCCATCGATCGAGAGGAGGTTCAAATCATGAGTGCCACCTTCCACGAGGATGTCAGCAGCAATGTTCTTCGCCAGATGAAAGAGGGCGGTTTCGATTTCACCCGGGTCCATCCCATCGAGTTCTATGCGGTGTTTCCAGATCGCGATCGCGCGCATGTGGCAGCGCGCAGTTTCCGCGGCGAATCCATCAATGCGCAGATTCTTCCTCGTGAGGACGGTGCCTGGAATCTGCAGGTCAGCAAGGTCATGTACGCCACGTTCGACGGCATCGGGGACTTCGAACAGGATCTGGAAGATCTGGTCGAGCCACTCGGCGGTGTGCTCGATGGCTGGGGCGTCACCCAGGAACTGGGCGATCGCGGCTTCTGACACCTGCTAAGCCTCAACTACGCATGAATCCGCTTTGTAGCGCCTGGTCCCAGGGTGGGACTGGGCCGAAGCGATTCTTCAGAAATTCCAGTAGCAACCGAGTACGCGAGTCGGCTTCGCGGGTCAGGCGCAGCGCATAGATGCCGCTGGCTTCGGGCTTCGGTAGACCTTGCTCGCAAAACAGCGGCAACAACTCGCCTCGCAGCAGGTACTCGCTGATCAACCAGGTCGGCAAATGGGCGATGCCCAGTCCCGCGAGTACGCCTGACAACAAGGCTTCGGCGTTGTTGGCGACCATGCGTAGACGACGTGGCCGGAACAGACGTTGTGCGCCGTCGTCTTCAAAGCGCCAGGCATGGGGTGGGGCGAGGGCGTCCCAATCGAGGCCATCGTGCTCCAGCAGTTCGCGAGGCTGCAGCGGTGTACCGTGACGCTGCAGGTAGCCAGGGCTGGCGCAGGCGATGCGTACCATCGGCGCCAATGGCGTCGCCACTAGTCGCGTGTCGGCGAGCGGGCCTATTCGCAGAACCAGATCGACCTTGCCCAGATGTTGTCCGTGCAGATCGACGAAGCTGTCGATCAGGCGCAGCTGGACGTCCACGCCGGAATAGGCGCCAAGAAACTCGGCAAGCGCGGGTGCCAGATGACGGCGGCCAAAGGGCGACGGTGCATCGATGCGGATCAAGCCTTCTGGCTTGCTGTCCAGCGCAGAGGCTTCAGCGCGAGCCAGTTGCAGTTCTCGGACGATGCGCTGGGCGCGTTCCGCGAATGCCAGTGCAGCCGGTGTACTGCGAATGCCGTGGGTGCTACGGCTGAACAGCTGACAGCCAAGCGAACGCTCCAGCGCATCGATACGACGGGCAACCGATGAGGGTGTCAGGCCATGCACCCGCGCCGCCGCGGAAAAATTGCCGGATTCCAATACATCGAGGAACAGTCGTAGCTGTTCGGCGAAAAGGTTTGTCTGCACTGAGATCCTCGCTATTGCGATTTATGCAAAGCCATTGTGCAGGGTTGTGCGTGTACGCACCAAGCGCGTAGTCCTACCATTACGTTTTTACACTGGAGCAGTGCAGTGCCTGTAGTTGATATCGTCCTGAATGTGCTTCTTGGCATGGCACTAGGGGCTCTTGGCGGGTTGTTCGGCATCGGCGGCGGATTGATTGCGATACCGGTTCTGGGAGTGCTGTTCGGGCTCGATCAGCAGCTCGCCCAGGGCACCGCGCTGGTGATGGTGGTGCCGAACGTGCTGCTGGCGATCTGGCGTTACCATCAACGCAACCGGATCGACTTTCGTCATGCCGCTGCGCTGGCCGTGCCCAGCTTCTGCTTCGCCATTCTTGGTGCGGCGCTGGCAGTATCCCTGGATGCCGGGAGGATGCGCCTGGCCTTTGTCGGTTTTCTCTTCGTGCTGGCGGCCTATACGCTGATGCGGGCATTTCTTCGCTCGACGCCAGGGAGTACGCAGTTGCGCCATCCTTGGCCCTGGCTGGGCGCGCTGGGGGCCGGCGCCGGAGCGCTGGGTGGCCTCTTCGGTGTAGGTGGTGCGGTGTTGGCGACGCCGGTGCTGACCAGCGTGTTCGGCACCAGCCAGGTGGTGGCGCAAGGTCTATCGCTATCGCTTGCAGCGCCGAGCACCGGGGTAACCCTGATGACCTACGCACTGCATGGACAGGTCAACTGGATGCTTGGCCTGCCGCTGGCGGTTGGAGGGTTGCTCAGCATCAGTCTTGGCGTAAAGCTGGCGCATGCCTTGCCCGAGCGCCTGCTGCGAGTGCTATTCAGTGGTTTCCTGGTGGTGAGCGGTATCCTTTTGGCTTTGGAGGCCTGAGGTGCTCGCTCGTTCAGGATGAAGCTTGGCGCGGCCCTGCGTCCGGATCGTTCGCCGTGCGCTTCGGGCCAGACGGATGCTGAGCAGCACCGCGGCACAGCTGAGTCCGGCAATCAGACCCTGCCACAGGCCGCCGGGTCCCGACGCTGTGCCGAGATGGTCGGTTAATCCGAGCACATACCCGATCGGCAAGCCGATGGCCCAGTATGCGAACAGCGTGAACAGCATGGTCATGCGCGTGTCCTGATAGCCGCGCAGTGCGCCGGCGGCAGTGACCTGCACAACATCGGAGAACTGGAACAGCGCCGCATAGAAGAACAGGCTTGCTGCTACGGCGATCACAGCGGGATCCGGCGTGTAGATGCGGGCGATCTGTTCGGCAAACAGCAACATCGAGCTGGCGGAAAAGCAGGCATATACCAGCGCCGTACCCATGCCCACGCCGGCAGCGAAACGTGCATCTCGCGGCGCATTGCGGCCCAGCGCCTGGCCGACGCGCACAGTGACGGCCATGCCCAGTGAGAGCGGGATCATGAAAATCAGCGAAGTGAAATTCAGCGCGATCTGGTGACCGGCCACCACCGTGGCGCCCAGCGCCCCGATCAACAGCGCGATCACCGAGAAGATGCTGGCTTCCGCAAATACAGCGATACCGATCGGCACCCCGACCGAGAGCAGGTGCCGCAGCGCCGGCCAGTTTGGCCGCTCGAAATGGGTGAACAGCTGGCTCGACCTGTAGGGGGCGGCCCGTCTGACCCAGAACAGCATGCCCAGTAGCATGAACAGCATCACCAGCGCGGTTGCGACGCCGCAGCCGACGCCGCCGAGCGCGGGAGCACCGAGCTTGCCGTAGATGAAGATGTAGTTGAGAGGGATGTTCAACAGCAGGCCGAGGATGCCCAGCACCATGCTTGGCCGCGAGTGACCGAGGCCATCGCTGTAGCAGCGCAGCACCTGGTACAGGCCGATAGCCGGGAAACCGCAGGCGACTGCGCGCAGATAGGCCATGCTGGGATCGATCAACACGGGTTCGACCTTCATCCAGTGCAGCACTGGCTCCGCATTCCACATCACAATGGCGCACAAGCCGCCGAGGCCGCCACCCATCCACAGGGCCTGACGCACCAGCGGGCCGATCCGTTCGAATCGCCCGGCACCGAAGTGCTGCGCGACATTGGGCGTGGTCGCCAGGATCACGCCAGTCAGCAGCAGGAATACCGGCACCCAGATGGAATTGCCCAGCGCTACCGCAGCCAGGTCGTGGGCACTGACACGGCCAGCCATCACCGTGTCGACGAAGCCCATCGCGGTATTGGCCAGTTGGGCGATCATCATCGGCAGGGCGAGGGCGAAGAGCGTACGAAGCTCGATCTGAACCCGTCTGAGTCGCGGCTCAGTAGGCATTGCATCGTTCCGGTTGTATACAAAGAGCGGGGTAGTCTACGCCGCGCCGCAGCGTGTCGGAAGGCGGAAAAACAGCGACAAGCCGTCTAGAATGGGGCGCATCTGAAACGGAGCCTGCCATGCGTATCCTCGCCGATGAGAACATTCCTCTGGTCGATGCCTTTTTTGCCGATTTCGGCACGATTCGTCGTATGGCGGGCCGATCGATCAATCGCACGGCATTGGAGCAGGCCGACGTACTGCTGGTGCGCTCGGTTACCCGCGTCGACCGCGAATTACTTGCCGGTACGCCGGTACGTTTCGTCGGCACTTGCACCATTGGTACCGACCATCTCGACCTGAACTATTTCTACGAGGCCGGCATCGAGTGGGCCAGCGCACCGGGCTGCAATGCGCGCGGTGTGGTGGACTATGTTCTAGGCAGTCTGCTGGCCCTGGCCGAACAGCAGGGCGCGGATCTCGCGAGTCGGCGTTATGGAGTCGTGGGTGCGGGCGAGGTCGGCGGGCGTCTGGTAGAAGTGTTGCGTGGCCTGGGCTGGGACGTGCGTGTCTGCGATCCGCCACGGCAGGCGTCGGAGGCCGGTGATTTCGTCTCGCTGGCCGAGATCATCGCCGAGTGCGACGCAATCAGCCTGCACACTCCATTGAACCTGCAGGGCGCGCATTCGACCTTTCATTTATTCGACGCCGCTAAACTGGCGCAACTACGGCCTGGTAGCTGGCTGATCAACGCCAGTCGCGGTCCGGTGGTGGATAACGTCGCGCTGCGTGAAGTGCTGCAGAGCCGTCCGGACGTGCAGGCGGTGCTGGATGTCTGGGAGGGCGAGCCGCAGGTTGATGTCGGGTTGGCCGAGCTATGTCGTATCGCGACACCCCATATCGCCGGGTACAGTCTGGACGGCAAGTTGCGCGGTACCGCGCAGATCTATCAGGCATTCTGCGCAAGCCGAGGACTGGCCCCTACGGTGACACTGGAAGAATTGATGCCGCCACCCGCGTTGCAAGCACTGAGCTTCGCTGCCGATGCTGATCCTCGTTACGTGCTGGCTACGTTGTGCCGCGCGATTTATGACCCGCGCAGCGATGATGCCGCGTTCCGCCGCAGCCTGGTCGGCAATGAGATGCAGCGCCGTGCAGCATTTGACCAGCTGCGCAAAGCGTATCCGCCTCGTCGGGAGATCGATGGGGTGCAGGTAAGTATTCATGGTGGAAGCACCGCGCTCGCGAGCATCGTACGCGGGCTGGGGGCGCAGCTAGGCTAGGCTGTTTGGCCGATTGCGTGCGGCTGGATGCAATTTGCGGCCTGCTCCGCTAGCATTACCCGTCCTCCGCTTCAGCCCATGATGGTGTTATGAGTTATCAGGTTCTAGCCCGTAAATGGCGTCCGCGCTCGTTCCGCGAAATGGTCGGCCAGACGCATGTGCTCAAGGCCCTGATCAATGCGCTGGATAACCAGCGTCTGCACCATGCTTATCTTTTCACCGGTACCCGGGGAGTCGGCAAGACGACCATCGCGCGGATCATCGCCAAGTGTCTGAATTGCGAGGCCGGTGTGAGCTCGACGCCGTGTGGCGAGTGTTCGGTGTGCCGGGAGATCGACGAAGGGCGCTTCGTCGATCTGATCGAGGTGGACGCCGCGAGCCGTACCAAAGTCGAAGACACGCGCGAGCTGTTGGATAACGTGCAGTACGCGCCTAGCCGCGGACGTTACAAGGTCTATCTGATCGACGAAGTGCACATGCTCTCGTCGCACTCATTCAATGCGCTGCTCAAGACCCTCGAGGAGCCGCCACCTCACGTCAAGTTCCTCTTGGCGACCACCGATCCGCAGAAGCTGCCGGTCACCATTCTCTCGCGTTGCTTGCAGTTCTCGTTGAAGAACATGCCGCCGGAGCGGGTGGTCGAGCACCTGACCCACGTGCTGACCGTCGAAAACGTGCCATTCGAGGAT
Organism: Stutzerimonas sp. S1; assembly: GCF_025966695.1. Taxonomy (GTDB): domain Bacteria; phylum Pseudomonadota; class Gammaproteobacteria; order Pseudomonadales; family Pseudomonadaceae; genus Stutzerimonas. The sequence continues at coordinate 554,151 of NZ_JAOEIY010000002.1, read as the reverse complement.
GATGCCCTGTGGCTGCTCGGTCGCGCTGCGGACGGTTCGATGCGCGACGCGATGAGCCTGACCGACCAGGCGATCGCCTTCGGCGAAGGTAAAGTGCTCGCTGCCGATGTTCGAGCCATGCTTGGCACGCTCGATCACGGCCAGGTCTACGGTGTATTGCAGGCGTTGCTCGAAGGCGACGCGCGAGCGTTGCTTGAAGCGGTTCGCCATCTGGCTGAACAGGGCCCGGACTGGACCGGCGTACTGGCTGAGATACTCAATGTGCTGCACCGCGTGGCCATCGCCCAGGCCCTGCCGGAGGCGGTGGACAACGGTCAGGGCGATCGTGATCGCGTACTTGCCCTGGCGCAGGCGCTGCCGGCAGAAGACGTACAGTTCTATTACCAGATGGGCCTGATCGGTCGACGCGATCTGCCGCTGGCGCCAGATCCGCGCAGTGGCTTCGAGATGGTGTTGCTGCGCATGCTCGCCTTCCGTCCCGCCGATAGTGAAGATGCGCCGCGAACATCATTAAAGAATCTGGGAGTCAGCCAGGCCACGGCTGATTCCCGCAAGGCGCCGGTGGCCATGCCGGCTGCCGTTGTGGCGCCGGTCGATGCGTCTGTTACCCAAGCGCAGACCGCTATGGCGTCAACGGATGCCGCCGTGATGGGCGAGCGAGCGGCAGAGCATTCGCCGGTGCTCGAGTCGAAGCCGGTCGGATCCGTTTCCGTGGCGCCCGAAAGCGCGGCAGTCGCGGTTCCGGCTTCGCCGCCGATCATCGATGTGCCGTGGGCAGAGCCGCCGAGTACGCCTGCGGTAGTAGTCGAAGCTACAGCTGTCGAGCAGCCGTTGGCGGTACCTGACGCGACGGACCATGTCGCTTCCGTTGCTCAGGATGAAGAGCCTGACGATGACGAACCGCCACTGACCGATGAAGATTATTTCGAGGTCGAGAATCAGGTCGAAGCCTATCTGGATGATCTCGTCGAACCGGCGTCGGAGCCGAGTTCCAGCGAGCTGCTACCAGCGGCCGAGCCTGCCACGGGACTGGCAGCTGAATGGCTGGAGCTGTATCTCAAGCTAGGCCTGTCGGGGCTGACTGGCAGCATTGCCGCCAACTGCAGCCTGATCGAGGTGGACGGCGATCGCTGGCTCATGCACCTGGATCCGGCACAGAGCGCGTTATTCAACGCCACCCAACAGCGGCGTCTGAATGATGCTCTCAATCAGTATCACGGCCGGACCCTGAAACTGGAGATCGAACTCAAGAAGCCACAGCAGGAAACGCCGGCCCAGGCGGCTGCGCGTCGCCGCGAGGAGCGTCAGCGAGCGGCGGAAGTGGCGATCCAGGCTGACCCCATGGTGCAGCAGTTGATGCAGCAGTTTGCCGCCGTGATTCGTGACGGCACCATCGAACCCGTAGAACACACCGAACCCTAATCCATTTGAGGTGATACCCATGATGAAAGGTGGCATGGCCGGCCTGATGAAGCAGGCGCAGCAGATGCAGGAAAAAATGCAGAAGATGCAGGAGGAGCTGGCGAACGCCGAGGTTACCGGCCAATCCGGGGCCGGCCTGGTGAGCGTGGTGATGAACGGTCGACATGACGTCAAGCGTGTCAGTCTCGACGACAGCTTGATGCAGGAGGACAAGGAGATCCTCGAAGATCTGATCGCCGCCGCGGTCAATGATGCGGTGCGCAAGATCGAGCAGAACAGCCAGGAAAAGATGTCGGGCATGACTGCCGGTATGCAACTACCGCCTGGTTTCAAGATGCCGTTCTGATAGCGGCTCGGTTGCACCAGTAACGGATCATGGCCGCGCCTTAGCGGCCGTTCCGATGGGATGCCTACGCTGGCTGGCAGTGCTCTCTCTTAAGTAGTCCTAATTGGTAATGTCATGAGCTTCAGTCCCCTGATTCGTCAACTTATCGATGCGTTGCGAATTCTTCCCGGTGTCGGGCAGAAGACTGCACAGCGCATGGCCTTGCAGCTGCTCGAGCGCGACCGCAGCGGTGGCTTGCGTCTGGCGCAGGCTCTGACCCGGGCGATGGAAGGGGTGGGCTACTGTCGGCAGTGCCGCACGCTCAGCGAAGATGACCTGTGCCAACAATGTGCCGATCCGCGGCGAGACGATTCGTTGCTGTGCGTGGTGCAGAGTCCCGTCGACGTGTTCGCCGTCGAGCAGACCGGCTTTCGCGGCCGCTATTTCGTTCTCAAGGGGCATCTTTCGCCACTCGATGGCCTCGGGCCGGAGGCCATCGGTATTCCCGAGCTGCTGGTGCGGGTCGCTGAAGGCGCCTTCACTGAAGTGATCCTGGCGACGAATCCAACCGTCGAGGGCGAAGCCACTGCGCATTACATTGCCCAGTTACTGATCCCGAAAGGGTTGACCATCAGTCGAATCGCCCACGGTGTACCGCTGGGCGGCGAGCTTGATCTGGTCGATGGCGGCACGCTGGCCCACGCTCTGGCAGGACGCAAGCCGATTAGTCTCTGACTGCGTCCGGGGCGTTGCACGCGGTATGCCCCGACGCTTTAACCTTATAGCGTTTCGCTAGTGCCCCGTTCGCCTCGATTCATGTAAAGTTCTAAGCCAAATTAGCCAGATAGCCAAAAAGAATAAGAATCTTGTTTTTGGTTATATGTGGCATCTCTTTGCGTGCAGCTCAATCGAGGTCGTAATGAAAGCAAAGCTTTGGCTCTTTCCGGCACTGTTGCTTGTCAGCGCTTTCGCCCAAGCGCAAGACAAACTCAAGGTTGGCTACATCCGGGTGATGGACGACGCCCAGGCGATGGTTGCCCACGAGGCTGGTCTCTACAAGAAGCATGGCCTTGATGTGGAGCTGGTCGAGTTCAGTTCCGGCACCGACCTGATCAAGGCGATCGTCGGCGGGCAGCTCGATACCGGTGTACTGGGTTTTACCAACGCCGTGGCCTGGGCATCGAAGGGAGCTGACCTGAAAGTGGTGGGTGGCGCTCAACAGGGCTACCACTCGATCCTCGTGCGCGAGGATACCGGCATCACCGAGGTGGCCGGTCTCAAGGATCGCAGCCTGGCGTCCCAGCGCGAAGGTAGTACCGCCGATGCGGTGCTGCGTGGCGTGACGCTGAAAGCCGCGGGGCTGCGCCCAAGCGATGTAAACATCATGGGCGTCAGTCCGGCGGTGGCAGTGCAGTCGTTGGTTTCGGGGCGTGTGGACGCTGCCTTCCTGTTTGAGCCGTATGACCGTATCGCTCAACTGGTCGCGCCGGTTCGGCAGGTCTACGAGATTGGCGAAGTCTGGCCATTTCCCTGCATGGTTGTTATCACTTCGGGCGACACGCTGGCCAAGCGCAAGGATGCGGTATGGAAGTCCCTCGATGCACAACGCGAGGCGATCGACATGCTCGAACAGCAACCCGCCGATGCTGCCAAGCTAATCGCTGATTACTTCATTGCCGAGCCGACGTTGAAGACCCTCAAGCGTGGTGAGCTGGCCCGTGAGGTTGTCATCCAGGAGGCGATCGCTACTCAAACCTTCAGCGCCAAGCTGGACGAGCAGGATCTGGCACGGATCCAGGAGCTTGCCGATATCCTGCAGGAGCTGGGGTCGCTGAAGACTCGCGACGGCAAGCCGTTCGACACTCGTGCAATCCTGGATCTGTCTTGGCAGGAAGCACGCGAGCTCTGATTCGTAACCGAACACATACAACGGACTGCCCGCTTGTCGGGCAGTCTTTGTTTGGCTCGTTTAGGACGGGCACATTTATTTTCAAGAGTTTTTATGCAGCTCAGGTTTGAAGAAGTAGACAAGCGTTTCGGACAGTTGGAGGTCATCAAGGGCTTCAGTGGTGAATTCGCTCAGGGTGAGTTGGTTGCGCTCGTCGGCCCGTCGGGTTGTGGCAAGTCGACCCTCTTGCATCTGGTGGCAGGCTTGGAGAAACCAACTGCAGGCCGCGTACTGGCTGATGAGCAGCCGATATCCACTCCGAGTCCTCGACGCACTTTGGTGTTCCAGGAGCATGCGTTGTACCCCTGGCTCAGTCTGCAGGCCAATGTGGCCATGGCGCTAGAGTTGCAGGGTATCGGCAAGGCAAGTGCGTTCGAGCAGGCCGAGACCTGGTTGGCACGTGTCAATCTCAAGGGCTTCGAGCATTACTATCCCCATCAGGTGTCTGGCGGCATGCGTCAGCGCACTGCACTGGCTCGTGCATTCATCGCCAAGCCCGAGGTGCTGCTGCTGGATGAGCCATTCGGTGCGCTCGACGCACTGACGCGCATGGCGCTGCAGGATGTGCTGCGCGAGCTGATCGAAGAGCATCAGCCGACTGTGCTGTTGGTGACGCATGATGTTGATGAGGCGCTCTATCTTGCCGATCACGTGCTGGTATTCAGTGCGCGTCCAGCTCGGGTGCTGAAGACCTTCAACTTTACCCATTGCGAGAAGAGTCACGATCTTTCCGAGTTCGCCGCCGAGCGCCGCGAGATCCTGCGCCTGTTGGGTATCAAGACGGAGGTTGAGCACGTATGAGCCAGGGACGTCGTTTGACCGGTCCGAAGAAATATTTCGCCGTAGTGTTGGCGATTCTCTTCATCCTCCTGATCTGGCAGGCCGCCGCCTGGAGTCTGCCTGCATTCCTGATGCCCGGAATACCCACAGTCTTTGAACGAATGGTGGGGGCCGTGCAGGAGCCCGAGTTCCGCGAGGGGCTGTACGGCAGCATGAGTCGTCTCGGCAGCGGTTACAGTTTTGCGTTGCTGTTCGGCATCGGTTTTGGACTGGTAGGGGGGGTGCTGTTCTTCTTCCGCGAGATCCTGCGTTCGGCGATCGTCATCCTGCAGTCGATTCCTTCGATCGCCTGGGTGCCCCTGTTTCTGATCGTCATGGGCTTTGGCAATCTGCCAATCATCGTCGTGGTGGCCTTGGCCGCCTTCTTCCCGATGGCGCTGTCGGTGATGAACGCCACCGAGAGCGTACAGCCAGTGCACGTGGCTGCCGCCCGGGTAATGGGGGCATCGCGCTGGCAGTTGCTGCGCCGCGTATATCTGCCAGCGGTCATGCCTGAGTTGATTACCGGCGCGCAACTGGCGTTTGGTAACGCCTGGCGGGCACTGATTTCTGCCGAGATGCTGATCGGTTTCGGCCAGGGGCTTGGCCGCTCGCTGGCGTATTCCGGTGAGATTGCCGACATGGTCGGGGTGATGATGAACATTCTGGTGATTGCCATCCTGGCGACGCTCATCGATCAGGTGGTATTGGAGAAATTCAAGCAGCGGATGCTGCGTTACCAGTACGTCTGAGGCTGGTGCGATGCTCTCTTCGGTTGCGCGCGCTGCTCTGCTGAGCGCTTGCTGTCTGCCTGCGCTGGCGTTCGGCGACCCGCTACGCGTGGTGCCTGTTGGGGAGTACCGCGCGCTGTCGAGCAGTGCTGCGGCGAGTTTCGACACCGTGTTCAGCGTTGCCCTCGTCGAGGCGCTCGATCGCACGTGGGTACGGGGGAGTGCGGCCACCGCCGCCGATCTGGTGGTCGGCGAGGGTGTCGACGGGACAGTCTATTACCGTACCGGTACCACCGCGCTCGTCGCCACCGAGGACCGAGCGCTTGATTGGCCCCAGTTGCGAGGCGAGCCTGTTTGCGTCGTGGCCGGTAATCCCCGCGCTGCGATGGTGAAAGCACGTTTCGGTGTATTTCCCCGGTTTTATCCAAGTGCGGCGCATGCGCTGATCGGACTGAAACTGGGTGAGTGCCGTGCGGTGGTCGAGGATGCGCGCCTGCTGGAGGCGCTTTCCGTGTTGCCGGAATGGCGTCGCTATAAACGTATTCTGCCCCGGCTTCCGGAAGCAGAACTGGCGTTCAGTGTCGAAGCCAAGGAGCAAGGCTTGCAGGTGGAGATCAATGATCTGCTTCGGCGATGGGAGAGCAATGGGCGGCTAGCCGAGCTGGCGCAGCTCGCGATCGACGAGGTGGCTTTTCAGGCGTACGTACTAGCCGATACCTTGGATTGCCACTGACGGTTCTGTAACTATCAGGGGGCGGTCCTGCTGTGCGTAGCGGTCTTACAGTTGCTCGGTGAGGAGGGTGGGCAGCGCCAGTGCCAGACCGTCCAGCTTGAATGGGGCCCGGATATGACCGCGCAGGCTGCCGTCGGGCGCGATCAGCGCAATGTTGGCGCTGTGGCTCACACTGTAATCGCCCTCGGTTTCACTTGCGGGTACGAACGGCAAACCGAGTGCCTGGGATAATGCCTTCAGCTCGCTCAGCTCGCCTGTCAGTCCCTTGAATTCTGCCCGGTAATAGCTGAGATAGCTCTTCAATTGTTCAGGGCTGTCGCGCGCAGGATCTGCAGTTACAAGCACCAGCTGGATCTGCTCACGCACTTTGGGGTCCATTTTTCCCAGCAAGCGTCGCATATCGCTGAGCGTAGTCGGACAGATATCCGGGCAGGCGGTGAAGCCGAAGAACAGCATGTGCCAACGGCCGCGCAAAGCATCAGTACTGAACGGGCGACCATTCTGGTCGGTAAGCTGGAGGCTGGGCAGCGGGCGTTCGCGCGGTAAAAGCAACAGATTTGCCTCGTCGAGCAAAGCATTGCGATCCAGCGCAAAAGCAGGGGTGACTAGTAGCAATGCGGCGAGTAGAGCGACGCGAAGAGCGGTGATACTCATGAGGATACCGGGGAAGCGAGGTTACCCTCGCCGCTTAGCGATCGCTGAGGGCGAACGCCGTGAGGGTGAAGGTAGGTATGTCCATGTCCTGCAACTTCTGCGAGCCGCCGAGTTCCGGTAGGTCGATGATGGCGGCAGCTTCGAAGATGTTGGCACGCATCCGGCGCACCAGCTGCGCAGCGGCAAGCAGCGTGCCGCCGGTCGCGATCAGGTCATCGAACAACAGCACTGAATCGCCTTCACAAAGGCTGTCGGCATGAATCTCCAGATGCGCTTCGCCGTATTCGGTGCAATAGGATTGCGAGAGAACATCTGCCGGTAACTTGCCCTGCTTGCGGAACAGCACCAACGGCTTGTTCAGTTCGTAGGCCAGAATCGATCCAATCAGGAAGCCTCGGGCATCCAGTGCACCGATATGACTGAAGTCGGCCTCCACATAGCGCTGAATGAAACTGTCGGCCACCATCCGCAGGGCTTTGGGCGACTGCAGCATCGGCGTGATGTCACGGAATACCACGCCGGGGCTGGGAAAGTCGGGCACTGGGCGAATCAGGGTCTTGATGCTGTACTCGTCGAAGATCATTGCTGCCCCGTTAGACTTCCATGGCACCGCCAGCAAGAGCACACAGCCCGATGGAGTCGACAATGCGAACTTCCTTGCCTTCCGCCTCGAGCAAGCCGTTCTGTTGGAAGCGAGTAAATACGCGAGATACGGTTTCCACGGCCAGGCCCAAGTAATTGCCAATCTCGTTGCGCGACATGGGTAGGCGGAACTGGTTGGCCGAGAAGCCACGGGCGCTGAAGCGTGCCGATAGGTTGATCAGGAAGGTGGCGATACGCTCGTCGGCGGTTTTCTTCGAGAGCAGCAGCATCATCTGCTGATCATCGCGGATTTCGCGGCTCATGATGCGCATGAGCTGGCGACGTAGCTGCGGCAGCATCACGCTCAGTTCGTCGAGTCGATCGAACGGTATTTCACAAACCGACGTGGTTTCCAGTGCCTGCGCTGATACCGGATAGCTTTCGGTATCCATGCCGGAAAGACCCACCAGCTCGCTAGGCAGATGGAAGCCGGTGATCTGCTCCTCGCCACCGTCGGTCACGCTGAATGTTCGTAGCGCACCGGAGCGGACCGCGAATACAGAACTGAAAGTGTCGCCTTGGCGAAACAAGGTTTCGCCCTTCTTGAGCGGGCGTCCACGCTTGACGATATCGTCCAGCGCCTCCATGTCCTGCATGTTCAACGACAGCGGTAAACAGAGGCCGGAAAGGCTGCAATCCTTGCAGTGAGCTTGGCGCTGCGCACGGACCTTGATCGACTCGGGCATAGGGGGTTCCTGAAAGCCGTTGTATAGCGGGCAAGGTTAACCCAGCAGGCGCCAATATCCAATCGGCCTGACGGTCGCACATGACGAGAAGAGGGCAGCGCAAATCGTTAGATCACTCGCGAATAGCGTTGGCCGGCATGTTCATGGAGGTAATGATCGAACAGCATGCAGACCGAACGGACCAGCAGACGTCCCGCCGGCTGGATCAGCAGATGCCGGTCAGTGAGTTCGATCAGTCCGTCTACGGCCATTTGCTCAAGGCTCGGCCAGGCGTCGCGGAAGTAGCTTTTGAAATCTATCGAAAAACTTTCTTCAACGGCACCGAAGCTCAACTCGAAATCGCAGATCAGTTTTTGGATAACCATACGACGGATACGGTCGTCTTCATTACAACGTAACCCGCGTATCGTCGGCAGTTGCCCTTGGTCGAGAGTCTGTTGATAAATGGTGATGTCGCTACTGTTCTGGCAGTACAGATCGCCTACCTGGCTGATGGCCGATACACCGAGGCCGATGAGATCGCAATGGCCATGGGTTGTGTAGCCCTGAAAATTGCGTTGCAGGGTGCCGTCTTCCTGCGCCATAGCCAGGTCATCGTCGGGGAGTGCAAAGTGGTCCATGCCGATGTAACGATATCCAGCGTCGGTCAACTGCTCGATGCTGTGCTGGAGCATGGTGAGCTTGGTGGCAGGTGATGGTAGATCGGCGGCGTTGATTCGCCGTTGCGGCATGAAGCGCTCAGGCAGGTGTGCATAGTTGAATAGTGATAGCCGATCCGGCTGCAATCCGATAATTGCTTGTACGGTGCTGGCAAAGCGCTCTGGGTTCTGCATTGGAAGACCGTAGATCAGGTCGATGTTCACCGAACGAAACTGCAGCGTCCGTGCTGCTTCGATGATGGTGCTGGTCTGCTCGAGCGTCTGCATGCGATTCACCGCACGCTGCACTTCCGGATCCAGATCCTGAACGCCAATGCTGATCCGGTTGAAACCCAGTCCGCGCAACAGACCCATGGTTGACCAGTCGGCTTCCCGCGGATCGATCTCGATGCTGAAGTCGCCATGATCGTCGTCCTGCAGGTTGAAATGTTTCTGCAAATGCGACATCAGTCGACGCAGTTCGTCGTGGCTGAGGAAGGTAGGGGTACCGCCGCCGAAATGCAGCTGCTCGACAACCTGATCTGGGCCGAGATGACAAGCCACTAGCTCGATCTCCTTCTCGAGTCGTTCGAGATAGGGCAACGCGCGGCCGTGATCCTTGGTGATAACTTTATTGCAGCCGCAGTAGTAGCAGACGTTGGCGCAGAAGGGCAGGTGGATATAGAGAGATAGAGGGCGTGAAGCATGACGGCTGCTTCGCAAGGCATGCAGCAAGTCGAATGAGCCGATGTTGCCGTTGAATTGGACCGCCGTCGGATACGAGGTATAGCGCGGCCCTGCTTGATCGTAGCGACGGATCAAGTCGGAGTCCCAGCGAATGGAATCAAGCATCTGGCTTTCCCGGTTGGCGGCGGTAGCGGGATTCTAGGGGGGGTGCTGACCGATCGACTTGACCTGTATCAAACTAGCCCTGACGCTAGCGCCGCAGCCGTTATCAGCGGCACGAATCGAGAAATTCCTCACCAGATCGTGGTCGGATGAATACGTTTATCGTCCACATCCATGTGAGCCTAAGGGCCGAAGGAGAAGTTATGCACAGCCGTCAAGCGGAGATCGCCGCAGCACTCAAGGTACAGCCGCCATTCGAGGGGGCGGCTGCGATTCAGGCACAAATCGAACGTCGGGTGCGTTTCATTCAGAATTGCCTTCGCGAATCAGGGATGAAGACGCTGGTGCTGGGGATCAGTGGTGGGGTGGACTCGACTACCGCCGGACTGCTTGCCCAGCGCGCCGTCGAAGGGATGCGAGAGGCAGGTGAAGGTGACGACTATCGTTTCATTGCGGTGCGCTTGCCTTACCAGGTTCAACAGGATGAGCACGAGGCCCAACTAGCGGTCGATACGATCAAGCCAGACGAGTGCCACACCGTGAACATCGGTGCTGCGGTACTTGGGCTTTCTCAGGCCACCGAGGCGCTGGAGCCGCTGACTGCCGAAAAACGTGACTTCGTGCTGGGTAACACCAAGGCGAGGATGCGCATGGTTGCGCAGTACACCATCGCGAATGCGCGCCAGGGACTGGTGATTGGAACTGATCATGCTGCCGAAGCAGTGATGGGCTTTTTCACCAAGTTCGGCGATGGCGCGTGCGACCTAACACCACTAGCTGGATTGGTTAAAGATCAGGTGCGCCAGCTCGCGGCAGCACTCGGCGCGCCGGAGCAATTGGTACATAAGGTACCGACAGCGGATCTGGAAGAACTTGTGCCCGGTAAGCCTGATGAAGATGCACACGGTGTCGCTTATCGGGATATCGACGCGTTTTTGCTGGGCCAGGAGGTATCAGCGGAGGCGGCACGGATCATCGTCGAGACGTTCGACAAAACAGCGCACAAGCGGCAGTTGCCGAAGGAGCCTTGAGTCACCAGGCATGTCCGGCGATCGCCGGGCATGTGTCTATCCGAGGCAGGTTCGTCTTGTGCAGGCTCGCCGATCACACCATGTTGTCAGTGTGTCGAGTGCGCAGCGCCGCCACCGTGTCCCATGAGCCACTGCTGATGTGGACCGGGCATGGTCCAGAGGCCGAACAGAATAACCAGCACACCACCGACGACTCGGATGCCGCGCCTGCGCAACAACATCGTGAGGCGTTCGGCGGCCAACCCGGTCGCCAATAGCACGGGCCAAGTGCCTACGCCGAAAGCCAGCATCAGCAGTGCACTGTCGAACGCATCGCCTTGGCTGGCCGCCCAGAGCAACGTGCTGTAGACCAAGCCACAGGGTAGCCAGCCCCAAAGGGCGCCTAGCAGCAGTGCACGCGGCAGGCTGGTGACCGGCATCAGAAGGCTGGCGTATGGCTGAACATGCCGCCATAGGCCACGCCCCAGCGCTTCCACATGAGTCAGGCCACTCCACCAGCCGGCGAGATAGAGGCCCATGCAAATGAGCAGAAGCGCGGCAACCACACGCATCGCCAGCGCTGCCGGACTGTTGGCGACTGCCCAGCCCGCGAACCCGATAAGCAATCCGGCTATGGCATAGCTGAGGATTCGACCAAGATTGTAGGCAAGCAGCAGGCGCAGGCGCTTGCCCCGTTGCTCTGGCGGAATGGCAAGAGTCAGGGCTCCCATCAGTCCGCCGCACATGCCTAGACAATGGCCTCCGCCCAAGAGACCGAGTACCACTGCCGAGAGCAGCAACGGCGCCAGCTCAATCACGTCGGGATTTCTCCTGGGCTGCTGCGTCCTGATCGGATTTCGTTGCGCCTTCGGATGACTGGGGAACTTCGTCGTCATCGAACAGGATGCTGTGAGCTGGGCCGTCGAGATCGTCGTACTGGCCGCTATCTACCGCCCAGAAAAATACCCAGATCGCAGCGGCTACCAGTACTACGGCGACGGGGATGAGAATGTATAAAGCAGCCATGGTGATTCTCTGAATACCAGGAGGGGCACCAGTGTCGAGGACCGGCGCGCAGATCGTCCAGCTCTAATAGCGTGTCAGGCGTAACGCGTTGAGTACCACCAGCAACGAACTGGCTGACATGCCCAGCGCCGCCCACAGCGGCGTCACCCAGCCGATAGCGGCGAAGGGTAGGATCAAGCCATTGTAAAGGCTGGCCCAGGTAAGATTTTCGACGATGATTCGGCGACTGCGCCGGGCAATATCGAACGCCTGAACCAGGCTGTTCAACTGGTTGGAGAGCAGCACGGCATCAGCGCTGGTCTTGGCCAGATCGGTTGCCGAGCCCATCGCGACGCTGATGTCTGCAGCAGCAAGGATGGGCACATCGTTGACACCATCACCCAACATCAGCACCCGGTGTCCTTCAGTCTGCAACTCCTGCAGGCGCGCAAGCTTGTCCGCCGGCGTGAGCCCCCCTTGGGCTTGCTCGATCCCGAGCTGCTCGGCGATCTGACCGACCATGGGTGAGCTGTCGCCGGATAGCAGCAAGGTTTTCCAGCCTCTCCGCCGACAAGCGGCGAGTAGGGCAGGGGCATCGTCGCGCAGACGATCATCCAGTACCAGCCAGGCGAGCGGGGCCTGGTCATCACCAAGCAGCAACCATTGGCCTTGGGAGCCGGGAATCGTTGGCGGTGTTCCGCCATAACCCGCGGCAACGAACCCCGGCTGGCCTATGCGCAGCTTGCGTCCACCAACCGTGCCTTGCAGGCCGAGCCCAGGCACGCTGTCGACCGTGTCGGCAGGCTGCGGCGCACGACCGAAAGCCCGGGCGATCGGATGTTCGGAGCGATTCTCCAGGGCTGCGGCCAGAGCGAGACAGGCATCGCTGTCCAGGCTGCCGAGCGCATGTACGGCGGTGAGTGTCAGACGGCCTTCGGTGAGCGTGCCGGTCTTGTCGAAGACCACGGTATCGATCTGGTTGAGACCTTCCAGCACGTGACCGCGGGTCAGCAAAAGGCCGAGTTTGTGCAGTGTGCCGGTTGCCGTGGTGAGTGCAGTGGGCGTCGCCAGCGACAGCGCGCAAGGGCACGTGGCGACGAGCAGAGCGAGAACAATCCAGAAGGCGCGTTGCGGATCGATCTGCCACCATACCAGGCCGACCAGCGCGGCCACCGCCAGCACGATCAGCAGGAACCATTGCGCGACGCGGTCGGCCAGCTCGGCGAGCTTCGGCTTGTCCGTCTGGGCGCGTTCGAGAAGGCGGACAATCGCAGATAGCCGGGTGTCATCGCCGAGGGCCTGCACCTGAACGGTCAGGGGGCCTTCGACGTTAAGCGTGCCCGCAGTCACCACATCACCGACACCACGAGCCAGCGGCAGGTATTCGCCAGTCAACACTGACTCGTCGACACTCGACGTCCCGCTGAGAATGCTGCCATCGGCGGGAATCAATGCGCCTGGCTGTACCAACACCCGATCCCCCACGCGAAGTTCGGTAAGCAGGATGCGGCTGCTGTGGCCTTCCTCGTCCAGCCTGAGACAGGAGGCAGGCAGGAGGTTCACCAACTGGGCGGTTGCTGCGGCCGTACGCTCGCGCGCTCGTCGTTCAAGATAGCGACCGGCGAGCAGGAACAGAGCGAACATTCCCACGGCATCGAAGTACAGCTCGCCCTGGCCCGTAAGCGTTGACCAGATGCCTGCCACGTAAGCACCGCCAATGGCCAGGGACACCGAGACATCCATGGTCAGATGGCGCGTGCGCAAGTCACGCACGGCGCCTTTGAAGAAGTCGGTGCAACAGTAGAAGACGATGGGCGTGGTGAGCAGCAGAGCGGTCCAGCGCAAGATTCGATCCATGCCCGCCGACAGGTCGAGATTGAACTCCGGCCAAGTTGCCATCGTAGCCATCATCACTTGCATCCACAGCAATCCGGCGACGCCGAGCTGACGCATGGCGCGACGATTCTCCTTCGCCAAGTGCTCGGCGGCCTGATCTGCTTGATAAGGGTGGGCGGCATAGCCGATGCGGCGCAGCTCCCCAAGCAGCTCGCTGAGCGGGAGCTGAGCATCGCTCCAGCGTACTTGCAGACGATGATTGGACAGATTGAGGCTGGCCTCGGTCACCCCACCGAGCCGCTTCAGGTGGCGCTCGATCAGCCATCCGCAGGCCGCGCAGCTGATGCCCTCGATCAGCAGCGACGTGCAGGCCTGTTCGCCTTCATGTTGGACGAAGGGTTGCTGCACGTCCTGACGGTCATAGAGCGCAAGCTCGTCGCTAAGTATCTCGGGCAGCGCTTGTGGATTGATCGCGGCGTCGCTGCGGTGCTGGTAATAGCTTTCCAGCCCACTCTTTACGATGGTTTCCGCCACAGCCTGACAACCGGGGCAACACAAGGCCCGTGTCTCACCAAGCACGCGGGCCTCGTAATGGCTGCCGGCTGGAACCGGCAGCCCGCAGTGATAGCAGGGAACAGGATTGGCCATCAGTGGCTCAAGGCATCAATTCCAGCGGGCGGCCGGGCTCGATGGACTTCTCGACGTACAGGCGCCAATCCTGCTCACCTTCACGGCCGAGCAGCTCGATGAAGCGCCGACCGCTTACGGATTCCTGCATCTGACCCTGATAGAAGCCATCGCCCTGCGGTTGCAGGATGATACGGCGATCGCGCTCCGGTTGGGTCGGTGACAGCAGGTTCAGCACCAGTTGTTGCGGCCGGCTTGCACCGCTGAGCTGGATTTCCGCCAGCCCGCGTTGCTCATTCAGCACCAGTGTTGCACGCATTTCCAAACGTTCAGCCAGTTTCTCCCGTTCCAGGGACTGGTTGATGCCTTTGCCGGCGTCGTAGTAGTTGTCGGCGACAAGCGTGTCGGCGTTTCGGATGGCGATGGTCAGCAGCGAAACGCCGAGGATCACCGCCATCAGCAGAATGCCGATGACGAACCAGGCCCAGAACTGGGTGTACCAACGTGTCTGTTCGTTATTGGAGCGCATGCAAAACCTTGTTTAACGGATGCTTGGGCCGATAAAGCGGCTATCGGCTTCATCGTTGATCGATTCGTCATCCACCGATTTGACGTGGAAAACGATTTCGTTGGTGCTGGACGGCAACTTCTCCGGTGCAATCGATAGCTCGACAGGAACGGTAACCAGCTCACCGGCTTTTGCTTGGATCTCGCTACGGCCGGAGTAGCTCAGACCATCCAGGCCGGAAGCCTCGATGATGAAGGTCTGGGCTTGTTGGGCCTTGTTCATCACCTTGAGGGTGTAGACGTTCTCGATGTGGCCCAGCTCATTCTCGCGGTACAGCACGCGATCCTTGAGTACATCCAGCTTCACCAGCGGGCGATCGTACACTGCATAAGCGAACAGGCTCATCATCACGCTCAGCGCGACGGCATACCCGATCAGACGGGGGCGCAGCAGATGAGTCTTCTGTCCCGACAGATTGTGCTCGGTGGTGTAGCTGATCAGGCCGCGTGGGTAGTTCATTTTGTCCATGATGGCGTCGCAGGCATCGATACAGGCGGCACAACCGATGCATTCGATCTGCAGGCCATCGCGGATGTCGATGCCGGTCGGGCATACCTGCACACACATGGTGCAGTCGATGCAGTCACCAAGCCCCATGGCTTTGTAGTCAGCGTCTTTCTTGCGCGGGCCACGCTTCTCGCCGCGGCGTGGATCGTAGGAGACGATCAGCGTGTCCTTGTCGAACATCACGCTCTGGAAGCGCGCATAAGGACACATGTAGATGCATACCTGCTCGCGCAGATAGCCGGCGCTGCCGTAGGTGGCCAATGTGAAGAAGCCAATCCAGAACGCCGCCCAGCCATTGACGTTGAGGCTGAGCAGGTCGGGCACCAGCTGACGGATCGGGGTGAAATAGCCGACAAAGGTGATGGCCACCAGAACGCCGACAGCGATCCAGATCGCATGCTTGGCAAGCTTGCGGAAGAACTTGTTGGCGCTCATCGGCGCCTTATCCAGCTTCATGCGCTGGTTGCGATCACCTTCGGTGATCTTTTCCGCCCACATGAAGACCCAGGTGAACACGCTCTGAGGGCAGGTGTAGCCGCACCAGACGCGCCCGGCGAACACGGTGATGAAGAAGAGGCCGAAGGCGCAGATGATCAACAGCCACGACAACAGCATGAAATCCTGGGGCCAGAACGTCGCCCCGAAAACGTGGAATTTGCGTTCCGGCAAGTCCCACCAGACAGCCTGACGGCCATTCCAGTTGAGCCAGACGGTTCCGAAAAAGAGGATGAACAGCGCTGCGCCGCCGACGCGTCGCAGGTTGCGGAACAACCCACTGAAGGCTCGGGTATAGATTTTTTCACGGGCGGCATAAAGGTCAGCAGACGCTTCGACCTTGGCCGGGGGGGTTACATCGCGAACGGGGATCTGCTCAGTCATCAAGTGCGTACCACGGCGGAAGGTGGGTGTCCCGGCCGATGCATGCCAGTCGGGATCGTTTTTCTGTCCAGCTGCGAATGGTACGCCCGGAGAATCGGGGTCAGGTGCGACAGGTGGTCGCTCCCGACCCCGGCTAAATCACTTCTCCGGCTGCTGCGACAGGCTGTAAACATAGGCGGCCAGCAAGTGCACCTTGTCGTTGCCAAGGATAGCTTCCTGAGCCGGCATGCGGCCGTTACGACCATAGCGAAGGGTCTGCTGGATCTGGGCGAAACTGGAACCGTACAGCCAGATGTTGTCGGTCAGGTTCGGCGCACCCATGGCAGCGATGCCCTTGGCATCAGGTCCATGACAGACTACGCAATTGGTGGCATAGATTTTTTGACCCTGCTCAACGTCGACGCTAATACCCTCTGGGGTATCTCGGCCGCTCAGGCTGCGGACATAGCCAGCCACGTTGCGGATACCTTCTTCACCGATCACGTCCTTCCATGCCGGCATGGCAGCCTGGCGGCCATTCAGGATGGTGGTCTTGATGGTGTCGGGTTCACCACCGTACAGCCAGTCGTGGTCGGTCAGGTTCGGGAAGCCATAGGCGCCTTTGGCGTCGGAACCGTGGCAAACCGAGCAGTTGGAGGCGAACAGGCGACCGCCCATCTTCAGCGCCTGGGGATCCTTGGCCACTTCCTCCACCGGCATAGCGGCGTATTTGGCATACAGTGGGCCGTATTGCTCGCTGGCCCTGTCCATCTCGCGCTGCCATTCCTTCACCTGAGTCCAGCCGCCTTCGTAGCCGGGCAGGACGCCTTTCCAGTTACCCAGGCCAGGGTAGAGGACGAGGTAGCCGAGCGCGAAGATAACGGTGGCGACGAACAGCATGAACCACCAGCGCGGCAGCGGGTTGTCGTATTCCTCGATACCGTCATAAGAATGGCCAACGGTTTCTTCGGTGCTGTCAGCACGCTGTCCCTTGCGAGTGGCCAACAGTAGCCAGACCAATGCGGCAATGGTGCCGAGGCTCAGCAGGGTGATGTACCAACTCCAAAACGAGGTCATTTATTTCTTACTCCTGGAAGCTTCTTCATCACGCTTCTTGGTGTCGGTCTCGTCGTCCGCGAAGGGCAGGTTGGCGGCTTCGTCGAAGCTGTTCTTGCGTTTGCTGCTGTAGGCCCAGAGCACCACGCCAACGAAGGCGACGAATACCAAAATTGTGCCCAAGCCACGAAGAGTCCCGATTTCCATCATGCGTTACCGTTTGTTGGTGAGTGCAGTGCCGAGCACTTGCAGATAGGCGACTAGAGCGTCCATTTCGGTCTTGCCCTTGACGGCATCCCGGGCGCCGGCGATGTCTTCGTCAGTGTAGGGAACTCCGACTGTACGCAGAGCTTCCATCTTTCTGGCCGTGTCCTTGCCGTCGAGTGTGTGCTCGACCAGCCACGGATAGGACGGCATCTTCGATTCAGGCACCACGTTGCGCGGGTTGTACAGGTGCGCACGGTGCCAGTCATCGGAGTAGCGGCCGCCTACACGGGCCAGGTCCGGACCGGTACGCTTGGAACCCCACAGGAAGGGGTGGTCGTAGACGCTTTCCCCGGCGACCGAGTAGTGGCCGTAGCGCTCGGTTTCGGCGCGGAACGGACGGATCATCTGCGAGTGGCAGCCCACGCAGCCTTCGCGGATGTACAGGTCACGACCTTCCAGTTGCAGCGCGGTGTAGGGCTTCATGCCCTCGACGGGATCGTTGACGCTGTCCTGGAAGAACAGCGGAACGATCTGGGTCAGGCCGCCGATGCTCACCGCCAGGATCATGAACAGGGTCAGCAGACCAATGTTCTTCTCTAGTTTTTCGTGCTGTTTCATTTAGGTTCGGTTCCTCAAGCGATCTGCGCGGCAGCGTCGTACTGGGCTGGCTTGGCGGCACGCACGGTGCGCCAGGTGTTGTAGGCCATCAGCAGCATGCCGGCGAGGAAGAAGGCACCGCCCAATGCGCGGACGATGAAGCCGGGGTGACTGGCTTCCAGTGCTTCGACGAAGGAGTAGGTCAGCGTGCCGTCTTCGTTGATTGCGCGCCACATCAGGCCCTGCGTGATGCCGTTGACCCACATCGAGGCGATATAGAGCACGGTGCCGATGGTGGCCAGCCAGAAGTGCGCATTGATCAGGCCGATGCTGTGCATCTGCTCACGAGCGAACACTTTCGGGATCAGGTGATACATGGAGCCGATGGTGATCATCGCAACCCAGCCGAGGGCGCCGGCGTGTACGTGGCCGATGGTCCAGTCGGTGTAGTGGGAGAGGGCATTGACGGTCTTGATCGCCATCATCGGGCCCTCGAAGGTGGACATGCCGTAGAACGCCAGCGAGACCACCAGGAAGCGCAGGATCGGATCGGTGCGCAGCTTATGCCAGGCGCCCGACAGGGTCATCATGCCGTTGATCATGCCGCCCCAGCTCGGAGCCAGCAGGATGATCGACATCACCATGCCCAGGCTCTGTGCCCAGTCCGGCAGCGCGGTGTAGTGCAGGTGGTGCGGACCGGCCCAGATATAAAGAGTGATCAGCGCCCAGAAGTGCACGATCGACAGGCGATAAGAGTACACCGGACGTTCGGCCTGCTTGGGCACGAAGTAGTACATCATGCCGAGGAAGCCTGTGGTCAGGAAGAAGCCTACGGCGTTGTGGCCATACCACCACTGCACCATGGCATCGGTCGCGCCCGAATAGATCGAGTAGGACTTGAACCAGGTGACCGGAATTTCCAGGTTGTTGACGATGTGCAGCATCGCCGTGACCAGGATGAAGGCGCCGAAGAACCAGTTACCCACATAGATGTGTTTGGATTTGCGCTTCGTGATGGTGCCGAAGAACACTAGCGCATAGACGATCCAGACAATCGCCAGCAGGATGTCGATCGGCCATTCCAGCTCGGCGTATTCCTTGGTGCTGGTGAAGCCCTGCGGCAGCGTGATGACCGCGAGAACGATCACGGCCTGCCAGCCCCAGAAGGTGAAAGCCGCAAGGCTGTCGGAGAACAGTCGCGTCTGGCAGGTGCGCTGAACCACGTAATAAGACGTGGCGAACAGTGCGCTACCACCAAAGGCAAAGATTACGGCGTTGGTGTGCAAGGGTCGCAGTCGGCCGAAGCTCGTCCACGGCAGGTCGAAGTTGAGTGCCGGCCACACCAGCTGCGCGGCGATGAAGACACCCAGACCCATTCCCACGATCCCCCAAATCACCGTCATGATGGCGAATTGGCGGACCACCTTATAGTTATAAGCAGACTCACTTATTGCTGTGCTCATGCAAGGCTTCCACGCTAATGGCATTTTCGAAGGCAAAAACGGCGGCGAGTATGGAGAAAGCAGGGGGGCAATGCAAACGGCCACGAGGCAGTCCCGTCGCGCCAAAGCCCTGATTCCTGGCGTTTTCCACGTAGTTTTCAGGGTCGTTTTTGCGCCTGATAAGTGCGTTGATCGTCGGCGTTTGCGCGCATTTCAGCAGCTGCCAACGGATCAATCGGGAAAGCTTAGGATGCGAACAGGAGAGGGGGTAGAGCGACTGGTCGGAGCGCCTGCGACAGAACGTCGCAGGGCGGAAAACCTTGTGCCGGAACAAGGTGTTAAGGGCGGCACGAGTGTACCGCCCTCGGTGACTTACTGTTTGGCAAGTTGTTCCGGTTTTTGTGACAGGCTGTAAACGTATGCGGCCAGCAGGTGCACCTTGTCGTTGCCGAGGTATTGCTCCTGAGCCGGCATCTGGCCATTGCGACCATGGCGAATGGTTTGCTGCAGTTGAGCCAGGCTCGAGCCGTAGATCCAGCCGGATGCGTTGGTCAGCTTGGGCGCGCCCAGCACAGCCATGCCTTCGCCTCCCTGGCCGTGGCAGGCCACGCAGTTCTGGGCAAAGATCGCCTTGCCAGCGGCGAGGTCGGCCTCGGTACCTTCAGGCAGCGGCAGACCGGCAAGATCCGCGCGCACATAGGCAGCCACGTTTTTCACGCCTTCTTCACCGATGACCTGACCCCACGCCGGCATCGCACCGATGCGACCGTTGAGAATCGAGGCCTTGATGGTGTCAGGCTCACCGCCCCAGCGCCATTCATGGTCGGCCAGGTTGGGGAACCCCATCGAACCCTTGGCGTCGGAGCCGTGGCAGATAGCGCAGTAGTTGGCGAACAAACGGCTACCCATTTTCAGCGCCTGCTCATCCTGTGCAACCTGCTCGACTGGCATGGAAGCGTACTTGGCGAAAATCGGGCCGTACTTCTGGTCTGCCTGATCCATTTCGCGCTGCCATTCCTTTTCCTGGGTCCAACCGCCCTCGTAACCCGGCAGAACGCCTTTCCAGCTACCCAGACCTGGGTAGAGGAGCAGGTAGAGAATGCCGAACAGCAGTGTGCCGATGAACAGCATGAACCACCATTTGGGCAGCGGGTTGTCGTATTCCTCGATGCCATCGAAGGCATGTCCCATCGTCTTGTCCGTGGTGCCGGCCGACTCACCCTTGCGGGTGGCGAAGATCAGCCAGAACAGAGCGACGATGGTGCCCAGCGTCAGCAGGGCGATGTATCCACTCCAGAAAGTGCTCATGTGCTACTCCTGGACAGCCCGAGCCACTCTGACTGTCCGCGATTGAAGTCCCTGACGGCTGCCCCTGCAGCCTGTCGTTCTTAGGCCTGGTGAAGGCTCAGCGCTTGTTGGTGAGCGCGGTGCCGAGCACCTGCAGGTAGGCAACCATGGCGTCCATCTCGGTCTTGCCCTTGACGGCGTCCCGCGCTTCGGCGATTTCCTCGTCGCTATAGGGAACTCCCAAGGCGCGCAGCGCGGTCATCTTCTTGGCCGTATCCTTGCCATCCAGAGTGCTCTCGACCAGCCACGGATAGGACGGCATCTTCGACTCCGGCACGACGTTGCGCGGGTTGTACAGGTGCGCACGGTGCCAGTCATCGGAGTAGCGGCCGCCTACACGGGCCAGGTCCGGACCGGTACGCTTGGAACCCCACAGGAAGGGGTGGTCGTAGACGCTTTCCCCAGCGACCGAGTAGTGGCCGTAGCGCTCGGTTTCGGCGCGGAACGGACGGATCATCTGCGAGTGGCAGCCCACGCAGCCTTCGCGGATGTACAGGTCACGACCTTCCAGTTGCAGCGCGGTGTAGGGCTTCATGCCCTCGACGGGTTCGTTGACGTTGTCCTGGAAGAACAGCGGAACGATCTGGGTCAGGCCGCCGATGCTCACCGCCAGGATCATGAACAGGGCCAGCAGCCCGACGTTCTTTTCAAGTTTCTCGTGTTGTTTCATTTAAGTCGGCTCCTCAAGCGATCTGCGCAGCAGCGTCATATTCGGCCGGCTTGGCGGCACGCACGGTGCGCCAGGTGTTGTAGGCCATCACCAGCATGCCGGTGAAGAAGATCGCACCACCGATCATGCGGACTACGAAGCCGGGATGACTGGCTTCCAGTGCTTCGACGAAGGAGTAGGTCAGCGTGCCGTCTTCGTTGATCGCACGCCACATCAGGCCTTGGGCGATACCGTTGACCCACATCGAGGCGATGTAGAGCACGGTGCCGATGGTGGCCAGCCAGAAGTGGGTGTTGATCAGGCCGATGCTGTGCATTTGCTCGCGACCGAACACTTTCGGGATCAGGTGGTACAGAGCGCCGATCGACACCATTGCCACCCAGCCGAGGGCGCCGGCGTGTACGTGGCCGATGGTCCAGTCGGTGTAGTGGGAGAGGGCGTTGACGGTTTTGATCGCCATCATCGGACCTTCGAAGGTCGACATGCCGTAGAACGCCAGCGAGACCACCAGGAAGCGCAGGATCGGGTCGCTACGCAGTTTGTGCCAGGCGCCCGAGAGGGTCATCATGCCGTTGATCATGCCGCCCCAGCTCGGCGCCAGCAGGATCAGCGACATCACCATGCCCAGGCTCTGTGCCCAGTCCGGCAGCGCGGTGTAGTGCAGGTGGTGCGGACCGGCCCAGATGTACACGGTGATCAGTGCCCAGAAGTGCACAATGGACAGGCGATAGGAGTACACCGGACGCTCGGCCTGCTTGGGCACGAAGTAATACATGATCCCCAGGAAGCCAGCGGTCAGGAAGAAGCCCACGGCGTTGTGACCGTACCACCACTGCACCATCGCATCGGTAGCGCCGGCATACAGCGAATAGGACTTCATCGCGGTAACCGGGATTTCCAGGTTGTTGACGATGTGCAGGATCGCAACGGTCAGAATGAAGGCGCCGAAGAACCAGTTGCCGACATAGATGTGCTTGACCTTGCGCGTAGCCAGCGTGCCGAAGAACACGATCGCGTAGGCAACCCACACGATGGTGATCAGCAGGTCGATCGGCCACTCCAGTTCCGCGTACTCCTTGGAGCTGGTGAAGCCCAGCGGCAGAGAGATTGCGGCGAGCAGGATGACCAGCTGCCAACCCCAGAAGGTGAACGCAGCCAGCTTGGGCGCGAACAGCGTGGTTTGGCAGGTGCGCTGGACCGAGTAGTAGGACGTCGCGAACAATGCGCAGCCACCGAAGGCGAAGATCACCGCGTTGGTGTGCAATGGACGTAGACGACCGAAGCTGGTCCACGGGAGGTCGAAGTTCAAGAATGGCCAGGCCAACTGTGCTGCGATGAAAACGCCGAGCCCCATCCCGACGATTCCCCACACCACCGTCATGATGGCGAATTGGCGGACCACCTTGTAATGGTAGGCGGTACTGGTTGCTGTGTTCATGTATGGGCTTCCATCCACGGGTAATGAGCAGTTTTTCTTTCCTAGGAAAGCGGAGGCAAGGATGGGTAAAGGGCAATTTGCCGGTATTGACCCGGATCAATACACACAGGGTGGGTATGGGCATTCCGACGCTTGGACGATGCCGCGCGGCGCGGCGTTCGCCACGTTGATCCTGGCGCATGGGGCAGGCGCGCCGATGGACAGTCCGTTCATGCAGTCAATGGCTGAACGCCTCGCGGCACGCGGGATTGCCGTGTATCGGTTCGAGTTCGACTACATGGCCGAGCGGCGTGCAACAGGGCGCAAGCGACCACCTGATCGGCAGGATCAGCTGTTGCGAAAATGGCGTGAACAGTACGCCTTGGTGCGACAGCAGGCCACAGGGGTGCTGGCCGTTGGCGGCAAGTCGATGGGCGGCCGAATGGCCAGCTTGCTGGCGGATGAACTGGCGGCCGATGCTCTGATCTGCCTGGGCTATCCGTTTCATCCTGCTGGCAAGCTAGACAAACCACGGGTGGCGCATCTGGCGGAACTGCGTACGCCGACGCTGATCGTGCAGGGTGAACGCGATGCACTGGGTAACCGCTCGACAGTTGCCGGCTACCAGCTTTCTCCGACCATTCGGCTGCACTGGCTGGCGGCTGCCGATCATGACCTGGAGCCGTTGAAACGTTCGGGGTTGACCCACGAACAGCATCTGGACAATGCGGCGGATGCGATTGCTGCCTTTCTAGGTACGCTTGGCAAAATGCAATCAGCAGATTGACGCAAGCCGCACACACGCAGTTGAGCGGAAGCGGCGATTGCCTTGCTTCCGCTCAGACCATTCGTGCATTCGGTCGAACTAGCGGTTAAAGCGCTCGACCAGCGAGTACTGACCTTCGGCGGTGGCGGACAGATCTTCGCTGAGTAGCGCTGAGCTGCGCGCTTCGCCCGAAGTTTGATCGGCCAGGCGTGCGATGGTGCTGACGTTCTGGCTGATCTCCTCTGCGACGGCGCTTTGCTGTTCGGTCGCCGAGGCAATTTGCGTCGTCATGTCGATGATATTGCTCATAGCCTCGCTGATGCCGCTCAGCGCCTGATCCGCCTGCAGGACTTGCTCGACACCTCGGCTTGCCTGGGTCCGACCCTCCTCGGTTGTGCCCACAGCGTGGCGTGCCTGTTGCTGGAGCTTTTCGATCAGCTGATGAATCTCGCCGGTGGCCTCTGTCGTGCGCTGGGCCAGTTGACGGACTTCATCGGCGACGACAGCAAATCCGCGTCCGCTATCGCCGGCCCGAGCGGCCTCGATGGCGGCGTTGAGCGCCAGCAGGTTGGTCTGGTCGGCGATGCTCTTGATCACGTCGACCACGCTGCCAATCTCGTCACTGTCGCGGGCAAGCTGGTTGACCGCCTCGCCGGTGCGCGACACCGATTCGGCAAGTTGCTGGATGGCCTTGCGCGTCTCCGCGGTGACATCCCGGCCATGCACGGTGAGCCGACTGGCCTGCTGAGTAGCCTCGGCTGCGAGCGCGACGTTGCTGGCAACTTCCTGCGTGGTTGCGGCCATCTCGTTGATGGCGGTCGCTACCTGCTCGGTTTCGTGGTGTTGCTGCTCCAGGCCGTTCGAACAGTTGTGGGCCAGGGCGTCGGCCTTCTTCGCCTGCTCCTGCAGCTGCACGGCGCTGTCCTGCAGGCGGGTCAGGCAAGTCTTCAGGTGCGCCTGCTGACTCAACATCGCCATTTCCAGCTGGGCTTCGACGCCGCGACTGTCGGTGTACATCTGTGCGATCAGTGGGTCGCTAGTGGCCTGTTCAGCCAGCTGCAGCAGTCGTTTCAGGCCCCGCTGTTGCCAGTACAACCCGGCGAGGCCCAACGGCACGGAGAGCAGCGCGGCCAGCGCGAAACCGAGGGAATGGTCGAGCCAGGCGCCGATCATGAAGCCGATCTGGCTGACGAGAATGAACGGCAACCATTTGGTCAGTACCGGCAACCAGCGATCCCGCCGCGGTACGCCGCTTTTGCCTGCATTGATCCGCGCGTAGAGCGCCTCGGCACGTTGAATCTGCTCGCGAGTCGGTTTGGTGCGTACCGATTCATAGCCAATGACATTGCGCTGATTGTCTACCACCGGCGTTACGTAGGCGTTGACCCAATAATGATCGCCGTTCTTACGGCGATTCTTGACGATCCCCATCCAGGGCTTGCCCAGTTTGAGGGTGGTCCACATGTGCGCGAACACCGCGGGCGGTACGTCCGGGTGGCGAATCAGGTTGTGTGGTGCGCGGATCAGCTCTTCACGCAGGAAGCCGCTGACTTCGGCAAAGATGTCGTTGCAGTAGGTGATCTGACCTTTCAGGTCGGTGGTCGAAACCAGTCGCTGCTGGTCAGGGAAGGCGTACTCACGCTGGGTTACGGGCTGGTTGTTACGCATCGAAATCACGCCTGGCAGGTAATCAAAAAAAGAAAAGCGCACCTGATCATTGTCATTTTTTTTGGTGTCAGGCGAATCAATCCATCGGCGGGGAAAGCGCATTCTTGAGCGCAAAACTGACCGCTGATCAGTTTTCGCAGGATCCTTACAGGCGACCTGCGATCACCGGGCATTAATATTCCTGCAATCCTATTTGGCATACCTTCATCAGCAGGTCCACGCCACGCACCGTGCTCGGTGTATGGACCGGACAATAAGCTCATGGATGTGGAATTGGCCGCAGGAAAAATATGGCCGGATACTGGGCAGGGTAGCAATTGGCAAAAGGTCAGGGATGGCAGACGCCGGGGTGAGGGATCACCCCGGTGTTTTTTTATGAGCGCTCAGCGTTGGATCAGCTGGCGCAGCACGTAATGCAGGATGCCGCCGGCCTTGAAGTACTGCACTTCATTGAGGGTATCGATGCGACATAGCACCTGGAATGAGTCGCGCGAGCCATCGACCCGTTCCACGTCTACGGTCAGCAGCTGATGCGGCTTGATTTCCGCGTCGAGGCCGCGAATCGACAGCATCTCCGTACCGTCCAGGCCAAGCGATTGGCGCGTTTGCTCGCCGACGAACTGCAACGCCAGTACCCCCATGCCGATCAGGTTCGAACGGTGGATACGCTCAAAGCTTTCGGCAATCACCGCCTTCACCCCTAGCAGGTTGGTGCCCTTGGCAGCCCAGTCGCGGCTGGAGCCCGTGCCGTATTCCTTGCCGGCAATCACTACCAGCGGCACGCCCTCGGCCTGGTAGCGCATGGCGGCGTCGTAGATCGAGAGTCTCTCGCCGCTGGGCTGGTGCAGCGTGTTGCCACCTTCCTCGCCGCCAAGCATCTCGTTGCGGATGCGGATATTGGCGAAGGTGCCGCGCATCATCACTTCGTGGTTGCCGCGACGCGATCCGTAAGAGTTGAAGTCCTCCGGCGCCACGCCCAGCGATTGCAGGTACAGCCCGGCCGGGGAGCTGGCCTTGATGTTGCCGGCAGGGGAAATGTGGTCGGTGGTGATCGAATCACCGAACATCGCGAGTACTCGCGCATGCTGAATGTCTGCCGGAGGGGCCGGCGGCTGGCCGATGTCCGTGAAGAACGGCGGGTTCTGCACATAGCTGGATCCGGCATTCCAGCCGTAAGTATCACCGGCGCTGACCGGGATCTTCTGCCAATGCTCATCGCCGCTGAATACGTCGGCATAGCGGCTGCGGAACATCTGCCCGTCGATCCGGGCGACGGCGGCGGCGATCTCCGCGCTGCTCGGCCAGATATCCTTCAGATAAACCGGCTGATTCTGCGCGTCGTAGCCCAACGGCTCGCGGTCCATGTCGATGCGCGTGGTGCCGGCGAGTGCGAATGCCACGACCAATGGCGGCGAGGCGAGCCAGTTGGCCTTCACGAGGGGATGCACCCGGCCTTCAAAGTTGCGGTTACCGGACAGCACCGACGATACGATCAGATCGTTGTCAGTGATCGTCTGGCTGATCGCATCGGGCAGCGGCCCGGAGTTGCCGATGCAGGTGGTGCAGCCATAGCCGACCAGGTTGAAGCCGAGCTGGTCCAGATATGGCGTCAGTCCGGCCCGCTCGAGGTAGTCGGTGACCACCTTCGAGCCCGGCGCCAGCGAGGACTTGACCCACGGTTGACGCTTGAGGCCGCGTTCCACCGCCTTCTTGGCAACCAGCCCGGCGGCCATCAGCACGTTGGGGTTGGAGGTGTTGGTGCAGGAGGTGATGGCAGCGATCACCACGGCACCATGTTTTAGCGCGAAGCTCTCACCGGTGACCGCAAACGGCGTGTCGGCCTGCTGCTTGCGCCCGGCGGTGTCCAGCAGCAGGTCGAAGTTTGTGCCGATGTCGCCGAGGGTGACTCGATCCTGCGGCCGCTTGGGACCGGCCACCGAGGGCCGAACCTGGCTCAGGTCCAGTTCGAGGGTGGCGGTGAACACCGGGTCCGGCGATTGACTGTCCCGCCACATGCCCTGCGCCTTGCTGTAAGCCTCGACCAGTGCGATGCGCTCTTCGCTGCGGCCGGTAAGACGCAGGTAATCGATGGTTATCTGATCCACCGGGAAGAACCCGCAGGTTGCGCCGTATTCGGGCGCCATGTTGCCGATAGTGGCGCGGTCGGCCAGGGGCAGGTGATCGAGTCCCGGCCCGTAGAACTCGACGAACTTGCCCACCACGCCGTGCTTGCGCAGCATCTGCGTCACGGTCAGCACCAGATCGGTGGCGGTAACGCCTTCGTTGAGCTTGCCGGTGAGACGGAAGCCGATCACCTCCGGAATCAGCATAGATACCGGCTGGCCGAGCATCGCGGCCTCGGCCTCGATACCACCGACGCCCCAGCCCAGCACACCGAGGCCGTTGATCATCGTGGTATGCGAATCGGTACCTACCAGCGTATCGGGGTAAGCGTAGGTTTCGCCGTTCTCGTCGCGGGTCCAGAC
The DNA here is from genome assembly GCF_025966695.1 of Stutzerimonas sp. S1. GTDB lineage: Bacteria > Pseudomonadota > Gammaproteobacteria > Pseudomonadales > Pseudomonadaceae > Stutzerimonas. The sequence goes on along the minus strand of NZ_JAOEIY010000002.1, from coordinate 526,637 downwards.
TACTTGGCCGAGATATTCCAGGTTCACTTGGTGGCAGATCCCGGTGCCCGGCGGTACCACGCGGAAGTTGTCGAACGCCTGCTGGCCCCAGCGCAGAAATTCGTAGCGCTCGCCGTTGCGCTGCATTTCGATTTCGACGTTCTGCGCGAATGCCTGATCGGTGCCAAAACGGTCGACCATCACCGAGTGGTCGATCACCAGATCGACCGGAGAGAGCGGGTTGATCTGTTGCGGATCGCCACCGGCCCGCGCCACCGCGTCACGCATGGCTGCCAGATCGACCACGGCGGGAACGCCAGTGAAGTCCTGCATCAGTACGCGTGCCGGGCGGTACTGGATTTCCTGCTCCGAACTGCGGGTATTCAGCCACCGCGCCAGTGACTCGAAGTCGTCGCGCCGGACCGTGACGTCGTCTTCCCAGCGCAGCAGATTTTCCAGCAATACCTTCAGTGATACCGGCAGCCGACCGATCTCCCCCAGCTGTGCGGCGGCGTCGGGCAGGCTGAAATAATGGTAGGTCTTGCCCGCTACCGAAAGGCTGCGGCGACATTTCAGACTATCCAGGGAAGGCATTCGCATCTCCTTAGGCCCGTACACGGGCGGGCTGGGTGTGAGAAGTCTTTGAAGCTAGTTGCGCTAGGCGGGTTTCGCCACCTAAACGGACCGGGTGCGCCGCCCCGGGGTTCCCCCAACTTCGCTATCATGCTCGGCTTTGGCACGGCGCTGCCCACAGGACCTTTCCCATGAACACATTGCTGCTGCACTGTCGCCCAGGTTTCGAAGGCGAGGTCTGCGCCGAGATCAGCGAACAGGCGGCGGTGTTGGACGTGGCCGGCTACGCCAAGGCGCGGCCGGACAGCGCTTGTGCCGAATTCATCTGTAGCGAACCCGGTGGCGCCGAAAAGCTGATGCGCCGGTTGCGTTTCGCCGACCTGATCTTTCCGCGGCAGTGGGCGCGCGGTGAGTATCTGCAACTGCCCGAAACCGATCGCATCAGCGTGCTGCTGGCGCATCTCGTGGACTACCCGGTGTGCAGCAGCCTGTGGCTGGAAGTGCTGGATACCAACGATGGCAAAGAGCTTTCAAATTTCTGTCGCAAGTTCGAGGCGCCGCTGCGCAAGGCGTTGATCAAGGCTGGCCGCCTCGACGAGCAGGGCAAGGGGCCGCGCCTGCTGCTCACGTTCAAAAGCGGGCGCGAGGTGTTCGCCGGCATCGCCGAGGCGAACAACAGCGCGCTGTGGCCGATGGGTATTCCGCGGCTGAAGTTTCCGCGCCAGGCGCCCAGCCGCTCGACGCTCAAGCTGGAAGAAGCCTGGCACCATTTCATCCCGCGCGAGCAGTGGGATGCACGGCTGGCGGCGGGCATGACCGGGGTCGATCTCGGCGCAGCGCCGGGCGGCTGGACCTGGCAGCTGGTCAACCGGCATATCAAGGTCAGCGCGGTGGACAATGGGCCGATGAACGCCGAGCTGATGGATTCCGGGCTGGTTGAACATTTCCGCGCTGACGGTTTCACCTTCCGCCCGAAGAGGCCTGTGGACTGGATGGTCTGCGATATCGTCGAGAAGCCGGCGCGCAACGCCGCTCTACTGGAAACCTGGATCGGCGAGGGGCTCTGCCGCGAGGCGGTGGTCAATCTCAAGCTGCCGATGAAGCAGCGTTACGCCGAAGTGAAGCGGCTGTTGCAACGCATTGCCGACGGGCTTGCCGAGCGCGGGGTGAAGGCCAGCATCGGTTGCAAGCAGCTGTATCACGATCGTGAGGAAGTGACCTGTCATCTACGCCGTTTCTGATCGGCGAAAGATGACCCGCACGCGCGCTTGCGCGACAATGCCGGCCTGTTTTACGGAGCCCGTGATGAGCCAATCTGCTGAAATGACTGTCGATGCCGTCCTCGACGCCAGCGGCCTCAATTGCCCCGAGCCGGTGATGATGCTGCACAACAAGGTCCGAGACTTGGCCGGCGGTGCCTTGCTCAAGGTAATCGCCACCGACCCCTCGACCCAACGTGACATTCCCAAGTTCTGCATGTTCCTCGGTCATGAGCTGGTCGAGCAGCAACAGGATGCCGATATCTATCTCTACTGGATTCGCAAGAAGAGTGAATGAGTCCTGCGCAACGGGTGCCGAATACCGTCGCTGAGCCATAAAAAAACCAGGCCGAGGCCTGGTTTTTTTATGGCGGTCAATCAGTTGCGCTGCTTGCGGTTCACCGTTTGTGCCGCCTTGATGATGTCTGCGCCGATCACCGGCTCGAACTGCTGCCAAACCGGGCGCATGCGCTCACGCCAGGCTTCGCGTTCCTCTGGCGTCAGCGCGATGATCTCGCTGGTGCCGGCCTGACGGATGCGCTCGCGATCGGCCTGGTTCAGCTCTTCGGCCTCGCGGTTCACCGTGTAGGTGACTTCGTCGATGATCGCTTCCAGTTCGAAACGCACCTTGTGCGGCATGCCCATCCAGAAACGGGTGTTGCTCACCACCATGTAGTCGAGCACGCCGTGGTTGGTTTCGCTGATGTAGGGCTGCACGGTATGCATCTTCTTGCTGTAGATGTTCGACCAGGGGTTTTCCGCACCTTGCACGGTGCCTGCCTGCAGCGCACTGAATACCTCGGCGAAGGCGAGCTTCTTGGTTTGAGCCCCGACAGCTCCGAACTGCGCTTCAAGCACAGCCGAAGGCTGGATGCGGAAAGCCAGGTTGGCCGCATCGCCGGGCATGCGCAGCGGGCGGGTAGCCGAAAGTTGCTTCATGCCGTTGTGCCAGTAGGCGAGGCCGATGATGTTCTTGTCTTCCATCGAGCGCAGCAGCTGACGACCCTTGGCACGCTTCTGGAAGCGATTGACGGCTTCGATGTCGTCGAACAGGAAGGGCAAGTCGAATACTTGGAGCTGCTTGGTGTACTGCTCGAACTTAGCCAGCGAGGGGGCGATCAGTTGCACTTCGTTGTTGCGCAGAGCTTCGATTTCGGTCGCGTCACCGAACAGCGTCGAGTTGGGATAGACCTCGACGCGAACCTGGCCCGGCAGGCGCTCCTCGGCCAGGCGCTTGAACAGCAGTGCACCCTTGCCCTTGGGCGTGTCTTCGGCCACCACGTGGGAAAACTTGATGACGATGGGCTCGGCCTGAGCGAATGCGCTGGCGACTGCCAGCACAAGCCCAGCAAGGGTAAGGATCGGCTTCATGAAAGGCTCTTTATTCTGGTTGGTTGGCAGTGCGTCGTGCGGCTGGACCGCAGGACACTTCTATAGGCTTTCAGCCGCCCCTTATGCCAAAGATGGGTGACGACTGAAAGCGCTTTCCCCAACCAACCCGGCGGGAGCGGCACCGTGTCACATTTTGGCGTGAGCCGCTGCCAACTCCCGCTCTTGAGCGGCCGCAGCGTTGTGAAGCACCTGGCCGTTGACGTCCCAGCCGCCACCGAGCGCCTTATACAGGGCAACCACGCCACGATAGAGCTCGACCTCGGCCTGCGCCTGAGCGTCTTCGGCTGTCAGCCGCTCCCGCTCGGCGTCTAGCAGCACGAGGAAGTCGGCGGTGCCCTCGCGGTAGCGGATTTCCGCCTGCTGCGCGGCGGCGCGGCTGGCGGTGGACTGGCGCAGCAGCGACAGCAGGCGCTCTTGGGCGCGGGCGTAGTCGCTGAAGGCGTTCTCCGATTCCTCCAGTGCCAGCAGTACCTGTTGCTCATAGCTGGCCAGGGCGGCGTCGGCATCCGCCTCGGCACCGCGCAGACGGGCGCGCACGCTGCCCAGGTCGAACGCCGCCCAGCTGATGCTCGGCGCGACACCCCAGGCCCGTGCGGCGCTGGAGCCGATCTGCGAGCCGCGCCCGGCGATGAAGCCGAGAAAGCCCGACAGGCTCACCCGTGGAAACAGATCGGCCGTGGCCACGCCAACGTTGGCGGTCGCCGCGGCCAGCTGGCGTTCGGCTGCACGGATGTCCGGCCGGCGGCGCAGCAGCTCGCCCGGGTCGCCGATCGGCAGGGCCTTGGCAATCGCCGGCAACTCGCGGGGCGCGAGGTCGACGCTGAGCTGATCGGCGCGCTGACCGAGCAGGGTGGCGATACGGTTGCGGGCACGGGTCTGCTGGGCCTGCAGTTGCGGAAGGCTGGCCTCGGTGGCCGCCAGCCGGGCATCGGCGCGCAGCACATCGAGCTCGCTGCCGACACCCGCTTCGCGCAGTTGTTCGGTCAGTTGATGGGAATTGCGCTGGTTGGCGAGGTTGTCGCGGGCGATCCGCTCGCGCAGCTGGGCGCCACGCAGCTGGCCGTAGGCATCCACCAGTTCGGCGATCAGGCTGACCTGCAACTGGTAGAGCTCGGCCTCGGCGGCCTCGGCCTGCGCTTCGCTGGCCTCCAGGCTGCGCTGGATACGGCCGAACAGGTCCAGTTCCCAGGCCATGTCCAGGCCCAGGTCATAGCGCTCGGTGTTCACCCGCTCGTCGCTGAAGCCCGGTTGCTGAGCCTTGCCGATCTCGGCGCTGGCGCCAGCGGTGACGGTCGGCAAACGATCGTTGCTGACATCGTCGCGAATCGCCCGGGCCGCACGCAGGCGGGCATAGGCGATGCGCAGTTCGCGGTTCCCATCCAGGGCTTCGCCGACCAGGGCATCCAGCGTCGGGTCCTCGAACTGCCGCCACCAGGCCGCCTCGAAGCGCGAACGGTCGTGGCCGCCGTGCTCGGCCTGGAGCAACCGCGCCGGCTCCGGTTGCGGCGCACGGTAGTCCGGGCCGACCGCGCAACCGGTGATGGTCAGGGCGAGCAGGGAAAGGGCGAAGAACTTCATGCGCGGGCCTCCTTGAATACCGCTTTGCGCGCTTCACGCTTCTCGACGAAGGCGCGAATCACCAGATAGAACACCGGGGTCAGCAGCAGGCCGAAGAAGGTCACGCCGAGCATGCCGCTGAACACCGCCACGCCCATGGCATGGCGCATTTCGGCGCCAGCCCCGCTGGAAAGCACCAGCGGTACCACACCCATGATGAAGGCGAAGCTGGTCATCAGGATCGGCCGCAGGCGTAGGCGGCAGGCTTCCAGGGTGGCGGCGAGCCGGTCCATGCCTTCCTCCTGCTTGTCCTTGGCGAACTCGACGATGAGGATCGCGTTCTTGCAGGCCAGGCCCACCAGCACGATCAGGCCGATCTGGGTGAAGACGTTGTTGTCGCTACCGGCCAGGATCACCCCGGCGATGGCCGAGAGCAGCGTCATCGGCACGATCAGGATCACCGCCAGCGGCAGGCTCCAGCTCTCGTACTGCGCGGCCAGCACCAGGAAGGCCAGCAGCACGCAGAGCGGGAAGATGAACACCGCGGTATTGCCGGCGAGGATCTGCTGGAAGGTCAGCTCGGTCCATTCGTAGCTCATACCGTTGGGCAGCTCAGCCTTGAGCAGGCGCTCCATGGCCGCCTCGGCTTGCCCGGAGCTGTAACCCGGCGCGGCGGCGCCGTTGATCTCCGCGGTGAGGAAGCCGTTGTAGTGCATCACCCGGTCCGGGCCGGCGCTGTCCGTGACGCTGACGAAGGTCGACAGCGGGACCATCTCGCCGCGGTTGTTGCGTACCTTCAGCTGGCCGATCTGCTCCGGTGCCAGGCGGAACTTCTGGTCCGCCTGGACGTTGACCTGATAGGTACGGCCGAAGCGGTTGAAGTCGTTGGCGTACAGCGAGCCGAGGTAGACCTGCATGGTGTCGAAGATGTCGTCGATCGCCACGCCGTGGGTCTTGGCCTTCTCGCGGTCGATATCGGCATCCACCTGCGGCACGTTGACCTGATAGCTGGTGAACAGGCCGGCCAGCTCCGGATAGTCGGCACTCTTGGCGATGACGTTCTGCACCTGGCTGTAGAGCTCCTCGTAGCCGAGGTTGCCACGGTCCTGCACCTGCACGCGGAAGCCGCCGATGGTGCCCAGGCCCTGTACGGGTGGCGGCGGGAAGATGGCGATGAAGGCATCCTGGATCTGCGCGAACTGGCCGTTCAGGTCTGCCGCGATGGCGTTGGCCGACAGCGACGGGTCCTTGCGCTCATCGAAGGGCTTGAGCGGAGTGAAGACGATGCCGCTGTTGGGGCTGTTGGTGAAACCGTTGATCGACAGCCCCGGGAAGGCCACGGTGTTCTCCACGCCCGGATGCTTGCCGGCGATTTCCGACATGCGCTTGATCACATCCTCGGTACGATCCAGGGTGGCGGCGTCCGGCAGCTGGGCGAAGGCGACTAGGTATTGCTTGTCCTGCTGCGGCACGAAGCCGGTCGGGGTGCTGGCAAAGCCCAGATAACCCAGGCCGACCAGGCCGACATAGACCACCAGCGCAATGCCGCTGCCGCGCAGGATGCGCCGCACCACGCCAACGTAGCCGTGGCTGGCGCGATCGAACACGCGGTTGAACGGACGGAACAGCCAGCCGCCCAGCAGCCGGTCGAGCAGCCGCGAGAAGCCGTCCTTCGGTGCGTCATGCGCCTTGAGCAGGGTGGCGGCCAGCGCCGGCGACAGGGTCAGCGAGTTGATCGCCGAGATCACCGTGGAAATGGCGATGGTCAGCGCGAACTGCTGATAGAACTGCCCGGTGAGGCCGGAAATGAACGCGGTCGGGATGAACACCGCGCAGAGCACCAGCGCGGTGGCGATGATCGGCCCGGTGACTTCCTTCATGGCCTGGCGGGTCGCTTCCACCGGTGACTTGCCGAGGCCGATGTTGCGCTCGACGTTTTCCACCACGACGATGGCGTCGTCGACCACGATGCCGATCGCCAGCACCAGGCCGAACAGCGACAGCGCGTTGAGCGAGAAACCGAGCAGATGCATGACCGCGAAGGTGCCGATCAGCGACACCGGCACGGCGGCCAGCGGAATGATCGACGCGCGCCAGGTCTGCAGGAACAGGATCACCACCAGCACCACCAGCACGATGGCTTCGAGCAGGGTGTGCACCACCGCCTCGATGGAGCCGCGCACGAAGATGGTCGGGTCGTAGACGATCTCGTAATCAACGCCCTGCGGGAACTCCTGCTTCAGCTCCGCCATGCGCTCGCGGACCAGATCGGAGATGGCGATGGCGTTGGAACCCGGGCGCTGGAAGATTGGAATGGCCACCGCCGGCTGGTTGTTCAGCAGCGAGCGCAGCGCGTACTGGCTGGAGCCCAGTTCGATGCGGGCGATGTCCTTCAGGCGGGTGATCTCGCCGTCCTCGCCGGCACGCACGATGATGTTCTCGAACTCCTCCTCGTCGACCAGGCGCCCCTGGGTGTTGATCGACAGCTGGAAGTCGGTGGCGCCCGGCGCCGGTGGTGCGCCCAGGGCACCGGCGGCGACCTGACGGTTCTGCTCGCGGATGGCATTGACCACGTCGGTGGCGGTGAGGTTGCGCTGGGCTACCTTGTTCGGGTCGAGCCAGACGCGCAGCGAGTAGTTGCCCAGGCCGAACAGCTGCACGTCGCCCACACCGTCCAGTCGCGCCAGCTCGTCCTTGACGTTGAGTGCGGCGTAGTTGGACAGGTAGAGCATGTCGTAGCGCTGATCCGGCGAGGTCAGGTGCACCACCATGGTCAGGTCGGGCGAAGCCTTGTCCACGGTCACGCCGAGGCGCTGCACCTCGGTGGGCAGGGTCGGCATGGTGCGCGTCACGCGGTTCTGCACCTGCACCTGGGCGTTGTCCAGGTCGGTGCCGAGGGCGAAGGTGATGGTCAGCGTCAGCTTGCCGTCAGCGGTCGCCTGCGAGGACATGTAGAGCATGCCTTCGACACCGGTGATGGCCTGCTCCAGCGGCGAGGCAACGGTTTCGCCGATCACCTTGGGGTTGGCACCGGGGAAGTTGGCGCGCACCACCACGGTGGGTGGAACGACCTCGGGGTATTCGCTGATCGGCAGCTGGAACAGCGAGATGGCGCCGCCGATGAGGATCACCAGCGACAGCACGGCGGCGAAGATTGGCCGCTTGATGAAGAATTGCGAGAAATTCATGGCGCACTCCGGGTAGGGCGCGGCGGGCGCGCCCTGGCGGATCGATCGGATGGGCGCGCCTGGCGCGCCGGGGTTCAGGGCTGCTGGGGGACGGTCAGCTGCTTGGTCGCTGGGCCAGCGTGCGCTCGTCGACCTGGGGCTTCATCGCCTCGCTGATCGCGCGGCGCTGGCGATCGAGGGTCGCGAGGGTCTCGGCGTCGGCCATCGGCACGGACTCCGGCTGCACCGGGCTGCCCGGGCGTACCCGCTGCAGGCCGTTGACCACGATGCTCTCGCCCTTGGCCAGGCCACTGCGGACGATGCGCAAGCCTTCGAGCTTGGGCCCGAGCTCCACCGGCCGGTAGGCCACGGTGCCGTCTTCGGCCAGGACCAGAACGAACTTCTTGCCCAGGTCCGTGCCGACCGCCACGTCCTTGATCAGTACGGCGTCGTAAGTGGCGCTGCCGACCAGCTTGAGGCGCGCGTACAAACCGGGGGTAAAGCTGCCGTCACGGTTGTCGAACTCCGCGCGGCCGCGAATGGTGCCGGTGCGCGGGTCGACCTGGTTGTCCATGAAGTCCATGTGGCCGAGATGCGGGTGGCCATCCTCGCTGGACAGGCCGAGGTAGACCGGCGTGGTCTCGCCGCGGTCGCCTTGTCGCGCCAGCTCGCGGTACTTCAAGTACAGACGTTCGTCCGCTTCGAAATAGGCGTAGACCTTGTCGGTGGAGACCAGCGTGGTCAGCAGCGCCTCGCCGGCATTGACCAGGTTACCGGCGGTGATCAGCGCGCGGCCGACACGGCCATCGATGGGCGCCGTCACGCGGGTGAAGGACAGGTCCAGCTGGGCCTTGTCCAGCTGCGCCTGGATCGCCGCGACCGCCGACTTCGCTTCGCTGGCGGCGCTGACACGGGCGTCGGCCAGTTCGGCGGAGATCGCATTCTTCTGCCGCAGACGCTGGCCGCGTTCGGCTTCGGTGGCAGTACGCTGCTGCGTGGCGCGAGCCTGCTGCAGCTGCGCCTGCAGCCGTTTGACCTCGGCCTGGAACGGCCGTGGGTCGATCTGGAACAGCAGGTCGCCTTTTTTCACCAGCGCGCCTTCGTCAAACGCCACCTTGTCGATGAAGCCGGACACGCGCGGGCGAATCTCCACCGATTCCGGCGCCTCCAGACGCCCGGTGACTTCGTCCCACTCGGTCACCTGATGCTCGATGACTTCGGCCACGCTGACGGCTGGCGGCGGCATGCCCGACTGAGTGGCCTCCGGTGCCTTGCCGCAGGCGGCGGTGATCAGCACCGTTAGGGCAATGAGGGGAAAACGCAAGGCGTTGAGCGAACGTTCCATGCTTGACTCCGCAAGTCGGATTTGTTGATGGCGGGAGTCTGCGCGGTCAGTTCGTCAGGCAGAAATCGAACGAGCCGAAGGTGAATATCACTGGCGATGATGGTTGCGGATAGATCATCAGCAGCACGCGATAACGGTAGGGTGGAAAACGACCGCCAGGTCTTTTCCACCGATTCGCGGCGTCGATCGGCCGCGTCGGCTGGCAGCCGGTGCTGCGCTAGGAATCGGCAGTGAAGTCGAGAAAGGCGTGGCGGCGTGCAGGGGCGGGGAGACGCGTGGAAAAGGCTGCGCCGTTTTCCACCCTACAGGCTGTCGGGATCGCCGATGAACATCTGGATGCGCGAGCGCAGCCAGCGTTCGGCGGGATCGTTGTCCTGAGCGCCGCGCCAGGCCATGGACAGTTCGAAGTCATGGCTGGTCTCGAACGGCAGTGGCTCGGCGCGCAGACCGCCGTGGGCCACCAGCGCGGCGGCGGCATAGTCCGGTACGGTGGCGATGATGTCGGTGCCGGCGAGCAGGGCGGACAAACCGTTGAATTGCGGAACCGCCAGCACCACGCGGCGTTTGCAGCCATGCAGCGCCAGTTCTTCGTCGATATAGCCGGTGAGATCGCCGGCGAAGGAAACCATTGCATGCGGGCGCGCGCAGTAGTCCTCAAGGCTGATGCGCCCCGGAATGCTGTCCGCGCGCAACAGCATGGGCTTGGGCCGGCGCAGCACCTTGCGCTTGGCGTTGGCCGGCAGCTCCTCGGTATAGCAAACGCCCACCGAAATCTCGCCGGAGGCGAGCAGGCCCGGCATCAGCAGGTAATTGGCGCGGCGCACCACCAGCACCACGCCGGGCGCTTCGGCCCTTAGACGGCGCAGCAGGGGCGGCAGCAGGGCGAACTCCACCTCGTCGGTCAGGCCTATGCGAAACACCTGGTTGCTGGTCGCAGGATCGAAGGTCGAGGCACGGCTGACCGCAGTGGAGATCGAGTCCAGCGCGGGCGACAGCAGCTGGGCGATTTCCTGCGCTCGGGCAGTGGGTTCCATGCTGCGTCCGGTGCGCACGAACAGCGGATCGTCGAACAGCGCGCGCAGGCGAGCCAGCGCGGCGCTGATCGCCGGTTGACCGAGGAATAGCTTCTCCGCCGCGCGTGTGACGCTGCGCTCGTGCATCAGCGTTTCGAAGACGATCAGCAGATTGAGGTCAACACGGCGAAGATCGTTGCGATTCATACCTGATTCACGTCGAGCCTGCAGCCGGACCAGGAGGTGTCCGGCTCTGGGGGTGGTCTGCATTCTAGACAGCTTCGGCTACCCAAGGCATGCCCGATTCCGCTTTCGAAATGCACAAAGCTGCAAGGTGCAGCACGGATACATACGCAGTTCCATCATTACGGTGCATGGCAACTATCAATGGAAAGACGCGCCGCTGGCTGGAGTTGTGACGATACTGACGATAGAGTCCGTTTGCACAGTAGTAAGGCGAGGGGTCGCAATGTCCCGCATCATCCGGTTCCATCAGTTCGGCGCTGCCGACGTCCTGCGTTTCGAGGAGCGGGACACTCCCGTGCCGGGGCCAGGCGAGGTATTGCTCGCCGTCCATGCGATCGGCGTGAGCTGGAACGATGTGCTCTGGCGCCAGGACCTCGCACCACGTCATGCGCGCTTGCCGGCGGGGCTAGGTAGCGAAGCAGCCGGCGAAGTCATTGCGGTCGGCCCGGGCGTTCAGGGCTTTGCCGTGGGCGACCGGGTGGCGAGTTTTCCGGCCCACGATCTCAATCAGTACCCGCAGTACGCCGAACAGGCGCTGCTGCCGCAGCAGGCCCTGGTGCACTACCCAGGCATGCTCAGCGCCAGTGAGGCGGCAGTGCACTACACGCCGCTGCTGGTCAGTTACTTCGCGCTGGTCGAACTGGCGCAGCTGGAGCCCGGACAATACGTGCTGATCACCCAGGCCAACCACTGCACCGGGCCGGCGGCAGTGCAGCTGGCCAAGGCGTTGGGGGGACGGGTGATCGCCAGCTGCGACAGCGCTGCCGACCGCAGCTATCTGCATGAGCTCGGTGCCGAAACGGTGATCGTCACCGAGGACGAGGATCTGGTCGGCCGGCTGCAGAAAATCACCGGCGGGCGTGGCGTCGAGGTTGTGCTGGACGCCTGTGGCGGCTCGCAGATGAAACTGCTGGGGGATGTGATCGCACCGCTCGGCAAGCTCATTCTCTACGGAATGAATGGCGGTAACGAAACGGCGTTCCCCGCCTGCGCGGCGTTCAAGAAGAATTTCAAGTTCTTCCTGCATTGCCTGTGCGACTTCACCGGACAGCCGGAACTTGGCATCGAGCAGAATCGCGAGGCCGTCGAGCGCGCGCTGCAACACATCAATCAGTTGACCGCGGACCGCCTGCTCCGGCCCCAGGTCGATCGGGTGTTCACCTTCGAACAGGTCGTCGAAGCGCATCACTACGTTGAAAGCGGCATTCCCCGCGGGCGCGTGGTACTGACCGTCGACTAAGCGCCGCGACCCTCTCATCGCCTGGCAGAAACTTTTCCCGCGGCTTCCCAGTCCTCCGAAGACAGGCTATTGACCTTGACGGAGGATTTTTTGCATGGCCGACGAAAAGCAGACCCTGCCCCCTCAGGAACAACCCGAACCTGGCAAGGAGGGGCTGATGCATCCGCGCCCGGAGTTTCGTGGCGCCGAGTACAGGGCTGCCGGCAAGCTCGCTGGCAAGGTCGCCATCATCAGCGGTGGCGACAGTGGTATCGGCCGCTCGGTGGCGGTGTTGTTCGCTCGTGAAGGTGCCGATGTGGTCATTCTCTACCTCGATCAGCATCAGGACGCCGAGGAGACCCGCAACACCGTTGAGCAGCACGGCCGGCGTTGCCTGACCTTCGCCGGCGACGTGGCCGACCGCGATGTCTGCCGCAAGGTCATCGACGAAACCCTCGCTGCATTCGGCAAGCTCGACATACTGGTCAACAACGCCGCCGAGCAGCACCCGCAGAAGTCGCTGGAAGACATCAGCGAAGCGCAGTGGGAGAAGACTTTCCGCACCAACATCTTCGGCATGTTCCAGCTGACCAAGGCAGCGTTGCCGCATCTGGGCGAGGGCGCGTCGATCATCAACACAACGTCGGTGACCGCCTACAAGGGCAGTCCGCACCTGCTCGACTACTCTGCCACCAAGGGGGCGATCACCGCGTTCACCCGCTCGCTGGCGATGAACCTTGCTGAGCGCGGCATTCGCGTCAACGGCGTGGCGCCGGGGCCGATCTGGACGCCGCTGATTCCCTCGACCTTCGATGCTGAAGAGGTGGCGCACTTTGGTTCCAACACGCCGATGAAGCGGCCTGGTCAGCCGGATGAAGTCGCACCGGCCTATGTCTACCTCGCCAGCAGTGACGCGGCCTATGTCAGTGGCCAGGTGCTGCACGTCAACGGCGGCACCGTGGTCAACGGTTGAACCGCAAGGAGGAACTATGCCCCGCACGATCTGGAAAGGTGCTGTCAGTTTTGGTCTGGTCCACATCCCGGTGGCGCTGGTGCCGGCCACCACCCGCCAGGGCATCGACTTCGACTGGCTGGATAAACGCAGCATGGACCGGGTCGGCTACAAGCGCATCAACAAGACCACCGGCGAAGACATCGACAGCGAGAACATCGTCAAGGGCGTCGAGTACGAGAAGGGCCACTACATCGTACTCAGCGACGAAGAGATCAAGGCGGCGCACCCCGAGGCCACGCAGACGCTGGACATCGTTGCTTTCGTCGATGCCAAGGAGATCTCCTTCCTCTACATCGACACGCCGTACTACCTGACGCCCGAACGACGGGGCGAGAAGGTGTATGCGCTACTACGCGAGACGCTGATCCAGACCGGCAAGGTCGGTATCGCCAATGTGGTGCTGCGTAACAAGCAACATCTGGCGGTGGTGATGCCGCTGGGCAAGGCGCTGGTGATGAATACCCTGCGCTGGGCCGACGAGGTGCGTGGAGTGGAATACCTCGAACTGAAGGACGAGGCGCTCGATCCTGATCTCGCCGAACGCGAACTGGAGATGGCGAAGCGGCTGGTCGAGGACATGAGCGAGAAGTGGAAGCCCGAACAGTACAAGGACACCTTCCAGGACCAGATCATGGAACTGGTGGAGAAGAAGGCCCGCGAAGGCAAACTCGAGGCGGTGGGCGGGCCGGAAGAGGCGGTGGACCGCCGCTCGGCGGATGTCATTGACCTTACCGAGCTGCTCAAGCGTAGTCTGGCGGCGAAGCCCAAAGCCAAGGCGCCCGCCGACGAGGATGAGGAGAACGCGCAGGCGCAGAAGCCCGCGGCCAAGAAGCCTGCGAACAAAGCCGCCGCCAAACCCAAGGCTGCGACCAAGGCCAGTGAGTCGCGCAGCCGCAAACCGGCCGCAAGCAAGACCAGCAAGAAGGCCAGCTGACAGGTAGCGGAGGGGCAATGGCGCAGTCGCGTGGTCGTCGGCCGCTGGTTGGTTCGGTCGGGATCAGCAACCCGCAGCGGGTCATCGACGCTTGCAGCGGCACCACCAAGCTGCAATTGGCCCAGTTCTATCAACGCATCGACCGCTGGCTGGTGCCGCAGCTCGCCAAGCGCCCGCTGTCGCTGGTACGTGCACCGGACGGCGTCGACGGCGAGACATTCTTCCAGCGCCATTGCGGGCGGCTGAAGATGCCGCACATGCGTCTGCTCGACCGCGCGCTAGACCCCGACCACGCCCGGCTGATGCAGGCCGACAATGCCGAGGCGGTGCTCGAGGCGGTCCAGATGGGCACCGTCGAGTTTCATACCTGGAACGCGCGCAGTGACCGCATCGAGCGGCCGGACCGGATCATCTTCGATCTCGACCCCGATCCCGCGCTGCCCTGGGCGCGGATGGTCGATGCCACGCGCATGACCCTGCAACTGCTGGACGAACTTGGGCTCGATGCCTTCATCAAGACCAGCGGCGGGCGTGGCATGCACATCCTGGTGCCGCTGGATCGCCGGCATGAGTGGGAGCAGGTGCGATGCTTTTCCCGTGCGTTCAGCGAGTATCTGGCGCGCCAGGCACCCCAGCGCATCGCAGCGAAGATGGGGCCGCAGAACCGTGTCGGCAGGATCTTCGTCGACTATCTGCGCAATCAGAAAGGTGCCAGCACGGTCGCCGCCTATTCGGTCCGCGCTCGCCCCGGGCTGCCAGTGTCCGTGCCGATTGCGCGTGACGAGCTGAATGAGTTAGGCAGTGCGGCACAGTGGACCGTGGCTAATCTGGCCCAACGCCTGGCTGCGCTACGCTGCGACCCCTGGGCGAGACAGGGAGTGGTGCGCCAGCGTCTGACCCGCACGATGCTGGCGAAGCTCGATGCCGAATGAGCGGGGCAGCGAGCGTTCAGGAGGGCTGCTGGTCGTCCGGGTCGGCCACGGTCTGGCCGCCGTAGGGCGCACCCGGCTTGTTCTCGTCCAGCTCATCGGCGCAGGGCACCTGCGGTACATCGCCCGGTTTGTCATGCACCACAGGATCGGGTTGAGGTACATCGGGTCGTGCGTGGGTCATTGGATCTCTCCTGCCATACCACGGATTTCGGGCTCGCCAGAGCGAGCGTTCTGGATGGAGGCAACGGCCCGTCGCGAAGTTCCGCCCGGCCATCGCCGCCAGCCGGCCTGGCGACCGGCGGTGCGCTCCAGTCTAGAGGCCCTTGACCGTCAACGCAGCCCCTCCGCGCGGTGCTGCCATGCGGGCGGTCAAGTACCGAATCCGGCTGAACTTTTCCCCACCCCTTCGGCTCGGAAGAAGAGAGCCTGCGCACGCCCAGCGCCGGTTTTTCTGCGGCAACCGTTCAGCTCGACCACCGTAGCCGTGTGCCGGGAGGGCCTGTGCCGCATCGCAACGCTTCAGGAGCCCGCCGATGACCGATGCACAATCCCTTGCGCCGCTTCACCCCCGCCTTGAAGAAGCCCTGCAGATGGGGCGAATCGCGATCGAATCCACCGAGCCGGTGGTGGAGAACGGGCGTTTTGCGGCCAAGGCAATCATCGGGCAGGCGGTGACCGTGACCAGCAAGATCTTCGCGGACGGCCACGATCAGCTGGCCGCGGCGGTGTGCTGGCGAGTTCGCGGCGAGGACAACTGGCGACGCGCCCGGCTGAAGCCGTTGGGCAATGACAGCTGGAGTGGCCAGTTCACTGCAACGCAGGTGGCGTCCCACGAGTTTCGCATCGAGGCCTGGTGGGATGTGTTCGAAAGCTACCGCTACGAGCTGTCGAAGAAGCATGCTGCCGGCGTTGCGATTTCCGTCGAGCTGGAAGAGGGGCGTCTGCACCTGCAACGCGCCGCGCAGCGAGCCCACGGCGAGACCCGCGCGATACTCGACGACTTGCTGCATCGCCTGGACATGACCCATCTGCAAGACGAGCGTGTCTCGCTGCTGCTGGCGCACGAAACCGCGGCGGCGATGGCCGATGCCGACCCGCGCGAGCATTGCAGCCACAGCCCGATATATCCGCTGGAAGTCGAGCGCACACGAGCGCAGTTCGCCAGCTGGTACGAACTCTTCCCGCGTTCGGAAACCGATGACCCGAATCGTCACGGCACCTTCCGCGACGTGATCAAACGCCTGCCGGCGATCCGCGACATGGGCTTCGATGTGCTGTATTTCCCGCCGATTCACCCCATCGGCCGCTCCTTTCGCAAGGGGCCGAACAACAGCCTGGAGGCCGGCCCGAACGACCCCGGCAGTCCCTACGCCATCGGCAACGAGGACGGTGGCCACGATGCCATCCACCCGCAGCTCGGCACCCACGAGGAGTTCCGCGCGCTGGTCGCCGCGGCGGCCGAGCACGGCCTGGAGATCGCGCTGGATTTCGCCATCCAGTGCTCGCAGGACCATCCGTGGCTCAAGGAGCATCCAGGCTGGTTCTCCTGGCGTCCGGACGGCACCATCAAGTACGCCGAGAATCCGCCCAAAAAGTACCAGGACATCGTCAACGTCGACTTCTACGCCGAAGACGCCATGCCCGATCTCTGGATCGCTCTGCGCGATGTGGTCTGGCACTGGGTGGAGCAGGGCGTGAAGATCTTTCGCGTGGACAACCCGCACACCAAGCCGCTGCCGTTCTGGGAGTGGCTGATCGCCGATATCCGCGAGCGCGATCCGGACGTGATGTTCCTCTCCGAGGCCTTCACCCGCCCGGCGATGATGGCGCGCCTGGGCAAGGTCGGTTTCAACCAGAGCTACACCTATTTCACCTGGCGCAACAGCAAGGCGGAGCTTTCCGAGTACTTCAGCGAACTCAACGAGGCACCGCTGCGCGACTGTTACCGGCCAAACTTCTTCGTCAACACACCGGACATCAATCCGTTCTTCCTGCAGGACTCCGGCCGCGCCGGTTTTCTCATCCGCGCGGCGCTGGCGACCATGGGGTCGGGGCTGTGGGGCATGTATTCCGGCTTCGAGCTGTGCGAGGCGGCGGCGATCCCCGGCAAGGAGGAATACCTGGATTCGGAGAAGTACCAGATCCGCCCGCGCGACTACCACGCACCGGGCAACATCGTCGCCGAGATCGCCCAGCTCAACCGCATCCGCCGACAGAACCCGGCGCTGCAGACGCACCTGGGTTTCCAGCCCTACCTGGCCTGGAACGACAACATCTTCTACTTCGGCAAGCGCACCGAAGATCGCAGCAATTTCATCCTGGTGGCGATCAGCCTCGATCCGCATCACCCGCAGGAGGCGCACTTCGAGTTGCCGTTGTGGGAGCTGGGCTTGCGTGACGATGCGCATACCCAGGGCGAGGACCTGATGAACGGCCACCGCTGGACCTGGTACGGCAAGACCCAATGGATGCGCATCGACCCGGCACACCTGCCGTTCGGCATCTGGCGCCTGACTGCGGCGCCGGTCGATCCAGACCTGAAGTGATCCCTCAACTGTGCGCTGGAGTTGCAGCGATTTCAGTCACTTAAGGCATGTATCGAACAACGATTCGATGATTCGACGCCGAGAATTCCAGCCCCTGCCGCGAACGTCAGGCAGCCGGTGCGGGGCCACATAAGGAACGAAGACATGGCAAAAGCACGCAAACCCGCCGCCTTCATCAAAGACCCGCTCTGGTACAAGGACGCGGTGGTCTATCAGGTACACCTGAAATCCTTCTTCGACTCCAACAATGACGGGGTGGGCGACTTTCCCGGGTTGATCGAGAAACTCGATTACATCGCCGACCTCGGGGTGAACACCATCTGGTTGCTGCCGTTCTACCCGTCACCGCGCCGCGACGACGGATACGACATCGCCGAGTACCGCGGCGTGCACCCGGACTATGGCGACATGGCCGACGCCCGGCGCTTCATCAATGAGGCACACAAGCGCGGCCTGCGGGTGATTACCGAACTGGTCATCAACCACACCTCCGACCAGCATCCCTGGTTCCAGCGCGCACGCAAGGCGAAGAAGGGCTCGGCGGCACGCAACTTCTACGTGTGGTCGGACACCGACGACAAGTACCAGGGCACGCGGATCATCTTCCTCGATACCGAGAAGTCCAACTGGACCTGGGACCCGGTGGCCCAGCAGTACTTCTGGCACCGCTTCTATTCGCACCAGCCGGACCTCAATTTCGACAATCCGCAGGTGATGAAGGCGGTGCTCAGCGTGATGCGCTACTGGCTGGATCTCGGCATCGACGGCCTGCGCCTGGATGCCATTCCCTACCTGGTCGAGCGCGATGGCACCAACAACGAGAACCTGCCCGAAACCCATGTGGTGCTTAAGCAGATCCGTGCGGAGATCGACGCCAACTATCCCGACCGCATGTTGCTGGCCGAGGCCAACCAGTGGCCGGAGGACACCCAGCTGTACTTCGGCGGCGAGAACGGCGGGCCTGGCGATGAATGCCACATGGCCTTTCACTTCCCGCTGATGCCGCGCATGTACATGGCCATCGCCCAGGAGGACCGCTTCCCGATCACCGACATCCTGCGCCAGACGCCGGACATTCCGGACAACTGTCAGTGGGCGATCTTCCTGCGCAACCACGACGAGCTGACCCTGGAAATGGTGACCGACAAGGAGCGCGATTACCTGTGGAACTACTACGCCTCGGACAAGCGCGCGCGGATCAATCTGGGCATCCGTCGTCGACTCGCGCCGCTGCTGGAACGTGACCGTCGGCGCATCGAACTGCTCAATAGCCTGCTGCTGTCGATGCCGGGTACGCCGGTGATCTACTACGGTGACGAGATCGGCATGGGCGACAACATCTTCCTTGGCGACCGCGACGGCGTGCGTACGCCGATGCAGTGGTCGGTGGACCGCAACGGCGGTTTCTCCCGTGCCGATCCGCCGAACCTGGTGCTGCCGCCGATCATGGACCCGCTCTACGGCTACTACACCGTCAATGTCGAGGCGCAGCAGCGCGACCCGCATTCGCTGCTCAACTGGACGCGGCGCATGCTGACCATCCGCAAGCAGTTCAAGGCGTTCGGCCGCGGCACGCTGAAAATGCTGGCGCCGAACAATCGGCGCATCCTGGCCTATCTGCGCGAATTCACCGGACCCAGTGGCGAAACCGAACTGATCTTCTGCGTTGCCAATGTTTCGCGCTCGGCGCAGGCAGCCGAGCTGGAAATGTCGCAATACGCCGGCATGGTGCCGGTGGAAATGCTCGGTGGCAGCGCCTTTCCGCCCATCGGCCAGTTGCCGTACCTGCTGACATTGCCGCCCTACGGCTTCTACTGGTTCCAGCTCGCCACGACCCATCAGATGCCCAGTTGGCACCAGGAACCGGTGGAAACCATGCCGGACTTCCGTACCCTGGTCTTCCAGCGTCTGGATACCCTCAACAGCGCCTGCAAGCGCATCCTGGAGAGCGAATCGCTGCCGGCCTATCTGCCCAAACGGCGCTGGTTCGCCGGCAAGGACGCGCCGATCGATTCGATCAAGATCTGCTACAGCGTGCCCTTCGGCAATCCGCAACGCCCGGTGCTGTTCAGCGAGATTGCGGTAGAAAGCGCCGGGCGCACCGAGCTCTACCAGCTGCCGCTGGGTTACCTGGCCGAAGCGGACTTCGGCAATGCGCTGCCGCAGCAACTGGCGATGGCGCGGGTTCGCCGTGGTTCGCAGGTCGGGCTGCTGACTGATGCCTTCACCCTCGATCAGTTCGTGTTCGGAGTCATCCAGGGCCTGCGCGATCATCTGGTGCTGGCTTGTGGCGAGGGCGAGATTCGCTTCGAACCCATGCCTCAGCTGGAGGAAGTGGAGCTGCCGGGCGACGCCGAAGTGCGCTACCTGTCCAGCGAGCAGTCGAACAGCTCGGCGATCATCGGCCACGCCATGATGATCAAGCTGCTGCGTCGGGTGGCACCGGGCATCCATCCGGAACTGGAAATGGGCCGGTTCCTCACCGCGCAGGGGTTCACTCACATCTCGGCGATGCTCGGTCAGGTCAACCGGATCGACAAGAACGGCGATCCGCATGCGCTGATCGTGGTGCAGCGTTACCTGGACAATCAGGGCGACGCCTGGGAGTGGTCGATCAATACCCTCGACCGCGCGGTGCGTGACCAGCTCGCCGGCGGCGTGTCGGAGCATGAGAACCAGTACAGCGCGCTGGCGGAACTGGAAGACTTCAATCAGCTGCTCGGTCAGCGTCTGGGCGAGATGCATCGGGTATTGGCCGGTGCCGCGGATGATCCCGCCTTTGCTCTCGAGCCGACGAAAAAAGCCCATGCGCAGGAATGGGCACAGGCGGTGACGGCCGAGCTGGAGCGCGCGTTGACGCTGCTTGGCGATCACCGGGGCGATCTGGAGCGCAAGGATGCCGTACTGGTGGACCAGCTGCTCGGACAGCGCGAACAATTGATCGCCGAAGTGCAACGTCTGGCTGCTAGAACTCTCGGAGGCGTGCGCATGCGCGTGCACGGCGACTTGCATCTGGGGCAGGTGCTGGTGGCCCACGGTGATGCGTATTTCATCGACTTCGAAGGCGAGCCGTCGCGGCCGCTGGAGCAGCGTCGTCGAAAGCTGAGTCCGTTCAAGGATGTCGCCGGGGTGCTGCGCTCGTTCGAGTATGCGGCGGCGATGACCATCCGCAATGCCCAGGTCAGCGACAGCTCGGCCGAGGCCGACCAGGCGCGCCGCACCATCGCCGAAAGCTACCGGCGAAGCGCGCGCGAGGTCTTCCTCGATGCCTATCGGCAGGCGACCAGCGACCTGCCGCATGCCTGGCGCGACGCGGATGGCGCCGAGGCGGCATTGATGCTGTTCAGCCTGGACAAGACCGCGTATGAAGTGGCCTACGAGGCAGAGAATCGTCCGGCCTGGCTGTCCGTCCCGCTACAGGGATTGGCAGCCTTGGCTCAACAGCTTTCCAGTGGAGGTTCCAATGAGTGATCGTCCGGCCGTGACCATGCCCGGAGAGAACCTGTTGCCCAGCGACGTGGATGTCGACGAGCTGGTCCGGGCCGAGCACGGCAATCCTTTCGCCATTCTCGGGCCGCATTCCGACGGCGACGGCCTGGTGATTCGCGCCTACCTGCCCAACGCGCTTGGCGTCGATGTGCTCGATCGTTCCGGCATCAACGCGCTGGGCAGCATGGAGCAGGGGCAGGTGCCGGGCTTCTTCGTCATTCGTCTGAGTAATCCGCAACCCTACCTGCTCAGGATTCGCTGGGCCGGCGGCGAGCAGATCACCGAGGATCCGTACAGCTTCGGCCCGCAACTGGGTGAGGTGGACATGCACCTGTTCTCCGAGGGCAACCACCGGGAGATCGGCCGGGTGTTCGGCGCTCAGGTGGTGACGGTCGAGGGAGTACCGGGTGTGCGCTTTGCGGTGTGGGCGCCGAATGCGCGGCGGGTCTCGGTGGTGGGCAGCTTCAATGGCTGGGACGGCCGGCGCCATCCGATGCGCCTGCGCTTTCCTTCTGGCGTGTGGGAGTTGTTCATCCCGCGTCTGCAACCGGGCGACGCCTACAAGTACGAGATTCTCGGCCCTGACGGCGTGCTACCGCTGAAGGCCGACCCGGTGGCACTGGCCACCGAACATCCACCGGGCACTGCGTCGGTGATCGCGCGTCCGCTGGAATACGAATGGCACGACCAAGCCTGGCTGCAGCAACGACCGGCACGTCAGGCGATCGACGCGCCGATGAGCATCTACGAGCTGCATGCCGGCTCCTGGCGTCGCGAAGGCGGCGATGGCGGGCGGCTGTATAACTGGCACGAGCTGGCCGAGCGGCTGATCCCCTACGTGGTTGACCTGGGCTTCACGCACATCGAGCTGATGCCGATCATGGAGCATCCGTTCGGCGGATCCTGGGGTTACCAGCTGCTCTCGCAGTTCGCGCCGAGTGCCCGCTACGGCACGGCCCACGACTTCGCCGCCTTCGTCGATGCCTGTCACGGCGCAGGCATCGGCGTGATCCTCGACTGGGTGCCGGCGCATTTCCCCACCGATGCCCACGGCCTCGGTGAGTTCGACGGCACCGCGCTATACGAATATGCGCACCCGTTCGAAGGGTTCCATCAGGATTGGGATACCTACATCTACAACCTCGGCCGCACCGAAGTGCACGGCTTCATGCTGGCCTCGGCGCTGCACTGGCTGCGCGAGTTCCATGTCGATGCGCTGCGCGTGGATGCGGTCGCATCGATGCTCTACCGCGATTATTCGCGCAACGAGGGCGAGTGGATTCCCAATCGCCACGGCGGCCGAGAGAATCTCGAGGCAATCGATTTTCTCCGTCACCTGAACGATGTGGTGGCGCTGGAGGCGCCCGGTGCGCTGGTGATCGCCGAGGAATCCACCGCGTTCCCCGGCGTGAGCAAGCCAACCAGCGAGGGCGGCCTGGGGTTTTCCTACAAATGGAACATGGGCTGGATGCACGACACGCTCAAGTACATTCAGGAAGACCCGATCAACCGTCGTTATCACCATGACCGCATGACCTTCGGCCTGGTGTATGCATTCTCCGAGCATTTCGTGCTGCCGATTTCCCATGACGAAGTGGTGCATGGCAAGGGCTCGCTGATTGACAAGATGCCGGGCGATCGCTGGCAACAGTTCGCCAACCTGCGAGCCTATCTGACCTTCATGTGGACGCATCCAGGCAAGAAACTGCTGTTCATGGGGAGTGAGTTCGGTCAGTGGCGCGAATGGAATCACGACCGCGAGCTGGACTGGTTCCTGCTCGACGAGGCCGATCACCGCGGTGCGCAGCATCTGGTTCGCGATCTGAACCGCCTGTACTGCCAGGAGCCGGCGTTGCACCAGCTCGATTGCGATCCGCAGGGCTTCCAGTGGCTGATCGGTGACGACCGTAACAACAGCGTGTTCGCCTGGCTGCGGCGCAGCACCACCGGCCATCCATTGCTGGTGGTCGCCAACTTCACCCCGGTGGTGCGGGAAGGGTATCGGGTGGGCGTGCCGCTGGAAGGCCGCTGGCTGGAGATTTTCAACAGCGATGCCGAATGCTACGGCGGCTCCAATGTCGGTAACGGCGGCGGCCTGCTGGCCGAAGCGCTGCCCAGTCACGGCGAGCAACGGTCGTTGCTGTTGACGCTGCCGCCGCTCGGGGTGGTGATGCTGCGCCCGCAGGGCTGACGTTCAGCCTTTCACCAGCAGCCGGCGCGCAATGTACGGGCCTTCGTGCAGCAGCGCACTGTGCACCTGAACCAGGCGCGCGCCGGCTGCCATGCGCGCCTGCAGGTGAGCGGCGGTCTGCACGCCGCCCACCGACATCAGCGCCAGCTGGTTGCCGCAAAGCCGCTGCAACTGCTCGATCTGCGCACAGGCCAGATGCTGCTGTTCGTCGTTCTGCCAGTTGACGTAACGCTGGCGGGTCGCCGGCGGGCCGGGGTCATGAGCGGCGAGAAGACCATCGAAGCCGAGCTCCAGCAGCACTTCGGCCAGCGCCAGCGGGACCTGGCCGGGCAGGCTGCGCAGCTTGACCGCCAGCGGCACGCGGCGGGGGCCACAACTGTTCAATGCATGCGCGCGATTGCGCAGCGCGCGCAGCAGGTCGATCAGCTGCGCACGCCGCTCGTCCGCCAGCAGCGGCGCGCTGAGCGGGCTGATCAGGTTCAGCATCAGGTAATCGGCCTGCGCCCAGGCAAGCGTCAGATCGGCGCACAGTTCAGCCGAAGATCGGGTTGGGTCGAGACTCAGATTGAGGCCGACCAGGGCGCGTCCGCCAGCGTTGGGCGGGCGCATCTCGAACAGTTCGGCCGAGGTGCAGCTGCCGACTTCTGTGAAGCCGAAACCCAGCCGTGCGGCGCGCCGGCCGAGCCGGCCGCTGCGGTCGAACCCGGCGGCGATGCCCACGGGTGAGGGGAAGCGCAAGCCCATGACATCTACCGCTTGCGCACGACTGCGGGTCGCCGGCAGATAGCTGGCGGCGCAGGCCAGTTGCAGTGCCAGCCGTTGGCCCAGCCGGCGCACGGTCATGTTGCGCTCAGCCATGTTCACGCTCGAAACGTTGCAGGAAGGCGACCAGCCGCTCGACGCCCGCCAGTGGCATGGCGTTGTACAGGCTGGCACGCAGACTGCCGATGGCCGCGTGCCCGGCCAGATGATGCAGCCCGGCCTGTTCGGCCTCGGCGAGCAGCAGCGGCAGCAACGCCGGCTCGCGCAGCTCGAAGCAGACGTTGACGGTTGAACGATCCTCCTCGCGCTGGTGGCAGCGATACAACTCGCTGCGGTCGAGGCAGGCGTATAGATATTGGCTTTTTTCGCGGCAGCTTGCCGCCATCGCGGTGAGACCGCCGTTTGTGGCGATCCAGCGCAGCATCAGCGCGGCGACATAGAGGGCAAAGGTCGGTGGTGTATTGAAGCGGCTCTGCTGCTCGGCCTGCACCGCATAGCTGAACGCTGCGGGCAGCCCGGGTGCTGGCGGACGCAGCAGGTCGTCGCGGACGATGACCAGGCATAGCCCGGCGACTCCGACGTTCTTCTGTGCGCTGGCGTAGATCAGCCCGAAGCGCTCGACGGGAACGGGGCGGGTGAGGAAGTCAGAGGTCATGTCCGCCACCAGCGGCACCGACAGTTGCGGGAAATGGTGCAGCTGTAGGCCGTTGCCGGTTTCGTTGCTGGTGAGGTGGCAGTAGCCGGCGTAGGGATCGAGCTGCCAGGTCTCGACGGCGGGCAGGGCGGTGAAGCCCTCCGCCGCACCGCTCGCCACCACGTTGACCGGTCCATGCCGGCGTGCCTCGGTGATGGCCTTGCGGGCCCAGTGGCCGCTTTCCAGGTAGTCGGCGCGCTGTCCGGCTTGCAGCAGGTTGAGCGGCACCAGGCCGAACTGCGCCGATGCGCCGCCCTGCATGAACAGCACGCGATAGTTGGCGGGAATCGCCAGCAATGCGCGCAGTTCCTCTTCAGTTTCGCTCATCAGCTGCTTGAAGGCCGGGCTGGTGAACGGTTGCTCCAGCAGCGAGAAGCCGCTGGTTTGCCAGTCCGGCAGCTCCTCGTGGATCTGGTTCAGCACCTCGCGCGGCAGCATTGCCGGACCGGCGGCGAAGCTGTAGCGCTCGGCCTGTTCAGAAAAGGTGCAGGCCATGACCGCCGGCCGCCATCAGGAACAGCAGGGGAAACGAGAGGATGGTGTTGCTGCGCGAGGACAGGAAGGTGATCCGCGAACAGATCACGCGCTCTTCGAGCGTCGCCGGAACGAAGCCGAGCAGTTTCTTCTGATGCGGCCAGAGCACCAGCCAGAGATTGAGCAGCATCGCCGTGCCGATCCAGGCACCCAGGCCGATCGCCGCCAGCGGGCCTTGCAGCAGCAGCGCATCGACCAGCCAGCCGCGCTGCCAGAGCATGAACATCCCGGAGGCCCAGACCACCAGCGAGGCATAGCGGAAGATGCCGTGCTCGCGCTTCATCCGTACCTCCAGATCGCGGTTCAGCGTGGCGGTGTCGATGCCGTTCTGCAGCGGCACGAAGCGCGGGTTCTGGATGAAGTTGGCGTAGTTGTGGCCAACCCACACCAGCGCGAACACGAGGTGCGCGTAACGCGCTAGCACATCGAAGACGGACAGTTGCATCGATCTCTCCTAGATCAGCACGCGCAGCAGCAGGTAGCAGCCGAGCGTCAGCGCGAGGCCCGCGCTGACGGTGCCGCCGAACGAGTCATGGGGCAGTTTCAAGTTCCACCCCCTGGCTGGCCTGCCGGGCGATCAGCGTGCCTTGCGGGCGGGTGGCGTCCTGCGCCAGCGCGACGGCCTGCTGGATCAGCTGATGGTGCGGCGACTTGCTGCACGCCGGGTCGGTGTTGGCACCGTTGCCGGTGAGCAGCAAGGCCTGACAGCGACAGCCGCCGAAGTCCTTTTCCTTCTCGTCGCAGCTGCGGCACGGCTCGGGCATCCAGGCATCGCCGCGGTAAAGGTTGAACACCGGCGAGTCGTGCCAGATCTCTTCCAGGCGCTGCTGGCGCACGTTGGGGAAGGTCAGGTTCTTGAAGTTGCTGGCCTGCGAGCAGGGCAGCACATCGCCGTTCGGTGCTACGGTGACGTGGATCGCCCCCCAGCCGTTCATGCAGGCCTTGGGCCGGCCTTCGTAGTAGTCGGGGATGACGAAGAAGATCGTCAGCCGATCGCCGTAACGCTCGCGCGCACGCTGCACCTGATCCTCGGCGCGTTGCAGTTCGGCGTGGGTTGGCATCAGGGCGTCGCGGTTGAGCAGCGCCCAGTTGTAGTACTGCACGTTGGCCAGTTCGAGGTACTCGACGCCCAGCTCGACGGCAAAATCGATGATGTCCGGTATCTGGCTGATGTTCTGCCGGGTGATCGGTACGTTGAGCACCATCGGGAAGTCCAGCGACTTGATCAGCCGCGCCATGCCGAGCTTGCGCTCCCAGGCATCGACGCCGGCCAGCTCGCGCGCCACGTTGCGGTCGGTGGACTGGAAGCCCAGCTGGATATGGCGCAGGCCGGCATCCTTCAGGGCGCGCAGGCGCGCTTCGGTCAGGCCAATGCCGGAGGTGATCAGATTGGTGTAGTAGCCCATGCGGTCGGCTTCGGCGACCAGCGTCTCCAGATCCTTGCGCAAGGTCGGTTCGCCGCCGGAGAAGCCGATCTGCATGGCGCCCATCGCGCGGGCCTGCGCCATCACGTCGATCCATTCGGCGGTGCTCAGCTCATGCGGGCGGTAGTCGGCGAAGTTGCGCGGGTTGCTGCAGAACACGCACTGCAGCGGGCATTGATAGGTCAGCTCCAGCAACAGCCAGACCGGATTGCCGCTGCCATCAAGCCTTAGCTCGGATCCAGCCTTTGCCATGGGACACCTCCAGGAAATTCAGTACGCCCTTGCCGATCGCGTCGATATCGGATGCGTGGTAATCGCGGCCCAGCTGTTCGATCAGCTCGGCGACGCTGGTCTTGCCGTCGCAGCGCTTGAGGATGTCGCCGCCGGTGGCATTGAGCTTGACGATGCCCTCGGGGTAGAGCAGCACGTGGGCCTGCTGCGACTCCTCCCAGCGGAACAGGAAGGGTGGGCGAATCTCGTAGCAGCTGGCCGGCGATATGTTTGTTGTTGTCGTCATATCCATCTCCTCGCTCGACCGGCGTGAAGGCTTGCACCACCACGCCGGCCAGGGGCTCAGCGCACGTAGACGTACGCGGTGACTTCGAAGCCCAGACGCAGGTCGCAGAAGTCCGGATTGATCCACTGCATGGCGTATCTCCTCGATCAGATTGTTTTCAGGAACAGCGATGTCGCAGCTCGAAACTAAGGCGCTTTGCAGGGGCGACTAATAAGACTTTGGGGTCGGTTTTCCGGGCATTTGGTCGCGCTTTTCTTGCCGCGGAGAAATATTTGCGCTGCGAGGTGTCGCCCTTGTTCATGGTCAATTTCGAGTGCGCGATACGACCTACACTGACGAGTTTTTTTGCGTGGCCATGCGTAGCTGCTAAGCCGGCGCGCCGCGCCAACCGGGCGCTCCAGCGTCGTTGGCATCTACTACCAAATGAGGAGGGCTCCGCTGCCATGGGTGCATACCGGCGGTGAGAGGGCGCTGCCTAAGATCGGTCCATGCCCTGTGCCGGTTCTGGTGCGGGCTCCGACAAGCAGAAAAAGAGAGGCCCAACATGATCTACGCCCAACCCGGTACTGCAGGCGCCGTCGTTTCCTTCAAGCCGCGCTACGGCAACTACATCGGTGGTGAACTCGTGCCGCCGGTCAAAGGTGAATATTTCGTCAACACCTCGCCAGTGAACGGTGAGGTGATCGCCGAGTTCCCGCGTTCGGGCGCCGAAGACGTGGAGCGTGCGCTGGATGCCGCCCATGCCGCCGCCGATGCCTGGGGCAAGACTTCGGTGCAGGACCGCGCGCTGATTCTGCTGAAGATCGCCGATCGCATCGAAGCCAACCTGGAAAAGCTCGCGGTCGCCGAAACCTGGGACAACGGCAAGGCCGTGCGCGAAACGCTGAACGCCGACGTACCGTTGGCTGCGGATCACTTCCGCTACTTCGCCGGCTGCATCCGTGCGCAGGAAGGCAGCGCCGCCGAGATCAACGAGCACACCGCCGCCTATCACTTTCACGAGCCGCTGGGCGTGGTCGGTCAGATCATCCCGTGGAACTTCCCGCTGCTGATGGCGGCCTGGAAACTGGCTCCGGCGCTGGCTGCCGGTAACTGCATCGTGCTCAAGCCGGCCGAGCAGACCCCACTGTCGATCATGGTATTCATCGAAGTGGTTGGCGATCTGCTGCCGCCGGGCGTGCTGAACATCGTCCAGGGCTTCGGTCGCGAAGCCGGTCAAGCGCTGGCCACCAGCACCCGCATCGCCAAGATCGCCTTCACCGGCTCGACCCCGGTTGGCGCGCACATCATGCGTTGCGCCGCCGAGAACATCATTCCGAGCACCGTCGAGCTGGGCGGCAAGAGCCCGAACATCTTCTTCGAAGACATCATGCAGGCCGAGCCCGCGTTCATCGAGAAGGCCGCTGAGGGCCTGGTGCTGGCCTTCTTCAACCAGGGCGAAGTCTGCACCTGCCCGTCGCGTGCAGTTATCCAGGAGTCGATCTTCGAGCCCTTCATGGAAGTGGTGATGAAGAAGATCCAGCAAATCAAGCGGGGCAATCCGCTGGATACCGAAACCATGGTCGGTGCCCAGGCGTCCGAGCAGCAGTTCGACAAGATCCTCTCCTACATGGACATCGCTCGGCAGGAAGGCGGCCAGATTCTCACCGGTGGCGCTGCGGAGAAGCTCGAGGGCAGCCTGGCCAGCGGTTATTACGTGCAACCGACCCTGATCAAGGGCACCAACCAGATGCGCGTATTCCAGGAGGAAATCTTTGGGCCGGTGGTGGCCGTCACCACCTTCAAGGACGAGGCCGAAGCGCTGGCCATCGCCAACGATACCGAGTTCGGCCTGGGGGCCGGGGTGTGGACCCGTGATATCAATCGCGCTTATCGCATGGGCCGTGGCATCAAGGCCGGTCGCGTCTGGACCAACTGCTACCACCTATACCCGGCACATGCCGCGTTCGGCGGCTACAAGAAATCCGGCGTCGGCCGCGAAACTCACAAGATGATGCTCGACCACTACCAGCAGACCAAGAACCTGCTGGTCAGTTACGACATCAATCCGCTCGGCTTCTTCTGATTGGATGGGCTCCGGCGCAGCGCGCTCCCGCCGCGCCGGTTACTTTGCCAGGCACCGCTCGGTGCAGGGCCTTTGCGGACAGTTTCTCCCTTCTGTCGTCCGACTGGCTCGTTTCGCAACGCGGCTTTCATGCCGCGTTTTTTTATGCGCGAGAAATACCTGCACGGCTGATCCGGACATGGCATTCGTCTGGTTTGAGGGCAATCCGGGGCACTACGAAGGCAGGTTGATATCTACTTCCAAAGTACCATTCTGCCGGTGGCGGACAGGGTGCTTAATGAGGGTGCCGGGCATTTCCGGCGCCACGCATAAGAAGAGGATCGAGCCATGTGGACTAAACCCGAATACACCGATCTGCGCATTGGTTTTGAAGTGACGATGTATTTCGCCAATCGTTGATCGTCCCGCCCCGGCTCCGGCCGGGGCTTCGTTTTCAGGGGTAGCCCATGTTCATCCAGATTCTCGGCTCCGCCGCGGGCGGTGGTTTTCCGCAGTGGAACTGCAACTGTGCCAACTGCGCCGGTTTGCGTGCCGGCACGCTGCGAGGCCAGGCGCGCAGCCAGTCATCCATCGCCATCAGCGACAACGGCGAGGACTGGATTCTGTGCAATGCTTCGCCGGACATCCGCGCCCAACTGGAAGGCTTTCCCAAGCTGCAGCCGGCCCGCAAGCCACGGGATACCGCCATCGCCGCGATCATCCTGCTCGACAGCCAGATCGACCACACCACCGGGCTGCTGACCCTGCGCGAAGGCTGCCCGCATCAGGTCTGGTGCACCGAGATGGTCCATCAGGATCTGACCAGCGGCTTTCCACTGTTCAACATGCTGGAACACTGGAATGGCGGGCTAAAGTGGAATCGCATCGAGCTGCAGGGCAGTTTCGTCATTCCGGCGTGCCCGAACCTGCTGATCACGCCTGTTCCGCTACGCAGTTCGGCGCCGCCGTATTCACCGCATCGCAACGACCCGCATCCGGGCGACAACATCGGCCTGCTGATCGAGGATCGCAACACCAATGGCACGCTGTTCTATGCGCCGGGACTGGGGCAGATCAGCGATGGGTTGCTGGCGATCATGCGCCGCGCCGACTGCCTGCTGGTGGATGGCACCCTCTGGCGCGACGACGAAATGCGCCTGCGTGAGGTCGGCGACAAGCTCGGAACCGAGATGGGCCACCTGCCACAGAGCGGCCCGGGCGGCATGATCGAGGTGCTCGACGGGCTACCGGCGCCGCGCAAGGTGCTTATCCATATCAACAACACCAACCCGATCCTCGACGAGGACTCCGCCGAGCGGGAAATCCTCGGAGAGCACGGTATCGAAGTCGCCTTCGACGGCATGAGCATCGAGCTGTAACGCTGCTTGGACCTTTAACCGGCAGGGACCACCCGCGTCGGTCGAACCAAAACAGAACGATAAGAAAGGAATTGCGCCATGAACCTGCCAGCCATGAGCCCCGCCGAATTCGAACAGGCGCTGCGCGCCAAGGGCGAGTACTACCACATCCATCATCCGTTTCATCGGGCGATGTATGCCGGGCAGGCCACGCGCGAGCAGATCCAGGGTTGGGTCGCCAACCGTTTCTACTATCAGGTGTGCATTCCGGTGAAGGACGCCGCGATCATGGCCAACTGTCCGGACCGCGACACCCGCCGTGAGTGGATCCAGCGCATCATCGACCACGACGGTCGGCCCGGCGAGGAGGGCGGCATAGAAGCCTGGCTGCGCCTGGCCGAAGCGGTGGGGCTGGATCGCGAGCAGGTGCTGTCGCAGGAGCTGGTGCTGCCCGGCGTGCGCTTTGCGGTGGATGCCTACGTCAACTTCGCCCGTCGCGCCAGCTGGCAGGAAGCGGCCAGCAGCTCGCTGACCGAGCTGTTTGCCCCGACCATCCATCAGTCGCGCCTGGACGCCTGGCCGCAGCATTACCCGTGGATCGATGCCTCCGGCTACGACTATTTCCGCAAGCGGCTGAAAGAGGCGCGGCGCGACGTCGAGCATGGCCTGCGCATCACCCTGGAGCATTACCGCACCCGAGAAGCTCAGGAGCGCATGCTGAACATCCTGCAGTTCAAGCTCGACGTGCTCTGGAGCATGCTCGACGCCATGAGCATGGCCTACGAGCTGGATCGCCCGCCGTACCACACCGTGACCGCCGAGCGCGTCTGGCACAAGGGCATCGCGCTGTAAGCGCCGCGGATCGGCAGCGTAGGGTGGAAAACGACCACAGGTCTTTTCCACCGTAGTGAACAGTGGCGGGAAGCGCTGCGCGTGTTTCCCTCCCGACGGAGAATTACCGATGAGCGACGACATCCTGCTGAAGGTTCCGGCCCTGCGCCGCGGCTTTCGTTTTCAGTTCGAGCCGGCGCAGCAGTGCCACGTGCTGCTCTATCCCGAGGGCATGATCAAGCTCAACGACAGCGCCAGCGAGATTTTCAAGCGCATGGATGGCGCGCGGACGGTGGGGGGCATCATCGCTGACTTGCAGACGAGTTTCCCCGGTGCAGAAGGTATCGAGGAAGACATCCTGGCGTTTCTGGAGGTGGCCGTTGAACGATTCTGGATCGAACTTCGCTAAACCCGGTTTCGAGCCCGGCCCGCCGCTCTGGCTGCTCGCCGAGCTGACCTACCGCTGCCCGCTGCAGTGTCCGTATTGCTCCAACCCGCTGGATTTCGCCCGCGGTCATGAGGAGCTGAGCACCGCCGAGTGGATCGAGGTATTCCATCAGGCGCGGGAAATGGGGGCGGCGCAGCTGGGTTTTTCCGGCGGTGAGCCGCTGGTACGCCAGGACCTTGCCGAGCTGATAGCCGCCGCGCGCGGGCTCGGCTACTACACCAACCTGATTACTTCGGGCATCGGCCTGACCGAAGAGAAGATCGCCAGCTTCGCCGAGGCAGGGCTCGATCACATCCAGATCAGCTTCCAGGCGGCCGACGAGGAGGTGAACAACCTGCTCGCCGGCTCGAAGAAGGCCTTCGCCCACAAGTTGGAGATGGCCCGGGCGGTGAAGAAGCATGGCTACCCGATGGTGCTCAACTTCGTCACTCACCGGCACAATATCGACAACATCGACCAGATCATCCGCCTGTGCATCGAACTGGAAGCCGATTTCGTCGAGCTCGCCACCTGCCAGTTTTACGGCTGGGCCGAGCTGAACCGCGCCGGCCTGCTGCCGAGCAAGGAGCAGCTGGTACGCGCCGAGCGCATCACCAATGAATGGCGCGACAAGCTGGCCGCGGAGAACCACCCGTGCAAGCTGATCTTCGTCACCCCGGATTACTACGAGGAGCGCCCCAAGGCCTGCATGAACGGCTGGGGCAACCTGTTCCTCGATATCACCCCGGATGGCACCGCGTTGCCTTGTCACAGCGCGCGACAGCTGCCGGTGGAGTTTCCCAACGTGCGCGAGCACAGCGTCGAGTACATCTGGCGCCACTCGTTCGGCTTCAACAAGTTCCGCGGCTACGACTGGATGCCCGAGCCGTGCCGCAGCTGTGACGAAAAGGAACGCGACTTCGGCGGCTGCCGCTGCCAGGCCTTCATGCTCACCGGCGATGCGGCCAACACCGATCCGGTCTGCAGCAAGTCGCCGCAGCACGGCACAATCCTCGCCGCACGCCAGCAGGCTGAAGAGGGCGCACTGGGGTTGGACCAACTGCAGTACCGCAACGAAAAAGCTTCGAAACTTATCCTCAAGGTCTAGCAGGGCCGCCGTGGTGCGCCGCCACCAACAGCGCTGAATTCCCGACGATGAATGCATGCATGAGCAAAACCACGGTTCCCCACGGATTCTGGCCCAGCGAATGGACTGCCGAGCGGGCCGCGGCAGCCAGTCGCGATTTCGCCGAACTGCGCGCCGGACATGGCGGACTGTTCTGGATCGCCTACGATCCGGCTGATGCGCGCTGCACGCTATGGCATTGGTGCGAGGGTACGGCCAGCTGCCTGACGCCCAGTGACTACTCGCTGCGCAGCCGGGTGTATGAATACGGTGGTGGCGCCTTCTGCCTGACCGGGCATGGCGTGGCATTCGTCAACGAGGCCGACCAGCAGATTCATTTGCAGTCACCTGCCGGGCATGGCGGCTGGAGCGATCCGATCGCTCTGACCCGCAACAGCGCCTGCCGCTATGGCGCGCTGCATTTCGATGCGAGCCGTGCAGCGATCATCGCCGTGGAAGAAGCCCATGCGGCGCAGGCAGTGCAGCATCGCGTGGTCAGCATCGCCGTGGCCGACGGGACGCGCCGGGTCATCGCCGAAGGCGCGGATTTCTATTCCTCGCCAGTCGCCAGTGCTGATGGCACACGGTTGGCATGGATCCAGTGGAACCGTCCGGAACAGCCGTGGACTGCGACCAGCCTGTGGCTCGCCGAGCGCGACGCGGCTGGCGAGTGGGACGGCGGACGCTGTCTGGCCGGCGCAACGGGCGGGGAGTCGCTGCAGCAGCCGCGGTTTTCAAACGACGGCGAGCTTTACTGCCTGTCCGACCGTCACGGCTGGTGGCAGCCCTGGCGCGAGAGGTCGGGCCGGCTGGTAGCCGTCGAGCTGGCTGAGCATGCCGCAAACTTCGATTGCGCACCGGCGCCCTGGGAACTCGCCACGACCAGCTACCTGCCGTTGGCCAATGGCCGGTTGCTGCTGACGCAGATGGTCGAAGGGTACGGCCTGCTGTTCGAGCACACCGAGGCGGGTGGGCTACGTCAGCTGGCCAGGGACTTTTCGCGCTGCCGTCAGTTGGCGGCCGACGACCGTCACTACTACTGCATTGCCGGCTCGCCCGCGCGTGCGCCGGCGGTGCTGGCGATCGCACGCGACAGCGGTGGCGTGCGGATTCTCGCCGGTGGGGCAGTGCCGCTGCCGGAAGCGGAGCTATCGCGCCCGCAGAGCCTGACTTTCGCAACCGGTGCAACGGTTGACGGTGCTGCCAATGAAGGAGAACGAGCGCATGCGTTCTTCTATCCGCCGTGGAATGCCGCGTGCGTCGGGCCTGCCGGCGAGCGACCGCCGTTGCTGGTGTTCGTCCACGGTGGGCCGACTTCTGCCTGCTATCCGCTGTTCGACCCGCGTATCCAGTTCTGGACGCAGCGCGGCTTTGCCGTGGTCGATGTCAACTATCGGGGCAGCAGCGGCTTCGGCCGCGCCTACCGTCAGCGTCTGCGTGAGCAGTGGGGGGTATTGGACGTCGAGGATGCCTGCCGGGTGGTCGAGACGCTGGCGAGCAGCGGGCGGATCGATCCGCAGCGGGCCTTCATCCGGGGCTCCAGCGCAGGAGGCTACACCGCACTCTGTGCCCTTGCTGCCGGCGCGCGCTGGCGTGGCGGCGCCAGCCTCTATGGCGTCAGCGACCCACTGGGGTTG
Source organism: Stutzerimonas sp. S1 (assembly GCF_025966695.1). Classification (GTDB taxonomy): domain Bacteria; phylum Pseudomonadota; class Gammaproteobacteria; order Pseudomonadales; family Pseudomonadaceae; genus Stutzerimonas. The sequence goes on along the minus strand of NZ_JAOEIY010000002.1, from coordinate 492,426 downwards.
CGCCGGGTGACGCACAAGTTCGAGAGCGACTATCTGGACTGGCTGATTGGCGATCCGCAACAGGTGCCGCAGCGCTTCCGCCAGCGCGCCCCCCTGCACAACGTCGAGAAGATCAGTGCACCGGTGATCTTCTTTCAGGGCGGGCGTGATGCAGTGGTCCTGCCGGAGCAGACCGAGTCGATGGTGGCGGCGCTGCGTGCCCGCGGCGTGGCGGTCGAATACCGGCTCTATCCCGAGGAGCGCCATGGGTTTCGCGAGGCGCGACACCTGGCCGATGCGCTGGAGCAGGAGTGGCGGTTCTACCAGGCGCTGCTGTGACCAGCGCGGTAGCGGACGGTCGGGCGTGAGCCTTTGGGTGGATTGCTTTAGCTGAGTAATCCAGTAGGCTGGCGCGGTTGTTACAAAAAGATAAAAAAGGCCGCAGTGATGAGCCCGAACATCAGCCTCCAGCGTAAATTCGTCTCCCCTGAAATCGTCTTCGGCGCCGGCTGTCGTCACAGCGTCGGTACCTGTGCGAGCAACTTCGGTGCGCGCAAGGTGCTGCTGGTGTCCGATCCCGGCGTGGTCGCGGCTGGTTGGGTGGCCGACGTGCAGGCGAGCCTGGAGCTGCAGGGCATCGAGCACTGCCTGTTCACCGACGTGTCGCCCAACCCCCGTTGTGAGGAGGTGATGCTCGGCGCCGAGGTCTACCGCAACGAGGGCTGCAACGTGATCGTCGCGGTCGGTGGCGGCAGCCCGATGGATTGCGCCAAGGGCATCGGTATCGTGGTCGCCCACGGCCGGCATATCGTCGCATTCGAGGGTGTGGACACGCTGCGGGTACCCAGCCCGCCGCTGATCCTGATTCCGACCACCGCCGGCACCTCGGCGGACGTCTCGCAGTTCGTGATCATTTCCAACCAGGACGAGCGGATGAAATTCTCCATCGTCAGCAAGGCGGCGGTTCCCGACGTTTCGCTGATCGATCCGGAAACCACCCTGAGCATGGACCCGTTCCTCTCTGCCTGTACCGGCATCGATGCGCTGGTGCATGCCATCGAGGCTTTCGTCTCCACCGGCCACGGGCCGCTGACCGATCCGCATGCGCTGGAAGCCATGCGCCTGATCAACGGCAACCTGGTGCAGATGATCGCCAATCCGACGGACCTCGCCCTGCGCGAGCAGATCATGCTTGGCAGCATGCAGGCCGGGCTGGCGTTTTCCAACGCGATTCTCGGCGCAGTGCATGCCATGTCGCACAGCCTGGGCGGTTATCTCGATCTGCCGCATGGCCTGTGCAATGCGGTGCTGGTCGAGCACGTGGTGGCGTTCAATTACGACGCAGCACCGGAGCGCTTCAGGATCGTCGCCCAGACGCTGGGCATCGACACCCGCGGACTGAGTCACCGTGAGACTCGTGAACGCCTGGTCAGCCACCTGATCAGCCTCAAGCAGGCGATCGGCTTCAAGGAAAGCCTGGGGCTGCACGGTGTGCGTCTTACCGACATTCCCTTCCTCTCGCAGCACGCGATGCAGGACCCGTGCATCCTCACCAACCCGCGCTCGTCGACGCAGAAGGACGTCGAGGTCGTTTATGCCGAAGCCCTCTGACGAGCGCCAGCAGGCCCTGACCCAGCTGCTCGGCTTTGGTAGCCATTCGGCGCGCAAGAGCCACTACCCGGAGCTGTTGGCGCGGCTGGAGGAGCTGGAGGCCGAGCGCAACCGCTACAAGTGGTTGTTCGAACATGCCGTGCACGGAATCTTTCAGGCCAGCCTGCAGGAGGGCATCCGCGCGGCCAATCCGGCGCTGGCACGAATGCTCGGTTACGAAAGCCCGGAAGAGGCGCTGTGGGCGCTGACCGATCTGTCGCATCACCTGTTCATCGGTGGCGAGGACGAGCTGCGGCAGATTCGTCATACGCTGAGCGACCAGCTCGGTCTGTTCGGCTACGAGACGCGCTTGCGCCGCAAGGACGGCAGCGCCATCTACGTGGTGATGAACCTGCTGCTCAAGCCGGACGAGGACGGCCTGGTGGAAGGTTTCGTCGCCGACATCACCGAACGCAAGCAAGCCCAGCTGCGTCTGCTGCAGCTCAACGAGCAGCTCGAACAGCGGGTCGCCGAGCGTACCTGCGAGCTGCGCGCTGCACGCGACGCCGCCGAAGCGGCCAACCTGAGCAAGGACAAGTATCTGGCGGCGGCCAGCCATGACCTGCTGCAGCCGCTCAACGCGGCGCGGCTCCTGATCTCGACGCTGCGCGAGCGGCCGTTGCCCGGCGAGGAGCTCAACCTTGTGGAGCGGGCTCACCAGGCGCTGGAAGGTGCGGAAGATTTGCTCACTGATCTGCTGGATATCTCCAAGCTGGATCAGAGTGCGATCAAGCCGGACATCGACAGCTATCGCCTCGACGAGGTGCTGCTGCCACTGGTCTCGGAGTTCCAGCCGGTCGCGGCAGCGGCCGGCCTGCGGCTGGCGCACTACATTCCGCAGTACGCGATTCGCAGCGATTTCCGCCTGCTGACGCGGATCTTGCGCAACTTCCTCAGCAACGCCTGCCGCTATACCGACAGCGGGCGGGTGCTTCTCGGCGCGCGCAGACGAGGTGGCGCGCTGCGCATCGAGGTCTGGGACACCGGCCGGGGTATCGCCGCGGATCAGTTGCAGTCGATCTTCCTTGAGTTCAACCAGCTCAACGTCGAGCGTGCGGCCGAGCGGCACGGCGTCGGGCTTGGCCTGGCAATCGTCGACCGCATCGCCAACATGCTCGATTACCGTATCCAGGTGCGCTCGCAACTAGGCCGCGGTTCGGTATTCAGCATCGAGGTACCGCTCGCCGAGGCGCTGCCCAGTCGCAGCAGCGAGGCGCTGGCAGTCGTGCCGCAGCTGGGCAATCCGCTGCCAGGGCGGCGCCTGCTGGTGCTCGACAACGAACTCAGCATCCTGCACAGCATGGCTGCGCTGCTCGGTCAGTGGGGCTGCGAAGCGCTCACTGCCACCGACGAGGCCAGCGCGCTGGAAGTGCTGCAAGGGCGTGCGCCGGAGCTGATCCTGGCCGACTACCACCTGGATCTCGGGGTCACCGGCTGGGAAGTGGTGCAGGCGCTGCGGCTGCACTTCAACGCGGCGATTCCGCTGGTGATGATCACCGCCGACCGCAGCGACCAGTGCCGCAAGCAACTGCAGGGCCTCGGCGTGCCGGTACTGAACAAGCCGGTCAAGGCCGGCAAGATGCGCTCCGTACTCAGCCACCTGCTCGGCGAACGACCGTCCGCGGATGGCGCCTGAAGCCGATCTCGATCAAGTTCTTGTTAGCCCGTCCGCCACTACACTGGCCGCCATGAAAACCTGTCTGTCGCTGTGCCTGCTACTGCTGATCAGCTTCGCGCTTCCCGTCAACGGGCTGGTCGCGGCTGAGCGCATGCCGCAGCCCTGCACGATGCAGCCGGCAGACACGCAACATGGCGCCATGCAACATGCGGCGGACATGCACGCCGACCAGCATGGCGACCGCGGGCACGATGGCAATCCGCAGTGCGAGAGCGGCCATCAGTGCAAGACCGGCTGCCTGTTGCAGTTCGCCGTACCCCGGGCGGACGTCGATGCACCGTCGTCCCGGCTGATCGTCTACCTTCCCGAATTCATTCCCTCGCGTAACGGCGCCGACGTCTGGCGTCCCCCGTGCGCCTGATTCCCCATCCGAGCTGACTGGTCCGTCGCCTGACGACTGACCTCGCGCGTGCCCGTTCGGCACGCAGGATCCGAGGAATCCGCACATGCAATCCCGATTGATGCGAGACATTCGCGCGCGTGCCGCCGTGGCCGCGTGCGCCCTGGCGTTGCCGGCTGCCGCCAGCGCGCTGAGCTTCGACGAGGCCCTGGCGCTGGCCCAGCAGCAGGCGCCGTCCCTGCAGGCCGAAGCGGCCAAACTGCAGGCCGCCCGTAGCGACGCCGTACCTGCCGGCGAACTGCCCGACCCGAAACTGCTGCTCGGTGTACAGAACGTCCCGATCGAAGGCAACGATCGCTGGAGCCTGGACCGCGACGGCATGACCATGAGCATGGTCGGCCTGATGCAGGACGTGCCCAACCGCGACAAGCGCCGCGCCCGGGTCGAGGTGGCGAATGCCGGCGTCCAGCGTGCCGCCGCCGAGCGCGCGGTCGAGGCGCTGAACGTGCGCCAGGCCACCGCCCAGGCGTGGATCGCCAGCCACGCCATCGAGCGCAAGCTGGCGACCTTCGACGCGCTCTATGCCGAGAATCGCCTGCTCAGCGAGGCCGTGCGGGCGCGGATTGCCGGTGGGCGCGGGCAGGCCGCCGACAGCGTGCTACCGCGTCAGGAAGCGGCCTTGCTCGATGAGCGCGCCGATGAACTGCATCGCCAGCGCCGGCAGGCCCGCGCGGCGCTCGCCCGCTGGATCGGTAAAGCCGCCCTCGAGCCGCTGGAGGGCAGCGTGCCGCACTGGTCGCTCGACGCCCCGGCGCTGCAGCGCGAGCTGCACCAGCATCCGCAACTGCAGGCCTACACGCCGATGACGCAGCAGGCGCAAGCGCGCATCCGCGAGGCGACCGCCGAGAAGAAGCCCGACTGGAGCTGGGAAGTGGACTACCTGCGCCGCGGGCAGGAATTTGGCGACATGGTCAACCTGCAGGTCAGCTTCGACCTGCCGCTGTTCACCAGCATGCGGCAGAACCCGCGCATCGCCGCCCGGCATGCCGAACTCAACCAGCTGGAAGCCGAGCGCGAGGCGCTGGAGCGGCAGTTCGCCGAGCAACTGGACAACGAACTGGCCGAACTCGAGCGCCTGCAACGCGCCCTGACGCGCACCCGTGAGGTGCTGCTGCCGCTGGCGCGCGAGCGTAGCGAACTCAGCATGGCCGACTACCGCGCCGGGCGCGGCGAACTGGAGACGCTGCTGGCAGCGCGTCGTGAACTGATCGAAACGCGCCTGAAGGAAATCGACCTCGAAGGCCTGCAGGCCATTGCCGCCAGCCGCCTGTACTTCGCCTATGGAGATGCGCAATGAGCCAGACCGTTCACAAGACCGGCGTACTGATCGCCGTCACCACCGCGCTGGGGCTGGCCGGTGGCTACTGGCTGGCCTCGCGTCAGCCGCATGCCGCGCCGCAGGATGGCCCGGCCAGTGCCGTCAGCGAGCGCAAAGTGCTCTATTGGTACGACCCGATGATGCCGCAGCAGCGCTTCGAGCAACCGGGCAAATCACCGTTCATGGACATGGACCTGGTGCCACGCTACGCCGAGGAGGCAGACGCCGGCGGTGCGCCGGCGGTGCGTATCGACGCCGATATCAGCCACAACCTCGGCGTGCGCCTGGCAACGGTCAGCCGCGGCGTGCTTGCGCGCAACATCGAGGCCGTCGGCGTGCTCGGTCTCAATGATCGTGACGTGGCGTTGGTGCAGACGCGCGCGGCGGGCTTCGTCGAGCGCGTCTACCGACTGGCGCCGGGCGATGTGCTAACGGCCGGCGCGCCGCTGGTGGACCTGCTGATACCCGAATGGGTGGCGGCGCAAGAGGAATTTCTCGCGTTGCGCCGCAGCGGCGATCGCGCGCTGCTGGACGGTGCGCGCCAACGCCTGCGGCTGGTCGGTATGCCGGCCGAGGCGATCCGCCAGCTGGAGCGCTCCGGCCGGGTGCAGGCGCAGCAGACCGTGCGCGCGCCCATCGGCGGTGTGCTGCAGGAGCTGGACGTGCGCGAGGGCATGAACGTCGGTAGCGGCGCGCCGCTGGCGCGGATCAACGGGCTGGACAGCGTCTGGCTCGAAGTCGCGGTGCCGGAAGCGCAGGCCGGCGGCATTCGCACCGGGCAGGTGGCGACGGCGCATCTGCCGGCGCTGCCCGGTGAGCCAATCGTGGGCACGGTGACCGCGGTGTTGCCCGAGGCTACGGCGGCCAGCCGCACGCTGCGTGTGCGGGTGGAACTGCCCAATGCCGAGGGCCGGTTGCGCCCAGGCCTGAGCGCACGGGTCGAACTGGCCGAGCAGGGCGCGCAGAGTGCATTGCTGATCCCCAGCGAGGCGGTGATCCGTACCGGCAAGCGCGCGCTGGTGATGCTTGCCGAAGCCGGTGGCCGCTATCGTCCGGTGGAGGTGCAGCTCGGTGTCGACAGCGGCAGCCAGACCGCCATCCTGCAGGGGCTGGAGGAGGGCCAGCAGGTGGTCGCGTCCGGGCAGTTCCTGCTCGATTCCGAGGCCAGCCTGCGCGGCATCACCGCCGTTGCCGCGCCGCCGGCGGAGGCACATGAACATGCCGATGCCGCACCAGCCGAGCATTCCACCCACGCGATGCATGAGCACGCCGCACCGAGCGCGCATTCGATGCATGCGGCCCAGACGCCGATCGTCGCAGCGTTGCACGAGGCCGAAGGACGCATCGTCGAGATCAGCGCGCAGGGCGTGAAGATCGCCCATGGGCCGTTCAAGACCCTCGGCATGCCGGGCATGACTATGCGCTTCCCGGTGGCCGATGCGCATCTGCTGCACGGGGTGCAGGTCGATGACCGGGTGCGCTTCGCCGTCCGCGAGACCGGCGCCGGGCTGGTCATCGAGCAGCTGGAGCAGCAGCCATGATCGCCGCGCTGATTCGCTGGTCGGTGGTCAACCGCTTCCTGGTGCTGCTGGCGACACTGCTGATGACCGCGGTGGGCATCTGGTCGCTGCGCACCACGCCGATCGACGCGCTGCCGGACCTGTCCGACGTGCAGGTGATCATCCGCACGCCGTATCCGGGGCAGGCGCCGCAGATCGTCGAGAACCAGATCACCTATCCGCTGACCACCACGATGCTCTCGGTGCCGGGAGCAAAGACCGTGCGCGGCTACTCGTTCTTCGGCGACAGCTTCGTCTACCTGCTGTTCGAAGACGGCACCGACCTGTACTGGGCGCGCTCGCGGGTGCTGGAGTACCTGAGCCAGGTACAGAGCCGCCTGCCGGACGGCGCCAAACCGTCGCTCGGCCCGGACGCCACCGGTGTCGGCTGGATCTACCAGTACGCGCTGGTCGACCGCAGCGGCACGCACGACCTGGCGCAGCTGCGCAGCCTGCAGGACTGGTTCCTCAAGTTCGAGCTGATCACCCTGCCGAACGTCGCCGAGGTCGCCACCATCGGCGGTATGGTCCGCCAGTACCAGGTGCTGCTCGACCCGCTGAAGCTGGCCAGCCTCGGTGTGACCCAGGCACAGGTGACCGAGGCCATCGGCCGCGCCAACCAGGAAACCGGTGGCGCGGTGCTGGCGCTGGCGGAAACCGAATACATGGTGCGTGCCTCGGGCTACCTGCAGACGCTCGACGATTTCCGCCAGATTCCGCTGCAGCTCAGCGCTGCCGGGGTGCCGGTGACGCTCGGCGATGTCGCGCATATCCAGCTCGGCCCGGAGATGCGCCGCGGCATCGCCGAACTGAATGGCGAAGGGGAAACCGTCGGTGGCGTGATCATCCTGCGCAGCGGCAAGAACGCGCGGGAAACCCTGACGGCCGTGCATGCCAAGCTCGACGAGCTGAAAAAAAGCCTGCCGCAGGGCGTGGAGATCGTCACTACCTACGACCGCAGCCAGCTGATCGACCGCGCGGTGCACAACCTGAGCTTCAAGCTACTGGAGGAGTTCATCGTCGTCGCACTGGTCTGCGGGCTGTTCCTCTGGCACCTGCGCTCATCGCTGGTGGCCATCGTCTCGCTGCCGATTGGCGTGCTGCTGGCCTTTGCGGTGATGCGTTACCAGGGCATTAACGCCGACATCATGTCGCTGGGCGGCATTGCCATCGCCATCGGCGCGATGGTCGATGCGGCGGTGGTGATGATCGAGAACGCGCACAAGAAGGCCGAGGCCTGGCGGCATGCCAATCCCGGCCGGACACTGGAAGGCGAGGAGCACTGGCGGGTGATGACCGAGGCGGCGCAGGAGGTCGGCCCGGCGCTGTTCTTCTGCCTGCTGATCATCACCTTGTCGTTCATTCCGGTGTTCACCCTCGAAGCGCAGGAAGGCCGGCTGTTCGGCCCGCTGGCGTTTACCAAGACCTACGCGATGGCCGCTGCCGCCGGGCTTTCGGTGACGCTGGTGCCGGTGCTGATGGGCTACTGGATTCGCGGCCGGCTGCCGGATGAGACGCGCAATCCGCTCAACCGCGGACTGATCCGGGTTTACCGGCCGGCGCTCGACGCGGTGCTGGGACATCCGAAAACCACGCTCGTCGCCGCGCTGCTGGTGCTGGCGACCACGCTGTGGCCGATGACCCGGCTGGGCGGTGAGTTCCTCCCGCCGATGGACGAGGGCGACCTGCTCTACATGCCCTCGGCGCTGCCGGGGCTTTCGGCGCAGAAGGCCGCACAGCTGTTGCAGCAGACCGACCGGATGATCCGCACGGTGCCGGAAGTCGCCACGGTGTTCGGCAAGGCCGGGCGCGCCGAGTCGGCCACCGACCCGGCGCCGTTGGAGATGTTCGAGACCACCATCCAGTTCAAGCCGCGCGAGCAGTGGCGCGCCGGCATGACCCCGGAAAAACTGGTGGAGGAGCTGGACCGCGCGGTGCAGGTACCGGGACTGACCAACATCTGGATTCCGCCGATCCGCAATCGCATCGACATGCTCGCCACCGGCATCAAGAGCCCCATCGGGGTGAAGATCGCCGGCGCCAATCTGGAGGAAATCGACCGGGTCAGCCAGCAGGTCGAGGCCGTCGCCAAGACAGTGCCAGGCGTCAGCTCGGCGCTCGCTGAGCGATTGGTCGGCGGGCGCTACATCGATATCGACATCGACCGCCAGGACGCCGCGCGCTATGGGCTGAACATCGCCGACGTGCAGGCCATCGTCGCCGGTGCCATCGGGGGTGAAACCGTCGGCGAAACGGTGGAAGGCCTGGCGCGTTACCCGATCAGCGTGCGTTACCCGCGTGAATGGCGCGACTCGCCGCAGGCGCTGGAGCAGCTGCCGATCCTCACACCGCAGGGCGCGCAGATCACCCTCGGCAGCGTGGCGCGGGTGCGTGTCAGCGACGGCCCGCCGATGCTGCGCAGCGAGAACGCGCGGCTGTCCGGCTGGGTGTACGTCGATGTGCGCGGGCGCGACATCGCCTCGGTGGTGGCTGATCTGCGGCAGGCGGTGAGCGCTGGCGTCGAGCTGCAGCCGGGCATGAGCCTGAGCTATTCCGGCCAGTTCGAATTTCTCGAGCGCGCCAACGAGCGGCTCAAGCTGGTGGTGCCGGCGACGCTGCTGATCATCTTCGTGCTGCTCTACCTGACCTTCGGCCGTATCGATGAGGCGTTGCTGATCATGCTGACGCTGCCGTTCGCGCTGACCGGCGGGGTGTGGTTCCTCTACCTGATGGGCTACAACCTGTCGGTGGCGACCGGCGTCGGTTTCATTGCTCTGGCTGGTGTCGCCGCGGAGTTCGGCGTGATCATGCTGCTCTATCTCAAGCATGCCTGGAGCGCCCGTCTGAAGGCTGGCCAGCACGACGAGGCGGCGCTGTGCGCAGCCATCCGCGATGGAGCGGTGCAGCGGGTGCGACCCAAGGCGATGACGGTGGCGGTGATCGTCGCCGGTCTGCTGCCGATTCTCTGGGGCTCGGGAACCGGCAGCGAAGTGATGAGCCGCATCGCCGCGCCGATGGTTGGCGGCATGTTGAGCGCGCCGCTGTTGTCGCTGTTCGTGTTGCCGGCGGCCTATCGGCTGATGCGTCGCCGGCAGGGACGTGAGTTGGAAGGTCAGTAGTCGACCGGATCGCGGCTCGGCGGATAGTTCAGACAAGGGCTGCCGTCGCGGCCGCGACTCGGTTCGCACAAAGTCCGACGCTGGTTTTGGGCGCCTGGGCGTTGGTCTGGACGTTACAGTCGTCGCTGGCGGACGGCGAGTATCTCGCGGCGATTACGCCGCCGCTTGTGCGTGCCGTGGCAGGGCGATGGAGATCAGCGCCGCGAGCAGCACGAAGATGCTGGAAATCCACAGACAGGCCGTCAGCCCATAGGCCTGATAGACCCAGCCGGAAAGCAGGGTACCGATGAGCCGACCGAGGGCGTTGGACATGTAGTAGAAACCGACGTCCAGCGAGACGCCGTCTTCCTTGGCGTAGGAGACGATCAGGTAGCTGTGCAGGGAGGAGTTCACCGCGAATAGCGCACCGAATATCAGCAGGCCACCGAGCAGCACCGGTTGCGCCGGTGCGTCGCTGCTCAGCCCCAACGCGATTGCCGCAGGCAGTCCGGCCAGCAGCAGCGCCCAGAGGAATGCGGCACGCCCGTCGGGTACATGGCCGCGGCGCTTGCCGGTGATCGCCGGCGCCAGTGATTGCACGATGCCGTAGCCGATCACCCAGGCGGCGAGAAAGCCGCCGACCTGCCAGACATCCCAGCCGAACACGCTGGCGAGATAGACCGGCAGGGCGACGACGAACCACACGTCGCGCGCGCCGAACAGGAACAGCCGCGCGGCCGACAGCACGTTGATCGCCCGGCTCTTGGACAACAGATCGCGAAACTTCGGCTTGGCCTTGGCCTTGCCGAGGTCCTGCTTCAGGAGCGCTAGGCTGGCGACCCAGATCACCGCCAGCACGGCTGCCATCACCAGCAGCGCGCCCTGGAAACCGAGCACGGCGAGCAGGGCGCCGCCAAGGAAGAAACCGACGCCCTTGAGTGCATTCTTCGAGCCGGTGAGGATCGCCACCCACCTGTACAGCGTGCCTTGCTGTCCGTCGGCCACCAGCAGCTTGATCGAACTCTTGGCGCTCATCTTGTTGAGGTCTTTGGCGATGCCGGACAACGCCTGCGCCGCCATCACCCACGGCACGGTGAGCAGCGCGGCCGGCACCGTGAGCATCAGCAACGCCGCCACCTGCATGCCCAGGCCGATGTTCATGGTGCGATTGAGCCCCAGGCGCGCGCCGAGATAGCCACCCACCAGATTGGTCACCACCCCGAAGATTTCGTAGAACAAGAACAACGCCGCGATCTGCAGCGGCGTATAGCCCAGCGCATGGAAATGCAGCACCACCAGCATGCGCAGCGCACCATCGGTGAGGGTGAATGCCCAGTAGTTGCCGGTAACCAGCAGGTATTGGCGGATTTCAGGTGAGAGGCGGGTGAGGACGTGCATGAACGGTTCCAGGCCGGTGTGCTGGTAACAGGTGGAAAAGGCCGGCGGCCGTTTCCAACCCTACGATCCGCGATCGATACCGTAGGGTGGAAAACTCGCGCCGCGATTTTCCACCTGAACGGCGATGCTGGTCTCAGCCGGCCAGACCGACCTTGCGCGCCAGCTCCACGGTGCGGTTGGCGTAGCCCCACTCGTTGTCGTACCAGGCGTAGATCTTCACCTGCGTGCCGTTGATCACCATGGTCGACAGCGCGTCGATGATCGATGAGCGCGGGTCGGTGCGGTAGTCGATGGAAACCAGCGGGCGTTGCTCGTAGCCGAGGATGCCCTTGAGCGGACCATCGGCGGCAGTCTTGAGCAACTGGTTCACTTCCCCGACGCTGGTCGCGCGCTCGACCTCGAATACGCAATCGGTCAGCGAGGCGTTGGCCAGCGGCACGCGCACGGCGTGGCCATTCAGCCGGCCGCGCAGCTCGGGGAAAATCTCGGCGATGGCGGTGGCCGAGCCGGTGGTGGTCGGGATCAGGCTCATGCCCGAGGCGCGGGCACGCCGCAGGTCCTTGTGCGGCTGGTCGAGGATGCTCTGGGTGTTGGTCAGATCGTGAATGGTGGTGATCGAGCCGTGACGGATGCCCAGGGCCTCGTGGATCACCTTGACCACCGGTGCCAGGCAGTTGGTGGTGCAGGAGGCGGCGGTGACGATACGGTGCGAAGCCGGATCGAACAGCTGGTCGTTGACGCCCATGACGATGTTCAGTGCGCCTGGTTCCTTGACCGGCGCGCTGACCACCACACGCTTGACGCCCTGGTCGAGGTAGCCCTGCAGCACGGCGACGGTCTTCATCTTGCCGCTGGCCTCGATCACCAGATCGCAGCCGCTCCAGTCGGTGTCGGCGATGGCCTTGTTGGCGCTGACTCGGACGCGCTTGCCGTCGATCATCACACAGGCGCCCTCGCTGCTCGCCTCATGCTGCCAGCGACCGTGTACCGAGTCGAAGTTGAGCAGGTGGGCGTGGGTCGCGGCGTCACCGGCCGGATCGTTGATCTGCACGAACTCCAGCTCCGGCCAGCCCCAGGCGGCGCGCAGGGCCAGACGTCCGATGCGACCGAAGCCGTTGATGCCTACTTTGATGGTCATGCGCAAGTCCTCGAATCGGTCAATGTCAGTCAGCGTCGAACTGCTCAAGCCAGGCCACGTGGGCCGGATGCTGGATGGCCTTGGGCCGCAGGGCCTGGACCCTGGCGACGGCCTCGGCGCGCGGCAGGCCGCGGTCGATCAGGATGCGCGCGGCGATCAGCCCGGTGCGCCCTGAGCCGCCCTTGCAATGGATGGCGATACCTCGGCCCTCATCGAGCAGGGCGCCTATGCGCAAGCGACTGGCGCTCCAGGCTTCGTCGAAATCCGCCAGCGGAACCTGTTCGTCGGCCACCGGCAGGTGGAACCACGCCAGATTGCGCTGCGCGCACAGTTGCGGCAGTTCGGTGGCCTGGTTCAGTTCCAGCTCCGTGGCGGGCATCAGGGTGATCAGTGCCTCGGCGCCGGCAGCCTGCAGGGTGTCCAGCGCTTCAGCGACGCTGGTGTCCTTGCTGCCGGGGCAGGGTGTAAAGATCAGCCGGCCGGCGCAGTCGGGCAGGGTGAGAGTGTCGTAAGGATGTTGCACGGTGATTTCCTCGCGATTCAGATCGAGCGCTGGTTGACGCGGCGGGACAGCTCCTCGGCCGACTCCTTGCGCTCGGAATAGCGGTCGACCAGGTAGTCGGTGCGGCCGCGTAACAGCAGGGTGAACTTGAGCAGCTCTTCCATCACGTCGACCACGCGGTCGTAATACGCCGATGGCTTCATGCGGTCGTTCTCGTCGAACTCCTGCCACGCCTTGGCTACGGATGACTGGTTGGGGATGGTGAACATGCGCATCCAGCGCCCGAGCACGCGCATCTGGTTGACCGCGTTGAACGACTGCGAGCCACCACAGACCTGCATCAGCGCCAGGGTCTTGCCCTGCGTCGGACGCACGGCACCCATGGCCAGCGGCACCCAGTCGATCTGTGCCTTGAACACAGCGCTCATCGCGCCGTGGCGTTCCGGTGAACACCATACCTGGCCTTCCGACCACTGCATCAGCTCGCGCAGCTCCCGCACCTTGGGGTGATCGTCGGGAGCATCGTCCGGCAATGGCAGACCGGCAGGGTGGAAGATGCGCGTCTCGGCGCCCATGTTCTCCAGCAAACACGCCGCTTCGAGGGTTAGCAAGCGGCTGAAGGAATGCGCTCGGTTGGAGCCGTAAAGCAGCAGGATTCGTGGCTTGTGCGTGGTCGTCGCCGGCGGCTCGAGCCTGGCGAGATCGGGCAGCTCAAGCAGTTGCGGGTCGACGTTGGACAGGTCGGCGGGCATGGTGGGCTCCGGTAGTGGTGTTCAGCAGCAGGCGGCGCTGCGCTCGGGGCGCTCGCCCATGGCCGCCAGACGCTGGCTTTGCGGGCTCAGCCAGTGGCGGTTGGAATCGAGCATCAGCTTGAGCAGGTCGTGTACCCAGTCTGGCAATGCCGGATGGAGACGGTAGAACACCCACTGGCCTTGTCGGCGGTCGGCCAGCAGCCCACAGTTACGCAGCTGCGCCAGGTGGCGGGATATCTTCGGCTGACTTTCATTCAGCGCGCAGACCAGTTCGCACACGCACAGCTCCTGCTCACGGGCGATCAGCAACGCGATGCGCGCACGGGTTTCGTCGGCCAGGCACTTGCATACCAGGGGCGGGGTGAGGTGGTCGGCCATCGACACTCTCCGAGTTCATCGTGGGCAGAACATATGCTAAATCGAATATTCGGTAAAGCTACAGGATGTTCGCTGATCTGGATAAGCTCAGTTTCGGTTTATCGACTCAAGACAATGAATATCTGTATTTTCGTATGTTATCGTTCGCCCATTCTGAAGGCGCTTGTATTACCAGCGCGTGACAGCCCGCAATCTCGGAGTCGCACATGTCCGCCAGTCCGAAGGATGTCGATGTAGTCGTCATCGGCGGTGGCCAGTCTGCCCTGGCCACCGCCTACTTCCTGCGCCGCACCCAGCTTTCCTTCCTTCTGCTCGATGCACAGGCCACGCCGGGCGGCGCCTGGCTGCATGGCTGGGAGTCACTGCGGTTGTTCTCGCCTGCGACCTGGAGCTCGCTCCCGGGCTGGCCGATGCCCGTGGGGGCGAGCACCTACCCGACTCGCAGTGAGGTCATCGACTACCTGAGCCGCTACGAGGAGCGCTACAAGCTCCCGGTGCAGCGTCCGGTGCACGTCGAATCCGTTGAATGCGACGGTGACCACCTGCGGGTATATGCCGGCGAGCAGAGCTGGCGGGCGAGGGCGGTGGTCAGTGCCACCGGTACTTGGAGCAATCCGTACATTCCCGACTATCCCGGCCGCGAGCAGTTCGCCGGGGTGCAGTTGCACTCGGCGCACTACGTCGACCCGGTTCCTTTCGTCGGCCAGCGGGTGATGATCGTTGGCGGCGGAAACTCTGGCGCGCAGGTTCTAGCCGAGGTATCCAAGGTCGCCGCCACCCTGTGGATTACCCCCGAGCCACCACAGTTCCTGGCCGATGACGTCGATGGCCGCGCGCTGTTCGAGCGTGCCACCGAACGCTGGAAGGCGCAGCAGGAAGGCCGCACGGTTGACGAGCCGGTCGGCGGCCTGGGCGATGTGGTGATGGTCGAGCCGGTGCGCGAGGCGCGCAGCCGCGGCGTGCTGGTCAGCGAAAGGCCGTTTGAGCGGTTCACCGAGTACGGCGTGGAGTGGGCCGACGGCCGCCGCGCCGAAGTCGATGCGGTGATCTGGTGCACCGGTTTCCGTCCGGCCCTTAATCACCTGAGCGAGCTGGGTGTGATCGAGAGCGACTGTAAGGTGGCCCTCGACGGAACCCGTGCGCTGAAGCAGCCGAACCTTTGGCTGGTCGGCTACGGCGAGTGGACTGGCACTGCTTCTGCCACCCTGCTCGGTGTGATGCGCACCGCGCGCAGCACAGCCAGCGAGATTGCCGAGGCGCTCGGCGAACACTGATTACCCGGGCCCGCTCAGCGGCCGCTCGGCAATTGCAAGAACGGAAGGAAATACTGATGTCCAGTCCCTGTGAGGTGGCGGCAAAGAAGGCCTCCGGTACACCGCTCGGCTTCTTCGAGCGCTATCTGACGCTGTGGGTGTTGCTCTGTATTGTCGCCGGCACAGTGCTGGGGCTGACTCTGCCGTCGGCTGCGCAGGCAGTCGGTGCGCTGGAGATTGCCCAGGTCAACATTCCGGTGGGGCTGCTGATCTGGGTGATGATCATCCCCATGCTGATGAAGATCGACTTCGCCGCGCTACATGAGGTCCGCCAGCAGAAGGCGGGCATGGGCATCACGCTGTTCGTCAACTGGGCGGTGAAACCGTTCAGCATGGCCCTGTTCGGCTGGTTGTTCATCAAGCACCTGTTCGCTGGCTGGCTGCCGGCGGACGAGATCGACAGCTACATGGCCGGGCTGATCCTGCTCGGCGCGGCCCCTTGCACGGCGATGGTTTTCGTCTGGAGCAATCTGTGCAACGGCAACGCCAACTTCACCCTGACCCAGGTGGCGCTCAATGATCTGGTGATGGTGTTCGCCTTCGCGCCCATCGTCGCTCTGCTGCTTGGCGTGTCGTCGATCCCGGTGCCTTGGGACACTCTGCTGCTGTCGGTGGTGATGTACATCGTCATTCCGCTGGCTATTGCCCAGTTCATCCGCGCCCGATTGCTCAAGGGTGGCGAGGCGGCCTTCCAGGCGGCGCTGGCGAAGATCTCGCCGTTCTCCATCATCGCGCTGCTGGCGACCCTGGTGTTGCTGTTCTCCTTTCAGGGCGAAGCCATCGTGGAGCAGCCATTGATCATCGCCATGTTGGCGGTGCCGATCCTGCTGCAGACACTGTTCATCGCCGGCCTCGGCTACTGGCTCAATCGCAGCTTCCGCGTGGGCCACGACGTCGCCGGGCCGTCGACGATGATCGGCGCCTCCAACTTCTTCGAACTGGCGGTGGCTGTGGCCATCGTGCTCTATGGCTTCGACTCCGGCGCCGCCCTGGCCACGGTGGTCGGTGTGCTGATCGAAGTGCCGGTGATGCTCTGGCTGGTGCGCATGGTGATGAGCAGTCGCGACTGGTACAACCGCGCGCTCGTGCGTCGTTGAAGGAGGCCGCATGACGATCTTCGGTTGGCTCAATGATCAGCTGCTGCGCATGGAATGGCTCGCGTATCTGGTGCGTCTGCTGCTTGAGCAGGGGCTAGGCCTGGATACGGCCAGTCGCGTCGGCGGCAGCCTGCATTTCTTCATCTATGACGTGATCAAGATCTTCATCCTGCTGTCGGCGCTGATCTTCGGTATCTCCTGGATCCAGAGTTATTTCCCGCCGGAGCGCACACGGCGCATTCTCGGTCGCATGCGCGGCTTTCGCGCCAACCTCACCGGCGCACTGCTGGGAACGGTCACGCCGTTCTGTTCCTGCTCGTCGATCCCGCTGTTCATCGGCTTCACCAGTTCGGGTCTGCCGCTGGCTGTGACCTTCTCGTTCCTGATCTCCTCGCCGCTGGTCGATCTGGCGTCGATGATCCTGCTGGCCAGCATCTTCAACTGGTCGATTGCGCTGGCCTACGTGGTAGTGGGCATCGTGCTGGCAGTGATCGGCGGGACGCTGATTGGCAAGGCTGGGATAGAACAGTACGTCGAGGCCTTCGTCACGCAACAGAAGGTCCTGGACCTGCCACAGGAACAGCTCACCCTGCGCGACCGCCTGACCTACGCCCGCGAGCAGGTGGGAGAGATCATCCGCAAGGTTTGGCTGTATATCCTGATCGGCGTGGGCATCGGCGCTGCCATTCACAACTGGATTCCGGCGGGTCTGATCGAAAAGGTCATCGGCCAGGACAACTGGTGGTCGGTGCCGCTGGCCACGCTGGTGGGCGCGCCGATGTACGCCGACATCTTCGGCACTCTGCCGATTGCCGAGGCTCTGGTGGCCAAGGGCGTTGGCCTGGGCACCGTACTGGCGTTCATGATGTCGGTCACCGCGCTGTCGCTGCCGTCGCTGATCATGCTGAAAAAGGTGGTCAAGGCGCCGCTGCTGGCGCTGTTCATTGCCATCGTGCTGATGGGCATCATGCTGATCGGCTACCTGTTTAATGCATTTGCTTACCTGTTCATCTGAGATGGGAGATTCGCCATGCTGATCAAGATCCTGGGCTCCGGCTGCAAGAAGTGCGTGACCTTGGCCGACAATACTCACCAGGCATTGGCGTCGCTGGGACGCGAGGCCGAGGTGGTGAAGGTGACCGATTTCGCCGAAATCGCCGGCTACGGCGTGATGTCCACCCCGGCCCTGGTGATCGACGACAAGGTTGTCTCTGTGGGCAAAGTGCTCAGCTCCGACGAGATTGCCGCATTGGTGCAGGGGCAGTGAGCGACGTTGACGAGCGCCTCCTTGGATGATGGCCATGAGTGGCTGTGATCGACAGTGTGGACGCGGCGACGGTTCGGCAAAGGCGGCCGAGCCTGCATTGGCACCGAGTGGTCGTTGGGTCAGCCTGTTTCAGGTGCCAAAAATGGATTGCCCGGCCGAAGAACGGATGATCCGCCTGGCGCTGGAAGGCCGCGCAGAGGTCAGCGGCCTGGTATTCGACCTGCCGGGTCGTCGCCTGCAGGTTGCCCATGATGGCGCCGTCGGGCCGATTGCCGATCGCCTGAGTGAGCTCGGCCTGGGTGCAGTGTTGCTCGAAACCTGCGCTGCGGCTGAACAACCGTTGAACGATGTGGCCGCTGCCAACGAGTCGAAGACCCTCAAGACACTGCTGGCCATCAACGGGGGCATGTTCGTCGCCGAGCTGCTCGCCGGGCTGTTCGCACAGTCTGCCGGCCTCATTGGTGATTCGCTGGACATGTTCGCCGATGCCGCCGTCTATGGTGTGGCGCTGTATGCCGTCGGTCGCGGCGTACACCTGCAGATGCGCGCTGCCAAGCTTGCCGGTCTGCTTCAACTGGTGCTCGCAGTTGGTCTGCTGGCTGAGGTGGTGCGGCGATTTGTCTTTGGCAGCGAACCGCAGTCGATGGCGATGATGGGCGTGGCCTGCGTGGCGCTGCTGGCCAACGTCAGCTGTCTGGCCCTGATCCACAGGCACCGGAAGGGCGGGGTGCATATGCGTGCCAGCTGGATCTTTTCGGCCAATGACGTGTTGATCAATGCCGGCGTGATTGTCGCTGGCGGGCTGGTAGCCTGGACCGGCTCGCGTTATCCGGACCTGCTGATCGGTAGCTTGATCGGTGTGCTGGTACTGCTCGGAGCACGAAGAATCCTGGCACTGCGCGCGTGAATGGTCTGCACTAGATAGCGATTGGCTTACACTGCCGCGATTGTAAGTTTTCGCTGATGGGCGGCACGGACCGCTTCAATACCGAGGTTTCAGCGCGATGGCCGTGCGGGTTGCGGCCATTTTCGTCACCCCATAGGAGGCGAGGCTGGCCGTTTTTTTGGTAGAGTTCGCCGCTCTCACGAAGCGCGCAGCCAGCCAGCTTTGAATTGCATTAACGAGGTGTCTGCTTGATTAGGGTGCTGGTGGTAGATGACCACGATCTGGTTCGCACGGGCATTACCCGTATGCTGGCCGACATCGACGGGTTGTACGTAGTCGGGCAGGCGGATTGCGGCGAAGAGGCCATCAAGAAAACCCGCGAACTCAAGCCTGACGTCGTCCTGATGGATGTGAAGATGCCGGGCATCGGCGGCCTGGAGGCCACTCGTAAGCTGCTGCGCAGCCATCCTGACCTGAAGGTCATTGCCGTCACGATCTGCGAAGAGGACCCGTTTCCCACGCGCCTGCTGCAGGCTGGCGCCGCGGGGTACCTGACCAAGGGCGCAGCGCTGGAGGAAATGATCCGCGCCATCCGCATGGTCTTCGCCGGGCAGCGCTACATCAGCCCGCAGATCGCCCAGCAGCTGGCGCTGAAGTCCTTCCAGCCGCAGAACAACGGATCGCCGTTCGACCTGCTGTCCGAGCGGGAAATCCAGATCGCCCTGATGATCGCCAATTGCCAGAAGGTCCAGGCTATTTCCGACAAGCTCTGCCTGTCGCCAAAAACGGTGAATACCTACCGTTACCGGATATTCGAGAAGCTCTCGATTTCCAGTGATGTCGAGTTGGCGTTACTGGCCGTGCGGCACGGTATGGTCGACACCATCAACTGATGGCCAGCGGATTCGACTCTTCCGCCTTCCTGGCGGCGTGCAGCGGCCATCCGGGTGTCTACCGGATGTTCGATGCCGACGAGAAACTGCTCTACGTCGGCAAGGCAAAAAATCTCAAGAAACGGCTCTCCAGCTACTTCCGCAAAACCGGCCAGGCGCCGAAAACCGCGGCTCTGGTTGCCAGAATCGCCCAGGTGGAAACCACCATCACGGCGAACGAGACGGAAGCGCTGCTGCTTGAACAGACGCTGATCAAGCAGTGGCGACCGCCGTACAACATCCTGTTGCGCGACGACAAATCCTATCCGTACGTTTTTCTTTCCGCCGGTGAGTTTCCGCGCCTGAGTATCCATCGTGGCGCGAAGAAGGAGCCTGGGCGTTACTTCGGCCCGTATCCTAGTGCCGGCGCGATACGCGAGAGCCTGAGCCTGCTGCAAAAGGCGTTCTTCGTCCGGCAGTGCGAGGACAGTTACTTCCGCAACCGCACGCGGCCTTGTCTGCAGTATCAGATAAAGCGTTGTAAGGCGCCCTGCGTGAATCTGGTGGAGCCGGCCGAGTACGCCGAAGATGTGCGCCATTCGGTGATGTTTCTCGAGGGGCGCAGCAATGCGCTGGCCGAGGAGCTGTCGCGGAATATGGAAAAGGCCGCGATGAATCTTGAATTCGAGCGTGCGGCGGAGATCCGCGATCAGATCGGCATTCTGCGCCGCGTTCAGGATCAACAGAGCATGGAGGGCGGCAGCGGCAACGTCGATATCGTCGCCGCTGCAGTCAGCCCCGGCGGGGCCTGTGTGCACCTGATCAGCGTCCGCGGGGGCAGGGTGCTGGGCAGCAAGAACTTCTTTCCGCAGGTCGCCATCGAGGAAAGTGTCAGCGATGTGCTTCAGGCATTTCTGGAGCAGTACTACCTCGGCTCAGCCGAGCGCGACCTGCCGGGTGAGCTGATCGTAAACGCGGTACACGAGGACTTTCCCACGCTGATCAGTGCAGTTGCCGAACTGCGCGGCGTCGAGTTGAGCATCGTGCAACGCGTGCGCGGCACGCGCTCACGTTGGCAGCAGCTCGCGTTGACCAATGCCGAGCAGGCGTTGTCGGCGCGCCTGGCCAATCGACAACATCTGTCGGCGCGTTTCGAAGCGCTGGCCGAAGCGCTCAATCTCGACGAGCCACCAGCGCGCCTGGAATGCTTCGATATCAGCCATTCCAGTGGCGAGGCCACCGTTGCGTCCTGCGTGGTATTTGGCCCGGAGGGGCCGCTGAAGTCGGACTACCGCCGCTACAACATTGAAGGGGTCACGGCTGGAGACGATTATGCGGCGATGCACCAGGCGCTCTCGCGGCGTTTTCGAAAGGCGGCCGAAGGCGAGGGCAAGCTGCCCGACATCCTCTTGGTGGACGGTGGCAAGGGCCAGCTCAACATGGCGCGAGATGTGTTGGAAGAGCTGGCGGTACCCGAGCTGATCCTGCTCGGCGTGGCCAAGGGCGTCACCCGCAAGCCCGGCCTGGAAACGTTGTATCTCAACGACGCGGCGCACGAATTCACCCTGCCGGCCGACTCGCCGGCACTGCATCTCATCCAGCAAGTGCGTGACGAAGCCCACCGTTTCGCGATTACCGGGCACCGTGCGCGGCGCGGCAAGGCGCGGCGAACCTCAAGTCTGGAAGATGTCGCGGGCATTGGGCCGAAGCGGCGGCGCGAACTGCTCAAGCACTTCGGTGGTCTGCAGGAACTCTGCCGAGCGTCCCTTGATGAGATCGCCAAGGCGCCCGGTATCAGTAAAAAGCTTGCCGAGTCGATTTATGCCGCTCTGCACAGTGAGTAGAATCCCCTTCAATTTCGCCGATCAGTGGTACCGATGAATATTCCAAATCTGCTCACCGTGCTGCGCGTGCTACTGATCCCCATCTTCATTCTGCTGTTCTATCTGCCGTTTCACTGGAGCTATCTGGCTGCCAGTGCGGTATTCACGGTCGCGGCACTGACCGACTGGCTGGACGGTTATCTCGCCCGACGCCTGCAGCAGAGCACGCCCTTCGGCGCCTTTCTCGACCCAGTGGCCGACAAGCTGATGGTCGCAGTCGCCCTGGTGCTGCTCGTCGGCGAGCACGCCAACCTCTGGCTGACCTTGCCTGCGGCGATCATCATCGGGCGAGAAATCGTCGTTTCGGCATTGCGCGAATGGATGGCCGAGCTCGGGGCGCGCGCGCAGGTCGCCGTATCCAACCTGGGCAAGTGGAAAACCGCGGCCCAGATGGTGGCGTTGGTGATTCTGCTGGCCAACCCACCTGCGCTGACGGCCTGGGTCGGCGTAGGGTACGGACTGTTGATCGTTGCGGCCGGGCTGACACTCTGGTCGATGATCAATTATCTGAATGCGGCCTGGCCTCACCTAAGTGCCGAAAAGAAATAAAACTTTTTTAATCAAGGGCTTGACGCCGCGCTCTGATCATATAGAATGGCGCCCGTCACCAAGACAACGCGGGAATAGCTCAGTTGGTAGAGCACGACCTTGCCAAGGTCGGGGTCGCGAGTTCGAGTCTCGTTTCCCGCTCCAATTTGTTGTAGATGGCGCCGCAGTAGATGCGGCGCCATTGTTTTGAGGCCGGTTGGCAGAGTGGTTATGCAGCGGATTGCAAATCCGTGTACGCCGGTTCGATTCCGACATCGGCCTCCAGTGTTGAAGACCCCGTAAGTTAGCGCTTACGGGGTTTTTTTATGGCCGCTTACCTGTGCGTTGCGGATGGATGTTGGAGCGATGCACGTCTTTCCGTTGCCGATAGGCACGAAGCTACCTTAGCTGATGATCGGGAACCTTCCCCGCGCTGGTTGCCTGCTTGGCTTTACCGTTCGCCGAGGGTGGGGATCGCCTGCGCGGTTGCGCGAAGCTGGGGAGCTGGTTATAGTCCTGCGCCGCCGCGATCCGCCCTCGCGGCCAACTGCAGCGTTCTGCCCGGATGGCGAAATTGGTATACGCAAGGGACTTAAAATCCCTCATCCGAAAGGGTATGCGGGTTCGACCCCCGCTCCGGGCACCAATCATGCTGCATGTGCTACAAAGTCTCAGTTTGCCTCGCACCCCGTTGGGCCTGCTGCGCGTCCAAAAAAGTGCGATGCCTTGCATTCGCCAAGCCCTTATCAATAGCCATTCCCAGCGGAACTTATGATCGTCGCCATGGCGCCAAGCCTAGCGGCTTTGAGTCTTGCCTCTCGGGTTTGTATAGCCTGACAGTCAGCGTGCTGAACAACACGAACCGGCTGACATGCCGACCGGATTCATCCGCCTGAACCTAACCGATCCGCTGACGCGGGCTTCGCTGCTCGCGCATAACGACGACGACATCAACATGACAGCAGCCGAACTGATAGCGATTCTGCAAACCTATCCCGCCGACAGCATGGTGCTGGTCGAGGGTTATGAGACCGGCTGGGACGCGATCCACGACACCGCCAGCGCAGTCGTCGTGGAAGTCGTGGAGCCAGCCGAGCATGACGGACAGTTCCAGAAGGAAGGCGATCTACCCGATCCCGATGCCTTCTATCTATCCGAACAGGCCAAGCGCAACGTAATGAAGACGCTGATGAAGGGCAAACGGAGCAGGGCGGTGCTGCTCACTGGACGGCGCGGGCACTTGCGCTAGGTTTGCGCCTTTTTCGTCAGGTAAAGAGTCCGACCATCGTTCTCCTGCGGCAAGGCCAGCGACCGGTCTCAGTAGCAAAGGCCGTCAGTGCCTGAATTAGCCACTTGCAATGCGAGCCGTTGCCCTGATTGGCCGTTGCGCATTTTCTCATCCCTGAGCCGTAGCCTCCTGACGACAGGACAGGCAAGAGGAATGCCAGCGCCAGTGATATTGGCTGCCTCCTCGGCACACCGCGCCCTTCGCGCGGCGCCTGACTGTTGTTGCGTACGCCAAACAACCCGGACGCCCTGAAAATACGCAGTAGCGCACCAGCGTGGCACGCGATTGGCTCGAATGCGCTCAGTCCTGCGGCCTGAACCGCACCGGCGTCGAGCCGTCCGCGTTGATCTGTTCAACCAGCAACGGCCGTCCATCGGCATCCAGCTGCAGGTGGCCGATACCTGCCCCATTCCACAGACGTTCGCCGGAGCTGCTACGGCTGGGCAGCCAGGGGCGCACCTTCACCCGTCGACGCTTGGTCAGCCAGTTCAGCGGCGAGCGCGGTGCGTAGAGCCAGCGATTCAGTCGGTCGAAGATATCCAGCAGGCGGCGCGGAAACTCGTTTTTCACGCCGCTGCTGGTGATCTGCCACAGCTGCGGACGGCTGCGCCGGCCACGGATGCGGATTTCGTATGCGAACGAATAATGCACGTCGCCGGAGAGAATCACGTAGTTACCCGGTGTGCGCGTGTGGCGAAAGATGTTGAGCATCACCTGCGCCGCACCGCGATGCGCCATCCAGTTTTCCGCATCGACCAGCAGCGAGTGGCCGAGCCAGCTGAACACCCGCTGCACCGTCTCGATCAGCTTGACGCCGAACATCGGTGCCGGGGAGACGATCACCACCGAGTGATGATCGAGCAGCGCGTGCTGGAAGTCAGTGAGCGCTTCCCAGTCCATCAGACCCGAGGGTCGATTCAGGTTGCGCTCGCTGCGCCAGCGTCGGGTGCGGGTGTCGAGCACCACCAGCGCCGGCTCACCGGGCAGCACATACCCCCAGTTGGCGAAGGCGAGCAGGGCATCGACCGCATCGTTCTGGGCCTTGCAGTCGAGTGCGCCGTCGCTCGCGCTATTCAGTAGCCGCTGCAGCGGCGCGAGCACCTGGTTGAACGCGTCTGGCTGGTTGCCCCAGCCCTGGCAGAGCAGATAGGCCGCCAGCGCGTTGCCGATGATGCGGCGCGAAAATGGGTGGCCGTAGGCCGTTTCTTCCCAGCGGGCCGAGAGATTCCAGTCGTCGGTGATGTCGTGGCGCAAGTAGTCGTTAACGGCACAGGTATGGATACGGCCCAAAACCCAAGGCATTCGGGCTTTCCGATATTTTCTATCGTTGTCCGTATGGACACGGCCAATATATGGACATTCTGCGCCCCTTGTCCATACGGGGCCTGTGGGAAACGCCGATCAAGTTTCGCGGTAGTCGGCAATGACCGGCGCAACGACCACTAATGACCGGACTTTTGGCGCCGATGACGTTTACGTCCAAGTTAATACGCCTTAGGCAGGCCATGGCTAAGGCTGTGGGTACGAATGGTACCCACAAGATAATTATTTTTCGATATTAATATTCGACGTACTGAGGGTTCCAGTAGCGAATACAGAAGTCGATGATCTTTGATTGTCTCAGGTCAATAGATTCTGCCGTCCATTTGCCATCAATCATGAAAGACTCTAATTCATTCTGTGTTTTATAAGGAGATTTGGAGAAATATTTGGAGTATTTGAAATCCATCTCTCCATTGCTTTTTGAAGAATTGGCTGAGGCTGGGTCGAACGTTAAATTTCCTAGGCGATGTAGGTGTTGATCTCTGAAGGTCGCATCAATGTCTGGCACTATGGAGCTATCAAGAACGATGCCGTTTTTGGTCTGTGAGGCGATATGTTCCACTGTTAGGCGGGTTTTGCTGCCAGTGCTTTTGAATTCAGATTCTGACATTTCAGAGCAAATCGGCTGTTCGGAGCGCCGTAAGTGGTTTTCATATTTCCATACCAGATAGCAAAGGTCGCGGCTAGATATCCAGTTGAACAGGTCAGCATCTTGCAGCGTTTCATGAAAGCGTTTGCGACTGCTGGCGTCATTTATGATTGACGAAAGATCGTCGAATAGGGGCTCAAATCGGCCTGAGAAATTTCTAGCAAGCTTATAAAGTGCCGACTGCCCTGTATTTGACCTATTTCGTTGAACCGCGAAAACGCGGAAGCTAAAGATTTCTAACAAGCGGCACGTGATAGTGAAATTCTTTTTTTCAGGCGAAGAGTCACTTTTATAAGCTTTCAAAATTAGAGGATAGAAGCTCTCCATTCGCTCCAGGCATGCAAGGTCACGGTAAGATTGGCACTTAGACATTGAAATTTGCCGCATAATATGGAAGCTTTCTTTGAGCTCCCTGCTAAAGCGATCAATGAACGCTAACGCCTCCTGCTTGCGACCATTGGCTATAAGCGGGTTCAGCTTGCTTCTGATAGAGGTCGTCGGTTGCTGAAAATCAGCCTTATCAGCCCAGTCCTCAAAAGCAACATAGTGGAAGCGAAGAATGGAGTCTTCATCCATTTTTCCGTCAAATAATTCCAACTCTCTGAAAATGTCAGCAAATCTTTGCTGGATTACTGCTAGGTAGTGATCGACGTCCTCGGCGGCAGCGAGGTAGGTTTTGTACATTAAAAAACTTTTGATTTTCTCAAGGTTGGTTAGCCTCTTTCCTCGATCGTTCGTGGTTTCAAAAATCAGAGTTGCTTCAGCAGCGTCTTTTACTGAGTACGTTAAAACTTTAGTGTATTCGTCTATCTTGCATTTTAATTGTAGTAGTTCTTCGGTGCTTCTGTCGGCTAACTTGACCTGAAAATATTTCTTCGCTTCTAGTAGTCGGCGTTGGGACGGTGTTTCAATGTGGTCGGCGCCATTGCCATCATTTAGGACGTAGTTAAAAAAGAAGTCATTGTCAGGTGAGATGGCTTGTAGTTTTGGACGGTTTTTATTGAAAATGTACGTTTCTTCAACTAGATCTAGGCCGAGCTCTTCATATTGGGTGTCGTTCAACCGTTGGCGCAAGCTGGACAGCAATACCTTCATAAATATGATCGTTGTAGTAATTCTTTGCTGTCCGTCCACGATATCGATCAGGTCAAATCCAGCATGCTTTTCAGATTTTTCTTGAAACAGGATAGTGCCTAAGAAGTAGGCTCGACCTAGTGCTTGGTTGTCAATATCTTCAATGAAGTCAGGAAGTTGTCGGTTTGTCTCCCACGCGTAAGCTCGCTGGTAATCTGGGATGTTGAATATTTTGCGACCATCAAACAACTCTTTTAATTTTTTTTGTCCGTTTTCCATTAGGGTAGTCCACTATGCTCAGGTAGGATGGGAAGAATCTACAACACACAAAGGCATTTTGCCATGCCAAGGCATTTTTTAACGGACTATTTCATCTTCCCTTGAATAAGTCTGGAATACCATACCCCTTCAGCGTAGATAGGAGTCGTCGGTTACAGATCACTTTAGCGCAGTTTGGTATTTTGAAATGCGGATCTTGAGCGCGCCGAAGGCACGGTTGAGTCCAGCGCGCCGACAAGACCGGCTGCCTCTTTTTTGCTCAGTATTCAATGCAGATTGCCCATTGGCACAACCTTACTACCGTGCTTTTTGTCAGCGGTGAGTTCCCTGATCTGTTGCTTGAGCAAGTAGTTCTCCTGAATCAACGATACAATCTTTTGAAGTGCAAGTTCATAGTCTGCCTTCAGATCACCAAGCTGCTCTTGGGCCGCTTGCTTCAGGGCTTTCTGCTTCTGCGCCTCTTCAGATGCCGACGGCTTGGGTAAATCTTGCTGTGCAGTTGCAGCGGCTTCTATCTCAGCAATGAGCTCGGTGTGCTCATCCCGGCTCTTTTTGATCGAGCCGCGTTTGCGACCCGCTTCCAGAGCCACCGTATCTTTGTTGATCGCAGAGCCTTTGGGGACGTTTTGCGGCTTTCCTTCAATCAAACGCTGTAATGCGGCGCGATAGTTGTCAACTGCACTCATGCCATTGCCTCCATCTTCTCACGCATACCGCGCTTCTCCAGCTTGTCGTATATCTCGCTGATTTCGGATTCAAGCTGCTTGTACTGCGGATTCTCTGGGGCGAACAGGGATTGCCCGCGTTTCAGATTATTCAGGCCTCGCTGGATATTCTTTAGGCTGCGGTCGTCATCAAGGATTGATTTCTCGCAGTCGATACATGCAAAGACACTGGTGAACGAAATCTTGTCGCAAGGTTCGAGATTCGTACAGCCACCAATGGGACCGAGCTTGTAAGTTATCTCCCCCTTGAGGAACTTCTTTTTAGTCATTTCTCTATCAGTGGTGATAATGAGTGGCTGGCCTTTATCACGCGCCACCTGAATGCGATTGCCTTCACCGCCCCACAAACGACTCGTTGTGCTGATAACATTGACTTCGTAGTTGATGTACTGAGCCTTATGACGCTCGTACTCGATCTCATCAATCATATTCTGAGCGTCATCTGTATTCAGAAAATTAACCGCAAAGGCGCTTCCCTTCCGGTAATACGAGGTCATCACTTCCGACAGGTGTTTGAATTGCAAACCCAGCGAGCCAACGGAAACCAGACCTGAGCGCGCACAGTAGACCGCTAGGGAACGCCTGCATTGGTGAGTTAACAGCGGCCAAACCTGTCCGACTTTAACGTCAGGATCATTGCGCCAATCACGAAAACCGTCGAATTGCTCCAGTTCGCGTATATCCGCCTCTTCAACAATCAGGTCAGGCCAACGAGCCAGCAGTCGCTTCTGACTTTCCGTGTGCCCACCCTGGCTGATGACAGGTGCGCCTGCAAATGAGTTAATCTCTGCCCTCTTGCCTGGCCCTAATGAAGGAAATAGTGGGTAGTGAGACAGATTGCTATCGTCATAATCGCTAATAAGCGCGGCGATTTTTCCAATATGTCTAGCGGCGACGACCCCTTTCTCAATAATCTCGGCAGTCATCCAAAATGTTTCTGTCTGGTTTTGGCCCGCGATCTTTGATGTATAGCCACGCAAGATATGAACATCTGCGCCACCCGCTTTTATCGTCGTATAGGCGTCGGCAGGCAGGTGCCTAGCTTCATTTGCCCGCATTCCAGTGAACAAATGAATCCAGTATTTCGCAGCAGATTGAGCCTCGCCAAGATAGGCGAGCAAATCAAGCCAATTCGCAATGGAGCGGCTTTCAAACCGCGAACTCAGCCCGTACTGTGCAATAGCACCCTCCCAGGCAACAGAATCTTTATAACTGCAAGCGTGACATTCAGGGAGTCCAAATCGCGGATTTGCTTTTCGCTGCCTGAAAAGTTCGACTACGGCATCGGCGTTAGTGTTGAAGTCGTCCAGCTCTGCGTTAAGCGCCGCAATAATCGCCGCGTACAGACGGGACGGGATGAGCTTGGTTTGCTGTGAGTCATTTGCTTTTTGCTTGGGATGCTTATCGTAGAGCGCCTGTATGCGCTCAATAATCGCGTAATCGGTCGGTGCAAACTTAAAATCAGGGTATTTAACCCGTAGATCAAATAGCTCTTTGAGTAATTGAAGCATGAATTTCATCTGATTTGCGGCTAGCTCCGCAAAGCTCGGCAGCAGCACCCGATTGATGTTCGCATCATCAAGTAGATCACTCAGGGACAGATCGTTGTTAAGCGCTAGACGGGACAGCCTTCTAAGCTCAATCAGCCGTATAGAGGTGGGTTTGCGAGGCCTGTGAAACAAATACATTCGCGCCAGTTGAATCTTTTTCATTTCTCCGGTAATTACTGTCACCAGCGGTTTGGTGGAACCCACGGCCCAACTAACGAAGTTGTAGACACAGGTGCCTTGCGCGTCATACATCTTCATACTCCACTCGTCATCCCCATAAATGGAAACAATCACCCCTTGCGTCGTGCGGGAGATAACAAAGTCATCGTTAACATGCAGGTACTGCGATGCACCGTCGCAGCGATCTGGCAGTTGATGCTCTTGCCACTGGTTGAGTTGGAGATTGGCAATAATGCTCACGACACGGCTCCTACAGTGACCAATGTGTCGAAGTGGATAGACCAGAACGTATCAAGATCGCCGGACTCGACTTCATTACGCACGCGATTGATAGTTGCCTCTATACTGCCATCAGCGTCCTGCATGGCCGAGAGTACTTCATCAATGCGATGAAGGCTCGGGCCGAATTTACTTTGCCAATGGTCAACGGGCTGTTTGTGCTTAATGGCTTGGATCAAATAACGCAACGACAGCAGACGACGAATATCTTGCTCGTCGGCATGGACGGCATAGAACTCACAGAACAAGCACGTTTCCGGGGCGCCGCAAGCGGGCGTAGGCGCTTGGGCCGTAAAGCCCTGTGCGCGCTTAGGATCGGTTTCCGGCACTTTTTCGCACGCCCCTATACCCGTCGCCGCCTCGGGCCTTCTTTCGTCCGTAATACGCACTGGAATGCGCTCTACGAAGCGTGTGCGATCAATCGCAGCTTGGTGCATCGACTCGAAGAAAACCGTCATTTCCGCTGCGAAGTCTTCCAGGGCTGGGCGGCTATAGCTTTGTCGCAGAGTCGCTTCGGTATTGCCCAACTTTTCCGCTGCCAGCGCCATGTCACCGCCGCTGAGCCTGAGGTATTGGTAACTGACGTTTTTCCGCCATTGGGTCGGTGTCACCCAGCCCGTATTCGGAAGCGCCTTGGTAATAAGGCTTTTAAGCGCTTTTATATGGTTATTGCCTACTACAACGAAGCCGTATTGCGCGCTTGGGATTGGAAACACCAGCGTACTTTCGGCGCCGTTCAGAATCCAATTCCGCAACTCCAGGTATTTTTTGAATACAGGTGCGAACCGCACACCAAATTCCGGGTAAACGACCTTACCTTTCGCCCGCCCCTTGGTTCCTGAAAAACGGTTGCCCTGCGAAGTGGGGACAATCTCAAGCGTATCGACTTCAAGGTTTTGAGCGACACTGAGATTGCAGGAAGTTGCTGCGATGAACGCGAGCGCACCAGCCGTTACAGCATGAGCGCCAATCCGTTGTCTTAGATGACTGCGCATGTCGTCGTTATTACGGCTATACCTTTTTCTGGCCCTACCATAAATCGCGTTTTCGACTTTGGTAGATGCGCCATCACCCACAAAAAGAAAGTTCGATTTAACCTCGGCCCAGGTCGGAAACGCAGGAGAGGCGGCCAACAACAGTGAAAGGCTAAAATTCGCGTTCTTTGATTTTTCTGTACCCACGTGGTCTGAGTACAGATATATCGACTCCCCGCTTGGCGAAACGAGGTGCAGCGGAAACGCCCCGCCTTGAACCAATAGGCGATGTGCTTCATCAATGAAGTTGACCAGCACGGCAAACGTCCGGGCTTGCACATCGGAATTTGGCAGCTTTAGGTTTACATGTCTCGCCTGACCATCATTGCGAGGAATATGGGTGGCGACTCCTTTAACCTCGGGTTCACTCAACCCGGTTGCCAGTATCACTACGCCTCTGGCGGCTCTTTGATAGTCCCAAGCAGTCCCACTTTTTATTGACTGCCCATTGATGCCAGAGCTATTCATCCGATGCAGTAGGTGCTGCGTATAGTCGCCATAGGCTTTCTTCATGGAGACCAAATCATCAAAAGCGTAGGGCTGCTCTTGAGTATCAATCCATTCAATAAATCTTGAAATCGCCTCAAATTCCGAAGCTGTTGTCGCGCTACTGACTTTTCTCCTCAGATGCTCAATTAGCCCCTGCACGACAGGGATTCGCGCATAATCGAGCGAAGACAGGTCAACGGGGGAACCAACTTGGTGAGCACCTGATCTACCCCGGCATTTATAGCAGAAAGCACCCACATCCAAGTATCGCTTGCCGCCGGCAACTTTATTATCAATCATCAAGACAGCCAGTTGAGGATGTATGACCTCGACATCTGCATCCTTGGCGTTAATGATCACGACTGGACGATGGGAAAACTCAGTACTCATACAAGCCCGCCCGCATTTGCTGATGTGTTGACGTGCTCGAATAGCTGAAGCTCAAACTCATGCTGGACGCTGTTCTTCCATTTCAGGCGAGATTTGTACTGCAAATACCGCATGGTGGTTTTTATATCTGCGTGCCCCATGCGCTGGCGAACATACTCCAACGCGGCAGTAATGTGCTGGTCGCCCATGTGCTGCAACTGGCTTTCGAGCAAATTCATGCCGAAGGTTGCGCGGAGATCGTGGAAAGTAAAGTCCTGAAAATCGGGATTGCTTGGATGAATACGGGGCAGCAAAATGTCACGAATATGCTGCCGAAGCGTTGCACCATCTTGAATTGAAACATTCAGCGCCTGATCTGCCATGCCTGCATGTCGGTTCACACTGGCATCACGCCTGTCGTAAATCTCTTTTTTGCTCGTGTAGTACGGAATACCATTCTTGCTTAGAAAAACGTAGTTATCCTCAGTGTCACCGTAAAACGAGCGCTCTCGCCGCTTTGTCGCTTCCGGGCTGCGCGAGTAAACCAAAATATCTTGAACCAACCAGCCTGGCACAAGCAGCGTCATTGGCTTTCCGCGCTTCGTATCAATCTGCGTACCGTGTCCAATGGGCAGCCTTAAATATCCACCTCCATCCAGCTTGCCTTGGAGGTGTTTGACGCGCAGGGTGCCTACAGTTTGAACTCGTGCCCCCGTAAAGAGCGCAAAATAAAACATCAACTGGTATTCTCGCGATGAAGCCTGCAACGCCTTCAGAACACTTTCCTGCTCCGCAACCGTGAGAGGACGCAGATCACCGCCGTCATTGATATATTCTGATTGTCGCTGCTTCTTCGGCGTCGGAATGGCCAGATTATGAGACTTGATTTTCAGGGCGTTCTGGATGCCATGCTCTGAGGTCACATTGATGTATCTCTCGACTTCCTCAAACGGAGCATTTTGAATCTGGTTCCTCGCAATTAGATTCCAGTGCATGATACCGCGATAGAAGTTCACCACGGCGTTAATACGCGCCTTGGCTGTACTGGCAGATAGATCACCGCCTGTTACCTGCTCAACGAGGCGCTGCTTGTAACGGAACGTCACTTTGAGGCGATCATTTCGCGGGAACTGCAAATAATCCAATCCCTCATCTTCAAGAAAGCGCAGATAATCCAGCAGATGATCCGCAATCCCTCGAAAGGTTCGGGACTCATACCCACTTTCCGACCTGAGCTTAGTCGTTAGATAGAGGTTGGCGATTTCCCAAGGTGCGCCATCACCTTGAATCAGAATTGGAAAGTTTGGGAAGTAACCGTCCTTACCACCTGAAAAGACATAATCAGGTACGCCATTGGGGTTAGCGTCGTGGTAAGTCGAAAGAAATTCGATGTTCTGAAAGCGGAACTCGGGAATCAGTACGCGACGGGCTTTGGACTCATAGCGTCCTTGGCCGGTTTTGCTCTTGACCTGGTTGCGCGACATTGGACAGCATCCTTGGCAGTGTCATGTGTCCATATGCTACTACATTCGGATTGTCGAGTTCACACAACTACATTCGGATTATCATCGAAGATCATCAGCGTCGACACATGCGCCAACGCCCGAGCAGCGCGCGGCAAGGTGCGGCGGAACGCATCGATCTGCTCGGTTTCACGTGCATAACGCCGGGCCAGCTCGCCGTCGAGCGGCGGTGCGGCTGGATCGATCAACTGCCAGGGCACCGGCGACCACACCAGCAGGTACATCGCCAGCACCTCGGACAGGGTCACCAGGTGATTGTGGGCATTGGCGGTGGTGAACACCGGCTTTTCCGCTCCGCCGAAGAAGCGCTCGCGCAACGCCTCGCTGGCCTTGAACGCCGGCAGCAGCTGTTCGCGCCGGTAATAGGTTGCCGGGTGCGCCAGCAGCTCGGTACTGTTGGCCACCAGCGCGCCCTCCAGACATTCGCCGAACAGTCCGAGACGGCGAATCAGCGCATGGATCGCCACCAGCATCGGCCCGGCGACATCGTCGGCGTAGATCTGGTCGCCGGTCATCAGCAAGGCCGCCGGCCATTGCTCCGGTGTCTGCCGCGCCTCGTCGAGCAGGCGATCGACGCAGACGAGTCCGTCAGCGGAGGCGTGATGCGGCTTGCGGCAGGAGCCGTGCAGCAGGTTGTCGAAGCGCGGCCGGATCACGAACAGCGGCATACGTTCGCCTTCATGCAGCAGATGCGGCGCCCACTGCGCGATGCCAGGCTCGGCAGCGTGGCCGAGCAGGCGCAGGTCGTAGCGGATCGGCCGGTCGTGGGGCAGTGGCTCGTCGAGCTTCACCTCGATCAGATGCAGCCACGCCGACGTGCCGACCTGTATTCGCGTGCACTCGTCGTCGCTGAGGGCTCGCACGCGTTCCGGCTCACCGTCGACGTCCAGGTGCAGGCGCAGTGTCAGCGCTTCGCTGCCGACCAACCAGAACACCAGCCGGGTGGTTTCGACGCGGCGCAACAGCGGCCCGGCGAGCACCGGCGGCAGCGCCTGGCTCGGGGAGGAGGTGGGTTCGTTCATGCAATGCTCAAAGGGTAAACGCCAGCTATCAGAGTGCTTCAATCGCAGAAGATTGCGGCGGCGAGGAAGCATTCAAGCCCGTCACCGCGAGCGCTATGACGAGACTCGACGCCAGGTTACCCGATTGCGCAAAAGGCCGGCCGCCGCGCCGAGCGCCCGGCGCGTTGTGTCAGGCGTGCGCGACGCCGTACCGCTGGGCAACGGGGCAAGGTTGGAAATACAACGTCTCGCCGCGTTGCACGCCGATCAGGCTGGCGTGGTCGTTGCCAACTTCCGCCTCGATCGGCTCGTCCTGGCCGTTCACGCGCAGCGTCACGCGAGTGATTGCGCCCAGCGGGCGGATGTCGCGCACCTCGCCGATCTGGTAGTCGGCCACCGCCTCGCGCGACAGCAGCACCTCGTGCGGGCGGAACACCAGTGGCCGGTCGCCCAGCTGCAGGCGGTTGGCATCGCCGAGAAAGTCGTAGACGAATTCGCTGGCCGGGTTGCGGTAGACCTCCGCCGGCGTGCCGATCTGCTCGATCACGCCCTTATTCATCACCACGATGCGGTCGGCCACTTCCATCGCCTCTTCCTGGTCGTGGGTGACGAACACGGAGGTCAGGTGCACGTCCTCGTGCAGCCGCGCCAGCCAGCGGCGCAGTTCCTTGCGCACCTTGGCATCCAGCGCGCCGAACGGCTCATCGAGCAGCAGCACACGCGGCTCGACCGCCAGCGCGCGGGCCAGGGCGATACGCTGGCGCTGGCCGCCGGATAGTTGCTCCGGATAGCGGTCGGCGAGCCAGTCCAGCTGCACCAGGCCGAGCAGTTCGTGGACTTTCTGGGCAATCACCGCCTCGCTCGGGCGCTGCTTCTTCGGCTTCATGCGCAGGCCGAAGGCGACGTTGTCGAATACCGTCATGTGGCGGAACAGCGCGTAGTGCTGGAAGACGAAACCGACGTTGCGGTCGCGCACATCGTGGCTGGACACGTCCTCGCCGTGGAACACGATGCTGCCGGTGTCCGGCGTCTCCAGCCCGGCGATGATGCGCAGCAGGCTGGTCTTGCCGCAGCCGGACGGTCCGAGCAGGGCCACCAGCTCGCCGCTGTGGATGTCGAGGTTGATGGTGTTCAGCGCCTGGAACTGGCCGAAGCGCTTGTTGACGTCACGGACTTCGATACTCATGGCTGTGCTCCGGTTTGCAGGCGCGCGAGGCGCGATTCGCTCCACTGCTTGAGCAGCAGGATCACCAGCGCCAGGGCCAGCAGCAGGCTGGCCACGCTGAACGCGGCGACGTGGTTGTATTCGTTGTAGAGAATCTCGACGTGCAGCGGCAGGGTGTTGGTCAGCCCCCGGATATGCCCGGAGACCACCGACACCGCGCCGAACTCGCCCATTGCCCGCGCGGTGCAGAGCACCACGCCGTAGATCAGGCCCCATTTGATGTTCGGCAGGGTGATGTGCCAGAACATCTGCCAGCCGCTGGCGCCGAGCAGCCGCGCGGCTTCTTCCTCGGTGCTGCCCTGTTCCTGCATCAGCGGGATCAGTTCGCGGGCGACGAAGGGCACGGTGACGAACAGCGTCGCCAGGACGATGCCCGGCACGGCGAAGACGATCTGGATATCGCGATCACTCAGCCACTCGCCGAAATAGCCCTGGGCGCCGAACAAGAGCACGTAGATCAGGCCGGCGATGACCGGGGAGACCGAGAACGGCAGGTCTATCAGGGTCACCAGCAGGCTCTTGCCGCGAAATTCGTACTTGCTCACGCACCAGGCGGCAGCCACGCCGAATACCAGGTTCAGCGGCACCGAGATGCCCACGGCGAGCAGCGTGAGTTGCAGCGCGGCAATGGCATCGGGCTCGAAGATCGCCTCGAAGAAGGTGCCGAAACCCTGCTTCAGCGCCTCACTGATGACGATCAGCAGCGGCAGCAGCAGGAACAGCGCAAACACCAGCCAGGCGGCGACGATCAGCACACGCCGGCCCCAGGCATTGCCGCGACGCGCAGCGTTGGCGGTGGCGCTGGCGGTCGTGGTTAGCGAAACAGAAGACATGCCGGACTCCTCAGGAACGCGCGATGCGGCGCTGCAGCAGGTTGATCGCCAGCAGCAGGATGAAGGCCACCACCAGCATCAGCACGCCGATGGCCGTGGCGCCGGCGTAGTCGTACTGGTCCAGCTTGACCATGATCAGCAGCGGCAGGATCTCGGTCTTCATCGGCATGTTGCCGGCGATGAAGATCACCGAGCCGTACTCGCCGACGCCGCGGGCAAAGGCCAGGGCGAAGCCGGTCAGCCAGGCGGGCAGCAGCGCCGGCAGCAGCACGTGGCGAACCACCTGCAGTGGACGCGCGCCGAGGCAGGCCGCGGCTTCTTCCACTTCTCGCGGGATATCGGCGAGCACCGGCTGGAGGGTGCGCACCACGAAGGGCAGGGTCACGAAGGTCAGTGCCAGGGTAATGCCCAGCGGGCTGTAGGCGATCTTGAAGCCCAGATCGGCAGCGAACTGGCCGATCGGCCCGTTCGGCGCATACAGCGCGGTGAGGGCGATGCCAGCCACCGCGGTCGGCAGGGCGAAGGGCAGGTCGATCATCGCCTCGATGATCTTCCGGCCGGGAAAGCGATAACGCACCAGCACCCAGGCCAGCAGCGTGCCGATCACGCCATTGAGCACGGCGGCAGCGAAGGCGGTGCCAAAGCTCAGCTTGAGCGCCGCCAGCACGCGCGGCGCGCTGACGATGGCGATGAACTGCGCCCAGGAGAGTTCGGTGGTCTTGAGAAACAGCGCACCCAGGGGAATCAGCACCAACAGGCTGAGGTACACCAGGGTGTAGCCCAGCGTCAGCCCGAAGCCGGGTATGACGGAGGTAGATCGGCTAGACATGTTCGAGGCTCGGTCGGTTGAGAGTTTGAAGCCGAAAAGCCGTAGGGTGGAAAACTCGCCAAGCGATTTTCCACGCGCGTCGCGCCCAAACCTGCCGGTGCAGGCCAGTGCCTCGAGCGCGTGGATGGCTTCGGCCATCCACCCTACGAATTGCCGCTTACTGCGCCTGATAGATCTGGTCGAAGACACCGCCATCGTTGAAGAACTTCGGCTGCGCGACCTTCCAGCCGCCGAAATCGTCGTCGATGGTGACCAGCTTCAGCGCCGGGAACTGATCCTTGAACTCGGCCGCCACGGCCTCGTTGCGCGGCCGGTAGAAGTTCTTCGCCGCGATGCGCTGGCCTTCCTCGCTGTACAGGTAGTTCAGGTAGGCCTCGGCGACCGCCCGCGTGCCCTTGCGCTCGACGTTCTTGTCCACAACCGCCACCGGCGGCTCTGCGAGGATCGACAGCGACGGCGCGATGATCTCGAAATCTTCACCGCCCTGTTCCTTCAGTGCCAGGAAGGCCTCGTTCTCCCAGGCCAGCAGCACGTCGCCGATGCCGTTGTTGACGAAGGTGACGGTAGAGCCACGGGCGCCGGTATCCAGCACCGGCACGTTCTTGTAGAGCTTCTCGACGAAGGCCTGGGTCTGCGCCTCGTCGCCGAATTTCTGCTGGGCGTAGGCCCAGGCGGCGAGGAAATTCCAGCGGGCGCCGCCGGAGGTCTTCGGATTTGGCGTGATCACCTCGACGCCCGGCTTGATCAGGTCATCCCAGTCCTTGATGCCCTGCGGATTGCCCTTGCGCACCAGGAACACGATGGTCGAGGTATAGGGCGTGCTGGCATCCGGCAGGCGGGTCTGCCAGTCCGCGGGGATCAGCTTGCCGAGGCGATGCAGCTCGTCGATGTCACCGGCCAGCGCCAGCGTCACCACATCGGCGCGCAGGCCGTCGATCACCGCGCGGGCCTGCTTGCCCGAACCGCCGTGCGACTGCTGGATCTGGATCGGCTCGTGGCCCTGCGCCTGCCAGTGTTTGTTGAAGGCCTGGTTGAATTCCACATACAGCTCACGGGTCGGGTCATAGGACACGTTGAGTAGAGAGTCGGCGGCCACGGCGGGGGCGGCGATGAGGGCGCTCGCCAAGGCGGCGAGGGCGAAGCGACGAATGGACATGTGCAGCTCCTGAATGAAGAAATCGTGTTTTGCGTTGGCTTAGTAGGTGTTCAGGTTAGTCAGCTCCGCATTCGCGGATGACAGCGGCAGTACCGGTGCGTGGTCATGGTGTCGTTCTCATTTGCACGCCCTCCGGTGGTCCAGTCGGGCTTGGTTCGGTTCTAGCGAATCAGGCGGTCTTGCCAGTTGGTTGCAGGCGGAACTTCTCCTTGCGCTCGATCTGCACGACCTGACCGTTGTGCACGGTGATCTCCACCGAGCCGAACTTCAGGCCGCTCAGGGCGCTGCGGATTTCGCGCAGGATGCTGGCTTCGTCCTGACGTTCGAGGTTGCGAATTGGCGCGGTCATTTCTCTCTCCGTGAAAGCCTCTGTGACGGCCGGGTAGCCGTAGCCGCGAGGCGTGGAGCGGATACTAGATACTGCCGTAATATTCTTAAAAATAATGTTTAAGAACATTTATAGATCGATGTGGAATAACCGGCTGAATCTCCTGCTCTGGCAATGAATAGAAGTAAAACGAATAAATAAAGAATTCGTTATTCTTTTTACGTTCAACATGTTGCTGCCTAGACTGGTCGCCATGAATCGCAGGAGGCGCCGATATGCGCAGTGAATCCATCCGTTATCTGATCGTGCCGGGCTGGCATGGCTCGCCTGACCAGCATTGGCAAAGTCATTGGCACCGCACGCTACCGAACAGCGCGCGGGTTGAGCAGCACGACTGGATTGCACCGCGTCGGGAAGACTGGGTCGCCGAGCTGCATAGCGTGGTCGCTGCCAGTGCCGAGCCGGTCATCCTGGTGGCGCACAGCCTGGGCTGCATCACGGTGGCGCACTGGGCAGCGCAAGCCCCGCTGGAACTGCTGGACAGGGTACGCGGCGCGTTACTGGTGGCGCCGGCCGATGTCGAGCGAAACGGCTGTCCGGAACCCTTGCGCAATTTCGCGCCGATCCCGCATCAGCCACTGCCATTCGCCAGCGTGCTGATTGGCTCGGACAATGACAGCGCTGCGAGCGCCGCACGTGCTGTCGAGATGGGCCGCGACTGGGGCAGCGAGATCGTGATGCTTCCCGGCGCGGGACACATCAACGTCGCGTCCGGACACCACTGCTGGGAGCAGGGCTTCGCTTTCCTGTACCGCCTGCAGAACCGTATCGAGCAGCACGCCCGCCGGCGCGCTTGAGCGCCGACAGGTTTCATTAAGCAAACGCAGTGACTCACGTGAAGGAGAAGAAAATGAGCATCCGCCTAGGCGATATCGCCCCCGACTTTGAACAGGACTCCAGCGAAGGCCGCATTCGTTTCCACGAATGGCTCGGTGACAGCTGGGGTGTGCTGTTCTCGCACCCCGCCGACTTCACCCCGGTATGCACCACGGAACTCGGCTTCACCGCCAAGCTGAAGGACGAGTTTGCCAAACGCAATGTCAAGGCCATCGCCTTGTCCGTGGACCCGGTGGATTCGCACATCAAGTGGATCGACGACATCAACGAGACGCAGAACACCCGTGTCAACTTCCCGATCCTGGCGGACGCCGATCGCAAGGTCTCCGAGCTGTACGACCTGATTCACCCGAACGCCAACGACACCCTCACCGTGCGTTCGCTGTTCGTCATCGATCCGAACAAGAAGGTGCGCCTGACCATCACCTACCCAGCGAGCACCGGGCGCAACTTCCACGAGATCCTGCGGGTGATCGATTCGCTGCAGCTGACCGACAACCACAAGGTCGCCACCCCGGCCAACTGGCAGGACGGCGATGACGTGGTGATCGTTCCGTCGATCAAGGACGAGGAAGAGCTCAAGCAGCGCTTTCCCAAGGGCTACCGCGCGGTGAAGCCGTATCTGCGCCTGACCCCGCAGCCCAATCGCTGAGCGAGCACGAGAAGGAATTCCCGCATGTTGGTCGTTTCTCTCGCCGGCAGCCCCAGCCAGCGCTCGCGCTCGGCGGTGCTGCTGGATATCGCCGGCGACTGGTTGCAGCAGCGTGGTGTCGAAGTGGTGCGTTATGGCGTGCACGACTTCGATGCCGCGGACCTGCTACACGCGCGCTTCGACAGCCCGCGGGTACGGCAGCTGCTCGCACATGTCGCGCGGGCGGATGGCCTGCTGATCGCCACGCCGGTGTACAAGGCCTCCGTCGCCGGTGCGCTGAAAACGCTGCTGGACTTGCTGCCCGAGCGCGCCTTGGCGCACAAGGCGGTGTTGCCGCTGGCGACCGGGGGCAGCGTGGCGCACATGCTAGCCGTCGATTACGCGCTCAAGCCGGTGCTCGCCGCGCTCAAGGCCGAGGAAATGCTGCACGGCGTGTATGCGACCGATGCCCAGATCGCCTATGCCGAGCCACAGCGCCCGGCCAGCCTGGCGCCGGAGCTGAACGAACGGCTGGTCGAATCGCTGCAGCAGCTGTATGCCGCCCTGGCCAGACGACCGCAACCGCTGAACCCGCAACTGCTGTCTGAGCGGTTGACCAGCGCGCGCTGGAGCATCTGACCCCCCCAATCGTATTCCCGGATTGCCACCGGGTTACCTGCGCAACACCCGCCTGACGGCGGTTCTACAGTCTCACTCGCCCGCCAACGGGCAAGCAGGCCGTAAATCCACATCCAGACTGCAAAGGAGAGTGCCATGCGCACCAATACCTTGCGTCGCGGACTGGTCGCCCTGTTTGCCGCGGCCATTTCCTTCGGCGCCATTTCTCAGGTTCAGGCTGCATCGGAGCAGGGCGACGTCCTGCGTATCGGTTATCAGAAATACGGCACGCTGGTGCTGCTCAAGGCACGCGGCACGCTGGAGAAGCGGCTGGCGGAACAGGGGTTCACCGTGCAGTGGACCGAGTTTCCCGGCGGCCCGCAGCTGCTCGAAGGCCTCAACGTCGGCTCGATCGACTTCGGCGTGACCGGCGAAACCCCGCCGGTGTTCGCCCAGGCCGCCGGTGCCGATCTGCTCTACGTCGCGCATGAACCGCCGGCGCCGAGCGGCGAGGCGATCCTGCTGCCCAAGGATTCCCCGATCCGTTCGCTGGCCGAACTCAAGGGCAAGAAGATTGCGCTGAACAAGGGCTCCAACGTGCACTATCTGCTGGTGCGCGCGTTGCAGTCGGCAGGGCTGAGCTACACCGATATCCAGCCGATCTACCTGCCGCCGGCCGACGCCCGTGCCGCCTTCGAGCGCGGCAGCGTGGATGCCTGGGTGATCTGGGATCCGTTCCAGGCTGCCGCGGAGCAGCAATTGCAGGCGCGTACGCTGCGCGACGGACAGGGGCTGGTCAGCAATCACCAGTTCTACCTCGCCGCGCGACCCTTCGCCGAGCGCAATCCGGCGGTGCTCGGCGTGCTGATCGAGGAAATCCGCGGTATCGGCGAATGGGTGGAGGGCAACATTGACGAGGCCACCGCCCAGGTTGCGCCGTTGCTCGGCCTGCCGAGCGAGATCACCCGCAAGGCGGTGATTCGTCAGGGCTATGGTGCGCGGCCGATCACGCCGGAGGTGGTGCGCGCGCAGCAGGCCATCGCCGACACCTTCACCGCGCTCAAGCTGATTCCCAGACAGCTGGTCATCGAGAGCGTCGTCTGGACGCCGCCCAAGCGCATCGCCCAGCACGCCGAATAACGCATACCGACCGAATTTTTCGCGCGGCGCAGACGTCGCGCACCCCAATGGATATGGAGCATTCCCATGAGTCTTAACATCTTCTGGTTCCTGCCGACCCACGGCGACGGTCACTACCTCGGCACGGCCGAAGGCGCCCGCGCGGTCGACCACGGCTACCTCACGCAGATTGCCCAGGCCGCCGACCGCCTGGGTTTCGGTGGCGTGCTGATTCCCACCGGACGCTCCTGCGAGGATTCCTGGCTGGTCGCCGCCTCGCTGATCCCGGTGACGCAGCGTCTGAAATTCCTCGTCGCCCTGCGTCCGGGAATCATCTCGCCGACCGTGGCGGCGCGGCAGGCGGCGACCCTGGACCGGCTCTCCAACGGCCGTGCGCTGTTCAATCTGGTCACCGGCGGCGACCCGGACGAGCTGGCAGCCGACGGGCTGAATCTGAGCCACGCTGAGCGCTATGAAGCCGCCGTCGAATTCACCCGCATCTGGCGCCGCGTGCTGGAGGGCGAAACCGTTGACCTGGACGGCAAGCATCTTCAGGTCAAAGGCGCCAAGCTGCTCTATCCGCCGATTCAGCAGCCGCGCCCGCCGTTGTACTTCGGCGGCTCGTCCGAGGCGGCGCATGAGCTGGCGGCCGAGCAGGTCGAGCTGTATCTGACCTGGGGCGAGCCGCTGGACGCCGTCGCCGAGAAGATCGCCGATGTGCGCAAACGCGCCGCGCGGCACGGGCGCAGCGTGCGGTTCGGCATCCGCCTGCATGTGATCGTGCGCGAAACCAACGACGAGGCCTGGGCCGCCGCCGAGCGGCTGATCAGCCATCTCGACGACGACACCATCGCCAAGGCGCAGGCCTCGCTGGCGCGCTTCGATTCGGTCGGCCAGCAGCGCATGGCCGCGCTGCATGGCGGGCGCAGGGACCAGCTGGTGGTGGCGCCGAATCTCTGGGCCGGGGTCGGTCTGGTGCGCGGCGGTGCCGGCACGGCACTGGTCGGTGACGGCCCCACCGTGGCAGCGCGGGTCCGGGAGTACGCCGAGCTGGGCATCGATACGTTCGTCTTCTCCGGCTATCCGCATCTGGAGGAGAGCTACCGCGTCGCCGAGCTGCTGTTCCCGCATCTGGATATCGCCCAGCCGCAGCGGCCGGAGAGCCGCGGCTACGTCAGCCCGTTCGGCGAAATGATCTCCAGCGACATCCTGCCGAAGACCTCGGCGGCCAGTTGAATCGATACCGGCTACGTAGGGTGGGAAACGGCCGCAGGTCTTTCCCACCTGGCGCTGGAAAAGCGAATTGCGCGATTTCCAGCCTACGAAGTGCATGAGCAGAACGGAGCAAACTATGACTCTTCATTCTTTCGGCCAGCGTCTGGCCCCCTGGCTGCTGCCGTTGGCGTTGCTGGCGGCCTGGCAGGGCGCAGTGGCCTTCGGGTTGCTGTCCACGCGCATCCTGCCGGCACCGAGCGCGGTGGTGGCGGCTGGCTGGACGCTGATCGCCAGCGGCGATCTCTGGACTCATCTGGCCATTAGTGGTTGGCGCGCCGGCATCGGCTTCGCCATCGGCGGCGGTATCGGCCTGGCGCTGGGCTTCATCACCGGCCTGTCGAACTGGGGCGAGCGCCTGCTCGACAGCTCGGTACAGATGATCCGCAACGTGCCGCATCTGGCGCTGATTCCGCTGGTGATCCTGTGGTTCGGCATCGACGAGAGCGCAAAGATCTTCCTCGTTGCGCTCGGCACGCTGTTCCCCATCTACCTGAACACCTATCACGGTATCCGCAGCGTCGATGCCGGGCTGGTGGAGATGGCGCGTAGCTATGGGCTATCCGGCTTCGCGCTGTTCCGCCAGGTGATCCTGCCCGGCGCGCTGCCGTCGATCTTGGTCGGCGTGCGCTTCGCGCTCGGCTTCATGTGGCTGACGCTGATTGTCGCCGAAACCATCTCGGCGAGCGCCGGCATCGGTTATCTGGCGATGAACGCCCGCGAGTTCCTGCAGACCGACGTGGTGTTGCTGGCGATCCTGCTCTATGCCGTGCTCGGCAAGCTGGCCGACCTTGCGGCGCGCGCGCTGGAACGCTCGTGGCTGCGCTGGCACCCGGCCTATCAGGCCAAGGCAGGTGCGCAATGACCGCATTGAATCGTATCCATCAGAGCGCCGCGCCCGGCGGCATCCCGTTGACCATCGAGGGCGTCGGCAAGGCCTTCGGCCAGCGCGAAGTGCTCAGGGGCATCGATCTGCAGATCCCGGCCGGGCAGTTCGTCGCCGTGGTCGGGCGCAGCGGTTGCGGCAAGAGCACGCTGCTGCGCCTGCTGGCCGGCCTCGAACAACCCAGCCGTGGTTCGCTCGGCGCCGACACTGGCTCGCTTGGCGCCGCGCGCGACGCCATTCGGTTGATGTTCCAGGACGCCCGTCTGTTGCCGTGGAAGCGGGTGATCGACAACGTCGGCCTCGGCCTGAGCGGCGACTGGCGGCCGCAAGCGGCCGATGCGCTGACGGCGGTGGGGCTCGCCGAGCGCGCCAACGACTGGCCTACGGCACTCTCCGGCGGGCAGAAGCAGCGCGTCGCGCTGGCCCGCGCGCTGATCCATCAGCCGCGCCTGTTGCTGCTCGACGAGCCGCTCGGCGCGCTGGATGCGCTGACGCGTATCGAGATGCAGCAGCTGATCGAGCGGTTGTGGCAGCGGCACGGCTTCACCGTGTTGCTGGTTACCCACGATGTCAGCGAGGCGGTGGCGGTCGCGGACCGGGTGATTCTCATCGAGGACGGCCAGATCGGCCTGGATCTCGCCGTGCATATCCCACGCCCGCGCAATCGCGGCTCGGCCAGCCTCGCCGCGCTGGAAGAACAGGTGCTCAACCGCGTACTCGCGCTGCCGGAACTGCCGCCACGGGCGGAACCCGTTTCACCCTTGCCCACGCAACTGCGCTGGGCGCTTTGACCATTCAGAACCAACCACTCAGACGGAGCAAAACCATGACCATCAAGGCCATCAACGTACGCAATCAGTTCAGGGGCACCATTCGCGAGATCGTCCAAGGCGACGTGCTGTCGGAGATCGACGTGCAGACCGCCGCCGGCATCGTCACCTCGGTGATCACCAGCCGCTCGGTGCGCGAGCTGGAGCTGGCGGTCGGCAGCGAGGTGATCGCGTTCGTCAAATCCACCGAAGTGTCGATCGCCAAGCTGTGAGGGGGGCGCCTTGGCAAGGAACTGCCAGGGCGCTTACAGCTCAGGATTTGATGCCGAGCAGGTCGAGCGCTTCGCCCAGCACCTTGACCGACTGAGGGTGGTCGCCGGCATTGTGCAGCTGTTCGCCCTCGGCGCGCAGCTGCTTGACGCGTTCGAGGGTGGCGGCGTCGCTGGGCGGATTGGCGGCGAGCTGTTCGTCGATCTTGGCCATGTCCATCGGGCAATGCATGGCCCAGAGCGGAGCACTGAAGAGAGCGGCAACGGCGAAACTGACAAGGCGACGCATGGCGGGATCCTCCGATGGGTTCGGTTCGATTCGAGTATAGAAGCGATCCCAGGCCGGCCTATGCGTTTGCGATCCGCGTGAATCGCTGAAAGCTATTAACTGTAAATTCAGTGTGTTATGTCGCTGTCTTGGCATACGGCTTCAAGTTGCAGCTTAACTGCGGACTTCCCACCACGACGGCAACAGGCGGCGTACCTGTGTGCGAGCAAAACGATCGTCGATCAGGTGGATGACGCCTTCGTCCTGGGTGGTGCGGATCACCCGACCGGCCGCCTGCACTACCTTCTGCAGGCCGGGGTAGAGAT
The DNA here is from genome assembly GCF_025966695.1 of Stutzerimonas sp. S1. GTDB lineage: Bacteria > Pseudomonadota > Gammaproteobacteria > Pseudomonadales > Pseudomonadaceae > Stutzerimonas. The sequence goes on along the minus strand of NZ_JAOEIY010000002.1, from coordinate 447,540 downwards.
AGGTGTAGTCGTAGCCGCTGCCGAACACCGCCTCCATTCGCGCCCTCAACTGTTCGTTGACCGGGTTGACTTGCGGCAGGCCAAGGGTGGCGACGAACGCGCCGATCAGCCGGTTGCCCGGCAAATCGATGCCCTCGGCGAATGCGCCGCCGAGCACGGCGAAGCCGATACCACGTCCATTCGCCTCGAAGCGGGCGAGAAACGCCTCGCGGGCGCTCTCCTGCATGCCGCGGGTCTGTTGCCAGAAAGGCACGTCGGGGTGGCATTCGACGAACAGCGCAGCGACCTGTTGCAGGTAGTCGAAGCTGCTGAAGAACGCCAGGTAATTGCCTGGCCGCCGACGATACTGATCGGCCAGCAGCGCAACGATCGGCGCCAGGGAACGCTCGCGGTCTTGGTAACGGGTGGAGATATGCCGCGCCAGCTGGACCTGCAGCTGCTCGCCGCGAAAGGGCGAATCCACGTCGATCCAGGCGCTGGCCGGCGGCACGCCCAGGGTGTCGGCGTAGAACCGGCGCGGGCTGAGCGTGGCGGAAAACAGCACGCACGAGCGCGCCTGCGCCAGCCGTGGCGCAAGGAACGGCGCCGGGATCACGTTGCGCAGGCACAACCGCGAAACCTTGCCGCGAGCCGAACCGCCAGCGGGCAGCAAGGTGCAATCGACCAGCGAATGCTCGCCGAACAGTTCAGCCATCCGGCACAGGTGCATCGCCTGGAAGTAGGCGTTGAGCACGGCGGCGTCCACGCCGGTGGGATTCTCGCCCAGGTAATCGGTAACGGCGCTGACCAGCTGTTGCAGCGCGCCGATCAGCGTCTGCGGCAGTTCCGCCAGCACGCGGTACTCGCTGGGCTGGTCGCGGTGCAGCTCGTTCCAGCAGCGCTGGATGCGGCTGAGCGACTTGTGCAGTTGTGTGGGAGCTTTGGCGCGCAAGCCTTTGAAATCTCGCTGATCCAGCTCGGCGCTGTACATGCTCCGAGCGCGCTCGAGGAGGTTGTGCGCTTCGTCCACCAGCACGCAGACGCGCCACTGATTGGTCAGCGTCAGCCCGTGGAGCAGGGCGCTGACGTCGAAGTAGTAGTTGTAATCGCCGATTACCACATCGGCCCAGCGCGCCATCTCCTGGCTGAGATAGTAAGGGCAGACATCATGGGCCAGCGCCACCTCGCGCAGCGTCGCCTGATCCAGCTGCGGGTGCGCCAGCGCGGTCTGGCGCGCCGCTGGCAGCCGGTCATAGAAGCCGCGTGCCAGCGGACAGGACTCGCCGTGACAGGCCTTGTCCGGGTGCTCGCAGGCCTTGTCGCGGGCGATCAGCTCCAGCACGCGAACCTCGTTCGCGCCAGTGCGCTGCAACGTCTGCAGTGCGTCCAGCGCCAGACGTCGCCCCGAGGTCTTGGCGGCGAGGAAGAACAGTTTGTCCAGCTGCTGACCCGGCATCGCCTTGAGCAGCGGGAACAGCGTGCCGAGCGTCTTGCCGATGCCGGTCGGGGCCTGCGCCATCAACACGGTGCCGGTGCAGGCGGCCTTGTATGTCGCTTCGGCTAGCTGGCGCTGGCCGTGGCGGAATTCGCCATAGGGAAATTTCAGCGCGTGCAGCGCCAGATCACGCTGCGCGCGGTGGGCCATCTCCTGCTCGGCCCAGGCGAGGAAGCGCGTGCACTGCGCCTCGAAGAACTGGCGCAGCTCGTCGGCGCGGTGGCGTTCGAGCAGCAGCGTTTCCTTCTGGCTGAGCACGTCGAAATACACCAGCGCCAGCTCGATTTCCGACAATCCGCGCGTCTGGCAGAGCAGCCAGCCGTAGACCTTGGCTTGCGCCCAATGCAGCAGGCGATGGTTGGCCGGCTGGCGGGAGAGATCGCCGCGGAAGGTCTTGATCTCCTCCAGACGGTTGCGCTGCGGATCGTAGCCATCGGCCCGGCCGCGCACGGTGAGTGCGCCGAAGGCGCCTTCCAGGGCAACTTCGCGCTCGTAGCCCGCACCCCGGCGCGCGGTGACCTGAGCGTGGCCGGCAATGCCCTCCAGCGCGGTGGGCGAGGGCGTGAAGCGCAGGTCCAGATCGCCCTGCTTGGCGGTGAACTCGCAGAGCGCCCGCACGGCAATCCGATAGCTCACGCTGCGCTTTCCGCCCACTGCACGTAGCACACGCTGACCGGCAGGCCGTGCTCATCGGCGAAGGCCAGCCAGCGCAGCTGGTTGTCCTGCAGGCGGTCGCCAGGGCCTTTGACCTCAATCATTCGGTAGCGACGTTCCGCCGGCCAGAACTGGATCAGGTCCGGCAGGCCGCTGCGATTGCTGCCGATGTCGGCGAGCATGCGCTGGAAGATCAGCTTGAGGTGCGCTGCCGGCAGGCAGTCCAGCGCCTGCTGCAGCAGCGCCTCGTCGAGCATGCCCCAGCTGACGAAGGCGTTGTGGATGCCGTATTTTGCATTGAAGGTGCGTCGGATGCACTCGCGATAGCCGTCGCCATCCAGGTGAGCGAGGCAGTCGGCGAACAGCTCGACGCGACGCTGATGGAAATCGGGGCGGTCGAGGTCCGCCGGCGCCCAGTGGAAGGGATGGAAGAACGCGCCCGGTAGCGGTGCGAACAGCGCGTCCCAGCACAGCAGGCCGAACAGCGAACCGAGCAGGGTGTTTTCCACGTAGTGCACGGGCGCGTCGGTCGTGCTCAGGTGGGCACGCACGACCTGTTCCACGCGGACGGCACTCGTCGGGGGCGGCAGCAGCAAGTCGATGCGCTCCGCCGTCGCCGAATGCCGGCGCGCTGCCGGCTGCAAACCGAGACTGCGCTGCAGGCGCGGCAGGATGCGCGTCAGTTGCTGGCCTTCGTGCTCGGATTCCGGTGCGGCGGCGGCTTGCAATGCCAGCGTCAGCGCGGCCTCCGGCTGCCCGCAGCGTTCGAGCACGCGAATGGCCCGCTCGCGCGCCCCGGGATAGCTATTGCCAGCATGCACGCGCAGCGCGTGCCCGAACTCGCCCTGGCGTTCGAGCTGCTGACCGATGCGCAGCAATAACTTGCCACGCCGACTTTCCAGCCAGGGATTGGCGAAGGCCTGCCCGGGAACATCGGCGAGCAGCTCCGGAAGCGGCTCGCCGGCATCGAAGCGTTCGCGGCAATGCTGCAAGTGCAGGTAGGCATCCACCTCCGCGCGACTGGCGAAGGCCCGTGAGGCGGGAGAGAAGGGCACCTGTTCGTAGCGATGGATGCCGAGATCGGCCAGGACGAATTCCGACCAGTCCTGATGGGCGTTGCCGAAGAACATCAACCGCAGGCGTTCGCTGAATGCGCTGATGCGCAAGGCAAATATCCGCTCATCCAGCGCTGGGTGCCATTGGTGCAGCGTCTGCGCGCTGGCGTGGCTGGCGCGCAGACAGTCCAGCAGCTCGGTTTTGCGCAGGCCGGCGGCGGCCGAATCGAAGACCTGCAACAGTTCATCCTTCTTCAGCAATGCAAACAGCTGCTCCAGAGCCAGCGCCGGCGCCGGGTCGATCCAGCCGCGCGCAACCAGCGGCTCGCTCGCCTGCAACGCGCAACCGATCTCGGCGTAGCGCAGCTTGCTCGCGCGAAACAGCTCGCCCTTGCGCATCACCATGCGCACCAGCAGCGCACGCGAAGGCCGGGGCAACTGAGGGAAAGCGTCCAGGAAGGCGCGCTCGTCCTCGTCCAATAGGTCGCCATGGTGCTGACCGACCCAGGCAAGCACGCGCTCGAAGTTGTCGAGGTAGTAGAAGGGATTTTCCAGAGGTTGGCGCATCGCACGTCTGCTCACACAGGGCGGAGGCGCCCGGCTTAAGACTGGCTATTTATCCAGTTATGACGTGTTTTGGCAACGCCGGAACGATCGGCGGAAAGACGAAGCGGGCAAGCGCCCGCTTCGTGGAGCGGCTCAGACGGTGCGGGAGAAACGCCCGCGCTGCTCGCCGCCGAGGTAGGCGTCGAAGGCCATGGCAACGTTGCGCATCATCAGCTGACCTTGCGGCAGCAGGATCAGCGCGTCGTCACGCAGCTCCACCAGCCCATCGGCGACATGCTCGGCCAGCTGGGCCAGCGAATCGGCGAAGTACTCGCGGAAGTTGATGCCGTGCTTGCGCTCGATCGTCGGGTAATCGATGCGACCGTGACACATCAACGAGATGATCACGTCGCGACGCAGACGATCATCGGCGCTCAGCTGATAGCCGCGCTGCACCGGCAGGATGCCCTCGTTCAGGCGCGCGTAGTACTGCGACAGCTCCTTGACGTTCTGGCTGTAGCTGTCGCCGACCTTGCCGATCGAGGAAATGCCGAGGCCGATCAGGTCGCAATCGGCATGGGTCGAGTAGCCCTGGAAGTTGCGCTGCAGCGTGCCATTGGCGCGGGCGAGGGTCAGTTCGTCATCCGGAAGCGAGAAGTGGTCCATACCGATGTAGACGTAGCCGGCGGCGGTAAGGCGCTGGATGGTCAGCTCCAGCAGCTCCAGCTTGCGCTCGGGCGGCGGCATGTCTTCGGGACGGATCAGCTTCTGTGCACGCACCAGGTCCGGCAGGTGCGCGTAGCTGTAGGCAGCGATGCGGTCCGGGCGGATGTCGATGATCTTGTTCAGCGTGGTGTTGAAACTCTCCACGGTCTGCAGCGGCAGGCCGTAGATCAGATCGACACTGACCGACTTGAACTGTGCGTCGCGTGCGGCTTGCACTAGCTCGCGGGTCTGTTCCTCGGTCTGGATGCGATTGACTGCCGCCTGCACGTTGGCATCGAAGTCCTGCACGCCGAAGCTCAGGCGGTTGAAGCCGAGTTTGCGCAGCGTGTGGATCTGCTCCGGGGTGACGGTGCGCGGGTCGACTTCCAGCGAAAACTCGTGATTGTCGCTGTCGTCCATGTTGAACGCCTGGTGCAGCGTCGCCATCAGGTCGGCCAGCTGCTCGCTGGTGAAATAGGTCGGCGTGCCGCCGCCGAGGTGCAGCTGGGTCAGCTTGCGCGAGCGATCGAACAGCGCGGCCTGCATGGCGATCTCGCGCTTGAGGTATTCGAGATACTCGACGGCGCGCTCGGTCTTGTGGGTGATGATCTTGTTGCAGGCGCAGTAGTAACAGAGGCTTTTGCAGAACGGGATATGGATGTACACCGACAGCGGCTTGGGCGTCGGCGCCTCGTTGCTGGCGCGCGCGGCGTTGCGGTAGTCGTCGGCAGCGAACGCCTGATGGAACTGCGGCGCGGTGGGATACGAAGTGTAGCGCGGACCCGGGCGGTCGTATTTCTCGACCAGGGCGCGGTTGAAGCTCGGCGTTTGGTCCATGTTCGGTTTCACCTTGCGGGTTCAAAGAGGAGTCGCGGATGCGGCGCGCCAATGGAAAGACGCCGCTCTGAGCGGAATGTGGCGCGGATTATTACCGATTCGCACGCGCGAGCCGACTGTTTCAGATCAAGAAGCCCGGCGTCGGCGACAGGTGTCGCACGTCGATGGTGGCGCAGAGGAGGTTAGCCGAAGGTGCGGGGCAGGGCGCAAGGCCCGCCCCGCAACGTGGCTCAGAGCTTGAACTGGCCGACCAGGCGGTTCAGTTCGGCGGCCAGGCGTACCAGCTCCTCGCTGATCTGCGAAGTCTGGGTCGCATCCGCCGAAGTGGTGTCGGCGATCTGGCTGATGGTGGTGATGTTGCGGTTGATCTCCTCGGCCACGGCGCTTTGTTGTTCGGCCGCGGTGGCGATCTGCGTGTTCATCTCATTGATCGTGCCGACTTCGTTGGCGATCAGGCCGAGACTCTGCGCTGCCTTGGCCACGCACTCGGAACCGGAACGAGCGCGGCTCTGCGCGGCGGACATGGCCTGCACGGCATTGCGCACGCCGCCTTGCAGTTGTTCGATCATCGCCTGGATTTCTTCGGTGGATTTCTGCGTGCGTGACGCCAGCGTGCGCACCTCGTCGGCCACTACGGCGAAACCGCGACCCTGCTCGCCGGCCCGTGCGGCTTCGATGGCCGCGTTGAGGGCGAGCAGATTGGTCTGCTCGGCGATGCCGTTGATCACACCAAGCACCATATCGATGCTGGCGCTGTCGCTTTCGACCTGCTGAATGACCTGGGCAGCGTTCTCGATGTCATGAATCAGCGTTTCGATACCGTCCAGCGCTTCGGTGGCGACCTGTACGCCGGCCTTGGATTCGTTGTCTGCACCACTCGAGGCGGTAGCAGTCTGGCTGGCGTTACGCGCCACTTCCTGCACGGTGGCGCTCATTTCGTTCATCGCCGAAGCGACCATGTCGGTCTCGCTGCGCTGCTCCATGACCGCACCGAGAGTTTTTTCGGCCACATGGGAAACGCGATCCGAGACGTCGCCCAGCTGACGGGTGACACCCGCCACCGCCTCGAGGCTGTGGCGGAACTTGTCGATCATGCGGTTGAAGGCATGGCCCATGGCACCGATTTCGTCCTCGGCGCCGATTGCCACGCTGCGGCTCAGATCCTCGTCCTTGGTCATCGCCTCCATCGTGTGGCGCATGGCGTGGATGCGACTGATGATCACCCGACGCACGGTGTAGATCATCACGCCGACGCCGACCAGCAACAGGATCAACTGGATGCCGCCGAGCATCTGGATATTACGCGCGACCTCGGCGTCCAGCGCCTTGAGGTCATAGCTGATGCGCACGGCGCCCATCACGGTGTTTTCGGCGACCTGGTGGCAGGTCAGGCAGTTGGTGCCGCGGTAGTCGGCATGCGCCAGGATCGGGTTGATCACGGTCAGGACGCGACCACCGGCGCCTTCGGTGACTTCCATGATGGCCTTGCCCGCCAGCGCACTGCGATCGAGCGCGTCGGCCGGCGATTGATGGTCGAACCCGGGGCCGAAGGTCTTGGTCACCGCATCGCTGCGCACGATGCGCGCGTCGATCACACCGGGACGGGCGAGAATCTTCTGTCGCAGCACATCACGCTGGGCCATGGTGCCGGTCAGCATCATGGTGTTGATGCTGTCGAAGTAGGAGTCGGCAGCATCCTTGGTCTGTTGCTCGACTACCTGCAGCACCAGGTTCTTTTCGGCGCTGGCTGCGATGTAGAGCGAGGCGGACATGATCAGCACGAGCACCAGCAGCAGGGCCAGGTTGATCTTGGTCTGTACGGACAGTTGTCGAGGAGCGGAGGTGTTGTTCATGTTCGTCCTTAGGTCTACTGCTGCGCGCTGGGGCCTTGCCGCATGAACCCTGTTCTTGTTTTTCAGATCTGGCCATTCGGGATCGGCGCGTGCCTCGCACCGGGTCACTACAGGCTCGCTATCGGCGGGATATCCCCGTTCTTTAAGGGGGAATAGCCCATGTTGTTCCGGGCGAACGATATAGTGGCGATATGATATTTGTCAGCCGCTACGTTGGTGTCATCTGCGCGACAAAATTCATTGAAATCATCAAGTTTGCTGATCTGGATCAGTTGCGACCGGGCTTCAGCGATTGGCGCGCCGCTGCCATCCCAGGCTCTGTTTTATTCGGGTTGTATCGGCGTCGCAGAGCATTTACAGATTGGCCAATAGCCATTAGCGTTGCGCACGCCGAACGGGATGCTTCGATTGGTTGCTCGAGGTCCCGGCGGCTGCATGGTCGGCGCACTTTTCGGATTTGCCACCACCCGGCGAACCCCCACTGATTTGAATGGTCGTAGCCTCTGCGTCGGGCTTCCGGCGAACCCCGCAAGGCAGCTGCTATCTATCAAGGGCAGTGCATCAACTGGAACCTTTATTTCAAGGACTCACATGATCAAAAAATGCCTTTTTCCCGCTGCCGGCTATGGCACGCGTTTTCTTCCCGCAACCAAAGCCATGCCCAAGGAAATGCTGCCGGTGGTGAACAAGCCCCTGATCCAGTACGGGGTTGAAGAGGCACTGGCCGCGGGCCTGACCGAAATTGCGATGGTTACCGGACGCGGCAAGCGCTCGCTGGAGGATCACTTCGATATCAGCTACGAGCTCGAACACCAGATTCGCAACACCGACAAAGAGAAGTACCTGGTCGGTATCCGCCGCCTGATCGACGAGTGCACGTTCTCCTACACCCGCCAGATCGAAATGAAGGGCCTCGGCCACGCCATTCTCAGCGGCCGCCCGCTGATCGGCGATGAGCCGTTCGCCGTGGTGCTGGCCGACGACCTGTGCATCAACCTCGATGGCGACCCGGTCCTGGCGCAGATGGTCAAGCTGTACAACCAATTCCGCTGCTCGATCGTGGCGATCCAGGAAGTGCCGCCGGAGGAAACCAGCAAGTACGGCGTCATCGCCGGCGAGATGATCCGCGACGACATCTTCCGCGTCAGCCACATGGTCGAGAAGCCCAAGCCCGAAGATGCGCCATCCAACCTGGCGATCATCGGCCGCTACATTCTGACGCCGGACATCTTCGAGCTGATCGAGCAGACCGAGCCGGGCAAGGGCGGCGAGATCCAGATCACCGATGCGCTGATGAAGCAGGCTCAGGACGGCTGCGTGCTGGCTTACAAGTTCAAGGGGCAGCGTTTCGATTGCGGTAGCGCCGAGGGCTACATCGCGGCGACCAACTTCTGCTACGAACACTTCTACCTGACCGGCAAGGCGTTTTGATCGCCAGAGCGCCGCTGGTTGTACAAATGGGCTGCCTCCGGGTGGCCCATTTGTTTTCAGGGAGCTGGTAATTCCTGCGCGCCGGGACCGAGCGGCTGGCCGTAGCTGAACTCGACATAGTTGCCAGCCGGATCGCGCAGGCCGCAGTAATAGCCGACCGGATAGGGCTCGTCGCGCGGTTCCCAGATCAGACAGCCTGCTGCACGGGCCTGCGCGGCAATCGAATCGACCGCCGCACGGCTTTCCAGGGCAAAGCCGAGGTGGCTGTAGTCATTCTCTGCGAGCGCGCGGTCCTGCCCGCCAGGCATGATCACGAAGATGAATTCGCGTTCTTTCCCGGGTTCGGCCATCCAGACTATGCGCGAGCCCTTGCCGGCGCGCTCGTGGAATACCTGCATCCCGCAGAACCGGCTGTAGAAGTCGATGCAGGCCTCAAGGTCCGGCACATGCAGGGCGATGTGGGTGAGGGTAGGGTGCATGCGTCACTCCTCCGCTGATCGGTGCGCGATGGCTGGGGTATGCTGTCCCGCTCTAGAAGGAGACAACATCTCATGGCTTACGACTTCGATCTATTCGTCATTGGCGCCGGTTCCGGTGGCGTGCGTGCGGCACGCTTCGCTGCAGGTTTCGGCGCGCGGGTTGCCGTGGCCGAGAGCCGTTATCTGGGCGGCACCTGCGTCAATGTCGGCTGCGTGCCGAAGAAGCTGTTGGTCTACGGTGCCCATTACGCCGAAGAGATCGGCCAGGCGCAGGGCTATGGTTGGACCATTGACGGTGCGACCTTCGACTGGAAGACGCTGATTGCCAACAAGGATCGCGAGATCCAGCGGCTCAACGGCATCTATCGCAACCTGCTGGTCGACAGCGGCGTGACGCTGCTGCAGGCCCATGCACGATTGATCGATCCCCATACCGTCGAAGTCGACGGTCAGCGCTACAGCGCCGAACACATCCTGATCGCCACCGGCGGCTGGCCGCAGGTGCCGGACATCCCGGGCCGCGAACACGCGATCACCTCCAACGAGGTGTTCTATCTCGAATCATTGCCCCGGCGCGTGCTGGTGGTTGGTGGTGGCTACATCGCCGTGGAGTTTGCCTCGATCTTCCACGGCTGCGGTGCCGACACTTCGCTGCTGTATCGCGGTGAGCTGTTCCTGCGCGGGTTCGATGGTTCGTTGCGTGATCATCTGAAGGATGAGCTGATCAAGAAAGGCGTCGATCTGCAGTTCAACACCGACATCGCCCGCATCGATCCCCAGGCCGACGGTAGCCTGATGGCCACGCTCAAGGACGGCCGTACGCTGACTGCCGACTGCATCTTCTACGCCACCGGCCGGCGGCCAATGCTCGATGGACTGGGACTTGAACAGGTTGAAGTGGCGCTCGACGAGCGCGGCTACATCGCCGTCGACGACGAGTTCCGCACCTCAGCCCCCTCGATCCTGGCCATTGGTGACGTGATCGGTCGGGTGCAGCTGACCCCGGTCGCACTTGCCGAAGGCATGGCCGTGGCACGCCGCCTGTTCAGGCCGGCGGATTATCGACCGGTGGATTACGCGACCATTCCCACTGCGGTGTTCAGCCTGCCGAACATGGCGACCGTCGGGCTGACCGAGGAGCAGGCGCGCGAGCAGGGGCACAAGGTCACCATCTTCGAAAGCCGCTTCCGGCCGATGAAGCTGACCATGACCGAAAGCCTGGAACGCAGCCTGATGAAGCTGGTGGTCGATGCCGACACCGACCGTGTGCTGGGCTGCCACATGGCTGGGCCGGATGCGGGCGAGATCATGCAAGGCCTGGCGGTGGCGTTGAAGGCCGGAGCGACCAAGCGGGTGTTCGACGATACGCTGGGCATCCACCCGACCGCGGCGGAGGAATTCGTCACTATGCGCACGCCCGCTTCGATCTGAACGAGCAGGGTGTTGAAGGGGGTGTCGATTGCGACGCCCCCTTCGATCTACGCGCGATCAGTGATGGGCGTGGGGATCGGCTTGCGCGCCCGGAGCCTGATCGAGGATGTCGACGTCGGTGGTAATTTCGCCGGCGTGCTCGAACTCCAGAGTCAGCGCGAAGCGTTCGCCAGCGGCCAGCGGCTGCTTCAGGCCGAACAGCATCACGTGGTTGCCGCCAGGCTGGAACTGAACCGTATCGCCCGCAGGGACGGCTACCGACTCCACTTGCTGCATGCGCATCACATCGCCTTCATGCACATGCGTATGCAGTTCGGTTTTCTCCGCACGTTCGGTATGCGCAGCGATCAGACGATCATCCTGCTTGCCGCCGTTGTTCAACAGGAAATACACCGCACCGGTCGGCGCGCTGGGCGGCATGGCACGCGACCACACCTGGCTTACGGAGATGTCGGCGGCCTGCGCTGGAGCTGGCGCAGCGTGGTCATGATGTTCCTGAGCCGTGGCGGACAGGCAAACGGCGCTCAGGCAGCCCGCGGTCAATAGGCGAAGCAGCATAGGAAAAACTCCCGATCGGTTGGACGCCGCAACATACCACGCCGGGTATCCGGTCAGGGATAGGTCCGATCGAGCCAGTCGGTCGAAGGTTGCGTATCCGAATCCGTTTGTTTGCGACAGTCTGCTGTACGTTCTGGCGCTTTTCGACGCATAACGCGCAATTCGCATGCACACAACAGCGCGCGAACGATGATCTTCCGTTGATGCGGATCAAACATGCGGGGGGAAGCCTGAACAAAGCTGCGTCGAAAACCGGAGGATGCAGCCCATGGCACACACCAAGCTGATGTTTCGCAACGCCGCTCGGGAGAAGATCCTGCGTGGCGCCGAACAACTGGCTTCTGCCATCCGCGTCACCCTGGGGCCGAAGTCCAAATCGGTGCTGATTCGTCGCAAGTACGGCACGCCTCAGGTCTGTAATGATGGCGTGACCATTGCCAAGCAGATCAGTCTCGAGGATCCGGAAGAGGACCTGGGTGCGCAAATGCTGCGCCAGGCTGCCGAACGCACGGGTGAAGCCGTGGGCGACGGCACCAGCACTTCGACGATCCTGGCCCACGCGATCCTTGCCGAGGGCGTGCGCAATATCGTTGCCGGGGCGAGTGCAATCGACCTCAAGCGTGGCCTCGATCGCGGACTGCAAACAGCCATAGAGTCGCTGCGTGCACAATCGAAACCAGTAAAAAGCCGCAAGGAAAAGGCACAGATCGCCACGATCTCGGCACATAACGATCCATCCATCGGCGAACTGGTGGCCGATGCCATGGAAAAGGTCGGCGACGACGGCGTCATCACCGTCGAGGAATCGAAGACCACGGAAACCGTACTGGAGGTGGTCGAAGGCCTGCAGTTCGATCGCGGCTACGTGTCGCCGTATTTCATCACCGACACCGAGAAGATGCAGGCGGTCCTCGAGGACGCCTACGTTCTGCTATGCGAGCAGAAGATTGGCATGCTCAAGGACCTTATCCCATTGCTGGAGATGATCGCCAAGAGCGGTCGCCCCCTCTTGCTGATTGCCGAAGATATCGAAGGCGAGGCGTTGGCGACGCTGATCGTCAACCACATTCGTGGTGTGCTGCATGTGGTGGGCGTGAAGGCTCCGGGCTTCGGTGACCGGCGCAAGGAGATGATTCAGGACATCGCGGTGCTCACCGGCGCACAGGTGGTCTCGCCCGACCTTGGCATCAGTCTGGAACAGGTTGGCCTCGAACAACTGGGGCATGTCCGCCGCGTAGTGGTGGATCGTGAGCACAGCACGCTGGTCGGAGGAGCCGGTGCGCGCGAAGCGATCGAGGCACGCATGCAGCAGATTCGCACGCAAATTGAGCAGAGCAGCAGCGATTATGACCGCGAGAAGCTGCGCGAACGCCTGGCCAAGCTGGCCGGTGGCGTGGCGGTGATTCGCGTCGGCGCACCGACCGAAGCAGAGATGAAGACCAAGAAGGACGCGCTTGATGATGCCATCTCGGCGACCAAGGCAGCGATGGCCGAAGGCATCGTGCCCGGTGGCGGCTTGTCGCTGCTGCGCAGTGTCGTGGCGGTAGCCGCGCAGGAAACCCAGTGCGACGGCGACGAGCGTACCGGCATGCAGATCCTGCGCCGTGCGCTGGAAGCCCCCACCCGCACCATCGCCGACAACTCCGCGGTGGATGACGGTGTGGTGGTCGCGCGCCTGCTTGCCGAGTCCGGCAATGTCGGCTACGACGCCGCAGCCAATCGGTATGTCGATATGTACGAGGCCGGGATCATCGACCCGACCAAGGTCATGCGCATCGCGCTGGAAAACGCCGTATCGGTCGCCAGCGTGCTGTTGCTGACCGAGGCGACGATGACGGAGCTGCCAGAGAAAAACGACGACGAGCGCGGAGGACTGCCGTTGGAATAAGGCCCGTCAGGCGCTGGGTTCTCCAGGCAGAAGCAGCACCGGGCAATCCAACCCTTCAAGCAACGCGCGCAGCTCGCCGGATGGCCAGCAGGCGGACCCTCCGGCAAGCAGGATCAGCCCGGGATTGCACCGACGCAGCAGCGGCAGGCTCTGCGCCACATCGACCCAGCGCAGTGTTTCCACGGTCAGTTGCGGCAGCGGCGGGGAGATGCTCCGTGCCAGATCGCTCAGCACCTGTTGAGCGTGGGTCAGGTCATCGCTGTTGCGGTAGAGCAGCATGGCATGTCCGGTTGCCGGCAACGTGCTCCACGGCGTGCGAGGCGCCCGGCCGAGAACCATGAAGTCGGTCAGGCTCCATTCATCCAGCAATGCCGCGAGCCCGCTTCCGCGCAGGCTGCGCATCGACCAGACGATACCGCGTGGCTCGACCTGTCGGGCCACCTGCTCACGCAGCCGGGTCTCACTGACGCGCAGGCTGCGCTCAAGCGTCACCGGGTCCAGCGGATGATCTTCGCCACTCCCCCTGATCTCACGTGCGAAGGGCAGGGTGGCCGCCCGCAGCAGCGCCAGGTCCTCCATCAGCAGGCTGCGCAGTTCCGCTTTGAGGCTGTGCGATAGCTGCACAGCCAGCTGCAGCGAGGCGGGGTTGATGCCCGTCGGCTCCAGGGCCAGCAGTACCCGCGCCGGGCGCGCCAGCTCAGCTGTTGTTCGGATGATCATGGTTGGCGTTTTCCGGATGGCTGAAGCGTTGCCGCAGATCGCCGAGTTCACGCAGGCGCCGCTGCACCGCGCCGTTCACGCTGTTCTCGGGATACACACCCTGAACATCTGCAACACCGGCAGGCAGTCCGCAGAGCAGCTCCATCGCCTCGTCTATCTGGCTGACGCCGTAGACGTGGAACAAGCCCTGGCGCACGGCGTCGACCACGTCCTGACGCAGCATCAGATGTTTGGCATTGTCCTGCGGAATGATCACGCCCTGGCTCCCACTCAGACCGCGAGCCTGGCAGATGTCGAAGAAGCCTTCGATCTTCTCGTTGACGCCGCCGATGACCTGAATGTTGCCGTGCTGGTTGACCGAACCGGTAATGGCCAGATCCTGACGCAGCGGGAGGTTGGCCAGCGCCGACTGCAACACGCAGAGCTCCGCGGCCGAGGCGCTGTCACCTTCCACCGGCCCGTAAGACTGCTCGAACACCAGACTGGCCGCCAGCGACAGCGGTGCGTTACCCGCGAAACGGCTCGCCAGGTATGAGCTGAGGATCATCACGCCCTTGGAGTGCAGCGCGCCGCCCAGCTCGACCTCACGTTCGATATCGATGACCTTGCCATCGCCCAGCCGGGCGGTGGAGGTAATTCGCACTGGATGGCCGAACGCATGCTTGCCCAGCTGAATCACCGCCAGTCCGTTGATCTGGCCGATCTGGCTGCCGCTGCTGTCGATCAGGCGCAGATTGCGCAGCACGGCCTCGTGCATACGCTCGCGCATCTGGTCGGCACGATGCAGCGATTCGCTGACTGCGCGATCTACATCCTCCCGGCGAATCACTTCGCTGTGCTGTTCGCCGGCCCAGAAATCCGACTCGCGCAGCATGTCCAGCATGCTTGCCACATGCAGCGACAGCCGTTCGGCGTCGTCGACGTGCCGCGAGGCATACTCGATCAATCGCGCCACGGCGCTGCGTTGCAGGGGTTTGAGCTTCTCCCGGCGCTGCAGGGTGGCCAGCAGACGGGCGTAGAGCAGGGTATTTTCCGGGGTGCGCTCGAAATCTTCGGCAAAGTCAGCCTCTACCTTGAACAGCAGAGCGAACTCCGGATCGTACTGGTTGAGAAGATGGTAGAGCAGGCGGTCGCCAACCAGCACTACCTTCACATCCAGCGGAATTGGATCGGGCTCCAGTGAGATCGTACTGCCCAGACTGAGCATCTGCTCCAGCGATTGCAGGCGCAGCTCCCGCGCCTGCAGAGCCCGCTTGAGCGCCTCCCAGGCGAACGGCTGCATCAGCAGCTTGCGCGCGTCCAGCACCAGGTAGCCGCCGTTGGCACGGTGCAGCGCGCCGCTCTTGATCAAGGTGAAATCGGTTAGCAGGGTGCCCATGTGCGCCATGTGCTCGACTCGTCCCATGAGGTTCTGGTAGTTCGGGTGATCCTCATAGACCAGCGGCGCACCGGTGCTGTTGGCGTTGTCCACCAGCACGTTGACGAAGTAGCGGTTGAACGGCGAAAGGCGATGACTGAACGCCTTGGTCGGCTCGACATTGGCGAAGGTATCCTCGCCTTTCTCGATGATGTCCTGCTTGACCTCGGCGAGAAAGGCCATCGCTTCCGGCAAGGCCTTGTAGCGCTCTTCGAGCTCGGACATGTGGCTGTCGACCGTAGCGCGAATAGTGTCGGCGTTAAGTTGCTCGATGCGCTTGTCGTGCTCGCGATGCCAGGCCGCAATCTGTTGCAGGGTTTGACGCAGGGCCTGGCGCAACGTCTCACTGCTCTGCTCGATACGCTGCTTTTCCTCGTCGGACAGATGCTCGAACTCCACGGCACCCAGCACTTCGCCATTCTTCAGCGGCGCCAGGGTGTAACCCGACGGCGTGCTCATCAGCATGATGTCCGCCTGCCGGGCCTGCTCGCCGACGCTGCCGAACAGCGCTTCCTCACGGGCCTTGAACTCGTCCTTGATTGCCTGCACGGCATTGCGGTAGTCGTCGCTGTCGAAGGCCGCGGGCAACGCACCGATCAGCTCGCGAACCAGACGCTGCATATCGTCGCGCAGGGCTACGCCAGTCCCAGCCGGCAGGCGCAGCACCAGTGGCTTGTGCGGCGTGCGGAAGTTGTTGATGTAGCACCAGTCCGGCGTCTCACGGACCTCAGCAGCACGTTGCGCAAGCAGGTCGCGCACGATGGCATGCTTGCCGAGCCCGGGCGAACCCATCACATAGAGGTTGTAGCCTTCATGGCGGATGCCGACACCGAAGCGCAAGGCGTCGAGGGCGCGATTCTGCCCCAGGGTTTCGGCCAGATCGGGGAGTTCTGCGGTGGTTTCGAAGGAAAGCTGGCCATCGTCACAGGCGTGATAAAGACGTTCCACAGGTAGTTCGTAGGACTGCAAGTCGTGTCTCCCTGTTCTTTTCATCGCTTCCCGGGCGTAAGCGTGCCGGGGCTGTTGTGCTGCACCGAGAATCCTCGGGCAGGCAAAGGTGGCCGTAAATCGCGCATCGATTATTGCCCAGAAGGTCAGGTGGGCCTTGATGAGGATCAACCGCCCCCCGGATCACCCTACCAGGCAAGCTGCTTCGTGGCTGTCCAGGCGTTCGAGCTGCAGCAGCGAAGCGACATCCAGCAGCCGAACCTCGCGACCGTTGCTTTCGATCAGACCGAGCTGGCGATAACGGGTGAACAGCCGGCTGATGGTTTCGGTCGTCAGGCCCAGATAGCTTCCTATTTCCGCGCGGGTCATGGGTAGAATTAACTGCGTAGGGGAGAGTCCGCGCCGACCGTTACGTACCGACAGATCGCGCAGGAAGGCGATGAAGCGCTGGCCTGCGCTCTCGCGGTTATGGCTGAGGTGCTGCTGTTCGCTGTGTAACTCGTGACTCATGGATTTCAGCAGCGTTCTGCGCAGCCGCGCACTGGTGCCCACCAGCTCTTCGAGCGGCGCGAGCGGAATGACGCAGACCACCGACGCCTCCAACGCCATCGCGTGGCTGGGAAACTGCTCGCCACCGAAGGCGTCCAGCCCGACCAGCTCGCCAGGAAAGACGAAACCGGTGACCAGCTCGCTGCCGTCGCGCCTGGTCAGACAGGTTTTCAGTGCGCCGCTGCGCAGCGCGTAAACCTGACGCGTCGCCTCGTTGGCGCGGAACAGATATTCCTGTTTTCGCAGGCGCCGGTTGTGCCGGATGATGCCTTCCAGCTGCTCCAGTTCGACATCGCTCAGGCTTGCGGGCAAACAGACCCGCTTCAGGGCGCATTCGCGGCATTTCAGGGAGGCAGAGCAGCTGCAGGACTTCCGACGTGCAGGCATGGCAAGACTCCTAATCATGAGTGGCATTCCGCTGGCTCTTGTCATGACTGTAGTCGGGAAACTGGCGGCAAGCCTGCGCAAGCCGGGTTTTGCTATGGAGTCGGGACCGTCCGAGCGCTTCAGGCGTATTCAGCCATCAGGGCAGCGGCGACCGTCTTGCTGGTGTCGAGAATCTCCAATCGGCGACTTGCCAGGTCAGCCTCCAGGCGGAACGGCGGAACCGTGTCGGTGATGACGACCCGCTCGAAAACCGGACTGTTCAGCAGGTCGGCCCCGGCGGTGAACAGCCCATGCGTAGCAGCAGCGTAGACTTGCTGCGCTCCGGCGTTGCGGCAAGCCTGACCTGCGCGCAGTAGCGTACCGCCGGTGCTGATCAGATCGTCGACGATTACCGCGATCCGACCGCTGACCTCACCGACCAACATCGCTCCGGTGACGATGTCGTTGCTCCGGTATTTCTCCATGTAGGCGCTGGTAACGGCGCGTCCAGTACGCCGCTCCAGGGCGCGACGGAATGATTCGGCGCGCTTGGCACCACCCGCATCCGGCGAAACGGCGACCAGTTCGGCCTCAGCCGCCAGTGGTGCGAAATGCTCGGCAAACAGCTCGGCGCTCTCGATATGGCGGGTCGGAATGCGGAACGCGTTATCGAAGGCAGCTACGTTATGCACTTCGAGCGTCGTCAGACGATCCACCTGGCACGCCTCGAACAGTGCTGCGACGTAGCGGGTGATGATCGGGTCCTGGTACTGGGTGCGGCGCTCCTTGCGGGCGTAGCACAGATACGGCGCCACCACCTGCACATGGCGTGCGCCGGCATCCTTGAGTGCGCCGCAGAAGAACAGCAGGCGACAGAGCTTATCGTTCACGCTGCGCTCGTCGTCGCCATACAGTGCATGGAAAACCACCACACTGCGCGCGTCGACCGGCGTCAGCGCGCGGGTCTTGTGCTCGCCATCCTCGAAGAGGCGCTCTTCGTGCTCGGCCAGCTCGAGCCCCATGTCCCGGGCCACGCGGGCGGCGTAGTCCTTGGTGCCATGCAGGGCGAACAGCAGCGGGGAACGGGTGGTCATGGCTGACTCCTGGTCGAAAGGGGGCTGGTTTGCGATAACTGCGGGAAGTCCAGGCCGAGAGCCTGGTGATCCAGCAGATAGATGCGTGATTGGCGCAGCAGGGCCTGGGCCTGCGCGGTCTTTTCTTGTCTGGCGCGTGGCGTACTCTGCCGCAGAGCGCTTCCGGCCAATGTGAAGCAGCGGGTCGCTGCGCGGACTGAGAGAAACAGCGGCAGCGGCAGCGGCAGGCAGTCCGGTGATTCGTCACCGCTCTCCAGATACGCCCGCAGCAACAATGGCACCAGTGCCCCAAGGTGGTGATGCTGCAGATCCATCAGCACGAAGGCGAGGTCGTAGAGCACATCGATACAGGCGATCCGATCGCTGAACTCAATGCCATCGAACAACGTTGGTCGACCTTCGAACAGGCAGATATTGGCCAGCCGCATGTCGCCATGACAGCGCCGCACACGGCCGCTGTTGCGGCGCTGCTCGAGCGTCGGCGCCTGCCGTTCGAGCAGCGCCAGCTGATCGCGATACAACGCCTGGACGGTTTCGCCGTCTAGCAGTTGCGGGTAGCGAGACATCTCCTGATGATTGCTCTCGATCGCCCAACGGATACCTGCACTGCCACCAAACTCCGGTGTGACTTCCGCAAAGGCGTGGAAACGTGCGATTTCAGCGCCCAGCGTCTGAATCAGCGTTGGCGTGAGCTGACCGGTCAGGGCCATATGTTCGAACAGCGCCGTCTGTGGGAAGCGACGCATGACCACTACCCAGTCGAGCACCTCGCCTGCACCATCGAATGCCAGCCGGCCGTCGCTTCGACGGGTGATCGAGCGCACTTCCAGGTAGATGCCTGGCGCGGTACGACGGTTGAGCCGCAACTCGGCATGGCAGGCACGCTCGCGCTTGTCGAGCGTGAGGAAATCCAGCGCGGCATAGGCGATCGCGCGCTTGAGCTTGTACGCCCGTTCATCGTGCAGAAAGATCAGCGAGCCGTGGGTTTCGATGATTTCCACCGCAGTGCCCGGCGCACCGTAGCTTTCCGGGCACGCGAGAAAGTCGATGACCTCCTGCTGAACAGTCATCGACTCACCGCAAGCGTTTGCCACTGCCTCGCCCACAGACCCACGCGCGCCGCGCGTTACCCTAGGCATCCGTCCGACCCTCTGCCAGCCTGTCCTGGAGTCTAGACAGCCTTGCGCAGCGCGTGGCGGGCAGGTCAGACATCAGGCGGGAGAGATCGGAATCTGCCTTTCCGGCCGCGCGGGTACGGCAGTCTTGGGTAGGGTAATGGTCAGCACGCCATGGCTGCCGAAATGCGCTTCGATGCCCTCGACATCGATGTTCTCCGGCAGGTTGAAGCTCCGTTTGAACGAACCGTAATGGCGTTCGGCAATGTAGTAGTCCTTGTTCTTTTCCTCGCGAGCTTCGGTTTTCTCTCCACTGATCTCCAGAGCGCCGTTAACGACCTTGACCCGTATGTCCTGCTCTTCCATCCCGGGGACCTCGACGGTCACTTCGAACAGTTGATCCTTCTCGGTGATGTCCACCGCCGGCATGGTCGCCGGCAGCGTGTGCGACTGCAGAAGCGACTCGACCTGGCTGGGGCGGCGAAAGAAGGGCAGGTGCGGTCTGCCGTGACCGAACTCGTCGAATAGCCGGTCGGCCTGCCGGCGCAGACTGTCCAGTGGGTTCCAGGACTCGGCTTTATCAGACTTCTTGTGCGGATTATCGGTGCCTTTCGACACTTGCTGGTCGGTATTGGCCATCGCTAGTCCCTCCCTGGGGATAGTGGAGACGCAAACGATACTGCGACCGGAATGCTCCGCCGGGTTTGATTCGGATCATGTCGGCGGCACGATGGCGGTGCCGCTGGAAAATAGTTCGTTGATGCTGATCAAGCCGTTTTGCCGATTCGCATCTAGCCTCAGTGCCAAGCTTCGCGCGAATGCCACTTCGCTTCTGCACGGCTTCTGCGCGTCATGCCGATCACCGACCTGCCAGGAAACCGCGATATGCGCTCGGCCATCATCGAAAAGACAGCAAAGGATCTACCGGTCGCGCCCAACTGGCCCGACAGCGCGTTCGCCGAGGCCCGGTTCACCTGGCAGGCGGCAGCCAGCGCCCTGAGCGGACTGCCAGGCGGGGGACTGAATCTTGCCCACGAGGCAGTGGATCGGCATGCCGCTGGCCCGCGCGCCCAGCATCCCGCGCTACGTTTTCTCGAACGCAACGGCAGTCGTCGCGAGCTGAGCTATCTACAGCTCAGCCGGCAGACCAATCGCTTCGCCAATGTGCTCAAACAGCTTGGTGTTGCGCCGGGGGAGCGTCTGTTCGTGCTGTGCAACCGGGGCCTCGAGCTCTATCTCGGCGTGCTGGGTGGCTTGAAGAATGGCTGCGTGGTATCGCCGCTGTTCTCCGCGTTCGGCCCGGAACCGCTGGAAACCCGTCTGCGCCTCGGCGAGTGCAGCGTGCTGCTGACCAGCGAGGCGCTGTATCGCAAGAAGGTCGCCGGTCTGCGTGACAAGCTGCCATTGCTCAAGCACGTGTTGCTGTATGACGAGACTGGCGGTCACGCTCGGCTCGACGGCACGCTGGATCTCGGCGATCTGCTGGCTGCCGCGAGTGAGGACTTCGCAATCGCAGCGACCACCGCTGACACGCCGTCGCTGCTGCACTTCACCAGCGGCACCACCGGCACACCAAAAGGTGCGCTGCACGTGCACGGAGCGGCGCTGACCCATTACATCACCGGCAAGTACGCCCTGGACCTGCATCCGGACGATATCTACTGGTGCAGCGCAGATCCCGGCTGGGTCACCGGCACCTCCTACGGCATCCTTGCGCCGCTGCTGTTGGGCGTGACCAGTGTGGTCGATTGCGGCGACTTCGACGCCGAGCGCTGGTACGGCATCCTGGAGAAGGAGCGGATCACCGTCTGGTACACCGCGCCGACGGCCATTCGCATGCTGATGAAGGCGGGGCCGGAGCTGGCGCGCCGACATTTCCACCCCCAGTTGCGGTTCGTCGCCAGCGTCGGCGAACCGCTCAATCCCGAGGCCGTCTGGTGGGGCAAGGAAGTGCTCGGACTGCCGATCCATGACAACTGGTGGCAGACCGAAACAGGCGGAATCATGATCGCCAACATTCCGGTCATGCCGATCAAGCCGGGCTCGATGGGCAAGCCGCTGCCAGGTGTGGAAGCGGCCATCGTCCAGCATGGCGAAGACGGCAGCCTGACGCTGCTGGACGACGAGCAGGTCGGGGAGCTGGCGCTGAAGCAACCCTGGCCCGGCATGTTCCGTACCTACCTCGGTCAGGAGGAGCGCTACCGCCGCTGCTTCGTCGGCGACTGGTACCTGAGCGGCGATCTCGCGCGCCGCGACGCCGATGGTTACTACTGGTTCATCGGTCGTAGCGACGATGTGATCAAGTCTGCCGGTCACCTGATCGGCCCCTTCGAGGTGGAGAGCACGCTGATGGAGCATTCCGCCGTGGCTGAGGCGGCAGTGATCGGCAAACCCGACCCGTTGCTGGGCGAGACAGTCAAGGCGTTCGTCTCGCTGAAACGCGGACGCGAGGCCAGCGAGGCGCTGCATGACGAGCTGATCGGCCATGCGCGCAAGCGCCTGGGCGCCGCCGTGGCTCCGAAAGAGCTGGAGTTTCTCGCCAGCCTGCCACGCACGCGTAGCGGCAAGCTGATGCGCCGGTTGCTCAAGGCCCGTGAGCTGGGGTTGCCGGAAGGAGACACCTCGACGCTGGAGAACCCGTTATGACCACGCCAGCGTCTGTACCGTACCCACAGGAGTTCGCCCTGACGCTGTTGCGCGACATGCTGCGCATCCGCCGGATGGAGGAGCGTGCTGCCGAGCTGTACGGCGAAGGCAAGATCCGCGGTTTCCTGCACCTGTACATCGGCGAGGAAGCCGTGGCGGTGGGGGCGCTGCATGCCCTGGCCGCGGACGATGCGGTGATTGCGACCTATCGCGAGCATGGCCATGCGCTGATTCAGGGCGTGCCGATGAACGCGATCATGGCCGAGATGTATGGCCGGCAGGAGGGCTGCTCGCACGGGCGCGGCGGCTCCATGCACCTGTTCGATGCGACGACACGCTTCTTCGGTGGTAACGCAATCGTGGGCGGTGGCCTGCCGTTGGCTGTTGGCCTCGCCCTGGCCGAACGCATGCAGAAGGGTAGGCGCATCAGTGTGTGTTTCTTCGGCGAAGGCGCGATGGCCGAAGGTGCGTTTCACGAATCGATGAACTTGGCGGCGCTGTGGAAACTACCCGTGCTGTTCTGCTGCGAGAACAACCTCTACGCCATGGGCACCGCGCTGGCGCGCTCGCAATCGCAAACCGATCTCTGCGCCAAGGCCGCAGCCTATCGCGTGTCTGCCAGCGCCGTGGATGGCATGGATGTGGTCGCCGTACACGAGGCCACCCGCGCGGCGGTAGAGCATGTTCGCAGCGGCCAGGGACCGTACTTTCTCGAGTTCCAGACCTACCGTTTCCGTGCTCATTCGATGTTCGATCCGGAGCTATATCGCGACAAGGCGGAAGTGGAAAAGTGGAAGGAGCGCGGTCCGATCCATACCTATAGCGCCCGGCTCAAGGCATTGGGGCTGCTCGATGAGCAGGGCTTCCTCGAAATTGCCGCAGCGGTGAAGAACGAGGTGGAAGCGGCAGTCGCTTATGCCGAAGGTGGCACCCTTGAGCCGACGGAGAACCTTTGCATGGATGTCTACACGCCGGAGGTGCAGCCATGAGTCCCCGTATCACCTACCGGGAGGCGCTGCGTGAAGCCCTGCGCGAAGCGTTGCAGCGTGACGAACGGGTGTTCCTGATGGGCGAGGACGTCGGCCGCTACGGCGGAACCTATGCGGTCTCCAAGGGCTTGTTGGAAGAGTTCAGCGGTGAGCGCATACGTGACACGCCCTTGTCCGAACTGGCTTTCGTGGGAGCCGGTATTGGCGCGGCGCTCGGCGGCATGCGCCCGATCGTCGAAGTCATGACGGTGAATTTTGCCCTGTTGGCCCTTGACCCGCTGATCAATACCGCGGCGACGCTGCGCCACATGTCCGGTGGGCAGTTTTCCGTGCCTCTGGTGCTGCGCATGGCTACCGGCGCTGGCCGCCAACTGGCGGCGCAACATTCTCACAGCCTGGAGGGCTGGTTCGCGCATATCCCGGGCTTGAAGATTCTGGCGCCGGCCACCGTCGAGGATGCCCGCGGCATGCTCTGGCCGGCGCTGCAAAACCCGGACCCGGTGCTGATCTTCGAACACGCCCAGCTGTACAACCTGGAAGATGAGCTGGACAGGGCGCCGACGGTGGACATTCGCTCTGCCCGCGTGCGTCGGGAGGGCAGCGATCTGACCTTGATCGCCTACGGCGGCACTTTGCACAAAGCACTGCAGGCAGCGCAGCAGCTGGCGGAGGAGGGCGTGGCCGCGGAGGTCATCGACCTGCGCGTGCTGCGCCCGTTGGACGACGCGACCATTCTGGAGTCGGTACGCAAGACCCGTCGCGCGCTGGTGGTCGACGAAGGCTGGTGCAGCGGCAGTCTGGCAGCCGAGATCATCACGCGCATCATCGAGCAAGGCTTCTTCGAGCTCGACGCACCGCCAGCACGCGTGTGCAGCGCGGAGGTGCCCATTCCCTATGCCAAGCACCTGGAGGACGCGGCGCTGCCACAGGTGCCGACCATCATCGCGGCGGCGCGCAAGCTTTGTCAGTAATGTTGGAATCGACGACGAGGTGTGAATGATCGTTTTCAAACTGCCATCGCTTGGCGCAGACATGGACGAAGGCACCTTGCTGGAATGGAAGGTGAAACCTGGCGAGCGCATCGAGCGCGGCGAGGTGATCGCGGTGGTCGATACCTCCAAGGCGGCAGTGGACGTCGAATGCTGGCAGACCGGCGAGGTTCTGGAGCTGCTGATCGAGCCTGGTTGCAAGATCCCGGTCGGCACAGCCATCGCGACGCTGCTTGAAGCCGGCGAATCCCGCGAAGCCGCAATGGCCCAGAGCGCCGCGGCGCGTGCTGCGCTGCCGGCAGAACAGCCAGCAGGGACTGCACCAACTGCGCCGGGGGTCAGCCCGACACGACCACGCATCTCTCCGGCGGCACGCAAGCGCGCCGCTGAACTTGGCCTCGATCCGGCGCAGCTGACTGGCAGCGGCCCACAGGGCACGATCACCCTGGAGGACGTGGAGGCTGGACTGCCGAAGGCCACTTCCCAGGATCGCAACGCGGCGATGCGCCAGGCCATCGCCGCCGCCATGAGCCGCTCCAAGCGGGAGATTCCCCACTACTACCTGAGCGAAACCGTGGCCTTCGGGGCCGCCTCCCGGTGGCTCCACGCATACAACGCCGAGCGCACTCCGGAGCAGCGGCTGCTCGCCAGCGTGCTGCTGCTCAAGGCCGTGGCGTTGGCGTTGCGTGAGTATCCGCAGCTCAACGGCTACTGGCAGGACAATACCTTCCAACCCGCCAAAGGCATCCACCTCGGTGTCGCGATCGCCCTGCGCCAGGGCGGGCTGATCGCGCCGGCGTTGCACGATGTCGCGGACAAGCCGTTGCCACAACTGATGACGGAGCTTAGCGATCTGGTCCAGCGCGCTCGCAGCGGATCATTGCGCAGCTCGGAAATGAGCGATGCCACTCTGACCGTCACTCAGTTGGGCGAGCAGGGCGTCGATAGCGTGTTTGGCGTGATCTACCCACCGCAGGTTGCGCTGGTCGGTGTCGGACGGATTGTCGAACGGCCGTGGGTGGAAGCCGGCGAACTCTGCGTGATGCCGACCGTGGTGCTGAGCCTGGCTGCAGATCACCGCGTCAGCGACGGCCATTACGGTGCGCGATTCCTCGCGGAAGTCCGCCGTTTGCTGCAAAGTCCGGAGAGTTTGTGACGGGAGATGAAGATGGACGAAGCTCAGATACGCCGCGAAGCACTGGATGCCCTGCAACGCATCGCCCCGGAAGTCGAGGTGGAAAGTTTGCGTCCCGACCGCCTGCTGCGTGATGAAGTGGATCTCGACTCGATGGATTGGTTGCGGTACATCTCCGCGCTGCATCAGCGTCTCGGCGTGAACATTCCGGAGGCCGATTATCAGCTGCTGATCAGTCTCGATGCGGTCGTCGCCTATCTGCACAAGCGCCTGGAGGAGGGCGCCAACAGCTGACCCGTCTGCGTAGGCGATGCGCGAACACTCACGTAAATGCCCTGCTTCGACAAGCGGGCGACTGCCGGCGGCAAACTCCTGCGGTCGGCCTCGAATACCGCTACGCGGCTTGCCTGTCTTAATACGCCAGGGGGTATATTGCCTCCCATTGTCTTCGCCATGAACAGTTTCGGAGAGCCTGATGGATCCGCAGATCGAGCAATGGAATGAGCGTTTCAAAGAGGATGATTACCTGTTCGGCAAGGAGCCCAACGCCTTTCTAGCCAGCCAGGTGAAACGTTTCACGCCTGGGATGAAGGTCCTGTCGGTGGCTGATGGCGAGGGCCGCAATGGTGTCTGGCTGGCACAGCAGGGACTCGATGTGCTGGCGGTGGAGGCCGCACCACGCGCAATCGAGAAGTCACGTCTGCTGGCGGCAGAGCGCGGCGTGAACCTCACCCATGAATGTGCTGACGTGCTGAGTTGGCACTGGGGAAGCGAGCGTTTTGACGCCATCGTCGCGATCTTCATCCAGTTCGCCGGTCCGGATGCTCGTGCGCAGATGTTCGCCAACATGCAGCGCGCACTGAAGCCAGGGGGACTACTGCTGCTCGAAGGTTATCGGCTCGAGCAACTGCAATACGGCACCGGCGGCCCGCAGGATCCGAGTCACCTCTATACGGCCGGGCTACTGCGTGAGGCCTTCGCCGGGCTGGAGGTCCTGCATCTGGCCGAGTATGACGCGCATATCGAGGAGGGCACCCGCCATCGCGGAATGTCTGCACTGATCGACCTGGTGGCGCGCAAGCCGCTGGTGAGGTAAGCGAAGCCAGGTTCACTAAAGAGAACCCTGATGGTCTCGGCAGGGTGCGGGCATCCACCATGAGCACCATCGGGGATGGTTGCAGCAGGGACGCGGCGAATGAACCTGCGTGGTGGTAGTGAGCAGCCAACGGCGTTAGTCGCGTTCCTCCCAGCCAGTGATCATCGCCCGGATATGCGCCAGTGGCGTATGCCCGGTGGTGGTCAAGTACACATGCACGATCAGAAAGATCAGCATCAGGAAGGCCGCGCAGACGTGCACCAGGGCGATCTGTTCCAGGCTCAGCCAAGCCGATACGTAAGCCTCCACGCGCCCCCAGAACAGGTAAAGCAGGCCGCTCACCCAGATCAGCGGATTGATCAGTACCAGTACGCCCAGGTAGGCAATGCGTTGCAGCGGGTTGTGCTTGCGCTCGCGGGTAACCTTATAGGGGTGCGGTGCGCCGATGAAGATGCCGTGGGCGTAGTAGAGCGCCACACGCTGAAGGTTGGTCAGGGTTGGTACGTACTGTCGCCACTGACCGGTGGTGAAATGCCAGAAGATGGCGAAGATCCAAAGGGCAATCAGCAGCCAGGCGGCTGTCTCATGGACTTCGACCGCGGTACGGAAGTCGAGCAGGGCATGGCTGCCGTGGATGCCGAAGCCGCTGAACAGCAGGATGATGATCAGCAATGCCTGCGACCAGTGCCAGAAGCGCTCGAAGCGGGTGAACAGGTACATGCGCTCGGCCATATCAGTGCCTCCTTTGATGCGCATGGGCAACGATGCGTAGCAGCGCGTGGATCAGTACACCGAGCAGTGCCAGGCCGGCGAGGCTGAAACCAAAGGTATCGAGCAGCGGGTTGCGATCCTTGCCCGGCAGCCAGACACCAGGTACTGCCGCCAGTCGGCTCTGGCTGGAGTGGCACTCGGCACAGTTCAGCGCCTGTTCCTTGGGGGCGACCATGTGAGTGATAGGCCAGAGCATCCGCGTATCGACGAAGCCGAACTGGCCGCTGTAGGGCGCGCCAGTGGCATCGGCGCCGGCCTGCAGCGCCTTGGCCCAGTCGAAGTTGTACCAGAAGGCGGTGTCGTCAGGCACGGCGGTATGCGGCACCAGCAAGGTCATGTGGACGGTGTCGTAGGGCTGACGGCTATGGAAGGTCTTCACCGGCCAGATACGTGCGTTCTCGGCGCCCGGTGCGCCGTGAAAGATATTGATCGGCACGCGGCCGCGCGGATCGATTCGGGTATCCGGTTGTACATAGGTGACGGTGCCGTCAAACCAGACATAGTCGGGCACCACATCTTCGCCAAGGACGAAGTCACCCTTGCGGCTGTCGTAGATCACATGCCCCTTGGCGTCCTTCGTCTGGAACGGTTTGCCCTCGGCGTTCATCTTGCCCGCAGTTGACCAGTCCCAGCCCAGCTTGGTCGGCACACCGCCGCGGGCGAAGGTCGGAATATGGCAACTCTGGCAGGCAAGGGTGCGGGTGTGGTCGTTGAGCCGGCTGGCATGCAGTAGCGAGCCTTTGTGTGGTCGCTCGCCGTGACAGGACTGGCAGGTGGATGGGTTGCGCGCGCTGCGCTCGCCGCGAAGGATCGGCGCATGCGGATCGGCCGCCGTCACGCTGATGCGGCTGCCGGCGATCTTGTGCTGGTCTGAAACATGACAGGTGGAGCAGCTGAAATCCGGCCCCTCGCTGGCCATGTGCACATCGAGGCTGCGCGGTGGAGCGTTCAGCGAAGAGTCGAGATCGCCATGTTTCACCCCGTCACCGCCGCCACCATAGTAATGACACGTGCCACAGGTGCGGCGCGTGGTGGCGCCGATGTTGCGCGCCACCGCCGCCAGGTCTACCGGGTCAGCGAACTTGCCTGAGCCGGGCGAGGTTTCGGTGCGTACCAGTGGCGGGTGGCCGGCCAGGCCGGCAAGCTTCAGATAGTTACCGGTATTGTGGCAGGCCAGGCAGTCGACCTTGCTCTCGTCGCTGAAATCGAAGCTCGCATCTTTCCAACCATAGCCGACGTGACAGGACTGGCAGAAGGCCTCGTTGGATCGGTCGCCTATGCAGAAACCATTGAGCATGGTCTTCTTGCCCAAGCGTTGGCCAGTATCCGGATTGGTGTAATCCCAGGTCCAGTGACGGGTAGCCATCACCTGTTTGGCCGCTTCGGTATGGCAGCCGAGGCAGGCGCGAGTGACTTCCTCGCCGCTGGCGAAAGGGCCTTGCAGCTCCTTGAAACGGCTGTGATCGGCCGTGGCGCCCAGCGTCAAACCGGGCAGCAGCAGGACCAGCCAGAGCACCCAGACAGCTACCCGTCCTGAAACTGTCATAAGCACCTCTCGTCGTTAGGCAGCTTGCGGGCTGTCACCACAACCATAGTCCAGCCAGCTCAGCTTCACCCCTGCAGCAGCCAGTCGGGGCGCAGCAGCATGATCACACCCAGGGTCAGCATGACCAGGCCGCTGAGGATCTTCAGCCCGCGTCCGGTCTGCGCCGATAGCTTGCGACTACTCAGCGCGGCTACTGCGGTGGCGACCATCAGCGCATCGTCGGCAATGTAGCCGACGATGTACAGGCCGAGGTAGGCATAGTGGGCCTGCGGCGCCAGGCCCTGCTGGGTCAGTACCGCGGTGAAGATCGCCGGCAGGCCGGCGGTGCACAGCAATTCAATGAAGTTGACCACCACAGCCAGGGCCGCCACGCCGACGAGCGCAGGCAGCAGGCTGTCGGCCTGCAGTACGGTGCGCATTCGGGCATACAGGCCAGGCTTAGCCGCAGCGGGAATCGACAGCGTGAAGTCGCCGCCCGAGCGCACGCCGTCGCGCAGGTTGACCACACCGATGGCGATGGCCACCGTGCCCAGCGTCCAGATCAGCAACGTAGACAGCCCTACCAGCAGGAACAAGTTGAGCCAGGCGGCCATAAAAGCGTAATAGACCACGCCGCTGACCAGCACGAAGGTACCGGCGACCGTCGCCATACGTGCCCGGTCGTGCAGGTGTACCAGCAACGAGAGCAGAAACAGCAGCACCCACATTGCACAGGGGTTGAATCCGTCAAGCAGACCGAGGGCGAGGGTGAACAGCGGGAGGCCGAGGCGCTCGACGCTGAGGGTGCCGAACATCTCGCTCTGCACGCTGGTGGCGGCAGGCGGACCGTCATCGATCAGTGCGAGCAGCTGTGCGCCGCTGTGTTCGGCGTCGTCGAAACCGACCAGTACGCGTTCGCGGACCACGAACGTCGGCACGCCGGGTGGCCAGTAGCCTGCTTGACGGGAGATGCGGAGCAGGTCGGCACGGGCCTCAGGATCGCTATCGACTTGTCGCAGCACGATGTTCAGCTCGGGACGCCGACCCGCCAGGGTGGCCAACCACTCCTTGGCGGCGGCGCAGTGCGGGCAGCCGTCGCGCACGTAGACTTCCAGCCTCGGTGCTTGCTCGCGCGTCCCTTGAGCGCCGGCGAAGGCCGGCAGCAGGACCAACAGCGCCAGGAGCCAGCGCAGTGCTGCTTTCACATCCTTCATGAGGTTTCGCTCCTTGGGCCGGACGTCAGCCATCGACTCCAGCGATGTATACCGTGCGGCGCAGCAGCAGATTCCAGGTCAGGCGTAGCAACGCCGTCAAGGTCGCCAGCTGGACCGTCGCTAGCACGGCTATGCCAGCCCAGTACGCC
This sequence comes from Stutzerimonas sp. S1, assembly GCF_025966695.1. Classification (GTDB taxonomy): domain Bacteria; phylum Pseudomonadota; class Gammaproteobacteria; order Pseudomonadales; family Pseudomonadaceae; genus Stutzerimonas. The sequence goes on along the minus strand of NZ_JAOEIY010000002.1, from coordinate 417,906 downwards.
ACGCCGTATAGGCGAATCAATCCGCTGCCGACCCACACCAGATGCCACCAGAACATGCCCAAGACGAACAGCGCCACCCCGGGGCAGATCAGTCCGAAGCTGACTGGGCTGCGCTCGCGGCCGCTCAGGTGGCTGCGCAGGTAACCGTTGAGCTGCATTACTCGGTAGCCGAGCAGCAGTACGCCGAGCTGCAGCATGAAGATCGCGGTCAGGGTTACGAAGACGGTGCCGTTGCTGGCGCCACCGGTGAAGTGGTGACTGAGGCCGTGCTGCAGGCGCAGCCATTCGATGCCCAGCAGGGTCAGAATGGGGATCAGCATCCACAGGCTTGGCGTGGCCTGGGGCTGCAGTCCATGGCTCATCATCGCGGCGATGCCTGTCACCAGAACCACCAAGGCAACCACCAGCGACAGCACCAGGAACAGGATCGACAGGGTGGCGGCGAGCACCGACACTAATTTGACGTGGGACATGGCGGCGGGCGCGGCGAACCCCACCGAAAGCATGGCGAAGGCAAACACCGCCATCAGCGGCGACAAGTGATTGTGCTCCTCGCTGCGGTAGCCGCCATGCACCAACATCCGCCCCAGGTAGCGACCGTAGATACGCAACGCGCTCCAGGCAATGAGCAGGAAGGCGAGTAGAGCGAGCGGGAACAGGTATTCGATCACCGACCACAGGCCGGGCACGAACAGCGCACCAAGGGCGAAGCAGACGTTTACCGTCATCGCCAGGGTCAGCGGGATCGCCATCAGCTGCACTTCACCCGGCGAGCCGCGCAGCGTGGACAGCGCTTGCTGCGCTGCGGCCGAGCGGTACTCGCGGATGTTCCAGGCGAGCAGCAGGAGGTGCAGCAGAGCCAGCAATGCCACTCCGGGTGCGGCGATCAACAGCAGCGCGCGTAGCGGTGTGTCGGCCTGCCAGGCTGCCAGCAAATGCCCCCAGGTCGGCATCGGATAGTCCTGATGAGGCACCATCCACATCAGATACATGTAGAACGAGATCGACAGCCCTCCAGCACCGAGGGCGCCCAACCAGTAGCTGGGGTGGTAGGGGATATCGCTGGTCCGTTGGAACATGCTGCAGCTCCTTTACCGCTCGTTCATTCAGGCACGCAGATTCTGCCCTTGAATGCCGCCATCACCGTTTTACCAGCGAGAATGGCAACCACGCTGCTCAGCAACACCAGCAGCGTCCAGGCCAGCCAGCCGTAGAAAACCAAGCCAGTACGCGCTGCCATCTCGAAGGTTGCCAGAGTAAGTGCTGCCAACGGGAAGGAGTATGCCCAGGCGGAAATGAAAAAAGGCACGCGGAAAAAGCGCGCGGCGTTGCTGGTCAGCAGCAGGCCGAGGAACAGCGCAGTAAAGTAGAGGATGCGGGCGAAAGCATCCAGACTGTCAGTTAACGCCAGATAGGCGAGGAAGCCTACCGACGGAGGGGCGAGGAGGATGAACAGGGTCGGTGTCAGGCGTACGGGCAGCGGTTCGTGGAAGAACAACCGGTACAGCACGATGGTTAGCAGTACCAGCCAGAAGATCAGGCCGATGCTGAAGAAAAACCAACTGATGTCACTGTGGGCGGAGCTCGCCCCAACCACCGGAACCAGTATGTTGCCGACCACGGGGATGAACCAAGCCGGGTTGACGTGCTTGATCTCGAAGTGAGTGTGGTGAATCCAGCCGCTCATGGCCAACAGCGTAAAAATCAGATGCAGTGCCGCGCCGGTGTTCCACAGCCACTGCGCTGTCGCGGGTGCGGTATGAGCCCAGGCAATGGAGAGTAAAAGAACGCCGATGGAAATGGCGGGGAAGAAGTTCTGCTTGAGCGGGTGAGTGCGTTCGGCCAGCACCGCTGCGGGGTGCCGCAACAGTTTGACTACATAGACCAGTAGTAAAAAGGCGAACAGGCCGCTGGCCAGCCAACGTACGCCACCACCAATTGCCTCGGGTACGACTCCCGTCTGGGCAGCTTTGAGCCAAGCGATTGCAAGGCCAGCGATGCCCATCACGCTAGCGAATAGCGCGACAGGGAAGTGTTCCAGACGATGTGGTGCATCGATGCGGGTATCGATGGTGGTATCCATAGCAACCTCGGCTTCCACTCAGTCGGCCAGACCGGTCAGGAAGGGATCGGCCTGGCCTATTGGAACGCTACTTCTTCAGCGGGCAGGTCTTGATGCCGAGCAGGGAGTAGGCCGGGCACCAGCCGAGCAATCCGGTGACCAACGGCAACACGCCGATCCAGGCCCAGACCGGCCCGCCAAGCACGGCCCATGCGATCAGCCCAATACCGATTACGATGCGGGCGATCTTGTCGATACCGCCAATGTTCTTTTGCATGATTTGCTGCCTCTTCGATTGGGTATGTGAGCGTTACGGGCGATACATTTTTTCCGCGTTCATTTTCGGGGACCATGGCAGCCCGGAGTTCTGCCAGCCGTTCTGCAACCGGAAGCCGGCCTGCGGGCCTTCCTTGATTGCGGAACCCTGGAAGCCATCGATAACGTAACGGGCATTAGGGAAGCCATTGACACGCAGGAAATCCGCGCTGGGTTTGCCGCGCTCGCTACCGGAGCGGCACATGGTGATGATCTCGGTGTTCTCGTCGAGCCCTCGTTTTGTCAGCTCGGCGCGAATCTCGGCAACGAAATTCGGATTCTGCGCGACCTTGTAAGTACCGCGCTGATCGTCCCAGATACCGCGGTCGACCAGCAGGTAGGGCACATTCACATGCGCGGAGTCAGTAAAGCCGACGAACATGATCTCCACCGGATCGCGAACATCGACGAAGAGCAGCTTCGCGTCGCTCTGCTGTACCCGGGTGTAAACCTCTTGAGCCGTCACACCGAGCTCTACTGCCTGGGCACCGTATGTAAAAAGGCTCAGTACGCCGGCAAGCAACAAACGTTTCATCCGCTTTCTCCTTCAATCCATAGTCATGAACAAGCGCGGAATGTATGACTTCGATTCACGAGCCAGACCTGTTACAGCTCGGATTCAATTTCCGCTCCTTTTGATTTTTATACCCCTGGGGGTATAAAAATACAAGGCGGATGGAAGTAACAGCTACCTATCAGGAGCGCTGCGCAAAGGTAGGCAACAAGGTCAGCAGCCGTAGCTACGACGTATCCGCATTTTTAGGTTTAGCACCATGCGCAGGTAGTTGGCGGAGAAGCGCGACAAGCAACGCCGCCGTACACCGGACCGTTCCTAGCGGAGAAACACATCCGAACTGCCAATCAGCACGGTCTCAGTTGTTCTTCATGGTTCGGCAGGCGTGGATTACTCGGCGAACTGTCAGCGCCCGGAGCTGCGTGTCCGCCATTACAGCGCGGCTGACACAACCAAAGGCAACACAAGGACATGCAGGGAGAGCGGTGATCGCCAGATTGGCGCGACGTCGCAGCTGGTTAGGTCGATTGATGTGCGAACGCAGTGATCAAAGCGGATGGTTACCAGCAGCGTGAAGCAGGACAGCGGAACAGCACAGTGCTCAGTCCAGCCGGCATAAGCACCCAGGGAGTTCACTGTGCCGTCTCGATATCGTTTATTTAACATAATATAGATTATGCGAACCTATGGCTCCGACGATCCGTCTCAACCCGCCTACGACATTGGAATGTCAGCCCAAGGGTTTCATTGCCCTGGATCGCACCATCAGCCTTTCGCGTTTACTTCGTCCGTTCCGGAATGCCGAAACGCCGCGCGGAACTCGCTGGGCTTGAGGCCCGCCTGTTTGCGGAAAAAACGGCTGAAATACGCTGCATCGGCGAATCCGAGTTCGCGAGCGACCTGCTGAATGTCCAGCGCTGTGTATGCCAGCTGCCGCTGCGCTTCGCGAACGATCCGCGCGTTGATGACCGCGGTTGGCGATTCACCGAGCTCTTCGCGGCAGGCTCGACCTAGCGTCGTTGCAGTGATCCCAAGGGCCTCGGCATAAAGTCCGAGCGGCCAGTGCTGCCTGAAGTGCACGTCAACCAGTTCGCGAAATTGCGCCAGTAGTGCCGATCGCCGCCCGTTGACCGGCCTGGCCGCCATCGCAGGCTGCGCCAACCGAGTGATCTGCACCAGCAAGGCGATTAACAGCGCATGCCCGGCGGCTACGTTGCCACGCGCATGACTCTGCGCCTCAGCCTGGATCAGCTGGATCAGCGGCCAGATCGGTTCGGAACCGTCCGCTTCCCACGGCAAGGGAACCACTGCCGGACGCTGCATCAGTGCCAGCAGATCGCTGGACAGAATTCTCGCCATCGACTCTAGCGGCCGCTGTGCCGCCGTAATGACCGGTCCGTCGGTATCGACGCTGTAGCGAAAGGCATGCACGGTGCGCTGCGGCAACAGGATCAGGCATGGCGCATGAAAGGCCATGCGGCTGTTCTCCAGCGACACCTCACCCTGACCGCTGCGCACGTAGACGACCTGCAGCAGCGAATCATGCTGATGCGGCTTGATGGCGCGCAGGTGCAGGTCGCCACGGTCGCCGATCCACTCCAGATGCAACAGATCCTGCCATGCCGGTAACGCGGCCTGGCCGTACAAGGCGTAGTTGGGAATGCGTTTGTTCATGCTTGCGATCCGTTCCGGCGGCGCCCACGAAAATGCACCGATTGTCCTAGCCCTTGTTCAATTTGTCACACCTGTTTGCCGTTAAATGTAACGACTAGTGTTTCCCGCGTGCTGCGCTGCAACTCTCCCGCCTTGGCCACGCCCCAGAAATAGAACTCTATGAATATGCCAACCTGGCGCGAATGGCTGTTTTCGGCCAAAGCGCTGACTGCTGCCCTGCTTGCGCTCTACATCGCCCTGGCGATCCCACTGGACAATCCCTACTGGGCCATGGCGTCGGTTTACGTGGTCTCGCATCCGCTCTCCGGGGCGACCCGCTCCAAGGCCATCTACCGCGCTCTCGGTACCCTGCTCGGCGCCGCGGCTTCGGTGGTTCTGCTGCCGCTGTTCGCGCAACAACCGCTGATGCTGAGCCTGGTGATGTCGCTGTGGATCGGCGCCCTGCTCTTTCTTTCACTGCTCGACCGTTCGCCGCGCAGCTACATCTTCCTGCTCGCCGCCTATACCGTGCCATTGATCAGCCTGGCCGAGGTCAATCATCCGTCGACGATCTTCGATGTCGCACTGTCGCGCTCCGAGGAGATTCTGCTCGGCATCGTCTGCGCCAGCGTGGTCAACGCGGTGCTGTTTCCCAGTCGTATCGCACCGACGTTGGGCGCGAAGATGAATCTGCTCCTGCGCGACGGCCGTGCTGCGGTCAGCCGCATGCTCAATGCCCGTCACCTGGGCGAGGCCGATCAGCGTGCACTGAACACGCTGCTGGTCGATGTGATGGGCCTGGACGGCATGATCAACCACCTGAACTACGACAGCAGCAGTCACCTGGCGGCGACACATGCACGCGAGTTCCGCGCGCGCATGGCCATGCTGATGCCGCAGCTGATCGCTGCCGCGGATTCCTTGCACCGTTTGCAGCACGAACTGCACGGCCTGCTGCCGGAGCTGGAGGAACACCTGCAAGACGTCGATCGCTGGATTCAGGACGATGAATCGGCCAGCCACGCCGAGCTGCTGCGCCAGCGCAGTTTGCAGCTGACGGCCTGGCTCAGCGACACCCATCCCGAGCATGCACTGGCGATCGACAGCGGCTTGCGTCAGCTACGCGCGTTGATCGACCTGTGGCAGGACTGCCTCACGCTGCACCGACAGTTCCGCGCCGGTCATACCGACGCTACGCCCACGCTGCGTTATCACGTGCAGCAACTGGTTGGCGGGCCACGCCACTATGACTACGGTCTGCTGGCATTCTCCGCGGCATCGGTGGCGTTGTCGGTGTTCTGCCTGAGCATGCTGTGGTTCGTTTCCGGCTGGGAGCATGGCTACAGCGGCGTATTCATCGCGGCGGTCGCGGGCTGTTTCTTTGCCAGCCAGGACAACCCGGCACCGTTCATCAAATCCTTTCTGAACGCCACGGTGATTTCCTCGGTAGCAGCCGGTATCTACCTCTTCGCCCTGATGCCCAATGTGCACGACTTCGGCAGCCTGGCCACCCTGCTCGCCGTACCCCTGCTACTGCTTGGCACCCTCGCCGGACGTCCGCAACACGCAGGCACGGTGATCGTCGTAGCGGTGCAGACGATCTCCAACATCACCATCCAGGACAGCTACCGCGCAGACTTCCAGCTGTTCGCCGATATCGCTTTGTCCACCGCGCTTGGCGTGGTATTCGCGTTGGTCTGGGCGCGCCTGACCCGCCCGTTCGGAGCGCACCGGGCCGCGCGACGGCTGGCGCGGCATGGCTGGGTAAGCCTGGCCGAGCTGGCAGTCACGCGACGCAAACATAACTATGCAGACATCGCCTCGAACTTCGTCGACCGCACCGCCCAGCTACTGCCGCGCCTGACCCAACTGGGCGACGACCGCCTGGCACTGAATGATGCTGCGCGGGAACTGCGCATCTGCTTTCGCCTGCTTGAACTGCGCGAGCTGCATTTGTCAGCCGTGGACGACCGCCCCGTACAAGCAGTGCTCGGCATGATTCATGAGCACTTTCGCACCTGTGCCAAGGCGCATCGTCAACTGCCAGCGCCACAGCCTTTGCAACAGGCGCTGGAAGCCGCCCTGCTCCAGCTGCAAACCAACCCCACCCGCATCGCGCAAAAGGCGGCACAGGCGCTGCACGGCCTGCGTCTGGCGCTGTATCCCGACGCGCCAGCCAGTGTGTCCGCACCGTTGGCGCAATTGCGGTCATCCGCAGGGCACGATCCAGCAGGAGTCTGCGCATGACCGGCCATCTGAATATCTATGGCGTCTACGTGCCCGTGCTACTGATCGCGATGCTCGCCGCCTACGGCCTGAAAAGCCTGCTTGCCGCGTTGCTGCAACGGCTGGGCTTCTACCGCTGGGTCTGGCACCCACCGCTGTTCAATCTCGCCCTGTACATCCTCGTGCTCGGCGCCCTGTTCAACCTAGTACCCCGGATGTAAATCGTGAAGAACTGGATACCCGCCGCCGGCTCGGTAATGTTGACCCTGCTGGCCGTAGCCTTCGCCGCCATCGTCTGCATGCACCTGTGGGACTACTACATGGAAGCACCGTGGACCCGCGATGGCCACGTACACGCCGACATCATCCAGGTGGCACCGGATGTGTCCGGGCTGGTGACCGAACTGCACGTGCGTGACAACCAGAAGGTCAGCCGCGGCCAGGTGCTGTTCGTGATCGATCAGGCGCGCTTCGAGCTGGCCGTCGACGAATCCCTGGCCGCCGTACAGGAACGCCGTGCACAGCTGGAGCAGGCGCGCCGCGAAGCCAGGCGCAACCGCGTGCTGAAGGACTTGATCGCGGCGGAAACCGTGGAGATCGGCGACACCCAGGTCAAGCGCGCCGAAGCCGCGCTGGCCACCGCCGAGGCGGCACTCGGCGTGGCACGACTGGACCTCAAGCGGACCACCGTGCTCAGCCCGGTGGATGGCTACCTCAGCGACCAGACCATGCGTGTCGGTGATTACGTGAAAACCGGCACGCCAGTGCTGTCGATCGTCGACACCGATTCGCTGCGCGTCGAAGGCTATTTCGAGGAAACCAAGTTGCACGCCATCGAGATCGGCCAGCCGGTGGACATCCGCATCATGGGCGAAGCACAACACCTGCGCGGTCACGTGCAGAGCATCGCCGCCGGTATCGAGGACCGCGACCGCGCGCGCGGCACCTCGCTGCTGCCCAATATCGACCCGAGCTTCAACTGGGTGCGACTGGCGCAACGGATACCGGTGCGCGTGATGCTGGACGCGGATCAGCAGACTGACATCCGGCTGGTGATCGGCCGCACCGCGACGCTCTCGGTACTGCCCTGGCCGGACAATCATGGCGCGGAGCCGGCGATCCAATGAGCCGCACTTCCCGTTGCGCCCTGCTAGCGCTGTGCACCGCCCTCGCCGCCTGCTCTGCGGTCGGCCCGGATTACCGACTGCCCGACGAGGCGGCAATCACGCGTGAGAAGGCGCAGGCGCCGTTCGATCTTGCTGGCAACCTCGAAGTCTCTGCGGCACCGCTCCTGCCAGACGGCTGGTGGCGGCTGTATGACGACCCCCTGCTCAATCAGCTGGTTAACGCCGCGCTGGCCGGCAACACCGATGTGCGCGTCGCGTACCACAACCTGCGGCGCGCCTACGAGGGCTACCAGATGGCCCATCACGCTCAGGAAGTCGAGATTGGCGGCAGCGGCTCGCTTGCCCGTGGCCAGCTGTCCAGCGAGGCGCTGGCGCTGCACGAGAAACTACCGGTGATGAATCTTGCCGACGCCGGTCTTACCGTCGGCTACCAGCTCGACCTGCTCGGCAAACTGCAGCGTGCCACCGAATCGGCGGCAGCCAATGCCGAGGCTAGCCAGGCCGCGCTCGATGCGGCCCGCCTCACGCTGGTCGCCCAAGTGGTGCGCAACTATGTGCAGGCCTGCCATGCCACCGAGGAACTGCACATCGCCGAGCATTCGCTGTCGATCCAGCGTCGCCAGCTCGATGTGGCCGAGCGCCTGCTCGCCGGAGGGCGCGGCAACCAGGTAGACGTCTCTCGCGCGCAAGCCCAGACGCAAGCGTTGCAGGCCGAGCTGCCGCCATTCGAGACGAAGAAAGCGGCCGCGCTCTACCGGCTCGCCGCCCTGCTCGGCCGCACACCCGGCGACCTGCCGTCGCCTGTCGCTGCCTGCGAGCATGCGCCGCAGCTGAGTCAGCCGATTCCGGTGGGCGACGGCGCCGCGCTGCTCAAGCGGCGGCCGGATATCCGCGCCGCCGAGCGCCAACTCGCCGCGGCTACCGCCGACATAGGAGTCGCGACCGCAATGATGTATCCAGAGGTCAGTCTCGGTGCCAGCGCCGGTTACACCGGCATGCTCGAACACATGGGCGACCCGATAACCCGTCGCTGGGCGTTCGGCCCGCATATCGCCTGGCATTTCCCGACTCAGGTCGACCGCGCTCGTGTGCGCGCCACCGAGGCAGGCGCCGATGCCGCGCTCGCGCGTTTCGACGGCGTGGTGCTCGACGCCTTGCGCGAAACCCAAACATTGCTCAGTCGTTATGCACATGACCTGCAACGCAACCGCGCCCTGCGGGCGTCACGCGATGCCGCGAAGGCGGCGGCCGAGTACAACCGCACGCTTTATCAGGAAGGCCGCCTCGCCTACCTCGACAGCCTGGACGCGGAACGGACCCTGGCCACCAGCGAAGCCGCCCTCGCGGCCTCCGAGGCCCAGCTCTCGCAGGATCAAGTGGACCTGTTCCTCGCTCTCGGCGGCGGCTGGATGACCATCGCCGGACAACCGCGTAGTGATGAACGGCTCAGCGAGCAACGGGCTGCAAGGCAATAACCGCCATTCCGGTCAGAGCGATGGCGGCTCCAGCGACATCCCAGCGCGTCAGCGCGACGCCATCGACCAGGCGCAGCCAGAGCAACGCAACCGCGATATACATGCCACCGTAGGCCGCATACGTGCGCCCTGCCGCTGTGGGATGCAGCGTCAGCAGCCAGGCGAACAGCGCCAATGAAAGCGCCGCAGGGACGAGCAGCAGGGAGCTTTTATGTTGCTTGAGCACCAGCCAGGGGAGATAGCAGCCCAGGATTTCAGCCAGTGCGGTTACGGCAAACAGACAACCGAGGCGCAGCAGTTCCACAACAAGACCTCAATGGTGCTGGGGACGTCGATGAAGTTGACGCCGCACGGACAGGGCAGTCTGACCTGAGGCTGGCCTAGGTCAAGTGATGAGCTGCGCGATCGTATCGGCAATCGGGCTCTGCACTGCTCTGTCATCTCCTAACGATAAGCAGGCATCATCGGCCGTACGAGTTGCATCAGGGGTAACAATCAATGGATATGCTGCAGGCAATGCAAATGTTCGTGCGGGTGGTCGATGCCGGCAGCTTCACCGCCGCGGCGACGCAAGCGGCGACCTCGACGGCGCAGGTTTCGCGCCTGGTTTCCGACCTGGAAAACCAGTTGCAGGCACGCTTGCTACACCGCACCACGCGCCGCCTGGCACTGACCGAGGCCGGCGCACGCTTTCTCGAACAATGCCGGCAGATCCTTGCACAGCTCGAACAGGCCCAGCTGGAAGCCTGCGGCGCACACCAGAAACCACGTGGGCGCCTGCGCGTGCATTCCACTACCGGGCTGGGTATCCAGTTGCTCGCCACCCTGGCAAGCCGCTACAACCAGCTGTATCCCGAGGTGCGACTCGAACTCATGTTGTCGCAACGGCAGCCGGGCTTGCTGGAAGAGGAACTGGACGTGGTCATTACCCTCTCCCGCGAACTGCCCGACTCCGAACTCATCGCACAGAATCTTGGCACGGTATTCAACGTCGTCTGTGCAGCGCCGAGTTACCTCGACCAGCATGGCGTTCCGAGCCAGCCCCAGGACCTGGAACAGCACCGCTGCCTGCGGCTGGTCGACCCGGTCTGTGCCGACACGTGGGAGTTCAGCAGCGACGACGGCGATTTTCTGTTCCACCCCGGCGACACCTTCAAGGTCAACGTGGCCGAAGCCATGGCCAGCGCCGCCGAAGCCGGCATGGGGATCTGCCTGTTGCCCGACTACGTGGCCGCACCGGCCTTGCAGCGTCGGACCCTGGTGCGATTGTTGCCGCGCTTTCGCCTGCAGGAAAAAAGCATCTACGCGCTCTACCCGTCACGGCGCTTTCTCGATGCGAAGACCAAGACCTGGCTGGACTTCCTCAAGCTGGAATTGCCCAAGGCGTTCGACCGCTATCATCAGGTCATCGGGAATTCGGCGTACTGGTCCTGATTGTTACCTGATCGGTAAGAGTGCTTGACGGCAGACGCGCTTTTTCCCGGTGCGCCGTCGCCGTAATCTTCACCGGTGGCCCCAGCGGTAGGCCCCTCCACCGCTGAGCCGGACGCCAGATCGGGTGCTCCTTCGATCATGGCAGCCGGCAGGCCCCTCTCCGGGCCGCTTGTCCTCGTGGCGGCCCTTTTTATTCCGCTGGTGCGCCGCATCGCACCAGCCTTGCGCGGTCCCACCTGGCCAGGCCATGTCGCACCGCCAAGCACTTCGTGTGGAGGTCCGATATGAACAAGCTGTTTTGCATCGCCAGTCTGGCACTCTGCGCCCAGGTCGCCAACGCGCAAACCCAGGCGGTTCCCTATGAGTACGGGGACAAGCTCGACATTGCCAAGCTGGTTTCACTAGAGGTGCCACAGGGCGGCTGCGAGGTGGTCGAGGCGAAGATGACCTACATCGATTCCAAGGGTGAAACCCACGTCACCACCTACCTGCGCCAAGGGACCGAGTGCGGCAACTTCTGACTCGGACAGCAGCGGCTGACGCGCCCGCGCCCCGCTGCTTCTTTGTTAGCGCGCTCCGTCGCACATGACTCTGCCCTAGCGTTGCGGATGCTGATCGCCGACCCGCTGCACCCTAGTCGCCATCGGGCCCTGCTCACCGAGCTCTTCCGCGAAGCGCACCTCGTCGCCGATCTGCAGCGCGCCAAAAGCATCGTTCAGCACGCTGTGGTGTCGAAAGACCAGCTGCCGGCCATCGGTGGTCTCGATCCTGCCGCCGTCGCCCGCTGCATCCAGCTCGATCACCAGCCCCTGATGATGCAGCGCTTCAGTCGCCAAATCGCCGCATGATCGGTGGGCGTATTCATCGAGCTGCCAGCGCACCGCCTCGAAACTGTCGCGGATCGCCACGTACGGATCGGCGTGGGGCTGCGGTGGCTGATCAGCCCGATCGGAGTGGATCTCACCGTCGGCCAGGGTCAGACGAACCTCCACCTTGTAGCGTTTGCCGTGCTGTTCGGCCTGTTGCATGGCAGTCACCCCGACGGTACAGCCGATGATGTCCTGGCAGCGCTGTTCAAGCTCGGCGCAATGCTCACGGATCTGGGTCTCGAGAGCGGGCGAAGGGCCCATCTGCTGGAAGTCGATGTGCAACGGCTTGTCCATGGCGATACCTCGCGGATCAAAAATGGTAGGCACACGCGCCCGGCCGATGCGCTCAGAGGCCCAGGCGTTCGCGCATCTCTGACGTAATGCTCTGTTCGCAGGCGCCGATGCCCGCCCAGGGATCGTCGTCGCCCAGTTCCTGCAGGCGCGGCAGCAGGTTGCGCACACTCCAGGCATTGGCGCCCTTGATCTCGCCGAGCTCGGCACGGTGGATCGGCACCGACACCGGCAGTCCTTCGCGCGCACGCACCGAATAGACATTGACGGTACTGGCGCCCTGGCTGTTGCGTAGATAGTCGATGAAGATGCGCCCAATGCGGTTCTTCGGCCCGCTGGTCGCGGAGAAATGGTCAGGCAGCAGCTTGGCCAGATACCGCGCTATCGCCTGGCTGAACGCTTTCACCTCTTTCCAGCCCTGCTTTGGCCGCAGAGGCACGACGATGTGCATGCCCTTGCCGCCGCTGGTCTTGAGGTAGGAGTTCAGGCCGATCTCGTCGAGCAAGGTCTGGGTTAGCTGGGTGGCTTCCACCATGCGTTTCCATGGCAGTGCCGGGTCCGGGTCGAGATCGAGCACGAAACGATCCGGGTGGGTCAGGTCCGGCGCCAGTGCGTTCCAGCTGTGCAGCTCGATGGTGCCCATCTGCGCGGCGCCGACCAGCGCCTCGACCGAGTCGATCACCAGCAGTGGCGCATGTTGCGGATAGAGCTCGCGGTCGAGCTGGGTGATGTGCGGGATGCTCAGCTTGTCCGCGTGCTTCTGGAAAAACAGCTCGCCGGTGATGCCCTCCGGCGCGCGGACCAGCGCCAGCGGCCGGGCTTGCAGATGCGGTAAGGCCCAGGGTGCGACCTCCGCATAGAAACGCGCCAGTTCCAGCTTGGTCGTGCCGCTGCCCGGGTCGATGATCCGCTCGGGGTTGGAAATCCTGATTCGGCCGCCGGCTACCGGATCGCTCTTCAGCTTCCCTCGCGTGGCTTTCGTTCCACCGGTTAGTGGTTTGGCGCGCTCGCGGGTGATCGCCTTGGCCGGCTTGTCCGAGCGCAGGCCGTGGAACACCGCGTGGCGCACCACGCCTTGACGGGTCATCTCGGCATAGCCGACTTCGCACATCAGCTGCGGTTGCAACCACTGTGCGCCCCGCACGTCAGCCGCTGGAGGTGTCTGTTCCAGCGGGCATCGTTCACTGTGCAGTGCCTTCAGCTGCTTGTGCAGGCTGGTCAGGGTGGCCTGGCTGAAGCCGGTGCCGACCTTGCCGGCGTAGCGCAGCGCACCGGCGTCGTCATGCAAGCCAAGCAGCAGCGCGCCAAAGCCGCTACGCGAGCCCTTGGGCTGGGTATAGCCGACGATGATGAACTCCTGGCGGTTCTTGCACTTGATCTTCACCCAGCTGCTGCTGCGCTTGCCAGCGTAATGACTGCCGGCGCGCTTGCCGATCAGGCCTTCGAGTTTCATCTGGCAGGCGCTTTCCAGAATGCTGTCAGGCTGCTCGGTGAAATCTTCGGAAAAGCGCAGCAGCTCGCTGCCGTTGCCCTCAAGAACGCGTCGCAGCGCGGTCCGGCGTTGTTCCAGCGGGACCTGTCGCAGATCCATGCCATTGAGATAAGGGACGTCGAACAGGTAATAGAGAATGTTGCCGCTGCGCCCGGCCTCGAACGCATTCTGCAGGGCCTGGAAATCCGGCGTGCCCTCCTCGTTCGGCACCACCACTTCACCATCCAGCCAGGCACAATCGATGTTCAGCGCCGCCAGCGCCGCCGCCTGTTGTGGCATCTTCGCGGTCCAGTCGTGGCCGTTGCGGGTGAAAAGCCGCACCTCGCCCGCCTCGATGCGCGCAAGGATGCGATAGCCGTCGAATTTGATCTCGTAGCGCCAATCGCCATCGGGCACCGCCTCGACGAGCGTCGCCAGCTGCGGCTTCAGGATCTTGGGCAGCGCTGCGGGATGAGCACCTTCCAGCAAAGCGTCACCCGCCTGTCTGTGCTGGCGTCGTGGCGCAGACCGCTTGCTCGACGGCGGTACCGTGCTGCCGCGCTTGCGTGGTATCAGCGTGCGCTCGCTAAGCACACTGTCAGGCTCGGCGCTGACCACGTCGAACTCGCTCTGGGCGCGGGCCGCCTCGTCCCTGCCTTTGATCAGAAACCACTGCTCCTGCTTGCCCTTCATCTGTGTGCGTACCAGATTCCAGCTGCCGCCGAGCTTCTCGCCAGCGAGGCTGAATTTGAGCTTGCCGTTGCGGTAGCCCTCGGCAGGATCGCCTTCCGGTATCCACACACCACGGTCCCAGACGATTACGTCACCCGCGCCGTAATGGCCTTCGGGGATATGTCCCTCGAAACTGGCGTAATCCAGCGGATGGTCTTCGACATGCACCGCCAACCGACGTACCTGCGGGTCCAGACTCGGGCCCTTGGGGATGGCCCAGCTCTTCAGCGTACCGTCCAGCTCCAGACGGAAATCGTAGTGCAGGCGCGAGGCATCGTGCTTCTGGATGCAAAACTCCAGCGCTTGCCACTCACGTCGCGCGCTGGAGGCACTGTCTGCCGGCTCCGGCGTTGCGGTGAAATCGCGCTTGCGCTTGTACTCATCGAGGGCCATGAGCGGCGCTCCGAAGTCGAATCGCCGCCTATTCCAGCTTACCGGCGTCAGTGGATGAGTCCTTGGGGCCGCCTGGGTCGGCATGCCGCGTCGAGTCGGTCGAGCCGTCCTCGTGGCGCTGCGGATTGGCGACAGGGCGGCCGTCCTCGGTGACGGTACGACCTTGCTCATCCGTGTGCGTCTTCACTTCCTCCTGGGGTGTCGGATTGCCCATGCTGCTGGGTGGCGAGCCACGGTCGTCGCCAGCAGTACCAGCCGGATACTGGGCGAATGCCGGCATTGCCAGCAGCCCGCTCAGGGCGAATGTCAGGGCCAATCTGCTCACTGTTTGTCCTCCGCTCTTTATGACGCTGTGCTGGGACACGCGCCGCTACCTACTCAGTTTTGTCATCCCGGGCTGATATGAGTTCAGCAGTACGGATCGCCGGGCCAGCCAGGCTCACCGATGAAAGGCAGGGGCTGGGGATGCCGGATTCAGCCGACTCTCGGTGCCGCGCGCCAAAAGGTGCCGGATGGTGATTTACATCCGGCGAGTGGCTGCTACGGTTCTTCAGTGGTCGGCACCAACGACGATGCGCCTCGGCACATCCAACGCTTCTTAACCTCCCGCATAGGAGGATTTATGGACTCGCGACTTCCCCTGTTCAAGATCGAAGCGATCCTGCACGACTACCTGCAGCCTTATCGTTGCGAGTGTCGCGCCGAATCCAGCGGTCTCAGCGTGCGCGTCTACGGCGAGCAGAGCGATCATGAGGAACTGACCGTACTCGGTGTGACGCATGATCAGTGCCGCGACGCCGCCAATCTGGTACGTCTGGCTCAGGAGCTGCGCATCGAGATGGTGGTTACGCGCAGTGAAATGCCGGCTGAACGCGCGACGGCCAGCGCTATCGACTGATTCGCCTGCGTCGCGCCGGTCGGCGATCAGCGTACGCCGCTGTCACGCGTGGCGCCCTTGCCACGGGCCAGATACTTCAAAAAAACGTCGTGGCCATAGCTATGGCTCTGCTCCGCCGTCTGCCGGCCGAAGCGACCCCACGCCCGCTCATGCAGATAGAACACCACCGTGTTGAGCAGCGGCTCGATCAGTGCTGCGGCACCGCTGATGGCGAAATTGCCGGTGAGCGCATACACCACGGTAAATGCGGTGATGAAGTGGAGAATGGCGAAGGTCAGGGTTTTCAGTAGCGGTCTGGGCTTCATCGAAGGTTCCATTACGTACGGTCGTCGCACCCTTACGGACGGCTGTACGAGAAATGGTGATGCCGGAACAGGCGGACGCGATCACAGCCCGCCTGAATCCTTTTCCAGCCTGGCGAATGGCCCGCGCGCTTAGCGCTTGGCCTCGACATGCGGCTCGGCGGCGCGCGTCAGGTAGGCCTGGGTGAGTTCTGCCAGATGGTCGCGCAGCCAGTCGGCCATCGCGATTTCCTCGACCAGGATCCGCTCGCACACGGCCTTGGTCTGGCTGTCACCCACCGCCTCCGCGGCGGCAATTAGGATCTTGTAGGAAGCGATCTCCAGATTCTCGAATACGTAACCCATCTGGGCGCCCTTGACGATCTCATCGCTGACCATCATGCCGCCCATCGCCTGCCCCATCGCCATCATCTTGCCGCCGAGGTCCTTCAAACCCGAGTAGGACTTGTCATGCCGCTGCAGGCACTCCTCGATCAGCTTCGATTGGTTCTGGGTCTCGACGATGTGTTGCTCGATGCGCGCCTTCAGCTTGGGATAGTGCTCGATGCGACTCGCCTGCTTCTTCAGCATGGTTTCAGCCTGCGCCTCCATCGCATGGGCATCACGCAGCCATTCGATCAGGCGTTCGGTACGGACATCGTGGCCAGTCTGTGCACTTTGCATTGGGAAATCTCCTGTCAGAGGTGGTTTGGGCTCGCTGGCCCGCCTGCAAGGTGTGAAAAGCAAGCCTGCGGCGGAGTTCCCCGCATCCGACTGACTGCACCCACGGGCGGTCGGCTGAACTCGGCGACGCGCAGCCAGTCTCTTGCCCGGGTATCGCGGATTGGACTCAGCGTGATCGAAATTCCAGCCTTCCTCCTGCAATGGGACAGCTACATCACGCGTCCGGGCTTGCGCACGCTGGCGGTTGCCATCGCCGTACTGTTGCTGCTCAGCCTGTTCGGTCGGCTGCTCACGGCCATCATGCTGCGCCTGGCACGCGGGTTCGTACTGACCCGCGAGCTATCCGAGCATCTGGACAAACCCATCCGCCTGCTGCTGCCCTTGCTGGGCCTGCAGGGCGTCTGGCAATCGGCACCGGACGGCCTTCCGCTGCTCGAGGCTGCGCGGCACATCACTGCGCTGGCGATCATCGCGACCCTCACCTGGCTCGCGTTGCGTCTGCTGCGCGGACTGCAACAAGTGATCGAGCTGAACAATCCGGTCGATGTCAGCGACAACCTGCGCGCGCGGCAGATTCAGACCCAGTCGCGGGTGCTGCTGCGCACGCTCAGCCTGTTCTTCTTGCTCATCGGCGTGGCGGCGATGCTGATGACCTTTCCTTCGGCGCGGCAGTTCGGCACCAGCCTGCTCGCCTCTGCCGGTCTCGCCGGACTGGCGGTGGGTTTCGCCGCCAGACCGGTGCTCGCCAATCTCATCGCCGGGCTGCAGATCGCGATCACCCAGCCGATCCGCCTGGACGATGTGGTGATCGTCGAAGACGAATGGGGGCGCATCGAGGAAATCACCGGCACCTACGTGGTAGTACGCATCTGGGACGACCGACGGCTGGTGGTGCCGCTGCAGTACTTCATCGAGAAGCCGTTCCAGAACTGGACACGACGCAACTCCAGCCTGATCGGCAGCGTGTTCCTCTGGGCCGACTATTCGCTGCCGCTGGAATCTGTGCGCGAGGAATTGCGCCGGCTGTGCAAGGACGTGCCGGAGTTGTGGGATGGCCGCGTCTGCGTGCTACAGGTGACCGAAGCCGGCGAGAAAGCCATCCAGCTGCGTGCGTTGGTCAGCTCGGCCGACTCCTCACGCAACTGGGATCTGCGCTGCCACATCCGCGAGAACCTGCTGGGTTTCATCCAGCGCCAGTATCCCCAAGCGCTACCGCAGTTGCGCGCCGACCTGGCCGTCGGACAGAAACCGGCGCCAGACACCTCGCAGCCGGCGCATGTCGAGCCCGAACGACAGCCGCCGGTTTGAGCAACGCGTGTCAGCGCGTTGCTGCGAGCATTTCCTGTAACTGAGCGTATTTGCGCCGCAGTTGGGACAACCCGTGGCGGGCGGCCTGTTTGCGAATGGCCACGCGGTCGCCCTCGAACTTCACCGTTTCGCTGACTGTCGCCACTCGCTCACCCTGCCTGAGCGCCCAGGCGTAACACTGGGTGCCGCCCTCATCCGCCTGGGCGTCGTCGGCGACGCCCGTATTGGCCACGCTAAAGTCGGCACTGCTGGCGTGCAGCGCGCCAATCGCCATTTCCGTGGCCACCTCTTCGCTGGTCAGGCCGTAGCGTTCGATGGTGTCGAAATTCACCTGCAGCAGACGATGCTTGGCCGCCGGTGAATAGACCACGAAGCCGCTATCGAGCACCTGTCCGCAGCCGGGGATGTCGCCCAGCAGCGAGGCCATCAACCCGCAAGTACAGGACTCGGCGGTGGCCAGCGTCAGCCGGTGATTGCGAAGGAACGTCACGACGTCGTCGACGCTCTGCATAGTCGCCTCCTGAAGTTATGCCGAATTCATCTGTGCGTAGCGTTCGGAGCGACTTGTAGGAATCGAGTTCCTTACCTTTAATTTTTAATTGCAGTTCAGAACTTTCTGCCGGGCCGCTCGGTCTGGTCTTTAGCTAGGGCCAGCGCAGCCCTGCACCGCTTTCGGCGGCCTCAAATAATTATTTCCCAGCCTGCTGTGTTCATGGTTGCAACGGTCATCAGATCGTTGCACTGGATAGATATGCTCGTACTGGCGCCGGCGCCTGGAAGCCGGAACACTTGGGGAGATTGTGATGAGTATTGCTGTGAACGCCGGTTCCATCCGCTTGAGCAAGACCCAGCCCGCCATCGCGCTGTCGCCGCGCCCTCTCTTGCAGGTTCGCAGCACTCACGACGACAAGAAGAAGATTCTCTTCGTCACCTCCGAGCTGACCGACCTGATCAAGACCGGAGGCCTCGCCGACGTCTCCGCCGCCCTGCCCCGCGCCCTTGGCGCCTTGCATGACGTGCGTGTGCTGATTCCTGGATACGCTCAGGTGATGCGCAGCGGACACAGCATTCGCGTGGTCGGCAGCCTCAGTGCCCAGGCCGATCTCCCCGCCTGCCGCATCGGCCGGATGGACATGCCCGACGGCTTGATCATCTACGTACTGATCTGCCCGGAACTCTACGAACGTGAAGGCTCGCCCTATGGCGACGGTCACGGCAACGACTGGCCGGACAATCCGATTCGCTTCGCCCGACTGGGCCTGGCTGCCGCCGAGATCGCCGCCGGCACCGCCTGCATCCGCTGGGCCCCCGATCTGGTACATGCGCACGACTGGCCGGCAGGCCTCACCCCCGCCTACATGCACTGGCGCGGGCTGCATACACCCAGCGTGTTCACCATTCACAACCTGGCCTACCAAGGCAATATCGACATGAGTCTGCGCCGCTCGCTGGGCCTGCCGCATGAGGCCAGCGGCCCGGAACGCATGGAGTTCTACGGCAAGCTTTCGCTGCTGAAGGCGGGCATCGCCTACGCCAATCATGTGACCACGGTCAGCGCGACCTATGCCGAGGAAATCACCACGGAGGAATTTGGCTGCGGCATGGAGGGCTTTCTGCGCATGAAGGCTCGTCAGGGCCTGCTCAGCGGCCTGCTCAACGGCATCGACGAAAGCTGGGAGCCGGAAAGCGACCCGCATCTGGTGCGCGGCTTCAGCGCGCGCAACTGGGACGGCAAGGTGGCCAACGCCACTTACGTGCGCGAAGCGTTCGGCCTGGAACTGGATGGCAGCCCGCTGTTCGCCGTGGTGTCGCGTCTAGTGCACCAGAAAGGCGTCGACCTCACCCTCGGCGTGGCCGAAACCATCGTCCGGAACGGCGGCCAGCTGGCCATTCTCGGCCAGGGCGAGCCGCATATCGAAGACGAGGTGCGTGAACTCGCTCGCCGTTATCCCGGCCGCATCGCCGCGCACATCGGCTTCAACGAGAGCGATGCGCGGCGGCTGTTTGCCGGCAGCGATTTCCTGCTGATGCCGTCCCGCTACGAACCCTGCGGCCTCAGCCAGATGTATGCCCAGCGCTATGCCTCGCTGCCGATCGCCCGCCGCACCGGCGGTCTTGCCGATTCCATCGAGGACGGCGTGACCGGGTTCCTGTTCGACGAGACCAGCGTCGCAAGCTATCGCGCCACTGTGCTGCGCGCTCTGGAGGTGCACCGCCGGCCGCAGCTGCACTGCGCCATGCGTTGCCGAGCCATGGCCGCCGGCTTCTTCTGGCGGCATGCCATCGCGCCCTATGACCGGCTGTACCAGCGTTTGCTGGGCGAACGCCACGAGGTCAGTCATTCCATTCCCTGAGGTCATTCAATGCCATCCACGCGAGCCCCTATCGGACAACATGGTCCAGCCCTGCTGGACGCCAACAACACCCGGTTCAGGCTCTGGGCACCCGATGCAGCAACCGTGGCCGTACAGATCGTCGGTGGCGAGACGCTGGCAATGCACCCCGAGAACGACGGCTGGTATGCCGTCGATGCTCCCTACGGCGCGGGCACGCTGTACCGCTTCCTGATCGATGGCGAGCTGCGGGTGCCGGACCCCGCATCCCGCGCACAGGCCGGCGACGTGCACGCTCCGAGCGTGGTGGTCGACCCCCACGATTATCTCTGGCGTCACCCCGGCTGGCAGGGTCGCCCCTGGCACGAAACTGTCCTCTATGAACTGCATGTCGGCCTGCTCGGTGGCTATGCCGGAGTCGAGCGGCAGCTCGCTGACCTGGCGGCGCTGGGCGTCACCGCCATTGAATTGATGCCGATCGCCGAGTTTCCCGGCGACCGCAACTGGGGCTACGACGGGGTACTGCCCTATGCGCCGGAAGCCGCCTACGGCTCGCCAACCGAGCTCAAGCACCTGATCGACACCGCCCACGGCCACGGCCTGATGGTGTTTCTCGACGTGGTCTACAACCATTTCGGCCCGGACGGCAATTACCTGGGGCGCTACGCCAAGCACTTCTTCCGTCACGATCAGCAGACGCCCTGGGGCGATGCCATCGACTTCCGCCGCCGCGAAGTACGGGACTTCTTCATCGACAATGCGCTGATGTGGCTACAGGAGTACCGCTTCGACGGCCTGCGCCTGGACGCGGTGCACGCCATCCCCGATCGCGGCTTTCTCACCGAACTGGCCGAACGGGTGCGCCGCGAGACCGAGCCGGGGCGGCATGTGCATCTGGTGCTGGAGAACGAGGACAACCGCGCCAGCCTGCTGAGCCAGGGCTACACCGCTCAGTGGAACGATGATGGGCACAATGTCCTGCACTGCCTGCTGACTGGCGAGCAGCAGGGCTATTATGCCGACTACCACTCGCACGCCACCGCCAAGCTGGCGCGCTTTCTCGGCGAAGGATTCATCTACCAGGGGCAGGCAAACCGGCGCGGCGAATCGCGCGGCGAACCAAGCAGCCACCTCCCGCCGACGGCCTTCGTGCTGTTTCTGCAGAATCACGACCAGACGGGCAATCGCGCCTTCGGCGAACGCTTGCTCAGCCTTGCCGATCCACAAGCGGTGAAGGCGGCGACCGCGGTACTGCTGCTGTCACCGATGATCCCTCTGCTGTTCATGGGCGAGGAATGGGGTGCGCGCCAGCCGTTCCTGTTCTTCACCAGTCATCACGGCGAATTGGCTGACGCGGTGCGCGAAGGCCGCCGCAGCGAGTTCGCCGAGTTTGGCGAATTTGCCGACGAGCACACCCGCGAACGCATTCCCGACCCGAACGCCCCGGCAACCTTCGCCAGCTCCGCCCCGGACTACCAGGCCCGTCAAGCGCCTGGTCACGCCGAGTGGCTGGCGCTGTATCGCGAACTGTTGCAGCTGCGCCATGCGCAGATCATCCCGCGCCTGCCCGGTTCACGCTTCCTCGGCGCCGAGGTGCTTGCCGAGGCCGCAGTGCAGGCACGCTGGCGGCTGGGCGACGGCAGCCTGTTGCAGCTGATGCTCAACCTCGGCAGCGAGAACCTACCGGTGGAGCCGCCCGCTGAGCACGCGCGACTGCTGTACGCCAGCTGCGCTAAACCGTCCCGCGACCAACTTCCGGCTCATGCCGCCCTGCTGTATCTGGAGGATCACCATGAGCGATGAGCGTCTTTACCACCTCGCCACGGCGGCCGGTCTGTCAATCGACTGGGTGGACGCCGACGGTCGCGACCAGCGCGTCGAGCCTGCGGTACTGCGCGCCGTGCTCGCCGGGCTGGGACTGCCGGCCGACACCACGGACGCTATCGAAAGCAGCCTCGCCTCGCTGCACAACGGCGGCGAGCATGACCTGCCACCGCTGCTCACGGGTGACGTGCACCACCCAGTCGCACTTGGCGCCTATTGCACCCCGGGAACGCCCTATCAGCTGGAACGCGAGGACGGCAGCCGTCACGACGGCCAACTGGATGCGCACAGCCAGCTTCCGGCTATCGACATGTCCGGCTACCACCGACTGCATATCGGCGATCGCGACGTAACGCTGGCCATCGCACCAGCGTCCTGTCCCACGGTTGGCCAGCTGGCAGGCGATGATGCCTGGGGCCTGACCGTGCAGCTCTACAGCCTGCGCCGGCCGGGCGATGGCGGGTTGGGTGACACCCAGGCGCTGGAAGCCCTGGCGCGCAATGCCGCCGCCCACGGTGCCGATGCGCTGGGTATCAGCCCCGTGCATGCGATGTTCAGTGCCCATCACAACCACTACAGTCCCTATTCGCCCTCCAGCCGGTTGTTCTACAACGTGCTGCACAGTGCTCCCGGCAGCATTCTGGGCGAACGGCCGCTGCGCCAGGCGATCCAGCACTGCGATCTACAGCAGGAGCTGGAGCATCTGGAACAACTGGAGCTGATCGACTGGCCGCGGGTGGCCAAGGCCCGACAGTGCCTGTTGCGCGCGCTGTTCGATGACTTCACCACCGGCGGCAACGCCCAGCAGCAGGATTTCGACAGCTTCCGCGCGGCCGGCGGGGAAGCGCTGGAGAATCACTGCCGCTTCGAGGCGCTACACGCCACCCTGCTCGACCACCACGGCTATCCGCAACACTGGCGCGACTGGCCGGAGCAGTACCGCGACCCGCAGAACCCGGCGGTCCAGCGCTTCGCCGAGGAGCACGCCGATGCGGTGAGCTTTCATGCATTCGCCCAGTGGCTTACCGCGCGCGGTCTGGAACGCGCGCAGGTGGCTGCGCGCAGCGCTGGCATGCGTATCGGTCTGATCAGCGACCTGGCAGTAGGCGCCGATGGCGGCGGCAGTCAGGCCTGGAGCCGTCAGGATGAAGTGCTGGCCACGCTCAGCATCGGCGCGCCGCCGGACATCCTCAACCGGTCCGGGCAGAACTGGGGGCTGGCGGCATTCTCGCCGCGCGGACTCAAGCGCAACGGCTACCGTGCCTTCATCGAGATGCTGCGGGCCAACCTTGCCCATGCCGGCGGCATGCGCATCGACCACGTGATGGGTCTGATGCGCCTGTGGGTGATGCCCGCCGGAGCCGATCCCACCCAGGGCGCCTACCTGAACTATCCCTTCGATGACCTGCTGCGTCTGCTGACACTGGAAGCCTGGCGACACAAGACGGTCATCCTCGGCGAGGATCTGGGCACCGTGCCCAGCGGCCTGCGCGACAAGCTCGCCGCCCGCGGCCTCCTCGGCATGCGCGTGCTGCTGTTCGAGCGCGACGGTGCGGCGCACTACCTGCCGGCCATGCACTGGTCCAGCCATGCGCTGGCCACCACCACGACCCACGATATTCCCACGGTCAGCGGTTGGTGGCAGGGCCACGATATCGACTGGCGCATCCGCGTCGGCCAGGTGGATGCCGATGCCCGCCAGCAGCAGATCGAGGAACGCGAACGCGAACGCGCCGGGCTCAATCGCATCTTGCGTGAAGACTCCGGCCAGCCGGGTGACGAGCTGCTCAGCGCCGAAGCCGCGGTGGACGCCGCCGCCTGCTTCCTTGGCCATACTCCGGCGCCCCTGGTGCTGCTGCCAGTGGAGGATGCACTGGGCCTCAGCGAGCAAACCAACATGCCCGGCATCGTCGAAACCCATCCCAACTGGCGCCGTCGCTATCCGCATGACAGCGCCAGCCTGCTCGACGGTCCGACCTGCAGTCGCCGTTTGCACTGCCTGAGCAAGGCACGTCACGACCACCGCGGAGGGAGCCGGCGATGAAGCCTCTAAGCGCCACGCTACGCCTGCAGTTTCATCGCGACTTCACCCTCGACGATGCCACCGCGCTGGTCGACTACTTCGCCGCGCTCGGCATCAGTCACATCTACGCCTCGCCGCTGCTTACCGCCCGTCCCGGATCCATGCATGGCTACGACGTGATCGACCCGACGCGCATCAACCCGGAACTGGGCGGTGAACCCGCCCTGCAGCGTCTGGTGACGGCGTTGCGCGCCAAGGGCATGGGGCTGATTCTGGACATCGTCTCCAACCACATGGCCGTCGGCGGTGCCGGCAACGCCTGGTGGCTGGACGTACTGGAATGGGGCCGGCGCAGCCCCTACGCACAGTTCTTCGATATCGAATGGAACTCGCCCGATCCGCTGCTCGAAGGTCAGCTGCTGGTGCCCTTCCTCGGTAGCGATTACGGCGAGGCGCTGCAACAGGGCAGTATTCCCCTGCGCCTGGATGTGGAAAACGGTGCCCTGTACGCGCAGCACTATGAGCACCGCTTTCCGCTGACACCGCCGAGCTACGGCGAAGTGTTGCGCCAGACCGACCATCCCCATC
The DNA here is from genome assembly GCF_025966695.1 of Stutzerimonas sp. S1. Classification (GTDB taxonomy): domain Bacteria; phylum Pseudomonadota; class Gammaproteobacteria; order Pseudomonadales; family Pseudomonadaceae; genus Stutzerimonas. The sequence continues at coordinate 393,405 of NZ_JAOEIY010000002.1, read as the reverse complement.
TACGCACCCTCGCCCAGCATTTCGACGCGCTGAAGACCGAACCAGCCCCCTACCTCACCGCCCGCAAGCTACGCGCGGAACTCGCCCAGCAGCTCGAAGACAGCGACACCCGGCAACAACTGGAGCAGGCGCTGAAGCTGTACGACTCCACCACCGCTGAGGGTTTCCAGCGGCTGCACGCACTGCTCGAACGCCAGCATTACCGCCTGGCCAGCTGGCGGACCGCTGCCGACGACATCAACTGGCGGCGCTTCTTCGACATCAACGAACTTGGCGGCCTGCGCGTTGAACGTCCGGTGGTGTTCGAGGAGACCCACGCAAAGATCTTCGAACTGGTCGCCGACGGGCTGATCGATGGCCTGCGCATCGACCATGTCGACGGACTGGCCGACCCGCGCGCCTACTGCCGTCGCCTGCGCCGTCGGGTAGACCGCTTGAACGCCGCGCGCCCACCGGAAGCCACGCAGGATCACGTGCCGATCTACGTGGAAAAGATTCTCGCCGGTGGCGAGCAGCTACATGACGACTGGGGCGTGGACGGCACAACCGGTTACGAGTTCATGAATCAGGTGTCGCTGTTGCAGCACGATCCCGCTGGAGAAGCACCGCTCTGTGCGCTCTGGAGCGATACCAGCGGACGCGCCGCCGACTTCATGGAAGAAGCCCGCCAGGCCCGCCAACTGGTGCTGACCGGACCGCTGGCCGGCGATTTCGAAACCGTGGCCCAAGCGCTGCTGCAGGTTGCACGCGGTGATGTGATGACGCGCGACATCACCCTTGGCGCAATCCGCCGCGCCCTGCTGGAGCTGATCGTCCATTTTCCGGTCTATCGCACCTACATTGCCGCACCGGGTCGTCGCGCTGCCGATGAACCCTTTTTCCGGCAAGCGCTGGAAGGCGCCCGCACCACCCTCGCGGAAAGCGAGTGGCCGCTGCTTGAGCATTTGCAACGCTGGCTCGGCGGGGAAAGTCTGCGCCAACTGCCGCGGGGTCCACTGCGCAAGCTGCGACGCTATGCCTGCACACGCTTCCAGCAGCTCACCTCGCCCGCCGCGGCCAAGGCCGTGGAAGACACCGCCTGCTATCGCTCGGGCGTGCTCTTGTCCCGTAACGATGTCGGCTTCGATCCCCAGCGTTTCAGCGCGCCGCCGAGTGACTTTCACGCCGAGTGCGCACAACGCGCCGAGCGGCTGCCGCACAACCTGCTGACCACTGCGACCCACGATCACAAGCGCGGCGAGGACACCCGTGCGCGCATCGCGGCGCTCAGTGAACGCCCGGACTGGTTCGCCGGCAAGGTGCGCGAGTGGCGCGAACTGGCCGCGGGCCAGATGCAGTCTCTGGATGATGGCCCGGCACCCTCGCCTGCCGATGAACTGCTGCTGTTCCAGACCCTGCTCGGCAGCTGGCCACTGGAGCTGCGGCCGGACGACCTGGACGGCCTGCACGACTATTGTGAGCGCATCCTGCAATGGCAGCAGAAGGCAGTGCGCGAAGCCAAATTGCGCAGCACCTGGGCTGCGCCCAACGACGCCTACGAAACCGCTTGTCGCCACTACGTGGAAAACCTGCTGCTAGGCGAGCACGCACAGCTGCGCACCCAGATCGCCGCCGCGGCCGCTGAACTGGCCCCAGCCGGAGCCTTGAACAGCCTTGCCCAGACGCTTTTGCGCATGACCACACCCGGTGTGCCCGATCTCTATCAGGGCGCCGATTACTGGGACTTCAGCCTAGTCGACCCGGACAACCGGCGGCCGGTGGACTTCGCCGCCCGTCAGGCCGGCTTCGATCCTCACGCCACGCCGGCCCAGCTGCTGGCCGACTGGCACGATGGTCGCATCAAGCAGTGGCTGATCGCCCGCACGCTGAGCCTGCGTCTGGCACAGCCCGGCCTGTTCGGCACCGGGCGCTACCTGCCGCTGACCGTCGAGGGTGCGCAGGCCGAGCATTTGCTGGCCTTCGCTCGCGAACTGAATGACGACTGGCTGGTGGTGCTGGTACCGCGTCTGACCTACACGCTACTGGACGGCCGTCGCGTTCCGCTGATCGCCGCCGAGCGTTGGGCGGATACGCGGGTGCTGCTGCCCGAGGCGCTGGACGGTCGGGAATTCACGCGACTTTTTTCCAACAACGCAGTCACATTTCAACGAGCCGGTTTGAGCGTGGCGCAGGTACTCGACGAGCTGTCCGTGGAGGTCCTGCACACACCCAAGCGTTCATCAGGAGAATCCAAACAATGACTTCCGAAGAGCAACGTATCCGCGAATTCGCTTACCAGATCTGGCAGTCCGAAGGCTGCCCGCACGGCCAGGATGAACGCCACTGGGAAATGGCCCGCAAGCTCGTCGAAGCGGAAAACGGTATTCCTACCGCCAAGCCGGCCAGCCGCAGCCGCAAGACGGCTACCAAGCCCACCGATGTCAGTGCCGTGAGCACCACGCCAGTGGTCAAACCGGCCAGCAAGCCACGGACTACCAGAGCTGCGCCCAAACAAGACGCCACGCTCCAGGCTGGTGCAGAGCAGCCCGCGAAGAAGCCGCGAAGTCCGCGTGCCAAGAAGGACGTCTAGGCAGCCGCCGCATACGCGTCCCGACCTTGACCGCCCCCGCATGTGCCGGGGCGTCCCCCTCATGCCCGCTACGGAGTTTTCATGAGCAGTAAGCAAAAGAACCCCGCTCCACAGGTCATGACTCCGTCACGGATTCGCGAGGGACTGCCGTTTCCCCTCGGGGCAACCTGGGATGGGCTGGGGGTGAATTTCGCGATCTTCTCGGCGCACGCCACCAAGGTCGAGCTGTGTCTGTTCGATGCATCTGGCGAAACCGAAATAGAGCGCATCGAATTGCCTGAATACACCGACGAGATCTGGCACGGCTATCTGCCCGATGCTCATCCGGGGCAGATCTATGGTTACCGCGTCTACGGGCCGTATGAACCGGAAGCCGGCCATCGCTTCAACCCCAACAAGCTGCTGATCGACCCCTACGCCAAGCAGCTGGTGGGCGAGCTGCGCTGGTCCGAGGCACTGTTCGGCTACACCATCGGTCACCCGGATGGCGACCTCAGTTTCGACGAGCGTGACAGCGCCCCCTTCGTACCCAAGTGCAAGGTTATCGACCCAGCCTTCACCTGGGGCCGCGACCATCCGGTGCGGGTGCCGTGGGACAAGACGATCATCTACGAAACCCACGTGCGCGGTTACACCATGCGCCATCCCGCCGTCGCCGAAGAGATGCGCGGCACCTTCGCCGGCTTCAAGACACCGGAGGTCATCGACTACATCCGCAAACTCGGCGTCTCATCAATCGAGTTCCTGCCGATCCATGCCTTCGTCCAAGACCAGCATCTGCTGGAAAAGGGCATGACCAACTACTGGGGTTACAACAGCATCGCCTTCTTCGCCCCGCACCCGAAGTACCTGGCCAGCGGCAAGATCAGCGAGTTCAAGGAAATGGTCGCGCACCTGCACAACGCCGACCTCGAGGTGATCCTCGATGTGGTCTACAACCATACCGCCGAAGGCAACGAGCTGGGTCCGACGCTCTCCATGCGCGGCATCGACAACGCCACCTACTATCGCTTGATGCCAGAAGACAGGCGTTACTACATCAACGATTCGGGCACCGGCAACACGCTGGACATGAGCCACCCCTGCGTGTTGCAGATGGTCACCGATTCGCTGCGCTACTGGGCGCAAGAGATGCACGTCGACGGCTTTCGCTTCGACCTGGCGACGATTCTCGGCCGTGAACACGACGGCTTCGACGAGCGCCATAGCTTTCTCGTCGCCTGCCGCCAGGACCCGGTCCTGGCGCAGACCAAACTCATTGCCGAGCCCTGGGACTGCGGTCCTGGCGGCTATCAGGTGGGCGGTTTCCCACCGGGCTGGGCGGAGTGGAACGATCAATTCCGCGACACGGCACGGGCCTTCTGGAAGGGCGATGACGGCCAGCTGGCCGACTTCGCCAGTCGCCTGACCGGCTCCGGCGACCTGTTCAACGAACGCGGACGCCGGCCGTTCAGCTCAATCAACTTCGTCACCGCCCATGACGGCTTCACCCTCAAGGACCTGGTGTCCTACAACGACAAGCACAACGAAGACAACGACGAGGGCAATCGCGACGGCAGTGACAACAACCTGTCGTGGAACCATGGCGTTGAAGGGCCGAGCGACGACCCGGAAATCAATACGCTGCGTTACCGGCAGATGCGCAACTTCTTCGCCACGCTGCTGTTCTCCCAGGGCACGCCGATGATCGTGGCCGGCGACGAGTTCGCTCGCACCCAGCATGGCAACAACAACGCCTACTGCCAGGACAGCGAAATCGGCTGGGTGAACTGGGATATCAGCGAAGACAGCTACGGGTTGCTGGCCTTCGTGCGCAAGCTGATCCGCCTGCGCCAGCGCTTCCCGATGCTGCGCCGCGGCCGTTTCCTGGTCGGCGCCTACAACGAGGAACTAGGCGTCAAGGACGTCACCTGGCTGGCACCGAACGCCGAAGAGATGACCATCGAGCAGTGGGAAAGCGCACACAACCGCTGCATGGGCATGCTGCTCGACGGCCGCGCCCAACCCACCGGCATCCGCCGCGCCGGTTCCGACGCGACCTTGCTGATCATCGTCAACGCTCATCATGACCTGGTGAACTTCACCCTCCCGGACGTGGCACAGGGGATCTACTGGAATCGGCTGGTGGATACCAACAACCCCACCGCGCGCCCCGAGCGCTTCGATTTCGGCGCGCAATATGCCGTCACCGGCCGCTCGCTGCTGTTGCTGGAGCTGATCAAGGAAGAGGACTGATCGGGGCCACATCCCGGCAGCGAACGCCGTCGATGGTGTCGCACCGCCCTGCTCCTGCCGATTGCTACCGGCGCAGGACAATCGTTGCATTGCGCGACGTGCGGTAGTGAACCTGGCGCTCGCCGATCAGTCCCAACCCCAACGCGCCATTCACGAACTGGCGGAATGTCCTGCCGGCAGCGGCAGCAATCCCTTTACGTGACGGATCACAGACGATGCTCTCATTCAGACTTTTTCTCTGCACGGCGTTGCTGGCACTGGGTCCTGCAGTCAGCACCCCGCTCTTCGCCTCCAGCGCCGCCAGCAAGCAGAGCGCCACCGCCACCAAAGCGGGTAACGTGCGCCTGCTCATCCAGCGCGCCGGCAACGGCAAAGCGATGGTCGTCAGCAATACGCTGGATGTGCCGGTGGAAGTGACCCTGCGCCTGACGCGCATGGTCAACGTCGCCGGCGTCGGCAAGGGGGTGATTCGCAAGACCGTGCCGGCCAACAGTCAGCTCCGCATCGCCACATTGCGCAAGCGCCAGGCGGGCTATCCGCTGATGTACCGACACACCTTCAGCTACGGCCTGATCTATTCGCCGGAACCCGGCAAGCGGGGCAACGTCGGCGGCCATGCCTATGCCCTGCCATGGAAAGGCGGCCCGTTCCGCATTTCCCAGGGCGCCGGCGGCGACTTCAGCCATAACTCACCGCGCGGTCGCTATGCCGTGGATATCGCCATGCCAGTGGGCACGCCAATCATCGCCGCACGCGAGGGCACCGTGGTGAAGGTACGCAACAGCCAGGGCGGACGCTTTCCCGACCCTGCCGGCAACCATGTACGGGTCCGGCATGACGACGGCACTCATGGTGCCTACCTGCATCTGCAACGCGGTTCGGTGCAGGTCAAGCCCGGGCAACGGGTGAAGACCGGCACCTTGCTCGGCAAATCCGGCAACACCGGCCGCAGCACCGGGCCACACCTGCACTTCGTGGTGCAGAAGGCACACGGCGAAGCACTGGTATCCATCCCGTTCCGCTTCGATCGGCCGGTGAACTCGCTGCCGAACTTCGCGCTGAGCGAGAAGTAACGGCAGCTCGCCTTTTCATCCGAACACTAGCTTCAGTGCTGCCAGGCGATCTCCAGCGGCTCATCACCTGCCATGCGCACCAGATGATCGGCGACCACCGTCTGCAGGCGCTGCAGTTGCTCCGGATCGCTGGCCTGCAAGCGGGCATCCAGCCAACCCTCTCCCGCACGCAGACTGCACTGGCCGATAGGCAGTTCGATGTCACCGCCGTGCTCGTTCAGCTGTACCGGAAACTTGTGACGCCAGTGATTGCACAGGCGTTTGATCAACCTGTCTGGGTTCGCTGCGACGATCCGCGCGTCAGTGGTGTGCATGTGCATTTCCTTGATGAAGGTGGATGCCTCAGTCGAAGCGATAGGCCGACAGCGTGGTTTCCATGACCCTGTCAGCAAACACCTTGCGGCCGCGGGAAGCCCCCGCCGCGCCGGCCGCCACCAGCAATGGCAGCAGGTGCTCTTCTGCTCGCTGCGGGTGACAGAGCCGCGCGGCAGGCGCCTGCTCCCAGCGTTGCAGGGCGTCGTCGCGCTGCTCGGGTGGCGCTTCCACGGCGGCACTGAGCCAGCGGTCGAACTCACTCGATATCGGGCCGAAGCGGGCGTCGCCATAGCCGCGCATGTTGTGGAAGCTCATACCGCTGCCGACGATCAGAATGTTTTCATCGCGCAATGGTTCCAGCGCCCGCCCCGCCTCGATGTGCGCCAGTGGATCGAGATCGTTGCGCAACGACAGCTGCACCACCGGAATATCCGCGTGCGGGAACATCAGCTTCAGCGGGATGAACATGCCGTGGTCGAAGCCGCGCTGCGGGTCCTCGGTGGCCGCCAGGACTGACTGGCCGAGCAACGTGGCGATGCGTGCAGCCAGCTCCGGCTCACCCGGCGCGGGGTAACGCAACTCATAGGTATGTGCCGGGAAACCGTAATAGTCATAGATCAGCTCCGGGCGCGCTGCGCTGGTGACGCTGAATGCCGGCTGCAGCCAGTGCGCGGAAATCATCACGATGGCCCGCGGACGCGCCGGCAGGCTGGCGGCGATGCCCTTTAGGAATTCGGCCATGGCGTTCCAGGCGGTTGGTGGATTCCAGTCCATGAAGAAACACGGCCCCGCTCCATGCGGTACGAACAGTGTCGGCATGCGCGGCGGCTTGCAGGTGGTGGCAGTCATGGCATGGCTCCAGCGGATTGAATGCGTGCAGTATGAATTACACTCAAGAACGCCAGAACCCAGCAAAATTCGCTAACAGTTCGTACTGCCAGTAGGAAATCAAATGCTCGACCGCCTAACCGGAATGCGCGTTTTCGTACGTGCGGCCAGCGCTGGAAGTCTTTCGGCGGCCGCCCGACACCTGGGCATGTCGCCGGCAATGGCCACCAAGCATGTCGATGCGCTGGAGGCTCGCCTGGGCGTCAAGCTGTTTCACCGGACCACGCGCCGCTTGAGCCTGACCGAAGCCGGTCATCACTACCTGGAAGCCTGCCAACGCATCCTCCCGGAAATCGACGAAGTCGAAGCCAGCGTCGCTTCGCAACGGGTCGACGCTACGGGCCTGCTACGACTGAACGCGCCACTTTCGTTCGGCACGCATTACCTCGCACCAGTGATGCCGGCCTTCAGCCGGCGCCACCCGGCAGTCAAGGTGGAGCTGGGGTTGACCGACAGCCAGGTCGATCTGCTGGAGGGTGGCTGGGACATGGCCGTACGTATCGGCCGGCTCGCCGACAGTCCGTTGCAGGCCCGGCGACTGGCCGATTGTCCGATGCTGGTCTGCGCCGCGCCGAGCTATCTGGAACAGCGCGGTATGGTGCGCCGGGTCGCCGAGTTGGCCCAGCACAATTGCCTGGGTTACACCCTGTCGTCCGTGGTCGGTAGTAGCGAATGGCGATTCGGCCGGGACGGTAATCTGAGAGTCACTGTGCAGGGCGACCTGCTCGCCAACAATGGCGATGCCCTGGTCGCCGCTGCCATTGGTGGCCAGGGATTGATCTACCAGCCGCAGTTCATCGTTGCCGACGCGCTGCGCCGCGGTGAGCTGGTCGCGCTGGAACTGGACCAGCCGACCCTGCAACTGGGTGGCGTGTACGTGCTCTACCCGCCCGAGCGCCGCCCGCCAGCCAAGGTGCGGGCGATGATCGACTACCTGGTCGAGGTCTTCTCCGGCGAGGCGCCCTGGAGTCTGGCGCCACGCTGACACCTGCCATACGCCTGACCAGGCGTAAAAAAAGATGAACCGCCACATTCGGCACCAGTCGGAATAGATGCGCTCGCTGAGAAAACGCGCTGCGCCGGAACCGGCCCTGCCGCGCCTGTAGCCGGCACGGGGTGTCCGCTATCGGCGGCAGCCCTCGTTATAGCGGCCGTCACGAACCTACCAGCGAAGCCGTCGAGCGACCTTGTTGCGTTGGCTCGACGTGCGTAACGGAGTAGTCATGAAAGCTGTTGTCTATCACGCCGTTGGCGACATACGTCTGGAGGATGTGCCCGAACCGCGCATCCAGGCCCCGACCGATGCCATCGTGCGCATCACTGCCTCTGCCATCTGCGGTACCGATCTGCATTTCGTGCGCGGCACCGTCAGCGGCATGCAGCCGGGCACGATTCTCGGCCACGAGGGCGTCGGTATCGTCGAAGAGCTCGGAGAGGATGTGCGCAACCTGCAAATCGGCGACCGCGTGGTCATCCCGTCGACCATCGCCTGCGGCAACTGCGCGTACTGCCGGGCCGGTTATTTCGCCCAGTGCGACGTCGCCAACCCCAACGGCAAGGAAGCCGGTACCGCGTTCTACGGTGGTCCTGCTGCCACCGGCGCCTTCCATGGGCTGCAAGCGGAAAAGGCGCGCATTCCCTTCGCCAATATCGGTCTGGTCAAGCTGCCGAGCGAGATCAGCGACGACCAGGCCATCCTGCTCTCGGACATCTTCCCCACCGGCTATTTCGGTGCCGAGATGGCTGAAATCGGCACCGGCGACACCGTCGCGGTATACGGCTGCGGCCCGGTCGGCCAGTTCGCCATCGCCAGCGCGAGACTGCTCGGCGCCGGGCGCGTGTTCGCGATCGACCAGTACCCCGACCGGCTGCGCGCCGCCCAGCGGCAGGGCGCGGAGATCATTGACTTCACCCGCGAGGAGCCGGTCGAGACCCTGAAACGGCTCACTGGCGGCATTGGCGTCGATCGGGTGATCGATGCGGTCGGGGTGGACGCCGAGCATAGCTGTTGCAACGGGGCGGATGCGGCCCCGGCCAGCGACTCGCAGTGGCAACCCGGCAACGCGCCGGCGCAAGCCCTGGAATGGGCCGTACAGAGTCTGGCCAAGGCCGGCACCCTGTCGATCATCGGCGTCTACCCAGCCGAGGCCATGCGCTTTCCCATCGGCATGGCGATGAACAAGAACATCACCATCAACATGGGCAACTGCCACCACCGCAAGTACATCCCGCGGCTGATCGAGATGATCCAGGCGCGCCGAATCGACCCGGCGAAAATCCTCACCCAGGTCAAGCCGATGGCGGATGCGATCGCCGCGTTCGAGGCATTCGACCGCCGCGACAACGGCTGGATCAAGGTCCAACTGCAGCCGCAGGCGAGTACCTCAGCGGCCAGCGGCGGTTCTCGTCAGGGCGAGGAGAAACTCGACGAGGCGATCGCCGAGACCTTTCCGGCAAGCGACCCGACCGCGCCGCAAAACCCGCGCTAGACGGAACGAGACGGACGATGGCAGGCATTCACATCGGCATTTCCGGCTGGCGCTACGCGCCCTGGCGCGGGGATTTCTATCCCAAAGGCCTTAAGCAGAAGGACGAGCTGCATTTCGCCTCGCGGGCGGTCAGCAGCATCGAGATCAATGGATCGTTCTACGCCCTGCAGACACCGGAGCGCTATGCCTCCTGGTATGCCGAGACGCCGCCGGGTTTCGTCTTCAGCGTCAAGGCGCCACGTTTCATCACCCATGTGAAGCGCCTGCGTGAGGTGGAAAAGCCCATCGCCAACTTCTTTGCCTCGGGGATCTTCGCCTTGCGCGACAAGCTGGGGCCGCTGCTCTGGCAGTTCCCGCCATCGTTCCGGTACGAGCCGGACACCTTCGAGGCATTCCTCGCCCAGCTGCCCCACGATACCGCGGCTGCCCTGGCCATCGCCAAGGGCTGCGAACCCCGCATGGCCGGGCGGAGCTTGTTGCAGATCGACCGCAAACGGCGGCTGCGCCATGCCGTGGAGATCCGCCATGAGAGCTTCGTCGACGCCAGCTTCGTCGCCCTGCTGCGCAAACACCGGGTGGCACTGGTGGTCGCCGATACCGCCGGCAAGTGGCCTTACCGCGAGGACCTCACCAGCGACTTCGTCTACATCCGTCTGCATGGCGCGGAGCAGCTGTATACCAGCGGCTACACCGAGCAGGCGCTGGACGCCTGGAGCCGGCGCATCCGTCGCTGGAGCAACGGCTCGCAACCGGACGACGCGCAACTCATCACCCCGCGCAAGCCGCCGCGGCGGCGGGCCCGCGACGTGTACTGCTACTTCGATAACGATGTGAAGGTCCGGGCTCCGTACGACGCACGCCAGTTGCTGCGCCGTCTGGACCTGGAGCAAGACCTGGAAACCACGCCGGGCCAGTTGGAAGGAGCATTAGCGTGACCCTGGAAAAAGACCATGTACTCGACAGCAGCGATCTGGATGCGCACCTGTCCACCGCCGTCCATTCGGTCCATGTGCTCACCGTGAACACCCACAAGGGATTCACCGCATTGAACCGCCGCTTCATCCTGCCGGAACTGCGCGAAGCGGTGCGCGCCGTGTCGGCGGACATTGTGTTCCTGCAGGAAGTCCTGGGCACGCACGAGAAGCATGCGCTGCGCTTTCACAACTGGCCGCAGACGCCGCAGTACGAATTCCTCGCCGACAGTATCTGGACCGATTTCGCCTACGGCCGCAACGCGGTGTACCCGGACGGCGATCACGGCAACGCCCTGCTGTCGAAATTCCCGATCCTGCGCTACGAGAACCTCGACGTTTCCATTGCCGGTCCGGAGCGCCGCGGCCTGCTGCACAGCGTGCTGCAGGTGCCCGGCCATGAGGAGTTCCACGCCATCTGTGTCCACCTGGGCTTGCGTGAAGCTCATCGTCAGCAGCAGCTGGCGCTGCTCTGCGATCTGCTCGACTCGCTGCCCGAAGGCGCTCCGGTGGTAGTGGCCGGCGACTTCAACGACTGGCGACTGAAGGCGACGCAAACGCTGGACCGTTGCGCCGGCCTGCATGAGGTATTCGCCGTTTCCCAGGGGCAGGTCGCCAAGACCTTCCCGGCACGCTGGCCGCTGCTGCGCCTGGACCGCATCTACGTGCGTAACGCCACCAGCCACCGCGCGACGATTCTCGGCAACAAACCCTGGACACACTTGTCGGATCATCTGCCCCTGGCGGTGGAGATACATCTATGAAATTCCATTGGCGAGACGGAAATCGACTGCAGTTGCTGGAAAACGGCGAGGAGTTCTTCCCGTCCGTATTCGAGGCGATTGCCAAGGCCGAAAAGGAGGTGCTGCTGGAAACCTTCATCCTCTTCGAGGACAAGGTCGGTGCCGAGCTGCAGCAGGCGCTGATCCGCGCCGCCGAGAATGGCGCCACGGTCGATATCACCGTGGACGGCTACGGCTCGGCGGATCTGCGCGGGGAATTCGTCGCCGCGATGACCCGCGTCGGTATCCGCATCCACATGTTCGACCCTGGCAAACGCTTTCTGGGCACCCGCCTCAATGTGTTTCGCCGGCTGCATCGCAAGATCGTCGTGGTCGATGCCGAAGTCGCCTATATCGGCGGCATCAACTTTTCCGCCGACCATCTGGGCGATTTCGGTCCTGCCGCCAAGCAGGACTACGCCATGCGTGTTGAAGGTCCCGTCGTGCATGACATCCACCGCTTTGCCCTTTCCGCGCTGGCTCCGGCACAGGCGCCGCGGCGCTGGTGGCAGCGTCGACCGCCGCAGCCGGCCAACACCCATGTTGGCATCAGTCGCGGCGAAGCCAGGGCGCTGCTGGTTACCCGCGACAACGACGAACACCGCAACGATATCGAGCAGCAATACTTGCAGGCGATTCGAGATGCGCGCTCCAGGCTATTGATTGCAAACGCCTATTTCTTTCCCGGTTATCGCGTGTTGCGTGAGATACGCAATGCCGCGCGGCGCGGCGTACGGGTGCGGCTGATTCTGCAGGGCGAACCGGACATGCCGATCGCCAAGTTCGGCGCGCGCATGCTCTACAACTATCTGATGCGCGATGGCGTGGAAATTCACGAATACTGCCGGCGGCCATTGCACGGCAAAGTGGCGCTGGCCGACTACGAGTGGTCGACGGTAGGTTCGAGCAATCTCGATCCGCTGAGTCTGTCGCTGAATCTGGAAGCCAACCTGATCATTCGGGATCACAGCTTCAATCGCCAGCTGCACGAGAAGCTGGACGAGCTGATGCAGAATCATTGCCGGCGCATACCGATGGAACGCATCGTGCGCGGCTTCTGGTGGCGTGCGCCGCTGGCCTTCCTGATCTTCCACTTCCTGCGGCACTTTCCCGAGCTGGTCGGCCTGTTTCCGGCGCACAAACCGAAGCTGCAGCTGCTCGACCCCGCCGCGGAACCAACCCCGCCGCCACCTGTGGCGAGCTCTCCGAGTCCTTCGACCCTGCAGCGAGATCGTCCATGAGTCAGAGCTCCGAGGCTGCACAAGGCGGCGGCTGGCGGCGACACTGGCCGCTGCTGAAGAAAATCCTCACCTATGGCTTCTTCGTGCTGGTGACGGTGCTGCTGGTGAGCCTGGCGCGCAAGCTCGATTGGGCGGAGGTCTACAGCACGTTGCGCAACTACCGCACCGAGACGCTGTGGATGGCCGGCGCGGCGATGGTCGGCAGCTACGTCGTTTACTGTTTCTTCGACGTACTGGGCAAAGGCTATGCGCGGCACCAGCTACCGCTACGGCAGATTCTGCCGGTTACCTTCGTCTGCTATGCGTTCAACCTCAACCTCAGCGCCTGGGTGGGCGGCATCGCCTTGCGCTACCGGCTGTACTCGCGGCTCGGCCTGCGCCCGTCGCAGATCACCCGGGTGTTCACCCTGAGCCTGCTGACCAACTGGCTGGGTTACATGTGGCTGGCCGGCGTGATCTTCGCCATGGGCTGGATCAGCCCGCCAGCGAGCTGGGAGATTGGCACCGGCGCGCTGCGCCTGCTGGGCGTGGTGCTGGTGGGTGTCTGTCTGGTCTATCTGGGGTTGTGCGGGTTTTCCAAACGGCGCTCGTGGACGATCCGTCAGCACGAGATCGATCTGCCGTCGCTGCGTCTGGCATTGGTGCAGCTGTTGCTGGGCGCACTGAACTGGGGGCTAATGGCGTTGGTGGTGTACTTCATGCTGTCGCAGAAGGTCGCCTATCCAGAGGTGCTGGGTATTCTGATGATCAGCAGCATCGCCGGCGTGGTCACGCATATTCCAGCCGGGCTCGGCGTGATCGAGGCGGTGTTTGTCGCCCTGCTCGCCGACGAGATGAGCAAGGGCGCCATCGTCGGCGGGTTGATCGGCTACCGGGTCATCTACTTTCTGATACCGCTGCTGGTTGCCACGCTGGTCTACGTGGTGCTCGAAGCTCGGGCGAAGAAGTTACGGCGCAACAACCAGCGCCCCGATGCGCCGGCAGCCTGAACGGGCACAGCGTAAGCACAAAGGCCGGCTTGATAGCCGGCCTTTGTGCTTACCGCAGTTGATCGGTCAACGCTTGGCGACCAGATCCTTCGGCAGCTTGAAGGTCCAAAGCGTGCCGCCCTGGTTGAATTCCTTCACGCGTTTGGCAACCTCCCCTCCCCACAGTGGTACCGCACCACCCCAGCCTGACAGCACCGAGACGTACTGCTCGCCGTCCATTTCCCAGGTGATCGGCGAGCCGATCACGCCGGAGCCGGTGTTGAACTCATAGACCTTGTTGCCGGTCTTGGCGTCGAAGGCCATCAGATAGCCTTCGGGGTTGCCGGTGAATACCAGGTTGCCCTTGGTCGCCAGCACGCCGCCCCACAGCGGCGCGTAGTTCTCGTAGCGCCAGACTTCCTTGCCGGTCTTCGGATCGATGGCGCGCAGTACGCCGATGTAATCCTCGTTCAGCGGCTTGATGGTGAAGCCGGCACCCAGGTAGGCAGCGCCCTTCTTGTAGGCCACGCCCTCATTCCAGATATCCATGCCCCACTCATTGGACGGCACGTAGAACAGCCCGGTGTCCTGGCTGTAGGCCATTGGCATCCAGTTCTTGCCACCCAGGAACGACGGAGCGACGAATACCGACTTGCCCTTGTCAGCGCTGCCCGGTGCGCCAGGACGGTTGGCGTCGTCGTAGAGCGGACGGCCGTTCTTGTCCAGGCCCTTGGCCCAGGTGATCTTGTCGACGAAGGGGAAGCCGCGGATGAACTTGCCGTTGGTGCGGTCCAGTACGTAGAAGAAGCCGTTGCGGTCGGCGGTGCCGGCAGCCTTGATGGTCTTGCCGCCGTCCTGGTAGTCGAAGGAAATCAGCTCGTTGACGCCGTCGTAGTCCCAGCCGTCATGCGGGGTGGACTGGAAGTGCCACTTGATCGAGCCGTCTTCCGGATCGAGCGCCAGGCGCGAGGAGGAGTACAGGTTATCGCCCGGGCGCAGGTGCGAGTTCCACGGCGACGGGTTGCCGGTGCCGAACAGCAGCGAGTCGGTGTCCGGGTCGTAGTAGCCACCCAGCCAGGTCGCCGCACCGCCGGTCTTCCACAGGTCGCCCGGCCAGGTCTTGCCGGCTTCGCCGCCGGAAATGCCACTCTCGACCTTCTTGCCGTCTTTCCAGACGTAGCCCATGTGGCCTTCGACGGTCGGACGCGTCCACAGCAGGTCACCGTTTTTCGGATTGTAGGCTTCCACCTTGCCCACCACGCCGAATTCACCACCGGATACGCCGGTGATCAGCTTGCCTTTGACGATCAGCGGCGCGGCGGTCAGCGAGTAGCCAGCCTTGTAGTCCGCCACGGTCTTCTTCCACACCACCTTGCCGGTGTCCTTGTTCAGCGCGACCAGCTTGGCGTCGAGGGTGCCGAAGATCACCAGATCGTCGTACAGCGCGACGCCGCGGTTGATCACGTCACAGCACGGCATGATGCCGTCGGGCAGGCGTGCGTCATACTGCCAGAGCTCCTTGCCGGTGCGGGCATCCACCGCATAGACGCGGGAGTAGGAGCCGGTGATGTACATCACGCCGTCCTTGATCAGCGGCTGGGATTCCTGACCGCGCTGCTTCTCGCCGCCCAGGGAGAAGGCCCAGACCGGACGCAGTTGGGTGACGTTTTCGGTATTCAGCGTGCTCAGGGTGCTGTAACGCTGGCCCTGCAAACCCAGGCCGTTGGTGACGACCTGATGAGTGGATTTGGCGTCGTCGAGGATTTCCTTGTCGGTGACGGCCCAGGCCGACAGGCTGGACATCGCCACCGCGGCGCATAGCGCCGTCAGGGCGAAGGGCTTGCGAAGACCGGTGTGCTTCATTGCGGCTACCTCTGCGGGTTCATTGTTATGCCGGGAAATTTTCCCGGTCTGCCGCAGATTCTTGGTTCACCCTGCCGTCGCAACAATTGCCCGCAGTGCCGATTTTGCTCCTCCCTTGGTAGCAATACCCGGCCGCAGCCCGCGCCAGTCTTGGCTTCAACGCCTTCAACGGCAGCGGGCAGGTACCGAAGTTGCAACGGTTCGGCCTGAAAAGACTATTTCGGTGGCGGTGGCGCGCTCTTAAAACGGACGGCTCTCCGCTCACAAGGATACGAGCCATGTTCCGTCATGCCCTGGTCACCCTGTTGTTGCTCATTGCCCTACCCGCCCTGCAGGCCGCCGAACCGATCAACATTGGTCTGAACTACCCGAGCACCGGCAACTACAAGTCCGAAGGCCTGGAACTGCGTCGCGGCGCCCTGCTCGCCGTCGACCAGCTCAACCGGCAAGGCGGCGTGCTCGGCCGGCCGCTGCAGCTGATCAGTCTCAACTCCGCCGCACGAGCGGAAAAAGCCCAGGCCAACGTCGGCCGATTCGCCAGCCAGGGGGTGAAGATGATCTTCGGCGGCGCCAACAGCGAGGAAGCCCTCGCCGCCGGCCAGCGGGCACGCGAACTCGACCTGCTGTACTTCCCCACCCTGGCGTACGCCAACGAAATCACCGGCCGCGACGGCCATCGTTACCTGTTCCGCGAATCCAACAGTGCCTGGATGAGCGCGAAGGTGCTGGGCGAGTACCTCAGCTGGCACATGCCCAATCGTCGTTATCACTACATCAGCCTCGACGATGCCTGGGGTAGCAGCATGGAACAGGCCCTGCGCGAAGCGACCAAAAGCCGCGACCGTGCACGCCACGGCTACGCGAAGATCGCCGCACATGGCGCGCGCCGCAGCGACTACCTGGCGGCGCTACGGAAAGCCGCCGCGAGCGACGCGGACATGCTGGTGATCGTCCTGCTGGGACAAGATCTGGTGCAGACCATGCGCCTGGCACATAGCCTGGAGCTGGGCAAACGCATGCAGATCATTGTGCCGAACCTGACCCAGAGCATCGTCGAGCAGGCCGGACCGCTGGTGATGGAGCATGTGATCGGCACCGAGGCGTGGAACTGGCAGGTGCCCAAGCTAGAGAAGAGCGCCGAGGGGCAAGCCTTCGTCGACGGCTACATTCAGCAGCATCAGGCCTATCCGGGCAGCACCGCAGCGTCGGCCTACGGCATCGTGCGTCAGTGGGCAGCGGCCGTGCAGCGCGCCGGCACGTTCGATAGCGAGCCGGTGATCACCGCGCTCGAGAATCATCGCTATCAGTTGCTCAAGGGTGAACAGTACTGGCGCGCGTTCGACCATCAGAACGTCCAGAGCATCTATGCCGTACGGGTGAAGAATCGCAGCGAAATCATGCAGGATCGCTTCAAGCAGGACTACTTCACCATCATCCACCGCATGGCCGGGGAGGAAGCCGCCCCCGATCTCGACGACTGGCAGCAGGAACGCGGTGACGAACTCACCTTGCAGTGACTCTGCGGCTGTGGATGCAAAAAGGCCGCTGCAAGCAGCGGCCTTTCTCAGACGGAGCGATTCAGCCGCCGAGTGCGACCATGCCCATGGGCGGCATGGCCGATGCACCCCAGCCTCGGCTAGGGCTGCTGACCGGCGCCCTGCGCTGCTCCAGCACGATGTCCAGCGCACGGCTTGGCAGGATGTCGATGTCATCGAAAGTAATGATCTGCCCCGGCTCGACTGCGCGGCGCAGCGCAGTCTTGCGCAACAGTCCGATGGGCACATGATTGGGGTGCTGATCGAGCTTGATCGCCTCGCCACGGAACTGGAAGCCACCGATACCGCGCTCGATCAGCTCGCCCGGTTTCATCGCACGCTTGGCGATTGCCGCAACACCCAAGGTCGGATTGGTCGAGTTGTTCAACAGCACACCGCCACCGGCAAGGACTCGGCGCACGGTCTTGCCCACTTCCAGCGAGCAGAGGTGAAACGGCCGCACCAGCGTGTAGTAAGGACCGCGGCCGAGCTTGAAGTACTCGATCGCCGGCGCCTGCTCCGCATCATGTCGACAGACCAGGAACACACCACCCGCCGGATAGCCGGAAGGAACCACGTAATCGACGATCGGCTGGTCCAGACGCTCGGCCATCATGCCGAGCACGCTGGCACTGTCGTCCAGATTGGTCGATGCGAGTCCCTCGAGTCCCTGGCGGGTAATAGTGGCGCCCAGGCCATTGCCCACGATCACCTGCTCGATCTGCACCTTGGTGCCGTCAGTGAACGAGGTCGTCTGGTCGATGCTGATGCCCTGACGCTTGGCCCAGTACGCCATGTCCTCCGGTGAAGGATCGTGGTTCAGATAGCCCTTCATGTTGCCGTAGACCAGTGGCTGAAAGCCCATCTGCAGCGCGTCCTCACGCAGCGCGGCGAGCGAGCCTGGCTGGTCGCCTTCCGCCTCGGTAAGAAAGCCCTTGCCCGCCAGGTACGAACCTGTGGTCACCTGCAATTCCGCGTTCACCGTCACCACCGGCAGCCCAGCCTGGAACGCGCGTTCGATCACCTCGGTGCCATGAAACACATCACCACTGCATTCGACGATCAGATCGCAATTGTCGATGAGCTCGTCGAGCGAGTTGGTGAGCGCGTCCGGCAGGGGAAAATCGGTCAACGTGGCCAGCGGACGCCGGGTGAGTACGCGGGAAATTTCCATATCCTGATAGTGCTGCTTGATCAACCGCACGAAGCCGTGGGCAATCATCCCGGTACCTGAGACACCGATTTTTTTTACATGTGAGGTGGACATAAAGTGAATCCATTCTTGGGCATCAGCTCTATGACCGCGGTAGGGAAAAAAGATTTTATCGGGGTGGCGAATTAATCGCTTTTTGCCATCTACGCGGGCCTGTAGCCGTCCATCCTGGGATGAGAGCGACTGGGTGAACGCTAGCCGTTAGCGCAGCGGTGGGCTAATTGAGCGCGACAGGCGGCAGCTGTGAGAACGATGGATTTATGCCGCCAGAAACAGAACGGAAGCTGCAATTGCTGCAGCCTCCGTGATGAGGACGGTCAGGCCAGCACGGCCAGCGCCGCTTCGTAGTTTGGCTCGCTGCCGATCTCGCTGACCAGTTCGCTGTGCAGCACGCGGTCCTGCTCGTCCAGCACGACGACCGCGCGGGCCGCGACGCCAGCCAGCGGACCGCTGGCGATGGCTACGCCGTAGTCGACGAGAAACTCGGCACCACGCATGGTCGACAGATTCACCACGTTCTCCAGGCCCTCAGCGCCACAGAAACGCTTCTGGGCGAAAGGCAGGTCTGCCGAGATACACAGCACCACGGTGTTGTTCAGCGCATTGGCCTGGGCATTGAACTTGCGCACCGAAGTGGCGCAGGTCGGAGTGTCGATGCTCGGAAAGATATTCAGCACTTTGCGCTTGCCGGCGAAGCTGCTCAGTTCGATATCGGCGAGGTCGGCACCGACCAGGCGGAACGGTTTCGCCTGCTGTCCAGTCTGCGGAAAGTCGCCAACGACCTGGATGGGAGTACCGCGCAGGGTTACTTCAGTCATTTTTGTGTCCTCTACAAATGCATGCATGGCCAAGAAAAAGGGCGCGCGGATTGCCCCACGCGGCCTGCAGGGTGAGCGCAGGCTCAGGCCCGCGCGAAGTATTCCTTGGTCAGCTTGACCACAACCGGGCTGAGCAGCAAGAGCGAGATCAGGTTGGGAATGGCCATCAATCCATTCAGCGTATCGGCCAGCAGCCAGGCGAAGTCCAGCTGGGCGATGGCACCGAACGGTACGGCGATCACCCAGATCACGCGAAACGGCAGGATGGCCTTGGTGCCGACCAGAAACTCCCAGCACTTCTCGCCGAAGTAGCTCCAGCCCAGGATGGTGGTGAAGGCGAACACCACCAGGGCGATGGTCAGGATGATGCCGCCGATGCCGGGCATGGCCGCCTCGAATGCCGCCGCGGACAGCGCGGAACCGCTTTCGCCGCTGGTCCAGACGCCTGTGCAGATGATCGCCAGACCGGTCATCGAGCAGACGATGATGGTGTCGATGAACGTCCCGAGCATGCCGATCATGCCGGAGCGCACCGAACTGGTGGTGGTTCCTGCTGCCTGGGCGATACCCGCCGTGCCGAGGCCTGCCTCGTTGGAGAAGATGCCACGAGCAACGCCGAAACGAATTGCCGCCATCACCGCGGCGCCGGCGAAGCCGCCGGTTGCGGCAATCGGCGTAAAGGCGTGGGTAAAGATCAGTTCGAACGCCGCCGGGATTGCCTCGGCATTGACGACCAGCACCACGATGGCCGCGATGACGTAGGCCAGGCACATGAACGGCACCAGCGACGCCGCGACCACGCCGATGCGACGAATGCCGCCAAGGATCACCAGGCCGACGATCACCATGGTGGCGACGCCGGTCACCCAAAGCGGTACCGCGAAGGTCGTTTCCAGCGCATGCGCCATGCTGTTGACCTGCACCATGTTGCCAATGCCGAAGCCGGCGAAGCCGCCGAAAATGGCGAATGCCGTACCGAGCCAGACCCACTTCTTGCCAAGACCGTTCTTGATGGCATACATCGGCCCACCGACATGCTCGCCACGGTCATCCTTCTCGCGGTAGTGCACCGCCAGCACCACTTCACAGTACTTGGTCGCCATGCCAACGAGCGCGGTGCACCACATCCAGAACAGCGCCCCCGGCCCACCGAGGAAGATCGCCGTGGCCACACCCGCGATGTTGCCGGTACCGACCGTCGCGGCCAGAGACGTCATCAGTGCCTGAAAGGGACTGATCTCCCCGGTGGCGTCGTCGCCCTTGGTGCGACCGCCCCACATCAGGGCAAACCCGGTACCGATGCGACTCAGCGGCATGAACTTGAGCATCACCATCAGGATCAGCCCGGTTCCGAGGATGAGAACCAGCATGGGTGGCCCCCACACGAGGCCGTTAATGCTATTGACTAGGTTTTGCAGGAATTCCATTCGAGACACCTTATTTTTCTTTGAGCGAGGGATCCTCGCGCGATTTGGACCACCTTCCCTGAGCCGTTGAAAAAACAAGGGGGATGTTTTTTCAACGGCCCGACACTGATGGATCCGTTGAACCCTCCCAGGTTCCGGGACGGCAAGCACAGGCACTGCAAGACTCGTGCTAGACGTCTGCCCGACTCTCGCGCGGGGTGCAGACGCCGGATGCTAACACCGGGCTTCGTCGTTGGGCGCCGACGAATTAGGCCAGTTTCCAGAAAAATTCGGAAGTCCGATTCGGACCGAACGGTCAGGAACTTCCGACCTATCGTGCCGAGCGCACGAACGACAGCGTAGACCAGTGCCGGCACAGTTCCACGCCGCCGGCGCGGCGGTCAGAAATCGCGTCGGTAGAACAGATCGAGGGAGCTGGCCAGCCCGCTGGCAGCCTCCAAGAAAAGTCGCCGAGTCAGCTGGTAGCGCAGCGCGATGGTGTTGGACGACTCGAACACCCCTACCCCGTAACGCAGGGTCAGACGCTCGGAAAGCCGGCCGCTGGCGACGACACTGGTGGCAGCGCCGCTGCCCTCGGTATCCAGCTGGAACTCCTCGATGCCCAAGCGCTGCGCGAGCCCGCCCGTAATCGATGCGCTACCGGCCAGCCCCAGTCCCAGTGCAGCCTGAGCCAGCAGGTTGCTGTCACCACTGTCGGCGCCCAACGGGCGTCCCAGCACCAGATAGGACAATGCCTGTTCCTGGCTCATCGCCGGTTCAGCAAATACATCGACGCGTGGCTGTTCGGCGCTGCCGCTTATGCGCAAACCGGCGATGACGTCGTGCGCCTCGACGCGGCGGATCGCCTCGATATCGAGATAGGGCTGCGTCAGTACGCCGGTGAATAGCAGTCGCGCGCGGCGAATGCTCAGACGCTGGCCATACGCGCGATAGCGGCCGTTGTTCAGGTTCAGCTCGCCGCGCGCGTTCAGGTTGTCGCCGATGTGCAGGTAGCCGGCCAGATCTGCGGTCAGGCCGAAGCCTGCGAATCGCAGGCGTTCCTGGCCGACCTCCACATCGATGTCCATCTTCACCGCCAGTGGTGCATTTGCCGGTTCGCCCTCGGCACCGACGATCACCGCATCCTCGGATACCTTGACCGTCGCCGGTGGCAGTTCCCGCACGGTGATCGCGCCGCGGGGCACCAGTACCCGTCCACTGATCGCCAATTGCTCATCAGCCAGGGTGATGCTCAGATCCGGATCAACCTCAAGATCGGCATAGGGCTCGACCACCACCGGCAGGCGTTCGCCCTTCAGGCGCAGGTCGAGGCCCGGCGCGGCGTGCCAGTCCAGCGTGCCGCTCAAGGCACCACGCCCCTGCTCGCCACTGCGCCAGTCGCCGTCGATCCGCAGCTGCTGGCCGTCGATCAGCAGGCGCGCCTGCAATTGCTCCAGCGTCACGGGCAGTTCGCTGCCGGCAAGCTCGCCGCCACTCAGGCGCAACTCCCCCTGCAACTCGGGTTCATGCAGGCTGCCTGCCAGCCGTCCGCTGCCGTTCAGCTCACCCTGCAGGCGTTCGACCATTGGCGCGAACGGTCGCGCGACCGCCAGATCGAGGCCACGCAGGCGGAACTCACCCTCCAGCGGTTTGATCGCACGGCGCGGATCGATGCGCGTGCTGACGTCCACTTCACCCAGCTCGCCGCCATCGAAGCGCAGCTGACTGTCGATGCGCTCCGGCCGCAGGCGACTGTCGAGCGTCAGCGTGCGATAGGGAAAATCGTGCCAGGCCTCACCGTCGCGCAGGCGCAGCACGCCGGCGCCGGCGTCGATGCGCAGCTCGCCGTTCGGCCCGGCCTCCGGCAGGTCCAGGCGCAGATCGGCGTTCAGCTCGCCCTGCCAGGCAAAATCCTCGGGGAAGAAGCCGGCGAGGCTGTCCAGCGGGAAATCGCGCAGCCGGTATCGCAACTGCGGTTCCGGCAGCAGCCTCTGCTCCTCGGCGCAGAGCGATGCCGGGGCGTCGCGCCAGCAGTGCGCGCCCAGCTCCACGCGGCCATCGGCACGACGGCGGATCGCCGCGGGACTCTGCAAGGCCCAGCGCTGTTCGTGCGCCTGGAGCGTCGCGCGCAGCAGGTGGCCTTGCCAGTCGGCATCCTGCAGGCTGCCGTCGAGCGCGGCGGCGAAGTCCAGCGTCGGCCCGTCGAGCTGCAGCCCGGCCTGATGACGCGCGCGCGTGCCGCTGGCATCGAGCTGCAGGTTGCCCATGTCGTTGTCGCCCAGCTGCAGCGCATCGGCGACCAGCCGCAGCGTCGCGCGTTCGCCTTGGCCGAGCGCGGCATCGAGGCGCAGGCGCTCCACCCGGTTGGCCTGATAAGCCAACGTCTGGCCGTTCAGACGAGCCGAACCCTGCGGCGCGGCCGCGGTGCCGGCCAGTTGCACCAGACCGTCGAGCTGCCCCCGGAGCCCAGGCCAGAGCTGCGCCAGACGCGGCAATTGCACACGCAGTTCGCCGTCCAGCGTCTCGCTCCAATGCCCGGAGCCATGAATACGATTGGCTCCGACGCGCAGGTCGAGGCGCGGGACGTCCCAGTTAGTGCCCAGCCCGGCCGCCGAGAGCTGCAGCTGACTCGGCTGGCCGCGCAGCTGGCCGGCGAGGTCCAGTTCGGCTTCGGCCTGCAGCGTTTCGTCGCGCAGTGCGCCTCGGCTCCTGAGCGTACCGCCGAGCTGGCCGGGCAGCTGCGCCAGCCAGTACGCCGGGTCCAGCTCGCTCAGTTGCAGGTTGGCCTTCCAGTCGACGCCATCGGCGAAACCAACGCTCAGGCTGCCGGTGGCGGCACCCTGCCCGGCGCGCAGTTGCAGCTGCGGCAGGTGCACCACCTCAAGGTTGCCGCTGAGCGGGCTGTCCAGGCTGAAATCGCCGGCCGGACCGCTCAGCGCCGACTCGAAGTGACCGAGGTAGGCGCCATCGTCGTACTGCAGCTGAGCGTCCAGCTCGCGCAGGCTTACCGGCGGCGGTTCTGCCAGCGGGTAGAGTCGCTGCCAGGGAAAGTTACGCCAGGCCAGGTTCGCCTCCCCGGCCAGCGCCTGCTGCCAGTCGAGCTGGCCGTGCAGACGCACGTACTGCCCGTCGCCGGCGTCCAGCTCGAGCACCTCGAGTGTCGCGCCACTGGCCTTGAGCAGACCGTCCAGCGCCAGTCGCACCACCCCGCCCTCGCCCGGCAATTCGGCGTTACCGAGCAGCCGATAGCCGTCCTGCAGGTCGCCGCTGGCGGTCAGTTCGACGGCGTCCAGGCGCAGGCTGTCGGGCAGCTCCGGCGTGGCGCGAAAGCCCTCGGCCTGCAAGCGCAGGGTCGCCGGCAGGTGCTCAGCCAGCGGTTGCAGGTAGCCGCTGAGCGTGCCGTCCAGATAGCCGCGGCTGTCGACGGTGAGTGCCAGGCGGTCGCGCAACTCGCCATCGAGGCGCAGCGCCAGCGTCCACGGCCGCCCTTCGATCAGGCCAAGCTGCGCCTCGCCGACCAGCGCCAATGGCCAGGCACCGCTCGGTTGCAGGCGTCCTCTGAGCTGCAGCTCGCCATCGGCGCGGCGCAGGTGCAGCGCCTGGATATCCAACCCCTCGCCTCGCCAGTCGGCGCGCAGCTGCAGGCCCTGCACTTGCTCGACGTCGTTCAGCCGAACACGGCCGAGCTCAATGCGCTCCACGCGCAGCGCCAGCGGCAAGCGGATGTCCGGCAGGCTGAACGGCGCGCTGTCGGTGGCTTCGGCGCCCGGCGGGAAATGCAGTTGCACGTCTTCGGCAACCAGTTCGTCGATGCACAGCGTCAGCCGCAACAGGCAGCCCGGCGACCAGGCGAAGCGCGGCGCCAGCAGCTCGACGCGTTGCTCACCCTGCTGCCAGAGTAAGCGCTCGGCCTGCCAGCGCCCCGCGAGATGGCCGGCAAACCCCTCGACCTGCAGCCCGGGCACGCGCTGGAGCAGCCAGCGGCTACCGGCGGTGGTGCCGAGCACCCCGCCCAGCGCGACGCCGAGCAGGAGCAGCAGCGTAAGCAGCGACCAGCCGAGACGCTTCACAGCTCCGGCCCCATGGAGAAGTGCAGGCGCACGCCGCTATCGCCGTCGAGTGGATGGGCCAGGTCGACGCGGATTGGTCCGACCGGCGACACCCAGCGCAGACCCACGCCGACGCTGCTCTTGAGCGTCGGAAAGTCCAGCGAGTTGAAGGCGTTGCCCTGATCGACGAAGGTCGCCACGCGCCAGCGCTCGGCAATTGAATACTGGTATTCGGCGCTCGCGGCGAACTGGTAGCGGCCGCCGATGCGGTCGCCGTCGGAGTTGGTCGGCGACAGGCTCTGGTAGTCGTAACCGCGCACGCTCTGGTCACCACCGGCAAAGTAGCGCAGCGATGGCGGTACGCCGAAGTACTCGTCAGTCCAGTTGCCGCCCAGCTGCACGCGGCCGAGGAAACGATGGCGCTTGCCAAGCGTGGTCAGGCCGCGCAGCTGGGCGTTGGCGTGCACCAGATTGGCATCCGACAGCACGCCGTCCTTGGCCGCCGCCAGCTCGAACTGCAGGCGATAACCTTCGCTGGGGTCGATGCGGCTGTCGCTGCGCAGGTAGCTGTAGGCCACGCCGGGCATTAGCAGGGTACTCAATCCCGAATCGTCGCCGAGGCGGTACTCCTCGTGCTGCCATTTCAGCGAGAGCACCCGCTGCCAGCCGCTGGGCAGCTCGCTGTGCCATTCCGGCCCGAGCTTGAGCAGGCGGCTCAGGCTGTCGGTATCGGCAAGCTCTTCGTACTGGTAGCCGGCGACGTAGCGCAGTTTGTCGGTCAGTGGCGGGTCCAGCGGCACGTCGTAGTACAGGCCGACGTTCTGCCGCGGCGCCGACAGCTCGGTTTCCGCACCATAGCTGTGGCCCTGCGGGTTGACCCAGTGGCGCGTCCAGTTCAGCCGAACCCGCGGACCGACGTCGGTGGAAAAGCCAAGACCAATGCCGACTGTACGCGGCTCGCGGGTGGTCAGCTGGACGGCGACAGGAATGCTTTGCGCCTCGGCACTGGCAGGGTTGGCATCGACGCGCACCCCCTCGAAATAGCCGCTCGACTGCAGGGCCTGATTCAGCTCGGCGATCAATTCCGAGTCGTAGGGCGTGCCGCTCTGGAACGGCACCATACGTGCGAGCAGCTCTTCGTCGAACGGCGCATCGCCCGCGAAGCTCACCTGCCCCAGGCGATAGCGCGGGCCGCTGTCGAATACCAGTTCGATATCAGCGTGCCCCTGCTGCGGATCGATTGCCAGACGCTGGTGGGTGAAGCGGCCATCGAAGTAGCCGTAACGCGAAGCCTGGTTGAGAAACTGCTGTTTGGCCTCTTCATAGCGACCGTGGTTGAGCACATCGCCGCTGCGCAACTGGCGCTGTGGCACCTGGAACCCGGCAAAGCTGGCCGCAGGTCCCTCGACGCGCACGTTGACCGTGCGCAGCCGCACCGGATCGCCCGGCTGAATATGCAGGATCAGCCGTGGCGCGTCGCCGCCACGAACTTCGCTGTCAATCTGGCCGCGATAGTAGCCGAGTGCTTGCAGCGCCTTTTCCGCCTGGCGATGAGCGATGCGGCTGTAGCGCAACAGCTCGCGCTCGTCGCGATCGCCCAGCGCGCCGATGTAGTTCTCGACGTTCTGGCGCAGCTCGCGATTGTCCGGCTCCACTCGCACATCGAGCTCGGCAGCCCGGGCAGCGGCGCACGCGAGGCAAAGTAGAACGGCGCAGGCGACGCCCCGGCGGATGGAAGTAGACATAGCGAGGAATGCTAGCACGCGGCGGCACAGGCTCTCGCACGGCAGACACCTGGCAGACACGGAAGATAAAGGGACAGCTGGCATGACCGGGAATCGTTGCGGCTTCGCCAGTTGTGACTGGCGAAGCGCAGCAGAATTCGGCGCGTTCAGGGGCCGACGGCGGCGACCTGCTCCGGTGCCGGGTGGAAGAACACGTGCTCGATCACCGGGCCGATCGCGACTTGGCCGATTTCCTGATAGCCCTGGCGTTCATAGAAGTTGAGATAGCGCGCGTTGCCGGTGTCGATCACCAACCCGGCAGAGCTCGGGTCGGCGGCGCACCAGTTGTGCAGCGCCTCGAGCAGCTGCTCGCCGTAACGCTGGCCCTGGAACTGCGGATGTACGCCCAGCAGCGGCAACACGTGAAAGGCACCTGGCGGCAAGCAACTCAGAACCGTCGCGTGGTACTCGAGATAACGCCGGGTGCAACGGAAACCCGCAGTCAGCAGCATGCGCAGACGCCAGGCCCAGCTCTCCGTGATATCCAGCCGACGCTGCGGTGGCGCGATCAGCGCCACACCGATCAGCCGATCCTGAATGAACAGACCCAGTGCCGGCTGATCCTGCAGGAAGTGCTGATTGACCAGCTCGCGTACCGTGGCGCGCACACGCTGGTCGTAGCCGGGTCGGTCAGCGTCGAACAGATAGGCAAACGTGGGATCGTGGCGGTAAGCGTGGTAGAGCAAGGAACGGGCTTCGCGGGCATATCCGCTGTCGAGCATCCGTATCTCCGAGGTGTCCGGCATAGTCGGCTTCTCTTGTTATGCATTTGTGTTGCACGTTAGCACCACCTCCCGGCCACTGCCGAATTTCCGGCAACCGTACCGTCAGTGCAGTTTGGAGGCTCGCCTGTTGCGCAAGACAACGCCTAAACTCTGCGTTTTTTTTGCCGGAACAGCTTTCCATGAAAATCGTCTCCTTCAACATCAATGGCCTTCGCGCGCGACCGCATCAGCTGGCAGCACTGATCGACAAGCATCAGCCGGACGTCATCGGTCTGCAGGAAACCAAGGTCGCCGACGAGCAGTTTCCCCAGGCGGACATCGAGGCACTCGGATACCACGTGCATTTTCACGGCCAGAAAGGTCACTACGGCGTTGCCCTGCTCTCCCGCCAGGCGCCGCTGGAGATTCATAAGGGCTTTCCCGACGATGGCGAGGACTCGCAGAAACGTTTCATCTGGGGCCGCTTCGCCGACGCCAACGGTCAACCGGTCACCGTGATGAATGGCTATTTCCCGCAAGGCGAAAGCCGTGAGCACCCAGTCAAGTTCCCCGCCAAGAGCAAGTTCTACGCCGACCTGCTGGCCATGCTGGAGCAACGCTTCACGCCGGGCGAAGCGCTGGCGCTGATGGGCGACTTCAACATCTCGCCCGAGGATTGCGATATCGGCATCGGCGAAGTGAACGCCAAGCGCTGGCTACGCACCGGCAAGTGCAGCTTTCTGCCGGAAGAGCGCGAATGGCTGGGCCGTCTGAAGGCGTGGGGCCTGCAGGACAGCTTCCGCACCCTCAACCCCACCGTCGCCGACCGCTTCAGCTGGTTCGACTACCGCAGCCGTGGCTTCGAGGACGACCCGCGACGGGGACTGCGCATCGATTACGTCCTCACCACCGCGCCGCTGCACGCACGAGTCCGCGCTGCCGGCGTGGATTACGACATCCGTGCGATGGACAAGCCTTCCGACCATTGCCCGGTGTGGATCGACTGCGCCTGACATCACAACGGTTGCTGATCAGCTCACAACCCTCATTGCAGAGCGGTTGCTGTCATATTTCAGTCATCTGTTCGTCTTAATCTCGCAGCCTCGCCAAAATGGAGGCTGCGACAATGACGTCATCTCGTTCCGACCGCGATATCTGGAGCCGCACCCTGCTGCTCCTGGTGCTCGGATTAGTCTGTTACGGCCTGCCAGGGGCGGTGATTGCCGCCCTGCCGCTGCCTTTGGGGGAGCAGCCGGTTCTACGCATCCAGGGCTCCAACACGGTCGGGGCCAAGCTCGCGCCGATGTTGATCTCCGGTTTCTTCGAGTCGCAGGGCCTGCGCGAGATAAGTGTGCAACCCGGCTCGGTCGAGAACGAACAACGTGTAAACGCCCGTAATGCCGCCGGACGCTCGCTGTATGCCCACGTCGCCGCCCACGGCACCGGCACCGGTTTCGTGGGCCTGAAGGCCGGGACTACAGATCTGGCGGCGGCATCGAGGCCGATCAAGAGCAGCGAACATGCGGAGCTTTCCGCACTCGGCGATCTGCGCCAGCCGCAGGCCGAACAGGTCATCGCCATCGACGGACTGGCAATCATCGTGCATCCGGACAATCCGCTGAATGCCTTGAATACCACCCAGGTGGCGCGTCTGTTTGCCGGGGAAATCAGTAACTGGAAGGAATTGGGCGGGCTCGACCTCACCGTACAGTTGCACGCCCGCGATGATCGTTCCGGCACCTATGACACCTTCAAGGAACTGGTGCTGGCGGCACAAGGCAAATCGCTGGCCGCGCAGGCGCAGCGCTACGAGTCCAATGACCAGCTATCACGGGCGATCACCACCAACCGCGGCGCCATCGGCTTCGTCGGCCTGGCTTCGGTGGGCAAGGCCAAGGCCCTGGCCATCGCCGATGGCGAGTCGCAACCCATGCCGCCAAACACCGCGCTGATCGCCACCGAGGATTACCCGCTGTCGCGGCGCCTGTTCATGTATGCGAAGCCGGAAGGACAGTCGCCCTGGACCCAGGCCTACATCGAGTTCATCCATAGTCCTGCCGGACAGCGCATCGTCGATGCATCCGGCTACGTCGGTCAGCATGTCGAGGCGATCAGGCAAGCGCCGCAGGCGGGCATGCCGGGCTTCTACCGGCAGCTGAGCGAGCAGGCGCAACGACTGACGGTGAACTTCCGCTTCGATGAAGGCAGCGCCCAGCTGGACAACAAGGCCCAGCGCGATATCGGCCGGGTGATCGACTACCTGCGCGAGCACGGCAAACTCACCGATAGCGTTGCCCTCGTCGGTTTCGGTGACGCCAAGAACGACTCGGCCCGCGCCGCGCTGCTGTCGAAGCTACGCGCAATGGCAGTCCGTCGCGAGCTGGCCAAGCATGGAGCGTATGTCAGAGAAATCAACGGGATGGGTGCAGAACTTCCTGTTGCTTCTAACGAGGGCGATGGCGGGCGTGTGAAGAATCGCCGGGTCGAAATCTGGATCTACTGAGCGCCGGCGGCGATCTCAGGCGCCAGTTACTCGATGGGGCTGCGGGCAGGTCCACGACCTGCCCGTCGCTACTTGTCGCCGCCGGCTCAATGCCCGCGCAGCGCCTCGCGCGGAACGTACTTGCCAAGCTCGTGCTTGCCGATCGAAGCACGATGGACTTCGTCCGGGCCATCGGCCAGGCGCAGCGTGCGCTGCATGGCGTACCAGTGCGCCAACGGGAAATCGTCGGAGACGCCCGCGCCGCCGTGCAGTTGAATGGCGCGATCGATCACCTTGAGCGCCACGTTGGGTGCGACCACCTTGATCTGCGCGATCTCGCTGGCGGCGACCTTGTTGCCAACGGTATCCATCATGTGCGCTGCATTGAGCGTCAGCAGCCGCGCCATATTGATCTCGATGCGCGAATCGGCGATGTGGTCGAGATTACCGCCCAGCCGTGCCAGCGGCTTGCCAAAGGCGGTGCGCGCCACCGAACGTTCGCACATCAGCTTCAGGGCCCGCTCGGCAACGCCGATCGAGCGCATGCAGTGGTGAATACGGCCCGGGCCGAGACGACCCTGGGCGATCTCGAAACCGCGACCTTCGCCGAGCAGGACATTCTCGTAAGGTACGCGCACGTTCTCCAGCAGCACTTCGGCGTGGCCGTGTGGGGCATCGTCGTAACCGAACACCGGCAAATGGCGCAGCACGGTGACACCCGGCGCATCCATCGGTACCAGGATCATCGAGTGCTGCGCGTGGCGCGGCGCCTCCGGGTTGGTCAGGCCCATGAAGATCATGATCTTGCAGCGCGGGTCGTTGGCGCCGGAGGTCCACCACTTGCGCCCGTTGATGACCCATTCATCACCCTCGCGCACCGCGCGGGCCTGCATGTTGGTCGCATCGGAAGATGCGACGCCCGGCTCGGTCATGCCGAAGCAGGAGCGGATCTCGCCGGCAAGCAACGGTTCGAGCCACTGGCGCTTGTGTGCGTCGCTGCCATAGCGCACCAGCACTTCCATGTTGCCGGTATCCGGCGCCGAGCAGTTGAAGGCCTCAGGGCCGAGACCCGAGCTGCCCATGATCTCGGCGAGCGGTGCATATTCGAGGTTGGTCAGACCGAAGCCCAGCTCGGAGTCCGGCAGAAACAGGTTCCACAGCCCCTCTGCCCTGGCCTTGGCCTTGAGCTCCTCGACGATGGCGGTCGGTTGCCAGCGATCGCCTTCGGCGACCTGCTGGTAGAACACTTTTTCGGCGGGGTAAACGTGAGCGTCCATGAACGCCTGCACGCGCTCTCTCAGCTCTTGAACCTTCGGGGAGTAGGCGAAATCCATGGGCGACAACCTTCTGGCAGGTAATGTTTTGTAGTTTTGGATGCTAGATGAGGCCCGGAGATTTATCTAAGCTATTTTCCTCGTGTATAAACATTCATCACCGATATATGATCGGCGAATTCCGATACACGCCGGAGAGCACAACAATGAACCTGAACAAGGTCGACCTGAATCTTTTCATCGTCTTCGATGCCATCTACACCGAGGCCAATCTGACCCGCGCCGGGCAGATCGTCGGCATCACCCAGCCCGCCGTTTCCAACGCCCTCGCCCGCCTTCGCGAAACCTTCAACGACCCACTGTTCGTGCGCACCGCCCAGGGCATGGTGCCGACGCCGATGGCGCAGAACATCATCGGCCCGGTACGTAATGCGCTGCAGCTGTTGCGGGTGTCGGTGCAGGAAAGTCGGACCTTCAGCCCGGCCCAGGCGAACAAGACCTTCCGCATCAGCATGACCGACCTGACCGAGGCGGTGATGCTACCGCCGCTGTTCCAGCGCCTGCGCCGCCTGGCACCGAACGTGAAGATCGAGAGCATGCTGGCCAAGCGCCGCGAAACCACCAAGGAACTGGCCGCCGGCCGCCTGGACTTCGCCATGGACGCGCCGCTCAACACCGACCCGCAGGTACGTCACGTCAAGCTGCTGGAAGATCGTTACATCTGCGCCATGCGCCGCGGCCACCCGCTGGCCAAGGACAAGCTGACCCTGGAGCAGTACCTGTCGCTGTCGCACATCCATATTTCCAGCCGCCGCAGCGGCCTCGGCCTGGTGGATCTGGCGCTGGGCAAGATGGGCCTCCAGCGCAAGATCGCCCTGCGCTCACAGCACTATCTGATGGCGACCCAGGTGATTGAGCAGACCGACATGGCGGTGACCGTTCCCGAGCGTTTCGCGCGCCGGCACAACCTGCATCAGGTCGACCTGCCGGTGGACATCACGCCGCTGGAAACCCACATCTACTGGCACGAAAGCACCGATCAGGATCCGGCCAACCGCTGGATGCGCGAGCAGATGATCGAGATCGCCCAGCAGGTCACCGCGCAGCAGGAGCAGCTCTGACGCACCGGCGGGCGTCGAACGCCCGCCTCAGGCGCTGTCGCGCATCACCACTTCGAAGCCCACGTCGATACAGCGCTCGGCAGGCTGCTGGCCGCGCATCAGGCTCAGCAGCATCTGCGCCGCCAGCTCGCCGATTTCGCCACGCGGAGTGCGCACGGTGCTCAGCGCCGGATGCATCCAGGCTGCGGCCGGCAGGTCGTTGAAACCGGCGATCGCCAGCCGCCCCGGCACATCCAGTCCCAACTGGCGGGCGTGAAACAGCGCGCCGAGAGCCAGGTCGTCGTTGTTGAAGAACACCGCGTCGATCTGCGGATGCTGCGCCAGCAGCCGATCCAGCAACTCGGCACCAAGGCCGATGGACGACAGCTGCGGCGTCAGCAGTTCCAGGGTCGGCTCATGGCGCCCGGCCTCGCGCATCGCCTGGCGATAGCCTTCGGCCCGCTGCAGGGTCCGCGGGTCCAGCTGCGCCGCGGCGAAGGCGACGTGACGGTAGCCGCGCTCGAGCAGAGTACGGGTCATGGCCACGCCGGCTTCCAGCTGCGAGAAGCCTACGCAGTAGTCGTCCGGCCGCTCGCTCAGCTCCATCAGGGTGACCATCGGAGCCGTGTAGTTGGCCAGCACCGCACGGGCAGCTTCGCTGCGCTCGAACCCGGTGATCAGCAACCCGGCCGGTTGGTGCGCCAGATAGGCGCGTAGCAAACGCTCGTCCTCTTCGGGCCGATAGTGGCTGACGCCGATCATCATTTCGTAGCCCGCGGGCATCAGCACGCGCTGGATGGCCTCGACGGTGTCGACGAACACCGCGTTGGACAACGAAGGAATGATCACCGCCACGAGATTGGAACGCGAACTGGCCAGACTGCGCGCCGCCGGGTGCGGCACGTAGCCAAGCGCCTTGACCGCCTGCTCGACACGCTCGCGCAGAGCGTCGGATACCAGCTCCGGTTGCGACAGCGCGCGGGACGCCGACATCAGCGAGCAGCCAGCGCTGCGTGCGACATCGGACAGGGTGACCCGCTCGGCGGAGCGGCGACGGCGTGTGGTCATGCGTGATCCATTGGTTGAATGCGGCGAATTCTAGCAGCGGGCAGGCGCAGGTCACGCCCTAATGCGCAGCCTTCTCCACCTCGGCCTGCACCTGGTCGAACAGCTCCTGGCCGACCGCGTCGATCACCGTCTGGATCGCCGGTTGCGCCTGCTCGCGCATGCGCTGGATCTGTTCCGGGCTGACCTCGTTGATCTGCATGCCCCGCTCCTTCAGCGCCGCCAGGGCCTGGCTGGCCTCGTGCCGAGTATCCTCGCGTTCGGCATCACGGGCCTTTTCCGCGGCGTTCATGAGGATGCCCTGCTCGGTCGCCGATAGCCCGTCCCACCAGCGCTTGGAAACCGTGACGATCCACGGGCTGTAGACGTGATTGGTCACGCTCAGGTACTTCTGCACCTCATAGAACTTGGAGGACAGGATGGTGTTTTAGGGGTTCTCCTGGCCGTCGACCGCCTTGGTTTCCAGCGCGGTGAACAGCTCGGAGAACGGCAGCGGCACCGCGTTGGCGCCCATGCGCTTGAAGGTGTCGATGAACACCGGATTGGGCATCACGCGCAGCTTGATGCCATCGAAGTCCTCGAGCTTCTCGATCGGTCGCGCACTGTTGGTCACGTTACGAAAACCGTTCTCCCAGTACACCAGCCCGACCAGGCCCTTATCTTCGAGCTTGTCCATCACCTGCCGGCCTACCGGGCCGTCCAGTACCTGATCGGCCTGGCGCGGATCGGTGAACAGGAACGGCGTATCCCACACCGCCATTTCCTTGCTGATGCCGACCAGCGTCGCGGTCGAGCCGACCATCATCTCCTGCGCGCCGCCGATCAGTGCGTTCTGCATCTGGTCGTCGGAACCGAGGCTGGCGGAGGCGAAGGTGCGCACCTTCAGCTTGCCGCCCGAGGCCTTGGCCACTTCATCGGCCAGCAGCTTGGCCGCCCTGCCCTGATTGCTGTCTTCGTTGAGCCCGTAGCCGAAGCGGATCATGCGTGGGCGGATGTCGTCCGCGGCCTGCGCGTAACCGAGGCTGAGCGTGCTGCCGAGCAAGGCGGCAGCCAGGGTGCTGATGAGGAGTCGTTTCATGTCGGGATACCTTCTTGTTGTTGGATGTTGGGTTGTTGAACGCTGGGATTGCACGACCGGCGTTACCGCAGCCAGGCCAGCGGTACGGTGATGATCGAGGGCACGGCGATGAGCAGCCCGACGATGACCAGATAGATAAGGAAGAACGG
This sequence comes from Stutzerimonas sp. S1, assembly GCF_025966695.1. Taxonomy (GTDB): domain Bacteria; phylum Pseudomonadota; class Gammaproteobacteria; order Pseudomonadales; family Pseudomonadaceae; genus Stutzerimonas. The sequence continues at coordinate 359,354 of NZ_JAOEIY010000002.1, read as the reverse complement.
CATCACGCCACGCACCAGGGTCTCCATGCGCAGCCGGCCGATGCCGCCGACCACATTGAGCACGGTGCCCACCGGCGGCGTGATCAGCCCGATGGAGCCGATCAGCACGAACATCACGCCGAAATACACCGGATCGATGCCGGCCTTGATCGCGATCGGCGCCAGCACCGGACCGAGGATCAGGATGGTCGGGGTCAGGTCCAGCACCATGCCGACGGCGATCATCAGCAGCATGATGGCGATCATCAGCAGTTTCGGGTCCTGCGCCAGCGGGCCGAGCATCGCCGCGATCTCGTCGGGCAGCTGGGCAAGTGTGATCATGTACGCCGACACGGTTGCGGCGGCGCAGAGAAACATCACCGAAGCCGTGGTGCGGCTGGCACGGGTCAGCACCTCGACCAGCCCGGCCCAAGTCAGCTCGCGATACAGCAGAGTCGAGACCGCCAGCGCGTAGACCGCGGCGACCACGGCGGCTTCGGTCGGGGTGAACAGCCCGCCACGCAGCCCGCCAACGATGATCACCGGCAGCATCAGCGCCGCCGCCCCATCGACCAGCACGCGACGGCGCTCGGCGGCGCTGGCCTTTTCCTGTTTCGGTTCGTCGATCCGCCGGGCGATCAGCGTCCAGGCGACGATCAGACCCATGCCCATGATCAGCCCAGGCACCATGCCGGCGAGAAACAGCTGGCTGATCGACGTGCCAGTCACCACGCCGTAGATCACGAACGGCATGGAGGGTGGAATGATCGGTGCGATGATCCCGCCCGCCGCCACCAGGCCCGACGACGAACTCAGCGGGTAGCCGCGCTCGCGCATCATCGGCAGCAGCAGCGTTGCCAGCGCGGCGGTATCGGCCAGCGCCGAGCCGGACATGCTGGCCAGCAGCACCGAAGCGGCAATCGCCACGTAACCCAGGCCGCCACGCTTGTGACCGAAATAGGCCTGCGCCATGGCGATGATGCGCCGCGAGATGCCGCCGGCGTTCATCAGCTCGCCAGCAAGAATGAAGAACGGCACCGCCAGCAGCGGGAAGCTATCGGCACCGGCCTGAAGGTTCTGCGCCAGCAGTTGCACGTCCCAGAAATCCAGGTACCACATCAGCACCGAGCCGGTGAGCAGCAGCGCGAAGGCGATGGGCATGCCAAGGGTCATGAAGCCCAGCAGCGAAGAAAGGAAGACGACGACGATCATGAAAGGTCCTCGGTTGGGCAGTGCCCGTATTGTTCTGAGTGCGGCGTCGCTTCAGTCCGCGGTGACATTCGCAGCGGCGGTGGCCGATGGCTGATCGCGCCGCCAGACATTCACCAGCTGCAGCAGCGCCAACACCGCCAGCGCGACCATGCTGGCAGCCACGGGCAACATCGCCAGGCCCAGCGGGTAGCCGACTACCGGGCTGTTGATAGTCCAGCCGAACTGCATCTGATTCCAACCACCCCAGGCCGCCAGGCCGCTCGCAGCCGCCACCAGCAGCCAGCTGAGAGAGTCGACGACGCGGCGGAACAGCCGCGGGAAACGGTCGCGCAGCATGGAGAAGCTCATCAGCTCGCCGCGGCGCATGCTCGAAGCGACGCCGACGAACACCAGCCAGACGAATGCCAGCCGCGACAGCTCCTCGGCACCGGTCCAACCGGTGCCGAAGGCGTAGCGCAGCACCACGCTGGAGAACACCACGATGACCATGAAGGCCATCAGTGCGGCCATCAGCCAGTCGGTCAGGCGGTCGAACTGCTGGGCGACCGCGCCGCGGTAGATCGGCTCGTTGGTCAAAGGTGGCGCCGTGGTAGCGCTATCAAACGGGCGCGAGGAAAGATCGACCCGGGTTTCAATAAGCTCATCCAGACCGGCGCCCTGCATCCAATCGACGATCTGGCGCAGAACGTCTTCGCGGGGCTGGCTGGCATCCACGGTCAATACGCCGGGTTCGCCCTCGGGTGATTCGAGGGTGGCGAACTGGCTGTCGACCAGGGAAATCGGCATGAAATGCCCCGGCCTGCCGCCGACGCGCTGCACGGCGGTTTCGTAGTCGATGGCCAGATGAGCGAAACGCAGCTCCGGGACCGCACTGCGCAGCAACTCCCGGTAGCTGCGCTTGAGCGCCGAGCAAGCCAGCACGAAGCCGCTGCCTGCCGCTAAAGTGCGCTGCATTTCAGCGATCAGCGCGTGCAGCCACTCCACGCGGTCGGCATCGGACAGCGGCGTGCCGGCACGCATGCGCGCCACGTTCTCTGCCGGGTGAAAGTTGTCCGCCTCGATGTGCGGCAGGCCGAGCGCGTCGGCGACGGCGTGGCTGGTATCGGTCTTGCCGGAACCGCTGACGCCCATGACGACCAGCACCGGAAGTGCAGAAGCCTTTGAGGGATGCACTGAAGGCATGCGAGGAATCCATTGTTTTGCTTGTTTGGCCGGATGTTAGCGCTATCACCCACAATGGTAGAACTACCGCCCATCGACCTTACGCATGCGAAGTGCTTGTATCGGCGCGGCGCTACGGTCGACATTCGCGGTGGCACGACTACAATCGCGCCCCTGTGCAATCGAGGATACCGAGCATGCCCAAAGCCATGGCCCGCCACATTCTGGTCAAGACCGAAGCCGAAGCCACGCAGCTGAAAAAGCGCATCGCCAATGGCGAGGCATTCGACGTACTCGCGCGCAAATACTCGACCTGCCCGTCCGGCAAAAAAGGTGGCGACCTCGGCGAAGTGCGCCCGGGGCAGATGGTGCGCAGCATCGATCAGGTGATCTTCAAGAAGCCGCTGCGCGAGGTGCACGGCCCGGTAAAGAGCCAGTTCGGCTATCACCTGGTGCAGGTGTTCTACCGCGACTGAGACAGCGCTCAGCCAAAGCGCTGCAGCTGCATTTCCTGCAGGCGACTGAGCGTGCGGCGGAACGGGAATGCCAGATAGCCCTCGGTATACAGCTCGTCCAGTGCCACCTCGGCTTCGATATAGAGCGGAATCCGCCGGTCGTAGCACTCGTCCACCAGCGCGATGAAGCGGCGCACGGCATCATCCCGCGCGGCGAGCCTGGGCAGCTGACGATCGCCCGCCACCACCCGCGAGGCGCCATCCTCGGTGCCGCGGGCGATGCGTCCATCGCGTTGGGTGCCGCCCAGTTTCGGCACGTCGCCAATCAGGATCGCTGTGAAACGGTCGCACAGCTCGATGAAGTCCAGCGCCGAAAACGGCTGTTCGCAGAGATCGGCGAAGCGGCACCAGAGCACCGATTCGCTACGCCGCACGACGTCGAGCTGGCGACGGCTGAGTGACAATGGCTCGACACTGACCGGTCCATCGGCCAGCGCTTCGAACGTCGCGGCCAGCGCGCCGCTGCCGGGCTGGGTGATCCAGTAGCGCTGCAGCCCCGCGCCAGGACGCAGGCGGTGATCGGCGCCGCCATCCACATCCACCACCTGCATGTGCTGCACAATGGCATCGATGGCCGGCAGAAAGCGCTCGCGATTGAAGCCGTCGGCATACAGCTGCTCCGGCGGCTGATTGGAGGTGGCGACGATCACCACGCCGTGCTCGAAGAGCACCTGGAACAGGCGCCCCAGGATGATGGCGTCGCCGATGTCGCCGACGAACAGCTCGTCGAAGCAGAGCACGCGAATTTCTTCCGATAGCTCCTTGGCCAACGCCTGCAGCGGATCGGCCGTGCCGTTGAGCTGGAACAGCCGGATATGCACCCAGCGCATGAAATGGTGGAAATGCTGCCGCCGCGACGGAACCGTCAGGCTGGCGTGAAACAGGTCCATCAGCCAGGTCTTGCCGCGCCCCACCGGGCCCCAGAGGTAGACGCCGGGGGCCGAAATCCCGCCTTGCTGCAACACTTGATGGCAGTCCTGCAACAGCTCTACTGCACGCAGCTGGGCGGCATCGCTGACAAATCCCTCACGGGCGATGGCCAGCTCGTACCTGGCAAGCGGAGACGACTGATCCATGACATCGGCCTGAATGAAAAAAGGCCGTGATGTTAACGCAGCCATCATGGAAACGCAGGCAGTGCCGCCACGTCCGGAACGGTCCAGTCCATGCGAGCGATGACGCCTGGAGAAGGCCGCTCCGCTAACGCTCCGGTGAAACCAGCGCTGCCCCGATCGCCTTGAGCAATCGATCGAACTCCGCAACAAAATCGTCGTAAACGTCGGTCCAGATGCGCTCCTCACGCAGGCACATCTCTAACGCCGTGCTGAGTTGCTGCAGCCGCTCGGCGCCGAGCGTCGCAGCCAGCGATTTGAACTGATGCAGCGACTCCTTGGCATCCTCGACGCGGCCGTTCGTCAGGCTGATGTGCAGCCCTTTCGCCACATCCGCGTAATCACCGACAAAGCGGCTCAGCAGGCTTGTATACAGCTCATGGTTATTCAACAGTCGCTCAAGCGCGGCTTGCTGATTAAGGCCGTCGATCGCTGGTAATGCTGGCTGTCCTTGCACCTGTACAGGCTCGGCGACGGGGCGCTGGGGCGCACGGCACAGCCAGCGCTCCAACACCGCCTCCAGATGTCTCGGATCAATGGGTTTGGCCAGGTAGTCGCTCATCCCGGCCTGCAGGCAGCGCTCGCGGTCACCGCTGAGATTGTTGGCGGTCAGGGCAATCACTGGAAGGTCGGGATTATCCAGTCGCAGCCTGCGAACCGCTTCCAACCCGTCCATGACGGGCATCTGAACATCAAGCAGGACCAGATCAATGTCGGGATCGCTGGTCACGCGCTGCAACGCATCCACACCATTGGCCGCCGTGGTCACCTCGAGTCCCAGCGAGGTGAGCTGCTCGCAAGCCACCTCCTGGTTAAGCGGGTCATCCTCTACCAACAGCACGCGTCGACCGCGCAGGGAGTACTCATCGAGCGCATCACCACACTCTTCACCGTCCGCCGTTTGTCCCACCACGGTTTCCAGCGAGAGGGCCAGACCGAACAGACTGCCTACGTTCGGCTCGCTGCGCGCGATGAGGCAACCGCCAAGCAGGCTCGCCAGCTGTGCGCAGATCGCCAGCCCAAGCCCCGTACCACCGTAACGGCGCGTGATGGAGTCATCCAGCTGCTGGAAGGGTTTGAACATCTCCTCCAGCTTGTCGGCCGGCATGCCAATGCCGCTGTCCTGAACCTCGAAACAAAGATGGCAGTACGCGCCGCGGGTCTCATCCAGCCGAACCCGCAGCGAGATACTGCCGCGCTCGGTGAACTTGATCGCGTTATCCATGAAGTTGATCAGAATCTGCACGATGCGCAGCGGATCGCCGTAAAACCGCCCGGGCAGTTGCGGATCGATGTCCACGATCAACTGTAGCGGCTTGCCCCGGGCGCGCTCGGATACGATGTCCATGACGCTTTCCAGCAGCCGCTGGAGCGAGAAAGCTACCCGCTCGATCTGCATTTCACCGGCTTCGATCTTGCTGAAGTCGAGGATGTCGCCGACGACTTCCTGCAGGTGCTCCGCGGACTTGAGAATCTTGTCCAGGTAGCCATCCACCTTCGCCTCGCGGTTGCTGCGCCGGGCCAAGTGCGCCAGCCCTACCACGGCGTTGAGCGGCGAACGAATCTCGTGGCTCATGTTGGCGAGGAAATTGGCCTTGGCCTGGGCGGCCGCCTCGGCCTCTTCCTTGGCTGCCACCAGTTCGACGGTTCGCTCATGTACCTGTCTTTCCAGATCAGCCGCCAGCGCGCTCAAGGCGAGCCGATCGCGGGCCTGCTCGGTTTCCTCGATGGCGAGACTGCCCAGTGCCCGGAGCTCACCCTTGTTGTCGAGTATGGGAAACGCGATCAGGCGATAGGCACGAAAGTCAGCCTGCTCTACGCTTGTTCCCCTCGACACGAACTGGCGTTCCTGCGAGATACCGGTGCGCAAGGTTTCCCGCTGCGTTTCCCACACCAGCTGGCTTAACGGAGGCAGTTCGCTGCTCAGGCCGCCATCGCACAGATCGAGGCTACCCCAGCTCTCGACATCGGAACCTCGTACAGCCGCATTCTCCAGTTTCATGCACCCTTCCGGATCACGTATGCGGACCATCAGCGGCAAGTGATCAAGCACCTGCCGGTAAAGCGATTCGCGCTCGGCAAGGTGGTGTCGATCACGTCGGGTTCGCAACGTCAGCCAGATCACCAGGGCGACGGCCGTCGCGCACAAGGTCAGAATCAGGTTGCGCCCAAGTCGATACGCACCATACAGCGGCAGCAGGTCATGCTCGACGACCAACCCCAGATCGAGCTCATCCAGCCAGAGCGCCGCGCCCGCAACCTGCGTGCCGTCACGATCAACGTAGCCTTCGGAATAGCGGACCGAGTCATGGCCGGGACCGAACGTCAGGCCGCTTGATAAGTGCCATGTATCGCCGATCCCTGAAGACGAGGTGAGCCGCAGCCCCTTATCGTCTACCGCAAACACCCGGGTCTGTGGCCCTTCCAACCTTGCCAGCAACGCCCCCAGTTCGTTATCCAGCGCCAGGCGCAGGCATAGCACGGGCGGGCGAACCTGCTCAGCGCGGCCAGCCTCGACTCGTGCACAGGCCATCTGCATGAGCGTGCCTGCCGGCAAGATCTGCTCAGGGTTCAGCAACGGCACCGGCGCCGGAAATGGGCGCGAAATGGCCGCGCCCTCGCCCTGACTGCGCAGCAGCATGTCACTGGCTGGCTCCGGCAGCGCAAAGGTGCGCCGATGTGGCTGGTTGCTGTCACTTATCACCCGCAGGTCGCCATCGAACAGCACGTGTCCTACATATCCCTGCCCCAGATACAGCGGGCGCAGGTGTTCGGCCAGATAGGTATCGACGCTGGCATCGGGGGTGTCCGGCCGGCGAGCCGCCCAGGCCTGCACGTCATGCCGCTCCGTCATTCCCCGAACGGCTAACAGGTGGCGGTGCTGCCAGTACTGCAGCAAATCCTTCATCACCAGCATTTGCGCGCCGAACTGGGCGGCATTATTGGCCGCGACCTTGCTGCGCACGACTTGGAGCGCTGCGAGGGTAAGCAACACCAACAACAGGCAGGCGCCTATTGGGGCAAGTAGACGGGAGAACCTGGCCATGCGCTGCACCGATCTCACTCAACGAGCCAGTCGTTGAGGGACGTCCGGCCCTTGTGCTGCAGGTGCCAGTCGGCAAGTCGCTCGGCTGGCATCGGTCGCGCGAACAGGTAGCCCTGCCCTGAATGACAACCCAGCAGCTCAAGCAGCAACAGGTCATCCTTGCACTCGACCCCTTCGGCCACGCAAGGCAAGCCGAGCTTGTGTCCCGTCTCGATCGCCGAGTACAGGATCGCCCGCGCACGCCGGTTCTGATGGGCCTCGCAAACGAAAGCACGATCGATCTTGAGCTCGGTGAACGGCAGACGCGAAAGCTGGCGCAGGGTCGAAAAGCCGGTACCGTAGTCGTCGATGGAAAGGCCGAAACCGGCCAGGCGCAGACGTCCGACGGACGCCAGCGTCACCAGGGGATCGTCCATCAACGCACTCTCGGTGACTTCGAGGATCACCTGGCTCGGATGACAACGCGCAGTCGCCACCAGATGAATGAGGTCATCGGCAAAATGACGGTTGGCCAGCAGGCTGATATCGACATTCAGGGCGATGCTGATGGACGCATCCTGCAAGCTCAGCAAATGTTGCAGGGCCTGCCGTACCAGGCTGAAGGTCAATTCGCAGAGCTGGCCACTGCCGGTGGCCAGGGGTATGAAATCGGCTGGCGGGATCAGCTCGCCGTCCGGCTCCAGCCAACGCGCAAGCACTTCGTAGCCGGTTACCCTTCCGCTTCGCAGGTGCACCTTGGGTTGGTAGAAGGGCCTTATGCATCCGCGCTGGAGCGCTGACTCGAGCTCAACTTCGTTAGGCAGCGGCTGCGCACGCTCGGCACGCCCCTGGTCCTCTCGGCGCCGCCCCGCCAGGGACAGCAGCCGGTGCAGATCACGGCCCTCGATCGGCTTGCGTAGACTGCCGAGCAGAGGCACACCCGCCGCCTGCATCATCCCTTCGACCGTACAGATCAGCGCTTCCTCACGGGCGCTGACGATTACCACTTCGCAGAAAATCCGCTCCTCACCCAATCGCTGCAGTAACTCGATGCCGTTCATCCCCGGCATCTCCAGATCGACCAGCAGCAGCGGCAGCTCGTCGCGACAATGCTGCAGGATCGCCAGGGCAGCTCCACCATCATCGACCTGCTGAATTCGATGGAGACCGAGCGCCCTCAGCAACGCGCAGAGCAGCTCGCGCTGAAAGGGGCTGTCCTCGACGATCAGCACCTGCCGCGCGCGGACTGCTTCCGGCAGTTCAGCCAACCCCGCCCCTATAGATGGTTCCAATGCTGTCAAATCTTCTGTCCGTAATGAGCGATCCGCTCGGGCAGATCCTCCAGGTTGCAAATCTGCTCTACGCCGCCCAGGCGAATCGCTTCCTTGGGCATGCCGAACACCACGCAGCTCTCTTCGTCCTGCGCCAGGGTCGCCGCCCCGGCGTCGCGCATTGCCTTCAGCCCGCGGGCGCCATCATCGCCCATGCCGGTCATGATTACACCGAGCGCGTTGCGCCCCGCCGCTTTGGCCAGCGAACGGAACAGCACATCGACCGACGGCTTGTGGCGTGAGACGGGCGGGCCATCCTGCACCATCACCTGATACTGCGCACCATTGCGCCGGACGCTCAGGTGCAGGCCGCCCGGTGCAATCAACGCCCGCCCCGGCAATACACGGTCGCCATCCTGCGCCTCGCGAACCTCGATGTCACAGGCCGCGTCGAGCCGCTGCGCGAACTGCCGGGTGAAGTTCGCCGGCATGTGCTGCACGATCACCAGCCCGGTGCAGTCGGTTGGCATCCGCTTGAGCAGATATTCCAACGCCCGCGTTCCGCCAGTGGAGGTGCCGATGGCGACGATCGCATCAGTGGTCCGACTCAGCGCCGTGCTGACCAGGGGCGAAACACCGCTGCTTGCGAGCCTGGTCGGACGCGCCACGCGCCGCAGGCGGCTGGCGGCCGCCTGTCGCACTGTCTGCACCAGCTGCATACGCTGCTCCTGGATGAACTGTCCAACGCCAGCACCGGGCTTGCACAGGATCGCCACCGCACCGGCATCCATCGCATCCAGTGCGATGGCCGAGCCCTGTTCGGCCAGGGAGGAAAACACGATGGTGGCGATGGGGTCTTCCTGCATCAGCTGGCGCAGGAACGTCACGCCATCCATCCGCGGCATCTCCACATCGACCACCAGCACATCGGGGCGCAGGGTACGCAGCTTCTGGAACGCGAACAACGGATCGGGCGCAACACCGATCACCTCGATATCCGGCTCTGCCTCCAGCTGTTCGCGCAGCATCGAGCGCACCACGGCCGAATCGTCGACGATCATCACCTTGATCATGCCGACACCTTCCGCGCTGCCACCGATTCCGGCGCACGGTAGATCGACGGCGCCAGCTGCTGCAGCGGCAAATGGATACCGGTCAGCGATTCGCAATGGCCGATGATCAGCCATCCGCCTGGACGCAGGGCCGCACACAGGTTGTCCATCACTCGCTGGCGCGTCGGCTGATCGAAATAGATCAGGACATTGCGCAGGAAAATCACGTCAAAGGCCGCCGCCTCCGGCCAGGGGCTCAGCAGATTGTGCTGCTCGAAACGCACTCGGGCACGCAGCGCCGAATCGATCATCATCATTCCTTGATAAGCACCCGTTCCACGCCGGCAATAGCGCTTGAGGTAGTCGACCGGCAATAGCTCCAGGCGATCCTGACGATACAGGCCGCTACGTGCCTGCTGCAGCGCCCGGCCACAGATATCGCTGGCCACCACCTGCCAGCCATCGTCACCGAGCTGATCGCTCAGCACCATCGCCAGGCTGTAAGGCTCCTCCCCCGTCGATGACGCCGCGCACCAGACCTTGATCGGTCGTTCGTCGCAGCTGGGAATGATCTGGTTCTTGAGCCGGGCGAAATGGGCCGGCTCGCGGAAGAAGTAGGTTTCGTTGGTGGTCAGGCGGTCGAGCATCTCCGCTCGCTCCGCCTTTCCTTCCGGGCTGAAAACATGGGCGAGATAGGCATCGAAGTCTGCCAGCCCCAGCTCATCGACCCGGCGCCAGAGTCGGCTGACCACCATCGTGCTTTTTTGCGTCGTCAGAAGGATGCCAGCGGTCTGGTACAGCCATTGCTGAATCCTCTGAAAGTTGGCGGGGCTGAGCGGCTTCATCGAGGCATTATCCCGCCGCCGCAGCGACGACATCAGCCCCGGAGCCGGCCTCGATTAGCGTTTCCAGCTCTACCAGCGATAGCACCGAGGCGATATCGAGGATCGGGATGAAGCCCTGCTCACGGCGCAGCATGCCGATGACGAAGTCATTGCGCAGGCCAGTGCCGAACTGCGGCTTGCGCTCCACTTCGCCCGGTTCCACCTCACGCACTTCGGTCACCCCGTCGACCAGAACACCGAGCATGTGCAGGTTGTCGCCCTGCGCAACCTCGACGACCACGATGCAGGTTCGACGGTTGATGCGGGTGGGGTCCTGGCCGAAGCGCACCGACAGATCGAGCACCGGCACCACGGCACCGCGCAGATTGATCACCCCGTGAAGGAAACGCGGCGCCAGCGGAATTGCCGTGACCCCGGGGTACTCGATGATCTCGCGGATGGCGTGGATTCCCACACCATAGGTTTCGCCACCCAGGTTGAACATCAGGTACTGCCGTACCAGTTCGAGATTTTCCTCGGACTCAGCCATGGAACACCTCAGAAGCTAACGAAGAGTTTTTCATCGACGGAATCCGTCGACACGACGCTCTGCGCCGCACCGCGAGGACTCGCCGGGCGCGCGCTACGCGCATTGCCCGATGCCCGCTCGGCGCGCTGCTGCTCGGTCTTGAAGAACTGCATGACGCTCTGCAGTTGCAGCGCCTGGCTGCTCATCTCATCAGCGGTGGCGGAAAGCTCTTCGGAGGCCGAGGCGTTGGCCTGGGTCGTCTTGGAAAGCTCGACGATGGCGCCGTTGATCTGGTCGATCCCGGAGCGCTGTTCCTGCGACGCGGCAGCGATCTCCTTGACCAGATCGGCAGTCTTGCCGATCGACGGCAGCATCTCTTCCAGCAGCGTGCCGGCGCGCTCGGACATCTTCACGCTGGAACCGGCCAGTGCGCCGATTTCCTGCGCCGCCACCTGGGACCGCTCGGCCAGCTTGCGCACCTCGGCAGCCACCACTGCAAAGCCCTTGCCATGATCACCGGCACGCGCCGCCTCGATGGCCGCGTTCAGCGCCAGCAGGTTGGTCTGGTAGGCGATGTCATCGATGATGCTGATCTTGTCGGCAATGGACTTCATCGCGTCGACGGTTTCGCGTACCGCCTCGCCGCCCTCCTTCGCAGAACTCGCCGACTGAGTCGCCATGCTGTCGGTGAGGCCGGCGTTTTCCGCGTTCTGCGTGACGGTCGCAGCGGTCTCTTCGATGGAGGCGCTGATTTCCTCGACGCTGGATGCCTGCTCGGTAGCGTTCTGGCTGAGCGTGCCGGACGAGGCGGAAACCTGCTCGGAAGCCGAAGCCAGCGAGTTGGCCGAAGCGGTGACCTGGCCGATGACATCGGTCAGCCGCGCGACCATGCCATTCATCGCGGCGAGCAGGCTGTCCTCGTCGCCCTTGCGCAGGTTGACCTTCACCGTCAGGTCGCCCTGGGCGATACGCTGCACGACATCTCGGGCGTAATCCGGCTCGCCGCCGAGCTGACGCACGACCACACGGGTCAGCAACATGCCGAACAGAATCGCCGCCAGCACGGCCAGGGCGATGACGATCCCCATCACGACCTTCATCGAGGCGACGGTATCCGCAGCCGCCTGATCCGCTGCAGCGCCCTGCTTCAGCATCTCGCCGACCAGCGCCTCGAAATTACTTTCGATTTCGTGGGAAATCGGCCGTAGCGGACCATTGATGATAGCCATGCCTTCCGCAGCACGATCCTCTCGCGCTAGCGCCAACGCGCTCTGTACCCCGGCAATGTAGGCATCCAGGCCCTGCTGGATCTTGTCGGCGATCTTGATTTCCGCATCGCTCATCACCGTCTTGCGGTACTCGTCGAACGCATCTTGCGACACCTGCCGGTACTGGATGGCGCGCTTGACGGTTTCCTCCCGCTCGGCACCTTCCTGAGTCAGGAGCCGCAACGCGGTACGGGTGTAGATCAGGTATTGGGTGTAAGCGTTTTGCGCCTTGGCGGTGGCGACCAGGTTGTTCTGGTACAACCCGTTCAGCGCCTGGCCGACCGAGATAATGTTGCTCAGGCCATAGAGGCCCATGCCTGCGGCGATCAGCGCGAGCGTGAAGAACGCGCTGAGCAGCTTTTTAGCCAGACTGAGTTTCAAGAACCAATTCATCGTTAAGCCTCGAGCTTGAATCGAAAAGAAGTTGAACGACGGAAACGCCCGTCATGCAGCACTGCTGACCAGTGCGGGAATATCGAGCAGCAGCGCGACGCTGCCATCGCCGAGAATCGTTGAGCCGCTGAAGCCGCGCATGCTGCTGAGCAAGTTGCCCAGTGGCTTGATGACCGCCTGGATCTCACCGACGAAGCGATCCACCACGATGCCGGCGCGTTGCTCACCGCACTGCACCACCACTAGGCATTCACGGGCACTCGGCTTGCGGGAGATGCCGAAGCGCTCGGCTAGCCGCAGATAAGGCAAAGGTTGGCCGCGCAGGCTGAACACGTCGTTGCCGTTCTGCTCGCTGAACTCCAGGCATTCGACGACCAGATCCAGCGGCAGCACGAAGTCGGCATCGCCTACCGCGACCTGGAAGCCATCGATGATCGCCAGGGTCAGCGGCAACTGGATGCGGAAGGTCGAGCCTTGGCCGGGACTGCTCTCGATATCCACGCTGCCACGCAATTGCTCGATGTTCTGCCGCACCACATCCATGCCCACCCCTCGACCGGATAGATCGGTGACCTTTTCCGCAGTGGAAAACCCCGGTGCGAAGATCAGGTTGTGGATGTCACGCTCGGCCAGGTGAGCGTCTGCCCCTACCAGCCCGCGTTCGATGGCCTTGCGCAGGATGCGCTCGGTGTCCAGGCCGCGGCCGTCGTCGCTGATCTCGATGACCACGGCCCCGGAGCGGTGATAGGCGTTGAGCGACAGCGTGCCCTGCTCCGGCTTGCCGGCAGCCCGGCGGGCCTCGAGCGACTCGATGCCGTGGTCCATCGCATTGCGCACGATGTGCAACAACGGGTCGGTGAGCTTCTCGACCATGGACTTGTCCAGCTCGGTATCGGCGCCGCTGACCTTCAGGTCGATCCGCTTGCCCAGTTCGCGGCATACGTCGCGCACCACCCGCGGAAAGCGCTGGAACACCTCGCCGATCGGCACCATGCGCAGGTTCAGCGCACGATCACGGATCTGCTCCACCAGTTGACCCACGCCCGCCAGCAGTTCGCTGAGTTCAGGGTCATGGCGGCTGGCGCTGTGGCTGTTGCAGGCCGAGTTGCGAATGACCAGCTCGCCGACAGCGTTGATCAGCTCGTCGAGCTTGCGTGCGTCGACCTTGATGAACACCTGCTCCGCCGCACGTACCCGGGCATTGTCCGCCGTCTCGGCCTGGGCGCGTTCCGGTGCATCCGCCAGCGCGCCCGGCGCCTCGCATGCTGCGATATCGGAAGTCGGCAGTTCCTCAATCAGGATCTCGCAATCCTGCTCGATGAACTCCAGCGCCTGTTCGATGGCGCTGCGCGGGACATCCGCCTGCAGCTCCAGCACGAAGCCCAGGTGACAACACTCAGGGTCCAGTGCTTCCAGAGTCGGCAATTCGTCCTGCAGCACCTCTAGGGCAAGTACCTCGCCCATATCGGCGAGGTACTGAACGAACGGAATAGGATCCAGACCGTGCGCAAATACCTGTGGCTCCGGACGCAGGCTGATGCGCCAACGGCCGGCGTCGGTCACGGATGGGCCGGCGACGGAATCTGCGAGCGGCGTCGGCGCATCGCCCAGATAAGCGCTCAGCTCGCTGCACAGCGCGGCGCGCAATGCCGGATCGGGATCCTGCTCTTCACGACCGTCGGCGACGTTATCGAACAGTCGGCTCAGGTAATCGCCACAGTTGAGCAGGAGCGACACCAATCGCGCATCGATGCTCTGCTCACCTGCTCGTACATGCACCAGCAGGTTTTCCATCAGATGGGTGAAGTCGACCACCAGGTGCAGGTTGAACATGCCCGAGGAGCCCTTGAGCGTGTGGGCCGCGCGGAAAATCGCGTTGATTCGTTCACTGTCGGCCCCTTGCGTCTCGATGGCGAGCAACGCCTGCTCCATCTCGGCCAGCAGCTCGCGTGCTTCGTCCAGCAGCACGCTGCGAACGGCTTGCATATCCATGAGACTTCCTCAGTTATCCAGCAGCGACGTGAGTCGTACCCGGGCGAACAGTTGTTCGACGGCCGGGCTAGGTGCGGTCAGCGGAACGGATGGCAGCTGGCGACGGAGCGCCAGCAGCAGCTGCAGGCCCGCGCAATCGATTTCGCAGATGCCTTCCAGACTGACGGCAGATGGCGCCCCTTGCTCGATCTCAGCAAGCAGCAGCGCCTTCAATTCGGCAGCGCGTTCGATGGTGAAGGCACCACCCAGGCGCAGCAGCGGGGCCTGGTTGTCCGTTGCGATCATGCGTCAGATCACCAGCTTGGAAACGGCGTCGAGCAATACCGGGGGCTGGAACGGCTTGGTGATCCACGCCCGCACGCCGGCTGCCTTGCCCTGCTGCTTCTTGTCGTCGCTGCCTTCGGTGGTGAGCATGATGACCGGGGTGAACTTGTAGGCCGGCAGCTGCTTGGCCGCCTTGACGAAGCTGATACCGTCCATGTTGGGCATGTTCACATCGGACACGATGAGGTTGTATTTGCGGCCGTCCAGCTTGCTCAGCGCATCCTTGCCGTCCTGCGCCTCTACCACGGTGTAGCCGCCGCCGCGCAGGGTCAGACTGACCATCTGACGCATGCTTGCCGAGTCGTCGATCACCAGAATCGTTTTGCTCATGCTCGTTTCAACTCAAAAGAAAGTGATGGAGGAAGAAGAAGCGTTGGTAGCTTCGGCGCTGCGCCCCTCGTGCAACGCGCGCTGCTCCAACGTGGTGTAGGTGCTGCCAAGGCGTTCGAGCCACTCGCGCGCCTCCGGCAGCTCGCCGTTACCGGCATGCCGGGCCGCAAGCGCCTGTTCGAGACGCTGCATGTCGTCGCCGACATGCCCCATGATCTGGTCGACGCGATCCTGAAACTGCAGGTGCACCACCAGCTGGTTAAGCTCGCTTTCCAGTACCGTGCGCTCCTGCTGCAGCTGCTCGAGCGAGCCCTGCAATATCGCGGCGGTGTCGTTGAAGTCATGCACGATGTGCTCGACCAGCTGCTGCGACTCCTGCACGACGCCCTGCTCGCGCGCGGCGAACGAAGCCGAAAGGTCTTGCGCCTTCTCGATGACAGCGGTGACGGTCGCCACCGTCTCGCGGATCAGCTTGCCGGTCTCGCCAGACTCACTGGAAAGCTTGCGCACCTCGTCCGCAACCACGGAGAACCCGCGCCCTGCTTCGCCCGCCCGCGCGGCCTCGATGGCGGCATTCAGTGCGAGCAGGTTGGTCTGATCGGCAATCTTTCCCACCTGATCTGCCATGCGGCTGAGCTCATGGGTATGGCTGGCGATGCTGTCGATTTCGGCCAGCAGCAACGCGCGGTACTGCTGGGTCTGCAGCAATGCGTCGGTGATCTGGTGCAGGCCAAGCTCGGCCTTCTGTATGGTTTCGATGGCACGGCCACTCTGGCCGCTTTGCGGCGCGTCTGTGACCAGACGCTGACTCAACTCGGCAAAGCCCGATGACAGGCCGTTGATCGCCTCGCCAACCTGGCCACGCGCCAGCAACAGATGGCGCCCCCACAGCGGAAGCACGCCGGCGACGAGGGACTGCAGCTGTTCGTCCGTTTCGGCCTGCGGCCCGAGCGCTTCGGTTTGAGGTGACAGGGATTGATGAGCCTGATCGCGACGGCCGATGGCTGCACCCAGCAGCAACAACGCCACGGTGCCCCAGGCCACACCGAGCCACCAGGGCTCAGCCAGTATTCCGCAGAGGATCACATTGGCCAGAGCCAGGCCCCGTACCGCTTTCGGATGTCGCATGCCCGCTCAACTCCCCACCAATCAACAGGCGGGGATTGTGGTCGGCCAGCGGCAAACTGCCATGAGTAGAACTACTCAACGGATCAAGGGGAAATTACCCATGCAGGCGGCTCAGAGCAGCAGACGGACCAGCTCCACCACCGACGACACGTGCAGTTTGTCCATGATGCGCGCGCGATGGTTTTCGACCGTGCGTACGCTCAGACTCGCCAACCCGGCGATCTCGCGACTGGAGAGGCCTTGCACCACCCATTGCGCGATCCTGCGTTCCTGCCCGGTCAACAGGGCGAGACGCGCTTCGCGGGCCTCACGCTGCAAGCGCTCCCGGTGTCGTTCCTGGCTGACCGCAAGCGCCGCGTTTACGCGATCCAGCAACTGCTGGCCATGCACCGGCTTCTCGACATAGTCGAACGCCCCCCGCCGCATTGCTTCGACCGCGGTTCCCACATCGGCATGGCCGGTGATGAAGATGATCGGCGTATCCACGCCACGCTCAAGCAACTCTGCCTGTAACTGCAAACCGCCCATGGTCGGCATGCGCAGGTCCGAGAGGATGCACTCGCACGCCAGCGGCGCATACGTCTCCAGAAACGTCATCGACGAAGTAAAGCAGTGCACATTCAAACCTATGGAACGGAGCAGCGTCGCGTGCACCTGGAGGATGAACGCGTCATCGTCGATGAGGTACACACTGCCTTGCAACGCACGATTGTTCATAGGCGGCCGGGGGTGATTCCAGGTACAAGCGGGAGCGCGGCATTCTACGGCCGCTGCCTGGAGCATGCCAGACAGCGCAGCCAAAGCACGCCCGCCGTTAGCGGAAGACCTTGACATTCATGCCAACCAGACCGGCGCTGTACACATGAGAAGCCGGGGAATTCGGCTGTTCCGGTACTGCCGTTGCCCGGCTTGTGCAGCTTGGCACTCATCTCAGCCGCAGCACCCGCGTGGACCGTTTGCGGGTGTTCGAGACTGAAGGCGCTGGGTATTCGCCTTCGTCCTCCGTACAATGCGCGCCTTTCGTACACGACCATGCGCAAAGCGACACGTCCTGTACGTCCATTCCCAGCCACCCGATACACGAACCGGTATCGCCGTAGGCCGCTGGAACATTGTGAAGGGACATTTGGCGGCGATGGGCAAGCTACGCATGCCCGAAAGGCCCCAAGACTCACGACAACCCTCTGAAACCCGCGAGATAGAGCCTCTTGATTTCCACCGCTAATATCACCATGCAGTTCGGTGCCAAGCCGCTGTTTGAAAATGTTTCCGTCAAATTCGGCGGTGGCAACCGCTACGGTCTGATTGGCGCCAATGGCTGCGGCAAGTCGACCTTCATGAAGATCCTCGGCGGCGAGCTGGAGCCGTCTGGCGGGCAAGTGATGCTGGAGCCCAACGTGCGTCTGGGCAAACTGCGCCAGGATCAGTTCGCTTATGAAGACTTCAGCGTGATCGACACGGTGATCATGGGTCACACCGAGCTGTGGAGGATCAAGGCTGAGCGTGACCGCATCTATTCCTTGCCGGAAATGACGGAAGAAGACGGCATGGCCGTGGCCGAGCTGGAAGTGCAGTTCGCCGAATTCGACGGCTACACCGCCGAATCACGCGCCGGTGAGCTGCTGCTCGGTCTGGGCATCCCGCTCGACCAGCACTTCGGCCCGATGAGTGCCGTCGCGCCCGGCTGGAAGCTGCGCGTGCTGTTGGCTCAGGCGCTGTTCTCCGACCCGGAAGTACTGCTGCTGGACGAACCGACCAACCACCTGGACATCAACACCATCCGCTGGCTGGAATCGGTGCTCACGGCGCGCAACAGCACCATGATCATCATTTCCCACGACCGCCACTTCCTGAACGCGGTCTGCACCCACATGGCCGACCTGGATTACGGCGAACTGCGCCTGTTCCCGGGCAACTACGACGAATACATGACCGCCGCGACCCAGGCCCGCGAGCGCCTGCTGTCGGACAACGCCAAGAAGAAGGCGCAGATCGCCGAGCTGCAGACTTTCGTCAGCCGCTTCTCGGCCAACGCCTCGAAGGCCAAGCAGGCCACCAGTCGCGCCAAGCTGATCGACAAGATCCAGCTCGAGGAGGTCAAACCGTCCAGCCGCGTCAGCCCGTTCATCCGCTTCGAGCAGTACAAGAAGCTGCACCGCCAGGCGGTCACGCTGGAACGCGTCAGCCAGGGTTATGACGGTACTGCGCTGTTCAAGAACCTGAATCTGCAGGTCGAGGCCGGTGAGCGTGTGGCCATCATCGGCCCGAACGGGATCGGCAAGACTACCCTGCTGCGCACGCTGGTGGGCGAGATGCCACCGATGTCCGGCGAAGTGAAATGGACCGAAAGCGCCGACGTCGGCTATTTCGCCCAGGACCACGCCGAGGACTTTGAAGACGACGTGACACTGTTCGACTGGATGAGCCAATGGACCCAAGGCGGCGAACAGTTGGTGCGCGGCACCCTTGGGCGCATGCTGTTTTCCAACGACGAGATCAAGAAGTCGGTGAAGGTGATTTCCGGTGGTGAGCAGGGCCGTATGTTGTTCGGCAAGCTGATCCTGAAGAAGCCCAACGTGCTGGTGATGGACGAACCGACCAACCACCTGGATATGGAATCCATCGAGGCGCTCAACCTGGCGCTGGAGAACTACCCGGGCACGCTGATCTTTGTCAGCCATGACCGTGAGTTCGTCAGCTCGCTGGCCACCCGCATCATCGAACTGTCGGAAACCGGCGTGACCGACTTCAGCGGCAGCTACGACGATTACCTGCGCAGCCAGGGCGTGCTGGTCTGATCGTTCATCAAGTCACATGAAAAAGCCCCGCTTTCGCGGGGCTTTTTCGTTTCCAGGCTCAGCGCCCTAGCCCACCGCTGTGCTCCAGTCGATCAGGCCGAACTGCCAGGTCGCGAGGATCACCACGCCAAACACGATGCGATACCAGGCGAATGCCGCATAGCTGTGGTTGCCGATGAACTTCAGCAAGGCACGTACCGCCAGCATCGCGAAGATGAACGAGGTAACGAAGCCGATGGCGAACACCGGGAAGTCGCCGGGCTGGAACAGGTCGCGATACTTGTAGCCCGAGTACACGGCTGCGCCCACCATCGTCGGCATCGCCAGGAAGAAGGAGAATTCCGTCGCTGCCTTGCGCGACAGGCCGAACAGCAGGCCGCCGATGATCGTCGAGCCGGAGCGTGACGTACCCGGCACCAGCGCCAGGCACTGGGCAAAACCGACCTTGAGCGCGTGCGTCCAGTGCATGTCATCCACCGTTTCGGCTTCGATGCGATGGTCGCGGTTCTCTGCCCAGAGCATGACGACACCACCGATCACCAAGGCGGTGGCAACGGTGATCGGATTGAACAGGTAATGGTGGATCAGATCGGCGAACAGTACGCCCAGCACCACCGCCGGCATGAAGGCGATCAACAGGTTCAGCGTGAACTTCTGCGCCTGGCGCTCTTTCGGCAGCCCCACCACCACGCCGAGAATCCTACGGCGGTACTCCCAGACCACCGCAAGGATGGCACCCAGCTGAATGATGATGTTGAACGCCAGAGCGCGTTCGCCGCCGAAGCCGATCAGATCCGCCACGATGATCTGGTGACCGGTACTGGATACCGGCAGAAACTCCGTCAGGCCCTCAACCACACCCAGAATCAAAGCCTGTACGGCAATCCAAAGATCCATCTATTCCCCATCAGCGATGCAGACCATCGCGCTTGAAAATACAACAAAGGTATATGCCAGAGCGGCGTCTGGCCGCTGTTCTGACTCGCCACAGCCAAGTAAATTCCGCCGCGAGTAAAGAGGGGCTCATTTTTAGCCACACGCTGCCGAAAAGCTATTACGGGGAGCATTGGCACGGTGGCGAGCAACTACCGCTGGACTCCCCAAACACAGGTCGGGCCGTTGCCGACTCGCATAACAAGCAAAAAAGGCTCATCAGGAGTTCTAGCAAAATGAATCTGCTGCGAAAGTTTCCTATCAGCAAGCGTCTCTGGCTGATTCCTGTGGTTGCCATCGTCATGCTGTTCACACTCGGCATGCTGATGATCCAGCAGGTTCGTACCGACCTGTACAAAGGCAAGCAGGAGATGACCCAGCACGTGGTCGAAACCGCCGCCGGCATCTTCGATCATTACCGCAAGCTGGAAACCGCTGGCGCGATGACCACAGCGCAAGCCCAGCAGGCTGCCATCGAGCAGATCCGGGCACTGCGCTATGACGGCCAGGACTACTTCTGGGTCAACGATCTGGGTCCGACCATGATCATGCACCCGATGCAGCCCAAGCTCGAAGGTCAGGATCTGTCCAAGGTCAAGGACCCGACCGGCAAGGCACTGTTCAACGAAATGGTCACCATTGCCCGGCGCGATGGTGCCGGCGCCGTCGACTACATGTGGGCCAAGCCGGGCGAAGCCGATCCGGTGCCGAAGATTTCCTACGTACAGCTGTTCCAGCCGTGGGGCTGGATCATCGGCTCGGGCATCTATGTCGATGACGTGGAGGCCGAATTCAAGAACTACCTGGTGCGCTTCTCCATCATCGGCCTGTTCATTGCTGCAATCATGGCCGTGCTGGTCGCCATCCTGATTCGCAGCATCATCCGTCCGCTGCGCAATTCGATGTCGGCGATGGCCAACATCGCCAGTGGCGAGGCCGACCTGACGCGTGATCTCGATGTATCGGGCAACGACGAGCTGACGACTCTGGGCCGTGACTTCAACCGTTTCACCGGCAAACTGCGCACCGTGATTCGCCAGCTGCTCGATACGGCAGAATCGCTGGCGCAATCGTCCCGGACGCTCGGTCAGGTATCGGGCGATGCTTTCCAGCAGAGTCAGCAGCAGCTACAGCAGATGGAATTGGTCGCCACCGCAGTCAACGAGGTGACCTACGCCGTTCAGGAAGTAGCGAAGAATGCCGAGCACGCGGCCAACGAGGTCGGCGATGCCGAAACTCAGGCCGGCCAGGGTCAGATGAACATCGAGACGAGCCTGCAGCAGATCGATCAGCTGTCGTCGACCATCAGTCAGGCTGTCGGCGTTATCCAGTCGCTGGCCGACGAAACCACCAAGATCGGCAGTGTTCTGGAAGTCATCGGCTCTATCGCCGACCAGACCAACCTGCTCGCGCTCAACGCTGCCATCGAGGCCGCTCGGGCTGGCGAGCAAGGCCGCGGCTTCGCGGTAGTCGCCGATGAAGTACGCCTGCTGGCGCAGCGTACGCAGCAATCGACTGCCGAGATCCAGACCATGATCGAGCGCCTGCAGAAGAATTCCGGGGCCGCGGTTAACGTCATCATGGAAAGCAACCGGGCCTCGCAACTCACGGTCGAACAGGCCAGCCAGGCCGGCGAGAGTCTCGGGCAGATTGCCCAGGCACTGCGCAACCTGTCCGGTTTGAACGCCTCCATCGCCAGCGCCACCCTGCAACAGTCGCATGTGGTCGAGGACATCAACCAGAACGTCACCCAGGCTGCCGGCCTGGCTCAAGACAGCACCGACGCCGCCGAGCAGTCGCGCGAAGCCGGCAAGCATCTGGGCGAGCTGGCCGAGCAGCTGAACGGACTGCTGCGTCAGTTCCGCGTCTGAGCCGCCGCATCGGACGTCCCGGCTACTGCCGGGGCGTCCGATGCGAGGTCACCGATCAGCGTGATGCCAGGTGTTTTTCTCGAGCGGCAAGTTGCCGCAGTCTCAACAACCAGCCATTGGCGCTCGAACAACCTTTTCGGGTGCATAAAATCAATTAAATCATCTACTTAACGAACAAGATCGACTCCTGACCTCACAGCGCCAATCGTTATACTTTTGGCTAATTGCAAAAAAAGTCACGAATTCAGAATTTCGAGTGTGACTCGCAAGTCCTCTGCGTACATCAATGGAATGTACGGCCCACGCCAGGCTCCTGGCGGCGGCCCATTCAATCGCACAGAGAGACATGCCCAATGAACGCACCGCTCCGCATTAACGACGCCCTCCTGATCACCGATCGCGCTTTCAAACCATTCCAGTGCGTAGCCTGGACCCTGCCGGAAGGTAACGGCGAAGTCAGCATCACCGTTGTCGACCGCACTCAGGCCCGCCCGCTGGGCCGCTGCAAGATGTCCAGCAGCGTCTTTACCGATCCGGTCAAACTGGGCGAGGCGCTGGAGCAGACCCGCGAGCAGATGACCCGCGACGGTATCCACTTCTCTCCTTGGCACATGCCTGAATAAATCCGGCGCGTGTCTCCAGAAGGCCCGGCAGCTCTGCTCCGGGCCTTTTGCATTTCTGCTCCCCCACTCTTCGGCTCAGGGCACGCCGTGACTGCACTTCCAGCACGCGAATGACCGATTCGCCTGTTTCACGGTCAGTACTTACATCACCGGAACAGGAGAATCTCATGAAAGGTGCGCAAGCCTACGTCAACGACCAATGGCATAGCAGCGGCTTGGCCGACCTACCGCAGGGCCCCGAAGGTCACGAGATAACTTTGCATTTCGTCATTGCCCGCGACACCCAGTCCACCGGACTTATCAACCATATCTGCGAGGTCGCGCTGCAGCACCTGCGCGAGGCCTACCCTGGCCGCGACATCACTCACACGCCGGTGGTTGGCTCCGTAGTCGGTGACGGCAGCGGAGATGGAGTGAAGCTCGTCTATCACGTCGCGGCTGCTGAAAACCGCTAGGCGCCAGCGCCTGTAGAACGGCGCAAGAACGAGGACAAATTCCGATGACGCCCTTCGACTGGCAGCGCATCCTCCTCGACCAGTTTCCGCTGCTGTTCCTCTTGGAGGCGGCGATGCGTGCGCTGTTTGCGTTCGTTGCCGTCTTCGCATTCCTCAAGGTCAGCGGGCGCCGCGGCATTCGCCAGCTGTCGGTGTTTGAACTCGTCATCATCCTGACCCTCGGTTCCGCGGCGGGCGATGTGTCGTTTTATGAAGACGTCCCCTTATTGCCCGTCGCCGCGGTGTTCGCCACCCTGCTGGGGTTGTATCGCCTCACCGTGCTGTTGATGACTCGCAACCCGCGCTTTGGCGCCTGGCTGGAAGGAAAGCCGGTCACCATCATCCGTGACGGTATCTATGACCTGCACAGCCTCGACAGCCACGACATCTCCGCCGACGAATTTTTCATGGAGCTGCGCCAGCAAGGCGTGGAGCATCTTGGCCAGGTCAGGCTCGGCATCCTCGAAACCGATGGCGAAGTAAGCCTGTATTTCCACGACACGGCGGAAGTACGGCCTGGGCTACCGGTGCTCCCGCCGGAGTACCGGCCGGAGTTCCGCCAGGCCCCGGCCAGCGACATGTACGCCTGCAGCCGCTGCGGCTTCCCGCAGGCGTTGGAAAGCCAACAGAAAACGCCCTGTCCACGCTGCGGCAACTTGGGTTGGTGCAAGGCGCTGACTACTTCGCGCTTGCGCTGATACTGCAGCGCGAACCACATCGACAAGCCAGGGTCAGTTGAAGGGACCGGGCGCACGTTGGCGCCCCCCTTTCTTTCCGAGCAAAACGAGGAGCAGACCAATGCTAGGCGATTACTCCGCGATCAACGACCACCTCGATACTGCACGCAAGCATGCCGACCAAGCCGAAACCGAGGGCAAGCCGGCCCTCTATCGGGAAGCCATAGACGAGCTGGTCGCCGCCATCCGGCTGCTGATGCGCAACAGCTCCGAGCGCGACGCCTGACCGCGCAGGCTTGAGCCAAACCGTCCGGTAAGCGTGGGGCGTTCTATGCGAATCGATTCCGACCGCTCTGCACTTCCGCCCCTGGCGCAGGGTATACGCCCGGTACCCAGCGACGAAACCGGCGACAGCGGAACGTCGCTGTGCCCCGCCCTCCCCCCGGACCTGCGTTACGTCGACGACAGCCAACCAGGGATCCGGCGCAAACGGCAGCGTGGCAAGTTCGCCTATTACACGCCGCAGGGTGAGCGCATCACCGACGAGATACAGATCCGTCGTATCAACCAGCTCGCCATTCCCCCTGCATACCGCGACGTCTGGATCTGCCCGGACCCGCGGGGCCACCTTCAGGCCACCGGCCGTGACGCCCGCGGTCGCAAGCAGTATCGCTACCACGCGCGTTGGCGCGAAATACGCGACAGCAACAAGTACGAACGCATGCTTGAGTTCGGTGAGATCTTGCCGAAACTGCGCGCTCGACTGCAGCTCGATCTGGCGCGCGAGGGTCTGCCACGAGAAAAGGTGATGGCGCTAGTGGTGACGTTGCTCGAATCCACGCTGATCCGCATCGGCAACTCGCGCTACGCTCGCGACAACCGGTCCTACGGACTGACCACGCTGCGCACACGGCACGTGGATGTATGCGGAACGTCAATTCGCTTCCACTTTCGTGGAAAGAGCGGTGTGGAACACCGGGTAACGCTGCGCGACCGGAGGCTGGCGCGGCTGATGCGCAGATGCCTGGAGCTGCCTGGCCAGCAACTGTTTCAATATCTGGACGACGACGGCCAGCGGCATGCCGTCAGCTCGGGAGACGTCAACCAGTATCTGCGTGACCTCACCGGTCGCGACTTCACCGCCAAAGACTATCGCACCTGGGCAGGCAGCGCGCTCGCGTTGGAGCGCCTGCGGGCGTTGAAGTGGAACACCCAGGCCCAGGCACGCCAGCATCTGCTGGAGACGGTTAAGCAGGTTGCTCGCCAGCTGGGCAATACACCGGCGGTGTGCCGCCAATGTTATGTCCACCCGGCGATCCTGCAGGCCTTCAGCGATGGCGAGCTCACCGGGCTCAAGGCGGCGCGGCGGCGTAAATGGCTGAGCCGTGAAGAGGTGGCTTTGCTGACATTCCTCCGCAGCCGCTCGACAGACTCGCCACTGGCATGATCTGTGTGGTGACTGACATTGTCGCCAAAGCAATCGGCGGCCACACTGCGCACATCTCTTCTCGCGAGGTGCGCCATGTCAGCTCGACGGACCATTGCCACGCTGGTTTTCCCCGACGTGATGAGCCTGGATGTCACCGGGCCCATGCAGGTGTTCGCCTCCGCCAACGTGGAGCGCGCCCGTCACGGGCTGCCGCCCTACTATGGGCTTCTCCTGCTCGGTGACGCGGTCGCTCCGGTGGCGACCTCCTGTGGCATCCGTCTATGCGTCGATGCCCGCTGGGATGACACCGATCCCCGTACGCTCGACACCCTGCTGGTGCCCGGCGGCGCCGGCGTCGATGCGCGGTGCGCCAATCGGCCCCTGCTCGATTGGCTCAGAGGTGCCGAGCCGGAAGTTCGCCGGCTCGGATCGGTGTGCTCGGGAGCCTTGCTGCTGGCTGCCACCGGCCTGCTGGACCAACACACGGCGACCACGCACTGGGCCGATGTCGAAAGGCTACAGCGCGAACACCCGGCAATCCGGGTAGAAGCTGATCGCCTGCATACCTACGATCCGCACGATCGCGCAACCGCCCACCTGTTCACCTCGGCAGGCGTGACCGCCGGTATCGATCTCGCCCTGGCCCTGGTGGAAGCTGACCTTGGCAGACCCATGGCACTGGCCGTCGCACGACGGCTGGTGATGTTCCTGCGCCGCCCGGGTGGCCAGGCACAGTTCAGCACCCTGCTGCCGGCTCACGGAAACGTGCTTTCGCGCCTGGCTGTGTTGCTGGAGTGGATTCCCGCACATCTGGGCGAAGATCTCTCCATTGAGGCGCTGGCACGACAAGCGCACGTCTCGCCCCGGACTCTGTGCCGGCTGTTCAATCACGAGCTCGGCGTCGGCCCGGGACGCTACATCGAACAGGTACGGCTGGAAACCGCTCGCAGCCTGTTGCTGGACGGCCAGGCGTCGATCACCACCGTAGCCCGCCTCACGGGCTACGGGCATCCGGAAAACATGCGCCGAACATTCCAGAAACACCTGGCGGTCAGTCCGCAGGAATACGCCGCGCGCTTCGCCTGATCGCACCAAACCTGGCGCTGCATCCGCCACCACCACAGAACACCACGGACGCATCCATCCGCCTGGTCCGTGCGGCTGCGCTCGCCCGGACGTTAGCCATCAAAGAAGGAGCCTTGCCATGCTGCTATTTCGCAACCCCTCGATCTTCCGCCTCTTCCTTGCCCAGGCGCTGTTCTGGACCTGTTCCATGATCGGCATCGCCCTGACGGCCCTGATCGGCTTGCAGCTGGCGCCGAGCAACGGGCTGGCTACGCTGCCCCTGACGCTGCTGGTACTCGGCAACCTGCTCGCTGTGCAGCCCCTGTCACAACGGATGCAGCTGCACGGCCGGCGCCACGGCTTCGTGCTCGGGGCATTGGCCGGCGTGCTCGGCGGCCTCCTGAGTGGCACGGGCGTATGGCAAGGCAGCTTCCTTCTGCTGTGTCTGGGGGCGTTGCCGCTGGGTATTTACCAGGCATCGGCGATGTTCTACCGGTTCGCCGCCATCGAGGCGGTTGGCGAACACGAGAAAGGCCGGGCGACTGCCTGCGTGATCGGCGGCGGCGTCTGCGCGGCGTTGCTGGCTCCCGGCCTGAGCGGCCTGGCTCGCGATGCGCTGGCAGTGCCCATCGTCGGCGCGTACCTGCTGATGGCAGCAGTTGCAGCGGCCGGACTGCTGGTGGTCGCCACACTACCGCCCGAGCGTAGCGTACCGATGGCTACGACGGCGCTGCGAATCAGTGTCCGCAGCCTGCTGACGCGGCCTGTGGTCCGCACCGCAATCATCACCACAGCCGTGGGTCACGGCCTGATGATCCTAGTGATGAACGCGGCACCGTTGGCGATGAGCTTCTGCGGACTCAGCCTGGATGACAGCGCGACGGTGATCCAGTGGCACCTGCTGGGGATGTTTCTGCCGGCGTTCGTTGCCGGACCGCTGGTGGATCGGTTCGGCAGCACACGCGTGGCGCTGGCGGGCGCGACGATCCTGGGTGTCAGCGCCATCATCGCCATGACCGGCGAGACGTTGCGCTTCTTCCTGATGAGCTCGTGCCTGCTGGGTATCGGCTGGAACCTCATGCTGGTCGCGGGCACCACCCTGCTCGGCAGCGGCCACCGTCCGCAGGAGCGCGCCGCCGCCCAGGGCCTGATGGAGTTGGCCAATGGCAGCACTGCGGCTGTCATGTCGTTCGCCTGCGGCCCGCTGATCAGCGGGCTGGGCTGGGCGCCGGTCAACGCCGGCATGCTGCTGGTGATACTGGTGAGTGTGGGCGTGCTGCTCGTCGGTCGGCGGCGTATTGCCGCGGCGGCGGCCTAGAGCCGCGACAACGGCGGACTGTGCAGCGTGACGCGATTGCGTCCGGAGGACTTCGATGCGTACAGCGCGTTGTCCGCCCACTCGATGAGCTGCGCATGGCTTGTACTGGGCTGGCTCAGATCAGCGATACCCAGGCTGATGGTGAAACGAATCGACCGCCCTTCGTACATCACTTCCTGCGCCTCGACGATCCGGCGCAGACGTTCGGCAAAGATCAGCGCACCCTGCTTGTCGGTATCGGGCAACAGCACGACGAATTCCTCGCCGCCGTAGCGGCCCGGCACATCGGAGTCGCGCATGGTTTCACGGATAAGCTCGGCGACCTGCTGGATGACGGCATCGCCCGCCTGATGGCCGTAGGTATCGTTGATCGCCTTGAAATGGTCGATGTCAAACATGACCAGCGCGGCCTGGCTGTCGTAGCGCCGATGTCGCGCATAGTCCTGGCGGAGAATCTCTTCCCAGTGGCCACGGTTATAGAGGCCGGTCAGGCGATCGGTACTCGACAGTCGCTGCAGTTCACGATTGGCTGCCTGCAACTGCAGGCGGTTAACCGCAACGTCGGTCACGTCGTAGATGATCAGGCAAACCTGTTCGATCGCGCCGCCGGTGCCCTTGAGCGGCAACAGCGTGGTGTTCTGGTACATGAAATCTTCCAGCCCGGTGATCGGCTGGTAGTTCTTGAAGCGCAACAGATACGGTCGCTGCTCCCAGATGGTGAACGACGGCGTGCCAAGTGTCGTCACGCTCTCTACCTTGCGCCGGAACCACTCCTCGTCGAGTTCGGGGAACAGCGCGAAGAACGACTGATGGCGCGCCGTTTCGGGAAGCACGCCGGAGCGGTTTTCCATGAAGGTATTCCACACCTCCACGCAGTAGTCGCGATCCAGCACGACGACGCCCACGTCGATACTCTGGACAATCGCCAGCAGCCAGTGGAATTCGCTCAGTTCGCTCGCGTCGGACATGCTCAGTTCATCAGGTAGGCAAGTTTGCGGGACAGCAGATCGAGCGAGTCCTCGGTAAACAGCAGCAGCAGATCGAAATGGATGTCGTGACCTTCCAGGCTGTAGCTGATCTCCACGGCCAGGGTTCGCTTCCAGCGCGGCTGGTTGAGGCGAATCAGCTCGTCGATCGAGGCATGCTGGCCGAGCACCTGTGGATGACCCTGGGAAAAGGTGACGCCGATCTGGTCGGCAATGCCGCTGAGGCAGGCGCTGATCAACAGGCTCGACAGGTCCAGCAGCATTTCCATCTCTCGGTAGTCCTGCCGACGCATCAAGCGCGCCATCTCGCTCACTTCCGAGTCATGAAACAACAGCAGCGCCTCGCCGGCTATGCCACCGCCGATATAGCCCTGGCAGACCGCCGTGAGCTTGTCGCCACGGGCAGCATCGGCCAGCGCCATGTGCAGTTCGCCCACTTCGAGAATGTTCACGTTGGGGATCGGCAGCTGAATGAATACGCCCAGCACCCGCGCCAACAGGGCCGCGGCACGCCCCATGGCAATGTTGACGACCTCGCGAAAGGCATCGCGAAAGCCGATGGTTTCCCCGCTGCCGCGCGTGACCAACGCGATCTGATCGTTCACCAGACCGAGGCTGGCGAGCGTCTGATACAGGTGCACGGGATCGGCAGGTTTGCGGATGAAGGCCAGCGCACCAAGCTCCAGCACTCGCCGTACGGCTTCGTCCTGAACGTCCGCCGAGACCACGATGGCTTTGCACGGCAGCTGTTCGCGACGCAAGGCGGCCAGCACCTGATAGCCATCCATTCCGGGCATGGTCAGATCCAGCACCAGCAGATCAACGCCACCTGCCCGGATCAGCTCCAGTGCCTCGGCGCCGGTTTCCACCTGAGTCACAGCGACGGGCCAGCCAGCCGGAAGCGCACGCAGCAACTGCTTGCGCGCCAGGTTGGAATCGTCGCAGATCAACAGGGAAATCGCGGACATGCGCGCGTGCGCTCCAAACCGACCAGTCGGGAAAACCGGGAGCTTATCTCAGTGCGAGCACGCTGTGGTGGCCATTTGCCA
Source organism: Stutzerimonas sp. S1 (assembly GCF_025966695.1). Taxonomy (GTDB): domain Bacteria; phylum Pseudomonadota; class Gammaproteobacteria; order Pseudomonadales; family Pseudomonadaceae; genus Stutzerimonas. The sequence continues at coordinate 329,996 of NZ_JAOEIY010000002.1, read as the reverse complement.
ATATGTCGATGAAATGGCTTCTTTCGGACGACAGCCGTGGCGCGAAAACCGCACCACGGCGAGCTGAACTCAGTAGTAGGCGTTGTCGCGGTTGGTATGGTCGGTGACGTCGCGAACGCCCTTCAACTCAGGAATCCGCGCCAGCAGCGTCTTCTCGATGCCCTCCTTGAGCGTGACGTCCGCCTGGCCACAGCCCTGGCAACCGCCGCCGAATTGCAGCACCGCGATGCCCTCGTCGACCACGTCGATCAACGTCACCTGGCCGCCGTGGCTGGCCAACCCCGGGTTAATCTCGGTCTGCAGGTAATAGTTGATGCGCTCGTTCAGCGGGCTGTCCTCGTTGACCATCGGCACCTTGGCGTTCGGCGCCTTGATGGTCAGCTGACCGCCCATGCGATCGGTAGCGTAGTCAACCAACGCATCTTCGAGGAAAGGCTCGCTGGTGCCATCGATCCAGGCCGTGAAGCTCTTGAGCGCCAGCGCGATGTCGTCCGGCTTCTCCTCGCCCGGCTTGCAGTAGGCGATACAGGTTTCAGCATACGGGGTGCCCGGCTGGGTAATGAAGATGCGAATGCCGATGCCGGTGGTGTTCTGCTTCTCGAGCAGGTCGGCCAGATAATCGTGTGCAGCTTCGGTAATGGTGATCGCGCTCATGAGGACTCCTCGCAGATATGCGCGGCAGTGTACGCCAACCCTGGCTGCGGATAAAGTCCTAGTATTTTAGTAGGACTAATTTCGAGCGCCCCTGTTCACTTAGGCGCCCCTTACAGATTCTGGTAGCGATTCATGTCCAGAACCCCCGCCTCAATGGGCTCGGTTTCGCCAAGATAGCGTGTCAGGTCGTTGAAATAGAACCAGAACTGCGGATGGCTGCGACGCACGCCCCAGCGTTCGACCACCCGTTCGAAATCGTCACTGCTGCGCACCTGCTCCAGCGCAGTAACGAACGCCGGAGCCTCGCCGGCACCGAGGTTGAAGAGGAAGTTCGGATAGCTGCTGAGCACCCCCGGATACACCGTCAGCGTGTCCTGCCGCGGCTGGAAGCGCCAGTCTTCACCGAACATGAAGGCCACGTTGCTGTGCGCACGGTTGCGCAGCAGGCTGTACAGCTCACGGCGCCCATCAGCCAACTGAACGCGCAGCAAGGTCGCTTCCGGCAGATGTTCGATGACCGGCAAGCCAGCAGCCATCCGATTAGTGAGTCGGCTAAGCGCCTGTTCCGCCTGCTGCAACGGCACCGGCTGATCGGCGCGATAGCAATGCGTGCCCTGACAACGGTTAATCGGATCGGGCGCAGCATTGATGGGCGCAAAGCGCGTCAGCAGTTGTCGAGCCAGCGTCTGTTTGGGATTGACCCGCGGCAGGTCGAGCTTCGATGGCGTCTGCGTATCGATCGAGGTATAGGCCAGCAGCAGCTTCAACTGGCCGCCCTGCTCATACCAGCTGTCCAGAATCACCTGACGCGAAGCCGCCGGCAGCAGGCGCAGGAAATTCAGCTCGGCGCCGTTGCGGATCAGGTCGAAGTACAGACGCGTCTGCCCCTGGTGGGAAACATTACCGTAGACATCGAAGTTCACCACCAGCTGGTAATAGGTGCGCTCCAGCAACGGGTAGTCCATCCACCAGAGCGTTTGCGGCACTTCACCAATCAGGCCTTTACGTACCGAAGCGCTGTCGTGCTGGCGGAAGATGGATAGCAATGCATTGTCATTGCCGCTCCAGACGTGCGCCCACTCCGCCGGAGTCTCAGCGTAGGCCTGCATGCGCAGCTTTTCGTACTGGTTGCGCTTGCCGCGATAGATGTTCCAGAAACTCAGCAGCTCGCCGAGTTCGTCGAACTGCCCGGGCATCGCCAGCAGCGGTGTGGTCTTGGCCCGGTAGTCGGCATCGGTGAGATACCGGTCGTGCCGTGGATCCTGAAACAGCACCCAGAAGTTGTCGCGAATCACGTCGGTGGCGATCTGACCCCGACATACCGGCCCGCGGATGAAGGTGCGTACGAAGTACTCGGCGTTATCCAGCATGAACTGGTAACGCGCCTGCGGCGGAATCGCCTGGAAGGTCAGAAAGGGATTCGCCCGGTGCGCAGCACCGTATCCGGGCACCGCGTCGGCACGCCAGTCGCCGCTGAAGAACAGCTGCCTGACCCGCTCCAGGCGCGCCGCGCTGAGCGGATAGGTGATGTGCGTCTTGTGCACGATCACATCGCTGATCGGCCGCAGCCGGTAATGGAAATGCGTACCCGGATCCTCGTTGGGACGCCGCGTCGCGATTGGGTCGACCGGTTCGCCGCTCGGCGTGCGCGAGCGCACCAGCTGAAAGAAATGCCCACCGCCCTCACCCTCGAAATACAGATGGGCAAGGAACAGGTGCTCGTAGAGCCAGCGACTGACCAGCGCTTCGCGGGCACCGGGGGCATTCAGCAGGCGCTCCCACTGTTCGATCTGTTGCCGCTCGGAGGCAGAAGGCTGAATGCGTGACAGCTCCACTGGCGCACCCTGTTCTAGCCAGCGTTGCAGGGTCGAATACTCAGTGTCGGTCAAGCCAGTGACGGCGAACGGCATGCCGCCGTGTGGCCCCTTGGCTGCGTAGGCGGCGAACTCGTTCGGTAGCGGGCAGCTATTGTCCCGGCCGATGCCGATGTCCAGCTCTGCCGGCAGCTTGACGTGCGGTGGCAGCGGTTGGCTACGGCCCAGTTCCAGCATCCGCGCCATCAGCGCTGCCTGGCCGACCTGCGCGTCGAGCACCGAATGGAAGTCCTTGCGTCGCCAGCCGGCCTCATCAAGCGCGTCTAGAAAAAGCCGCGTCGTTTGCTGGGCCTTGACCCGCGTTCCGTCGTAGACCGGCAGCTTGGTGGAACCACGCTGCGCACCGTCGCCACTGCCGAGATTGAGCTGGCAAGGTGAGTCGTAACAGGCATGGCAGGCCACGCACTTGGCGGTGAAGATCGGCTGGATGTCGCGCGGATAGGAAAGCGTCTGCGCCTGCGCGCCCCCGCCCGACAGAAAGAGCAAGCAGCCGAGCCAGAAGCGGAAAGACATGATGAGTCACCTGGAAGAGAGCGAGCATTCTAAACAGGCAATCGGCAGACGGCTAACCCATCTGCAACATGAACAATATTCATGTAAAACTCCGAGAGCTGAAAAAGCGTGCAGCTTTGCTATCATTCGCGCTCTCTCGTTCCCGCTTCTCAGGTAGTCCCCATGTCCACTCGCAACGCCCGCCTGCAGGCCCTCCAGCAAGCCCTCAAGGAGCGCATTCTGATTCTCGACGGCGGCATGGGAACCATGATCCAGAGCTACAAGCTGCAGGAAGCGGACTACCGCGGCGCGCGCTTCGCCGACTGGCCGCAGGACGTCAAAGGCAACAATGACCTGCTGCTGCTCTCCCGTCCGGACGTGATCCAGGCCATCGAGAAGGCCTATCTGGACGCCGGCGCCGACATTCTCGAGACCAACACCTTCAACGCCACGCGTGTCTCCCAGGCCGACTACGGCATGGAAGAGCTGGTGTACGAGCTGAACGTCGAAGGCGCACGTCTGGCCCGTGAAGTGGCGGACGCCAAGACCGCCGAAACGCCGGATCGTCCGCGCTTCGTCGCTGGCGTACTCGGCCCGACCAGCCGCACCTGCTCCATTTCCCCGGACGTCAATAACCCTGGCTATCGCAACGTCACCTTCGACCTGCTGGTAGAGAACTACGTCGAGGCCACACGCGGCCTGATCGAGGGCGGCGCCGACCTGATCCTCATCGAAACAATCTTCGACACGCTCAATGCCAAGGCGGCCATCTTCGCCGTGCAGCAGGTGTTCGAGGACGAAGGCGTCGAACTGCCAATCATGATCTCCGGCACCATCACCGATGCCTCCGGCCGTACCCTGTCCGGGCAGACCACCGAAGCGTTCTGGAACTCGGTGCGCCACGCCAGGCCGATTTCCGTGGGCCTCAACTGCGCCCTCGGCGCCAAGGACCTGCGCCCGTATCTGGAAGAGCTGGCCAACAAGGCCGATACGCATGTCTCCGCCCACCCCAACGCCGGCCTGCCCAATGCCTTCGGCGAGTACGACGAAAGCCCGGCAGAAATGGCGGCGGTGGTCGAGGAGTTCGCTGCCTCTGGCTTTCTCAACATAATTGGCGGCTGCTGCGGCACCACGCCGGCGCATATCCAGGCGATCGCCGAAGCGGTGGCCAAGTACCCGCCGCGCGTCATTCCGGAGATTCCCAAGGCCTGCCGACTGTCCGGCCTGGAGCCCTTCACCATCGACCGCAGCTCGCTGTTCGTCAACGTCGGTGAACGCACCAACATCACCGGTTCCGCCAAGTTCGCCCGTCTGATCCGCGAGGAGAACTACACCGAGGCTTTGGAAGTCGCCCTGCAGCAGGTCGAAGCCGGCGCCCAGGTGATCGACATCAACATGGACGAGGGCATGCTCGACTCCAAGGCGGCCATGGTCACCTTCCTCAACCTGATCGCCGGCGAGCCGGATATCTCCCGCGTGCCGATCATGATCGACTCTTCCAAGTGGGAAGTGATCGAGGCGGGCCTCAAGTGCATCCAGGGCAAGGGCATCGTCAACTCGATCTCCATGAAGGAAGGCGTCGAGCAGTTCAAGCATCACGCCCATCTGTGCAAGCGCTACGGCGCTGCCGTGGTGGTCATGGCCTTCGACGAAGCCGGCCAGGCCGATACCGCCGCGCGCAAGCGCGAGATCTGTCAGCGCAGCTACGACATCCTGGTCAACGAAGTGGGCTTCCCGCCGGAAGACATCATCTTCGACCCGAACATCTTCGCCATCGCCACCGGTATCGAGGAGCACAACAACTACGCGGTCGACTTCATCGAGGCCTGTGCCTTCATTCGCGACAACCTGCCCTATGCGTTGACCTCGGGCGGCGTCTCCAACGTGTCGTTCTCCTTCCGTGGCAACAACCCGGTGCGCGAAGCGATCCACTCGGTGTTCCTGTTCCATGCGATCAAGGCGGGCCTGACCATGGGCATCGTCAACGCCGGCCAGCTGGAAATCTACGACGAGATCCCGAAGGAGCTGCGTGACGCGGTGGAGGACGTAGTGCTCAACCGCAGCGCAGGCGGCACTGAAGCGCTGCTGGAGATCGCCGACAAGTACAAGGGCGACGGCGCCGTCAAGGAAGCCGAGACCGAGGAATGGCGCAACCTGCCGGTGGACAAGCGCCTGGAGCACGCGCTGGTCAAGGGCATCACCGCCTTCATCGTTGAGGACACCGAAGAGTGCCGCCAGCAGTGCGCGCGGCCGATCGAGGTCATCGAAGGTCCGTTGATGAGCGGCATGAACGTGGTCGGCGACCTGTTCGGCGCCGGCAAGATGTTCCTGCCGCAGGTGGTGAAATCCGCCCGCGTGATGAAGCAGGCCGTGGCGCACCTGATTCCCTTCATCGAAGCGGAGAAAGGCGACAAGCCGGAAGCCAAGGGCAAAATCCTGATGGCGACCGTCAAAGGCGATGTGCACGACATCGGCAAGAACATCGTCGGCGTGGTGCTCGGCTGCAACGGCTACGACGTGGTCGACATGGGCGTGATGGTGCCGGCGGAGAAGATCCTGCAGACCGCCATCGCCGAGAAGTGCGACATCATTGGCCTATCTGGTCTGATCACCCCGTCGCTGGACGAGATGGTCCACGTCGCCCGCGAGATGCAGCGCCAAGGGTTCAGCCTGCCCTTGATGATCGGCGGCGCCACGACCTCCAAAGCGCACACCGCGGTGAAGATCGACCCGCACTACAAGAATGACGCGGTGGTCTACGTCACCGACGCCTCGCGCGCGGTCGGCGTCGCCACCACGCTGCTGTCCAAGGAACTCAAGCCGACCTTCGCCGAGAAAACCCGCGAAGAGTACGCCATGATCCGCGAGCGCACCGCCAACCGCAGCGCGCGCACCGAGCGCCTGAGCTATGCCCAGGCCGTCGCCAACAAGCCGCAGTTCGACTGGGCCGGCTATACGCCAGTCAAGCCGACATTCACTGGCCGCCAGGTGCTGGAAGATATCGACCTGCGCACCCTCGCCGAGTACATCGACTGGACGCCGTTCTTCATCGCCTGGGACCTCGCCGGCAAGTACCCGCGCATTCTCGAGGACGAAGTGGTCGGCGAAGCGGCCACCGCACTGTTCAGCGATGCCCAGGCCATGCTGAACAAGCTGATCGACGAGAAGTTGATCCGCGCCCGCGCGGTGTTTGGCTTCTGGCCGGCCAACCAGGTGCAGGACGATGACCTGGAAGTGTACGGCGACAATGGCGAGAAGCTGGCCACTTTGCATCATCTGCGCCAGCAGATCATCAAGCCGGACGCCAAGCCGAACCTGTCGCTGGCCGACTTCGTCGCGCCGAAGGATAGCGGCATCACCGACTATGTAGGCGGCTTCATCTGTACCGCCGGCATCGGCGCCGAGGAGCTGGCCAAGTCCTATCAGGACAAGGGCGACGACTACAACTCGATCATGGTCAAGGCGCTCGCCGACCGCCTCGCCGAGGCCTGCGCCGAATGGCTGCACGAGCAGGTGCGCAAGCAGTACTGGGGCTACGCCAAGGACGAGCAGCTGAGCAACGAGGAGCTGATCCGCGAGCAGTACAAGGGCATCCGCCCTGCCCCCGGCTATCCGGCCTGCCCGGACCATACCGAGAAAGGCACGCTGTTCCAGCTGCTGGATGCCGACGGCATCAGCCAGGTAACGCTCACCGAGCACTACGCCATGCTGCCAACCGCGGCCGTCAGCGGCTGGTATTTCGCCCATCCCGAGGCGCAGTATTTCGCCGTCGGCAAGATCGACAAGGATCAGGTGGAAAGCTACAGCCAGCGCAAGGGTCAGGAGCTGGCCGTCAGCGAGCGCTGGCTGATGCCGAACCTGGGCTACGACAACTGATCTCGACGCGGGCGTTTCCCGGCGCCCGCGTTCGTTCCACGGAGCAAGTGCACCATGTCATCCGAAACACCGCTGCTGATCGACGAACTCGAAGATGCCGACATGCTGATCGTCGACGGCCTGCATGCCTGGCAGTTCACACTCGACGAAGCCGTGCTGGACCAGGCCGACGCGGCTGCCGAAGCCGACCAGCCGTTCGCCAGCGAAGCCACCTTGCTGACCATCGACCTGGTGGATGGCCGCAGCCGCCGCCAGTGGCAATTCAGCTACAACCAGATCATGGAAGCCCAGCGCGACGCCGACGGCGAAAGCTGGCTGCTGGAAGGCCCGCACCGCCTGCAATGCCTTGCCGCCATCGGCGGTGAAGATGAGGCCGAGTAAGCATCTTCCAGGCCCCGGCTAGGCGCCCCGACTGTCCGCAGTTGCGCGAGTACCCGCCTCGCCGACCAGCATCAGCTACGCATGCGCAAGCAACACCAGAATAAGCGCCAATCCACGAAGAAACTGAATATTGCGGTTCCTGCCATGCTGGGTTGCGGTATCGCTCATAAGAAAAACGACCTGTTTCCCATGAGCCGGTGACGGCGTATCGGCCACGCCGTCCAGGACCCTCCTTCAGTCCAGGGCTCACTGCCAACCTCGTCGCCTCCCTTTCGACCATTGCCTGCTCCAGACCTGTGTCCGGCGCTGATGTTCAACGGGACAGACGGTCGGCACCCTCAACGACGCGCCGGGTCGCCAGTGGTTCCTTCTCGCCACGCAGCAGCAGAGCGATGGCGAGCAGCACCAAGACGCTACCAGGCAACCAATGCCAGCCGATACGCGCCGGCTGTCCTAGGAAGAGCAGGAGCATCGACACGAACGGCACCAGGTAGCTGTAGGCGGTTACCGCCCCGGGCGTCAGCAGCGCAGTAGCGCGCTGCTGCAGGAAGAAGGTCATGGCACTGGAGAACACGCCCAGATAGGCCACCAGAAGGAAGTCGAACCCACGCATGCGCAGCAGGCTCGCCGGCGTCTCCAGGCTAAGCCCCAGCAGGCCGATGAGCAACGCCCCGGTTGCCAGACTCCAGAACGTGCGCAGCCCGGCCTCGCGTGGCAGCGTTCCACGTGCCAGGCCCCATTTGCTCAGCACGGGATACAAGGCCGACGCGATGCAACCAATAAAGAACCACAGCTCGCCAGTGCCCAGTTGCAGGCCGTCGAAATGACCACCGTTTTCCGCCCAGGCCAGCCCCAGCGCCCCGGTGGCGCCGAGCGCGAGGATCGCCAGCAGGCGCCCGGCTGGCTGCTCCACCCCCAGGCCACGGCCCAGCCCGTAAGCCAGCAGCGGCACGCTGACGAACAGTGTCGCCATCGACAATGCCGTCACCCGATGGGCAACCCAGAACATCGCGCCGAAGAAGCCTGCGAGGCAGAGGCCCATCAGCGCATAGAGCAGCATGGTCGTGAGACGTGGCAGCCCGACACTCTGCCGCCAGGCGAGCGGCGCCAGCACCAGCGCCGCGATACTGAAACGCAGCGCAGTCAGCAGCAGCGGCGGCAAGCCTTCACTGAGCAGACCCACCGCTGGAAACGAAAGCCCGACGAACAGCGACCAGAGCAGCATCCCGAGGTGCGCACGTGTTGTTCCGCGACTGATCTCAGACACGCTCTCCGCCCTTGGCCATCACTACGTGGCGCACCGCACCCACGCGGCATAGGGTAACCACAGCGCCAGCAACCACGTGCGCAACGCGCAGCAGACCTGCGGCATGATTCGTTCGGGTTGTCTGCGCTGTCTCCACAAGTACTCCCTCCTTTCCGTGCCCCAACAGTTGCTAACGTGAGGTGGACCGACGAATGACCTTGATCGAGTACTTGAGGTTCGGTTTGCGCGTCACGCTGATCGGCCGGCGTGTCACGGTATCGATCGTGATGTTCCAGAACCCCGAGCTGGGCACGACGATCTTCGCCGGAAACCGATCGAAGGCGCCGCCGTGGTAGGTATGGCGTCCACCATTCTTGAAGCTGCGGAAGTTCGCATCGTTCATCAGGCGGATGTTGCAGGTCTGCGAGCACTCGATGACGACGATGTCGTCCTCATTGAGCTGCTCGCGCTGGTGTATGAACTTCATCGACTAACTCCGCAGGTTCCTGCCGGCAAAGCGAGACGATAGCATGAGCCCCCTTTGGCGGTTGCCGCACCAGCGCGGAAATACCCCATCCACTCCTTATGCAAGGACCGTCGCGCATGCCTGCGCCGTCGTCAGCCACCGACCTCACCTCGCCACTCGTGCGACGCGCTACCCGCTGCGGCTTCTTCATGGCCGGCTTCGGCCTGTCGGTCTGGGCGCCGCTGGTGCCCTATGTACGCCAGCGGATCGAGATGAGTGACGCGCTGTTCGGCCTGTTGCTGCTGTGCATCGGCATCGGCTCGCTGAGCTGGATGCCGGTGTCGGGACTGCTGGTGGCGCGCTGGGGCATTCGACCGGTGATCCTGGGTTGCGTCGCCCTGCTGGCCCTGGCATTGACGGGCATGGCGCTGAGCAGCTCAGTCTGGCTGTTGGCGCTCGCGCTGTTCTGTTTCGGTGGCAGCCTCGGCGTGCTGGATATCGTGCTCAACATCCAGTCTCTGCTGGTGGAGGGCGCGCTGGGGCGCCGCATGATGTCGAACTTTCACGGCATGTTCAGCCTCGGCTCGATCAGCGGTGCACTGGCGTTGACCGCCCTGCTCACGCTCGGCGTCTCCGCCGAAGCAGGCAGCCTGCTGATGATCGCGCTGATCGTGGCGACCAATCTGGCGGTGATGCGCGGTTTCGTTCGCAATCGCGCACCTGGCGGAGGCGTGGCCTTCGTACGTCCCAGCGGCCTGGTACTGCTGGTGGGGCTCTTGTGCTTCGTGGTCTATCTGGCCGAGGGCGCCGTGCTCGACTGGAGCGCGCTGTTTCTGACCGCCGACAAGAATCTTGAGACGGCCAAGGGTGGCCTTGGCTACGCCAGCTTCGCACTGATGGTGACTGTCGGCCGGTTCGCCGGTGGGCCAATCGTCAACAGCCTCGGCACAGCGCGAGTTATCGCCTTTGGCGGAGTGCTCGCCGCCGCCGGTATTGCGCTGAGCATCCTCGCCGACCACTGGGCACTCGCGCTACTCGGCTACGGCCTATGCGGGCTGGGCTGCGCCAACGTCTCGCCGGTGCTGATCTCTGCGCTCAGTCGGCAGGACGCCATGCCCGTACATCTGGCTGTTACTGCCGCGACGACCGTCGGCTTTGCCGGAGTGCTAGCCGGCCCCGCGCTGATCGGCATGATCGCCCATTACAGTTCCCTCGCCGTGGCTTTCGGCGTGCTGGCGGCGATGCTGTTGAGCATCGCTCTGGGCAGTCGTCGTTTCGCCGATTAGCCAACTGCCCTTTCTCCCTGAGCCCCGCTAGAATGCGCGCCCTATGCGTATCCTCGACGTCCAGCAGCGCTTCGCCGAACTCGGCGCCAAACCCCGGCATATCGGGCGGATGACCCGCGCCTGGTTGCAAGGTCAGCCGCTGGAGGTGGGTCGTCGCCAACAGCAGGCGCAGGACTTCCTGCCTCTGAGCGTACGTGAGGGCCTGCCGCAGTTGGGCCTTGAACTGGACAGGCTGGCGCGCCTGCGCTCCGAGCATCCGGCGGCGGATGGCTCGGCCCGCCTGCTGGTGGAACTGGCCGACGGGCAGATGGTGGAAAGCGTGCTGCTGCCACGCGACGGCCTGTGCGTGTCCAGCCAGGTCGGTTGCGCGGTGGGCTGTGTGTTCTGCATGACCGGCAAGAGCGGCCTGCTGCGCCAGCTGGGCAGCGCCGAGATCGTCGCGCAGGTTGCTCTCGCTCGCCGCTTTCGACCGGTGAAGAAGGTCGTATTCATGGGCATGGGCGAGCCGGCGCACAACCTCGACAACGTGCTCGAAGCCATCGATCTGCTGGGCACCGATGGCGGCATCGGTCACAAGAATCTGGTGTTCTCCAGCGTCGGCGATCTACGCGTGTTTGAACGGCTGCCGCAGCAGCAGGTCAAGCCGGCCCTTGCCCTCTCCCTCCACACGACCGACGCCGAACTGCGTCAGGCATTGCTACCTCGGGCGCCACGCCTCGATCCACAAGAACTGGTCGAACTGGGCGAAGCCTATGCGCGCCAGACCGGCTTCCCCATTCAGTATCAGTGGACGCTGCTCAAGGGCATCAACGACAACCAGGAGGAGATGGACGGTATCCTGCGCCTGCTCAAGGGCAAGTACGCGGTGATGAACCTGATCCCCTACAACAGCCTGGAAGATGACGAGTACCAGCGCCCTGACGGGGAGCGCATCGTGCAGATCGTGCGCTACCTGCACAGCCGCGGCGTACTGACCAAGGTACGCAATTCCGCCGGACAGGACATCGACGGCGGCTGCGGCCAGTTACGCGCCCGCGCCGAACAAGTGCTCGTCCGCCGCGCGCCACGGGTGAGCTGAGCCAGCGCACTACTGTGCGCCGGAACGCCTGGCATCGCTCACTGTCCCAGCCAGGCACCTTTACCGCGCCGGCTTTGTGCATCGGCCCCCGCCAGCAAGGAAGCCACCACCGTATGCATACCTTGGAGCAACTCAAGCGCGGCGAACTGACCGGCATCACTCGCCTGGATTTGGCGGCCGGTCTGCGGGAGTTTCCGGAGGAGATTTTTGCGCTGGCGGATACCCTGGAAGTACTCAATCTGTCCGGCAATCAACTGAGCCAGCTGCCGGCCGACCTGTCGCGGCTGCGTCGCCTGCGCATCCTGTTCTGCTCCGACAATGCCTTTACCCGTGTGCCGGAATGCCTCGGCGATTGCTCCCAGCTGGAAATGGTCGGTTTCAAGGCCAATCGCATCGCACATCTGCCCGCCGCCGCGCTGCCGCCCGCATTGCGCTGGCTGATCTTGACCGACAACCTGTTACCCAGCATCCCGGCCGAACTCGGTGAGTGCACCCGCTTGCAGAAGCTGATGCTGGCCGGCAACAAGTTGCGATCGCTGCCCGAGCAGCTCGCGGCCTGCCGTGCACTCGAACTGCTGCGCATCGCCGCCAACCATTTCGAGGCGCTTCCCGAATGGTTGCTGCGCATGCCACGACTTGCCTGGCTGGCATTCGCCGGCAACCCGTTCAGCGACGCGCAGCAAGTCCGCGCGCTGGGCGAACATCCGTTACCAGCGGTGGCTCGCGAGCGGCTCGAGCTGCACGAGGTACTCGGCCAGGGTGCATCCGGGGTCATCCATCGGGCCAGCTGGAACGCCCCGCACGGAGCGCAGCCGATGGCCGTCAAATTGTTCAAGGGCAACCTCACCAGCGATGGCCTGCCGCAGAGCGAAATGGCTGCCTGCGTCGCGGCCGGCACGCATCCCAATCTGATCGAGGTCATCGGCCCGCTGACCGTGCAATATGGGAGCGCCAACGGGCTCCTTATGGAACTGGTCCCGCCGACCTTCCAACCATTGGCCGGACCGCCCTCACTGGCCAGCTGCACGCGCGACTGCTATGCCCCCGAGCGCCAGTTCAGTATCGACCAGTTATTACGGATCGCGCGTGGCGCCGCCTCGGCGGTCACGCATCTGCACGCGCGCGGCATTCTGCATGGCGATTTCTACGCTCACAATTTGCTGGTCGAAGCGAGCGGCGAATGCCTGCTCAGTGATTTCGGCGCTGCCTCGTTCTTCCAGGCAGGCAGTCCTACCGGGCATGCACTGCAACGCATCGAAGTACGCGCCTTTGGACATCTGATCGAGGAGCTGCTGCAGCGCTGCGCAACAGAGCAAGATCCCCGACTTGGACCGCTCATCCGCCTGCAGCAGGAATGCGTGCTCGAAGACAGCTCAGCACGCCCCAGCTTCGCCGCGCTGGCCGCCCGCCTCGCGGATATCTGACCAGCTGCCTGCTCGAAGCCGGTAGCAGGCCCGTACACTGCAGAACGCCAGTCAATCGAAACGGATGCTTCCATGCAGTCACCCGAATCTCCGCGCGGCGAACCCCGCCCCCCTTACCCTGCCCCTTTCGCAACGCCCGCATTGGATGACGACCCATTCGTCAAAGGACTCAAGCGCCGTCTGCCAGAGAACCTGCGCGAATCGTTCAGTGACGAGCAGCTCGAGGCGTTGCGCGGGGTATTCGGCGCTCGTTCGTGGGTCAAGCACAAGATCGACCTGCGCGGCACGCTGCGACTGCTCGGCGATCAGTACTATTTCGCCATCCTCGCCGGTCGCAACAAGCGCAACCATTCACGTCCCGGCCAGCATCTCTCGCTGACCGCCAAGGCGGCGCTGGCGACACTTTTTCTGCTGTTCAGCACCCTGGTCGGTCTGGTGATTCTCTATCTGCTCAAGTCGGCGCTGGGCATCAATCTGCTGCCCAACTTCTCGCTCGGCCTGTGGGACTGGTTCCGGGCGACGTTCTGATCCGCTCGGCGGCGCTCATTGCATGGTCATGCCGGCGGATTGATCGGGATCAAACTCTGATTCGGAGCGGCGACCACAATGATTTTGCTTTACGCATCCAAGCGCTTATGGAGGTTACGAAATGACTGATACGTCGAATAAGCCTGCAGCGAGTGAAGGAAAAGAGGCCGGGGCTCAGCCTCCAGCCACTCACGAAACGTGGCGCCCCTTCGAAACCCTGCGGCACCAGATCGACCGTCTATTCGACGATTTCGATCGTTCCTGGCACCGCCCCGCCCGCCAAGGGCTGGAAACCACGCCGTTCTGGCAGGGCGGACTCTCCCGCATGCCCGCGGTTGATGTAGTGGAGAAGGACAATGCCTTCGAGATCACCGCCGAAGTACCCGGCATGGATCAGAAGGACATCGAGGTCAAGCTAGTCGGGGACACGCTGGTGATCAAGGGCGAGAAACGTCAGGAACGTAAGGAGGATAAACAGGGCTACCACCTCTCCGAGCGCTCGTATGGCAGCTTCCAAAGGAGTTTTGCCCTGCCCGATGGCGTCGACCGTGACCAGATCGACGCCAAGTTCGGCAAGGGTGTGCTCTCGCTAACGCTGCCGAAGAAGCCCGGCACTTCCGCGAACGAAAAGAACATCTCGATCAAGACTGATTGACAAGAAACCCTTGGCGGATCGGTTCGACCGATGCGTCAAGGGTGCACGCTGTCGGAGCATTCCGGCGCCAATCCCGCAATCCGCTCGCTCGACTAGACTTCAGCAAAAGCCACAGCGCGAGCGAGCACAATGAACGAAGATAATCAGGACAAGCCTCTAACCTTGCGCCAGATGCTGCAAAGCGTGCTTGCCGCAGCACTGGGCGTACAGAGTGGCAAGAATCGCGCCCGCGATTTCGCCCAGGGCAAACCCGGTCAGTTCATTCTGCTGGGTGTCGGCTTCACCGTTCTATTCGTGCTCATCCTCCTTGCCCTGGTCAAACTGGTGCTCTTTCTGGCGGGGCTATAGCAGCTTCCGCACGTTACTGATGCCCGACCCAGAAGATGGCTGTAGCCACCGCCAGGACGATCAGGCTGAGAATGGCCGCCGCATCCACCAGGCTGTCACGATGGGAAGACCCAGAACGATCATTCATGTTGTTCTCCTTTTTATAGAACAAGGCGTTTTTGCACTAAGCAGTAAAGACCACGTGATAACCCCGCACCAATCAATTATCCGGCAGTGTCAGGGTCGGGGGTTTCGTTCTAAACATATTCCCAAACATCACTTTTGCGCATAACCACGAGCTGGTATCTTGCCGCCCTCCCGCTAAGGGTGCGCGGCCGTGCGCGCGACAAGCTGTAGCCAGCCTGAGAACAGGACACTTCATGTACGTTTACGACCAGTACGATCAACACATCATCGAGGATCGCGTTCGTCAGTTCCGCGATCAGACTCGCCGCTTCCTGGCGGGCGAGCTCGGTGGTGAGGAATTCCGCCCGCTGCGTCTGCAGAATGGCCTTTATATTCAGCGTTTCGCGCCAATGCTGCGTATCGCTGTGCCGTACGGTCTGCTGTCGTCAACCCAGCTGCGCAAGCTGGCGCATATCGCCCGTCGTTACGACAAGGGCTATGCCCACATCAGCACCCGGACCAACGTGCAATTCAACTGGCCGGAGCTCGAGGAGGTACCAGAGATCCTCGCTGAACTGGCCACCGTGCAGATGCATGCGATCCAGACCAGCGGCAACTGCATCCGCAACACCACGACCGATCAGTTCGCCGGGGTTGCCAAGGATGAGCTGATCGATCCTCGGCCTTGGTGTGAAATCATCCGTCAGTGGTCGACGTTCCATCCCGAGTTCGCCTTCCTGCCACGCAAGTTCAAGATCGCCGTCAACGGCGCCGCCAGTGATCGTGCGGCCATCGAGGTGCATGACATTGGCCTGGAGGCCGTCCGCAATGATGCCGGCGAGCTGGGCTTTCGCGTGTCGGTCGGCGGCGGCCTGGGCCGTACGCCGATCGTCGGCAGCTTCATCAACGAATTCCTGCCGTGGCAGCACTTGCTGAGCTATCTTGATGCGATCCTGCGGGTATACAACCGCTATGGTCGTCGGGATAACAAGTTCAAGGCGCGCATCAAGATTCTGGTCAAGGCGCTGACGCCGGAAGTCTTTGCCGAGCGCGTCGCGGCTGAATGGGCGCATCTGAAGGATGGCCCGACCACCCTGACCAACGCAGAAGTCGAGCGTGTCAGCCGGTTCTTCGTCGATCCCGCCTACAAGGTGCTGGACGATCAGGACGAAGCCCTGGCGGCACTGGATGCGCAGCACCCGGGCTTCGCCCGTTGGCGCCAGCGCAATGTGGTCGCACACAAACAGCCAGGTTACGCAGCGGTGACGCTTTCGCTGAAGAGCACCGGTACCGCACCCGGCGATGTCACCGACAAACAGCTTGAAGCAATTGCCGACCTGGCCGATCGCTACAGCTTCGGCGAAGTGCGCAACTCTCATGAACAGAACATGATCCTCGCCGACGTAGAGCAATCCAAGCTGTTCGAGCTTTGGCATGAGCTGCGCGAACTGGGTGTAGCAACGCCGAACATCGGGCTGCTGACCGATATCATCTGCTGCCCGGGCGGTGACTTCTGTTCGCTGGCCAATGCCAAGTCGATTCCGATCGCCGAAGCCATCCAGCGTCGTTTCGACGACATGGACTACCTGTTCGACATCGGCAACATCGACCTGAATATCTCCGGATGCATGAATGCCTGCGGTCATCACCACATCGGCCACATCGGGATTCTTGGTGTCGACAAGAAAGGCGCGGAGTTCTATCAAGTCTCCCTGGGTGGCAGCTCCGGCCGCAATGCCAGTCTCGGTCAAATCCTCGGTCCGTCCTTTGCCCAGGATGCGATGCCCGACGTGATCGAAAAGCTCATCAGCGTCTACGTGGAGCGTCGCACCGAAGATGAACAGTTTATCGACACCTTCCGCCGCATCGGCATCGACCCCTTCAAGGAGCGTGTATATGCAGCGAATCATTAAGAACGGCCAGATCATCGACGAAACCTGGCATCTGCTGCCCAAGGAAGAAACCTTGGACGGATTGTCCAACTGCGATGACCTGATCGTGCCACTGCACCTGTGGGTCGATCATGCCCATGCACTCAAAGTGCGTGATGGCGGCCTCGGCGTCTGGCTGGATGCCGACGAAGCTGTGGAAGAAATTGCCGACGATTTACAGTATTTTCAGGTCATTGCGCTCAATTTCCCGGCATTCACCGATGGACGCCACTACTCCAGCGCGCGCCTGCTACGCGAACGCTATGGCTACAAGGGGGAAATTCGCGCGATCGGCGATGTACTGCGCGACCAGTTGTTTTTCATGCGTCGCTGCGGCTTCGATGCCTTCGCAATCCGTCCCGACCGTGACCCGGAAGACGCCCTGCAGGGGCTGAAGGACTTTTCGGTGACCTATCAGGCGGCGGCCGACGATGCGCTACCGTTGTTTCGTCGACGCCAAGGTTGAGCATTCGCTAGCATGAAAAAACCCGCCATCCGGCGGGTTTCCTTTTACTGATACATCCAGAAATTCGGATGTTCGACTGTAGCGGCGACGGGGGCCGGCTTCTTGCCAAGGGTCGCCTGCTTGATCTTTTCAGCCAATTTTTTCATGAGTCATTTCCTCGGGTGCTCGATCAGGTGAAGTAAGTCTCCTCCAATCGATCGGAGCACAGAAATTCACTCTCGCTATTGGTCTGATTAGCAGAGCTTCTTCAAACGAGGATCAGTCCAACCGCACCAGAAGCCGACCCACCTGACGCCCGTCCAACATGCGTTCGATTGCTTCCGGCAACTGGGCCAGACCAAGCTCCTCCACAAGTTCCTCTAGGTTGGACATGCGCCACTGCAACGACAGTTTGTCCCACATCGAAGCCTTGACTACCAGCGGGATCTCAACCGAGTCGACCCCGAGCAGGTTGACCCCTCGCAGGATAAAGGGCAGTACGCTCGCTTGAAAATGGGTGCCAGCGGTCAAGCCACAGCATGCCACGCTAGCGCCTCGCCTCAACGACTTCACTACATTGAAAAGGATGTCACCACCAACGGTGTCGACCGCACCAGTCCACTGCTCTTTCAGCAGCGCCTTGTCCGCCCCCGCCTGAAGGGCACTGCGCTCAACGATCTGACTGGCACCCAGGCGACGCAACAAATTCGCCTGATTCTCCTTACCCGTCATGGCAGCGACGCTGTAGCCGAGACTCGCAAGCAATGCGACGGCAATGCTGCCCACCCCCCCCGTAGCACCAGTGACGAGCACCGGTTCGGAACCAGGCTCAAGCCCCGCCTGCTCGAGCTTGTCGACACAGAGTGCCGCCGTCAGGCCAGCTGTTCCGAGAATCATCGCATCACGTAGCGACAGCCCGTGCGGGCGCTTGATCACCCACGCCGCGGGAACACGAATGTACTGGCCGAAACCGCCAGGCGTGTTCATGCCGAGGTCATACCCGGTCACAATCACCTCGTCACCCTCGCCGAACTCCGCCACAGAGGATGCCTCCACCACCCCCGCGGCATCAATACCGGGAGTGTGCGGGTACTGTCGGGTTACTCCGCGATTGCCAGTCGCCGACAGGGCGTCCTTGTAATTCAGCGAGGAATAGCGCACCCGAATGAGCACCTCGCCGGCAGGCAATTCATCGATCTCACGCTCGACGATTCGGGACTCGAATAGCCCCTCTGCATTCTCGCTGACTTGCAATGCCTTGAAGCTGCTCATGACGCTCTCCTATTGCCAGAACTTCTGTTCGTTGATCCGTTTCCAGCCCTTCGACAACCCATGTTCGACCACAGCACCGGCCGCCATACCGAAACGTTCAGGAAGACTTTTCTTTTCCGCGTAGTGCAGATGGAAGAGCTCCGCCTCATGCGCGCGCTCAGCCAAGTACTGATCGCTGGTCTTGATCTCGTCGGCCAGATGCTTACCCAATGCAGCGATGCCTAGCCAAACCTCGCCGGTAGCAACATCATCGATGGAGACTTGCTGGCGGTAACGCGCGACGAAGTTCTTAAACAGCTCGTGGGTGGTCTCCAGATCTTCCTGAAATTTTTCCCGCCCCTTCTCGGTGTTTTCACCGAAGACCGTCAACGTCCGCTTGTACTCCCCTGCGGTCAGCACTTCGAAATCGACGTCATGTTTCTTCAGCAGACGATGCAGATTGGGCAGCTGCGCCACCACACCGATGGAACCGAGAATGGCGAATGGCGCAGTGAGAATCTTGTCGCCGATGCACGCCATCATATAACCACCGCTTGCCGCAACCTTGTCGACACAGACCGTCAGCGGCACACCGGCATCACGAATACGCACCAACTGCGACGCAGCCAGGCCATAGCCATGCACCATGCCGCCACCACTTTCCAACCGTAGCACCACTTCATCCTGGGGCGTGGCTAGCGTCAGCAAGGCAGTGATCTCATGGCGCAGGTTGTCGACAGCTGAGGCCCTAAGATCGCCATCGAAATCCAATACGAATACACGCGAAGGGGTTTCGGTTTTCTTCGCTTGCTTGGCCGCCTTGGCTTCGCGCTTGCGCAGCGCCTTCAGCTGATCCTTTTCCAGCACCGACTGCTCGAGCCGTTCACGCATCGTCTTGTAGAAATCGTTTAGCTTGTGCACCTGCAGATTGCCGCTGCCCTGTTTGCCGCGACCACGTCGCAGTGACGCCAGCACGATGAGTACGACCACGATGGCCAACACTAATGTCACCGTCTTGGCCAAAAAGCTTGCGTAATCGGCAAGAAATTCCACGATCTCTCCTTGGGTTTCATAAGCAGCTGCCAACAGCTTTTTGCCTGGCGCCGAGCGGCCAAGCATACCGGGGCGCTCCACGCTGAACCAGCGCAGCGGCATTTCAAACAAACGTATGATTTATCGTTGACACTCCCAGTCGATCCTCCTACCCTCGCGAAAACGAGCGCTAGCCGGAGTAGCAGAATGGGAAGTATCTACCTGATCAGACATGGTCAGGCGTCTTTCGGTGCCGAAAACTACGACGTGCTCTCCCCGCTAGGTTATCGTCAGGCTGAAGCGCTGGGTAACTATCTAGCTGAACTCGGGATCAACTTCGATCGCTGCGTAAGTGGCGAGCTACAGCGTCAACAGGATACCGCCCGGACAACATTGGCGACGCTGGGCAAGGCTGGAAAAGGTCAACCCGCTATCGAGACTGATGCGGCGTTCAACGAATTTCACGCAGACGCGGTCATTCGCGCACACCTACCCGAACTGCTAGAGGTTGAACCGAACGCCTTGCATATTCTGCGTAACGCCGCCAGCCACCGCGCGGAATTCCAGCACCTGTTTACCTTCGCCGTACACCGCTGGATTTCAGGTGAACACGAAAGGGATGAAGTAGAGAGCTGGCGGAGTTTTCTCGATCGAGTCACCGCGGGCCTGGAGCGTTTGCTCAGTCAGGCGAAGAAGAAGGACAACATCGCCATTTTCACTTCCGGCGGCACTATTACCGCACTGCTGCAGCAGATCATCGGTGTGCCGGCGATCAAAGCATTTGAAATGAACTGGCAGATCGTCAACACCTCGCTCAGCCAGTTGAAGTTTCGTGACCGCGAGGTCGCACTGGCTTCCTTCAACAGTCACGCACATCTGCAATTGTTGAAGAATCCGGAGCTTGTCACCCATCGATAAGCTCAGCCTCACAGCGGCTTAAGGTCGCTTGTTCCAACAAATATCCAAAAAGGAAAACTCCATGAGCAACGTCGCCGAAACCTTCAAAGGCATGCAGTCGAAGTTCAACCCCAGCGCCGCCGCCGGCCTGGATCTGGTCTTCCAGTTCAACATCACCGATGCTGAGAACTACTACCTTGTAGTCAAAGACGGCACCTGCGATCTGCAGCAGGGCGACTCCAGCGATTCCAACGTCACGCTGATCATGGATAGCGAAACCATGCAGGGTATCGTCAGCGGCGAAACCGACGGCATGCAGGCTTTCATGGGCGGAAAGCTGCGCGCCGAAGGCGACATGATGCTGGCCCTGAAGCTCAGCGAACTGTTCCCTGCGTAAGGCGAGCAGCTTGCGCGCAACACCGGACCGAAGCCGATTTGGCTTCGGTTTTTTTATGCCTACAGCCTGCGCAACAAAGGATCAGGCCGTTTGATCAGGCGGCAACACTGGCACCAATAACAGTGGGCTTCGCTTGGTTCGCACAACCCACAGCATTAGATTACTGAATCATCTTGGGCACCAAACATAAGCAGAAGGGATAAACATGGCGCTTACAGATCAAACCGCTCGCGTGCGCGTAGGCGAGGAGCTCCCTGGTGAGGTAATCGATCAGTACCTCAAAGCGCACATTCCGGGCCTGGAGGGAACCCCACGCATTTCCCAGTTTCCCGGTGGCGCGTCGAACCTGACCTATCTGCTCGAGTACGCGAATCGAGAGCTGGTGCTGCGCCGCCCACCGTTCGGCCGCAAGGCCAAGTCAGCTCACGACATGGGGCGCGAGTACCGGATCCTCAATCAGCTGAACACCGGTTTCCCCTACTGTCCCAAAGCGTATGTCTACTGCACCGACGAATCGGTAATCGGTGCCGAGTTTTATGTGATGGAACGGGTCAACGGCATCATTCTGCGTTCTGACCTGCCACCCGAATTGAACTTCGACGTAGCGCAGACACGCGCATTATGTGAAAGCTTTATCGACAAATTGGTCGAGCTACATAACGTCGACTATCAAGCCTGCGGACTGGGCGATCTGGGCAAGCCGGAAGGTTATGTGAAACGCCAGATCGAAGGCTGGACCGAACGCTACGAGCGTGCGATGACACCTGATGCGCCGACATGGGAGCCCGTCAAGCGGTGGCTGCGGGAGAAGATGCCTGCAGATCATCCCAAGCCTGGGATAATCCACAACGACTATCGCTTCGACAATGTCATTTTGAATCCGGATAACCCGATGCAGATCATCGGAGTGCTGGACTGGGAGATGACCACCATCGGCGACCCTCTGATGGATCTGGGCAACACGCTGGCTTACTGGATCGAAGCGACCGATCCGCAACCGATGCAGGCGATGCGCAAACAGCCCAGCCACCTGCCTGGTATGTACACGCGCCAAGGCTTCGCCGACTACTACGCCAAGCGCGCCGGCATCACCATCCCCTGTATCGACTTCTATTACACCTACGGATTGTTCCGGCTCGCCGGAATCATCCAGCAGATCTACTACCGCTTCTATCACGGCCAGACTCAGGACCAACGCTTCGCCCAGTTCATCGTCATGAACAGACTACTGGAGCAGAAGGCGCTGGAAGTGATCGGGCAGTCGCAACTCTGATTCCACCCAACCGCTCCGAACGTAGCGACGGGGCCGAATAACAAGAGGAACCACCGATGTCAAAGACCACCCTGTTCGACCTCGACGGTAAGATTGCCTTCGTTTCCGGTGCCAGCCGCGGCATAGGCGAAGCCATCGCAAAACTGCTCGCTCAGCAAGGCGCCCACGTAATCGTCTCCAGCCGCAAGATCGAGGGTTGCCAGGCCGTCGCGGACGCGATTGTCGCTGCAGGCGGCAAGGCCACGCCGGTGGCGTGCCACATCGGCGAGCTGGAGCAAATCCAGGCAGTGTTTGCACGGATTAGCGAAGAGTTCGGACGCCTGGACATTCTGGTGAACAATGCGGCCACCAACCCGCAGTTCTGCCATATCCTCGATACCGACGTGTCAGCGTTTCAGAAAACCGTCGATGTGAACATTCGCGGCTACTTTTATATGTCGGTCGAGGCCGGCAAACTGATGCGCGAGCATGGAGGAGGCAGCATCATCAATGTCGCCTCCATCAACGGCGTTTCGCCGGGAAACTTTCAGGGGATCTACTCGATCACCAAAGGCGCGGTGATCAACATGACCAAGGCCTTTGCAAAGGAGTGCGCGCAGTTCGGCATCCGTTGCAACGCCTTGCTGCCGGGGCTGACCGACACCAAGTTCGCTTCGGCGTTAGTCAAGAACGACGCGATTCGCGAAGCGGCACTTCAGCATATTCCATTGCATCGCGTGGCTGCCCCGAGCGAAATGGCCGGCGCCGTGCTTTACCTAGCAAGCGATGCGTCCAGCTACACCACCGGCGTATCGCTCAATGTAGATGGCGGCTACCTGGCCTGAAGCCTGAACAGAGTAAGCAAAAAAAGGGCGCCTCAGGCGCCTTTTTTTTGCCCATCGCCGACCTACCAGTCCTTCAACGCCCGGCTCGCCTCGGCATTCACCGGCTTCGCCAGCAACCCGGTTGGCGACAGCTCAATCTCGTAGACCGCGCCATCTGCTATCGGCATGAAGCTCACGCGTTGCGCCTGCGACTCGAAGAATGGAATGTCGTGCTCAGCTACGCGCAGCCAATGCCCGAGATCGACCGGTAACGACTTGTTTTCAGCAAGCGACGCCTGAAGATGACGTGCTTGTTCCTGCTGTTCCACGGACAGATAACGACCGGAAATTCTCTCCAACCGATAGCCAGACTCAAGACCGATGAGCGCTGCCAGTCCATTCCAGTGCAGAACATGTACGTCGAGCTGCCACAGATCACCCTCGAGAACTACTGAACGCTGATGGCGCCCCTGTTTAATAGCAACCTCATAGCGCTGATTGCCCTGCCCCTGAAAACTCACCGTTGCCAATGGCTTGTCGCTTGGGACTGGCTGGTAGCCGCTAACTTCAAAGGCCACAGAACCAACCACACCAGCCAGCGCGAGCAGCAGAAAACCACAGGTGCCGCGCAGCCAGCCCAGCAACCAGTTGCCGCCGAGCAACATGCGCAAAGCCACCAGCAAAACGATCAGGGCAAGTAACGCAACCACCACTGCGAGCCCGAGATACTGCATATACACTGTCCTCCCCCAACGAGTGCGGCATTATCCGCAGCGCTTCAGTGCGCATCCAGCGTGGCCGTGGGATATCCATCACGCCCCTGCACATCCGATCGTTACTACCGTCGCACGGCCTGGATTCGCTATGTGAAAAAGCACCTCAGAAGAGTCCGTTTCTTACAGAGAACAATTACGCACAGCCCGTCATCGCCTTATGCTCGTGAACACTCACCGCTACCAACCAAGAACATTCAATGCCTTTCATGTTTGAGCTCGCAGTTGATCCCCTTTCCCTGATCGTTCTGATCGCCGTGGCTTTCACTGCGGGCTTCATCGACGCGATTGCCGGAGGCGGAGGTTTGCTGACCATTCCAGCCCTCCTCACCGTAGGGCTTCCACCGCATCTGGTGCTCGGAACCAACAAGCTCTGTGCAACCTTTGGGTCGGCAACCGCGAGCTACACCTTCTACCGGCGGCGACTATTTGAACCCAGGCTCTGGCGTCGCGCACTAATCGGCACGGCAATCGGGGCAACGCTCGGTGCTGGTATCGCCCATCGTCTACCAGCAAGCTGGTTAAACCAAATGCTCCCTTTGGTGGTTTGTGCGTGCGGACTCTATCTGCTTTTCAGTCGTATACCGACGGACACACCGATGGCAAAGGAGCAGCCCATTGCACAGCATCGGCAATGGCCACAGGGCCTGGGGCTCGGCTTCTACGATGGAGTGGCCGGGCCGGGAACCGGAGCTTTCTGGACCGTCAGCAGCTTGTTGATATACCCACTCGATCTGTTACGCGCCAGTGGCGTGGCACGAACCATGAACTTCGTCAGCAATTCCGCCGCCTTGGTCGTATTTATCATCGGCGGACAAGTCGCGTGGATGCTCGGTATCGGCATGGGCCTTGCGCTGATGGCGGGTTCCTTCTTTGGCGCACGCACGGCGATTCACGGTGGTGCTAAGTTCATCCGCCCAGTGTTCATTCTGGTGGTATTGGCCCTCAGCCTGCGTTTAGCTTGGCAGCACTGGATCGTCGCGCCCTAGCCGGCGCGCCAGATAGAGCTCGATCAGATAACGAGCAATGGACTGCCGAGCAGGCAATCCAGGCAGCCGGTGGATGGAGAACCACCGAGCATCTTCGATCTCTTCCGGCTGCGGCACGATTTCCCCACCCGCATATTCCGCATGAAAGCCCAGCATCAGCGAATGCGGAAAAGGCCAGCCCTGACTCGCTATATAGCGCGGCGGATGGATCGACACGCCGACCTCTTCCCGAACTTCGCGCTCGACGCATTGCTCAACCGACTCGCCGGGTTCGACGTAACCCGCCAGCGTACTGTACACGCCAGGCGCGAAACGCGGCGAACGCGCCAGCAGAAGTTCGTCTCCACGAGTAACCAGCACAATCATGCTGGGGGAAAGACGCGGGTACTGGTGAATGCCGCACGCAGGACAATGCATCGCTCGCTCAAGTGGATGCTGCTGCATGCGCGCACCGCAGCTTCCGCAGAATCGATGTTGGCTCGCCCAGGTTCCGATCTGCGCCGCATAGCCCAGCATTCGGAAGAGCTCATGATCGCCATTCTGCAGCATGAACTGGCGCAACCCTTGCCAGCTCGCGCCAGGGACCTCCGCGGGCTGATCGAGCTCGAAGAGAAACACCGCATCGCCATCGAAGTAACCCAACCCCTGCTCGCTCAACAGCGGCAGCCCAAGGCGCTTTAGCCAATCACGGGGAAACAGCACGCCGCTGCTGTCAAAGAGAAACTGCTGCTGGAAATGCACCACTGCCCAACCGCCAGGTACGGCGGGATCAAGCAAGGCAGCCTGCCAGCGCAGACTCATCAGGCAGCAACCGGCATACCAAGGGCCCGTACACTTTCGCTTGCCAGGTCGAGAACACTGGCGCGGGAGTCATCGCGCCTTAGGATGGCGCCACCCTCAAGGTAATACTCAAGACTAGTGAGCGCATCAGCCAATGTTTCGAGCATCTGCTCCGCAGGCATCTGGGTGGACTCGAGCATCTGCTTCTGGATGAAATCCGCGCACGCACCAATCAGCTCGGCTGCACGCTCCTGCTCGAGGAAACGTAGTCCACCTCGCACCGCCTGGAGACTGAACGGCACATTGGCCAAGTGCAACTTCTCACCGTTGGATTCCAGATAGGCGGTGATGGCCCGTTTCGCCAGCGCTAGCCCGGCAGTGGCCTCATCGATGACCACAATATAGGCCTCGGTCAATTGGTGATTGGCGAAGGCTTCGGCTTCGAGCCCAGGTTGAGCGGGCTGCGGCCGCCCTTCGCGACGCTCGCCCTTCTCCAAGCTCGCGACCATGCTTTCCACATACAGAACGGCATCGGCCAGACGGAGCAAAGCATTCGCGTCCGGGGGGCACTCCTGGGCCCATCCGGATACCGTCGCCAGCTGCGTATGCAGGGTACTGGCGGCAGATGACAAGCCAACCATGCCAAGCGTCTTGGCGAGTTTCCCGAGTAACGTGTGCAGATTGGCGAATGCCTCGGCCGGTGCAGTCCCCCGCTCAATCAAGTCCAGCAGATCCTTGAGGCTGGCCAGCTCCTCACGGATAGCGGAGGAAAGCGAGCGCATCACCGCCTGCCCAGGCCCAGCGAGGCGCTGGGATTCTTCTTCCAGCATATGATCGGTGAACGGCAGGGAACTCAGCGCGAACACCTCACGCACCTGTTTTGCCAGTGGACCGGCACTGTCAGCCAGCGCAACGAGATACAACAACTCCTTCAATAAACTGCGGGGAGTCTCGTACGCCTGATTGCCAATCAATTGCTTCAGCTCACGATCCAGACGGGAAAATAGCTGCTTGCGCGATTTGCGTGGCAGCAGTTGACCGTCAAGCTGGCTTTCCAGCGCAGCACCGCCTATCCAGCACAGCCGGCCAGCCGGCAGATGGGCATAAAGCTGATCCAGCCGCCCCAAAGCACGCGCCATCAGCCGCAGGCTGGCGGCCAAATTGTCTTCGCGAATGAACCCGAGCAAGCCGACTTGATACATATGCCGGAGGCGCCGCGTCTCGCTCTGCAGATTCGCCACGGAAGGAGCTGGCACAGCGGCGCCCGGTCGACCGTGATCAAGACGCGAGCTAAAAAAGAAGCTTTCCGGTAAAGGCGATTGCGAGCCGGCCAAACGCAGGGCATTAATTGCCGGCAGTAACAGCTCGGGAATTTCCTGCCGACTTGCATCGACGCTCTCCAGATAGCGTCGTAATACATAAAGGCCATTGCTCAGAGCCGCCAGCTGACTGTCGCGCTCCTCGCCGGCGCCAACCGGGATATCCATCGCCAGCTGAAGTACCTCTTGCGCCAGCAACTCTGCTCCGGTCAGCTCGATGAGATTTAGCGTTCCACGAACCTGCTTCAGGTTCTCCACCGCCTGTTGCAGCAGCCCGCCATTATTGCGATCGATGATGAAATGCTCGAGACTCTGCTCCGCCTCTTCCATCGTGGCGAACAGCTCGTCGCGGACCAAACTGAGCGATGTGGCTCCAGTAACCATGCCTAGTGCGCCTCCCGCGCAGCGTTGAAGTGACGCATCAGTCGGCAAAGCCCGGCTTCTGTTTACTCATATGCGCCGTAACCGCAACCCGAAGATCCGCCGACTGCAACATTGCAGCGTTCCAGGTGGCGATATATTCCAGACCATCGTCAACCCGATGATCTCGCATATAGCGAATCATCTCCTTGGTTCCACGTACGGCCAGCGGAGACTTCTCGGCGATCTGACGCGCCAACTCGAGGACTCCGGACTGCAACGCTTGCTGATCGGCATAGATACGGTTGACCAAGCCGATGGCAAGCGCTTCCTCGCCATTGATCGTGCGACCGGTAAAGGCCAACTCACGCATCATGCCGTCACCAATGATTCGCGGCAGCCGCTGTAGGGTACCGACATCGGCTGCCATGCCCATGTCGATTTCCTTGATTGAAAACTGTGCATCAACCGTGCTGTAACGCATGTCACACGCGGAGATCAGGTCAATCGCGCCGCCCAGGCAATAGCCCTGAATCGCCGCAATGACCGGTTTGCGACAGCTGTCGACGGCATTGAACGAGGCCTGGAGCGCGAGAATCTTGCGCCGTAATTTTTCCGCGTTACGCCCAACATCGTTGCCTAGTTCACTGCCGACTTGGGCCAGCAATTGCAGATCGATACCAGACGAGAAATGTTCACCCGCTCCACTGAGCACTACGACACGCACATCGTCCGTTTCGTCGATCCATTGGAAGATATCGATGATCTCGGTCCAGAACGCCGCATTCATCGCATTGATCTTCTCGGGTCGATTGATGACGACCTGGGCAACTTTATCGGCCAACTCTACACGGAAGGCTTGGTATTCGTTCACGCTATCATCCTCGACAGCTGGCACGTTAAGCGTCAGACGACATTGAGCTAACTGCCTGACGGCCCGTTTAGCCGCGCAACTATAACAAGCAGTGCACGGCCGGGTGAATGTCGATGTGGATGATGTGAAACAGACCACGCATCCTCACGTATCGGTTAGACGTCCGCGTTAAGCCGCTGAGCTGCCAGTAAAAATAAGCGCAGCTCAATCCTCGCGAACGCAATCTACCGTATACGCAATGCCTGTTGATAAGGGTTCCTTCTGCAAGCCATGGACGTCGGCATCGAAACCCGGAAAACGCTCGGCGAAAGCGCGGGCGAAGCGAAGATAATCCACGATCGAACGTGTCTGCTGGGTGAAACGCTCGCCCGGCATGATCAGCGGTATACCCGGCGGATACGGGACCAGCATGACTGCAGCAACGCGCCCGTCCAGATCATCGATAGGCACAGACTCGACGTCCCCACGCACGAGCTTGTCATACGCATCGGCAGGCTTCATCGCCAGTTCAGGCAATGCGGTGTACATGTGCCGCATCGCCCGCGCCGTGGCATTCTCGCGATAGCAACCGTGGAGCTCGTTGCAAAGATCGCGCAGCCCCATGCCTGCATAAGCGTCTGCTCCCGCACGAGCTATCGATGGCAAGGCTTCGGATAGCGGGCGGTTGGCGTCGTAGTAGCGTTTGAATTCCAGTAACTCCGTCAGCAGGGTGCTCCACTTGCCCTTGGTGATGCCCATGGAAAACAGCACCAGCATCGAATACAGCCCGGTTTTTTCCACGACCAGACCACGCTCCCAAAGGAACTTGCTGACGACCGCGGCAGGAATCCCTCGCTCACTCAACGTACCTGCAGCGGTAAGTCCTGGGGTTACCAAGGTTACCTTGATCGGATCGAGCAGCACATAATCCTCGGCAACGTCGCCGAAACCATGCCAGTCAACCTCAGGCTCGAGCAGCCAGTCTGCCGTTATCAGCGACTCGGAGCCGTCGACCTGAGCCGGCTGCCATATGCTGAACCACCAGTCGTCGGCGGCGATGTGTTGTCGCAGATTGGCCAGCGCCCGGCGAAAACTCAGTGCCTCGTCGAAGGTTTCCTGAATCAGCGAGCGCCCTGCCGGCCCTTCCATCATGGCCGACGCAACATCGAGCGACGCAAGGATGCCGTACTGCGGCGAAGTGGAGATGTGCATCATGAAAGCTTCATTGAAGCGATCACGATCCAACTGCCGTGTGCGGCTGTCGAGCACATGGATCATCGATGCCTGACTGAAGGCAGCGAGCAACTTGTGCGTGGAGTGAGTGGTGAATACCAGCGGCCCCTGTTCGCGCGTGTCCATGCCGTAGCGACCATCGTAGAACTCGTGGAATGCCGCGTAAGCGAACCACGCCTCATCGAAATGCAGCACGTCGACACTATCGCCCAACGCCCGCTTGATGAGATTGGCGTTGTAGCACAACCCGTCGTAAGTCGAGTTAGTGACCACTGCCAGCCTTACCTTCGGCGGACGCCCGCGCGCAAGCGGATTAGCATCGATCTTCGCCTGAATCGACTCGCGGCTGAACTCCGTCAACGGAATGGGGCCGATGATCCCCAGTTCATTGCGCGCCGGACTCAGATAGAGCGGAATAGCGCCAGTCATGATGATCGAATGCAGGATCGATTTGTGGCAGTTGCGATCGACCAATACCAGATCATCGCGAGCAACCATCGAGTGCCAGACGATCTTGTTCGCCGTCGAGGTGCCGTTGATGACGAAAAAAGTATGGTCGGCACCGAAATTGCGAGCAGCCCTCGCCTCTGCCGCCGCCAGCGGGCCGGTGTGATCAAGCAGTGAGCCGAGCTCAGGCACCGACACTGAGAGATCCGAACGCAGCGTATTCTCGCCGAAAAACTGATGAAACGCCTGACCAACCGGACTCTTGCGATAGGCCACGCCCCCACCGTGCCCCGGTGTATGCCAGGAATAATTGGAGTCGTGGGTGTGCTGCACCAGCGCACGGAAGAACGGCGGCAACAGATCGTCGAGGTAGTTACGCGCCGCTCGAGCGACCTGCCGCGCGAGAAACGGCATGGTGTCCTCATACAGATACAGCAGGCCGCGCAGCTCGTTGAGATCAGCCATCGCCTCGGCCGGTGCATTCTCGATGGTGACCTGTTCGCCCAGCGCGAAGATCGGTAGTTTCGGCGCCCGGCGCCGCGCCACACGAATAAGCTCGACCACATCGTGCAA
This sequence comes from Stutzerimonas sp. S1, assembly GCF_025966695.1. GTDB lineage: Bacteria > Pseudomonadota > Gammaproteobacteria > Pseudomonadales > Pseudomonadaceae > Stutzerimonas. The sequence continues at coordinate 300,227 of NZ_JAOEIY010000002.1, read as the reverse complement.
CAGACGTTGATTCTCGCCAGCACCTTCCGCCGCCACCAGGATGCAGGCAAGGCCGTGGTGGGTAGACGCCACGATGCGCCCTTCAGCCGAACTCGCGGTTGGCAGAATTGTGAAGCCGTCCTGTTCAAGTTCAGCCGCGATGCCGCGCACCCGCTCGCCGGCAACAGTATCGGCCTTGATGTCCCGATGGACGATGAGAATGGGAAACTTCAGGTCTTTGTACATGAGCGCTTTCCGAAGAAGATCAACCTCAGGGTAGAAGCGCCGCGGTGAAAACGATAGCGAAAGCTGTCAGCCGTCCAGTTGTGTCCAGACCGGAGTCGCCCCGCTGGCTTTCTCGATCGCCGCCAGGCGAGCGACATGCGCGGCCAACTCCTCCTCGCTGGCACGCAGTACCGCCGTGCGCACCCGCTCGGCTGGCAGCCGGCGGATCGGACTCGGCTGCTGGCGGCCACCGTTTCCTGCATCCGCTCCGTCGCCGGCCAGAGACAAGTTGGTCTGGCCGCCAGTCATGGTCAGCCAGACATCGGCGAGAATCTCCGCATCGAGCAAGGCGCCGTGCAGGTCGCGGCCTGAGTTGTCCACGCCATAACGCTTGCACAGCGCGTCCAGGCTATTGCGCTGCCCAGGATGGCGCTCACGGGCCATCAGCAGGGTATCGAGCACCGAGCAGTGATCGGTGATCTCGGCGCGCTCCTGCTGGCCAAGCAAGGCAAACTCGTTATTGATGAAGCCAATATCGAACGCCGCATTGTGGATGACCAGTTGAGCGTCGCGAATGAACTCGAAGAATTCGTCAGCAACATCGCGGAATCTTGGTTTGTCCGCGAGGAACTCGTTGGTAATGCCGTGAACGGCGATCGCGCCCTCGTCTACTTCACGGTCCGGCTGCAAGTAGACGTGATAGTGCCTACCAGTCAGGCGCCGACCAATGACTTCGACACAACCGATTTCGATGATCCGGTGGCCATCGGTCACCGGCATGCCGGTGGTTTCGGTATCCAGCACTACGCTACGCATGTCTTCTCGCTCGATTACACATTCGGTTGTCGTTTGGCCTGCACTACGCCGCGGTTGGCCAGCAGATCAGCCTGTTCATTACCCGGATGGCCGGTATGGCCGCGCACCCACTGCCAAGTAACCTGATGGCGACCAACCTGCTCGTCGAGCTGCTGCCAGAGATCGGCGTTCTTTACCGGCTGCTTGCTCGCCGTCTTCCAGCCACGCTTCTTCCAGTTCGGCAGCCAGTCATTGATGCCCTGCATCACGTACTGTGAGTCGGTTACCAGGCGCACTTGGCAAGGTCTCTTGAGTTCGGCCAGCGCTCGTATTGCAGCCATCAGCTCCATGCGGTTATTGGTAGTTTCAGCTTCGCCGCCCCAAAGTTCGCGCTTGACGCCTTTATAAACTAGCAGGGCCCCCCAGCCGCCTGGGCCCGGATTGCCTTTGCAGGCGCCGTCTGTATAGATTTCGACCAGCTCGTCGCTCATGAGGAAGTGTTTTTACCTGTCGGTCGGCAAGGGCACGGTTCGACACGAATGCCAGAGTCAGTCTATTCGGCATCCCGGCGACTGAGTTTCGCCACCGGCATCGGCAGCAATTTGCCCATGCGCTCGCGACGCTGCTGACGTAGCGGCCGCAGGCCGATCATCAGCTTGCGCGCGACCAGCACATAGAACCCACCGGTAGGCGCCTGCAGACGTTGTCCGAACGGCTCCAGGCGAGCCAGACGCGACTGCCATTCGCTCGAAGAAAGCGGCGGACAATAGCATCCGAAGCGGCGATTCTCCAGTGCGAACCCCAGTAGATTGAGCCAGTCTGCTACACGCGTTGGGCGAATGCAGCGAGCCTGTCGAAGAGGTCCGCGTGACAATAGATGACGCGCCCCCCAGAGACTCCAAGGATTGATACCGACGATCAGCAGATGCCCGCCCGGGCGAACGCTGCGGGCAGCCTCTCGCAGCAATCCGTGTGGAGACAGGCTGAAATCCAGCCCATGCTGCAGCAGGACCACATCAGCCGCATGCTCGCCGAGAGGCCACGCCTGCTCTTCGCAGACGATTTCCACACCGCCCAGGGCGGCACCAAGGCGCACGCTGCGCTTGATCTTCGGCGGCACAACTGAGGCCCCGGAAAATGGCCCGTAATGCACCAGATAACTACCGAAGCAGCGGTTCAGTTCATCGTCGAGCACCTGTTGCTCCTGCTCGAGCAGCTGCCGCCCCAACGCGCCATCGAACCACGCATTCGCGTCACCGATCATTCTTTGCCACTGATCGCTCGGATGGACAGGTGATTGCGGCTTCATCGCTCGACTCCATTTGATCGGTCACGCCGTCGATGCTGAGTTTCGCTCGGGTTAAATTTTGCCGGCTGCCTGCTAGGATGCACCTTTGTCACTGAATTGGCGATCCGACCATGCTGAAGATCGAGGCGCTGCCAGCCTTCACAGATAATTACATCTGGCTCCTGCAGGATAGCGCGCAACGACACTGCGTTGCGGTCGACCCTGGCGACGCCGAGCCGGTGCTAGCATGGCTGGCTGCCCATCCCGATTGGCAGCTGACCGACATCCTGATCACCCACCACCATCACGACCACGTAGGCGGAGTGCTGCACCTCAAGGAACGCACCAGTGCGCGCGTGTACGGCCCCGCCGACGAGAAGATTCCAGGGCGAGATTATGCGCTGCAGGACAACCAGCGCATCCGCGTACTCGACCACGAACTGCTCATTCTTGCGGTTCCCGGCCATACACTGGGCCATATTGCCTACTACCATCCCGATGAACGGCAGCCTTGGTTGTTGAGTGGCGATACGCTGTTTGCGGCTGGCTGCGGGCGCCTGTTCGAGGGTACGCCACAGCAGATGTACGCATCACTGCTGCGCCTAGCCGCCCTGCCCGACCAAACGCTAATCTATTGCACCCATGAGTACACCCTGAGCAACCTGCTCTTTGCCAAGGCGGTCGAACCCGACAATGCCGAGGTAGCCAAACGCTTGCAGGATGTTACCGAACTGCGTGCTGCCAATCGCTGCAGCCTGCCCTCTCGGCTCGCACTCGAACATGCCACCAACCCGTTCCTGCGCAGCAGCGAAGCGACAGTCTGCAGGGCTGCGCGCATGCGTAGTGGGACTATCCTGGAACAGCCTGCCGACGTTTTCGCAGCTCTTCGCGCCTGGAAAGACCATTTCTGAACAAGCTCGACGGGTTCCCGAAATCAAGCAGCAAACTTGACCCACCAAATCCCCGTTCCTAGAATCCTGCGAATTTTGTGTTCGGGGAAACCTCCAGCCAATGCCGCCAGCGCCCAGAAAACGCTGCGATCCAGACGCCTTGGCAGCCTCTGGTCGCGCCCTCGCCCTTGCACTATGTGTGGCCCTCGCCGGCTGCCAGAGCAATGCACCGCATGACTCGTCGCTCGGTCAAACTCCCATCTCGACTGACGCTAAGCAGGCTCCACTGTGGCTGACGGACAATACCGTCGCACCAGCACACGAGGACATCTGGGAACGTATCCGTGACGGCTTCATGCTTCAGGAGCACCTGGACAGCAACCCCCGCATCGAGCAACAGCGCCTGCTGTTCGCCAGCCGCCCCGCGTCGATCGAAGCAGCTACCGCACGTGGCGGCTTGTACATTCATTACATCGTCGAGCGATTGGAAGAGCGCGAGATGCCGTTGGAGCTTGCGTTACTGCCAGTAATCGAAAGCTCCTACGACCCCTTCGCCTATTCACCGGCGCATGCCGTCGGGCTCTGGCAGTTCATACCGTCCACCGGGCGCCACTTCAATCTACGCCAGACCAACTGGTATGACGGTCGACGCGACATCACAGCCTCGACCAATGCCGCGCTGCGTTACTTGAGCTACCTGCACAACCTGTTCAACGGTGACTGGCTACTGGCGCTGGCCGCCTACAACTCCGGCGAAGGCACCGTCAGCCGAGCAATAGAACGCAATCAGAGGCTGGGACTGCCGACCGACTATTGGAATCTGCCTCTGCCGCGTGAAACACGGGATTATGTTCCGAAGCTGCTTGCGCTTTCGCAGCTGATCAAGGCTCCGGAAGCATATGGCATCACACTCAGCCCGATCGCCAACGAACCCTACTTCGAAGTCGTGACGCTCAAACAACGCATGGACCTCGCACGGGTTGCCAAGCTGGCCGACCTCGATGAAGACGAGTTGTATCAGCTCAATCCGGCCTTTACTCGGCGCATCACGCTCGATGGCCCGCAACAGTTGCTGGTGCCGCAGGAAAAAGCGGAAATGCTGGCAGCCAACCTTGCGCTGATGAAACCGCAGGACTTGGTCGACTGGCATCAATACAGCGTAAGTCCTGGCGACACGCTCAGCAGCATCGCGAGCCGACACCAGGTCAGCGTCAGGACGCTCCGTGAGATCAATCGCCTTCCAGGCAACAGCCTGCGGATCGGACAGATACTCAGCATCCCGACGATCGCCAACGAACCCTCACGCGAACTGCTCCATACAGTCGCACGCAGCAGTGCTGCCGCGCCTCGCAGTTACCGGGTAAAGGCGGGTGACAATCTGTGGGATATTGCTAAAGCCCAACGGGTATCAGTGCGTGACCTGCAGCGGTGGAACAAGCTATCCGGCAGCAGTCTGAAGGTCGGCCAGGCACTGTTTCTGCAGGGCCCGACAGCAGGGAGCGCAGCAGTAGCAGCGGCCCCAACCTACTACAAGGTCCGCAAGGGCGATTCGCTGTACCAGATTGCTAAGCGCTTCAACGTGCACGTCAACAAGTTGAAGATCTGGAATCCCAAGGGCACCCAGATACTGCGGCCGGGGCAATTACTTACTCTTTATCTGCCAAATTAAATGAGTTCTGCTCAGTTACGTTTGGCCAACGCGTCGAGACAGCGCCCGGCAAGCTGAGTGAAACGCTGAAAGGCAACAAACTGCTCATGTTTCAAAGCGCGCCCCGATACACGACAGTCGGCGTATAGCACACCGATTTCGCGGCTTCCTGCCATTAGCGGTGCGATAAAGAACATCCCCTTGCCGAGCCAATGGCGTATGGGCTGTGTTACCAGATCTTCCAGATTGTAGCTAGCTGGAACCCCCATCCACAGTGACTGCCGCTGGCGCAACGCGTAGCTGAAAATATGCGGCTGCTCAGGTTGTTCGGCTGGCAGCACGAATGTCTCTAGCCAATCCTGCGTAGTTTCACCTATCGCGCTGCGTACACGAAAACGCGTTTGCTGATCAGCCAGTACCGCGACCATTACACGCTCCAGCCCGGCCCCATGATGAAGCCCCTTGAGTAGGGTTTCCAGAATCAAGCCGACTTCACCAGCTCGTGCTGCCATCAGGCCAAGATCCTGTAAGGCCTGTTGCATCATCAGCAAATCGGGCTGCAGCAGGCTTGCCTGACGCTGCGCTTGCTGCATACGGATCTGCTCTGGATCGGTATTGGGAATCAAGCGACACAGCTTATCCGCGCCGAATGTCGAAGCCACCTCTACCGCCTCGTCAGCACTGTTGAGAATCAGCTGCAGGGCATCCTCTTCGGTGACACCGGTGAGTCCGGCGTACTCCCTCACCAGCTCACCCATTTGCGGAGACCCCCAACCGTCCAGTGCCGCCTCGCTGATCCTCACTCCGAGCGACACCGAGCGTACGCCAGGGTCGCTGCTGCTGGCGGCACTGTGCGCCAATGTGACCAGCTCGCCGAGGTTCCAGCACTTAGCTAGCCCGAGTGTCAGTTGACGAAAACTGGTGCCGAGCATGTCTTGAATGATTTCTTCGGCCTTGGCGCCAGGCTGCGCCAAGGCCTCAGCCAGCTCATCGGCCTGCTCACCACCGCACCCCCAGAAGGCAAGTTCACCGACATTGAACAGCAACGCAGCGATGAACACCTCTTCCTCATGCCGCGACATCACATAACCTGCAATGTTGCGTGCCTGCACAGCGGCATGGAACGAACGAGCCAGCAGCTCCTGAAGCTGATGCCGAGGGGCACGGTCGAGCAGCCCATCTATCAGGCTCACGGAAAGGCTGATGAGGCGAACATTGTCGAAGCCAATCATCACGATGGCGCGGGTTATCGTTTTGATCGCTTCTTGCGACGGGTTGTAGTAGCTACTGTTCCCTATTCGCAGCACCTTGGACGTAAGCGCAGCGTCACGTAACAGTACATCCGCTAATTGCTGCACCGACGCGTGCTGTTCCTGCGTCAGGCGTTGTAGATCCTGCACAACGCCAGCAAGCGCCGGCAATTCGGATTGATTCAGCCGCTCGACCCAAGCCTGCAGACCCTGACTACGTATGCCCAAGGCAGGCCACCTTGCCGCTTTGACGGCGCATTGAAATGAATGGCAGTTTGCCCGAGTCGGTCAGCCTTTTTCCAGCGCAGACAAGCTGTTACTGTACCGGGCCGAGAAGCCCGAAAGCGCCATGGATCGGATTCCCAGCCTGATGCGACGCCTGTTTTTCTTACTCACCTGTCTGGCCTTGAGCTTTCCCGCCCTCGCAACCATCAGCGAAAGCCACGGTTATGCGCAGTTTGGCACACTCAAGTACCCGGCAACCTTTACCCACTTCGACTGGGTGAACCCCGATGCCCCCAAGGGCGGCCGGCTCAAGCTCATGGCGTTCGGCACCTTCGACACACTTAACCCATACACCTTTAAGGGCACCAGCCCAAGTGCCACTCCGGATTTCCTGGAATACGGCGTCAACGAACTGAACGAACCACTGATGGTGGGAAACGGTTTCTACGACCCATCTGGCGACGAACCGGCTTCGAGCTACGGCCTGATTGCCGAATCGCTCGAGTACAGTGAAGATCCCAGCTGGGTGGTGTTCAACCTGCGTAAGCAGGCACGCTTCCACGACGGCCAGCCAATCACGGCCTACGATGTCGCCTTCTCCTATCGACTGCTGACCAAGGATGGCCATCCACGCTATCGAACCAACCTACAGGGCATCAAACGGGTCGATATCCTCAACCGACATCGCATTCGCTTCGTTTTCGAGCAGCCGAACGCCCTGTTGATTCAGCGCCTCGGTGAACTGCCGGTACTACCGCAGCATTACTGGAAAGGCCGGGATTTCAAGGCGACCACCTTCGAGCCCCCTCTGGGCAGTGGCCCATACCGACTCACCCAAGTCCTGCCCGGACGGAAGCTGGTGTTCGAAAGGGTGAAGAACTGGTGGGGTAACGACCTGGCGGTCAATCGCGGCAAGTACAACTTCAATCGCGTGGAAGTCGAGTTCTATCGCGACAATACCGTGGCTTTCGAGGCATTCAAAGTTGGCGAGTTCGACTTCTTCATCGAACATCAGGCCAAGAACTGGGCCAACGGCTATCAGTTCCCAGCCCTTTCACGCGGCGACGTGATTCGCGCCGAAATACCCCATCAGATTCCTACCCAGACCCAGGCGCTGTTCATGAACAATCGGCGATCGGTTTTTGCCGATCAACGGGTTCGCCAAGCGCTCGGCATGATGTTCGACTTCGAGTGGACCAATCGCGCGCTGTTCTACGGCGCTTATCGTCGCAGCCAGAGCTATTACCCCAACAGCGATTTCTCCGCCACCGGAAAGCCGGAGGGCGGCGAATGGCTGCAACTGTCGGCGTTTCGCGAGCAGCTGCCGGCCGAACTGTTCTCGCAGCCCTTCCAACTGCCCAGCACGGACGGCCATGGCATCCCCCGCGATACCCTGCGCCGAGCCCTCGCGCTGCTGGCACAGGCAGGCTGGAAGCCCTCCGGTGAGTACTTGCTCAATCGCGCGGGACAGCCTTTGCGTTTCGAGATTCTGCTGGTCAACCCGCGCCTGGAGCGCATCCTTCAACCTTACGTGGCGAACCTTGCACGCATTGGCATTCAGGCGAATCTGCGCACGGTCGACAGTGCGCAGTACAAGCAGCGACTCGACCACTACGATTACGACATGATTCTGATGACCCTGGCACAGAGCCTCAGCCCAGGTATCGAACAATGGCAGTACTTTCACTCCAGCCAGATCAACGTAAAAGGCGGCCGCAATTACGCCGGCATCGCCAACCCTGTGGTCGACGTCCTACTGGACAAGCTGCTCGCAGCAAGAACTCGTGACGAGCAGGTCGCCATCAGCCGTGCCCTCGATCGCGTACTGCTCTGGAATCACTACACCATACCCAACTGGTTCATCAGTAATCACCGTCTGGCCTACCGCAACCGGTTCGCCCACGTCGCCACGCCGCCTTACACCCTGGGCCTGCGCGCCTGGTGGCTGAAGGACCTGGAGAAAGCCAAATGAACAACCGCAAGGGCCATTCGCTGCTTCACGCCGGCATCATCGGTCTGCTCTGCCTGATCGGCGTCGCCCAGGCGGCGCCGCGTCACGCACTGACGCTCTACGATGAGAAGCCCAAGTACCCGGCGAATTTCAGCCATTTCGACTACGTCAATCCGCAGGCTCCGAAGGGAGGTACATTGCGTCAGGCAGGATTCGGCAGCTTCGATTCGCTCAATCCCTTCATCAACAAAGGGGTAGCTGCCGATGACATCGGCCTGATCTACGACACGCTCACCACCAATAGCCTGGATGAGCCGTTCACCGTCTATGGGCTGCTCGCCGGAAAAATTGAAAAAGGCCCAAATAACAGTTGGGTACGCTTTTATCTACGCCCGGAAGCGCGTTTCCATGACGGAAAGCCCGTCACGGCCGAAGACGTCGTGTTCACCTTCGAAACGCTGATGAGTCAGGGCGCGCCTCATTACCGCGGCTACTACGCCGACGTGGCGAAAGTGACTGCCGAAAGCACGCGGCGTGTACGCTTCGATTTCAAGCATGCCGGCAATCGCGAACTGCCGATGATCCTCGGTCAGCTGCCGGTGCTACCGAAACACTGGTGGGACGGTCGCGACTTTACCTCCGGCAGCCTGGAAGCGCCGCTGGGCAGTGGGCCTTATCGCGTCGAGGAGGTCCAGGCCGGGCGCATGATTCGTTACGCACGGGTGGAGGACTACTGGGGCAAGGACCTGGCAGTGAACCGTGGTTTTTATAACTTCGATCGACTGGTCTTCGACTATTACCGCGACAACACCGTGGCGCTGCAGGCATTCAAGGCCGGGCATTTCGACTATTGGCTCGAAACCAGCGCCAAGAACTGGGCGACGGCCTACGACATTGCCGCAGTGCGCGATGGCCGGATCATCAAGGAAGAGATCGCGAACCACAACCCGACCGGAATGCAGGGCTTCATCTTCAACATCCGTCGCCCGCTACTACAGGATCGGAGGATTCGCGAAGCGCTGGGCCTGCTGTTCGATTTCGAATGGACCAACCGCCAGCTGTTCAACGGTGCCTATACGCGAACGCGCAGTTACTTCGACAACTCCGAACTGGCCTCCTCCGCCCTGCCGGACAAGCACGAACTGAAGATCCTCGAGCCGCTACGCGGCAAGATCCCCGAGGAGGTATTCGAGAAGCCCTACGCACTGCCAACGTCGGACGCCAACGGCATCATCCGCGAGCAACAGCGTCGTGCTTATCAATTGCTCACCGAAGCTGGGTGGAAAATCCAGAACGATCGCATGGTCGATGCCGAAGGCAAGCCAGTGAAGCTCGAGTTTCTGCTGGTACAGGCTGAGTTCGAGCGCGTCCTGCTGCCGTACAAGCGCAACCTGGCCGATCTGGGCATTGAACTCGAGATTCGTCGGGTCGACGTCTCCCAGTACATCAATCGGCTACGTTCGCGTGACTACGACATGATCGTCAGCGGTTTCGGCCAATCCAACTCACCGGGCAACGAGCAGCGTGAGTACTGGCATTCGGCAAGCGCGGATAACCCTGGGAGCCGCAATTTCATCGGCTTGAAGGACCCGGCTATCGATCGTCTGGTCGAGCAGCTGATCAGCGCCGACTCGCGCCAGGAGCTCGTGACACGCACCCGCGCCCTCGACCGCGTGCTGTTGTGGGGGCATTACGTGGTACCCAACTGGCACATCAAAACCTGGCGTGTTGCCTACTGGAATCACTTGGCCCACCCGCAGACGACGCCGCGCCAGGACATAGGTCTGATGACCTGGTGGCACAAACCTGATACGGCTGCCCCCGTTGCCGAACCGAAGGTGTCCGGGGCAGACGCGGGTGGTGCTGCAGGGGCCCCGACCACACCCGAGGCGGAGCGCTAAGCATGCTGGCCTATATCATTCGCCGCCTGCTGCTGATCATTCCGACACTGTTCGGTATTCTGCTGATCAACTTCGTCATCATTCAGGCTGCCCCGGGTGGTCCGGTGGAACAGGCGATCGCCAAGCTTGAAGGCTTCGAAGGTGCGACCAGTCGCATTGCTGGCGGTGGCTCGGAAGTTTCGGTGGCAGGCACCAGCTACCGCGGTGCGCAAGGACTCGACCCGGAGCTGGTAGCGGAAATCGAGCGCCTCTATGGTTTCGACAAGCCGCCCGCCGAGCGCTTCTGGATCATGCTCAGCAACTACCTGCGGCTTGATTTCGGCGAGAGCTTCTTTCGCGACGCAACAGTGACTGAGCTGATAGTCGAGAAGATGCCGGTGTCGATCTCGCTCGGGCTGTGGAGCACGCTGATCATGTACCTGGCGTCCATCCCGCTCGGCATCGCCAAGGCCACCCGTCACGGTAGCACCTTCGATGTCTGGACCAGCTCGGCGATCATTGTCGGTTATGCCATTCCGGCATTCCTTTTCGCCATTCTGCTCATCGTGCTGTTCGCGGGCGGTAGCTATTGGAACTGGTTTCCACTGCGCGGCCTGACGTCCGGTAACTTCGACGAATTGAGCATGGGCGGCAAGATCCTCGATTACTTCTGGCACCTGGCGTTGCCGGTGACCGCGCTGGTGATCGGCAACTTTGCCACGCTGACGCTGCTGACCAAAAACAGCTTCCTCGACGAGATCAACAAGCAGTACGTGATTACCGCGCGCGCCAAGGGCCTGAGCAAGAATCGCGTGCTCTATGGTCATGTCTTCCGCAACGCCATGCTGATCATCATCGCCGGCTTTCCGTCAGCATTCATCGGCATGTTCTTCACCGGCTCACTGCTGATCGAGGTGATCTTTTCGCTCGACGGGCTCGGCCTGCTGAGCTTCGAGGCAGCGATCAATCGCGACTATCCGGTGGTATTCGGCACCCTTTTCCTCTTCACCCTCCTCGGTCTGGTGGTGAAGCTCATCGGTGACCTGACCTACACACTGGTCGATCCTCGCATCGATTTCGAAAGCAGGGAGGGCTGACATGCGGCTATCGCCTCTCAACCAACGTCGTCTCGCCCTATTCAAGGCACACAAGCGCGGCTGGTGGTCGTTGTGGATCTTCCTGACGCTGTTCGTGCTGAGTCTCGGCGCAGAGCTGATCGCCAACGATAAGCCGATCGTTGTGCGCTACGACGGAGAATGGTTCTTTCCCGTTTTCAAACGCTACCCGGAAACCGCGTTCGGCGGCGAATTCCCGCTGCAGGCAAACTACAAGAGCCCATATATCCAGGAGCTGATTAGCGCGAAAGACGGCTGGATGATCTGGCCACCGATTCCCTTCGACTACTCCAGTATCAATTACGACTTGCAGGTCCCAGCCCCCGCTCCGCCATCCTTGGTCAACTGGCTCGGAACCGACGACCAGGGCCGCGATGTGTTGGCTCGGGTTATCTATGGCTTCCGCATTTCTGTCCTGTTCGCCCTGACGTTGACACTCATTAGTTCGGTCATCGGCGTGCTTGCCGGCGCGCTGCAGGGATTCTATGGCGGCTGGGTGGACCTGGTCGGCCAGCGGGTACTGGAGATCTGGTCGGGCCTGCCTGTACTTTACCTGCTGATCATCCTGGCCAGCTTCGTACAACCTAATTTCTGGTGGCTGCTGGGCATCATGCTGCTGTTCTCCTGGATGAGCCTGGTCGATGTGGTACGTGCCGAGTTTCTGCGCGGCCGAAATCTCGAGTATGTACGCGCGGCCCGCGCGCTGGGTATGCAGAACGGAGCGATCATGTTCCGGCATATCCTGCCGAACGCCATGGTTTCTACCATGACCTTCATGCCATTCATTCTCACCGGCGCCATCGGCACATTGACCGCGCTGGACTTCCTCGGCTTCGGCCTGCCGCCAGGTGCGCCGTCGCTCGGCGAGTTGGTCGCTCAGGGTAAATCCAATCTGCAGGCGCCATGGCTCGGTATCAGCGCCTTCTTGGTCCTTGCGCTGATGCTGACGCTGCTGGTGTTCATCGGCGAGGCAGCTCGCGATGCCTTCGACCCAAGGAAATAAGATGGCCGAGAATCTTGTTGAAGTACGCGACCTCGCCGTCGAGTTCACCAATGGCGCCCAGACACAGCGAGTAGTCGAGGGCGTCAGCTTCGATATCCGCAAGGGCGAAACGCTGGCGTTGGTCGGCGAGAGCGGCTCGGGAAAATCGGTCACGGCTCACTCGATTCTGCGGCTGCTGCCCTACCCGCTGGCGAGCCACCCGTCCGGACGGATCCTCTATGCGGGTGAAGATCTGCTCAAAGCCTCCGAAAAACACATGCGCGGCATCCGCGGCAACCGCATCGCCATGGTTTTCCAGGAACCGATGACCTCCTTGAATCCGCTGCACACCGTTGGCCAACAGATCAACGAAGTACTCGAAATCCATAAGGGCATGCGCGGCAAGGCTGCGACGGCGAGAACACTGGAACTACTTGAACTGGTCGGCATTCCCGATCCTCGCAAGCGAATCCGCGCCTATCCTCATGAGCTCTCCGGCGGGCAACGGCAACGAGTGGTCATTGCGATGGCCCTGGCCAACGAACCGGAACTGCTTATCGCCGATGAACCGACTACCGCCCTGGATGTCACCGTCCAGTTAAAGATTCTCGAACTGCTGAAGAATCTGCAGGCCCAGCTGGGCATGGCCTTGCTGCTGATCAGCCACGACCTCAACCTGGTGCGACGTGTCGCGCATCGCGTATGTGTCATGCAACGCGGTCGCGTCGTCGAACAGGCATCGTGTGAAGATCTGTTCCGCTCGCCCCAACATCCTTACACCCAGGAGTTGCTCGGGGCGGAACCAAGCGGTGGTCCAGTGCCAGTCGCAGAGTCAGCTCCGTTGCTGGAAGTCGAAGACTTGCGTGTCTGGTTTCCGATAAAGAAGGGCCTGCTGCGGCGGACGGTGGACCATGTCAAAGCGGTGGATGGCGTCAGTTTCAGCCTACCGAAAGGACAGACACTGGGCATCGTCGGCGAAAGCGGCTCCGGCAAGTCGACGCTGGGATTGGCGATCCTCCGCCTGCTGGGTAGTCGCGGAGTGATCCGCTTCCAGGATCGCGACCTGCAACAGTTGTCACAGCGCGAGATTCGTCCGCTGCGGCGGCAGATGCAGGTGGTGTTCCAGGATCCGTTCGGCAGCCTGAGTCCGCGCATGTCGGTGGGCCAGATTATCGGTGAGGGCCTGCACATTCATCGCATGGGATCCGCTGCCGAGCAGGAACAGGTAATCATCGATGCACTCCGGGAGGTAGGCCTGGATCCGGAAACCCGGCACCGCTACCCTCACGAGTTTTCCGGCGGGCAACGGCAGCGCATTGCCATTGCCCGAGCTCTGGTATTGAAGCCGGCGCTGATCCTGCTAGACGAGCCCACCTCGGCGCTCGATCGAACAGTCCAGCGGCAAGTGGTAGAGCTTCTGCGCTCCCTGCAGGCCAAGTACAACCTGACCTACCTGTTCATCAGCCATGACTTGGCAGTGGTACGGGCATTGAGCCATCAGATGATGGTCGTCAAACAAGGACAGGTAGTGGAACAAGGCGTGGCAGCCGAGATCTTCGCCGCGCCGCAACATCCATATACGCAGCAGTTGCTGGAATCCGCCTTGCTGGCGCCGGCCACTGATGAACAACCAGAAGAGGGAAAAGCACATGGGTTTTCTTACCGGTAAGCGCGTACTGATCGTCGGCGTTGCCAGCAAATTGTCGATCGCCTCGGGCATTGCAGCCGCGATGCATCGTGAAGGTGCCGAACTGGCCTTTACCTATCAGAACGACAAGCTTAAAGGCCGGGTTGAGGAGTTCGCCACCAGCTGGGGGTCCAGCGCCGAGTTCTGCTTCCCCTGTGATGTGGCCAACGACGAGGACATCGCCAAGGTTTTCGAAGCACTGAGCAAGAAGTGGGATGGACTGGACTGCATCGTCCACTCGGTCGGCTTCGCCCCGGGCGACCAGCTCAACGGCGATTTCACCGAAGTAACCACCCGTGAAGGTTTCAAGATCGCGCACGATATCAGCGCTTACAGCTTCGTGGCCCTAGCCAAGGCTGGCCGCGAGATGATGAAAGGCCGCAACGGCAGCCTGCTGACGCTTTCCTATCTGGGTGCTGAACGCACCATGCCCAACTACAACGTGATGGGCATGGCCAAGGCCAGTCTGGAGGCGGGCGTACGCTATCTAGCTGGCAGCCTCGGCCCAGAAGGCACACGTGTGAACTGTATTTCCGCCGGGCCAATCCGCACCTTGGCCGCGTCCGGCATCGCCAGCTTCCGCAAGATGCTCGCGGCCAACGAAAAGCAGACCCCACTGCGTCGTAATGTAACTATCGAAGAAGTCGGCAACGCTGGTGCCTTCCTCTGCTCCGATCTGGCCTCCGGGATCAGTGGCGAGATTCTCTACGTCGACGGGGGATTCAACACCACAGCAATGGGTGCCCTGGAAGACTGAGCCGATCCCCACAGGCAGAAAAAAACCCGCTTTAAGCGGGTTTTTTTCTGCCTGTGGGGACGCCAGTCAGAAGCGCTCGATCTCCGCTTCAGCCTGCAGTTTCTGGCGATACGCGGCGAAGTCCTGCTGACCAATACGGGACGCTAGGAAGCGCCGGTAATTATCCTTCTCTTCTTCGGAAAGCGCCTTCTCCGGCTCATTGACACCACTGAGCCGCAGCACGACGAAATCACCGTTGGCGAGCGATACGCCGGCATAGCTTGGCTGATTTTTGAGAGCGGGTTTCGGCATACGGAATACCGCCTGCAACACAGCCGGCTGAACACCTTCCTGGTTGCGCGTAGCGGCTTCTGTGACCTGCCATTTCCCTTCTCCCGGCTGTCCGTCACGCAGCTGCGCAAGCAGACCCTGGCCGTCGTTACGCGCCTTGTCCGCAGCCTTGCTACGTTGCAGCTGCTGCACGATACCGTCTCGAACCTGCTCAAGTGGCAGCGCTTCCGCTTTCAGGTGCTGTTTGACTCGCAACACGATGGCCGTGTCTGGATCCAACTCGATCAGCGAACTGTTCGCGCCGTCAACCAATACTTCATCGCTGAACGCCGCCTGGATGACCTGACGATTTGCAGCGATACCTTCTCCACCTTCACGGGGGAAAGCAGGCGTCGTTTTTACCGTAAGCTTAAGCTCTTGGGCAGGCTGCAGCAGATCAGCAGCTTCGAATGCCGAATCTTCCAGCTGCTTGCTGACCTCGACATAACGCTGCTCCACTTGCTGCGCCTTGAGCTCACGCACCAGCTCGGACTTCATACTGTCAAAGCTCGGGACTTCAGGCGACTGAACACCCAGTAGCTTAATCAGATGCCAGCCGAACTCGGTTTGCACCGGAGCGGAGACCTGTCCCTCCTGCAGTGCGTAAAGGGCCTCCTCGAAAGCGGGGTCATACACGTCACGGCCAGCAAAACCAAGATCACCGCCCTCGCCCGCCGAACCCGGATCCTGCGAGTACTCCTTGGCCAGCGTCGCGAAATCCTCGCCGGCCTGGAGGCGATTGGCGAGCTCTTCAAGCTTGCTCTTGGCCTGAGCGTCGCTTGCTTCGATCAGGATATGCGCCGCCCGGCGTTGTTCCGACAGGTTGGCGATCTGCTTCTGGTAGAGCTCCTGCAGTTCCTCTTCAGAAACCTCGACCTGATCGAAGAAGGCCTCCTTGTTCAACTCGACATACTCAAGAACGACCTGTTCCGGCGACCGGAAGCGTGCAGCGTTCTCAGCATAGAACTGACTGATTTCGTCTTCAGTTATCTGCACCGCGCTCGCATCCGCGGCAATGACCAGGCTGGCAAAATCACGGGTCTGCATTTCCAGGCGAGCGAAGCTCTCGACCTGTTGCTCCGTTACGAACCCTGTTCCGGAGATGCCTGCCCGTACCTGGCCAATCAGCATTTCCTGCTTGAGCAATTCGCGGAACTGGAGACGCGAATACCCCATCTGCTGAATCACCTGATCGAAACGTGCTGCACTAAAAGCGCCGTCAACTTGGAATTCCGGGGTTTGCAGAATCAGCTGATCCAACGCTTGGGAAGAAAAGTCGAAATTCGCCTTTTGTGCGCCCTGCAACAGCAACATGCGCTCGATCAGCGAGCTCAGCGCCGCATTACGCAGCAGTTTGTCATCAAGCAACGAGGCATCAAAATCGCCACCCAATTGCTGCGCCAACTGGCGACGCTGCATGTTCACCGCCTGCTCAAGATCGTAGCGGGAAATCTTCTCGCCATTAACCTCGGCAGCATTTTGGTCATTGCTGGCCGCATTGAAGATTGCATCGAAGCCCGTCAGTGCCAGCAGCACTACAATGACACCGATGATAGTTTTGGCAATCCAGCCTTGTGAATTGTCCCTGATGTTCTGAAGCATGCGTCCCCCAAGGAGTCAGCGGCGCGATGGGATGCGCAGCGCGGGTGGAAACCGGATAAAAGAAAGGCGCATCCAGGGATGCGCCTTCTCGGAGCTTTGGAGCGGTTGGCCTCTTCCCCAAGCCATGATGCAATGGTTAAGACCTTTTCGAGCAACCGCCCCGAGCCAGGGTCAGCGTAGTTGACAACTGGCCGGATCGAAGACGCTTAGTTAACCGCGTCCTTCAGAGCCTTACCAGCCTTGAAACCCGGGATCTTCGCAGCGGCGATGTTGATCGGCTTGCCAGTCTGCGGATTGCGGCCAGTACGTGCAGCGCGCTCTTTGACAGCGAAGGTGCCGAAACCAACCAGCACTACGGAATCACCAGCCTTCAGGGCGCCGGTGACGGATTCGATCACTGCATCCAGCGCGCGGCCAGCAACAGCTTTTGGGATATCAGCAGATGCAGCGATAGCATCGATCAGTTCCGACTTGTTCACTCTAAGTCCCCTTATTTCTGTTGAGTCGTATCTTTAATTTTCGGGTGTAAGCAAAGCGGTGCTGGAACGGCACTGACATAAAGGGCCGATTTATAACAAGGGCCCTGAAAATATGTCAAGAAAGCCTCCCCGGCTAATGCGTGCTGATTCGCTCCTTGGAATCAGACTCGCGATTGTCTTCCTTTGCAACAATCTCGGGAGCCGCATCGGGCAAGGGCTCCGGCGCGTATTGCAGCGCAATTTGCAGGACCTCGTCAATCCACTTGACCGGTTTAATCTGCAGGTCCTGCTTAATATTTTCAGGAATCTCTTTCAGATCACGCTGGTTTTCTTCCGGGATGATTACCGTCTTGATTCCGCCACGGTGAGCAGCCAGTAGTTTTTCCTTCAAACCGCCAATGGCAAGTACCTGCCCCCGCAGAGTGATTTCACCTGTCATTGCGACATCTGCGCGCACCGGGATCTGCGTCAATGCTGAAACAAGCGCAGTGCACATGCCGATACCCGCGCTGGGGCCATCCTTCGGTGTCGCACCCTCCGGCACATGAATATGGATGTCCTGCTTTTCGTGGAAGTCCGGCGCGATTCCCATCGCTTTTGCCCGACTGCGCACGACGGTCAGCGCGGCGGTGATCGACTCACCCATCACTTCACCCAGCGAGCCCGTTTTGGTCAATCTGCCCTTGCCAGGCACGACTGCCGCCTCGATGGTCAATAGCTCGCCCCCCACCTGAGTCCAGGCCAGGCCAGTGACCTGACCAACCTGGTCCTGCAACTCAGCCAGGCCATAGCGGAACTTGCGAACCCCTAGGAAATGCTCAAGCGTCTCGGCATTGACCTCGACATGGAAGCGCTTCTCGGCCGCATGCTCCTTAACCACCTTCCGGCATACCTTGGCGATCTGTCGCTCGAGACTGCGCACTCCCGCTTCGCGGGTGTAGTAGCGAATGATGTCGCGAATCGCCGACTCGTCGATGGTGAGCTCATCCTTCTTAAGGCCATTGGCCTGGATCTGCTTGGGCGCCAAATAGCGAGTCGCGATGTTGATCTTCTCGTCTTCGGTGTAACCGGGCAGCCGGATAACCTCCATGCGATCAAGCAATGGCGCCGGGATGTTCATAGAGTTTGCGGTACAGATGAACATCACGTCCGAGAGGTCGTAATCCACCTCAAGATAATGATCGTTGAAGTTGTGATTCTGTTCGGGATCGAGCACCTCGAGCAGTGCAGATGCCGGATCGCCGCGCATGTCGCTCGCCATCTTATCGATCTCATCGAGCAGGAATAGCGGGTTGCGTACGCCAACCTTGGTCATTTTCTGGATCAAGCGTCCAGGCATGGAACCGATATAGGTACGGCGATGGCCACGGATCTCCGCTTCGTCACGCACGCCACCGAGCGCCATGCGCACGAACTTGCGATTGGTCGAGCGGGCAATGGACTCTGCTAGCGATGTTTTGCCAACACCGGGAGGGCCTACCAGACAAAGCACGGGGCCTTTGAGCTTCTTGACTCGCTTCTGAACCGCAAGATATTCAAGAATACGATCCTTGACTTCGTCCAAGCCGTAATGATCCGTATCCAGCACCTCTTCTGCCTTGGCGAGATCCAGGCGCACCTTGCTGGCAGCCTTCCAGGGCACGTTCACCAGCCAATCGATATAGGTGCGAACTACTGTCGCTTCTGCTGACATCGGCGACATCTGCTTCAGCTTGTTCAGCTCGGCTTGCGCCTTGGCATAAGCGTCCTTGCTCAGTCCGGCGTTTTCGATGCGCTTCTTCAGATCATCGATTTCGTTGTGCCCTTCATCGATGTCGCCGAGTTCCTTCTGAATGGCCTTCATTTGCTCATTCAGGTAGTACTCGCGCTGGCTGCGCTCCATCTGCTTCTTCACGCGACCACGGATGCGTTTTTCTACTTGCAGCAGGTCGATTTCGGCATCTAGCAGCGCCAGGACATGTTCTACACGGGCTGGAAGTTCGGTGATTTCCAGAATCGCTTGTTTCTGCTCGATCTTGAGCGCCATGTGCGCCGCCATCGTATCGACCAGCCGCGCCGGATCATCGATACCGGTGAGCGACGATAGCACTTCGGCTGGAACCTTCTTGCCCAGCTGCACATATTGTTCGAACTGTCCGAGCAGGCTTCGGGTGAAGACCTCCGCTTCGCGGGAGTCGACAACCGACTCATCGATCAGCTGAACCTCCGCACGGCAATGCTCGTCAACCTCGAAGAAACGCTCTATGACGCCCCGCTGTTCGCCCTCTACGAGAACCTTCACAGTGCCGTCAGGCAGCTTGAGCAGCTGCAACACGGTAGCAACCGTGCCGACGCGATAAAGAGCATCTTCAGCAGGATCGTCGTCTGCCGGGTTCTTCTGGGCCACGAGAAGAATCTGCTTCTCACCGGCCATGGCGGACTCGAGCGCTTCGATGGATTTCTCACGGCCAACGAAGAGCGGGATCACCATGTGCGGGTACACCACGACATCGCGCAGTGGCAAAAGGGGCAATTCGATGGTTGTCTTCATAAATTCAGCTCTGCGACGGCCATACGGCGATAAACGGACGGGTTGCCTGTGCAACTAAGATGGGGGCGTACCTGCTAAAAAACAAGGAGCCTAAAATGCGAAGGGGCCCGCAGGCCCCTTGTCTATCATGCGTCAGGCGCAGCCTTGGCCGGCGGTTCGTTATTTTCGTAGATCAGCAGCGGCTTGGAGGTCCCCTCGATCACACTCTCGTCGATCACGACTTTACTAACATCTTTCTGCGAGGGAATCTCGTACATGGTGTCCAGCAACACCCCCTCGAGAATCGAGCGCAGACCGCGCGCGCCTGTCTTACGCTCCAACGCACGGCTTGCGATGGCCTTAAGCGCATCGGGACGGAACTCCAGATCCACCCCTTCCAGTTCGAAGAGTTTGGCGTACTGCTTGGTCAGGGCGTTCTTGGGCTCGGTGAGAATCTGAATCAGAGCAGGCTCATCCAGCTCGTCGAGGGTCGCAATGACCGGCAGGCGTCCGACAAACTCGGGAATCAACCCGAACTTGACCAGATCGTCCGGTTCCACAGAGCGCAGTGCCTCGCCAATTTTCTTGCCTGGGTCCTTGCTGCGAACCTCAGCACTGAATCCAATGCCACCCTGAGTCGAGCGCGCCTGGATGACCTTCTCCAAACCAGCGAATGCACCACCGCAAATGAAGAGGATATTGCGCGTATCGACTTGCAGGAATTCCTGCTGTGGATGTTTGCGTCCGCCCTGCGGCGGTACTGACGCGACGGTGCCCTCGATCAGCTTGAGCAATGCCTGCTGCACGCCTTCACCTGACACATCACGAGTAATGGATGGGTTGTCAGATTTGCGGGAAATCTTGTCGATTTCGTCGATATAGACGATGCCCATCTGGGCCTTTTCGACGTCGTAATCGCATTTCTGCAGCAGCTTCTGGATGATGTTCTCGACATCTTCGCCCACATAACCCGCCTCAGTGAGGGTGGTGGCATCGGCGATGGTGAATGGCACATTGAGCAGGCGGGCCAATGTCTCGGCCAATAGGGTCTTGCCCGAGCCGGTTGGACCGATCAGCAGAATGTTGCTCTTGCCCAGCTCAACTTCTTCCTTCTTGTCTCGCTGGTTGAGGCGCTTGTAATGGTTGTAAACCGCCACGGCCAGGATCTTCTTAGCGCGCTCCTGACCAATGACGTACTGGTCGAGAATGCCGCTGATCTCCTTGGGCGCAGGCAGCTTGTGCGCGCTGCTTTCGGCCTGAGCTTCCTGCACCTCCTCGCGGATGATGTCGTTGCACAGGTCGACGCACTCGTCGCAGATGAAAACGGAGGGTCCGGCAATCAACTTGCGTACTTCATGCTGGCTTTTGCCGCAGAAAGAGCAATAAAGCAGTTTGCCGGAATCCTCGCCGTTGCGGGTGTCAGTCATTCGATCGATCCAATCGGGAAGGCTTGAAACACAAGATGAAGGCAATCGTGGGCTTTTTCAAGCCCACGGCACAGCCACATATCGAGGGCTGTAGAGATCAGACCGCCAGCTGGCGCTGCGTCAGAACCTGGTCGATCAAGCCGTACTTGACGGCCTCTTCGCCACTCATGAAGTTGTCGCGGTCAGTATCACGCGCAATGACATCCATCGGCTGGCCAGTGTGGTGCGCCAGAACCTTGTTCAGTCGCTCACGGATGGTCAGGATCTCCCGAGCATGGATCTCGATATCCGAAGCCTGACCTTGGAACCCGCCCAGAGGCTGGTGGATCATCATGCGCGAATGAGGCAAGCAGTAGCGCTTGCCAGCCGCCCCGCCGGTCAGAAGCAACGCGCCCATGCTGCAGGCTTGACCAATGCAGATGGTCGACACATCCGGCTTAATGAACTGCATCGTGTCGTAAATCGACATGCCGGCAGTCACCGAGCCACCTGGGGAGTTGATATAGAGGTGGATGTCCTTCTCCGGATTCTCCGCCTCAAGGAACAGCAACTGGGCGACGATCAGGTTGGCCATGTAGTCCTCGACCTGACCCACCATGAAAATCACCCGCTCCTTCAGGAGCCGGGAATAGATGTCATAGGCGCGTTCGCCGCGTGCGGACTGCTCGATCACCATCGGGACCAGGCCACCGGCGGCCTGAATGTCCGGAACTTGCATAAAAGGATTGCGGGACATGTTCCAACGATACTCCCTATGTCATGCCTCAAAAGACATAAGCCAGCACGAGGCTGGCTTATGTTTGTGCACTCGGATATATGAAGAAATCAGGCTGCTTGCGGGGCTTCCGCAGGCTTGACAGCTTCTTCGTACGAGACCGATTTATCGGTCACTTTAGCCTGCTGCAGGACAGTATCTACAACTTGCTCTTCGAGCACAACCGAACGGACTTCGTTCAATTGTTCAGCGTTCTTGTAGTACCAGGCAACTACCTGTTCCGGCTCCTGATAGGCCGAAGCCATCTCTTCGATCAGCTCGCGAACGCGGGCCTCATCAGGCTTCAGCTCTTTCTGCTTGACGACTTCCGCGACGATCAGCCCCAAGACTACGCGGCGCTTGGCCTGCTCCTGGAAAAGCTCGGCTGGCAGCTGGTCAGGCTTGATGTTGCCACCAAACTGCTGAACAGCCTGAACGCGCAAGCGGTTCACCTCATTGTCGATCAGGGCCTTGGGCACCTCGATCGGGTTACCAGCTACCAACCCTTCCATCACCTGGTTCTTGACCTTGCTCTTGATGGCTTGGCGCAGCTCGCGCTCCATATTCTTCTTCACTTCAGCGC
Organism: Stutzerimonas sp. S1; assembly: GCF_025966695.1. Taxonomy (GTDB): domain Bacteria; phylum Pseudomonadota; class Gammaproteobacteria; order Pseudomonadales; family Pseudomonadaceae; genus Stutzerimonas. The sequence continues at coordinate 277,892 of NZ_JAOEIY010000002.1, read as the reverse complement.
GGAAACCTTCGAGGCCGCCCTCTTGCACACCGAACTGAGCGAAGAACTCGTCACTCAGTTCCGGCAGCTGAGGAGCTGCGACACTGTTGACGGTCACGGTGAACTCGGCAGTTTTGCCGGCCAGATCAAGATTCTGATAATCCTCGGGGAAGGTCGGATTGATCACACGTTCTTCGCCAGCCTTGGCACCGACCAGCGCATCCTCGAAGCCCGGAATCATGCGACCCGAACCCAGCACCAGTTGGGTACCCTTGGCCGAGCCACCGGCAAAGACTTCGCCGTCGATCTTGCCAACGAAGTCGATGTTCAGCTGGTCGCCATTCTCGGCGGCACGCTCGACGTTCTCGAAGCGAGTGTTCTGCTTGCGCAGGATTTCCAGCATGTTGTCGACGTCGGCCTCGCTTACTTCGGCCTGCAGACGCTCGATTTCAATGTTTTCGAAACCGGCCACTGCAAACTCGGGGAACACTTCGAAAGTGGCGACGTATTCCAGATCCTTGCCCTTTTCGAAGACCTTCGGCTCGACGGACGGAGCACCGGCGGGATTCAGCTTCTCGGCGACGATGGCTTCGTAGAAGGTGGCCTGAATCAGATCGCCCAGCGCTTCCTGACGAGCGGCTTCTTCGTAGCGCTGACGGATCACGCTCATCGGCACCTTGCCGGGGCGGAAACCTGGAATTTTTGCACGACTGGCGGTCTGTTGCAGACGCTTGTTGACTTCGGTCTCGATGCGCTCGACCGGCACGCCAATGGTCATGCGGCGCTCAAGAGCGGAGGTGCTTTCAACAGAAACTTGCATGGATTTTCCTCGTTGCACAGACATAAGCCGGGCGTTCCGGCCCCAGAATGGGCAAGCATTCTAGTAGCTCGAATGGCAGAAGTCACCCCGCCTAAAAACCAGCACGAGAAGCACGATGCTACGTGCTGATGCTCGATGGCCTGAAGCCAATGTGACAGAGATCTTATCGGAAAGACGCCACGGATCGCCTGCAAACACCCGAACACATCGACTCACCGGAAGTCCCGACTGCGAACATCCAGACCATTGAGCAACGCGGTGAGATTCCGCAGACGCCGAGCAATCAGATGAATAACGCCATCTTGCACTTCCAGACGACCATCCACACGCAACAGGCGTGAAGCGATTAGCTCCTGCCGCTGCCGCTCGGCCAGATCGGACCAGACCACGACGTTGACCATCCCAAACTCATCTTCCAGCGTAACGAAGATCACCCCGCTAGCCGTCTGGGGTTTCTGGCGACCAGTCACCAGCCCCGCAACAGCCACGCTTCGACCATGCTTGATGCCGGCGAGCTCACGCGAACTGCGGCAGCCGCGAAGCTGCCTTCGCAACAGCGAGAGCGGATGGGGACCAAGCGTGGTTCCGACCGTGGCATAGTCGGCACTCATGTCCTCTGCCACCGATGGCAGAGGCAATGCGACAGCCGTCTCGGACACTGGCCCACCCGCAAACAACGGCAACTGCGTTTCCACCCCTGCGACCGCCCAGCGCGCCCGATGCCGATGACCGGCCAGCCCGCGCAGAGCGCCGGCATCCGCCAGGACTTCGCGCGCACGAGTATCCAGTTGCGCGCGCGCACAAAGGTCGCCGACATCGTCGTACGCGCGCAGACTGCGGAGAGCTTCGATGCGTCGCCCGTCGGCCTCTCGCAGGCCGCGCACCATGCGCAGCCCCAGACGAATACCAAGTCGGGCATCCCGTGCAGACTCAAGCGAGCAATCCCAGTCGCTGTAACGTACATCCACGGGGAAAATCTCGATGCGATGGCGGCGAGCATCCTGGAGGATCTGATCGGGGCTGTAGAAACCCATCGGCCAACTATTGATCAGTGCACAAGCGTAGGCAGCCGGCTCATGGCACTTCAGCCAGCAACTGGCATAGGTCAACAGAGCGAAACTGGCGGCATGCGATTCGGGGAAGCCATAGCTGCCGAACCCTTTGATCTGCTCGAAGATACGCGCGGCAAACTCATGACTGTAGCCACGCGCGACCATGCGCTCGGTCAGACGTTGCTGATGCGGCTCCAGCCCGCCATGACGCTTCCAGGCCGCCATCGAGCGACGCAACTGGTCAGCCTCGCCGGGTGTGTATTCGGCGGCCACGATGGCCAGTTCCATCACCTGCTCCTGAAACAGCGGCACCCCCAGTGTGCGCTCGAACACCGGTATCAGTTCCGCCTTCGGATAGCTCACCGGCTCTTCACCATTGCGCCGCCGCAGGTAGGGATGGACCATGTCGCCGACGATTGGCCCCGGACGAACGATGGCCACCTCGATCACCAGGTCATAGAAGGTTTTGGGCTTTAGCCGTGGCAGCATGGCCATCTGCGCCCGCGACTCGATCTGGAACACGCCGACGGTGTCAGCACGACCAATCATTTCGTAAGTCGCACTGTCCTCCTGGGGCAGAGTGGCGAGCGTCCAGCGCTGCCCTCGGTAGCGCTCGATCAGATCGAAACAACGGCGCAGTGCGCTGAGCATCCCCAGCGCAAGGATGTCCACCTTGAGCAAACCAATCAGATCGAGATCGTCCTTGTCCCACTGGATGATCGTGCGCTCAGCCATGGCCGCATTCTCCACCGGCACCAGGGTTTCCAGCGGCTGCTCGGAAATGACGAACCCTCCCGGATGCTGCGACAGATGGCGCGGAAAGCCGATCAGTTGCGCGCTAAGCGCCAGCACTCGCCGCAGCACCGGGCTTTCCAGATCAAAGCCACGTTCACGCAAACGCTCAGGTTTCGGCAGCTCTCCCCCCCAATGACCGCAACATGCCGCCAGGGCGTTGAGCTGATCGGGAGGCAATCCGAGAGCCTTGCCGACGTCCCGTAGTGCGCCCGTGGCCCGATAGGAACTGGCCACCGCAGTCAGCGCCGCGCGACCCCGCCCGTAGCGACGGAAGACATACTGGATCACCTCCTCCCGACGCTCATGCTCGAAATCCACGTCGATATCCGGCGGCTCGTTACGCTCTCTGGACAGAAAGCGCTCGAACAGCAGATTGCTCCGCGACGGATCCAGCTCGGTGATACCCAGTACGTAGCAGACCGCCGAGTTGGCAGCCGAGCCGCGCCCCTGGCACAGGATGCTTTGCTCTCGGGCATAACGAACGATGTCATGCACGGTCAGGAAGTAGCTTTCGTAACCCAGCTCGGCAATCAGCTCGAGCTCCTTGAAGACCTGCGCCCTGGCCTTCTCCGGAGTCCCCTGCGGCCAGCGCCAGCGCATCCCCTGCATGCTCAGCTCGCGCAGCCAGGTAGTCGGCGTCTGTCCCGGCGGCACCAGCTCACAGGGGTACTCGTAGCGCAGCTGGCCGAGGTCGAAGCTACAGCGCTCGGCGATGCGCAATGTTTCGGCAAGCAGCTGCGGCGGATACAACTCGGCGAGCTGCGCGCAGCTGCGCAAATGACGCTCGCCATTGGCGAACAGACGCAACCCCGCTTCCGCCACGGTGCAGTGATGGCGGATAGCTGTCATGCAGTCCTGCAGCGCGCGACGTCCGCGAGCATGCATATGCACGTCGCCGGCGGCGACCAGCGGAAGGCCCAGGCGCGCTGCCAGCACCTGCAACTCGGCCAACTGCCGTGCGTCGTCGGGCCCGCGATGCAGTTCGACCGCTAGCCACAGGCGATCGGCAAAGACCTCGCGCAACCAGGCACCGACCTCTGCGTCGCGTGGCGAATCCGGCGTCCAGAGGGCCAGCAATCCCTCTGGCAGTGCCGCCAGATCTTCGGGCAACAAGATGTACTCGCCCTTCTTCGCCCGGCGTCGGGCCTGGGTGATCAATCGGCACAGGGCCTGATAGCCATCCAGGTTCTCGACCAGCAGCACCAGCTTGGGTCCACCACGGACACGCATTTCGCTGCCGACTATCAGCGGCACCCCGACTTCCCTGGCGGCCTGCCAGGCACGCACGATACCCGCCAGGGTGCATTCATCGGTGATCGCCAAGGCCTTGTAGCCATGCTGGCTGGCACGCTCGAACAGTTCCCTTGCGCTGGAGGCCCCGCGCTGGAAGCTGAAGTTGGACAGGCAATGCAGCTCGGCATAGCCAGCAATGTTCATGCAAACCACCCGTGCAGCAGCAGCGGCCCGCGCTCGCCCACCACGCGATAGGCCCAGCCTCGCTGCCCTTTGCGCGACTCGATCAGGTAGTAGTCACGACGGATATCGTCGCCATCCCACCAGCCGGTTTCGATACGCTCGGGGCCGGCGAGCACACGCCAATCGTTATCACGCAAAACCTGCGGCCGGGACAGCAGCCAGCCGGGGCGACCGGCTGCATATGCGGCTATCACTGCACCTTCGCCGTCCGTCTGCCAGGCGCGTTCGGGGCGGTGATCGGCCTGAGCAGTCAGTCCGTGGACAGCCTCATCACCCAAGCGGGCCCGAAGTCGTTCACGCAGTTTCTCCCAAGGCAAAGTCTGCTGCGCTCGCTCATCGAACAATGCCCGATGCTCCGGCACGAACGCCGGCAGATCCCGTGCCGTCAGCTGCATCGCCTGAGTCGGTGCGCACAGACTGACCTGTTCCAGGCGCCCGCGGGCCAGCTCGAAAAGCATGGCCGGGTCGCGCTCCGCGCTCAGCAACCCGACCGCAACCTCCGTGCGCGCCCTTTGGGCATGCTCGAGATAAAGAGTGAAGCGCTGCACACCGCTGTCCCGTCCGGCGAGGAAAGCCGCCAGATCTGCAGTCAGTCGACGCAACGGAAACAGCAGTGCCTGATGGGAGGTGACGTCGAAATTCAGCTCGATGCGCGAGTCAAAGAAATCCGGCGGAGCATAGAACTCCAGCACCAACGCCCGCTCACCCAGCAGAACATCCAAATGCTGCAGCACCGTCTGGGGAAAACGTCGCGCCAGCGCATCACGCGGCAGCGCCAGCACCTGACGCACAGTACGCAACCCCATGCGTGACAAAGCCGTAGCCACCTCGCGGGGAAGCCCGACCCGCTCCACCGGCATGTTTCCCAACCGCTGGCAAAGCGCCTGTCGATCCGCAACGGCCAGGCCATCATGCGCGTTGGCCAGCGCACGAGCTGCCGCCGGATTCGGCGCCACGACGATGCGATGACGAAATCCCAGGGCCGACAGCTCCTCACGCAATCGCGCCTCCAGCTGCGGCCAGGGGCCGAACAGGCCGAGACTCGAGCCGACCTCCATCAACAATGTCTGTGGGTAATGCAGACTGACTTGGGAGCTGAAGCGGTACGCCCAGGCCGCCAGGAAGCCCCGCCAACGCTCGATCTCCAGCGGATCGTATTCCGCCACCCGCAGATTGCTGGCCAGGGTTCGCGCCGCACTCAGCGATTGCCCCGGTCGCAGCCCGAGCGCACGCGCAGCTGGGCAGATGGCACGCACCACTCGCCGCTGGGGTGGACCACTGACCAGCGCCAGCGGCGCTCCATCGGCATGATCACGGCGCAACACGCCATCGAGAGCCAAGTGCGGAAACAGTACACAGACCCAGCGCATGACCGCCTCAGTGCCATGCTGAAACAGGAATGGCGGCCGGATCGACAAAGCCACCGCGACTCTTGAGCACGCGCAACTGTGCCGGCCGGGCATCCACGGCGATACGCAAGGCGGCCGGCGAAGGATTCAGCGCTTCCTTCAGCGGACGATAGGCAAAAGCCCGTGTCTGCCCGGTCTCAGCAGCCACCTGCAAGCGCCGCAAGGCGCGATCGTCCGCCTGTTTCGGCCAGCACAGCACTGCACCACAACTACCAGAACGCAGACACTGCTCTGCAGCCCATAACGCCTCCTTGCCGCTCGCCTCGATCAATGCCAGATGGCGCAAATCAATCCCGGCCGCCATCCAGCGCTGCGGATAAGGCACATACGGCGGCGCAACCAGTACCACGCGTTCGGCTGCAGTCGTCAGACGGGCCAGCGCCGGCCAGAGCAGCTGCAGCTCACCGATGCCTTCCGCTTCGATCAGAATCTCGCTAAGCGCCGCCTCCGGCCAGCCTCCGCTGGGGAGCCGCTCATCCAACTGCGTATGCCCGGTCGACAGCCCCGACGACAGACGCGCGGCGGGTTGCCCCTTCCAGACCCGACGCTGATCCAGCAGCGAATCCAGAGCCACTACACCCATCAGCGAGGCCCTGCAAAACCGCGCGCAGGCGAAGCCATCGGCGACTGCACTGACATGCGGATGGTGGCCACAGAGCGTTCATGTAGCCGCACAGGCAGGCCCCGGCAGCACGCAGGCGCCCCCCAAATGGTGAAATAAACAGCCTGGTCCGCAACACTGATCAACATGGCTCACACTCCTGATTACTGTCTAAATATACAGTATCCAAAAATCGAGAACCATGACCATTCACCGGGAGATACCCGGAGCAAGACCGAGCAACTGCCAGCCTCAGGGACTTCGGCTAGCTGAAAGGCTGTGACTTGCTTGCAGCTACCGCTGCGCTACGCAGCGAATGTGCAGCTCGGCCCGGTTGAACCCCTGCTCCGCACTCAGGGTTTCATAGCCGTCCGGGCAGGCTTCTGCTGCTTTCTGCGCGCACATGTCGTCTTGACCGGCCTGATCGCAGGCCAAGACATACTCGTCAGCGCCCTCAACGGGCGGCACTGTCTCGACCAGCGAACAGCCGCCAAGCAGAACAGCCACGCCGAAACCGCACCAGTGATGGATCAGCTGCTTCATAAGTTCCCCCTTCGCAGTGAACCCATTAGGGCCCCCCGCTGCGGGGTTTGTTGCATGCCCTGGGCAAGCCAGCCATCCGAGAGCCGCGATACGCTGCTTCCCTGACTTAAGCTGGCCGCCCGCACCAACAGCCGAACCGCGGTGAGCTCGCGGCCGTTCGCCGCAGGTTAGGATTGAACCGATAAAACCTTGATTGAAAAGGAAAATTTACCACTGATGAAAAATCAGCCAGTCTGTACGCAGAGCACGCCTCCTCTGCTTTCGCAGCCGGATCGGAGGTTGATATCCACGTGCTTATCCACAGTTTTTGTGGATTAAGTCTTTGCGCCCGACCTTGAGCAGCTCCAGCTCGGCCGAAACATCCGCTCAACCTGCCATCAGCTCCCGATGACACCGCCATCAACACGGGTGATCAACAGCGTGGTCGAGCGTGGACGACTCTTGCCGTCGCTGGCCGGGAAACTCAGCTCGGGATGCTGGATATTGGCCCACATCGCCCTGCCGTCCGGACTCCAGGCCAGGCCGGTGATCTCGCAGCCGCGCGGGCCGACGAGAAAGCGGCGAACTTCCCGACTCACCGGATCGGCACACAGCAACTGATTGCAGCCCATGTTGTGCATGGCCGGTTCGCGATCATCGTAATCAGTCTGAATCCACAGGCGGCCCGCCGCATCGAAGGCCAACCCATCGGGCGAGGAGAACAAATCGCCACTGATGGTTCCGGTGACGTTGGCGGGCACCGGCTTGCCATCCTTACCCCTGGCACCGCTGGCCTCGCCGGCAAGAAGAAAAATTTCCCAGGTGAAACGTGTGGCCGTCGGATCGTTGCCCTGCTCCTGAAAGCGCAGGATCTGCCCATGCAGGTTGTGCGGCCTCGGATTGGCCTTGTCCACCGGCTGCTTGTCACCGCGTTCATCGTTATTGGTCAGGGTTACATACACCTCCCGCGTCTGCGGATGGACCGCAGCCCATTCCGGACGGTCCAGCGGAGTGGCGCCGACGTGGTCGGCCGCAGCCCGCGCATTGACCAGCACCTCGGCCTGGCTGGCGAAGCCCTGCTCCGCGCTCAGACCATTCTGCCCATGCTGCAGCGCCAGCCACTGACCACTTCCATCGGCAGCGAGCTGCGCCACATAGAGCATGCCGTCGTCCAGCAGATCGCGGTTGGCCTGCGGATCGGCCGCGTCGTAGCGACCGCTGGGAACGAACTTGTAGAGGTATTCGCCCCTGGCATCATCACCCGAATAGAACGCCATGCGGCCATCGGCACCGAGGCTGAGCGCCGCGCACTCCCGGCTGAATCGGCCAAAGGCCGTGCGCTTGATCGGCTGCGCCTGGGGGTCGAACGGATCGATCTCCACCACCCAGCCAAAGCGGTTGGGCTCGTTGACATGCCCGCCGTAAGGCTGGTCGGCATGAGGCGTGGCATCGAATCGAGGGTCGGCGGTTTCCCACGCGTAATTCTTGCTGGTGCCCTCACAGGCCAGGCCGTAGCGCTTGTGCGCCACTCGGGCGGCGTAATCCCGCTGGTCACGATTGATGAAATAGTTCGGCCAGTTCTCCTCGCAAGTGAGGAAGGTACCCCACGGGGTAACACCGGTGGCGCAATTGTTGAGGGTGCCAAGCACTTCCAGCCCCCGCGGGTCGCTGGCGGTTTTCATCAGTTCATGGGCCGCCAAGGGGCCAGCCAGACGGATTGGCGTAAGCATGCTGATTCGCCGGTTGTAGGGCGAATCCATCACCCGCTGCCACTGGCCATCGGCAGCCTGTTTCACCTCGATTATCGAGACCCCGTGGGCCGCCTGCTCCTTGCGCACTTCGCCAAGCGGGCGCGGCCTGGATTGGTCGATCCGGCCGGAGGGATGCAGCGACGGGTTGACGTACTCGTGATTCATCACCAACAGGCCACGACGATCGTCGCCGGGGAAGGCGAAGAAATTCATGCCATCGTGATTGTCGCCAGCCTGCTTGAGCTGGGCCTGCCAGTCGTCGCTGGCGTCCGCTTTCCAGGCGGGCGCTCCGGGTTCAACCGGGTCCCCCCAGGAGAAAAACGGCACGGCGCGATACCCCTGCGCCAGCAACACGCGGTCGAAGTTGGTGTCCAGCTGTACCGGTACGCTGTTGAAACCCAGCAACGGACTGGTCCCGACCTTGCGGCAGGCACCGATACCGCCGGCAAAGAAGCCCAACGCGGCCAGGCCAAGACCGCCCTTGAGCACATGGCGGCGGGCCGGGTTGACCAGTCCCGTCAAAGGGGCGTTACGGCTGGGGTTGATGACGACGTCATCATGAGCTTGCAGACGCTCATGGAATTGGCTGTGCTCGTGACTCATTGCGGTACTCGATAGTCGTGCCCGATTGAACCAGCGCTGGCGCGGGTCTATTCGATGCGGTAGTGGAAAGTGTTCTTCACGTTGGGCACGCGCACCGCGCGGCCGTCGACGATGCGCGGCCGATAGCGAAAGGTGCGTGCCGCCGCCAGCGAAGGCCGGACGAACAAGGGGTGGCAATCGCCCAGCACCTGCGGATTCTCCACACGGCCGTCGGGCGTCACGCCGTAGGTCACCGTGCAGTCGCCTTCGATGCCTTTGTCCAGCGCGCGGTCCGGGTAGTCGGGCGCTTGCTTGCTTATCGGGAGGTAAGGCCGGCTGGCGGCAGCCAGCGCCTCGGCCGCCGCACGGGCCTTGGCCGCCGCGGCCGCCTGCTCCGCTGCAACGGCCTGCTGACGTTGCTCTTCAGCACGCGCCTGCGCCTCGGCAGCCAGTTGTCGCTCCCGCTTCAGCCGGGCGGCACGCTGCAGTTCGGCCACCCGTCGCACCTCGTTCTGGCGCGGCTCGACGCGCTTGCGGGCCAGGGCCGCAACCTCTGGTTCAGGCGACTCGACCCGCGGCGAGGGCTCAACCGGTTCAGGCACCGTTTCAGCTACCGGCCTGATGCGCTCAGCCACGGCAACAGCTGGCGGTGGCAGACTGATCAATCGCGTCGACAAGGTGCGGACCTGCGGCTCGACCGGCGGCACAACCTGCCAGTGCCCGAGCAGAGCGGCGAGCACCAGGACGTGCAGCCCTATGGCCACGCTCAGAGCCAGTGCATGGCGACGACGGCCGCGGCTCGGCCAATGCGCTCGCTGCATCGACATCGGCATCGAAATGCCCGTCATGGCCGGGGCGCCTCGGTGATCAGCCCGAGGTTTGCCACGCCGCCCTGCTGCAAGGCAGCCATACCCGCCACCACGGTGGCGTAGTCGGCGTGCTGATCGGCGCGGATATACACCTGAGTGTCGCCGCTCGAGGCGATGATCGCGCCAACCTTGGCGGTCATTTCCTCCAGGCTCACAGCGCTGTCGGTGTGCTGCTCCGTCTCGAGCTCACTACCCAGGTTCCAGTAGTAGCTGCCGTCAGCCTTCACCGAAAGCGTGAGAATCTGCTGCTGGCTGTTGCTGGCCAGTGCCTCGGCGGCGACCTTGGGCAACTCGACCTTCACGCCCTGGGTGAGCATCGGTGCGGTGACCATGAAGATCACCAGCAGGACCAGCATCACGTCGATGTAAGGCACCACGTTCATTTCGGCCTTGGGGCCATGCTTGCGACAGGGCTTGCGCATCGGCTGACCCTCAGGCGGCTTGCGACAGGCAACTGGCGGCCTGCAGCTTGCGATGCAGCCGGCCCTGCAGCTCGTTGCCGAAGGCATAGAAGCGCGTGCTGAGCGTCTCGACGCGGGCGGCGAAGCGGTTGTAGGCCACGACCGCGGGAATCGCCGCGAACAGCCCGATAGCAGTCGCGATCAGCGCTTCGGCGATGCCCGGTGCTACGGTACTGAGCGTGGCCTGCTGTACCTGCGACAGGCCGATGAAGGAATTCATGATCCCCCATACCGTGCCGAACAAGCCGATATAGGGACTCACCGAACCCACGGTGGCAAGAAAGGCCAAGCCCTTCTCCAGGCGCTCCTGCTCTTCACTGATGCTCACCAGCAAACGCCTTTCGACACCATCGATGACCGCATCGGCGCCGATGCCGGGCTCACGCTTGAGGTGGCTGAACTCGCCATAACCTTCGCGGAAAATCCGCTCCAGGCTGGCGTCTTCATCGGTATCGCCGCTGTTCTCGCGATAGAGCTGCGCCAGGTCGTTGCTGTTGCGAAAGCGCAACTGGAACTGCCTGAGCAGGCGATCGTTGCGCGCCAGCAATAGACCGCGCTGGACGATCAGATACCAGCTGGCCAGCGAAGCCAGCAACAGGGTCAGCATCACGCCCTTGACCAGCAGCGAGGCATCTCCGATCAGCCCCCAGATGGTCATGTGCTCGAGTGTCGCGTGCATGGTTTTGATTCCTCTTGATGAACGCGGGCCGGCCGTCGCCGCCCGCTGCTCTGCCCGCCAGCGCGGGAGAGTTGCCGTGTTATTCGATTACGTGCGGGTTACCGGCCGATGACAGCCGCGTCAGTCCAGCTCCAGGGCTTGCGCCACCGCCGTCCAGGGCACCAGTTTGAAGTTCTGGGTCGCCTCGGGTAGCCGCTTGCGCCCGTCCTGCACTACCAGCAGTCCCTGACTCCAGGGGCCACCGAGGTTGGCCGAGCTGACTTCCAGGCCGTCTGTCTCGGACGCCCCATCGATACCCAGCGCGCCGTTCAGACCGATACGCAACGCACCGCGCACTGCAAACGGCGGAGCCGCATCCAGCAGCACATAGCTGTCGTTGCCCTGACTGGAAACCACCAGATAACTGCCTTGCGCACCGTGATACAGCCCTAGTCCCTCGACGTCGGCCCGCAGCACATCACCCACCTTGAGCACGCTGCTCAGCTTGGCCGGTGCATGCGCACGGGCATCCAGCGTCCAGACACCGACGTCTTCCTCACCAATGAACAGGCGCTGCTGGCGGTCATCGGCCACACAGCCTTCAGGCTGACTGGCGACCTGGAAGCGCCGGACCTGTTCGCCATGCACCTGACCGGTCGCGTCGCTGCTCAGGCGGTACTGCAGAAAAGTGCCGTCTTTGGCATTGGCGAAGGCATAGAGCTCATCGCTGTGCGGCTGAAACAGACAGATGCCGTAGATATCCCCGAGCGGCGTGCGGATCTCACCGGCTTCGCGCAACTCGCCACTGAGCCGGTCGATGGCGAACAGGCTGATGCTGTTGTGATCGCGATTGCTCGCCACCGCCAGGTCCACCTGCTGCCCGCCCAGAGTGAAGCCGCTGCGCACGTCGACGTTATTCAGCCGGCCAACCGGCAGCTCCTGCAGCAACCGACCCTCCAGGTCATAGGCCAGCAGCCCCTGCTTCTTGTTGGTACCCAGTACCCGCGACAACTCAGGTTGCGTGGGATGCACCCAGATCGCCGGATCGTCGGCGGCGTCGCCATGCCGGCCAACCGGCTCGGTCTGCCGCAGTGGCACGACGTACGGCAGCGGGGGCGCGAGCAGCGGAGCCTCGGGTTTCCAGCTCAGCCGACCTTGATAGGCACGCCCCTGGTCATCGTCCTGAATCAGCAGGTCCAGCCCGTCGGTCGTGACGCGTGCATCCAGCCGCTCCGGCTCACTCAGCCCATCCAGCGGCAGGCGTGCGACGCTCTGCCAGCCTTGCGTTCGCCATTGGTAGAGGTGCAGTGCCGGTTCCTCGCCGTCCAGCGCCAGTAACCCGCCGGGCACGCTGACCAACGCTCCGGGGCTGCCCTTGAGGCCACCGAACGGCACACGCATATCCACTACCTGACGCCCGACGTCCGCTTCAGGCTGGGCTGCGAGCACCCATAGCCCCACGCCTTCCTCATTAATGAACAGGCGGTTGGTCGCATCGTCGGCGTGGCAGTACTCGGCACCCGGTGGCGTCGGCACACCGCGCAGACGCTGAGCCGCAGGCAACAGCTCATTCGCGCCGGCAACCAGCCACTGCTCACCCTGTCCCTCCTCCCCCAGCAGGAACAGATGCAGATTGCTCGCCTCGTCGCGGTACAGGCACAGCCCGGACAGGGCGAAATCACGCGGCGGCAGTTTCAGGGCGCGTTGCCAGCGGCGGCTCTGCACATCCAGCAGCACCAGCGCCACTTGCTGAGCGGTGCTGTCGAGGCTGGCTACCAATAGCTGTTCACCGAGCACACGGCTGTCCAGGCCGCTGAACGAGCCGGTCAGCCGTGCCAGTTCGCCCCCCTGACCATCCAGCAGCAGCAGGCCTCTGCGTTCGCTGGCAGCCAGACGCAGATCAGCAGCAGCGGTCAGCTCCGCCGGAACAAAGCGTACCTCTTCAGCCTCGACCCCAGCCGCCTGCCCCCAGGGGCTCAAACTCAAACCCGGCTGGGCGCTAGCGCCGGCCGGCGGCAGCGCATCGCAGGCGCCAAGTGCAATAGCCAGCCCGGCAAGCGCGAGAGAACGACTCAACGACAAATTCATGCAAAACAGATCCTTCTTGTAGACACGCAGACACCAGCCGCGCCCAGCGGGCGCGCAGCCAAGATCAGAAGTGGGTAAAGGTCAGGCCGAGCTTGTAAGTCGGGCCGTATTCCTCGTACTGGGCGTTGTAGGCGCTGCGGCCGGTGTAGACGTAGTAGGACTCGTCGGTGAGGTTTTGCGCCTCGAACGTCAGCTGCAGGTCCTTGGTCAGGAAATAGCGGGCGGTGAAGTCGACGAAGGTCTGGTCGTCGACATGCAGGTCGTGGTCCTCGTCATCCACCGCCGCGACCTCGTAGAGGTAGTCGGACTTGTAGTTGGCCGACAGGCGCAGGCTGAGCTTGTCGTTCTCCCAGCCGAGCATCAGGTTGCCGACGCTGTCGGATTGGAATGGCAGATCGATGTCCCGGCGCTGGCCCCGCGCGCCGATACTCGCATCGGAACGGCTGAAGGTGGCGTTGGCGCCTACCAGAACGCCGTTCCAGGGTGCCGGCAAGCCGCTGAACTTCTGCTGCCAGGCCAGCTCCAGGCCATACAGCTCGGCACTTTCGCCGTTGGCGTAGGTGTTGGCCTCGTCGAACGCAGCCCAGCGCCCGCTGCCGGCCAGGTCGGTGTTGTAAACGAAATTCTCGATGTCCTTGTAGAACACGAAAGCCGAGACCACGCCGTCCTTGTTCAGGTAATGCTCGATCCCCAGATCGAGGTTGCTCGACTCCAGCGGATCCAGACTCGGATTGCCGAACTCGGCTTCATCGCCGTCAATGACAAAGCCCGGCGCCAGCTGGTCGAACGTCGGCCGCACCACACTGTTGGTCCAGGCAGCGCGCAACTGCGTCTGCCGGTCCAGCTGGTAACGTACATGCACCCCCGGCAGCCAGTGGTCGTAATCGTTGCTGACCTGATTGGCGACAAAATTGCCGTCCTCGAGGCCGGTACCCTTGGCTTCGAACTCCGCGCCTTCGTAGCGCACGCCGACGATGAAGCGCCAGTCCTCCACATCCAGCGTGTGCATGAGGTAGGCGGCATTGATGTCCTCGCGCATGTCGAAGTCATTCACCCGTGACTGTTCTTCGTCGTAGAACGCGCTACGGTCGAGGCGGCCGAGCAGCGCCTCAACCGCGCCTGCACTGATCCCCGGACCGAAACGATCGAGGCCGTAATCCACCGACCCCTTGGTGAAGTTGCCGAGCAGCAACTGGTCGTCGCTGATGCCGAAACTGTCGAAGTCCTCGTAGGCCCAGGCATTGGTGTCATTGTCCTTGTCGCGGCGGCTGAGCTTGCCGCCGAACTTGAACTGCGCCGCGTGGCCGGCCAGCTCATAGTCACGCGCCAGGTCAAGCTTGAGGTTCTTCTCGGTATCGCTGGTGTTCTGCTCTTCCCACTCGACCTTGTCCAAACTGAAATTGGCCGGGTCATAGAAGGCGCTGTCGATATTCAGGCGAGGCTTGCTGGTGCTGCTGAAACCGCTGTCGGCGAAGTCGTCGTTGCCTTCGAACGCGGCCCCGGCAATGTGCCCGGGTGTGTCTTCGCTGGACTCGCTCCAGCCAGCCTGCACGTTGATCGTCCACGGGCCACGCAGATGCTCGCTACCCAGCACATAGGACTGGATTTCCTGGGTTTCCTCGCGGTCCTTCAGCTCGCGCCAGCCTTCGCTGTCGCCCAGCTCCCCGGCCGCCTGCGCATCGGCGAACTCGACACCGGCGGCATTGCGCGTCTCGCTGTCCTTGTAGCGGCTGTACAGCGTGCGCAGGTAGTAGCTGTTGAGATCATCCGCCTGGTAGTCGAAGTTCAGGCCCAGACCGCTGCGCTCACGGGTGATCTCGTAGTCGCGCTGCTCGAATTCGGCGAGCCTGGCACCGTTCTCGAAGTCCCAGGCACCACCGGTTTCGACGTTGTCCGAGCCGAAATCACGCTCGCCCCAGCTAATGGCAGCGGCCACACCGAAATTGTCGGTACCGCTACCGAGGCTGAAGCGGTTGCTCACCGCCCCGGAGAGTTTCGGGCTGTTCTCGCCGGTGTTTTCGTCGTGACTGGCCTCGACACTACCGGTGTAGAACAGGCCCTTGTGATCGAACGCCGACAGGCTTTCCACCTCGATGGTGCCGCCCAGCGAATTGGCATCCATGTCCGGCGTCAGGGTCTTGACCACCGACAGCGACTGCACCAGTTCGGACGGCAGTACGTCCAGCGCCACCGCGCGGGTACCGCTGTTCGGCGAAGGGATCAGCGTGCCGTTGATGGTCACACTGTTGAGATCAGGGCCCAGCCCGCGAACGCTGACGAAGCGTCCCTCGCCCTGATCGCGCTCGACGCTGACCCCGGGCAGGCGCTGCGCGGCCTCGGCGACGTTCTCATCGGGCAGCTGGGCCACACCATCGGCGCTGACCACGCTTTTCACGCTGTCGGACCGGCGCTGCTCCCGGATGGCCTTGTCCATGCTGACCGCCTGGCCCACCACATTGACATGCTCGGTGCCACTCTCGGAGTTTGGTTCGACCGCCAGGGCTGTCGTGGCGGCAACCGCCAGCGCCAGCGCGGTGAGGGCATGGCCGGCGCGACGGGCCGGTGCGCGGTGTTTCAACATCATCGGAATCTCCCCAGTGTCGACAAGGCCAGGCAATGGCCCGGCGAGTGGGGAGGCACGCTAGGCAGAGGGCATGACGCTTGCGTGACAGCTCTCCGGCAGCGCCGCGGCAAAGCGTCTTTTAGAGGGCTGCGACGGTACTCAATGGGCTGAAATGACCTGCGATCACGCCACTGCACCGGCAGCGCCACGATCCACAGCCCAGCAGTGACGATGGTCTGCGGCCAGTCATCGAAAAAAACCGCACGCTGCCCTGAGCCAATTTGACCTCCCGCGCTGCAACCTGGCCGTCACACGGCTCTGTTCAGCTGGACAGATTCACCGTTGAAGGACTCGTCTCCATGCCCAGCCTGCTGCACCAACATCGCCTCAAACTCGCCGCCCTGCTGGTGGCGGCGAACCTCGGTCTGCTCCTGCATCTGGCAGCCGGCGAGTTGAAGTCACTGAGCGAATGGGTCTGGCTGGATCTGATCGGCGAAGGCGGTTCCGCCCTGCTCGCCCTTGCCTGGCTGGGGCTGGTGCTCAAGAGTCGGCCGGCTGGCCGAGTGACCAACCTGCTGGCCATCGGCCTGGGCTGCGTGTTCTTCTCCTGGTGGATGGACCTGCTTGACGAGTTCATCCGTTTGCCGGACACCCTCGGCTGGGACAACTGGCTGGAATCGGCACCGATGCCGCTGGGCCTGCTGCTGCTCACCTATGGCCTGTACCACTGGCATCACGAGCAGCTGGCGATCAGCGCGCAAATGGAAAAACGCGAGCGTCTGTTTCGTGAACATCGCTTGTTCGACAAGCTCACCCCGCTAGGTGGCGCGGATTATCTACGCCGTCAGCTGGACTTGAGCCTGGCGCACAGCACGAACGAGCAACAACCGCTGTCGCTGGTGATCGTCGATATCGATGATTTCGACGGTATCAATCAACGCTACGGCCATGCCGAGGGTGATCGGGTACTGCTGGCAGTGACCCAGCAACTGCTGCTCAACCTGCGCCACCAGGATCTGCTCTGCCGTCTGGCCGGCGACCGCTTCGTCGCCCTGCTACCTAACACTGGAGAAACGCTGGCATCGCGCATGGCCACCGAATTTGCTGCGGCGATTGCGCACCTCGCACACAAGTCGCGCCAACACGGCGAGCGCATCCAGCTCAGCGCCAGCGTGGCTACGGTAATGGCCATGCAGGAAAGTCCCGAAACGCTGCTGCGCCGCCTCAACCTGGCGTTGGCCAAGGCCAAGCGGCCGCTGGCGCTACGAGCCTGAGCCACCATGACCCTGACCTGTCCCTGGTACGAATGCGACACCCGTTGCATTGCCGCACACCAACAGCCCGCCAGCCTGATCGAGCTGTGCCTGTCGCGCGGCATCGACAGCCATCGCCTGCTGCGCGGCACGGGTCTGTTTCTGGAAGATGTGCCACAGGCCGAGACACAGATCAGTCCGACCCAGTTCCTCATCCTGATCGACAATGCGCGGCGCCTGCTGGCTGCGGACGACTCCAGTTTCCTCTTCGGCCAGCGTTTGCTGCCCGGCCATCACGGCGCAGCCAGTCAGGCGCTGGGCCTGGCCAACAACCTGCAGCAAGCGCTGGAGCTGTTGGGCGAAATGCGCGCGCTGCTGTCTCCGCTGATGAGCCCCCGCCTGCTGCTGGATGAGCAACATGCTTACCTGTACTGGCTGGACAGCTGCGGGCTTGGATTACAGCGAGGCTTCATGCTCGAAGCGAGCATGACGGCGGTCGTGGCCATGAGCAGGCGGCTGAGTGGTGAACACCTGCCCTGGCAGTTCCATTTCCGCCAGGCGCTGCCTCGTCATATCGAACAGTACTGGGTTCACCTGGGCGAGGATCTGCTGTTCAACCGACCTTATGACCTTCTGCGCCTGCCACGCGAGTACCTGACCAACCCCTGGCCGCAAACGATCCAGAGCACAGCTCAGGTCGCGTACCAGCAAGCGCGCCAGCAATTGCAGGCACTCGGCGCCCGCTCCAGCCTGCTGGACACCCTGCAACGCTGGCTGCTGCGCCATGTCCGCGTGGCACCCAACCTGGAACACGCCGCCGAAGCGCTGGCCATGAGCCCAGCGACATTCAAACGCAAGCTGCATAAACACGGCACCAGCTATCAGGAGCAACACGACCAGATCCGGCTGCTGGTCGCGCTCTATCTGTACCAACTCAAGGGCTACAGCAACGAAGAGGTCGCCAATCACCTTCGCTTCCACGACGCCACCAACTTCCGCCGCTCGTTCAAGCGCTGGACTGGCCATCCGCCTAGCGCAGTGCTTGCCCTGCTGCGCAGCTGAATTCAGCGCACCGGCCCGAGCGTTAGGACGGGCAGGCGCTGGTGCATGAACGTGTTGGAGCGGCGAAGGTTATCGCCCCACAGCCACTTCGATCGCTGCAATGTCGATCTTCGTCATATGCATCATGGCGTCGAAGGCGCGCTTGGCCGTCGCTCGATCCGGGCTGGTAACGGCGCGCGTCAGGATCCGCGGTGTGATCTGCCAGGAGATGCCCCACCGGTCCTTGCACCAGCCACAGGCGCTCTCCTGACCGCCATTGCCGACAATGGCATTCCACAAGCGGTCCGTTTCAGCCTGATCGTCGGTGGCCACCTGGAACGAGAACGCCTCGTTGTGCTTGAACGCGGGGCCTCCGTTCAACCCAAGGCAAGGAATTCCCATCACGGTGAATTCGACCGTCAGGACATCCCCCTGCTTGCCGGCTGGGTAGTCGCCGGGCGCGTGATGGACGGCGTCCACGGTACTGTCAGGAAACGTTCTGGCATAGAACGCAGCGGCGTCGAGCGCAGTACCGTCGTACCACAGGCAGATGGTGTTCTTGCTGTTCATCGTGGCTCTCCGAAAAGTGGTCGCAGAAGCACGCCAAGCAAGCGCTCTCAGCGCAGCCGGCCGCCTCTTGACTGCCGTGACACCCCACCCGGCAAGCGTAGACCCTCCTCCCTGTTCAGCATGGACTCCGGAAGCCGGTGCCCGCGATTCCACTCAGCCGGCGCCCCTTGCGGCGACACGACAATACGGTGCGATCAACTCGAACGGGCACCTAGGTTCTGCCTGATCCACTCAACCGCGGTTGTCAGCTCGATTCCCTGCTTGGCATTTAAGGTGGTGGCCTGGTCCCAAGTCACGCCCCTGCCCTGGGCGAACACGGCCCGATACTTCATCGAATCGCTGGGAACGCCGGCTCTGCGAACAGTCGTAAAGCTGATGCAGGTCATCCCCAAACCAGCAACGCCGGCGCTTCATACATGGCAGTGGATGATAGGAGGGCTCTCGAATGTCTCAATCTGCGCAGAAACTGCGTCTGAGCGCGCTAGTTGCACTCGTGGTCGGTTCGATGATCGGCGGCGGTATCTTCTCGCTGCCGCAGAATATGGCGGCCAGCGCCGGGGCCGGCGCGGTGCTGATCGGCTGGGCGATAACCGGGGTCGGTATGCTCACCCTCGCCCTCGTGTTCCAGACGCTGGCCAATCGCAAACCCGAACTGGATACGGGCGTCTATGCCTACGCCAAGGCCGGGTTCGGCAACTATATGGGCTTCTCCTCGGCCTGGGGCTACTGGATCAGCGCCTGGATTGGCAATGTCAGCTACATGGTCCTGCTGTTCAGCACCCTTGGGCTGTTTTTCCCGATCTTCGGCGAAGGCAATACCGCCGCTGCGATCGCATGCGCTTCGCTGTTGCTCTGGGCTATCCACTTTCTGGTACTACGTGGCATCAGAGAGGCCGCATTTCTCAACCTGATAACCACCATCGCCAAGGTGGTGCCGCTGGTACTGTTCATCGTGATCACCGCACTGGCCTTCAGGCTCGACGTTTTTACGGCCGACTTCTGGGGTGCGGGCAACGTGGAACTGGGCAGCGTGATGGACCAGGTTCGCGGCATGATGCTGGTTACCGTCTGGGTGTTCATCGGCATCGAAGGCGCCAACATCTATTCGGCACGCGCGCAAAATCGCCGGGATATCGGCAAGGCAACGGTGATCGGCTTCTACGGCGTTCTGCTCCTGCTGGTGCTGGTGAACATGTTGTCGATGGGAATCATGAGCCAGCCGGAACTTGCCGCGCTGAAGAATCCATCCATGGCCGGCGTGCTCGAGCACGTGGTCGGGCGCTGGGGAGCGCTGCTGGTCAGCGTCGGGCTCATCGTCTCGCTACTCGGCGGCCTGCTGGCGTGGACGCTACTGTGCGCCGAGATACTGTTTGCCGGAGCGCGGGACCACACCATGCCGGAGTTCCTGCGCAAGGAGAATTCGAGGCAAGTACCCAGCAATGCCTTGTGGCTATCCAACGGTCTGATACAGCTGATGCTGATCATCACCCTGTTCAACGACGCGACCTATCTCAACCTGCTGTACCTCGCGACCTCGATGATCCTGGTGCCCTACTTCTGGTCGGCTGCCTATGCCGTAATGGTCAGCTGGCGCGGTGAGACCTACGAGAGCGACCCAGGTGCACGCAGCAAAGACCTTGCGGTATCTCTGGTCGCCCTACTGTATGCCGCGTGGCTGCTGTATGCCGGTGGCATCCAGTACCTGCTGCTGTCGGCGCTGCTCTATGCACCCGGTGCGCTGCTGTTCGCCAAGGCCAGGCGCGAGCTGGGAAAACCCGTGTTCACCACAATGGAAAGGCTTGTCTTCGCTGTCGTGCTCGCCGGGGCGCTGATCGCCGCCTATGGTCTTTACGACGGTTTCCTGAGCCTTTGACTCTCTCCTGGCCAATACCGAACAGGCCAGTCCGTGAAAGGAGATTTCCAATGCCCCTTACCACCCAGCAACTGGGCGTACATTCCGAGGTCGGCAAGCTGCGCAAGGTACTCGTCTGCTCCCCCGGTCTGGCACACCAGCGGCTCACCCCCTCGAACTGTGATGAGCTGCTGTTCGACGACGTGCTGTGGGTCAGCCAGGCCAAGCGCGATCACTTCGACTTCGTCACCAAGATGCGCGAGCGCGGCGTCGAGGTACTGGAGATGCACAACCTGCTCACCGAAGTCCTGCAGGATGCCGAAGCGAAGCGCTGGATTCTGGATCGCAAGCTCACGCCCAATCTCGTCGGCCTGGGCTTGCATGACGAAGTACGGGCGTGGCTACAAGAGATCGAACCGCGGCGGCTTGCCGAGTTCCTCATCGGTGGCGTATCCGCTGGTGACCTTCCGGCCAGCGATGGCAGCGATGTTGTACGAATGTTCAAGGAGTACCTCGGCCACTCCAGCTTCATCCTGCCACCGCTACCGAACACGCTATTCACCCGCGACACCACCTGCTGGATCTACGGCGGCGTAACGCTCAACCCCATGCATTGGACTGCGCGCCGCCAGGAGACCCTGCTAACCACGGCGATCTACAAGTTCCATCCCACTTTCGCCACCGCCGATTTCAGGATCTGGTACGGCGACCCGGACCTCGACCACGGGCTGGCCACGCTCGAGGGTGGCGACGTCATGCCAATCGGCAACGGCGTGGTGCTGGTCGGCATGGGGGAACGCTCCTCCCGTCAGGCCATCGGTCAGCTGGCGCAATCGCTGTTCCGTGGCGGCGCGGCCGAACGCGTGATCGTCGCCGGATTACCGGTCAATCGCTCGTCAATGCACCTGGATACCGTATTCAGTTTCTGCGATCGCGACCTGGTGACCATCTACCCTGAGGCTGTCCAGGCGATCACCCCTTTCAGCCTGCGTCCGGACGACAGCAAACCCGGCGGCATCGATGTACGCCGCGAGCAGAAGAGCTTCCTTGAGGTGGTTGCCGAGGCGCTGGGCATAGCGAAACTACGCACGGTGCAGACCGGCGGCGACAGCTACGAAGCCGAGCGCGAGCAGTGGGACGATGGCAACAACGTGGTAGCGCTGGAGCCCGGCGTGGTGATCGGCTACGACCGCAATACCTACACCAATACCCTGCTGCGCAAAGCCGGTGTCGAAGTCATCACCATCGACGCCAGCGAACTGGGCCGCGGGCGTGGCGGCGGCCACTGCATGACCTGTCCGATCATCCGCGACTCCGTTGACTACTGAGGCAATCGTCATGGCCTTCAATCTGCACAACCGCAACCTGCTCAGCCTCACCCACCACAGCGAGCGGGAGTTGCGCTACCTGCTCGATCTGGCCCGCGACCTCAAGCGCGCCAAATACAGCGGTACCGAACGTCAGCACCTCAAGGGCAGGAACATCGCGCTTATCTTCGAAAAGACCTCCACCCGCACCCGCTGTGCGTTCGAGGTCGCCGCGTACGATCAGGGCGCCAATGTCACCTACATCGATCCGACTTCCTCACAGATCGGCCACAAGGAAAGCATGAAGGACACCGCACGGGTGCTGGGGCGCATGTACGACGCCATCGAGTACCGGGGGTACAGCCAGCACATCGTGGACGAGCTGGCGCAGTTTTCCGGCGTACCGGTGTTCAATGGCCTGACCGATGAGTACCACCCCACCCAGATGCTCGCCGACGTGCTGACCATGCGCGAACATGGCGATAAGCCGCTGCATGAGATCAGCTACGCCTACGTGGGTGATGCGCGCAACAACATGGGCAATTCGCTGCTGCTGGTCGGTGCAAAGTTGGGCATGGACGTGCGAATCGGTGCACCCAGGGCGTTATGGCCGAACGAGGAACACCTTGACGCCTGCCGGGCCTTTGCCGAGCAATCCGGCGCCCGCCTGACGTTGACCGAAAGCGCGCATGAAGCAGTTCGCGGCGTCGACTTCGTCCACACCGACGTCTGGGTATCGATGGGCGAGCCGGTCGAGGCGTGGAGTGAGCGTATCGCCTTGTTGCTGCCCTACCAGGTCAACGGCGAGCTGATGAAGGCGACCGGCAATCCGCGGGTGAAGTTCATGCATTGCCTGCCGGCCTTCCACAACGCCGAAACCAAGGTGGGCAAAGAAATCGCCCAGCACCATCCGCAGCTGGCCGGTGGCATCGAGGTCACCGATGAGGTTTTCGAATCGCCCGCAAGCATTGTCTTCGACCAGGCTGAGAACCGCATGCACACCATCAAGGCCGTGCTGGTGGCGACGCTCGGCAATATCTGAGACGGAGGACCAACGATGCGTATCGTCATTGCCCTGGGTGGTAACGCCCTGCTGCGCCGCGGCGAACCGATGACCGCGGACCGGCAACGCGAGAACGTGCAGGTCGCCTGCCGCCAGATCGCGCTGATCGCGCCGGACAACCAGCTGGTGATCGCCCACGGCAACGGCCCCCAGGTGGGCCTGCTGGCACTACAGGGCGCGGCATACGCCCCGGACGGTGTCTATCCGCTCGACGTGCTGGGTGCGCAAACCGAGGGTATGATCGGCTACATGATCGAGCAGGAACTGGGTAACGTGCTGCCTGCCAACACACCCCTTGCCACGCTGCTGACCCAGGTCGAGGTGGATCCGGCCGACCCGGCTTTCGCCATGCCAACTAAACCCATCGGCCCGGTCTATCCTCGCGAGGAAGCCGAGCGTCTGGGATCGGAGAAGCGCTGGAGCATGGCCGTCGATGGCGAGCATTTCCGGCGCGTGGTCCCGAGCCCGCGCCCCCAGCGTATCTTGGAGATTCTGCCGATTCGCTGGCTGCTGGATCACGGCTGTGTGGTGATCTGCGCAGGCGGTGGCGGCATTCCGACCGTTCAGGACGAGCAACAGAGACTGCACGGCATCGAGGCTGTGATCGACAAAGACCTGTGCTCGGCACTCCTGGCCGAGACACTGCAGGCCGACCTGCTGCTGATTGCCACCGACGTCGACGCAGCCTATACGGATTGGGGCACGGCTCAACAACGGGCCGTCGCCCAGGCTCACCCCGACGAACTGGAGCGACTGCCGTTCGCTGCCGGCTCCATGGGCCCCAAGGTTCAGGCGGCCTGCGAGTTTGCCCGGCATACAGGCAAGGACGCGGTCATCGGCGCACTGGAAGATATCGAAGCGATCATTGAAGGGCGAGCTGGAACCCGGATCAGCGTAACCACCCTCGGCCTGTTTTATCGTTGATAGGCAAGCCGTCGCGTCCCTCCGCCATCCACGCTCTCATCACTGGGGCGCGCTTATCGTGAGGAGTGTCCAGTACCAGCTGAGCCAACCGGGAATCAGGCGTAGAGGAACCCTACCCCTGGTGAGAATCAAACAGGCATAAAAAAAGCCCTGTTACGGGCTTTCGGCAATTGTCGACGGCTAAAGAAGATCGAACAATCATGTGATGGTGCGGACGGAGAGACTCGAACTCTCACACCTTGCGGCGCCAGAACCTAAATCTGGTGTGTCTACCAATTTCACCACGTCCGCGAAAACGTGCTTCAAACGAAAACGCCAGGCAGTGCCTGGCGTTTTCTGGAATATGGGGTGGACGAAGGGGATCGAACCCTCGACACCAGGAGCCACAATCCTGTGCTCTACCAACTGAGCTACGCCCACCATATTGCATTTGCTTGCGTTGCCAGAGCCCATAATGGCGCACCCGGCAGGACTCGAACCTGCGACCATCCGCTTAGAAGGCGGATGCTCTATCCAGCTGAGCTACGGGCGCTCTTATCTGCATTCTGTTCGGAGCGCAGACTTGAAGCTCCGGCTATAGAAGAGGTCTCCCCTTCGAAAGCCATCTTACCCAGCAGCAGGCTGTGCTCGACAAGCGGGGCGCATGTTATAGAGGCTCCCACAGGCCGTCAACAGGAAAATCAAAAAAATTTCATTGAGATAAAGGAGTTACGGGAATTGCCTGTACCCCTGCCTTTGCCGTATCGCCTCGGCATGCGAGAATACGCGTCCTTTTTTAATCCTTTCCGAGTGGTTAACCAAGCGTCATGACCGCACAACTGATCGACGGTAAAACGATCGCTGCCAATATCCGCCAACAGATCGCCAGCCGCGTAATCGAGCGCCGCGCTCAAGGGCTTCGCGCGCCGGGACTGGCAGTCATTCTGGTCGGCAGCGACCCAGCTTCCCAGGTTTACGTAGCGCACAAGCGCAAGGACTGCGAAGAGGTGGGCTTCAATTCCATTGCTCACGACTTGCCGGCCGATACCCGCCAGGAAGATCTCCTGGCGCTGATCGATCAACTCAACGACGATCCGGCGATCGACGGGATCCTGGTCCAACTGCCCCTGCCCAAGCAACTTGATGCCTCGCAGCTGCTGGAGCGTATCCGCCCCGACAAGGACGTAGACGGCTTTCACCCCTATAACGTCGGCCGACTGGCTCAACGCATGCCACTGCTACGCCCCTGCACGCCCAAAGGCATCATGACGCTGCTGGCAAGCACCGGGGTCGATCTGCACGGCCTTGATGCCGTCGTTGTCGGCGCTTCGAACATCGTTGGTCGCCCCATGGCGCTGGAGTTGCTGCTGGCTGGCTGCACTACCACCGTGACCCACCGCTTTACCCGCAACCTTGCCGATCATGTAAAGCGCGCCGATCTGGTCGTGGTCGCCACCGGCATCACCGGCTTGGTAAAGGGCGAATGGATCAAACCTGGAGCCATCGTCATTGACGTGGGCATCAACCGTCAGGCCGACGGTCGCCTGCTTGGCGATGTGGAATTCGAGCCCGCCAGTGAGCGTGCGGCCTGGATCACGCCTGTGCCAGGTGGTGTCGGCCCGATGACCCGCGCGTGCCTGCTGGAGAACACCCTGCACGCTGCAGAACATCTGCACGGTTAACCGCTACAAGATCTCTAAACAGCAACGGCACCTTATGGTGCCGTTGCTGTTTAGTCTGTCGCTCAATCAGCCAAACGCCACGTCGTTCCACCCTTTCCATCCTCCAGCACCACGCCCATGGCGGTGAGCTGATCGCGGATGCGATCGGATTGGGCCCAGT
The DNA here is from genome assembly GCF_025966695.1 of Stutzerimonas sp. S1. Taxonomy (GTDB): domain Bacteria; phylum Pseudomonadota; class Gammaproteobacteria; order Pseudomonadales; family Pseudomonadaceae; genus Stutzerimonas. The sequence continues at coordinate 252,435 of NZ_JAOEIY010000002.1, read as the reverse complement.
TCTTCTCGGCGCGCGCGGCCAGGCGCGCGGCGATCAGCGCCTCGACCTCGGCGGCGTCGACCTTACCAGCGGCACCGGCCTGCAGGAAGGCGTCGGGATCGAGCTGCAACACCCCGAGCACACCGGCCAGTTCCTTGAGGCGCGCGGCCAGCGCGGCAGCGGCGTTCAGATCGCTGTCACGCAGGCGGTTGACCTCGCGGATCATCTCGAACAGCACCGCGCAGGCTTCCGGCGAGTTGAAGTCGTCATCCATCGCCGCGCCGAAGCGGGCGACGAACTCGTCGCCACCGGCAGGCGCTGCGTCCGGCAGACCCTTGAGGCCGTTGTAGAAGCGCTCCAACGCACCCTTGGCCTCGCGCAGGCTGTCCTCGGAGTAGTTGATCGGGCTGCGGTAGTGGCTGGACACCAGCAGGTAGCGCACCACCTCGGGGTGGTACTTCTCCAGCACCTCGCGGATGGTGAAGAAGTTGCCGAGGCTCTTGGACATCTTCTCGCCGTCGACGCGCACCGCGCCGGCGTGCATCCAGGCGTTGGCGTACAGCTTGCCGGTGGCCGCCTCGCTCTGCGCGATCTCGTTCTCGTGGTGCGGGAACACCAGGTCCGGGCCGCCGCCGTGGATGTCAAAGGTCTCGCCCAAGCAGCAGGTGGACATCACCGAGCACTCGATGTGCCAGCCCGGACGACCGGGACCCCACGGCGATTCCCAGCTCGGCTCGCCCGGCTTGGCACCCTTCCACAGCACGAAGTCGAGCGGGTCTTCCTTGGCCTCGTCGACCTCGATGCGCGCACCGATCTTCAGGTCCTCGATCTTGCGGCGCGACAGCTTGCCGTAGCCCTCGAACTTGCCGACCCGGTAGTAGACATCGCCGTTGCCCGGGGCGTAGGCGAAGCCCTTGTCGATCAGGGTCTGGATCATCGCGTGCATGCCGGCGATATGGTCGGTGGCACGCGGCTCGATATCCGGGCGCAGCACGTTGAGGCGCGCCTCGTCCTCGTGCATAGCGGCGATCATGCGGCCGACCAGATCCTGGAACGACTCGCCATTCTCCTTGGCGCGCTTGATGATCTTGTCGTCGATGTCGGTGATGTTGCGCACGTAGGTCAGCTCATAGCCGCGATGGCGCAGCCAGCGGGCGACCACGTCGAACGCCACCATCACCCGCGCATGGCCGATGTGGCAGAAGTCGTAGACGGTCATGCCGCACACGTACATGCGCACCTTGTTGCCTTCCAACGGCTTGAACGCGTCCTTGCTCTTGGACAGGGTGCTGTAGATGGAAAGCGTCATCACTGCCCCCAGGAATCGCGCAGGGTGACGGTGCGGTTGAACACCGGGGCGCCCGGCTTAGAATCCTTCAGGTCGGCGCAGAAGTAGCCCTCGCGCTCGAACTGGAAGCGTTCTTCCGGCGCGGCATTGGCCAGCGACGGTTCGGCGCGGCAGCCCTTGAGCACCACCAGCGACTCCGGATTGATGTTGTCGAGGAAGCTGCCGCCCTCCTCGTCGGTCTTCTCCGGGTTCGGGGCCTTGAACAGGCGGTCGTACAGGCGCACTTCGCACTCGACGCTCTCGGCGGCTGGCACCCAGTGGATCACGCCCTTGACCTTGCGCCCTTCCGGGTTCTTGCCCAAGGTGTTCTCGTCGTAGGAGCAGCGCAGCTCGACGATGTTGCCGGCTTCGTCCTTCACCGCCTCGTCGGCGCGGATCACGTAGCTGCCGCGCAGGCGCACTTCGCCGCCGGGGATCAGGCGCTTGTAGCCGGCCGGCGGGACTTCCTCGAAGTCGCTGGCGTCGATGTAGATCTCGCGGGAGAACGGCAGCACGCGCGCACCCATGTCCTGCTTGGGATGGCGCGGCAGTTCGAGGTTCTCGACCTGGCCTTGCGGATAGTTGGTGATCACCACCTTGAGCGGCTTGAGCACGCACATGGCGCGCGCGGCGTTGGCGTCCAGGTCCTCGCGGATGGCGAATTCCAGCATGCCGATGTCGACCAGGCCGCCGGCGCGGTTGACGCCGATCATGTCGCAGAAGGTGCGGATTGAGCCCGGGGTGTAGCCGCGGCGGCGATAGCCGCTCAGGGTCGACATGCGCGGGTCGTCCCAGCCCTCGACGTGATTCTCGTCAACCAGCTGCTTGAGCTTGCGCTTGCTGGTGATGGTGTAGTTCAGGTTGAGGCGGGCGAACTCGTACTGGCGCGGCTTGGCCGGCACCGGCAGGTTGTCGAGGAACCACTCGTAGAGCGGGCGGTGATCCTCGAACTCCAGGGTGCAGATCGAGTGGGTGATGCCTTCCAGGGCGTCCGACTGACCATGGGTGAAGTCGTAGCTCGGGTAGATGCACCACTTGTCGCCGGTCTGGTGGTGATGGGCGTGGCGAATGCGGTAGAGAATCGGGTCGCGCAGGTTCATGTTCGGCGACGCCATATCGATCTTGGCGCGCAGCGCACGGGCGCCGTCCGGGAATTCGCCGGCTTTCATACGCGCGAAAAGGTCGAGGTTTTCCTCCACGCTGCGCTCGCGGAACGGGCTGTTCTTGCCCGGCTCGGTCAGGTTACCGCGGTATTCGCGGGCCTCGTCGGAGGACAGGTCGCAGACATAGGCCTTGCCGGCTTTGATCAGATGAATCGCCCAGTCATGCAACTGGTCGAAATAGTCCGAGGCGTAATGCTCCTCGCCGGCCCACTTGAAGCCCAGCCACTCGACGTCAGCCTTGATGGCATCGATGTATTCCTGGTCTTCCTTGGCCGGATTGGTGTCGTCGAAACGCAGGTTACACTCGCCACCAAACTCCTCGGCCAGGCCGAAGTTCAGGCAGATCGACTTGGCGTGACCGATATGCAGGTAGCCGTTGGGCTCCGGCGGGAAGCGGGTAATGATCTTGGTATGCTTGCCGCTGTCCAGGTCGGCCTGGACGATCGGGCGCAGGAAGTTGGCGGCTTTTTCGACGGTGGGCTTGCTCATGGTGTCCTTAGCGATCAGCGAGTGCGGCTCAGGGTAGGCCGACCAAAACAAAGCGCTTATCATAGCGGACCCGTCAACCCCCTGACAGAGCAAAGCGCCTTGCGCAAGGCTGTCACCTGGGCCGGCGACACCTCGGACACGGCTCGTCAGCGCACTGACCGCGTCCTCCCTGCCTGCCACCGAAACGGAATCCACCGATGATCAAACTGCATACCAACTACGGCGTCATCACCGTCAAGCTGTTCGAAGACAAGGCCCCGGAGACCACGGCCAACTTCAAGGAATACGTGAAGAGCGGCCACTACGACGGCACCATCTTTCACCGCGTGATCGGCAATTTCATGATCCAGGGCGGCGGTTTCGAGCCAGGCATGAAGCAAAAAACTACTCGCGCGCCGATCAAGAACGAAGCCAACAACGGCCTTTCGAACAAGACCGGTACGTTGGCGATGGCCCGCACCATGGAACCCCACTCTGCCTCTGCGCAGTTTTTCATCAACGTCAAGGACAACGATTTCCTCGACCACAGCGCGCCGACCGTACAAGGCTGGGGCTATGCCGTATTCGGCGAAGTCACCGACGGCATGGAGGTAGTGGAAAAGATCAAGGGCGTGCCGACCACCATGAAATCCGGACATCAGGACGTTCCGGTGGAGGACGTGGTAATCGAGAAGGCCGAGATCGTCGAGTAACTCACGCGTGATACTGCTGATCTCCGATCTGCATCTCGAAGAGGAACGCCCGGATATAACCCGGGCGTTCCTCTATTTTCTCGAGAGCCGCGCCTGCAAGGCCGATGCACTGTACATCCTCGGTGACTTCTTCGAAGTCTGGATTGGCGACGATGCCATGACGCCTTTCCACCACTCCATCGCCCGCGCCTTGCGCCACCTGAGCGATCAAGGCACGCGAGTATTTCTCATGCACGGCAACCGCGACTTTCTGCTCGGTAAAGCTTTTTGCCGCGAAGCTGGCTGCTCACTCCTGCCCGACCCCAGCCGCATCGAGCTGAATGGACAGCATGTTCTACTGCTGCACGGCGACAGTCTGTGCACCCGCGACGAAGCCTACATGCATCTGCGCCGCCGGCTAAGGAACCCGCTCAGTCTGTTCATCCTGCGCCACCTGCCTCTATCCACGCGCCGCAAGCTGGCCCGCAAGCTACGCAAGGAAAGCCGAGCGCAGACGCGAATGAAAGCCAGCGACATCGTCGACGTCACACTGGACGAAGTGCCGCGCCTGATGCGCGAGCATGACGTGCGCACTCTGATCCACGGGCATACGCATCGCCCGGCGACCCACACGCTGGAACTCGATGGTCAACCTGCGCAACGCATTGTCTTAGGCGACTGGGACCGCCAGGGCTGGGCACTGCAAGTCGACGAGCATGGCTTCCATCAGACCCCATTCAGCCTGAGCTGAAATCTCAGGCCGCGTGCGGTACGCCACTGTGAAAGCGAAACTCGGTGTCAGGACTCTCAATCAATTCGCGCTCGACGAGCCGCACCCGCTCGATCGAACGATCGACATCAGCAACCTCACCGTACTGGTAAGCAAAGCGCAGATAATTCTGGAAATGCCGGGCCTCTGACTTCAACAAGCCGAAATAGAATCTGCCCAATTCCTCATCGAGATGCGGCACAAGTGCCTCGAAACGCTCGCAGGAACGCGCTTCGATAAACGCGCCAACCACTAGGGTATCCGTGAGCTTGTGCGGTTCATGCGTGCGAACAACCGCGCGTAACCCCGACGCGTAGCGGCTCGCCGACACCGGGCGAAGCGCGATTTTCCGCCGCTTGAGAATCCGCAGCACCTGCTCGTGGTGAACCAATTCCTCACGAGCCAGACGCGACATGTAATTGATCAGATCGATGTGCTGGCCGTACTTAGCAATCAGGCTCAACGCGGTTGAGGCGGCCTTGAACTCACAGTTTTTGTGGTCGAGGAGCATCACCTCCGGCTGGGACAACGCGGCACCAACCCAAGCATCAGGGGTCCGGCATCCGAGGAAATCGTGTATTTCAGGCAGCGTAGCCGCCCTTCTTGCCTTGTCGTTCATTGCCGAATCCAGATCGCAGTCGTCGTCCCGCATTCGCCGGGGCGTACAGCCCGATGGCGGCTGCGCCTCTATCGATTGCCCGGATCGATCAGCTACCTCTCGATATTCACGACGGTAATAAGCATGTGAAGCCATGGCCGGGCGTGTCATGGGGCGGGCATTATACGAATGCTGGGCAACCCGGCCAGTGTTGCTTGATATACATCAGCGCCAGCACCGCCGGGTTGTTTATAGTTGACCAACCCGCATCAAGGAAATGGAGCCGATCATGCTGGCCATTCGCTGCATCCTCGTGGTATTGGACCCCAATCAGCCACAATCGCTGGCTCTCAAGCGTGCCCACCTGATATCCAGTGTCAGCCAGTCGCGCCTGCACCTGTTGGTTTGCGATGGCAAGCACGACCACAGTGCCTATCTCGAATCGCTGCGCGAGCAGTTGACGAGTGAAGGTCATAACGTAAGCGTGCAGCAGGCCTGGCACGAAAACGTCCATCAAACGATCATCACCGTGCAACAAGCCGAAGGATGCGGACTGGTCATCAAGCAACACGTGCCAGACAGCCCGCTCAAGCGTGCGCTGCTGACACCGGAAGACTGGAAGCTGCTGCGTTATTGCCCATGTCCGGTACTCATGGTGAAAACCGATACGCCCTGGAAAGGCGGCAACATCCTCGCCGCGGTGGATGTCGGCAATGCCGATCTGGAGCACCGCACACTACACGCCACCATCGTCAGCCACGGCTATGAGATTGCCGGCCTTGCCGATGGCCAGCTCCACGTCATCAGCGCGCACCCCTCGGCGATGTTGTCCGCGGCCGACCCTGCGTTTCAATTGAAGGAAACCATCGAGGCGCGCTATCGCGAGGCGTGCAAACAGTTTCAGGCGGACTACGGCATTGCCGACACGCAGCTGCATATCGAAGAAGGTCCAGCCGACGCACTGATTCCCCGCGTCTGTCACCAGATCAAAGCTGTGGTAACGGTCATTGGCACGGTCGCGCGGACCGGCTTCTCCGGCGCGCTGATGGGCAACACTGCCGAGGTGGTGCTCGATACCCTGGAAAGCGATGTGCTCGTACTCAAACCGGATGAGATCATCGACCACCTAGAGGATCTTGTCCGCCATTGACCTGCGCGCAAGTCGCGCTGAGCGACTTGCGCTAAATACGCTGTTCGATGCCGGCGACGAGAAAACGCGGCGCTATATATCGCTCGTAATGCGCCGCCGACAGCAGAAAGAACTCTCGATCGATGGCATCGCGCAGCTGCGGCAACGACCACTGTCGAAACTCAGGCAGCAGGGCAACGCCATACGCCTCCAGTTGCTGGATGACCCGAGAACCGCGCGCGAGCAACTGATAAGCCCAGCAGTACGGTGATTGCTCGACTACGAAACGGATCTGCCGAGTCTCCAGCTGCTGACGCAGCAAGCGCGCATCGAATACCTCCAGCTTCGCGGTCATCACCTGGGCTAGCAGCTTCTCCAGCCGCAGCCAAACCGCCCGCTTCTCCTCATTGCTATAAGCATTCCAATTCACCACCTCATGGTGGAAACGCTTGCAGCCACGGCAAACCAGGTCACCGTAAACCGTCGAGCAAAGACCCACGCATGGGGTTTTGATACGTTGATTGGACATAGCACAAACAGCTGAAAGATCGGCGCAGCATCTTAGACTTTTGTCCAACCGCGGTCATCCTGAATGACGAACGTCAAGACAACGCAGCCGCCCGCAACGCTACGGATTGCGCCACTTGAACGCCACAGCCGGAGCCTTTCCAGACAAGCGAAACCCAAGCTGCAAGCGGCGTTCGACTTAACTTTGCGAGCCCGTTCCAGTAGAATCGGCCCGCCGTTTTCGGCGCCTACTCCACAAGAAGCTGTTTTCAAAGCGTCACGAGCACAGTTGGACCGGTCGACTGCCGGGTGGCAGACCCTCATTCCTGCCGACCCGGTCACCTCAACCGGCGTAAAACTTTGAAAACAGCTTCCGGATGCGCGTCCCGAAACACCCAAGGGACCAATGATGAGGGTAAAAACTGTGCTTGAAGCCTATCGCAAACACGTAGAAGAGCGTGCCGCCCAGGGCGTCGTGCCCCAGCCGCTGAACGCCGAGCAGACCGCAGGCCTGGTCGAGCTACTGAAGAATCCACCGGCTGGCGAAGAAGAATTCCTGGTTGACCTGATCACCAACCGCGTTCCTGCTGGTGTGGACGAAGCTGCCTACGTCAAGGCCGGCTTCCTGACCGCCCTGGCCAAGGGCGAAGCCACTTCCCCACTGCTGACCAAGACCCGCGCCGTCGAGCTGCTGGGTACCATGCAGGGCGGCTACAACATCGCGACCCTGGTCGAACTGCTGGACAACGCTGAGCTGGCCGCGGTCGCCGCTGAGCAGCTCAAGCACACCCTGCTGATGTTCGACGCTTTCCACGATGTCGCGGAGAAAGCCAAGGCCGGTAACGAGCATGCCAAAGCCGTCATGCAGTCCTGGGCCGAAGGCGAATGGTTCCAGAATCGCCCTGCCGTGCCGGAAAAAGTTACCCTGACCGTATTCAAGGTCACTGGCGAAACCAACACTGACGACCTGTCGCCGGCCCCGGACGCCTGGTCCCGCCCTGACATCCCGCTGCACGCTCTGGCCATGCTGAAAATGGCCCGCGACGGCATCAACCCGGATCAGCCGGGTTCCGTCGGCCCGATCACGCAGATGGAAGCCTTGAAAGCCAAGGGTTACCCGGTTGCCTACGTCGGTGACGTGGTCGGTACCGGCTCCTCCCGTAAGTCGGCTACCAACTCCGTGCTGTGGTTCTTCGGTGACGACATTCCGAACGTGCCGAACAAGCGCGCCGGTGGTTTCTGCTTCGGCACCAAGATCGCTCCGATCTTCTACAACACCATGGAAGATGCCGGTGCCCTGCCGATCGAATTCGATTGCACCAACCTGGCCATGGGCGACGTCATCGACGTGTACCCGTACGCTGGCAAGGTCTGCAAAGCTGGCACTGACGAAGTCATCACCACTTTCGAACTGAAGACCGACGTGCTGCTGGACGAAGTCCGCGCCGGCGGCCGTATCCCGCTGATCGTCGGCCGCGGCCTGACCGAGAAGGCCCGCGCCGAGTTGGGCCTGGCTCCGTCTACCCTATTCAAGAAGCCTGAGTCCCCTGTTGACAGCGGCAAGGGCTTCACCTTGGCGCAGAAGATGGTCGGTCGTGCCTGCGGTCTTCCGGAAGGCAAAGGCGTTCGTCCGGGCACCTACTGCGAACCGAAGATGACCACCGTCGGCTCCCAGGACACCACTGGCCCAATGACTCGCGACGAGCTGAAGGATCTGGCCTGCCTGGGCTTCTCGGCAGACCTGGTAATGCAGTCTTTCTGCCACACCGCCGCCTACCCGAAGCCGATCGACGTCAATACCCACCACACGCTGCCGGACTTCATCATGACCCGCGGCGGTGTATCCCTGCGCCCTGGCGACGGCATCATCCACAGCTGGCTGAACCGCATGCTGCTGCCGGACACTGTTGGCACCGGTGGCGACTCGCACACCCGCTTCCCGATGGGCATCTCCTTCCCGGCCGGTTCCGGCCTCGTGGCCTTCGCCGCCGCCACCGGCGTCATGCCGCTGGACATGCCGGAATCCGTACTGGTGCGTTTCAAGGGCAAGCTGCAGCCGGGCATCACCCTGCGTGACCTGGTCCATGCCATCCCGTACTACGCCATCCAGCAGGGCCTGCTGACCGTCGAGAAGAAGGGCAAGAAGAACATCTTCTCCGGCCGCATCCTCGAGATCGAAGGTCTCAACGAGCTGACCGTCGAGCAAGCCTTCGAGCTGTCCGACGCCTCGGCTGAGCGTTCGGCCGCCGGTTGCACCATCAAGCTGCCGGAAGAGTCGATCGCCGAGTATCTGAAGTCCAACATCACCATGCTGCGCTGGATGATCTCCGAAGGCTACGGTGATGCCCGCACCCTGGAGCGTCGCGCCCAGGCTATGGAAGCCTGGCTGGCCGCCCCGCAACTGCTGGAAGCCGACAAGGATGCTGAATACGCTGCCGTGATCGAAATCGATCTGGCCGACGTAAAAGAGCCGGTCCTTTGCGCGCCAAACGATCCGGACGATGCCCGCCTGCTGTCGACCGTTGCCGGCGAGAAGATCGACGAAGTGTTCATCGGTTCCTGCATGACCAACATCGGCCACTTCCGCGCTGCCGGCAAGCTGCTCGACAAGGTCAAAGGCGGTATCCCGACCCGTCTGTGGCTGGCTCCGCCGACCAAGATGGACGCTCACCAGCTGACCGAAGAAGGCTACTACGGCATCTACGGAAAGGCTGGCGCGCGCATGGAAATGCCGGGCTGCTCGCTGTGCATGGGTAACCAGGCTCGCGTACAGACCGGTTCGACCGTGGTTTCCACTTCGACCCGTAACTTCCCGAACCGCCTGGGCGACGCAACCAACGTGTACCTGGCTTCCGCTGAACTTGCAGCAGTCGCATCGATCATCGGCAAGCTGCCGACCGTCGAAGAGTACATGCAGTATGCGAAGGACATCGACAGCATGGCTGCCGACGTTTATCGCTACCTGTCCTTCGATCAGATCGCCGAGTTCCGCGAGGCTGCGGAAAAAGCGAAGATCCAAGTCGTCGAAGTCTGACGATAAGGCAATAAAGAACCCCGCCTCGGCGGGGTTTTTTATTGCCGTTCGCCGGGCCACTACTCACAGTGGATCCATGCTGCATCAGCACCCAACTGATGCTTTTTGTCAGTCGTACCAACGCTAGCCGCATGTCACTTATGCAGTTCATGTCGCCTGGGATAGCTGCGGCAGGACTTGCGAGCCACACGCCCAACAATGACTACGCGGCGTTATTTACCGCAAAAACAAAGCCCGGCAAATGCCGGGCTTTGTTATGAAGCGACGCGCAGATTACTGAACCTGAGCTTCCACTTCGGCTTCGACGCGACGGTTGATCTGACGACCTTCCTCGGTCGCATTGTCCGCAACCGGGCGGGACTCGCCGTAACCTACCGAGTTAACACGTCCACCCTCTACGCCATACTGGTTAACCAGAACCTCACGAACCGCTTCTGCACGACGCTCGGACAGACGCTGGTTGTACTGGTCGGTACCCACCGAGTCAGTGTGACCTTCAACAGTCGTGCTGGTCTGCGGATACTGCTGCATGAAGTCAGCAAGGTTCTTGATGTCGCCATAACTTTCTTCGCGAACGCGCGACTTATCGAAGTCGAACTTGACGTCCAGCTCGACGCGCACCAGTTCCGGAGCCGGTTCCGGCTCGGTGTCCACGATCGGAGCAGGAGCCGGCTCCGGCGTCGGCTCAACGGCCGCGACCGGGCGAGAACCACCACCGAAGTTCAGACCCACACCGACACCAGCCATCCACTCGGAATCGCCTTGGTCGATATTGTGCATGCCATCGACGCTCGCCTTGGCAAACAGATTCTCAGTGAAGTAGTACTTCAGACCTGCACCAATGTTGGCGAAGGTGCTGTGATCACGACCACTGCGAGCAGCTTGGCCAATGCTCTGGTGAGCAACACCAGCGGACACGTACGGACGCAGACCAACGCCCGGCGCACCGAAGTGGTAAGCCGCATCCAGGGAGGTCAGGCTGCCCTTGATGTTCTTGTGGCTACCATCGACCGGATCGTCAGAAGTGACGTCATGGTATTCGCCGTATGACAGGCCCAGGGAAACGTCGTCGGTCAGGAAATAGCTGGCGCCAGCCCCGTACAGTTCGCCTTCGTCCTCGAAACCGCGCGAGCTATCGGAGAAATAATGCTTGCCGAACGCCTCAACTTCGACAGCGCCTTGGCCTTGGGCCAACGCACTAAGAGAGGTAGCGGCAACCATCGAGCCAATCACGGCGCCCAAGGTATTTTTAAGTTTCATCCGTAAATCCCCATCTGGTGGTTAGTATCAGAACAATCTAAGGAGACGCGGCTGTCTTATGCCAAAGCTGTTCGCTGCACATAAGACAACTTTTCACAATTAAGTTTCGACCGGATCGGAAAAATTTTCGCGAAGTTTATCTAAAGCGCGCTTATAGCGCATCTTCGTTGCGCTTAAACCCATATGCATGATGTCAGCAATCTCCTGAAACTCCAGTTCCGCTACAAAACGCAACACTAGAATCTCACGATCGATCGGATTGACATGAACTAACCAGCGATCAAGCCCGCCCTTGTCTTCCAGCTTGGGAGCCTTCTCTTCGGAAGCCTCCTCCTGCGGATCAAGACTCAAGGCGTCGAGCAAACGGCGCTTACGCCGCTCCTTTCGATACTGAGTAATACATTCATTATAGGTAATGCTGTATAGCCAGGTCTTGAACTTCGACTTACCTTCAAAATTCTTCAGCCCATATAGAACCTTGAGCATGACTTCCTGACACACATCATCTGCGTCGCGATCATTGCCTAGATAACGCGCACAAACATTGAACAGCGTGCGCTGATATCGCCGCATGAGTTCTTCATATGCGCGGGTAATATGGAATAGTTCGACGCGCGCATACTGAACCAGCTCTTCATCGGAGAGTTGGCGAGGATCGTAGCGCGGGATGGTCGATTGGGTTTTAGTCAAGACGCTTCGAGCCGGCAGTCAGACCGCGGCCGCCTGTCAGGGAAACCGAAAAAAGGCGGCGCATTCTATCAGATAACCGCAGCTAGCGGCTGCCCACGCGCCGCTCCAGAACCACTCGATTCGCTATGGAAACGAGCTCGCCGCTATCGGTAAGTAACAAAGTCTTGACCGTCCCGATCTCTTCAATATGCCCTTCGACGTCATCAATCGCGATATGTTGCCCTACCTCGTACAGCTCCCGCACATAAATCCCCGCGAGAATCTGACTGACCAGCTCTCGACTACCCAGACCGAGCGCGAGCGCCACAGCCAGCCCCACCGTGATCAGCACGATGGCGATGACGTAGTTCAGCAGTTCCGTTTTGATCTCCAGCTGCCCGATCGCCACGGAGATGCTGATGATGATTACCAACCCCTGTGCGATACGTGCCAGGCCATTGGCGTACTCGATACCAACGCCTTCAGCCGCACCACGGACCACACCGCTGAGCAGTTGCGCGAGCAGCACACCGGCAACCAGGATCAGTGCTGCACCGAAGACTTTCGGTACATACAAGGCGAGCATGTCCAGCGTGGCCGATACACGCTCGAGGCCTAGCGATTCCGCTGCCGAGACCAGGAAGATCAGCAATACGAACCAGTAAACGACCTTACCGATCAACACCGAAACCGGCACTCGAATGCCCGCGCGGTTCAGCAATTTGGTCAGCCCGGTGCCACCCATTAGGCGGTCAAGCCCCAACTTGGCGAGCACCTTGGACAACAAGGTGTCGAGCAACTTGGCCACAACAAAACCAAGCAGCACAACCACCAGCGCGCCAAACAGTCGCGGAATAAATGCCGCAACGGACGCCCACAGGGAGCTCATTGCAGAAAGCAGACTTTGGGTCCAGGGATCGAATTCCATGATCAATCGGCCTTATCGAACGAACGGTTAGAAGAATGACGACGGGAAACCGGTGCTACGTGGCCCGAGCCACTATTGATCGCCATCAGCAACGCCTGCAGCCAATGCCCCATGAGGCCGAAGAGATCTCCGACACCAACCTGGCGGTTTGCCGTCTTGAGCACGCGCCCCAAGCGCGCATCGTCATCACGTGCCGACGGCTTGTTGAGCAGATCACGCAGTGATTCTTCAAAAGGATCGGGCATGTAAACCTCGCTGGAACATGTCGGCTAGACGGCCTCTCGGTAGCTTCGAGTCACATTCAGAGCCAGCGCAGGCGGCGAAAAATCCACCACTGGAACAGTGCTATCAAGGCGATCAGCAGGCTGGCAGCGGCGAAGCCGTATGAGCTATCCGAGCCTGGAATCCCACCCACGTTGATTCCGAGCAGACCGGTCAGAAACGTCATCGGCAGGAAAAAGCCGGTAATGATACCCAAAAGGTACATTGTGCGGTTCATTCGCTCGCTTAATCGGCGCTGCTCGGATTCGAGCACGAGATTGACCCGCTCCCGGACCAGATCCAATTCTTCCAGATAGCGGATCAGCCGATTGCTCAACTCGTTCCAGTAATCGGAGTCATCCTCGACGAACCAACTCAGGCGGTTGCGCGTCAGCTGCGCGTAGATTTCTCGCTGCGGCAACAGAAACCGCCGCAGACTAGCGGCTCGCCGACGCAGCGAAAGCATGCTGTCATGTTCAGGGGTGTAGCGCTCATCAAGCTCTAGGCGTTCTTCTTCCCTGTCGACGCTTTCTGCCAGCTGCACCACCAGATCGTTCACCCGGTCGGTCATCGAATCCGCCAGATACACCAGCACTTCAGACGCAGTCTTCGGCCCCTTTCCTTCTGCAAGCAGACGGATGACTGCCTCGGTCGAGCGCAGTGGCCGCAAGCGCAGCGAAAGGACCCTTCGCGCGTCGGCGAACACTCGCAGTGAGACCATATCCTCCGGTGCTGCATCAGGATTGAGATTGACACCTCGCAGGAAGAGCAGCAGCTCTTCGTTTGGCAGTGCCAGAACACGCGGTCGTGTGTCCTCCTCCAGCAGCACATCACAGGCAAAGACGGTGAGTCCGCTTTGGCTACGTAGCCAGGCTTGCGCCGAAGGATGGCTACGATCCCAGTGCAACCAGAGGCTCTCGGCCTCGCCTAGCTGCAGATCTACCAGCTCTCCATAGGTGATCGCGCGCGCACTCCCCAGCCCGTCAAGCACAAAGGCATGGATCAACCCCCACTGCTGCGTGTCATCCGCCAGCATGAACGCCCTCCCCTCGAGTACACGTGAAAAGCCCGGCATCGCCGGGCTTTGAGTTACAACGCATTGGGTCGAATGCAGCGAATCACTCAGGCATCTTCAGCGGCTCGGGCGATACGATGATTCCGTTGTTGTCCGCATAGATGTAATCGCCTGGGCGGAAGGTAACGCCGCAAAAAGTAACCGGAACATTGAGATCACCAATGCCGCGCTTGTCCGTCTTCATTGGATGGCTGGCCAGAGCCTGTACACCGAGATCAGTCTGCGCGATCACATCGACATCGCGAACACACCCATAGACAACGATGCCTTCCCAACCATTACGAGCAGCCTTCTCGGCCAGCATGTCACCGAGCAACGCACGACGTAGCGAGCCGCCACCGTCGACGACCAGCACTTTGCCGGTACCGTCCACGTCAACCTGATCCTTGACCAGGGAGTTGTCCTCGAAGCACTTGATGGTGACGATCTGGCCACCAAACGAGTCGCGACCGCCGAAGTTGCTGAAAATCGGCTCGACCACCTGTACCAGTTCCGGATAGGCGTCGCACAGATCAGGAGTGACGTATTGCATGAAAAGCTCCTTTGCTTGGAAACACATCTTGACTTCAACGCTCTGTCGATCCGAAACGCCGAATCGACGGAACGCCATTCCAGGCTCACCGCGCAGCACGCGATTGTTGAAGTGAACCGCCGACACACAACAGGGCGGAAATCCGCCCTGTTGTAGTACGCATCACGCTAGCCGGTCAGCCTTCAGACTTGAGCATCTGCCAGGAAGAACCACGTATCGAGAACCGAATCAGGGTTCAGCGACACGCTTTCGATGCCTTGCTCCATCAGCCACTTGGCCAGATCCGGATGGTCCGACGGACCCTGACCACAAATACCGATGTACTTGCCAGCCTTGTTGCATGCTTGGATAGCGTTGGCGAGGAGCTTCTTGACGGCGGGGTTACGCTCATCGAAGAGATGCGCAATGATCCCCGAATCACGGTCCAGGCCGAGCGTCAGCTGGGTCATGTCATTCGAGCCGATAGAGAAGCCATCGAAGTACTCCAGGAACTCATCGGCCAGCAACGCATTCGATGGCAGCTCGCACATCATGATGACGCGCAGGCCATTCTCGCCACGCTTGAGACCGTACTTGGCCAGCAGGTCGATGACCTGCGAGGCTTCGCCGAGGGTGCGCACGAAGGGCACCATCAGCTCGACATTGGTCAGCCCCATCACGTCGCGCACCTTGCGCATTGCGCGGCATTCCAGCTCGAAGCAGTCGCGGAACGAGTCGCTGATATAGCGCGAGGCACCACGGAAGCCCAGCATTGGGTTCTCTTCTTCCGGCTCATAGAGCTTGCCGCCGATCAGGTTGGCGTACTCGTTGGACTTGAAGTCCGACAGACGCACGATGACCTTTTTCGGCCAGAACGCAGCGGCCAGGGTGCTGACACCTTCGACCAGCTTCTCGACGTAGAAGTTGACCGGGTCATCGTAACCCGCGATGCGCTTCTCGACGCTGCTCTTCACATCGACCGGCAGGCCGTCGAAATTCAGTAGCGCCTTGGGGTGCACGCCGATCATGCGGTTGATAATGAACTCAAGACGCGCCAGGCCCACGCCTTCGTTCGGCAGATGGGCGAAGTCAAACGCTCGGTCGGGGTTACCGACGTTCATCATGATCTTGAACGGCAGCTCCGGCATCGCATCGATGGAGTTCTGCCGGATGTCGAAACCAAGTTCGCCTTCGAAAATCAGACCGGTATCACCCTCGGCGCAGGATACGGTGACGCGCTGGCCATCCTTGAGCATCTCGGTGGCGTTGCCGCAACCGACTACCGCAGGGATACCCAGCTCACGAGCGATAATGGCTGCGTGGCAAGTGCGCCCGCCGCGGTTGGTGACGATGGCGCTGGCGCGCTTCATCACCGGCTCCCAGTCCGGGTCGGTCATATCGGAAACCAGCACGTCGCCAGGCTGAACCTTATCCATCTCGGTGACATCGTGGATGACCTTGACCGGGCCGGCGCCAATGCGCTGACCGATGGCACGGCCTTCGACCAATACCGTGCCCTTCTCCTTCAGCAGGTAACGCTCCATTACGTTGGCGCTGCTGCGGCTCTTCACGGTTTCCGGACGCGCCTGGACGATGTACAGCTTGCCGTCGTCTCCATCTTTGGCCCACTCGATGTCCATCGGGCGGCCGTAGTGCTTTTCGATGATCATCGCCTGCTTAGCGAGGTTGGTCACCTCTTCGTCAGTCAGACAGAAACGCGCGCGGTCGGCGGCGTCAACTTCGACGGTCTTGACCGATTTGCCGGCCTTGGCTTCGTCGCCGTAGACCATTTTGATCGCCTTGCTGCCCAGGTTGCGGCGCAAGATCGCGGGGCGCCCGGATTCCAGCGTCTGCTTGTGAACATAGAATTCGTCCGGGTTGACTGCGCCCTGAACAACGGTCTCGCCCAGGCCATAGGCTCCAGTGATGAACACCACGTCACGGAAACCGGATTCGGTATCCAGCGTGAACATGACGCCAGCGGTACCGGTTTCCGAACGAACCATGCGCTGCACACCCGCGGAGAGAGCAACCAGCTTGTGGTCGAAACCCTGGTGCACGCGGTAGGCGATGGCGCGGTCGTTGAATAGCGACGCGAATACTTCCTTGGCAGCACGGATCACATTGTCCACACCACGGATGTTGAGGAAGGTTTCCTGCTGACCGGCGAACGACGCATCCGGCAGGTCTTCGGCAGTTGCCGAGGAGCGCACCGCAACCGCCATATTGTCGTTGCCGCCAGACATCTCGGCGAAGGCCTTGCGAATGTCGGCGTCCAGTTGCGGCGGGAATTCGGCGTCCATCACCCACTGACGGATCTGCGCGCCGGCTTTGGCCAGGGCATTGACGTCGTCGACGTCCAGCTTGTCGAGCAGATCGTGGATCTGATCGTTCAGACCGCTTTGCTCGAGGAAGTCCCGATAGGCCTGAGCCGTTGTGGCGAAACCGCCCGGTACGGAAACACCGGCACCGGCGAGGTTGCTGATCATCTCGCCCAGGGAGGCGTTCTTGCCCCCTACACGCTCAACATCATGATTGCCGAGCTTATCGAGGGAAACTACGTACTCTACCAAGGTGATCTCTCCACGTTAGTGTTGGAAACTCAACCGGAGCCCTGCCGCATGACTGTGGCCTGGCCCTGCAAAATAAGTAACAATGCCCGCCAATCCGGGCCTGGCGAAGGGGCCTACTATAGCTGAGAACCGTTCTTGACTTAAGGCCCAAGCTCCATGAAACGAACCGCTTTCTTCATTTCTGACGGTACAGGCATCACCGCGGAAACTCTGGGCCAGAGTCTGCTCGCACAGTTCGAAAACATCAGCTTCACCAAGCTGACCCGACCATACATCGACACCGCGGAAAAGGCGCGGGCAATGGTACAGCAAATCAATAGTGCCGCGGACAAGGACGGCGCTCGTCCGATCATTTTCGACACGCTGGTCAACCAGGAAATCCGCGACATCCTCGCCGAATCGAACGGTTTCATGATCGACATCTTCTCTTCGTTTCTTGCGCCGCTGGAACATGAGCTGATGTCCCGCTCCTCCTACTCCGTAGGCAAATCCCACTCCATCAGTCACAACGCCAACTACATGGAGCGGATCGATGCCGTCAATTTCGCCCTCGACAACGACGATGGCGCGCGCACCCGCCACTACGACAAGGCCGACCTGATTCTCGTCGGCGTTTCACGCTGCGGCAAAACCCCAACCTGCCTGTACATGGCCATGCAATACGGCATTCGCGCAGCGAACTACCCGCTGACCGAGGACGACATGGAGCGTCTGCAGCTGCCGTCCTCGCTCAAGCCATACAAGGACAAGTTGTTCGGCCTGACCATCGATTCCGATCGCCTCGCCGCCATTCGCAACGAGCGTAAACCCAACAGCCGTTACGCCAGCTTCGCCCAGTGCGAGTTCGAAGTACGCGAGGTGGAAAACCTGTTCCGTCGCGAGAACATCAACTACATCAACTCGACACATTTCTCCGTCGAGGAAATCTCCGCCAAGATCCTGGTGGAAAAAGGCGTCGAGCGAAGACTCAAATAATCGCCGCTTCGCTAGACAACAAAAAGTCCGCTTGGTGCGGACTTTTTGCATTTCAGACGTAAGAAAAGCGCTTCTGGAGAACCCTAATCACGACTGAGCACAAAGCGTTAGAAGGTGTCAGCGGGTACACGTACCCAGCCTTCCATCAACACTCGCGCGCTGCGACTCATGATCGCCTTAGTCACGGTCCACTCGCCATCGACCTGTTTTGCTTCAGCGCCGACACGCAAGGTGCCAGACGGATGACCAAAGCGCACGGCCTCGCGCTCGCCGCCGCCAGCGGCAAGATTGACCAGCGTACCCGGCACCGCAGCCGCCGTGCCGATGGCAACAGCGCAGGTGCCCATCATGGCGTGGTGCAGCTTACCCATGGACAGTGCACGGACGAGCAAATCCACCTCACCCGCTTCGATGGTCTTGCCGCTGGACGCCTTGTAACTTTTCGGCGGCGACACGAAGGCGATCTTCGGCGTGTGCTGGCGGGTCAGCGCTTCTTCGGCCGTCTTGATCAAACCCATGCGCAGCGCACCGGCCACGCGAATCGCCTCGAAGCGTGCCAATTGCGCCGGGTCGCCGTTGATGTCTTCGCGCAGTTCGGTGCCCTGGTAGCCGATGTCCCCGGCATTGACGAATACCGTCGGAATACCCGCGCTGATCATGGTCGCCTTGAGCGTACCGATGCCGGGCACCTCCAACTCGTCGACCAGGTTGCCGGTGGGGAACATCGAGCCGCCCTCCTCGCCGTCGTCGGACGGATCGAGGAACTCCAGCACGATTTCTGCGGCCGGGAAGGTGACGCCGTCCAGCTCGAAGTCACCGATTTCCTGCACCTGTCCGTTGACAACCGGCACGTGCGCAATGATGGTCTTGCCGATATTGGCCTGCCAGATTCGCACCACGCAGGTGCCGTTCTGCGGAATGCGCTCGGCATCCACCAGGCCGGCATGCAGGGCAAAGGCACCCGCGCCAGTGGACAGGTTGCCGCAGTTGCCGCTCCAGTCGACGAAGGGCTTGTCGATGGATACCTGACCGTAGAGGTATTCCACGTCGTGGTCGGGCCGGGTGCTCTTCGACAGGATCACGCATTTGCTGGTGCTGGACGTGGCGCCGCCCATACCGTCGATATGCGCCGAGTACGGATCGGGGCTGCCGATCACGCGCATGAAAAGCTTGTCACGCTCAGCACCCGGCACCTGGCAGCTTTCCGGCAGGTCCTGCAGGCGGAAGAACACGCCCTTGCTGGTGCCGCCGCGCATGTAGGTGGCGGGTATCCTGATCTGGGGAAGATGGGCCATGCGAATGTTGTCCTCATGAAGCTGCGCCACCGGACGGCAGCGCAGGAATGAAATGTCGCTGCTCCGCACACACCCCGCGAACAAGCCGCGGAGCGCGTGCTGAATGGAGCTGACTCAGGCCTGACCGAGGAAGTCCTTGGCGAAGCGCTGCAGCACGCCGCCAGCCTGGTAGACGCTAACCTCGGCCGCGGTATCGAGACGGCAGGTCACCGGCACACGGGTTTCCTCACCGTTCTTACGATGCACGACCAGGGTCAGATCGCAACGCGGCGACAGCTCGCCCTCGATGTCGTAGCTTTCGGTGCCATCGAGGCCGAGGGTCAGACGGGTGGTGCCCGGCTTAAACTCGACCGGCAGCACGCCCATGCCAACCAGGTTGGTGCGATGGATGCGCTCGAAACCTTCGGCGACGATCACCTCCACACCGGCCAGACGCACGCCCTTGGCCGCCCAGTCACGCGAGCTGCCCTGGCCATAGTCGGCACCGGCCACGATGATCAGGTTCTGCTTGCGGTTCATGTAGGTTTCGATGGCTTCCCACATGCGCATCACCTTGCCTTCCGGCTCGACGCGCGCCAGCGAACCCTTCTGCACCTTGCCATCGACCACAGCCATCTCGTTGACCAGCTGCGGGTTGGCGAAGGTTGCCCGCTGCGCCGTTAGGTGATCGCCACGGTGGGTGGCGTAGGAATTGAAGTCTTCCTCCGGCAGGCCCATCTTCGCCAGGTACTCACCGGCGGCCGAATCCAGCAGGATCGCGTTGGACGGCGACAGGTGATCGGTGGTGATGTTGTCCGGCAGGATCGCCAACGGGCGCATGCCTTTCAGTGTGCGCTCGCCAGCCAGCGCGCCTTCCCAATACGGCGGACGGCGGATGTAGGTGGACATCGGACGCCAGTCATACAGCGGGCTCTTGGCTTCCTCGATGCTGCCCAGATCGAACATCGGGATGTAGACCTGCTTGAACTGCTCCGGCTTGACCGAGGCGGCGACGATGGCGTCGATCTCCTCGTCGGATGGCCAGAGATCCTTCAGGATGACCGGGTTGCCGTTCTTATCGGTGCCCAGCACATCCTGTTCGATATCGAAGCGCACGGTACCGGCAATGGCGTAAGCCACCACCAGCGGCGGCGAGGCCAGGAAGGCCTGCTTGGCGTACGGGTGGATGCGGCCGTCGAAGTTGCGGTTGCCGGACAGCACCGCCGTGGCGTACAGGTCACGGTCAATGATTTCCTGCTGGATCTTCGGATCCAGCGCGCCGGACATGCCGTTACAGGTGGTGCAGGCATAGGCGACGATGCCGAAGCCGAGCTTCTCCAGCTCCGGCAGCAAGCCCGCCTCCTCCAAGTACAGCTTGGCCACCTTCGAACCCGGCGCGAAGGACGTCTTCACCCATGGCTTGCGCACCAGACCAAGCTCGTTGGCCTTCTTGGCCAGCAGGCCGGCGGCAACCACATTGCGCGGGTTGGAGGTGTTGGTGCAACTGGTAATGGCAGCAATGATCACCGCCCCATCCGGCAACAGACCTTCGGCCTCTTCGGCACGCGCCGCGGCCAGCTTGGCTTCGTCGGCAATGCCGCGCTCGTGCAGCGCAGAAGTCGGCAGGCGCTTGTGCGGGTTGGACGGGCCAGCCATGTTGCGCACCACGCTGGACAGGTCGAATTCGAGCACGCGCTCGTACTCGGCGCCTTCCAGGGCGGTCGCCCAGAGGCCGGTTTCCTTGGCGTACTGCTCGACCAGGGCGACCTGTTCAGGCTCGCGACCGGTCAGCTTGAGGTAATCGATGGTCTGCTGGTCGATGTAGAACATCGAAGCGGTGGCGCCATACTCCGGGCACATGTTGGAGATGGTCGCACGATCGCCGATGGTCAGGCTGTCGGCACCTTCGCCGAAGAACTCGACCCAGGCTCCGACCACACGCTCCTTGCGCAGGAATTCGGTCAGTGCCAGGACGATATCGGTGGCGGTGATGCCGGGCTGACGCTTGCCGGTCAAACGTACGCCGACGATGTCGGGCAGACGCATCATCGATGGCAGGCCGAGCATCACGGTTTCAGCCTCCAGGCCGCCAACACCGATGGCGATCACACCCAGCGCATCGACGTGCGGCGTATGCGAGTCGGTGCCGACGCATGTATCCGGGAAGGCCACGCCGCCGCGAGCCTGGATCACTGGCGACATCTTCTCCAGGTTGATCTGGTGCATGATGCCGTTGCCGGCCGGGATCACGTCGACGTTCTTGAACGCGGTCTTGGTCCACTCGATGAAGTGGAAGCGGTCCTCGTTGCGACGCTCCTCAACGGCACGGTTCTTCTCGAAGGCATCCGGATCGAAACCGGCATATTCCACCGCCAGCGAGTGGTCGACGATCAGCTGTGTCGGCACCACCGGGTTGACCTTGGCCGGATCACCGCCCTGCTCCGCGATCGCGTCACGCAGGCCGGCGAGATCGACCAACGCGGTCTGGCCGAGAATGTCGTGGCAGACGACGCGAGCCGGATACCAGGGAAAGTCGAGGTCGCGCTTGCGCTCGATAATCTGCTTCAGCGAATCGGTCAGCGCTTCGGGCTCACAGCGACGCACCAGCTGTTCGGCCAGCACACGGGAGGTATAGGGCAGCTTGTCATAGGCGCCCGGCTGAATCGCTTCGATCGCCTCGCGGGTGTCGAAGTAGTCAAGCCCAGTGCCAGGCAAAGGTTTGCGGTGTTGTGTATTCATGCCGGAAGAACTCAATCCAGTAATGTTCCGAGGGGCAAGGTCTGGAGAGCCCGCGCGGCGGGCTCTCCGTTCCGATCAGCGCTGAGCGATCGGAACGACCTTGCGCTGTTCCGGACCGATGTACTCGGCGCTCGGCCGAATGATCCGGTTGTTGCTGCGTTGTTCGAACACATGGGACGCCCAGCCGGTGACGCGCGAACAGACGAAGATCGGCGTGAACAGCTTGGTGGGAATGCCCATGAAGTGATAGGCGGACGCATGGTAGAAGTCGGCGTTGGGGAACAGCTTCTTCTGCTCCCACATGGTTTCGTCGACGGCAACCGAGACCGGGTAGAGCACAGTGTCGCCCACTTCGTCGGCGAGCTTCTTGGCCCAGACCTTGATGACCTCGTTGCGTGGGTCGGAAACGCTGTAGATCGCGTGGCCGAAGCCCATGATCTTGTCCTTGCGCTCGAGCATGCCGAGGATCGCTTCGCGCGCTTCTTCCGGGCTCTTCCATTGCTCGATCATGTCCATCGCCGCTTCGTTGGCGCCGCCATGCAGCGGGCCGCGCAGCGAACCGATGGCACCGGTCACGCAGGAATAGAGATCGGACAGCGTCGAGGCGCAGACACGGGCAGTGAAGGTCGAGGCGTTGAACTCGTGCTCGGCGTAGAGGATCAGCGAGACGTTCATCACCTTGACGTGCAGGTCGCTCGGCTTCTTGTCGTGCAGCAGCGCGAGGAAATGCCCGCCGAGGGTGTCTTCATCGCTGGTGCAATTGATGCGCACACCGTCGTGGGTGAAGCGATACCAGTAGCACATCATCGCCGGGAAGGTAGCCATCAGGCGCTCGGCCACGTCGCGCTGCTGATCGAAGCTGAGCTCCGGCTCCAGGGTGCCGAGTACCGACGAACCGGTACGCATCACGTCCATCGGGTGGGCGCTGGCCGGAATGCGCTCCAGCACTTCCTTGAGCACCTGCGGCAGATCGCGCATGGTCTTCAGGCGAGCCTTGTAGTCTTTCAGTTGCTGGGCGTTCGGCAACTCACCGTAGAACAGCAGGTAGGCAACTTCTTCAAAATCACATTCGGCTGCCAGATCGCGCACGTCGTAACCACGGTAGGTCAGTCCCGCACCGGTCTTGCCAACGGTACACAGGGCCGTCTGCCCGGCAATCTGCCCGCGCAGTCCCGCCCCAGTCAGTACTTTTGCTTCAGCCATTGCTATCTCCTTCTTGGATTTGTTCTGGATACCGCAAATCACGTCGAAAATTGTTCAGGAGAGTTCCGCCAGATACCCGGCGGAACTCGGCTTGCTCAGTTCTTCTTCTGGGCGAACAGCGCATCGAGGTGCTGCTCGAATGCGTGGTAGTTGATGCGATCGTAGAGCTCCATGCGGGTCTGCATGGTATCGATCACGTTCTTCTGCGTACCGTCGCGACGCAGCGCGGTGTAGACATTCTCGGCCGCCTTGTTCATGGCGCGGAAGGCCGACAGCGGATAGAGCACCAGCGAGACGTCGACGCTGGCCAGCTCTTCGGTGGTGTACAGCGGCGTGGCCCCGAACTCGGTGATGTTCGCCAGAATCGGCGCCTTCACCCGATCGGCGAAGGTTTTGTACATCGCAAGCTCGGTGATGGCCTCCGGGAAGATCATGTCGGCGCCGGCCTCGATGCAGGCGGCTGCACGATCCAGCGCAGAGTTCAGACCCTCGACAGCCAGCGCGTCGGTGCGCGCCATGATCACGAAGCTGTCGTCAGTACGCGCATCGACGGCGGCCTTGATGCGGTCGACCATTTCCTGTTGGGAAACGATCTCCTTGTTTGGACGATGGCCACAGCGCTTGGCGCCGACTTGATCCTCGATGTGGATCGCCGCAGCGCCAAATTTGATCATCGACTTGACGGTACGCGCCACGTTGAAGGCCGACGAACCGAAACCGGTGTCGACATCCACCAGCAGCGGCAGGTCGCAGACGTCGGTGATACGACGAACATCGGTCAATACGTCATCCAGACCGGTGATACCGAGGTCCGGCAAACCCAGGGAGCCCGCGGCGACGCCGCCGCCGGAAAGGTAGATGGCCTTGAAACCGGCGCGCTTGGCCAGCAAGGCGTGGTTGGCGTTGATCGCGCCGACTACCTGCAGCGGATGTTCACTGGCCACGGCGTCACGGAAACGCTGACCGGCAGAAGGAAGAGTCATGCCTTACCCCTTTTGTGTGGTGTTTGCTCTTG
This sequence comes from Stutzerimonas sp. S1, assembly GCF_025966695.1. Lineage (GTDB taxonomy): Bacteria > Pseudomonadota > Gammaproteobacteria > Pseudomonadales > Pseudomonadaceae > Stutzerimonas. Next base: position 228,286 of record NZ_JAOEIY010000002.1, on the reverse strand, counting down.
AGCACCCTTGAAGTGGCGCTCGACGTTGCGCTTGGAAGCAGCGATGTGACGGCGCATCAGCAGCTCCGCCAGCTCGCCATCGCGGTCAGCGATGGCGTCGAGGATTCGGTGATGTTCGGCGAAGGCCTGGTGCGGCCGATTCGGCGTGGTAGAAAACTGAATCCGGTACATGCGCACCAGCTGATAGAGCTCGTCGCAAAGTAATTTGGCCAGCGTGCGATTGCCACTGCCCTGGATGATCCGGTAATGGAAGTCGAAATCGCCTTCCTGCTGGTAATAGCCGACCCCGGCCTGAAAAGCCTCATCACGCTCATGGGTGCCCAGCACGCGGCGCAATTCGTCGATCTCGGCGTCGCTCATGCGTTCGGCAGCCAATCGGCAGGCCATACCCTCCAGCGACTCGCGGATCTCGTACAGTTCGATCAGCTCGGCGTGATCCAGCGAAACCACGCGGGCGCCCACGTGAGGAACGCGCACCAGCAGCTTTTGCCCTTCCAGTCGGTGCATAGCCTCCCGCAGCGGCCCTCGGCTGATGCCGTAGGTGCGCGCCAGTTCAGGTTCGGAGATCTTGCTGCCTGGGGCGATCTCGCCCTTCACGATCGCCGCCTGGATGCGGCGGAAAACGTGCTCCGACAGCGTGCCGCTATCGACCTGAACGGTTGGTGAAGCTTCTAACGAGTCCAGCATATTGTCGACACTTGATGTTTGATTTGTGAAACCTACGCTGCAAAAACCACTCAGTCAACCTGACCAGGAAAGGATTGTCGACAATCGAACTAAAGTCGTAATGGCAGGGACAGCCCAACGCCAATGAGCTGATCGCGTCGCTACCGCCTGTCGCGACCCCTAAACCGCCATGCTAGAATGCCAGCCCTCGCTGCGAGCCGCGGCCACCCTGACCTGCGATCAGGACGCACGGCACGCTCAGCAACTTCGCCTTTCCCAATCTTCTCCTGATTACTTACGCGGATTTATGAGAGCCAAAGCCTACTTCCTCTTGCTCTGCCTGCTTTTTGCTCCCGGCATCGGCCACAGCGCCGAGCAAACCGTCTATGGCCTGAATGAATACGTCGCGATACCGGATTTCGGTCTCGAACTCTCAGCCAAGCTGGATACCGGCGCACAAACGGCCTCACTCAGTGCTCGCGACATCTCCCGTTTCAAGCGCGACGGTGAAACCTGGGTACGCTTCTATCTGGCGGTCGACAGCGAGCATACCCACCCGATCGAACGTCCTCTGGCCCGCATCAGCAAGATCAAGCGCCGCGCTGGCGACTTCGATCCGGAGGAGGACAAAACCTACACCGCACGCCCGGTTATCGAACTCGATCTGTGCATGGGCAAAGCCAAACGCAGCATTGAAGTGAACCTCACCGACCGTAGCGCTTTCCAATATCCACTTTTGATTGGCTCCGACGCGCTTACCCGCTTTGGCGCACTGGTCGATCCAAGCCGTACCTACGTTGCCGGAAAACCCGGCTGCATCAACGAATCCGACGCTGACGAGTAATACCCATGCGCGCTCTGACCCTACATCTGAAAGTCCTGATTTTTGTGCTCGTCGCCCTAGGCATATCCATTACGGCCTACCAGATATTCATCCTCGGCATCCCGGTGACCGAAGACGAAACCGACGACCTCTGGAACATTGATGCCAAGGTCGAGTTCCAGGCCAGCCCGCGCGAGCCGGTCAAGCTGCAGATGTACGTTCCGCCGCTGAACCAGGAATTCGTCAGCCTCAACGAAAGCTTCATTTCCAACAACTACGGCGTCAGCATCAATCGCGCAGAAGGCAACCGCCGCGTCACCTGGTCCGCCCGCCGTGCCAGTGGCAAGCAGACGCTTTATTACCGCCTGGTCCTGACCAAGCGTTACAGCGGCGAGCAGGCCAAGGCTACCGGCCCGATCTTCCGTGACAGCATCCCGGTCGAGGGCGCCGAAAAAATCGCGGCCGAAGCGCTGCTCTCACCGATCCGCCAGCACTCCGCGGATGTCGAAACCTTCATCAGTGAAGCGATCAAGCGCGCCAACAACGTCGAAGACGATAACGTCAAGCTACTCCTCGGCGGTGACGCTTCTACCGCCAATAAGGCCAGCGTCGTCGAACTGCTGCTGTCCATTGCCCACGTACCCATGGAGCGCGTCCATACCGTCCGGCTGGCGGCCGATCAGCCGCAGAGCCCGGAACTCTGGCTGCGCAGTTTCAATGGCGACAAATGGCTGTACTTCAACCCGGAAACCGGCGAGCAGGGCCTGCCCAATGACCGACTGGTCTGGTGGACCGGCGATCAGCCGCTGATCACGCTCGAAGGCGGCCGCAATGCCCAGGTGTCGTTCACGCTGAACAACAGCGAAATGAACGCGATCCGTCTGGCCAAGCTGACCGACGAGAACACCGACGCCGACTTCCTCGAGTATTCGCTCTACGGCCTGCCGCTGCAGACCCAGCAGACCTACCAGGTCATGATCATGATCCCGATCGGCGTGCTGGTGATCCTGATCCTGCGCAATCTCGGCGGTCTGCAGACGCTCGGCACCTTCACTCCAGTGCTGATCGCTCTGGCCTTCCGTGAAACGCAGATTGGTTTTGGCATCATCCTCTTCACCCTGATCACCGCGTTGGGCCTGTCGCTGCGTTCGTATCTGGAACACCTGAAGCTGCAGATGCTGCCGCGCCTGTCGGTGGTGCTGACGTTCGTCGTGGTGCTGATCGCGGTCATCAGCCTACTCAGCCACAAGCTCGGGCTGGAACGCGGCCTCTCGGTATCGCTGTTCCCGATGGTGATTCTGACAATGACCATCGAACGCCTGTCCATCACTTGGGAAGAGCGCGGCGGTGGCCATGCCTTCAAGGTGGCGGTCGGTACCCTGATCGCGGCGAGCCTGGCCTTCATGCTGATGAACATCCAGGCGCTGACCTATTTCATCTTCACCTTCCCGGCGGTGCTGTTGATCATGGTGGGCTTCATGCTGGCGATGGGTCGCTACCGCGGCTACCGCCTGACCGAGCTGTTCCGCTTCAAAGCCTTTCTGAAGGATTGAGCCATGTTCGGTCTGATCAAGACGTGGAAGGCCCTGGAAGCCAAGGGCATCATGGGCATCAACCGCCGCAACGCGGATTACGTGCTCAAGTACAACAAACGCAGCCTGTATCCGATCGTCGATGACAAGATCATCACCAAGCAGCGCGCCATCGAGGCCGGCATTCATGTGCCGGAGATGTACGGCATCATCGAGACCGAGAAGGACATCGACAAACTCAAGGACATCGTCAAGGATCACACCGACTTCGTCGTCAAGCCGGCGCAGGGTGCCGGCGGTGACGGCATCCTCGTGATCGCCGATCGTTTCGAAGGTCGCTACAAGACCGTGTCCGGCAAGATCATGTCCCACGATGAGATCGAGCATCAGATTTCCAACATCCTCACCGGCCTCTACTCCCTCGGCGGTCACCGTGACCGCGCACTGATCGAGTACCGCGTCACGCCCGACCCGATCTTCAAGAGCATCAGCTACGAAGGTGTGCCGGACATCCGCATCATCGTGCTGATGGGCTATCCGGTCATGGCCATGCTGCGCCTGCCGACCCGCCAGTCCGGCGGCAAGGCCAACCTGCACCAGGGCGCCATCGGCGTTGGCGTCGATCTGGCCACCGGTATCACCCTGCGCGGTACCTGGCTGAACAACAAGATCACCAAGCATCCGGACACCGGCAATGCCGTGGACGGCGTGCAGCTACCCAACTGGGACGGTTTCATGAAACTTGCCGCCGGTTGCTACGAGCTGTGCGGGCTTGGCTACATCGGCGTCGACATGGTCCTAGACGTGGACAAGGGACCGTTGATTCTCGAACTGAACGCCCGTCCGGGCCTGAACATTCAGATCGCCAACGACTGCGGCCTTACCCACCGAGCCCAGGCGGTCGAAACGCGAATCGCCGAACTCAAGGAAAAAGGCATTCAGGAAACCCCGGAAGAACGCGTCAGGTTCTCCCAGGAGCTGTTCGGCCACGTCCCGGCTCACAGCTGACTGCCCCGCACCGAGTGGCCGGCCGCAAGGTCGGCCACTCGCCAATGACGACGCCCATGCCGACCTGCACGCTTCAGCCACTCCCCTATCAGCCTGACCCCAGCCTCTGGTTCGAGCGCATCCGCTGCGCGCCCGGTGCGGTCCTGCTGGATTCCGGCCGGCCGGTCGCGCAGCGTGGCCGGTATGACATCCTCAGCGCCTGGCCGTCGACGATGCTGACGACCGAAACAGACGAATCGGCGAGTGCTTTCTTCCAGCGCCTGCGAAAGGCCCTGGCCGCGCTCGGCCCCGCCGAAGCGCCAGAGGGGCACGACCTGCCATTTCTCGGCGGACTGATCGGCATGCTCGCGTATGACTTCGGCAAGCGCCTGGAGAATCTGCCGCACGCCGCAGTGGACGACCTTGCACTGCCTGATGCACGTTTCGGGCTGTACGCCTGGGCATTGATTAGCGATCACCAGCAATGCACCACTCAGCTGGTCTTCCATCCGTCGCTCGCGCGTGCCGAACGCGAACGATTGGTGAACCTGTTCCAGCAAGCGGCTGAACCGGCAAACCAGATGCCGTTCACGCTGCAATCGGCGTTCACTGCTGATCTCGATGCCGAGCGCTATCGCTGCGCGTTCGAACGCATCCAGCATTACATCCAGGCCGGCGATTGCTATCAGGTGAACTTCGCGCAGCGTTTCCGCACCGGTTATCAGGGCGATCCCTGGACTGCCTATCGCGCGCTACGTGCCGCCTGCCCGACGCCCTTCGCCGGCTTCCTTACACTCGACGACGGTGCCATTGCCAGCCTCTCGCCAGAGCGCTTTCTGCGCCTGAGCCAAGGCACAGTGGAAACCCGGCCGATCAAGGGCACGCGACGCCGCCTGCCGGATCCCGCGCAGGACCGAGCACTGGCCGAGGAGCTGCTCGCCAGCGAAAAGGACCGTGCGGAAAATCTGATGATTGTCGACCTGCTGCGCAACGACCTCGGTCGCAGCTGCGAGACCGGCAGCGTGCATGTACCGGAACTGTTCGCGCTGGAAAGCTATCCCAACGTGCATCACCTGGTCAGCTGCGTGCGTGGCACGCTGGCGGCCGGCAAGGACGCATTCGATCTGCTCGCTGGCAGTTTCCCAGGAGGATCGATCACTGGCGCGCCGAAGATCCGCGCAATGCAGATCATCGACGAACTGGAACCAACCTGCCGTGCCATCTACTGTGGCTCGCTGCTGTATGTGGACGTGCGCGGCGAGATGGACAGCTCAATCGCAATCCGCACCCTGCTGCTACGTAACGGACAGGTCAGCTGCTGGGGTGGTGGCGGCATCGTTGCCGACTCGCGCTGGACGGCGGAGTACCAAGAGTCGATCGACAAGGTGAAAGTGCTGCTGGAGACGCTCGAAAGCCTGGGCTAAGAGGCATAGCGCGCCAGCGCACGCTACGCCATCAGGCCAGTTACAGTGCGAGCTTGCGCGAAGAGGCCTTGAGGAATTCCTGCTTCAGATCGTCATAGGTGTGCACCGCCGGGAACTGCGGGAACTCTGCAATCACGTTGTTCGGCGCATGGAACAGGATGCCGGCGTGCGCTTCACTGAGCATGGTGGTGTCGTTGTAGGAGTCACCTGCCGCGATTACACGGTAGTACAGGCTCTTCAGCGCGATGACCGACTGGCGCTTCGGATCCTTCTGCCGCAGCTGATAGTCCACCACACGATCCGTGTCGTCGGTGATCAGGCGATGGCACAGCAGCGTCGGAAAGCCCAGCTGACGCATCAACGGCTGGGAGAACTCGTAGAAGGTGTCCGAGAGGATCACGACCTGGAAGCGTTCGCGCAGCCAGTCGACGAACTCCACCGCGCCCTCCAGCGGCTTGAGCGTAGCGATCACCTGCTGGATATCCGACAGCTTCAGGCCGTGCTCGTCGAGGATGCGCAGACGCTGCTTCATCAGCACGTCGTAGTCGGGAATGTCCCGCGTGGTCGCCCGCAGCGACTCGATTCCAGTGGCCTCGGCAAAGGCGATCCAGATTTCCGGAACCAGTACGCCTTCCAGGTCGAGACAGGCTATTTCCACGGGCCACTCCTCATACAGAAAATGAAAGGCGGCACTCTATCGGCAACGCGGTGGCGAAGCAACGCGGCGCTTATACCTGAAATACTCGATACCTGAGCGCAAAGGTTATTTAGCGACATAAAAAGCGTTTGCTACCATCCGCCGCCACAGAGCGCCCAGCGCCGATCATAAGGAAGCCGCCCGATGAGCCCATCTATCGACGTCGCCGCACTGGCCGCCGCCTACGCCGGTAAATCACCGCAAGACATTCTCAAGCTCGCCTTCGATCTTTTCGGCGATGACCTGTGGATCTCCTTCAGTGGCGCTGAGGACGTAGTGCTGCTGGACATGGCCTGGAAGCTGAACAAGAGCGTCAAGGTATTCACTCTCGACACCGGTCGGTTGCACAGCGAAACCTACCGTTTCATCGAACAGGTACGTGATCACTACGGCATTGCCATCGAAATCATGACACCGGATCCAGCGCTGCTGCAGCCGCTGGTCAAAGAGAAAGGTTTGTTCAGCTTCTATCGCGATGGCCATGGCGAGTGCTGTGGCATCCGCAAGATCGAGCCGCTGCGGCGCAAGCTCGCCGGCGTTCGCGCCTGGGCCACCGGGCAGCGCCGCGACCAGAGCCCTGGCACTCGCAGCCAGGTCGCGGTATTGGAACTCGACAGCGCGTTCTCGACCGCAGAAAACAGCTTGTACAAGTTCAATCCACTCGCACAGATGACCAGCGAGGAAGTCTGGGGCTACATCCGCATGCTCGAGGTGCCCTACAACAGCCTGCATGAGCGCGGCTTCATCAGCATCGGCTGCGAGCCTTGCACCCGACCGGTTCTGCCAAACCAGCATGAGCGCGAGGGCCGCTGGTGGTGGGAAGAAGCAACGCATAAAGAATGCGGGCTACACGCCGGCAATCTGATCGCAAAAAGCTGAAACCAGCCGCCCTATAGGAACCATGGCGAGCCAAAGAGCTCGCCGCGATCTCGGGTTGGGCTTCGGCCTGGCTCCTCAGCACCAGCCCACGCAACCATGTTTAGTAGGTCGGCAACTCGATCTTCTCGAACAGCTCATCCAGTTCCGCCTTGTTGCGACACTGAACGGCCTTGTCGAGCATCGCGCGATCCAGGTGCGGAGCGAACTTCTCAATGAAGTCGCACATGAATCCGCGCAGGAAGGTACCGCGGCGAAAGCCGATCTTGGTGACGCTGGACTCGAACAGTTCGCTGGCATCGAGCACGACCAGATCGGGGTCGAGCTTGGCATCCACCGCCATCCGCGCCACGATCCCTACGCCCAATCCCAGACGCACATACGTCTTGATGACGTCGGCATCCGCTGCGGTGAACACCACCTTGGGCGACAGGCCGCGATGGCTGAAGGCCTCGTCCAGCTTGGAACGCCCGGTAAAGCCGAACACGTAGGTGACAATCGGATGTTCGGCGAGCGCTTCGAGCGTGAGCTTCTCCAGCTTGGCCAATGGGTGCCCCTGGGGAACGATCACGCAGCGGTTCCAGCGATAGCACGGCATCATGATCAGATCACCGAACAGCTCCAGCCCCTCGGTGGCGATAGCGAAATCGACGGTGCCATCGGCGGCCATCTCGGCGATCTGGGTAGGCGAACCCTGATGCATATGTAGCGACACATCGGGGTATTGTTTGATGAAGCTGCTGATCACAGAGGGCAACGCATAACGCGCCTGGGTATGGGTGGTGGCGATGCTCAGGGTGCCCTTCTTCTCGTTGGAGAACTCCTGTGCAATCTGTTTGATGCTTTCGCACTTGCGCAGGATTTCGCCGGCGGTAGTGATGATCCGCTCACCAGCCGGCGTGACACGAGTCAGGTGCTTGCCGCTCCGCGCGAAAACCTCCACGCCGAGCTCGTCTTCGAGTAGGCGAATCTGCTTGCTGATCCCGGGTTGCGAGGTGAACAGGCTTTGCGCTGTTGCCGAGACATTGAGGTCATGGTGCGCCACTTCCCAGATGTAACGCAGTTGTTGAAGCTTCATAAAAAACCCTCAAAAGGCAATGACGCCGCTAAACATGTCGCCATGCTTATAACCTGATGAATGATACAAGCTGCAGCATAGATCGTCTGATCAGGTTTTACTGCGCAACCTTCGTCCCGGATAGACCAGGAAAGAGCACGGCTTCGCTTGAGCTTAGCAGCCACAATCCACGGAGACGGGCCGGCGTAGGCGCCTTTCGCACGCTTACGCACCTGCGACGACAAATGACCTACTGCTCACGACGCGTTACGCGTAAGCGCGGCCCGCCGTAGGCTCAGCGGCTTTGTGTCGCATGGCGAGCGCCGATGAAGCGCAGCGCGCGATACAGAGCCTCTGTTCGCGGCATCCGGCAGCCCGCTTGCTCGGCCGCGGCGAGCGGCGCTGCGTAGATGGCGGCCAGCTCCATCGGCCGCTGATGCGCATGATCGTGATACATGCTCGGCAGATAGTCAGGCAGCTGCGCGGTGCCCTCCAACAGCTTGTCGCCCAGCCCGGCCGGTAGCGCAAACCCGCACGCTGCAGCCGCAGCACACACCTCATCCATAATTGATCGGATTAGCTCTCGAGCATCGGGATCGCCAAGCAGTGCCTCGGTGCCGGCATTCAGCAACACAGAGAGGCCGTTGAAAGGCACATTCCAGACCAGTTTCATCCAGCGCGCCTGCTCCACACTAGGCATGGCGACCGAGTTCACGCCGGCTTCCTTGAGTAGCGCAACACCTTCGTTGAGAACGGCTTGCCGCGCCTCGTCATTCGTCGCCGGGCCGGAGTGATAGCCGAGATTGATGTGGCCCAGGGCCTGATGCTCAACCACACCGGGTGCACTGCGATGTGCGTAGATGGCGCACAGCCCGCCCAGCAGATGTAGCCCTTCTGGCAACAGCGGACGCAATCCATCCTCGATGGCCAGGCCATTCTGCAACAGCACGACTTTCGCCCCCGGGGCCGCTGCTTCCACGATCAACGGCGCCAGATCTTCGTTGTTGGTGCTCTTGGCGGCGACGAACAACCAGTCGCAGGCAGGCATCTCTGCAGCATTGCGATAGGCCTGCACGTTATCAAGCTGCAGCACACCGTGCACAGCACTGTTGACCCGCAGGCCACGCTCGAGCACGGGCGCGTATTCGCTACGCAGCAGAAAGTGCACGTCATGGCCGGAGCGAGCCAGCATCATGCCGTAATAGCCACCAATGGCACCGGTACCGATGATTCCAATACGTATGCGCTGTTCAGACATCGAAGACTCCAGATCGATAAACAGTGGCAGCTCGAAGCAGCCAGTCCCGGCACGATAGCAGCCAGCGCCGCCCCGGCACAGCGAGCTCACCACGTGAACCAGCAGCGCCGGTCTGACGCGCAGCCTCGCTGGCGTCGCGATCAATGAATCTAATTGTCGAGTCTGCTCATTTAGCGATAAGGTTCCGTCTCCCCCGCTGCGCCCCTTGCCCTGCTCCGCCGCACCGGGATGGCTGGCGGGCGGCACCCGAGACCTTACGAGTAACACATGGCTGATTTACCCATCGACGACATTAACGTTGCCTCCAACGTTACCCTGATCACTCCGGAACAACTCAAGCGCGAGCTTCCCCTGACCGACTCGGCATTGCATACCGTCTCGCACGGACGCCAGGTCGTGCGCGACATTCTCGATGGCAAGGACCACCGCCTGTTCCTGGTCATTGGCCCCTGCTCGATCCACGACCTCAAGGCCGCGCACGAGTATGCCGAGCGTCTCAAGGTACTGGCCGAGAAGGTATCCGACAGCCTGTTCCTGATCATGCGGGTGTACTTCGAGAAACCGCGCACAACAGTCGGCTGGAAGGGTCTGATCAACGATCCGTACATGGATGACTCGTTCAAGATTCAGGACGGTCTGCACATCGGCCGCAAGCTACTGCTCGACCTCGCGGAAATGGGCTTGCCGACCGCCACCGAGGCGCTGGATCCGATTTCTCCGCAATATCTGCAGGACCTAATCAGCTGGTCGGCGATCGGAGCGCGTACCACCGAGTCGCAGACTCACCGCGAGATGGCATCCGGCCTGTCGTCCGCAGTTGGCTTCAAGAATGGTACCGACGGCAGCCTGACGGTAGCGATCAACGCGCTGCAGTCCGTATCGAGCCCGCACCGCTTCCTTGGCATCAATCAGGCAGGCGGCGTTTCTATCGTAACCACCAAGGGCAACAATTACGGCCACGTGGTACTGCGTGGCGGTAACGGCAAGCCCAACTACGACTCGGTCAGCGTTGCGGTCTGCGAGCAGGAACTGCGCAAAGCCAACATCCGCCCGAACATCATGATCGATTGCAGCCATGCCAACTCGAACAAAGATCCGGCCTTGCAACCGCTGGTCATGGACAACGTCGCCAACCAGATTCTGGAGGGCAACGATTCGATCGTAGGCCTGATGGTGGAAAGCCACCTAGGCTGGGGCAATCAGTCGATTCCCAAGGACTTGTCGGAACTCAAGTACGGTGTTTCGATCACTGATGCCTGTATCGATTGGGACACTACCGAGAAAGCGGTGCTCAGCATGCACGCCAAGCTACGCGATGTACTGCCGAAACGGCAGCGCAGCTGACGCACCTGCTCGACGAAAAAACGCCGGCCTGCCGGCGTTTTTTATTCCCGACCATCAGGCTGCTCTGCTTGCTGGCTTTTGCGTTCGATGTACCACTCGACATACGAGCATGAGGGGATGACGGCGTAACCCTCCTGCTCGGCGAAATCCAGCGCATGCTGGGCCAGCACTGCCGCAATGCCACGGCCACGCAGCGCATCCGGAACGAAGGTACGGTAAATATCAAGCGTTTGCTTACCCAGGTCCATGTAGGCCAGATAAGCGCAGTGACCGTCTACAGTGACTTCGAATCGGTGCCCGCTGCGATCATGGTGAACAGGAAGTTTGTCGCTCATTTCGACTCCTCAGCAGGATCAACCTGTCTTTTTATTCTTTCACCGGGCCATATGAGTGGCCTTGACCGGATACCCATCTGCGCCGGTAGAAAACCGGATCCCTTTTCTACCCGGTTCCACGGGTTTCGACCAGCCTCCCGGCAAATCTGACAATGAAGCACGGGTGCCAGGGAACTCATCAGGTAGAGAGCAATCTGCAAAATGCAGAAGTGTTTACTACACTTTCGGCAGGTTAACAGACCCGACATTGGATGCTTTTTATCCAACTTACGGGCAGCTGAGTCGATGAGACGATGGATTTCCAAAAAAACATCCATGCAACCCGTCGGCTCAGTTTACTTAACCGAAGTTATAGGTAGTATGTGCGCGCAAACTTTCCATAACGGAAGTTGCTTTATGGATTTCCACCTTAAGGGGAACACGATGAACAACGTTCTGAAATTCTCTGCTCTGGCTCTGGCCGCAGTTCTGGCTACCGGTTGCAGCAACAGCATGACCAAAGAAAGCGAAGCTCGTCTGACTGCTACCGAAGACGCTGCTGCCCGCGCCCAGGCTCGTGCCGACGAAGCCTACAGCAAGGCTGACGAGGCTCTGGCTGCTGCTCAGAAGGCCCAGCAGACTGCTGACGAAGCTAACGAGCGCGCTCTGCGTATGCTGGATCGCGCCAGCCGCAAGTAAGCTTCACACTTCAAAAAAGCCGACCTCAGAGGTCGGCTTTTTTATTGCTGCGATAACCCCATCGACAAAGTCGACGGGGCTGATAGTTCAGAACACTTGCTCTTCATGACTGGCGACCGACACCGACTGTTGGTCAGCGATTTCGATCGGCAGGCCGTCTTCGCCAGCAACGACTTCGCGAATCATCTCCCAGTCGAGATGCAGGGTATCCGCCCCTTCATCACGCTTGAGTAGCGTGTTAATCACCACCGCATGCTTGTCCATCAGCGTCAGCTTCTTGTCCTCGCCCTCCAGCGGGGCATGTGCCTCCAGATAGACCTTGCCATCGCTCACACCGAACTTGTACGGCTCGTCGATGATCCGCACCGGCGTTCCCACCTTGACCATCCGGGACAGTTCGAGAACGTTATTGTTGAGCATGCGGAAGCACCCGTGACTGACACGCATACCGATACCAAACTTCTTGTTCGAACCGTGGATCAGGTAGCCAGGCATCGCAAGACTCAACTTGAACGGCCCCAACGGATTGTCCGGTCCTGGCGGCACCACCGTGGGCAGCGGATCACCGTCCGCCGCATGCTCCTCACGGATCGACTTGGGTGGATACCAGGCCGGGTTGCTGGTCATGGCTGAAATACGGGTGTTGCCAACTGGGGAGCCCCAGCCTTCGCGGCCAATTCCGAGCGGGAAGGTGTGCACGACATTCTTGCCTTCCGGGTAGTAGTACAAGCGGTACTCGGCGATGTTGATGACGATACCCTCGCGCGGCCCCGGAGGCAGGATGAAGCGCGTCGGCAGGATGATGTCCGTCCCCTCGCCAGGCAGCCAAGGGTCAACGCCCGGGTTGGCCGCCACCAGTTCGAGATAGCCAAGGTCGTTGGTCTCGCCGATCGCCGCAAAGGTGTCCTCGTATTTCGCCTTGATAACCTGAATCTGCCCGACGACATCTTCACCCTCGGGAGGCAGAGGCAACTCCAGCGCGGCGCTCTGGCCAGCCGCCAGCAGAGCTGCGATAGACAAACAGGAGGCGACAACAGACGCGCGCGAAAGCATTCGGGGAACCCTTGGGTGGTTGATCAAAATCATCGGAGATTGTACTCGAAGCCAGCGAAACCGGGGCCTACCAGACGCTTGCAGCGGACGGAAGGCCCTTGCGGCGCGACTCTAGCAGCTGCAGGCAGGATGGGCACAGACGCCGGTCCTTCAACGTCGCGCGCTGCAGATCCTGCCAGCGCGGCTGCGCCGGAAGGAGGCCGCCACACAATGTGCGATCTGCATGACCGTTCAATTCCAGCTGACGCAGCGCCAGATGCAGACGATTCTCGCGGCAGGCGAACAGATCGAACTGTTCGTCTGGCACGATGAGTCGATAGGCATAAAGAGTCTTGGCTGAGCGCGGCATCGAGTGCTCCCGTTCGAGGGCGCGACAGTAGCTTCGCGCTCGCCCCAAAGCAAGGGCTGGGACGGCGCGAAACGCATCAAGTGTAACGGCGCAAACGCACCATGCGTCTGCTCAGCGCGAGCTCGTTCGCGCGTCCGGCAGGAGCAACGGTTGCAGTGACGGCCAGACATTGCGCAGCAGCTGCGCCTGAGCTTCGGCGGTCGGATGGATGCCGTCACGCTGCATCATCGAAGCTACGCCACCAATGCCTTCGAGCAGAAAGGGAACCAAGGCGATCTGCTGCTCCTGGGCTACCTCGCTGAACACCTCGGCGAACGCCTCGGTGTAGCGTCGGCCGTAGTTCGGCGGCAGGCGCATTCCCAACAGCAGCACCTTGGCGCCAGCTTCCTGCGACCGTTCAACCATCGCCGCAAGATTCTGTTTCAATTGGATGGAAGGACGTGAGACCCAGCAATTACAAGGGTTTCAGCCGATGGACACTCCAGCAGCGTCGCCAATTGTTAGAACCGTGTTAGAAGTCCCGCTCGCCAAGCCCTGGCACTACAGGCGCTCAGGCGTCTACTACCTCAGGGTCCGCCCCCTGCGCTCTACGGGCTCGTGTACGCTTTCCCTTCGCTCCAGTGACAGATCAACAGCCATGACCACCAGCAAGCAGCTCCTATCGACGCTCAGGGCCTTCCACCTTGAGAATCCAGACGCTACCTGGGGAGAACTCCGCGACCACCTCAGGTCCATCGCAGAGGACGCCCTGGCGACTCCTACCGACTGGGAGCTACTGGACACCCAGGGGCTCGTCTATTCGGATATCCGTGAAGAGCTGCACATGATCGCTTGCACAGCATCGCTCACACCGCCTCAAGCTAAGGCTGTCGAGTTGGGCCGCAGGATCATGGGAGCCGCAGAGAGGCGCCTTCAGGGTCACCCTAAGGGCTTAGCCGATATCATAGATGAAATTGATCGTGACAAGGCATCCGATAGGGAAACGAGCATCTCTCCGTCTCTATCTGTAGGCACACCTCAAGCCTCTATGAGTGCTCTCGTCGGAGAAGCCAAGCCGCTCTCCTGGGAGGACTTGGCAGATAGCTACATGGCGGAGCACTCGGTTAACGTGAAGGTTTCCACCCTGGGAGCCCTTCGGACTGCCCATACGGTCATCGGGCGAGCCTTCGAGGCTGTCGGGGTCTCCGACCTCAGCAAGCACAAGCGGGAGGACCTGATAGCCGTTCGGACAAACCTGCTTGAGACCCGCAAGCCTTCCACCGTGAACAACTTACTCGCCACCCTCTCGACGGTCCTGAAGTGGGCCGAGGCGAATGATCTGATAAAGAAGGCGTACACCGCTAAGCTCAAGCTCACCAAGGCCACCATGAGCGAGCGAGAGGGATTCACCGAGGCCCAGGTAGCGAAGGCCATGAGCCACGCTAACGGACTCCCTGCGACCTCCTGGCAACGCTGGGGCCTGTCCCTTCTGGCGATCACCGGGGCGCGTGTGGGTGAAGTCGCACAGCTCACCAAGGAAGACATCAAGCAGATCGACGGCTGCTGGTGTATCGACATTAATGAGAATGGCCCTGGGAAAAGCCTAAAGAACCGCTATAGCGCTCGTCTGGTCCCGCTGGTGGATGGAGCCTTTGGGTTCGACCTAACGGCCTTCCTTGAGGCTGTCCAAGCGAAAACCCTGCCGTCTGACAACGGGATCAATGCAATGAACGCGAGTCGCGGGCTGGGGGCACTGCTTAAGGAGTCGCTCGGCAAAGACCGAGAGGAGAACCAGACACTCCATTCGTTGCGCCACTCGATGGCCTCGAGGCTCCAGTCCAAGGGGACGCCCCTCCCGTTTACACAGGCGATCCTTGGGCACGCATCCGGGTCCATCTCATACGACACCTACGGCAATAGCATCCCGATCAAAGCGCTCGCTGGGGTTCTGATAGGGGTTTATCAGACTGACCGATAGTCGCTTCGCTCCGTAAAACGGTAGAGTGACTCCGGCCCTGCGTACTACTTACAGCAACGCATCGAGTGACGAAGGGTGCAGCCTTTTTTGCTACGCCACAGCGCTCCGTTCTTCGTCTCGCAAGTCGTTGATCATCGGGGTCAGCGTGCTAAGCGGAGTGCCAAGATGGACCAGTTTCTCGATATTCTCGGATCGGAAAAAGTCGTGCCCGGCTTTCACAATTGCCTGCGCCCTCTCGACGCTCCGAGGCACTTCACCTACCCACTTGGCAGTCCTCGTTAGGTCTCGTGGCTTCATCGTCTCGATATCTACGGTAGTCAGCTTACTGAGCTCCCGCATTGGTGTAATGAGGGAGGTCACCAGCATGTCTTTGAAACGCGCGCTCAAAAACTCCATGCCGTCAATCCTCGCTACGAAAACGGATTTGGTAGGCCACCCTTTTCCGTCAGTTCTCTTACGATTAGATGTCTCGAAGAAGCTTTCCGCCTCCTCGTTCGTCATGGGGACTTCCTTCTCAATGTCGATTTGCCCCCTGTCAGCCCTAAGCTTGAGCACTGAAAAAAGGCCGATGCCAATAGCCCCCATGAGGCGATCTTTCTTTTCTCGGAGGTCTCTATAGTCCCGCTCCAATGCCTCAACGAGTACAAGCTGAGCCGACATATCGTCGAGCATTGACCTCACCTGCTTTATTCTGCGCTGACGCCTAACCTCATCGTCTATCCGGCGCTTTTCCTTCTCGAAGGACGCGCCAAAGTATTTCCGTCCGCAATGGCTGCCTATTGCCGTCTCGCGTCCATCGCTCGTGGTTATCAGGTAGCCCGAAAAGTGAGGGGTGTGGCATGCCTCAATGCCGCAATGAATCTTGTCTAAGAATCGGTATGGGGCTACGACCGATCCAAATCGGCGATCACTTTTAGGGTGAAACGGAAGGGAAGCATGAAAAGAGGGCCGCGCCAGAAGGTCATCGTAGGTCTCGATTACGTCTACAAGCTGATTCATATCCCCTCGCCGTTTCGAAAACCAAAGTGCCATGCTGTATAAAAAAACAGGCCCAGTCAACCGCAGCGCAAAGCAGCGGCACTGCCCAAACGGAGCGAAATAGCGAATCAAGCGAAACCAAGTTCAAAAACCCTCACTAATAGGAGAGTCACACGGTGCCCTCCAGCCGCCAGTCCGCTGGCAACCAGTAGCGATCTTCGCTGCGCCCGATCGACTTCCCCAGAAGGACGCCAGCCAAAAGCTGAGCGCCAGGGGGGTGACCCTTTTGTTTCCACTGGCATGACCCGTTGCTGACTCAGCGCAGGGACCCAGCGGTGGACCCGGTAGTCGAGCCGGGGTGAGCTGCAAGTAAGCCGGGTGTGTCCCGGTCGTCCCTGGGAGGTGGTGGCCCCAGTGATGCTTGCAGACACACGGGTGGCATTAAGAACCTAAAGATTCTAAAGGATCATTTTCTTATATCTTTATCAATCTTTAACTCTAAGTGATCTTTTGGTTATCCCTTGGACATTGAGTGTCCTTAGGTGGGGACAGGTCTTGGCAGACCATGATCCCAACTACCTTCAGGGCAACCCAGAGTCACCCATTTAAAACCCTCACTGATAGGACACCCACCCAGGTTGTCCCCTCGCCCGTCGCTGGGCAGTCATCAATCCAGTCTTTCTGATAGCGCCTTTCATGCCACGCCGGTTCCCTTGTCTGGGGTCTGGATGACCGGCTGTGGGTGCGACCTGAAGGGCGCTACCAAAAGGAAAACAGACAAAATGAATATCGACATCACGCACAAGCACGCTGGCCACCTGATCGTCATTGAGGGCCAAGCCTTCAAGGCGAACAATGCGGGTCAATGGAACCTCACTGAAATCTGGCGGACCTTGAAGCTGCCCCAAGGTAAGGCTCCGGCTCAGTGGCGAACCAAACAAGCCAAGCGGATGGAAGCTATGCAGAATTTGCACAGCTCCAACGGTTCCGGCTCTTGGGCAACCAAGCGAGCAACCCTGGGTTATGCCGGATGGGTTTCCGTGGAGTTCGAGGAAATGGTCTTCGATGCTTTCGAGGCCGTACTGGAACGCCCTGAGGTTGCCCAGGTTGTCGCTGAGGTGATGACCGATCTTGGCCGTAGCCATAGCGCCACGATCCTCAAGCGCATGACCTTCAACGATAAGTGCGACTGGAAGGCCCTTAAGCGAGGCCCTCAGTCCCAGACCCCAGCCGCTAAGGCATACCGTCACCGCAAGGCTCAGGAAGCCAAGCTGGCCGCACTGGGACGCCGTAACACCAATCGGGAGGGCTGCTAATGCGCTACCGCCTTGTTCCTGGCCCTGGG
Organism: Stutzerimonas sp. S1; assembly: GCF_025966695.1. Taxonomy (GTDB): domain Bacteria; phylum Pseudomonadota; class Gammaproteobacteria; order Pseudomonadales; family Pseudomonadaceae; genus Stutzerimonas. Next base: position 210,927 of record NZ_JAOEIY010000002.1, on the reverse strand, counting down.
TGCCCCTCGGACCTCTGTGAACGGCTCAATGCTGCCCTGAGTACACCAAGCTCCCGCCGTGTCTTCCATGCCGCCAAGAGCGCCTATCGAGCCGGCAAGGACCACTTCCAAGCGCGCTTCTCGGATTACCTCACAGACAAACAAAAGCTCCCCGCTGGTGAACTTGAAGCCATCCTTGGGCATGCCTCCTTGGACTTCCACCAAGCCATGCTTTTGCCTGTCATGTTCGATATGACTGCCCGCTGCGACCCCGTTAGCGGCTGACATTGGCTCAGCTTTGAGCCGACCTCTGCGACACCCTCAGCTCCGCACGCCAGCTTACTGGCCACCTGAGGCCCCACTGCCCACCGCTGGGCATCTAACCGAAACCAAGAATCCATAGAGCAAACCCTCAGGGTCGGCGTGTCCACGTCTCCTTGTGTCTTGTCGCGCCTACCGTGCGGACTGGGGGCTTGCTCTATGGGATAGGAGACCTACCCAAAATGAACATCAACATCACAGCCGTAACTCCCGAGACCGCCAACGTGAACGGCCAAGAGCTGGCCCGTAGCTACGTTGAGTCGATCCTGCTGCCCCTGATGGTGGCCTCCAAGGGTCAGAACCATGCAGCGATTATCAAGGTAGCTCAGGCATTCGATAACGCTGGGCTGAGCCTTGAGGCGATCCCTGAGGCATCCCGAATCTATCGGGGCCACTTGCTCGAACAGCAGCGGGAAAAGGAGCGCCTCCAAGCTGAGGCCCGCGCTAACGCTGAGCGATGCCGTGAGCCGTCCCGCCAGGAAATCGCTGAGTACCACGCAGAGAAGGAACGCAAGGCCCGCGAGATTCGTGAGCACTTCGCCCGTGTCCGTACCCAGCGCGCCTAACCACTACAAGGACTTACCCAGATTATGAAACCCTTTCAGTACAAGAAGCCCGATAGCGTCTACACCCAGAGCATCACCACGGCGCACGGCCAGACCACCACCCAGGTCACCTTCCACACCTCTGACATCCGAGCGGACCACATGGCGGCTACTGACCCGCTGGTCTATGCCCAAGCCATGTATGAGGCCGCAGACGAGCACCTTAATGGTGAGGAATGGCGGGAGAACATGAATACCGCTTTTCCCTCTGAGGTTCGCCCCTTCGGCTCCCAACCGACTGCCCCCCAAGTCGCCCTAATGGAGGATCGCTCCGTTATGTTCGATCCCCGCCAGACCTACGATGGACGCACCGTGGAAAAGGGCTCCGCTTCGGCTGGCTCGCTGGTCTCCATGGAGGCCCCAGAGGTCGGCATTCTGGTATCGGGTCGTGTGTCGATATTCGACCACACCGTCCAGTTCGGCTTCACTGAGCGCAGCATGGAGCAGACCGGAGAGAAGCTACTGGGAGACCTTGAGCTAACCCTGGCCGGTAAGATCGCTGAGAGCCTCGAAGGGCAACCCTCGGTCACTACGGCTTATGTCGGTTCGCTGAGCGGCTCCCCCGCTGCCCAAGCTGAGGACCTGCTGGACATCCTGGCTACTCACCTCGACACCTATTGGGGTCGTGATGTCTCTGAGTTCGGAGTCCTGATCCCCGTGGCCCTTCGTCCAATGCTCAACCGTGCCGCCCAACGGGCTGGCCTTGAGGACATTGACGAGCTGGTGGGGACCCGTGTTCAGGTTTACAGCGGTGATGACCGTGGAATCTTCTTGGTTCCCAAGGCATTCGCCCTGCTGTCCTTCCGTGAGGACCAGAACGGTGATGTCTGGCGTATTGAGCTGAGCCGCAACGCTTCGACTCAGAGCTGGGACCTTGAGGTCTCCGCTGTGGTGGACGTGATGGCCACTGCGATGGTTGAGGTGAAGCTGGGTGGTGCCGAATGGGATACCACGCCGGTAGCCCTGCCGATCATCAAGCAGCTCTTGCTCAGCGATGCACCGGAAGCACCGTAAGCACTGCTTGCCGTCATAAGGAATGAGCCCTGGGTGATCCCTGGGGCCGTCCTACTAATCAGACCATATGCCGACAACTGGCGGTCAATTGGTTCCTCTTTCTGAGGATCAGTTTTTAAGCTCCTTGACCTTCGGGTCTTGGGGCTTCTTTTTGCAATACTTGAGTTAAACAGTAGGACATACCATGGAAAAGCTACAGGCTGTTTACTGGGTTCTGGTCGCTCTTTCCTTGGTTATCGCACCGGCTCTACGGGTGGCCTTTAAGAATCTGGGGGAAAAATCTGAGACCCCATCTAATAAAGAAAAACGTGGGTAAACCCCCGTGCCCCCAGCGGATTTATGCCCTGGGGAATCTTTAGAAAAAGCCCGACTGGGAAAATAAATGTCACCTCGAAGAACAATTCTGTCCCGCTGGGAATCGAAGGGCCTTTTCCGAGGGAGGCACCTTGAGGGGGGTGTGTGTTAGAACTCTGTTCAATCACTGTTAGACATTCGAGGCGTCGAGCCGCTACGCTTGGCACCTCTCACTGATACCTTACGGTTGAATCAGAGCAGCGGTTCGAGGGCTGGCCAGACGTTCTCAAGGAGGACTGGCTGGGCTTCAGCGGTTGGGTGGACACCATCACCCTGCATCATGGAAGGCACGCCAGCAGCGCCCTCCAGCACGAAAGGCACCAAAGCAGCGCCGGTCTCTTGGGCAACTTTGGGGAACACTTCGGCGAATGCTGTCGTGTAGCGCTGACCGTAATTAGGTGGCAAGCGCATCCCCAAAATGAGCACCTTGGCCCCTGCCTCCTGGGACTTCCGAACCATACCCGCAAGATTCTGTTTCAATTGCGCCGGCGACTGACCGCGCAACCCATCGTTGCCTCCCAGCTCGAGAATTACCACCTCGGGTTGATGTTCCTCGAGCAGTGCGGGCAGCCTGGCGAGCCCGCCAGCACTGGTGTCGCCACTGATCGACGCATTCACCACGACGCGTTTCTGCCCCTGCTCGGCAAGCCGTTGCTGCAGCAGATGCACCCAGCCTTGGCTGGTTTCCAGGCCGAAAGCGGCGCTGATACTATCCCCGACCACCAGCACGGTTCCGGCCAGGGCCCCCTGAGCCCACAGCAACAGCAGCAGAACCCCGCCTCTCAGCCACATTCGCATCGGATTCTCCATGAGCGCCAGCATTCTCAACGCCCGGAACCTTAACAAAGTGGTACCCAGCGCGGAAGGCGAGCTGAGCATCCTCTCCGACCTCTCGCTCGAACTGGACAAAGGCGACAGCCTGGCCATCGTCGGCACCTCCGGTTCAGGCAAATCCACCCTGCTCGGGCTGCTCGCCGGACTCGATCTGCCCAGCTCCGGCGAGGTGCGCCTGGCCGGCCATCTGCTCGGTGAACTGGACGAAGATCAACGCGCACGCGTACGTGCTGAGCACGTCGGGTTCGTCTTCCAGTCCTTTCAGCTGCTCGACAGCCTCAATGCGCTGGAGAACGTCATGCTGCCGCTGGAACTGGAAGGCTATCGCGACGCGGCGCAGCGCGCCCAGCAGCTGCTCGAGCGCGTCGGACTGGGCACACGTCTGCATCACTATCCGCGCCAGCTGTCCGGTGGCGAACAGCAACGTGTGGCACTGGCGCGAGCGTTCGCCGCCGATCCCGACGTGCTGTTCGCCGACGAGCCAACCGGTAATCTCGACAGCCAGACCGGCGCGCACATCAGCGACCTGATGTTCGAGCTCAACCGAGAACGCGGCACCACGCTGGTGCTAGTCACTCACGACGAGCGGCTGGCCCAGCGTTGCCACAACCTGCTGCGACTTGAAGGCGGTCGCCGCGTCGATCACGGGCCAGCCGAATGAAGCACGTACCAGCCAAACGCCTGGCCGCGCTGGCGCTCCGGCAGCTACTGCGCGACGCCCGCGCCGGCGAGCTGCGTGTGCTGTTCTTCGCCCTGCTGATCGCCGTCGCCGCCAGCACCGCGATCGGCTATTTCGGTGCCCGTCTGAACGACTCGATGCAACTGCGCGCCAGCGAGTTTCTGGGGGCCGATATGGTGCTGCAAGGCAGCGCGCCAGCACAGACGGAGCAAATCACGCAGGGCCTGAACCTGGGCCTGAAACACGCACGGGTCGTCGAGTTCTCCAGCGTGGTTGCCACCGATGACGACCTGCAGCTCACCAGCGTCAAGGCAGCCGATAGCGCCTATCCCCTGCGCGGCGAACTGCGCAGCGCCGCCGCGCCCTACCAGCCAGAACAGGCTGGCCCGGGACCGCAACCAGGAGAAGCCTGGGCCGAAGCGCGCCTGTTCGCCGCCCTGGAGCTGGAGATCGGCGACCACATCGAGGTCGGCGACAAGTCATTGCGACTGACCCGCGTACTGACCTACGAGCCCGATCGCGTCGGCGACTTTTATAGCCTTACCCCACGGGTGTTGATGCACCTGGACGACCTGGCCGCCACCGGCGTCGTGCAACCTGGCAGCCGGGTTCGCTATCGCGAGCTGTGGCGTGGCGCAGGCGATGCGCTCGCCGTGTACCGCCAGCAACTCGAACCCACCCTGCTGCCACACCAGCGCATCGAGACCGCCGGCGACAGTAATCGACAGATCGGCGGTGCCCTGGGACGAGCTGAACGCTATCTGAACCTGGCCAGCCTGGCCGCTATCCTGCTCGCAGGCGTTGCCGTGGCGCTGTCGGCCGCACGCTTCGCCGCGCGGCGGTTCGACGCCAGCGCGCTGCTGCGGTGCCTGGGATTGTCGCGCCGTGAAGCATTGCTGCTGTATGCGCTGCAGCTCGGACTGCTCGGCGTGTTGGCCAGCATCGCCGGTGCCCTGCTCGGCTGGGGCGCCCAGCACGGCCTGTTCTTCCTGCTGCGGGATCTGCTGGCACAGGAGATCCCGCCGGCAACGCCATGGCCCGCGCTGGCAGGCATCGCCACGGGGCTGGTCGCCCTCGCCGGCTTCGCCCTGCCGCCGCTAGCCGCGCTCGGTCGCGTACCGCCCTTGCGGGTGTTGCGTCGCGACCTGCTGCCGGTACCGCCGAGCGCCTGGCTGGTCTATGGCACCGCGATTCTCGCGCTGGGCCTGATCATGTGGCGGCTGAGCCTGGATCTGAAGATCACCCTCGCCCTGCTGGGCGGCGGGCTGCTGGCGACGCTGCTGCTTGGCGGACTGCTGTTGGTCGGCCTCAGGGGCTTGCGACGCCTGCTGGCGGGGGCATCGCTATCCTGGCGTCTGGGCCTGGGCCAGCTGTTACGGCATCCGTTGGCAGCGGCCGGACAATCCCTCGCGTTCGGTCTGATACTTCTGGCGATGGCGCTCATTGCCCTGTTGCGCGGCGAACTGCTCGATACCTGGCAGGATCAACTGCCCGAGGACGCTCCCAACCACTTCGTGCTTAATGTGCTGCCCGCCGAGAAGGACGTCTTCGCCGCACGCATCGCCAGCCTGTCGACGGCCGCCGCACCGCTGTATCCGGTCGTTCCCGGCCGACTGATAGCGATCAACGACGAGCCAGTGCGTCAACTGGTCAGCAAGGACTCCCAGGGCGAGCGTGCCGTGCGTCGCGACCTCAGCCTGACCTGGTCAGCCGATTTGCCAGCTGACAACCACCTGACCGCCGGGCGCTGGTGGGCACCACGAGCCGAGCAGCAACTGCCGGGCGTTTCGGTGGAATCCGAACTGGCCGCGAGTCTCGGGCTACAGCTAGGCGATCGCCTGACGTTCAGCGTTGGCGGGATCAACCGTGACGCCGAAGTGAGCAGCTTGCGCGAGGTCAACTGGGACAGTTTTCAGCCCAATTTCTACATGATCTTCGAACCTGGCACTTTGCAGGACATGCCGGTCACCTACATGACCAGCTTCTATCTGCCCGCGGGCAAGGAGCGCGAACTGGTCGAACTGGCACGCAGCTTCCCGTCCGCCACCTTGCTGCAAGTCGAGGCGCTGCTTTCGCAGCTGCGCAGCATCCTCGCTCAGGTATCGCTGGCCGTGGAGTATGTTCTGCTGTTCGTGCTCGCCGCTGGTCTCGCCGTCCTGTTCGCAGGCCTGCAGGCCACGCTGGACGAGCGCATTCGCCAGGGCGCGCTGCTGCGTGCGCTGGGTGCCGAACGCCGGCTGCTGCTCAGGGCCCGGCGCACAGAGTTCGGCATGTTGGGCGCGAGCAGCGGCGTACTGGCCGCATTGGGATGCGAACTGGTCAGCGCCCTGCTCTATCAATTCGCCTTCGAATTGCCCTGGCAGCCGCATCCCTGGCTGTTGCTGTTGCCGGTGATCGGCGCACTGCTGGTCGGCGGCGCCGGCATCCTCGGCACCCGGCGCGCGCTCAATGCCAGCCCACTCAGCGTGCTGCGCGAAGGCTGAGTGCCAATGGGCGGCGGGCGACTCGCCCTGTCGCCTGACACGCCCTACACTCTGCAGCTTTTTCACCACACGGATCGACCATGAGCCGCTATCGCCCGCCGCGTCCCGCCGGAACCCCGTTGATCACACCGGAAGGCGAAGCGCGCCTGCGCGCCGAGCTGCATGAGCTGTGGCATGTCAAACGCCCGCAGGTGACCCAGTCGGTGAGCGAAGCGGCTGCCCAGGGCGATCGCTCGGAGAACGCCGAGTACACCTACGGCAAGAAGATGCTGCGCGAGATCGACAGCCGCGTACGCTTTCTCACCAAGCGCCTGGAAAAACTCAAGGTGGTCAGCGAGCGCCCCAGCGATCCGAACAAGGTGTATTTCGGCGCGTGGGTAACCCTTGAGGACGAAGACGGCAACGAAGCCCGTTATCGAATCGTCGGCCCCGACGAGCTGGATCTCAAGCAGGGTCATATCAGCATCGACTCGCCGCTGGCCCGCGCCCTGGTTGGCAAAGCCCTGGATGCCGAGGTACAGGTGCAAACGCCGACGGGACCCAAGCTGTGGTACGTCGTAGCCATCGACTATCCGTGACCATCCGGTTAATTCTCGACCAGATGGTCGCAAAATAACGCGATCAGGCCGCCAAGTTCCATCATTGTGTAGGCAGACCCTCTGCTACCGTGCGACACCGTTTCGCTCCGTAACAGCGTATCGGCCAAGCCATAGCGGCCGATCGCCATTATCTGGCGCCACGCGCGGCTCTAAACCGTCGTTCTCTGACAGAAAGTCCAAGCTGGCACGGATGCTGCCATCGAATCCGTGCAGTACGCGCCAGGCGCGGTGAACGGCAAGGGACTGCCCGATTGCCCATCACCTTTCTTGAGAGTGCGTCAATGAACAATAAAAAGACACTGCTTGCCCTCTGTCTGGGAGCTAGCCTAGCCCTCGCCGGCCAGGCCCAGGCATCCCCCGGCTACACCCAAACTCGCTATCCGATCGTCCTCGGCCACGGCATGCTTGGTTTCGACAGCATTCTGGGTATTGACTACTGGTATGGCATTCCCGCTGCCCTGCGCCGTGACGGCGCGCAGGTCTACGTCACCGAAGTCAGCCAGCTCAACACCTCCGAGTTGCGCGGCGAGGAGCTGCTCGCTCAGGTCGAGGAAATCGTCGCGCTGAGCGGCCAGCCCAAGGTCAATCTGATCGGTCACAGCCATGGCGGCCCGACCGTACGCTACGTGGCGGCAGTGCGCCCGGATCTGGTCGCATCCGTCACCAGTGTTGGCGCGCCGCACAAGGGCTCGGATGTGGCCGACCTGATTCGCAACATTCCCGAAGGCTCCGCCGGGGAAAGCATCGTCGCCGGACTGGTCAATGCCATGGGCAGCCTGATCCACTTCCTCTCCGGCAGCCCGAGCAGCGCCCCGCAGAATTCGCTCGGCTCGCTGGAATCGCTGAATAGCGAGGGTGCAGCGCGCTTCAACGCCAAGTTCCCGCAAGGCATCCCGACCAGCGCCTGCGGCGAAGGCGACTATCAGGTCAATGGTGTGCGCTATTACTCCTGGAGCGGTACCAGCCCGCTGACCAACCCACTGGACATCAGCGACGCCATGATGGGGGCCGGAGCCCTTGCCTTCGACGAACCGAACGACGGCCTGGTGGGCCGCTGCAGTTCGCACCTCGGCATGGTGATCCGCGATGACTACCGGATGAATCACCTCGACGAAGTGAACCAGGTGTTCGGGCTGACCAGCCTGTTCGAGACCGATCCGATCACCGTGTACCGCCAGCACGCCAACCGGCTTAAGAACGCCGGTCTCTGAGGCCACGGCCGGGATCACCTGATCCCGGCTCTCCTGCAAGGCAGAACGATGACAAAACTTCTCGCGCTCCTCTTGGTATCGGTCACGCTCAGCCTGGCCGTGCTGCTGCGTCTGCCCGCCGTCACCGACGCGCCACAGGCCGAACAATGGGGACCGGCCACGCCTACCGACAGCACTGATCAGCCCGATGAATCGCCCGTCCGGGTAGCAACAGCGCGGCCTGCACGCACAGCTTCGGCCGTCGTCAACTTGCCGCGTTCCTTCGGTGGCACTCAGATCGACGGTCGCCTCCAACGGGATACGGCTGGCAACTTGCTCATCGATGGCGACGTTCGGCGACTGTTCGATTACTTCCTCAGCGCTATCGGCGCAGAACCGCTGGCGCGCAGCGTGCAGCGCCTGCGACGCTACATCGATGAGCAGCTGCCGGAACCGGCACGCACGCAGGCCCAGGACCTGCTCAGTCAATACTTGGACTACAAGCGTCAGCTACTGGCGCTCGAAGCGAACACGCCTCGCACGCAGGATCTGCCGGCTCTGCGACAACGTCTCGCGGCGGTCCAGGCCATGCGTGCAAGGCTCTTCAGTCCATCCATGCATCAAGCTTTCTTCGCAACCGAAGAGGCTTACGACCGCTTCACTCTGGAGCGCCTGGCGATCCAGCTGACGCCGGGCCTGGGTGCAGATGCCAAAGGCGCGGCGCTCGATCAGCTACGCGCCGGGTTGTCGCCGGAGCTGCAGGATGCCTTGCTGCCGGCATTGCAGAGCGAACTGCGCCAACAGACGGCCGCGCTGCAGGCCCGCGGCGGCGATCCGGAGCAGTTGCTCCAGCTACGTCAGCAGTTGGTCGGCACCGCGGCTACCCGTCGCCTGGAGGCGCTGGATCGACAACGTCTGGAATGGGAACGGCGGCTTGCCGAATTTCAACGCGAGAAGAGCCGCATCGAACTCAGCCGCGGCCTCGGTGAAGCCGACAAGCAGACAGCCATCGAGCGACTGGTCCAGGAACGCTTCGACGCCAATGAACGCCTGCGGCTGGATGCCAGCGTCCGCCTGGCCAACGGACCTGGCCGCTAGCAACTCAGCGGGCCGCGCTGCGCGGTGCTTGCGCCTCCAGCAGATAGCGCTCGCGGCTGAAGGCGAGGTAGTACTTGTTCACGCTGTTGACGTAGCTGACCACGCCCATGCCCATGGTTTCCATGGCGATCCGCTCGACCTGAAAGAACCACTGGTCCGGGTTCAGGCCGCGACGTCGCGCCTCGGCGCGCATGCTCTGCACCCGCTGCGGCCCCAGGTTGTAGGCGGCGAGGATGAAAGCCATGCGTTCACGCTCGTTGAGTCGCGGGCTGGCGAAAAACTGCCGGCGGATGCTGGCCAGATACTTGGCACTGGCGTGGACGTTGTTGTCCAGCTGTTGGATGTTGCCGACTCCCATGCTGCGAGCGGTCGCCGGGGTGATCTGCATCAGCCCGGTGGCTCCGCCAGCACCGCGCGCCGCCGGGTTGAGTGTCGACTCCTTGAAGGCCAGCGCCGCCAGGTTCAGCCAGTCGAGCTCGATCTGTTCAGCGTAGCGTTGCAGTACCGGACGAACTTTTTCCAACCGCTGCCGGCCCGTGCGATCGAGGGGGTAATGCACCTTGTACAGGCGTCGATAGACGCGCTGGAAAGCCGCATCCTGGTTCTCGGGAGCGCGGTAACTCTTGAGAAAGCCATCGGCGCTGGCGCGCAGCATGTTGGCGTCCTTGCGTACGAACCAGTGCATGTTGGCCTTGTTCCCGAGCTGCACCTGATGCTCGATACGGAGCTTGGGCATCACCTTGCCCCAGCGCTCGGCAATGGTCTGCTCCACCGCGGTGACCGGGTAGATCCCGGCTTGGACCATTTCCAGTACATCCTCCACCGCCAACGTCGGATCGACCCATTCGACCACCACCGGAGCCAGCTTGCGCTGCATCAGCTGCTTGTTCAGCTCGGCGATCGCCGCCCCCGCGGCACTTCCCGCCGCCAGCGCCAGGCTGCGCCCTGACAGTTGCTCCAGGCGCGAGTAGCGCGGACCACCCTGGCGCCCCACCAGCACCAGAGCCACATCACTGACCACCGGTCGGCTGCGACTGACACCGCGCATCCCTTGCGGATCCAGCAACTCGCCGGGCGCGACCAGATCGCCCTCACCGCGCTGCAACGCGCCCAGCAACTGATCCTTGGCTTTGGGAATGATCTTCAGGCTGACGGGGCGTCCGGCTTGCCGGTTCAGATAGCGCTCGAAGGCCCGCAGGCGTGCATACTCGACGCCTATGGCTTCGCCCTTGACCTCTCCGGAACTGTTGCGGCTCTGATTGACCAACACCCGCAGCACCCCGTTACGGCGTATCTCGGCCAGGTCGCGCACGCTCGTTGACGTCTTCCACGCATCGGGGCCCATCACGCGCGCAGCCGCCGGCCCGGGCGCAAGCACCAGCAGGCAGACAATCAGCAGCAGGCGGGACATGGCTCCGGACATACCAGGCTTCAACCAGGGTATCGGTTGTTCAAGGGGAGCGAAGCCTCTCACAGCGGCGTCCACTCTGCCAATTTGGACGTGATAAACGGTTTGGATAACCTGCGCATCACATTGATATTCAAGCAAATACACCTTAGTAGGAGTCTCGATGCAGCTTGTCGATATCGGCGTCAACCTGACCCATCCGAGCCTGGCCAGGCACGCCCGCGAGGTACTCGAGCGCGCCCGTACCGCCGGCGTCACACAATGCGTACTGACCGGCACCAGCCTCGCCGAAAGCGAGGCTGCACTGGCGCTGTGTCGCGAACTCGACGACAGCCAGCAGCGGTTGCGCTGCACAGCCGGGGTTCACCCGCACGACGCCAGCCAGTGGAACGCCGCCAGCGCGACGCAGCTGCGCGACCTGCTGCGCGAATCCGAGGTGTGCGCGGTCGGTGAATGCGGGCTGGACTTCAACCGCGATTTCTCGCCGCGCCCACAGCAGGAGCGCGTACTCGAAGAGCAGCTCGAACTGGCGGTACAGACGCAACTGCCGGTATTTCTCCATGAGCGGGAGGCGGATCAACGGCTGGTGGAGATCCTGCGGCCGTTCCGCGATCGGCTCACCGCCGCTGTGGTGCACTGTTTCACCGGCGAGAAACGCGCGCTGTATGCCTACCTCGATCTCGACCTGCACATCGGCATCACCGGCTGGATCTGCGACGAACGCCGAGGTACGCACCTGCACCCACTGGTACGCGAGATACCCCGTGGCCGGCTGATGCTGGAAAGCGACGCACCCTATCTGCTACCTCGGACGCTACGGCCCAAGCCGAAATCCGGCCACAACGAGCCGGCCTTTCTGCGCGAGGTGCTGCGCGAGGTGGCGCGCCATCGCGGTGAAAGCGAAGCGGACCTCGCCGAGCACAGCACGCTCTGCGCGCGGCGCTTCTTCGGCCTACCGGCGCTGGAGTGAAACTGCGAAAAATGTGCTCAAGCTCACCAATTCGCTGCCGCTAAGCCGACATCGAATCGGAAGAGAGCCGTCATGTTTGTCTGGGTCCGCGATCTGTCGCTGAAATACAAGTTCTGGGCGCTCAACATGGTCACCTTTGTGATCACCCTGTTGCTGGTGCTCTACGCCGTTCAGGTGGAACAGCAGGCGCGCAGCGCCGATGCGCAACGCGGCGCACAAGCCCAGGCGGAGCTGCTGAGCGCCTGGCCAAACGCCGCCGCGCTGCCACGCAGCCCCCAGCTGCTGAGCTTTCAGCCCGGTGACAACCTGGCAATTGAGGGGCATTCGCTGCGAGGCGGCGACGGCTGGGCACCACTGCCCCACGATCGCTTCTTCGCCAGCAACCCGCTGATCGGCGTGCATATCGTTTCACGTGCCGACGGCCATAAGTTCGCTGTACTGGCGCACACGCCCAGCGCCCTGCAGGTACTCAGCGAGCACTTCTTCAGCTATGCCGCCGCCGTTGCCGTGCTCATGCTCGGCCTGCTCGGCGCCTCGCAGCTGCTGATCCGTTTCCTGCTCAGCCATCTCAACACGCTCAAGGACATCATGTTGCACGTCGAACGCTCCGGCGACTTGAGTGTGCGGGTGCCGCTCGACAGCCGCGATGAGGTCGGCCAGATGGCCAGCGCCTTCAACGCGATGCAGACCGGCTACCAGCGCATCGTCGGCACCGTGGCGCAGGCGGCGGCACGCCTGGACGATGGCGCCAGCCGCCTGGCCGCTAGCATGAGTGACGTGCGCCAGGGCATGCTCGGCCAGCAGAGCGAAACCGATCAGGCCGCCACCGCGATCAATGAGATGAGCGCCACCGTGTTCCACATTGCCGAGCATGCCAGCGACACCCGCGATCAGTCGCAGAACGCCGACCAACTGGCCAGCGAAGGGCATCGCGTGGTGGCGCGGGTGGAGAAATCCATTTCCAGCCTTTCGCTTGGCGTGCAGCAGACCGCAGAGACCATCGGCCAGCTGGCCGCGGACAGCCAGAAGATCAACGGTGTGGTCGGCGTGATCCACGGAATCGCCGAACAGACCAATCTCCTGGCGCTCAACGCCGCCATCGAGGCGGCACGTGCCGGCGAGATGGGCCGCGGCTTTGCCGTGGTCGCCGATGAAGTGCGCAGCCTGGCCAAGCGGGTGCAGGACTCCACCGACGAGATCACCGGCATGATCGGCAATCTGCAGGCGATGACCCGGGACGCTGTGGAGTTCATGCAGGACAGCTCGTTCAAGGCCGACGACTGCGTGCGCGAGGCGCGCGAGGCGGCGCAGGCGCTGGAGTCGATCACCGCCGCAGTGGCGCAGATGCGTGAAAGTAATACGCAGATCGCCGTGGCTGCAGCGCAGCAGAGCGAGGTTGCCGAAGAACTCAATCGCTCGGTGACCGGCATTCGCGACGTCACCGAGCAAACCGTGCAGCAGACCGTCGATTCCGCCAGCACCAGCGCGCAGCTGGCCGCCCTCTCCGGCGAGCTGAGCCGCGCGATCGGCCAGCTCAAGTTGTGAACGCCACCGCCGCGGCGTTACGGCGCCGCTGCATACCGTAACGCCGCCGCGTCGAGCCGCTTAGCCGAACACCGTCACCGTCTGCCGGCTCAGCGCCACCAGCTCGCCCGCCGGCGTCCACAGCGCCGCCGCGCAGTGTCCATAGCCGTCGCGGGCATGTTCGATCACTGCGCGGTACATACACCAGTCATGGGTATCCAGGCGGGGTAGCGGCTGGATGAACTCGATGGTCCAAGTCAGCGAACTGCCCGGCGCAAAGCTCTTCAGATGCGGCAGAACAGCCGGCGGCCAGGCGTCGACCAGCGCCAGCAGGTGCGCTTCGGTCATCGGCTCACGAGGCACATCGCCGCGCTGCCGCACCCATCCGCCCATCTCGCGGGAGGTATTGCCGGTAAAGGGCAATCCGCCAATTCCCCAGCGCATCGCCAGATAGCGGGTGAACTCCGGCGTCACCCCCGGCACATGGGGCAGCTCCTGACAGGCATCCACCGGCGGCATGCTGGGCGCCGGTTCGGCCGGTACATCGACCGCTGAGTTGCGGGCGGCGCCGAAACTGCCCTGGACGATGGTCACTACCTGCCCGTCCTGCACCGCGCGACCAAGCATCTGACTCACCGCCTTGCCCTCGCGCAGCACCTCGGCCTCGAAGCTGGCCGGCTTGTCGAGCGCCAGCGGCCCGACGAAGGTGATCGCCAGCGAACGCAATGCCCGGCCCTCGGGCACCTTGGCCCGCATCGCCTCATACACCAGCGCCGCCACCAGACCGCCGAACCCCGCTCGACCCTGTCCCCAGGTGGCGGGAATGACCAGCTGTTGCGGATGTTCACGTACCGCGCAAAGCAATTCGGAAAGGGTCATGTCCACCTCTTGTCGTTATCTTGTGCCGGCGATGGTAAAGCTGCGCCAGCCGGCATGCGAGGTCGGAACCGCCATCGCTGCACGCGGAATGTTGCCCCATCCAGCGCGACAATCGACGAGCGGGCGCCTCAGCGTCTCTCGCTTTCCGTCACGCGACGCCAGGGAAGCTGGCGACGAAGGGAATTCAGCGCCCTGCGCAGCTCAGCTGGCGCCGCAGCACGAGCGGCGTAACGCTGCTGCTCATACAGACGCAGGAATGTCTGGATCGCCTCGGCCTGCGCCGGCAGACGGTGCACCGCACGCTCGGCAAAGGTCCTCGCGCCCTCGCCCGGCTGGCGCCGCAGCCCCTGGCGTGCCAGCGCACGCTCGAAGGCCAGAAACAGGCGTTGCTGCGGGTCGCGCTCGCGTCGCCAAGGCTTGAACAACAGCAGTGCCAGCACGCCGAGCAGTAGCGCCCCCGCGGCCACGACCCCGATACCGAGCGCGGTGCCATCGAGCTTGCCGAACCAGCGGCGAAGCAGTTGCAGCTGCTGCTCGCCCTGATAGCCGAGCACCCAGCGCTGCCAGCCGTAATTGAGCTGGTCCCAGCGTAGCCGCAGCTGATTCAGCCAGCCGATGTCGCGATAGCGCAGCAGCGACATCGGGGAGTCTTCGAGAAAGCCTTCCTGCTCGGCCAGGGCCTCTTCGAGCCCGCGCTCGACGCGCTCCGGCGCGACCTGGAAAGTCGGATCGACGCTGACCCAGCCGCGCTCGGCGGTCCAGTATTCCACCCAGGCGTGGGCATCGAGCTGGCGCACCGAGAGGTAGTTGCCCGCCGGGTTGACCTCGCCGCCCTGATAGCCCGCCACCACCCGTGCCGGGATGCCGGCGGCGCGCAGCACGAAGGTCATCGCCCCGGCATAGTGCGCACAGAAGCCACTGCGCGTGTTGAACAGGAAATCGTCAACGATGTCCGCCCCTACCGGCGGCGGCTTTAGCGTGTAATGGTACGGCTCGCGATTGAAATGCCGCAGCAACGCCTGCACCACGGCCTCCGGTTCCTGCAGGCTACGGCGCAGCTGCCCCGCCCAGGCGTGGCTGCGTGGATTGCCCTGTGGCGGTAGCTGCAGCGTGCGACCGAGGCTCTCCGGTGCGCGGCTGGCCTCGCGCCGCGCCGCCGGCCAGGAGGTCACCCGATAGAGCAGCGGTTGATTGACCGGCTGGTGCCGCTGCAGGTGGAAATCGGCCATCAGCCGCGTATCACTCGCTTCGACCTGTGGCACGTCGAGGGCGAACAGCCAGGACTGGCCGCTGGGCTGCATGATGATGCTGTAGCTGAGCGGCTCACCTAGCGCTTGCCATTCCGGCGCCTGCGGCACCTGCGAGGCAAAGGACTGCGACCAGCGCCTGCCATCGAAACGTTCGAAGGTCACGGCGCGCCAGTACAGCTGATCGCGCGGTGGAATCTCGCCGTCGAAGCTCGCCCTGAATGCCAGCGCAGCGGACTGCCCGAGCCGAGCGATGTCACCCGGCGCCATATGATCGGCCAAGCCCGTCACGCCGCGGTCACTTGGTTGCGGCAACGACCACAGCGGCGCCAGCCGCGGGAAGAACAGAAACAGCAGCAGCATCAGCGGAACCGCTTGCAACAACAGGCTGCCGGCCAGGCGCAGAGTCGGCCAGGGCTGCGTCACCAGCGCGCCCTGCTGCAGGCCGATCAACGCCGCCAGCAGGAACAGAACCGGAAACAGACTGTACACACCAGCCAGCAGCCCATCCTCGAACAGATAGCTGGTCACCACGGCGAAAAAGCCGAGGAAGATCAGCACCAATGCATCGCGCTGGCTGCGCATCTCCACCAGTTTGAGAATGAACGCCGCGATCAGCAGCACCACGCCAGCTTCCAGACCAACCAGACTGCCGCGCGAGAAGTACACGCCGAATCCGGCTCCGATCATCAGCGCCGCCTTGGCCCAGCTGTTGGGAAAACGCAGGCGCATGCGGAATATCTGCACACGCCAGACCGCACACCCCAGCCAGAGTCCGATGATCCACAACGGCAGATGGGTCAGGTGCGGCAGGATCACCAGCACCTGTGCGACAAGCAGCCAGATCAGACTGTTGCGGGGGATGCCCGGTTTTGCGCTCATCTGGACGGCTCCACATGCTCGCCATGCAACGCCAGCGCGCGCAGGCACGCGTCGCGATGCGCCTGACCGCTGTCTGGACCGATCGTCTCGGCCGGCAAGCGCAGCGCGAAGGGCTGCTGATCGGTGCTCAGTTGCACGACCCAATGGCACAGCTGCGACAGGCGCTCTTCGGTGTCGCCTTGCAGGGCATCGAAATCCAGCAGCGGCTCGTTACCGAGCAGACTGGCGAAGTCTTTCACCAGCAGTCCGTGTCCGCGGGAGTAGGCCTTCCAGTGCAAGCGCCGGCGCGAATCACCGGGTTGCCAGGGCCTGAGTCCCTGGTAGTCGTCGACGCCGGCGGTACGCGCCAGCAGCCCTTCATCCTCGGTTTGCGGCGCGCCGCCCTGCTGCGGGCGATCGCCCGCCAGCGGGCGCGGATAGACCAGCGCCGCCAGTTCCAGATCGATCCAACTCCAAGCCACCAGCAGCCCCAGCGGGAAACGGCTCTCCACCCGCACCCGCCCGGGACGCAGCCAGCCGCGGCGCTGGGTCGGCAGACTCAGTTCGACTTCCCGCGTGCCGCCTGCCGGCACATCCAGCAGGTGCAGACCGCTGGCCGGCCAGCCGATCGCCACCGCCTGATAGGCCCGCCCCTGGCTCTCCAGGCGCACGCGCAGGCTGGCCTGCTCACCGACGAAGGCGGCGGTGGTACCGCCGGCATGCAACAGGAGCCCGGCCAGATTGCGCCAGGTGTGCAGGATGGTGACCAGAAACAGCGCGCCGAGCAGGAACGTCAGGCCGTAGGCCAGGCTGTTCTGGTAGTTGATCGCGGTCAGCAGCATCAGCAATAGCGCCGCGGCGAAGGCAAGCCCGACGCGCGTCGGCATGATGAAGATGCGCCGCTGATCCAGCCGAACGCTGGACGCCGGCGGAATCCGCCGTAGCAACCAGCGATCACGAAAACGCGGCAGCAGCCTCACGCGTGACGCTCGCGTTTGGATAGAAACGCCGCCATCAGAGCGCTGGCACTTCGCGCAACAGCCATTGCACCAAGGCCCCGCCACCGTGGCCGGTGGCGTCGGCACGCTCGCGCAGACGGTGACCGACCACGGTGGGCAACACCGCTTGAACGTCCTCGGGAATGACGTAGTCGCGCCCATCGAGAAACGCCCAGGCACGCGCCGCGGCCAGCAGCGCCAGGCTGCCACGCGGTGACAAGCCCCAGGCGAACTGCGGCTGCGTCCGCGTAGCTTCCACCAGGCGCAGCACGTAGTCGACCAGCGCGTCGCTGACCCGCACCGTCGCCACCGTGTCCTGCAGGGCGAGCAACTCGGTCCGTTCGAGCAGCGGTTGCAGGCGCGTCAGCAGGTCACGCCGTGCCTCACCCAGCAACAGCGCCTTTTCCGCAGCCTTCGCCGGATAGCCCAGCGAGACACGCATGAGGAAGCGATCCAGCTGCGATTCCGGCAGGGCGAAGGTGCCGCCGGAACTTACCGGGTTCTGTGTGGCGATGACGAAAAACGGTTCCGGCAGCGGCCGGGTTGCACCTTCTATGGTGACCTGCCCCTCCTCCATGGCTTCCAGCAACGCGCTCTGGCTCTTGGGCGTGGCGCGGTTGATCTCGTCGGCCAGCACCAGCTCGGCGAAGATCGGTCCCGGATGGAACACGAACTGCCCGCTGTCCTTGTCGAACACCGAAGTCCCAAGAATGTCGCCGGGCAGCAGGTCGGAGGTGAACTGAATGCGCTGGAACTCCAGGCCCAGCACCTTCGCCAACGCATGGCTGAGGGTGGTCTTGCCCATCCCGGGCATGTCCTCGACCAGCAAATGGCCGCGTGCCAGCAGACAGGCCAGGGCCAGCCGTACCTGAGCCTCCTTGCCGAGCAGTACTTCATTGACCGCGCGCAGACAGGCGTCCAATCGGGTGCGCATGCAACTCTCCTCTGTTAGTCCGGCCGATGCTACTGAGCATCCGTGGCCAGGCAAAGCGACGGAAACGCCTGGTGACGAGTTTGTGACCCGCCGCTTGATCCAGAACCATGCATCGGCACGCCTGACAGCCTAGGCTTGGGGCTTCTTTGCTGTCAGGAGCCGCTATGCCTACTCCCAAGCCAGACGCTTGGCATGCGCAACCCGCCGACCAGACGCTGCAGCATCTGGAGGCCTCCACCAGCGGCCTGAGCGCCGAGGAAGCGCACAAGCGCCTGCAGGCAATCGGCCCCAACCGGTTGCCCCGCCGCCGCCACAACGGACCGGTGAAACGCTTTCTGTTGCAGTTCCACAACCTTCTGATCTACGTGCTGCTGCTCTCGGCTCTGGTCACCCTGGCCCTGGGCGAATGGCTGGACAGCGCGGTGATCTTCGCCGTAGTGGTGATCAATGCGATCGTCGGTTTCATACAGGAAGGCAAGGCGGAACAGGCCATGCGCGCCATCCAGAAGATGCTGACCCTGGACAGCAAGGTGCGTCGCGCCGGGCGGACCGTCAACATACCGGCCGAGCAACTGGTGCCCGGCGACATGGTGCTGCTGGAAGCTGGCGACCGCGTACCGGCCGACCTGCGCCTGGTCGAATGCCGCGACCTGCGCATCGAAGAGGCGGCGTTGACCGGTGAATCACTGCCCAGTGACAAGCAGGTCGAGCCAGTGGCCAACGACGCCAGCATCGGCGATCGCCACAGCATGGCCTACTCCGGCACCCTGGTCAGCGCCGGTAGCGGCTACGGCGTCGTGGTGGCCACCGCCGGCAAGACCGAGCTGGGACAGATCAGCCACATGCTCGGCGAGGTCGTCAGCCTGCAGACGCCCCTGCTGAGCGACATGACGCGCTTCGCCAAGCTGCTTACCTTCATCATCCTTGCGCTGGCCATCGGCACCTACGCCTTCGGCATCACCCTGCGCGGCTACTCGTCCGACGAGATGCTGCTGGCGGCGGTCGGCCTGGCCGTGGCGGCAATTCCCGAAGGACTGCCCGCCATCCTGACCATCACCCTCGCCCTGGGTGTCCAGCGCATGGCACGACGCCGGGCGATCATTCGCCGGCTGCCGGCCGTGGAGAGTCTCGGCGCGGTAACGGTGATCTGTTCGGACAAGACCGGCACCCTGACCCGCAACGAGATGACCGTGCAACAGGTGTACACCGCCGCGCACCGCTACCTGATCGACGGCGTCGGCTATGCTCCGGAAGGCCAGATCCGCTGCGACGACGGCCGTCTCTGTGAGCTCGAAGAGGCGAGTGATCTGCAGGAGCTGGCACGCGCCGGCCTGCTCTGCAACACCGCGAGCCTGCTGCGCAAAGACGAGCAGTGGCACATCACCGGCGATCCGACCGAGGCCGCCCTGCTGACTCTCGCCGGCAAGCTCGGCCTGCACGCGGCTCACGAGCAGGCCCACGTGCCCAGGGTCGATGGCATCCCATTCAGCTCCGAACGCCGCTGCATGGCCAGCCTGCATCACGATCACTCCGGCCACGGACTGATCTACCTGGTCGGCGCCCCGGAGCGGCTGCTCGAGGTGTGTAACCAGCAACTGGTCGCAGGTAGCGCCGAACCGCTGGACCCGAGCTACTGGCATGCGGTGCTCGATGATGGCGCCAGCCAGGGGCTGCGCATGCTCGGGCTAGCAATGCGCGCGCTGGACGCGCCGCAACACGAACTGAACTACGAGGACCTCGAAGGTGACTTCGTCCTGCTGGGCCTGGTCGGCATGCTCGATCCGCCGCGCGAGGAAGCCATAGCTGCCATCGGCGAATGTCTCGGTGCCGGGATTGCAGTGAAGATGATCACCGGCGACCACGCTGCGACAGCCGCGGCCATCGCACAGCGCCTCGGGCTCGGCACCCAACCGCCACTCACCGGAGCCGAGCTCGATCGCCTCAGCGATGCGCAGCTCGATGATCGTCTGAGTGTCACCACGGTATTCGCGCGTACCAGCCCGGCCCACAAGCTGCGTTTGGTGGAGCGTCTGCAGGCATGCGGCGCACGGGTGGCGATGACCGGGGACGGCGTCAACGATGCGCCCGCCCTCAAACGTGCCGACATCGGCGTGGCGATGGGGATCAAGGGCACCGAAGTGGCCAAGGAAGCGGCGCAGATGGTACTCGCCGACGACAACTTCGCCACCATCGCCCATGCCGTGGAGGAAGGTCGCACGGTCTACGACAATCTGAAGAAATCCATTCTCTTCATCCTGCCCACCAGCGGCGGTGAAGCACTGGTATTGCTGGCGGCCATCGCCCTGGGGCTGACGCTGCCGATCACGCCGCTGCAGATTCTCTGGGTCAACATGATCACCGCGGTGACCTTGGCCTTTGCGCTCGCCTTCGAGCCGGGCGAGGCCGACCTGATGCGGCGACCACCGCGCGACCCGCGCGCACCGCTGCTCAGCACGCAAGTGCTATGGCGGGTCGTGCTGGTCGCCGTGACAATGACCGTCGCCTGCATGGGCCTGTTCGTTTATGCGCAGCAGCTGAGCTGGAGCCTGGACACCAGCCGCACGCTGGCCGTTAACGGGCTGGTGGCGTGCGAGATCGCCTACCTGTTCAGCAGTCGGCAGACCACCGCACCGGCGCGCTTCGGACTGCGCGACAACCCGATGGTTTGGGGCATGATCGCGCTGCTCGTGGTATTGCAGCTGGCGTTCACCCACTGGGCGCCGCTGCAGCGGCTCTTCGCCACGCAGTCGCTGGATCTGCGCGGCTGGGCTCTCTGTCTGCTGGCCGGCGCCGCGTTGCTGACGGTCGTGGAGATGGAGAAGTGGGTGCGGCGACGTGCCGGTTGGCCTCTCTAGGGGCGACGCGAACCCACAAAAAAGCCCGCGGATGGCTGGCATCCGCGGGCTTGGTGTAACTGGCTCAGCGTCCTGCGCGTGATTCGCGCAAGTAGAAGCGAGCCTTCTGCGCCTTCTCGGTGCAGCCGCGGAACGCCTCGAACTGCTGCTGGGTCTTGGCGCCGGTCAGCAAGGCCATCGCCTTCGAATAGCTGACGGTGCCGGCGAAGCCTTCGGCTTCCGCCAGGCTCTGCTCTCGCCACGCCGCGTCCAGTTCCGCGGCACAGCTGTCACGGTAGGCCGTCTTGCCGGCGCAACCGACCAGCAACAGCGCCAGCAAGGGCACAGATATCCACGTCTTCATCGCATCATCCCTCGGTTTGCTGTCATGTGATTAAAGCTTGCCAGTGCTGGCGCGCTGTAGCAGATACTCGACCACTGCCCGCTGCTCGCCGGCGAACTCGATGCGTTCGGCCTTGCTCTCGCGCTGATAGGCATACATCGGATCGTAGTACTCGCCCAGCAACCCTTCGATCCAGCCACGATGCAGATCCACCGCGCCACTGCGCGCCTGCTCGGCCAGCGCCTGATCCATCAGCAGCGCCAGCCGCTGGTAGCGTTCGCCCCCCAGGCGCTTGCTGATATTGACCAGACTTTGCTGCAGACGCTCCGCAAACGCCGCGAAACCTGTCTCTCCCTGCTCGGCGATGAATTCGGCGCAGAGATCGATCACGTAATCCTTGAGAATCCGTTCGATGCGGCCCTCGAGGCTGTCTTCCAGCCACACCAGCGGAAACTGCTGCATGCCTTGAAAGAGTGGCAACGGAATCGAGCAACGGCCCACCAGACGAGCCTCATCCTCTACGACGAACTGCTCGATGCCGGCAGCGCGCATCTTCAGCAGGCGAATCGCCAGGGCGTTCTCGAAATCGATCTGTGAGGGCTGCGGCGTGGCACGCTTGCCGAAACTGGAACCACGATGATTGGCCAGACCTTCCAGATCCAGACCATTGCTCAGCTGCGCCAGTACCTCGGTCTTGCCGGTGCCGGTCATGCCGCCGACCAGCACGAACGCGCACTGCTCCACGGCCTGCTCGGTGGTTTCCAGCAGAAAGTGGCGCATCGCCTTGTAGCCGCCGACCACCCGCGGGTAGTCGATGCCGGCCTCATGCAGCCATTGCTGGACGATCTGCGAGCGCAAACCGCCACGGAAGCAGTAGAGGTAGCCATTCGGATGCGCACGGACGAAGTCGCTCCACGCCTGTAGGCGTGCAGCCTTGATCTCGCCCGATACCAGCTGGTGACCGAGGGCGATGGCGGCTTGCTGGCCATGCTGCTTGAAGCAGGTACCGACTTTCTGCCGCTCGATGTCGTTCATCAGCGGTAGATTGACCACGCCGGGAAAGGCGCCCTTGGCGAACTCCACCGGCGCGCGAGCATCCATCATCGGGACATCGTTGAGGAATAGCTCGCGATAGTTATCGGTATCGCCACGCATCAGCGTACCTCGACTGCATAGTCGCGCGCTGCAACCAGCTGCCCGATCGGCTCGAGTGCCAGGCCGAGCGCCGCGGCAACCGCGAGGAACTCCTCCTCACCTTCAGGCGCTACAGCCACCAGCAAACCGCCACTGGTCTGCGGGTCGCAGAGCAGCTGCTTGTGCGCCTCGTCAAGCGCACCAATGCGTTCTCCATAGCTGTCGAAGTTGCGCTGGGTGCCACCCGGTACGCAGCCCTGCTCAAGGTAGTACTCGACGCCCGGCAGACGCGGCACGCGCGCGTAGTCGATCTCAGCGGTCAGGCCGCTGCCGTCGGCCATCTCCACCAGGTGGCCGAGCAGACCGAAGCCGGTGACATCGGTCATGGCGCGCACGGCCTCGAGCTTGCCGAAGCGGCTGCCGGGCGTGTTCAGCGTGCACATCCAGTCGCGCGCCAGGCCTACATCTTCCGGGCGCAGCTTGGCCTTCTTCTCGGCGGTGGTGAGGATGCCGATGCCCAGCGGCTTGGTCAGATACAGTCGACAGCCGGCAGTTGCGGTGTCGTTACGCTTCATCTGGCTCTTGCTCACCAGGCCGGTGACGGCGAGGCCGAAGATCGGTTCCGGTGCATCGATCGAATGCCCGCCGGCCAGAGGGATGCCTGCGGCATCGCATACGGCACGGCCACCAGCCACCACTTCGCGGGCGACTTCCGGCGGCAACACGTTGACTGGCCAGCCGAGAATGGCGATGGCCATCAGCGGATCACCGCCCATGGCATAGATATCGCTGATCGCGTTGGTCGCGGCGATGCGGCCGAAATCGTAAGGATCGTCGACGATGGGCATGAAGAAGTCGGTGGTCGACACTACACCGCGCTCCTCGTCGATGCCGTACACCGCCGCGTCGTCGCGCGAGGCGTTGCCGACCCACAGGCGCGGGTCGAGATTCTGCGCACCACTGCCGGCAAGAATCACGTCCAGCACCTTGGGCGAGATCTTGCAGCCGCAGCCGGCGCCGTGACTGTATTGGGTGAGGCGGATCGGTTCGCTCATCGGGCTCTCTCGTGACGCATGCAAAACGGGCGGCGATTGTAGCAAAGCGCGTGGCTCAAGGCGGCAGCGCTGCATGCCGACCAATATCGGCAGCCCCTCTGCTTTGGTATGGCGCCCCTTGCGACTCACCTGCCGAAGGCGTGAAGCTACAAGCCTTGAACAGGGGGATTCACATGAGCAAGAAAGTAGCGCTGGTATTGGGCTCGGGGGGCGCACGAGGTTATGCGCATATCGGGGTCATCGAGGAGATACTCGCCCGGGGCTATACCATCGACTGCATCGCCGGCTGCTCCATGGGCGCCGTCGTCGGGGGCATCTATGCCGCCGGCAAGCTCAAGGAGTACCGTGCGTGGATCGAGAGTCTGGATTACCTGGACCTGCTGCGCCTGGTCGACCCGAGCTTCAGCCTGGGCGCGATCCGTGGCGAGAAGGTCTTCGGTCGAGTTCGCGAAATCCTCGGCGAAGTGAACATCGAAGACCTGCCGATCCCCTATACCGCGGTCGCCACCGACCTGACCAATCAGCAGGAAATCTGGTTCCAGGAAGGCAGTCTTGAGCTGGCGATGCGCGCATCGGCGGCGATCCCCAGCCTGTTCACTCCGGTCGTACAGGACAATCGCGTGCTAGTCGATGGCGGGCTGCTTAACCCGCTGCCCATCGTGCCGGTGGTATCCAGCCATTGCGACCTCATCGTCGCGGTCAACCTCAACGCCAATAACCACAAGCAATATCCGCTACCGGAAATCGAACGTCCGGGGCGCTTCGACTCGATGCTGACCTCGATCAGCTCGCACCTTCCGTTCTGGCGCAAAGACGCCGAACTCTCGACACAGCATATCGCCGACATTCGTGCGAGCGAGCTGTTGCGTGGCGACCAGCCACCCACCGCACCAACCAGTCAGAACGCGCCGAAGTCGGCCGAAGGCGCCACCGTCGTAGATGTCACCGGACCGGCCTCGCTGCTGGACCTGATCAACCAGAGCTTCGACGTCATGCAGTCGTCACTGGCGCAGTACAAGATCGCCGGCTACCCGCCCAACGTGCTGGTGAACATCCCCAAGCGCGCCTGCCGCTTCTACGAGTTCTACAAGGCGCCGGAGCTGATCGAGCTGGGGCGCATCGTGGCGCACGATGCTCTAGTGCGCTACGAGCAGGAGCTGTAGCGCGCTAGCACTGCGGCCGGCTGTCGGTTGAGTCGATGGCATGGGCCGGGTGGCCGACCGCGTCCGGCACCTCTTTGACCAACCAGTCGCCGAGCAGGCTGTAGGCCACGGCCAGCAGGGTCGGACCGAGGAACAGGCCCATGAAGCCAAACGCCAACACCCCGCCGAACACCCCTAGCAACACGACCACCAACGGCAGGTTGCCGCCGCGGCTGATCAGATAGGGTTTGAGGATATTGTCCACGCCGCTGATGATGAACATGCCCCAGACACCCAGGAACACGGCCATGCCGTAATCGCCTCGCCAGGCGAGCCAGGCTACCGCCGGGCCCCATACCAGCGGCGGCACCATGACGAAGCTGAAGGCAAAGGTGAGCACTGCGAGCACCAGCGCCGCCGGCACTCCGGCGATGCTGAAACCGATGTACGCAAGTATCGCCTGTGCCGCGGCCGTGCCGATGACGCCGTTGACCACACGCTGCACGGTGCCAGCCACCAGCTCCAGATAGTGCTCAGCGCGCTCGCCGATCAGACGATCCAGCAGGCTATGCACGAACGCTGCCAGACGCGGTCCGTCGCGATAGAAGAAGAACACCAGCACCAGACTCAGCGCCAGCTCGAGCATCCCGCCACCGACCCGCGCGCTGCGCACCAGCAACCAGTTGCCGACCTGGCCGATGTACGGCCGAACGCTGGCCAATAGCGCCGTACCCTGCTCGTCAATGGTGCCCCAAAGCGTTACCAGCCTCTCACCAACCAACGGCAATTCCCCCAGCCAGGTTGGCGGCGGCGGCAGGCCATCGACCTGCAGGTTATGCAACAGCGCATTGGCCTCGCGAATCTGATCGGCGATGTTGAAGCCGAGCCAGACCAGTGGCACCGCGACCAGTACCATCCAGCAGAAGGTCAGTACACCCGCCGCCAGGGTCGCATTGCCCTTCAGCCAGCGCGTCAGCAGCCGCATCAGCGGCCAGCTGGCGAATGCCAGCACCGCTGCCCAGAACAGCGCCGAAACGAACGGAGCCAGCACCCACAGACAGGCGCCGAGCAGGGCCAGGAGCAGTATCTGCACCAGCAGACGGTCATTGTTGAGCATGCGAGGCACTCTACGAGAAAACTCTGGTGTCCCCGGACGGGACATCAGGCAAGGCGGCTATTGCAGCCTGACAAACGAGCTCAGCGCAAGAGCCTCATGACCAGACCGGCCTCTTGCGACTCATCCACCTCCAGCCGTCCGGCACGCACGCGTTCGGCAATCAGCGCGTCCCGCCAGGAGACGGCCGCGCGACCGTCCAGGCTGACACGAATGGTGCTGTCGAGACGCATGACATTGGCGAGCAGGCCCGCCCAGTCAGCCGCTGGCTCGTCCGGCAATCGCGGCAAGCGTAACTCACCGCTGTCACGCAGCTGGCGTAACAGCGTCGCCGCAGTCGGCAGCAGCTCGCCCAGCGGCGCCTCCGGCACCAGCTGTTCGACCTGCAGATAGGGACGGCCATTGCCGCGAGTCATTCCGTACAGCGCCACCAGTCTGTCGTCTGCGTCTGGCAAGCGCGCCAGCAGATAGGCCTGCTGCCCTTCCGGACCATAGAGCATCGATTTCCCGAAGATGGCATTGGCCCACAGACTGCTCGAGCCGCATTCGCGGCCTTCGCACCAGAACAGCAGCTCGCCGCCATCGGCCAGCAGGTCGCGGCGGGCCTGAGTGAACGCCTCGATGCCGCTGTGGGTGTCGGGCAGCAGGTAGGTCAGCGCCGTCAGTTGCCCCGCCGCAACCACCTGGTCAGTCATGCGCAGCTTGCCACTGATGCGTCGGATCGAATCCAGTGGATAGATTCGCTCGCGCACCTGCTCCTGCTGGTAGGCAACGATCTGCGCCTGCGGGTAGCGCGCCAGCACCGCTAGATCGGCACTCCCCGGAATATCGCCGGCCATCAGCGAGCCGCTTGCTGCCAGCAAGCCAATCATCCATGTCCATCGCATAGGTTTTTTCAACGAATCACCATCGAGTGCAGGGTTTTCACCTGGCGGTCGTTTTCGTCACGACCAAGGAGTGTCCTGTAGAACTGCAGGGAGCAGCCTCTGGTCGTCCCACGATACCCACCGAGAGCCACCGAGAGCCACCACGGTGTCGACGAGGACGACGGAGCGCTCTGTTCGTTGAGGGGTGAGCTGTAGGAATCGATCATCTGGGGCTCCCGGCTGAAACAGGGGTTCAGCCTCGCCAGTTGCCAAAAGCAAGTCAAGCAAGGGATTGCCACAGAGTCTTGCAGCCGCGTGCGTGTTCGCTCGGCTAGCGGAGGAAGGCGTTGAAAAGCGTCGCGACAGCGTCCGCGCCCGTCTCGTCATCCAGATGCAGATGGTGGCCGCCGGCAAGGTGATGTACCTCGAAAGGCAGCTTCGCGGCCAATTCACGCATCTTCGGCTCGGTCATCAGTCCTTGGTCCGCCAGCACCAGACTGGTCGGGCAGGCAACCCGGGCGACAAATGCCAAGGCATGCGCGCGGCTCAGTCGCAGCGGTGACGGCAGCATGAGCCGTGCGTCGGTGCGCCAGGTATAGCCTCCTGGAACAGGCATCAATCCTCGCTGCGCCAGGCGCTCGGCCGCCTCACGACTGACCGCGCCAACGCCTTTCATTCGCGCAGCGACCGCCTGCTCGAATGTCGCATAGACCGGCTTGCGCTTGTCGTCGACGGCCAACAGAGCGTTCAGCGCCGCACCAAGCCGTTGCGGCGCGTCATCCGCCTCACCGGTATAGGGAATCACGCCATCGATCAGTGCCAAACGCTCGACCCGCTCCGGCAAGGCACCCGCCAGCAGCACGGAAACGATCGCGCCCATCGAGTGGCCCAGCAAAGAGAAACGCTGCCAGCCGAACTGTTCAGCCACCTGCAGCACGTCGAGCACATAGTCCCAGATGTTGTAACCCGCCCCCGCTGGACGATGTGCGGAATGACCATGCCCCGGCAAATCCAGCGCTACGATGCGCAGACCCTCCAGACGCGGCGCCAGCCGACTGAAGCTCGCGGCGTTGTCCAGCCATCCATGCAGCGCAATAACCGGACTGCCCTCTTCGGGGCCGTACAGATGAGCCGCGACCTCGATGTGTGGCAGATTCAGCCTAACTTCCTCGAACGCGAGACTCATGCGATCCCCTGCGCGGCTTCGGCAAGGCTCCAGCGACCGAACAGCTGCCTGAGCAGTTCGGCGGTGTCCTGCGGACGCTCGAGCGGAAACATGTGGCCACCCGGCAGGCTGTGCGCCTCGCCACGTGACATCAGCCGCAACAGGTAACCGTGGTGCGGCAACACCACGCGACTTTCACGGCCACGGACCATGGCTAGAGGAATCTTCAACGAAGGCGGCCAGCCAGGCGTGACGTGCGGCACGCTGCGATAGATCTGGATCTCGGTCTGCGGATCGAAACGCAGACGCATACCCTGCCCGGCCGGCTCGAGCCCATGTTCGATGTAAGCCTCGAGACAGTCGGGATCGAAGCCGCGAAACAGTGCTTTGCCAGCGAAGTACGCGCGCGCCTCCTCGGCACAGCCAAACTGCTCGCGGCGGCCCAGCGTACGCCCGGCCGGCGTGAGCTGATCGATGAAGCCCAGCCGCTTGGCGGCCCAGATGATGGTCTGATCGAACCAGGTCGGCAGCGGCGAGTCGAGCATCACCACGCCGTGGTACAACTCAGGTCGCAGCAGCGCGGCGCGGTAATGCAGCATGCCACCGAAGGAATGCCCTACTCCCCAGACCGGCTCATCCAGCCGCTCGAGCTGCTCGAACAGCTCCTGCAGCAGGTTGTGCCAGTTGTCATCCACCGGGAAGCGTGGGTCGTGGCCGTGCCGATCCATGTGTACCACGCTGTACTCCGGTGCCAGCGCGGCAAACAGCTTGCGATAGGTGGCCGACGGAAAGCCATTGGCATGGGCGAAGAAGATGGGTTGCGACATGGGTTCCGGCACAGCGATGGAGGTCGGGCCCATTGTCTGGTAGCCGCAAGTGTCGGGCAATTGCCATAGCACGACTGAATGAGCGGCATTCATGCCAAACAACAGACCCTTTCGCTGCGGCGCGCCGCAAGGCTCAACCGGGCAGCGGCACCACCGCTACGGTGAGTCGGGAGATGCAGCTGGGTTTGCCGTCTTCGCCGCTCAGGCGAATATCCCAGACGTGCGTCGAGCGCCCCAGGTGCACTGCGCGGCAAACGCCGGTCACCCGACCGCTGCGCAGTGCGCGAAGATGATTGGCGTTCACCTCGAGGCCGACGCAATAAAACTTCGAGGTATCGATGCAATGGTAGCTAGCCATTGAGCCGAGGGTCTCGGCCAGTACCACCGAGGCACCGCCGTGCAACAAGCCATACGGCTGATGAGTGCGCGAATCGACGGGCATGCTAGCGGTGATGGATTCCTCGTCGAACGACTCGAAGCGGATATCCAGCAGTTCGCTGATGGTGTTCTTACGACTGCTGTGCAGGCTGTCCAGATCGGGTTGGCGCTTCCAGATACTCAAAGGCACGCTCTCCATTTACATGATTGTTCTTGTTGGAATGCTGGATTGCTCGGGCACATCTGACTCTTGGCACAGTCAGCGGACGTGGCGCAGAGAAGCCAGATGCATCAAACCTCCTGCCAGTGCCTCGCCTTCCAGCTCAGCAAGACTGGACGTCGCCATCGGCAGCGACTCGCTGAGCTGGCCATGGACCAGCCAGCCACCGAGCGCACCGACAAAGGGCTGATGAGTAACCAGCAACAGATGCTCTTCGGTACGCCGATCCAGATACAGCAGCGCATCGCGCAGATCGGAATCAGGCGTCAACCACGGCACCGTTTCGCAGCTACCGCTGAACCCCAGTGTCTGCCGCACGATTTCCGCGGTCTGCTGCGCCCGCTGATAAGGACTCACCAGGATCGTCTGCAACGGCCGATTGCGCAGATGGCCAGCAATTTCACGGACGTCGCGCCTGCCCTGCTCGGTCAGATTGCGCTCGGCATCGGTACGGGCGCGGGGCTCGGCCTCGCCATGACGTAACAGCCACAGTTTCATGCCGTCGGTTCTTCCGTCTTGGGTGGTGTCTGCGGTGGCGTCTGCGCGCATAGCTCGCTATCGGCGGCACGAGGTGCAGGCCAGTCCGACAGTGGCCAGGGTTTGTGCTCGGTATTGAAGGTGGCGTAGCGGCCGATCTGCGCAACGTACTGGCTCAGACTGTCACCGAAGCCCTGCAAGCCCGCATCTGGCTGCCCCTTGGTGACCCGCAGCACGAACTGCAGGAGCACGACCACCAGCAGTACGAGTTCAGCCAACTGCCAGGCCAGAAAAAACAGCAGCATCCACACGGCGCGCAGGATGAGCGACTCTCGATCTGCCTTGCGACTGGAATGGTTCATGGTTATCTCCGGTAGTCCTTACTTCAGAAGCCATCGGTGGAAATGAAGTCCACGTCAGTCTTCGGCTCGCCGCTCATCAGTGCACCAATGACCTGATCGAGCGTACGCCCCTCGAAAAGAATCGCATGCAGCCCCGCGACCAGCGGCATGTAGACCTGCAGCTCCTCGGCTTTGCACTTGAGCACCTTGATCGTATTGACGCCCTCGGCCACCTCACCCAGACGAGAAACCGCCTCCTCCAGACTGAGGCCTTCGCCCAGCGCGTATCCCACCTGGAAATTGCGGCTCTTCGGCGAGGTGCAGGTCACGATCAGGTCGCCTACTCCGGCCAGGCCAAGAAAGGTCATGGGATTGGCACCGAGCTTGACGGCAAAGCGCGTCATCTCGGCGAGCGCACGGGTGATCAGCATGCTGCGGGTGTTCTCGCCCATTCCCAGCGCTGCCGCCATTCCCGCCATGATCGCGTAGACATTCTTCAACGCCCCGCCAAGCTCGACGCCGAAACGATCGGCACTGGCGTACACGCGAAAGGTACGACCGTGCAGGACGTCCTGTACGTTGCGGCAAAGTGTCTCATCGTGACTGGCTACCACGGTCGCGGTCAGCGCGTGCTCGGCCACTTCGCGCGCCAGGTTGGGACCGGACAACACGCCGATCCGCGCCTGCGGTGCAACCTCCTCGAGAATCTGACTCATCAACTTGAAACCGTCCGCCTCGATGCCCTTTGTAGTGCTGACCAGCTGCTTACCGGCGAGCCGAGCTGAATGAGGCTGCAGTGCCTGGCGTAGCGCGCTCGAGGGCAGCGCGACGAAGATCAGCTCGCAGGCATCGAGCGTCTGTGCGAGATCGGTGGTCGGCTGCACCTGCTGCAGAATGTTTACCCCCTTGAGGTATCGGGGGTTCTGCCGCTGGGTGCGAATGCTTTCGGCCTGTTCGGCGTCGCGCATCCAAAGCAGGACGGCATGCCCGTTCTCCGCTAGCAGATTGGCGATTGCGGTGCCGAAACTGCCGCCGCCGAGCACAGCGATAGGTTGCTTAGCTGTCATGTGGTTACCGTAGTGGGCCATTTCGGATGGCGGTGCGGGGCATTATACGTAGCGCGCCGCACGCGGCCAGCACCAGCCCCGGAGCGCGGTCATCAACGTCTTGCGAACCGCGCAGGATGACGACACGAAGCCATTTGCAGCGGTGACGGCATTACTGCGTTGAACATTGGTCTATGACAAGAACCCGTCGCAAAGTCTTCGTTGCCGGGCAAGGAGTGTTAAAGTAGCCGGCCGATTCCGCCCTTTCGTTGTCGAACGGTGGATGACCGGGCGAATGACCGACTGACCACGCTGTGACTTTAGCCACAACGCGACAGTCTATGACTAGTCTTTATAACCAGGCTCCGCTTGCCGGCGCCGGTCAGTGAGCAGCGATAAGCCCTGCATAGAAGGGCCCATTGAGGAATACGCATGACCAAACAACACGCCTTTACTCGGGAAGACCTGCTTCGTTGCAGCCGCGGCGAGCTCTTCGGTCCCGGTAATGCGCAACTGCCCGCGCCGAACATGCTGATGGTCGATCGTATCGTTCACATCAGCGAAGTGGGCGGCAAGTATGGCAAGGGCGAGCTAGTCGCCGAGCTGGATATCAACCCTGATCTCTGGTTCTTCGCTTGCCATTTCGAAGGCGATCCGGTCATGCCCGGCTGCCTGGGCCTGGACGCCATGTGGCAGCTGGTCGGCTTCTATCTCGGCTGGCAGGGCAACCCCGGCCGCGGCCGTGCCCTCGGCTCGGGCGAAGTGAAATTCTTTGGCCAGGTCCTGCCGACCGCCAAGAAGGTCACCTATAACATCCATATCAAGCGCACCATCAACCGCTCGCTGATCCTCGGCATCGCCGATGGTACGGTCAGCGTCGATGGCCGCGAGATCTACAGTGCCGAAGGTTTGCGCGTCGGCCTGTTCACCTCTACCGACAGCTTTTGAAGGACATCCGCATGCGTCGCGTCGTGATCACCGGCCTGGGTATCGTTTCCTGCCTGGGCAATGACAAAGAGACCGTCTCCGGCAACCTGCGCGCCGGCCGCCCCGGCATTCGCTTCAATCAGGCTTATGCGGACATGGGTCTGCGCAGCCAGGTTTCCGGCTCCGTCAACCTGAATCTCGAAGAGCTGATCGACCGCAAGGTCCTGCGCTTCATGGGTGACGCCGCGGCCTATGCCTACCTGGCCATGGAACAAGCGGTAAAGGATGCCGGCTTCAGCGCCGACGACATCTCCAACCCGCGCATCGGCCTGGTAGCTGGCTCCGGTGGTGCTTCGACCATCAACCAGATGGAAGCCATCGACATCCTGCGCGACAAGGGCGTCAAGCGCATCGGCCCATACCGCGTGCCGCGCACCATGAGCAGCACCGTGTCGGCCTGCCTGGCGACCCCGTTCCGCATCAAGGGCATCAACTACTCCATCGCTTCGGCTTGCGCGACCAGCGCGCATTGCATCGGCCATGCCATGGAGCAGATCCAGATGGGCAAGCAGGACGTGGTCTTTGCCGGAGGCGGCGAGGAAGAACATTGGAGCCAGAGCTGCCTGTTCGACGCCATGGGCGCGCTGTCCAGCCAGTACAACGACACGCCGGAGAAGGCCTCCCGCGCCTATGACGCCAAGCGTGACGGCTTCGTCATTGCCGGCGGTGGCGGCATGGTCGTAGTCGAAGAGCTGGAGCATGCACTCAAGCGCGGCGCCAAGATCTACGCGGAAATCGTCGGTTACGGCGCCACTTCCGATGGCTACGACATGGTTGCCCCGAGCGGTGAAGGCGCGCTGCGCTGCATGCAGCAGGCGATGTCCACCGTTGAAGGCCCGATCGACTACCTCAACACTCACGGCACCTCCACTCCGGTCGGTGATGTGGCCGAGATCAAGGCTGTGCGCAACATGTTCGGCGACAAGGTCCCGACCATCAGCTCCACCAAGAGCCTGTCCGGTCACTCGCTGGGCGCCGCCGGCGTGCACGAGGCGATCTACTGCATGCTGATGATGGAAGGCAATTTCATCGCCGGTTCGGCCAACATCGATGAGCTGGATCCGGAAGTCGCCGACATGCCGATCCTGCGTCAATCGCGTGAGAACGCTCAGCTCGACACCGTCATGAGCAACAGCTTCGGCTTCGGCGGCACCAACGCCACGCTGGTGCTCAAGCGCTGGAAAGGCTGATCGCGTCCATCGCAGAAAAACACAACGGCGCCTTCGGGCGCCGTTGTCGTTTCTGTAGCGGGTTTATTCGCAGGCTGCGCCAGCAGCGCTTTCCGTTTCAGCCATCCGCCTCGACCGTATCGCCATGAGCAAGGCACGAAGCAGCGGTGAACAGCACGTCGGTCGATGAGTTGAGCGCGGTTTCGGCGGAATCCTGCACTACGCCGATAATGAAGCCAACTGCCACCACCTGCATCGCCAAGTCGTTGGAGATACCGAACAGGCTGCACGCCAGCGGGATCAGCAGCAACGATCCACCCGCCACCCCCGATGCACCGCAGGCGCACACAGAGGCAAGCAGGCTCAGCAGCAACGCCGTCGGTAGATCCACGGCCACGCCCAAGGTATGGACCGCTGCCAACGTCAGCACACTGATGGTGATCGCGGCGCCACCCATGTTGATAGTCGCCCCCAGAGGAATCGACACCGAATAGGTATCCTTGTGCAAGCCCAAACGCTGGCAAAGCTGCAGATTGACCGGGATGTTCGCCGCCGAACTACGGGTGAAGAACGCCGTGATCCCGCTTTCACGCAGGCACATGAACACCAGCGGATAGGGATTGCGGCGAATCTGCCAATACACGATCAGCGGATTGATCACCAACGCCATGAACAGCATGCTGCCTACCAGCACCAACAACAGCTGCAGATAGCCCAACAGGGTTTCGAAGCCCGATTCAGCCAGCGTGCTGGCAACCAGGCCGAACACACCCAGCGGCGCCAACCGGATGACAACCTTGACGATCAGCGTCACGCCATCGGACAGATCACTGACAAGTTGCCGCGTGCTCTCCCCAGCATGGCGAAACGCGAAGCCCAGTCCGATGGCCCACGCCAGAATGCCAATGAAGTTGCCACTGATCAGCGCCCGCACCGGATTATCCACGACGTTGAACAGCAACGTCTGCAGAACGCCGGTGACACCGGACGGCGGGGTCACGTCGGTGGTCTGGCTGACCAGCGTCAGCTCGGTGGGAAACAGGAAGCTTGCGGTCACCCCCACCACCGCGGCGCTAATAGTTCCCAGCGCATAAAGCAGGATGATCGGTCGGACATGAGTCGGCTGGCCGCGCTTGTGGTTGGCCAGCGAAGCGGTGACCAGTACGAACACCAGCACCGGTGCGACGGCCTTCAGCGCCGCCACGAACAGATCGCCGAGCAAGCCCGCCGATTGCGCCGCGGACGGCACCAGCAACGCCAGCACGCCACCGGCAACGAGGCCGACGATGATCTGGGCGACCAGGCTGGTGCGGCTGAGAAATCGGAAGGTACGGCTTGGCAGATCGGACATGGGCTGCTTCTCGAGACTATCTGGCTGTAGACATGGCGGCCCGTCCGCCGCACGACTTGCTGGCCGACGAGCCCGCCACTCGTAAAAAACGCCGGATACTACGCGGCTCGCACGCATTAGCCCAGCCTTGCCGGCCGTTGCACGCCAGAAGGCAAACGGTCATACCCGCGCAGCTGCCAGCCGACTCAGCGGAAACATGCCCCGGCGCTGACCAGGGCATCGACCGGGCGACGGGCGTTCGGTTGTGCCGCTCAGATACTGAAGCGGGCCACCAGAGCGTTCAGATCGACAGCCAGTCGCGCCAGTTCCTGGCTAGCCGCGCTGGTCTGGTTGGCACCGGCCGAGGTCTGCAGTGACAGATCGCGGATGTTCACCAGATTGCGGTCGACCTCGCGAGCGACCTGCGCCTGCTCTTCCGATGCGCTGGCGATCACCAGGTTGCGTTCACTGATCTGACCGATCGCGTCTGCAATGGCATCCAGCGCTGTACCCGCTGCCTGCGCCATCTCGAGCGTGGTGCGGGCGCGCTCGTTGCTGGATTGCATTGCCTGCACAGCCTGATCGGTGCCCCGATGAACATCGCCGATCATCTGCTCGATCTCCTGGGTCGACTGCTGGGTGCGATGCGCCAGCGCCCGCACTTCATCTGCCACCACGGCGAAACCACGACCGGCGTCACCCGCCCGTGCCGCTTCGATCGCCGCGTTCAGCGCCAGTAGGTTGGTCTGTTCGGCGATCGCACGGATAACATCCAGCACCTTGCTAATGTCACGCACCTGCCCTGCCAGCTGCTCGACGACTGCGGCGGTGTTCGTCACATCGCCAGCCAGCAGACCGATGGAGTCGACCGTACGGATGACCTGCTGGCGTCCGTGCTGCGCGGTTGCATCGGATTCGCGCGACGCTTCCGAGGTTGCCACCGCATTGCGAGCGACCTCGTCGACTGCTGTGGTCATTTCGTTCACTGCCGTGGCGGCCTGCTCGATCTCGGTGTTCTGTTGATGCAACCCGCGGGTGGAGTCTTCGGTGACCACGTTCAACTCTTCGGCAGCGGAAGCGAGCTGATTGGAGGAGTCGGAAATCCGCTGGATGGTATCGCGCAGGCTGGTCTGCATGGTTTTGAGAGACATCAGCAAGCGCGCCGGTTCATCATTGCCCTCGATTTCGATCGGCCGGGCAAGATCCCCCCCAGCCACGCTTTCCGCGACAGCGACGGCTTGCCCCAGCGGCTTCACGATGCTGCGGGTGAAAACCCATGCCAGCAGCCAGGTCAACAGCCCCGCACCGACCAACATTGCGACCATCCAGGCTCGCGCGGAAACGAAGTACGTCTGTGCGCTTTCGGTCGATAGCTCAGCCTGCGTCCGGTTGAACTCAACCAAAGCACGTACTTCACTGCTCATGGCGCTGGCGACCTGATTGAACTGAGAACCAACGAGCTCGACCGCAGCCTCTAGCTGCCCACTGCCTTCCAATCGCTGAACTTCGCTCAGAACCTCCTCGAAGCGCTGCCGCTCCGCCAGATAGCGGCCGAAGATAGCCCTTTCCTCAGCCATGAAAATGGTCCGCGCGTAAGCCTCTTCGAGCGGACGCAAGTCATTGCGAAAGCGCTCCAAGACCGCCCGGTTCTCCTCTACCCTCGTGCGATCGAGCAACAAACGCAGGGTATGGATGCGGATTCGCAAGGTGTGTTGGTTCACTTCACCCAACGCCGTGATGCTCGGCAGCCATTGACTGCTGACCTCGCTTCCCTCCTCGCGAATCAAGTTCATCTGCCGTAGAGCAAACAGGCCAAGCAGCAGCACGAGCAGCCCGATCAGGCCGAAGCCCAACGCCGAGCGTTTGGAAATATTCAAATTGCGGATGAACATGGGACAACCTCGCTCCATGACAGAATTTTGCGGCAGTCAGAATGCCGATTCGGTCACATTATCGGAGCGAGCTTTCTAACACTTGAATCTTTGACGCCAATAAATCGGCAACTTCGAGGCTTTGCCGATGAATGGCAGCACAACAACCTCGGCCAGGACTCACCGAATATTGAAGCGCTGCTCGGCGAGCTTGCGGTCACCCTGAAACACGAAGAAATGCCATTCACCGCGCACCAGCTCGTGTGGTTCGGTGAACTCGAACGCCATGACGTCTTGGGCGGCAGCCGGCGCCAGCGCCTGAACCACCTCGAACTTGTCGTGACGAACGCCATCGGCCGTCACGACACCTGGTGTGAGATAAAGCAGGGTCAGTGGCGTGTCCCCTTCACGCTTTCCCACCAGGCTATAGCGCAGACCAAACTTGGTCCCCAGCCTGGCTGGGATATCAGTGGTGTGCTTGATTGACTGCGCGCCGGTACGCAGCAACCGCTGCCCCGCTTCAAGTTCAACCTCCGGGCTTTCGAATACTCCGTACTCCACGTCGCCGTCGAGACGCACCTGCGCCATGGCGCTTTCAGCGAACAGCGCCGCCGAGAGCCAAAAAACCATTGATTTGAATCGCATGTCCAGCCTCGCCTTCATTTCGAAAGGCTGGAGAATATGACTCGCTCATTTCAGGGGCGTGACAATCCTTCATTGCGGGTCTTGTCGCGCGGCAACAACGCAAGAAAATTCTCCCGCGCGACCTGGCGCGCGACATCCTCCGGCAGCGCATCGAGGAACGGTGCGAAAGCCGCCATCCCCTCACCCAGCTTGTCGAAACGTCCAACCACGTCGGAACCCAGCACGAAGCGGGTCGGATGGAGCTCGACCAGTGCAAGCCACTGCGCATCCGGCTTACCGTGTTCGTCGAGCAGGTAGGGATTGAGCATGGTCCACGATAGATCGATATAGAGATTGGGGTAGTCATCGAGCAACCGCTTCACCGTCGGCAGGAGAAACTCGAGCTTCTCCTGATGGCGATGCAGCTCCATGCTGGTGCCGGCATGCGCCCAGATGAATCGAGTATGTGGATGGTTGCGCAGCGGTTCCTCCAGCTCCGTCAGATACAGAGGATTGCGTTCGCGCTTGGAGGTGATATTGGTGTGCAGCAGCACCGGCAGGTCGAACTCTGCAGCCAGGTGGTAGACGCGCGCCAGCGCCTCGTTGTTGGCCCTCGGCGTATCGCCTTCGGTCAGGGCGGTCACGTCATCGTGACGGGTAAACACTTCGCCAATGCCCTGCCAAAGACCGGGATGAAGCTCCAGCATCCGGCGGATGTGTGCATCGGCGTTCTTATCGTTGGGATTGAAGCCGGAGAGAAATGGATGGAAACGCTGGCGTTGCGTCTCATCAAGTTCCTCCAGAGCGGCAGCCACCAGCACATCGGTCGCGCTGTACCAGTACACCGGTGCATCGTCGCCGGCGTAGTACCGTGGCCGCTTCGGCTCGTTCTCGTGCCATTTCTTGGCCACTGGAATACCGCTGATCATCACGTGATCAATCTTCCCGGCATCCATTGCCGCCAGCAGCTTGGGCATGCCGTCGCTTTCCTGAAAGAAGTCCACGTAATGCAAGTGGGCATCGCTGTAGCGATAGTCGCGCGCCTGCGCAGCCGAAATAAGTCCGAGCAGGCAACATGTAATGAGGCAGATACGTGCAATCGACAACTGAAGTCCTCCTGACAACCAGCCTGATAGACAACCGCCGGTGCATGCCGTTCGGCTTATTGCTTTCGACCCCAAATCCGAATGCCGGACCATATACCCCCACCGGTATTTGATCGATATCAAAGGTGAAGCTGTCTGCCGCCAGTACCCTCTCGCTGTCCTGTAGTCCTGACGTATCTTATCGACCAGGCTCCACCACGAACCCGAAACCAAAGGATCCATCCATGGCACTCAAAACCATCAGCGCTCGCGGACAGATGAACGCAGGCATGAGCATCGAAGTGGAATGCGGCAATCATCGGCTGATCATGGATCAACCCAAACATGCCGCGGGTCAGGACCTCGGGCCGACGCCACTGGAAGCCATCCTTGCAGCCGTGGCTGGCTGCTTCGGGACCATCGGCCGATTCATCGCGCACCAGCAGAAGATCGAGCTGCGCGGGATGCAGTTCGAGATCGAAGCCGATTACGATCCGGCTGGCCTGCTCGGTCGCGACCCCAGCGTCCGCCCCGGTTTCCAAGAGCTGCGGGTGAAGGTCGACATCGATGCCGATCTCAGCCGGGAAGCCAAGCAGGCCATGCTCGAACAGATCGAGCAGCGCTGCCCGGTCGCCGACAACTTGGCCCATGGCACGCGCCTGGTCAGCGAACTCGTATAATCCACCCGCGAAACGAAAAGGCCCGTCATGCGACGGGCCTTTTCTTTACGGCGTTTGCCTCAGCCTCAGGCGGACAGCTCTACCAGCAGCTTGTTCAGGCGCTGCACGTAAGCGGCCGGATCCTTGAGACTGTCGCCTGCCGCTAGCGCGGCCTGATCGAACAGGATGTGCGACAGGTCGGCGAAGCGATCCTCGTCAGGCTCGCCATCGAGCTTCTCGATCAGCGGATGGCTTGGGTTGAACTCGAAGATCGGCTTCGCGTCCGGAACCTTCTGCCCGCTGGCCTCGAGGATCTGGCGCATCTGCAAGCCAAGATCCTGTTCGCCGATAGCAAGAATCGCCGGTGAATCGGTTAGCCGGTGTGATACACGCACCTCCGCCACCTCATCCCCCAGGGCTGCCTTAAGCCGCTCGATCAGCCCCTCCTTGGCTTTGGCAATTTCTTCCTGGGCTTTCTTGTCCTCTTCCGAATCCAGCGTGCCCAGGTCCAGGTCACCGCGCGCAACGTCGACAAACTGCTTGCCGTCGAACTCGGTGAGATAGCTCATCAGCCACTCATCGATGCGGTCGGTGAGCAGGAGCACTTCGATGCCTTTCTTGCGGAAGACTTCCAGGTGCGGGCTGTTCTTGATTTGCGCGTACGATTCGCCGGTGAGGTAGTAGATCTTGTCCTGGCCTTCCTTGACGCGTCCCAGGTAGTCGGCCAGCGATACCGACTGCTCGTCGCCCTCGCCAGCGGTGGAGGCGAAACGCAGCAGGCCGGCGATTTTCTCCTTGTTGGCGAAGTCTTCCGCCGGGCCTTCCTTGAGTACCTGACCGAAAGCCTTCCAGAACGCCTTGTACTCTTCGGGCTTGTCCTTGGCCAGCTTCTCCAGCATGTCCAGCACGCGCTTGGTCAGGGCCGACTTCATCGAGTCGATCACCGGATCTTTCTGCAGGATCTCGCGGGAAACGTTCAGCGACAGGTCGTTGGAGTCCACCACGCCCTTGATGAAGCGCAGGTACAACGGCAGGAACTCGTCGGCCTGATCCATGATGAACACGCGCTGCACGTAGAGCTTGAGCCCCTTGGGTGCCTCGCGGTGATAGAGGTCGAACGGCGCACGACCCGGCACGTAGAGCAGCGAGGTGTACTCCAGCTTGCCCTCGACCTTGTTGTGGCTCCAGGTCAGCGGGTTCTCGAAGTCATGCGCGACGTGCTTGTAGAACTCTTGATACTCCTCGTCCTTGACGTCGGTACGCGGACGGGTCCACAGCGCGCTGGCCCGGTTGACCGTTTCCCACTCAGGCTCGACTGGCGTGTCCTTGTCCTCGCCACTCTCGGGAGAAGAAAGGGGCTCCTTCGGCAGCTCGATCGGCAGGGCGATATGGTCGGAATACTTTTTAACAATGTTGCGTAGGCGCCAGCCGTCGGCGAATTCTTCTTCGCCGCTTTTCAGGTGCAGCACGATGCGGGTACCCCGCTCCGGCTTGTCGATGGTGGCGACCTCGAAATTGCCTTCGCCCTGCGACGACCAGTGCACGCCTTCGGCAGCCGACAGACCTGCGCGACGGGTGTAGACGTCAACCTTGTCCGCAACGATGAAGGCCGAATAGAAGCCCACGCCGAACTGTCCGATCAGATTGGAATCTTTCTTCTGGTCGCCGGACAGGTTCTTCAGGAAATCGGCGGTACCAGACTTGGCAATGGTGCCCAGGTGAGTGATGACGTCCTCGCGGCTCATGCCGATGCCGTTGTCCTCGAGAGTGACCGTCTTGGCGTCCTTGTCGAACGACAGACGGATCTTCAATTCGGCACCACCTTCGAGCAGCTCGGGCTTGGCCAATGCTTCGAAGCGCAATTTGTCGGCTGCATCGGAGGCGTTGGAAATCAGCTCTCGGAGGAAGATTTCCTTGTTCGAGTACAGGGAATGGATCATCAGGTGAAGCAACTGCTTCACTTCGGTCTGGAAGCCCAGGGTTTCTTTTTGAGTCTCCACACTCATCGTTCACAAACTCCACATCGTCAATGGCACGGGCCGCAACTGCGGCAGTGTCAGGCAGATGGGGGATCGCGCGACGGATTTCAAGGGCTATGAACGCACGCTGACGGGCTGCCGCACACCTTGGCGCGAGATGCAGGCCATCGCTTGCCCCGCTGCGGTTACGGCTCCAGCAACTCCAACAGCACGATTTCGCCTGGCGCCAAGTTGTAATAGGCCTCACCAGGGCCGCTGATGACACGACGAATGCGCAAGTTGCCCTCACTGTCGAGGCCCATGAAACGCCCTTCCGCCACGCCACCGCGCTCGGTATGGGCGCGCACTAGCAGATGCTCGTAACGCCCGGGATTGCGCAACAGACGGTCCATGGAGAAGCGTGGCCGACGATCGAGCGTGCTGGCAGGCGGTGCGACGACAGGCTCTACCAGAGCAGCGCTCGGTTTGGCCGGTGCTTGCACAGCGGCCAGCGGCGGATAGTTGTCTCCCTCGACATGCCAGCCTTGTGCGGTTTTGAGCAGAACGAGTTCGTGTGTCGCTTCTTGCCCCTGGACGGTACCACGTGCAGCAATAGTCAATCGGGTCGCCGCCAAGCTGACGTCATCTAACGGTGCCAATTGAACATCACGAGTGGCATACCGGCGCTGCAGGTAGTCCTTCACCACATAAGCGATCGTGTCCAGGGAATCGTGCTGTGTATCGACCTGCCCATCGCGATAGCGCAGGTGATTGGTATATAGCTCGACCTTTCCGCTCAGGCTGGTCGCAAAGTGCGGCGGCAGGACCAGATGGAAGTCCCCACGCAATGTGTTGGGTGCCTCCGGCTGCAGATCCAGGTGCAGGGTATAGCCACCCGTTAGCCGCCTCGCTTCCGGCCGCTCGGTTCCGGGCTCCAACCAGGACAGTCGGATCTCCGGGAGGTTGCCGGTATCATCCGGCAGCACATCCAAGGCCAGCGGCCCCTCTAACTGCTCCGGCAGGCGAATGCTGACTTCCTGTCGAGCGAAGAAGTCCTTGCCCGCCCGTAGCGTCAGTACGCCATCAATGTACTCGCCGTACTGCGGTGTAAAAGCCCGGCCGTTCAGCTGGCCACGCAGCTGGGTAGCCAGCTCAGGCTGTGCCTTCTGAGGCAGCCATTGCATGCTGAAGATTGCCGCCAGCCGCTCGGCATCCCGCGCGGCCAACAGCGACAAGCCGACGATCATGGGAATGAAGCCCAGTCCAACCAACAGCAGCGCCTTGCGCGCCACGTTCCAGTGCCGCACCACATAGGCGAGTGTGACAGGCGGCAGCAGGCTGCCGATGCCCCAGAAGAGACTGGTCCCGAAGGCGAGGCTGACCAGCCAGACCAGACCCGCAAGGGTCAACAGCAGACCGCCGAGAATCAACAACGCATCCATTCACAATCCTTGACTCAAACTTGGGTGGTCGCCAGCCGGCCACCCTCGCCCGAACGTCAGGGTTCGTCGATCTTGAAATGGCAGCGGGCGGTAGCTATGGGTTCGGCCTGGGTAGTTTGCCAGGCAGTGATCGCGACGTTGGCGACCCTGCGCCCCTGGCGCCATACCTGGCAGGCAGCGAAGGTGTCACGATAGTGACCGGCTCGCAGATAATCTATCGAGAAGTCGATGATTTTCGGCAAATGTGGTGCGCCCATGAACATCAGTAGATGCAGCATCGCCGCATGTTCCATGAAGCCGGCGATCACCCCGCCATGTATGGCCGGCAGCATCGGGTTGCCGATGTTGTCCTCGTTCTGCGGCAGGCGGAACACCATCTCATCGCCCAGGCGCAGGCATTCGATCCCAATTAGCCTGGCGTAGGGCACTAGGTTAATCAGTGGGTCGTAGTCATTGCTTTCATGCGCCTGACGTACCAGCTCGTTGAAATTCACCTTGCTCACGCCTCGCCCCCCTTTGCCACCAAGGGCTGTACACCTTTACCCATGCGCATGAAAGTGCCAACCACGTGAGCGATGGGCTCATTGATGTCGCGCTGGTAGGCGACACCTCGGGTGAAGATCACTGTCGGGGTGACTCGATAGCACTCGGCAAAGCCAAACACATCGTGGCCGGGCTCAGCCGGATGCATGTAGTCGATACGGAGATCGAGCGTCGGACAGACTTCCAGCTCCGGCAGCGCACAGGCAGTTGAAATGCCGCAGGTGGTATCCATGAGCGTGGTTATAGCGCCACCATGAATGCCGCCGGTTTCCGGATTGCCGATCAGCTTGTCGCTGTAGGGCAAGCGCAGAGTCAGGCCGTCGCGATCGGCATGCTCAACGCGCAAGCCGAGCACCTGGCAATGGCGCAATAAAGAGAGAAAGCGTTGGGTACGCTCAAGAATATGGCTGTCGCTCATCGGTACTCTCGGACACTGAATCGAGCCCGGCATGATACCGCTTCGCCAGCGCTACCCCTACTCCTTGAGCGGGTCGGTGGTAGAGGTTGGCGTGAACACCATGACCTGCAGTACGTCCGAATGAAACTCACGGCGGTAGAGAATCAGCACTACCCCCGTGGTGACCAGCATGAAGAACCACGGATGGATGAACCAGGCCAGCGTG
Organism: Stutzerimonas sp. S1; assembly: GCF_025966695.1. GTDB lineage: Bacteria > Pseudomonadota > Gammaproteobacteria > Pseudomonadales > Pseudomonadaceae > Stutzerimonas. Next base: position 167,717 of record NZ_JAOEIY010000002.1, on the reverse strand, counting down.
GCCATGCCGAAGTAGTAGGCCCGCAAACCGAAGTTGAACTGATTGGCCGCCATCGAGATGACCCGCGCGGCCCGCTCGGCAAATGCCTTACGTTCCAGATCGCTGACGTTGCGCTCCCCCGCCATCGGCGCGGAGGCCACCAGCACCGCGGCAAAATTGTACTGCCGCATGCACCAGCTGAACGTGAAGAAGGCGTAAACGAATACTACCGCCAGCCCAAGCAGCTTGATTTCCGAAAGGCCACGGCTGACAGGCTGAGCAAACGGCAGATCGGCCAGCAACGACACGGCGCGCTCGGACGCGCCGAGGGCGGTGAGGATGCCGGCGAGGATGATCAGAGTACTGGAGGCAAAAAACGAAGCGTTGCGCTCAAGATTACCGATCACGTTGGCATCGGCGATGCGGTTGTCGCGCAGCAGCAGGCGCTGCATCCAGTCTTGCCGATAGAGATGCAGCACGCTGGCCAGGCAAGCCGTGTCACGACCGCGCCAGGTGGCGTAGCGGGTGTACCCCACCCAGCAGAGAATGAACCAGCCGACCGCAACAGCATGCGGTATCAGATGATCAGCAATCGTCATGGCAGCCCCTCGAGAGTTGCGCAGGATTATAGCGAGACGCTGCGAGCGCCCGCAGCATCAAGGCCGCTGTCGCGGCTGTGCTGATTGCAGCAACACCCTATTACCACACTAGACCAGCGAGCATCACGCTTGCTGCGGTTTACCGAGCAGTCGATCGACCACGACTGCCACCGCCAACATCCCCAGAGCCGGCAGCAACCAGCCCATGCTCTGCTCGGCGAATGGCAGGCTGCTGAACCACTGCGGGATCAGTTGTGTGAAGCCAGCCGCAGCGAGCCCGTCCGTTACGCCGAAGACCAGCGTCACCGCCATGACCGGCATGAATACCCGTGCCTGCGAGACCCACAGTCGATCGAGCAGGCTTAGCGCGACCAGAACAATGGCCAACGGATAGAGCCCCACCAGAACCGGAACCGAAACACTGATCAACTGCGTGAGCCCCTGATTCGCTACCAGCAGGCTGAACAGTGCGCACAGAATGACCACGCTGCGGTACGAAACCGGCAGCAAAGCGCTGAAGAACTCGCCGCAGGCGACGGTGAGGCCGACCGCCGTGGTCAGGCACGCCAGCGTGATCACGATGGCAAGTAGCAGACTACCCGGGGTTCCAAAAGTGTGCTGTACATAGCTGGTGAGAATCTGCACGCCGTTCTGTGCGTCCCCGGCGATGCCCTGGCTGGTAGCCCCGAGGTAGAACAGCGCCAGATAAACCAGCGACAGCCCGATCGCGGCGATCACGCCAGCGGTCATCGAGTAACGCGTCACAAGCCCCGCATCGGTCACGCCCTTGTCACGAATGGCAGTGGCAATAACGATGCCGAACACCAGTGCGCCCAGGGTATCCATGGTCAGGTAACCTTCGAGGAAACCCTTGATTAACGGATTGGTCTGGTAGGTTTCGGCGGTTGCACCAATCTCGCCGGCCGGAGCGAACAGCGCCGCTCCGCCGAGTACCAGCAGCGCCGCCAGCAGCACCGGTGTGATGAACTTGCCGACGCTGTCGACCAGACGTCCCGGATTCAGCACCAGGAACAGCACGGCGGCAAAGAACAGTGAGGTATACAGCGCCAGCGGCGCGGCAGAGTTGCCTGCAAATGGGGCTACCCCCATTTCAAAGGACACCACCGCCGTGCGCGGCGTGGCAAATAACGGCCCGATAGCCAGGTAGACGGCGATGGCCAGCAGCGTACCAGCAACCCGTCCGAGCGGTGCAGTCAATCGATCCATGCCGCCGCCTACACGCGCCAGAGCCACCACTGTCAGCAAAGGCAGCCCCACCCCCGTAAACAGAAAGCCCAGCGCTGCCTGCCAGACGAACTCGCCCGCCGCCATACCAGCGCTAGGCGGAAAAATGATATTGCCGGCACCGAGGAACAGCGCAAAGGTCATGAAGCCCAGGGCAAGCAGGTCGAAGCCTTTCAAACGATTCATTCGAAACAACTACCAAAGGAATAACGGCTGTCGAGAAATACCACGCGGCCGAAGCCCTGGAGCTTCAGCCAACAGCGATCACAACAGCGGGAAGGGTTAGGAAATTCTCCGTGGATATGGAAAACAGGATTCGGCCTGATTGGGCCAACTCCGTGCTGCAGCCTGCGCCTCTCGTGAACGCGGCAGGCAAATTGGAAGATGGCAATGATGCCATTGTCTTGCGATGAATGCCGAGCACACAGTCGGCGCAGGGAATTCGAGTGGCACGAAGGCCGCCCATAGAAGCGGCCTTCGGCAGACGACCTGATATCAGGCGCCCTGCATGCTCCAGCCAGTCACCTCGGCCAGCGCCTTACCAATATCAGCCAGCGAGCGCACGGTCTTCACACCAGCGTCCTGCAGAGCGGCAAACTTCTCCTCCGCGGTACCCTTGCCACCGGAGATGATCGCACCGGCATGCCCCATGCGCTTACCTGCCGGCGCCGTGACGCCGGCAATGTAGGACACGACCGGTTTGGTGACGTTGGCCTTGATGAAAGCCGCTGCCTCCTCCTCCGCCGACCCTCCGATTTCACCGATCATCACGATCGCTTCGGTCTGCGGGTCATTCTGGAACAGCGTCAGGATGTCGATGAAGGTGGACCCGGGGATCGGGTCGCCACCGATGCCGACACAGGTCGACTGGCCGAAACCCGCATCGGTCGTCTGTTTCACCGCTTCATAAGTCAGGGTGCCGGACCGCGAGACGATGCCGACCTTACCCGGTTGATGGATATGCCCCGGCTGGATGCCAATCTTGCACTCGCCGGGAGTGATGACGCCTGGGCAATTGGGCCCAATCAGACGTACACCCAGTGCGTCGCACTTGATTTTCACCTCCAGCATGTCCAGCGTCGGAATGCCCTCGGTAATACAAACGATCAGCTTGATGCCACCGAATGCAGCCTCAAGGATCGAGTCCTTGCAGAAAGGTGCGGGCACGTAGATGACCGACGCGTCAGCCCCGGTCGCCTCGACGGCTTCCTTCACCGTATTGAACACTGGCAGACCGAGATGCCGCGTGCCGCCCTTGCCTGGTGTGACACCACCGACCATCTGGGTGCCGTAGGCGATAGCCTGCTCGGAGTGGAAGGTGCCTTGCGATCCGGTGAATCCCTGGCAGATGACTTTGGTGTCTTTATTGATCAGCACGCTCATTATTTGCCCTCCGCGGCTTTGACAACCTGAATGGCCGCATCGGTCAGGCTGTTGGCGCCGATGATGTTCAGACCGCTTTCGCTCAGCATCTTGGCGCCAAGATCGGCATTATTACCCTCCAGACGCACCACCACCGGCACCTGCACGCCAACTTCCCGGACCGCGCCGATGATGCCCTCGGCAATCATGTCGCAGCGGACGATGCCACCGAAGATATTCACCAGAACGGCTGCGACGTTACTGTCGGAAAGAATAATTTTGAACGCCTCGGTTACCCGCTCCTCGGTGGCTCCGCCGCCCACATCGAGGAAGTTGGCCGGCTTGCCGCCATGCAGATTGACGATATCCATCGTCCCCATGGCCAGCCCGGCACCATTGACCATGCAACCGATGTTCCCGTCCAGGGCGACGTAATTGAGCTCCCACTTCGCCGCATGGGACTCGCGCGGATCATCCTGGGATGGATCAGCCATGTCGCGCAGCTTGGGCTGACGGTAAATGGCGTTACTGTCGATGTTGATCTTGGCGTCCAGACAATGCAGGTTGCCGTCCTTCTTGATCACCAGCGGGTTCACTTCCAGCAACGCGAGGTCGTAGTCCTTGAACAGCTGTGCCAGGCCAACAAAGATGTGGGTGAACTGCTTGACCTGATCGCCCTTGAGCCCGAGCTGGAAAGCAAGTTCCCGAGCCTGGAACGGCTGAGCGCCAACCAAAGGATCGATCGTGGCCTTGAGAATCTTCTCGGGAGTATCGTGCGCGACTTTCTCGATATCCACACCGCCTTCGGTTGAGGCCATGAATACGATGCGCCGACTGGCGCGGTCAACGACAGCGCCAAGGTAGAGCTCCTTGTCGATCTCCGTACACGCCTCGACGAGAATCTTGCTGACCGGCTGCCCATTGGCATCGGTCTGGTAGGTGACCAGACGCTTGTCCAGCCACTGTTGGGCAAAGGCCCGAGCCTCGTCCTTGCTGCGAACCAGCTTGACGCCGCCAGCCTTACCGCGGCCCCCTGCATGCACTTGGGCTTTCACGACCCACTCAGTGCCGCCAATCTTGTCGCAGGCCTCAGCTGCTTCTTTCGGACTATCGACGGCGTAGCCCTTGGAAACCGGCAGACCGTATTCAGCGAATAATTGCTTACCTTGGTACTCGTGAAGATTCATGCTTCTCTACCGTTTGGTTGGTATTGCGCATTTCGGCGCCGCACAAGCCGCGCCACCTCTCTCAAGTCGCTGAAAACTATCCACGATACCTTTCAACGACCTGTCGATACTGAAAATGCCAAGCTTAGGCAGACAAAAGCCCGGCGTGTTCCAAGGGAACACGCCGGGCTTCGGTCTTCTACCATCAGAGATGCTTAGCGCTTCTTGCGATTGGCGATGTGAATGGCATGACCATTAACGGCCAGCGCAGCTTCATGCAGCGCTTCAGACATGGTCGGGTGCGAGAACACCATCATGCCCAGATCTTCGGCACTGGTGCCGAACTCCATGCCGATGGCACCCTGCTGAACCAGCTCTGCCGCGCTCGGGCCCATCACGTGAACGCCCAGCACGCGGTCAGTCTTGGCATCAGCGATGACCTTGACCAGACCAGCGGTGTCGTTGGCGGCCATCGCACGGCCGCTGGCAGCGAACGGGAAGACACCGACGTTGACTTCGACGCCCTCAGCCTTGAGCGCTTGCTCGCTCTTGCCGACCCATGCGATTTCCGGATGCGTGTAGATCACCGAAGGCACCAAGTCGTAGTTCATCTGGGTCTTGTGACCAGCGATACGCTCGGCGACCATCACACCTTCTTCGGACGCCTTGTGGGCCAGCATGGCACCACGTACGACGTCACCGATGGCATAAACGCCCGGCACGCTGGTAGCGCAGTAATCGTCGACAAAGATGAAGCCACGCTCGTCCATGTCGACACCGGCATCGGCAGCCAGCAGATCGGTGGTGACCGGACGACGGCCAACCGCAACGATCAGCTTATCGAAGGTCATCTGCTGCTCGCCTTCGGCGCTGGTGAAGCTGACGGTAACCTGATCACCCGAGACCTGCGAGCCAGTCAGACGCGCGCCCAGCAGAATCTTGAGGCCCTGCTTGGTGAGAACCTTGAAGGCTTCCTTGGCAATCTGCTCGTCGGCGGCCGGCAGGAACTTGTCCATGGCCTCGATAACGGTTACTTCGGCGCCCAGGCGCGCCCAGACCGAACCCAGCTCCAGACCAATGACGCCGGCGCCAATCACACCGAGCTTCTTCGGCACGCTTTGGAAATCCAAGGCGCCGGTAGAGTCGACGATGATCTTCTGGTCCACCGGGGCCGGCGGAATGTTCACCGGCGTGGAGCCGGATGCCAGAATGACATTCTCCGCAGCCAGAGTCTGAACGTTACCATCCAGCCCGGTGACTTCGACTTGCTTGCCAGCCAGCAGCTTGCCGTGCCCTTCGAACACAGTCACACCATTGGCCTTCATCAGCGCAGAAACACCACCGGTGAGGTTTTTGACGATCTGATCCTTGCGCGCGATCATCGTCGGAACGTCCATGGCGACGTCACCGGTGCTGATACCGTGCACTTTGAAGCTCTCGTGGGCTTCGTGATACTTGTACGAGCTGTCCAGCAGCGCCTTGGACGGGATGCAACCAACGTTCAGACAGGTCCCGCCCAGCGCGGTTTTGCCTTCCTTACCCTGATACTTCTCGATGCAGGCGGTTTTCAGACCCAGTTGGGCGGCCTTGATGGCGGCAACATAGCCACCAGGGCCAGCACCGATGACGACTACGTCGAATTTCTGGCTCATTACAAATCCTCTTTACGCAACTTAAAGCCAAAGGCTGCAGGCAACAGGCCAGGCACACGCCCTTCCTGTCAGCTGCAGCCCTGGTGTCTCGATTAGATGTCCAGCAGCAAGCGAGCCGGGTCTTCCAGCAGATCCTTCATGGTAACCAGGAACGTTACCGCTTCCTTGCCGTCGATCAAGCGGTGATCGTACGACAGCGCCAGGTACATCATCGGCAGGATGACCACCTGGCCATTGACGGCCATGGGGCGCTCCTGAATCTTGTGCATGCCGAGAATGGCGGTCTGCGGCGGGTTGACGATCGGAGTCGACAGCAGCGAACCGAATACACCACCGTTGGAGATGGTGAAGGTACCGCCAGTCATCTCTTCGATTGTCAGCTTGCCAGCCTTGGCCTTCTTGCCGAAATCGTTGATACCACCTTCGATTTCCGCGAGGCTCATGTGCTCGGCATTGCGCAGGACTGGAACGACCAGACCACGATCACTGGACACGGCAACACCGATGTCCTGGTAGCCATGGTAGACGATGTCGTTGCCATCGATGGACGCGTTTACACCCGGCTGACGCTTGAGTGCCTCCACGGCCGCCTTGACGAAGAAGGACATGAAGCCCAGACGCACGCCATTGTGGGTCTTCTCGAACAGGTCCTTGTACTTGGCACGCAGCTCCATGATCGGCTTCATGTTGACTTCGTTGAACGTCGTCAGCATTGCCATGGACGATTGAGCTTCGACAAGACGCTCGGCAACCTTGGCACGCAGGCGAGTCATCGGGACGCGCTTCTCGACACGATCACCAGCGGCAAAGACCGGAGCCGCAGCCGCCGGCGCAGCGGGCTTAGCGACAGCCGCCGGAGCGGATTTCTTGGCTTCGATGGCAGCAACCACGTCTTCCTTGGTCACGCGACCATCTTTGCCAGTGCCACGCACGCTGTTCGGGTCGATGCCGTTTTCCTCGGCCAGCTTGCGCGCGGCCGGAGCCAGAATCGCCTCTTCAGCGGCGGCAGCCGGAGCTGCAGCGACAGGAGCAGCGGCTTGAGCCGGAGTCGCAGCAGGCGCAGCCGCGGCAGCTGCGCCTGCTTCCAGTTTGCCTAGCAGCTCGCCGCTGAGAACGGTGTCACCTTCGTTCTTGACGATTTCGACAAGGACGCCGTCCGCCTCAGCCAGCACTTCCATGACCACCTTGTCGGTTTCGATGTCAACGATCAGCTCGTCACGCTTGACCGCTTCACCGGGTTGCTTATGCCAGGTGGCGACGGTGCCGTCAGCAACCGATTCGGGGAATGTAGGGGCTTTAATCTCGATAGCCATTATCAGGGGTCCTATTGATTCGGTTTCTACATCGAGGCCGTGCCTTGCACGGCCTCTCGCAGCGATGGTTATACGGTGAAGGCGTCTTGCAGGAGCTTCTCTTGCTGTTCGGCATGCATCGAGGCATAACCGACGGCCGGAGCCGCAGAAGCATCACGACCGGCGTACTGAAGGAACAGCTCCTTCTTGAACGCCACTGCTACGCGACGCATGTGGTGCTGGCTGCAATACCAAGCCCCCTGATTCATCGGTTCTTCCTGGCACCAGACGATGTGCTTGAGGTTCTGATAAGGCGCCAGTGCCTCAGCCAGATCCTCTTCGGGGAACGGATACAGCTGCTCGATACGCACGATGGCGATATCGTCACGGCCTTCGTTGCGACGCTTGTCCAGCAGATCGTAGTAGACCTTACCGCTGCACATGATCACTCGTTCGACCTTCGCCGCATCAATCGGATCAATTTCCGGAATGACCGTCTGGAAAGAACCCTGAGTCAGCTCCTCCAGAGTCGAGATCGCGAGCTTGTGACGCAACAGCGACTTGGGAGTCAAGGCGACCAGCGGTTTGCGCAGCGGGCGAATCGCCTGGCGACGCAGCATGTGGTAGACCTGAGCCGGAGTAGTCGGCACGCAAACCTGGATGTTGTGCTCGGCGCACAGCTGCAGATAGCGCTCCAGGCGAGCCGACGAGTGCTCTGGTCCCTGCCCCTCGTAGCCGTGCGGTAGCAGCATGGTCAGACCACACAGGCGTCCCCACTTGTGCTCGCCGCTGGTGATGAATTGATCGATCACCACCTGCGCGCCATTGGCGAAGTCGCCGAACTGCGCTTCCCAGACGACTAGTGCGTTCGGCGTGGTGGTGGCGTAACCGTATTCGAACGCGAGCACCGCCTCTTCCGAAAGGAAGGAGTCGTAAAGGTCGAAGCGCGGCTGCCCCTCGAACAGATGCTGCAGCGGAATGTAGGTGCTGCCATCCTTCTGGTTGTGCAACGCCGCGTGGCGATGCGAGAAGGTACCGCGACCAACGTCCTGTCCGGAAATGCGCACCGGGTGGCCTTCAAACAGCAGCGTGGCGTAAGCCATCGTTTCGGCATAACCCCAGTTGATGGCCAGCGCACCTGCGCCCATCTTCTGACGGTCTTCGAGAATCTTCGAAACCTGACGCTGGACGACAAAGCCTTCCGGGATGTTCAGCAGCTTGCTGGACAGGTCCTGCAAGGTCTTCAGATCGAAGCTGGTGTCGTGGCGGGCAGTCCATGCATGCCCCAGGTACGGACGCCAGTCGACGAAGAGCTCCTTGTTCGGCTCCTTGACCAGGCTCTTGACCACATGCAGGCCGTTGTCCAACGCCGTACGATACTCATCGACTTTGGCCTGAACGCGCTCGGCATCCAGCACGCTCGACTGGATCAGCGCATCGGCGTACAACTCGCGAGTGGTACGGTGCTTGGCGATCTTTTGATACATCAGCGGCTGGGTACCGCTCGGCTCGTCGGCCTCGTTATGACCGCGGCGACGATAGCAGATCAGATCCAGCACGATGTCGCGCTTGAACTGCATCCGGTAGTCGACAGCGAGCTGGGTGACGAACAGCACCGCCTCGGGATCGTCTGCGTTCACATGGAAGATCGGCGCCTGGATCATCTTCGCCACATCGGTCGCGTACTCAGTGGAACGAGCATCTTCCTGCTTGTTCGTGGTGAAGCCGACCTGGTTGTTAACCACGATACGGATGGTACCGCCGGTCTTGTAGGCGCGAGTTTGCGACATCTGGAAGGTTTCCATGACCACACCCTGGCCGGCGACAGCAGCGTCACCGTGGATGGTTACCGGAAGGACCTTGTCGCCGACAGGGTCGCAACGACGATCCTGACGAGCGCGCACCGAACCCTCGACTACCGGCGAAACGATTTCGAGGTGCGACGGGTTGAACGCCATGGCCAGATGGATCTCACCACCGGGCGTCATCACGTTAGAAGAGAAGCCTTGGTGATACTTCACATCGCCAGAGCTCAGACCTTCGACTTTCTTGCCTTCGAACTCGTCGAATAGATCGCGCGGGTTCTTGCCGAAGGTATTCACCAGCACGTTGAGGCGGCCACGGTGGGCCATGCCGATGACGATTTCCTTGGTGCCGTAGGAACCGGAGCGCTGGATGATCTCATCGAGCAACGGAATCAGGCTCTCGCCCCCTTCCAGACCAAAACGCTTAGTGCCCGGGTACTTGGTGCCCAGGTACTTCTCCAGACCTTCGGCAGCAGTCAGACGCTCCAGCAGGTGACTCTTGATCTCTGCCGAGTACTCCGGCCGACCACGAACACTTTCGACGCGCTGGATAAACCAGTTGCGCTGTTCGGAATCGACGATATGGGCGAATTCAGCACCGATGCTGCGGCAATACGTCTCTTGCAATGCCTGCAGAATTTCGCGCAAGCTCGCTTCATCTTTGCCAATTGCCAAGTCACCAGTACGGAACACGGTGTCCAGGTCTGCGTCGGTCAGACCATAATTGGTGATTGCAAGATCAGCAGGAACCGGACGCTGTTGCAGTGCGAGCGGATCAAGCTGAGCAGCTTGATGGCCGCGCAGACGATAAGCCTGGATCAATCGAAGAACTTCAACCTGCTTCTTCTCATGTTCGCTGCTCACGCTACCTGCGGAGACCGGCTGCGCGCGGCGCTGATTCTTAGCCAACAGCACGAAGTGGTCGCGAATCGTCGAGTGCGATACATCGGATGATGCGCCGCCGCTAGAGGGCAACTTCTGGAAATAAGTGCGCCACTCTTCGGGCACAGCGTTGGGGTCGTGCAGGTAGAGCTCATAAAGCTCTTCCACATAGGCAGCGTTACCACCGGATAGGTGGGCGCTGTCCCACATGCGCTGCATTACGCTTTCTTGCATGTCTGGTCACCTTCGATAAGGAGACACCACCAGCGTGGAGACCGCAGCATGACTTCCCAAGTTCTGAAGCAGCGACTCAGGTAAAGCCACTACGGACCGCGCAGATAGTTTCCGGGAACCAACCCGGATGCTCCTGCTGGTCATCAAATTTTCAGAGTGAAATCCTGGCTTTTTGAGCTGGATTCCTACTAAAGCTACGGCGCCTGGATGTTACTCCGGCGCCGCAGTACCACGGTAAAGCACTGTCGGTCGCTCGCACCTATCGTGCTCGCAACCGCCGTTTCATCAAGTCCCGCTCTGCAGCAGCATGTTGCGAATGTGACCAATTGCCTTGGTCGGGTTCAACCCTTTCGGGCAGACATCCACGCAGTTCATGATGCCGCGGCAACGGAACACGCTGAACGGATCGTCCAGTCCAGCCAGACGGTTCTCGGTTTCGGTATCCCGACTGTCCGCCAGGAAACGATAAGCTTGCAGCGAAGCAGCCGGACCGAGGAACTTGTCTGGGTTCCACCAGAAAGACGGGCAGCTCGTCGAACAGCAGGCGCACAGAATGCACTCGTACAATCCATCCAGCTTCTCACGATCTTCCGGACTCTGCAGACGTTCGATAGCCGGAGGCGGCGTATCGTTCATCAGATACGGGCGAACCTTCTCGTACTGCTTGTAGAAGATGCTCATATCGACAACCAAGTCACGAATGACAGGCAACCCTGGCAGCGGACGAATGACCAACTTATTGCCCTTGACCACAGAGGACAGCGGCGTAATGCAGGCCAGGCCGTTCTTACCATTGATATTCATACCGTCCGAGCCACATACGCCCTCGCGGCAGGAACGACGATAGGAGAAACCCTGGTCCTGTTCCTTGATCAAAGCCAAGACGTCGAGAACCATCAGGTCTTTACCGTCGGTATTGACCTGAAAATCCTGCATGAACGGCTTTTCGTCCTGATCGGGGTTGTAGCGATAAACACTCACTTGCAACATATCGGCGACCTCAATAAGTCCGAACCTTGGGCTCGAATGCCGGAACAGTCTTCGGAGCGAAGTTCACGGCACGCTTGGTAACGCGCTTCTCACCCGGGAAGTACAGGGTGTGGCACAGCCAGTTCTCGTCGTCACGCTCTTCGAAGTCTTCGCGAGCGTGCGCTCCACGGGACTCTTTGCGGGTCTCCGCAGCAATTGCGGTAGCCTCGGCAACCTCAAGCAGATTCTGCAACTCGAGCGCTTCGATACGGGCAGTGTTGAACGCTTGGCTCTTGTCCGAGATCTTGACGTTAGCGATACGCTGACGCAGATCGACAAGCTGTGCGATACCCTTCTGCATGTACTCACCGGTACGGAACACACCGAAGTAGTTCTGCATGCAGTTCTGGAGTTCCTTACGCAGAGGAGCGACGTCTTCGCCAGTAGTGCGCTCGTTGAGGCCGGCGAGGCGACCCAAGGCTGCATCCAGATCAGTTTCGCTGGCGCCGCGATGCTCGACACCTTCCTTGAGTGCTTTTTCCAAGTGCAGACCGGCAGCGCGACCGAACACCACCAGATCAAGTAGCGAATTGCCACCCAAACGGTTAGCGCCATGCACGGATACGCAAGCCACTTCGCCGACAGCGAAGAGGCCGTCGATGATCTTGTCGTTGCCGTTAGCGTCCTGAGTGATGGCCTGACCATGGATATTGGTGGCAATACCACCCATCATGTAATGGCAGGTCGGAACGACCGGTACTGGAGCAGTGACCGGATCGACGTGCGCGAAGGTCTTCGACAGCTCACAAATACCCGGCAGACGGCTGTGCAGCACTTCCTCACCAAGGTGGTCGAGTTTCAACATCACGTGATCGCCATCCGGACCACAGCCGTTACCCGCCAGGATTTCCTTGACCATCGAACGCGCAACAACGTCGCGACCAGCCAGATCCTTCGCGTTCGGCGCATAACGCTCCATGAAGCGCTCGCCATGCTTGTTGATCAGGTAGCCACCCTCGCCGCGGCAACCTTCGGTCACCAACACACCAGCGCCAGCAATACCAGTCGGGTGGAACTGCCACATCTCAATATCTTGCACCGGCACTCCGGCGCGCAGTGCCATCCCGACTCCGTCGCCGGTGTTGATCAGCGCGTTAGTGGTCGATGCATAGATGCGACCAGCGCCGCCGGTGGCAAGCACAGTGGCCTTAGAACGGATGTAGACGGTTTCACCGGTCTCAATGCAGATAGCGATGACGCCAACCACGGCACCGTCCTGGTTCTTCACCAGATCGACCGCGTACCACTCATTGAGGAATACTGTGTCGTTCTTCAGGTTGCCCTGATAAAGGGTATGCAGCAGCGCGTGACCGGTACGGTCAGCAGCGGCACAGGTACGAGCAGCCTGACCACCCTTGCCGAAGTCCTTGGACTGGCCACCAAAAGGACGCTGATAGATTCGGCCCTGCTCGGTACGGGAGAACGGCAGCCCCATGTGCTCAAGTTCGAACACAGCCTCGGGACCGACAGAACACATGTACTCGATAGCGTCCTGGTCACCGATATAGTCGGAGCCCTTGACGGTGTCATACATGTGCCAGCGCCAATCATCGTTCGGGTCAGCCGAAGCGATCGCGCAAGTAATACCACCCTGAGCGGAAACCGTGTGCGAGCGAGTTGGAAAAACCTTGGTGACCACTGCGGTCTTGTGACCGGACTGCGACAGCTGCAGCGCCGCGCGCATACCGGCGCCACCGCCACCTACGATGATGGCGTCGAAGGAAAGCGTACGAATATTAGCCATGAATCAGATACCCCACAGAATCTGCACGCCCCAGACGAAGAAGGTGAACATCGCAATGCCACACCCCGCCTGAAACAGGAAACGCACACCGGTAGCCCACTTACCGATCGCCATGTTGGTCAGGTAGTCGGTGGAAATCGTCCACATACCCACCCACGCGTGCACACTCAGGGCAACCAGAGCTAGGAGACTGAAGATCCGCATCCAATTGGCAGAGTACAACTCATGCCACTGTGCATACTCCAGCCCTGGATTTGCGATCAGATAACCCAGCAGGAACAGAAAATAAGCCGCGAGGACCACTGCAGAAACGCGCTGCGCCATCCAGTCATAGAGGCCCGAGCGCGAAAAGTTTGTGACATTGGTTACCATATCCACACTCCCGCCAGAACGATCAGCACCACCGAGACGGCGATTACGATTTTCGAGCCCAGCTTTCCGCCTTCCAGCGTTTCACCATGGCCAGTGTCCATGATCAGGTGACGAACACCCGCCACCAGGTGATACAGCAGTGCGGACAGCAGCCCCCAGCTCACCAGCTTGACCAGCGGACTACCCAGATACGCACGAACCTCCTCAAAGCCTTCTGGCGAAGACAACGAGGCATCGAGCGCGAGCAGCAGCAGGGCGATACCGACGAACAAAATAACACCGGATACACGGTGGAGAATCGACGTGTAAGCAGTGATTGGGAGTTTTATTGTCCTAAGATCTAGGTTTACAGGTCGTTGGCTTTTCACGGCTTCTTTTCACACTTGAGAGCCCCAGAAACACAGGGCAAAGTTGTTGGGAAGAGTACGCAGCAGTACCCGCTACCCACGAGTGACAACCTACAGATTGTTGCCTGTCAGGCCCCTGCCGGTCGGTTTCCGAGTATAAACAGTTAGGTCACTAATGACAATGTGGTGAAGTGCCACTAAAGGCGGATAGCAGCCTATATATAAATGCCGTAAACAGTCGCCCAATGCTGCATAGACACCCCGCAAAACCCCTCTGCAGCATGGGTTCGCGCAAATTGACTTTGCGATTTATCACACTATAGTGATGCGGGCCCTGCGTGGGGGGCCATGATGATTCCAAGCACAAAACAGGAGGCCATACATGGCTGACAAGAAAGCGCAGTTGATCATCGAGGGCGCTGCCCCCGTCGAACTGCCCGTTTTAACCGGTACCGTAGGGCCTGATGTCATAGACGTACGAAGCCTGACCTCCACGGGTCACTTCACCTTCGATCCCGGCTTCATGTCGACCGCCTCTTGCGAGTCCAAGATCACCTATATCGATGGCGACAAGGGCATCCTGCTGCACCGCGGTTACCCGATCGAGCAGCTTGCGGAAAAATCCGATTACCTGGAAACCTGCTACCTGCTGCTGAACGGCGAACTGCCGACAGCGGAGCAGAAAGCCCAGTTCGTCAGCACCATCAAGAATCACACCATTGTTCATGAACAACTGAAGACGTTCTTGAACGGTTTCCGTCGTGACGCACACCCAATGGCCGTAATGTGCGGTATCGTCGGTGCCCTTTCGGCGTTCTATCATGACTCGCTGGACATCAATAATCCGCAGCATCGCGAGATTTCCGCGCATCGCCTGATTGCCAAAATGCCGACGATTGCGGCCATGGTCTACAAGTATTCCATGGGTCAGCCGATCATGTATCCGCGTAACGACCTGAGCTACTCGGAAAACTTCCTGCACATGATGTTCAACACCCCGGCTGAGGTCAAACCGATCAGTCCGGTGCTTGCGAACGCCATGGATCGCATCTTCATCCTGCACGCCGACCATGAACAGAACGCATCGACCTCGACTGTGCGCCTGGCTGGTTCCACTGGTGCGAACCCGTTCGCCTGTATCGCTGCAGGTATCGCCGCTCTGTGGGGGCCGGCACACGGCGGCGCCAACGAAGCTGTGCTGACCATGCTCGACGAGATCGGCGATGTATCAAACATCGAGAAGTTCCTGGCCAAAGCCAAAGACAAGAACGATCCGTTCAAACTGATGGGCTTCGGTCATCGCGTGTACAAGAACTTCGATCCGCGCGCGAAGGTCATGAAGAAGACCTGCGACGAAGTCCTGGGCGAGCTGGGCATCAACGACCCGCAGCTAGAACTGGCGATGAAGCTCGAGGAAATCGCGCTGAAGGATCCGTACTTCGCCGAGCGCAACCTGTACCCGAACGTAGACTTCTACTCGGGCATCATCCTCAAGGCCATCGGCATTCCGACCAGCATGTTCACAGTGATCTTCGCCATGTCGCGCACTGTGGGCTGGATTTCCCACTGGAAGGAAATGATTGCCTCCGGCCAGAAGATTGGCCGTCCGCGTCAGCTTTACACTGGCTATGCCAAACGCGATCTGCCGCGCTAAGTAATAGCTCCAAAAGAAAAGGCTGCCTCTGGGCAGCCTTTTTACTTTTCAGACTTTGATGGAACACTAGCCGTGCTAAGTGCGGGCCCCATATACGGAAACGACTTGGTTCAGCGATCTTCAGCCAGGCTGCGCAACTGCCGGAGCGTGTTATAGGGCGCCTCCACAACGAATTTGTTGGCGAGCCATGAAGGCACGTTACCGCCCGGCTCAGTATGAACCTGATAGGTCACTTCAACCTCCCCGCCCTCTTTCGGCGCGAATTCCCAAAAACCATCGACCCGACTAACCCTGACGTAGCCATCAACTTCGGGCAGATATTCCGGCATACCGTGTAACTCCCGCCGCAATACACCACTTCCCCCCATATGCGAAGTGATACGCACGATCGAATCACGCGGCGCTACTGGCCACGGGGCGTTGAACTTCGTATACGTCCAGGCTTGCTCGCCCTCACGCTTCAACAGTTTTTGCGCCTTGCATTCATGGATCCACGAGCAGGCAGCAGCCGCATCCTCTTGGAGCTCTCTCAGGGTCAGCATATCTGCCTTGACTCGGGTGACGCCGCGATACGCCTTGTAAGCAGAACCCGGCACCGCCTGCAGATACACGCGAATACCATCCTCTTCCTTCGCGAGTTTCCACTCGGCGGCCTGCGCCAAACCTGCTAGCACACACAGCAATGCACCCGCAAAACAGTGAACAGTTGCACCCATAAGGGACGACTCCTTGTACGAGTAGATAATCGAGAACTATTCGACCTGCTCAGGCAGTTGCCTGTTCCAACCAGCCGAGAATGTGAATCGCCTCCTCACGCGTCGACCCACAAACCTCGGGATCAGCTCCAAATGCCGAGCATACAGCCGGTCGCTCAACGCGCCCGAAGAGCGCACAGCGATTATCGCTAGATAAGTGCAGACAACGAACCCCGGCGGGTTTGCCGTGAGGCATACCGGGAAGTGGAGAGCTGATCGAAGGGGCGATGCAACAGGCACCGCAACCGGGGCGGCAGTTCATGAATAGCCTTCCGACAGAGACGGGGCGCCGATAATAATTGCTGCCTTACGAAAAGACACTAGTAAGCCCGCGCCACATCTTGCAGCTGTGCAACGGCAGTAATAGGCTGCGCCGTCTTCTCCGGAGTACTGAAATGCCCGTCTGGATGCAAACTGCGGCTCTGCTTTGCTGCTCGAACCTTTTCATGACATTCGCTTGGTACGGGCACCTCAAAACCCTCAACGGCAAGCCTTGGCTGGTAGCGGCGCTGATCAGCTGGGGGATAGCCCTCTTCGAATACATGCTGATGGTGCCGGCAAACCGTATCGGCTATACGGAGATGTCTATTGGCCAGCTGAAGATCATGCAGGAAGTAGTCACCCTGGCCATCTTCGTCCCCTTCAGCGTGCTGTACATGCAACAACCACTGAAGCTGGATTACCTCTGGGCCGGGTTGTGTCTGGTAGGCGCGGTGTACTTCATCTTCCGCAACTGAGTTCGCGGCTGGTGACGCCATCAGGCGGCTTGGGCATACTGGCCACCCTTTTCCAACCCTCAAGGTATCGACATGTTCAAGGTCAATGAGTACTTCGATGGAACCGTCAAATCTATCGCGTTCGACATGGCGGCAGGACCGGCCACCATCGGCGTAATGGCCACTGGTGAATATGAGTTCGGCACCAGCCAGCTGGAAATAATGCATGTGATCGCCGGCAGCCTGGACGTAAAACTACCGGGAAGCGAACGCTTTGAAACCTTTGGCACGGGAACCCAGTTCACTGTACCGGCCAACAGCAAGTTCCAACTGAAGGTTGCAACGGATACTGCCTATCTGTGCGAGTACCGCTGAATAATAAAGCACTGGCAAGCCAGTGCTTGTCAGTGCTTCATTAACTTTGCTTTAAGACCCGAACGCTGCGCTTAAACAACGCAACGTCTTTTGATCAGCCTCGGCCAGCGATGCCGTCCCAGCCTTCCTTTACCTCAGCCAGCAACCGAGCCACTTCATCGAGTTTGCTGACGTCATTGTGACGACCGGCTTCAAACAAACGCATGGTCATGTATTCGTAGAGTCGGTCGAGATTGCCAGCCAATTCGCCACCGGCATCCTTATCCAGCACATCACGCAGACCAGCGATGATGTTGATGGCCTTGCCAATCAATGCGCCCTTCTCAGCGAATGCTTCACGCTCCATGGCGCCCTTCGCTTGAGCGATACGATCCAAACCGCCCTGCATCAGCATCTGGATCAGCCGATGCGGGTCGGCTTCATTGACCTGCACCTTCACACCGACCTGCTGATACTGCCTCATCGCTGCCATAGCATTCATTTGAACAAGCCCCTCACCACATCAACCTTGCATGTCCAGCTTATCGGTCCGAAACGCTCAAGCTTGATAGCGCAAGACAGGTTTTTTACTTCGCAAAAAAAAAGCCGCCAGAGCGGCGGCTTCCTATCGCTACGTAATGTTAGCTCTTCGAATTATTTGCAGCCCACGGCAAGTTTTCCAGCGAAGCCAGCAGACTCGAAGAAGTATTGGACAATTGTCCAACCAACAGATCCATCGCATTGAACTGTTTATACAAGCGCTCTTGCAGCGAAGTGATGCGCCGATCGAGATCTTCCTTCTGCTTGTCGATCTTCGATATCGTTTCGGTCATTGCCTTGTTGCGCTGCTCGAGAATGCCGCCAGTTTCGGTGTATGGCTTAAGTTTCTCATCGAGCCGGGTGGCAAGCCCCTTTTCCCCCGCGAACAAACCAGAAAGCGCTTCAAAGCTGTTATCCATCACGGAAGCAAGCTTGTCATCGTCGACCTTCAGCGTGCCGTCTTGCTGCGTGGTGATGCCGATATCGGCCAGGGCACGGATGCTGCCTGAGCCCTGCACGGCAACCAACTCATTGCGAATTGTGTTCAGCAACGTCCGAGCGGTAGCATCACCGACCAGAGCTCCGGTTACCGGCGCCTTGTCGTCCCCAACCGTGGTGACCTTAGTTTGCGTATTGATCACACCGATGAGCTTGTTGTACGCATCGACGAACGACTGAACCTGCTTCTTGACCCCAGCTTCATCCAGCGTCACGCCCACAGTGAGTGGCTTTCCAGCTTCCGTCTCACCCTTCAACTCCAGCGTCACCCCTTCGATGGCGCTGGTGATCGTGTTGGTCTTGCTGGTAACGCTGAGGCCGTCAACGGTTAGCAGGGCACTCTGGGCCGCCGAAATAACGCCCGCCGAACCATCAGTGCCCGGCACGGCAACTCCGCCAGCAAACGCAAGCTTGGATAGATCGCCAGTTGGCGCATCCACTGCCACGGTGATGTCTTCACCGGCCCCGGTAGTCGAACTACTGAGTACCAAGCGGGAACCGGCGTCGTCGGTCACGATAGTGGCGGAAACGCCCTGCTCTGCGCCGGCCTTATTGATCGCATCACGAATACCCGCCAGGGTGTTGTTGCTATCGTCTACCGTAATGGCGGGCAGTTCGGTACCACCAACGCTTACCTTCAGCGTACCGGTGCCAAGCGTGACAGGGTTATTAGCATCATCCTGGATAGCCTGAAGCGCCACCTTGCTGCCAGCAGCAAGCTGACTGACCGCCACCTTATAGCTACCCGCCCCAGCGGTTACCCCAGCCTTCACGGAAAGAAGCTCGGAGTTGGAGGAAGAAGCAGCACGAGCCTGGAACAGCTCGGGCTTGTTCAGATTACCCAGCGCGGTTTGGAATTCACTGATCGCGCTTTTCAGCGCACCGACAGCCGTGATCCGCGTGGTGGTTTTAGCTTCAAGCGTCTTGAGTTGTGACTCTTTCGGCGCGCGCTCGGCAGCCACCATACTGGCCACGATGCTGTCGATGTCGATACCGGAACCAATGCCCGTTACGCCCGCCATAGCCTCACCTCGTCAATAAAATCGCGTATGGGTTACAAACCAGCTGACCATCAAGAACCGTGCCGTTCAAGCCTTGGTTTCGAACAACAGGCTGCGCATCTCATCGAGCCGTTCGGCCAGACGCAGGATTTCTTCCGAAGGAATCTGCCGTACCACCTTGCCCGACTCACCATCAACGACTTGTACGATCACGTCACCGGTCGAGTCGTCGACACTGAAATTCAGGTCCCGCTGCAGATTTTGCACCTGCGAGCGCAAGCGATCCACTACCTCGCCGACACCTTCCGCTACCTTGGTCCGCTCCTCGCCAGTTGGCACAGGCTCTTGCCGGCCGGACGACGAAATCCCAGGCTCCCGAAGAAGACTGGGCGACGAACCTGAAGCGGCTGACGAAAGGGCCATTCCAGACATTTTTGCGACGTCCATGATTCACCTCGTAAATGAATCGATGGGGAAGCAGCCGAGCCACTTCCCCATCCTTTGCGCCGTCCTACTCCTGCTATTACTGCAGCAGGCTGAGGACTGCCTGCGGCAGCTGCTTGGCCTGGGCCAGGATCGCGGTACCGGCCTGTTGCAGAATCTGGTTCTTGCTCAGATTCGCGGTTTCGGCAGCGAAGTCGGTGTCCTGAATACGGCCACGTGCTGCGGAAACGTTCTCGGAAATGCTCTGCAGGTTGGCGATGGTGTTATCGAAGCGGTTCTGTACAGCACCGAGATCAGCGCGCTGCGAGTCGATTGCCTTGATTGCATCGTCGATGATCAGAACTGCGGCCTGAGCACCAGCCGCGTTGCTAATATCAACACCCTTGACGTTGTTACCATTGTCGGTGTCATCGACAGCTGTTGTGCCAAGAGTAATAGCAGCGAAGGTTACAGCCGGGTCTTCTGTACCGGCGGTGAACGCGCCGATAGTGGTCACAATGGGCGCCGCATCAGTGCCCGATTTGCCATTCCCTTTCGCAATGATCTGCCAAGCGTCGTCAGCATCTTTCTGAACGCTGATGCCCAAGTTGGCGTCGTTGATCGCTGCAGCGATACGAGCGGTGGCGGTGTCAGCATCATCACCATCCTTGAACGCAACGTCGATTGTGCGGGTCGTGGTGTCGTCCATCGTAATTTCGATGGTACCCGAGCCTTTGACAATGGCGGCACCGGTAGCGTCTACGAATGCCGTCTTGTAGTAGGTACCAGTGAGGGAATCGGCACTTGCAGAGTCGATCCCGACGCTAATGATCTCGTTGGCAGCTGAACCTACCTGGAAGCTGGCTACACCGAACGAACCATCCAGCAACTGGCGACCGCCGAAGGTGGTGGTATTGCTGATACGGTCCAGCTCCTTCTTAAGCTGACCGACTTCCGAGTTCAGCGCAACGCGCTCGGAATCGCTGTTCGAACCGTTGGCCGACTGCAGGGCCAGGTCACGCATACGCTGCAGAATGTTGGTCGATTGTTGCAGGGCGCCTTCAGCAGTCTGGGCCAGGGAAATACCGTCGTTGGCGTTGCGAACCGCTACGCCCAGGCCGTTGACCTGGCTGGTCAGGCGGTTGGCAATTTGCAGGCCGGCGGCGTCGTCTTTGGCGCTGTTGATGCGGCTACCGGTGGACAGGCGCTGCATGGAGGTGGCCAGCGCGTTGGACGAGCTGTTCAGGTTACGCTGGGTGTTCAGCGAAGGGATGTTGGTATTGACGGTAAGAGCCATGGTGTTTGCCTCCAAAGGCGCTAGTTACTTAGGGTTGCCTGAGCTTGCGACTCCGGGCCGGCTTGTGCCCAGGCACCCATTGAGTTCGCATTCGATTAGCTTATCGGCGTCGTTTTGGTGAGCTTTAGGAGGCGGTTGAAAATAATTTGCAAGCCCCGAAGACAACCTGTACGACACCGGCGAACTCGGAACCACATGCGAGTCCACCTGCCAAGCTTTTCGGACGGGGGACAGAATTCTTTAATGCACGCAATGGAGATGTTGAGGCTGTGCCGGCGAGGATGAACCGATTCAGTGGTTAGCCTGTTGGCAGACGACTGACGGGCGGCCGGGCACGGAGATCGCGTAGAGAACACCAGCAAGCCGCCGTGGAGCAGTTGGTGGATAAGGCTTCGCCGTTATCCACCCTACAGATAGGCAGTACTGCCCGTTTGGACAGGACGCAAAACATAGACGGGTATTGATCGCTTCCGCGCAGACCAGCCACGCAGCGCACAACGCATCCTTCCTCAGCGTTTGCCGGGCTGCGTTACCTAACGATCTAGCCTAGCTGAGCAAGCCGCTCGAGAAACTGAGCCTCATCGAGCACGGTCAGACCAAGTTCGTTCGCCTTGGTGAGCTTAGAACCGGCGCCTGGCCCGGCAACCACGCAGGTGGTCTTGGCTGAAACGGAGCCGGCGACCTTGGCGCCCAGCGCTTCCAGCTTCGCCTTGCCTTCGTCGCGACTCATAGTCTCCAGAGTGCCGGTTAGTACCCAGGTCTGCCCAGCCAGCGGCAAACCTGCTGCGACTTTCCTCTCGCTTTCCCAGTGCATGCCGAATTCGCGCAACTGAGCCTCGATAGCCCGCGCGCGCTCGGCGTTTCCGGGCGTGTCGAAATAATCGCGCAGCGAGCGGGCGGCCTTTTCGGTAAGGCGTTCGACCTGGCGCAAATCGAGCCAGTCGGCAGCGATGATCGCTTCCAGGTTGCCGAAGCGCTCCGCCAGCCGCTGCGCACCGGTACTGGCGATAAACGGAATGTTCAGCTTGTCGAGAAGACCGGACAGGGTCGCGCAGGCAGCGAATCCCGGATGCAGCTCACCCTCCTCCTGCAATTCCACGCGTCGCTCGCGCAGCTGCGCGATCACCGAGCGATTGTGCTCGTCCTCGAAGAAGCTGTGGATTTCGTGCGCGACTTCCAGGCCGACGTCGGGCAGGTAGACCAGCACGTCCGGCAACGCCCGCGCGATGCGATCCAGCGAACCCAGCGCCCGCGCCAGCAGCTTGGCGGTTTCCTCGCCGACATCGGGAATGCCCAGAGCGAAGACGAAACGCGCGAGGGTCGGCCTGCGGCTGGCGTCGATGGCGTTGAGCAGATTGCGCGTGGAGATATCGGCGAACCCTTCCAGCTCGATGATCTGCTCGTAGGTCAGGCAGTACAGGTCCGCCGGCGAGCGGACCAGGCCACGGTCGACCAGTTGTTCGACGATCTTGTCGCCCAGACCGTCGATATCCATTGCACGACGCGAGACGAAGTGGATGATCGCCTGCTTCAACTGAGCCTGGCAGGCCAGCCGGCCGACACAACGGTAGATAGAGCCTTCGCTGACCGACTCGCGACCCTTGCTGCGCTTGATCAGCTGGGTGCGTTCCACCGCCGAACCGCAGACCGGGCACTGCTCGGGTACATGCACAGCACGGGCATCCATCGGGCGGCGCTCGGCGATCACACCGAGAATCTGCGGGATGACGTCGCCGGCGCGCCGGACGATCACCGTGTCGCCGATCATCACGCCGAGGCGTGCTACTTCATCCATATTGTGCAGGGTCGCGTTGGAGACGGTCACGCCTGCGACCTGCACAGGCTTGAGCCGGGCGACCGGCGTGATGGCGCCGGTACGGCCGACCTGGAATTCGACGTCGAGCAGCTCGGTGATTTCTTCGCGCGCGGGAAACTTGTGAGCGATAGCCCAGCGCGGCTCGCGCGCGCGGAAACCCAGCTCGCGCTGCTGCGCGACGGCATTAACCTTGAACACCACGCCGTCGATCTCGTAGGGCAGCGCATCGCGTTTCTCGCCAATGGCGTCGTAGTAGGCGCGACATTCGGCAACGCCCCTGGCCAGTTTCAGCTCACGGCTTATGGGCAGGCCCCAGCCTTTCAGCGCTTCGAGAATCCCGATGTGCGTACCTGGCAGCTCGCCATCACTACGACCGATGCCGTAGGCGCATAACTCCAGTGGACGCGCAGCGGTGATCTTTGGGTCCAGCTGGCGCAGGCTGCCGGCCGCCGCGTTGCGTGGGTTGGCGAAGGGCTTGCCGCCGCTTTCCAGTTGCCGCGCATTGAGCGCCTCGAAGCCTGCCTTCGGCATGAAGATTTCGCCGCGCACCTCAAGCACCGCAGGCCAGCCGCTGCCGTGGAGCTTGAGCGGGATGTTGCGCACGGTGCGCACGTTGGCGCTGATGTCTTCGCCGGTGCTGCCGTCGCCACGGGTCGCACCGCGCACCAGATGGCCGTTCTCATAGAGCAGGCTGACGGCCAGACCGTCGAGCTTGGGTTCGCAGCTGTACTCGACCACGGCGCCGTCGCCGAACAAGTCGCCGGCCGGCAAGTCCAGTCCTTCGCGCACCCGTCGGTCGAAGTCGAGCAGATCCTGTTCTTCAAAGGCGTTGCCGAGGCTCAGCATCGGCACTTCGTGGCGCACCTGGCCGAACGCCGCCAGCGCCGCACCGCCGACGCGCTGAGTTGGCGACTCGGGCGTCACCAGTTCCGGGTGCTCGGTCTCCAGCGCCTTGAGCTCATTGAACAGACGGTCGTATTCGGCATCGGGAACGCTGGGCTCGTCGAGCACGTAGTAACGGTAGTTGTGAGCGTCGATTTCGCTGCGTAGTTCGGCGATGCGCTCGGCAGCGGTTTGGGCGGAAGGCATATGACGGGGCCGTAACTATGGCGATTCTGATTCAGACCGTATCAGCGCGCCGATGATTGATATGGGCGCGGATTTTAGCCGATAAGGCAATTGCCGACTGGGCCTGACATGCCAGCTGACATTCAGCCCAGCCGTCGCGGGCGACTCCCGATCGGAAGGCGCCCGCGGCGCTTGCGGAAAGGCTTGACCGAAAACCGGGCGAACGTCAGCGCTTGGGCGTCATCTGCCGACGCTCGAACTCGACGATGCGCTGCCGGTAGTGCTCGATGGTCTGTGCGGTCAGCACGCTGCGCTGGTCGTCCTTCAGCTCGCCATTGAGTTCCTGGGACAGTTTGCGGGCTGCGGCAACCATGACGTCGAACGCCTGCTTGGGATGGCGAGGACCGGGCAAACCGAGGAAGAAGCTCACCGCCGGCGTGGTGAAATGATCGATGTCGTCCAGGTCGAACGTACCCGGCTTGACCGCATTGGCCATAGAGAACAGCACTTCACCATTACCCGCCATGCTTTCGTGGCGATGGAAGATATCCATCTCGCCGAAACGCAGACCGCTTTCGAGAATGTTCTGCAGCAGCGCCGGACCGCGAAAACCCTGCGGATCGCGCGCGAGCACGTTGATGACCAGCACCTCCTCCACCGGAGCCGTCTCACGAACCTCGGCGTCGTCCTCTGCCTGATCGTCGACCACGGGGTCAAGCAGGGTCGGCACCGGCTCGTCAGCGGAAAAATGCAGATCGCCCTGGCGTGGCTCGCCGGTGCGACGCTTGCCCGATTCCCGCGTGCTCACGGAAGGCAGATCGGTTTCATCCAACGACGGTTCGCTGGTTCGGCTGACTACTCGCGGAGGACCGAGCAGCTCCTTGGCGTCTTCGTCCACATCCGGCAGGTTGGCGGTCAGGTTACGGTCCAGCTTGAACTTCAACTTGCCCTTGCTGCCCCGCATGCGACGCCAGCCGTCGAACAGAATGCCGGCAATGACGATGATGCCGATGACGATCAGCCATTCGCGCAAACCGATATCCATTAATCCTTTTACCTCTGAATCCGATGATAAAGACGAGAATTCACAACCACTTAGGCTGGGTTTCCCGCATCGCAAAAAATTGTGCTCTAAGCTAGCACGACGAACGGTAGGTTTGCACCGTGCGGTAGTTCACTTTTATGGGCCTGCCAGAATCAAAACTGCTCAATCGTCCGGCTTTTCCACAGGCGGCGCTAACGGTAGTGGTTTCAAGCTTCGGCAAGCGCTACCGCCTGCTCCACATCCACTGCCACCAGGCGCGAACAGCCCGGCTCGTGCATCGTCACGCCCATCAGCTGATCGGCCATTTCCATGGCGATCTTGTTGTGGGTGATATAGATGAACTGCACTTTCTCCGACATCTCCTTTACCAGCCGTGCATAGCGGCCGACGTTGGCGTCATCCAGCGGCGCATCGACTTCATCCAGCATGCAGAACGGCGCCGGGTTAAGCTGGAAGATGGCGAAGACCAACGCCAGCGCAGTCAGCGCTTTCTCGCCACCGGAAAGCAGGTGAATAGTGCTGTTCTTCTTTCCAGGCGGGCGCGCCATGATCGCCACCCCGGTATCGAGTAAATCTTCCCCGGTAAGTTCCAGATAAGCGTTGCCGCCGCCGAAGACTTTGGGAAATAGCGCCTGCAAGCCCCCGTTGATCTGGTCGAAGGTTTCCTTGAAACGATTGCGGGTTTCCCGGTCGATCTTGCGAATGACGTTTTCCAGCGTATCCAGCGCTTCAACGAGATCGTCGTTCTGCGCATCCAGGTATCGCTTGCGCTCGGACTGCTGCTGGTACTCGTCGATCGCCGCCAGGTTGATCGGTCCGAGACGCTGGATGCGCTGACCCAGCCGTTCCAGCTCTGCGTCCCAAGCTTGTTCGCTGGCTTCGGCCGGCAGCGTGGCAAGCACGCCATGCAGGTCGTAGCCGTCCTCATGCAGCTGATCTTGCAGCGCCTTGCGCCGCACGCTGAGGCCCTGCCAGTCCAAACGCTGCTGCTCCAGTTGACCGCGTAGCAGTTGCGCCTGCTGTTCGGCCTGGGTCCGGCGTTTTTCCGCCTCGCGCAGCTCGCGGTCGGCGTCGTCCAGCGCCAGTCGCGCATGCTTGAGTTCGTCCTCGACGGCCATGCGCCGGTCGAGCAATTCCTCGAGCTTCATGCGCAACTCTTCCAGAGGCGCTTCGCCTTCTTCCAGATTCAGGTTCAGTTGCTCACGCCGTTCGATGGCGCGTTCGAACTGCTGTTCCAGGCGTTCCAGGGCCTGCCGCGTGGAGTCGTATTGTGCTCTGAGCGAGCCGATGCGCAGCGCCAGCTGGTGCGCATGGTCCTTGCGCTGACGGGCATCCTGACGGATACGATCGAGCTGCTCGCGGATACCGTCGCGACTGGCAAGAAGCGCCTCGCGCTGCTCGGTGTCGTGCGCCATGGCATCCAGCGCTTCCTGCAACTGCAGACGCGCCTCACCCAGCTGCTCGGTTTCCACCGCGCGCTGTTCCGCCTGTTCTACCAGCTCCTCATCGAGTCGGCGCCGGCGCAGGGCCAGTTGTTCGACCTTGGCCTGCTGCGCCGAGAGCTGCGCCTTGAGTTCACCCTGCTGGCGCGACTCGTCCTGCTGACGCCGCCGCTGCTGTTCGCGCTCCTGTTCCAGCTGCTGCTGGGTCGTCCGCAGGCGCTCCAGACTCTCCTGCACCCCCTCGAGGCTCGCCTCGCGTTCGGCGCGCTCGGCCTGCAGGCGCTCCAGCTCCTGGCCGCGGGCGAGCAACCCGGATTCCGTTTCGCTGCCGCGGCGCACGCGCAGGAAATGCCGACCGACCCAGTAGCCGTCGCGGCTGATCGAGCTTTCGCCTTCGGCCAGATTCGCACGTGCGGCCAGCGCCTGCTCCAGTGACTCCACTGGCCGTACGCTGCCCAGCCAGGGGGCGAGATCGACATGGCTGTCGACCTTGTCCAGCAAGCTACCGGGCCGACGCACATCACCGCCGCCCCCCTGGACCAGACGCAGCTCGCCCTGGTCGAAGCGATCCAACGCCAGGCCGGCGAAGTCGTCCAGCAGCACGGCCTGCAAGTCGGCACCGAGCACGGTTTCCACCGCCAGCTCCCAGCCGGCCTCGACGCGCAGGCCTTCGGCAAGTCGCGGCAACTGCTGCAGTTGCTGCTCACTCAGCCAGGCGGCAACACCCTTGCCTGGGTCCAGCGCGGCCTGCTGCAAGGTTTCCAGCGAAGCGATACGACCGTTCAGGCGCTGCAGGTCACCATGCAGCTGCTGCTGGCTGTGAGTCGTCTGCTGGAGCCGCTCGCGCAGCTGCTCCAGCTGCTCGTCGAGCGCTTCGCCAGCGGCGGCCAGCTCGTCCAGGTTCAGCTCACTGATTGCCAGCTGCTCGCCAAGCTCGAGAATCGCCGCATCCTCAGGGTCGGCAATCAGCAAGGCTCGCTCGTCATCCAGCCGGCGCTGGCGTTCGGCCAGGCGCTCGAGACTCTGCTCCAGCTGCTGGATGCGCGACTGCTGCACTTCGGCGGCGCGGCGCGGCTCGGCACTGTGGTGGTTGAAGCGCTCCCACTGCTCCTGCCAGGCCTGCATCGCCGTTTCCGCCTCCTCCAGCTCGGCGGCGGATTCTTCGGCGGCGGCAGCGGAAAGCTCCTGCTCTGGCTCAAGCATGGCCAGTTCTTCGCCCAGCGTGGCCAGCAGCGTGCGATCGTGACCGAGGTGCGACTCGGTTTCCAGGCGTGCCTGCTCGGCCTCGCGCAGGTCGTCCTGCAACTGGCGCAGGCGTTGCTGGCCGTGCTGGATGCTTTGCTCCACCCTGGCGATGTCGCCGCCAACCGAATAGAAGCGTCCCTGCACCTGATTGAAGCGCTCGGACAGTTCATGATGGCCGTCGCGCAGGCGCTCGATGCTCGCATCGGCATTGCGTTGCTCGGCCACCAGCGCCTCGAAGGCCACCTCCTGATCGCCAATGACCTGCTCGCGCTGGCCGACCTGCTCGTTCAGGGCCTGCCAACGCAGCGCCGACAGCTGCGCCTTGAGCTGGCGTTCCTCGGCCTTGTATTCCTGATACTTCTCCGCCGACTGGGCCTGCCGGTGCAGACGCTCTAGCTGGCGCTCCAGCTCCTCGCGCAGGTCGGTCAGGCGTGCCAGGTTCTCATGGGTGCGGCGAATGCGGTTCTCGGTTTCGCGCCGGCGCTCCTTGTACTTGGAGATGCCGGCCGCTTCCTCGATGAAGTTGCGCAGATCCTCCGGCTTGGCCTCGATCAACTTCGAGATCATGCCCTGCTCGATGATCGAATAGCTGCGTGGCCCGAGGCCGGTGCCGAGGAAGATGTCGGTGATGTCGCGCCGGCGGCACTTCACCCCGTTGAGGAAGTAGGTGTTCTGCGAGTCGCGGGTGACACGGCGGCGGATGGAGATTTCGGCGAAGGCCGCGTACTCGCCGGTCAGCGTGCCATCGGAATTGTCGAAGATCAGCTCAATGCTGGCCTGGGTCACCGGCTTGCGGGTATTGGAGCCGTTGAAGATGACGTCGGTCATCGACTCGCCGCGCAGGTTTTTCGCCGAGCTTTCGCCCATCACCCAGCGTACGGCATCGATGATGTTGGACTTGCCGCAGCCATTCGGACCGACCACCGCCGCCATGTTGCTCGGAAAGCTGACCGTGGTCGGATCGACGAAAGATTTGAAACCGGCGAGTTTTATGCTTTTCAGTCGCATGAGAGCCTTTCCGTGGCGGTCAGCGTGGGAATGAACAAGCAGAGATCGCCGCGTGCATCGGGATTCCTGGCATCGAGTGGGTGCTGGCGCAAAGCCGCGGAGTTTATCACGGCGTTCCCGGCGGCTTGCAGGGAACGGAGCACAAAAGCCCTAGGGCCGGCGCGCCGAGCGGCGAAGAATCGGCCGGCCATCGAATGGGCCTTCATGCGGGGGTGACGCAGTGGAATATTGCCAGTGCCAAAGTGAATGTTGGCGCACCGCCTTCGAACGGTGTCAGCCGCCGGTCATGCTCATGAAGCGCACCACCTGCACCTGATCGTCGGTGTTGAAATGATGCTTTTCCGGCTTGAGCTGCAGCGCCTCCACTAACGCGTTACGCAACCGCTCGCGGTCACCGGGATGACGACGCATCAGGCTCTTCAGGTCCAGCGCGCCATCATGACCGAGGCAGAGCACCAGTTTGCCCTCGGCGGTGACCCGCACGCGGTTGCAACTGCCACAGAAGTTGTGGCTGTGCGGCGAGATGAAGCCCACCTGGGTTTCCGTTCCAGCTACCTGCCAGTAGCGCGACGGGCCGCCGGTGCTGTGGCTGCTGCGCACCAGGTTGTGACGCGCCTCGATCCGCTCGCGCACCTCATCGCTGGAGCAGAAGGTGATCTGGCGCTGATGACTAGAGACACTGCCCAACGGCATTTCTTCGATGAAGCTAATGTCGAGTCCACGAGCGACGGCGAAATCCACCAGGTCGAGCACTTCGTCGTCGTTACGCCCCTTCTGGATCACGCTGTTGAGCTTGATTCGCCTGAAACCCGCCTGCCGCGCCACCTCGATGCCGGCGAGCACCTGATCGAGCTGATCACGCCGGGTCAGCTCAGCGAAACGCTCGCGCCGCAGCGAGTCGAGACTGATGTTGAGGCGCTTCACCCCGGCAGCATGCAGCGTCGACGCCAGACTGTGGAGCTGCGAGCCGTTGGTGGTGATGGCCAGATCCTCCAGCTCCTCGCGAGCACCCAGGCGCGTCAGCAGGCTGGACAACCCTTTGCGCACCAGCGGCTCGCCACCGGTGACCCGGATACGCCGCACACCCAGACTGATGAAGGCGTCGGCGACTGCGTACAGCTCTTCCAGGGTAAGGATCTGCGCACGCGGCGCGAACACCATGTCCTCGCTCATGCAGTAGGTGCAGCGGAAGTCGCAGCGATCGGTGACGGAAAGCCGCAGGTAGGTGATGCGCCGGCCGAACGGATCGACCAACTGGGAATCGGGCATGGAACTCTCCAACTACGGGGTGCGCATGTATGCAGCCTATGTCGTAACAACGGATCAGGCAAAGTCGGCTTATGAATGTCGCACCATCAGCACCTCGCTGCCGGCGCGTCTTGGCACGAGCATTCTTCCGCCAGCGCAACGCACGGCGCAGCGCGCTGAGGAAGGCGTGTTTTAATGGGCGGGCCCTGGCGGCACCGACTGCCACCCGAATAGATCTGGAGAGACCTGCGCAGATGGATAACGATTCGCTGCAAGCCATGAGCTGGCGAGAGCGCCTCTACGTCATCATCTTTTTCACCAACACACCGGCGGGCCGACGCTTCGACACCTGGTTGCTAGTGGTGATCCTTGCCAGCCTGGTTGTGGTGATGTTCGACAGTGTCGCCTCGGTCAACGCACGCCACGGAGTGTTGCTGACCAATCTGGAATGGGCATTTACCGCCGTCTTCGCCATCGAGTACGCGCTGCGCATCTACACCCATCCCGAGCCGCGCAAGTACGTGTTCAGCTTCTATGGCGCCGTCGACCTGTTGTCGGTGCTGCCCGCCTTCGTCGCCCTGCTGTTCCCGGACGCGCAGTACCTGCTGGTGGTTCGCGTGGTACGCATGCTGCGCATCTTCCGCATCCTCAAGCTGACGCCCTATCTCAGCCAGGCCAATTTCCTGCTGGTAGCACTGCGCGGCAGCCGGCAGAAGATCATCGTCTTCCTCGCCAGCGTGACCACCCTGGTGATCATCTACGGCACGCTGATGTATGTCGTCGAAGGCCCCGCCAACGGCTTCACCAGTATTCCGGTGAGCATCTACTGGGCCGTGGTCACGCTCACCACCGTGGGCTTCGGCGATATCGTCCCGCACACCTCGTGGGGCAAGGCGCTGGCGACCATGGTGATGATCACCGGTTACTCGATCATCGCCGTACCCACCGGCATCTTCACCGCCGAACTGGCCAATGCCATGCGCCAGGACAGCCTGCAGCACAGCTGCCCGGTGTGCGACAAGCTCACCCACGAGCATCACGCCGCCTACTGCAGCCGCTGTGGCAGCAGGCTGTTCGACAAGCCCGAGCGCCAAGCCCAGGATTGACCAGCAACTAGCGCACCGCCGTCATACCGTTTCGCTTCCGTTCGACGCTCCCCAGCGCGCCGCTAGACGCTCGACCACGCCCCCACCACTTGCTGCAGGCTGCCGGCCCGAACGGGCCCGGCAGCCGATTGTCACATCCTCAGACTCGTCGCGGGCAGGATGGAGACGCGCATGCCCTTGCTCAAACTGCTGCACTTCGCCGCCCTGCTGTGCTGGTGCGGTTCGCTGCTGTACCTGCCGGCCCTGATCGCCGCCGGCACGCGGCCGAACGATCGGCTGTTCTACCGCGACCACGCGCATCTCACCCGCCTGGTGTTCACCCTCATCAGCACGCCTGCAGCATTGCTGGCCATCGGCTCCGGCACTGCGTTGTTTCTACGCGATGGCACCCTCGCCGGCTGGCTGATCGTGAAGCTCACGGCGGTCACTGCGATGGCGTTGTGTCATGCGCTGTGCGGTGTGCTGGTACTACGGATCGAACGCCAGCCCGAGCGCAGCGTCACCCGCCAATGCCTGGTGATGGGCGTGCTGATCCCGCTGCTGATCGCGCTGACCCTCTGGCTGGTTCTGGCCAAGCCCTTCTAACCCAAGGAACCACTGCCTCGCATGACCGACCAACCGGCCCCATACATCGCCGCCCCGCCCACAGACGTGCGGCAAGCGACCACGCTAGGCATCCAGATCGACGCCCACGGCATGTTCGTAGACCAGCCGTCCGCCGAGGAACGCCGCCAGGGAGATCAGCAGTGCGGTCAGCAAAGAAAGGTACAACCCCCACAGGGCGTCCGCGTCACCGCTGTTCATGCCCTGATAGCGCAACAGCCAGTTGAGCGAAGCCAGCGACAGCATCATCACCGCCAGGATGGCATGACACCAGGCGGTAACCTTGCGGCGGATCTGCTTCACGCTGAGCAGATCGATCACGCCGGCGATGCTGGCGATCCAGCCACCGATGGCGCCGACACCTGCCAGCCAGAGCGCGGCACGCCACCAGAACTCGTCGAGCGTCCACAGATAGGCGAGGTCCGCCGGCACCAGGCCAAGCAGTGCGGCCACCGGAAAGTGGATCATCATCGGGTGCAGCGGGTGGCCGGCAATCGCGGCGTTGCTGTTGATGGTTTCGCGATCAATGGCCATTCGGCCCTCCCAGGCGCTCACGTCATCTGCGCCACCGCTAGCGCACAACGCGGCGGCAGGCTCTTGCAATGGACCACGCTGGCGCTGGCAGTTCCTTTGCTCGCCGGCTGCGACGGTCCGCAATCGGCACTGTCTCCGGCCGGGCCGATGGCACGCGATGTGGCGAACGTCTGGTGGGCGATGTTCGCTTTCTCGGTGCTGGTGCTGGTGGTCGTCAGCTGGCTGTGGATCCACGCCATGCGTCGACAGCCGCGCGAAGTCGACGCGGAACAGGCCAGGCGCATCAATCGGCGCTGGCTCGTTGGTGGCGGCCTGATTCTGCCGACCGCCAGCATCTTCGCCCTGCTCGCCTTCGGCATCCCCGCCGGACGCGGCATGCTGCCACTGCCGGTGATCGGCGAGCAGCCGCTACGCGTGGAAATCACCGGCCACCAGTGGTGGTGGGAGGTGCGCTACCCGGACAGCGGCGTGGTGACCGCCAACCAGTTCATCCTGCCAGTGGGCCGCCTGATAGACATCGAGCTCAGCAGCGCCGACGTGATCCACTCGTTCTGGGTGCCACGTCTGGGCGGCAAGCTGGACATGATCCCCGGCCGGACCAATACCCTGCGCCTGCAAGCCAGCGAAAGCGGCGTGATGCGCGGGCAATGCGCCGAATTCTGCGGTAGCCAGCACGCGCACATGATCCTGCATGTCGAGGCGCTGGAAGCCGAGGCCTTCGACCAGTGGATCGAGGCGCGCGCTGGTCGCGAGCATCAGCCGCCCACCGGCGCTGCCGGCCAGGTCTTCGGCGAGCGCTGTGGACAGTGCCACCGTGTCGCCGGTGTCAGCGACGGCCAGCGCGCGCCGGATCTGAGCGACCTTGCAACGCGGCCCACCCTAGGCGCCGGCGTCATCGCCAACGA
This sequence comes from Stutzerimonas sp. S1, assembly GCF_025966695.1. GTDB lineage: Bacteria > Pseudomonadota > Gammaproteobacteria > Pseudomonadales > Pseudomonadaceae > Stutzerimonas. The sequence continues at coordinate 134,751 of NZ_JAOEIY010000002.1, read as the reverse complement.
TGCGGAAGGCCTGCGCCGCTGGCTGCGCGAGCACCAGAGTCTCAAGCACGGCAACGCGATGCCGAGGCACGACGACATTTCCGATGAAACCCTCGACCAGCTCGCCGACTGGCTGGAGACCCTTGCACCATGAGTCCGGTCCATCGCAGGGGCGCACCTGCCACCGATCCCGATCAGCTGCACGACCAGTTCAACGAAGTCTGGGGCAACCCACGCGGCTGGCGGGCGCTGACCATCGTCAACCACACCAGCATCGGCCTGCGCTTCCTGGTCACCGGCGCCTTCTTCTTCCTGGTCGGTGGGCTGCTGGCCATGCTGATCCGCACCCAGCTCGCCCTGCCGGGCTACGAGCTGATGGAGCCGGACGTCTACAACCAGGTCTTCACCATGCACGGCACGGTGATGATGTTCCTCTTCGCGGTGCCAATGATGGAGGGGCTGGCGGTCTATCTGATTCCCAAGATGCTCGGCGCCCGCGACCTGGTGTTTCCACGGCTTTCCGCCCTGGGCTACTACTGCTACCTGTTCGGCGGGCTGATCCTGCTGTCGAGCATCTTCCTCGACGTCGCGCCCAAGGCTGGCTGGTTCATGTACACGCCGCTGTCCAGTTCGGCGCACACGCCGGGGGTGAATTCGGACTTCTGGCTATTGGGTATCACCTTCGTCGAGATTTCCGCGGTATCGGCCGGCGTTGAGCTGGTGGTGTCGATTCTGCGCACCCGCGCCAACGGCATGGCCCTGCACAAGATGCCGCTATACGCCTGGTACATCCTGGTGATGGCGATGATGATCGTGGTCGGCTTCCCGCCGCTGATCCTCGGCTCGATCCTGCTGGAGCTGGAACGCGCAGCCGGCATGCCGTTCTTCGACGTCGCCCGTGGCGGCGACCCGGTGCTCTGGCAGCACCTGTTCTGGCTGTTCGGCCACCCGGAGGTGTACATCATCTTCCTGCCCGGTGCCGGCATCGTCTCGACGCTGATTCCGGTGTTCTGTCAGCGCCCGCTGGTGGGTTATCGCTGGGTCGTGCTGGGCGTGCTGACCACCGGTTTCATCAGTTTCGGCCTGTGGGTACACCACATGTTCACGGTCGGCATCCCGCAGCTGGCCACCGCCTTCTTTTCGGCGGCGAGCATGCTGGTGGCGATTCCCACCGGCGTGCAGATCTTTGCCTGGATCGCCACGCTCTGGCTCGGTCGACCGGTGTACCGGGTGCCGATGCTCTGGCTGGTGGGCTTTCTGATCGTCTTCGTCGCTGGCGGACTGACCGGGGTGATGCTGGCGCTGGTGCCATTCGACTGGCAGGTACACGACACCCATTTCGTCGTCGCGCACATGCACTACGTGCTGGTGGGCGGCATGCTGTTCCCGCTGATGGCCGGCCTCTATTACTGGCTGCCGCACTTCTCGGGACGCATGCCGTCCGAAAAGCTCGGCCGCTGGGGCTTCTGGCTGTTCTTCATCGGTTTCAACGCGACCTTCCTGATCATGCACTGGACCGGCCTGATCGGCATGCCGCGGCGCGTCTACACCTACGACACGGGCCTGGGTTGGGACATGCCCAATCTGGTGTCGTCGATTGGCAGCTTCATCATGGCCGCCGGCGTGGCCACCATCCTGCTGGATATCCTGTTGCACTTCCGCTTCGGCGTTCCGGCGCCGAAGAACCCCTGGAACGCCGATACCCTCGAGTGGGCCACCAGCCTGCCGCCCAGCGCCTACAACTTCGTCAGCCTGCCGGACGTCAGCGATCGCCACCCGCTGTGGAAGAACCCGGACCTGCCGGACAGCGTCGCCCGTGGCGAGCATGCGCTGACGGTGATCGACCACGGCCGGCGGGAAACCTGGGGCATCGATCCCTTGACCGGCAAGGTACGTGAAATCATCCATCTACCCGGCAACAGCTGGCTGCCCTTCATCGCCGCGGTGTTCCTTGCGGTGCTCTGCCTGAGTCTGCTGAACAAGGCCTACATCCTCGCGATCATCGCCACCGTGGCCACGCTGATCGTGCTGCTGCGCTGGTCGTGGGAAAACGGCGCGCATCCGGCTGCGGCACCGGACGCCCGCACCCAGCCTGGCGAGCCGCCGCTGCACTCACGCACGTTCGACGGCCCAGGCCTGTGGGGTATGGGCGTCACGCTGCTGGCCAATGGCGCGCTGTATCTGTCACTGCTGTTCGGCTGGTTCTACCTGTGGACCGTATCGCCGCAATGGCGGGTGCCCGACAGTGCGCTGAACGGCTGGCTGATGCTGGCGAGCGCACTGCTGCTCAGCGGCGGCAGCTTCTGGCTGCATCGCCTGATCAAACGTCTGCGCGCCGGCATTCATCGTGGCCTGCTAGGACAACTGGCGCTGCTCGCGCTGCTGGCGCTGGTGCAGTCGGCCATGCTGCTGTGGCTACTGCTGTCGGCAGGGCTGGCACCGACCGAAACGGCCCACGATGCGGTGCTCTTCGTGCTGCTGGCATATAGCCTGATCCACTGCACGCTGGCGGCGGTACTCACCGGCCTGCAGGCCTGGCGCGTGGGGTACGGCTACGTCGGTGACAATGCGCCCTATGAGCCGGTGGTGGTGGAACAGCTCTGGTACTACAACTTGGGCGTCCTATGGATCAGCTATGCGGCAATCGTGTTGTTTCCCGCGACCTGGGGAGGCGCCTGATGCAACCCGCACGCACCTCGCCGTTTCATCCGATCCAGATCCCGATCGGCCTGATCATCTGGAGCCTCTGGTTCGTCACCATCTATGGCGGCCAGGCGGTCGCCTGCAAGATCAGCCCACCCGATCCGGCACAGGGCGTGTGGAACTGGCTGAATGGCAGCCTCGGCCTGCTGACCGTGCTGACGCTGGCACTGTTGCTCTGGCTGACGCGCTACTTCTGGCGCCTGTCGCGACCGCCGCAGGAGTTGAACGAGCGGCAGCTGTTTGTCACCAAACTGGCCGCGGGCATTCACTTCATCGCGGCGCTCGCGACCCTCTTCGTCGGCATCCCGCTGTTGCAGATTCCACCATGCCTATGACTGCTCTGGCGCTGGCCGTGTTGCTGAGCCTGCCGAGTCCGGCGCTGGCCCACGGCCTGTTCGACACGCACCTGTTGGACCGCATGCCGCTGCTGCTCACTGCGCTGCTGGTCGCTGCCGCGTGGCTGCTTTATGTCCTAGGCGCCCGCAAGGTGCCGGCGCGGCGCAGCGAAGCCTTCTGCTTTCACAGCGCCATGCTGCTGACAGCGTTCGCCGTCTTCGGCCCCATTGACGACTGGGCGGAAAGCAACACCAGCTGGCACATGACCCAGCACATGTTGTTCATCGTGGTGATCGCGCCGTTGTGGGCATTGGCGCGGCCGCTGCCGCAGTGGCGCGGCGTCACTGGCCGCTTCGCGCAACCGCTGTGGACGGCCATCCTGCGCGCCGGCCGCTATCCGACGTTGCTGGCGTTGCTGCATGGCGCGGTGATCTGGATCTGGCACACACCGAAGCTCTATGTGCTGGCGCTGGACAACCTGTGGTGGCACGCCTTCGAGCACGCCTGCTTCCTCTTCAGCGGCTGGCTGTTCTGGTGGTCGGTGCTGCGCGCCAACCCGAAAAAGGTGCCGCAGGCGCTGATGGCAGTGGTGCTGACGCTGATGCACACCGGCCTGCTCGGCGCGCTGCTCACCTTCGGCAGCACCTCGTTCTACGGCGCAGGCCGTTCGGTGGAGGATCAGCAGCTGGCGGGACTGCTCATGTGGGTGCCGGGCGGGCTGATCTACCTGCTCGGTGGCGGCTGGATCGCCTGGCGCTGGCTGACGCGCATCTGGCGACGTCAGCCGGCACACCGGCTCGATCAATCATCCTGACCACGTTCGCTCGACAGTACCGGCTCCTGCTGCAGTTGCTCGATCTGCCAGCCGCCACCCAGCGCGGCGATCAGCTGCACGCTGGTCACCAGGCGGTCGCCCAGCAGCGTCAGGTTGGTGCGCTGGTTGTTCAGCGCAGTGGTCTGCACCGTCACCACGCTCAGGTAGTCGACGGTACCGGCGCGATACTGGTTCTCGATCAGCCGCAGCGATTCCTGCGCGGCGTCCAGCGCTTCGCGTTGCACCACGGCTTCCTCACCGAGCACGCGTAGCTGCACGAGGTAATCCTCGACCTCGCGGAAGCTGTCGAGCACCGTTTGCCGGTAGGTCGCCACGGTCTGGTCGTAGGCCGCCTCGGCACGCTCCAGTTCGGCACGCCGGCCGCCGAAATCCAGCAGCGTCAGCGCCAGCTGCGGACCGAGCGACCAGAAGCGGTTCGGCACCTCGAACAGCTGGTTGAAGCTGCTGTTGCGATAGCCACCGCTGGCCGACAGGGTCAGGTCCGGATACCAGGCCGCCTCGGCGATGCCGATCTCGGCATTGGCGGCCATCACCTCGCGTTCGGCCGCCGCGACATCCGGGCGGCGCTCCAGCAGTTGCGACGGCATGGCCAGCGGCACCTCAGGCAGCGCGGGAATGTCTTCGCGCACGGCGATGTTCAGCTCAACTGGCGGTACGCCGATCAGCACCGCGATGGCATGTTCCAGCTGCGCCCGCTGCCACTTGAGGTCGATGGCCTGCGCCTGGGTGCTCTTGAGCTGAGTCTGCGCCTGGGCAACGTCGGACTTGGGCACGATGCCGGCGCGATACTGGTTCTCGGTGAGGCGCAGCGAGCGCGCGTAGGCGGCGACCGTCTGGTCGAGCAGACGCTGCTGCTCATCCATCACCCGCAATTGCAGGTAGGTCTGCACCAGCTCCGCCTGCAGACTCAGACGGACCGCCGCAAGGTCGGCCGCGCTGGCCTGCATGCTTGCGCGGTTGGCTTCCAGGCCACGGCGCAGGCGGCCCCAGAGGTCCAGCTCCCAGGATGCGCTGAGCCCTGCCTCGTAGCTTTCGCTGACGCCCACGCTGCTACTGGAGGAGCTGCCGCCGGTAGCCTGCCGCGAACGGGTAACCCCAGCGTTGCCGGACAGCGTCGGGAACAGCTGCGAGCGCGCGCTGCGCACCAGTGCGCGTGCCTGGCGATACTGCGCCTCCGCCACGGCAAGGTTCTGGTTGGACACGTTCAACCGGCTCACCAGCGCATCCAGCTCGGCGTCGCCGTACAGCTGCCACCAGTCGCCGCGCTGCAGGGCGTCGGCCGGCGCCGCGCTCTTCCAGCCTTCGGCCTGCTTGAACGCGCCGGCATCCGGCAATTGCGGGCGCTGGTAATCCGGGCCGAGGGTGCAGGCAGCGAGCGTGAGGGCCATGCCGATCACGACCAGGGGACGAAGGGTACAGCTCGGGCTCATAGCGGATTTTCCATGGCGGCATCGGTACGCACACCGCGCCAGTTGTTGAAGCGATGGCGCAGGCGGTCCAGGTAGAGGTAGACCACCGGCGTGGTGTAGAGGGTAAGAATCTGGCTGAGCACCAGCCCGCCGATGATGGTCAGGCCCAGCGGCTGGCGCATCTCCGCGCCCTCCGCGCCGCCGATCAGCAGCGGCAGCGCGCCGAGAATCGCCGCCAGGGTGGTCATCAGGATCGGGCGGAAGCGCAGCAGGCAGGCCTTGTGGATCGACTCCGCCGGCGCCAGACGCTCGTTGCGCTCGAACTGCAGCGCCAGATCGATCATCAGGATGGCGTTTTTCTTCACCACGCCGATCAGCAGGAACAGCCCGAGCAGCGAGATCAGGCTGAACTGGTCGCCGGTGAGGATGATCGCCAGCAGCGCGCCGACCCCGGCCGACGGCAGCGTCGAGAGAATGGTCAGCGGGTGGATGTAACTTTCGTAGAGCACGCCGAGCACGATGTACACCAGCAGCAGCGCACCGAGGATCATGAACGGCTGGCTTTCCTGCGCGGCCTTGAACACGTCGCCGGTGCCGCCCAGGCGGCCCTGCACCGAACTCGGCAGGCCGATCGCGGCCACCGCGCGCTCGATGGCCAGGGTCGCCTTGTCCAGGCTGACGCCTGGGGCGAGGTCGAAGTCGATGTTCTCCGCGGCGAACTGGCCGTCGTGGCTGACCCGGTCTTCCTCCAGGCTGCGCTCGTAGCGGGCGAAGGCGGACAGCGGCACACGTCGGCCATCGCTGGTGACCACGTGAATCTGCTCCAGCACCTCGGGATGCTGCGCATAGCTCGGGTCGATCTCCATCACCACCTGGTACTGGTTGAGCGTCTCGTAGATGGTCGAGATTTGTCGCTGGCTGAAAGCATTGTTGAGCAGTGTGGTCACCGTGCTCATGTCGATGCCCAGGCGCTTGGCGGCGTCGCGGTCGATCTTCAGGCTGATCTGCTGCGCGCCCTCGCCTTCGTTGGCGTCGATGCTGGTCAGCTCCGGCAGCTCCATCAACGCCTGATTCACCCGCGGCACCCAGGTGCGCAGGTCCGCGAGGTCGCTGGCCAGCAGCGTGTAGGCGTAGGCCGAGCTGCTCTGCCGGCCGCCGCCGAACTGTAGGTCCTGATCGGCCATGAGGAACAGCCGTCCGCCCGGCACTTGCGGCTGATTCTTGCGGATGCGCTCGATCACCTGCTGCGCCGATAGCTTGCGCTCCTCCAGCGGTTTGAGGCGCACGATCATGAAGGCGTTGTTGATCCCACCCTGCCCGCCGATGAATCCGGCCACGCTCTCCACCGCCGGGTCGGCCAACACCGCCTTGCGGAAGATCTCCATCTTCGGCTGCATGACCTGGAACGACAGGCCGTCGTCGCCACGGATGAAGCCGGTCAGCTGGCCGGTATCCTGCTGCGGCAGAAAGGTCTTGGGCACCTGCACGTAGAGCACCACGTTGAGCGCGATGGTCGCCAGCAGGCTCAACAGCGTGATGCGCCGATGGCGCAGCGCCCAGCTCAGCGAGCGGTCGTAGTAACCGAGCAGCCACTGGTGAGCATTGTGGCTCCAGCGATGCAGACGGCCTTCGCGCTCGGCCTGGTAGGGCTTGAGCCAGCGCGCGCAGAGCATCGGCGTCAGCGTTAGCGACACCAGTAGCGAAACCAGGATCGCCGCCGCCAGCGTCAGCGAGAACTCGCGGAACAGCCGCTCGACGATACCGCCCATGAACAGGATGGAGACGAACACCACCACCAGCGACAGGTTCATCGACAGCAGCGTGAAGCCCACCTCGCGAGTGCCGATGTAGGCCGCACGCAGCGGCGGCACCCCCTCGTCGATATGCCGGGCGATGTTCTCCAGCACCACGATGGCATCGTCCACCACCAGACCCGCGGCGAGGATCAGCGCCATCAGCGACAACGTGTTGAGCGAGAAGCCGAACAGGTACATCACCGCGAAGGTGCCGACCAGCGAGACCGGCACCGCCAGCGCCGGGATCAGCGCGCTGCGCACATGGCCGAGAAACACGAAGACCAGCACGATCACCAGCACCACGGCGATCAGCAGCGTGCGCTCGGCCTCGTGCAGGGTGGCGCGGATCACCGGCGAGCGGTCCATCGCCACGTTCAGCTCGACGCTGCCCGGCAGAATCGCCTGCAGCGCCGGCAGTTCGGCGCGAATGCCCTCGATGGTCTCGATGATGTTGGCGCCGGCCTGGCGGTTGACGATCAGCAGTACCGCCTGCTCGTTGTTGAAGAAACCGCTGTTGTAGCGATCCTCCACCGCATCCTCGACCTTGGCCACATCGCTCAGGCGCAGCGTCGCGCCATCCTGATAGCGCAGGATCAGCGGTAGATAGTCGGCAGCAGCGTGCAGCTGGTCGTTGGCCTGTACCTGCCAGTGGCGCTCATCGTTCTCGACCATTCCCTTGGGCCGGCGCACGTTGGCGTTGGCGATGGTCGTACGCACCTCGTCCAGCGAGACGCCGTACTGCTCCAGCTGCTGCGGCTGCAATTCGACACGCACGGCCGGCAGCGAACTGCCACCGACCTGCACTTCGCCGACGCCGGGCACCTGCGAGAGCTTCTGCGCGAGGATGGTCGAGCCGATGTCGTACAGCTGGCCCTTGTCGAGGACTTCGGAGGTCAGCGACAGCACCATGATCGGCGCCTGCGAGGGGTTGATCTTGCGGTAGGTCGGCATGCTGCGCATGCCGCTGGGCAACAGGTTGCGCGCAGCATTGATCGCCGCCTGCACGTCGCGTGCGGCGCCGTTGATGTCGCGCTCCAGGTCGAACTGGATGATGATCCGCGTCGAGCCTTGGCTGCTGCGGCTGCTCATCTGGCTGACCCCGGCGATGCTGCCCAGCGAGCGCTCCAGCGGTGTCGCCACGCTGGAAGCCATGATCTCCGGACTGGCGCCGGGCAAGCTGGCCTGCACGGTGATCACCGGAAAATCCATGTTCGGCAATGGCGAAACCGGCAGCAGGCCGAAACTCACCCCGCCCAGCAGCAGAATCGCCAGGCTGAGCAGCATGGTCGCCACCGGCCGGGCGATGAAGGGCGCCGACAGGTTCATTGCGCCGCACTCCGTTGCGCCGCATTCCCGTGCAGAGCAACCCGGCTCACGCTTGCGCCTCGCTCGGCACCGCGCCGCGACGGCCGAAGCGTTGGCCCAGGCGATCGAAGAACAGGTAGATCACCGGCGTGGTGAACAGCGTCAGCAGCTGGCTGAGCAGCAGGCCGCCGACCAGCACCAGCCCTAGCGGCTGGCGCAGCTCGGCACCCGAGCCGGTGGCCAGCATCAGCGGAATGGCACCAAACAGCGCGGCCAGGGTGGTCATCAGGATCGGCCGGAAACGCAGCAGCGCGGCGCGGTAGATCGCCTGTTCCGGCGTCATGCCCTGGTGGCGTTCGGCCTCCAGCGCGAAGTCGATCATCATGATCGCGTTCTTCTTGACGATGCCGATCAGCAGGATGATGCCGATGATCGCGATCAGCCCCAGGTCGTTGCCGGTCAGCAGCAGCGCCAGCAGCGCGCCCACCGCCGCCGACGGCAGCGTGGAAAGGATGGTGATCGGGTGGATGTAGCTCTCGTAGAGCACGCCGAGCACGATGTACATGGTCACCACCGCCGCCAGGATCAGCAGCAGCGTGCTCGACAGCGACGCGCGAAACGCCTCGGCGGCGCCCTGGAAATGGCTCTGGATGCCGGCCGGCAGGCCGATGTCCTGCTTCACCGCCTCGATCACCTCCACCGCCTCGCCCAGCGACACGCCCGGCGTGAGGTTGAACGACAGCGTCACCGCCGGGAACTGGCCGATGTGGTTGATCAGCAGCGGCGCGGAATGCTGCTCCAGTCGCGCCAGGCTCGACAGCCGCACCGGCGTGCCGCCCTCGCTCTGCACGAACAGCTGCTCCAGCGCCTGCGGCCCCAGGCGATTGCCGGCCTCAGCCTCGAGCACCACGCGGTACTGGCTGGCCTGGGTGAAGATGGTCGAGATCTGTCGCTGACCGAAGGCGTCGTACAGCGCGTTGGTGATCGCCGAAACCTCGATGCCCAGGCGCGCGGCGGCATCGCGGTCGATGTCCAGGTAAATCTGCAGGCCGTCGTGCTGCAGGTCGCTGGCCACATCGGTGAGTTCCGCCCGCTCGCGCAGCGCCTCGACCAGCCTGGGCGTCCACTCCTGCAGCAGCGCGCTATCCGGCGACTCCAGGCTGAACTGGAACTGCGTGCGGCTGACCCGATCCTCGATGGACAGGTCCTGCACCGGCTGCAGGAACAGCTCGATGCCCGGCAGCTTGGCCAGTTCCGGGCGCAGGCGTTCGATCACTTCGCTGGCGGTGACGTCGCGTTCGGCGTGCGGCTTGAGGTTGATCAGCAGGCGGCCGCTGTTGAGCGTGACGTTGTCGCCGTCCACGCCGATGTAGGACGACAGGCTGGCGACCGCCGGATCGGCGAGGATCACCTGGCTCAGCGATTGCTGACGGTCGCTCATGGCGCGGAAGGAGATCGACTGCGGCGCCTCGCTGATGCCCTGGATCACACCGGTGTCCTGCACCGGAAAGAAGCCCTTGGGCACGGCGAGATAGAGCACCACCGTCAGGCCGAGGGTGGCCACCGCCACCAGCAGCGTCAGCGTCTGGTGACCGAGCACCCAGGTCAGCCAGCGCGAATAGCCGCCAATCAGCCGCTCGACCCAGTCCGGAGCGGCCGGATCATGGCTTACCGGCTTGAGCAGGCGCGCGCACATCATCGGCGTCAGGGTCAGCGAGACCACCAGCGAGATCAGAATCGCCACCGCCAGGGTGATGGCGAACTCGCGGAACAGCCGGCCGACCACGTCCTGCATGAACAGCAGTGGAATCAGCACGGCGATCAACGAGAGGGTCAGCGAGATCAGGGTAAAGCCGATCTGTTTGGCACCCTTGAGCGCGGCATTCAGCGGCGTCTCACCCTCCTCCAGGTGCCGCGCGATGTTTTCCAGCATGACGATGGCATCGTCCACCACGAAGCCGGTGGCGATGGTCAGCGCCATCAGCGTCAGGTTGTTCAGCGAGAAGCCGCACAGATACATCACCGCGAAGGTGCCGACCAGCGAAAGCGGCACGGCGATCGACGGGATGACGGTAGCCGAGAGTTTCTTGAGGAAGATGAAAGTCACCATCACCACCAGAATGGTGGCGAGGATCAGCTCGTGCTGCACGTCGGTGACGGCGGCGCGGATGGTCTGGGTGCGGTCGGTGAGCACGGTCACGTCGAGACCAGCCGGCATGCTGGCAGTGACTTCCGGCAGCAGCGCCTGGATGCGCTCGACCACATCGATGACGTTGGCGCCTGGCTGGCGCTGGATGTTCAGCAGCACCGCCCGGCTCTCGTTGGCCCATGCCGCCAGCCGCTCGTTCTCGGCGCCGGCGACGATGTCGGCGACATCCTTGAGTCGCAGCGCGGCGCCGTCCTGATAGGTGAGGATCAGCTCGGCGTATTCCTCTGGCGTCTTCAGCTGGTCGTTGGCATCGAGCATGGACACCCGCGTCGGACCGTCGAAGTTGCCCTTGGGCTGGTTGACGTTGGCGTTGCCAATCAGCTCGCGCACATCGGCCAGCGACAGGCCGTAGGCGGCCAGCGCCTCGGGATTGGTGCGGATGCGCACCGCCGGGCGCTGCCCGCCGGCGATGCTGACCATGCCGACGCCGCTGATCTGCGCCAGCTTCTGCGCCATGCGCGTGTCGACCAGATCGTGCAACTGCGGCAACGGCAGCGTCGCCGAGGTCACCGCCAGGGTGATCACCGGCGTATCAGCCGGGTTGACCTTGTTGTACACCGGCGGTGCCGGCAGGTCGTTGGGCAGCAGGTTGTCTGCCGCATTGATCGCCGCCTGCACCTCCTGCTCGGCGACGTCCAGCTCCACTTCGAGGGAAAAACGCAGAGTGATCACCGAGGCGCCACCGGAGCTGCTCGAGGACATCTGTGTCAGCCCCGGCATCTGCCCGAACTGGCGTTCCAGCGGCGCGGTAACCGCGCTGGTCATCACCTCCGGACTGGCACCGGGATACAGCGTCATCACCCGGATGGTTGGATAGTCGACCTGCGGCAGCGCCGCAACCGGCAACAGCTTGTAGGCGATCAGACCGGCCAGCAGGATCGCGACCATCGTCAGCGTGGTCGCCACCGGCCGCAGGATGAACAGCCGCGAGATGTTCATCGCGCCGGGCGCTCCCCGGCATTCTCACCACCCACCTTGGGTTGCTGCGCCGCCTCTTCGGCCATGGTCGCGCGGTCGACGACCTCCACCTCGCTGCCATCGCGCAGGCGATCGGTGCCTTCCATGACGATACGCTCACCCGCCGTCAGCCCCTGGGTGATCACCGTGGTCTCGCCATTGCTCGGGCCGACTTCGACGCTGCGCAGCTGCACCTTGCTGTCCGCGCCGACCACATAGGCGAAGTTGCCGCGCGAACCGAACTGCAGTGCCGCCGAGGGGATCAGCGTGGCGTCTTTGAGGGTTTCGACCCGCAGGCGCACGTTGACGAACTGGTTGGGGATGAGCATTTCGCTTTCGTTATCGAAACGCGCCTTGAGCTTGAGCGTGCCGGTGGCGGCGTCGATCTGGTTGTCGAGACTCTCCAGCACACCTTCGCCGAACAGCAGCCGCTCACCACGATCCCAGGCCTGCACGCCCAGCTCGGCGCCCTGACGAAACCGCGTCAGCACTGTCGGCAGGTCACCTTCGGGCAGGGTGAAAGTCACGGCCATCGGTTGGGTCTGGGTGATCACCACCAGCGGCGTGGTATCGCTGGCCGACACCAGGTTGCCGACGTCGAGCTGGCGCAGGCCAAGGCGGCCGTCGATCGGCGCGCGAATCTGGGTGAACTCCAGGTTGAGCTTGGCTTCGTTGACTGCCGCCTGGTTGGCCGCCAGCGTGCCCTGGTACTGGTTGACCAGCGCCTGCTGGGTATCGAGCGTCTGCTTGGCGATGCTGTCGTCGGCATACAGGCCGCGATAGCGCTCAAGGTCGACCTGGGCGTTCTGCAGCAGCGCGCGATTCTGCTGCAGCGTGCCTTCGGCCTGCTGCAGGGCGACCTTGTATGGCCGCGGGTCGATCACCGCCAGCAGCTCACCAGCCTTGACCCGCTGACCCTCTTCGAAGCGCACCTCGACCAGCTCGCCGCCGACGCGGCTGCGCACATTGACCGTGTTCAGCGGCGTCACCGTGCCGAGCGCCTTGTAGAACACCTCGAACTCACCCTGCTTCACCGTCGTCACGCGCACCGGCACCGGCCCGCTGAACGCGCCGAAACCCGGACGCCCGCCCATCTGGGGGGGCTTCGCCGAAGGGCTCGGCCACAACCACCAGGTCAGCAAGGCAATGGCCAGTACGGCAAGGCTGATGATCAGCCAGCGACGACGGGAAGCAGCAGGAGAGGATTGAGCGACGGACATGAACTGAGTTCGCTTGGAAAGGAGCGTGAACCTTAAGCAGTCGCGCTCGGCTCGCAAAGGGGATTTACGGCATTTTTACGTATCGACGCTTGTCTGCCCCGCGACATGCGCCCGGAACCATGCCGCATCCGCCCAGTCTATGTAGCGTTCGACCAGGGGCCAGCCCTGGCAGACGGAACTGTCCCAGGCACGCCGCTCCGCTGAACGCTTGCGTGTCGCATTACCGGACCACCACAGGGTGGCCTGCTACAGGATCAAGGAATGAATGCATCACTGGTCATCCTGGCGTTGACCGTAGCCAGTTTTCTGCTCGGATTTCTGCGCGATCTGTTCATCGCCCGGGCCTTTGGCCTCAGCTGGGAAGCCGACCTGATTTTCGTGGCGTTGATCCTGCCGCTGTTCTTCGAGAACTTTCTCGGCCTCGCTCTGCGCGATGCCATGATTCCCTACCTGCAGAAGCTACGCAGCCAGTCCGAGGTGCTGTTCGAGTCGGTCAGCCGCTGGCTGTACTGGCGCGTGATGCTGCTGGGCGTGGCCGCCAGTGCGCTGGTCATCGTCGCCAGTTACTGGATCCTCAACCTGCTGGCGCCGGGCTGGAGCACCGAGCAGGTGGCAACCGGGCAGCTGGTGTTCTGCGTCGGCGCGCTGCTGATCGCCGTGCAGGCGACGCTGTACTGCCAGGGCGCGCTGCTCAACATGGATAACGTGTTCATCCTGCCGATGACGCGCACCGTGCTGCTCAATGCCGGAGCGATCATCGGCATCCTGCTGTTCCAGCCCACCGGGATGGTGATCTTCATCGGCATGCTGTTGCCGCAGCTGGGGCTGATCCTTATGCAGCATCGGCGGCTGGCCTATCTGCGCGGCGAAGCAGCCGTATCGACCGAGGGACACGGCAGTGCCTTTGGCCTGGCCTTCGCGCCGGTACTGCTGGCGGCCGGGGCGCAGCAGGCATGCATCCTGGCCGAGCGAATGTTCGCCTCGTTCCTCGATGAAGGCAGCATCACCATGCTCTCGTTCGCCTTCCGCATCGTCACCATTCCGCTGACGCTGTACGCGATGTCGGTGCTCTCGGTGCTGTTCCCGCAATTCTCGGCGAGCTGGAACGACAACGACCACAGCGGTCACGCGGCGGTAATCCGCAAGGGCCTGCTGGCGACGCTGCTGTTCCTCGTGCCGGCCGCTGTGGTGCTCTGCTCGTTCCCGGACACCGTGGTCGCCGTGCTGCTGGAGCGCGGCCAGTTCGGCGCCGCGCAGACCAGCGCCACGGCCTCGCTGGTGATCATCTACGCGCTCGGCCTGCCGGCGATGGGGCTTGCGCTGCTCTGGGGCCGTGCCCTGCTCGCCCAGCACCAGGCCCGGTTGTTCCTGGTCATCACGCTGATCAGCTCGGCGCTGACCATTAGCCTCGACGCCGTGCTCTACCGGTCTTACGGCGCCGAGGGGCTGGCCATCGCCTTCTCCAGCGGCGCGATGTTGCAGGCCCTGTTCATGGGCTTGTACGTCTACCGGGCATCGCCCAAGGGCTTGGGCATCGCCCTGCTGCTGCGCTGGGCGGCAACCGCTGCGGCACTGGCGGTGGCGCTGCACTGGCTGCCCGAGCCGCAGGGCTTCATCGAACTGTGCCTGTACATCGCGCTGGTGCTGGCCGGCTTTGCGCTGGGTGTGGTGCTGCTGGGCGAACGCGACCTGTTCCGCCGCAGCTACTGGTCGATGCGCCGCGCCTGACGTGCCGATCGGCTATTGCTGATCGACGCGCTGCAGCTGCTGCGCCTCGTACTGCGGATAGAGATGCGTGACGCTGCGGATCAGCTCGTAGCGGGTCAGGCTGATGCCGGCGAAACGCTCGGGGATCGGGCTGTGGATCACTTCGTTCATGTCGGCGCCGCTGGCCGCCGCCTCGCGCAGCAGACTGTCGAGCCAGACGAGGTAATCGCGCATCTGCACGAACGGTGCATCGTCACTGGCGACCGGCCCGTGACCGGGCACCAACAGCTTCCACGGCTGGGCCTGCAGTGTGTCGAGATCGGCCAGCCAAACATCCAGCCCCGGACTGTTGGGCGTGGTCAGTGCACGCTGATAGAAAAGGATGTCGCTGGCGAACAGCACGCCGCTGTTCTCGTCGAGCACCGCCAGATCGGCGCCGGTATGCCCGCGCAGGGCGAGCAGACGCAGCCTGTGCCCGCCGATTTCCAGCACGCCAGGCTGCAACGTTTCACCCGGCAACACCACTTCGGTGCCGCGCATCCAGTCGCCCACCAGCCGGTACATGTTTTCCGCCATCGCGTCGCCCTGCTCGCGCAGCAGCTCGGTAGTGCCGGCCAGCGCAGCGATGGGCACATCGGCGAACGCCTGGTTGCCGAGCACGTGATCGGGGTGATGGTGGGTGAGCAGCAGCTTGATTACCGGGCGGTCGGTGACGCCCGCAATCGCTTCGCGCATGGCCTCGCCGTAGCGTCTGGACGGACCGCTGTCGATCACCACCACGCCCGCCTCGGTGACGATGAAGCCGGTGTTGACGATGTTGCCGCCGTTGCGCTGCTCGAAGTTGTCGGTCGAGCCTTCCAGCAGCCAGACATCCTCGGCAATCTGCTTAGGCTGCAGGCTGTAGCGCAGCTCGGCGTGCAGCGGCAGCGTCAGACAGCACGCGAGGATCAGGGTGAACAGGCGCATGGTGTCTCCTTGGCTGGGATGAAGCGGGCGAACCTACAGCGCCGCCTCGAACTCGTTGCCGTTGTTGTCGCGTAGCCACAGACGGGTGTCCTGGCGGCCCTCGACTTCCAGGCTCAGGTTGGGGTTCTCGCTGACCGCCGGATAGAGTTCCAGCGTCGCCAGTACCTCGCCGTCGGCGTCACGCAACTCGGCCTGGTTGAGGAAGAACTCCGGAATGCCGCCGACCAGGCCGTTGTCCATCGGGTGCGACACCTGCAAGCGCAGCCGGCTGAAGTCGCCGCGCGGGAAGCGCGCACCGATCACTTCGCCCAGGCGATCCTCCCAGCCGGGCTGGGCCCGCACCACGCTCGGCGCCGTGCAACCACCCCCGGCGGCATCGACCTTCGCGCCCCCCATGTGCCAGACGCCGTCGCGCGTCAGCACGGCCGCGCGGATCGGCGTCGCCTGTTCCACACGGATGCGGATCGCCACCAGCGGCGCGACCTGGTCGCCTGGGGTAAAGGTAAAGATGCGCGGAATGGGATTGAGGTCGGCCCAGGCCTCGATGCGCACCACCTCGTCGCCGAGGGCTCGGGCGTCGATATGCACCGGTACCTGGCGGGCATCCTCGGCAAACGGTGGCACCTGCACCTTGACCCGCTCGTCAAACACGTAGGGTTCACCATGCAGCAGGTGCTTGTGGTGGTATTCCCACATTACTGACTGCAGAGGATCCGGCTCGCCGGCCACGAGATTGCCGGCCTGGCTGAGCGTCAGCGCCAACAGCAGTACGCGGATGGACATCTCGACTCCTGGGGCGGCGCCCGGCAACTGGTGGAACACTCGAATAGCGCGAGCAGCGCTTAGCGCTCGGCCATCTCGTTCTCGACATCCTGATACAGCCCTGGCAACTCGTAGCGCAGCCCATAGCTGGCGTAAATCTTCTCCAGCCGGCCGTCCTTGATCAGCGGCTCGAGCACACCTTCCAGTGCATAGGCCAGCTGACGGTTGGACTCGTGTACGGCCATGCCCAGGTCCCACACCTGCTTGCCCATGTCCGGGTAGGCGTTCTCGGCCAGCTTCAGGTGACTGTCGTCGGCCTGTTTGAGCAGCCAGTCGATTTCCCCGCGCATGGCCATGGTCGCGTCCACTTCGCCGGCCTGCATCGCGGCGAACGCGGCCTGCGGGCTGGGATAGTGATGCAGCATCTTGCTCATGCGCCCGCCGAATACCGAGGAAAGGTAGAACGACGGCACGCTCTCGACCTCGACACCCACCGGGTGGTACTGAAATACCGCCACGCTCGGTATTTCCTGCAACCGGCGATCATCGAACGCGGCCTGCCAGCGCTCGCGCTGATAAGGGCCGAACATCACCACCAGTTCGTTGATCAGCTCGCCCAGCTCGTTGCGCTTGTAGGAGAACTCGCGGTCATACGGCACGCGCAACATCACGTCGGCGAGCACGTTGGGCCGCAGGTAATGGCCCTTCCAGATGAAGTTGCGCAGGTCATCATCCAGCGTTTCGTCCGGCGCGACCCACAGCACTTCCAGCTTGAGGCCGAGGCCTTCCGCCAGCCCGCGCGCCATGTCGACATCGACACCGCGAGGCTGACCGTCGACCGCGAAACTGTACGGCGGGAAGTCCTGGTACATCGCCACCTTGAGCACGCCCGAGGCGATGATGTCGTCGTAGGCACGCACCCGCACCACGTCCGCCTGCGCCAGCGCGCAGCAGGCCGACAGGCACAGCGCGACGAGCCAGCGGCGGAGGCGCATCACTGCTTGGCCGCTTCGCTTTCGATATAGGTACGGATCGCCCACAGCGCTTCCTGGCTGAGGGTGTCGGCCATACGCGGCATGTACACCGCACCGTCACGCACCGCGCCGTTGATGACGCGCTCCTTGAACCACTCATCGCCGTCGTAGCTGGCTTCCAGCTCACGCAGGTCCGGGGCGATACCGCCGGAGATGGCTTCCAGACCATGGCAGCGGGCGCAGTTCTGGTTGTAGGCGGAGGAGCCGATCTGCACGGCGACGTCGTGATGCTCGCTCGGCGCGCGGTAGGGATTCTCGTCGACCCACTCCTCGCCAAGCGACGGCAGGCCCTTGGTATCAACCGCCTGCGGCGTCACGTCGCCATGCGCCAGAGCCAGGCCCGACATACCCAGAACACCCGCTGCCAGCAGTGAGCGCAAAAAGATCTTGTTGTTCATGACTACCACCCTCTATTCGAGAACCTGTGCAAGGCAGCCCCCATCGGAGCGCATGGTGGTCATGTTGGCGGCGCAGTCGGATCGGCAGAATCCTGCTTTGGATGCCTGCATCTCCTCCCTTGGTACTGGGTTTTTCCAGCACCTTTGGCACCCCACTGGTAGCAAGGCCAATTCAGCGGGGGTCGGGAAGGATTCCCGGCATCCGCGGGAGCTTTTCCGTATCGGCGCGCGCAGGGGCACTCCCACTATTCGTATCGCCAGGCCACCGGCAGACGGCGGCCTCGTCCGAATCGACCAAGGGAATCGCAACCATGACAACAAGATCGCACCCCGGTACAACCCGCCCGCTCGCCCTCGCCGTGCTCCTCGGCAGCCTCGCGCTGGCCGGTAACGCCCAGGCCAAGACCGTCAGCTGGGAAGACATCGCCAACGACCACCTGTCTACCGAGAACGTCCTGCAGTACGGCCTGGGCACCAGCGCCCAGCGCTGGAGTCCGCTGGCCCAGGTCAACGACAAGAACGTGTTCAAGCTCACCCCTGCCTGGTCATTCTCCTTCGGCGACGAGAAGCAGCGCGGGCAGGAATCCCAGGCCATCGTCCATGACGGCGTGATCTACGTGACCGGCTCCTACTCGCGCGTGTTCGCCCTGGATGCCAAGACCGGCAAGCGCCTGTGGTCCTACGCCCATCGCCTGCCCGACGACATCCGCCCGTGCTGCGACGTGGTCAACCGCGGCGCCGCCATCTATGGCGACAAGATCTACTTCGGCACCCTCGACGCCCGTGTCGTGGCGCTGAACAAGGACACCGGCAAGGTCGTCTGGAACAAGAAGTTCGGCGATCACGGCGCCGGCTACACCATGACCGGTGCACCCACGCTGGTGAAAGATGCCAAGACCGGCAAGGTGCTGCTGGTGCACGGCAGCTCGGGCGACGAGTTCGGCGTCGTCGGCAAGCTGTTCGCCCGTGATCCGGATACCGGCGATGAAGTCTGGATGCGCCCCTTCGTCGAAGGTCACATGGGCCGCCTGAACGGCAAGGAGAGCACGCCGACCGGCGACATCAAGGCGCCCTCCTGGCCGGACGATCCCAACTCGCCAACCGGCAAGAAGGAAGCCTGGAGCCAGGGCGGCGGCGCCCCGTGGCAGAGTGCGAGCTTCGACCCGGAAACCAACACCATCATCGTCGGCGCCGGCAACCCGGCACCGTGGAACGGCTGGGCGCGCACCAGCGACGGTGGCGATCCGAAGAACTACGACAGCCTCTACACCTCCGGCCAGGTCGGCGTCGACCCGAGCACCGGCGAAGTGAAATGGTTCTATCAGCACACGCCGAACGACGCCTGGGACTTCTCCGGCAACAACGAGCTGGTGCTGTTCGACTACAAGGACAAGAACGGCAAGACGGTGAAAGCCACGGCCCACGCCGACCGTAACGGCTTCTTCTATGTCGTCGACCGCAAGGACGGCAAGCTGCAGAACGCCTTCCCCTTCGTCGATGGCATCACCTGGGCCAGCCACATCGACCTGAAAACCGGCCGACCGGTCGAGAACGAAGGCCAGCGCCCGCCCAAACCGGAGCCGGGCGAGAAGCACGGCAAGTCGGTGGAAGTCTCGCCGCCCTTCCTCGGTGGCAAGAACTGGAACCCCATGGCCTACAGCCAGGACACCGGCCTGTTCTATGTGCCGGCCAACCACTGGAAGGAGGACTACTGGACCGAGGAAGTCAGCTACAAGAAGGGCTCGGCCTATCTCGGCCAGGGCTTCCGCATCAAGCGCATGTATGACGATCACGTCGGCATCCTGCGCGCCATGAACCCCACCACCGGCCAGATCGCCTGGGAGCATAAGGAAAAGCTGCCGCTGTGGGCCGGAGTGCTCGCGACCAAGGGCAATCTGGTTTTCACCGGCACCAGCGACGGCTATCTCAAGGCCTTCGACGCCAAGACCGGCGACGAGCTGTGGAAATTCCAGACCGGCAGCGGCGTCATCTCCCCGCCGATCACCTGGGAACAGGACGGCGAGCAGTACATCGGCGTGACGGTCGGTTACGGCGGCGCCGTGCCGCTGTGGGGCGGCGACATGGCCGTGCTGACCAAGCCGGTCGCCCAGGGCGGTTCCTTCTGGGTGTTCAAGCTGCCGGATTGGGAGAAGAAGACCGCCAAGCGTTGAGTCAGCCGTGCCCGCCACCACGCGGGCACACCTCACGCTCTCAAGGTACAGCGGTTCGCGTGGCATCCCTGGCCCAGCCGGCTCGGGTTGGCGCTCTCGTCGACAGGGCAGAAACGCCGCGCGACCGCTTTTCATTCCTGCCCTGCCCCAGGTGACTGCCCATGAACACCCCTTGCCGCCTGTTACTGCCACTGGCCCTGTTCACCAGCGCTGCTGTCTTCGCGGCTGATGATGGCCCGCTGACCATCAACGGCTGCGTGCTCCTGCCCGACAGCCAATGTGCGAACGCTGACCTGCGCGGCGCCGATCTCAGCAATCAGGACCTGCGCCGCATCAACCTCGCCGGGGCCAACCTCTCCGGCGCCAACCTGCGCCACGCCAATCTCGACCTGGCCAATCTGGAAAAGGCCGATCTCAGCGGCGCCACCCTCAACCGCGCCAGCCTGCAGCAGGCCAATCTGCGCCTGGCCAACGTCACCGATGCCCGGCTGATCGCCATACAGGGCTGGGGGCTGTTCGCCCAGGCCACGCAGTTCAAGGGCGCCGATCTCACCGGTGCCTACCTCGAGTTCGCCCGCCTGAGCGGCGCGAAGATGCAACGCAGCACCCTGCGCGCCGCCGACCTGGAAATGACCTGGCTGAGCAAGGCCGACCTCATGGGCGCGGACCTCACCGATGCCAACCTGCAGGAAGCCAAGCTCAACGATGCCAACCTCGCCGATGCCATCCTGACCGGAGCCCGACGGCATTACGCAACGTTCCAGGGAACCAATATGGAAGGCTGCAAAGACTGCCCACACGATTGGGAGCAGTAGCCGCAGCGACAGGCGTATCGGTGCCAGGACTGGTCGCCGGCATCGACTTGTCTGCAGCCCTCGAATAGCGTTGTATGACCCGACCCTGTTGCGCTCCGGAAGCCGCCGATGTCAATCATCCACATCCCCCAGCACCCTGACATCGACGCCCTGTCGGCATTCGAGGGCTTGCCGCGCGAGCGCATCGCCATACCCGCCAGCGCCGCCGCCTTCGCCGCGGCCGTCGACGAGATCCTCACCTTTCCTTACGTCGGTTTCGATACCGAGTCCAAGCCGACCTTCAAGGCCGGTGAGGTGTCTGGCGGCCCGCACCTGATCCAGTTCGCCACACCGCACAAGGCCTATCTGTTTCAGGTTGTCGCGCCAGGCTGCATCGATGCAGCGCGCGCTGTGCTGGAGGCGCCAGGGGTGGTGAAGTTCGGTTTCGGGCTGAAATCGGACCGTAGCCGGCTGCGCAGCAAGCTTGGCATCGAGCTACACACCTATATCGACCTCGGGAAGACGCTGCGCTACCAGGGCAAGAAGGGCCAGGTGGGGTTGCGCGGGGCGGTGGCCGGTGTACTCAACATGCGGGTGCGCAAGTCGCGCAGCGTGGCCACCTCGAACTGGGCCAACACCGTACTGAGCGAGGCCCAGCAAGCCTATGCGGCGAACGACGCCTATGCTGCGCTACGGGTGTTCCTCGGGCTGTCTGCCGAGCAACAACGCCTGCTGCTACAGCTGGCCAGCACGCCGCCGCAGCCGCGTCGCGCCAAGCCCAGGCACCCGCTTCGAGAGGACGCTTCGCGATGAAAACTCTGACGATTCGCTGGCAGCGACTGGTCGACGAACATGGCCAGACCTGCGACCGCTGCGGCGCCACCGAGGTCGCAGTAAGACGGGCCGCCGCGGATCTGCAACAGGCATTGCACATCCTCGGCATCGAGGTGCGCCTGGAAACCAGCACGCTGAGCCCCGCCAGCTTTGCGCAGGCACCGCTGGAATCGAATCGCCTGTGGATCGCCGACGTGCCGCTGGAGCAGTGGCTCGGCGCGACCACCGGCCAGAGCCGCTGCTGCTCGGCCTGCGGCGACGCCAGCTGCCGCACGCTAAGCATCTCCGGCACGACTTACGAAGCCGTTCCAGCCGACCTGATCGTCAAGGCCGGATTGCTGGCCGCCGCCCAGCTGCCCGATCGAATCCCAGCCAGTTGCTGCCCGGCGAAAACCGATGTCGACGGGGGCTGCTGCAGCTGAATCGTCGCCTTCAGCCAAGACCGCGAGCGGTTCGTTGCAACAACGACAGCGCACCGTACGCCAACACGCCCAGCGCGGCCGACAGCCACAGCGCGCCGGTACCAAAGCCATCGATCAACAGCGCGAAGACGAACGGCGCGAAGGCCTGGCCGAAACGCGCCGGCACCATCAGCAGGCCTTGGCGCAGGCCGTAACCGTGCGGACCGAAGATCACCAGCGGCAAGGTGCCCTTGGCAATCGTCAAGATGCCGTTGCCACCGCCATGCAACAAGGCAAACCCGGTGGTCGCCGGCGCCCCGAACAACATCACGCCAGCCGCACCGATCGGATGCGCGATGGCCGCCAGGCGTGCAGAGAGCAGTGGGTGGAAGCGCTGCAGCAACGCGAACTCCAGACAGCGCGCACCGACCTGAGCCGGTCCGACCAGGGCTGCGACGCCGATGGAGGCCGCCGCCGACAGCCCGGACTCCTGCAGCAGTCGCGGCAGGTGTGCGGCCATCGCCGTACTGACGAACCAGGTGGCGGCGAACACGAACGCCAGCAGGCCCATGGTCAGGCCCGCGCCGGCACGTTCCTGCGGCGGCTTGTCGGTTGACGGCAATGCCGGCTGGATGCCGAATGGAATCAGCAGCCGGTTCAACGGCAGCCCCAGCAGCAGATGCGCACCGGCCCAGACGAGGCAGGTGTTGCGCCAGCCGAACTCGGCATTCAGCCAACCGCTGATCGGCCAGCACACCGTACTGGCGAACCCGGCGAGCAACGTGATGCCGGTGATCGCGCCGCGCGCATCGCGGCCATAGATGCCGGTAAGCGTGGAGAACGCCGACTCGTAAAGGCCCAGCGCCATGCCGATGCCGATCACCAGCCAGCCAAGCCAGAGCATCAGCGGCCCGCTCGCGAGGCCGAGGGTCGCCAGCCCGGCCGCGAAGACGATGCTGGAAAGCGCCAGCACATCGCGGCCGCCGTGATGGTCGATGCGCTTGCCCGAGAGCGGTCCGAGAACGGCCGTGACGACCAACGCCAGGGAGAACGCGGCGAAGACGTTGCCGGTGGAAATGCCCAGCTCGCGCGCCATCGGCTCGGCGAGAATCGCCGGCAGATAGTAGGTCGAGCCCCAGGCCAGCGTCTGCGCGCTGCCGAGCGCGAGCACGATGCGCAGGCGTGACATGCTCAACGCCCTCGGTCGCTCGCCGTCAGGCGTGGCGATCCGCAAGAACAAGCGGCTGCATGGACGTGAGTCATCCGGGCTCCTGTGAATGCCGCCGCGGGTGGGCGGCCAAGTGCGCCAGCATACGCAATCTGCCGTGACCGTTTTGCGTCACCGCCGGGCACAACGGTCAGCGGCACAGGACAGCCGAAGCAGGCCCGGCATACCAGACGAAAAAAACCATGCCGGGCACCGAAGCGCGGCATGGTTGTTTTCGTCATCGGCCTGATGGCTTATAGCGCATCCCACTGGTAACGCACGCCCACCCAGCCCGCACGCGGCGCACCCGGGGCGATGAACTGCTCGTGGCGCCAGGCGTCCGGGTCTGTCTCGAAAGCGTTGCCGGCGCCGACGAAGGGGTTCTCGGCCAGCGCGCCACCGGTGGCATAACGCTTGTCGAACAGGTTGTCGACCCGGCCGAACAGCGTCCAGTCACGGGCGAAGCGGTAATCGGCGGTGAGGTTGACCACGGCGTAGCCCGGCAGCTTGCCGCTGCCTTCAAATTCGTCGTTGGGCTGATGACGGTTGTTCTCGTTGCCGCGCACGTACTGCTCCGAATACGCCAGCACGGTCGTGCCGATGCGCAGCCGTTCATTGAGTTTCCAGTCCAGGCCGAGCTTGAGGTTGTGCTTCGGCAATCCTGGCAGATAGTCGCCACTGGATACGCGAATCTCGTCGTCCGGGCAGCCACCCTCGCCTTCGGTGCTGTTGTTCTCGGCCAGGATGCACGCCGAGGACTGGAAGGTGGCGTGCAGGTAGGTGTAATCCAGCCGCCAGTCGAACGGTCCCTGCGCACCGGCCAAGCCGAACTCGATGCCCTGCCGGCGGGTGCGGCCGAAGTTGGTGAAGTAGCCCATGCTGCCGCCGGTGCCGACGAACAGCAGGTCGTCATGGTTCACGCTGCGGAACGCGCCGAGGTTCCAGCGGGTGCCGCCGGCCAGTTCGCCACGCACACCGAACTCCAGCGTGCGGGTGACCACCTGCTCGAGGAAGGGATCGGCCGCCATGGCGTTGGGCAGGCTGCAGGGATTGGCCGGATCGGCACAACCCAGTTCGATCGGCGTCGGTGCCCGGTTGCCCTGGGAAAAGCCGCCGTAGACGGTTAGCGCCGGTTGCAGCTGCCAGGCGAAACCCAGCGCGGGGTTGAGCTTGCGATAGGTGAAGTCGCCGTCGAGATCGTCACCCATGCGGTCGCTGTTGATCACGCGGGTGCGGTTGTAGCGTAGCGAACCGGTCAGCTGCAGCGCGTCGGCCAGCGCCCAAGTGTCGGTGGCGTAGAGGCTGGAGGTGCGGGTGCGACCCAGCAGACTGTTGGCCTGCTCCTCCTCTTCGCTGGCGCGGATGCCACGCTCATTGGTCAGCTCACCGCCCTGCTCGCTCTGGTGGAAGCTGGCTCGGGTGTTGTCATGGGTCAGGCCGAAGGCGAACTGATGGGCGCCAGCCTGGCGCGCCCACTGCAGCGCCAGGCCATAGGCGCGCTGGGCGGTGCGGGTACGGTTCAGCACGCCGCTTTCCGGACCTTCGCCAAGAAAACCGCCGTTTTCCCATTCCTCGTATTCGTCCTCGTACTCGTCGTTGCCATCGCCATTGAGGGTCGCCGTGCGCGTGCGCCGCAGGTAGACGGTGCCGGACAGCCGGTCGCTGTCGTTCAGCCAGTGACTGGCGGACAGCGCCATCAGATGGCTGCGATTCTCGGTCTGGTCGGGATGGGTGAAGATCGCCTCGCGCCGCTGGTCGTACATGCTTTCAGGAATCAGGCCGTTGCCGATCAGGTCGTTGTCGGCGTGTGCCAGCGTCAGTGCCAGATCGGTGGTGTCGGTGGTCCAGGCGAACTTGCCGAACAGCTGGCGGACCTCGGACGGCGAATGGTCACGCCAACCGTCCTCGTCCATGCCTTCCGCAGCCAGGTACCAGGAGAATTCCTCATGGTTGCCACCCTGTTCGATGGCACCACCCTGGCGTCCGAACGAGCCGCCGTAGACCTCCGCCGAGCCACCGGGATGGGTATCGCCACGTTTGGTCTGCAGCGCCAGCGCGCCGCCCAGGGTGTTCAGGCCGTACAGCGGGTTGGAACCCGGTACCAGGGCCATGTTGGCGATGGCGGTATTCGGAATCAGATCCCAGTGCACCACATCGCCGAACGCTTCGTTGACCCGCACGCCGTCGAGAAACACGGACAGGCCCTGCGGGGTACCCAGGAGCGGCGAGGCGCTGAAACCCCGGTAGTTCAGGTCCGCCTGGTAAGGGTTGCCCTGGATTTCGTTGACATTCACGCTCGGCAGCCCGCGCTGCAGCTTCTCGGCCAGCGACTGACCGCCCAGACGGCGCAGGTGCTCGGCATCCAATGTCTGGATATTGGCCGGGACCTGATCCTTAGGCAGGTCGATGCCCGGTAGCGGCGTGGTGGCGACGACCTCTTCGCCGCCGAGATCGAGCGGTTCATCGGCATGGGCGAAGCCCGGCACGAGGCTGGCGATTGCGAGGGAAAGCAGCGTGCGCCGGGGCATCCAGCGACGACAGAGCTGATACTGCATGGGCGTTCCTTGTTGTTGTCTGGCGGATCGGGTGGTCGAGGTCCCGTACTGGCAACCTGCCAGGGCCGATTATCGAAAGCCGCCATCCGGCACCGACAGGGAAAAACTCCCGGTCCTGCCGGGAAAACTTCCCGGTTCGGCAGCGCTTGGTCTTACTCCTGCCGGAGTAGAACGGACGAAGGCTTGGCTGCGCGCCGGTGCAGGAACGACGCACGCGGTCACTCCTGCGGATGACCGGATCGACATCGCTAGCGGGCACGCATGAAGGCGCACCGGGCGCCGCCGCATGGAGTGCGGCGTCCGATGCTGAGATTTTCGGAAAGATGAACGACCGCGCGTGGTGCGGCGAAAGAAGTCGCGCCGGCAGGCCCGGCGCTCAGGCCTCGCAGAGCATCCGTTCGCCGACGCGCAACAGGCCCTGGTCGATGGCTAGATGCACCAGCTCCGCCTGGGAACTGACCTCCAGCTTGCTCTTGAGCAGCGCCATGTGGTTCGAGACGGTCTTGCTGCTGATGCACAGCCGCTCGGCGATCTCGCGATTGCCGATGCCGCGGGCGAGCATGATGAAAATTTCCATCTCGCGCGGCGTCATCTCGGCCAGCCGCCCCTGCACGGGTGACGCCGACGGGCGCTGGCAGGCCAGTTCGGTCGCCAGCGGTTGTTCGATGAATGCCTGCCCGGCGAGCACCTTGCGCACTGCCTCGACCAAGACGTCCGGCGCGCAGCGCTTGGTCAGATAGCCAGATGCGCCGGCATCCAGGGCCTGACGAACCAGTGCCAGTTCGTCGTGCATGCTGAAGATCAGCACCGGCAGCAGCGGCAGGCGCTGACGCAGCCGCCGACAGGTTTCCAGGCCGCTGATGCCGGGCAGGCCGAGATCCAGTATGACCAGGCTCGGAATCTGTTCCTGCACGCGCTGCAGCGCCAGCTCACCGCTGGCCGCCTCGGTCACCACCACCTCGGGCAGCAGAGCGGTCAGCAGACTGGCATAGCCCTGACGCACTACCGCGTGATCGTCCACCAGCAGGATTTTCATGCTGTCGCTCCCTTCAATGGCAGATTGAGATACAACGCCCAGCCGCGCCCCGGCCAGTGTCGCAGGCGCAACCGGGCACCGAGGCAGCGCGCACGCTCACGCATCGAACGCAGGCCGACACCGGCTCGCTCCGGCGGCTGGCCATGGCCGTTATCACACAGCAGCAGACGCAGGGCCTGCGCGTCACCGCGCAGCTGCAAGCGCACGCAACTGGCGTGCGCATGGCGCGCCACATTGGTCAGCGCCTCCTGAATCAGCCGATACAGGTGCAGCTTGTCCTCGATGGCCAGGGCTGGAATCGCTCCCTGCAGCTGCAGCCGACATTCGATCCCCTGTGCGCCCTGCCACTGCGCGACCAGCTGCTCGACGGCGGCCTCCAGCGACAGGTGATCGAGCATCACCGGATACAGGTCGCGCACCAGCGTGCGGAAACCGTTCTGCAGATCGAGGCTGTGCTGTTCCAGATGCCCGGCGGTTTCGCGCACCGCCTCCGGCTGCTCGGCCTGTACTCGCAACAGGCAGGCCCGCGCGCGGATACCGGCCACGTACTGCCCGAGATCGTCGTGCAGCACCTGCGCCAGCCGCGTGCGCTCGCGCTCCTGCAGCTCCATCAGGGTCCGCGTCAGTCGGACGTTGTCGGCCTCCGCCGCCTCCAGCGCCCCGGCCATCTGGTTGAAATGGCCAGCCAGCCGTTGCGCTTCGGGCAGGCGCCGGGCAACCAGCCGGGTCGCCAGCTGCCCCCGGGAAATCCGCCGCAGCCCGCCGAGCAAATCTTCCAGCACGCCGAGCGCATGCCCGACGGCCCAGCGAATGGTGACAAGGCTCAGCGCCAGCGCCAGGCCGAACAGTGCCAGCAGTTGCAGCAACGAATCCCAGACTTCTTCCACCTCGTCGTCTGGGTTGACGGCGAGCCGGATCTGTCCGCCATCCTCGAAGTGCAGCACCCGTGCCGGCGTCATCTGCGGGTAGAGCCAGCGGCTCAGCCAGGGCCGCTGCGAGTCCGACGGCAGCGCGCGCTCGGCACCCGGCGGGATGCGCTCGGCGCGGATGTGCCGGAGGCTGCGTTGCAGCGCCATGGTGAGCGCCTGGGGACGCTCGTTCAGGCTGACCGCCAGGTAATCCACCACCTGCTGGGCCGCATCCAGCTCACGCTGTACATCCCGGACGGCTTGGCGCAACAGCACCGCCGTGCACACCAGCGTCACCGCGGCGAAGAACAGCGCGACCAGCAGGTAGGTACGCCCCAGGGCACTCATCACCGTCCCCTCACTTGATCACGAAGCGACCTTCCATGCCCTTGTTCTGCAAGCCCTTGCAGTAGAACGGATAGCTGCCCGGCTTGACCGGCAGGAAGAAGATCTCCGCCTCGCCGGCATCCTCGAACTCCAGCTCCACCAGGGTTATCGCCTTGATCTCCACGCCGCCGGCCTCGACCTTGCGCAGGAAGATCGCCTGAGCGAATTCCGGAGCCTGGAACGCACATTCCTTCTGGCCGTCGGCGATCACCTTGAGCTGGTAGGCGACGCCGGTTTCCAGCTGGTACTCCTTCTGCGAGACCGCGTAGTCGCTCTGTTCGGAGCCGAACTTCAGATCCGGCAGGGCCTGCGTGCGCCGGGTGAGATCCCCGGCGGCCTGGCTCTGATCGAATCCGACCAGGCTGCCGAGGAACAGCAGGTTGAGCAGCAGTGCTTTGCAAGTGGGCATGGCGTCGGCCTCTTTTGTTGTTATGGACAGCGTCATGCTAGGGGCTCGCACCGAACGCCAACCTACTACCTTGGTACCGCCGGAGCGGTACTTTCTGCATATTTCCCCCTGCCCTGGCGGTTCCTATGCTGGCCACGAACCCCAGGAGCCGACCATGCGCCCACTTGCGATCCACACCGCAGTTTGTCTGATCGCCCTTGCCTGCCCCGTCGCGATCGCGGCACCTGCCGCGCCACAGCCGCTGGAGGTGCGCATCGGTTATCTGGGCTATCGCCCCGATCCCGGACCGCTGCTCTCCAATGTGATCCCCGAACCGGAAGACGCCGGCCTGCGCGGCGCCGAGCTGGCGATCGTCGACAGCAACAGCACCGGGCGCTTCCTCAAGCACCGCTATCAGCTCGACGGCACCACCAGCGAAACACCGGACGCCCTGCTGGAGCAGGCCGCGCAACTGCATGCCGAAGGCTTGCGTCTGTTCGTGGTGAACGCGCCCGCCGATACGCTGCGCCAGCTGTCCGCCGCCATGCCCGACAGTCTGCTGCTCAATGCCGGCAGCGCCGCCGACAGCCTGCGCAGCCAGCAGTGCCTGAGCAACGTGCTGCATACGCTGCCCAGCCGCAGCATGCTCGCCGACGCATTAGGCCAGTTCCTCGCCGTGCGCCGCTGGAACCGCTGGCTGCTGATCAGCGGCCCGACTGCCGAGGATCAGGCCTACGCCGACGCACTGCGCCGTGCGGCCAAGCGCTTCGGCCACAAGATCGTCGCGGAAAAGCCCTGGAGTTTCGAGAACGACCAGCGCCGCAGCGCCCAGGCCGACATGCCGCTGTTCACCCAGACCACCGAGTACGACGTGGTCGTGGTGGCCGACGAACGCGGTGATTTCGGCGAGTACGTGCCCTATCACACCTGGTATCCGCGCCCGGTCGCCGGGACCCAGGGGCTGACCCCAACCGGCTGGCACAAGACCGTGGAAACCTACGGCGCCGCCCAGCTGCAGAAGCGCTTCGAAGCGCACGCCGGGCGCTGGATGAACGACCGCGACTTCGCCGCCTGGCTGGCCGTGCGCAGCCTCGCAGCTGCCGTGACCAAGCTGCGCGCAACGGACGTTTCGGCAATCCGCCAGCTATCGCTGAGCGACCAGTTGCCGCTCGATGGCTTCAAGGGTCGCAAGCTGAGCTTCCGCCCGTGGAATGGCCAGCTGCGCCAGCCGATTCCGCTGGTCCATCCGCGGGCGCTGGTTTCCAGCTCGCCGCAGGAAGGCTTCCTGCATCCCAGCAGCGAGCTGGACACGCTGGGCTTCGATGCGCCGGAAAGCAGCTGCCGGCTGAGCGAGGCACAACCATGAAGCGCCTTCCCGTGGCCGCCCTGCTGGCATTGGCCGTCCTGCCCGGCACCTCGGCGCTCGCCGACGAGCTGGGCTACGAGGCCTATGTCGACAGTCCCAGGCGCATCAAATGCCTGTACGGCTACGTCACCGCCAAGACCGGCAATTTCGAGGCGGCCAAGGCCATCTTCGAGGACTGCGTGACGCGCTGGAACGATGTCTATTCGCTGATTTCGCTGGCGCAGATGTACGAAAGCGGCAGCGGCGTGACGAAGGACCTGAGCAAGTCCGCCGCGCTGCTCAAACAGGGCGCCGAGCAGCCCGACGCAACCAGTTACGTAAGCCTCGCCCGCTACCACTGGGGCGTGGCCCTGGCCGAAGGCCGTGGCGTGGAACAGGACCGCGCGGCCGCGCGCGACTGGCTGCAGCGTGCTTCCGCGGGCGGCCAGAGCGAAGCCGACGACTACCTGCTGCGCCTGGACCAGGCGAGCGATCCCAATCCGGCCCGCTAGCGGCCGCCATTCATAACAACAAGAGAATCGACCATGCCCAGAACCCTGCTCGCCTCCGCCATTGCCTGCACCCTCGGCTGCTTCGCCGGCTCCGCCGCAGCGGCCACCGCCTACGTGTCCAACGAGAAGGACGACAACATCAGCGTGATCGACCTGACCAGGATGGAAACGGTCGAGACCCTGGATGTCGGTATGCGCCCGCGCGGCCTCACCCTCTCCCACGACAACAAGCTGCTCTACATCTGCGCCAGCGACTCGGACACCGTGCAGGTGATGGACCTGGCGACCCGACAGATCATCAAGCAGCTGCCCTCCGGCGCCGATCCCGAGCAGTTCGCCCTGCATCCCAACAACCAGTGGCTGTACATCTCCAATGAGGACGATGCGCTGGTGACCGTGGTCGATGTCGACAAGGAAGAGGTACTGGCGCAGATCGACGTCGGGGTCGAACCCGAGGGCATGGCGGTCAGCCCGGACGGCAAATGGGCGGTCAACACCAGCGAGACCACCAACATGCTGCACTGGATCGACACCGCCACCAATGAGCTGGTGGACAACACCCTGGTCGACCAGCGCCCGCGCCACGTGGAATTCACCAAGGACAGCAAACTGCTGTGGGCCTCGGCCGAGATTGGCGGCACGGTCAGCGTGGTGGACGTGGACACGCGCGAGATCCTCAAGACCCTGACTTTCAAGATCAAAGGCATCCACCCGGACAAGGTGCAACCGGTGGGCATCAAGCTGACCTCGGACGGCAAGTACGCCTTCGTCGCGCTCGGCCCGGCCAACCACATCGCCGTGGTCGATGCGAAGACTTACGAGGTGCTGGACTACCTGCTGGTGGGCCGGCGTGTCTGGCACATGGCGTTCAACCCCGACGAGAGCCTGCTGCTGACCACCAATGGCGTGAGCGGCGACGTCTCGGTGATCGACGTGGACAAGCTGAAAGTCACCAAGTCGATCAAGGTCGGTCGCTATCCGTGGGGCGTGGTGGTCGCACCATGAACGCACTGGAAGTCGAAGGCGTCGATTTCGCCTACGGTCAGCGCCAGGCGCTCGACGGCGTCGCCTTCGCCACGACCAGAGGACGCTTCACCGCGCTGCTCGGCCCCAATGGCGCCGGCAAGTCCACCCTCATCGCCCTGCTGACCCGGCTGTACGACCTGCAGCACGGCGCCATCCGTATCGCCGGCTTCAGCTTGCGCCAGCAACCGCGCGAAGCGCTGTGCCGGCTCGGCGTGGTGTTCCAGCAGAGCACGCTGGATCTGGACCTGACGGTGGAACAGAACCTGCGCTACCACGCCGCCCTGCACGGCATGCCGCGGGTGCTGGCCAATGAGCGCATCGAACTGGAACTCGAGCGCCAGCAACTCGTCGAGCGTCGCAAGAACAAGGTGCGCGAGCTCAATGGCGGACACCGGCGCCGCGTCGAGATCGCCCGCGCACTGCTGCACAAACCCAGCCTGCTGCTGCTCGACGAAGCCAGCGCCGGCCTGGATCCGGCCAGTCGCCAGGCCCTCAACCAGCACGTGCGCGCGCTGTGCCGAACGCAAGGCATGAGCGTGCTATGGACCACTCACCTGCTCGATGAAGTGCGTGCCGACGACGACCTGCTGATCCTCAACCGCGGCCGCTTGGTGGCGCAGGGTCGCGCGCAGGAGCTGACTCGGGCCGGTGACACCCTCGAACAAACCTTCGACCGCCTGACCCGCAGCGTCGAGGCGGTCGCATGAGCCGCTCGTTCACGCGGGGCCTGCATCGCCTGCCGGAGTCATCGCCATGACGCTCTACTGGGAATGTGTGCGCGGCATCGTGCTGCGCGAATGGCTGCGGTTCGTCCAGCAGCGCTCGCGCTTCCTCAGCGCCCTGGTGCGCCCGCTGCTGTGGCTGGTGGTGTTCGCAGCCGGATTTCGCGCCGCGCTGGGAATCGCGATCATCGAGCCGTACGACACCTACATCACCTACGAGACCTACATCGTCCCAGGCCTGGCCTGCATGATTCTGCTGTTCAACGGCATGCAGGGTTCGCTGTCGATGGTCTACGACCGCGAGATGGGCAGCATGCGCGTGCTGCTCACCAGCCCACTGCCGCGCAGCTTCCTGCTGGCGAGCAAACTGCTGGCCACCGCGCTGATCTCGCTGTTGCAGGTTTACGCCTTCCTCGCCATTGCCTGGGTCTACGGCGTGCAGCCACCCGCGCTGGGCCTGCTGACCGCCCTGCCCGCGCTGCTGTTGGTGGCGCTGCTGCTCAGTGCGCTGGGACTGTTGCTGTCCAACGGCATCCGCCAGCTGGAGAACTTCGCCGGGGTGATGAATTTCGTCATCTTCCCGCTGTTCTTCCTCTCCTCGGCGCTCTATCCGCTATGGAAGATGCGCGAAGCCAGCGAGTGGCTGTACTGGATCTGCGCCATCAACCCTTTCACCCACGCGGTGGAGCTGGTGCGCCACGCGCTGTACGCGCGTCTCGAACCGACGGCGCTGGTCATCTGCATCGGCCTGAGCGCGCTGTTCAGCCTGCTGGCGGTGCTCAGCTTCAATCCGCAACACGCCGCACTGCGGCGTTCGGCATGAGTCATTTACTACTTTGGTACTGGTTTTACCCTCCAACGTAGGATTTCAAAGACACCCCCGTTGCTCTGTAATCGACCGCACCGAAGTAGGGAGGACAGGACGATGCCCAGGTCGCTGCTGACACTGCTGATCGCCGCGCTGACCGGGCTCGCTCTGGGCCCGGTCAGCGCCAACGAGCAAGCCGGACTGTTTTCCGCCGATGGCTATCGCCAGACGCAGTACCGCAGTCCGACCCCGGCCACCGCCGAGGGCGCGCAGACGGTCGATACCGCGGCGCTGCAGCGGCTGCTGGCCGAGCAACCGCACACGCTGCTGGTGGATGTCTATCGCCGCCAGTGGCTGGCCGGGCAATTCATCGACAATGAAGCCCACGCCAACCTGCCGGGCAGCGTCTGGCTGGCCAACACCGGCGATGGCACGCTCGCGCCGGACTGGGCGAACTACTTCAGCGCCAACCTGGCCCGCCTCAGCGAAGGCAGGATGGATCGGCCGCTGGTGTTCTACTGCCGCTCCGACTGCTGGCTGGGCTGGAACGCCACCCGGCGCGCCCACGCGCTGGGCTACACCAAGCTGTACTGGTACCGTGACGGCGTGGACGGCTGGGAGCAAGCCGGTCTGCCGCTGCATCCTGCAACCCCGGAGCCTTTGCGTAGCACCGACCAACGCCCTGAATGAGCTCACCATAATCACAACAAAGAGGTGACCGGCCTTGTACAAGATTCTGATTGCCGACGACCATCCGCTGTTTCGCGAAGCCATCCACAACGTCATCCGTGACGGCTTCCCCGACAGCGAAATCCTCGAAACCGCCGACCTCGACAGCGCCCTGGCGCTGACCCTGGAACATGACGACCTCGATCTGGTGCTGCTGGACCTCAACATGCCCGGCATGCATGGGCTGAACGGCCTGATCAACCTGCGCAACGAGGCGCCAACCATCCCGGTGGTGATCGTCTCCGCCGAGCAGGACAAGCAGGTCGTGCTGCAGGCCATCACCTACGGCGCGGTCGGTTTCATCACCAAATCGTCGCCGCGGGCGCAGATGACCGAGGCCATCGAGCAGATCCTCAACGGCAACGTCTACCTGCCCTCGGACATCATCCGCAGCCAGAAGAGCAGCAGCCGGCATTCGCACCACAACGAACCGTCGATCCCGCCGGAACTGCTGCAGGCGCTCACGCGCAAGCAGCTGCTGGTGCTCGAACGCATGACCAAGGGCGAATCGAACAAGCAGATCGCCTACAACCTCGACATCGCCGAAACCACCGTCAAGGCCCACGTCTCGGCGATCCTGCGCAAGCTCAACGTGCACAACCGCGTGCAGGCGATCCTCTCGGCCGGTGACATCGACTTCACCGCCTACCTGCGCCGCTGACGCGCCACCCGCTCCCAGTGTTTCCCTGCACCGCTGCCCCTGATGGGTGGCGGTTTTTTTTCGTGTGTCGACGCTTAGCGAACCGGCAGCCTGGTCCGGCTGAAAAGATGACGAACCGCCGCGCACCGGCTCAGGCCCGCCCCGCGAACCTCAGCTCGCCTGCCCATGCTCCAGCATGTGGCACATGGCGGTCTTCAGCTTCATGGGCCGCACCGGTTTGTGCATCAGCATATGGCCAAGCTCGCGTACTTGCTGCTTGAGCTCGTTGCTGTAGTTGGCAGTGATCATCAGCGCCGGTAGCGCCACCGCGCGACGGGCATTGACCGTGGCGACCACATCGATGCCGGTGTGGCCGTTGTCCAGGTGGTAGTCGGCGATCAGCAGATCGGCCTCGGCATGGAAGTTGTCTACCTGCCGCGCCAGGTCCTCCTCCGACAACGCGGTGATCACCTTGCAGCCCCAGCCTTCGAGCAATGTGCGCATGCCGGCGCAGATCGCCGTGTCGTTGTCCAGCACCCAGACGCGCGCGCCCTGCAGGCGCTCCAGCGCCAGTTCCGCGGTGTTCGGCTCGGGCCGCGCCTTGGGTGCGCGCTTGGCCAGCGGTACCTCGATGGCAAAGCGTGAGCCGTGCCCGAGCCGCGAACTGACCTGTATGCGGTGGCCGAGCATGCGCGCGATCTTCTCGACGATGGCCAGCCCCAGGCCCAGCCCGCGATCCTGATTCGGCCGCACGCCCTCCCCGCGCTTGAACTCCTGAAAGATCTCTTCGAGTTTGTCCCCGGGTATGCCGACACCGGTGTCCCACACCTCGATGGACAGGCTCTGCCGGCGCCTGCGGCAGCCCAGCAGCACGCGGCCCTGCGGGGTGTAGCGGATGGCGTTGGTCAACAGGTTGCGCAGGATCCGCGCGAGCAGCTGGATATCGCTGCGCACCAGCGCCGAACAGGGAATGAAGTCCAGCTCCAGATGCTCGCAACTGGCCAGCTGGCGGAATTCCAGGGCGAGGTTTTCCAGCAGCTCGCTGACAGCGAACGGAGCGATATCCGGCTTGATCACGCCGGCATCCAGCTTGGAAATGTCGACCAGCGTGCCGAGCAGGTTCTCCACATCCTCCAACGAGTTGCTGATATTGCGGATCAACCCGCCGTTGGGCTCGCCCGGCTGCTCCAGCAAGGCGCTGGTGAACAGCCGGGCGGCATTCAGCGGCTGCAGCAGG
This sequence comes from Stutzerimonas sp. S1, assembly GCF_025966695.1. GTDB lineage: Bacteria > Pseudomonadota > Gammaproteobacteria > Pseudomonadales > Pseudomonadaceae > Stutzerimonas. The sequence goes on along the minus strand of NZ_JAOEIY010000002.1, from coordinate 99,435 downwards.
TCGTGGCTGACCGCGGCGAGAAACTTGGTTTTCGACAGGTTGGCCAGTTCGGCCTCGCGCTTGGCCTCACGCAGCCGCGCCTCGACATGGCTGCGCTCGTCGATCTCGCGCAGCAGCTGGTCGTTGAGGCTGGTCAGCTCGGCGGTGCGCTCGCGTACCCGCTGCTCGAGGTTCTGGTAGGCCTGGTGCAGCGCCTCGGCGGTGCGCCGACGGTCGGTGATGTCCTGGATCAGCACGAAGATACCGGCCACCTCGCCGCTGGCCAGCCGGTTCGGCACGTAGGAGCGCAGCATGTAGCGCTGCTGACCGGCGTGGTTGCGTTCGGCCATCTCGAAGCTGACGCTCTCGCCAGACAGCGCGCGGTCGATGTACGGCTCCAGCTGACGCCAGTGCTCGCCGCTGTGCACCTCGCGCAGGCACTGGCCGAGCATGCCGTCGCTCGGCCAGCGGTACCACTCCTCGTAAACCTTGTTGGTGAATTCGTAGGTCAGATCGGAGGACACGTAGGCAATCAGCGCCGGTACGTGGTCGGTGATCAGGCGGATCCAGCGCTCACTCTCGCGCAGCGCTTCGGCGTGACGGTAACGCTCGGTGATATCGGTGAAAGTGTTGACGAAGCCGCCGGTGGGCAGCGCATGGGTGCGGATCTCCAGCATGCGCCCGTCGAACATGCGCTGCTCCAGTTCGCGCACCGGTCGGCCTTTGGCGTCACGGGTGTTGGGCGTCAGCAGACGCAGCTCGCTGTCGGCCATCACCTCCTCGAACGGCCGGTGCGCTTCGATCGGCGCCAGCCCGCAGAGCTCGAGGAAGCGTCGGTTCCACAGCTCCAGGGCACCCTCGGCACTGACCATCGCCACGCCCTGGGACAGGTTGTCCACGGCGCGCTGCAGCAGCCGCGACTTCTGCGCCAGCGCCTGTTCACGGCGCATGGTTTCGCTGACCTTCACCTCGGTAATGTCGGTATAGAGGATCACCAGCCCGCCTTCGCGAGTCGGCCGCTCGCTGACCTGCACCCAGCGCCCGTTGTGCAGTCGGTAGACGGTCGGCTCGTCGCCCTTGCCGCGGTGCTCCTCGACGATCAGCCCGGTGCTTTCGGCCATCCGCCGCACTTCCGCCAGCCGCGTACCGGCGTTGATCCGCGCGCGCGTGCGCGCCCACAGCGACTTGAAACGACGGTTGAACAGGACGATGCGCTGGTCCTTGTCGAACAGCACGAAGGCATCGGAAATGCTCTCGATGGCATCGACCAAATGCTGATGGGCAGTCTCCGCGCGCAGGCGTGCGTCGCTAAGCAGCTGGTTGCTGCCCTTGAGTTCGGCCATCGCCTGGTTCAGCGCATCGGTGCGCTCGCGCACCTGCTCGGCCAGTTCCACCGAATGCTGAAAGGCCGCATAGGACGCATCGCGCCCGGCGCCGCTGGATTCGACACGCTCGATCAGTGCGGCGTTGATGCGCCTGAGCTTGAGATTTTCGCGCTCCAGCTCGGCCTGCCGCGCCAGCAGCTCAGCGACCGCCCCGCCCTCCAGGCCGGCCGATAGCGACGCCGGTGAAGGTCTGGTTGATGTGCATGCCATTGAACTGCTCTCCGTAGGTGTTGAAGCCGATCACCTGCTGGCGTCGGAGAAAATCCGAGGTCGGTTCGCTGGCGTCGTTCGCCTCGATCTCCAGGCGGCGCAGAAAGCAGTCGCAGCCGATGGTCAGCAAGGGCGGTCCGAGGCGCTGCTCCAGCCGCGCAAACAGGCTTTCCAGATTCGGCATCAGCGGACCCGGCTGCATGGCGGTAAGCACGATGCCGTTCTCCACCGCGCAATAGAAGGTCAGGCTGAGGTCCTCGTTGACCTTCTGGATGGCGCGCACGTAGTAGTGCTCGTTGATGCGCACCGCCAGCGGATGCGCGGCGAACAGCCGGTGGTCGAGGTCGGCGACGTTCACGCCGATCAGCCGCGCGTACTCCTCGGCGGCCGGCTCGGCATTGAGTTCGTACACGCGCCGGCTGTGGCTGTCGGCACGCGTCACCACCAGCTTCTCGCTGCGCGGCAGGATGTGGTGGGTGGTGAACACCTCGAAATCCAGCCAGGTGTTGATCAGCACCACGATGGCCGCGCCGCTGTGGAACTTGCCGCCGAAATAGACATGAGTGTCGGTCAGATGGTTGTCGTCACCGGCCGAGCCACCAAAATGCGGAATGCTGCCGAACGCCGCGCTGAGCGCCGCCAGCACCACTTCCTCGCGACTGGACAGGCCATCGAGCAGGGTCAGGGCGAAGCTGTGGTCCTTGATCGGTGCCAGCGAATTGCTGCGACAGTCGCTGCCCAGCCGCTCCACCAGCTGCTGCGCCTCGACCAGGCCGAAACGCTCCATCTCGTCGATCAGCTCGCAGGCGATCGAGAAGCTGCGGTGATCGAAGCCGACAGCCGACACGCAGCTGCGGCTGTAGCCCTGCGCGGTGATTTCCCCGGCGGTGGTGCAGCCGACCAGCCGCACGCCGCCAAAGTACTGCTGCAGCGCATCGCCCAGCGCCGGGAGGTCGTACTCGGCCGAACAGAAGAACAGCACGAAGCCCAGGTGTGGATGCATCAGCTGGCGGGCGAGATCCTGCGCCACCGTCTCGGCCAGGCGGGCTTCGGACATCGCCGTGCGTATCACCTCCGTCTGCTGTTCGCTCACGCACCGCCCTCCCGTACCACCCGTATCGGATTGACCCCATTCTTGGGCAGGGCATTTGGCACGAAAATGCTACTTGAGTACCGGAAAAGGCCTGCCTAGGTAGCATCGCGACGAAACGCCCCAAGCTCGTCAGCAATGCAAAAAGGCTGACCCCTCGCGGGGTCAGCCTTTACTGCGCGACGACGATCGCCGCCGTACTGTCAGGACGTGGGCCGTACGCTCGACGACGTGCCCACTGCCGTGCAACGAATGGAGCGACCTACGGTTCGACGGCCATTCGCGCCCTGACCACCGCGCCTTAGAAGCTCAGCGCCGCACCTACCGCGAAGGTGCGGGTGTCTTCGTCGAGAGCCGGGTTTTCCTTGCCGTCGATCTCGAACTGATTCAGCTCGGCGACCAGGGTCAGGTTGTCGTTGATGCTGTGGAACAGCGCGATACCGCGGGTTTCGTAGTCGGCTTCACTGCCCAGGCCGTTGCCATCGTCCTTGGTCTGACCATAGGACAGCGCCAGGCGGTTCTTGCCGAAGCGGTAGGAGCCCTGCAACAGGTAGCCGTCGCTGTCGACTTCGCGCAGCAGCGCTTCGCCGGCGTTGTTGGTGAAGAACGGGTTGATGCCCTCGGCCTGGAAGCCGGACGCGGTCAGCGACAGGTTGCCCATCTTGGCCTGCACGCCGTAGCCCAGGCCCTTGGAGTCCACCTTCTCGATGCTGCTGTCGGTGTTGTCCGAACTCTGCTGCATGCCGTTGATCCAGGTGTAGAACTTGGTGCCGCCCAGATCGAACTGGTAGGTGATCTCGGTTTCGAAACGCGGTGCTTCCTGGTAGGCCTTGTCGAGATCGGAGCTGGTGTCCTCGGTGGTGTCCACCGGGTCCATGATGCCGGCGGCGATGCGCAGGCCGCTCATCTCCGGCGAGCGATAGGTGATCTGCGAGGTCGGGAACGGATACGGATAGCCGGTGCCGATGTTGCCGAACGACACGCCGCCGCCATCGACCAGGCCGAGCACGTCGCTGACCTGACCATAACCGCTGAGCATCTCGTCGAGCAGGATGTTGGAGCGGGCGAACAGGCCGAAATCCTTACCGAACAACACCTCGCCCCACTGCTCGTTGGCAGCGGTGGCGTAGAACTGACGGACATCGATGCCGGTTTCAGTGCCGTTGGTGTCGCTGTCGTTGATGGTTACCCAGAACGAGGAGCGGCCACCCAGCTTGAGATCGCCGACCTGCTTGCTGAAGTTGAAGCCGATCCAGTTGGGCAGAAAGCCCATCTTCACCCGCGACTGGCGGCGATCGAACTGCTCGCCATCACGCTCCACGTCGCTGTTGACGTAGAAGGTGTTGAAGTAGCCGTCGGTGGAAAAGGTGGTGTCATCTTGATCGTAGAGCACGATTTCGGCGACAGCCGACTGGCTCATGGTCATGGCTACGGCACTGGCCAGAGCCAGGGGCAGCAGGGTTGATACGGCTTTCTTGTTGTTGTGCATGGCGCTCTCCGCTGTATTGACGACAAGCAGTCGTGACGGGAGCGATTATCGAAAGGCCATCAGAGCGCACATACGCTGCGATAGCGGCGATGCGCTACTACTTTGGCTGCGGTCGGTGGCTTGCGCGAAAAGCATGTCATCCTCGGCGCCCGGATCAGCGCTTAGGTCGTACGCCCAAAGCAGTGCCCGCAGCGGCAGCGCACTCGCACGCGACCTACGCGCCACGACCGAACGCTGCCGTTCGACCAGCGAACGGCGTTGCGCAGGATGCATACGATCTGAAATGGCGCTGGCAGAGTGTATGACGCGCGCTACGCGCTCATTGCGGCTGCCAGCCGGCGCTCGGGGCCGGCGCATTGGCCACGCCGATCCAGCCGCCGCGCGCTGTGCGCAGGGCCGCGAGCGCGGCGCGCAGCTCATCCGGCTGCAGGTCGCCCAGGGCGGCGGCGACCTGGGCGGGATACTCGGCATCCTGATCGGCCAGGCAGGCTTGCCAGACATGCTCGGCACGCCGACGCAGATCGGTCAGCTGCCCGTCCTGGCGTGCCCCCATGCCGCCATCCAGCGGGGCGAACGCGCCGGCGCCCAGTTTGTCGGCGAAGCTGTCGAGAAAGTCCTGGATATGCTCGATGATCTGCGCTGCCGAGGCGCTCGGCGATTGCACCGCGAACAGGATGCCCGCGTGCTCGCCGAACTGGCGGAAGCCGGAGAACACCGCGTAGCCCAGCTGCAGCTCGCTACGCAGACGACGGAAGAAATCGCCCTCGAGCAACCGCGCCAGTGTGCGCCAGGCAGCCTCTACGCGAATGCTGCGCGCCGGCAGCGGGCAGAACAGCAGTACGGCGGTCTCGCTGGCAACCTCACCGATGGACCACCAGCGGCGAAGTCCTTCGCCATCGGAGCAGGGTTGCGCGCCGGCAGTGCGCTGCGGAGCCCCGGGCATATCGCGCAGCACGCCGCGCAACGCGCCGTTCAGCTCGGACGACAGCCCCACTGCCAGGGCGTCCCAATGCGCCCGCGCCCAGGCTGCGCCCAGAGCCATCTGATCCGGCTCGCTCTCGACGACCGGACTGGCGTGGCTCAGCAGCCGCGGCAAGCGCCTGATCAGCTGGCGGATGAGCAGTTCGTCGCCGTTCAGGCGGTCGGCTGCAGCGAGCTGCCGCTGGGCGGAGGCGAAAGCGCTGGCCGGCGGCTCGTGGAGCAGTGCCAACAGATCACCCGCAATACGCGGCAAGGCCGCGGCGTAGCCGAACAGGCTCAGACACCAGCTGCTGCCGTAATCCTCGAAGCGCAGGTCGACTCCGGCCTGCCGCGCCGCCCAGATCGGCGTGCGCAAGGCGCTGTGCAGGACGTGCCACAGCGCGGGCTCGGGGCTTGCGCCATCGAAGCGCCAGCGCAGGTAAAGCGCACCCTGCCCGCCGCCATCTTCCGGCCCGAGGCAGTGCAGCGCCGGTTCGTCCAGCGGTTGTGTGGCCAGTGGTGCAGACGCCTGCAGCCACGGGTTGCACGGCGGAAGCCGCCAGTGCCAATCGCGCAGCGCGACCGCGGGCAACGGCTCGGCCGCGATACGCAGCGGGAAACCCGCGGTTTCGATGGCGGCGCAGGGGCGCTGATCGGCAGTCAACCGGATAGGCGTTGTCTGCAACCGCTCCAGCAAAACCCGCAGCGCCTGTCGCACCATCGGCGCCGCGGTGAACGCCAACTCCGGCTCCGGTTCGATCCAGTAGCGCAGCCGCGCCAGCGGTTCCATCCCGTGCAGACTGCGCTGGCGCTCGCGCACGTATTCGTCCCAGCAGTGCGCGCAGGTCGTCTCGTCGGCAAGAAAGCGCAGCCACGCCTGCAAGGCCGCGGCGATGCCAGCGCGCATCGGCAGCCCCTGCTCGGTCAGGGCGAACTCGACCACGACTACACCCTGACCGGCATGCCAGTACGGCACGCGCAGCTCCAGGCCATCGACCCAGCCGGCATCGCGCAGTGTTTCGAACAAGCTGTTCGGTGCCTCGGACTGCAGACAGCTGCCGAGAAAATCCAGCGCCGCCGCGCTGCCCGACGGCATGCCATCGAGACAGAACGCCAGATCTAGCCGAGGCCGGCCGCTGTCGAGCTGCAGGCGCAGGCTGTGACTCTCGGCCAGTAGCGGCTGGAGGGTACGCGGCGGTTGCGGCCGCACCGCGAACTGGCATCGCGCAGTCTTCAGCAACGTTTGTAACTGGGCGACATCGAGCGGCGCGGCGACCAGCAGCTCCAGCGTTCCGGCGTGATAGAAGCGCTGGTGATAACCCTGCAGGGCCTGCTGGAACTGCGCGCTTTCCACCGGCAGGCTGGCGCGATTGCCGGCATGAAAGGCAGCGAACGGGTGCGGCGCCCGCAGCGCAGTGCCGATGGCCGCGTCGCACAGGGTCTCACTGTCCTGGGCGCGGGCGAGGTATTCAGCTTGCAGCACCTCGCGCTCGCGCAATTGCGCCGCGGGGTCGAGCAGCGGTCGCGCCAGCATGTCGAGCAGACGCTGGAGCCCGCCCTCCAGCGCTTCGGCCGGCAGCTGGAAGAAGAAATCGGTATGCCGTTCGCGGGTCGAGGCATTCAACTGGCCGCCGCAGCCCTGCACGAACGGCATCAGGCTCTGCTCGACCGGATAGGCATGACTGCCGAGAAACAGCAGGTGTTCGAGGAAGTGCGCCAGCCCCGGGTAGGCTGACGGCGCGTCGTGCGCGCCAGCGTGCACCCGCACCAGCGCCGCCGCCTGACTGCCCCCCGGCAGCTGGATCAGCCGCACCTGCAAACCTTCGGTCGTGCAGAAACATTGCGGAGCTGCGGTGGGATCGAAGCGGTACTGAACCATTGGCATATCGTCGGAAGTGGCTGGCGAGGCCGACAGCATCACGCGATCAGCCCATGCCGCACAATGCTGCTTGCGCACTAGCGGGCCGTGGAGAACTGGCCGCGTTGACCGTAGCGCCTGAAGGCAGGGCGAAAAACGCTCATCTACCGCCGTAACGCGACGACTGCTTCCGCCCGTTCAAGCGCTCGCCCGGCTCTCCTCGGCCTGCCAGTTCCTCGTCTCAGGTATCCAGCCGACCGGCGAGAAATTGCTGCAGGCGCTGCTGCATCTGTCGTCCGGCACTGCCCAGACAGGCGATCGGCGAACCACGCAGGCTCTCTTCGCCTAGCTCGGCCCCCTCTCCCGCCAGGGCCAGCGGGCAACTCAGGCGCAGCGCCAATCGGTTCAGCTGGCGCACCTGTGCGCCGCTCGGCGGGGCGTTGGCGTACAGCACCAGTGCCGGCGGTTGGACTTTTTCGCAGATCAGCGTCAGTTCTTCCAGGGGCTGGCCGCTGGGCAGCACCCGGACCGCCAGGCTGTCGCTGGCCAGCAACAGGCCTGCCACCAACAATTCCAGCTCGCGACACTGGCCAGGCAGCGCGGCCAGCAGCACGGCCGGCGATGAGGCGGACTGCCCCAGCTGCAGCCGCTGCAGCACGCGGCCACGCAGGAAGGCATCGAGAAACAGCCACTCGCTGGTGCGCCCGAATTCGTCGTGGCGCAACAGCAGCTCCTGCCACACCGGTAGCAGCACTTCCTGGAACACCGTCGCCAGCGGATAGGTGGAGTAGATCTGTCCGTACAGCTGCTCCAGACGCAGACTGTCGAACTCGCTGACGGCCCGGCGCAGCTGTGCTTGCCACTCGGCACGGTCACCGGCGCCCGCTTCCTGGGCTGTGGCCGGCTGTTCCGCCGCGCTGGCCGCCCGGCTCGTGGCGCTGCGGCTGAGAATGCTGCCAACCTTGCTTACCGCGACACCGCGCTCGGTCCAGGCGAGGATGTTGCGCACCGCCTCGATGTCCGCCATCGAATACAGGCGATGGCCGCTGTCGGTGCGGGTCGGCTGGATCAGCCCGTAACGCCGCTCCCATGCGCGCAGGGTGACCGGGTTGACGCCGGTCAGACGGCAAACCTCACGGATGGGAAAGAGTTCCTGCTGCTCGAAAGCGTTCGAGGCGGGTGTCGAAGCGCCGGAGGAATCGGTCATGGGGCGGCTCGGTTGGAAAGTTGGGCCAGATTGTAACTCAGCGTTTCCCGTCATACCCTCTACAAACGTTGTACAAGTTCGAGACATGATGAAATGCCCCCCGCTCTGCCACTGACGCTGTTCGTCGACCGCGACTGTCCGCTGTGTGCCCGCGAGGTTCGCTGGCTGGAGCGCCATGCCGATCCAGCACGGCTGTTGCTGGTGGACATCAACGCAGCCGACTTCGATGCCAGCGGGCTCGGCCGCGACCTCACGCAGCTGCGTCGCCGCCTGCACGCGCGCAGCGCCAGCGGCGTCTGGTTGACCGGTGTGGACGCCACCTACTGGAGCTGGCGCCTTGCCGGCCATGGTTTCTGGGCCGCACCGCTGGGTTGGAAGCCGCTGCGCCCACTGCTGCTGCTCGCTTACGCGCTGTTCAGTGTGCTGCGGCCACACTTGGCCTGGCTGCCGCATCCGGAAGGAGCCAGCCGCTGCAACACGCAACATTGCAGCGTGCCCAAGCCACCCCGCACGCCCGAATCCTGAAGCCGCGCTAGCCCTCAGCGGCCAGCGGCACGCGCAGACCCTGCTCGGGTTCCAGGCATGCCGGCCGGCCGATCATCTCGTCGTGGCTCACCGGCTGGCGCCAGTACACCTCGCGCACCCCACAGGCATACAGCAATCGCTTCAGGCTGCCCTGATCGTTCCACACCGTCCGCCTGCCTTCGGCAAACTGCGAGCGCCGCCCGCTGCGCTCGATCACCCAGGTGCTGTAACCGCAGCAGCGCAGGCCGTGCAGCTCGACCAACTCGACCTGATCGCGACGCAGCGCGAAGCGCAGGCTGCTACAGGACATTTGATATACCGACATCTCGACACCTATACAGAATTGGGCTCGCGCGCCACATCCACGCAATCGCCCGTCAGCGAAGATCCAAGCGGAATGCAGCTTCCGGCCAGAACCGGCCCAGTACGCCGCCTCGCCATCGCCACAAATTATTGTACAACTACAAATATTGGTATAGGTTTGGTTTAGCTCCAGGCAATGGACCCTCCGTGCCTGCCTCCGCTCCCAACAGCGGCCGCGCTGCGGCCACCAGGAATCCGCCATGCACAATCTGCCCGGTCATTACCGCGAAATATTGCTTGGGGTCGGCGAAGACCCGGCGCGCGAAGGTCTGCGCGATACACCGCTGCGCGCCGCCAAGGCCATGCAGTACCTGTGCGACGGCTATAACCGCAGCCTGGAAGAAATCGTCAACGGTGCACTGTTCGCCTCGGACAACGACGAGATGGTGATCGTCAAGGACATCGAGCTGTACTCGCTGTGCGAGCACCACATCCTGCCATTCATCGGCAAGGCGCATGTCGCCTACATCCCCACCGGGCGCGTGCTCGGTTTGTCGAAAGTCGCGCGGATCGTCGACATGTACGCGCGACGGCTGCAGATCCAGGAAAACCTGACCCGCCAGATCGCCGAAGCCATCCAGGAAGTCACCGGTGCCGCCGGCGTTGCGGTGGTCATCGAGGCCAAGCACATGTGCATGATGATGCGCGGGGTGGAGAAGCAGAACTCGGTGATGAACACCTCGGTGATGCTCGGTGCCTTCCGCAGCTCCTGCAACACGCGGATGGAGTTCCTGCAGCTGATCGGGAGGGGCCAGTGATGCCGCGCCTGGAGCCTGGCATGGCGCGCATCCGGGTGAAGGATCTGCGCCTGCGCACGTACATCGGCATCAACGAAGACGAGATCCTCAACCGGCAGGATGTGCTGATCAACCTGAACATCCTCTACCCCGCCGTGGAAGCGGTGCGCGACAACGACATCGAACAGGCGCTGAACTATCGCACCATCACCAAGGCGATCATTCGCCATGTGGAGCAGAACCGTTTCGCCCTGCTGGAGCGCATGACCCAGGAGATCCTCGACCTGGTGATGGCGCATCCGGCAGTGCGCTATGCCGAGGTGGAGGTCGACAAGCCCCATGCGCTGCGCTTTGCCGACTCGGTTTCGATCACCCTAGCCGGCTGTCGCTGAGCTGCCGGCCATGATCAGTCCTCGCCACGCCATCCTCGCCTGCCTGTTGTGGCTGATCCCGCTGCTCGCCACTGCCAACTGGCGCGAGGCAGTACCCGAGGCGCGACTGATTGGCGAAGGCGAGCTGCGCTTCTTCGGCCTGCGCATCTATGACGCGCGGCTGTGGAGCGCAACGGAACCGCTGCAAACACAGAGGCCATTCGCGCTGGAGCTGACCTATCACCGCGCGATCAGCCGGGACGACTTCGTGCGCACCAGCCTGGAAGAAATCCAGCGACTTTCCGGCGAGCCGGTCGATTCGGCTCGGATGCGTCAGTGGCGTGCGGAGATGCGGCAGGCCTTCGTCGACGTACGCCCCGGCGAGCGCATCACCGGGGTCTACCTGCCCGGTCGCGGCTGCCGGTTCTATGTGAATGATCGCCTGCAGCATGAAGTCGCCGATCCTGCATTCGCCGAGGCCTTCTTCGCCATCTGGCTCGACCCGCACAGCCGCGACCAGAAGCTACGGCGCGACCTGCTGGGCGAGCGATGAACAACTCGGCGCTGGCGGCTTATGGCGTGCTCGGCCTGCCCCTGGCAATGGCCATGTTGCCGATCTACGTGCTGGTACCCAGTTTCTATGCGGCGGACCTCGGGCTTGGCCTGACCCTGACTGGCAGCGTGCTGTTCCTCGCGCGGCTGCTGGATACCGTGCAGGATCCCTGGCTCGGACGCTTGATCGATCGCCGCTCGCCACGCGGCTGGTCCATTCTGCTCGGCGGCACCGCCGTGTTGCTGAGCCTGGCGATGGCGGCGCTGCTGATTCCACCCAAGAGCCTCGGCGCCTTCGCGCTTGCCGCATGGCTGGGCGGACTGCTGGCGCTTACCTACACGCTGCACAGCCTGATCAACATCACCTACCTGGCCTGGGGCGCGCGGCTCTCCGATCAGCCCAACACCCGGACCCGGGTCGCAGCCTGGCGGGAAGGAGCGGGGCTTTTCGGTGTGATTCTGGCCAGCGTGCTGCCCAGCGCGATGGCGAACCGATACGGCATGGCCACCGGGCTTGCCGCATTTGCCGCCACCTTCGCCGTGCTGCTGTGCGCCGGCACCGCGGCACTGCTGTTCGCCGCCCCACGACCGCATCGAGCCGCACGCATCGATACCGGCAGCTGGCGGCAGCCGCTGCGTAACCCGGCGTTTCGGCGGCTGGCGAGCGTGTACTTCATCAATGCGGTCGCAGTGGCGATTCCCGCCACGCTGGCGCTGTTCTTCATCGCCGACCGCCTACAGCTGGCTCCGTTGACCGGACTGTTCCTGGCCCTCTACTTCGCCAGCGGCGCCCTGGGCCTGCCGCTCTGGACCCGCCTGGCCGATCGACTGGGCAAGCGGCGCAGCTGGCGGATCGGCATGCTCACCGCGTGCGCGGCGTTCATCTGGGCGGTGCTATTGGAACCCGGTTCCGCCTGGGCGTATGGCGCGGTTTGCATCCTGTCCGGCCTTGCCCTCGGGGCCGACCTGGCGCTGCCGCCGGCATTGCTCGCCGACATCATCCCGGTCGATGAGCGGCAGTCGACCGCCGCCTACTTCGGCCTGTGGAGCTTTCTCGGCAAGCTGGCGCTGGCCCTCGCCGGCCTGGCCTTACCGCTGCTGGCCTGGGCCAGCTATCAACCGGGCACACCAGCGGGCTGGAACCTCGCGCTGGTCTACGCCGGCCTGCCCTGCCTGCTGAAGCTGCTGGCAGCGCGACTGCTCTCATCTCTTCCCTGCGGAGAACCACAACCATGAAGAAGGCATTGATTCTGGCCTGTTGCCTGCTGCTGCTCAGCTGCACGGCCGTCGAGGTCGAGCATTACCGCAACGAGAAGCCGCAGCTGGATCTGCGTGAATATTTTGTCGGCAAGGTCGATGCCTGGGGCATGTTCGAGAAGCGTTCCGGTGAGGTCATCAAGCGCTTTCACGTGGAAATCACCGGCCGCCTCGAGGGCGACAGACTGATTCTCGACGAGCACTTCCGCTACAGCGACGGCACCACCCAACAACGTGTCTGGACCCTGACCGAGCACAGTCCCGGTCAGTGGCGCGGCACGGCGGCCGATGTGATCGGCGAAGCGCGCGGCGAGGTGGCAGGCAACGCCCTGCGCTGGCGCTATGTGCTCAGCCTGCCGGTCGATGACAAGGTCTACGAGGTGGACTTCGATGACTGGATGTACCTGATCGACGAAAACACCCTGGCCAATCGCTCGTTCATGAGCAAGTTCGGCGTCGAGCTCGGGCAGGTCACGCTGTTCTTCCGCCGGCAGGCCGACTAGGCCAGCGGCACTCGACGCATTCTGTCAGCCAGGCCCGGGCGCTAGATCGGGCCAAGTTGTTCTAGAATGCGCCGCATGCCCCTTCAGGATGTCGCGCCATGATCAATGCCAAGCTGCTGCAACTGGTAATCGAAGCCTCCAACGACGGAATCGTGGTTGCCGAGCAGGAAGGCGACGACAACATCCTGATCTACGCCAACCCGGCCTTCGAGCGCCTCACTGGCTATAGCGTCGACGACATCCTCTACCGGGACTGCCGCTTCCTGCAGGGCGATGACCGCGATCAGGCGGGCCTGCAGGCCATTCGCGAGGCGGTGAAGAACAACCGCCCATGCCGTCAGGTGATCCGCAACTATCGCAAGGACGGCACGCCGTTCTGGAACGAGCTGTCGATCACCCCGGTCTTCAACGAAGGCGACCAGCTGACCTACTTCATCGGCATCCAGAAGGACGTAACCGCCGAGGTAGAGGCGTTGCAGCGGGTCGCGGCGCTGGAAGCCGAGGTTCGTGAACTCAAGGCGCAACTCGCGCAACAACCAAGCTAACCATACCCCCTCACCGCCACACCTCTACCAAACGTCGATGCATGGGCCCCGCCGGGCGGCTCCTGCACGCTGCCGCCCTGGTTTTATGGGATAATGGCATTCCGCCATAGCCTCCTGCAGTCGGGCGTTTCGCGCCCTTGGATGACGTTAGTTGATAACCAACACCCTCGTAGAAAACACCATCGTTCTGTTCGCGCTGTGCTGGCTGCTCGCCTTCAGCTCCCGCGACTGGACCCGGCGCCACGCGCTCTCGGCGCAGTATCTGGCCGGCGTGTGGTTCGGCGCCGCGTGCATCGTCGGCATGATGATCCCCAGCGCGGCCCAGGACGGCCTGGTCTTCGATGCGCGCACCGTGGTACTGAGCATGGCCGGCCTGTTCGGCGGTCCGCTGGTGGCCGGCATCGCCGGCCTCCTCGCTGGCGGCTTCCGCATCTGGATCGGCGGCGTCGGCGTGTTGCCGGGTCTGGCCAACGTGGTCATGCCGATTGTGCTCGGCCTCGCCTACCGCAGCGCCTATCGCCGCGGCATGCTGGACATCGGGCCCTGGCAGCTACTGGGGTTCGGCATTGTGCTGCATCTCTGCACGCTGGCATTGGTGCTGCTGTTGCTGCCATCGTCGATCGGGCTGCCGGCCGTACACAATGTCGCCTGGTCGATGATGCTGGCGCTGCCGCCAGCCACCGCGGCACTCGGCCTGTTGATCAAGGACCTGATCAAACGCAACGAGACCGAGCAGGCCCTGAAATTCAGCGAAGCGCGCATGCGTGCCATCGCCGATGCGCTCCCGGACCTGCTGCTGGTGATCGACGAGGATGGCCGTTACCTGGACATCATCTGCTCCGAACGCAGCCTGCTGTATGACGATGCCGCCCGGCTTATGGGGCGCCGCCTGCACGATGTGATGTCGCCGGCCGAGGAGCAGCGTTTCCTCGAGTTCATCCACCAGACCCTGCAGAGCAGCAGCCCGCAGCTGATCGAGTACTCGATGGCGACCCTCGGCGGCCAGAAGGTCTTCGAGGGACGCGCGCTGCCGCTGGACATGCCGGACACCGAGAAGCGTGCAGTGGTCTGGCTCAGTCGCGACGTCACCGATCGCGTCAATGCGGAGCTGGAACAGCGCATCGCCGCGATCGCCTTCGAATCGCAACAGGGGATGCTGATCACCGACGCGGACAACCGCATCATCCGAGTCAACAAGGCGTTCACCGAGATCAGTGGCTACAGTGCCGAGGAAGCCGTGGGGCAAACCACCAGCCTGCTGACCTCCGGCAAGCATGGGCCGGATTTCTACCGGGCGATGTGGGCCAGCATCGCGGCCACAGGCACCTGGTCGGGCGAAATCTGGAACCGCCGCAAGAGTGGCGAAGTGTTTCCCGAGTGGCTCACCATCAGTTCAGTGCGCAACGCCAAGGGCACGATCAGTCACTACGTCGCTGCCTTCACCGACATCACCGACCGCAAGGTCGCCGAAGAACGCATCCACCATCTGGCCTTCTATGACCCGCTGACCAGCCTGCCCAACCGCCGGCTGCTGCTCGATCGACTGCGGCAGGCAATGGCCAGCAGTACTCGCAGCGGCCAGCTCGGCGCGCTGATGTTCATCGACTTGGACAATTTCAAGAACATCAACGATCTGCACGGTCACCAGACCGGCGACGAGGTGCTGCAACTGGCAGCCGCACGCCTGACTGCCGAGGTCCGCGCCAGCGATACCGTGGCGCGCCTGGGCGGCGACGAGTTCGTGGTGATGCTCGAGAGCCTGGCGAGCGACCCCGAGCAGGCCGCGACCCTGGCCGAGCACATCGGCATGAAGTTGCTCATCTCGCTGGACCAGCCGTACCGGATCGATGACCTGAGCCTGCACAGCAGCGCCAGCATCGGCGTCGTGCTGTTCGGCGAAGACGATAGCAGCAGCGAAGAGCTGATGAAACGCGCCGACATGTCGATGTACGAAGCGAAGATGTCGGGCAAGAACGCTTTGCGCTTCTTCGATCCACACATGCAGCAGGCCGTGCAGGATCGTCTGCGGCTGGAGGAGGAAATCCGTCAGGGCCTGACCGCCAGCGAGTTCGTCCTGCATTTCCAGCCTCAGCTGGAACAGCGCCGCGGTCTGATCGGCGCCGAGGCCCTGGTGCGCTGGCGGCATCCGCAACGCGGTCTGCTGAGCCCGGGCGCATTCATCGGCCAGGCCGAGCATGCCGGGTTGATTCACGAGCTGGACATCGTGGTGCTAAAGCAGGCCTGCGACCAACTCGCCGCCTGGGCCGGGCATCCGCACTTCGCCGAATTGACATTGGCCGTAAATCTCAGCGCCCACCTGCTCTACCAAGACAACTTCATCACCCGCCTGCTCGACCTGCTCCAGCGCAGCGGCGCTAACCCGCAGCGGCTCAAGCTGGAACTGACCGAAACCTTGCTGCTGGACAACATGCCCGAGGCCATCGCGCGGATGAACCAGCTGAAGGCACACGGCATCCGCTTCTCCATCGACGACTTCGGTACCGGCTACTCGTCGATGAGCTACCTGCAGCAACTGCCGCTGGATCAGCTGAAGATCGACCAGGCCTTCGTCCACGGCCTGCCCGGGGATGCCGCCAGCCTGACCATCGTCCGCGCGACGTGCGCACTGGCCGCCGGACTGGGCCTGGAAGTCATTGCCGAGGGCGTGGAGAACGAACAGCAGCGGGCGCTGCTGCTCGCCAATGGCTGCCACCGTTTCCAGGGCTATCTGTTCGGCAAACCCATGCCGATCGCCGAGTTCGAGCGAGTGGCCCACGACTTAATGACCAGCGAAGCCGTGGACAGCTGAGGCGCGCCGCCCGCCCGGAGCGGGCGGACGCGCTTGCTTATAACTCCTGTGGTGCGCGGCGACACAGCGCGACGAGCGCCTGCACCCAGTCCTCGTGCGTATTCAGGCAGGGCACCAGCAGCAGCTCTTCGCCACCGGCCTCGACGAACTGCTCGCGACCGCGATCGCCGATCTCCTCGAGCGTCTCGATGCAGTCAGCAACGAACGCCGGACACATCACCAGCAGCTTCTTCACGCCCTGCTGCGCCAGCTCATCCAGGCGCGTTTCGGTGTAGGGCTCGATCCACTTCGCCCGTCCCAGGCGCGACTGGAAGGACACCGACCACTGATCGTCACGCAGCCCCGCGCGCTCGGCGAAGCCGGCGGCGGTACGCATGCACTGCGCGCGATAGCAGCTGGCAAGCACCTCGCCTTCGGCCCGCTGGCAGCAGTCATCACCCTTGAGGCAATGCGCCCCGGTGGGATCGCTCTTGTGCAGATGGCGCTCCGGGAGACCGTGAAAGCTCAGCAACAGGTGATCGAAACCCTGTTCCAGATACGGCCTGGCGCTTGCCGTCAGCGCGTCGAGGTATTCCGGCTGATCGTAGAACGGCTGCAGGATCGACAGTTGCAGCTTGAGCCCGTGCTCGCGGATCACCCGCCGCGCCTCCTGAATCACCGTGGTGGTGGTGCTGTCGGCGAATTGCGGATAGAGCGGCGCCAGGGTGACCTGGGTGATGCCCTGCCCGGCCAGGCGGGTCAGCGTGCTCTCGATGGACGGCTCGCCGTAACGCATCGCCAGTTCCACCGGCCCCTGCGGCCAGAACGGTCGCACCGCCTCCTGCAGCCGCCGGCTCAACACCACCAGCGGCGAACCTTCCGGCCACCAGATCGAGGAATAGGCATGGGCGGACTGTTCCGGACGCTTGATCAGGATCAGCGATACCAGCAGACGACGTAGCGGCCAAGGCAGGTCGACGACATAGGGGTCCATGAGGAACTGGTTGAGGTAGCGGCGCACGTCGGCCACTTCGGTGGAGGCCGGGGAGCCGAGATTGACCAACAACAACGCCTGCTCTGTCATGCAACATTCCTGACTACTGATGGGGGAATCGCGCCGCTCTGCCCTGCAAGCGACGCGGTATTTTCACACATGGCGCAAACGCTGGGAGCCGGGCTGCGTCAACAGGTCCGCCAGCGCCGCATCCAGATCGTGAAAGCGAAAACCGTAGCCCTGCGCCTGCACGCGCGCCGGCAGCGCCCGCTGACCGCCAAGCAGCAGGCCGGCAAGTTCGCCCAACCCTAGCCTCAACAGCGGCGCCGGCACCGGCAATAGCGCGGGACGATGCAGCACGTGGCCAAGCACTCGGGTGAACTCCAGGTTGCGCACCGGCCGTGGCGCGCAGGCATTGTAGGGGCCGCGGGCCTGGGACTGGTGCAGAAGAAAATCAATCAGGCCGATTTGATCTTCGAGGTGAATCCACGGCATCCACTGGCGACCGCTGCCGATGCGCCCGCCGAGCCCCATTCGGAACACGGGCAACAGCCGCTGCAGGAAACCGCCATCGCGGGCCAGTACCAACCCGGTGCGCACCAGCACCACGCGAATGCCCAGCGCCTCCGCCTCGCGCGCGGTTTCTTCCCAGGCATCGCAGAGCTGGCTGGCGAAGTCGCTGGCCACCGCCTGATTGTCCTCGGTCAGGGTGTGCTCGCCACCATCGCCATACCAGCCCACCGCGGAGCCGGAGATCAACACCTCCGGCTTCTGCGTGCGCTGCGCCAGCCAGTCCACCAGCCGTTCCGTCAGCTGCACGCGGCTCTGCCAGAGCAACGTCCGCCGCGCGTTGGTCCACGGCCGGTCAGCAATGGGCGCACCGGCCAGGTTGACCACGGCGTCCAACGGCTGCGAATCGAGTTCGTGCAATGCGCCGATACCGCGGACTTGCGGGCCGCACAGCTCCGCCACCCGTTCCGGTGTGCGACTCCACACCCACAGGCTGTGACCCTGCTCGGACCAGTGCTTGCACAGCGCCCGTCCGATCAAGCCGGTACCGCCAGTCAGCAGGATGTTCATGCAGATCTCCTCGTTGCCCTCGCGGGATGGGTTGCTGATTATCAGCATACACCTATACACAACGAAATTATTGTATAACTTTTAGCGCTCCCGTAGCCTGCACGTCCGACCAGGAGGTGAACGATGACCCCGGAAACGATTGCCATCATCGGCGCCGGCATGGCCGGCCTGTCTGCGGCCGACGTATTGCGACAGGCCGGTCAGGCGGTGCAGCTGTTCGACAAGAGCCGCGGCAGCGGCGGACGCATGTCCAGCAAACGCAGCGAGATCGGCGCACTGGACCTCGGTGCGCCCGCTTTCGCTGCCCAGGATCCCGCGTTCTGTGCCGCGCTGCGCGACTGGGTGGCAGCTGGCTGGTGCGCAGACTGGACTGCCGCCGGCAACGCACGATCCTGCTGGCTGGGCACACCGCGCATGAGCGCGATCAGTCGCGGGCTGCTCGGCGACCTGCCGGCAGCGTTCTCCTGCCGGATCAGCGAGGTATTTCGCGGCGAGCGTCACTGGCAGCTGCTCGACGCAGAAAGAAACGTTCACGGGCCGTTCAGCCATGTGATCGTCGCCGTGCCAGCACCCCAGGCCGGCGCGCTGCTGACAGCGGCACCGGTGCTGGCTTCGCGTGCCGCCAGCATCAGTATGGAGCCGGTGTGGGCCGTGGCGCTGGGCTTTACCGAAGCGTTGCCCTGCGCGCTGCACAGCGCTCGGTTCGACGGTGAAATCCTCCAACAGGCAACGCACGACAGCGCCAAACCAGGCCGTGACAATCGGCTCGACACCTGGGTGCTGCAGGCGAGCAACCGCTGGACGCGCCAGTATCTCGATCTGTCGAAAGAACAGGTGATCGACCGGCTGCAACTCGCCTTTGCCGAGACGCTCGAACAACCACTGCCACAGCCGGAATTCGCCCTCGCCCACCGCTGGCTGTACGCCAATCCAACCCATAGACACGACTGGGGCGCACTGGCCGATTCGCGACAAGGCCTGTTCGCCTGTGGCGACTGGTGTCTGGACGGCACGGTCGAAGGCGCCTGGCGCAGTGGTCAGCAAGCCGCGCAGCTGCTGCTGGCAAGCCTGTGAACCGTTTCAATCCGGCCAAGCTCCGGCTGTCCAAGTGGACAGCCTGCGAGCCACGCAATCGTGAGAAGCATTTTCTCGTCATCGATCTGCAGCACGATGAAGCCGGCGTGCTGCAGCAGGTCGAGCTGCAGGCGGTGTACAGCCTGCGCAGCGAATGGCTCGACTGGCGCCAACTGCGCGACAGTCAGCGCTGGCGCATGGGTTGGCACTGAGCGGTTCTCGCCCGCACTGCTCTAACCTGTACAAGATTAGGCAATTACTTGTACATGATCACTTGACTTGTATAACTCAATATCTATGATGACCTCACGTTGTACAGAATCTCTACTTGTACAAGATGAGGCCACGCCATGCACATCCACGACGCCAAGCCCCGAATCGCCATCAGCGCCTGCCTGCTCGGTAATCCGGTGCGCTTCAACGGCGGCCACAAACAGTCGTCGCTGTGCAGCGACGTGCTGGCGCGCCATGTCGAGTTCGTCCCGCTCTGCCCGGAGGTCGCCATCGGCCTAGGCACGCCGCGCGAGCCGATTCGTCTGGTCGGCGAGCCGGATAATCCCCGCGCTCGCGGCACCGTGCGCCGCGAGCTGGACGTCACCGACGCATTGGCCGCCTACGGCCGGCAGATCGCCACGCAACTGGACGACATCAGCGGCTTCATCCTCATGCAGAAGTCGCCGTCCTGCGGCATGGAGCGGGTCAAGGTCTATCGCGACAACGGCCACACCGTCCCCGGCGGCGGCAGCGGCATCTTCGCCCGCGCGCTGATGGAGGCGCGCCCCGACCTGCCGGTCGAGGAAGACGGTCGCCTGAACGACCCAGTGCTGCGCGAGAACTTCCTCACCCGCGTCTACGCCTACGCGCAGTGGCAACGGCTGCAGCAACAGGGTCTGACGCGCAAGGCCATCGTCGATTTCCACTCACGCTACAAGTACCAGCTGATGGCGGCGCATCCACAGCAGTACCGCGCACTGGGACGGGTGGTGGCGAACCTGCGCGACTGCTCGGTGGACGAGTTCGCGCCAGGGTACTTCAGCCAGTTCATGCAGGCGCTGAAGCGCCCCGCCACGCGCGGCACCCACAGCAACGTGCTGCAGCACCTGAGCGGCTACCTGAAGAACGCACTGGCGCCGGAGGATCGGCGCGAAATGCGCCGGCTGATCGACCAGTACCGCGCCGGCGTCATCCCCCTGGTGGTGCCGCTGACGCTGCTCAAGCACCACTTCCGCCGCCACCCGCACCACTACATCGAGCGCCAGGCCTACCTGCAGCCGCACCCGGAAGACCTCAGCCTGCGTAACGGAATCTGATCATGAGCGATGCGTTCGACAACACCCCGGCCGACCTCGAACCCGGCTGGCGGCCGATCCGCGATGTCGCCCGGCTGACCGGGGTGAACGCGGTAACGCTGCGCGCCTGGGAACGCCGCTACGGGCTGATCGTGCCGCGCCGTACCGCCAAGGGCCACCGGCTGTACGACGACGGCCACGTGCAACGCATCCGCGACATCCTCACCTGGCTCAGCCGTGGCGTGGCCGTCAGCCAGATCAAGCAGTTGCTGACCGCCGGCCCCGAGTCCGCACCCGTCGAGCAGAACCTCTGGGTCAATCTGCAGGACGAGCTACTGGCGGCCATCGATCGCCTCGATGAACGGCAACTCGACGATGCTTTCAACCGTGCGCTGACGGTCTACCCGCCGCGTACTCTCTGCCAGCATCTGCTGCTGCCGCTGCAGACCAGGCTGGAACAGCGCTGGCACGGCCAGTTCGGCGCGGCACTGGAGCGCGCCCTGTTCGACTCCTGGCTGCGCAGCAAACTGGCCACACGGATCTACTTCAACAACCGTCAGCACGTCGGCGCGCCGCTGCTGCTGGCCAGCCTGGGTGACGGGCCGTTCGACGCCGGCCTGTGGCTGACCGCCTGGCTGGTGTCCAGCGCGGGCTGCCCGGTGGAAACCATCGAGTGGACGGTGCCGCTGGCCGAACTCAGCCTCGCGCTGGAACGCATCGATCCGCGCGCCCTGCTGCTGCATGCCGGGCACAGCCTGGACGCCGATTGCCTGCAGCGTCAGCTGCCGCGCCTGCTCACGCAGCATGAGCTGCCACTGCTGCTCGCCGGTCCCGCCGTGCATATCCACGGCGATACCCTGAGCCAGCAGCCTGGCCTGCGTTTGGCTGGCGATCCGCTGGCGTCACTGCACCAGCTGCAGGCAGACGGGCTGCTGCCTGACGTAACGGAGAGCCGCGCATGACTCAGTTGATCTGGCTGCGTCGCGACCTGCGCGTAAGCGACAACACCGCCCTGAGCGCTGCCATGGCTGCCGGGCCGACGATCGCGCTGTTCCTGCTCACGCCGGATCAGTGGCATCGTCACGACGATGCGCCGTGCAAGGTGGACTTCTGGCTGCGCAACGTCGCCGAGCTGGCCACGGAGTTGCGCCGGCTCAACGTGCCACTGCTGATTCGCCACACCGATGACTGGCAGACCGTCCCCGACGCGTTGCGCCAGGTCTGCCGCGAGCACGCCGTGCGCGCTGTGCATTTCAACGAGGATTACGGCGTCGACGAGCAGCGCCGCGACCACGCCGTGAGCGACGCCTTGCGTCAGGACGGCATCGTCACGCGTGGCTACCTCGACCGTCTGCTCTTCGCCCCGGGCACGCTGCTGACGCAAAGCGGCGGCTACTTCAAGGTGTTCGGCCAGTTCCGCAAGAGCTGCCTGGCGCGCCTGCAACTGTCGCTGCCGCCGTGCCTGCCGCCGCTCGCGCCGCAGGCGCCGCTGGCGATAACCAGCGATTCGCTGCCAACCGCGGTACCGGGCTTCGCCGTGCCCGCCAGCACGCTGCAGGCACGCTGGCCAGCTGGGGAAGCCCACGCCTACCAGCGCCTGACGGCCTTCGTCGATGAGGCTCTGGACGATTACCAGCAGCGCCGCGATCTGCCCGCCGAGCCCGGCACCAGCCAGCTGTCACCGTACCTCGCGGCCGGGGTGATCTCGATCCGCCAGTGCCTGCATGCCGCGCTCGCCGGCAATCGTGGCGAACTGGACAGCGGCAGCAGCGGCGCCGTCGCCTGGATCAACGAACTGCTCTGGCGCGAGTTCTACACCCACATCCTGGTCGGCTATCCGCGCGTCTCGATGCATCGCGCCTTCCGCGCCGAAACCGAAGCGCTGCCGTGGCGCCACGCCCCGGATGACCTCGCCGCCTGGCAGGAAGGCCGCACCGGCTTTCCCATTGTCGACGCGGCCATGCGCCAGCTGCGCGACACCGGCTGGATGCACAACCGCCTGCGCATGATCACGGCGATGTTCCTCAGCAAGAACCTGCTGATCGACTGGCGCGAAGGCGAGCGCTGGTTCATGCGCCAGCTGATCGACGGCGATCTGGCCGCCAATAACGGCGGCTGGCAGTGGAGCGCTTCCACCGGCACCGATGCGGTGCCCTACTTCCGCCTGTTCAACCCGATCAGCCAGTCACAGCGCTTCGACCCGGACGGCCGCTTCCTGCGTCACTGGCTGCCGGAACTGCAAGGGCTCAGCCGTCGCGACATCCACAACCCGGCGACGCTCGGCGGGCTGTTCGCACCGAAGAACTATCCGGCGCCGATCGTCGATCTCGGCGAGAGCCGTGCGCGGGTGCTAGCGGCGTTCCGCGATCTGCCGCAGGTGCAGCCATGAGCGACTTCCTCCACGACTTCGCCCGCCGCTTCGCCGATTTGGACGCCGGCAACCTGCATCGCCTCGGCGAGCTGTATGCCGACGAGGTGCACTTCACCGATCCGCTGCACGAAGTCGTCGGGCTGGAGGCGCTGCAACGCTATTTCGCCGCGCTCTACGCCAATGTCACGCAGCTGGACTTCGAGTTCATCGGGTTCGACCCCGTGCGCGAAGGCGAAGGCTATCTGCGCTGGGTGATGAGCTACCGTCACCCACGGCTCAACTGTGGCCAGCTGATCAGCCTCGAAGGCTGCTCGCTACTGCGCTGGAATGGCGAGGGCAAGGTCGAACGGCACCGTGACTTCTTCGACGCCGGCGCGCTGCTCTATCAGCATGTGCCACTGCTCGGCCCGGCGATCCGCTGGCTGCAACGGAGGCTGACATGAGCGCCCAGCGGCACATCTGGCTGACCGGCGCCAGCAGCGGCATCGGCCACGAACTGGCGCGCCAGCTGCTCACCGAAGGCCACCGGCTGGCACTGTCGGCGCGCAGTGACGAGCCGCTGCATGCCCTTGCCCGGCAATACCCGGAGCAGGTGCTGGTGCTACCGGGCGACCTGACCGACGCGGCGCAGGTGCGTGCCATTGCAGCGGAGATCGACACACGCTGGGGCGCGCTGGATACGCTGATCCTCAACGCCGGCACCTGCGAATACATCGACGTCCGGCATTTCCAGGCCGAACTGCTCGAACGCGTGCTGCGCGCCAACCTGATCGCGCCCGGCTACTGCATCGAGGCAGCGTTGCCGTTGCTGCGCCGCGGTGAGCGCCCGTTGCTGGTGGGCGTCGGCAGTTCGGTGACCTGGCTGCCGCTGCCGCGCGCCGGCGCCTATGGCGCATCCAAGGCCGGCCTGCGCTACCTGCTCGAATCGCTGCGCCTGGACCTGGCTGCCGAGCGCATCGACGTCACGCTGATCAGCCCCGGGTTCGTCGACACGCCGCTGACCCGGCGCAACGACTTCCCCATGCCACTGCGCTGGCCTGTAGAGAAGGCCGCACGCTACATCATCCGCCGCCTGGAGCGTCGACCGCTGCACATCCAGTTCCCCGCGCCGTTCATTGCCGGACTGCGCCTGCTTTCCCTCCTGCCCGCACGCCTGCAGTACGCCCTCGGCCAGCGCATGGCGCGCACGGACTCTCACGGATAGACCACACCATGAAGATCGCCATCATCGGCAGCGGCATCGCCGGCCTGACCTGCGCCCACCTGCTCAACCGCCAGCACGACATCAGCGTGTTCGAGGCCGCCAGCTGGATCGGCGGCCACACCCATACGGTGGACGTGCACCTGCGGGGCCGCGATTACGCGGTGGACACCGGCTTCATCGTCTTCAACGACTGGACCTATCCCAACTTCATCAAGCTGCTGCGCCAGCTTGGCGTGGCGTATCGGCCAACCGAGATGAGCTTCTCGGTCTGCGACCCGTTCAGCGATCTGGAGTACAACGGCCACGACCTCAACACCCTGTTCGCCCAGCGCAGCAACCTGTTCTCGCCGCCGTTCTGGGGCATGATCCGTGACATTCTGCGCTTCAATCGAGAAGCGCTGGACGACTACCAGAACGGTCGTATCGGCCCGCACGTCACCCTCGGCAACTACCTGCGCCTGGGCCGCTACAGCCAGCGTTTCATCGACCATTACATCGTGCCGATGGGGGCGGCGATCTGGTCGATGTCGCTGGCCGACATGCTCGAGTTTCCGTTGGAATTCTTCGTGCGTTTCTTCAAGAACCACGGCCTGCTGTCGGTGAGCGAGCGCCCGCAGTGGTACGTGGTCGAAGGCGGCTCGAGCGCGTATATCGAGCCGCTGACCCGCGCATTCAGCCAACGCATCCGGCTGAACTGCCCGGTGTTCGAGGTTGCGCGCGACCAGCACGGTGTCACCGTGCACAGCCCGGCCGGCGCCGAACGCTTCGACAAGGTGGTGTTTGCCTGCCACAGCGACCAGGCATTGAAGCTGCTGGCCGAACCCACCGGACCCGAGTGGGCAATCCTCGGCGCCATCGGCTATGCCGACAACGAGGTGGTGCTGCATACCGATACCCGTCTGCTACCGCGCCGGCGTCGGGCCTGGGCCAGCTGGAACTATCGTCTCGGTGGCCCGAGCGAACAGCTGGCCGCCGTCACCTACAACATGAACATCCTGCAAGGCATCGACGCCCCGGAAACCTTCTGCGTCAGCCTCAACCAGAGCGAGGCGATCGACCCGGAACTGGTGCTGGCCCGCTTCACCTATGCCCATCCGCAGTACAGCCTGGCCGGCATCGCCGCCCACGCCCGCGCCGACGAGCTGCTCGGCGCCCGCCACAGTTATTTCTGCGGCGCCTACTGGGGCAACGGCTTCCACGAAGACGGCGTGGTCAGCGCGTTGCGCGTGGCCGCGGCGTTTGGCGAATCGCTATGAGCGGCGCCATCGTCCACAGCGCGCTGTACCACGGCTGGGTGCAGCACCGGCGCTTCGCCCCGCGTGCGCATGCCTTTCACTACCGCATGGGCCTGCTCTATCTGGACCTCGCCGAGCAGGACGCCGTGCTCGGGCTGTCCGCCCTGAGCGGCCGCGGTCGCTTCGCCGCGTTCGCCTTCCGGGAAACCGACTACCTACCGGAGTTCACCCGCCAGGGCATGTCACTGGCGGATGCGGTGCGCCAGCGCGTCAGCGAGGCACTGGGGCGTACGATCAGCGGCCCGGTACGTCTGCTGACCCAGCCGCGCAGCTGGGGCCTGAGCTTCAATCCGGTGAGTTTCTTCTACTGCTTCGACGAGCAGGAGCGGCTGGCGGCGATCCTCTGCGAAGTCAGCAACACGCCCTGGCGCGAGCGCTATCACTACGTGTTGCCGGCCAGCGGTAACACCAACCTGCGCTGCAGCGTGGCAAAAACGTTCCACGTATCGCCGTTCCTGCCCGGCAACCTCGAGTACCGCATGCGCTTCAACCCGCCGGGGTCGAGCATCGGCGTGCACATGGAGGACTGGCAGGACGAACGCAAGCTGTTCGATGCCACCCTTGGCCTCAAGCGCGAGCCACTCTCGCGCGCCGCCGTGCATCGCTACCTGCTGCGCTTCCCCTGGATGACCGGCAAGACCGTGCTCGCCATTTACTGGCAGGCACTGCGCCTACTGCTCAAGCGCACCCCGATCTTCTCCCACCAACCCGCCGACGGCCGTTATGCCGTGGCCACCGTTACTGTTCCGGAGTCTCGCCATGAAAAGCTCTAGCATGACCGTCAAAGCCACCCCGGCGGCCGGCCTGGGCCTGGCCAGTGGACTGCTGCGTCGCAGCGTGCTGCGCCAGCTGGCGCAGTTGCGTCACGGCCAGTTGAGCGTGTTCGAGGGCGAGGGTTGCCTGCTGTTCGGCGCGGGCAGCGGCCTCCATGCCGAAATCCGTGTGCATGACGGCGCCGCCTGGGGCCTGATCGCCAGCAACGGCTCCATCGGCGCCGGCGAAGCCTATATCCATGGCTACTGGAGCAGCCCGGATCTGACCGCGGTGGTCCGCCTGTTCGTCGCCAACCTCGATGTGCTCGATAGCCTCGAAGGCGGCCTGGCACTGCTCGGTCGCCCGTTGCTCAAGGGCCTGCACTGGCTCAACCGCAACAGCCGCGCTGGCTCGCAGCGCAACATTGCGGCGCACTACGACCTCGGCAACGCGCTGTTCGAGCGTTTTCTCGACCCGACCATGATGTATTCCGCCGCGCTGTTCGAGCGTGCCGACGACAGCCTGGAACAGGCCCAGCTGAACAAGCTGGCGCGCATCTGCGACAAGCTCGAACTCAAGCCAACCGATCACCTGCTGGAGATCGGCACTGGCTGGGGCAGCATGGCGCTGTACGCCGCCGTCAACCATGGCTGCCGGGTGACCACCACCACGCTGTCGCACGAGCAGTTCGCCTACACCCAGGCGCGCATCGAGGAAGAAGGCCTGCAGGATCGCGTCACCCTGCTGCTCAAGGACTATCGCGATCTCGACGGCCAGTTCGACAAGCTGGTGTCCATCGAGATGATCGAGGCCGTCGGTCACAGCTTCCTGCCGACCTATTTCCGCCAGTGCGCGCGCCTGCTCAAGCCCGACGGGCTGATGCTGCTGCAGGCCATCACCATCCGCGACCAACGCTACGAGCAGGCGCGGCGCGGCGTCGACTTCATCCAGCGCTACATCTTCCCCGGCGGCGCGCTGCCGTCGGTGCAGCGGATGACCGAGCTGGTCGGCCGCGAAACCGACATGAACCTGCTGCACCTGGAAGACATCGGCTGGCACTACGCGCGCACCCTGCGCCTGTGGCACGAGAACTTCCGCCGCGCGCGCAACGAGCTGGAAGCGCTGGGCTACGACGAGCAGTTCTACCGGCTCTGGGAGTTCTACCTCTGCTACTGCGAGGGCGGCTTTCTCGAACGCAGCATCGGCACCGCGCAACTGCTGCTCGCCAAGCCGCAGGCGCGGCCGAGCAACCGGCTGCCGGAGATCAATTAGTCACACCGAGCGGCGGCTTATCCTAAATAGACATACCCCCTTGAGTACCCAAATGAATCGCCAAAGCCCGCCCCTGCAAGCGCACTACATCAAAGCCGACCGGATCATGCTCGGCGTGATCTGGGCGCTCGTCCTTTATTCCCTGGGTCTTGCGGCACTGAACGGCAACTGGGCGCAGGCGCTGGTGATCGGCGGCCTCACCGCTGTCACGCTGACGCTGCTCAACCTGCTGATTCCCGGTCAGCGGCTGATGCGCTGCCTGATCGGTGCCGCGTTCATGGTGCTGGCCGCCCTGCACATCAACCAGGCCCACGGCATGCTGGAGATGCACTTCGGCATCTTCGTGCTGCTCGCCTTCCTGGTGTACTACCGCGATTGGCTGCCGATCGTGGTGGCCGCTGGCACCATCGCCGTGCACCATCTGAGCTTCTTCGCCCTGCAGCAACAAGGCGTCAGTGTGTTCCTGATTCCCGAGGGCAGCTGGGGCGTGGTGCTGCTGCATGCCTTATATGTGGTAGTGGAGAGCGTCATTCTCGTTTACCTCGCCGTGCGCGCCAACGCCGAGGCCCGCGAAGGCGATGCGCTGATGAATGGTGTGGTCGCCATCACCCGGGATCCGGCGCGCATCGACCTGCGGCATCGCAGCCAGGCCAGCGGACAGGTGGCCCAGCGCTTCAATGGCTTCATCGATCAGCTCGCCGAACTGGTCGGTGAGGTGGTCAGCGACACTCGCGCACTGGATGGCACCGCCGCCAGCCTCAGTGTTGCGACACACCAGCTGCGCGAGGGTGCCACTCGGCAACTGGACGAGACGGCTTACATGGTCGATGCCATGCAGCAGATGAGCGTGGCTATCGACGACGTTGCGAGCCACGCCGACCGCGCTGCGCAAGCCGCACAAGGCGCCAGCCACAAGGCCGGTGAAGGTCGTGGCGCAGTCAACCAGGCGCGCGGAGAAATCGCCACGCTGGCCGAACACATCGAGGGCACCGATCAGGTCGTGCAGAATCTCGCCGAGCAGGCAGCGCAGATCGACCGGGTGCTGGAGGTGATCCGCACCATCGCCGATCAGACCAATCTGCTGGCGCTCAATGCCGCCATCGAGGCCGCCCGCGCAGGCGACCAGGGCCGCGGCTTCGCCGTCGTTGCCGACGAGGTGCGTAGCCTGGCGCACAAGACCGCCGAGTCCACCACGGAGATCCAGGCCATCATCGGCCGCCTGCAGCAAGGCAGCCGCCAAGCCACCGATGCCATGCATAACAGCCGCGAAAGCGTCGCCCGCTGCGTGGCCGGTAGCCAGAAGACCACCCAGCTGCTGGAAGCGATTGCCGGCGAGATCGAAGCCATCAGCCAGATGAACGAGCTGATCGCCGCAGCGACCCATGAGCAGAGCGCGGTTTCTGCCGACATGGGCCGCCATCTGCAGAGCGTGCAGCAGGTCGCCGAACGCAATGCAAGCGACGCCAGCCAACTCGACGCCGACAGCCGCCAACTGCACAAGCTGGCCCTCGGTCTCGGCAGCGTCAGCGGCCGCTTCACCGTGCAAGAATAGATTTCCCGGCCAAGCGGCTCTTTCCAGCGCCAGCCTAGCGGCTG
The DNA here is from genome assembly GCF_025966695.1 of Stutzerimonas sp. S1. Lineage (GTDB taxonomy): Bacteria > Pseudomonadota > Gammaproteobacteria > Pseudomonadales > Pseudomonadaceae > Stutzerimonas. The sequence continues at coordinate 70,688 of NZ_JAOEIY010000002.1, read as the reverse complement.
GCCGCCCCAAAGCAGGGAGCGCGGATTCCCTGCCGCACCCTTCTGGTTCAACACGCTTCCGGGCTGCAACTGGACAACCCATCTACCGGCCGATCCGGTAAAGCGGCCGAGCGGCCCGCCGTGCCGCGTGATCAGGCATACGGTCGCAGCCAGCAGACGCTTCCACGCGACTTGGCACGCTAGCTGCAATTACCCAGGCAAGACCTGCCGAACCAAGGCAGGACGTCCCAGGCGGTCAGCGGCGACCGCCCGCCAGCAGGCATGGGACTGGGTACCGGCAGGCAACGACGCCTGACCCGCGCCCCCAACACTTCACAGATACCAGGCAAAGGCGCCTGGAGCTGATCACCAGCTCCAGGCGCCTTTTTGCGTTTTGCCGGCCCAGTGCCGCAGCAGCTCGACTGAGGAAAGGCCATGAGTTCTACCGTCACTCCGCTCAAGCACGAAAAACTGGTCATCGTCGGCAACGGCATGGTCGGTCACCACTGCATCGAACAGCTGATCGAGCGCGGCGCGCTCACCCGCTACGAGCTGCATGTGTTCGGCGAGGAGCGCCAGCGTGCCTACGACCGCGTGCACCTGTCCGAATACTTCGGCGGTCGCGATGCCGAGTCGCTGGCCATGTGCGATGCCGACTACTACAGCAGCCACGGCGTCTACACCCATCTGGGCGTTCAGGTGCTGGGTATCGACCGCGAACGTAAGGAGGTCGTCACCAGTGCCGGCCGCCAGCCCTACGACCAACTGATTCTTGCCACCGGCTCCTACCCCTTCGTGCCACCGATCAGCGGTGCCGAAGGCAGCGCGCGACTGGTCTACCGCACCCTCGACGACCTTGATGCGATTCGTGCGGCCGCCAGCGGCGCCACGCGCGGTGTGGTGGTTGGTGGCGGTCTGCTCGGGCTGGAAGCGGCCAACGCGCTGAAGTCGCTCGGCCTGGAAGCCCATGTCGTCGAATTCGCCCCGCGCCTGATGCCGGTGCAACTGGACGGCGAAGGCGGCGCGGCATTGAAGGCGCGCATCGAGGCGCTGGGCGTCGGCGTGCACCTGTCGCGCGCCACTCAGGAGATCGTCGCCGGCGAGGATTACGCCTGGCGGATGAACTTCACCGACGGCGAATTCCTCGAAACCGACCTGATCGTGTTTTCCGCCGGCATCCGCCCGCAGGACGCTCTCGGTCATGTCGCGGAGCTGGAGATCGCTCCGCGCGGCGGCATCGTGATCGACAGCGAATGCCGCACCTCGGATCCGGCGATCTTCGCCATCGGCGAGTGCGCCAGCTGGAACGGCAGCGTGTTCGGCCTGGTTGCACCGGGCTACAGCATGGCCCGCAGCGTCGCCGCGCAGCTGGCCGAGGAACCGCACGAGCCCTTCTACGGCGCCGACATGTCGACCAAGCTCAAGCTGCTCGGCGTCGACGTCGGTTCCATTGGGGATGCCCACGGCGCCACGCCGGGCTCGCGCAGCTACCGCTTCATCGACGAGGCGACCGCCAGCTATCGCCGCCTGGTGGTCTCCGCCGATGGCAAGACCGTGCTCGGCGCGGTGCTGGTCGGTGACAACAGCTACTACGACACCCTGCTGCAGTACGCGCAGAACGGCATCAAGCTGCCGACCGATCCGTCCGCGCTGATCCTGCCGCAGACCGAAGGCGCTCCGACCCTTGGCCCGGACGCCCTGCCGGCCAGCGCGACCATCTGTTCCTGCCACAACGTCAGCAAGGGCGCGGTCTGCTGCCAGGTCGATGCCGGCGTCACCGATCTCGGCGAACTGAAAGCCAACACCAAGGCCGCCACCGGCTGCGGCGGCTGCAGCGCCCTGCTCAAGCTGGTATTCGACGCCGAACTGGCGGCGCGCGGCGTGGCGGTGGACAAGAGCCTGTGCGAGCACTTCGCCTACACCCGCCAGGAGCTCTACGGCATCGTCCGCGTCGAGGGCATCCAGAGCTTCGCCGAACTGCTGGCCAAGCATGGTCGCGGGCATGTCGGCTGCGACATTTGCAAGCCGACGGTGGGTTCGATCCTCGCCTCCTGCTGGAACCAGCCGATCACCGATCCGGCGCTGATTCCGCTGCAGGACACCAACGACACCTTCATGGCCAACATGCAGAAGAACGGCACCTACTCGGTGGTGCCGCGCATCCCGGGCGGCGAGATCACGCCCGAGGGGCTGATCGCCATCGGCCAGGTGGCGAAGAAATACGACCTCTACACCAAGATCACCGGCGGCCAGCGCATCGACCTGTTCGGCGCCCAGCTGCACGAACTGCCGGACATCTGGGGCGAGCTGATCGCCGCCGGTTTCGAGACCGGTCACGCCTACGGCAAGAGCCTGCGCACAGTGAAGTCCTGCGTCGGCAGCACCTGGTGCCGCTACGGCGTGCAGGACAGCGTCGGCATGGCGCTGCGCCTGGAGGACCGCTACAAGGGCCTGCGTGCGCCGCACAAGATCAAGTTCGCCGTATCCGGTTGTACCCGCGAATGCGCCGAGGCGCAGAGCAAGGACATCGGCGTGATCGCCACCGACAAAGGCTGGAACCTCTACATCTGCGGCAACGGCGGCATGCGCCCGCGGCATGCCGAGCTGTTCGCCACCGACCTCGACGACGAAGCGCTGATCCGCACCATCGACCGCGTGCTGATGTTCTACGTGCGTACCGCGGACAAGCTGCAGCGCACCTCGGTCTGGCGCGAGAGCCTGGAAGGCGGCCTGGACTACCTCAAGACCGTCATCATCGAGGACAGCCTGGGCTTGGGCGCCGAGCTGGAAAGCCAGATGCAGCATGTGGTCGACAGCTACCAGTGCGAGTGGGCCAACGCCATCAGCGACCCGGAAAAGCTCAAGCGCTTCCGCACCTTCGTCAACGACAGCCGCAGCGATCCCGACATCCACTTCGTCAAGGAGCGCGGCCAGCGTCGGCCGGTGCAGGCCTGCGAACTTCACCTGATCCCCGTCACCCAGGAGGTGCTCTGATGAGCCAGTCCAACGTCGTTCGTCTCGACTCCCGTTCCGCAGCCCCGGCGGCCTGGCAGGCACTGTGCAGCCGTGCCGATCTGGTCGCCAATTCCGGTGTAGTGGCCTGGCACGAAGGCGCCCAGGTGGCGCTGTTCCACCTGCCCGAGAATGCCGAAGGCGAGCAGTTGTTCGCCATCGACAACCGCGACCCCAAGTCCGGCGCCAACGTCATCGGCCGCGGCATCGTCGGCAGCCTCAAGGGCGAACTGGTGATCGCCTCGCCGCTGTACAAGCAGCACTTCCGCCTGACCGATGGCAGCTGTCTGGAATACCCCGAACAAAGCCTGCGGGTATGGCCGGTGCGCCTCAATGGCGATGCCGTGGAGATCGCCGTCGCCTGAATCCGCCGCCGCGCGGATTACGCCGGCGGCGCCCCAAAGCCAAGAATTTGCAAGCCTCTGCCCACTATTCGAGAGCATCCCCCATGTCCTACATAATCCCTGCCGAGTTCACCACCAAGATGGTCGACGCCGGCGAATCGAAGATCTTCATGTCCACCCGCGACACCCTGATCCGCGCCTTCATGGCCGGGGCGATCCTCGCCCTCGCCGCGGTGTTCGCCGTGACCATCACCGTGCAGACCGGCTCACCGCTGATCGGCGCCATGCTGTTTCCGGTCGGTTTCGTCATGCTCTACCTGATGGGCTTCGACCTGCTCACCGGGGTATTCATGCTCACGCCGCTGGCACTGCTCGACCGCCGCCCCGGGGTAACCGTGGGCGGTGTGCTGCGCAACTGGGGCTGGGTGTTCCTCGGCAACTTCGGCGGCGCGCTGACCGTGGCCTTCATGATGGCCTTCGTCTTCACCATGGGCTTTTCCACGGAGCCGGGACCGATCGGCGAGAAGATCTCGCACATCGGCGAGGCACGCACCCTGGGCTATGCGGAGTTCGGCGCGGCGGGCTGGGCGACCATTTTCCTCCGCGGCATGCTGTGCAACTGGATGGTCTCGATGGGCGTGGTCGGCGCGATGATCTCCACCTCGGTCAGCGGCAAGGTGATCGCCATGTGGATGCCGATCATGCTGTTCTTCTTCATGGGCTTCGAGCATTCGGTGGTGAACATGTTTCTGTTCCCCTCGGCGATGATCATGGGCGGCGACTTCTCGGTGATGGATTACATGCTCTGGAACGAGATCCCCACCGCGCTGGGCAACCTGGTCGGCGGCCTGGCCTTCACCGGCCTGACGCTCTACACCACCCACGTGCGCACCGCACCCAAGCGCACCGTCTACTGACCCTGGAGTGAACGAAGCCCCGGCTCGCATGCGCGCCGAGGCTTTTGCGCAGATGAAGATGCCCAGCCAACTCGCCATTTCCCTCGGCCAGCATTCGGACCGCGGACGCAAACCGGCCAACCAGGACTTTCACGGCGCCGGCGTGCCCGCTGACGCCCAGCTCGCCAGCAAGGGCATCGCCATTGTGCTGGCCGATGGCATCAGCAGCAGCGAGGTCAGCCATGTCGCCAGCGAAACCGCGGTGGCGAGCTTTCTTTCCGACTATTTCTGCACCTCCGACGCCTGGTCGGTGAAGCAGTCGGCGCAACGGGTACTGGTGGCGATCAATTCCTGGCTGCATGCGCAGACCCGCCACAGCCCGCACCGCTATGACCGCGACCGCGGCTATGTCTGCACCTTCAGCGCGCTGGTGCTCAAGTCCGCCAGCGCGCACCTGTTCCACGTCGGCGATGCGCGCATCTATCGACTGCGCGACGGCGGCCTCGAACAGCTGACCGAAGATCACCGCGTGCGCGTGTCGGCGGACACCAGCTACCTCGGCCGCGCGCTGGGCATCGACCGGCACCTGGAGATCGACTACCGCACCCTGCCGCTGGCGGTCGGCGATCTGTTCCTGCTCGCCACCGATGGCGTCTACGAGCACATCGGCGCGCGGGAGGTGGCGCAGCTCGTCGCCGAGCATGGCGACGACCTCGACCTGACGGCGCGCCGGATCGTCGAGCGGGCATTGGCCAACGGCAGCGACGACAACCTCACCGCACAGCTGGTGCGCATCGACAGCCTGCCGGAGCAGGCCGTCGACGACGTGCAGCGTCAGCTCGGCGACCTGGCGCTGCCGTCACTGCTGGAGCCGCGCATGCTGTTCGATGGCTATCGCATCGTTCGCGAGCTGCATGTCAGCAGCCGCAGCCATGTGCATCTGGCCGTCGACGAAGCCAGCGGCGCCACGGTGGTGCTGAAGACGCCGTCGATGGATCTGCGGGGCGACGCGGCCTATCTCGAGCGCTTCCTTCTCGAGGAATGGATCGCCCGGCGCATCGACAATCCTCACGTGGTCAAGGCCTGCCCGCCGCCACGGCAGCGCCGCTACCTGTACACCGTGAACGAATTCATCGATGGCCAGACGCTTGCGCAGTGGATGCTCGACCATCCACAGCCGGACCTGGAAACCGTGCGCGGCATCGTCGAGCAGATCGCCCGCGGCCTGCGCGCCTTCCACCGCCTGGAGATGCTGCATCAGGACCTGCGCCCGCAGAACCTGATGATCGACGCCACTGGCACCCTGAAGATCATCGATTTCGGCTCGACCCGCGTCGCCGGGCTGGCCGAGCGCAATGCGCCGGGTACGCAGGACAACCTGCTCGGCACCGCCGCCTATACCGCCCCGGAATACTTTCTCGGCGAGGCCGGCACGCCGCGCTCGGATCAGTTCTCCCTGGCGGTGATCGCCTACCAGCTGCTCAGCGGTCGCTTGCCGTACGGCGCCGACGTCGCCAGGGCACGCACCACTGCAGCGCAGAAACGCCTCTGCTATCAGCCGCTACGCCATGCGCAGCGGGATATCCCGGCGTGGATCGACGAAGTGCTGGGCAAGGCGCTGCATCCCGATCCGGCGCGGCGCTATGCCGAGCTGTCGGAGTTCGTCTTCGAGCTGCGCCAGCCCAACCCGGCGTTTCTCAATCGGGCCCGCCCGCCGCTGCTGGAACGCAATCCGCTGCTGTTCTGGAAGGGCCTGTCGCTGCTGCTGGCCGGTACGGTAGTTGCGCTGCTGTTGCGCTAGCCGCGCTGGCGCAACAGTGCCGTGGCGCCCTGGGGCTTGCGCGTGTACCAGAACACCCGGCTGACGCCGCGGGTGATCGCCACGTAGCCCAGGCGCAGGCTTTCATCGGCCATGGCCTGGTCATAGCTGTTGCGGAAGAAACCCGAGTAGGCATACAGCGCGTTGCGCAACGGGTGCGGCTGAACCGGGGCGCAGTCGTCGACGATGACCGCCACCTCGGCCTGCAGCCCCTTGGCGCGGTGGATGGTGTAGGCCTTGACCGGTAGTTTGCGGTCCAGCTGCGCCTGAATAGTGCGCAGCGACTCATTGCGCCGGCTGAGCAACAGCACTGCGATGCGTTCGCGGCTTTGCCGTTCGGCCACATGGGCGCACTGCGCGGTGATCGCCTCGATCAACTTCGGCAGGCCCTTGTTCAGCTCGAAACCGGCGACCAGCTTTACCCCGTGGTCGCCGGGCTGCGTCGGTTTGCATGGCCGGCTGGTCTTGGCCTGCTTGAACTGCACGCCGGCCAGCACCGCCTCGCCATCGCGAATCACCGGTTCGATGGAGCGGTAGTTTGTTTCCAGCAGCAGCGTCTCGCTGCCCTTGGCGCCGCGCCGCGGAAAGTACTTGTCGAAGTCCATGAACAACTCCGGCGAACTGCCGCGCCAGCCGTAGATCGACTGCCAGTCGTCACCGATAGCCATCAGGCTCGGGCTGCTCTTCTGTCGCGCCAGCTGGCGATGCAAGGCTTGCAGCCATTGGACGATCTGCGGGGAAATGTCCTGGAATTCGTCGATCAGCAGGTGTTGGAACGGGTCAAGGCTGGCCTGTGGCATGTCCGAGCCTGAGCCCAGGCGCTCGGTGAGCTGTTGAAAGGCCTCGTTGAAGGTCAGCAGCCCCTGCTCACGCAGCGCCGCTCGGAAGTAGTTATGGAAACTCACCAGCGCTTCGACGAAATCCCGTTCGCGCGGCGCGCACTGCAGCTTGCCCGGCTGCAACTGATCGATGCGAATACCAATGCTTTCGATGAAGCCCGCCTGGGCATGGAACGCCTCGTACAGCGGCAGCGGCGTGAACTCGCCGGCCAGGGTGAAGGTATCCCCGGGCGCTTTCGGCGCAGCGCGCTTGCCCTGCTCGTCTTCGGCAGGCGGCGCAGGCAGATCGAGCAACCGATGCACCCGCTCGCGGAATGTCGCTTGTTCGGCGTAACACTGCTGATAGGCCTGCTTGAGCAGGCGAACTTGCGCCGGGCGCAGGCGTGCGGCGGCTAGCGGGTTATCCGGCTCGTCCGCCGCGGCGGCCTTGTCGTCCAGCTGCTCGAACCACACCGGCCGGGCCAGCACCTCACGCGCCAGCTGCGCCATGGCCGAATGGAAGGTGCGCACGCACTGGCGCGCCTGCTGCGCATCGAACGGCACCTGCCAGAAGCCGAGCACGCGCACCAGCTGTTCGCGCAGCTGCGCGCAAGAGGCGTTAGTGAACGAGATGACCGTCAAGCGTCCGGGCTCGACGCCCATGTGGCAGAGCATGAACACCACCCGCAGCAACAAGGTGGTGGATTTGCCGGAACCGGCGCCGGCGAAGATTCGCGTCACCGGGCTGCGGCTGAGGATCATCGCCCACTGCTCGTCCGACGGCGCGCTGATGATCCCGGCAGCCACCGCCTGCTCGACACGGGCGCGCATGGCCTGAATCTGCGCCTCGTCGACCGGCAACGAAGTCGCCGCGTAGATGCTCGCGGTCGCCGTCCTGCCAGGCTTGGCGGCACGCGGCAGCGCCGGCTGTTTCGCCGCTGACTTGCCCGTGCCCTGCTTGCTTTTCCCCTTTCCCTCGCCCTTGGCTCCTTTGCCGCTCCCCTGCGACGCTGACGGTTTTCCCCAGCGGCGAAACACCAGCTCGTCCTCGCTGCGCAGATGGGCGGCGGTGCGCGGAAAACAACGCGCCAGCGTCCCGGTGACGAACAGGGTGTAGCGCTTCACGGCAGACAGCATGCGAGATCCAGCGAAAGGTAGGTCGTTGATATGGTAAGGGTTTTGCGCGAACGATCGGAAACGACGAGAGGAACGGTCAGACCGGCCACGACCGCAGCAGCGGCTAAACCCGCAGCGCGGTGCACACCGGAAAATACCCGCAATAATTCAAGGATATTGTTACCAAGCTGCAGTTGTATTCATTAGATATCACTCAAAGCGCAGCGGACAATTGCGGCGTGACTTCGCGGTGCCTGACCCGAAGTCGTCGCGCCCGCCGGGGCCGAACTGGGCGAACGGCGCGCGACTGTCATAACCCAAAGGAAATACCGATGAAGAAAACCGTGATCTCGATGCTCGCCCTCGGTGGCGCACTGGCCCTGCAGCCGGCGCTGGCGCAGGACGGCGAAACCCTGTTCAAGAGCAAGGCCTGCGCAGCCTGCCATTCGATCGACGCCAAGCTGGTCGGTCCGTCCTACAAGGAAGTCGCAGCCAAGTACGCTGGCCAGGCGGATGCCGTCAGCATGCTCGCCGGTAAGATCAAGAACGGCAGCCAGGGCGTCTGGGGCCCGATTCCGATGCCGCCAAACGCAGTTACCGAGGAAGAGGCGAAGATCCTCGCCGAATGGGTACTGAGCAAGAAATAAAGCCAGCGACCGAAGGCAGCCTGACCGTGGGCTGCCGCAGTACCGCCTGCCTTCGGTCGCCGCGGCACTGCCGTCCGGCGGACAAAGGTACGGCGATATCCCACTAATCAACTGGGCCTTGACCCCTATCAACGCCCCCCGAGGCTTCTATGAGCACATTGCCAACACACAAGCGCCGCGAGGAGGCTCCGATGTTTGGCTCTGTGAAGTGGAACGACCGCTTGATGCACCGCTACGGGCATGTCGGCCAACGCCAGCACGGTTATCCGACAGCTGCCGACTTCAATACACCGATCGCACCGTTCGATCTGCTGCGCGCATTGCGTGACAGTCGCAAAGCGCAGCGCCCGCTTTCCCTCGCCGTGCGGCTGCCGATCCTGGCGCCCGACGCCATGACCACCTACCTGCGGCACCTCAAGCGCGAGATCGAGCTGCTCGCCTGTCACCTTGGCGAGCACCCGCGGGTCGAGCAGCTGCAATTGAGCGCCGGCCGGGCGAGCATCGCGCAGCTGCGCGACTTGCTGGGCCATCTGAAATCCCATTTTCAGTTCGCCGAGCAGGGCCTGGGCGATTTCACCGTCGAGGTCGAACTGGCCCATGCCGACTGGCCACTGGTGGGGGTGCTGCGCGAGCTGGGCTTCAACCATCTGAGCGTCGGCGTACCGGACCTGCACGCCGATGAAGACGGCACCATCGAATACTTCCGCAGCTCGACGCGCATCCGCGCGCTGATCGAGGCGACGCGGGCCTTTCATTACCGCTCGGTGAACATCGACCTCGGCTACGGCCGCTCCTGGCAGTCCCCGGCCAGCTTCGCCCGCAAGCTGGATTCGATCATCGAACTGCAACCCGACCGGGTGTCGATGTTCGACTACCGGCAGCTGCCGCAGGCCGCCGAGTCGAGCTCGCCACGGCTGCGCCCGGCGTCGCCCGGCGCCAGCCGGGCAATGCACCGTCACGGAATCGAGTCCCTTGTCGCGGCCGGCTACCGCTTCATCGGTCTGGGTCGCTTCGTATTGCCCCACGACGATCTGACGATGGCCCAGGAGACCGGCAGCCTGCGCCACGACATCGGCGGTTATACCGACCACGAGCATTTCGACCACCTGGGCCTCGGCGCCGGAGCGATCAGCCGGGTCGGCATGCTGTACGTGCAAAATTTCGCCCGGGTCGCGCCGTACCAGCACGCCCTCGAGCAGGACCAGCTACCAACCTGGCGGGGCTTGCCGCCCGCCAGCGTCGATCAACCGCTGCGGACGGTCATCGAGCGACTGCATTGCGATGCCCGCCTCGATTTCGTCGAACTGCACAACCGTTGCGGCCTGGTGTTTCAGCAGCGCTATGCGGCGCTATGGCCGCTGCTACTGCAGATGCAACGTGACGGCCTGCTACGGTTGGGCGAACACGGCATCGAGGTACTGCCGGAGGGCAAGCTGGCCATCCCTACGCTCTGCGCGGTGCTGGTGCAGCCTGAACTGGCCTGCAACCTGATGGATACGCCTGCATCAGCCAAACCCACTTCGCTGAGCGCGAGGTAAAACTTCATGGCCAAGAAATTTCCGCTGAATCCACCGCATCCCGAGCGCATCTGCTGGGGCTGCGACCGCTACTGCCCATCGACCTCGCTGGGCTGCGGTAATGGTGCCGACCGCACGATGCACCCCTCTGAAATGCTCGGCGAGGACTGGTACCTGTACGGCGACTGGGGCATCGAGGCCCCGGAAACCTCGCAGAAACCAGCCGACGAGCCGTTTCTGATCGCCCGTCAGGGCTGACCTCGGCGCCGCGGCGACAGGTCGGTCCGGACGATCGGCTGCCGCCTCGGCTGCCCGCGCCCGGAACGCTCGCCGCCGGACAGAGTCATCTGCTGACCATCAGCGCGATGAGGATCGAGCCATGAAACCACTATTCGATGAAACGGCCGCGCAGAACGTGCACGGTTTGGAGCGTACCGCCTCGGTAGCCGGCGGCCTGCTGTTGCTGGGCCTGGGCGCACGCCGCGGCGGTGTACTCGGCCTGCTGCAGATGGGCGTCGGCGGTCTGGCCCTGCTGCGCGGCCTCAGCGGACGCTGCGAGGCCAAACGGCTACTCGCCGAGCCACCACGGCACCCGGCTCCGGATCGCGCACGCTACAGCCACATGCCGCTGGATTCAGAAGTGCACAGTCCGGACTTCGCCGATGCCGACGTCGTTCTCCCCGATTCGACGCCCATGGGCTACGAGGCTTCGGCTTCACGCACCTGACCGGCACAGCCACCGAGCGATCCGTTATACCGATCGTTCGCCGCCGCGCAACACTGGCGAACGAGCGGCGCGAGTGCTATTGCTTGGCGCCCCAAGTTCGCCAGCGGAGCCTGCCGTGATCCCTGCCCCTCTCATCACTGCCCTGCGCGAAGCGCGTCACGTGCTCGTATTCACTGGCGCCGGCGTCTCCGCGGAAAGTGGCATCGCCACCTTTCGCGACGCGCTGACCGGCCTGTGGGAGCGCTTCGACCCCGCCGCGCTGGCTACCGCCGACGCCTTTCGCCGCGATCCGGCGCTGGTCTGGGGGTGGTACGAATGGCGCCGCATGCAGGTGCTACAAGCCCAGCCGAATCCGGCGCACCAGGCCATCGCCGCCTTGGCACAACACGTCGCGAAACTCACGCTGGTGACGCAGAACGTCGATGACCTGCATGAGCGCGCCGGCAGCCGCGAGGTCATCCATTTGCACGGTAGCCTGCATCAGCCACGCTGTTTCGCCTGCGCCCGCACCCCGGGCGAGCCACTAGGCATGCCCGACGAGCCCGAAGGTGGCCGTCGCCTGGAGCCGCCGCACTGCCTGCACTGCGGCGGCAAACTGCGGCCAGGCGTGGTCTGGTTCGGCGAAAGTCTGCCCACGCAGGCGCTGAATGCCGCGTTCGACGCGGCTGCCGAATGCGACGTACTGATTTCCATCGGCACCTCCGGGGTGGTCTATCCAGCCGCCGAAGTACCGGAACGCGCCTGGCGTGCCGGCGCGGTGCTGGTGCACATCAATCTGCAGCCGGTCGGCAATCATGCCGAACGCGAATATCTGCTACGCGGCGCGGCCGCAGAGCAGCTGCCAGCGCTGCTGCACGCGGCCTTCGCCGACTGAACAGCGCAAGGTCCGCCAGGCCGCGTCGGTGAGCCTTCCGTTTGTCTGTCACGTTTCGCTTATATCGTTGTGCGAACTAGACTTTCCCTAGCAATCCGCTAGGAAGCCAGGCACTAGATATGGGCGCAGTATGGCGGTCCACCCCCTCTTCGGCGGGGCGCTCCAAGCGCGCCTCTGCCTCCCGTTCACCCCAAGCATCACCACCGAAGAAAGATCACCGGCTGGCTCATCGCCTGAGCCTGCTGCTGGCGGTATCGGTGCTGGCCGGTGGCGGTTACGCCGCATGGCATGAACTGCAGACCTCCCAGCTGCAATCGCGCTGGCTCAGCCGTTACGCCGCGAGCCTCGACTACCGCGTCGAGCCGGGGCCCAGCTCGACTATCCAGTTTCCCGACAACGGCCCGTTCGACCGCCGCCTGGGCTATGTACAGCTGCCGACGTTCATCGAGCGCCTGACCGAACGCGGTTTCGAGGTCGAGGCCCAGGCACGCTTTTCGCCGGCATTGCTCGACTACGCCAGCAAGGGTTTCTTTGTTCCGTACCGCGAGCAGTCGCAGGTCGGCCTGACCATCCACGATTGTCGTGGTGTGCCGCTGTACGCCAACAGCTACCCGCAGCAGTTCTATGAGACGTTCGACGACATACCGCCACCGGTGGCGCTGAGTCTGCTGTTCATCGAGGACCGCGGCCTGCTGGATGCCGATCGCCCGACCGTCAATCCGGCGGTGGACTGGCCGCGTTTCGCCAAGGCCGCCATCAGTCAGCTGGAAAAGCGCCTGGGCCTGGCCGGTCAGGCGTCCGGCGGCAGCACCCTGGCAACCCAGGTGGAGAAATACCGCCATTCGCCGGAAGGCCGTACCGGAGACCCACAGGAGAAGTTTCGCCAGATGGTCTCGGCGAGCGTGCGCACCTACCTTGAAGGACCGCAGACGCTCGCCACTCGTCAGCGCATCGTGCGTGACTACCTCAACAGCGTGCCGCTTTCCGCCGTGCCGGGGCACGGTGAAGTCCACGGAATCGCCGATGGCTTGCGCCTGTGGTATGGCGCCGACTTCAGTGAGGTCAACCGGCTGCTTGATCCGCACCACAACGCTGGCAGTGATCGTCAGGCGCAGGGGCTGGCGTTGCGTCAGGTGCTGTCGCTGCTGATCGCGCAGCGCCGTCCGTCCTACTACCTCGGCGCCGGACGGGCAGAACTGGCCACGCTTACCGACAGCCATATTCGGCTGCTGGCCGCTGGCGGCGTGATCGATTCGCCACTGCGCACCGCCGCACTCGAGCAGCAGGTCGAGTTCCGCGACCTACGGCGCGAGCCGGCGATCCGCTCGGTGGATGCCACCAAGGGCATCAGCGTGGCGCGCATGCGGCTGGCGGGCTTGCTTGGCCTGCCGCTTTACGATCTCGATCGCCTCGACCTCACCGCCAGCACACCGCTGCAGGGTGATCTGCAGGCGCAGGTCAGCGCTTACCTGGCCAGTCTGGCCGATCCGCAGGTGGCGGCCGAGGTCGGTCTGTTCGGCGAACGGATGCTCTCGCCAGAGAAAACCGCCGACGTGCGCTACAGCTTCACGCTGTTCGAGCGCAGCGAGCAGGGCTTTCGCGTAAGGGTGCAGACCGACAACACCAACCAGCCGTTCGACATCAACGAAGGCAGCAAGCTGGAACTCGGTTCCACCGCCAAGCTGCGGGTGCTGGCCACCTATCTGGAAGTGATCGCCGAGCTGCACCAGCGCTACTCGATCCTCGACGCCCAGCAGTTGCGCCGCGTCGAGGTGCGCGACCCGCTCAGTCGCTGGGCCATCGCCTACCTGGCGCAGAATGCCGATCGCAGCCTGCCGGCGATGCTCGATGCGGCCATGCAGCGCCGCTACTCGGCAAGCCCGGCCGAAAGCTTCTTCACTGGCGCCGGGCTGCACCGCTTCGGCAACTTCCGCCGCGAAGACGACAAACGCATCGCCAGCGTGCGCGACGCCCTGCGCGAATCGCTCAACCTGCCCTTCGTACGGCTGATGCGCGATCTGGTGAGCTACAGCACCCATGAGGCGATCAACAGCGCCGAGCTGCTGAAGAACGACAAGGACCCGCGCCGCCTGGAGTACCTCACCCAGTTCGCCGACCGCGAGGGGTCGGTCTTCCTGCAACGCTTCTGGCGCAAGTATCGCGGGCAGACTGCCGATCAGCGCATCGAAACCTTCCTGCAGGGCATGCGACCGACGCCGGTACGCCTGGCGGCGGTCCATCGCTACCTGATGCCCGATGCGCCGCGCTCCACTTTCGACCAGTTCCTCACCTCGCGCCTGCCGGATGCCGGACTCGACGACAAGGATCTGACCTCGCTCTACACCCGCTACGGCCCCGGCGCGTTCAGCCTGCCGGATCAGGCCTACATCGCACGCACTCATCCGCTGGACCTCTGGCTACTCGGCTACCTGATTGCACACCCTGACGCCAGCCTGTCCGAGGTAGTCGCCGCCAGCCGCGCCGAGCGCCAGGAAGTCTACGGCTGGTTGTTCCGCAGCCGGCACAAGAGCGCCCGCGACAGCCGCATCCGCATCATGCTGGAGGTGGAAGCCTTCACCGACATCCATCGACGCTGGCAGCGCCTGGGCTACCCGTTCGACAATCTGGTGCCATCCCTGGCGACCGCACTGGGCAGCTCTGGCGATCGTCCGGCGGCGCTGGCCGAACTCATGGGCATCATCCTCAATGACGGTGTGCGCCTGCCCAGCGTCCGCATCGACAGCCTGCACTTCGCCCAAGGCACGCCGTACGAAACCAGAATCGGCCTCAGCCAGGAAACCGGCGAACAGGTGATGCCACGCGAAGTCGCCGCTGCGCTGCGCGAAGCGCTCGCACTGGTGGTCGAAGGCGGTACTGCCCGCCGCTTGCAGGGCAGTTTCGTGCAGGCCGACGGCAACCCGTTGCGCGTCGGCGGCAAGACCGGTACCGGCGACAATCGCATCGATACTGTCGCGCCCGGAGGCCGTGTGATCAGTTCGCTGGCGATGAACCGCACGGCGACCCTCGTCTTCTACCTCGGACCGAACCACTTCGGCACGCTGACCGCCTACGTTCCCGGCCGAGCGGCCGACAGCTTCCGCTTCACCTCGGCGCTGCCGGTGCAGGCGCTCAAGGGCATGGCGCCGATTCTGCAGCCCTATCTGCAGACAGGCGCCGAGAGCCTTTGTCAGCCAACCCAACCGGGCCGACAGACACCAGCCGCCGTGCCGACGCAGCTGACCGCCGGGGTGCCGGGCCCGCATTAGTCCGGCCCGTCCAGCCCATTCCTTCGTGCTGTCAGGCGGTCGGACGTTGCACCGACTGCCTGCTCCGTAGTCGAACGCTGAGCCAGGCAGCAATCGCCTGCCACTGGCATCAGACAGAACGGGAGAAGCATGACTGAAGGGATCTTGCTGGCCGCCACGTTGTTCTTCGTGCTGATCAGCCTGTTACCTCACTGGGATAACCCGGTGTGGTGGGTACGCGTCTGGGAGTTTCCCAGGCTGCAGGCCAGCGCTGCGCTGTTGGTGCTGCTTGCCGCTCAAGGACTGTTGCTGAATTTCACCCAGCCTTGGCACTTCGCCCTGCCGATGCTCGGCCTGTCCTGCCTCGCCTATCAGCTGTGGTGGATCGCGCCGTACACGCGGCTCTGGCCGAAGGAGGTGCAATCCGCCCAGGCAGACGCACACCAGCCGCACATTCGCGTGATAGCGGCCAACGTACTCGCGCCAAATCGCCAGGCTTCGCGGTTGCTGGAGCTGGTGTGGCGACACCAACCGGACGTACTGGTGACGCTGGAAACCGATCACTGGTGGGAGGCGCAACTCGACGGGCTGGCCGAGCATTATCCCTACAGCATCCGCTGCCCCCTGGAGAACCTGTACGGCATGCACGTATTCTCGCGCTTGCCGCTGGAGGATCCGCAGCTACGGTTTCTCGTCGAGGCAGATGTGCCATCGATGCATGCCCGAGTGCGCGTCAGCGACGAACTGTCGGTGCGCATGCACTTTCTCCATCCGGCGCCGCCGAGCCCGACGGAGAACGCCGAGTCAACCGAACGCGATGTGGAGCTGCTGGTTGTCGCCAAAAGCCTGCAGGATGACCACGGACCGATCATCGTGACCGGCGATCTCAACGATGTCGCCTGGTCGCCCACCACCCGGCTGTTTCGCAAGATCAGCGGGCTGCTGGACCCGCGCGTGGGGCGTGGCATGTTCAACAGCTTCCACGCCAGGCTGTGCTTCATGCGCTGGCCGCTGGACCACTTCTTTCATAGCGCGCATTTCCGGCTGGTGAGCCTGACGCGCCTGCCGCGTTTCGGTTCGGATCACTTCGCGATGTTGATCGAACTGCAGTACGACCCACGCCACGCCGCCACGCAGCAGGGTCTTGAAGCCGACCGCGACGACGAGCAACTGGCGCGGGAAAAGACCGCGGACGAAGCAGCCAGCGCCGAGGACGTACCGCATCCGTAGCGGCCGGAATTAGTCGATGCCCAACAACCGCGCCTGGTTGTGCTGCGCCATCTCCTTGAGGTAGTCCCAGGTGGTGCGCATGCGGGCAAGGTCCTTGAACTCGATGGGCATCAGCATCCAGAAGGTACGGGTGAAGCTGATCTCCTCGGGTAACAGCAGTTGCAGGCGCGAATCGGCATCGGCAGAAAACGCCGGCAGGATGGCGATCCCCGCCCCCATCGCGACGGCCTCCTGCTGGGCCAACAGGCTGGTGCTGCGCAGGCCGATGGAACGGGCGTCAGCGATGCCGTCGAGAAACAGCAGCTCCTTGCTGAACAGCAGATCATCCACATAACTGACGAAGCGATGCGCGGCCAGATCTTCGCGGCTGTGGATCGGCGCGTGCTCGGCCAGATAGGCCGGCGACGCATACAGCCGCAGCACATAGTCGGTCAGCTTGGTGATGATGAACGGGCCGCGCTCCGGACGTTCCAGAGTGATCACAATGTCCGCCTCATGACGCGACAGACGCACCGCACGCGGCAGCGCCAGCAGGTCGATGTTCAGGTGCGGATAGCGCCGGCTGAGCCCGGTGAGCTGGCCCGCCAGCATCACCGTGCCGTAACCCTCGGTGGCACCGATGCGCACCTGCCCGGACAGGCCGTCACCCATGCTCGGCAGCGAATGCTCGATGGCCGCGCTGGCACTTTCCATCGCCTCCACCCGCGGCAGCAGATTGCGCCCGGCCTCGGTGAGCTTGTAGCCGCCCGGCTCACGCAGGAACAGCTGCGCGCCCATGCTCTTTTCCAGCGCCTGCAGGCGGCGCGACACGGTGGTGTGATCGACCGCCAGCCGACGCGCTGCCGTGGTCAGGCGCCCTGCCCGGGCCACCTCGAGAAAGTAACGCAGATTGTCCCAGTCCATTTTCATCACCGGTCTTTCAGTTGCTGTGCATATTTGCACAACGACTCTGCAGTCAGCCGCCTTGTACTGAGTTTTTTTGCATTGCTAGGATCAATGACAGCCCTCGCAGCTGTCCGCGAGCCAATAACAACAAACTGAGCCTAATCAGGCGGAGAGCGATATGACCGGTTCCATTCCCACCGTCAAACTGCTGATCGGCGGCGAGTTCGTCGAATCCACCACTCAGGAATGGCGCGATGTCGTCAATCCGGCAACCCAGGAAGTCCTCGCGCGCGTGCCGTTCGCCACAGCCGAGGAAATCGATCGCGCCGTCGCCAGCGCGGCTGAAGCCTTCAAGACCTGGCGCAAGACGCCGATCGGCGCGCGTGCACGCATCTTCCTCAAGTACCAGCAGCTGATCCGCGAGAACATGAAGGAGCTGGCGGCGATCCTCACCGCCGAACAGGGCAAGACCCTGGCCGATGCCGAGGGCGATGTATTCCGCGGCCTGGAAGTGGTCGAGCACGCCGCCGGCATCGGCAACCTGCAGCTCGGTGAGCTGGCCAACAACGTCGCCGCGGGCGTCGATACCTACACCCTGCTGCAGCCGCTGGGCGTCTGCGCCGGCATCACCCCGTTCAACTTCCCGGCGATGATCCCGCTGTGGATGTTCCCGATGGCCATCGCCACCGGTAACACCTTCGTTCTCAAGCCCTCCGAGCAGGACCCGATGGTCACCATGCGTCTGTGCGAACTGGCGCTGGAAGCCGGCGTGCCACCGGGCGTGCTCAACGTGGTGCACGGCGGGCCGGACGTGGTGAATGCCATCTGCGATCACCCGGATATCAAGGCGGTGTCCTTCGTTGGCTCGACCAGGGTCGGCACCCATGTCTACAACCGCGCCAGCCAGGCCGGCAAGCGCGTGCAGTGCATGATGGGCGCGAAGAACCACGCCATCGTGCTGCCCGATGCGCACAAGGAACAGACCCTCAACAACCTCGCCGGCGCCGCCTTCGGTGCGGCCGGCCAGCGCTGCATGGCGCTCTCGGTGGTGGTGCTGGTGGGTGAAGCGCAGGCCTGGATTCCCGATCTGGTGGCCAAGGCGCAGACGCTCAAGGTCAACGCCGGCGTCGAGGCCGGCACCGATGTCGGCCCGCTGGTCTCCTGCGCGGCGCTGGATCGCGTCAGCGGGTTGATCGAACGCGGCGTACGCGAAGGCGCCAAGCTGGAGCTGGACGGCCGTAACCCGAGCGTCAGCGGCTACGAGAAGGGCAACTTCGTCGGCCCGACGATCTTCTCCGGCGTCACCCGCGAGATGAGCATCTATCAGGAGGAAATCTTCGGCCCGGTGCTCTGCGTCATGGCCGCGGCGACCATGGACGAAGCCATCGCGCTGATCAACGCCAACCCCAACGGTAACGGCACCGCCATCTTCACTCGCTCCGGGGCGGCGGCGCGGCACTTCCAGGAAGAGATCGATGTGGGCCAGGTCGGCATCAACGTACCGATCCCGGTGCCGGTACCGATGTTCTCCTTCACCGGTTCGCGCGCTTCCAAGCTCGGCGACCTCGGCCCTTACGGCAAGCAGGTGGTGCAGTTCTACACCCAGACCAAGACCATCACCGAGCGCTGGTTCGATGAAAGCGAGGTCGGCGGCCCGGTCAACACCACCATCAATCTGAAGTGACATAACCCCACCGGGCCGGCGGACGCGCCGGCCCTCAAGGACGCAGAAATGACATTCGAAACCCTGCTCGTCGACATCCAGGAGCGCGTCGCGCTGATCACCCTCAACCGGCCGCAGGCGCTCAATGCGCTCAATGCGCAGCTGATCAGCGAGCTGAACCAGGCCCTGGGCCAGCTCGAGGCCGATCCGCAGATCGGCTGTATCGTGCTCACCGGCTCGGCCAAGGCCTTCGCCGCTGGCGCCGACATCAAGGAAATGGCCGAGCTGTCCTACCCGCAGGTCTATCTCGATGACCTCTTTGCCGAAGCCGATCGTATTGCCACGCGCCGCAAGCCGCTGATTGCTGCGGTCGCCGGTTATGCCCTGGGCGGCGGCTGCGAGCTGGCGTTGCTCTGCGACATGATCTTCGCCGCCGACAACGCGCGTTTCGGCCAGCCGGAAGTCAATCTCGGCGTGCTGCCGGGTATTGGCGGCACCCAGCGCCTGACCCGCGCAGTGGGCAAGGCCAAGGCCATGGACATGTGCCTGACCGGTCGCCAGATGGACGCCGCCGAAGCCGAGCGCGCCGGACTCGTCGCCCGTGTGTTCCCGGCCGACAGTCTGCTGGAGGAAACCCTGAAAGCCGCCCGGGTGATCGCCGAGAAATCCCTGCCGGCCACCATGATGATCAAGGAAAGCGTCAACCGCGCCTTCGAGACCACACTGGCCGAGGGCATCCGCTTCGAGCGTCGGGTGTTCCACGCGGTATTCGCCACCGCCGACCAAAAGGAAGGCATGGCCGCGTTCGCCGAGAAGCGCAAGCCCGAGTTCACCAATCGTTAACTTGCAGCGGGCCATAACAACAAGAGGAAACGCCATGCATATCGGATTTATCGGTTTGGGCAACATGGGTGCGCCCATGGCCCACAACCTGCTCAAGGCAGGCCACCAGCTCAGCGTCTTCGACCTCAACGCTGCAGCCGTCGAGCATCTGGTCGGTGCCGGCGCGCTGCCGGTCGACACGCCGACTGCCATCGCCCAGGGCAACGCCGAGCTGATCATCACCATGCTGCCGGCTGCACCCCACGTGAAAAGCGTGTACCTGGGCGAGAGCGGCCTGATCGTCAACAGCCGCCCGGGTGTGATGCTGATCGACTGCTCCACCATCGACCCGCACAGCGCCCGCGAAGTGGCCAAGGCCGCCGCCGAGCATGGCAACCCGATGCTCGACGCACCGGTTTCGGGCGGCACCGGCGGGGCGGCAGCCGGCACCCTGACTTTTATGGTCGGCGGCAGCGATGCAGACTTCGAACGCGCACAGCCGATCCTCGCGGCGATGGGCAAGAACATCGTGCACTGCGGTGCAGCCGGTAACGGTCAGGTGGCCAAGGTCGCCAACAACATGCTGCTGGGCATCTCCATGATCGGCGTCGCCGAAGCCATGGCGCTGGGCGTTGCGCTGGGCATGGATGCCAAGACCCTGGCCGGCGTGATCAACACCTCCAGCGGCCGCTGCTGGAGTTCCGACACCTACAACCCCTTCCCCGGCGTACTGGACAACGTCCCGGCGTCACGCGGCTACAGCGGCGGCTTCGGCAGCGACCTGATGCTCAAGGACCTCGGCCTGGCCACCGAGGCAGCCAAGCAGGTGCGCCAGCCGGTAATCCTCGGCGCCCTCGCCCAGCAGCTTTACCAGAGCTTCAGCGCCCAGGGCCATGGCGGCCTCGACTTCTCGGCGATCATCAATCAGTACCGCAAGGACACTTGAACATGAGTGCAACCGAACGCCCCGTACTGGCCGCCGTGCGCAATCACGTTGGTCACCTCACCCTCAACCGCCCGGCTGGGCTCAACGCAGTCAATCTGGAGATGGTCCGCCTGCTCCAGCAGCAGCTCGGCGCCTGGGCAGCCGATCCGCAGATCCATGCCGTGGTGCTGCGGGCCAATGGCGAAAAAGCCTTCTGCGCCGGCGGTGACATCCGCTCGCTGTACGACAGCTTCCAGCGCGGCGACACCGAGCACGAAACCTTCTTCGAGGAGGAATACGCCCTCGACCAGTACATCCACGCCTATCCAAAACCGCTGCTGGCGCTGATGGATGGCTTCGTCCTCGGCGGCGGCATGGGCCTGGCCCAGGGTGCATCGCTGCGCGTGATCACCGAGCGCGTGCGCATGGGCATGCCGGAAGTCGGAATCGGCTACTTTCCGGATGTCGGCGGCAGCTATTTCCTCTCGCGTCTGCCGGGAGAACTGGGCACCTACATGGGCGTCACCGGCTTGCCGATCCGTGCCGCCGACGCACTCTACGTCGGTCTGGCCGACTGGTGCATCAGCCACGATCAGATCGCCGAACTGGATCGCTGCCTCGACCACATGAGCTGGACGATCCATCCGCAGGAGGCGCTGCGCACGTTGGTGGCGACGCTGGGCACCAGCAAGCTGCCGGGTTCGGAGCTGAAGGCCTTGCACCAGGCCATCGACGAGCACTTCGCCAAGACCGATGTGCAGGCCATTCGCGCCTCACTGGCGGCCGAATCCCGCAGCGAATTCAGTGACTGGACCGAGGAAACGCTCAAGGTGCTCGACAGCCGCTCACCCCTGGCGATGTGCGTGACCCTGGCAATGCTGCGCCGTGGTCGCGAGCTACCCTTGCCTGACTGCTTTGCCCTCGAGTTGCACCTGGACCGCCAGTGGTTCGCCAAGGGCGACATCATGGAGGGCGTGCGCGCGTTGATCATCGACAAGGACAAGTCGCCGCGCTGGAATCCGCCCACGCTGGCAGAGGTCACGCCGGAGCGCGTCCAGGCGTTCTTCGACGGCTTCAAGGCCACAACCGGCAAGGCACGTCGCAGCGCAACCGCCTGAAGACTCTTTGGCAGCACAACAACAAGAAGAGAACGCGCAATGCATGACCTCGAACTCAGCGAAGACCAACGCATGATCCGCGACATGGCGCGCGACTTCGCCCGCCGTGAGATCGCGCCCAACGCGCAAGCCTGGGAGAAGGCCGGCTGGATCGACGACGCCCTGGTCGCCCAGATGGGCGAGCTCGGCCTGCTCGGTATGGTCGTCCCGGAACAATGGGGCGGCAGCTATATCGACTACGTCGCCTACGCCCTGGCCGTGGAGGAAATCTCCGCCGGCGACGGCGCCACCGGCGCGCTGATGAGCATCCACAACTCGGTGGGCTGCGGCCCGGTGCTGAACTATGGCTCGCAGGCGCAGAAGGACGAATGGCTGGCGGAGCTGGCCAGCGGCCGCGCCATCGGCTGCTTCGCCCTCACCGAACCGCAAGCCGGTTCCGAGGCGCACAACCTGCGTACCCGCGCCGAACTGGCGGACGGCCAGTGGGTGCTCAACGGCAGCAAGCAGTTCTGCAGCAACGCCAAGCGGGCGAAGTTGGCCATCGTCTTCGCGGTGACTGATCCGGACCTTGGCAAGAAGGGACTTTCCGCCTTTCTGGTGCCCACCGACACCCCCGGCTTCGCGGTGGAACGCAGCGAACACAAGATGGGCATCCGCGCCTCGGACACCTGCGCGGTCTCGCTCAGCGACTGCCGCATCCCACAGGAAAACCTGCTCGGTGAACGTGGCAAGGGCCTCGCCATCGCCCTATCGAACCTCGAAGGCGGGCGTATCGGCATCGGCGCGCAAGCCCTGGGTATCGCCCGTGCGGCCTTCGAAGCCGCCCTGCTCTATGCCCGCGAGCGCGTGCAGTTCGGCAAGCCGATCGCCGAGCACCAAAGCATCGCCAACATGCTCGCCGACATGCAGACCCAGCTGAACGCCGCACGCCTGCTGATCCTGCATGCCGCCAGACTGAAGAGCGCCGGCCTGCCCTGCCTGTCCGAAGCCTCCCAGGCCAAGCTGTTCGCTTCGGAAATGGCGGAGAAAGTCTGTTCGCTGGCGGTGCAGATCCACGGCGGCTACGGCTACCTCGAGGATTATCCGGTCGAGCGTTACTACCGCGATGCGCGGATCACGCAGATCTACGAAGGCTCCAGCGAGATCCAGAGGTTGCTGATTGCCCGCGAGCTGGCCAACTACCCGCTCTGACGGCCTTCGCCGCCGGCTGCGTCCGCGCCGCTCAGGGGGGCGCCCGACCGGCCGTGACGGACAGAAAATCGGAAAGCAAAAAGCACGAAGGGGGAGCCGATGGCTCCCCCTTCAAAGAGGTCTTGCGTTGTTTTTCTTCTGCTGACGGACTTGTTGTTTTTTTTCGAAGCCCGGTCGGACCTCACGGTCCACTAGCAGTCCCACACCCAGGGACTTAAAGAACAAACGGATTATTTTGGTCGCTGATGTTGCCACCGCCCTTGCGGGCTCAACCGGTTCTGGAGCTGCCTCAGGGCAGTTTTGTTGTTCTCGGTCCGGTCGACAGGAAACCTGTCGGGCAATTCCTCTCCAAAAGAATCAGTTTGCTACGCCTCCACGTGCTTGTTTTTATTGTGTCGGAGCCGTTACGTGTTGTTTTTGTTATGGAATTGAGCGTTCTTGTTTTTGTTGTACAGGAGATAAAGCAGTAGCCGTGCCAACTTTATAAACTCCTTTATTTTCAACGGCTTGTGTTTTTCATGAGTCACCTATCGAACGAAAACAGCCACGAAGACGTTACCGTGCGCCCCACACACCGTTACGGCAGCGGCCAGCAGTAACATCGAAGCAGGGTCCCAAGTGTAGGCACCGTAACGCGAGCGCCGCAGCGCGGCTGGGTACGGTCAGCGTCGGAAGCGAGAAAAACCACGGCGACTGCAGGGGAATCCCGCTGTCGCCGCAGTCTTCGCGCAAACCACAGCACGGCACGTTTGCATGCTGGGTTCTGTAGCCTAGATATCCGCCAGCAATGCTTCTTCCTGACGTTTGGCGAACAGATCGGAAGCGGCAATCGCCAATAGCGGCACCAGACCGACATTGAGGGCCACACTCCAAGATCCGATCAGGCCAACAAACAACATTCCAGCCACAACAATGGCAGCGATGCAATGCGCACAGAAACGGCACAACTCGAGTGCAACTACAGGCTCGTTGTTATTGTTCATGTCTGACTCCCCTCTTGTTGTTGTAATAATTGGCATCTGATTCAAGGGTAGCCAGCTCTCGTGCCGACGCAATGCAACCCGACGCGCGGCACGTCTAGGGCGAGCGTTGCAGCCTTGCGACAAGAAATACAAGCCGCCGCCGCGATGAGCTACTTTCACTGGTACGAGGCGCGCACGGAATTTACACCGGAGCCGAGGATCGCGCGGGCCGGGTTACAGCCAATCAATAAGTTAAGAAAACATTGCGACACGGCGAACAACCTGTCGCTATACAGCGGCCAAACTTCGACACTATCGGCGACATCCAAACGATTGCAGCCAGAAGTAACCAGCGGCATGACTCATTAATCTCTACAGCTTAATTAATTGTTTCGCCTTCTTAATAAATCTAAGCGTCAGCCACTACTGCAATACGCTCTTCAAAGCCCTGCTGGCAGCCCCTCTAGTTCTCGTTCGCTGCGGTGCGGTGCGGATCAATCCCAGCGACCGTCGGTATCCGCCACTCGCAACGTGCGCCGCGCCTTGCCGGGAGTACGCGAGAAGCGCGGTGCTGGCGCCGCCTGGAGCAGGCCGTCGAGATTCTCATAGACCCCACGCTGGCGCAGGTGCACGTGCTGCGCCGCTTCGGCCAGCGGCAGCACAGGCGCGAAGCAGGCGTCGGTGCCTTCCAGCAGGGCGCACCATTCGGCCTGGGTGCGGCGGGCAAACAGGTGTGCCAGCGCGGCGCCCTGCTCTGGCCATGCCGCAGCATCCGCGCAGCCATCCTGAAGCGGCTCCGGCGCACCGATACGCTGGAGCAGTTCGCCCCAAAACTGCGGTTCCAGCGCGCCGACGGCGATCTCGCGACCGTCGGCACAGACGTAACAGCGATAATTGGGTGCCGCTCCGCCCAGCAGGTTGCGTTCGCGCTGCATGTCGATACGCCCACTGGGCAGCAGCCCGGCGAAGAAGGTCATCAGCGACGACACGCCATCGACAATAGCCGCATCGATCACCTGGCCCTGGCCGGAGCGTTCGCGCTCCCATAGCGCGGCGAGAATGCCCACTGCGAGATACAGCGAGCCGCCGCCGAAGTCGCCGACCAGATTCAGCGGTGGCACCGCCGGGCCGCTCTCGCCACGGATCGCCGCCAGCGCACCGGTCAGCGCGATGTAATTGATGTCGTGCCCGGCCGCCTTGGCCAGCGGCCCGGTCTGACCCCAGCCGGTCATGCGGCCGTAGATCAGCCGCGGGTTGCGCGCCAGCAGCTCGTCCGGTCCCAGGCCCAGCCGCTCCATGACGCCCGGACGAAAACCCTCGATCAGCACGTCGGCGCCTTGCGCCAGTTCCACGCAGCGCGCCCGCCCGGCATCGTTGCGGATATCCAGCGTCATCACCTTGCGGCCGCGATCGACCACTGGGTTCGACCATCCCGTACCGCCCTCGCGGTCGATACGCAGCACCTCGGCGCCCATGTCCGCCAGTAGCATCGCGCAATGCGGTCCGGGACCGATGCCGGCGAACTCCAGCACGCGCAGGCCACACAGCGGCCCCTGACGATTCTGCTCGGCCTCGCTCATACATCGTCCTCGTTCCTGGCTGCCGCAGGCGCCCCGCTTCGATTCGAGAGCGCTGTGCGGCGGCGACTACTGGTTCACCGCATTCAGCTGGTTCTCGACAAGGTGGTTACGGTAACGCTCGCGTAACACCTTCTTGTCGATCTTGCCGGTGGCGGTCAGCGGCACCGCATCGAAGATCACCGCGTCTGGCATCCACCACTTGACGATGTTCGGCTCCAGATGGGCGAGGATCTTGTCCACCGTGACCTCGGTATCGCCGTGTGGTTCGACCACCAGCACCGGGCGCTCCTCCCACTTCGGATGGAACACACCGACCACCGCGGCCACCTTCACCCCGGGACAGGCGGCGGCGACGTTCTCGATGTCGATGGAGCTGACCCACTCGCCGCCGGACTTGATCACGTCCTTGCTGCGGTCGGTGATGCGCATGAAGCCATCAGCATCCAGGGTGGCGATGTCGCCGGTGTCGAACCAGCCATCCTCATCGAGCGCGCTGACTTCGCTGCGGTAGTAACGCTCGACCGTCCACGGGCCGCGCACCTTGAGGCTGCCGGAACTGACGCCATCACGCGGTAAATCACGCCCATGCTCGTCCACCACCTTGAGCTCGATGCCGAACTGCAGACGGCCCTGCCGCGTCCAGATGGTGTCGTTAGTGGCCTGCTGGCCGCGTTCGGCGAGCTTGGGGGTCGGCGTCGCGACCACACCCAGCGGGCTGGTCTCGGTCATGCCCCAGAGCTGGCAGACCGCAACGCCGTACTTGGTCTGGAAGGTTTCGGCCATCGCCCGCGGCACGGCGGAGCCGCCGATCACCAGCCGTGCCAGGCTGCCGGAATCCTCGCCGCTGCGTTCCAGATGGGCGAGGTACATGGTCCAGATGGTTGGCACCCCGCCGGACAGGGTCACGCCTTCGCTCTTGATGAGCTCCTGCAGGCTCGCGCCGTCCATCTTGTCGCATGGCAGCACGAACTTGCAGCCGTTGATCGCCGCAGCGAACGGCAGGCCCCAGGCAGTACCGTGATACAGCGACGAGCACGGCATGATGCAATCGAAGGCAGACAGGCCGAACGCGCCGGACAACCCAGCGGCCATCGCATGCAGGACCACCGAGCGATGGCTGTAGAGCACGCCCTTGGGATCGCCGGTGGTACCGGAGGTGTAGCAGAGCACTGCACCGGCGTTCTCGTCGAACTGCGGCCAGTCCAACGGCTGCCCGGCTGCAATCAACGCCTCGTAGCCCTGCACGTCGGGAAGGTCCGCCTTTGGCTGGGTTGCCAGCTCGATGAAATGCCGGATATTGCCCAGACGGGGCCGCAGCCTGGCGACGCATTCGGCGAAGCTGCTGTCGAACATCAGTACCTGACTGCCGGCATGGTTGATGGTGTAGACGATCTGTTCGTCGGACAGCCGCGGATTGGCCGTATGCAGCACGGCTCCAATGCCGGGCACGGCGAAGAACAGCTCGTAATGACGGTGGGTGTTCCACGCCAGCGACGACACACAGTCGCCCGGGCCGATGCCGAGTGATTTCAGCATGGTGGCGGCACGTGCCGCGCGGGCAGCAAGGCCGGCGTAGTCGTAGCGCCACAGCGGCTCATCGACCAGCCGCGAGACGATCTCGCGGTCACCGTGCGCACCGGCCGCGTGGGCGAGAATGCTGCTGATCAACAGGGGAGCGTTCTGCATCAAACCTGGTTGCATGTTTCCTACCTCATCTTGTTTTTATTGTCGAAGTGCCGGTCGAGGAAACGGCGTTCTACCGGCATCACGTGCTACAGCATGGCTACCCCATCGCCTGAGAAGGCACGGGTGATAGTCAGTTCGGCCCTCCGAGGTTGCGTGCGATCACCAGGCGCTGGATGTCACTGGTGCCCTCGTAGATCTGGCAGACACGCACGTCGCGGTAGATGCGTTCCACTGGGAAGTCAGCCAGATAACCGTAGCCACCCAGAGTCTGGATCGCCGCCGAGCAGACCTTTTCCGCCATCTCGGAGGCGAACAGCTTGGCCATAGAAGCTTCCACCAACGCCGGCCGCCCGGCTTCGCGCAGCGCGGCGGCGTGATGCACCATCTGCCGCGCCACGGCGATCTGCGTCGCCATGTCGGCCAGTCGGAAGGCCACCGCCTGGTGCTCGATGATCGGCTTGCCGAAGGTTTCGCGCTCCCGGGCGTAGTCGCGCGCCGCCTCGAATGCCGCCCGCGCCATGCCGACCGCCTGGGCGGCGATACCGATGCGTCCGCCTTCCAGGTTGGCCAGGGCAATGCGGTAGCCCTCGCCCTCCTCGCCCAGTCGGTTGGCCACCGGTACACGCAGGTCTTCGAAGGCGATCTGGCAGGTGTCGGACGCGTGCTGGCCGAGCTTGTCCTCGACGCGTACCACCTGATAACCGGAACTGTCAGTTGGCACGATGAAGGCACTGATACCGCGCTTGCCAGCCTCCGGGTCGGTCACCGCAAAGACGATCACCGTGCCGGCGTGTTTGCCGGAGGTGATGAACTGCTTGGCGCCGTTGAGCACATATTGGTCACCGTCGCGCCGGGCGCGAGTACGCAAACTGCTGGCATCGGAGCCGGCCTGCGGTTCGGTCAGGGCGAACGCGCCGATCTGCTCACCGCGCGCCAGCGGCATAAGGAAGTCGCGCTTCTGCTGCTCGGTGCCAAAACGCAGGATCGGTACGCAGCCCACTGAATTGTGCACGCTCATGATGGTCGAGCAGGCACCGTCGCCGGCGGCAATCTCCTCCAGCGCCATGGCGTATGCCAGGTAACCGGTGTCACTGCCGCCCCACTGCTCCGGCACCAGCATGCCGAAGAAGCCGAGCGCGGCCATCTCGCCGATCGCCTCAGCCGGATAACGGTGCTCGCGGTCCCACTGCTCGGCGAAGGGTTTCAGTCGCTCCT
Organism: Stutzerimonas sp. S1; assembly: GCF_025966695.1. Lineage (GTDB taxonomy): Bacteria > Pseudomonadota > Gammaproteobacteria > Pseudomonadales > Pseudomonadaceae > Stutzerimonas. The sequence continues at coordinate 42,417 of NZ_JAOEIY010000002.1, read as the reverse complement.
GAGCGAACTGCCGCGCCATCTCGCCGATGCTGGTCTGCTCTTCATTTGGCAGCATGCGGCCTCCTTACAGCAGTTCAACCGCCATGGCCGTGGCCTCGCCACCGCCAATGCAGATCGCCGCCACGCCGCGTCGCAAGCCGCGCGCACGCAGGGCTGCCAGCAGCGTAACCAGGATGCGTGCGCCGGAGGCGCCAACCGGATGCCCCAGTGCACAGGCGCCGCCGTTGACGTTGACCTTGGCATGATCCAGCCCCAGCTCGCGCATGGCGACCATCGCCACCACGGCGAAGGCCTCGTTGATCTCGAACAGGTCAACCTCATCGAGGCGCCAGCCGGTGCGCTCCATCAGCTTGCGGATCGCCCCAATCGGCGCGGTGGTGAACAAATTCGGTGCATCGGCATAAGCCGCGTGACCGTGGATCACCGCTTGCGGCTGCAGGCCCCAGCGCTCGGCCTCGGAGCGGCGCATCAGCAGCAGCGCAGCGGCGCCGTCGGAAATCGAACTGGAGTTCGCGGCGGTCACCGTACCGCCCTCGCGGAACGCCGGCTTCAGGCTCGGAATCTTCTCCGGCATCGCCTTGGGCGGCTGCTCATCGTCACGCACCAGTCGCTGCTGCCGACCCTGGGTGACTTCCAGGGTGACGATTTCCTCGGCGAAACGGCCTTCGCTGATCGCCGCCTGCGCCCGGTGCAGCGACTCGAGCGCATAGGCGTCCTGCGCTTCGCGACTGAAGCCGAAAGTATCAGCGCACTCTTCGGCGAACGAGCCCATCAGGCGACCCTTGTCGAAGGAATCCTCGAGGCCGTCGAGAAACATGTGATCGAGCACGCGGCCATGTCCCATGCGGTAACCGCCACGGGCGCGGTCGAGCAGGTACGGGGCGTTGCTCATGCTCTCCATGCCGCCGGCGACGACGATGTCGGAGCTGCCCGCGAGCAGCTGGTCATGCGCCAGGATCACCGTCTGCATGCCTGAGCCGCACATCTTGTTCAGCGTGGTGCAGGTGGTGGCGCGGGTCAGCCCGGCGCCCAGCGCCGCCTGGCGTGCCGGAGCCTGCCCCTGTCCGGCCGGCAGCACACAGCCCATCAGCACGTCCTGGACGTTCTCCGGCGGCAGCCCGCTGCGCTCCACCGCTGCGCGGATGGCAGCCGCGCCAAGCTGCGGAGCGGTCATGCCCAGCAGGTCACCCTGGAAGCCGCCCATCGGCGTGCGCGCGCTGCTGACGATTACGATCGGATCATCTTTCATCTTTGTTTCCTTCATTTGGCGGCCATGCGCAAGGCGCCGTCGAGACGGATCACCTCGCCGTTTAGCATGCTGTTTTCGAAGATGTGCCGCACCAGCGCGGCGTATTCGGACGGACGGCCCAGCCGCGGCGGGAACGGTACGCCCGCGGCCAGCGAGTCGCGGATTTCCTGGGTCATGCCGGCCATCATCGGCGTCTCGAACACGCCGGGGGCGATGGTCATCACGCGGATACCGAAGCGCGCCAGCTCGCGGGCGGCCGGCAAGGTCAGGCTGACGACGCCGCCCTTGGACGCGGCATAGGCTGCCTGGCCGATCTGTCCGTCGAAGGCCGCGATGGAAGCTGTATTGATGATCACGCCGCGCTCGCCGTTGGCGTCCGGAGCGTTCTCGGCCATTGCCTCGGCGGCCAAGCGCAACATGTTGAAGCTGCCGATCAGGTTGATGCCGACGATACGACTGAAGCTATCGAGGCTATGCGGGCCGTTGCGACCGAGAACCTTCTCGCCGCCGGCGACACCGGCGCAATTGACCAGTCCGTGCAGCCCGCCGAAGTGTTCGCGAGCGACGGCGACCGCATGACGCGCGGTCGCCTCGTCACGGATGTCGGCTGCGACGCCAAGGGCATTGGGCCCCAGCGCTTGCGCCGTGGCGTGGGCGGCGGCTTCATCCAGGTCGGCCAATACCACCTTGCCGCCCGCTTCGACCAGCGCCTGCGCAGCGGCAGCACCCAGGCCGGAGGCGCCGCCGGTAATGAGGAATACGTTGCCCTGAACCTGCATGGCTCTCTCCCGTGTTTGTTGTTGTTCGGTGCGAAGCCGGGATCATCTTTAGACAGCTACACGAGAGCGGCAATGGTCGATGCTCTCAACCTGCCTGACCGTTTTGGCCAATGGCAAAAGGCAAGCACACCGACAGTTCCAGCACCGTCAGCGGTAACGATGCACGCGGAGGGCAACGCTGGGAGGTACCGCCAGAAGGCTCAGCGCCGTTCCGGCGCCAGGATGAGATTGCGGTAGTGGCCGGGATTGATCCCGGTCCACTTGCGAAATGCCTTGTAGAACGAGCTGACGTCGGCAAAGCCCAGTCGCTCGGCAATTTCGCCGTAGCTGATGGCGGCATCGGCCAACCATTCGGTGGCCATGTCCTGACGCAGCCCGTCCTTGATGGCCTGATAGGGTTGCCCCACTTCTGCCAGACGGCGACGCAGCGTCGACGCGGACATGCACAGCGCCTGCGCCAGCGTCTCACCGTCCGGCCAGCGCTCGGCCGGCAGGCTGCGTAGATGTTGCTTGATGCGACTGGCGAGACTGGAATGGTCGCGATAGCGCACCAGAATGTTCGCCGGAGCTTCGGCGAGAAAGCTGCGTAGCTCCGCCTCGCTGCGGCGGATCGGCAGGTCGAGCACCTCGGCGGCAAAAATGAGGCGTGTCGATGACCTGCCGAAGCGCAGGTTGTCGGAGAACATCACCCGATAGTCGTCGGTGTAATCCGGCTCGTCACAGCGCAGCTCGACCGCCAGCAGCGGGATGCGTCGCCCCACCAGCCAGCAGGCCAGGCCGTGCAGGAGCATCCAGAAGGTGAAGTAGCAGAACGCACGCGCCGGCTCGGCGTTGCGCTCACGCAGCACCACCTCAGCCAGGCTCTGGCTGCGGATCAGTTTGCCGCGGAAATTTTCCAACGCCAGACCGAAGAAGCTCAACGCCTGCTGCATGGCCTTTTCCAGTGTGGGTTGCTGGATACAGCAGCGGCTGATGAAGACGAAACTGCCCGAGCGTAGCCGGCGCGGGTCCATACCGAACAGCTCATCGTCGAAACGTTCGGCCAGGCCCAGCCAGAGCCGCTTGTAATCGCGCACGTCGACACGACCGGCCAGATCCTGCAGGCAGGCTGGATCGAATCCCAACTCGGTCAGCAGCTGCTCGGCCGACAGCCCCGGACGTACGAAGCCGAGCAGCGCCTCATGCACCAGCCGCACGGAGATGCTGTCTCTGTGCGTGCCCACGGTGGCATGCCTGTGCGGCGTTGAGGATTGGTTATTAGCCATGCGCGTGGCCGGCTCCTTGTGCAGAACGCAGCGGCCATGATTGTCCAGCCGCCTGCGGTTTTCCAACCCGCCAGCGCATCACATCCAGCCCAGGGTCAGGCCCATCACCATCAGATAGCGCGCAGTCTTGGCCAGCGTGACGATCAGCAGGAAGCTCCACAGCGGCTCGCGCATCACCCCGGCAATCAGCGTCAACGGATCACCAATGACCGGCATCCAGCTGAGCAGTAACGTCCAGCGCCCGTAGCGGTGATAGTGCTGCTGGGCTTTGAGCATCTGTCGCTGGCTGACGGGAAACCAGCGCCGATGGCGGAAGTGCTCGACGTAGCGGCCCAGCAGCCAGTTCACCAGCGAACCCAGGACATTGCCAACGCTGGCTACGGCCACCAGGCCCCACACGGCATAGCGCTCGGATAGCAGCAAGCCGGCCAGCAGCGCCTCGGACTGCATCGGCAGCAGCGTTGCGGCGCCGAATGCCGCCAGGAAAAGTCCCAGATATCCGGAAAGCTCCCACATCGATCACTAGCACCTGTCGGCCTCGCTCGGCCGCGCAGTATGCACGCAATGGCGCACTCTTTGCCCTTCGACAAGCATGACGCGCGCCGAACTGCCTACCATCGCCGGGCCGGTTACGGCTGCAGCAGCCCGCTCACATCTCGTTGATGCGCCCGACCTGCTGTGCCAGCCGCATCGTCTCGTGCTCTTCCAATTGCAGCAGGTCATCGGCCAGCGACCGTGCGCCATCGATGTCGGCTCGCCGGGCCAGCGAGCGGTAGAGATCGAGGACCTGATTGTGCACATCGAAGATCTCGCGGGAGATTTCGTCGACGTCCATGTTCTCGTAGGGCTTGCACGCCTGGTTCGGTAATACCGGAGTACGCGCCAGATAGTCGTAGATCCAGGTGTGCAGCGCCTTCGGATCGGCGTGCTGTTCGATCTTGCCGATGGTTTCCGCCAGCGCCCGCTCGTGATCGGCGAGATAGACCAGCAGCCACTTTGCGCGGGTCTCCGCGTGCCTGTCGGAGCTGTGCGCCATGCACCTGGCCAGCAGGCCGTGTGTCTCGCGCGTCCAGTCGATCAGGTCTTCGAAGCGTTCGATTTTCATGGCGCTTTTCTCCGGCCGTTGCGGTCAGCAGTTTCTTTCAGGATAGCCCGCATGTGCTTCGAGCACCGGCGAACGAACCCGACTGGCGGCAGCCTGCCGCAGCAGCGATACACTGACAATGATCCAGATTAAGGGGCTGCGCTCCGGCGGCTCGCTGTCGGGATTGCGGCAGCCTCCGGTTGCCGCGTCCAGATTCCCCGCCCGACCAGGCGCTGTCGATCATGCGGACGCTCCAGCCCCAGTGCTGGGCCTTGCGGCACGATGCCGTTGGCATTGATCTGCCGATGGCTCTGGTAGTAATGCCCCTTGATGTGACGGTAATCGACCGTTTCCGCGATGCCCGGCCACTGGTACAGCTCGCGCAACCAGTTCGACAGGTTGGGGTAATCCTCGATGCGCCGCAGGTTGCACTTGAAATGGCCGTGATAGACGGCATCGAAACGAATGAGGGTGGTGAACAGGCGCCAGTCGGCTTCGGTCAGGTACTCGCCGGCGAGGTAACGCAGCTTGTCGAGGCGGCGTTCCAGCCAGTCCAGCGTGCCGAATACCTCGCGGAACGCCTCTTCGTAGGCCGCCTGGCTTGTGGCGAACCCGGCGCGGTAGACACCGTTGTTGATCGTCGGGTAGATGCGCGCATTGAGTGCGTCGATCTCGCCGCGCAACGGCTGCGGATAGAGGTCGATCATCGAGCCGGTGACATGATCGAAGGCGCTGTTGAAGATACGGATGAGCTCGGCGGACTCGTTGTTGACGATACGTTGCTGCTGCCGATCCCACAGCAGCGGCACTGTCACCCGACCGTTGTAGTGCGGATCGTCACGGGTATAGCGCTGGTACAGAAAGCGGTCGCCATCCAGCGCATCGCCGCTGGAACCGGTGGCTTGGTCGAAGGTCCAGCCGTGCTCGGCCATCAGCCAGCTCACCACGGAGACGTCGATCAGGCTTTCGAGCCCCTTGAGCTTGCGGTAGATCAGCGTGCGATGCGCCCACGGACAGGCGAGCGACACATACAGGTGGTAACGCCCAGACTCGGCCTTGAAACCCGGCTGCCCGTTGGCGGTGGGCTCGCCATCGGCGGTAATCCAGTAGCGACGCTTGGCCTGCTCGCGCTCGAAGCGTCCGTCGCGGCTTTCGTACCAGCGGTCGTGCCACTGGCCATCGATCAACAATCCCATTCGCGGCCTCCAGTCGTTTTTAACTAGAAAGCACTCTAGGGATGATCGTTCGATCGATGTGCCCGAAAGGTTGCTTGAATCGATCCGTCAGTTCGATAAGTTGCGCTGCGCCCAATAACGGCTGGCCAGCTCGAAGGCTTCATCGCGCGAGTACCCGAGCCCCCGCAGGCCCAGGGCCATCGTTGCCGTCACCGCCAGCTCGCCATAGGCGTCGGCGGCGGTGCCGCGCCAGACGTCGAGCAAATGCTGCGGCTCCAGCTCCGCTGGCTTGACATGGCGCTGAGTCGACAGCGCCGACCACTCCTCGTCCCAGGCATCGCCTGCGGTGGTGCCATACAGGTGGGAGATGTTGTCCGGGTTGATCTCGATCTCCCCGCCCTCGCCCTTGATCACGATGGCATGATCACCGAGCAGGCGACTGGCCTCGCGGTGGGTGTCCTGATAGCCGGGATGGAAGATGCTCTGCAAACCACAGCGCGCGTTGAGCGGGTTGAGGATTCGCGCCAGCGAATGGATCGGTGAACGCAGGCCGAGCACATTGCGCAGGTCGATCATGCGCTGCAGCACCGGCATCCAGGTGCCGAGCGGGATGAACGCGAGACGGTCGCGTTCGAGCACGGCGCCCACCTCACCCCAGCTCTCGCAACGCGCGATGCCCAGCAAATCGAGCAACTGTTCGCTGTAAAGGCGTCCGGCGGTATGCGCACCACCGCCGTGCATCAGGATGCGCACACCGTTACCGGCCAGGCATTTGGCGGCAAGCAGGTACCAAGGCAGGTGACGCTTCTTGCCGGCATAGCTCGGCCAGTCGAGATCCACGGTAATGCCCTGCTCGCCGATACGCGCGCGCACCGCGTCGGTGAAGCCGGCCAGCTCTTCGGCGCTCTCCTCCTTGTGGCGCAACAGCATGAGAAAAGCGCCGAGCTGGGCATCCTCGACGCGGCCATCGAGCAACATGCCCATCGCCTCGCGCGCCTCCTCACGAGTCAGGCCGCGCGCGCCGCGCTTGCCCTTGCCGAGGATGCGCACGAAAACGGCGAATGGATGCTCTTCAGGGGTGGTGAGGCTCATAGGCAATTGCTCGGTTTGGGCAGCCCCGCCAGCTTGGCTGCCAGCTTGGCCGGGGTGCCTTTGAATAGGCGGTTGAGGTGCAGACTGTTGCCCTTTTCAGGCCCCAGCTTGAGTGCGACATACTTGATCAGCGGGCGCGTGGCAGGCGACAGCTGGAACTCGTGATAGAACGCGCGCAGCAGGTGGATGATCTCCCAATGATCGGCTTCGAGCGCCAGGCCTTCCTGCTCGGCCAGGGCACTCGCCACGGCTTCGTTCCACTCGACGAGATCGCGCAGATAACCGTCGTCGTCCAGAGCAATACTGCGACCATCCACGTTCAGGGTGTTCATAGCCAGCTGTTGACCCGCTCGAATCGACAGCACAGCTCGACGAAGCCCGGATAATCCAGCAGCACGACACGTTCGGGCAGATCACCAAGCGCGCGTGCCTCGACATCCTCGGCCAGTGCGTGCAGTGCAATGCCCGGCGCCAGCTGTTCGAGCTGGCGGCGCTGGGCCGTGGCGCCGCGCAGTGCGTAGACGGCGTCGCCGCAGAGCAGCAGGCCATCGCCGTCGCCGAGCAGCGGCAGGCAACTGGCAAAGCGGTCGCTCGCGAAGGGAGAATCGGAGAGCAGGTGCAGGGTCGCCATCAGATAGTGATCACATGGTCGTAGCGGTTGATGAGGGCACGCAGAGCGGCATCGTCGAGCAGCTCCACCGGCAGGCTCAACGGCTGCCCATCCAGCCCGCGTTCAACGAGACTGCGCGAGGCGGCATAGAGTGCCTCGACGCCGAACAGCGGCAATGCCTGCAGGTTGGCGCTCAGATCTTTCTGCTGCAGACACGCGGCCTGCTGATCAGGGATGAGCTGCAGCACCCCGTCATCGAGAAACAGCAGGCCCAGCGGCAATTCAAATGCACCACCCGCGAGCACAATGTCCAACGCCTCGCGGGCGCCTGGTCCCGACCAGGGCGATTGACGGCTGATGATCAGCATCGAACGAGCCATCAGTCGCCTCCGAAGCAGATCAGACGGTCGGCCTGCTGCGCGGCTTCATGCAACTGGCCGAGCCCGGATAGCTCCCAGCCCGCGGCGAGGTTGGCGGCAGACCGTCCATAGCGCCGCGCTTCCTGCTCGTCCAGCACGCCACGCCGCAGGCCAGCCGCGATGCAGACCACGCCATCTAGCTGCTGCGCAGCAATGAAGCGGCTCCACTCTGCGGCGATATCCAGCTCGTCCTGCGCGGTCACGACATTGGCCGAGGCACTGTGCACACCGTCCTGATAGAAGAACAGACGGACGATCTCATGCCCACCGGAGAGCACCGCTTGGGCAAAGCGCAGCGCCCGGCGCGAGGCCGGCGCATGAGGAGGAGAAAACAGGGCGATCGCGAATTTCATGGCTCACCAGTCGATTGCAGAGCGACATGATACGCGAGCTGCCAAAACGAAAAAGCCCGCCGAAGCGGGCCTTATCGATCTGCCGGTGATCAGTCGTCGCCACCGAAAATGCCCAGCAGCTGCAGCAAGCTGAGGAACAGGTTGTACAGCGAAACGAACAGACCAATGGTGGCCATGATGTAGTTGCGCTCGCCACCGTGGATGATCGCACTGGTCTGGAACAGGATGCAGGCCGAGGAGAACAGCACGAAACCGGCGCTGATCGCCAGCTGCAGCCCGGTGATCTGGAAGAAGAAGCCGACCAGCATCGCGCCCAGCAGGACAAAGAAGCCTGCGGTAATGAAGCCGCTGAGAAAACTCATATCCTTGCGAGTGATCAGCACATAGGCAGACAGCCCGAAGAACACTAGTGCCGTCATCGACAATGCCGAGGTGATCAGCTCACCACCATTGCTCAACCCGAGGTACATGTTCAGCACCGGGCCCAGGGTGTACCCCATGAATCCGGTCAGGACAAAGGTGGAAACCAGTCCCCAAGCTGAATTGCGCAGCTTGACGGTAAGGAAAAACAGACCGTAGAAGCCGATCAGTACCACGAAGATGTTCGGATACGCGGCGTTGGCCTGCATCGCGAGGTACGCAACAAGGCCACTGAAGGCCAGCGTCATGGCCAACAGGCCATAAGTATTGCGCAGGACTTTGCTGACTTCGCGCTGTTCGACCTGTGTGTGGCTAAGCGCGTATTCGTGTTCGTGCATGGCGACACTCCCGTGGATGAGGCTGAGACAATTTGCCCGGGACTATAGCAGAGCCCCAGCACCTGTTTGCTTAACAGTGTTTGACAGTGTGTTTCGATCCGGTACTATGGCGCCCGCTTTATGCGGAGGTGTGGCCGAGTGGTTGAAGGCAGCGGTCTTGAAAACCGCCGAAGGGGAAACTCTTCCGTGAGTTCGAATCTCACCGCCTCCGCCATCTGCATAGCAAAAAGCCCCGGTAATCCGGGGCTTTTTCATTTCTACGGCACTTGCCGTCAGGGTTGGGCGCCTTCGAACCAGGCCAGTTTTTCCCGTAATCGCACCACCTCGCCAACGATCAAGAGCGTCGGCGCCTGGACCTCATGCCGGGCGACCAGCTCCGGCAGATCGGCCAGCGTGCCAGTAAACACGCGCTGCTTACTCGTCGTCCCCTGCTGCACCAGCGCAGCAGGCGTCTGCGCGCTGCAGCCATGGGCCACCAGTTCGCGGCAGATCACCGGCAGCCCGACCAGGCCCATGTAGAAGACCAGCGTCTGCGCCGGCGCGGCGAGTTCCTCCCAGGGCAGATCGCAGGTACCGTCCTTGAGATGGCCGGTAACGAAGCGCACCGATTGGGCATGATCACGATGGGTCAGCGGGATACCCGCGTAAGCCGCGCAACCGCTGGCCGCAGTGATGCCCGGCACGACCTGGAACGGCACACCGTGAGCCGCCAGCTCTTCGATTTCTTCACCGCCGCGGCCGAAGATGAACGGGTCGCCGCCCTTCAACCGCAGCACGCGCTTGCCTTGCTTGGCCAGTTCCACGAGCTGCTGGTTAATCTGTTCCTGCGGTACGGCATGGTCCGAACGCTGCTTGCCTACGTAGATGCGGTCGGCATCGCGTCGGCACAGGTCGATGATCGCCGGAGCGACCAGGCGATCGTAGAGCACCACATCGGCCTGCTGCATCAGGCGCAAGGCGCGGAAGGTCAACAGGTCAGGATCACCTGGGCCGGCGCCGACCAGATAGACCTCGCCCAGCGCCTTTGGCGCCGCACCAGCGAGCTTCTCGGCCAGCAGACGCTCGGCCTCGGCGGTCCGACCGGCCAGCGCCTGCTCGGCAATCGGCCCCTGAAACGTTTCTTCCCAGAACACCCGCCGCTGCTGCACGTCGGAGAACTTTGCTTTCACCTGCGCACGGAATTGTTTCGCCAGTCCAGCCAGCTGTCCGTAAACCGCTGGGATCCAGGTCTCGATACGCGCGCGGATCAACCGCGCCAGCACCGGTGCGTCGCCCCCACTGGAAACCGCAATCACTAGCGGCGAACGATCGACGATGGCGGGAAAGATCACGCTGCAGAGCTGCGGCGAGTCGACTACGTTGACCGGCATACCCAGCGCGCTGGCGTGCTGCGACACCGAGGCATTCAGCGGCTCGTCATCGGTAGCCGCGATGGCCAGCACACAGCCCTGCAAATCCTGCGGGTCATAGCCACGATCTAGACACTCGCCACCGCCCGCCTCTACCAGCTCGACTAGTTGCGCCTCGATGCTCGGCGCGACCACCCGCAGCCGTGCTCCAGCTTCGCTCAGCAGCCGAGCCTTGCGCAGCGCAATATCGCCGCCACCGACGATAAGCACCGTACGGCCCTTGAGGTTGTGGAACAGCGGGAGGTATTCCATGGGCGAATCCTGGGAGGTCGTTTGAGGTATGGGCATCACAGCCATTACGGCCGCGATGCCCCTTGTCGAGGATCAAGGATCCGGTCTGATGCCAGGACCGCGTTGACGCAGCGCGCTGAAGTCTCAGCCGATGACTTCGATGCCGCCCATGTACGGCTTCAGCACCTCGGGCACCAGAATACGGCCGTCGGCCTGCTGGTAGTTCTCCAGCACCGCGACCAGCGTACGACCGACCGCTAGCCCCGAACCGTTGAGCGTATGCACGAGCTCCGGCTTGCCGGTTTCCGGATTGCGATAGCGCGCCTGCATGCGCCGCGCCTGGAAGTCACCGCAGTTGGAGCAGGAAGAAATCTCGCGGTACTTGTCCTGGCTCGGCACCCAGACTTCCAGGTCGTAGGTCTTGGTCGCACCGAAGCCCATGTCGCCGGTGCACAGCGATAGCACGCGGTAAGGCAGTTCCAGCAGCTGCAGCACCTTCTCGGCGTTACCGGTCAGCTCCTCCAGCGCCTCGAAGGATCTGGACGGCTCGACGATCTGCACCATCTCGACCTTGTCGAACTGGTGCTGACGGATCATGCCGCGGGTATCGCGACCCGACGCGCCGGCCTCGCTGCGGAAACACGGCGTGTGGGCGACGAACTTCAGCGGCAGCTCTTTGGCATCAAGAATTTCGCCGGCAACGATGTTGGTCAGCGACACCTCGGCGGTCGGGATCAGGTAGAAGTCCGCCTCGCCTTCACGGCTGATCTTGAACAGGTCCTCCTCGAATTTCGGCAGCTGACCGGTGCCTTGCAACGCCGGAGCCTGTACGAGATAAGGCGTGTAGGCCTCTTCGTAGCCGTGTTCTCGGGTGTGCAGGTCGATCATGAACTGCGCCAGCGCGCGATGCAGGCGAGCGATCGGTCCGCGCATCAGGGCGAAACGGGCGCCGGAGAGCTTGGCCGCCGTCTCGAAGTCCAGCCAGCCATGCTGCTCGCCCAGGGCGACGTGATCCTGCACCGGGAAGTCGAAGGTCCTCGGCGTACCCCAGCGGCGAACCTCGACGTTCTCGTCCTCGTCCGCACCGACCGGCACGGACTCGTGCGGCAGGTTGGGGATGCTCAGCATCAGCTGGTCCAGCTCACTCTGGATGCGGTCCAGCTCCTGCTTGCCGGATTCGAGTTCGCTGCCCATGCGATCCACATCGGCAAGCAACGGCGCGATGTCCTCACCGCGCTGCTTGGCCTGGCCGATGGATTTGGAGCGCGCGTTACGCTCGGCCTGGAGTTGCTCGGTGCGGGTCTGCACGACCTTGCGCTGGGCTTCCAGCGCCTCGATGCGCGCAACGTCCAGCTGGTAGCCACGGGTGGCCAGGCGGGCCGCCACCTCCTGTAGCTGAGTGCGTACCAGTTTCGAATCAAGCATGGTGGGTCTCGTCTGTGAAAGCTTGGATGAAGGGCGAAGAGGGAGCGAAGTTTACTGTGAACGGGCGTCGGTTCATAACCTGGCGAGCGCCAGACCCGTCCAGGCCGCCAGCAGGCCACCAAGCACACTGCCGCCGACGTAGGCGAACGCCGTGGCCAGCTGGCCGCTTTCCAGCAGACGCAGTGCATCCAGGGAGAAGCTGGAGAAAGTCGTCAGTGCGCCAAGAAAGCCGATGATCAGCGCGCCGCGCAGCTCGGGCGAAATGTCCGGTCGGGCGAGAAAGGTTGCATAGAGATAGCCGATCAGCAGGCAGCCCAGCAGGTTCACCGCCAGGGTCGCCAGATAGAAATGCCGTGGCCACTGGGCGCTGACCCAGGTAGCGAGCGCGAAGCGCAGTAACGTGCCGATCACGCCACCACAGGCGACGGCGAAGGCCATGCGGATCATCCCTTTCTCCGTTGGATGGGGCTTTCACGATCGAGTCGTGCCAAGTGTTCCAGCTTGTCGCGAATCTTGCTTTCCAGTCCCCGTGGGGCCGGATGGTAGTAACGCCGCGGCTCCATCGCTTCGGGGAAATAATCCTCACCGGCGGCATAGGCGTCCGGCTCGTCATGGGCGTAGCGATATTCATTGCCGTAGCCCAGTTCCTTCATCAGCTTGGTCGGCGCATTACGCAGATGCAGCGGCACTTCCTGCGAGCCGTTCTCCGCCGCGTCACGCATCGCTGCCTTGAAGGCGGCGTAGACCGCGTTGCTCTTCGGCGCGCAGGCGAGATAGACGATCGCCTGCGCCACGGCCAGTTCCCCTTCCGGGCTGCCCAGCCGTTCCTGCACGTCCCAGGCGTTCAGGCACAGCGGCAGCGCGCGCGGGTCGGCATTGCCAATCTCTTCGCTGGCCATACGCACGACACGCCGGGCGATGTACAGCGGGTCGCAGCCGCCGTCGAGCATGCGCGCGAACCAGTACAGTGCCGCGTCGGGATTGGAGCCGCGCACGGACTTGTGCAGTGCCGAAATCTGGTCGTAGAACGCCTCACCACCCTTATCGAAACGGCGACGGCTGTCGCCCAACAGATCCTGCAGCAGATCGGTGCTGATGACTCCGCCCTGCTCGGCCAGGTCGGAGGCGTTCTCCAGCAGATTGAGCAGTCGGCGCCCGTCGCCATCGGCAGCAGCCAGCAGCATCTGGAAGCTCTCTTCCGGCAGCTCCAGATGCTGGTCACCCAGCCCTTTCGGATCGCTCAGCGCACGGGCGACCAGCTTGCGCAGCGCCGCTTCGTCGAGGCTTTTCAGCACGTAGACGCGGGCGCGCGAAAGCAACGCGTTGTTGAGTTCGAAGGAGGGGTTCTCGGTGGTCGCACCGATGAAGATCAGCGTGCCGTCTTCGACGTAAGGCAGGAACGCGTCCTGCTGGGACTTGTTGAAGCGATGCACTTCATCGACGAACAAAATGGTGCGCCGTCCGTACTGGGCGGCCTGCTGCTTGGCGATTTCTACCGCCTGGCGAATCTCCTTGACCCCGGCAAGCACGGCGGAAACCGTCTCGAAATGGGCATCGGAGACTTTTGCCAGGAGCCGCGCCAGAGTGGTCTTACCAACCCCGGGCGGCCCCCAGAACACCATGGAGTGCAGCGCGCCCTGCTCCAGCGCCTCGCGCAACGGCTTGCCGCGCGCGAGCAGGTGCTCCTGCCCGACGTACTCGTCAAGGCTGGCTGCACGCAGACGCGCGGCAAGGGGTTGGGCGACAGGTTCGCGACTGAACAGGTCCATTGCGGACGGTTACCTCGATTGCAGCGGCCCGCCGCTGCGCAGGCCGTCTGATACGAATGTCAGATGAAGATCACTCGGAAATGACGTCAGCGCCCTCGGGAATTTCGAAGGTGAACAGATCCGCCTTCAGCGGCTGATTCATCTTCACGCCCATGAACAGGATATTGGTGCGCTGACCGACGCTGTCGATCAGCTGCATGTCGTTGATCACACCGCCGCGGAACGACAGACGCAGATTGTCGAACAGTGTGTCCTTGGCCTTGGGCTTGAGGGTGAAGTCGACCACGTCGCCCGCCTCCTTGTGAGAGACCTCGAAGTTCTCGCTGATGGTGGAGACGTCACCGGAGAGCAGCAGCGCCGGCGTGTGCGTCAGGCGCTGGTCGAGCTTCTGGATGGTGACCTGCTCGAGATCCGGGTCGTACAACCAGACCTTCTCGCCATTGGAAACCAGCAGCTGCTCCATCGGCTCGTCCGTATGCCAGCGGAACTGGCCGGGGCGCTTGAGCGCCAGCTCGCCGGAGGTTTCCTGCAGCTGTGTGCCGCTGCCATCGAGCGAAAGCTGCGAGAAGCGACCAGTCAGGGTTTCAGCCTGGTTCAACAGGCCGGTCAGACGTTTGGTTGAGGCGGCCTGGTCGGCGTGAGCCGGAGCCAGGGCAACCAGCAGGACAGATGCACACAGCAGACGGATCAATTGCATGTAGCCCTCGAAGCGATTCAATCGCGCATAGGCGGCGGCGCGATGACCTCGCGCGAGCCGTTGGTATTCATGGATGTCACCACGCCGGCCATTTCCATGGCTTCGATCATCCTGGCGGCGCGGTTGTAGCCGATCTTCAGTTTGCGCTGCACGGCGGAAATCGATGCGCGGCGACTTTCGGTGACGAAGCGTACGGCCTCGTCGTACAGCGGATCCTCCTCGCTGCCTTCGCCACCACCTTCGCCACCACTGCCACCATCGAAGCCGCCGCCGGAGTCTTCGCCACCGACGAGAATTTCCTCGATGTAATCCGGCGCGCCGCGCGCCTTCCAGGCCTCGACCACACGGTGTACTTCGTCATCGGAGACAAAGGCGCCATGCACGCGAATCGGTAGACCGGTGCCGGGCGGCAGATAGAGCATGTCACCGTGACCGAGCAACTGCTCGGCGCCGCCCTGATCGAGGATCGTGCGTGAATCGATTTTGCTCGAAACCTGAAACGCCATACGGGTCGGAATGTTGGCTTTGATCAAACCGGTGATCACATCCACCGATGGACGCTGAGTCGCGAGGATCAGATGGATACCTGCCGCCCGCGCCTTCTGGGCAATACGTGCGATCAGCTCTTCGACCTTCTTGCCGACGATCATCATCATGTCGGCAAATTCGTCCACCACCACCACGATGGTCGGCAGCGGCTTCAGCAGCGGCGCCACGTCATCCATGCTTTCGCGACGGAACAGCGGATCACTCAGCGGCGTGCCAGCTTCTTCGGCATCCTTGATCTTGCGATTGAACCCGGCAAGGTTGCGCACGCCCATGGCAGCCATGAGCTTGTAGCGCCGCTCCATTTCGGCGACGCTCCAGCGCAGCGCATTGGCCGCTTCCTTCATGTCGGTAACGACTGGACAGAGCAGATGCGGGATGCCTTCGTAGATCGACAGTTCGAGCATCTTCGGGTCGATCATGATCAGTCGCGCCTCTTCCGGCGTGGACTTGAACAGAATCGACAGGATCATTGCGTTGACCCCCACCGATTTACCGGAACCGGTAGTACCAGCCACCAGCAGGTGCGGCATCTTCGCCAGGTCGGCGATCACCGGCTTGCCGCCGATATCGTGACCGAGAGCTAGGGTAACCGGGGATTTGGCATCGTCGTAAGGCGCCGACGACAGCACTTCGGAGAAGCGCACGATCTGGCGATCCTCGTTGGGAATCTCGATACCCACGGTAGTTTTGCCCGGAATCACCTCGACCACGCGCACACTGATCACCGCAAGAGAGCGCGCGAGGTCCTTGGCCAGGTTGGAGATTCGGCTGACCTTGACGCCCGCCGCCGGCTGAATCTCGAAACGGGTGATCACGGGGCCGGGATGAACCGACTCGACGATGACCTCGACGCCAAACTCCTTCAGCTTGATTTCCAACAGTCGCGACATTGCCTCCAGCGACTCTGGCGAGTACTGCTTCTGCTGTTTCTCGGCCGCATCGAGCAGGGAGATCGGCGGCAGGCTGCCTTCGATCAGCGGATCGACGAACAGGTTGGCCTGTTTCTCCTTCAGCACGCGCTTGCTCGGCTCACTGGCTTTCGGCGGTGGCGGCGGCGCGATCACCGGTGCGACGCGCTTATCCCGTTCGCTCATGTGCTTGGTCAGCGCTTCTTCGCGCTCGATCAGGCGCTCCTTGACCCGCGCCTGTTCATTGCGATCGCGCACCATCGGCGCGGCGACTTCACTGACCACATCGTCCACTTCACGCAGCTTGGCCACCATCTGCTTGCGCTCGGCGCGCGCGGACCACCAGCGGCTGAAGAAACTCTGGATCAGCTCGAGCAGATCGAGCGTGATCTTGCCGGTCAGGTCCATCACTTTGAACCAAGACAAATCGGTGAACACGGTCAGCCCGAACAGGAAGAAAGCCAACAGCAGCAATGTACTGCCCTGGACATTCAGCGCCGCTTCCGCGAGCCGTCCCAGGCTTTCGCCCAGCGCGCCACCGGACGAAGCTGGCAAGCCATCCGCCGACTGAAAATGAATGTAAGCCAGCGCAGAACCGGAGAGGACCAGGAATACCAGCCCGATCAGGCGCCAAGAGAACAGCCAGCCGTTCCAACGCCAGGCCTCGTGGCGCGCTCGGAACACCTGCCAGGTCTTGATACCCAGCAGCAGCGGGAATAGGTAGGCGAAATAGCCCAGCGCCATGAACAGGACATCGGCGAACCAGGCGCCAGCGCGACCAGCGGCGTTCTGCACCTGCTGGACATTGCTGGTGTGAGTCCAGCCTGGATCGGAGGGATCGTAAGTAAGCAACGCCATCCAGAGATAGGCACACAGGGCACCCAGGGCGATCAGGGCACCCTCCTTCAGGCGGTAATGCAATTGCTGGCGCCAGACGGCCGCTGGCGCGGTAGAGGAGGAATTCTTCAAAACGCTGTATTTCCTGCGCCTGCGGCGCGCTCGATGAACCGTAGTCTGCCAGAACCTCGGCATTGTACGGGTTTGTCGGTTCGATCGCATGCCGGTTCCGCGCCGGCTTGGGCTTTTGGCGATGCTTCGGTGTAGCATAAACGCCAGTTTTCCCGGCGCGGCTCGACTGGAGCACGCTTCTCTATTCGCAACAAAGGCTTATGAGGGCTTTTTATGGGTGAAGTCAAGCATTCGCGTCTGATCATTCTTGGCTCGGGTCCGGCTGGTTATACCGCCGCGGTCTACGCTGCGCGCGCCAATCTCAAGCCAGTATTGATCACCGGTATCCAGCCGGGCGGCCAGCTCACCACCACCACGGAAGTGGATAACTGGCCAGGCGATGTCGAAGGCCTCACCGGCCCTGCCCTGATGGAGCGCATGCAAAAGCACGCCGAGCGGTTCGATACCGAGATCGTCTTCGATCACATTCACACCGCGGAGTTGCAGCAGCGCCCTTTTACCCTCAAGGGTGACAGCGGCACCTACACCTGTGACGCGCTGATCATCGCCACCGGAGCGTCCGCGCAATACCTCGGCCTGCCTTCGGAAGAGGCATTCTCCGGACGCGGAGTTTCTGCATGCGCGACCTGCGATGGCTTTTTCTATCGCAATCAGGTGGTAGCCGTGATCGGCGGCGGCAACACCGCCGTGGAGGAAGCCCTCTATCTGTCCAACATCGCCAAGGAAGTACATCTGATCCATCGCCGCGACAAGCTGCGCTCGGAGAAGATCCTGCAGGACAAGATCATGGAGAAGGCCGCCAACGGCAACATTCGCCTGCACTGGAACCACACTCTCGAGGAGGTCCTTGGCGACGCCAGCGGCGTCACTGGCGTGCGCCTGAAAAGCACCCTTTCGGGAGAGGAGAAGCAGCTTGATCTGGCCGGCGTATTCATTGCCATCGGCCACAAGCCCAACACCGACCTATTCCAGGGACAGCTGGACATGAAGGATGGCTACCTGAAGATCAAGGGCGGCGGCGACGGTGATGCAACCTGCACCAGCATCCCAGGCGTGTTCGCTGCCGGTGACGTGGCAGATCACGTCTATCGTCAGGCGATCACTTCTGCCGGCGCCGGCTGCATGGCTGCGCTGGATGCCGAAAAGTACCTAGACGTCTAACCATTCGGCGGGTGATTGCCACCCGCCCCTCCTTCGGCATAGCGATATGTTGACCTGGCTGCAACGCGACTCGCTCGCATTCCCCCCCCTGGAGAAGGCGCTGCGCGAACCTAATGGATTACTCGCTGCCGGTGGTGACCTGAGCCCGGAACGCCTGCTCGCCGCCTATCGTCACGGCTGTTTTCCATGGTACCAAGAGGGGCAACCGCTGCTGTGGTGGTCGCCTGATCCGCGCACTGTGCTATATCCACAGGAATTGCATGTTTCTCGCAGCCTACGCAAGCGTATGCGGCAAGGTGTCTACCGGGTTACGTTCGATCAAGCGTTCACAGAAATCATAAAGGGCTGCGCAGCCCCTCGCAGCTATGCCGACGGTACCTGGATCACCGATACGATGCAGCTGGCCTACAGCAAACTACACGACATGGGCATCGCCCATTCCGTTGAAGTCTGGCGCAACGACGAGCTGGTCGGCGGCCTGTATGGATTGGCGATCGGTTGCCTATTCTTCGGTGAATCCATGTTCAGCCGAGCCACCGACGCCTCCAAGGTAGGTTTTGTCACGCTGGCGGAACGCCTGCAAAGCTGGGGGTTCGAGCTGATTGATTGCCAGATGCCCACTTACCACCTGGCCAATTTCGGTGCTCGAGCAATCCCCCGCTCCACCTTCGCGAAAGCACTAGCAGATCATCTGGATCGCCCCAATCGTGCCGACTGGAGCGCCTAAGCTGGCCTACACTGATCGCATGATTTGCGAGAGTTGACCATGACTTCACTGGCTCGCCTCAAGTTCTACGCTACTCAGCCGCATCCATGCAGTTATCTGCCCGACGAGCAGGCCACCACCCTGTTTCTCGATCCCAGCCAGCCGATGGATGTGCAGGTCTATGCGGAGCTCTCGGAGATGGGCTTCCGCCGCAGCGGCGATCATCTGTATCGCCCTCATTGCCAGCGCTGCTCTGCCTGCATTCCGGCACGCATTCCAGCCAACGGCTTCAGTCTGAACCGCCAGCAAAAACGCATTCTCAAACGAAATGCCGATCTGCAGGTCAGGGCCGTCAGACCCATTTTCACCGAAGAGTACTACGCGCTCTACGCTAGCTATATTGAGAAGCGCCACGCCGACGGTGACATGTACCCGCCGAGTCGCGACCAGTTCAATACCTTTCTGGTTCGCGACCTATCATTTTGCCGCTTCTACGAGTTCCGCCTTCTCGGCCGCCTGAAGGCCCTGGCGGTCACCGACGTGCTGCCCAATGGTCTGTCGGCCGTGTACACGTTCTACGACCCCGCGGAAGAGCGCCGAAGCTTGGGCCGCTATGCCATTCTGTGGCAGCTCGGCGAGGCGCATCGGCTCGGCCTGAAAGCTGTCTATCTAGGGTACTGGATCAAGAACTGCCGGAAGATGAACTACAAGACCGAATACCGCCCCATCGAACTGTTAGTCAATCAACGCTGGGTGACGCTCAGCTGAAGCCCTTGGCTCATCCGCCCATTTCGGGCACAATGCTTGCCGCTTTTACCCGGGCATGCTTGCGCCGGGTTATTTTCTGGATATCGAGGACTTTACTGAATGTCGAAAGAAGACAGCTTCGAAATGGAAGGTACTGTCGTCGACACCCTGCCTAACACCATGTTTCGTGTGGAGTTGGAAAATGGGCATGTCGTTACTGCGCACATCTCCGGAAAGATGCGCAAGAACTACATCCGGATCCTTACCGGTGACAAGGTTCGTGTTGAGCTGACGCCATACGATCTGAGCAAGGGGCGCATCACGTACCGCGCTCGTTAAACGAATCGCGAGAGAAAAACGCCCGGTCTCTGCCGGGCTTTTTTTGTTATCGCGGTGACAAGAAGCACTCAGAAAGTAAAACGCCCGGCAAGACCGGGCGTTTTACTTTGGCTCCTACTCAAGCTAATTCGGCGGCCGTTTCAAAGTCGAAGAACAATTCGCCGTCGCGCATATCCACATGCACAACGCCGCCATGTTCAGCCAACTCGCCGAAGAGTATCTCCTCCGCCAATGGCCGCTTGATCTTGTCTTGAATCAGCCTGGCCATTGGCCGCGCGCCCATACGTGCGTCATAACCGTGCTCGGCAAGCCATCCGCGCGCAGCCTCAGTCACTTCGAGAGTTACGTGCTTATCTTCCAACTGCGTCTGCAGCTCGATAAGAAACTTATCGACGATGCTCTTGATGACTTCATGACTCAAGCGACCAAACTGGATAATCGCATCCAGCCGGTTACGAAACTCCGGAGTAAAGCTCTTCTTGATCACCTCCATGGCATCTGAGGCGTGATCTTGCAACGTAAAGCCAATGGACGCCCGAGCAGCAGTTTCTGCCCCCGCATTGGTCGTCATGATGATGATGACGTTGCGGAAATCGGCCTTGCGGCCATTATTGTCGGTCAGCGTGCCGTGATCCATCACCTGCAACAGCAGATTGAAAACCTCCGGATGCGCCTTCTCGATCTCATCTAGCAGCAGCACACAATGCGGCTGCTTCGTGATCGCCTCGGTTAGCAACCCGCCCTGATCGAAACCCACATACCCGGGGGGGGCGCCAATCAACCGAGACACAGTGTGCCGCTCCATATACTCGGACATATCGAAGCGCACCAGCTCAATACCCAGCGCACGCGCGAGCTGCCGTGCGGCTTCCGTTTTGCCGACACCGGTCGGCCCGGCAAACAGGAACGAGCCAACCGGCTTGTCCGGCGCCTTCAATCCTGCACGCGACAGCTTGATGGCGGTGGCGAGCGAATCGATGGCGTCGTCCTGCCCAAAAACTGTGAGCTTCAGGTCGCGCTCCAGATTGCGCAGCAACTCCTTGTCCGAGCTGGTGACATGCTTCGGAGGGATCCGTGCGATCTTGGCAACAATATCTTCGATCTCTTGGACGTCGATACGCTTGGCACGTCGATCTTCAGGCTGTAGACGCTGAAACGCGCCAGCCTCATCGACAACATCGATCGCCTTGTCCGGCATATGCCGGTCGTTGATATAGCGCGACGCGAGCTCGGCCGCCGCTCGCAATGCTTCGTCACTGTATTCGATATGGTGGTGCTGTTCGAAGCGGCCCTTGAGGCCGCGCAGGATACCTACGGTGTCCTCCACCGAAGGTTCGGAAACATCGACCTTCTGGAAGCGTCGCGCAAGCGCACGATCTTTTTCGAAGATTCCGCGAAACTCTTGGAAAGTGGTCGAGCCGATGCAGCGAATTTCGCCGGACGAAAGCAAAGGTTTGAGCAGGTTGGACGCGTCCATTACCCCGCCCGAAGCTGCTCCCGCACCGATGATGGTGTGAATCTCGTCAATGAACAGAATTGCCTGCGGCCGCTTTCTCAGCTCATTGAGCAGAGCCTTGAAGCGCTTTTCGAAGTCGCCGCGGTACTTGGTGCCAGCCAGGAGCGCACCGAGATCGAGCGAATACACAACGCTGTCACTCAATAGATCAGGCACCTGCTTATCGACAATACGCTTGGCGAGACCTTCGGCAATAGCGGTTTTCCCGACGCCCGCCTCACCAACTAATAGAGGGTTGTTCTTGCGTCGACGCGCGAGAATCTGTGCGACCCGCTCCACTTCATGCTCGCGCCCAACCAATGGATCGATACGCCCCTGCCGAGCCAGCTCGTTGAGATTACTGGCATAAGCGTCCAGAGGATTACCTGCCGAAGCAGAATCGCCCCCCTCATCATCCTGCATCTCGGCATCATTCTCAGGATTGCCTGCGTTGCCAGGAACCTTGGAAATACCGTGGGCGATATAGTTGACCACATCAATCCGAGCAACGTTCTGCTGTTTGAGCAAGAACACCGCCTGGCTTTCCTGCTCGCTGAAAATGGCGACCAGCACATTAGCGCCCGTAACCTCGCGCTTGCCCGAGCTCTGCACGTGGAAAACAGCTCGCTGCAAAACACGCTGGAAGCCCAGAGTGGGTTGCGTCTCACGCTCTTCATCGTGCGGAGGGATAAGGGGGGTAGTGGAGTCAATGAACTCCTGCAGGTCATGCCGCAGCTTGTCCAAACTAGCCCCGCAGGCACGCAGCACTGTCGCAGCAGCCTCGTTGTCCAGCAGGGCCAGCAGGAGATGTTCAACCGTCATGAATTCATGACGCTTGGCACGTGCCTCTTTGAAAGCCAGATTCAGAGTGACTTCGAGCTCACGGTTCAACATAGCTTCACCTCTTCCCCAGCAATCGGAGTTAACCGTCCTTCTCGATCTCACAAAGCAGCGGGTGCTGGCATTCCCTTGCATATTGATTGACTTGCATCGCTTTGGTTTCAGCCACGTCCCGTGTGTACACCCCACAGACCGCGCGCCCCTCGGTATGCACTGCCAGCATGATCTTGGTTGCCAGCTCCCGGTTATGATTGAAAATGCCTTCCAGCACCTCAACGACGAAATCCATCGGCGTGTAGTCGTCATTGAACATGACAACTTTATACATGGGTGGTGCCTTCAGCTCCGGCTTGGCCTCCTGCACTGCGAGACCAGAGGCATCATCATCCTCATATTCCCCGGGAAGATCCTGATTGAATGTTAGTCGAATCTGGGCAAATGCACGCATGCGAATACGGTTCTGATCGTGGCGCCGAGGCCAGGTAAATTGAACGGGCTAACAGCCAGCTGACGAGTCGCCTTGACTATCGGCAAAACGATGATACAAACAGTAAGTGCCTATTTGGGCAAACGGGTTGCGCACATGAGGCCCCTTGGCTGCATAAGCGCGGAATGAAATGGATGTTACTCCACTAGTGGACTCCTTTGCAGAGGGACAACAGCATGCTAAGCGGTAAGGTCAAGTGGTTCAACAACGCCAAAGGCTATGGATTCATCGTAGCAGACGGCGGTGATGAGGACCTGTTCGCCCACTACTCAGCCATCCAGATGGAAGGCTATCGGACTCTCAAAGCTGGGCAAGCGGTCATGTTCAATATCCTGCAGGGTCCGAAGGGCCTCCATGCAACCGATATACGGCCGCAGCAGGCCTCGGCAGATGTCGCAACTCCGGCCATACAGACCGCAACGGCGGTGGACGCCTGATTTCTGCTGGACAAAAAAAGGCCGATCATTGATCGGCCTTTTTTCATAAAGGTCCTTCCTTTACATGTGGCTGATCATGGCGTCGCCGAATTGCGAGCAGGACATCAGCTGAGCGCCCTCCATCAGACGCTCGAAATCGTAGGTTACGGTTTTCGCAGCGATGGCACCTTCTGTTGCCCTGATAATCAGATCAGCCGCCTCGACCCATCCCATATGCCGCAGCATCATTTCTGCGGAGAGGATGAGTGAACCCGGATTGACCTTATCCTGGCCGGCATATTTCGGCGCTGTGCCATGCGTCGCTTCAAACATGGCCACCGTATCGGAAAGATTGGCGCCGGGCGCGATACCGATACCACCCACTTCCGCGGCCAGAGCATCGGAGAGATAGTCACCGTTCAAATTGAGCGTGGCAATCACATCGTATTCAGCCGGACGCAATAGGATCTGCTGCAGCATGGCGTCAGCGATTGCATCCTTCACTACAATGGTCTTGCCAGTGTTCGGGTTCTTGAACTGCATCCACGGGCCACCATCCAACAGTTCCGCACCGAACTCATCGCGCGCAACTTCGTAACCCCACTCCTTGAAGGCACCCTCGGTGAATTTCATGATGTTGCCCTTGTGGACGATGGTCACAGAGCTACGATCATTGTCGACGGCGTACTGGAGCGCCTTGCGAACCAAACGCTTGGTGCCTTCCATCGAAACCGGCTTGATGCCAATACCGCAATTTTCGGTGAAGCGGATCTTCTTGACACCCATTTCCTCGGTGAGGAACTTGATGACCTTCTCGCACTCGGGCGAACCCGCCTTCCACTCGACACCGGCATAAATGTCTTCCGAGTTCTCCCGGAAGATGATCATGTCCACATCGCCCGGCTTCTTGACCGGGCTAGGCACACCGGTGAACCAGCGTACCGGGCGCTGACAAACGTAAAGATCCAGCTCCTGGCGCAAGGCAACGTTCAGCGAACGAATGCCGCCACCAACCGGCGTGGTCAGCGGCCCCTTGATTGAGACTACGTAATCACGAACGGCTTCCAGCGTCTCCTTCGGCAGCCAGGTATCTTGGTCGTAGACCTGGGTTGCCTTCTCGCCGGCATAAACCTCCATCCAGGCGATCTTCCGCTTCCCGCCATAGGCTTTCTCGACGGCAGCATCAACGACCTTGATCATCACCGGACTGATATCGACACCGATACCGTCACCCTCGATATAAGGAATGATCGGATTGTTGGGAACATTCAGAGTGTTGTCGGCATTAACGGTAATTTTGTCACCGCTGGCTGGCACCTGGATCTTTTGATATCCCATGCTGGACTCCGTTTCGTGGTTGAACAGTGGTCAGCTTTTGAGAGTACTCCACTTGAATCCGGAGAGACCACATGTTCGTTCGTCTTATGCAAGAGCATTCTTCGACAACGGAGCACGATGGTATACTGCGTAGGTGACTAACGAGTCATAAGGGGCGCCTGTCTTGACCAAGACCCCGCTTCTTGAAGCCGTGGAGCTGCACCACAGTTCAACGGATCAAATGCTCCAAACTCTACTGATGCACCCAACATCACCGCGGCGAACCCTTGACTTACGGCTCGACGATACGGAGAGCCAAAGCGCCTACCTGCGCATTTCGAGGATTTGAGCACGCTCAGCAAAGAAGAGAGTCAACTCTAAATGCCCACCCGTTCGAAGATCATCTATACCTTCACCGACGAAGCCCCAGCTCTCGCCACCTATTCGCTACTGCCGATCGTGGAAGCGTTCGCAGCTTCCGCGGATATCGCCGTCGAAACCAGCGACATCTCTCTTGCAGGGCGCATCCTTGCGAGCTTTTCCGACCAACTGGATGCTGACAAGCGAGTCGAAGACAGCCTCGCCGCGCTCGCCGAATTGACGATGAAGCCGGACGCCAACATCGTCAAGCTACCGAATATCAGTGCCTCGATCCCGCAGCTCAAGGCAGCGATCGCCGAGCTGCAAGCCCTCGGCTACGACATCCCGAACTTCCCGGAAGACCCGCAAACCGATGCCGAAAAGAAAATTCGCGCTCGGTACAGCAAGGTTCTTGGTAGTGCCGTGAACCCGGTGCTGCGTGAAGGCAACTCCGACCGCCGTGCCCCGGCCGCAGTAAAAGCCTATGCCCGCAAGCATCCGCACTCCATGGGCAAGTGGAGCAAGGCTTCGCAGTCCCACGCCGACTACATGCGCGGCGGCGATTTCTTCTCCAGCGAGCAGTCCATCACCATGGACAAGGCAGGCGACGTACGTCTCGAGTTCGTCGGTAAGGACGGCCAGGTCGAAGTCAAAAAGCAGCTGTCCCTGCTGGAAGGCGAAGTGCTCGACGGCATGTTCATGAGCTGCAGGAAGCTGCGGGCGTTCTTCGAAGAGACGCTGCAGGACTGCAAGGAAACTGGCGTGATGTGGTCGCTGCACGTCAAGGCCACCATGATGAAGATCTCCCACCCGATCGTCTTCGGCCACGCCGTCAGCGTTTATTACAAGGACGTGTTCGACAAGTACGGCGAGCTGTTCAAGGAACTGGGCGTCAACCCGAACAACGGCATCAGCAGCGTCTACGACAAGATCAAGTCCCTGCCCGCTTCGCAGCAGGAAGAAATCCTGCACGACATCCACGAGGTCTACAGCCACCGTCCGGAAATGGCGATGGTCGACTCGGTCAAGGGCATCACCAACCTGCACATCCCGAGCGACGTGATCGTCGACGCCTCCATGCCAGCGATGATTCGCAACTCCGGCCAGATGTGGGGTAAGGATGGCAAGCAGAAGGACACCAAGGCGGTAATGCCGGAGAGCACCTACGCTCGCATCTACCAAGAGATGATCAACTTCTGCAAAACCAACGGCGCCTTCGACCCAGTCACCATGGGCAGCGTCCCGAACGTCGGCCTGATGGCGCAGCAAGCCGAGGAGTACGGCTCGCACGACAAGACCTTCGAGATGCAGGCTGACGGCATCATGCGCGTCGTGCTTGCCGACGGCACCGTGTTGATGCAGCACGCGGTCGAGAAAGGCGACATCTGGCGTGCTTGCCAGACCAAGGACGCGCCGATCCGTGACTGGGTCAAGCTGGCCGTTACCCGCGCCCGCCAATCCAACACCCCGGCCGTGTTCTGGCTGGACCCGGAGCGTGCTCACGACATGCAGCTGCAGAAGAAGGTCGAAACCTATCTGCAGGAGCACGACCTGAGCGGCCTGGACATTCGCATCATGGGCTACAACGAAGCCATTCGCCTGAGCATGGAGCGCATGATCCGCGGCAAGGACACCATCTCCGTGACCGGCAACGTGCTGCGCGACTACCTGACCGATCTGTTCCCGATCATGGAGCTAGGCACTTCGGCGAAGATGCTTTCCATCGTTCCGCTGATGGCGGGCGGCGGCATGTACGAAACTGGCGCCGGCGGCTCGGCCCCCAAGCACGTACAGCAGCTGATCGAGGAGAACTACCTGCGCTGGGATTCGCTCGGCGAGTTCCTCGCACTGGCGGTTTCCCTTGAAGAGACCGGCATCAAAACTGGCAACGTCAAGGCCAAGATCCTCGGCAAGACGCTCGACCAGGCCACCGGCAAACTGCTCGACAACAACAAGTCCCCGGCGCGCAAAGTCGGCCAGCTGGATAACCGTGGTAGCCACTTCTATCTGGCCCTGTACTGGGCTCAGGCGCTGGCAGCTCAGGACGAGGACGCCGAACTGAAGGCGCACTTCGCTCCGCTGGCCAAGACGCTTACCGAGCAGGAAGAGACCATCGTTGCCGAACTGGCCGCAGTCCAAGGCAAGCCGGCGAATATCGGCGGCTACTACCGCTCCAATCCGGAACTGACCGCCAAGGTCATGCGTCCAAGCGAAACCTTCAACAACGCGCTCGCCACTCTGCGTTGATGTTTCGCTGCGGTGCCTGACCGGCCCGCGTACGTAAAGCCCCGGCCATGCGCCGGGGTTTTCCGTTTCTGCCCTGCCGGAAGGCGCAGCGCGCGCTGTTATGATCCCATCGTTCCATTCAAGGAGTCTCTATGGACTGGTATCCCCATGTCACGGTCGCCACGATCGTCGAAGATACGGGGCGGTTTCTCTTGGTCGAGGAACTCAAGGCCGGGCGCCTGGTGTTCAACCAACCCGCCGGTCATCTGGAAGCCAACGAAACCCTGCGACAGGCGGCGATACGTGAAACTCTCGAAGAAACGGGCTGGCACGTCGAGCTCACTGGTGTTGTGGGGATCTACCTCTATACCGCACCGAGCAATGGCGTGACCTACCAGCGTGTCTGCTTCGTCGCCAAGCCGATCCAGCACGAGTCGCAACGCGAGCTGGACACAGGTATCGTCGGCGCTCCCTGGTTGAGCCGCGACGAGCTGGCCGCGCAACCCGAACGGTGGCGCAGTGAGCTGGTACTACGCTGCATTGACGATTACCTGCGCGGACCGATACACGCACTGGACGTCGTTCGCGATTGACCTGACTTCGTCTTGCGCCCGGCAGCCTGTTAGAATTCCGTCCTTTTTTGCACATCCCCAGCGAATCCCTATGCCTGCTTCAACTCTCATCGCCCCGGCAAATACCCGCGTCATCGTCGGCATGTCCGGCGGCGTAGACTCTTCCGTTTCCGCCCTCCTGCTGCTCGAACAGGGCTATCAGGTCGAAGGCCTGTTCATGAAGAACTGGGAAGAAGACGACGGCACGGAGTACTGCACCGCTAAAGAGGATCTCGCGGACGCTCAGGCGGTGTGCGACAAGATCGGTATAAAGCTGCACACCGCCAACTTCGCGGCCGAATACTGGGACAACGTCTTCGAGCACTTTCTCGCCGAATACAAGGCGGGACGCACGCCCAACCCGGACATCCTCTGCAACCGCGAGATCAAGTTCAAAGCATTCCTCGACTACGCGCTGATGCTCGGAGCCAACCTGATCGCCACCGGTCATTATGTGCGCCGCCGCGACGTGGACGGGCGCAGCGAGCTGCTCAAGGGCCTGGATCCGAACAAGGACCAGAGCTATTTCCTGCACGCCGTAGGCGGCGAGCAGCTAGGCAAGACGCTATTCCCCGTGGGCGAACTGGAAAAGCCCGAGGTACGCGCGATTGCCGAGAAGTACGGCCTTGCCACGGCGAAGAAGAAGGACTCAACCGGCATCTGCTTCATCGGTGAGCGCCGGTTCAGTGATTTCCTCAAGCAATACCTTCCCGCCCAACCCGGCGATATCGAAACGATCGATGGCGAGGTGATCGGTCGCCACCACGGC
The DNA here is from genome assembly GCF_025966695.1 of Stutzerimonas sp. S1. Lineage (GTDB taxonomy): Bacteria > Pseudomonadota > Gammaproteobacteria > Pseudomonadales > Pseudomonadaceae > Stutzerimonas. The sequence goes on along the minus strand of NZ_JAOEIY010000002.1, from coordinate 14,202 downwards.
CTGATGTACCACACCATCGGCCAGCGCCAGGGCCTGGGCATTGGCGGACTTAAGGATGCCGGCGACGAACCCTGGTATGTGCTCTGCAAGGATCTACAGCGCAATGTCCTGGTGGTCGGCCAGGGCAACGACCACCCATGGCTGTTCTCCCGGGCGCTGCAAGCGTCGGAGATCTATTGGGTCAATCCGCTGGACATCAGCGCACCGCTAAAACTGACCGCCAAGGTGCGTTATCGCCAGAGCGATCAGGCCTGCACCCTGGAAAGGACTCCCGAGGGCTATCGCGCCGTATTCGATGCACCACAGCGGGCGGTGACACCCGGCCAGTCGGTAGTGTTCTACGATGGCGAGGTCTGCCTTGGCGGCGGCGTGATCGAACACGCCGAGCCGTGGTTCGAAGGAGCCCGACCATGAGCCCGCTAGAAGAGCAACTGGTGGCGCTCGGCGCCGTGTTTGAAGCAGCAGTGCTAGTCGACCGAATCGCCCGCACAGGCCAGGCACCCACTGCACAGGTGGCCTGCATGCTGAGCAGCCTGCTGGTCCGAAACCCGCAGAACACTCCAGAGATCTACGGCGGCGACGACCTAAACCTGCGCGATGGTTACCGCGCACTGGTAGGGGCGCTGGAGCGCGACAGCAGCAGCCTGCAACGCGAACCACTGCGCTACGCGCTGGCGATGATCGGCCTCGAACGCCAGCTCGACAAGCGCAGCGACATGCTTCAGGTCATCGGTAGCCGACTGGACCAGATCCAGCAGCAGGTCGAGCACTTCGGACCGACGCACGAAAACGTCATCGCTTCGTTCGGCGGACTCTATCAGGACACGCTGAGTACCTTCCGCCAGCGCATCCAGGTGCAAGGCGACATGCGGCACCTGCAGCAATCGGACAACGCCGCCAAGATCCGTGCGCTGCTGCTGTCCGGAATTCGCTCCGCACGACTGTGGCGACAGCTCGGCGGGCATCGTTGGCAGATGATCTTCAGCCGACGGAAGCTGCTCGACGCCCTGTATCCGAAGGTCCGTTCCCAGACTGACATCCACTGAGAACGCTCGCTCGGCCGTCCCGATACCGGTGCCGAGCCGCACAAACGCTTGGCCATCCGCGCCAAGCGCGCCGTCGACTCCCAGCCCACTGGCAATCCAGCCTATCCAAGCGCCGCCGGCCGTTGCCTGTCGAAGGCGGTGTCGATCTGGCGCTGCAACCGGCAGCGACCATTCACACACAAGCCCGGCCTAACGAGCGCTTTCATGTATAATCTGCGCCCTCTTTTCGTGCCCGACTGTCCGAGAATGCCCTCTATGCAGCTTTCCTCGCTCACGGCGGTTTCCCCCGTCGATGGCCGCTATGCCGGCAAAACCAGCGCCTTGCGCCCGATCTTCAGCGAATTCGGCCTGATTCGTAGCCGTGTCAAGGTCGAGGTTCGCTGGCTTCAGCGTCTAGCCGCGCACCCGGGCGTTCCGGAAGTGCCCGCTTTCTCCGCCGAAGCCAATGCGCTGCTGGATCAGTTGGCCGAGAACTTTCAGCTCGAGCACGCCGAGCGCGTCAAGGAATTCGAGCGCACCACCAACCACGACGTGAAAGCCGTTGAGTATCTGCTCAAGGAGCAGGCCAAGCTGCTGCCGGAGCTGGCCAAGATCAACGAGTTCATCCATTTCGCCTGCACCAGCGAGGACATCAACAACCTGTCCCACGCGCTGATGCTGCGTGAAGGCCGCGACACAGTGCTGCTGCCGCTGATGCGCCAGCTCGCCGAGGCCATCCGCACGCTGGCCGTACAATTCGCCGACGTGCCGATGCTGTCGCGCACCCATGGCCAACCGGCCTCGCCGACGACAATGGGTAAGGAACTGGCGAACGTCGTCTATCGTCTGGAGCGGCAGATCGCTCAAGTAGCCGAAGTGCCGCTGCTGGGCAAAATCAACGGCGCGGTAGGCAACTACAACGCCCACCTGTCGGCCTATCCGGAGATCGACTGGGAAGCCAACGCTCGCGAGTTCATCGAGGGCGATCTGGGTCTGAGCTTCAACCCCTATACCACCCAGATCGAGCCACACGACTACATCGCCGAGCTGTTCGATGCCATCGCACGCTTCAACACCATTCTCATCGACTTCGATCGCGATGTCTGGGGCTATATTTCCCTCGGCTACTTCAAGCAGAAGACCGTTGCCGGCGAGATTGGCTCCTCGACCATGCCGCACAAGGTCAACCCGATCGACTTCGAGAACTCCGAAGGCAACCTCGGCATCGCCAATGCGTTATTCCAGCATCTGGCCAGCAAACTGCCGATCTCTCGCTGGCAGCGCGACCTGACCGACTCCACAGTGCTACGCAACCTCGGTGTCGGCTTCGCCCACAGCGTGATCGCCTACGAAGCCAGCCTGAAGGGCATCGGCAAGCTGGAGCTCAATGCCGCACGTATCGCCGAAGATCTGGATGCCTGCTGGGAAGTCCTCGCCGAGCCGGTGCAAACCGTGATGCGCCGCTACGCGGTGGAAAACGCCTACGAAAAACTCAAGGATCTGACGCGCGGCAAAGGCATCACGCCAGACGCTCTGAAGGCCTTTATCGACAGCCTCGACATCCCGGCCGAAGCCAAGGCGGAGCTACGCAAGCTTACCCCGGCCAGCTACATCGGCAATGCCGTCGCCCAGGCCAAGCGCATCTGATCGACTTCATGTATGCACGCCCGGCTGTGCCGGGCGTTTTTATTTTCAGCTCTGTATATAGAGCAAGGTGTTAGGCATGACTTCTGATATTCCACTTCAAATCCTGGGCGGTATCAGCGCCCGGGAATTCCTGCGCGACTACTGGCAGAAGAAACCGCTGCTGATCCGCCAGGCCATCCCGGGTTTTCAAAGCCCGATCTCGCCGGACGAACTGGCCGGCCTTTCGCTCGAGGAAGAAGTCGAATCCCGCTTGATCGTCGAGCACGGCGCAAATCCGTGGGAGCTGCGTCGCGGTCCCTTTGCCGAGGAGACTTACCAGCAACTACCCGAGCGCGACTGGACGCTGCTGGTTCAAGCCGTAGACCAACTGGTGCCGGAAGTTGCCGACCTGCTCGAACACTTCCGCTTCCTGCCGAACTGGCGCATCGACGATGTCATGATCAGCTATGCCGCACCGGGTGGCGGCGTCGGCCCGCATTTCGACAACTACGATGTCTTCCTATTGCAAGCCCATGGGCAGCGCCGCTGGCGCATCGGCCAGATGTGCGACAGCGAAAGCCCGATGCTCGCCCATGGTGATCTGCGCATCCTCGCCGAATTCCAGGGCACGGACGAGTGGGTGCTGGAACCGGGCGACATGCTCTATCTGCCTCCGCGCCTGGCACACTACGGCACCGCCGTAGACGACTGCATGACCTACTCGGTCGGCTTTCGCGCCCCTAGTGCCGCCGAGGTGCTGACCCATTTCACCGATTTTCTCGCGCAGTTCCTGCCGGACGAAGAGCGTTACAGCGATGCCGATCTGCAGCCCAACGACGATCCATATCAGATCCAGAGCGATGCACTGGATCGTCTGAAGGCGCTACTCGCCGAACACATGGGCGATGAGCGTCTGCTGCTGACGTGGTTCGGCCAGTTCATGACCGAGCCACGCTATCCCGAGCGTGTCGAAGGCCCGGAAATCGATGAAGACGATTTTTTCTCCACGTTGACCGATGGTGCCGTGCTGGTACGCAACCCGGCTGCCCGTCTTGCCTGGAGTGAGGTCGACATCGGCCTGCTGCTGTTCGCCAGCGGTCAAAGCCGCCTGCTGCCGGCGCATCTGCGCGATCTGCTCAAACTGGTCTGCTCGGCCGATGCCCTGCACGTCGACAATCTGGCTCAATGGTTGGGCGATGACGACGGGCGTAAGCTGCTGCTGGAATTGGTAAAACAGGGAAGTCTGGAGTTCGCTGATGAATAACATCCAAGTACGCATCGCCGATTGGCAGAAGGACAACGCCGACCTGCGGCGCATACGCGAAGCGGTGTTCATCGCCGAACAGGCCGTGCCGCCGGAGCAGGAGTGGGATGCCGATGACACCGAAGCAGTGCACTTTCTCGCCCTCGAGGACGGCTACGCTATTGGCACCGCGCGCCTGCTGGCGGACGGGCAGATCGGTCGGGTCGCCGTACTACGCGACTGGCGCGGCATGAACGTCGGTGATGCGCTCATGCATGCAGTGATTGCCGAAGCCGAACGACGCGGGCTGACCGAGCAGAAGCTGACCGCTCAGGTCCATGCCACTCGCTTCTATGAGCGCCTGGGCTTCAAGGTCGTCAGCGATGAGTTTCTCGAAGCCGGCATCCCCCACGTCGACATGCTCCGCCAGAGTCACTAAGGATCGCAATGAACGAGAACGCCCCGGACGCAGAGGAAACGAGCATGGACCTACCGGCCATCGATTTCCAATCGCCGGGACGTTTTGTCGTCCATAACCCGCTACCGGACCTGACGGAACCTACGCCTTGGGAAGCGGCACCAATGCAACTCGGCGAAAGCACCGAAGCGCAGCACTTCAGCAATCCCGAACACGCCCGCGGGCACGCCCTGGCCCTGATCCAGCAGGTACGTCGCAGCCTGTGCCTATACAGCCCAGACCTGGAGCCATGGCTATATCACCACAGTAGTATCCAGCAAGCCTGCAGCAGGTTCCTCCTAGCGCACCCGCGCAATCGACTGCGCATCCTCCTGGAAGACTCCACCCGTGCAGTGAAAGATGGCCATCGCCTGCTCACCCTGGCCCGGCGCCTGACCAGCAATGTGCACATCCGCAAGCTCAACCCTGATTATCCGCGCGAAGATGGCGCCTATCTCATCGCCGACAAAACTGGCCTGCTGATAAGACCACGCAGCGACCAGTGCAACGGCCATGCGCTATACAACGATCCCGGGGCTGTCCGACTCTGTCAGACGCAGTTCGATCAGGCCTGGGAGCGAAGTCTGTCCGACGCCAATTTGCGGAGTTTTCTGCTATGACCATACGCCGCCATCTTGCCGCACTCGTACTTGCCACCTGCCTGCCGCTACACGCGGCTACGGAGGTCATTCCGCTGCACTACCGCATGGCCGAGGACATTCTTCCGGTCGCTCAGTCAGTGATCGGCGACCAAGGGCGCATCAATGCCTACGGCAATCAGCTGATCGTGAACGCTCCGGACGCAGTCATTGCGGAATTGAAGCAGGTACTCGAGCAGCTAGATAGCGAGCCCAAGCGCCTGCTCATCAGTGTCGACACCCAGGACTCGGCCACTGACAGCACCGGCGGTTATCGTGTGGATGGCTCGGTGCACGCCGGAGACGTTGACATCGAAGCTGGGCGCGGCGAGCGAGGCGGGCGCGATCAGGTACGCATCATTCGGCGCACGACCAGCAGTGAGGGCGGGGGCATTCAGCAGATTCAGGCCAGCGAAGGCTACCCCGCACTGATTCAGATTGGTCAAAGCGTACCGCTGACCACCACCGGTACAGATGGCTATGGCCAGGTCTATCAGCAGACGCAGTACCGAGACGTAATGCGCGGCTTCTACGTAACCGCAAACCTCAACGGCGATCGTGTTCAGATCACCATCAGCAGCAACCGCGATCGTCTGAATCACATGCGTCCCGACGTGATCGAAACCCAGGTTGCCGACACCCGGGTAAGTGGTCGCGTCGGCGAATGGATTACCCTGGGAAGCGTCGATGAAAGTGCCTCATCGCAGCAAAACGGAATGCTTCGCCGATACAGCACTCAGGGCCGTCAGGACCTATCGTTGCGCGTCAAGGTCGACGTACTGGAATAAGCAGTAGCGCCTATGCGAACGACACCTCTCTCATCATGTAGTGCCACAAAAAAAACACTACAAAACGATTGACGAGCCTTTTCCGGCAGAGCATTATTGCCCCGCTCCCGCTAACCAGAGGCCCTGGCAAGGGTCTCCGGAGCGCGCTCAAGCCAACCAGCCGAGCCGTTCCGTGACTGTACTGCCCACAAGGCGGACTGACGAGGTTGCGACTGGAACGAGTCGTCCCGAGGGACGGGGAAGCGATTAACGCATCAGTCAGACTGAAGTCTCGACACTGTTGAGCGCCCTCACAGCAGCCACGCCAGCTGTGGGCATCGCAATCGAGCCAGTCCGGTGATCGTGTTCATGCCCTCCTCTCGGTTTCAATCCTCGTCCTGGTCGTAGTTCGACGCTCTGCCGCGTGTTGCTCGCATTAATCAGCGCTAGCACGCAGGTTTCGGTGGGAAAGTCGGTGCTCAACCAAATTCACATTTTATGAAGGATTGACCATGTCCGCATATCAAGACGACATCAAGGCAGTTGCCGCCCTGAAAGAGAAATTCGGCAGCAGCTGGAGCGCTATCAACCCGGAATCCGTGGCTCGCATGCGCGCCCAGAACCGTTTCAAGACCGGCCTGGAAATCGCTCAGTACACCGCTGACATCATGCGCAAGGACATGGCCGAGTACGACGCCGATTCTTCCGTCTACACCCAGTCGCTGGGCTGCTGGCATGGCTTCATCGGTCAGCAGAAGCTGATCTCCATCAAGAAGCACCTGAAGACCACCAACAAGCGCTACCTCTACCTGTCCGGCTGGATGGTTGCCGCTCTGCGCTCCGAGTTCGGCCCACTGCCGGACCAGTCGATGCACGAGAAGACTGCCGTTTCCGACCTGATCGAAGAGCTGTACACCTTCCTGCGTCAGGCCGATAGCCGTGAACTGGACCTGCTGTTCACCGCTCTGGACGCCGCTCGCGAAGCCGGTGACAGTGCCAAGGCTGCCGAGATCCAGAACCAGATCGACAACTACGAAACCCACATCGTCCCGATCATCGCCGACATCGACGCTGGCTTCGGTAACCCGGAAGCCACCTACCTGCTGGCCAAGCGCATGATCGAAGCGGGTGCTTGCTGCATCCAGATCGAGAACCAGGTTTCCGACGAGAAGCAGTGCGGCCACCAGGACGGTAAAGTGACCGTTCCGCACGCCGACTTCCTCGCCAAGATCGCTGCCGTTCGCTACGCCTTCCTTGAACTGGGTATCGACAACGGCGTGATCGTTGCTCGTACCGACTCCCTGGGTGCCGGCCTGACCAAGCAGATCGCCGTAACCAAAGAGCCGGGCGACCTGGGTGACCTGTACAACTCCTTCCTGGATTGCGAAGAAATCTCCGAAGCCGAGCTGGGCAACGGCGACGTCGTGATCAAGCGCGAAGGCAAGCTGCTGCGTCCGAAGCGCCTGCCGTCCAACCTGTTCCAGTTCCGCAAGGGCACCGGCGAAGACCGTTGCGTGCTGGACTGCATCACCAGCCTGCAGAACGGCGCCGACCTGCTGTGGATCGAAACCGAGAAGCCGCACGTTGGCCAGATCAAGGGCATGGTTGACCGCATCCGCGAAGTCATCCCGAACGCCAAGCTGGTGTACAACAACAGCCCGTCCTTCAACTGGACCCTGAACTTCCGTCAGCAGGTATTCGATGCCATGGTCGCCGAAGGCAAGGATGTTTCCGCCTACGATCGCGCCAAGCTGATGAGCGTGGACTACGACGAAACCGAACTGGCCCAGATTGCCGACGAGAAGATCCGTACCTTCCAGCGTGACGGTTCTGCCCATGCCGGCATCTTCCACCACCTGATCACTCTGCCGACCTACCACACCGCCGCGCTGTCCACCGACAACCTGGCCAAGGGCTACTTCGCCGATCAAGGCATGCTGGCCTACGTGAAGGGCGTGCAGCGTCAGGAATTGCGTCAGGGCATCGCCTGCGTCAAGCACCAGAACATGGCTGGCTCCGACATCGGCGACAACCACAAGGAGTACTTCGCTGGCGAAGCTGCTCTGAAGGCAAGCGGTAAAGACAACACCATGAACCAGTTCCACTAAGGAATGGTTCCAGCCTGGCAACGGGCTGCAGTGAAGGAAAAGCCCCGGCATTCGCCGGGGCTTTTTCGTTTCAGGCACGCAGGCACCCGTGTCGTTTCGTCGGCACGCGGGTACATGTCATATCGCTGTCGCACAACGACTCTAGGGTCAAGGCTCCGTCAAATGACCATTCATGGAGCAGCAACGTGAGCACTGATAACGACAACATTCTGTTTGGGAATGGCGATGAACTGCCAAGCAATCAGTCTGGCAACGCTCACATTCAAGACGTAGTGACAATCGGTCGCCGTCAGGTATTGGCGGGCGGCGCCGCGCTGGGTGCACTGACCTTCCTGGGGGCAACCCTCCCCGGCGCGGTTCAGGCCGCCGAGCAGACAGCAGCACGGTCGAAGGGCTTGCCGTTCAAGCGCCGTAGCCGCCTCCCCTTCCCCGCGGTCCCAGTGAGCCGGGCCGATGGCATCAGCGTTCCTCCAGGCTACTCCGCGACCACGTTCATTCCCTGGGGCACTCCTATCACCGGTCGCTATCCTGCCTTCCTCGAAGACGCCAGCAATACCGCGGAAGATCAAGCCCAGCAAACCGGCATGCATCACGACGGCATGCATTTCTTTCCAATCAACGCCAAGCTCGGTGGCCATCAAAGCGATCACGGGCTGCTCGTGCTGAACCATGAATATATCGATGCCCCGCTGCTGCATCCAAACGGACCGACGGTCGTCGACGGCAAACGCACCGTGGTCGATGAAGTGCGTAAAGAGATAAACGCCCACGGGGTTTCCGTCGTGGAAATCCGACGCGGGGTACGCGGCGATTGGTCCGTTCTGCCGTCTGCACGCAACCGTCGCATCACCGGCGCAACACCAATGCGCATCGAGGGGCCGGCCAAGGGCCACGAACTACTCAAGACCCGCTACAGCCCGAGCGGCACGTCAACCCGCGGCACCCTCAACAACTGCGCAAACGGCTTCACCCCATGGGGAACCTATCTCACCTGCGAAGAGAACTGGGCGGGCTATTTCGCCAGTCGCGATGAGGAACTGCCACGCGAACTCAGCCGCTACGGCATTCGCAATGCAAGCCGTTATGCTTGGGAAACCATTGCAGGTGACGAATTTCAGCGCTTCGATGCCACGCGCAACGGTGAAGATGCACGCGCCGATTACCGCAACGAGCCGAATACCTTCGGCTGGATTGTCGAGATCGACCCGTTCGATCCGGACGCGATGCCAGTCAAGCGTACCGCGCTCGGCCGTTTCGCCCACGAGGGTCTGGTATTCGCACCCGTCAAATCGGGACGCCCATTGGTTTGCTACTCAGGCGACGACTCCCAGAATGAATACATTTATAAGTACGTCAGCCGCGACCGTTATCGGCCACAGCGTGGCGATGGCCGCCTACTGGATGACGGCACACTCTATGTAGCACGCTTCAACGCAGACGGCAGCGGGGATTGGCTGGCGCTGGACATCGACGATCCGGCATTCCAGCAAGCATGTGTCGCTGCCGGCGTACGCTTCGCCGACCAGGGTGAAGTACTGATCAACACCCGACTGGCCGCCGACATTGCCGGTGCCACCCGTATGGACCGCCCGGAGTGGGGGGCCGTCCATCCCGATAACGGCGACGTCTATTTCACCCTTACCAACAACAGTGCACGTCGCGACGCCGACGCCGCGAACCCCCGCTCACCGAACCCGTACGGGCACATCATCCGCTGGCGGGAAGACAGTCGAGATTACGCAGGCACCCGTTTCCGCTGGAACATCTATCTGCTGGCCGGCCCGCAGAACGACAGTCGCGGCCCAGCGGGGCAGCTGCTGGATGAACACAGCATCATGGCTAGCCCGGATGGCTTGTGGTTCGACGATGAAGGACGGCTTTGGATCCAGACCGACATGAGTGGCAGCCAGCTCGGCTCGGGGCCGTTCGGTAACAACCAGATGCTCGTATCTGATCCGAAAACAGGCGAAACCAAGCGCTTTCTGGTCGGCCCGCTTGGTGCAGAGGTAACAGGCATCACCGCGACGCCGGACTTTCGCACGCTGTTCGTGAACATCCAGCATCCAGGTGAAGGATCGGGGCCAAACAACTACACCAGCGGCTGGCCGGACGGCCTTGGTCGGCGTCCGCGCTCGGCTACGGTCATCATCAGCCGCGATGATGGCAAGCGACTTATGTAACTCTTCGGCATAAAGAAGGCCGGCCTTAAAGCCGTCCTTCTTTTTCAGTCGATTCGCTCGCTCTAATGTGAGCAGGCTTGTCATCAGCAGCCGTAAAGAGTCCCCAGCAAGAGATGAACAACGCAGCGATCAGCGGCCCGATGACGAAACCGTTCAAGCCGAACAGCGCAAGCCCACCCAGTGTCGACACCAGCACGACATAGTCCGGCATCTTCGTATCCTTGCCGACCAGCAAGGGCCTAAGAAGGTTGTCCACCAGACCGATGACCAATACCCCATACAGAATCAGCACAACGCCTTGCCAGATCGCGCCATTAAGCAGGAAGTACACAGCAACCGGAGTCCAGATCAGTCCGGCACCCACGGCCGGAAGCAGCGAGAGAAACGCCATAAGCACCGCCCAGAGCAGCGCGTCAGAAATTCCCAGCACCGCAAAGATAGCTCCACCGAGTGCACCCTGCGTGATCGCCACAATGATGTTGCCCTTCACCGTGGCGCGCACGACCCGCGTAAATTTGTTGAACAGTCGGCGCTTCTGGGTATCACTCAATGGCAGCGCCTGACGGATCCGCAATACCAGCTCGCGGCCGTCGCGGATGAAGAAGAAAAGCAGGTAAAGCATGACACCGAAGCTCACTAGGAACTGAAAAGTGCCCTGCCCGAAACTGAATGCTTTGGTCGCAAGGAACTGACTGCCTTCGAGCGCGCCACTGGCGAGACGCTCGCGCATGCTTTCCAGGTCTCCGAAACCGAAGCGCTGGAGTTGCAGCTGCAACGAGCTCGGCAAAAGATCTTTTACGTAGCTCACGTAGCTGCCGATATCCAGCTCACCAGTCTCAATACGGCGATAGAGTGCCGCCCCTTCCTGAACTAGCATCCCAGTAATCGCAATGACCGGTAGCACGGCGACCAACAGGCATACCAGCAAGGTCACCGTTGCAGCAAAATTTGGCCGGCCGGCGAATCGGCTTTGCAAACGTTTTTGCAGCGGGGCGAAGAGGATGGCAAGTATTACAGCCCAAAACACAGCACCGTAGAACGGTAGAAGAATCCAGCCAAAGGCTAATGAAACAAACACCAATAAAGCGAGAAAGACTTTCTGCTCAAGCGTCGATTTGATCATTGCCCACCCCGAATCCACTGTGCTCTTTTGTTAGTCACCAAGCGGGGTTCGGAGTGCGGGGAGGGTTTCCTCTGCGTCCCTCCCTAAAAAAAACAGGCCGGAACTTCCGGCCTGCAAACGATCAATATTTATTCAAAGGGTCATCGCCGCCACCCAGCCGAACGCAAGCAACGGCAGGTTGTAATGTAGGAAAGTTGGAACCACCGTATCCCAGATGTGATTGTGTTGGCCGTCTACATTGAGACCCGCGGTCGGCCCAAGGGTAGAGTCTGAAGCTGGCGAACCACCATCGCCCAGCGCGCCCGCTGTACCCACCAAACTTACGATGGCGAGTGGACTGAAGCCTAACTCCACACCAAGTGGCACGAAGATCGCGGCGATAATTGGCACTGTCGAAAATGACGAACCGATGCCCATGGTGACCAGTAATCCAACCAGCAACATGAGCAGGGCCGCCACCGCCTTGCTGTTACCGATCCACGCAGCGGCGGCATCAACCAGAGTCTTTACTTGACCTGTCTCGCGCATGACCTCAGCGAAGCCCGCAGCGGCAATCATTATAAAACCGATCATGGCCATCATCTTCATGCCCTCGGTGAACAGGTCGTCCGCTTCACGCCACCGCACTACCCCAGAGGCGGAAAAGATAACGAAGCCGGCAAGCGCGCCGATGATCATCGAATCTAGCCACAATTGAATGATGAACGCCGCGGCAATAGCCAATGCCGCTACAACAAGCGTCAGCGGGCTATAAGCCGCACCAACCTGCTCGACCTGCACTATTCGGGACAAGTCGTATTCTCTCGGCTTGCGGTAGCTGAAGAAGGCGATAATCAGACCGGTCGCCATCCCCAACGCAGGGATCAGCATCGCCTGCGTCACCTCAACGCCGGAGACATCTACCCCACCTTTGGCAACATTGGCGAGCAGAATCTCGTTGAGAAAGATGTTTCCAAAGCCAACCGGGAGAAACATATACGGGGTAATCAGGCCGAAAGCCAATACGCACGCAATCAAGCGCCGATCGATCCTTAGGTTAGACAACACATACAATAACGGAGGAACTAGAAGCGGTATGAATGCAATATGGATGGGCAGAATATTCTGGGAAGAGATTGCAACGAGCAGCAGAAGCGCAATCATTAACCATTTGACCGTCTGCCCCCCCTGCCCTTGTGTTGCTTGACGACCAATCATGGCTAGCGCCTTATCGGCCAATGCATGAGCAAGACCGCTTTTACCAATAGCCACCGCAAAAGCACCGAGCAGTGCATAGGACAACGCGACGGTGGCGCCGCCGCCGAGCCCCTTGTTGAAAGCAGCAAGCGTCGACTCGATTCCCAGGCCACCGACGAGACCGCCACAGAGCGCACCTGCAATAAGTGCAACCACGACGTGCACCCGACACAAACTCAAGATCAGCATGACACTGACCGCCGCAACAACTGCGTTCATAGAATCCTCATTACCCGACCGAGGTCGATATAAAAACGGCGTACTCTGCAATAGCGCACCAAGCCTGTCTAGGGTCAATCCTGACGATGCGGCCAGCGATATGTCCGCAGATTGCCGTGCTGTCGTCCCTGCAAGCTATCTTCATGATCTCAACAAAGAATGCCTTGCTAGGCTTTGGATAAAAGACAGTAAAATTAGGGCTCGGTATCAGTACCTCCCTCTACCAGCGAGACTTCCGTGGAAATATTCAAAGAGTTCACCTTCGAGTCCGCACACCGCCTGCCAAACGTGCCAGCAGGGCATAAATGTGGGCGACTGCATGGCCACTCCTTCCGCGTTGCAATCTACATACAGGGCGACGTAGACCCGTATACGGGCTGGATTCGCGACTTCGGCGAGCTCAAGGCACTCTTCAGCCCAATCTATGAACGACTAGACCACAACTACCTCAACGACCTTCCGGGCTTGGAGAATCCAACCAGCGAAAATCTCGCCAGATGGATCTGGCGCGAACTGAAGCCGCTCCTACCGGAACTGTCACGTATACGCATTCACGAAACGTGCACTAGCGGTTGTGAATACCGTGGCGATTAACCCGGTACCCGGAACTGGACTACCCCCGCTCCGGTAGACATTTTCCGACCTCATAATGAGGCACGTTCAAACGCCTCAGGACTGACACCGCCTAAGTGACTATGGCGGCGGGTTCGGTTGTAAAACACCTCGATGTAGTCGAACACATCACTGCGAGCTTCTTCGCGAGTGCCGTAGATTTTCCGTCGGATGCGTTCCCTCCTCAGTAACTGGAAAAAGCTTTCCGCGACCGCGTTGTCGTGGCAGTTGCCGCGTCGACTCATGCTGCTGATCAGGTTGTTAGCCTTGAGGAAACTCTGGTCAGTCCGAGCAGCTGAACTGGCTGCCTTGGCCGGAGTGAGTCATCGCTTCCTGTTTGGGCATGCGCCGCCAGACCACCGTCAGCAACGCATCGATGGCCAGGTCGCTGCACATCTGCGGTTCATTGACCATCCAGTCACCAGCGTGAAAACAGATCCACCACCACGGCCAAGTACAACCAGCCCTCATAGGTACGGATGTAGGTGATGTCGGTGACCCAAGCCTTGTTCGGTTCACTGGCGTTGAACTGCCGCTCCAGGCGGTTGGGCTAAGCCACTGTCGGCTTGCCTCCGTAATAGACGATAATGGGTCTGCGAGCGCAACTCCTCTATCAGCATCAGGCAAGCTACGCAGTGTCGGCCCTAGGACTTGCCTAGCTCACGTAGGTCGTCGTGGATTTTTCGGTAGCCGAAGACCCCACCGCTTTGCAACCAGGCATGTTTGAGCAATCCGACCAGACGCCGATCTTCCTTGGTGCGTGCGGATTTTGGCTCGGCCAGCCAAACCGCTGGGATGCACCTTGAGGGTCTGGCAGAGACGCCGTACCGGCTACTCCACCGACAGCTTGCTGACGAAGGCCTACTTCAACTTCAGCCGAATTTTCCGTCGTGCAAAGACAAACCCCCGGCCAGCTGAGCTGGTCGGGGGTTTGAGATAAGAGCTTGACGATGACCTACTCTCACATG
>NZ_JAOEIY010000022.1 GCF_025966695.1 Stutzerimonas sp. S1 | reverse complement strand
CGCGTCGTCCTCGGCTTCCTGCGTTCGTAACGCTCACCAGCAACCCGGGCCGGCCTAGTGCCGGCCTTTCTCTTAGCGAGGTAGCCATGCAAGCGCTCTGGGAGTTCGCCTTCTTCTGCATTGGTGCGGCGTGCGCTTACGCGATTTTTTCGAGGTGGTGATGATGAGGGTGCTTTTCGTTTTCCTGCTCGGCCTTTTCAGCTGCTCCGTATACGCCGAATCCTATTTCGCGACTCGGTTGAATGGCTCGGGAAAATGGAGCGGAAGCAGCCCTGTTGCCGCGTCGACTGCGGCATGTAAAGCGCTCTGGCCCCCGTCAGGTACCTGGACGATGATTGGGCAACCGTCCAACCCGTATCCAGAGCACGAGTGCCGGCATGGCTCAATAGACGGCTACTACGTTGCCGGTCACGTCGATGTTTTCAAGCAATGCGATGATGAGAACCATACGGTGGTTGGTTACGCCACCGAGTGTCCGGTTCCAGCACCGAACCAGTGCGAAGCCACCAA
>NZ_JAOEIY010000021.1 GCF_025966695.1 Stutzerimonas sp. S1 | reverse complement strand
GGTCATCGTCAAGCTCTTATCTCAAACCCCCGACCAGCTCAGCTGGCCGGGGGTTTGTCTTTGCACGACGGAAAATTACGTAGGCTCCAGGCGATGCGTTGAATATACCGCAGCCTGTTAGTAGGCCTTAGCGTTGCTATCAATTCCTCCTGCTTTATCTGCTGAGGGCTTGTTCGCCAAATTGCAGCGAACTGTGCCGGAGTGCGGATGGCTAGCGCTGTGCAGCGGTGGAGCCCCCCGCACACCACATTAGGATGTGCTAGCGCCGATAGCAAAAGTGCCGAGGTTGCAGCTGTGCCGGCTCTACCGGTTGAGTTTGCAGTTTGGTTTTGCTCTCTTGGTGCGCGGCTATTGGCGTAGCATCGGACGGAGCTGCGAGATCCGCTGACAGAAATCGCGCTTCGCAGATACCAATTTCGCGTCTGCATCTCCTGCAACAGCTGCCGAGCTCACCTTTTCTCATCGTCCACACTTCAGTGTTCGATACCGAGCCGGGCTCTCACCTCAACCGGTTGTTATCCGACTCGAGATGGGCCCTTGGCATAGGGATGGTCATACCCCCGAACTTGGCGCGCTAAGCCGGCGGCACGAATCCTTCGCAGACACAACGGCTGGTCTGTCCCGGGCTGAGTGGACACTGACTTAAGGTGGATGGACTACCCCCGCTCCGGTAGACATCCCCGGCCTATGCTTTGAGCATAGGAGGAAGTCTATGAGCACCCAACGAT
>NZ_JAOEIY010000020.1 GCF_025966695.1 Stutzerimonas sp. S1 | reverse complement strand
CGACCTTCGTCCAGCAGCTTGCGGAACATTTCCACGCCGGTGCAGGTGGTCTTGGTGGTCGGACGCAGACCGACGATCTCGATCTCTTCCTGAACCTTGACGATGCCACGCTCAACACGACCAGTCACAACGGTACCGCGACCGGAGATCGAGAACACGTCTTCGATCGGCATCAGGAACGGCTTGTCGATGGCGCGAACCGGCTCAGGAATGTAGGTATCCAGAGTTTCGACCAGCTTCTTGACCGCAGTGGTGCCCAGCTCGTTGTCGTCTTCACCGTTCAGCGCCATCAGCGCGGAACCGATGATGATCGGCGTGTCGTCGCCCGGGAAGTCATAGGTCGACAGCAGGTCGCGAACTTCCATCTCGACCAGCTCGAGCAGCTCGGCGTCGTCAACCATGTCAGCCTTGTTCAGGAACACGACGATGTACGGAACGCCAACCTGACGGGACAGCAGGATGTGCTCGCGAGTCTGCGGCATGGGGCCGTCAGCAGCCGAGCAAACCAGGATCGCACCATCCATCTGGGCCGCACCGGTGATCATGTTCTTCACATAGTCAGCGTGACCCGGGCAGTCAACGTGCGCGTAGTGACGGACGTTGGAGTCGTACTCTACGTGGGCAGTGTTGATGGTGATACCGCGCGCCTTCTCTTCCGGAGCGCTGTCGATCTTGTCGAAGTCGACACGAGCGGAACCGAAAACTTCGGAGCACACGCGAGTCAGAGCAGCAGTCAGCGTGGTCTTGCCATGGTCGACGTGACCAATGGTACCGACGTTGACGTGCGGTTTGTTACGTTCGAA
>NZ_JAOEIY010000001.1:258473-868078 GCF_025966695.1 Stutzerimonas sp. S1 | reverse complement strand
TTCATGCGGCCCTGGGTGAACAGCTCGCCGTTGAGGTAGATGCTCGGCACCGACATGATCTGCCGCGCTTCGACTTCGTCCTGGAACAGCGCGCCGTCGATGGCGACGTGCTTGATGTTCGGGTTGAGCACGGCCATCAGGTTCAGCGCCTGGACCACGTCCGGGCAGTTCTGGCAGGACAGCGAGAAGTAGGTTTCGAACTGGTAGTCGCCGTCGAGCGCCTTGATCTGCTCGATCACTTCCGGCGCGGTCTTCGACGGGTGACCGCCGACCTGCAGCAGGGCCAGCACCAGCGAGGTGAACTCGTGGCCCATGGGGATGCCGGCAAAACGCAGGCTGATGTTGCCGCCAATGCGGTTGAGCGAGAACGACGGCTTGCGCGCATCGGCGCCGTCGGTCTTGAGGGTGATCTTGTCACTGAGGCTGACGATGTCCTGCAGCAGGCTCAGCATTTCCCGGGATTTTTCGCCGTCATCGAGGGACGCGACGATCTCGAAGGGCTGGGTGACCTTCTCCAGGTAGGCTTTCAACTGGGTCTTGAGATTGGTGTCCAGCATTAGTGATTACCCCGTAAATTCATGTGCCCTTGTGGGCGCGGTAAGGTGGATGACCGAATGACAGTAACCTTACGTTGAGAATGGAATTTCTCTAAATTGATTAATCCATTCGCCTCGATTTACTAGGGCTATATAAACAAAGAACCCCGGCCAAAAGCCGGGGTTCTTTGTTAGATGAACTGCGTGAAAAGGAGGGTGGAAAAGGGGCTCAGAAGTCCAGGTTCGATACCGCCAGCGCATTCGCCTCGATGAAATCCCGACGCGGTTCAACAGCATCGCCCATCAGGGTATTGAAGATCTGGTCGGCAGCAATGGCATCCTCGATGGTTACCTTCAGCATCCGACGTACAGCCGGGTCCATCGTCGTTTCCCACAGCTGGTCGGGGTTCATCTCGCCAAGCCCCTTATAGCGCTGCACGCTGTGGCGGCGAGTCCCCTCAGTCATCAGCCAGTCCAGGGCCTCCTTGAACGACGCGACCGCCTTCTTGCGCTCGCCACGCTGCACATAGGCACCTTCCTCAAGCAAGCTGTTGAGCTTGTCGCCGAGGGCGGTAACGGTACGGTAGTCGTTGCTGGCGAAGAAATCACGGTTGAAGGTGATGTAGCTGGCAAGCCCATGCGAGGTGATCGCCACTTCCGGCAGCCACAGATGGCGCTCCTTGTCCTCGCGCAGGCTGACGCTGTAGGTCAGCCCTGAGCGCTCGACTCCTTTGAGCAGGGCGGCATAGCGCTCGAGCCAGCTCTGCATGGCGGCCTGATCTGCCAGTTGCTCAACAGGAATACGCGGCAGATAGATGAAGTGCTCCGTCAGCTCCTGTGGATACAGTCGGGAAAGACGCTGCAGGGTCTTCATCACCGTACGGTAGTCGTTCACCAAGCGTTCCAGCGCCTCGCCAGCGAGGCCCGGTGCATCTTCGTTGACATGCAGACTGGCATCTTCGAGGGCGGACTGGGTCAGGTATTCCTCCATCGCTTCGTCGTCCTTGATGTACTGTTCCTGCTTGCCGCGCTTGACCTTGTACAGCGGTGGCTGGGCGATATACACGTAGCCGCGCTCGATCAGCTCCGGCAACTGGCGGAAGAAGAAAGTCAGCAGCAGGGTACGGATGTGCGAACCGTCGACGTCAGCATCGGTCATGATGATGATGTTGTGGTAACGCAGTTTCTCGATGTTGTATTCCTCACGGCCGATACCGCAGCCAAGAGCGGTAATCAAGGTGCCAACTTCCTGCGAGGAGAGCATCTTGTCGAAGCGTGCCTTCTCGACGTTAAGAATCTTGCCCTTCAGCGGCAGGATAGCCTGGGTCTTGCGGTTACGGCCCTGTTTGGCAGAACCGCCGGCGGAGTCACCCTCCACGATGTAGAGTTCGGAGAGTGCCGGGTCTTTCTCCTGGCAGTCGGCTAGCTTGCCCGGCAGCCCGGCGATGTCCAGGGCGCCCTTGCGGCGGGTCATCTCCCGCGCTTTACGTGCAGCCTCGCGCGCGCGCGCTGCATCGATCATCTTACCGACGACAGCCTTGGCTTCGTTCGGATGCTCGAGCAGGAAGTCAGCAAAATACTTGCCCATCTCCTGTTCCACTGCCGTCTTAACTTCCGACGAGACCAGCTTGTCTTTGGTCTGCGAACTGAACTTGGGATCCGGCACTTTGACCGAGATAATCGCCGTCAGGCCTTCACGAGCGTCATCACCGGTGGTGGAGATCTTGTGCTTCTTCGCCAGACCTTCCTGTTCGATGTAGTTGTTCAGATTGCGAGTTAACGCCGAGCGGAACCCGGCCAGGTGTGTGCCGCCGTCGCGTTGGGGGATGTTATTCGTGAAACAGAGAATGTTCTCGTTGAAGCTATCGTTCCACTGCAACGCCACTTCCACACCCACTCCATCGTCGCGCTGTACGTTGAAATGGAAAACCTGATTGACCGCCGTCTTGTTGGTGTTCAGATAGGCGACGAAGGCGCTCAAACCGCCTTCATACTTGAACAGCTCTTCTTTAGCACTGCGCTCGTCACGCAAGACGATGCCAACCCCGGAGTTGAGGAAGGAGAGCTCGCGCAGACGCTTGGCCAGGATGTCCCAGCTGAAGTGGATGTTCTGGAAGGTCTCTGCCGACGGCTTGAAATGAATTTCAGTGCCGGAGCCTTCGGTTACACCTACCGCAGCCAGAGGAGCCTGTGGCACACCATGTCGATAGACCTGTTCCCAGACTTTTCCGTCACGGCGTACCGTCAGCAACAGCTCTTCGGACAGTGCGTTCACCACTGAGACACCCACGCCGTGTAGACCGCCGGACACCTTGTAGGAGTTGTCGTCGAACTTACCGCCAGCGTGCAGGACGGTCATGATCACTTCCGCAGCCGAAACACCTTCTTCCTTATGAATATCAACCGGAATCCCGCGACCATTGTCGCGAACAGTGATCGACTCATCGGTGTGGATAGTGATGGAAATGTCGCTGCAATGGCCTGCCAGCGCTTCGTCGATGGAATTATCGACCACTTCAAAGACCATGTGGTGCAGGCCTGTGCCATCGTCAGTATCACCAATGTACATGCCGGGACGCTTACGTACGGCATCGAGGCCCTTCAGCACCTTGATGCTGGACGAATCGTACGCGTGATTTTCGCTCATACTTTCACTCCGGAGGGGCCGTGGTCTGGGTAACGCGCCCATGTTCCACGTGAAACATTGAGACTGGCGTTTCTACATGCCAGCCTGCTTGCAAAACGGTCGAATCAACACAGGTTATGAACACCTGACAATCCAGTTGCTCCAATAATCCGCACAGCGCCTGTCTATGCTGTTCATCCAGCTCAGACGGCAGATCGTCTACCAGATAGATGCACTGGCCGCGTTTAGCTTCGCTGACGAGGTGACCCTGGGCAATTCTGAGCGCGCAGACCACTAGCTTCTGCTGTCCGCGTGACAACACTTCAGCGGCACTATGTCCACCGATCCGCAGCCGTAGATCCGCACGTTGCGGCCCAGCCTGGGTATGACCGAGAGCACGATCTCGTTCCAGCGAAGCGCTCAGCACTTCTTCTAGCGAGCGCTCTTTATCCCATCCCCGGTAATAACTCAGCTGCAGGCCGTCCAGCTCTAAAAGAGCACTCAACGTACGTTCGAAGACCGGCTTGAACGTCTGAATATAATTCCGGCGATAACCGTCAATTTCCTCACTCGCGAGTGCCAGCTCTCGCGACCAGGCGACTTGCGAAGCGTCGTCCAGTGTACCACGCCGCAGCCACGAGTTCCGTTGCCGCAGTGCCTGCTGGAGGCGCTGCCAAGCTCCCAGGAAACGCTGTTCCACGTGGAACACACCCCAATCCAAAAACTGCCTTCGAAGCTTTGGCGCGCCTTCGAGCAAGCGAAAACTATCGGGATTGATCAATTGCAAGGGCAGCAGGTCGGCCAGCTCGGCGGCGCTGCGGGCGTTCTGTCCATCAATACGGATGCGCATCTCACCGCTGCGATCCCGTGCAACGCCCAACGCACAGCGCTGCCCGCCCGCCAACTGAACTTCTCCAAACACCGTACAGCTGGGTTGCTCGTAGGCAATTACCGGGGTAAGTCGCAGGCTGCGAAACGATCGCGCCAATCCAAGCAGGTGGACCGCTTCGAGCAAGCTGGTCTTACCGCTGCCATTGTCGCCGTGGAGGATGTTGATGCGAGGAGAGGGGGTAAGCGTCACCGGTTGCAGATTACGCACCCCGGTGACGGAGAGACGGCTGAGCGACATTAACGCGGAGGGTTACAAGCGCATCGGCATAACGACGTAGGCGGAGTCGTCGTTATCAAATTCCTGAACCAGGGCACTACTATTTGCGTCAGAAAGAATCAGTCGAATCTGGTCGGTAGTCATTACGCCCAGCACGTCGAGCAAATAACTGACGTTGAAGCCGATTTCAAGCGAACCACCGTTGTAGTCGACAACAACTTCCTCCTCTGCCTCTTCCTGCTCGGGGTTGTTGGCCTGAATCTTCAGTAGGCCATTCTCAAGCTGCAGACGAATGCCCCGATACTTCTCGTTGGAAAGAATCGCTGTACGACTGAATGCCTCGCGCAACAATTGGCGATCGCCCACTACCAGCTTGTCGCCGCCACGGGGCAATACCCGCTCGTAATCGGGAAACTTGCCGTCGACCAGCTTGGACGTGAAAGTGAACTCACCGGTGGTCGCACGAATGTGATGCTGACCCAAAACGATGCTTACCTGAGCATCCTGGTCGGTGAGTAGCCGCGCCAATTCGAGAATCCCCTTTCGCGGCACAATGACCTGATGACGGTCAGGTTGCTCGATCCCCGCCTGCATGGAACACATCGCCAAACGATGGCCGTCGGTCGCTACGGTGCGCAGTAAGCCGCTAGAAACTTCAATCAGCATACCGTTCAGGTAGTAGCGCACATCCTGTTGTGCCATGGCGAAACTGCTGCGCTCGATCAGCCGACGCAGTTTGCCCTGTTCGACACTGAAACCAAGCGAGCCAGGCCCTTCCTCGACGGTAGGGAAATCGTTGGCAGGAAGGGTAGACAAGGTAAAACGGCTGCGTCCTGACTTGATCAGCGCCTTCTGATCATCCAGTCGAATGTCGATGACTGCATCGCTCGGCAAGCTCTTGCAGATATCCATCAGCTTGCGTGCAGGAACGGTGATCTCGCCGGGTTCGGCGGCGTCTTCGAGCGCCACACGTCCAACCAGCTCGACCTCCAAGTCAGTACCGGTCAACGACAGCTGCTGTCCTTCTACAACGAGCAGAACATTGGATAGCACCGGCAAGGTTTGGCGCCGTTCGACAACGCCAGCAACCAGTTGCAGGGGTTTCAACAGGGCTTCGCGCTGAATGGTGAAATGCATGGTCTGGTCCCTTGCCTATTGGATGGTTCGCACTCAGGTGGTCAAAGTTCGGAGCAAATTCTTGTAGTCTTCCCGAATATCGGCGTCTATTTCCCGAAGTTCGGCGATTTTACGGCAGGCATGAAGCACCGTGGTGTGATCGCGACCACCGAACGCATCGCCGATTTCGGGAAGGCTGTGATTGGTCAGCTCTTTTGAAAGCGCCATTGCCACTTGTCGAGGACGGGCTACAGAGCGCGAGCGTCTTTTCGACAGCAAATCGGAAATCTTGATCTTGTAATACTCAGCGACCGTACGCTGAATATTGTCGACGCTCACCAGCTTATCCTGCAACGCCAGCAGATCCTTGAGCGACTCGCGAATCAGTTCAATGGTGATGTCCCGCCCCATGAAATGCGCATGGGCGATAACCCGTTTCAATGCACCTTCCAACTCGCGAACATTGGAACGAATTCTCTGAGCAATGAAAAACGCCGCATCGTGCGGCAGTTCGACTTTGGCCTGATCGGCCTTTTTCATCAGGATCGCTACCCGGGTTTCCAGTTCAGGAGGTTCGACGGCTACCGTGAGCCCCCAGCCGAAACGGGATTTGAGACGCTCCTCCAGGCCATCGATCT
The DNA here is from genome assembly GCF_025966695.1 of Stutzerimonas sp. S1. Taxonomy (GTDB): domain Bacteria; phylum Pseudomonadota; class Gammaproteobacteria; order Pseudomonadales; family Pseudomonadaceae; genus Stutzerimonas. The sequence goes on along the minus strand of NZ_JAOEIY010000001.1, from coordinate 862,054 downwards.
CCTTCGGGTAACGGTCGCTCGTCAGGATCACCTGCTGCCCGCCTTCAAGCAGGGCATTGAAGGTGTGGAAGAACTCCTCCTGGGAGCGCTCCTTCTTTGCGAAGAACTGGATATCGTCGATCAGCAGCGCATCCACTGACCTGTAGAACCGTTTGAACTCGTTGATAGCGTTGAGCTGCAACGCCTTGACCATATCCGCGACGAATCGCTCCGAATGCAGGTAGACCACCTTGGCATTGGGGTTCTTCTTGAGTAAGTGGTTGCCCACCGCGTGCATCAGGTGGGTCTTGCCCAGGCCGACGCCCCCATAAAGAAACAGCGGGTTGTAGCCATGCTTGGGATTGTCCGCTACCTGCCAGGCAGCGGCCCGCGCTAGCTGGTTGGACTTACCTTCAACGAAGTTCTCGAAGGTAAAGGTCCGATTCAGATAGCTGGTGTGCTTGAGGGCCCCCTCAACCTGCACGTTACGCGCAGGCTTGGCGGCATCCCCCGTAGGTTCGCTTTCGACAGCGACGGAGGATACCGGCTCGAATCTAGGTGCCGGTTCAGGTCCGGCCGGAGATGCGGCAACCGCGGGGGTAGCTTGCGCGCGCGCCGCCGCAGCGGAAGGCAGGGCAGCCGCGGCCGTACGCTTACTACCGATCAGCAGCGACAACGCCGGCGTCATTCCGCTCGCCCGTTCTGCAAGCAACTCGAGCAACCGTGAAAGATACTTCTCGTTGACCCAGTCGAGCACGAAACGGTTAGGCGCATAGACGCGCAACTCATCGCCCTCGCTCTCGACCTGCAGCGGACGAATCCATGTGTTGAATTGCTGAGCAGGCAGCTCGTCGCGCAATAGCTCCACGCATTGCTGCCAAAGTTCCACCGACACGGAAACTCCTATCGACACTGTCGAGGTAAGACGGCAGCCATTGTAGCGAGCAGACGGATGGTTATCCACAACTACCAGCAATCCCAATGGATGAGGGTTAGTCGTATATGTATGAAGAGATCTACAAACCGGCAGCGTAAGAGTTGTGGATAAGTATCCCTGAGATCAGTTGAGAGCCCTGTGCGAAAGCTCAGGTAGACACCATCTGTGGATATTCATCAGACTAATCCCCAGCAACCACACCGCTTGCGCACCGGGAGCGCACCCGTTTCGCACCAGGTTATCTTATGAATTTTCCTTTTAAAAACAATTATTTGAATTACTTATACACAAGACGACGTGTCACCATACATAAGCACTAGATTTAGAAAGCTTTTTTAATCTTTCTTTTTTCTTATCTTTTCCTGCCCAAGCGTTGGTTGGAAATTGACCTGACTCGGTTGCTTCTCTACAATCGCCGGTCTCTTAAAAGGGGGCCATTCCGGCCCGCAATGGATCACCAGGTAACCGCACCATGAAACGCACTTTCCAACCCAGCACCATCAAGCGCGCTCGTACCCATGGCTTCCGTGCCCGCATGGCCACCAAGAACGGTCGTCAAGTTCTGTCCCGCCGTCGCGCCAAAGGCCGTAAGCGTCTGACCGTCTGATATCGGAACAGGTAGTGAGTCGGGGCTTCGGCCGGGAAAAGCGTCTGCTGACTCCCCGCCAATTCAAGGCAGTCTTCGACTCCCCTTCCGGTAAGGTGCCTGGCAGGAACGTCCTGCTGCTGGCACGCGAGAACGATCTGCAACACCCCCGCCTTGGGTTGGTGATCGGCAAGAAAAGCGTCAAGCTTTCGGTGGAACGTAACCGCATCAAGCGGCAGATACGGGAAACCTTTCGCCACCACCAGCTGGAACTGGCGGGCTGGGACATCGTGATCATCGCCCGCAAGGGATTGGCTGATCTGGACAATCCCGAACTGGCGAAGCAGTTCGCCAAGCTCTGGAAGCGACTGTCACGCAACCCAGCCAAGACCGCCGTCGAACCTGGAGCCGCCAACAGCACCCATGCGTAAATTGGCCATCGCTTCGATCAAGGTCTACCAGTACGCCATCAGTCCGATGATGGCCAGTCACTGTCGTTTCTATCCAAGCTGCTCCTGCTATGCACTTGAGGCCATCGAAACCCATGGTCTGTTGCGTGGCGGCTGGCTGAGCCTGCGCAGGTTGGGGCGTTGCCACCCGTGGAACCCGGGTGGCTACGATCCTGTGCCTCCTCACAACACTTCCAATTCATCTCCGATGGCCGAGTAACCATGGATATCAAACGCTCGATACTGCTCGTAGCTCTGGCAGTCGTTGCCTACCTGATGGTTCTTCAGTGGAACCAGGATTACGGTCAGGCAGCACTTCCAGCAGCGACCTCTCAAACCCAGTCGTCCATGGCGGCGTTGCCGGAAAGCCCGTCGACGGCTGTCGAGGGCAATCATGAGGACGTACCCGCGGTAGCCAGTCAGCAACAGGCCAGCATCGTTGCGCCAGCTGTACCGAGCAGCCAGCTGATTCGCGTGCGCACCGATGTTCTGGACGTTGCCATCGACCCACGCGGCGGCGATATCGTCGAATTGAATCTGCCGAAGTATCCCCGCCGGCAGGATCATCCGGAGGTCCCGTTCCAGCTGTTCGAGCGGAGCAGCGAGCGGACCTATGAAGCCCAGAGCGGATTGATCGGCGATGGCCCTGACAAGGCCAGCGGTCGTCCGCAGTACAGCAGCGAGAAGAGCGAGTACCAGCTCGCCGAAGGTCAGGACCAGCTGGTTGTCGATCTGAAGTACAGCGCTGACGGCATCAACTACGTCAAACGCTTCACCTTCGATCGTGGCCAGTACGACCTGGCCGTGCGTTATTTGATCGACAACCAGAGCGACAAGCCCTGGACCGGTTACCTGTTCGGCCAGCTCAAGCGCGACAGCAGCGCCGATCCGTCCTCAAGCACCGCAACTGGCACCGCGACCTACCTGGGTGCGGCGTTGTGGACCAAGGACGAGCCCTACACCAAGGTTTCAATGGGCGACATGGACGACAAGAACCTGCGCGAAACTGTGCAGGGCGGTTGGATTGCATGGCTGCAGCACTACTTCGTTACCGCCTGGATTCCTCAGACAGACGATACCAACCTGGTCCAGACCCGCAAGGATAGCCAGGGCAACTACATCATCGGTTTCACCGGGCCGGCGGTCAGCGTGGCGCCAGGCGCTCAAGGCGAAACCGGCGCCACGCTGTATGCCGGTCCGAAAAGTCAGGAGAAGCTCGAGGAGCTTTCACCCGGCCTGCGCCTGACCGTTGATTACGGCATCCTCTGGTTCATTGCCCAGCCGATCTTCTGGCTGCTGGAAAACATCCATGCACTGCTGGGTAACTGGGGTTGGTCGATCATCGTCCTGACCATCATCATCAAACTGGCCTTCTTCCCCCTGTCCGCCGCCAGCTACAAGTCAATGGCCCGCATGCGAGCGGTATCGCCCAAGATGCAAGCATTGAAGGAACAGCACGGCGATGATCGCCAGAAGCTGTCCCAGGCGATGATGGAGTTGTACAAGAAGGAAAAGATCAATCCACTGGGCGGCTGCCTACCGATCATCGTGCAGATGCCGGTATTCCTGGCCCTGTACTGGGTACTGCTGGAAAGCGTAGAAATGCGCCAGGCACCTTGGATGTTCTGGATCACCGACCTGTCGATCAAGGATCCCTTCTTCATCCTGCCGATCATCATGGGCGTCACCATGTTCATCCAGCAGCAGCTGAATCCGACCCCGCCGGATCCGATGCAGGCCAAGGTGATGAAGCTCCTGCCGATCATCTTCACCTTCTTTTTCCTCTGGTTCCCTGCCGGCCTGGTGCTGTACTGGGTGGTCAACAACGTCTTGTCGATCGCTCAGCAGTGGTACATTACTCGGCAGATCGAGGGGGCCAAGACGGCCTGACCCGACCTTCGCTTGATGCAAAACGCCCCTTGATTGGGGCGTTCTGCTATTTACCCGTCGCCATTGGAGAACCGCCATGAGCCCAGTCCGCGAAACCATAGCCGCCGTCGCCACCGCTCCCGGTCGCGGTGGGGTCGGTATCGTCAGGGTCTCCGGCTCACGCGCCAAAGCGCTGGCTATAACCCTGAGCGGTCGCGAACCAACCCCGCGCCACGCTCACTACGGACCGTTCCATGCTGACGATGGTGAGGTTATCGACGAGGGACTGATGCTGTTCTTCCCGGGGCCGCATTCCTTCACCGGTGAGGATGTGTTGGAACTGCAGGGGCACGGCGGGCCCGTGGTACTCGACCTGTTATTACAACGCTGCGTGGAACTCGGCGCGCGGCTTGCGCGTCCTGGAGAGTTCAGCGAACGAGCGTTCCTCAACGACAAGCTGGATCTGGCCCAGGCCGAAGCGATCGCTGATCTGATCGAAGCGAGTTCCGCGCAGGCTGCGCGCAACGCGCTGCGCTCCCTGCAAGGCGAGTTTTCCCGCAGAGTCCATGGCCTCACCGAGCAGCTGATTCAACTGCGCATCTATGTCGAGGCGGCAATCGATTTTCCCGAGGAGGAAATCGATTTTCTCGCCGATGGTCATGTCCTAACCCAACTCGAAGCCGTTCGCGCAGAGTTATCCACAGTGCTACGCGAAGCCGGGCAAGGCGCGCTGCTGCGCGATGGCATGACGGTGGTGATTGCCGGCCGGCCCAACGCGGGGAAATCCAGCCTGCTCAATGCGCTGGCCGGCCGGGAGGCGGCGATTGTTACCGATATCGCCGGTACCACGCGCGACGTGTTGCGCGAGCACATCCTCATCGATGGCATGCCGCTGCATGTACTGGATACCGCCGGCTTGCGCGATACCCAGGATCAGGTCGAGCGTATCGGCGTTCAGCGGGCGCTAGATGCCATAGGCGAAGCAGACCGTGTGCTCTTGGTTGTCGATGCCTGTGCGCCTGAGTCCGCCGACCCGCTGGCCCTCTGGCCGGAGTTTCTCGACAGCGCACCCTGTCCCAGCAAGGTCACTGTGATCCGTAATAAAGCGGACCTCAGCGGCGATCCCATCGCACTGAGCGTAAGCAATGACGGTCTGGTGAGCGTGAGTCTGTGCGCGCGATCGGGCGAGGGCGTCGAATTGCTGCGCGAACATCTGAAGCATTGCATGGGCTATGAGCAGACCGCCGAGAGCAGCTTCAGCGCGCGCCGTCGCCATCTCGATGCGCTCCGTCTGGCTGACGAGTACCTGCACCACGGGCATGCCCAGTTGACTCAGGCAGGTGCAGGCGAGCTGCTCGCCGAGGATCTGCGGCTCGCCCAACAAGCTCTTGGCGAGATTACCGGAGCCTTCACTTCTGACGACCTTCTAGGCCGGATCTTTTCCAGCTTCTGTATCGGCAAGTAAACCCCGGCTAGGGGTAACCTCACTGTCCCGCCCCGCTCCAAAGGGGCAGCCGCTCGTGCCCCGTCGGTCTAAAAGCGTGCGGCTTCGGCGCGCTAAGCCCTGTGGAAAAGCATTCTTGAACCCAGTCGATAACCAGCTTTGAAAGCTGCGCGCGCATTCGGCTGTGCATAAACGTTGCTTTAATCCACAAGGTGCGTACTGCATTCGCACCGGTAACCCATAGGCGCAGCACAGCGTTATCCTTTGCCACGACCCTGTTGTTTCGAGGCCTACAAGAGGTTATCCACAGATTTCGGCTTGCACATACATAAACATATAAACAAGCTCTTTATAAATTTCTTCTTTTTTAATCTTTTTGAAGGACCACCACTTCAGATGCCCGGCTGGTTATTTTTTGTCCAAGGCCCTTCTTATGCGACGGCTAACTGCCTATACTTCGCGGCTTCCCAAAAACTCCCATCTGAACAGGCACGAGGTGCGTGGTGGACTTCCCTTCCCGTTTTGACGTGATCGTTATCGGTGGCGGCCATGCCGGTACCGAAGCTGCCTTGGCAGCAGCACGCATGGGCGTGAAGACCCTGCTGCTCAGCCACAATGTGGAAACCCTGGGGCAGATGAGTTGCAATCCGGCCATCGGTGGCATCGGCAAGAGCCACCTTGTCAAGGAGATCGATGCCCTGGGTGGTGCTATGGCCACCGCCACTGACAAGGGCGGCATCCAGTTCCGCGTGCTCAATAGCCGCAAGGGACCAGCGGTACGCGCCACCCGCGCGCAGGCCGACCGTGTTTTGTACAAGGCGGCTATTCGCACGATCCTGGAGAACCAGCCGAACCTGTGGATATTCCAGCAGGCGGCCGATGACCTGATCGTCGAACAGGACGTGGTCAAGGGCGTGGTCACTCAGATGGGGCTGCGTTTCTTCGCTACCTCGGTGGTACTGACCACCGGTACCTTCCTCGGCGGACTGATCCATATCGGGTTGCAGAACTACTCCGGCGGTCGGGCTGGTGATCCGCCCTCGATTGCCCTCGCGCAACGGCTGCGTGAGTTGCCCCTGCGCGTCGGCCGGCTGAAGACCGGTACGCCGCCGCGCATCGATGGCCGTTCGGTGGACTTTTCGCAGATGACTGAGCAACCGGGCGACAACCCGCTGCCGGTGATGTCGTTCCTCGGCAGCCGCGATCAACATCCGGCACAGGTAAGCTGCTGGATCACCCACACCAATGCGCGCACTCACGAGATCATCGCTGCTAACTTGGATCGCTCGCCCATGTATTCGGGCGTGATCGAAGGCATTGGTCCGCGCTACTGCCCTTCGATCGAGGACAAGATCCACCGTTTCGCTGACAAGGACAGCCACCAGGTCTTCCTCGAACCTGAAGGCCTAACCACTCACGAGCTGTATCCCAACGGCATCTCCACCTCGCTGCCGTTCGACGTGCAGCTGCAGATCGTGCAGAGCATTCGTGGCATGGAGCACGCACATATCGTGCGCCCGGGCTATGCGATCGAGTACGACTACTTCGACCCGCGCGATCTCAAGTACAGCCTGGAGACCAAGGTGATCGGCGGGCTGTTCTTCGCCGGCCAGATCAACGGCACCACCGGCTACGAGGAGGCGGGCGCCCAGGGCCTGCTCGCCGGCGCTAACGCCGCACTGCGCGCTCAAGGCCGTGATGCCTGGTGCCCCCGCCGTGACGAGGCCTATCTCGGCGTGCTGGTGGATGACCTGATCACGCTTGGCACTCAGGAGCCCTATCGCATGTTCACCTCGCGCGCCGAGTATCGGCTGATCCTGCGCGAGGACAATGCGGATCTGCGTCTGACCGAAAAAGGCCGCGAGCTGGGCCTGGTCGATGATGACCGTTGGGCGGCGTTCTGTGCCAAGCGCGAGGGTATCGAACGCGAAGAGCAGCGCCTGAAGAGCAGTTGGGTCCGTCCGGGTACGCCCGAGGGCGAGGCCATCGTCGAGCGTTTCGGCAGTCCGCTGGCACGCGAGTACAACCTGTTGAATCTACTGGCACGTCCGGAGATCGACTACCGCAGCTTGGTCGAACTCACCGGCGATGGTGTCGAGGATGCGCAGGTTGCCGAGCAGGTGGAGATCAAGACCAAGTACGCCGGTTACATCGAACGCCAGCAGGAAGAAATCGAGCGGCTGCGCGCTAGCGAGAACATCCGACTGCCGGAAGATATCGACTATGCGACCATCTCCGGACTGTCCAAGGAGATCCAGCACAAGCTGTCCCAAGCCCGTCCTGAGACTCTTGGTCAAGCATCGCGGATTCCCGGCGTGACGCCAGCGGCGGTTTCGCTGCTGATGATTCATCTGAAAAAGCGCAGCGCTGGCCAGCAGCTGGAGCAGAGCGCCTGATGAGTCTGGTCAGTCCGCACCACGCCGAGGAGCTTCGCCTTGGCGCCCGTGAGCTGGGCGTCGACCTCAGCCCATTGCAACACGAGCAGCTGCTCGCCTATCTGGCGTTGCTGATCAAGTGGAACAAGGCGTACAACCTCACGGCGGTCCGCGATCCGGATGAGATGGTGTCGCGCCATCTGCTCGACAGTCTCAGTGTGGTGCGGTTTGTCGCCGAAGGAGGCCAGCGTTGGCTCGACGTGGGCAGCGGTGGCGGCATGCCTGGCGTGCCGTTGGCGATTCTGTTTCCCGAGCGCGCATTCACTCTGCTCGACTCCAACGGCAAAAAGACGCGCTTCCTCACTCAGGTGAAGCTCGAGCTGAAGCTGGCCAATCTCGAAGTGGTGCATAGCCGCGTCGAGCAGTTCCAGCCTGCGGCCGCCTTCGACGGCATCACCTCGCGCGCCTTCAGCTCGTTGCAGGACTTTGCCAGCTGGACCCGTCACCTGGGTAACTGCGATACGCGCTGGTTGGCGATGAAAGGGGTACAGCCTGACGACGAGCTGCAAGCCTTGCCACCTGACTTCCGTCTCGAGGCCTGTCACGTCCTCAAGGTTCCCGGTTGCCAAGGTCAGCGCCATCTGCTGATACTGCGCCGCACTTCATGACCCGGACAGACACTGACCATGGCTAGAGTATTCGCCATCGCCAACCAGAAGGGCGGTGTCGCCAAGACCACCACCTGCATCAACCTGGCGGCCTCGCTGGTTGCCACCCGACGTCGGGTGCTGCTGGTCGACCTCGATCCGCAGGGCAATGCCACCACCGGCAGCGGTGTGGACAAGCTGAACCTGAACTATTCGATCTACGACGTGCTGATAGGCGAGTGCAGCCTGGTCGATGCCATGCAGTATTCCGAACATGGCGGCTACCAGCTGTTGCCGGCCAACCGCGATCTCACGGCTGCGGAAGTTGCGCTGCTCAATCTGCCGGCTAAGGAAAACCGCCTTCGCGAGGCGCTCGCTCCGGTACGTGAAAACTACGATTACATTCTCATCGACTGCCCACCGTCACTGTCGATGCTGACCATCAATGCGCTGACCGCAGCCGACGGGGTGATCATCCCCATGCAGTGCGAGTACTACGCCCTCGAAGGGTTGAGCGACCTGGTCAACTCGATTCAGCGCATCGCCCAGGTACTCAATCCCAGCCTCACCATCGAGGGCCTGCTGCGCACCATGTACGATCCGCGCAGCAGCCTGACCAGCGATGTCTCAGCTCAGCTGAAGGCACACTTCGGCGACAAGCTCTACGACACGGTCATCCCTCGTAACGTGCGTCTCGCCGAGGCTCCGAGTCACGGCATGCCGGCATTGGTCTACGACAAGCAATCAAAAGGCGCAATGGCCTATCTGGCGTTGGCCGGAGAGCTGTCTCGCCGTCAGCGCAAAGCCGCGCGCGGCGCACTCGCATAAGGAATCTTCATGGCAACCAAGAAACGAGGTCTCGGACGCGGATTGGATGCCCTGCTCGGCGGCGCTACGGTGGCGGCGATGCAGGAAGAAGCCGTACAGGTGGACAATCGCGAGCTGCGGCATCTGCCGCTGGATCTCATCCAGCGTGGCAAGTACCAGCCGCGACGCGATATGGACCCCACGACGCTGGAAGAACTGGCGCAATCGATCAAGAGCCAGGGCGTGATGCAGCCGATTGTGGTACGCCCGATCGCCGGTGGGCGCTACGAGATCATCGCTGGCGAACGCCGCTGGCGGGCTAGCCAGCAGGCGGGCAAGGACAGCATTCCGGCGATGGTGCGCGATATTCCGGACGAAGCCGCCATCGCCATGGCGTTGATCGAGAACATCCAGCGCGAGGACCTCAACCCTATCGAGGAGGCCATGGCACTGCAGCGGCTGCAGCAGGAATTCCAGCTGACCCAGCAACAGGTTGCCGATGCGGTGGGCAAGTCGCGGGTGTCGATCAGCAATCTGCTACGTCTGATCGGACTGCCGGAAGAGATCAAAACGCTGCTCTCGCACGGCGATCTCGAGATGGGCCATGCCCGTGCGCTGCTCGGCCTGCCGGCCGAACAGCAGGTAGAAGGGGCGCGGCACGTTGTCGCACGTGGTCTGACCGTGCGCCAGACCGAGGCACTGGTTCGCCAGTGGCTGAACGGAAAAGAAGCCGCCAAGGCAGAACCGAAGAGTGATCCCGACATCAGCCGCCTGGAACAGCGGCTGGCCGAACGCCTGGGCTCTCCGGTGCAGATCAAGCATGGCACCAAGGGCAAAGGGCAACTGGTGATTCGCTACAATTCGCTGGATGAGTTGCAGGGCGTACTGGCGCACATTCGCTGATACAAAGATTTTGTAGTGCTGGTCGGAAATTACTACCTGACGGTTGAACCGGGTGGGTCCTGCTCCTATACTCGCCGCGCTTTTTTGGACTGCGGAAGAGCGCCAGCCGTGACCCGCCGCTGAAGATGGTTATACGGTGAACATACGCAACAAGACACCTTTCCATCGTTTGCCGGCCGTCCGCGTATTGCAGGTGCAAGCGCTGGTTGTACTGCTCGCCGCTGTCTTAAGCGGGGTATTTTTTGGTATCGTCGCCGGCTATTCAGCGCTGCTCGGCGGACTGATTGCCTGGTTGGCGAATCTGTACTTCGCGTACAAAGCGTTCCGTTATTTTGGCGCGCGTTCGACCAGAGCAATCGTCCAGTCCTTCTGGTCCGGCGAGATGGGCAAACAAATTCTGGCAGCGGCGCTTTTCGCGCTGGTGTTTGTGGGAGTAAGACCGCTCAATCCGGTTGCCTTGTTTACCGGCTACTTGCTGGTTCTTGGCGTCGGGGCGAGCGCGCTCCTGCTGATGAAAAACAATCCGAAGCATTGAGCATTTGAGGCGTTTATGGCGAGCACACCGGCTGAATATATCCAGCACCACCTGCAAAACCTGACCTACGGCAAGCTGCCGGCTGGTTACGAGCGTGCTGATGGTACTGTCCTCGACCAGGCGACCTGGACCATTGCCCAGACCGGCCTCGAGGCTCGCGACATGGGTTTCATGGCCTTCCATCTGGACACACTGGGCTGGTCGCTGCTGATGGGCGCCCTCTTCATCCTGTTGTTCCGTAGCGCCGCCAAGGCCGCAACCGCCGGCGTACCGGGCAAGCTGCAGAATTTCGTCGAGATGTGCGTCGAATTCGTCGAAGGCGTGGTCAAAGACACCTTCCATGGCCGCAATACTCTGATCGCTCCGCTGGCGCTGACCATCTTCGTCTGGGTGTTCCTGATGAACAGCCTGAAGTGGATTCCGGTCGACTACATCCCGGGCATCGCCGGTCTGCTCGGCCTGCCGGCGTTCAAGATTGTGCCGACCGCCGATCCGAACGGCACCTTTGGCCTGTCGCTCGGCGTGTTCATCCTGATCCTGTTTTACAGCGTCAAGGTCAAGGGTTTCGGCGGTTTCAGCAAGGAACTGGCGTTTACCCCGTTCAACCACTGGTCGCTGGTGCCGTTCAACCTGTTCCTCGAGATTCTCGGCCTGCTGACCAAGCCGCTCAGTCTCGCGCTGCGTCTGTTCGGCAACATGTACGCTGGTGAGGTGGTGTTCATCCTCATCGCCCTGCTGCCGTTCTACGTGCAGTGGACCCTGAATGTGCCTTGGGCGATCTTCCATATCCTGGTGATTCCGCTGCAGGCCTTCATCTTCATGGTACTGACGGTGGTGTACCTGAGCTCTGCCCATGAAGAACATCACTGAAAACCGCTAACGTTTTAACCGAAAAACCTTAACCCCCCTTAGCTTCAGGAGCTTTACATGGAACTCGTCTACATCGCCGCCTCCATCATGATCGGTCTGGGTGCCCTGGGCACTGGTATCGGCTTCGCCCTGCTGGGTGGCAAGCTGCTGGAATCCACCGCTCGTCAACCTGAGCTGGCTCCTCAGCTGCAAACCAAGACCTTCCTGATGGCTGGTCTGCTCGACGCCGTGCCGATGATCGGCGTTGGTATCGCGATGTACCTCATCTTCGTTGTCGCCGGTTAATCATTTTTCCGGTTTGAGATGGGGTTCGCCGGGCGAGCCCCGTCGCCGTGGAATGACTCCCGCGTTGAACGAGATAGCACGAGGTAAATCGCTGTGAACATTAACTTGACGCTGTTCGGTCAAACGCTCGCTTTCGCTATCTTCGTCTGGTTTTGCATGAAGTTCGTCTGGCCGCCGATCACGGCCGCCATGAGCGCACGCCAGAAGAAGATCGCCGAAGGACTGGATGCGGCAGGCCGTGCGCAGCAGGACCTGAAACTGGCTCAGGACAAGGTGTCCAACACCCTTCGTGAGACCAAGGAGCAGGCTGCCCAGATTCTCGAGCAGGCGAACAAGCACGCCAACGCGATCATCGAGGAAGCCAAGCAGCAGGCACGTGTTGAAGGCGAGCGACTGGTCGCCGGCGCCCGCGCCGAGATCGAACAGGAAGTGAACCGTGCCAGGGACCAACTGCGCAGTCAGGTAGCGGCTCTTGCCGTCGCCGGTGCAGAGAAGATCCTGGAGTCCCAGGTGGACGCCAAGGTGCACAACGAGCTGGTCGAAAAACTGGCCTCCCAACTCTAAGCGAGGCAAGCGATGATCAATACCCAGACGCTTGCTCGGCCTTACGCGAAAGCCGCTTTCGAGTTCGCCAGCGCGGCCGGACAGACCGATTCCTGGTCGAAAATGCTGAACCTGGCCGCCATCGCTGTTGAAGTTCCCGACGTCGCAGCGTTGCTGAACGACCCCCGCCTGACCAGCGAAAGCAAGGTCAAGGAACTGGTGCGTCTGCTCGGTGACGACGCTGATGAAGCGTTCCGCAACTACGTCCAGACCCTTGGCGAGAATGATCGCCTGGCGGTCCTGCCGACCGTGTGGGAGCTGTACGAGGACATCAAGGCGCAAGCCGAGAAAACGCTCGAGGCAGAAGTTGAAACCGCCTTCGAGCTCAGCAACGAGCAACTCCAAACTTTGGCTGCCGCCCTGTCGAAGCGGCTAGATCGCACCGTCAACCTCCAGCAGGCCGTGAATCCTGCGCTGATCGGCGGCGTGTTGATTCGCGCCGGTGATGTGGTTGTCGACGGTTCGGTCCGCGGCAAACTGAGCCAGTTGGCCGAATCGTTGAAATCCTGATTTGAGGGTCATGGCATGCAGCAACTGAATCCTTCCGAGATTAGTGAAATCATCAAGCAGCGCATCGAGAAATCGAATGTTGCTGCTCAAGCCCGTAATGAGGGCACCGTCGTCAGCGTTTCTGACGGTATCGTACGCATCTACGGTCTGGCCGACGTCATGTACGGCGAGATGATCGAGTTCCCTGGCGGCATCTTTGGTATGGCACTGAACCTGGAGCAGGACTCCGTCGGTGCCGTGGTTCTGGGTAACTACCTGGGCCTGACCGAAGGCATGAGCGCCAAGTGCACTGGCCGCATCCTCGAAGTTCCGGTTGGTCCGGAACTGCTAGGTCGCGTCGTCGACGCACTGGGCAACCCGATCGACGGCAAAGGCCCGATCAACGCTCAGGCAACTGACGCGGTCGAGAAGGTCGCGCCGGGCGTGATCTGGCGTAAGTCGGTAGACCAGCCGGTGCAGACCGGTTACAAGTCGGTCGACGCCATGATCCCGGTAGGCCGTGGCCAGCGCGAGCTGATCATCGGTGACCGTCAGATCGGTAAGACCGCCCTGGCCATCGACGCCATCATCAACCAGAAGAACAGCGGCATCCGCTGCGTCTACGTGGCCATCGGTCAGAAGCAGTCGACCATCGCCAACGTGGTGCGCAAGCTGGAAGAGCACGGCGCTCTGCAGAACACCATCGTGGTGGCTGCTTCGGCTTCCGAGTCCGCTGCGCTGCAGTACCTGGCTCCGTACGCCGGCTGCACCATGGGCGAATACTTCCGCGACCGCGGTGAAGACGCGCTGATCGTCTATGACGATCTGTCCAAGCAGGCCGTGGCTTATCGCCAGATCTCCCTGCTGCTGCGTCGTCCGCCGGGACGTGAAGCCTACCCGGGCGACGTGTTCTATCTCCACAGCCGTCTGCTGGAGCGCGCTTCTCGCGTTTCCGAAGAGTATGTCGAGAAGTTCACCAATGGTGCGGTGACTGGCAAGACCGGCTCGCTGACCGCTCTGCCGATTATCGAAACCCAGGCGGGCGACGTTTCCGCGTTCGTTCCGACCAACGTGATTTCGATCACCGACGGTCAGATCTTCCTGGAATCGGCCATGTTCAACGCAGGCATCCGTCCGGCCGTCAACGCCGGTATCTCGGTATCCCGCGTCGGTGGTGCCGCGCAGACCAAGATCGTCAAGAAGCTGTCCGGTGGTATCCGTACCGCACTGGCTCAGTACCGTGAACTGGCTGCGTTCGCACAGTTCGCTTCCGACCTCGACGAAGCGACCCGCAAGCAGCTGGAGCATGGTCAGCGCGTTACCGAGCTGATGAAGCAGAAGCAGTACGCGCCGATGTCCATCGCCGACATGTCCCTGTCCCTGTATGCCGCCGAGCGTGGCTATCTGACGGACGTGGAAGTGGCCAAGGTTGGCGCCTTCGAGCAGGCCCTGATCGCCTTCTTCAACCGCGAGTTCGCCGACCTGATGGCGAAGATCAACGTGAAGGGCGACTTCAATGACGAAATCGACGCTGGCCTGAAGGCTGGTATCGAGAAGTTCAAGGCCACGCAGAGCTGGTAAGCCGCAGCGGGAGCCGCGAGGCTCCCGCCTGCTAACCCGATAGGTGTCAAATGGCAGGCGCAAAAGAGATTCGCAGCAAGATTGCGAGCATCAAAAGCACGCAGAAGATCACCAGCGCCATGGAAAAGGTGGCGGTCAGCAAGATGCGCAAGGCACAGATGCGCATGGCTGCCAGCCGCCCTTATGCGGAGCGGATCCGGCAGGTAATCGGCCATCTGGCCTACGCCAACCCGGAATACCGTCACCCGTTCATGGTTGAGCGTCCGGTCAAGCGTGTCGGCTATATCGTCGTGTCTACTGATCGTGGTCTGTGCGGTGGCCTGAACATCAACCTGTTCAAGGTCCTGATCAAGAACATGAAGGAGTGGCACGATCAGAAGGTCGAAGTTGACCTCTGCGTGATCGGCAACAAGGGCGCGAGCTTCTTCCGCAGCTTCGGCGGCAACGTCGTCGCGGCGATCGGCAACCTCGGCGAAGAGCCATCGATCAACGATCTGATCGGCAGCGTCAAGGTCATGCTGGACGGCTTCTACGAAGGCCGTATCGATCGCTTGTACCTGGTATCCAACAAGTTCATCAACACCATGACCCAGAAGCCCACGGTCGATCAGCTGCTGCCCCTGGCCGCAGACGAGAACGCCGAGCCGGTCAAGAAAGGTCAGTGGGACTACCTCTACGAGCCGGATGCCCAGCAGCTGCTGGATGCCCTGCTGGTTCGCTTCATCGAGTCCCAGGCCTATCAGGCGGTAGTTGAGAACGGCGCAGCCGAACAGGCCGCGCGGATGATTGCCATGAAGAACGCAACCGACAACGCCGGTGAGCTGATTAGCGACCTGCAACTGGTCTACAACAAGGCCCGTCAGGCTGCGATCACTCAGGAAATTTCGGAAATCGTCGGCGGCGCTGCCGCGGTTTAAGAACGGTTCAAATATTCAGAGGAACCAAACATGAGTAGCGGACGTATCGTTCAAATCATCGGCGCCGTTATCGACGTGGAATTTCCGCGCGATCTGGTACCGAACGTCTATGACGCACTGAAAGTTCAGGGCGCCGAGACCACCCTGGAAGTCCAGCAGCAGTTGGGCGACGGCATTGTCCGTACCATCGCCATGGGTTCGACCGAAGGCCTCAAGCGTGGCCTGGACGTCGTCAACACCGGCACCGGTATCTCCGTGCCGGTCGGTAAGCAGACCCTCGGCCGCATCATGGACGTCCTGGGTAACCCCATCGACGAAGCCGGCCCGATTGGCGAAGAAGAGCGCTGGACCATCCACCGCGCTGCTCCGTCCTACGCAGAGCAGGCTGGCGGCAACGAGCTGCTGGAAACCGGCATCAAGGTTATCGACCTGGTTTGCCCGTTCGCCAAGGGCGGTAAGGTCGGTCTGTTCGGTGGTGCCGGTGTCGGCAAGACCGTAAACATGATGGAGCTGATCCGTAACATCGCCATGGAGCACAGCGGTTACTCCGTGTTCGCCGGTGTGGGTGAGCGTACTCGTGAAGGTAACGACTTCTATCACGAGATGAAGGACTCCAACGTTCTGGACAAGGTTGCCCTAGTTTACGGCCAGATGAACGAGCCGCCGGGAAACCGTCTGCGCGTGGCTCTGACCGGCCTGACCATGGCCGAGAAGTTCCGTGACGAAGGTCGTGACGTTCTGCTGTTCGTCGACAACATCTACCGTTACACCCTGGCCGGTACCGAAGTGTCCGCGCTGTTGGGCCGTATGCCTTCGGCGGTAGGTTACCAGCCGACTCTGGCCGAAGAGATGGGCGTTCTGCAGGAGCGCATCACCTCCACCAAGAATGGCTCGATCACCTCGGTACAGGCCGTCTACGTTCCCGCGGACGACCTGACCGACCCGAGCCCGGCGACCACCTTCGCCCACCTCGACGCCACCGTCGTACTGTCGCGTGACATCGCTTCCCTGGGTATCTACCCGGCGGTAGATCCGCTCGACTCGACTTCGCGTCAGCTGGATCCGCTGGTGATCGGGCAGGAGCACTACGACACCGCTCGCGGCGTTCAGTACGTGCTGCAGCGCTACAAGGAGCTGAAGGACATCATTGCGATCCTCGGTATGGACGAACTGTCCGAGACCGACAAGCAGCTGGTATCCCGTGCTCGTAAGATCCAGCGCTTCCTGTCCCAGCCGTTCTTCGTGGCCGAAGTCTTCACTGGCTCGCCAGGCAAGTACGTGCCGCTGAAGGAAACCATCCGTGGTTTCTCCGGCATCCTCAATGGCGACTACGACCATCTGCCGGAACAGGCGTTCTACATGGTCGGCAGCATCGACGAAGCCATCGAGAAAGCCAAGAAACTGTAACTGGCGCGCCCGTTCGCGGGCGCCAACCAGCCTGACTGGCAGCTGCTGGCCAGGCTGATTACCGAGGCATGAACATGGCTATGACAGTCCATTGCGACATCGTCAGTGCGGAAGAAGAGCTGTTCTCGGGGCTGGTGGAAATGGTCATCGCCCACGGGAACCTTGGTGACATCGGTATCCTGCCGGGGCACGCGCCGCTGCTGACCGATCTCAAGCCCGGTCCGGTGCGAGTGATCAAGCAGGGTGGTGACGAGGAAATCTTCTACATCTCCGGCGGCTTCATCGAAGTGCAGCCGAACATGGTGAAGGTGCTTGCCGATACCGCTACGCGCGCCAAGGACCTCGACGAGGCAGCCGCTCAGGCTGCCGTCAAGGCCGCCGAAAAGGCGCTGCACGAGAAGGGCGCGGAGTTCGATTACGGTTCCGCCGCCGCACGTCTCGCCGAGGCTGCAGCTCAGCTGCGCACCATCGAGGCATTGCGCAAGAAGTACGGTCGGCACTGATCGATCCGCGACTTCATCGCGCACGAGTAAAAGGGTAGCCTTGGCTACCCTTTTTCTTTTTCAGCTATCGCGTTGATCTGCCCGTCCGTTTCAGCTGGGTAGACGATGGCGGTACACCAGACCCGTCCAGGATTCGCCCATGTCTCTCGATATCGTCATCCTCGCCGCTGGCCAGGGCACGCGCATGCGTTCCTCCTTGCCGAAAGTCCTTCACCCTGTTGCCGGGAAGTCCATGCTCGGACACGTCATCGATACCGCGCGCGCCCTAAAGCCGCGCAGCATCCAGGTGGTGATCGGTCATGGCGCGGAACAGGTACGCGAGCGGCTGGCGGGTTCCGACCTGAATTTCGTCGTGCAAGCCGAGCAGCTCGGCACCGGACATGCAGTGGCGCAGGCGCTACCGAACCTGTCGGCTGAACGCGTGTTGATTCTTTATGGAGATGTGCCGCTGATTGAGGCGCAGACCCTGCAACGCCTCTTGGCCAAGGTAGCCGCACAGCAGTTGGCGCTGCTTACCGTCGAGCTCGCTGATCCGACCGGGTATGGGCGGATCGTTCGTGACACCGACGGGAGCGTGCGGGCGATCGTCGAGCACAAGGACGCCAGTGCCGAGCAACGGGCGATCCGCGAAGGCAACACCGGCATACTCGCCGTGCCGGGCGCGCGTCTGGGGGAATGGCTGGGGCGGCTGTCCAATAGCAACGCTCAGGGCGAGTACTACCTGACCGACGTGATCGCGATGGCGGTGGCCGACGGTCTGCAGATCGCCACCGAGCGCGCGCAGGATGCGCTCGAGGTACAGGGCGCCAACGATCGTATCCAGCTCGCCGAGCTGGAGCGCCATTACCAGCAGCGGGCGGCCCGCCGGTTGATGGCCGAGGGCGTCACCCTGCGCGACCCGGCGCGCTTCGATCTACGTGGCCAGGTCAGCATTGGCCGAGACGTGCTGATCGACGTCAACGTGGTGCTCGAGGGCAAGGTGATCATCGAGGACGAGGTGCAGATCGGGCCGAACTGCGTGATCAAGGACAGCACCCTGCGCTGCGGTGCGATCGTCAAGGCCAACTCCCATCTCGACGGTACGGAAGTCGGTGAGGGCGCCGACTGCGGCCCGTTCGCGCGGCTGCGTCCGGGCAGCGTTCTGGGCGCCAAGGCGCATGTGGGCAACTTCGTCGAGCTGAAGAACGCAACGCTGGGCGATGGCGCCAAGGCTGGGCATCTCAGTTATCTGGGCGACGCCGAGATCGGCGCGCGGACGAACATCGGCGCCGGCACCATCACCTGCAACTACGACGGTGCCAACAAGTTCAAGACGGTGATGGGCGAGGACGTCTTCATCGGCTCCAACAGTTCACTGGTCGCACCGCTGAATCTGGGAGATGGCGCAACCACCGGTGCCGGCTCGACCATCACCGAGGACGTGCCGGCGCATACGCTCGGATTGGGCCGCGGGCGCCAGCGCAACATCGAAGGCTGGCAGCGCCCGAAGAAGCAATCGTAAGTCGAGCGCGCGTCAGTCACTCGGAAGATGCTCGCCGTCGGCCGACGAGGCCGGTTCGCTTGCAGCGCCGCGGCACTTATGTTTTGATTCGCGCCGTTATATTTCGAATCGAAACATATCAATGTCGAAGCGCAACACCCCACAACGTCGCCACGCCATCCTCGCCTTGCTCAACGAGCGTGGCGAGGTCAGTGTGGATGAGCTGTCGCGGCGTTTCGAAACCTCCGAAGTCACGATCCGCAAGGATCTCACCGCGTTGGAAAAAAACGGCCTGTTGCTACGTCGATACGGCGGCGCGGTGCCGTTGCCGCAGGAATTGATCGGCGATAGCGTGCAGCCCATTTCGTCGTGCAAACAGGCCATCGCCCGCGCGGCAGTCGGCTGCATCCGCGAACATGCGCGGATCATCATCGATAGCGGTACCACCACGGCGGCGATGATCCCGCAGCTCGGCCACAAGCACGGCTTGGTGGTAATGACCAACTCGCTGAACGTGGTCAACGCACTGCGCGAGCTCGAGCACGAGCCGGTGCTGCTGATGACCGGCGGTACCTGGGACCCGCATTCGGAATCCTTTCAGGGCCTGGTCGCCGAGCAGGTGCTGCGTTCCTACGACTTCGACCAACTGTTCATCGGCGCCGACGGCATCGATCTCGAACGTGGCACGACCACCTTCAATGAGCTGCTGGGGCTGTCGCGGGTCATGGCCGATGTCGCCCGTGAGGTCATCGTGCTGGCCGAGTCCGACAAGATCGGCCGACGGATACCGAATCTCGAGCTGCCCTGGAGCAGCATCCATACCCTGATCACCGATGAGCGCCTCAGCGACGAGGCGCGCACCCTTATCCAGGCCCGTGGCGTCAAGCTGATCTGCGCGGCCGTCGAACCCAATCTGGAGACCTGACCATGTGTGGCATCGTTGGCGCCGTCGCCGAACGCAACATTACCGCGATCCTGCTCGAGGGCCTCAAGCGCCTGGAATACCGGGGTTATGACAGCGCCGGCATCGCCGTGGTCGATGGCGCCGGGGCGCTGCAGCGCCTGCGCCGCAACGGCAAGGTCGCCGAGCTGGAGCAGGCTCAGCAGCAGACTCAGTTGACCGGACGCCTGGGCATCGCCCACACCCGCTGGGCCACCCACGGCGCACCCTGCGAGCGCAACGCCCATCCGCATTTCTCCGGGACTGACCTGGCCGTGGTGCACAACGGCATCATCGAGAATCACGAGGCGCTGCGCAGCCAGCTCAAAGCGCTCGGCTACGCATTCCACTCCGACACCGATACCGAAGTCATCGTGCACCTGCTGCACCACAAGCTCGATTCGCTCGGCGATCTCACCGCTGCGCTCAAAGCGGCGGTCAAGGAACTGCATGGTGCCTATGGCCTGGCAGTGATTTCGGCCCGCCAGCCTGATCGTCTACTGGCCGCGCGTAGTGGCAGCCCGCTGGTGATCGGCCTGGGGCTGGGCGAGAACTTCCTCGCTTCCGATCAGCTGGCGCTGCGCCAGGTGACCGACCGCTTCATGTACCTGGAGGAGGGCGACATCGCCGAGATCCGCCGCGACGGCTTGCAGATCTGGGATGTCGACGGTCAGCCGGTACAGCGCGAAATCGTGCAGTATCACGAGGGGGCCGAGGCGGTAGACAAGGGCGAGTACCGTCATTTCATGCTCAAGGAAATCCACGAGCAGCCCAAGGTGGTGCAGCGCACCCTGGAAGGGCGCTTGGGTGAGCAGCAGGTGCTGGTCCAGGCCTTCGGACCGCAGGCCGCCGAACTGTTCGCGCGGGTGCGCAACGTGCAGATCGTTGCCTGTGGTACCAGCTATCACGCCGGTATGGTCGCGCGGTACTGGCTCGAAGAACTGGCCGGGATTCCCTGTCAGGTCGAAGTGGCCAGCGAGTTCCGTTACCGCAAGGTGGTGGTACAGCCCGACACGTTGTTCGTCACCATTTCCCAGTCCGGCGAGACCGCCGACACGCTGGCTGCGCTGCGCAATGCCAAGCAACTGGGCTACCTCGCCAGCCTGGCGATCTGCAACGTTGGCATCAGCTCGCTGGTGCGCGAATCCGATCTTTGTCTGCTAACCCAGGCTGGCCCGGAAATTGGCGTCGCCTCGACCAAGGCTTTCACCACGCAGCTGGTCGGGCTGATGCTGCTGACGCTGGCGCTCGGCCAGGTGCGCGGCAACCTGTCGGCGGCGACGGAAGCCGAGCTGGTTGCCGAACTGCGCCGGCTACCGACGCGCCTGGGTGAAGCACTGGCGATGGATGCCACGGTGGAGAAGATCGCCGAGCACTTCGCCGAGAAGCACCACACGCTGTTCCTCGGTCGCGGTGCGCAGTATCCGGTGGCCATGGAAGGCGCGCTCAAGCTCAAGGAAATCTCCTATATCCATGCCGAGGCCTACCCGGCCGGGGAACTCAAACACGGCCCGCTGGCGCTGGTGGACGCCGACATGCCAGTGGTCACGGTGGCGCCGAACAACGAGCTGCTGGAGAAGCTCAAGTCCAACCTGCAGGAAGTGCGCGCGCGCGGCGGCGAGCTGATCGTCTTCGCCGATGGTGCCGCCGGACTGGAGAACGGCGAGGGGACTTTCGTGGTGAACATGCCGCACATCCACGATGCGCTGGCGCCGATCCTCTACACCCTGCCGTTGCAGCTCCTGTCGTACTACGTCGCCGTGCTGCGCGGCACCGACGTCGACCAGCCGCGCAACCTCGCCAAATCGGTGACCGTGGAGTAAGCGGAGTGCATTGCCGGCAGCGCGCGCCGCGCCGGCGCTGACAACCCGCAACCCAGCAGAAAAGCCCTTCGGGGCTTTTCTGCTTTCAGCGGTTCGCTTCGTCATGCTCCAGCGCCGCTGCATCGATGAACAGCGCGAAGGCTGCCTCGGCCGCGGCCAGCAGCGTCGGCCAATCATCGGCCCTGGCTTCGCCCTCGAATCGCTTCAGAAAGCGCGGCCAGAGCCGGGAGACGTCGCCGTGGTCCAAGTAGCGTGTCGGTGCGTGCGTAGTGGCCTGTCGCAGGCGTTGTGCGAGGACTTGTCCGCCCAGGCGCGAGCCTTCCAGCACATAGGCAGCACCCCAGCAGCTGCCGGTGTCGCACAGCGCCGGCGCGGTCAAGGGGGCTGGTGGCAGGTCGCCGAGGTCGGCGATGTCCTGTCGCAGCGCATGGCGGCGCACGCGCTGCGGCCAGTCGTCGAGCAGGTTATGCACACCGGCGCGCTCCAGCGCGACTTCCAGGGCATCGAGCGCCCGGCAGTGGGCGCGCAGGAAGCGGCGGTAGCCATCGTGCCGATCGAAGGTGAAGCCGGCGAAGGCATCGTCGACCCGCGCGTGCAGCGGTGCAGTCGCCTGGCGCAGACGCGCGCGCAGTTCAGCCATTGGCCAGACTGCGTTCGCCCAACGCGAGATGAATCTTGCTTGCCAGCTGTTCCTCGCGAAACGGCTTCTGGATGACCGAGAAGGCGTCCAGGCCCAATTCGCAGAGATCGGCGTAACCGGTGATGAACAGCACCGGCAGATGCGGCAGGCGAGCCCGCACCGCACGCGCCAGCTCGCCGCCGTTCATGCCGGGCATGGCGAAATCGGCCAGCAGCAGATCGATCTCGCTCCCGTCGCCAAGCAACTGCAGCGCGCGGGTGCCGCTTTCGGCAGCGGTCACGCCGAAGCCCAGTTCACGCAGCATCTGTGCGGTCACTTCGCGCACGCAGTGATCGTCGTCCACCAGCAGGATGTTGTGCCGGCTGTTGTCCGCCTGGCTGCCGGCATCCAGTGTGGCAATCGATTTGATTACACGCGGTGCCACCGTGCGTGGCAGAAAGACCTTGACCGTGGTGCCAACACCCCGGCGGGTTGCGATGCGTGCGCCGCCACCGGATTGCTTGGCGAAGCCGAACACTTGCGCCAGGCCGAGGCCGGAGCCCTTGCCGACGTCTTTGGTGGTGAAGAAGGGTTCGAAGGCCTTGCTCAGCACCTCGTCGCTCATGCCAACGCCGGTGTCGGCGACCGACAGCTCCACGTACTCGCCGGGACTGGGGTCTTCGGCGCGCAATGGCGGTTGTTCGATCTCCACGTTGCGCGTGCCCAGGGTCAGACGGCCGCCATCGGCCATGGCATCGCGGGCATTGATCGCTAGATTGAGGATGATCATCTCGAACTGGGTCGGATCGACCAGGGCGTGCCAGAGATCGTCCTGCAGATCGGTTTCGACGCTGACGCTGCCGCCCAGCGTGCTTTTCAGCAGACTGAGCAAGCCGAGCAGCGTTTCGTTCAGGTCCACTGCGGCAGGCGCCAGCTGTTGGCGGCGGGCGAAGGCGAGCAGCTGGCTGGTCAGCGTCGCGCCGCGTTCGCCGGATTCGCGGATGTACTGCAGACGGCGCAGGGCTCGTTCTGCCGGAGCGCCGTTTTCCAGGTCGTTCTTGAGGAAGCTGGCGCTGGTGAGAATGACCGTCAGCAGGTTGTTGAAGTCGTGCGCGACGCCGGCAGTCAGCTGGCCCACGGCTTCGAGCCGCTGCATCTGCCGCAGCGTCGCCTCGACCCGCTCGCGCTCCTGAATCTGCTCACGCAGCTCGCGGTTGGCTTCGGCGAGCCGGTCCACCGCGGCGATTTCGCTGGTGATGTCGCGGGCCGCCGCATAGATGCGCCCGGCATCGGCGACCGCGGTCCATGACAGCCAGTGGTAGCTGCCGTCGCGATGGCGCATGCGATTGACGAAGCGGTTGGTCACCTTGCCATTGCCGACGCGGACGGTTTCCTCCAGCGCGGCCTGCAGGTCGTCGGGGTGGATCAGCCCCGACAGCGGGCTCGCCAGCAACTGCTCGAGCGGCCAGCCGAGCGTGTGTTCCCAGATCGGGTTCAGCGCGACCGGCATCATGTTCAGCTCGGTCACCGCCAGCAGGTCACGCGACAGTTCCCAGGTGCGGTCACGTTCACGGGTGCGTTCCTCGACCCGCTCGCCCAGGGTGGCGTTCAGCCGTTTGAGGGTCTGGGTCGCCAGTTGCTGTTCGGTGATGTCCATCACCACACCGACGAAGCGTGTACAGACCCCATCGGCGAAGAAGGCCTGGCCGCGGGTTTCCATCCAGCGGACGCTGCCATCGTCGAACAGCACGCGATAGGTGGTGGCGTACTCACCGTCGTTACCGCCGGAGATGGCCTGCGCGATCTTCTCGTGCATCCGTACGCGGTCTTCCGGATGGCAGAGTTGTTCGAACAGCGCCATGTCCACCGGAGCGTCGACTTCGAGGCCGAACATCGTGCGGCAGCGCTCGTCCCAGACCAGCTTGCCGCTCTGCGGCTCGTAATCCCACATGCCCAGGCGTGCGGAATCGATGGCCAGCCGTGCACGCACTTCGACTTCGCGCAGCGCCTGTTCGGCCTGCAGACGCCGCTGTCGCTCGTTGACCTCGCCCAGCGCCCGTTCGACGGCTTTGGGCAGAAACTCGAGGTTCTGCTTGAGCACGTAGTCGACCGCGCCGGAGCGCATCATGTTGACCGCATGCTCTTCGCCGAATACCCCGGAAAGGAAGATGAAGGGCGTCTGTGGCGCCAGCCGCCGGGCTTCCTGCAGCGCCTGGCTGCCGGAAAAACCCGGCAGGATGAAGTCCGCCAGAATCAGGTCGAAGTGGCGGCGCTGCAGTGCCTCGATCACCCCGGCATGGTCATACACCAGCTCGGTGTCCAGGCTATAGCCGTTGCGCTCCAGTGCCAGCTGGGCCAGTTCGGCATCGTGCGGGCTATCCTCGATGAACAGGACGGCGATGTTCTTTGACGCGGGCATATCCATCCTGTCGAGCAAGCAGGCCCCATCGAAACGGCCCGCAGGGGGCGGGTCGTGAGTCGTTCAGTTCTTTTCGTCGCTGTTGCGCGCGCGTTTGAGCCGCAGCGAACCAGGCGGTGGTTCGTTGAGAACCGCCCAGAAGACGCCGAGTTCGGAGATTGCGGCGACAAAATCCTTGAATTCGACCGGTTTGACCACGTAAGCGTTCACCCCGAGTTCGTAGGCCTTCATCAGGTCGGGCTCTTCCCGTGAGGAAGTCAGCATGACCACCGGAATGCTGCGCAGCTCGGCGGTTTCGCGTACGGTCTTGAGCACTTCAAGACCGTCTACCTTGGGCAGTTTCAGGTCCAGCAGTAGCACCGCCGGGTTGCCGTCGGCCCGTCCGGCATAGGTACCGGTGCGCAGCAGATAGGCCAGCGCTTCGGCACCGTCGCGCATGATCACCACGTCGTTGGCCAGCTGGCTGCGCTCCAGGGCGATCAGCGTCAGTTCCAGGTCGTGGGGGTTGTCCTCGACCAGCAGTATCGGTTTCAGCATCGGTTGTCTCGGTCCAGGGACGATGAATAGGTCAGTTTTGGCAGAGCGAAGTAGAAAGTGGCGCCCTGATCCAGCTGGCCTTCGGCCCAGACATGGCCGTCATGCCGCTCGATGATGCGTCGCACACTGGCCAGGCCGATGCCGGTGCCTTCGAATTCTTCCATGCGATGCAGGCGCTGGAAGACGCCGAACAGCTTGCCGGCGTACTGCATGTCGAAGCCCACGCCGTTGTCACGGACGTAGACCACTACCTCGCCGGATCGCTGCTCGGCACCGATCTCGATCACCGCTGGCGCACGCGTGCGGCTGTACTTGAGCGCATTGTCGATCAGGTTGCGCAGCGCCATGTGAATGAAGGCGGCATCGGCGACCACGATCGGCATCGGTCGCTGCTGCCATTCGATTTGCCGGCCTGCGCAATCGGGTGCGATCTCCTCGCGGATCGAGGCGACCAGTGCACCGAGATCGACATCCGACAGACGCAGCGCCGAGCGACCCATCTGCGAGAAGCTCAGCAGGTTGTCCACCAGCGTGCCGGCGAAGCTGGCGGCCTCGGCGATGTTGTCGAGAAAGCGCAGCCCGCGCTCGCTCAGGCGGCTGCCCTCCAGCTCGCCGAGCAACTCGGTGTAGCCGGCGATATGGCGTAATGGCGCGCGCAGGTCGTGGGAGACGCTGTAAGAGAACGACTCCAGTTCCTTGTTGCTGGCACGCAGCTCGCCGGTGAGCTGGGCCATTTCTTCGGCCTTGCGCAGGACGATGCCGAGCACCGCATTGCGCAGCTCCAGCGCGCCCTCGATCTCCACCGACTCCCAGGGCTGGGCGTGGCCGCGCAGGATCTCCCGCCAGCGCTCGAAGCTGTGACGGGGGCTCAGCGCACCGCTGTGGCCGTCGATGCGTTTCTCCGGCTGGCCGGCCCAGTCGACGGTCTTGACCTGTTCTGGGCGGAACCAGATCAGGTAGTGGGCATGCAGGCGGGAAATCGGGATCGCCATGATCCCGGCGCAATGTGCGGCGAGCGCTGGCAGCGCGGGAATGTCGCGGCTCACGCAGTCGCTGTGGAAGACCAGTTGATCGCGCTGCTCGGCCAGCCAGTGCGCCAGCTGCATGATCTGCTCGTGGTCGGGCGTTTCTCCGAGCGTCTCGCAGCGATCCGCGGAAATGATCGCCGCACCGCTGGCACCTACGAAGCCGAGTGCCACTTCCGGCTGCTGGCGGAAGCCCTCGACTATGCTGTCGCGATCGGCCATGGCCGAGAGCAGCTGCACGATCTGCAGACGCAGTTCGAGTTTGCGCTGCGCCAGGCTGGCGCTTTCGCGGGCCTCGATCTGCAGCGCGAGGATGCGCCCGAGCAGTTCGCAGGCGGTGCGGGTCTGGTAGCTGACCGCGCGCGGCTCGGCGTCGTGGCAGGAGATCAACCCCCAGAGCCGGTCGCGGATGACGATGGAGATCGACATCGACGCCAGCGTGCCCATGTTGCGCATGTATTGCAGGTGTACTGGGGAAACGCTGCGCAACGCCGCGAAACTCAGGTCCAGCGGCGCGCCGGAGACGGGGTCGAACGGCGGCACCAGCGGCGACGGCTGGTAGTTGGCGTCCTGGATGACGCGAATCAGGTTCTCGCGGTACAGCCGTCGCGCCTGTGGGGGGATGTCGGCAGCGGGAAAGCACAATCCCTGGTAGCGCGCGTAGCCCGGCTCGGCCACTTCCGCCAGCACCAGGCCATTGCCTTCGGCGTCGAAGCGGTAGGCCTTGACCCGGCCGAAGCCGCTGATGCGTTTGACCTCTTCGACCGCCAGCCGGCACAGGTCGTCGAGTTCACGCGTTTCCTGCAGCTGGGCGACGAACGTCCGCATCAGTGGATACAGCGTGTCGTAGGCCTGCCCCGGGTTGCCGGCGCGCTCGAACTCGAGGATCAGCCGGCCAGCATGCCGGTGCGCCATCAAGGCGAAGCGCTGCATGCTGCCGCCATCCAAGGCGAAGCTGACGTCGCTCAGATGAAAGGGGTTGTGATCGTCTGCGGTGAGTCCCGCCAGGCCGGCTTCGATCGGCGCCGTGGCGAACAGCGCGGACAGCGGCTGGCCGAGCAGCGCTTCGGCCTCGATGCCGAGCCAGCGGCGGACATTGTCGCTGGCCTGCTGCACCCGCAGCTCTGGCTCGCTGAGCACCAGCAGGAAGCCATGTGGCTGGATGCTGCCGGGGATGTGGATGGGTTCAGCGGCGCATCGTTCGATGGCCTCGCGCAGGTCCTGGGCCTCGGTAGTGGTCATTGTGTGTGTCCTTGTTCAGGTCCGTTGGACCGAAGGTGACGGGCAGGCACCAATGCGAGTTGCTACCTAATGTCTATGACTGTGCTGAGGGGTGCAGCGTTGCTTGATGGGGAAACGTAGTATCCGAGTGTTTTGCTTGGTCGGGCACTTTAACCCGAGAGAACTGGCTCGCCAATCCGGCGGGCTGTATAAACGGCACCTTGCCCGGGGGCACACGACAGGAGGTGGTATGGAAGAGGTAATCGAACAGCTGCGCGAACTCAACGAGCCGGTGCCGGTGCCGCTGGAGCTGCCGGACGACGATCTGCTGGTGGAGATCGAGGAACAGTTGCTGATCAATCTGCCGTTCGGCCTGCGCGAATTCCTGCTGCAGGTCAGCGATGTGATCTACGGTCGTCTGGAGCCGGTTACGGCCACCGATCCGCAGTCGCACACCTACCTGCCGGAAGTGGCGGCCAATGCCTGGGACGCGGGGGTTCCGCGCGATCTGCTGCCGATCTGCCAGGATGGCCGCGACTACTACGTGGTCGACCTGGAAGGCGAGGTCACGCTGTTCGACGGTGACACCCACGAACTCACTGAGGAGACCTGGGAAACGGTCTGGCACTGGGCGCGCGATGTCTGGCTGGAAAGCTGAGCGCCGCCTGATGCTTCGCCTGTGGCGACAACCTGTGCAGGCCACTTTTCGGAACACCTATGCTGACCCTCGGTAACCTGTTCGTCTTTCTACTGCTCGCTACGGCCGCGGCCTGGCTCTGGCACGCACATGGCATTCGTGAGCGTGCCCTGCTCGCGGTGCGTCGGCATTGCCGGCAGCTGGACGTCGAACTGCTCGACGGCAATGTCGCTTTCAAGCGCCTGACTCTGCTGCGCGACGGCGGCGGTCATCGCCGGCTGGCGCGCGTCTACGACTTCGAGTTCACCGTCACCGGTGAACAGCGGCATGTCGGGCAGATCATGATGTTCGGCAGCCGCGTCGGGCGTATCGAGCTCGATGCGCATCCCTTCCGCGCTGCCGAGGAGGCGCCGGCCGGACGGGTCATCCAGCTCGACGAATGGCGCCGCCGTGACTAGCTAGCCCGACGGCATGAGCCGGCAGGCGTCCAGGCCCTCCTGCAATTCAGACTGCGGTTGAGGAGCGGCGAAGATCAGCTCCAGACGGGAATCCTTGCGCCATTCGCTCGGCCGGAGCTGCAGCGCCTGGCCGTCCAGCGCATTGCCCGACAGCCAGCCGCTTTGCCCATGCATGACCAGCTTGGCCCGCCGCCACGGCCAGGCCTGCAACCAGCGCTGTAGCCGGGTCATATCGAACTGCTGACTCGGGTGCCAACGCCAGCCGATGCTCCAGCCTTCGACGCTTTCCTGGGCCTGGCAAACCGGTCGTTGCGGATCGAGCCAGACGCCGGGCAGCGGCGCTGCTGCAGCCGGCAGTTCGTCGGCGCTGGCATCTTCGGTGGCCTGCCGGTCGATCCCGGGCAGCAGCGCCAGCGGCAGGACGCCCTGGCTGGTCCAGTACCGTGGCCGGCCCGGCAGGCGTTGGTCCAGCGCTTCCCGTTCCGCCGCATCCAGCAGCTCGCTCTTGTTCAGCACCAGCAGGCCGGCTTCGGGCAGCGCCTGTAGCTGGGACGCCGGCAGGGCGGCGCCACGGCTGAGCGCGGCGGCATCGACCACCAGCAGGGCCGGCTGTACCGCCAGGACGTCGGTCCAGGGCGCCTGGTTGAGCTGGCGCAGCAGCTGGGCCGGATGGCCGAGCCCCGAAGGCTCGATCAACAGCCGCTGTGGGCGGGCCTGGCGCAACAGGCGCGTCAGGCCGACCTGGAAGGGCAGGCCGTTGACGCAGCACAGGCAGCCGCCGGCGACTTCCGTCAGGCTGACGCCCAGGCGCGGACCCTCGGCCAGCAATGCCGTATCGAGGCCGATCTGGCCGAACTCGTTGATCAGCACCGCCCAGCGCTCATCGGCAGGTTTCTGCGCCAGCAGCTGGCGAATCAGGCTGGTCTTGCCGGCGCCCAACGGGCCGGCGATCAGGTGCGTAGGAATGTGCATCAGCATGGGCGCATGGTCTGCGTTTAGGCGTGTGCTGGGAAGCCGATTTTTGCGCGGCGGCGTGCTAGAGTCGGCGCCGTCCGACTGGAGGGGATCTCGCGATGCGTTCGATGTTGTTGCTGCCGCTGCTGCTGGGTATGGCTGGTCAGGTGCTGGCCGAGGCCTGCATCGTCCACAGCCATGACGCGCGCATCGAAGTGAAGCTCTGCCAACAGAACGGCAACATTCCGTCGGAGCTGTTTCGTTCCGGCTACTGCCAGCCGCAACTGAAGGATCAGCAAGTCGACGTGCAATTCGTCGAAAACTGTCCGGACGGCGCATTCGGCATATGCCGCAATGCCCAAGTGTCGAACATGCCGTATCGCCAGGATATTCATTATTACGGCGTCGCCAGCGATGGTCGCTTCCTGCAGCCGGCCTGCGAACAGAACAGCGGTGGCAGCTGGGAAAGCACCGACTGACCGCGCAAGCCCAGTGCCGCCGGGGGTTTCACGTGGAACAGCGCTTCAGCGTGCAGGCTTCAGGGTGCCGCAATCCTCGCTCAACCAGCGCGCGTGCGATTCCATGCGGCTGGTACCTGGCTCGCCGTCGACGGTGAACTCGCTTTCCACCACGCTGACGAACTCGCGCTCGCTGATGAAGCGGGTTTCGCCCTGACCGCTGGCATCGGGGCACTGGAAGCGGAACTTCCATACGCCGTCGCTGCGTTCGGTGATCTCCTGCGTGCAATCCGGTTGGTCGCTGAACGGCAGCTCCTCGGCTTTGACCTGCGCTTCGCTCAGGCAGAGCCGCACGCCCTGGCCGCCAAGCTGCACGCCCTGTGCCGCCAGCATGTCCTGCATCATCTGGCGCTGCTCGGCGGGCAGGTTCTGCATCTGTTCGAGCATTTCGTCCATTCCCGGCATCTGCTCGCCGTCGACTTCGATGTTGCGGCTGGTGAATTCCCACAGGCCGGGAAGAATCGGTGCCGCCTGTACAGGCAGGCTACAGGCGAGAAATGCGAAGGCGAGGGTGGGCAGGGTGTGTTTCATGGCGGGCTCCGGACGGGTTGTTCGCATAGCCTAGCCAAGCGGCGGCGAGCATGCAGCGCCCGTGTGTGATCCGTTCGACGATCGAATGACGTGGCGCGAGTTGTTGAGAACCAGGAGGTTCCCGGCCAGGGCACGCTGGGCCAGCAGTTCCACCTGCTGCAACCGGCGATCCACGGCGGACGCATCCTCGGCCTGCCGGGGCGCATCCTGATCGCTGTGCTCGGTGTGGCGATTGCCGTGCTGTCGGTGACCGGCGTGGTGATCTGGTGGCGCAAGCGCCGCGCACGGCAGTACGCGGCACTGCGCCGGGAGGCCGGGCTGACGGTCTGATGGCGTGAATGGGGTGGCAAAGGCTGCGCGGCGGTGGTTATCCACCCTGTGGCGCGGAGCCCTAGGGTGGAACCGCCTCCCGATCCACGGGCGAGGCGCCCGCGTGGCGGATCAGGAATCTCCGGTGGCTGCGACCTCGCAGCTCCAGAGCTCCAGCGCGGGCTGGTCCGCTTGTGGCGGGCCGAGCCATTCGCTCATCGCGTGGCAACGCTGGTCAAAACACAGTTGGTAATCCCCTGCCTCGGGGGTTCGCCCCAGGCGCAGGAGTGGCAACGCAGGCATCTGGCGCTGGTAGTGCCAGGCCCCGTCGCGCAGTTCGGCGTCATCCGGGATTTCCATCCCGGCACCAGAACCCTTGACCCGCGCTTCGCCGAGCAGCAGCCCGTCCGGCGTCACGCGGTAATCCTCTTCCCAGCGGATCTTCTCGATGGTGTGGTTCCACGCCAGGGTGAAGGCGGGGGTGGGCACTTCGGCCCACACCACGCCGGCCAGCCCCAGGCACAGACCGATCACGCCGTGGCTGCCGGCACGGAGCGGCGGGCGCGCCAGAAGTGCTGGATAAGGAACAGCGCGCCCAGGGCGAAGCCGATTTCATCGCTGATCGGCAACGACATGATCATCGCCGCGCCGGCAGCGAAGGCCAGCAGCTTCTCCCACAGCGCCATGGGCCGCTGCAGGTAGCCGGTGAATACCGCGCCCCACAGGCCGATGGCGAAGGCCGCCTTGAACAGCATGTACAGCGTGGCGCCCCAGTCGCCGCCCTGCATCATCAGCGCCGGGTTGTACACCGCCATGAACGGCACGATGAAGCCGGCGATGGCGATACGGATGGCCCACATGCTGATCTTCAGGCCGCGCTCCTTGGCGATCGGCGCGGCGGCGAAGCAGGCCAGCGCCACCGGCGGCGTCAGGTCGGCCATGATGCCGAAGTAGAAAACGAACATGTGCGAGACGATCAGCGGCACGCCGAGGTCGAGCAGCGCCGGCGCGGCGATCGAGCTGGTGATGATGTAGTTGGGGATGGTCGGGATGCCCATGCCCAGCACCAGGCAGGTCAGCATGGTCAGGATCAGCGAGAGGAACAGGTTGTCCCGGCCGATGGCGAGGATGTAGCCAGCGAAGGTCGAGGCCACGCCGGTCAGCGAAACGATGCCGATGATCACCCCGACCAGGGCGCAGGCGATACCCACCGGCACCGCATGGCGCGCACCCTCCACCAGCGCGTGCAGGCAGATGGTCAGGGTGTCGCGGCCGCCCTTGATGAACCAGCACACCGCCACCAGCACCGCGATGACACCGAAGATCACCCCGATGCCGAGCTGGAAGAATCCGGCACAGAGCAGGCCGAGGGCGATCCAGAAGGCGATGCGCAAGGCGAAGTTTGAGACCTTGAGGATGATCGCCGAGCCGAGGATGACGATAGCCGTCAGTGACAGGCCAATGGTGCCGGCGAACATCGGCGTACGCCCGGAGAACAGCAGCCAGACCAGCACCACCAGCGGGATCAGCAGGTACCAGCGCTCCTTCACCGCAGTCCAGGCACTCGGGCATTCGTCCTTCGGCAGGCCCTTGAGGCCGGCGCGCTTGGCTTCCAGATGGACCATCCAGAACACCGAGCCGAAGTAGAGCAGCGCCGGAATCAGCGCGGCCTTGGCGATCTCGACGAAGGGCACGTTGATGGTCTCGGCCATGATGAAGGCCACCGCACCCATGACCGGCGGCATGATCTGGCTGCCCATCGACGAGGTGGCCTCGACGCCGCCGGCGAAGGCCGGGCGATAGCCGAAGCGCTTCATCAGCGGAATGGTGAACTGGCCGGTGGTGACCACGTTGGCCACGCCGGAACCGGTGATGGTGCCCATCAGCGCCGAGGACACCACCGACACCTTGGCCGGGCCGCCGAGCTTGTGGCCGAACAGGCCCATGGCGAAGTCGGTGAACAGCTTGATCATGCCCGCCTGCTCGAGGAATGAGCCGAACAGGATGAACAGGAAGATGTAGGTCGCCGAGACGTAGGTCGGCGTGCCGTACAGGCCTTCGGTGCCGAACGACAGCTGGTTGACGATCTGGTCCAGGTAATAGCCGCGGTGCGCGAGATCACCGGGCAGGTATTCGCCGAGCAGGCCGTAGGCGAGGAACAGCCCGCAGATGATCGGCAGGGCGATGCCCATCACCCGGCGGGCGGCCTCGAACACCAGCACGATCAGCGTCAGGCCGACCACCATGTCGGTGGTGGTCATGTCGCCGGAGCGCTGGATCAGGTCCGCCTCGAAATACCACTGGTAGAAAAAGGTCGCGAAACCGGCCAGGCCGAGTACCCAGGCCACTGGCTGGAACGGCTTGCCGTTGCCGCGCGCCGGGTAGCAGAGGAACACCAGTAGCAACAGGAAGCCGACGTGACCGGCGCGCAGCACCTGGCTGGACACCGGGTGAAAGGCGGCGGTGACGATCTGATAGATGGAGAACAGCAGGGCGACGTAGAACAGCGCCCTCGGCCATTCGCTGGGACTGGCGTGCAGTCCTTGGCTTTCGCTCATGGGTATCACTCTCTCACTGCAAGGTGGGGCCTGTAGAAGCAGGCTTGCCAACGAGGCAACGCAGGCAAGCCTGCTGCTACAAGGAGCGGGCTGGAGCAGGCGCTAGGGCCTGCTCAGCCCGTCGTTCAGCGCTGGGTTACTTGAGAACCCCGGCTTCCTTGTAGAAGCGCTCGGCACCCGGGTGCAGCGGAATCGGCAGGTTCTTGGTGGCGTTTTCCAGCTTGATGTCCTTGGCGGCGGAGTGGGCGTTGCCCAGGGACGACAGGTTGTCGAACATCAGTTTGGTCATCTGGTAGGCCACTTCATCGGAGACCTTCTCGTGGCTGACCAGGATGTTGGTGATGGCCACGGTCGGCACGTCAGCATCCTGACCGTCGTAGGTGCCGGCCGGGATCACGCCCGCCAGGTAGGCGTCGCTCTCGATCTTCTCGACCACTTCGGCCGGGATCTCGACGAAGGTCACCGGCATGGTGCTGGCCAGGTCGCGGATGGCGGCCATGCCCAGGCCCGAGGACTGCAGGGTGGCGTCCAGCTGGCGGTTCTTGATCAGCTCGACCGACTCGGCGTAGGGCAGGAACTCGACGCGGCCCATGTCCTCGTAGCTCAGGCCGGCGGCCTTGAAGATCGCGCGGGCGTTCAGCTCGGTGCCGGACTTCGGCGCGCCGACGGAGATGCGCTTGCCCTTGAGGTCTTCCAGGGTCTTGATGCCGGACTCTTCGCTGGCAACGATCTGGATGTAGTTGTTGTAGGTCCCGGCGATGGCGCGCAGGCACTTGAGCGGAGCCTTGAAGCCGGCGTCCTCGACACCGTTCCAGGCGTCGGCTACCGAGTCACCCAGGGAGAACGCCAGTTCGCCACGGCCGGCCTGGAGCAGGTTGAGGTTTTCCACCGAAGCCTTGGTGGCCTGCACGGAAGTCTTGGCGCCGTCGATCTTGTTGTACTGCTGCGACAGGGCCACGCCGATCGGGTAGTACACACCGCTGGTACCGCCGGTGAGGATGTTGATGAAGGTCGGCGCAGCGACGGCCGCGGTGCTGGCAGTGAAGGCCGCAGCGGCAGCGAGCAGGCCCAGGCGTTTGGTCAGTCTCATGGTGGATCTCCGTTTCGTTTTTATTGGTTGGCGCAGCATGTTGACGATAGACGATGCCGCGTTCGGGGAACGCGCCAGACGCACAAGCAGAGGGGGCGATGACACCGGGAGAAGGTCCCGGAAGGTGGAATCGCTGGCAGCTCTTCTTGTCGTTGGAATCGCATCGAGCAGAAAGCCATTAGCAGAAGCCGTGCCAGTCGATGAAAACGCGCTGCAGCGGGCTTCCGTGTGTTGCTTGTGGCAGCAATAGGCAAAAATCCGCTTATCGTTAACGCTCGATCGGCAGGAGTTCGCTCACGGCGCAGCGAACCTTGGCCGGCAGGTCATAGGGGATGTACTCGCCGGACGGCGCTTGCCAAGGGCGGCCGAAGGGTTAGAGTGGCGCCATCGTTCCGCCGTAGCCCGCCATGCGCACTTTCCTGCTCGCCCTCAGTCTGTTCCTGCCCGTTGCCGCCAGCGCGGTGCCGGCGCCCTATTACCAATGGCAGAGCAAGCTCGACGGCACCATCATCTGCCGCCAGACCTCGCCGGGCGAAGGCTGGGAGCGGCTCAACGAACGCGCGTTCCGCGACCTCAACTGCAGCATGCCGGCCGCGCGGGTCGAACGGCCGAGCAGCGTGCCGGGCTTTCGCCCGCAGCCGGGGCGCTAGCCGGCGCCGGATCCAGGCCCAGCCGCCGAAAAACTGCAACGTCGCTCCATGTGTTGCGTGGCTCTCGAGGTTTTTTCCGCGGTGAGTGGGGGCCGGGTGGATAAGCTTCGCGTTATCCACCCTACGATCGCCATCGCCATCGCCATCGCCATCGCCATCGCCATCGCCATCGCCATCGTCAACGTAGGGTGGAAAACCGCGCAGCGTTTTCCACGCGTTGCCATAGGCCTGCTCGGTATTTCGCCGCTCCCCGCCGGTGGTGGTGGCAAGCTGCGTTACAGCGTCATCCCATCCCGCGCCAGACACACGTTTTCCGGCAGTTCTCGTGGCGCCTGCATGAACCAGGCATCCAGCTCGTGGCCGATATGGGTCAGCACGGCCTGCGCCGGCTGCAGCTCCTCGATGCTCTGCAGCGCGCGGGTGAGGTCGTTGTGGTTGCGCGGTGGCGTATCGCGCGGCGGCGTCGAGCAATCGAGTACCAGTACGTCCAGCGCGGTGTCCTGCAGCAGCTCGCGGGTACTGTCCGGCAGGCCGACGGTATCGGTGAGGTAGGCGATGCAGCGATCGTGGCCTTCCAGCAGATAGCCGAGGGTGGGTTTCGAATGTACCAGCGGCAGTGCGGTGACGCGCAGCGTGCCGAGCATGCGCTGCTCGAAGGCGGCGAACGGCGTGCTGAAATCGAGGATGCCCGGGTGCTTGTAGAGATCGGCGAAGCCATCGGGATCGTCCGGGCCGTGCACCGGAATGCGCAGCCCGGTGCCCCAGCGCAGGTGCAGCAGGCCCTGCGCGTGATCGGCGTGGTAGTGCGTCTGCAGGATGCCGCTGAGGCTGCCGGGAGCGAAGCGCTCGCAGAGGTCGGTCAGGCCGCTGTCGAGCAGCCAACTTTGTCCGCCACATTCGATCAGCGCGCTGCACGGGCCGCGGCGATACGCCGGCTCGCTCTGCGCACGGGCGCAGGCCGGGCAGCCGCAGTTGTACACCGGCAGCTGCGCGGCATCGCCGGTACCGAGCAGGGTCAGCCGCATTGGCGGTGCTCGTCGAGCAGCTGCAGCAGGCGCTCGACGCTGCGCTCCAGCGAGGCGGAGTTGTCCAGGCGGATGTAGTCATCCAGTTCGCCGGTGAACAGCGCATTGCGTGCCAGCCGTGCCTCGATCTGCTCCGGGGTTTCCCGGCCGCGGTTCAGCAGGCGCTCGCGCAGCACGTCCTGCTCGACGGTCAGCAGCACCGCCAGCAGGTTCGGATAGCGCTGTCGCGCCGCGGGCAGATAGCCGCGCGAACCGTTGACCAGCACGTCCTCGCCGGCGGCCAGCCAGGCGTCGATCTCGGCGCGGATGCCGTAGGCCAGCCCGTTGGCGCGCCAGGCGAGGGCGAAGGTCTGTTCGGCTTCCAGGCGTTCGAACTCCTCGGCGCTCACCGAATGCGCCGCTTCGCCGACCGCCTCGGCCGAACGGGTGATGACTCGCTGGGCGATGCGCACGCCACGCTGGGCGAGCGCTGCGCGTGCGGCGTCGAGCAGACTGTCCTTGCCGGCACCGGAGGGGCCGATCAGGTAGATCAAGCGGCCTTGCATGGGGTTACTCCCGATCATCGAAGCCAGCGCAGTGGCAGGCAGTATAGAGTCAGCCACGCTACCCGCTGGCTCCTTGTCAGCTTTGCCGGAATGCGCCATCAGAACACCCGCCGGCCCTGGCGCCAGACCTGGCCGATCACCGGCTGGCCCTTGTGCACCTGCGCCTGCACCAGGTCGGCGCGCAGCCCGACGGCGATCTCGCCGCGATCATCCAGCCCGGCCGCGCGGGCCGGCGCCAGGCTGATGGTGGCGATGGCACGCGGCAGGTCGTAGCCGTTGTCCTGCTCGGCCAGGCCCAGCGCGGCCTGCAGCAGGCTGGCCGGGTAGTAGTCGCTGGAGAGGATGTCCAGCACGCCGCGCTGCGCCAGATCGGCGGCGGCGATGTTGCCCGAGTGCGAGCCGCCACGGACGATGTTCGGCGCGCCCATCAGCACCTTCAGCCCGCGCGCATGGCTGGCCTCGGCGGCCTCGAAAGTGGTCGGGAATTCGGCGATGGCCATGCCGTAGCCGGCCGATTCCTCGACGTGATCGAGCGTCGCGTCGTCATGGCTGGCCAGCGCCAGCTCGCGGCCCTGGCAGATGTCGACGATGGCGGCGCGCTGCTGGTCGCTGTGCCGCGCCGAGTTGGCCAGCTGCTCGGTCACGAAGGCATCCATCTCCGCCGGGCTCAGGTGGTACTTGCCCATGTAGTACTCGCGGTACTTCTCCATGCGCGCGAACTGGCGCTGGCCCGGCGCGTGGTCCATCACCGAGACCAGCTGCACCAGCGGCTGCTCGACCAGCTCGCGGAACAGCTCCAGGCACTGCGGGTGGCTGACTTCGCAGCGCAGGTGCAGGCGGTGTTCGGCGCGGGTCTGCCCGGCCGCCTCGGCCGCGGCGATGGCCTCGAGCATCACCCCGAGCTGCTGCATGCGCTTGCCCTTGGGATTGATGTCGCCGATCGACAGCGCATCGAACACCGTGGTGATGCCGGCGGAGACGATCTGCGCGTCATGGGTCAGCACCGCCGAGGCGGACGGCCAGTCCACGCCCGGCCGCGGGCTCATGTGCTTTTCCAGGTTGTCGGTGTGCAGCTCCACCAGCCCCGGCAGCAGCAGGTCGCCGCCCAGGTCCTGGGCCTGTGGCAGGCTGCTGGCGCCTGCGCTGATGTCGGCGATCAGGCCATCGCGGATCAGCAGGCTGCCGTGGATCACCTGATCGGCCAGCACCAGTCGGGCGTTGCTGAGTATCTGTTCAGCTGGCATGGGCCAGGTCCTCCTGCGTCATGTCCAGGTAACGGTCGGCGACTGCCTCGCGGATCGCGCGGTCGTGGAAGATGCCGATCAGCGCGCTGCCGGCCGCCTTGGCTTCGTCGATCAGTTCCAGCACCACGGCGGCGTTGGCTTCGTCCAGCGAGGCGGTGGGTTCGTCGAGCAGCATCACCGGCCAGCTCACCATGAAGCCGCGCGCCAGGTTGACGCGCTGCTGCTCACCGCCGGAAAAGGTGCCGGGGGCCAGCTGCCAGAGCCGTTCGGGAATGTTCAGCCGGGTCAGCAGCGCCTTGGCCCGCGCCTCGGCATCGACACGCGTCCAGCCGCGCGCCAGCGCCGGTTCCATCACCACCTCCAGCGCCGGCACCCGCGGAATCACCCGCAGGAACTGGCTGACGTAACCCAGCGTCTGCCGGCGCACGGCGAGCACCTGGCGCGGCTCGGCGCCGACCAGCTCCAGCCAGTCACCGGCATGGCGGATACGGATGCTGCCGCCGGCGGGCAGGTAGTTGCCGTACAGCGTGCGCAGCAGGGTCGACTTGCCGGCGCCGGACTGGCCGTGCAGCACCAGGCATTCGCTGGCGGCGACGGTGAAGTTCAGCCCGCGCAGCACCTGCAGGCTGACGCCGTGCTGCTGGTGCAGGGTGAAGGTCTTGGCGAGGTCGCGGACCTCGATCAGGTTCGTCATGACGGATTCCTTCATGGCTGCAGCACCGAGGACACCAAGAGCTGCGTATAGGGATGCTGCGGGTCGTCGAGGATCTGGTCGGTCAGGCCGGACTCCACCACTCGCGAGCGGCGCATCACCATTAGTCGGTCGGCCAACAGGCGCGCCACGGCGAGGTCGTGGGTCACGATCACCACCGCCAGATCCAGCTCGCGCACCAGCCCGCGCAGGAGGTCGAGCAGGCGTGCCTGCACCGACACGTCGAGGCCGCCGGTGGGTTCGTCCATGAACACCAGCTTTGGACTGGAGACCAGATTGCGGGCGATCTGCAGGCGTTGCTGCATGCCGCCGGAGAAGGTCCGCGGCAGGTCGTCGATGCGCGCCGGGTCGATCTCTACCTGTTTGAGCCAATCGAGCCCGGCGGCGCGCAGCTGGCCGTAATGCCTGACGCCCTGGGCCATCAGCCGCTCGCCGATGTTGGCGCCGGCGGAAACGCCCATGCGCAGGCCGTCGCGCGGGTTCTGCTCGACGAAGCCCCACTCGGTGCGCAGCAGCGTGCGCCGCTCGGCCTCGCTGGCGGCGTAGAGGTCGAGCCAGTCGCCGGCACCATCGCGGTACTGCACGCTGCCGCGATCCGGCGGGCAGCGGCCGCAGAGCAGCGAGAGCAGGGTGGACTTGCCCGAGCCGGACTCGCCGACGATGCCCAGCACCTCGCCGGGGTAAAGGTCGAAGGAGACGCCCTGGCAGCCCTTTTCCGGGCCGTACAGGCGGGTCAGGTCGCGTACCGCGAACAGCGGCTCGGTGCCGATGCTCGGGGCGGGCAGCAGTTGTTCGGCGGCGCTCATGGGCGGCTCTCCTGTTGCTGGACGCGCTGCGCGCAATAGTCGGTATCCGAGCAGACGAACTGCTTGCTGCCGGCGTCGTCGACGATCAGTTCGTCGAGGTAGGAATCGCCGCTGCCGCAGATGGCGCAGTACTGTTCCCACTGCTGGATCTGGAACGGGTGATCCTCGAAATCCAGGCTGACCACGCGGGTGTACGGCGGCACGGCGTAGAGGCGCTTCTCGCGGCCGGCGCCGAACAGCATCAGTGCCGGGCTGCGGTCCAGCTTGGGGTTGTCGAATTTGGGAATCGGCGACGGGTCCATCACGTAGCGCCCGTCCACCGTCACCGGGTAGGCGTAGCTGGTGGCGATGTGGCCGAAGGTGGCGATGTCCTCGTAGAGCTTCACGTGCATCACGCCGTAGTCGCCCAGCGCGTGCATGGTGCGCGTCTCGGTTTCCGACGGCTCGATGAAGCGCAGCGGCTCGGGAATCGGCACCTGATAGACCATGATCTGCCCGGCGGCGAGCGGGGTTTCCGGGATGCGGTGGCGGGTCTGGATCACCGTCGCTTCTGGGGTGCGTTCGGTGGTGGCGACCCCGGCAGTGCGGGCGAAGAAGCGGCGGATCGACACCGCGTTGGTGGTGTCGTCGGCGCCCTGGTCGATCACCTTGAGCACGTCGTCGGCGCCGAGAATCGCCGCGGTCAGCTGCATGCCGCCGGTGCCCCAGCCATAGGGCAGCGGCATCTCGCGGCCGCCGAAGGGCACCTGATAGCCGGGAATGGCGACCGCCTTGAGCAGCGCGCGGCGGATCATGCGCTTGGTCTGCTCGTCGAGGTAGGCGAAGTTGTAGCCCGCCTCGCTGGCGGGAATGGCGTGGGCATTCATGCGCGTTTCTCCTTTGCCGGCGTCTCGGCGGCTACCTCGGCCGGTTCGGCCTGCGGCTGGCGCAGCTTGCGGATCAGCTCCAGCTCGGACTGGAAGTCGACGTAGTGCGGCAACTTCAGGTGCGAGACGAAGCCGGCGGCCTCGACGTTGTCGCAGTGCATCAGGACGAACTCCTCCTGCTGCGCCGGGCCCTGCACTTCCTCGCCGTACTCGCCGGCACGCAGCGCGCGGTCGACCAGCGCCATGCCCATCGCCTTGCGCTCCGCGTAGCCGAAGGCCAGGCCGTAGCCGCGGGTGAACTGCGCCTGTGCGGCGCTCTCGCCGACGAACTGGTTGACCATCTCGCACTCGGTCAGCTCGATCTCGCCGAGGCAGATCGGGAAGCCCAGCTCCTGTGGCTCGATCCACACCTCGGCGGTGCCGATGCGAATCTCGCCGGCGAACGGGTGGTTGCGGCCGTAGCCGCGCTGGGTCGAATAGCCCAGCGCCAGGAGAAAGCCCTCGTCGCCACGGGCCAGCGCCTGAAGGCGCTCGGCGCGGCTGCAGGGCAGCTCCAGCGGTTCGCGGGTGAGGTCCGGCACCGGCTCGCCGCGGTCGATTTCCGGGGTCATCAGGCCTTCCTCGCCGAGCAGGCCGAGTACCCGCGGGCAGTGGTTCAGCGTGGCGCTTTCGTCCACCGGCGGGCCGGGGCGTTCGCCTTCGGCGAGCAGGGCGAAATCGAGCAGGCGGTGGGTGTAGTCGAAGGTCGGGCCGAGCAGCTGGCCGCCGGGCACGTCCTTGAAGGTCGCCGAGATGCGCCGGCTGAGCTGCATGGCGCCGGTGTCCAGCGGCAGGCTTTCGGCGAAGCGCGGCAGCGTGGTGCGGTAGGCGCGCAGGAGGAAGATCGCCTCGACCAGATCGCCGGCAGCCTGCTTGATCGCCAGCGCGGCGAGTTCCTCGTCATACAGCGAGCCTTCGCTCATCACCCGCGCCACGGCGAGCGGGAGCTGCTGGCGGATCTGCTCGACGCCGAGTTCGGCGATGCCGGTGTCACCGCGGCGCTTCATCGCCAGCAGCGCGTGGGCGTTGTCGATCGCCTGTTCGCCACCCTTGACCGCGACGTACATCAGGCCACCTCCTTGAGCGAATCGCCGATGCGGGTGCTGCGCGGCAGGCCGAGCACTTCGCCGTCGGCGCAGAACAGCGCATCCAGCCCGCGCGGGAAGTCGTTGCGTGCGGCGCGCTGCTGCCAGAAGGCCGGTTTCAGCGGCAGGCCGACCAGGCGGCTGCCGTCGATGCCCGGGCCCTGCCAGCTCAGCGCCGGGCCGCGGTCGAGGCGGTCGAGCTGGATCAGCAGCGTGCAGGACTGGTCCGGGTAGCGTTCGCTGCCGGCGTAGAAGCCGGAGAGGTCGTCCAGCGCAGCGGCATCAAGCAGGGCGAACATCGCCTCCTCGCGTGCGTCGACGATCGGACAGCCACAGTGGAAGGCCAGGTTGGCGCGAATCGCCGGGGTGTCGAAGGCCGGCGCCAGCCACAGCGGCGTGTCGTTATCCAGCAGGCTCAGGCACAGCGCATAGCCGGCGGCCTGCAGCGGCTCGATGGCGGCGACGCTGACCAGCGGCTGGTGCGTGCCCGGTTCGGACAACGCCTTGAGCGCGGCGCGAAAGCACTTCTGCGCGTCCAGCACCGGGTCGGCGAAGGCGGCTTGCAACAGGTCGGATGGGGCGCGATTCATCAGTCTTCTCCTCGCAGCAGCGTGAAGAACTCCACGCGGGTAGTGGCGGTTTCGGCTGCCTTTTGCGCGGCGCGTCGGGCCTGCGCGGCGGCCAGCGGTTCGATCAGCTCGGCGAGCCAGCGGCTTTGTTGCGGGCCTTGCAGATGGGCATCGGCGAGGGCGGCGAGCTCGGCCTGGCGCTTGTCACGGCCGGCGCGGTAGCTGTAGCCGGTGCTGCCGTCGGCCAGGCGCACCACGCAGCGGGTGACGCTCATCTCGCCGAGGTTGAACGGCGCGCCGGTGCCGCCCATGCGGCCGCGCACCAGGGTCATGCCGATTTCCGCGGGACGGATCAACTGGTAGGCGCAGTCGCGCAGGGCGCTCTCGAAAGGCGCCAGGTCGGCGGCGCTGGCGCGGGCCAGCACGGCCATCCAGCGCTGGCGTGGGGATTGTTCGCGGGTGTGCATGGGGTTCTCCATCAGGTGGCGACCTGGTACTGGAAGCGGTCGGAACGGCTGGCCGAGAGGGCGATCTCCACCGGTCGCCCGGCGGCATCGCAGGACAGGGTGAATACCGACAGCAGCGGCATGCGCAGGGGCATCAGCAGCTGTGCGGCCTCGTCGCGATCGGCCAGGCGTGCGCCGATCAGGCTGAAACGGCGCGTCAGCGGCAGGCCGCGTTCGCCGAGGTAGCGGCGCAGCGAGCCGCCCTGATAGTCGGCGAGGCGTTCGGCGTGGCTGGCGCAGTAGCGGTGGCGGATCAGGCTGACCGGCTCGCCGTCGAGCAGGCGCAGGGTGCTCAGCTCGATCAGCGCGGCGCCTTCGGCCAGTTGCAGGTGGCGTGCTTCCTCGGCGCTGGCGCTGAGCTGGCGACGCGCGAGCAGCCGCGCTTCGGTGCGCACGCCGAGGGCGGCCAATGCATCGCTGTAGGCACTGTCGGCCTGCAGCGGGTAGACCAGCGGGCGTCGCAGCACCTGGGTGCCCTTGCCCTGGCGGCGCAGCAGGCGGCCTTCCTGTACCAGCTCGTCGACGGCGCGGCGCAGGGTGTGGCGGTTGACCGCGAAGCGGCGCGCCAGCTGAATCTCGCCGGGGAGGAAGTCGCCGATTCGGTAGTGGCGCAACTCGCCGCGCAGCACCTGGGCCAGTTCGAGGTAGAGCGGTTCGCTGGGTTGTCTAGACAACTGCATGGTTTTTTCGAAGGCCGCGCAGGCCCTCACTCCGTCAGATGAAGAGCTTGCGCAGGCGCTGGGAGAGCAGGTCGATCAGGCTCACCACGGCGATGATGATCAGCAGCAGGGCGGCGGTCTGGCCGAACTGGAAACCGCGGATGGCTTCCCAGAGGATCACGCCGATGCCGCCGGCGCCGACCATGCCGACCACCGTGGCCGAGCGCACGTTGGATTCGAAGCGATACAGCGAGTAGGAAATCCACAGCGGCAGCACCTGCGGAATCACCCCGAAGATGACTTCCTGCAATGCGCTGGCGCCGGTGGCACGCACGCCTTCCACCGGGCCCGGCTCGATGGCTTCCACCGCCTCGGCGAACAGCTTGGCGAGCACGCCGGTGGTGCTGATCCACAGCGCCAGCACGCCGGCGAAGGGGCCGAGGCCGACGGCGACGACGAAGAGCATGGCGAAGACCATTTCGTTGATCGAGCGGCAGGCGTCCATCAGCCGGCGCACCGGCTGGTAGACCCACCAGGGCACGATGTTCTCGGAGCTGAGGATGCCCAGCGGGATGGCGCAGACGATCGCCAGCAGGGTGCCCCAGAGGGCGATGTGCACCGTGGTGACCATCTCCCTGAGGTACAGCTGCCAGTTGCTGAAGTCCGGCGGGAAGAAGTCGGCGGCGAAGGTGGCCATGTTGGCGCTGTCGCGGAT
Organism: Stutzerimonas sp. S1; assembly: GCF_025966695.1. Classification (GTDB taxonomy): domain Bacteria; phylum Pseudomonadota; class Gammaproteobacteria; order Pseudomonadales; family Pseudomonadaceae; genus Stutzerimonas. The sequence continues at coordinate 818,328 of NZ_JAOEIY010000001.1, read as the reverse complement.
CAGCAGCAGCGGATTCATCTCCGCGCCCTGCCAGGACCAGGCCAGTACGGCCAGGCACAGGCCCCAGCCGAGCAGGCGCAACCAGCTGCGCTTGTCGTTGCCCGCCAGCGGCGGTGTGGTAGTCAGAGTGCTCATGTCGTTCTCTCGCGGCATGGACGACGCGGGCGTGGCGCCGCAGCACCACGCCCGGCGGCGGGATCAGCTGGCCTTGACGGCGGCGTTCTTCTGCTCGCGCTCGGCCATGCGCTGCTCCAGCTTGGCCAGCTCCTGGTCGATGCCTTGCAGCTGTGCCTGGCGGTCGCTGTCGGAGAGCTTGCTGTCGGCGGCGACTTCGCTGCGCTTCTTGAACAGCTCCAGCTGGCGGATCGGCAACAGCTGGTCGTTGTCGGAGGCGCGGAACGGTGCCCACTGCAGGCCGGCGAGGATTTCCTTCTCGGCCGGCTGGGCGCCGTAGCTCATGAAGAACTCGCGCAGCCTGTTCTTCTGCTCGTCGCTCAGGTTCTTGCGCCACACCAGCGGGTCGGCCGGGATCAGCGGGGAGGTCCAGACGATCTTCAGTTGCGCGGCCTTGTCCGGCGCGGTGATCTCAAGACGCTCCATGCCTTCGCTGTTGAAGGTGCCGACATCGACCTGCTTGTTCGCCACCGACAGCGCGTTCACTTCATGGCTGCCGTTGAGGCTGCGCTTGAAGGCCAGGCTGGCGTCGACCTTGTTCTTGGCGAAAACGTAATAGCCGGGCACCAGGTAGCCGGAGGTGGAGTTCGGGTCACCGTTGGCAAAGGTCAGGCTCTTGGCGTTCTTCAGCACGTCCTCGACCGAGTTCAGGGCGCTGTCCTTGTGCACGATCAGGTGGCTGTAGTAGCCCGGGCTGCCGTTGGCGGCGACGGTCTGGGCGAAGACTTCACCGCCGGCGCGGTCCACCGCTTCCATCGCCGACTTGTTGCCGTACCAGGCCAGGTCGACCTTGTCGAAGCGCATGCCCTGGATCACCCCGGCGTAATCGGGGGCGAAGAAGGCTTTCACCTCGTAGCCGGTCTGCTTGCTCATATCGGCGAGGAAGGGGTCCCAGACGCTGCGCAGGTTCTGCGAGGACTCGGTGGAGATGATGCCGAAGGTGATGGTCTCGGCGGCCTGCGCGGTGCCGAACATCGCACCGGCAAGCAGTGTGGAGGCGGCGAGGGCGCGGCTGAAGCGTTTCAACATGGAGGTCACTCCTGAGGTGTGGCGTTGGTTGTCGGGTTGACCTGCGGCTCAGCCGTTGACCAGCTGCAGCTGCCGCGGCTCGGCGCTGCGGGCGCGGTCGGAGAACAGCAGGCTGGCGTCCAGATCGGCGCCGTAGAGATCGTTGAGCAGGTGGTCGCTGAGTGCCGCCGAGGGGCCGTCGTAATGGATGCGGCCGCCCTTGAGCGCCACGGCGCGGGAGCAGTAGCGCAGGGCGTAGTCGACCTGATGCAGGGTCACCACCACGGTCTTGCCGTCCTGGCGGTTGATGTCGGCGAGGATTTCCATGACCTTGCGCGCCGACTCCGGGTCGAGCGAGGCGATGGGTTCGTCGGCGAGGATCACCTCGGCCTGCTGGGTCAGCGCACGGGCGATCGCCACCCGCTGCTGCTGGCCGCCGGAGAGCGTCGAGGCGCGCTGCGCGGCGCGTTCGCCAAGGCCGACGCGCTCCAGTGCGGCCATGGCCTGACGCTTCTGCTCGTCGCTGAACATGCCCAGCGAACCGCGCCAGCGCGGCATGCGGCCGAGAAAGCCGAGCAGCACGTTGTCCAGTACGCTGAGCCGGGTGACCAGGTTGAACTGCTGGAAGATGTAGCCGATGTCGGCACGCAGGCGGCGCACCTCGCCATGCAGCTGGCCGGTGGCCTGCACCTCGCGGCCGAGCACCTCGATGCGTCCACCCGCGGTGCGGTCGCAGCAGGCCAGCCCGGCCAGATGGCGCAACAGGGTGGACTTGCCGGAACCGGAAGCACCGATCAGCGCCACCATTTCACCCGGCTGCACCGCCAGGCCCAGGTCGAACAGCGCCTGCTTGCCGGCGAAGGTCTTGTTCAGTCGCTCGACTCGAATAGCCGCATTCATGTCTTGCCCTCTCGTTTGCGCGGCCGGGGAGGTCGGCCAACTTGTCTAGACGAGAAGGTAGTCAGGCTCTGTTGCAGTCCCGCTAAGCGTCCGTGAACCTGCGATGACCATTCGGTGAAGCTTCGACGGTGAGCGCGGCGGCCAGTCGGCGCACGCAAGGCTTTGCCTTCGCGGCGCGCGCCCCTAAGCTGGTCAGCGAGCTGCCGCGTCGCCTACACGACGGTCGGGCCTGTCAGAAAAGAGGAAGAGCATGAAACAGAAGATCGTATTCATCACCGGCGCCACCTCCGGCTTCGGCCGCGCCACTGCCCGCCGCTTCGCCGAGGCCGGCTGGGCGCTGGTCCTCACCGGGCGGCGCAGCGAGCGCCTGGAAGCGCTGCAGAGCGAGCTGTCGGCGAAGGTGCCGGTGCACATCGCCACCCTCGACGTGCGCCATGCCGGCGCGGTGAAGGAGGTGGTCGAGCAGCTGCCCGCCGAGTTCCGCCAGATCGATTGCCTGGTCAACAACGCCGGCCTGGCGCTGGCGCCGCAGCCGGCGCAGCAGGTCGACCTGCAGGACTGGCACACCATGATCGACACCAACATCACCGGCCTGGTCAACGTCACCCACGCGCTGCTGCCGACGCTGATCGCCACCGGCAAGGGCGCCAGCATCGTCAACATCGGCTCGGTGGCCGGCCACTGGCCGTATCCGGGCGGCCACGTCTACGGTGCGACCAAGGCCTTCGTCGAGCAGTTCGGCTACAACCTGCGCTGCGACCTGCTCGGCACCGGCGTGCGCGTCACCGACATCGCCCCGGGCATGGCCGAAACCGAATTCACCCTGGTTCGCACCAAGGGCGATCAGGCCGCCAGCGACAAGCTCTATCGCGGCACCACGCCGCTGACCGCCGAAGACATCGCCGAGCAGATCTTCTACGTCGCCACGCTGCCGGATCACATCAATATCAACCGTCTGGAAGTGATGCCGACGCGCCAGGCCTGGTCGCCGTTCAACATCGATCGCGACAAGTAATCGGCTCCAGGAGGCGTGGCGTGCAACGCGCCGCGCCTCCTGCATGCCTTGCAAACCGGCCGTTCAGACGTATCGTTAACCCAAGCGTAACGATTGCATCCGCTGCTTGATTGATGACCCTTCGGTCACGTCCCTACTGTGCGCTCCACAAGCGGAAAAACTGTGGAGTCGCCATGACAACAACAATCTCCCCACCGCCGCAGTGGTCGCGTCGTCGCGCTGAAAAAGCCCGTCGTCTCGATCAGGTGCGCAGCCTCGCCGATGGCGTGGTGCTGCCCAGCGAGCGGATCGTCGAGGCCCTGGAACTGCTGATCGCCCCTGGGGACCGGGTGGTGCTCGAGGGCAACAACCAGAAGCAGGCGGACTTTCTCTCCCGCTCCCTGGCCAAGGCCGACCCCGGCAAGCTGCATGACCTGCACATGATCATGCCGAGCGTCAGCCGCGCCGAGCACCTGGATCTGTTCGAGCGGCAGATCGCGCGCAAGCTCGACTTCTCCTTCGCCGGCCCGCAGAGCCTGCGCATCAGCCAGCTGCTCGAAGACGGCCTGCTGGAAGTCGGCGCCATCCACACCTACATCGAACTCTACTCGCGCCTCTTGGTGGACCTGATCCCCAACGTCGCGCTGGTGGCCGGCTTCCAGGCCGACCGCCACGGCAACATCTACACCGGCCCCAGCACCGAAGACACCCCGGCGCTGGTCGAGCCGACCGCCTTCAGCGACGGCATCGTCATCGTCCAGGTCAACGAGATCGTCGACGAACTGCCGCGGGTGGACATCCCGGCGAGCTGGGTCGATTTCGTCGTGGTGGCGGACAAGCCCTTCTACATCGAGCCGCTGTTCACCCGCGACCCGCGCCACATCAAGCCGGTGCACGTGCTGATGGCGATGATGGCGATCCGCGGCATCTACGAAAAACACAACGTGCAGTCGCTCAACCACGGCATCGGTTTCAACACCGCGGCCATCGAGCTGATCCTGCCGACCTACGGCGAATCCCTCGGCCTGAAAGGCAAGATCTGCCGCAACTGGACGCTCAACCCGCACCCGACGCTGATCCCGGCGATCGAGACCGGCTGGGTCGAGAGCGTGCACTGCTTCGGCACCGAGCTGGGCATGGAGAACTACATCGCCCAGCGCCCGGACGTGTTCTTCACCGGCCGCGACGGCTCGATGCGCTCCAATCGCATGATGTGCCAGCTGGCCGGGCAGTACGCCGTGGACCTGTTCATCGGCGCCACCCTGCAGGTCGATGGCGACGGCCATTCCTCTACCGTCACCCGCGGCCGCCTGGCCGGCTTCGGCGGCGCGCCGAACATGGGCCACGACCCGCGCGGCCGTCGTCACCCGACCCCGGCCTGGCTGGACATGGCCATGCCCGGCGGCGAAGCCCCGGTGACCATGCTCGAGCGCGGCAAGAAGCTCGTGGTGCAGATGGTCGAGACCTTCCAGGAAGGCGGCAAACCCACCTTCGTCGAGCAGCTCGATGCGGTGGAGGTGGCGAAGAAGAGCGGCATGCCGCTGGCGCCGATCATGATCTACGGCGATGACGTCACCCATCTGCTCACCGAGGAAGGCATCGCCTACCTGTACAAGGCCCGCTCGCTGGAGGAACGCCAGGCGATGATCGCCGCGGTGGCCGGCGTCACCAGCATCGGCTTGCGGCACAACCCGAAGGACACCGAGCGCATGCGCCGCGAAGGGCTGATCGCCCTGCCGGAAGACCTCGGCATCCGCCGCAACGACGCCACCCGCGAGCTGCTCGCCGCTAAGAGCATCGCCGAGCTGGTGGAGTGGTCCGGCGGCCTCTACAACCCGCCTGCCAAGTTCAGGAGCTGGTGATGAGCGCACTCATTGCACGACAGGCGCCGTCCGCGGCCGAGCGCCTGGCCGATCTGGCGGTGCAGGCGCTGGTCGACGAGGCCGACCTGTCGCCCAAGCCGGGGCTGGTCGACCGGCGCGGCAGTGGCGCGCACAGCGATCTGCACTTGGGGCTGATGCACGCCTCGGCGCAGTCGCTGTGGCCGGCGTTCGCCGCCATGGCCGATGCCGCGCGGAGCGAAGGTCGGGTCAGCCAGGCGCTGCGTGAAACCCTCGGCCAGCTGGGCCGCGACGGCGAAGCGGAGATGCTGCGCGTCACCGCCGGGGTCAACACCCATCGCGGCGCGATCTGGGCGCTGGGGCTGCTCAGCGCGGCGGCCATGCTGGAAAGCGGCGCTTCGGCCGGCGGGATCGCCGCCAGCGCGGCCGCCCTGGCACGGCTGGACGACCCGACCGCGCCGCGCAACCCGGACAGCCACGGCGCGCGGGTCTGCCGTCGCTACGGCGTGCTCGGCGCCCGCGAGCAGGCGCAATACGGCTTTCCCGCGGTCATCGAGCACGGCTTGCCGCAACTCCTGGCCAGTCGCCGCGCCGGCGCCGGCGAGCAGAACGCCAGGCTCGATGCACTGCTGGCGATCATGAGCAGCCTGACCGACACCTGCGTGCTGCATCGCGCCGGTCTGGAAGGGCTGACCCGCATGCAGGCCGGTGCCCGCGCCGTGCTCGAAGCCGGTGGTGCCGCCAGCCTCGCCGGTCGTCGCCAGCTGCGCCTGCTCGATCGCGACATGCTCGCCCTCAACGCCTCGCCGGGGGGCGCCGCCGACCTCCTGGCCGCCACCCTTTTCCTCGACCGTCTGGCGCCGCATGCGCCGGCGCCGACTGGGAGCAACTGAACGTGGAAACTCTGTCTTTCGAATTCGCCGCCGGGCAACCCGCCCGCGGCAAGGCCCTGGTCGGCGTGGTCGGCTCGGGCGATCTGGAGGTGCTGCTGGAACCCGGCCAGGCCGGCAAGCTGGCGATCCAGGTAGTCACCTCGGTCAATGGCGCCGAGCAGCGCTGGAAGAGCCTGTTCGAGCGGATGTTCCGCGAGCAGACGCCACCGGCATTGAACATCGATATTCACGATTTTGGGGCCACACCCGGCGTAGTGCGTCTGCGCCTGGAGCAGGGACTGGAGGAGGTCGGCCATGACTGATGTGTCCGCTAACACCGTGGCCCGTTTACTCGAGTCGCGCAGCTTCGTCGAACTCGGTGCCCGCCAGCGTGCCCGCGCACTGCTGGACGAAGGCAGCTTCCGCGAACTGCTCGATCCGTTCGATCGCGTCACCTCGCCGTGGCTGCCCAAGCAGGGCATCGTCACCCAGGCCGACGACGGCGTGGTGGTCGCCAAGGGCACCATTGACGGCCAGCCAGCGGTGATCGCCGCCATCGAAGGCGCCTTTCAGGGCGGCAGCATGGGCGAAGTCGGCGGCGCGAAGATCGCCGGCGCGCTGGAACTGGCTGCCGAAGACAACCGCAACGGCATCCCGACCCGCGCCGTGCTCCTGCTGGAAACCGGTGGCGTACGTCTGCAGGAAGCCAACCTGGGCCTGGCTGCCATCGCCGAGATCCAGGCGGCCATCGTCGAGTTGCGCGACTACCAGCCGGTGATCGGCGTGGTCGCCGGTTCCGTCGGCTGCTTCGGTGGCATGTCCATCGCCGCCGGGCTGTGCAGCTACCTGGTCGTCACCCGCGAAGCCCGCGTCGGCCTCAATGGCCCGCAGGTGATCGAGCAGGAAGCCGGGCTCGACGAGTACGACTCGCGCGACCGCCCGTTCATCTGGAGCCTGACCGGTGGCGAGCAACGCTACGCCTCGGATCTGGTGGACGCCTACGTCGCCGACGACACCGACGCCATCCGCGCGCAACTGCACGAACTGTTCGCCCTCGGCAAGCCGCCGCAGCTGCGCAGCCGCCGCCACGCCTGGTACCTCCAGCGCCTGGCCGACGTCGACACCCGCACGCAGCTCGATGCCGCCGCCGTGCGTGCCCTCTACGAAGGAGATGCCCAATGAGCCGTGGACTGAACTGGTTGCAAGCCCTGGCCGGCGGCCAGGCACTGGCGGGCTATCCGGCCTCGGTGAAGGTGGTCGACGGCACGCTCGGTGAGCGCGCCGCCCGCTATATCGCCGTGGTGCCGGACGCCGAGAATCCCTTCCCGCGCGCGCGCAATGGCGAGGTTGGTCTGCTCGAAGGCTGGGCCCTGGGCCAGGCGCTGGACGAGGTGATCGCCGCCGATCGCGACAAGGCGGACAAGCGTGTGGTGGTCGCCGTGGTCGACGTGCCGAGCCAGGCCTATGGCCGCCGCGAGGAGGCGCTGGGCATTCACCAGGCGCTAGCCGGTGCCGTGGACGGCTATGCCCGTGCGCGGCTGGCCGGGCACCCGGTGATCGCGCTGCTGGTGGGCAAGGCCATGTCCGGCGCCTTTCTCGCTCATGGCTATCAGGCCCAGCGGATCATCGCCCTGCGCGATCCGGGCGTGATGGTGCACGCCATGGGCAAGGCCGCCGCGGCGCGCATCACCCTGCGCAGCGTCGAGGAGCTGGAAGCGCTGGCCGAATCGGTGCCGCCCATGGCTTACGACATCGACAACTACGCGACCCTCGGCCTGCTCTGGGAAACCCTTTCGGTGGCGAACATCGAGCAGCCCGCGGCGGACGACCTGCAGCGTGTGCGCGACTGCCTGATCAAGGCCGTCGAGGACATTGGCAGCAGCACCGACCTGCGCGGCCGCCTCGGTGCGGCGAACCGCGCCGCGTCGTCCAGGGTGCGCGAGCTGTTGCGCGCGCAGTGGTAACGGCTGGCGGCCGTCGAAGCGGCCGCCGGCCCCGTCGGTAACCCGGCAACCAACAACAAGAGCAGGAGACTGCCATGTACCAGCCTGAACATCCGCGGCCCCACGACCTGCTCTGGGGCATGCGCCCCGAGCAGTTGCCCGCCGATGCCCCGGCCTGGGCGCTCGCGGTGCTCGCTGCCGGCCAGCCGGTGGTGGTGCGGCGTGCGGTCGTCGCGCCGGGACGGGTGGCGGTCGGCCTGCGTGGTGCCACACGCGATCAGCGTCTGGCCGCAACGCTGCCGCTCACGGCGATCAGCCGCCGGCTTGCGCCGGAGGATCTGCGCGGGCGCCAGGCTGGCGAGGACCTGCCGGTGTTCCGCGTGCTGGCCGAACTGCGGCCGCTGCTCGACGCCCTCGGCCATCGCTGGGGCGTCACCGGCTCGGCGGGCTTCCAGCTGGCCAGCGGACTGCCGGCGGCGCACGCGGACAGCGATCTCGATCTGCTGCTCAGAGCCGAGCGCCCACTGCCACGCAGCGAGGCACGGCCGCTGTTGCAGCTGCTGGACGGCCGTGCCTGCCGTGTCGACCTGCAACTGCAAACCCCGCTCGGCGGTGTGGCGCTCAGCGAATGGGCCGGCGGCGCGGCGCGGGTGCTGCTCAAGACCGCCGCCGGGCCGCGCCTGGTCAGCGATCCCTGGGTCGCGGAGCGTGCCGCATGAGCAGCCTGTTCGCCTTTCCCGGCCAGGGCGCGCAGAAGCCCGGCATGCTCCAGCGTCTGCCGCAGGAGCCTGAAGTGCACGAATGCCTGGCGCAGGCGAGTGCGGTGCTGGGCGAGGATGCGCTGCTGCTCGATTCGGCCGACGCGTTGCAATCGACCCGCGCCGTGCAGCTCTGCCTGCTGATCGCCGGGGTCGCCGGGGCGCGCCTGCTGATGCGTGGTGGTGTGCGGCCGGACTATGTTGCCGGGCTGTCCATCGGCGCCTATGCCGCGGCGGTGGTCGCCGAGTCGCTGGACTTCGCCGACGCCCTGCGCCTGGTCGCCCTTCGTGGCGAGCTGATGCAGCGGGCCTACCCCGAGGGCTACGGCATGACCGCGATCCTCGGCCTGTCGCTGGACACGGTCGAGTCGCTACTGGCCGAAGCCGAGGGGCCGGTGTACCTGGGCAACATCAACGCCGACAACCAGTACGTCATCGCCGGCAACGACGCCGCCATGGCCGCGGTCGCCGCGCGGGCCAAGGCCATGGGCGCCTCCTGCGCGCGGCGCCTGGCGATGAGCGTGCCGTCGCACTGCGCGCTGCTCGAGCAGCCGGCGCGGCAGCTGGCCGAGGCGTTCGCCACGGTTGAGCTGCGCGCGCCGCGCCTGCGTTATCTGAGCAGCAGCAGTGCGCGCCCCGTCGCCGATCCGGCGCGCCTGCGCGACGACCTGGCCTTCAACATGTGCCGCGTCGTCGACTGGCACGGCACCCTGCGCACCGCCTACGAACGTGGTGTGCGCCTGCAGATCGAACTGCCCCCGGGCCAGGTGCTCACCGGCCTGGCGCGGCGGGTTTTCGAACAGGGTACGCTGGCCGCCTTCGACGGCGCCCGGCTCGACACACTGGACGCCTTGCTGCGTCAGGAGGGCAGCCAGAGCCAATAGACCGCGTGCACATTCAGCGCGAGCAAGCCTTACTCGCGGCTGATCGATGGATAACAACAACGACCTCGACAACACGCGCCACGCCCTCTGCAGGCCGGCGCAACCAAAAGGACAAGAACAATGATCATCTTTGGTGTGGCCTTCCTGGCCTTGTGTACCCTCACCGGCATCTTCGTCGGCGAGCTGCTCGGCAAGCTGATCGGCGTACCGGCCAACGTCGGTGGCGTCGGCATCGCCATGGTGCTGCTCATCCTCGTCGGCAGTTATCTGAAGAACCGCGGCCTGTTCAAGCCGGAAACCGAACAGGGTGTGAAGTTCTGGAGCGCCGTCTACATCCCGATCGTGGTCGCCATGGCCGCGCAGCAGAATGTTTACGGCGCGCTGTCCGGCGGCCCGATGGCGATTCTCGCGGGCATCGCCGCGGTGGTCCTGGCCTTCGCCCTGGTCCCGGTGCTGGACCGCATCGGCCGAAAAAAGTCTGAGGCCGAGCCGGTTGCCACCGCCAAGCCCACCACCAGCAGCGCACGGGGGTAATGGCCATGTACGAATCGCTCATGAAAGTGGTCACCGGCTACGGCATGATCAGCGGCTTCGCCCTCATCGGCGCAACCATGTGGCTGTCCTACTGGCTGTCGGACAAGCTCACCAAGGGCCGTCTGCACGGCTCGGCAGTCGCCATCCTCATCGGCCTCTTGCTGTCCTACATCGGCGGCGTGGTGACCGGCGGGCAGAAAGGCCTGGTGGATATCGCGCTGTTCTCCGGCATCGGCCTGCTCGGGGGCGCCATGCTGCGTGACTTCGCCATCGTCGCCACCGGTTTCGGTGTCAGCGTGGAAGAGCTCAAGCGCGCCGGGATGGTGGGCGTGCTGGCGCTGTTCGTCGGCGTGTTCTCCTCGTTCATCGCCGGTGTCGCGGTGGCCATCGCCTTCGGCTACACCGATGCGGTCAGCCTGACCACCATCGGCACCGGTGCGGTGACCTACATCGTCGGCCCGGTCACCGGCGCGGCGATCGGCGCCAGCTCCGAGGTCATGGCGCTGTCGATCGCCGCCGGCCTGGTCAAGGCGATCCTGGTGATGGTGGCCACGCCCTTCGTCGCGCCGATGATCGGCCTGAACAACCCGCGCTCGGCGGTCATTTTCGGCGGCCTGATCGGCACCTCCAGCGGCGTCGCCGGCGGTCTGGCGGCTACCGATCCGAAGCTGGTGCCCTACGGCTGCCTGACCGCGGCGTTCTACACCGCGCTGGGCTGCCTGCTCGGGCCGTCGCTGCTGTTCTTCGTCATGCGCGGGCTGCTGGGCTGATCGCCCAAGGTGGAAAAGGCTCCGCCGTTTTCCACCCTACGAATGCGTGGGGTGGAAAACTCGCAAAGCGATTTTCCACGCGGAACCCGGAACGAGCCTGAGGCACCGCGTATCCTCTCCACCATCTCACCGCGTGGATGGCTGCGGCCATCCACCCTCCGGCGGCTACACGCCCTGGCAAAGGCCCGCCAGAGCGCCGCGTGGCCCCGGGCAAAAGTCGGGGGTTACAGCAACGTTTTTTTCTGGCAGGGTAACCCTCGATTCGCGACCGATTGCCGCAGGCATTTGGCGCGCATCGATGTGCTAGCGGGAGAGACTGCCGTATGGCAGCGCCGAAGGAGCAACCGCCCCGGAAACTCTCAGGCAAAAGGACCGCTAACACTGCTGACACTCTGAAGAGCCGCCCGGTTTTCGTCGCCGGGCGCACCGAAGGAGCAAGCGAGCCGTCATGCGCTCGTGAATCTCTCAGGTCCAGAACAGAGGGGGCGCCCGCCGCGCGTTGGGCGCACGGGCTATGACCCTCTGACGTTCTGGAGCGACAACAATGAAAACAATCGCAGTCATCGGTGGCGGCATCACCGGCGTTACCACCGCCTATGCCCTGGCCAAGCGCGGTTTCTCCGTTACCCTGCTGGAAAAGCACCGCTACGCGGCAATGGAAACCTCGTTCGCCAACGGCGGCCAGCTGTCGGCGTCCAATGCCGAGGTCTGGAACCACTGGTCGACCATCGTCAAGGGCCTCAAGTGGATGCTCAAGAGTGATGCGCCGCTCTTGGTCAATCCCAAGCCCAGCTGGCACAAACTGTCCTGGTTCGCCGAGTTCATCGGCTCGATTCCCAATTACCGGCAGAACACCATCGAAACCGCACGCCTGGCGATCGCCGCGCGCGAGCACCTGTTCGCCTGGGCCGAGGCCGAAGGCATCGACTTCGACCTGAAGAAGAAGGGCATCCTGCACATCTACCGCGACAAGGCTGGCTTCGAGCATGCCGCTGAGGTTTCACGCCTGCTTGCCGAAGGCGGCCTGCCGCGGCGCAGCGTGACGCCGGAGGAGATGCGCGCCATCGAGCCAACCCTGGCCGGCAGCTATTACGGTGGCTACTTCACCGAGTGCGACTCTACCGGCGACATCCACAAGTTCACCTATGGCCTGGCCATGGCGATCGAGCGGCTCGGCGTGCGCTGCCTGTATGGCGAGGACGTGCAGGCGGTGGCCACTGACGGCAAGCGCGCGACCGTGACGCTGGGTGGCGTTGGCGGCAGCGAGCGTCTGGATTTCGACGGCCTGGTGATCTGCGCCGGCACCGCCAGCCGCGCTCTGGCAGCGCAGCTGGGCGACCGGGTGAACATCTACCCGGTCAAGGGCTACTCGATCACGGTCAACCTGACCGACGAGCTCAGCCGCGCCTCGGCACCCATCGTCAGCCTGCTCGACGACGAAACCAAGCTGGTCAGCAGCCGCCTCGGCGATGATCGTTTCCGCGTCGCCGGCACCGCCGAGTTCAACGGTTACAACCGCGACATCCGCGCCGATCGCATCCGCCCGCTGGTGGAGTGGGTCAACCAGTGCTTCCCCGGCGTGAACACCCGCAGCGTGGTGCCCTGGGCCGGGCTGCGGCCGATGATGCCGAACATGATGCCCAAGGTGGGTCGCGGCAGCGCGCCGTGTGTGTTCTACAACACCGGCCACGGTCATCTGGGCTGGACGCTGAGCGCGATCACCGCGGACATGATCGGCGACGTGGTGGCGCAAAGCCTGGGCCGGCCGGCAGCGGTTGCGTCCGGGCAGACAGCCGTCGCCTAGTCATGCAGTCGTAGGGTGGAAGACGGCGAAGCCTCTTCCACCTTTGCGGCGCCGATCATCCCGATCCGACTGGCCATATGCCAACGCGTGGAAAACCGCTGCGCGGGTTTTCCACCCTACGTCGCTTCAGCTCGGGTGTTTCAGGCTGTACATCCGGCATTCGGCGAGCAGCGCCAGCAGGTTGGGGTCGCGCTCCTTGGCCTTGAGAAAGACCACGCCGATATGCTGCTGCAGGTGATAGCGCGCCTGCAGCGGAATCAGCCGCACGCGCGATTCGTAGACCATGCCCACGCGTCCCGGCAGCAGCGCGTAGCCGACGCCGGAATTGACCATGCTGAGCAGGGTGAAGATGTCGTTCACCTGCATCGCCACCTTCGGCTCGAAGCCCGCCAGTTCGAACACCCGCTTGCCGTCCTGATGCGTGGCGAAACCCTGGGTGAGGGTGATGAAAGTGGCGTCGCGCAGGTCGCTCAGATCCACCTCCGGCTGGTTGGCGAACGGTGAATCGATGGGCGTGGCGAGGAAGATGTCGTCGGAGAACAGCGGCACCTGCTCGCAATCCGGGTCGACCACGCTCTCGTTGAGCGACACCAGGATCGCGTCCAGCTCCATGTTCTTCAGCTTGTAGAGCAGGTCGACGTTGGAGCCGAGGATCAGGTCGATGTTGAGTTCGCTGCGGCGCAGCTTCAGGCCCATGATCAGCTGCGGCACGGTCTTGACCGTCAGCGAGTACAGCGCGCCGAGCTTGAAGCGCTCGGCCGAGAAACCGGCGGCCTCGCGGGTCTGGCGTACGGTTTCGAGCACGTCCTTGACCAGCTGCTGGGCGCGCTCCTCGAGCACGTAGGCGCTTTCCAGCGGAATCAGGTTGCGCCCCTCGTGCTTGAACAGCGGACAGCGCAGCGCGCTTTCCAGCGAGTGGATGGCGCGGTGCACGCTGACGTTGCTGGTGTTCAGCTCCACCGCCGCCTTGCCCAGATTGCCGCTGCGCATGAAGGCCAGAAACACTTCCAGCTTCTTCAGGGTCAGTTCTTCGTCGATCTGCATGGCCTTGGCTCCGCGGGCGGGTCGACGATTATGCCGGACGAGGGTGCACCGCGCCGCCTCACCAGCGCAGCAGGCGCGGCCCGAGCAGGGCGCCGAGCACGCCAGGCAGCCACATGCCGAGCAGGTACCAGAGCGCCCAGAACGGCACCGCCATCTCCGGGCAGTGCAGGCTGTAGGCGAGCGCGGCGACGCTGCCGGCGAGCAGACCGGCCGCGCCGCCGGCCAGGCGCGGGCGCGTCGGTGCCAGCCCGCGCAACGCCCAGAACGCGGCGATGAAGGCGGGGATCGACAGCAGCGTGATATTCGCCAGGCACTCGCGCCAGGTGTCGCCGAGCAGCAGCGGCATGCGCGCGTCGGCCGGGGCGGCAATCAGGATCGCCAGCGCGGCGACCCAGACGATCACCACCGGCGCCGCCAGCAGCGCCCAGCTGCGACCCACCCGCGTGCCGGGGCGCGCCAGGCGTGTGGTCAGCAGTAGCGCACCGGCGAGCAGGGTCGCCGGCAAGGCCAACTTGGCCCAGAACAGCGGCGTGGTGGCGATCACCGCCAGGTCGGCGCGAATGCCGTAAGCGGTCACGATCAGCAACAGCGCACCGGCCAGCCCACACAGCAGCGCTGTGGCGAAGCGCTTGGCAACGACGTGGCGGTCCACCGGCGCAACCTCGCTGGCAAGCAGGGCAATCAGGTCATCGGTTTTCATGCGCCACCTCGAATCTTCGCCGCCAGGGCCTTGAGCCCGCGATGGATGCCGATCTTGATCGCCGAGCTGGAAAGCCCGGTCAGACGTGCGGTTTCTTCCACCGAGCGGCCCTCCAGCTTGACGTGAACGATGGGTAGCCGCTGGCGTGGCGGCAGCTGCTGCAGCAGCTTGCCCAGGTCGCGGCGGGCCTCGGCGTGCTCATTGTCCTGGACGGCGAGCAGCTCGTCGGCCTCGTCCAGCCAGTCCGTCTGCGCGGCTTGGCGACCACGGGCGCGGTAGTGGTCGGCCAGCTTGTAGCGACAGATCGCCTGCACCCACACCGTCAGCGGCTGCTCCGCGCGATAGGTCTGCCGCGCATTGTGCACGGCCAGCAGCACCTCCTGCAGCACGTCTTCCAGCTCGCCCGACTGTTGCAGGCGGCGCCGCAGAAAACCGCGCAGATGGCCGCCGAGCTGGTCGAGAAATGCCCGATAGGCGCCCGCATCGCCATCGAGCCCGCGCAGCAGCAGCGCGCGGAGCTGGTTCTCGCGGGCCTGGAGTGTCTCCTGAGAGGTAGTTCGTTCCATCGGCTGCTCTGGTTACAGAAGGAACCATCGCGGGCGTGCCGCCCGTCGGGGATGGTCAGATAGGTGTAGTCGGAAAATCCCGAAATAAATTCTTCTGCGCTGTAACCGGGGTCGCTGGTGCCGCGAATTACCTGACGAGCCATCTGCAGATTCGCCGATGGCCGCTCAACGATTGCGGAGAACCCAACATGAAGACTCTCAACCTTGCGGCTGCCGTCCTCGCCCTGGCTTCGATTGCTGCGGGCGCTCAGGCTGGCGAAAGCGACAAAGGCGACATGGAAAAATGCTATGGCGTCGCGCTGGCCGGGCAGAACGATTGCAAGGCCGGTGCCGGTACCAGCTGCGCCGGTACTGCCAAGCGTGATTACCAGGGCAACGCCTGGAAGCTGGTGCCGGCCGGCACCTGCACTTCGATCGAGACGCCCAAGGGCATGGGCTCGCTGACCCCGGTCGAGCGCTGAGTGCAGCGGTGCCGACCATGAGGATTCTCGGAGCGGGCCTCGGGCTCAAACCCGAGCATTACGCGGACGCCTGCGCCTGCGGGGCGGACGGGCTGTGGTTCGAGGTCCATCCGGAGAACTACATGGTCGGCGGTGGTCCGCGGCTCGACTGGCTGGAGGCGGTGGGCGCGCGGCACCCGCTGTCGCTGCATGGGGTATCGCTGTCGCTGGCCGCCGACTGTGCACCGGACGAGGCGCATCTGCAGCGACTCAAGGCGCTGGCCGAGCGTGTGCGGCCGGCGCTGATGTCCGAACACCTGGCCTGGTCGAGCTGGCGCGGCCATTACCATCCCGACCTGTTGCCGTTTCCGCGCACCACGGCGGCGCTGCGGCGAATCGCGGCGAACATCGAGCGGGCCCAGGAGGTGCTTGCACGGCGTATCGCCATCGAGAATCCCAGCCACTACCTGCGCTTCGAGCAGCACGAGTGGGACGAGATCGACTTTCTCGCCGAACTCAGCCAACGCAGCGGCTGCGGCCTGCTGCTGGACGTCAACAACGTGCAGGTCAGCGCGCACAACCTGGGTTTCGATGCTGCGGCCTATCTGAAGCGCTTTCCGGCCGCGCCGATCATGGAGATCCACCTGGCCGGGCACAGCCAGGATGACGCGTCTTCGCTGCTGATCGACTCCCACGATGCGCCGGTGGACGCGGCGGTGTGGGCGCTCTATCGGCAACTGATCGAGCGTATCGGCCCACGCCCGACGCTGATCGAGCGCGACGACAAGCTGCCGGCCTTCGAGACGCTGCTGGCCGAGCGTACCCGTGCCCAGCAGGTGCTCGATGAAGCGGGAGGCTGGCAATGAACGGCTCGCTGGCGGCATTTCAGGACGCCTTCGTCGCGGCGCTGACCGACGTGCCTGACAGCGCGGCGGGCGCGCTCGCTGAGCTGGTCGCGCAGCCCGGTTTCGCGGTGTACCGCAACACGCTGATCAAGGGCTGCGTCGATGCGCTGCGCGCCAATTTCCCTGCCGTCGAAAGGCTGGTAGGGCAGGAGTGGTTTGCCGCCGCCGCGGCGCTGTACGCGCGCGAGAAGCCGCCGCGTAGTGGCCCGTTGCTTGAGTACGGTGAAGATTTTCCGGCCTTTCTGCAGGGTTTCGAACCGGCGCGCGCGCTGCCCTATCTGGCTGGCGTCGCGCAGCTGGACCGGCTCTGGTTAGAGGTATTCAGCGCCGTGGAACAACCCGTTGTGGCCCTCGCCGCCTTGGCAACACAGAACCCGGAGCGGCTGGCGCGGCAGACGCTCGTGCCGCGCGCGGCGCTGCGTTGGCGGTGGTTCGCCGGACTGCCGGTGTACAGCATCTGGAGCTGCACCCGCGAGCAGCGCGAGGTGCCAACGGCGCTGGTCTGGCAGGGCGAAGGGGTGCTGCTGAGCCGAGGTGCCGGCCGTATCGGCTGGCAGCCACTGGAGCGCGCCGGGTGTGTCTTTCTCGATGCCTGCGCCGCTGGCCGGTCGCTGGAGCAGGCAGCGGAGCTGGCGCTGGCGATCCAGCCGCAACTGGACTTCAACGACCTGCTTGGCCGGTTGCTGGCGGCGGGCGCGTTCGCCGCGCTGGTGCCGTCGACCCAAGCCACCTGAGGAAACCGCCATGACCGCCATGCACAGCGTGCCGCTGCGTCTGCGTCAACAATGGAACGGGGTCGCGCAGCACTTGCAGCAGCTGCTCGGCGATTCGCTGCTTAGCCTGACGGCACGCCTGGCCATCGCGGCGATCTTCCTGCTCTCCGGACGCACCAAGGTGAGCGGCGTGCTGGACATCACCCCGGCCACTTTCGAGCTGTTTCGCAGCGAATACGCGTTGCCGTTGCTACCGCCGTCTATCGCGGCGCACCTGGCGACCTATGCCGAGCACCTGTTTCCGCTATTGCTGGTGCTCGGCCTGTTCACGCGGCTGTCGGCGCTGGCGTTGCTGCTGATGACGCTGGTGATCCAGCTGTTCGTCTACCCCGACGCCTGGCCGACCCATTTGAGCTGGGCGGCACTGCTGCTACTGCTGATCGGCCGCGGCGCCGGCCGGGTCGCACTGGATCGCTGGCTGGGCATTCGCTAGTCGCCGGCCGTCAGGCCAGGTCGGCGTCATCGTCGTCGGGCAGCTCATCGGTGACGATCACCCGTGCGTGCGGGCTTTGTTCATCCTCGATGCGCAGGCCGTAATACTGCGCGTCATGGGCGTCCCAGAACGCTTCGAGCTGAGACAGGCTGGCCTGGGCGAGGAGAACCTGCCCGGTGCGTTCGAGAATGATGGAATAGCGGGTGGCGGACTGCATGGCGGAAAGACTCGTGTCATCGCGGGAGGCTGCTCTTGAACTTTGCAGCCGTGATGTCATTGTGACATTTAGGCGGGCCGCGAGACCGACCACTCATCGTCCGGCCGCCAGCAGCCGCCGAACGGCAGGTCCTGGTGCGTTACTGCGCCCATCGACGCACGACGGCTGCAAGAAATTCGAATGCTGCCGATAACCCGCCGAACGGCCGAAGGCCATCGAAGTTGCAGGGCAAGCCATGACCAATTCATACACCGCCGATCCGTTGTCGCTTCTTCTCTTCACCCTACGTAGCGGCAAGCAGATGGCGATCAATCTGCTGAAGGTCAGCGAGATCATTCCGATGCCGCGGCTGACGCGTCTGCCCGAGGCGCATCCGCACGTGGAAGGCGTCGCGACGCTGCGCGGCGAGCCGCTGTCGGTGATCGATCTGAGCCAGGCGATCGGCATGGCGCCGCTGGAAGACCCGCGCGGCGGCTGCCTTATCGTCACCGAGATCAGCCGGCAGAAGCAGGGCTTGCACGTGCAGGCGGTGGCGAAGATCGTCACCTGTGATACCTCGAAGATCCTGCCGCCGCCCTACGGCGCCAAGGTACGCTCGTTCATCACCGGCACTGCCGAGGTCGACGGCGAGCTGATCCAGGTGCTGGACATCGAGAAGGTGCTGCACAACATCTCGCCGGTATCGGCCGAGGCCGATCTCTCCGGTCTGGACATCGAGGATGCGCAGCTGCTCACCGAGACGCGTGCACTGATCGTCGATGACAGCCAGGTCGCGCGGAACATGTCGGTGGCCGCGCTGAGCCAGATGGGCGTGACTTGCCACGCCGTCACCGGCGCGCGGGCGGCGCTGGCCAAGCTCGATGCGTTGCACGGCGGTCCCGAAGAGATCAACGTGGTGGTTTCCGATATCGAGATGCCGGAGATGGACGGTTACGCGTTTACCCAGGCGCTGCGCAAGCATCCGACCTACGCCAGCCTCTACGTGCTGCTGCACACCTCGCTGGACAGCACCATCAGTACCGAGAAGGCGAAGGCGGCTGGCGCCGATGAGATCCTCACCAAATTCTCGGCGCCGGAACTGACCCGCTGCATCCTCAACGCGGCGCGGGCGATTCATCGCCGCTGAAGCGCGCGGCGCCTGCGGCCTGCACCGTCGAGGCAACTTCATTTCGATCAAGCATGTTGCTGCAGGTTGCCTCTAGAATGTGCGTCCCTCTGGGCCCAGCAGAGCGTCTTCTATGAGCGCCGTTCCGGACAATCTCTCCCTCGAGTTGCTTTACCAGGCAGTCGAGCAGGCCTTCAATGCGGTACTCATCACCGACGCCCAGCCGGCGCCGCTGGGGCCGCGGATCCTCTATGCCAACGCAGCGTTCCGCACACTGTCCGGCTACAGCGCGACGGAACTGCTCGGCCAGACGCCGCGCATCCTGCAGGGCCCGCTGACGGACCGCGAAGTGCTCGACGAGCTACGCCAGTGCCTGGACGAGGGGCGCCTGTTTCATGGCTCGACGGTCAATTACCGCAAGGACGGCGAGCCGTACTGGGTCGAATGGAACATCTCGCCGATCCGCGACGCGCAGGGAACGATCACCCATTACGTTTCGGTGCAGAGGAGCTTCTCCGAACTGGTCGCGGCGCAGAGCACCAGCCTGCTGCTTTCCGAAGCGCTGGCCGCCTCGCATGATGGGGTGCTGATCACCGACGAGAACGGCATCATCGAATTCGCCAATCCCGCCTTCGAGTCCATCACCGGCTACCGGATCGCTGAAATCCTGGGCCGCACGCCGGCCTTTCTGCGTTCCGGCGAACATGACGATGCCTTCTATGCCGACCTCTACGCCTCGCTCGGCGCCGGCCGGCCGTTTCACGCGACCTTTGCCGACCGGCACAAGGACGGGCATATCTTCCATGCCGACCAGACCATCTCACCGGTACGCAGCCGCGATGACCGCCGTACCCATTACGTCAGCATCATCCGCGACCTGACCGCGCGCGTGCATGACGAACAGGCGCTGCGCGAGGCGGCGTCGCTGGACGCGCTGACCGGCCTGTACAACCGTCGTGGCGGAGAAGGCCTGCTGGAGCGCGCCTACATCGGCGCGCGGGAAGGTGGCGCGCCCTTCTGCCTGATCCTGGCGGATATCGATCACTTCAAGGCCATCAACGACAACTGGGGGCATCCAGCGGGTGACCGGGTGCTGGAGCGCGTCGGCCGCCTGTTGCGCGCCTGTGTGCGTTCGACCGACGGCGTGGTGCGCTGGGGTGGCGAGGAGTTCATGATCATCCTGCCGCATTGCGAACTGCGTGCGGCTGCCGAGCAGGCCGAACGCATTCGCGAGCGTATCGAGCGGACGTCGCTGCCGGACGTGGGCCGGATCACCCTGTCGCTGGGCGTCGCCCAGTTCGTCGCCGGCGAGGCGGTATCGACGGTGATAGAGCGCGCCGACCGCGCGCTCTATCAGGCCAAAGGGCAAGGCCGCAACCGGGTCTGCAGCTAACTGGAATGGTGCAGCCACCGCCCCGCTCATGGCGTACTTGGGCGCGGTGCGTTACGCGGAGACCAAGTCGAGCAGCACAAAGGCCAGCGCAGACAGCCAAGCGGAGAAAGACGCGAGCGGGGGATATTCAGTGGAGAAGGGCTGAGCCCTGCAGCGGATCGACGGGCTTTCAGCAAGCCTCGACGAGGAAGATGGCGCTCCGGCGGGCCTCTAACCTGTTCAGTAAACTACTGATATTACTCGGAAAATATAAATTCAATATTCTCAGGCATACATGTGGGCATACAGGCTACAGCCCACTATGACAGTTGACCCCCCCTATTTGATTTCAGCACTCACGGTAAACATGGCTCCCCCCGTCGTTCGGAGGTTAAAAGCTCTGAGCTTTTCACCCACCCTACCCGGTGGCGCTCGCGCTGATTGCATCGCTGATGGTTCGCATCTAAAACCGGGCGCGGGACGATAAGCGCTCATGTCCTAAGTTATTCGGTGTTCTTGGTGTTCTTGGTGTTCCCGAATCGCTACAGCCCACGAATGGCGCGGCCTCGGGCCAAGGAACACCAAGCCATCGAACCCGGAACACTTGGTGTTCATCGCGCTGATTGTGTTCTCGCAGATGCAAGAAGGCCCATCCGTGGATGGGCCTTCTTGTGGTTGCTTTACACGTTAGGTCTTCTGGCGCTCAGCCTGTGCGGCGATTCTGTAGTACTCGGATAGAACACCGAACACCCGATGTCGCAACTCCTTCAGGGTCAAAGGCTTATCGGTCGGATTGCTCATACTGAACTGCTCCAGGCTGGGTTAGATGGCGACGCTGAGCACAGCGCCTTTGGCAAACACCGCAAGCCCGGCCCGCATTTCAGCCAGGATCGTTACCAGGTTACTGGTCAGGTTCTTGTCGTCATCACGGCTAGCAACCAGAGTCGGTTGCATTCGATCAAGGACCGCAACTTGCTTCGGATCCATAACAAGCGCGGTTCCAGTCGGCAGGCTTGGCGTGAGGACTACTTGAATCCCCCAAAGACCAGCCGGGGATGGGTCGCGTGGGCTACCAAGAATGTATTGGCCAGCTGCGTCACGCTCGCTCGCAACCGAAAACCAGTCGGTTGGATTAAGAATGATGAGTCCAGCGTTCCAGCCAGCAGCCTGAAGACTAAGCGCCGCTTGTCCAATAGCGTCAGCCGCCTTGGGTGTTCCGGTTGGTGTATAAGCCACCGCGTGGGACAAAAGACCCTTAATTTCCCCCTTGCCGCCAGCACCGCCAACAATGGACGCTTCGAGCTTGGCCATTAGGCCATATTGGAGAAGGTTTCCAATTTGCTGGCTGAGGGCAGGGGCATCGTCCAATACCTGCTGACTCGCTTTAATCCAGTGCGCAATGGTCGCAACCTGAGCCTGCTCCAGTTCGGTTGGCATTGCGGCTTCGGCCTTGAGCTGGCCTTCTTCAGTTTGGAACGCAGCCGCGTTGGTATATGCCCCTAGTTGAAGATACTCAAAGACTCCAGAGCTGACCGGCAACGACGGGAGTGCAGCGAGCAAACTAAGAGGTTGTAGCGGTGCGTTATAAAGCCCTTGCGCGCGCTGAGGGGCAATGTCGTAGTCAGTTGATCCGGCAATCCCAGCCCCGGAGTTGGTAATCGACTTGATAGCAATATCACTCATTGCAACTCGGCCAGTCGATGGCGCGCCTTTCGTGAGCGCTTGAAACTGATCGGACTCAATGAAGCGATTTGCTATGTCACTGCCTTTTTGTTGCGATGTGCGAATACCGCCAGCAGGAATACGGGCAAACTCTTGTTCCAGCTCGCTCAGATGCGTTTTAACTTCGCGAATATCCTTCTCGAATGATCCCTTGAGCGATTCGACTGCGCGGCTGTGATCTTCAATAGATTTCGTAAGCAATTCAAGTGACATATTAGTTACCTCAGCGCCCGATAAGAGACGCGGTGATGTTTTGGAGTTTTGCCGCTATAGCGGCTAGTTCTGTGCTGTTGTTAGGCTGTTCTTCTCGAACAAGGCCGCTCCAGCCTCCCGCCATTAGCCTTTTGGCTTCGCGGGCAGAAAGCCCCAGCGCATCACGCGCGGCGCGTTCAAATTCTCGCGGATTCGGGTTATCAGGATCGAAGCACTTCATGCTGGTAATCTTGGCGCTAGGGTTTGCTGGCATCGCAACCAAGGATATTTCATGAAGGTCGATTTCCTTGAGGAGGCGCGCCCCATCAACAAGCTCTGCACCGCCGTAAGGGATGGAATAACCAATACTCAGGGCCAGTGCGCCGTCTTTCATTAGCGCATGGGCAGCTTTAGCTTGGGGGACTTCCATTGTCAGTTTGCCGTGGGCAATAAGCCCCTCGGTAGAGTCTTCAAACTTTATCCAGACGCCTACCGGATTGGTTTGGTCGTGTTGCCATAAAAGCGCGGGGCGTGTGCCGCTTTTCTCGTGGTGAGTTAATGATTTTGTATAGGCGCCAGGCGCGATTAGATCGCCATACGAATCAGGGTCTCCGCCATAAGGCGATGCAATCCCTGAAAAGCTGCCGACTTCATCTGCGCTGGAAAATTTGAATTGAATTGGGGCGGTGCGGAAAGTGCGCATGCACGTATCTCCAGAAGTAGCAAATAGGAACATTTGCCGCTCAGGGAACGCATCACGCGCATCTGGGACGGAGTGCAGCGCGTCACGCACTGCATATATCCCATTATCAACATGAGCGCCCTGAGCGCAAGATATAAACGAACTTTTGTTATGCGGCAAACGGCTGTTAATTTGTATGTTCATCGAGAAGGGCAGATGCAGAAACAACATAAGCCCGGCTCTTCGGCATACCTGGCAGCGTCAGTGCCTGTGCTGCCTTGCCGTCGCTTCCACGCTCAAGAATCCCCCGGCTGACCAACTCCCGATTCACGTTGCGCAAGTTCATGCCCTTGAACACTTCGTCACGCCAGGCCGTTGCAAGGAAGTAATAGGTCACGCTGGTATAAAGCTGATCGCCGCAGCCGTGTTCTATCGTTCGGCGGAAGCCCAGGCGGTCGCCTGTGCGCGGCGCATGGTCGTCGGTTTTCGCAGCGATACCGTCCCAGCGCGTGAAGCGGCTTTCGCCATAGCGCTCCACCACCAGGCGCAGCCGTTGCACGATGGCTTCACCTTCGAGGTTTCCAGCGCCGCCACGCTCAGCCAGCCAAGCGTCCAGACAGGCGCGCGCCGCAGCCGTTGCGGTGCCCTCAGGCCAGCCCGTGACGCCGAGGCCCGTCGCCAGTTCACCGGCCACGGCAGCCAGCCCGAATCGAGTAGCGGCGCGGTGCGCCTGCCCGCTTGCGCTGGCCGGCAGCGCCTCGCGCGCGAACTGCTCAAGGCTTCGCCGGATGATGGATAGATAACCGCGCTGCTTGGCCGGATTGCACAGCGCCACCAGGAAGGCCAGCAGCGGCGTGCCGTAGTACATGCCCACCCGCGCTTTCAGCTCGTCGGCCAACGCCTGCCCACTGTCGAAGTCATGCAGCGTGTCGAACACGCCGAGGCCCTTGCCGGCGTCGGCCGGGACGGCGAGCATCCGAATATCCATACCGGCCTTCAGCTCCTTGTTCGCCTCGGCCATGTGCTGCGCCAGGGTGTATTCCCCGCTCGAGAGGAACAGCAAGCGCCATTCCTGTACCTGCCGGCCTGACTGGCCCCGGTCATTGGCGCGCGCCTTGCCGATGCCATTGCCCAGCATGTACACGGTTTCGCCGACGATGCGCGGGTCGCACTGGCTGATTTCATCCAGCACCAACAGCCCGTCCGAGTGCGCCGCCGCGATGGATTCAAGCGCATTGTCTGTCGAGCGCCACGAGCGTTCGAACGCTGGCGGGCCGTACACCGAGCACGCCACGCGCCCGGTCGTGCTCTTGCCGCTGGAACTCACGCCGTAGAAGTGAAAGCCACCCGACTCCAAGCCAAGCAGATGCAGCAGCGGCCCCGCCAGCGCGATGCACACCGCAAAGGCGACCCGATGATTGCCCACGCAGAGCGCGCCAATATGCTGCTGCCACTCCTCAAGCGTGCCGCCCTGGCTGATCGGAGGGAGCTGCGCGCCGGCTTCGTAGAAGTGCAGGCGTTCATCGCTGCTGCCAATCTGCTGATCGGGCAGCAGAAAGGCCGCGCCGTGCCAGCCAAGACGGCTAACCAGCCGCGCCCGCTCGCCACTGTCGTAGCTCTGCAGATAGCTCTGCAGGTCGTTGCGGGAATGGCGCACGTCACGGGTCGGCGCCAGGCGCAGCCCCATATCAACCAGCGGCCCAAGCACCTCTTTCGAGAACTCGCCGGCCATGCAGCGCGCCGGAATGTTCCAGCGCTTGGGCGCCCCGTCCGGGTCATCGAACTCAACCAGCAGGCCCCAGCTATGGCCCTTCTCGTCGCGGGTGCGAGCCAGGATTTCCAAGCGTGAGCAGACCATCCGAGACTCGCCATCTTCGCCGGCGAAGTACACGCCATCGGCTTTCACCTTGAACCCGCCCGACCGGCTTGCCTGCTTTGGCTTGCGAGCGTCCTTCTTCGCGGCAGCTGGCTTTTCCGCCTGCGTCGGCATCGGGGCTGTGTCAGCCTTGGCGAACAGGCGTCCGCTGGCCTCCAGCTCTGCCAGCCGCTCGGCGGTCCAGCCAGCGGCTAGAGCGTCGGCCGCGTCTTCGCCGTCTGCCGGTGCGAACGTCTCGATTGCCACCGTGCGAACGGTAGCGCCAAGCTGCTGGAGCTGGCCGGCGATGGCCTGCATGCAGCTCAGCCCGCCCGCGTCGTTATCTGGCCAGAGCAGCACATCGCGTCCGGCCAGCGGCGCAAAATCTGCCTTGTGGTGGGACTGCGCCCCGTTCGGCCAGCAGGTCGCGACGTAGTGCGGCAGCAGCTCGGCGGCGGCATCGGCGGACTTCTCGCCTTCGCATAGCACCACCGGCGCAGCGGGCTTTTGCGCCAGTTCATCCAGGCGCAGCAGCGGGCGCGGTTCGGGCAGCCCCAGCCAGCGCCACTGGAAGGACTGATCGGACGAGCATCGGCACCAGGTCAGCGGCGCGAACGCCTTTTTC
Source organism: Stutzerimonas sp. S1 (assembly GCF_025966695.1). Lineage (GTDB taxonomy): Bacteria > Pseudomonadota > Gammaproteobacteria > Pseudomonadales > Pseudomonadaceae > Stutzerimonas. The sequence continues at coordinate 793,215 of NZ_JAOEIY010000001.1, read as the reverse complement.
AGCTTGCCGTTTGCGTCTGTGCCAAGGTCGAAGCGATACAGCACCATCAGCGCCGCGCCGGTAGCGTCGCGGTAGATCCACACCTTCGAGGGCTTGCCGTGGGTGCGGTGCTTGTACGGAATCTTCGACATCGCGGCTTCCGGTATGGGCTGGATCGCCACCCATTCCGGTGCCTTGCTGCTGGTCGTTGCCGCCGCTGGCTGGCTGCCGGCCGTGACGTTGAGGAAGTCAGCCAGCTTGTTGCAGGCATCAACCTCGCTGCCGCCGTCCAGATAGTGCACCAGGTCAATCAGATCGCCGCCCTTGTCGCCGGTCGCGAAGTCGCACCAAGTGCCCTTGGCGATGTTCACCTTCAGCGAGCCGGCACGCTTGTCGACGCGGGTCGGGTTGGGCGCGGTGTACTCCTTGCCGCCGTCCACCCGCTCGCCACCGGGCAGCCAGTGCGATAGCACTTGGTCGATAGCCAGCTGGGAAGCGCGCTTCACTTCGGCAAAGCTTGGCCGCTTGGGCTTTCTCTCGCTCATACGCCACCCCTTTTGCCGGAAATGGCGCCGCCAATGCACGCATCAACCAGCGCCTTGGCCATCTCGCCTAGGTGCTGCGCGGCATGCGCCTCGTTAGAGCCGGCTGTGTCGCAGGCGACGTTCAAGGTGAGCTTGTTCGCGATATCGAGCAGACAGGATGCATGCTCAAGCGCATCGATCACATCGAAGCCCTTGTTGACCGAGAAAAGCGCGCGACGCTGGAAGTGGCAAAAGTCCTGCGCCTCGGTGCGAAGTCGGGTGGCGCTCATTGGGCACCCCCTTTGCTCGCTGCTTGGTGTAGCTCTGCGCCGGCCGCCAGCGCATAGCAGCCGATGGCACGTACAGCGTGCCGGAGGCCGTCCAGGTCCTGCGCTGACAGATGATGTTCGCTCCCGTCGCCGCCCAGCAGATCGGCGAGAGTTTCCAGCGCATAACCGGCGCTCATCATCTGGTCGCCGTGCGTCATGACCAACTGATTGAGGCTGCTCATTGGGCACCCCCGATCGCTTCCAGGGCGCGGGCCTTGGCCATCGCTTCGTTGTAGCGGCGCAGGCGGACGGAAAGGGAAGAATCGGCGCGCAGCGCGGCGAAGGCGCGGGCCTTCAGGGCAGCGGCGTGTTGCTGAATTGCGGACGGACTGAGGGCGTGCGGGTGGTTCATGGGTGCGGCTCCTTGATTTGAGGAGCTGCCACGAATCGCCGTCAAACGATTATGGGTGGCAGCTGTACGCGGGTTGACGGACCGGGAATCAAGGAACCCGGCGCACCCGAAGGTGCCCCACGCACAGCCGCCATAACACGGAACGGCAGACGCAAAAAAAGCGCCTGCAATCGGTATGGGGGCGCCTGTGCGCCTTGATTTGCTCGGGCCGTCAAACCCGGTCGCTGAATTGGCAGCGACCGGCAGACTGTAGCGCCCTGTCAGAAGGCGTGCAAGCCCTTCGAGGGTGCGCAAGGCTTGCGCGAACACAGGGCATGGAATAAATTCGGTTGGCATTTTGTGTTCTCCCCACGCCTCCGGTTGCAGCCGGGGGCGTTTTTGTTTGTGGCTCGCTTAGCTGGCGCGCGCCTGCAGCAACGGTGCGCTTGGCGCGTCTCCGCGCAGCCAGGCGTTTACGGCATCGTTCTCTGCCTTGCGCCTCCGGTACTGCGCCATCAGCTCGGCGCGGCGTTCCTCGACCACGCGCGCAGCGCATGGCGCCGGCGTCTCCTGCCAAGGCAGGCGTACCAGGTGCGCAACCGCATCGGCCGTTGCTTCGGCGGCGCGCCGCTCTTCTGCGAGATCGCTTTCCACGTAGGCATGCCAAGCGGTCGGCTCGTTGGCGTAGTGCGCCGGCTGCTCCAGGTGGTAAACCACCCAGCGCTTGAGCTGGCCGGAACTCTGCAGCGCAGAGATCCGCCCGGGCTTCATGGCGAATTGGCCGGCGCCACACACCTGGCCGTACTCGCGGGCGATTGCGTGTTCCAGCAGCCGGCGCAGCTCGTACGGGTGCGGTTCCAGCGGCACGGCGTAGCCGTCAGCGTTGATGAACAGCGCTTCGCGCTCCTGCGGGTCAAAGCAGATCGTGACGATGGTGAAGGCGCGCCACACAAGGCCCGCCAGCTTCGGCGGCGCGAAGCCGAGGCCGGTTGGATCGAAGTAAGGCGTATCGAAAGGGACGCGGGGGAAGCTCATGCGGCAGCACTCCCACGGGCGGCGATCCGGCTTTTGACCCAGGCTTGCACCTCGGCCAGCACCCACGCGACCGGCGCACCCCGCGCGGTGCTGTTGCTCAGCTTCACCGGCTGGGGAAAGCCGCTGCCTGCCTGCTTCATCAGCTTGTAAATCGTCGGCCGCGCCAGCCCGACGATTGCCACGACTTCGGGCATGCGAATCAGGGTGGTGGCGGGGTCGAGCGGGAGCGGGCCGGCAGGCGCTGCGGTGTTCTTGCCGGTCATCGGCACGGCCTTCATGCCTGCTTACCTGCGCGGGTCTGGCTTTCCAGCCAGGCGGCCACATCCTGGCGGCGGTAGCGCACCGCCGACCCACACTTGACCCAGGCGGGGCCTCCTCGGCGAGTGCTGCGCCAGGCGGCAAGGGTGCGATGCGAGAGACCGAGCGCGGCGGCTACTTGGTCAGCTGTGAGCAGATCGGAAGGAGAGAACGGCAGTAGGTTGGCTGCCGGGTTGGCTTGCGTCGTCATGGAGCGTTCCCTGTACTGGTTGAGACAGGGATAACGGTATTAATCAGACGGGAACCGCGCTTTGTTCAGTTCCCTTTGATGCCTCCGGCTACAAGGATTTGATTGATCCGCTTTTTCGATAGCCCCCCTCCTGACTTCTGAGTAGCGATAATCCCAACCAGATCACGTTTGTTGCGGCCAGCGGCTAGTAAGCGTCGGGCTTCGGAGCAGATAGCGGCGTCACGGGCAGCATTGGCTGCGCGCCTTGATTCGCCGGAGGCAACACCTCCGGCTTGGCGCGCAGCGCGAAGCCCATCTTTCAAAGGCTGAATATCCAGAGCGACCAATCGGGTCAACTGCCATCCAAGACGGTTAAGGTCTGATTCCGTCAACGGTTCACGGCAGGCCTGCGCGGCTAGTAATAACGCAGTTGAAATCGCCGCTTTTTTGGCCTCCGTTTCATAGTCGTATTCGGTGCTGCCTTGCTCATTGGCCCCGTAGGCCGGCATAAGGGCATCAACGATATGCCGCGCTGGGCTGATAAGGTTTGGCATCGACACCCAGTCGCGCCGGAATACTTCGTCCGGACATTCACCACATAGCGCCTCCCAGTGCGCTTCGATATTAGCTATCAGCCAATCAATATCATGCAGCTCGATTAACGCTGACCGGCTCTCTCCCGGATTGTCTCTCATCTGTCACCCCCCGCCCCATTAAACGCACCCATGAATGCGGCAAGGCGCGCTTTTGTTCTCCAGCGTGCCGTCAAACACGCCGGGCCAGCAGGTAAGTGCGGGGTCGGTGTTCGCTGATTCCCGGAACACATTAGGTGTTCTGCACACCATGTGTTCCGCCCGGTTACGGTTCGTGTTCCATCGCTGTAGGCCGCGTCGTTACTGGCTTTCAGCGATTCAGGAACACCAAGAACACCAAGAACACCGGTTTTTCGGGTGGGTTGGATAAGCATCGTCAGACTGCCTTCCCGAACTGGCCTTGCACCACGGTTCCGTTCTCCAAGCCATCCAGGTAATCGGCATACCACTGCATCATGGTGCGCCGCTGCTCCAGGTAGATGGCCTTGTTGTAGACGCCGGCCACCCCATCCTCCGCATGGGATAGCTGCGCCTCTACATGCTCCTTGGCGAAGCCGTGTTCGCGCAGCGTGGTCGAAGCGATGTGGCGGAAGCCGTGGGCAGTCTGCCGGCCTTCGTAACCCATGCGGCGAAGCGCCATGTTGAAGGCCATGTTGCTACGCGGCTTAGTGCGGTCGTTCCGGCCAGGGAACAGCAATGGATAAGCGCCGGTGATGGCATGCAGCGCCTTGAGTGCTTCGAGGGCCTGGCGCGAAAGCGGGACGGTGTGTGTTCTCCGCTTCTTCATGCGCTCGGCCGGCACGACCCATAGGCCGGCTTCGCGGTCGAACTCGCTCCAGGTGGCTTCCCTCAGTTCGCTGGGGCGGGCGCCGGTAAGCATGAGTAAGCGCAGGCCGTGGCGCAGGTCATCAGCGTGTGGATAGGCGCTGATCGATCGCAGCAGGGCGGGCAGATCCTTGGCCGAAACGTGTGCATAGTTCTCGGCTGGCTTGGTTTGGAGAAAGCGGCTCAGTCCGTCCAGGGGGTTATGCACTGCGCGGCCTGTGACGCGGGCCAGGTCATAGATTTCCTTGCAGGATCGGCGCACTCGGCCCATCTGCTCGACAATGCCCAGCTTCTCCATTCCACGCAGGAACTCCATCCACTCGATGGGCGTTATCTCGGCAAAGGGTCGCTTGCCGAACACCGGGAAGGCATGCAGCTCCAGCGCACCAATGGTTCGTTTCGCTGTGCTGTCGGCCCAGCCGGGCCGGCGAATCTCGATCCACTCGCGGCCCAGCGTCTCGAATGTGTGCCCAGCGGCCTCCAAGGATGAAGCCTGACGGGCTTGCTTCGTGGTGATGGGGTTCTTTCCCTCGCTGGCGTCCGCCCGCAGCTCAGCAGCCTTGGCACGGGCTACCGATCCGCCAACGGTGGGGTAGCTCCCTAGGCCGATCCATGACCACTTACCGTCAGGTTTCTTGTACCTCAGCTCCCATGACTTCCCGCCGTTGGGCTTAACCCGGAAGTAAAGCCCTTGGCCGTCATGTTCCCTGTAGGCCGTCTGCTCTGGCTCCAGCCCAGCCAGGGTGGTATCCGCCAGCGGGCGGCGCTTGATATCGCTGCGCTTCATCCCTTGTATGCCTCGGTTCGAATTTTAGGCCAGCATACAAGCTGGCATACACGGCGGGAAGCGCTAGGGGTAGACAGGGAGATACAGCCAGAAACAAGAAAGCCCGCACGGGGCGGGCTTTTCAGGGGGTTTCGTAGACTGCTGGAGACAGGTAGAAACAGGTATTTGGCGCATCCGGCGGGATTCGAACCCACGACCCCTGCCTTCGGAGGGCAGTACTCTATCCAGCTGAGCTACGGATGCGTTGCGGGGCGCAATCATACCCATGTCGTCTGCGGGCGTCCATGCCGGCGGCCGGGCGCCTGGTCAATGCGGGGCGGATGCCGTTGGTGCGGCGGTTCAGCGGCTGCCAGCGGTACCGACCGCTGTTACCCTTGCCGACGCGCGGCCCTGGGCCGTGCGTGTTCGAGTCGTCAGGGGGAACGGAATGTCGGGTCATATCAAACTCTGGGATGCGCCACTTCGGCTCTTCCACTGGGCGTTCGCCGCTTCGGTGAGCGCCGCCATCGTCACGGGCTGGATCGGCGGCAATCTGATGCCCTGGCACGGGCGGCTCGGCTTGCTGGTGTTGGGCTTGCTGGTGTTCCGCCTGTTGTGGGGCTTCGTCGGTTCGACCTACGCGCGCTGGTCGCGCATCTTTGCGGCGACGCTGGGCGTGCGGGACTATCTGCAGGGCAACTGGCGCGAGGCGGGGCATAACCCGCTGGGGGCACTTTCGGTGCTGGCGATGCTGGCGCTGGTGGGCTTCCAGGTCGTCGGCGGACTGATGGCGACCGACGACATCGCTTTTCAGGGGCCGCTTTATGCGCTGGTCAGCAGCGAGACCGGTGACTGGCTGAGCGGCCTGCATCGACAGGCGAAGTGGCTGCTGCTCGGAGTGATCGGCCTGCATCTCGCGGCGATCGCCTGGTACGGCTTGATCAAGCGCAAGCCGCTGGTGCGGGCGATGATCGGCGGGCGGGCACGGCGTGAGCACCCGGCACAGCAGGATGCCAGGGGTGGCTCGCTGCTGGCGGCCGCGCTGGCGGTTATCGTGGCGGTGGGGAGCGTATGGGCGGTGCAGGCGGTGGCGGAGCGGATGAAGCCGGCACCCGCCGCCGCGGCGCCCAGCCTGGACTGGTAGGGGGCACGGCCGGTCGCGGCAGGCGACCGGCAGGCCGGAGCGCTTATTCGGCGCGGAATTTGTCGTGGCAGGATTTGCAGCTGCCGCCAACGTCACCGAAGGCCTTCTTGATAGCGGCCTGATCGCCTTCCGCGGCCACCTTGGCGAGCTGGTTGGCGGCGGCGGTGAAGTTGCGGCCGATTTGCCCGGCTTCGTCGAGGTTCTGGAAGAACTCCGGCTTCAGGCGGGTCGCCTTGCCCAGTTGCGCGGTGGTGGTGTCCGGGCTGTACAGGCTGCCCATGCCGGAGTTGGCGATGGCGGCGATGGCATTGGCGGCGGCAGCCACCTTGGCCTGGTCGTAGGGCTCTTTGCCGTCGACTACCTGCGCCTTGATCTTGCCCATGTTCCACGCCATGAACTGGTAGCCGGCCTGGCGGGTTTCGACCATTTCTTCCGGTTTCAACTGCGCCTGCGCGGCGGTGCTGAGCAGCAGAACGGCAGTCGCGACGCCTGTCATCAATGCTTTCACGAATAGCTCCTTTTATCGGTCAACGGGATGCGGCGGCCTGGCCGCCGGCGCGTGACTATACCGTGCGGGGTGGCGGGCAATGGGTAACAAGGCGTAACAGGCGCGCCCGTGCATCAGACCGGTCAATGGCAGGACAACGCCGTGCGCCATGAACTTGCCGGCCGGCTGGCCGCGGTCCTAGCATGACCATTCGCCGTAACGAAGCGGCAGGAACCGGACGCCCGAGGACGGTTCAGATCATCGTCGCGTTAGCCAAACTTTCCGCAGCGGGCCTGCCGCTACGATGCCCGAGGAGACTGCCATGCAACTCAAAGACCCCGCGCTGTTCCGCCAGCAGGCCTATATCGATGGCGCCTGGCTGGATGCCGACAGCGGCCAGACCATCAACGTGAACAATCCGGCCACCGGCGAGACGCTCGGTACGGTGCCGAAGATGGGCGCTGCGGAAACCCGCCGCGCCATCGATGCCGCCGAGCGCGCGCTGCCGGCCTGGCGCGAGCTGACCGCCAAGGAGCGCTCGCAGAAGCTGCGGCGCTGGTTCGAGCTGCTGATGGAGAACCAGGACGACCTGGGCCGGCTGATGACGCTGGAGCAGGGCAAGCCGCTGGCCGAGGCCAAGGGCGAGATCGCCTACGCCGCCTCCTTCATCGAGTGGTTCGCCGAGGAAGCCAAGCGCATCTACGGCGACACCATTCCCGGCCATCAGAAAGACAAGCGCATCATCGTCATCAAGCAGCCGATCGGCGTGACCGCGGCGATCACCCCGTGGAACTTCCCCTCGGCGATGATCACCCGCAAGGCCGGCCCGGCGCTGGCCGCCGGTTGCACCATGGTGATCAAGCCGGCTTCGCAGACGCCATTCTCGGCGCTGGCGCTGGTCGCGCTGGCCGAGCGCGCCGGCATTCCTAAGGGCGTGCTCAGCGTGGTCACCGGCTCGGCCGGCGACATCGGCAACGAGCTGACCGCCAACCCCAAGGTGCGCAAGATTTCCTTCACCGGCTCCACCGAAGTCGGCGCCAAGCTGATGGAACAGTGCGCGCCGGGAATCAAGAAGGTGTCTCTGGAGCTGGGCGGCAACGCGCCGTTCATCGTCTTTGACGACGCCGACCTCGACGAGGCGGTGAAGGGCGCCATGCAGTCCAAGTACCGCAACGCCGGGCAGACCTGCGTGTGCGTCAACCGCATCTACGTGCAGGACGGCGTGTATGACGCCTTCGCCGAGAAATTCCAGGCGGCGGTGGCCAAGCTGCGGATCGGCAATGGCCTGGAAGAGGGCACCGACATCGGCCCGCTGATCGACGACCGCGCTGCTGCCAAGGTCCGCGAGCACATCGAGGATGCCGTTGCCCAGGGCGCGCGGCTGGTCGCCGGTGGTCAGGCGCACGCGCTGGGCGGCAGCTATTTCGAGCCGAGCGTGCTGGTCGATGTGCCGGACAGCGCCAAGGTGGCCAAGGAAGAGACCTTCGGCCCGCTGGCGCCGCTGTTCCGCTTCAAGGACGAGGCCGAGGTGATCGCCAAGGCCAACGACACCGAGTTCGGCCTGGCTTCCTACTTCTATGCCCGCGATCTGGGCCGGGTGTTCCGCGTCGCCGAGGCGCTGGAGTACGGCATGGTCGGCATCAACACCGGACTGATCTCCACCGAAGTGGCGCCGTTCGGCGGCGTGAAGTCGTCCGGCCTTGGCCGCGAAGGCTCCAAGTACGGCATCGAGGATTACCTGGAGATCAAGTATCTCTGCATGGGCATCTGAGCCCTGCGACAGCCGGTCCCGGTCACGGGGCTGGCACTTTGCTATCCATCCGGTCAGAATCGCCGCCCGCAGCGCGCCGTTGCCTGTCATCGGCGGCGCGCTGCAGCTGCCCGTCCGCTTGCTAGGCTGGCAGTGGTTTGTCCAGCGAGCAGCGCAGTGAGCATCTCGGCCCAAGTTTCCTTCGTCCTCGTCGCCTACAACGAACCCTGGCGGGCGGACCAGCTCTGCCAGCTGGTGCGCGAACTGCGCCCGGGCATGCGCGTGCTGCCGGTGGGTGACGGGCATGCGGCGCTGGCGACCTGTAAGCGCCAGGTACCCAGCCTGCTGATCGTCGACGGCGAGCTTGACGGCCTCGATGGTCGCCAGCTGCTGCGCGAGCTGCGTCGACACGGACCAACACAACGGCTGCCCTGCGTGCTGATCAGCGCGCGCACCGATACCGCCAGTGTGCGCACGGTGCTGCCGCTGGCCCCGGCGGCCTATCTCGGCAAACCCTACGAGCTCGACGACCTGCGCCGACGCCTGGACCGCCTGCTGCCGCGCTCGGCCGGGCGTGGTGTGGCGCCGCTGGCCGTGCCGGCGGACAGCCTGGACGACTTCCTCGAGCGCATGCGCCAGCACAACCGCGGCGCGCCGCTGCAGGACGCGGTACTGGCAGCGCTGCACCGTCTGCAGGGTGGCGATCAGGATCTCGGCGAGCTGGACGAGTTGCTGACGCGCGATCCGCAGGTGACGGCGCGGCTGATCAGCATCGCCAACGGCAGTGGGTCGCAGCAGAGCGGCTCATGCCTGAGCCTGGCGCAGGCGCAACAGCGCCTGGGTCTTGCGCGTAGCCTTCAGCTGGTGACCGAGCTGGCGCTGCAGCACAACGCCCGCCTGGCCGAGCCGCGTCTCGCCGAGCTGGCCGCACAGCTCGGCGCACAGGCGCTGCGCACCGCACGCCTGGCGAGCTGGCTGGCGCAGCAGCTGAAACTGGACAGCGAGCTGTGTTTCAGCGCCGGACTGCTGCAGAACATCGGCGAACTGGCACTGCTGCGCAGCCTGCAGGACTGGCTCGACAGTGGCGGCGAGCTGGATGAGCCGAGCCTGCAGCGTTGCCTGCGTGAGCGGGCCGCGGGCTTCGGCTCGGCGCTGCGTACGCAGTGGCGCCTGCCGCTGGGGCTGCGCCAGGTGATCAGTGCCTACTATGCGCTTGGCGCCGGCGTGCTCAGCCGTGAGGCGCTGGTGCTCAACCTGACGCGTCTGCTGCTCGAGTTGCCATGCGACGCCGCGCCGACCAGCCTGGCCGGCGAGCGGACGGTGCGCCTGTTGCGGCTCGATCCCGAGCTGCTCGCCCGCGCACCGCGCCACGCCATTCCGGGCTGACGCTGCCGCGCCCGCTTTGGCGCCGATATTCCGCTGGTTGATAGTGGCGATCCTCCCGAGCGCAGCAACCGGCCTGCGCCATGCCCGGCGCCGCTATACGGGCATTTCCCGTGATTTTTCCGCGCCCACGCTGCTGTATCGACACGTATAAACGAGTTGTTTATTCTGCTGTGCGAAACATGGTTCCGTGAAACAACAATTCCAAATCAGATTTCACACAGCGGAGGCCAGTCATGACAGATGTCGTACGGCTCGAAGTTCAGGGCGCAATCGCGCTGATCACGGTCAACAATCCACCGGTCAACGCCCTCGGCCAGGCGGTGCGCGAGGGGCTGCTGAAGGCCTTTCAGCGTGCTGAAGCGGACCCGCAGGTGCGCGCCGTGGCGCTGGTGTGCGAGGGCAATACCTTTATTGCCGGCGCTGACATCAAGGAGTTCGGCAAGCCGCCGCAGGCGCCGAGCCTGCCCGAGGTGATCGAGGTCATCGAAGGTTGCAGCAAGCCGAGCGTCGCGGTCATTCATGGCACCGCCCTGGGGGGTGGGCTGGAAGTCGCGCTGGGCTGTCATTACCGCATCGCCCGCAAGGATGCCAAGGTCGGCCTGCCCGAAGTGAAGCTGGGTTTGTTGCCGGGCGCCGGCGGCACCCAGCGGCTGCCGCGGCTGGCCGGTGTCGAGATGGCGCTGGAGATGATCGTCAGCGGTCAGCCGATCAGTGCTGCCGAGGCGGTCGAGCACCATATCGTCGACGAACTGTTCGAAGGCGAGTTGATCGACGCCGGTCTGGCCTATGCGCGTCGCCTGCTCGACGAGCGCCGCGGCCCGCGCCGCAGCGGCGAGCAGACCCAAGGCCTTGTGAGCGCCGACAACGAGGCGCTGATCCGCGCCAAGCACGCTGAAGTGGCCAAGCGCATGCCGGGGCTGTTCTCGCCGCTGCGTTGCATCGCGGCGGTCGAGGCGGCGACGAAGCTGCCCCTGGCCGAAGGCCTCAAGCGCGAGCGTGAACTGTTTGCCGAATGTCTGAACTCGCCTCAGCGTGGTGCACTGGTCCATTCGTTCTTCGCCGAGCGCCAGGCGGGCAAGATCAACGATCTGCCGGCAGACGTTAAACCGCGCCCGATCAAGACCGCCGCGGTGATCGGCGGCGGCACCATGGGGGTCGGTATCGCGCTGAGCTTCGCCAATGCCGGGGTGCCGGTGAAACTGCTGGAAATCAACGACGAGGCGTTGCAACGCGGCCTGCAGCGCGCCCGCGAAACCTACGCGGCGAGCGTCAAGCGCGGCAGCCTGACCGAGGATGCAATGGAGCAGCGCCTTGCGCTGATCGCGGGCGTCACCGACTACGGCGCTCTGGCTGATGCCGACGTGGTGGTCGAGGCCGTGTTCGAAGAGATGGGCGTCAAGCAGCAGGTCTTCGAGCAACTGGATGCGGTGTGCAAGCCGGGTGCGATTCTCGCCTCCAACACCTCGTCACTCGATTTGAACGCCATCGCCGGCTTCACCAAACGCCCCGAGGATGTGGTCGGCCAGCATTTCTTCAGCCCGGCCAACGTCATGCGCCTGCTGGAAGTGGTGCGCGGCGAGAAGACCAGCAATGAAGTGCTCGCCACCGCCATGGCCATCGGCAAGCAGCTGAAGAAGGTTTCGGTGGTGGTCGGCGTCTGCGACGGCTTCGTCGGCAACCGCATGGTTTTCCAGTACGGCCGCGAAGCGGAATTCCTGCTGGAGGAGGGCGCCACGCCACAACAGGTCGACGGCGCCCTGCGCAACTTCGGTATGGCCATGGGGCCGTTCGCCATGCGTGACCTGTCCGGCCTGGATATCGGCCAGGCGATCCGCAAGCGCCAGCGCGCGACGTTGCCGGCGCACCTGGATTTCCCCACCGTCTCCGACAAGCTTTGCGCCGCCGGCATGCTCGGGCAGAAGACCGGCGCCGGCTACTACCGCTACGAACCCGGCAACCGCACCCCGCAGGAGAACTCCGAGCTTGCGCTCATGCTGGAAGCCGCGTCGCGGGAAAAGGGCATCGAGCGGCAGACGCTGGACGAGCAGTACATCGTCGAGCGCTGCATCTTCGCGCTGGTCAACGAGGGCGCGAAGATTCTCGAGGAGGGCATCGCCCAGCGCTCCAGCGACATCGACGTCATCTACCTGAACGGCTACGGCTTCCCGGCCTTCCGCGGTGGGCCGATGTTCTATGCCGACTGCGTCGGTCTGGACCGGGTGCTGGCGCGGATCAGGGAACTGCACGCACGTTGCGGCGACTGGTGGAAGCCAGCGCCACTGCTGGAAAAACTGGCCGCCGAAGGCCGCACCTTCACCGACTGGCAGGCCGGACAATGAACCCCGCCCGCCTGCAAACCGAACGCAGCATGAGGACCTTCCCATGAACGTCAACTACACGGCCGAAGAGCTCGCCTTCCGCGACGAAGTGCGTGCCTTCCTGAAGAGCGAGCTGCCGGCGGATATCGCCGCCAAGGTCAAGCTCGGCAAGCACATGTCCAAAGCGGATCATGAGCGCTGGCAGCAGATCCTGGTCAAGCGCGGCTGGTATGCGCCGGGCTGGCCGGTGGAGCTGGGCGGCACCACCTGGGGTCCGGTGGAAAAGCACATCTTCGACGAGGAGTGCTCCGCCTTCGGGGCACCGCGTACCGTGCCCTTCGGCGTCAACATGGTCGCTCCGGTGATCATCAAGTTCGGCACCCAGCAGCAGATCGACTATTACCTGCCGCGCATCCTCTCCGGTGAGGACTGGTGGTGCCAGGGCTATTCCGAGCCCGGTGCCGGTTCCGACCTGGCCAGCCTCAAGACCCGCGCCGTGCGTGACGGCGACCACTACGTGGTCAACGGCCAGAAGACCTGGACCACCCTTGGTCAGCACGCGAACATGATCTTCTGCCTGGTGCGCACCGACCCCGGGGCCCAGCAGCAGCGCGGCATCAGCTTCCTCCTGATCGACATGAAGAGCCCGGGCATCAGTGTGCGGCCGATCATCACCCTGGACGGCGACCACGAGGTCAACGAGGTCTTCTTCGACAATGTCCGCGTGCCGGTGGAAAACCTTGTCGGTGAGGAAAACCAGGGTTGGACCTGCGCCAAGTACCTGCTGACCCACGAGCGCACGGGCCTGGCCGGCATCGGCTCGTCCAAGGCGGTGCTGGCGCACCTCAAGCGCATCGCCATGAAGGAAGTCTGCGACGCCAAGCCGATGCTCGAAGACCCGCTGTTCCGCGCTCAGGTCGCCGAGGTCGAGATGCAGCTGATGACCATCGAGATGAGCACCCTGCGCATCCTCGCGGCGGCGAAGGAGGGCGGCGTACCCGGCGCCGAGTCCTCGATCCTCAAGATCAAGGGCACCGAGATCCGACAGGCGATCACTCACCTCTTGCGCAAGGTCATCGGTCCTTACGCGTTGCCGTTCCTCGAAGAGGAAATGCAGCTGGACTACGACGGTGAGCTTTTGCACGCCGATTACAGCGCGTCGCTGGCCGGCGACTACTTCAACATGCGCAAGCTGTCGATCTTCGGCGGCTCCAACGAAATCCAGAAGAACATCGTCTCGAAGATGATTCTCGAGCTGTAAGGGGGCACCGCCATGGACTTCAAACTGACTGAAGAGCAGCAAATGCTGCAAGACACCGCGGCGCGTCTGGTGCGCGACGCCTATCCGTTCGAACAGCGCGAGAAATTCAGCGAGTCGGAACTGGGCTTTTCCGCCGAATTCTGGTCGCAGCTGGGTGAGCTGGGCCTGACCGCCGTGCCGTTCTCCGAAGAGATCGGCGGCTTCGGTGGCGGCGGCGTGGAAACCATGCTGGTCATGACCGAACTGGGTCGCGGTCTGACGCTCGAACCCTACTTGCAATCAGTGATCTTCGCCGGTGGGCTGATCGACCAGCTCGGTTCCGACGCGCAGAAGCAGGACCTGCTGCCCCAGGTCGCCGCCGGTTCGCTGCAACTGGCGGTCGCGTTCGACGAGCCGCAGAGCCACTACAACCTGAACGATGTACAGACCCGCGCCGAAGCGGTCGACGGCGGCTATCGGCTCTCCGGACGCAAGGCCGTGGTCATCGGCGGTCACAGCGCCGGGCAGATCATCGTGTCGGCGCGCACGTCCGGCGACAGCCGCGACGAGGCCGGCATCAGCCTGTTCCTCATCGACCCGAACGCCCAGGGCGTCAGCCGTCGCGTCTACCCGACCATCGACGGGCGCAAGGGCTGCGATTTGTTCCTCGACAACGTGCAGGTCGGCGCTGACGCCGTGCTCGGCGAAATCGGCAACGGGCTTCCGGCGCTGCGCTACCAGCAGGGCCGCGCCATCGCCGCGCAGTGTGCCGATGCCCTCGGCAGCATGGATGAGGCCTGCAAGCTGACCCTCGACTACCTGAAGACGCGCAAGCAGTTCGGCGTGCCGATCGGCAAGTTCCAGGTCCTGCAGCACCGCATGGTGGACATGCAGACCGAGCTGGAACAGGCCACCAGCATGGCAATCCTCGCCGCGACCTTTGCCGATGGCGAGGACAACGACGAGCGCAGCCGTATCATTGCCGCCGCCAAGTACATCTGCGCCCGCGCCGCGCGCAAGGTCGCCGAGGAAGCCATCCAGCTGCACGGCGGCATCGGCATGACCTGGGAATACAACCTCGCCCACCACGCCAAGCGCCTGGTGATGATCGCCCACCAGTTCGGCGACGATGACCATCACCTGAAGGCCTACGCGAAGCTGCTGCAGGTGGCCTGATCGTCCCGCCTGCAACCCGAAAACCCGCTCCCCGGAGCGGGTTTTTTTGGGGTTGGATACCGTAGCGGTGGTTGTGTTGTGGCAGCGGATTTGTTCGCGAAGCTTCCTGGCTCCGGTGTTGGGCCAGGTACGCGAACAGCCCGGTAGGGTGGATGGCGCGTTTCACATCCACGCGGTGGGTCGGCACGGTGGATCGGTGGAGCGTGATCCACCCTACGCTGCCGGTTCGGGTTCGTAGGGTGGATGTCGCTGTTCACATCCACGCGGTTGGGTCGGCGCCCGTGGTTTGGTGGATCGGTGGAGCGTGATCCGCCCTACGCTGCTGGTTCGGGTTCGTAGGGTGGATGTCGCTGTTCACATCCACGCGGTTGGGTCGGCGCCCGTGGCTTGGTGGATCGGTGCAGCGTGATCCACCCTGCGCCGGACGCCCCGCGTCCGATCAGGCCGGTTTCGCCTCTGCCCCGGCTGGCGCTGTACCCTGCGGCTTCCACTCCTGCAGGCGGTCCAGGCTGCCGCGGTAATGCTTGAGCCCCATGCCGAGCAGGACTATCGCGCCGACCAGCGCAACGCCGGTGACGATCAGCAGCGAGTAGCGCAGGGCGTTGTCATCGCCGAAGACGAAGTCGGTGCCCAGCGCCACGGCGGTCGGGCCGATGCCGAGGCCGACCAGGGTGATGACGAACAGGTACACCGCCGACGCCTGACCGCGCATGGAGTTGGGCATGATTTCCTGGATCGCCGCCGGGCCGACGCCGAAGGGCATGGCGATGGTGAAGACGTGCAGGGCGATCAGCGCTAGCGCCAGTTCGCCGGTGCCGGCCAGGTAGGCGAGATTGAGCGGCAGGGTCAGCGCGGCGGAGATGATGCCGACACGCAGCGGTGCGTCGCGATAGCCGCGGCGGTGCAACAGGTCCGACAGCCGCCCGCCGGCGATGATGCCGATCGAGCCGGCCACTGCGACCACCGAGCCGTAGAGCACGCCGACGTCGCTGGCCGACCAGCCGTAGGTGCGGATGAAGAACGTCGGAATCCACGCCGAACTGCCGTAGGCGGCGAACGCCAGGCAGGCGAAGCCGAAGTTGTGGCACAGCACGGTGCGGCGGTTCTGGCGGATATAGCCCGCCACCTCGCTGAGTGGGACCTCGACGCCGGCGCCGACGCCTTTGCGCGATGGTTCGCGGATCAGCAAGAGCACGGCGGTGAACAGCACGCCGGCTGCACCGAGTACGAGGAAGATCAGCTGCCAGGGGCGCACCATGCCGAGCACCGGCAGCTCCACGTCGCCCTGTGCCGAGGCAAACTTGACCACCAGCCCGCCAAGCAGAAAGGCCAGGCCGGAGCCGATGTAGATGCCCATCGAATAGACGCTCATCGCAGTGCCGCGCAGCTTGGGCGGGAAGCTGTCGGCGATCAGCGAATAGGCCGAGGGCGATAGCGCTGCCTCCCCGACCCCGACGCCGATGCGGAATACGAGAAACTGCCAGAAGGTCCGCGCCGTGCCGCACAGCGCGGTCATCAGGCTCCACACCAGCACGCCGATGGCGATGATGCCGCGGCGGCTCTTGCGGTCGGCCAGGCGTCCGATGGGCACGCCGCAGATGGTGTAGAACACCGCGAAGGAGAAGCCCATGAGCAGGCTCATGTGGGTGTCGGTGATATCCAGATCGCGGCGGATCGGCTCCACCAGCAGGTTGAGAATCTGCCGGTCGACGAAGGACAGCACGTAGGCGAGCATCAGGATGGCGACCGTCAACCAGGCGCGGGTGCTCGAGGGGTAGCCATTGTTATTGTTGTGCATGGCAAGCTCCGATTAGCGAGAGGACTGTAGCCAGTCCGTCCTCACTTTTGTCGGAGATCAGCCATCCGGCAAGGTGAATAACCTGCGTATATGTTTCGAAATATGCTGGTTATGTTCTGCTGTGCGAAATTACTGTTGAGTAGTCATCAGACTTTCTCGTCGGCCGAGCAGCTCTGGTAGCAGGCAGTCTTCCCACAGGCTGGGCTGAAAGCTGCGGCGGAAGAAGCCGAAATGGCCGATCCGCGGTGCGCCGACGTCCTCAGGCGCGATGCGCCGCATGGTTTTCGGTGCCGCGCTGTAGAACCCATGCAGCGATTCGGTATTGCGTGCCGACATCATCTCGTCGTCGGTGAAGGACAGCGACAGCAGCGGCGTCTTTACCGCGGCGAAGGCGCGCTGCACCGGCTCGCCCTCGGCGCCGACGAGGTAATCGGGATGCAGGCACCAGCGTCGCCATTGACGAATCACGCCGGCTGGCAGGTCGCCAACCGCACCGATGCGTTCACCCGGAAAGTAACCCGCGACGGCGGTCAACGCTGGGGCCAGGCCGCGCCAGAGCAGCCAGGCCTGGCGGCGAATCTGCGGGCTGTTCTCTCGCCAGTAGCCGCTGCCGGCAGCGATGGTGATGATGCGTGTCAGCCGCTCATGACCCTCGACCAGCGGCAGCACCTGTGCGCCCAGGCTGTGGCCGAGCCAGTAAAGCGGCGCGCCATCGGCCGCATCGGCGACTTGCGCGAGTACCGCACTGCAGTCGTGGCGGGCCCAGGCGAAGATGTCGACATCGAGCCGGCGCAGGGGCGTGCGGCGGGACTGACCGATGCCGAGGTAGTCGAAGGTCACCGCCAGGAAACCCTGCTCGGCGAGCCAGGCGGCAAAATCGCTGTAGAAGCGCTGCTTCACGCCGATGGCCGGAGCGATCAGCACGGCACCGCGCGGATCGCCGGCCGGTCGATACCAGTGGCTGGCCAGCAGGTGGCCATTGCCGTTGTCGATCCCACGGGCTTCAGGCTGTATCGTCGCCATTTTTGTTGTTCTCCGCTGTGCTTGGTTGACCGCGCTTGGTGCAGTATACGAACGACAGAAGATAATTCTAGAAAAATATTCTAGTATGAATGGAGGCCGCATGGCCCGTAGTGCCCGCAAGCAGGAAATCCTCCAGGCAGCGCTCGCCTGTTTCACCGAATCCGGCGTGGACGCCACCACGATCGAGATGATTCGTGACCGCTCCGGGGCCAGTATCGGCAGCCTTTACCATCACTTCGGCAATCGTGAACGGATCATCGCTGCGCTCTATCTGGAGGGCATCGGCGAATACGCCGCGCTGCTCGAAGCCGGCCTGCTCGACTCGCTGGAGGCCGAGGCCTGCGTCAAGCTGTTCGTCACTGGTTACATCGACTGGGTGGTGGCCAACCCCGAGTGGGCCCGGTTCATCCTGCACAACCGCGGACGGGTCGAGGCGGGGGAGATGGGCGAGCGTTTGCGCGAGTTCAACCAGGCGCATGGCGCTTGCATCGCCGCCATTCTGCGGCGGCACCGCGAAGCCGGGGCGTTCAAAGCCATTCCGGGCGAATGCTTCGTCTCTGTGGTGATCGGTCCGGCGCAGGATATGGCGCGCAACTGGCTGGCCGGACGCAGCAAGCGGCCGCTGGCCGAATATCGCGATCTGCTGGCGCAGATCGCTTGGGACAGCGTGCGTGCCTGACGGTCAGACGCCGAGGCTTTCGATATCGCGGGCAAGCATTTCCAGCTGGTGCGCCAGTGAGGTGCGCAGCGTTTCCTCGGTCAGCTGGAACGACGGCGCGCCGCAGGTCAGCACCATGATGCTGCCATCGGCCAGATGCAGCGGCACGCCGGCCGCCATCACGTTGCGATCCCAGTCGCCCAACGACAGGCAGAAGCCATGCTGGGCGAATTCCTCGAACGACGCCTGCAGCGAAGCCTGGATGGGCGCCCAGCCATCGCCGTACTTGGTGGCCAGCGCGGCCATCAGGTGTTCGCGTTCCTTCTCCGGGGTGGCCGCCAGAAAGGCGCGGCCGGCGGCTGTCGTGGCCAGTGGCAGGCGCACGCCGGCGTCCATGCGCAGGGTTGTGACCTCGGCCGGACGGCAGTTTTCCACGTAGATCATCGACAGCCGGTCGCGGCAGGTCAGGCCCACGGTGGTGTTGGTGCGGCGGGCGAATTCGTCCATGTACGGCTTGGCCAGTTGGCGCACCCGCAGGTTGGAGACGTAGGCGTAGCCGAGCGCCAGCACGCCGGAGTCGAGCTGGTATTTCTCCAGCTGCTGGGAGTAGCTGAGGTAGCCGAGCTTGGTCAGGGTGTAGGTCATGCGCGACACCGTGGGCTTGGGGAGCCCGGTGATGCGTGCGATGTCCTGGTTGCCCATCACCACCGAGCCGTGGGTGAAGGCGCGCAGCACGTCCAGCCCGCGGGCCAGCGCCTCGACGAACTTGCGGTCCTTGGGGGGGCTGGTGTCTTCGATGTCGTCGCTCATGGTGTCGATCTTTCTGGCTAGTGGGCAGCGGTGGCGAACGATAGCAGATCGCCCGACGCCGGGCAGTGCGGCCATTGGCGATCATCGTGAGGTAGGCGGCCGCGGGCTGAGCGCTACCTCTATATATGAAGGTGATTCCGCGACGAATGGTGTGCTGCCCGGCGAGGCCGCCGCTGGCGCTAAGCCGCGCTCCGCAAACCCGCGGCAGCCGGGCGGAAAAATGATTCCGCGCTTGTTGCTCCGGGGTGTTTCTGATATAAAGCAGCGCTCTTTTCTAGGGGCCCGGTATCTTCGTTCGCAACGTGACCGGTAAGACCCCCATGAAACGTGGCGCTGAGCGCCGAACTGACAAGTGAATTCAAGCGGCCAACCCATGCCGGGTTGGGCATGTGGTTTTAGAGGGCTGAGGCATGTCGAGAGTCTGTCAAGTTACCGGTAAGGGTCCGGTAACCGGGAACAACATTTCCCACGCGAACAACAAAACCCGTCGTCGTTTCCTGCCGAACCTGCAGCATCACCGCTTCTGGGTCGAGTCCGAGAAGCGCTTCGTGCGTCTGCGCGTTTCCGCCAAGGGCATGCGCGTTATCGATAAGCGTGGCATCGACGTCGTTCTGGCCGAGCTGCGCGCCCGCGGCGAAAAGGTTTAAGGAGAGCAATCATGCGTGACCTGATCCGTTTGGTGTCCAGCGCCGGTACCGGCCACTTCTACACCACCGACAAGAACAAGCGCACCACCCCCGACAAGATCGAAATCAAGAAATTCGATCCGGTCGTACGCAAGCACGTGATCTACAAGGAAGCCAAGATCAAGTAATTGATCGGCCCTTGAAGAAAAAACCCGCCATTCGGCGGGTTTTTTCGTTTCTGGCAACGACTGAACGTGGGTTCAACCGGCCTTGCGGATGCCATCGGCGAAGCGCTCGATCATCGCGTCGATCTGCGGTTTGTCGATGATCAGCGCCGGCGACAGCGCAATGGTGTCGCCACTGGCGCGAACCATCAGACCATTCTCGAAGCACTGGCGGAACACCTCGTAGCCGCGCTTGCCGACGCCGTCGGCATGCGCCGCGAACTGCACGCCGCCCACCAGACCGACAGTGCGGATGTCGATCACGTTGGGCAGGTCCTTGAGGCTGAACAGCGCGTCCTGCCAATAGCTTTCCAGCGCGATGGCCTTCTCGAACAGCTGCTCGCGGCGGTAGATATCCAGGGTCGCCAACGCCGCCGCGCAGGCCACCGGATGGCCGGAATAGGTGTAGCCGTGGAAGAACTCGATGGCGCTTTCCGGGCCGCTCATGAAGGCCTCGAACAGGTGATCGGCGACAAACACCGCGCCCATCGGCACCGAGCCGTTGGTCAGCCCCTTGGCGCAGGTGATGAGGTCCGGCGTCACGCCCCAGCGCTCGGCGGCGAAGGCCTTGCCGACACGGCCGAAGCCGGTGATTACCTCGTCGAAGATCAGCAGGATGCCGTGCTTGGCGGTGATCTCGCGCAGGCGCTGCAGATAGCCCACCGGCGGCAGGATCACCCCAGCCGAGCCGGACATCGGTTCGACGATCACCGCGGCGATGTTCTCCGCTCCATGCAGCGTCACCAGCCGCTCCAGCTCGTCGGCGCGCTCAACGCCATGCTGCGGCAGGCCGCGACTGAAAGCGTTGCGCTGCAGGTCGAGGGTGTGCGGCAGGTGGTCGACACCCGGCAGCAGCGCACCGAAGGCGCGGCGGTTGTTCGGCATGCCGCCGACCGAGATGCCGCCGAAGCCGACGCCGTGGTAGGCCAGCTCGCGACCGATCAGCCGGGTGCGGGTGCCCTGGCCGATGGCGCGCTGGTAGGCGAGGGCGACCTTCAGGGCGGTATCCACCGATTCCGAGCCGGAGTTGGTGAAGAACACCCGGCTCAACCCCGGCGGGGTGATGGTGCTCAGCTGTTCCGCCAGCTCGAACGGCAGCGGATGGCCCATCTGGAAGGTCGGCGCGAAATCCATCTTGGCGATCTGCCGGCTCACCGCCTCGCTGATCTCCTTGCGACCGTGGCCGGCGTTGCAGCACCACAGACCGGCGGTGCCGTCGAGAATCTGCCGACCATCGCTGGCCGTGTAATACAGGCCCTCGGCACTCTCCAGCAGACGCGGGCTGGCCTTGAACTGGCGGTTGGCGGTGAACGGCATCCAGAAGTGATCGGGCGAAGCGGTCGGATGAAAATCGTTGGCCATGATGGGCTCCGGCAGGGCGACAGGTTCGGCGGCTGGCTGGCGTGCGGCGGAACCGCGCGCACAACGTCACTCGAGTCTATGTTTAATAAAACGAACAAAACAAGGCTCAAAAGCCCGCGTTCGTAAAAAATATTGATACGCCCTGCGCCGCTGGTTTAGGGTGCCTTTTCCCGCAGCCGAAGACCTACGAGAGGATGCTCCATGACCACCCTGACCCTCGCCGACTGGCAACAGCGTGCCCGTGACCTGCGCATCGAAGGTCGCGCCTTCATCCAGGGCGAATACACCGCGGCGGCTGGCGGCGGCCAGTTCGACTGCCTGAGCCCGATCGACGGGCGGCTGCTGGCGCAAGTGGCCAGTTGCGAGCAGGCCGATGCCGAGCGTGCGGTGGCCAGCGCGCGGGCGGCGTTCGAGGCGGGGGTGTGGGCGCGGCTGGCACCGGCCAAGCGCAAGGCAGTGCTGATCCGCTTCGCCGACCTGCTGGAAGCCAATCGCGAAGAGCTGGCGCTGCTGGAAACCCTCGACATGGGCAAGCCGATCGGCGATTCGCTGGCGGTCGACATCCCCGGCGCGGCGCGGGCGCTGCGCTGGAGTGGCGAGGCGATCGACAAGATCTACGACGAGGTGGCGGCCACGCCGCATGACCAGCTCGGCCTGGTTACCCGCGAGCCGGTCGGCGTGGTGGCGGCCATCGTGCCGTGGAACTTCCCGTTGATGATGGCGTGCTGGAAGCTCGGTCCGGCGCTGGCCACCGGCAACTCGGTGGTGCTCAAGCCGTCCGAGAAGTCGCCGCTGACGGCGATCCGCATCGCCCAGCTGGCGATCGACGCCGGCATCCCGGCCGGCGTGCTGAATGTGCTGCCGGGCTATGGCCATACCGTCGGCAAGGCGCTGGCGCTGCACATGGATGTCGATACCCTGGTCTTCACCGGCTCCACCCGGGTGGCCAAGCAGCTGATGATCTATGCCGGCGAATCGAACATGAAGCGCGTCTGGCTGGAGGCCGGCGGCAAGAGTCCGAACATCGTCTTCGCCGATGCGCCCGACCTGCAGGCGGCGGCCCAGGCCGCGGCCGGCGCCATCGCCTTCAACCAGGGCGAGGTGTGCACCGCCGGCTCGCGGCTGCTGGTGGAGCGTTCGATCAAGGAGCGCTTCCTGCCGCTGGTGGTCGAGGCGCTCAAGGCCTGGAAGCCTGGCAACCCGCTGGATCCGGCGACCAATGTCGGCGCGCTGGTGGACACCCAGCAGCTCAACACCGTGCTCGGCTACATCGAGGCCGGCCGCGCGGCGGGGGCGCAGGTGCTGATCGGCGGTCAGCGTACGCTCGAGGAAACCGGCGGGCTGTACGTCGAGCCGACCATCTTCGACGGCGTCAGCAACGCGATGAAGATCGCCCAGGAGGAGATCTTCGGCCCGGTGCTGTCGGTGATCACCTTCGACAGCGCCGAGGAAGCGGTGGCCATCGCCAACGACACGCCCTACGGCCTGGCTGCTGCCGTGTGGACTGCCGACTTGTCCAAGGCGCACCGCACCGCCCGGGCGCTGCGGGCCGGCAGCGTATGGGTCAACCAGTATGACGGCGGCGACATGACCGCACCGTTCGGCGGCTTCAAGCAGTCCGGCAACGGCCGCGACAAGTCGCTGCATGCCTTCGACAAGTACACCGAGCTGAAGGCGACCTGGATCAAGCTCTGACGGACAGCCACGCTGGCGCCAGCGTGGCGCCTGCCCGGTTCATTCGACGTACAGGTGTACCCGGTTGCGGCCGTGGTGCTTGGCAACGTAGAGCGCCTGGTCGGCATGATCGAGCAGCGCGCCGGGCGCCGTCTTGCCGTCCGTTTCGCTGATACCGGCACTGAACGACACGCTGAAGGTGCGCGCATCGCTGGCGTTGAAGCCGTTGAAGCTCAGGGCGGCGAAGCGCTCGCGGATCTCGTCGAAGATGCGCCGGGCTTCCTCGGCCGAACACTCGGGCAGCACCGCGACGAACTCCTCGCCGCCATAGCGGCCCAGGCTGTCGATCCGCCGCAGGCGCTGGCGCAGCAGGTTGGCGAGGGCGCGAATCACGTTGTCACCGGCGGCGTGGCCGTAGCGGTCGTTGACCTGCTTGAAGTGGTCGAGGTCGAGCATCACCACACTGGTCGGCTTGCTGCTGCGGCTGGCGCGCTGTACTTCGAGCGCCAGCTGGTCCTTGATGTCGGCGTGCTTGAGCAGCCCGGTCAGGCTGTCACGCGAGAGCGCGGTGCTCAGCGATCGGGCGCGCTGGGCATGGGAATACACCGAGGCGATCAGCTCGCTGTCGCTGATCGGTTTGGTGATGAAGTCGTCGCCGGCCTTGAGCAGGGCGGCCATCTGCCGGTTGATGTCGGTCTCGGCGGACAGGTAGATGATCGTCACGCGTAGCCACTCGTCATGCAGGCGGATCATCTGCGCCAGCTCCGGACCGCTGCAGCCGGGCATGTCCACGTCCAGTACCAGCACCTCGGGGTTGAAGGCATGCATCATGTCCAGCGCGCGCTGCGGTTCGGACAGGGTTTGCACCTGCATCTGCGAGTTGCGTAGCACCAGACCGTAGCGTTCGGCCAGCCTGGCATCGTCGTCGACGATCATCACCCGGTACGGTTCGCCCTGTTGCCGGTTGAGGCAGCGCTCCAAGCTGTTTTCCAGTTGGGTGATGTCCAGCGGCCGGCAGAAGAAGCCCTGGGCGCCGGCGCGCACGGCGGCGAGCTGGCTGGAGAAATCGAAGCGATCATGGATCACCAGCAGCGGCAGCGGGGTGTCCAGCTGCTGTTGCAGGGCGGCGATCGGTGCAAGTTCGTCGTCGTGTTGCACGCCGACGATCAGCGCATCGGGCAACTGCTGCGCGATGGCCTCTTGCAGGGCGCTGAAGTCGGCATAGAGCAGCGCCTCGTAGCCGAAGTTGCGCAAGGTCTGCGTCACGCTTGCGCCGGCCTTGGCATCGCTGCCGAGCAGGTAGATGCGGCAGCCCGGTTGCAGTTCGTCCGGCAGTTCGTGAGGTTCCTGGCTGGTTCCGGTGTGTTCGTCGAGCGGTACCGCGCTGGCGAACTGGCGCGTGGCGCGGGCAAAGGCGGCGACGGCCTGGACGCTGGGCTTGCTGCTGTCGAGCCAGCGACTGGCACGCTGTTCGAGCACGCGGGCGCGCTCGCCGAGGCGGGCGAAGCCGAAGGTGCCGGCAGCCCCGGCCAGCTTGTGCAACCGCTCGCGGATCTTCACCACCAGCAGGCGCCGCGACTCGGGCGCGCGGGTCTGCTGCAGTTCGCTGGCCAGCTCGGCGAGCACCGGCAGCTCGCTGCGCAGGCGTTCGGCAAATTGCTCGTTCTGCAGCTGCAGCTGGCGCTGCAGCTCGGTGAGCGAATGCTCAGACATCCCGGCCCTCCCAGATTTCGCGCAGCTGGTTCGCCAGTTGCAGCGGGTCGAAGGGTTTCCCCAGCACCGCCCGCATGCCCAGCCGCTGCAGTTCGTCACGGTTGTCCAGTTGCAGGTTGCCGGTGAGGAACACCACCGGCACCTCGCTCAGGTCGATGCGCTCGGCGAGCTGGCGCAACAGTTCGATGCCATCCATCTGCGGCAGCATGACGTCAAGCAGGATCAGCTGCGGGGCGAAAGCCTCGACCTGCTCCAGCGCGGCCTGGCCGGTGGGGCAGCTGAGCACCTCGAAGCCGCCGAGTTTCTCCAGGGCGATGCGGGTGATCACCTGGATCGACGGTACGTCCTCGACATGCAGAATGCGCTTGAGCTGTTTCATCGGTCGTTTCCATCGACGGCGTTGAGCCGCTCGCAAGGCAGTTCGAACCAGAAGCAGGCGCCTTGGCCGGGCACGGAGTCGAAGCCGATGCGCCCGCCCATGCGTTCGATCAGCTCCTTGCTGATTGCCAGGCCCAGGCCGGTGCCACCCTGCTGACGGCTGTCGGAGGAGTCGGCCTGGGCGAACTTCTGGAACACCCGCTCGCGGAAGTTCTCGGCGATTCCCGGCCCTCGGTCTCGGACGCTGACACGTACCCGATCGTCACGCAGATCGGCACGCAGGTCGATGGTTTCCCCAGGCGGGGAAAACTTCGCCGCGTTGGACAACAGGTTGCTCAGCACCTGATGCAGGCGCATGCCATCGACGCGAACCCGCACGGGCTCGCTGTGGCTCAGCCGATAGCGCACGCCATGATGCTCGGCATAACTCTGGTTGCTGCGCAGAGCTTGCTGCAGCAACGGGTGCAGCGGCTGCGACTGCAGATCGAAACGCATCTTGCCGGCAGCCAATTTGTCCATGTCGAGTAGATCGTCGATCAGCGCGCCGAGTCGCTGGCTGTTCTGGTAGGCGATATCCAGCAGTTCGCGCATCTCGCCCGGAACGGCGCCCATGACGTTGGAGCCGATCAGCGCCAGCGAGCCGGTGATGGAGGTCAGTGGCGTGCGCAGTTCGTGGCTGACGGTGGAGATGAACTCGCGCTGCAGCCGCTCGATGCGCTTGCGCTCGGTGATGTCGTGCAGCACCGCCACCGCGCCCATCGGCTTGCCGTCGGAGGTGAACAGCGGGTCGGCGTTGACCAGCACGTGGCGTGCGGTGCCGCTGGCATTGAGCACCATCTCCTCGTTGCTGATGTGCTCGCCGTGCAGTGCCCGCATCAGCGGAATCCGCTCGGCCGGTATCGGCGTCACGCCATCGGCCAGGCACAGCTTGTAGCGCTCGCTCCACTGCGCCGGCGAAATCGGCAGGACATCGGCATGGTGCCACTGCTTGGCTTTTTCGTTGAACAGGGTCAGATTGCCGGCGGCATCGCAGGCGATGACGGCCTCGGACAGCGCCTCGAGCAGGCGGCGGTTCATCTCCTGCTGCTTGTCCAGCTCGAGTTGCTCGGCCTTGCGTTCGGTGATGTCGGTGACCAGGCCGTGCCAGAGCACCGAACCGTCCGGTTGACTCAGCGGTGTGGCGCGGGCTTCGACCCAGATCAGCCCCTTGTGCGGGTGATCGACGCGGTGCTCGATGTGCCAGGTACTCAGGCTGGCCGCGGCTTGGCGAATGCTTTCCAGCATGCGCCGGCGGTCGTCGGCATGCACCCGCGCGAAGATCGGCGCGATGCTGGTGGTCAGCTGGGCCGGGGTGAGCGCGTAAATCTGCTCGACGCCCTCGCTGACGTAGAAGAAGCGCCCCGGTGCCGCGGGCCGCCACTGGAACTGGAAGAGCATGCCCGGAACCTGCGCGGCGATCTGCTGCAGGCGCAGGCGCAGCTGTTCCTGGTATGCCAAGTCGTAGGCGCTGACCAGGTAGCCGCGCAGTGCCTCGCGCTCGTCGCGGATCGGCGCGACGTTGATCAGTACCGGCACCTCGCCGCCGTTGCGGTGGCGCAGGTGCCAGCGCGACATTTCCCGGCGACAGTTGCGCAGGGGCGTGGTGAGCACCGCGAAGTCGGACTCCAGTGGCCCGCCCAGTTCGGCTTCGAGGGCGGCGGCATGCTGCTGCAAGGCGCGCTTATCGAATAACGCGGTGGTCAGTGGCTGGCCGAGCAACTCCTGCGGGGCGAAGCCGAGCAGCCGTTCGGCGGTGGGATTGAGGCTGACGATCTGGCCTTCGCGGTCGGTGACCAGCACCGCCGTGGTCGTGCTGTCGAGAATCGCCTGTTGCAGCGCGGCCTGTTCAGCGTGTCGGTGCGCCAGCAGGCGCTCCTCGAACAGGCGCATGACCTGCCGGCTCAGGCGCTCCAGTGTGTCGCGCTGCTCGTCGCTGAGCTGGCGCGGCTCGCGGTCGATGACGCAGAGCGTGCCCAGGCGATAGCCGTCCGGAGTGCTCAGCGGCGCGCCGGCATAGAAGCGGATATGCGGTTCGCCGGTGACCAGCGGGTTGTCGCAGAAGCGCGGATCCTGCTGCGCGTCGGAGACTTCGAAGATGCCGCTGCCGGCGATGGTGTGCGCGCAGAAGGAGATGTCGCGCGGAGTTTCGCTGACGCTCAGGCCCACGCGGCTCTTGAACCACTGGCGGCGATCGTCGACCAGCGAGATCAGCGCGATGGGAGTGTCGCAGAAGCGCGCGGCGAGGGCGGTGAAGTCATCGAATTCCACTTCCTCGGGCGTATCGAGGATCTCGTAGCGCAGCAGCGCCGCCAGGCGCGACAGTTCGCGAGGTGCGGAAGGGGCCGGCGCGGGCGCCGGGCTCGGTTGCGATGACTGCATGAAAGCCTGCATGGTTGCTTGGAACGGCTCGCGGGTAATGCGGCGAGTCCTCTTAGTATCGGCCAGCGGCCCAGATGCTGCGAATCTGTTCGGCCAGCCGCATCGGATCGAACGGCTTGATGATGACGTCGCGGGCCCCGAGGCTGAGCAACTGCTCGACCTCGCGTGGCTGCACTTTGGCGGTCATGAAGGCGACTGGTACCTGCGCCAGGTCGATGCGCTCGCGCAGGCGGATCAGGGTCTCGGGACCGTCCATGCCCGGCATCATCACGTCCAGCAGAACGAAATCGGGCGCGAAGGCTTCGACCTTCTCCAGAGCCTCGGCGCCCGACGTGCACGATAACACTTGATACCCGCCGACCGCTTCGAGGGCCAGCTTGGTAACGGCCTGAATCGACGGATCGTCCTCGACGTGCAGGATACGTCGCAGTTCGCTCATGCACTGTTCTCCGATTGTGCGGTAGGGATCAGGGTTAGGCCGTTGCCGCTCACGAAGGTGCCGTGACCGACGCGGCGATGGGCAGTTCGAACCAGAAGCAGGCACCTTGGCCGGGAACGGAATCGAAGCCGAGGCGGCCGCGCATGTGTTCGGTCAGCTCCTTGCTGATGGCCAGGCCGAGTCCGGTGCCGCCCTTCTGCCGGGTGTCGGACGAGTCGGCCTGGGAGAACTTCTCGAAGATCCGCGAGCGGAATTCTTCCGGTACGCCGGGACCCTGATCGCGCACGCTGACCCGCACCCAATCGCCGCGCTGCTCGCTGGCAAGCTCGACGATCCCGCCCACCGGGGAGAATTTGATCGCGTTGACCAACAGATTGGCCAGCACCTGCTGCAACCGGCTGTCGTCCACTTCCACCAGCGGGTCCGCCGCCGCCTGCAGGACGAAGCGCACCTGCTGCTGGTCGGCGTAGCCCTGGTTGCTGCTGATGGCCTGCTCCAGCAGCGGACGCAGGTGCTGGATGCGCATGTCGAAGGCCATCTTGCCGGCGACCAGCTTGTCCATGTCCAGCAGATCATCGATCAACCGGCCCAGGCGCAGGCTGTTCTGGTGGGCGATGGCGAGCATCTGCTGCATGGGCGCCGGCGCGCCACCGAGGGCGCCGCCGGTAATCAGTCCGAGCGCGCCGGCGATGGAGGTCAGCGGGGTGCGCAGCTCGTGGCTGACGATCGACACCAGCTCGCTTTTCATTCGTTCGATGCGCTTGCGCTCGGTGATGTCGCGGACCAGGCCGATGAACTTGCGTTCACCGTGGTGCATGATCTGCGAGACGCGCAGTTCGATGGTGAAGGTCTCGCCATTGCGGCGCTGGGCCACCAGTTCGCGGTTCTGCTCAAGGGCGCGGGAATGGCCGCTGCGCACGTAGTGGGCGAGATAGCCGTCATGTGCGGAGCGATCCGGCTCGGGCATCAGCTGCGAAAGGTTGTGGCCGATGATCTCCTCGCCGCGGTAGCCGAAGATCTGCTCGGCGGCGTGGTTGAAGGTTTCGATGATGCCGCGTTCGTCGATGATGATGATCGCGTCGATCACATTGTCGATCAGCATGCTCAGGTAGCGCTCGCGTTCCTGCATGTCCTGCTCGGCGCGCATATGAGCGGTGACGTCCCAGATGAAGCCCTCGCACCACTGGGCGGCGCCGTCCTGCTCGTGCACCATGCGGCCGCGCTCGCGTAGCCAGAGGCCGCGGCCCTGCGCGTCGCGGATGCGGTAGGTGAGCTCGAAAACCTCCGCGCCATCCGGGCGCCGCGCGCGCGGCAGGTCATCCGGATGAACCAGGCTGAGGTAGCTGCGCAGGCGATTGTCGATGAAGTCGCTGGCTGGATAGCCGGTGAGTCGCTCGATGCCGTCGCTCAGGTAGCTCATGCGGCGTTCGGCGTCGTTGCGGCAGCGATACACCGCGCCAGGCAGGTTGCCGACCATGCCGCGGTAGCGGCTCTCGCTCTGTTGCAGCGCCCGAGTGGCGGCCATGAGTTCGGTGATCTCGGTGGCGAAGCCGTGCCAGAGCACGGCGCCATCGGCCAGGCTCTCGGCGCTGGCGCGGCCCTCGATCCAGAGCGTGCCGCGTTGCGGATGCTCGAGGCGGAATTCGGTGGCCGCCTTGCCCTCGCGAATCGCCCGGGTGAGCGTGCTACGCAGGCGCGGCAGGTCGTCCGGATGCACACCGGCCGTGGCCAGCTGGGGATCGCCGATCAGGTTCTCCGGGCTCTGTCCATACAGCGCCCGGGCACCCTCGCTGACATAGAGGAAGGCGTGGCGGCCGTCGGCGTAGCGCTTGAGCTGAAAGACCATGCCCGGCAGCAGGCTGGCGATCTTCTGCGCGCGTTCGAGCATGCGCTGATGGCTACGTGCATGTTGCTGGCGGCTCAACTGGTGCTGGCGCTGCACGATCAGCCGGCGCTGCAGCAGGTAGACCAACAGCCACAGCAGGAGCTCGGCGATCAGCCAGGCGATGCCCCACTTCAATAGCAGGCGCTGGTCGACGTTGGCGTGCTCGCGCACCAGCGGACTGATGTCGCGCCAGGCCAGGGCGGCGGCCAGCGGCGTACCCTGCTGCTGTTCGCGGGCATCGTGCAGCGGAATCTGGTTGACCAGAAAGGTCCGACCGTCCGCCTGCAGCAAACCTTGCGCCGTGTCGTTGGCCGGCGTCGGCAGCTGGTTCATCTGCGCCCAGTGCAGGATCTGCGTGGCCGAGTGCCCGGTGAGCAGCCAGTCGCTGTCGTGACCCAGCTGCACGCCGATCGGTGCGGATGTGCTGGCCGGCAGCGCCTTGCGGTCGATGATCAGCGCCAGCCCGGCGCCCAGTTGTGCGCTTAGCTGGTCCAGCTTGGGCAGACTGCCGAAGCCGACTTCCAGCGCGCCGATGACTGCGCCGGTGGCGTCGTCACCGGAGCGCAGCGGCACGATGCTACGACTGCTGGCACCATGCTGATCGATGACCAGCCCGGCCTGCGGCCGCCCTTCGCGCAATGCCGCCGCGAGCAGCGGCTGCCGGGCCGCCTGGGCCTCGCCGAAAGCGTCGGGCTGCTGCATGTGCAGCACGCCGATGCCGGCTTCGCTCCAGAACAGCTGTAGTTGCAGCCCCTGTTGCGCCTGCATGGCCTGCCAGGCGGGTTGCAGCGTATCGCTCAGCTGTTGCCGCAGCCGGGTCAGTGTCGCCGCGTCCCACGGTGTGCCGGCGCGCAGTTCGCGATCAATCTGACGCATGCTGGCGAGCAGCCGTGGATCGCTGCCCAGCGCGGCGGCGAGCATCTGCGCCTGGCGCTCCTGGCCGCGTTGGGCACTTTGCAGCGCGAGACTCTGCAGCTGGCCCTGGTTGGCAATCTCCAGCTGCCAGACTGCGACCCGACCGAGATAGTCGTTGAGTGCCAGTGCGCCGAACAGCACGGCGAGCAGCAGGCTGCCGAGGCCGAAGATCCGCCGTGGCGTCGGCAGACGCAGGGGGGTCATCCGCACGGGCTGGTCCAGCGCCGCGCGGGCTGCTGCGAACGAATCGCGGCGGGCCTGGTAGGCGACGGCGAAGCGGAGCGGCACGGGAAGATATGGTCAGGCATGCGCTGCATCGCTGGCGGTTCTTCCAGGAAAGAATGAATGATGGCTTGGTGATATCACGCGGCGCGAATTGTAGACCATCTGTGATGCTTGTCGCAGTGGTTGGCTGCTCCGGCAGGTACGGCATGGCGAATCACAGCGCAAGGCTGGATAAAAATCAGCCATCAGGCGACGGCCGGTCCTCGGTGCGCTGGCTTTCAGGGTGTCGGGGGCGATAATGCCTTTCAGGTCCGCGAGCGGGCCTGTGGTCTTCATTGCACCGCGAGGCACCCGCATGACCTGGCATACCGGCTTTCTGCAGCTGTCGATCTGGCAGCTGGTCGCGACCGTTCTCCTGCTGACCCATGTCACCATCGTCAGCGTCACCGTCTACCTGCACCGCTATTCGGCGCACCGCGCGCTGGAGCTGCATCCGGCGCTCAAGCACTTCTTCCGCTTCTGGCTGTGGCTGACCACGGCGATGAACACCCGTGAGTGGACGGCCATCCATCGCAAGCACCACGCCAAGTGCGAAACCCCTGACGACCCGCACAGCCCTCGGCACAAGGGGTTGGCTACCGTGCTGGGCAAGGGCGCCGAGCTCTACATGGCCGAGGCGAAGAACGCCGAGACCCTGCGCATCTACGGCAAGAACTGCCCGGACGACTGGATCGAGCGCAAGCTCTACTCACGTTTTCCCAACGCCGGCATTGGGTTGATGCTGCTGCTCGACCTGGCGTTGTTCGGCGTTCTCGGCCTGAGCGTCTGGGCGGTGCAGATGATCTGGATCCCATTCTGGGCCGCCGGCGTGGTCAACGGCCTCGGCCACGCCGTCGGCTATCGCAACTTCGAATGCCGCGATGCGGCGACCAACCTCGTGCCCTGGGGCATCCTCATCGGTGGCGAGGAGCTGCACAACAACCATCACACCTATCCCAACTCGGCCAAGCTGTCGGTGCGCAAGTGGGAGTTCGACATGGGCTGGGCGTGGATTCGTCTGTTCAGCCTGTGCGGCCTGGCCAAGGTCAACCGCACCGCGCCGATCGCCCATCGGGTCGAGGGCAAGCAGCAGCTGGACATGGACAGCGCCATGGCGATCCTCAACAACCGGTTCCAGATCATGGCGCAGTACCGCAAGCTGGTGATCGTGCCGCTGGTGCGCCAGGAGCTGAGCCGCGTCGACGTCTCGCTGCACCGGCAGTTCCGCCGAGCCAGACGTCTGCTCGCGCGCGAGCCGAGTCTGCTGCAGGACGAGCAGCAGGCGCGCATCCAGCTGGTGCTGGAGCAGAGCCAGGCGCTCAGGGTGATCTACGAGAAGCGCCTGGCGCTGCAGCAGATCTGGAGCAAGACCAGCAGCAACGGCCACGACATGCTGGCGGCGATCAAGCAGTGGGTACACGACGCCGAGCAGAGCGGCATCCAGTCGTTACGCGAGTTCGCCGAGCAGCTGAAGACCTATTCGTTGCGCCCGGCTGCGGCGCTGGCCTGACCTTTGATCGGCGCATGCGACCGTTGGTACCGCCCTTGGAACTTTGCTCGCCGCCAACTCTCTGATCAGCATTCTTAATCCATGCAGGGCCGTCGCGCAGATGTCGCCATGGCGTGCTCAGGAAGACGGTCATGCAGTTGGCGAGCAAGCGAAGTGAAACGGGGATGGGGATGCTGCCGGGAGTGGATGCGCAGACGCTGTTGGCGCTGATGCATGCGCGGGGCGAGGTCGCGCGGCTGAGCGAGCGCGATCAACTTTTCAATACCCTGCTCGGTGGCGTCAACGCGGTGCTCTGGGCCTTCGACTGGCAGGCACAGCGGATGGTCTACGTGAGCCCTGCCTACGAGTCGATCTTCGGTCGTTCGGCGGCGCTGCTGCTCGCCGACTACGCCGAGTGGCGCAACAGCATCTATCCGGACGATCTGGAGTACGCGCAGAAAAGCATGCTCGAGGTGCTCGACGAGGGCGCCGTGGAAACCCGCGAGTACCGCATCATCCGGGGTGACGGCCAGCTGCGCTGGCTGAGCGACAAGTGCTTCCTCGGCCGGCGCGCCGAGAACGGCCAGGGGCCGATCATCGTCGGCATCGCCGAGGACATCACCGAGAAGAAGCAACTCGAAGGCGAACTGCAGCGTCTGGCCACCACCGATGTGCTGACCCAGAGCAGCAACCGTCGGCACTTCTTCGACTGCGCCCAGCGCGAATTCGAGCACGCCCAGCAGTTCGCCGCGCCGCTGGCGTTCCTGCTGCTGGACATCGATGACTTCAAGCGGATCAATGACACGCACGGCCATCAGACCGGCGACCAGGTTCTGCAGCGCGTCGCCCAGTGCGGTGCTTCGGTGCTGCGGCGTGGTGACGTCTTCGGCCGCATCGGCGGCGAGGAATTCGCGGCAGTGCTGCCGGGCTGCCAGCCGGATCTGGCCGAGCAAATCGCCGAACGTCTGCAGCGCGAGATCCAGCGTCTGTCGTTCAGCCTGCCCAACGGGCAACGCTTCAGCGTCACCGCCAGTTTCGGCCTGACCTATCTGAAGGCCGAGGATAGCGAGCTGACGTCGGTGTTCGCCCGCGCGGATGCCGCGATGTACCAGGCCAAGCGACTGGGCAAGAACCAGGTGATCGTTGGCTGAGGCGGCCAGCGATCAATGGCACCGCCCCGGCTCGACCGCCTCGGCAGTCTGGGTCGCCAGTTCGTCATAACCCCGGCCAAGGAACTGCACCAGGCAGAAACCGTGACCGAAGGGGTCGGCCATCAACGCCAGCTTGCCCCAGACCTGAGTGGTGATCGGCTGTTCGAGGCGTGCGCCATGCAGCAGCGCCTTGTCCACGGCGAACTCGATGTCCTCCACGACGAAATCCAGATGGACCGGCGTCCAGTGTCGCTGGTAATGGCGCCGCTGACTGCCCGCCGGTGAGATGGGCGTGCCGGCCGGCTTGTGCAGCAGATAGAGCGGGGCGGGACCGCCGAGCATCTCGACGGCGAAACCGGCAAGGCGGCGCCCGACCCGCAGGCCGAACACCGAACCGTAGAAGTCGACGGCCTGCTCCAGATCGTCTACATCGAGATTGATCAGGAAGTCCATTCGGCCTCCTTCTGACGCGCTCTTTCGGGTCGGCGCCCGGATTGTGCCCGTGACGCCTTTAGCGCGGCAGCGGTTGCTGTTGGGTGATGCAGTGGATATTGCCGCCACCCAGCAGGATTTCCCGGCCCGGCACCATCACCACTTCGCGCTCGGGGAACAGTCGACGCAGGATGGCTTCGGCTTCGCTGTCGTGCGGGTCGTCGAAGCTGGGCGCGACGATGCCGCCGTTGACGATGAGGAAGTTCACGTAGCTGCCGGCCAGCCGGATCGTTGCGGCACGTGTCTGGCTGCCTTCCGCCGGCTGCACGCCAGCGCATTCTTCCTCGGTCGCATACAGCGGGCCGGGAATCGGCATCTTGTGCACCTTGAGCGCACGGCCACGGGCATCGCGCGCCTGGTCGAGGCAGCGCAGCGCCTGCTGGCAGCGCTCGAAGTTGGGGTCGTTGACATCGTCGGTCCAGGCCAGCAATACCTCGCCGGGCCGCACGAAGCAGCAGAAGTTATCGACGTGGCCGTCGGTCTCGTCGTTGTACAGGCCCCACGGCAGCCAGATCACCCTGTCGATGGCCAGGTGCTCGGCGAGCACTGCCTCGATCTCCTCGCGCGTCAGCTGCGGGTTGCGGTTGCGGTTGAGCAGGCATTCCTCGGTGGTGATCAGCGTGCCTTCGCCATCGACGTGGATCGAGCCGCCTTCGAGCACGAAACCTTCAGTGCGGTAACGGTCGCAGCGCTCGATCTCGAGGATCTTGCGTGCCACCTCGTCATCGCGCTGCCAGTCAGCATACAGCCCGCCATCCTCGCCGCCCCAGGCGTTGAAGCTCCAGTCGACGCCGCGCAGGCCGCCCTTGCCGTCGATGACGAAGGTCGGCCCGGTGTCGCGCACCCAGGCGTCGTCGTTGCTGATTTCCACCACGCGGATGCGCGGATCGTCGAGTTGCTCGCGGGCGGCCAGGTATTGCGCGGCCGAGGCGCACACAGTCACCGGCTCGAAACGCGCGATGGCCTTGGCCACGGCGGTGAAGGCGGCCTGCGCCGGGCCGGCCTCGTTGCGCCAGTTGTCCGGGCGCTCTGGCCAGACCATCCAGGTCTGGCTGTGTGGTGCCCATTCGGCGGGCATGTGGAAGCCGTCTTGGTGGGGCGTGGAGGTGAGGGTGGTCATCGCGGTATCTCTCGTAGGGTGGAAAACCGCGCAGCGTTTTCCACCGAGGGTGCAACCGGTGGAAAAGGCCGTTGGCCGTTTTCCACCCTACGTTCATTCAGACGGCGTCTGGCCGTCGAGGGTGCGGATCGGGCCATAGAGGTTCGGCCGGCGGTCGCGGAACACGCCCCAGGCGCTGCGGATGTGCTCCAGCTGATCGAGATCGAACTGGTGCACCAGCACGCCCTCGCTGGTTTCGTCCATTTCCTCGACCTTGGCACCGAACTGGTCGGCGATGAACGACGAGCCGTAGAAGGTGATGTCGTAGCCGTCCTGCTCTTCGCGGCCGATGCGGTTGCTGGCGATCAGCGGCATCAGGTTGGCGCCGGCATGGCCCTGCTGCACGCGCTGCCAGTGGTCGCGCGAGGTGATGTTCGGGTCGTGCGGTTCGCTGCCGATGGCGGTCGGGTAGAACAGCAGTTCGGCGCCCATCAGCGCCATGCTGCGGGCGGTCTCGGGGAACCACTGGTCCCAGCAGATCGCCACGCCGATGCGCGCATAGCGGGTCTGCCAGACCTTGAAGCCGCTGTCGCCGGGGTTGAAGTAGTACTTCTCGTGGTAGCCGGGGCCATCCGGGATGTGGCTCTTGCGGTAGACGCCGAGCAGCGTGCCGTCGGCGTCGATGATGGCGATGGAGTTGAAGCGCGCGCGCCCGGCCAGTTCGAAGAAGCTGATCGGCAGTACCACCTTGAGCTCGGCGGCGACTTTCTGGAAATGCCGGATCGCCGGATTGTCCTCGACCGAGGTGGCCAGCTGCAGGTATTCGGGGTTGGGCTTCTGGCAGAAATAGGGGGTCTCGAACAGTTCCTGGATGAGGATGATCTGTGCGCCCTTGGCGGCAGCATCGCGCACCAGCCGCTCGGCATTGGCGATGTTCGCCTGGCGATCCCAGGAACAGGCCATCTGGGTGGCGGCGACGGTGACGGTACGGGACATGAGGGACCTCGCGGAAAATGAAGGGTCGGTCAGGAATGGAGTGATTCTAGGCGAGATTGTTCGGCGCCAGGCAGGGCCGCGCGCGCCGCTACGCCGCCGGCAGCGTGCTGGGCGGCGGTCAGCGGATCAGACCGTGTGCAGGTACCAGTTGTACTCGAGGTCGGAGATCGAATGCTCGAACTCGGCCAGCTCGCTTTCCTTGCAGGCGACGAAGATGTCGATGTAGTCCGGGCTGATGTAGCGCGCCATGATCTCGCTGTCGTCCAGCTGGCGCAGGGCATCGCGCAGGTTGGTCGGCAGGCTCTGCTCGACCTGCTCGTAGGAATTGCCCTCGATCGGTGCATCCGGCTCGATGCGGTTGGTCAGGCCGTGGTGGATGCCCGCCAGTACCGCCGCCAGCAGCAGGTAGGGGTTGGCGTCGGCGCCGGCGACACGGTGCTCGATGCGCACGGCATCCGGGCTGTCGGTCGGTACGCGCAGCGCCACGGTGCGGTTGTCCATGCCCCAGCAGGGCGCGTTGGGCACGTAGAACTGGGCACCGAAGCGGCGGTAGGAGTTGACGTTGGGGCAGAGGAAGGCCATCGATGCCGCCATGGTCTCCTGCACGCCGCCGATGGCGTGACGCAGGGCCTGGCTTTCCAGCGGGTTATCGGTGGCGAAGATATTGTTGCCGTCCTTGTCGAGCAGCGAGATATGCACGTGCAGTCCGTTGCCGGCCTGGCCCGGATAGGGCTTGGCCATGAAGGTGGTGTCCATCTCGTGATCGTAGGCGATGTTCTTGATCAGCCGCTTGAGCAGCACCGCGTAGTCGCAGGCCTTGATCGGGTCGGCGACGTGATGCAGGTTGACCTCGAACTGCGCCGGGGCACTTTCCTTGACGATGGCGTCGGCCGGGATGCCCTGCTCCTTGGCCCCCTCGAGGATGTCCTGCAGACAGTCGACGTATTCGTCGAGATCGTCGATCAGGTAAACCTGGGTCGACTGCGGGCGCTTGCCGGAAATCGGCGAGCGCGGCGGCTGCGGCCGGCCGTTCACGTTCTCCTGGTCGATCAGGTAGAACTCCAGCTCGAAGGCGGCGCAGATGGTCAGGCCCATCGCGTCGAACTTGCTCACCACTTGGCGCAGCACTTCCCGTGGGTCGGCGAAAAACGGCGTGCCGTCGCGCTCGTGCATGGTCATCAGCAGCTGTGCGGTGGGGCGGCGCTGCCAGGGTTCGCGGCTGAGCGTGTTGGGAATCGGGAAGCAGGTGCGGTCCGAATCACCGATATCCATGCCCAGACCGGAGCTCTCCACGGTGATGCCGTTGATGTCGAGGGCGAACAGCGAGGCGGGGAGGTTGATGCCTTTCTCGTACACCTTGTGCAGGCTGGCGCGTTCGATCCGCTTGCCGCGCACCACCCCGTTCATGTCGGCAATGAGGAGGTCGATGTAGAGGACCTCCGGGTGTTCCTTGAGAAACGCGTTCGCTTCGTTGAGCTGAACGGCACGCGGCGGGGGAAGCATGATGAAGCACCTTAATTGTTAAAAATTTCAATCATCAGACTGCTTGTCTAGGAGTCAATCGGAAAGCCTGACGCCTGTCAATAGCGACGCCGGACGCCCCATGAAGGCCCATTGTGGGCATTTGCGGGGCATTTTTGTCGTCGCCGGTCGCTGGACGAAATGCACGTCGAGCGCGCCTTTGTTCGGCTATTGTCTATAAAAATGAACAAGACTACTCTCCGGTAAGCCTTGAACCGGAAGACGAGTATTCCATGCCGCGCAAGCCATTGATTGGCGTTTCCGCCTGCACCCGCCAGATCGGCCAGCACAGCTTCCACATCGCCGGCGATAAATACCTGCGTGCCGCGGCAATCGCCGGCGTGCCGCTGGTCATCCCGGCGCTGGACGAGCTGATCGACCAGAGCACGTTATTAGAGAGCCTGGACGGCCTGCTGTTCACCGGTTCGCCGTCGAACGTCGAGCCGTTTCATTATGGCGGCCCGGCGAGCGCGGTCGGCACCCACCATGACCCCTCGCGCGACCGCCTGACCCTGCCGCTGATCCGTGCCGCGGTGCATGCCGGAATTCCGGTATTCGGCATCTGCCGCGGCTTTCAGGAAATGAACGTGGCCTTCGGCGGCAGCCTGCACCAGAAAGTGCATGAGGTGGCGCCGTATCAGGATCATCGCGAGGACCCCGAGGCGCCGCTGGAGCTGCAGTACGGCCTCAGCCATGACCTCCACGTACAGCCTGGCGGGCTGCTGGAAAGTCTCGGCCTGCCCGCATTGGTTCGCGTCAACTCGGTACACGGGCAGGGCGTCGAGCGCCTGGGCCACGGCCTGCGCATCGAGGCATTGGCGCCGGACGGGCTGATCGAGGCGTTCTCCGTGGTCGAGGCCCGCACCTTCGCCCTCGGCGTGCAGTGGCATCCGGAATGGAAGGTGCATGAACACCCGCATTACCTGGCGCTGTTCCACGGCTTCGCCGAAGCCTGCCAGGAGCGCGCGAGACAGCGCTGATCGGACGCAGCGCTCATACCAGCAACCTGAGGTCATCATGGCTACCAAGCTCGACCAGCTCACCGGCTGGCTGAAAGAACGCAAGATCACTGAAGTGGAATGCCTGATCAGCGATCTGACGGGCATCGCCCGCGGCAAGATTTCACCGACCAACAAGTTCCTCGATGAGAAGGGCATGCGCCTGCCCGAGAGCGTGCTGCTGCAGACCGTCACCGGCGATTACGTCGAGGACGAGGTCTACTACGAGCTGCTCGATCCGGCGGATATCGACATGTTCTGTCGGCCCGATCCGAACGCGGTATTCCTCGTGCCCTGGGCCATCGAGCCCACCGCCCAGGTGATTCACGACACCTACGACAAGATGGGCAACCCCATCGAACTGTCGCCGCGCAATATCCTCAAGCGCGTGCTGAAGATGTACGCCGACCGCGGCTGGCAGCCGATCGTCGCGCCGGAGATGGAGTTCTACCTGACCAAGCGCTGCGAGGACCCGGACCTGCCGTTCCAGCCGCCGGTTGGTCGTTCCGGCCGCCAGGAGACCGGCCGTCAGTCGTTCTCCATCGACGCGGCCAACGAATTCGATCCGCTGTTCGAGGACATGTACGACTGGTGCGAGGCCCAGGGCCTGGATCTGGATACCCTGATCCACGAGGAAGGCACTGCGCAGATGGAAATCAACTTCCGTCATGGCGAGGCGCTGCACCTGGCCGACCAGATCCTGGTGTTCAAGCGCACCATGCGCGAGGCCGCGCTCAAGCACAACGTCGCCGCCACCTTCATGGCCAAGCCGATGACCGGCGAGCCGGGCAGCGCGATGCACCTGCACCAGAGCGTGGTGGACCTGGAAACCGGGCGCAATATCTTCTCCAACCCGGACGGCTCGATGAGCTCGCTGTTCCTGCACCACGTCGGCGGCCTGCAGAAATACATCCCCGAGCTGCTGCCGCTGTTCGCACCCAACGTCAACTCGTTCCGCCGCTTCCTGCCCGACACCTCGGCGCCGGTCAACGTCGAGTGGGGCGAGGAGAACCGCACCGTGGGGCTGCGCGTGCCGGATTCCGACCCACAGAACCGCCGGGTGGAGAACCGCCTGCCCGGCGCCGACGCCAACCCCTATCTGGCCATCGCCGCCAGCCTGCTGTGCGGCTACATCGGTATGGTCGAAGAGCTACCGCCGAGCCCGCCGGTACGCGGACGTGGTTACGAGCGGCGCAACCTGCGGCTGCCGCTGACGCTGGAAACGGCGCTGGAGCGCATGGAGAACTGCCGCGAGCTGCGCAAGTACCTGAGTCCGAAGTTCATCACCGGCTACGTCGCGGTCAAGCGCGCCGAGCAGGAGAACTACAACCGGGTGATCAGCTCCTGGGAACGGGAGTTCCTGATGCTGTCGGTGTAAGGCAGCCGCAGGTGGATGAGGCTCCGTTCATCCGCCGACAACCCACATACAGCCGAAGAGGTGACCGATGAGCGATTCGCAAACCCTGCACTGGCAGGCCCTGGGCCGGGATCATCACCTGCCGCCGTTCACCGACTACAAGGCGCTGAACGCCAAGGGCACGCGCATCATCACCCGGGCCTCCGGCGTCTATCTGTGGGACAGCGAGGGGCACAAGATCCTCGATGCCATGGCCGGGCTGTGGTGCGTCAACGTCGGCTACGGTCGCGAGGAACTGGTGGAGGCGGCGGCGCAGCAGATGCGCGAACTGCCGTACTACAACCTGTTCTTCCAGACCGCGCACCCGCCGGCGTTGGCGCTGGCCAAGGCGATCGCCGAAATCGCTCCGGCCGGCATGAACCACGTGTTCTTCACCGGCTCCGGCTCGGAGGCGAACGACACCGTGCTGCGCATGGTGCGCCATTATTGGGCGATCAAGGGCCAGCCGTCGAAGAAGGTGGTCATCGGCCGCTGGAACGGCTACCACGGCTCGACCGTGGCCGGCGCCAGCCTGGGCGGCATGAAGGCCATGCACGGCCAGGGCGACTTCCCCATTCCCGGCATCGAACACATCGACCAGCCTTACTGGTACGGCGAGGGTGGTGAGCTCTCGCCGGAGGAGTTCGGCGTGCGGGTGGCCGACCAGCTGGAACAGAAGATTCTCGAAATCGGTGAGGACAAGGTGGCGGCCTTCATCGCCGAGCCGATCCAGGGCGCTGGCGGCGTGATCATTCCGCCGGACAGCTACTGGCCGCGAATCAAGGGGATCCTCGCACGCTACGACATCCTGTTCGTCGCCGACGAGGTGATCTGTGGTTTCGGCCGCACCGGCGAGTGGTTCGGCAGCGACTACTACGGCCTGGCGCCGGACCTGATGCCGATCGCCAAGGGGCTGACCTCCGGCTACATCCCCATGGGCGGCGTGGTGGTGCGCGACGAAGTGGTGCACACGCTCAACGAGGGTGGCGAGTTCTACCACGGCTTCACCTACTCGGGGCATCCGGTGGCTGCCGCGGTGGCGCTGGAGAACATCCGCATCCTGCGCGAGGAGAAGATCGTCGAGCGGGTGAAGACGAAGACGGCACCCTATTTGCAATCTCGCTGGCAGGAGCTGGCCGAGCATCCCTTGGTGGGTGAGGCCCGCGGTGTCGGCATGCTCGGTGCGCTGGAGCTGGTGAAGAACAAGAAGACTCGTGAGCGCTTCGCCGATCCGGGAGTGGGCATGCTCTGCCGCGAGCACTGCTTCCGTAACGGCCTGGTGATGCGCGCAGTCGGCGACACGATGATCGTTTCGCCGCCGCTGGTGATCGCCGAGGACGAAATCGACGAGCTGATCGGCAAGGTGCGCCTGTGCCTGGACGCGACGGCCAAGGACGTGCTCGGCTGAGCGTCGCGGCAGACGCGGCCGGCTGGGCTAAGGTTAGCGATTGCTGCCACGGTGCGTTCGGCTTGTTGAAAAAGCGCCCCCGACCTTGCCAGACTGCGCGCTGCGCGTGGCCAGAGCGCACCGAGGTTGTGTCGATGCCGACACACTGCCAGGCCGCCGTACTGTTCATGGCCTGTTCCACTGCCCCGATATAAACGATGACAACAGGAGCTGCACGGATGAATCCCTTCGCCAAGACCCTACTTGCCATGACGCTCGCCGGCACCGTTGCCGGGGCTGCGCAGGCCCAGGAAAAGGTACTGCACGTCTACAACTGGTCCGATTACATCGCCGAGGACACCCTGGAGAACTTCACCAAGGAAACCGGCATCAAGGTGGTCTACGACGTCTTCGACAGCAACGAGGTGCTGGAAGCCAAGCTGCTGGCCGGTAGCTCGGGTTATGACGTGGTGGTGCCGTCCAACCCGTTCCTGGCCAAGCAGATCAAGGCCGGCGTGTTCCAGAAGCTGGACAAGTCCAAGCTGTCGAACTGGGAAAACCTCGATAAGGACCTGCTCAAGGCGCTGGAGCCGAGCGATCCGGGTAACCAGTACTCGATCCCCTACATGTGGGGCACCATCGGCATCGGCTACAACGTCGACAAGGTCAAGGCCGTGCTGGGCGACAACGCGCCGGTGGACTCCTGGGACCTGGTGTTCAAGCCGGAGAACATCGAGAAGCTGAAGTCCTGCGGTGTGTCCTTCCTCGACTCGCCGACCGAAATTCTTCCGGCCGCCCTGCATTACCTGGGCTATGCGCCGGACAGCGGCAAGGCTGACGAGTTGAAGAAGGCCGAGGAGCTGTTCATGCAGATCCGTCCGCACGTGGCCTACTTCCATTCCTCCAAGTACATCTCCGACCTGGCCAATGGCGAGAGCTGCGTGGCCATCGGTTACTCGGGCGACATCTACCAGGCCAAGGCCCGCGCAGAGGAAGCCAAGAACGGCGTGAACGTCGGCTACAAGATTCCCAAGGAAGGGGCCGGCAGCTTCTTCGACATGCTGGCGATCCCCGCCGACGCGAAGAATGTCGAGAGCGCCCATGCCTTCATCAACTACCTGATGAAGCCGGAAGTCATGGCATCGATCACCGACTACGTGCAATTCCCCAATGGCAACGCCGCCGCCACTCCGCTGGTGGACGAAGCGATCCGCACCGACCCGGGCATCTACCCGAGCCAGGACGTGCTGAAGAAGCTGTACACCTTCCCCGACCTCGATCCGAAGACCCAGCGCGCGATGACCCGCAGCTGGACCAAGATCAAGTCCGGGCGTTGATCGTCGGACGCCGCACGCCGGTCGATGAGACCGGCGTTGCGGTGCCGCTGTGAAGTGTAGAGCGTCCCGACAGCAGCAGTGCTATCGGGAACACCCGGCGAGGGATAGCCGCGCAAACCGGTGTTGTGCCAGCTGGTCTACCGCTCGCGCTACCTTTTCCTCGCGCAACACTCGGATTTGTTGCGTCACCAGTTGATTTTTAGAGGTTTTTCCAATAAACAGCCCGGCTTTCCCCTCGGGGTAACGCGCGGCGTGGAACAAGAGGACTCAACCCATGCGCTCGACTCTCAAGTCGCTGATCATCGCCGCCGCGTTTGCCGGTACCGCCACGGCCCACGCCGCCACGGTGCACATCTACAACTGGTCGGATTACATCGGCGAAACGACGCTGGAAGAGTTCGAGAAAGAGACCGGCATCAAGCCCGTCTATGATGTGTTCGACTCCAACGAAACCCTGGAAGGCAAGCTGCTCGCCGGCCGCACTGGCTATGACGTGGTAGTGCCATCCAACCATTTCCTCGGCAAGCAGATCCGTGCCGGCGCCTTCCAGAAGCTCGACAAGTCCAAGCTGTCGAACTGGGAAAATCTCGACCCGGCGCTGCTCAAACAGCTGCAGAAGAACGACCCGGGCAACGCCCACGCAGTGCCCTATCTGTGGGGCACCAATGGCATCGGCTACAACGTCGAAAAGGTCAAGGCGGCGCTCGGCGTCGAGACGATCGACTCCTGGGCCGTGCTGTTCGAGCCGGAGCACGCGGCGAAACTCGCCAGCTGCGGTATCGCCTTCCTTGATTCGGCCGACGAGATGATCCCGGCGATGCTCAACTACCTGGGGCTGGATCCCAACAGCGAGAAGAGCGCCGATTACCGCAAGGCCGAGGAGAAGCTGCTGGCGGTACGCCCGCACGTGCGCTATTTCCACTCGTCCAAGTACATTTCCGATCTGGCCAATGGCAATATCTGCGTCGCCGCCGGGTTCTCCGGCGATGTGTTCCAGGCTGCCGCCCGCGCCGAGGAAGCCGGTAAAGGCATCGAGATCGCCTATGCGATTCCCAAGGAGGGCGGCAACCTCTGGTTCGACATGCTCGCCATCCCCGCCGACGCCAGCAATGTCGAACAGGCCCACGCCTTCATCAACTACCTGCTGCGCCCCGAGGTGATTGCCGCGGTGAGCGACTATGTCGGTTACGCCAACCCCAACCTCAAGGCGGGCGAGCTGATGGACCAGGAAGTGCGCCAGGACGCATCGGTGTATCCGCCGCAGGAAGTACTCGATCGCCTCTACGTCTCGGCCGAGCTGCCGGCGAAGATCCAGCGACTGATGAACCGCAGCTGGACCAAGGTGAAGTCCGGGAAATAAACCCCTGGGCGCCGCTGTCCGCGCGCGCCCGCCGCAACGACCATCAGACCCGGCGCTGGCCGGGCCAACCTTTTCATTTTCGGGAGTTCGCGCATGGCCGTTGCCTCCAGCGCCTACAAGAAAGCCCTCACCGGCGAGAGCAAGAACAAGCAGGTGCTGCTGAAGATCGACCGCGTCACCAAGAAATTCGACGAGACGGTGGCAGTCGACGACGTCTCGCTGAGCATCCACCAGGGCGAGATCTTTGCCCTGCTCGGTGGTTCGGGGTCGGGCAAGTCCACACTGCTGCGCATGCTCGCCGGGTTCGAGCGGCCGAGCGAAGGGCGCATCTTCCTCGACGGTCAGGACATCACCGATCTGCCGCCCTACGAGCGGCCGATCAACATGATGTTCCAGTCCTATGCGCTGTTCCCGCACATGAGCGTGGAGCAGAACATCGCCTTCGGCCTCAAGCAGGATGGCCTGTCCAAGGCGGAGATCGCCGAGCGCGTCAGCGAGATGCTCGCGCTGGTGCAGATGACGCAGTACGCCAAGCGCAAGCCGCACCAGCTTTCCGGCGGTCAGCGCCAGCGTGTCGCCCTGGCGCGTTCGCTGGCCAAGCGACCGAAACTGCTGCTGCTCGATGAGCCGATGGGGGCGCTGGACAAGAAGCTGCGCTCGCAAATGCAGCTGGAGCTGGTGCAGATCATCGAGCGGGTCGGCGTGACCTGCGTGATGGTTACCCACGATCAGGAAGAGGCCATGAC
This sequence comes from Stutzerimonas sp. S1, assembly GCF_025966695.1. Taxonomy (GTDB): domain Bacteria; phylum Pseudomonadota; class Gammaproteobacteria; order Pseudomonadales; family Pseudomonadaceae; genus Stutzerimonas. The sequence continues at coordinate 748,686 of NZ_JAOEIY010000001.1, read as the reverse complement.
CATGGCCGAGCGCATCGCCATCATGAGTTACGGCTGGATTGCCCAGGTCGGCAGCCCGATGGACATCTACGAGACGCCGGCGAGTCGGCTGGTCTGCGAGTTCATCGGCAACGTCAACCTGTTCGACGGCGAGCTGGTGGAGGACCTCGAAGACCATGCGGTGATCGCCTGCCCGCAACTGGAGCGGCCGATCTACGTGGGGCATGGCATCAGCACCCGCGCCCAGGACAAGCGTGTGACCTACGCTTTGCGCCCGGAAAAGCTGCTGATGAGCCTGGAGAAGCCGGTGCTCGAGCTGGCCGATTACAACTGGGTAGAAGGTATCGTGCATGACATCGCCTACCTCGGCGGCCACTCGGTGTACTACATCAAGCTGGAATCGGGGATGCTGTTGCAGGCCTTCGTCGCCAACGCCGAGCGCCACGTGAAATGGCCGACCTGGGAAGAGCGGGTCTATCTGCACTGGCTCAGCGACAGCGGCGTGGTGCTGCAAGCATGAGCCGCCGGCTTGCGCTCAACAATGGTCGCCGGCTGGTCATCGGCATCCCGTTCCTGTGGCTGTTCCTGTTCTTTCTGCTGCCGTTCGCCATCGTCCTGAAGATCAGTTTTTCCGAGGCGGATGTGGCCATTCCGCCGTATACCGAGATCTTCAGCTACGCCGAACAGCAGCTGAAGGTGCTGATCAACCTGGGCAACTACATCTTCCTCAGCGAAGACGAGCTGTATCTGGCCGCCTACCTGGGTTCGTTGAAGATCGCCTTCTTCAGCACCCTGCTGTGCCTGCTGATCGGCTACCCGATGGCCTATGCCATCGCTCGGGCGCGCAAGGATCTGCAGACGGTGCTGTTGCTGCTGATCATGATGCCGACCTGGACCGCCATCCTGATCCGCGTCTACGCCTGGATGGGCATTCTCAGCAGCAACGGTATCCTCAACGGCCTGCTGCAGGGGCTCGGTCTGATCGACGCACCGTTGCAGATCCTCAATACCGATGCCGCGGTGTACATCGGAGTGGTCTATTCCTACCTGCCGTTCATGATCCTGCCGCTCTACGCCAACCTGGTGAAGCACGACCCGAGCCTGCTGGAGGCCGCTTCCGACCTCGGTGCGCGCAACCTCACCAGCTTCTGGAAGATCACCGTGCCGCTGTCGAAGAACGGCATCATCGCCGGCTGCATGCTGGTGTTCATTCCGGTGGTGGGCGAGTTCGTCATCCCCGAACTGCTCGGCGGTCCGGAGACGCTGATGATCGGCAAGGTGCTCTGGCAGGAATTCTTCAACAACCGCGACTGGCCGGTGGCTTCGGCGCTGGCGGTGGTGATGCTGGCGATCCTCTTGGTGCCGATCATTCTGTTCAACAGAAACCAAGCCAAGGAACTGGAGGGCAAGCTATGAAACGCTGGAGCTTCTCCAACCTGATCCTGGTGCTCGGTCTGCTGTTCATCTACCTGCCGATGGTCATCCTGGTCATCTATTCCTTCAACGACTCGCGGCTGGTGACCGTGTGGGGCGGCTGGTCGGTGAAGTGGTATGTCGGCCTGCTGGACAACAGTCAGCTGATGGGCGCGGTGATGCGCTCGCTGGAAGTGGCGTTCTACACGGCCATTGCCGCGGTGGCGCTGGGCACCATGGCCGCCTTCGTGCTCACCCGCATCCCGGTGTTCCGCGGACGCACGCTGTTCGGCGGCCTGGTCACCGCGCCACTGGTGATGCCCGAAGTGATCACCGGTCTGTCGCTGTTGCTGCTGTTCGTCGCCATGGCCCAGCTGATCGGCTGGCCGGCGCAGCGCGGGCTGGTGACCATCTGGATCGCCCACACCACCTTCTGTTCGGCCTACGTCGCGGTGGTGGTGATGGCGCGCCTGCGCGAGCTGGACCTGTCCATCGAGGAAGCGGCGATGGACCTCGGCGCGCGGCCGTGGAAGGTGTTCTTCCTGATCACCATGCCGATGATCGCGCCGTCGCTGGCCGCCGGCGGCATGCTGTCTTTCGCCCTGTCGCTGGACGACCTGGTACTCGCCAGTTTCGTCTCCGGCCCCGGCTCTACCACCTTGCCGATGGAGATCTTCTCCGCCGTGCGCCTGGGGGTGAAGCCGGAGATCAATGCGGTGGCCAGTCTGATCCTGCTGACCGTGTCGCTGGCGACCTTCTTCGCCTGGTACCTCGCGCGGCGCACCGAGAAACGCCGCATCCGCGCGATGCAGCAGGCTGCGGACGAAAGCAACAACGCGCCGACCTGGCGCCAGGTGATCGACAGCCGCAAGGCCGTGGTGCCGCCTTCGACGCAGGGCTGATAAGACACGGAAAGGGCGCGACGAGGCGCCCTTTCCGTTTGCACCGCCGCCATATTAACCAGGATAGCGCGGCGCTTAACCGCCTATCCCATGTGCTCGCCTCTCCCGTGGGCAGCTCGACGCAGGAGGAAAACGTCTCGCCGTTCTATCCTGTGGTCCGCCCCAGCGCCGGGATGTCTCAGCCGTGTTCAGACTTGGCAGCCGGCCCCCGTGGCGTGCTCATCCAGCGGCTCCTCGCAGCCGGTGCCACCATCCGGTCGTGGGCTCAGCCAGACCGGCGCCAGATAGCGCAGGGCGAGCGCGAAGGCCGCCAGCCAGCCCACGCCGGCCAGAAGCGTCAGTGCCTGCGACGGCGCGCCGGTCAGTCCAGCGCCCGCACGCAGCAGGGCGGCCAGCACCAGCAGCGACGCCGCAATTGGCACCCAGTGGCGCTGATCCAGCGCATGCCCACTGTGCGTGCGTCCGGCGATGCACAGCACGCCCAGAATCGATACGCCCATGGCGCCCAGGGTCAGCAGATGACGGCCCGCACTGCTGGCAGAACCGTCGGCCAGCAGCGAAACGCCCAATGCGGCATAGCCCAGCGCCATCAGCCAGTAGACGCTGTAGAGCAGCAGTGACCAGCGTTCGAGCAGCGCCCGGCCGATGTGCCAGTCGTTCAGCAGATTGAACACGGCCGCTGCCGCGGCCAGCGCCAACCAGCCGTTGAGCGGTTCCGGCAGCGCCAGCCATTCGCCGAGAGTGAACAGGCTGATGCAGAAGATCGCCAGATTGCGCCGTGGCGGCCGCGCGCGGTAATCCTCGTCCACCTCATGGCCGGCGTCCCGGCGGGCCTGGATGGCATCGTTGAGAATACGCATGGAGATGCGGCTCATCGCCACCACGATCAGCACCATCATCACGCCGATGCCTGCGTGCAGCCAGCGCATCGGATAGTGACCGCTGACGGCATCGAAGTGAAAGCCAAGCGTCACCAGCGCCAGCGCGCTGAGGCCGCCGAAGAAGCCGTACTGACGGCGCAACGGGTCGCCCAGCAGGCGTGGCGCCAGCAGCACCGGCAATGCCAAGGCGAAGGCGCTGTTGCACAAAGCCGCCGGCCAGGGGCCGATGATGCCGGATAGCCAAAAACACAGTCGGGCAGCCAGCCACAGCAGCAGGAAGCCGAGCCCGACATGCCGACCGAATGCCGCGGTGACGGTGAACTCGGGCACCGCGGTAAGGACGAAGCCTGCGACCGCGGCGAGGCCGAAACCGAGCAGCAGCTCATGGGCATGCCAGACCACCGGGCCACCTGGAACGGCAGGCAGCGGCAGACCGAAACCGAGAAAGCCGAGCCAGCTGGCAACGCCAAGCAGCCCGAGTAGCAGGGTGACGAGAAACAGCGGGCGGAAGCTGCACAGCAGCAATGGCCATCCGCGGAGCCGGCGATTCAAGGTGCTCAGCATCCCGAGCGCTTCCTGATGGGCGTTGCGACAAGCGTGTCCTCGCGGATGGCGCTCCTGATGGTTGGCGCCGGCGGCTGTGGCGCACGCGTGCTCAGGCCGAAGCTCTGACGCAGTGCCGGCAGTTGCAGTAGCTCGGCGGTGTGCTGGTAGATCCAGGCATCCGAGCGCTGCGCTGCCGGTACATCCAGCGCCAAGCGGCTGACAATGCGCCCCGGTTCGGCGGCCATGACCAGAATGCGGTCCGCCAGGCGTACTGCCTCCATCAGATCGTGAGTGATCATCAGCACACCCATGCCGCGTACGCCTTGCTCGGCGAGCAGCAGCGCGTAGAGGTCTTCCTTGAGGCCGATGTCCAGCGCGGCGAATGGCTCGTCGAGCAGCAGCAGATCGGGTTGCAGGACCAGCGCGCGCGCCAGCGACACGCGGCTTTGCATGCCGCCGGAGAGCTGGTGCGGAAACTTGTCGAGATCGCCGGCGCTCAGGCCCAGCCGCAGGGCGAGTGCTCGCGCCTGCTGCACGCGCTGCTGGCGGGCGACACCCTGAGCCTTGAGTCCCAGTGCGATGTTGTCGAGCGTGGTCTTCCACGGCAGCAGTCTTGGTTGCTGGAACATGCTGGCCGGATTGCCGAAGCCGTTGTCGATGCGACCTTCCTGCACGTCGAGCAGCCCGGCGCAAAGATGCAGCAGGGTGGTCTTGCCACAGCCGGACGGGCCGACCAGCGCAACGACCTCACCGGCGCTGAGGTTGAAGTCGATAGCGCTGAAGATCTCGTCGCGGCCGAAGGCGTGGCCCAGTCCGTGGACTTGCAGTTGCGTCATGCCGCCACCTCGCGCCAGCGCTCGACTTCGCGCTTGATCGGTTCCAGCAACAGGTATTCCACGGCCAGCAGCAGGCCGACGACCGCGGTAATCCAAGCCATGGTGGCGCTGGTATCCAGGTGTGAGCGCGACACCGCGAGGGCGGCGCCGACGCCGTCCTGCGTGGCGAGCAACTCGGCCATCACTACGATCTTCCACGCCATGCCGAGCGCAGTGATCCAGGCGGGAAACAGATAGGAAAATACATGGGGCAGGTAGACGTCGAAGAAGAGCATGCGGCGTGGCAGGCGGAACGCTAGGGCCATGTCCTTGAGCTGATTGTCCAGCGTGCGGGTACCCTGCAGCGCGCCGACGAATACCAACGGAAAGCTGGCGATGAACACGGTGAACACCGGGGTGCCGTCGCCAGCGCCGAACCAGAGCATTGCCAGCACCAGCCAGGCGATTGGCGGCATGCCCATCAGCACGGTAACCAGCGGCCGCGCCATCATCGACGCGGTCATGGAAACACCGGCGGCGAGGCCGAGCGCGCTACCCACCAGCACGGAAAGCGCAAAGCCGAGCAGCGCCCGGCGACTGGTGGCCAGCAGTTCCGGCCAGGCGGCCCCTTCATCGAGCAACTGTCCGAGACGCGCGAAGGTCTCGAGCGGCGGCGGCAGCACCAGCGCGCCATAGTGGCTGGCGACCGCCTCCCAGGCGGCCAGCAGCAGGAACAGGCTGGCCAGCGCGCCCCAGCCGCTCCAGATATAGCCGGGCAGACTACTCAGCCAGCTGCGCAGAAGGCTCATGGTCGGCCATTCGCCGGGGCGTAGAAGTCTTCCGCCGGCAGCTTGCCGCCGACCAGCGCCGGGTTCTTCTGCAGCAGCAGATCAAAGAGAAACTCGACTTCGTCTCGCGCCTCGGCGGCCGGTACGGCGTCCATCTGTGCCACAGCCAGCGAATCGGCGATGGCCTCGGCGCTGAGCATCGGTAGATGCTTGGCGGCGAGCTGGCCGCAGGCGTCGGCATTCGCTCTGCACCATTGCAGTGAATCGGCGTAGGCCTGGGCGATGCGGGCGGCGATCTGCGGCTGGTCCTTCACGCTGGCCATCAATGCGATGCCGGCCTGGGGGATACGTGCTTCGCGCTGCAGCAGGCGACCCCATTCCTGTTGCAGGTCGACGCTGCGGTACAGATCCGGCGCGACCAGCCCCAGCGGGCCTTCGCTGGCCTTGCGCAGGGCCATGGAGATGGCCGGCTCGGCCAGCAGGGCGTGATCGGTGCGGCGCATCAGCAACAGCTGCATGGCGTCGATCGGGGTGGCGACATAGCGCAGGCGCAGGTCCTTGCGCACATCGATGCCGGCGCGTTCGGCCAGCAGTCCGAAGAGGATGTCGGGCATGTCGCCGCGAAACGGCATGGTGATTTCCTTGCCGCGCAGGTCGTCCAGCGTCTGCAGGTCGGCCTCGCGCGATACCAGCCAGAGCAGGCCCCAGGTCGAGACGTTGAGCATCCGCAGTTTCGCGCCGCGATTGTAGAGATTGGCGGCGACGTTGACCGGCATGGCCAGCACGTCGGCCTGCTGATTCAGCGCCATCAGCCGCAGCTGGTCCGGATCACGCCAGTTGACGAATTCGACCTGCTCGGCAAGATCGGCCAGCGCGCCGGATTCCACCATGTGGATCAGCGGATTGGAGACCGACGAGGAGGGACCGGCCAGCACCAGGCGCGGCAGCTTGTCTGCCAGTGCGGGAGCACTGGCGATCAGCAGGGTAACGAGTAGTAGTCGGCGGAGCATTCAGAAGCTACCTGTGAGTGCGAGGGTAAGGCCGCGGCCGGGCGCCTCGAGTTCGTAGCCGCTGACGCCATCGGCCAGGTGTTCATGATAGGCCTTGTCGAACAGGTTGCTGAGCTTGGCGTCGAGGTTGGCGGTCTGCAGCACGCCGACCTTGCCGAAGCCCCAGCCGATGCTGGCGTCGGCGGTGACGAAGCCGGAAGTTTCGTCCTCGGTGCCGTTGGAGAAGCGCGTGGCGACCCGGTTCTGCTCGGCCACCGCACGTAGCTGGGTGTGCCAGTAGAAGCCGCGTTCGGCCGGCTGGCCGATGCCGACGGTCAGCTCGTGGACCGGCATCTGGTACAGCGGCTCGTCGTCCTGTTTGTTCTCGCCGCGCAGCCAGGTGAAGCCGCCGTCCACTACGAAGGCGCCGACCGCCTTGCTGGCGCTGCCCTCGAGGCCGTAGATGACCACCTCGTCGAGATTCTCGGTGCGTTTGATCGGTAGTCCGTTGGGTGCGTTGGTGCCCGTCACACGGCCGGCAATGTAGTCGTCGATACGGGTATGGAAGGCCGCCAGACGATAGTCGAAACCGTTGCCATGGCCCTTGAGGCCGATCTCGAAGCTGGTGGAGCGCTCCGCGTCGAGCTGCGGATTGCCGATGTGGTAATAGCCGTCACCGCGCGCAGCATCCTCGAAGCGTTCGCGCAGGTCGGGTGCGCGGTAAGCCTGGCCGATGTTGGCATAGAGGTTGAGGGTGTCAGTCAGCGGATGGGTCGCACCCAGCGACCAGGACAGGTTGTTGTCGCTGCTGCTGAGGCCGCTGGTTCGCGCGGCCGCGCCGCTGCCTTTCTGCTTGGCGTCGCCGCTGACGTGGTCCAGCCGTGCGCCAGCCACGATGGCGGTTCGGCCCAAGTCGAATTCGTCCTGCAGGAACAGGCCGTAGGAACTGACCTCGCCGTCCTTGAATGGGTCGTTGCGCTGATCGTTGTTGAACAGCGGTGGGTTGTTGTGGATGTGGCGCTCGGGGTCGCCGGTCATGCGCCAGCCCTCGCCGCCAACGGTCAGCAGATGATTGCCAACCGGAACCAGGTACGAACTGCGCAGCCCGTGGGTGATGAAGCTGACGTCGTTGCGCACCTGATTGCGCCCGAGATTTTCGGAATAGGCGCGAATCTCGCGGTAGACCTCCTGGCGATACACGTCGGTACTCAGGGTGCCCTCACCGAGGCGATTCTCCACGCCGACCTGGTAAAGCTCGCGGCGTTGTTCCGGCGAGTGCATGGTCACGGTGCCGAGTCGCGCCGGCGTGCCGGTTCGCGCCGAGCCGGGATACCAAACGTCGCGGTCGGTGTGGCGCTGCAAGTTGAACTTGAGGCTGATGTCGTCGTTCACCTTCTGCTTGTACTTGAGCAGGAGGCTGTCGGAGCTGTAGCCGGTGCGCTCTTCGGTCCCGCTCGGGCTTTCGTAGTCGTCGACCTTGCGCCCGGCGGCGCCGAGCACTAGGGCGTGGTCGGTGCTGCTATCGCGCAGTAGCACGGCGCCGCTGAAACCATCGTCGATGCTGCTGGCGCTGAGGCCGAAACGTCCGCCGCGCTGTTCCTGCTCGGTGAAGTTCGCCTCCGGGGTGATCAGGTTGACCACGCCGCCGAGCGCACCGCTGCCGTAGAGCACCGAGCCTGGTCCCTTGACCACCTCGATGCGGTCGAGCAGGCCGAGATCGACGAACGAAGCCAGCGAGCCCTGCGGCTGTGCGGAGTTGAGTCGTACGCCGTCGACCATCACCACCACGCTCTCCTTCTTCAGTCCGCGCAATACCGGGTTCTGCCCCCAGGCGCCGTCACTGTGCACCGCAAGTCCCGGCTGCCCACGAAACAGGCTGCCAGCGGGCGCCGCCGTCTCGCTCGGTTGTGCCTGCAATACCTCGATGGCCTGGGGAATGTCCTGGGTCGCGGCCTGGTATCCCTTGGCGGTGATGACGGTTTCCTCAAGTTCCAGCGGGGAGGCGAAGGCGGATGAGGTACTGACAGCCAGGCAGGCCAGGGCGAGCGGGTGAAGGCGAGAAATCATTGAAAAGCTCCCGTTGCGGATCGTCGGAGTGACACCGACTGCGATGGAAGCGATTCTCTATCATCTGATAATAATTATCATTTGATTCCAATCAAGTTTACCGAACCCTCTCCGTGCCGGTCACTGCTGCCAGTCGCAAAAGCAGGCTACCGCCAGCGAGTGGGTGGCGCGCACTGTGCGGCCGGCGAGTACCGCGTCGAGGATGGGCTCGACGAAGCTGTTATCCGAGCTGCACACCGCACCCTCGCTGTAGGGGCCGATATAGACCAGCTCGCCACTCTGGTCCCAGATACCTACTGCCGGACTGGCGGGGAGCTGCTCGGAACCTTCGAGATTGTTCAGTGGTTTCAGCGAGGCCAGCGGTTTCGGCAGGCGGCCGTTGCTGCCGGGTTTGCGCACCTCGTAGAACTCCACCGCCTGGCCCTGGAAGCGCTTGAGCAGTTCTTCCAGATGCTGCTGGTTGCCGACGTTGCAGGGGCAGCCCGGGTCCCAGAAGTGTACGAAGCGCACCGGCCCCGGGCCCTGCAGTTCGGCGGGCAGACGCAGCCTGTCGCCGGAGAACAGTTCGGCGCGCTCGCCCTCGAAGGTGCGCAGATAGCGGGCCTCGAACCACCAGAACGCGGCCAGCATGGCGCCGGCCCAGAATAGGGCGATCAGCACGGCGATGAGATACTTGCGACGGCTAGGCATGGCGGGTCTCGGTGGCGGGGGCGCCAGCTTGCCATGCTCGGCTGCAGAGCGGAATATCCCGCCTGCTGCACGCAAACCCGGCGCCGCGCAGGCCGCCGGGACGCAACCACTCTGCAAATTGCAAATCGATCTAAAGAAGGCCATGTCCGAGCGAATCCAACCCGACCTGCTGCGTGAGCAACTGGGCGCCCTGCGTGACACGACCGCGCTGTCACCCGAGGCGCGGCACTACCAGGCCTACTACGGCCTCGATCTGCCGCAGCGACGCAACATCCACAGCCGCCTCGGGCGGTTTCGCGTACATGACTACGAGGTGGTGGCGCAGGCCTGGTGGCCGGAACAGCCACACGCCAGTCTGCTGATCCTGCATGGCTATTACGATCACATGGGGTTGTATCGGCATGTCGTCGAGTGGGGCCTGGACATGGGTTTCGCGGTGCTCGCCTGCGATTTGCCGGGGCACGGCCTGTCCAGTGGGCCGCAGGCCAGCATCAACGAGTTCGATGAATATCAGGCCGTCCTCAACGGCCTGTTCGAGCAAGCGCGCCAGCTCGATCTGCCGCGGCCCTGGCATCTACTCGGGCAGAGCACCGGTGGTGCGATCCTGCTCGATCACCTCTTGCACCAGCCGCAGAGCTCCGAGCTGGGGCGCACCATCCTGCTGGCGCCGCTGATCCGGCCACGCGCCTGGTTGCGCTCGAGGCTCAGCTACGAGCTGGTGCGCCGCTTCGTCCAGCAGATCCCGCGCAGCTTCAGCGACAACTCCAGCGACACGCGCTTCCTGCAGTTCGTGCAGACTGAGGACCCGCTGCAGGCGACCATCCTGCCGACCTCCTGGGTCGGTGCGCTGTCACGCTGGATTCCGCGGATCGAGAGCGCGCCGGACAGCACGCAGTCGCCCCTGATCATCCAGGGCGAGGCGGACATGACGGTGGACTGGCAGCACAACCTGCCGGTGCTGCAGCGCAAGTTCGCCACGCCGGAAATCCTGCGCCTGCCGGCCGCGCGGCACCACCTAGTGAACGAGAGCGAAGAGCTGCGCCAGCGCTATTTCGCCTTCCTGCGCGAGCGCCTGAAGCCCTGAGCCGCGCCGGCGCTCACTGATCCTGTCGCTGTGCCTGGATTGCGCTGTTGTCGACGCCGACCGCCAGGCCGGCACGTAGCGCCTGCAGAGCGGCCTGGTAGTAGGCCTTGCCGGCCTCGGATTGCGCGAACTGCAGGTATTTCTCGAGCTCGGCATCGGACAGCGAGCGGTAGATATACAGCAGCGTGTTGTCCAGATCGCCTTCGATCTGCTGCACCAGGCGCTCGCGCTGGCTGTTCAGCAGGGTCTGGGCCTGGCCGCCACCGAGTATGCCGGGCAGCATCTGACTGAGGCTGTCGGCGGCGACGCCGGCCAGCGCCAGGCTGACCTCGGCACCCGCCGCGCTGGCCGGGATTGCCTGCGTCAGATGGCGAATCAGCAGCTGCCGATTGCTGTCAGCGTCCATTCGCGGCAGGCCGTTGACGTGCTGCGCGAGCTGTTCGCGGCGTGCCGCCTGCACCTCGGCGGCGACGATCTTGCGCCCCAGCGGCGACTGGAAGAACTGCAGCGCCGGTTGCGGTTCCGGCAGATGGCTGCGCAGCGCCTGCTGGGCACGCTGATCCATCGCCTGGCTAGCGAAGCGCTGGTTGCTGTTGTCCACCAGAGCCTGGAAGACCGCCGGTGGCAGGCTGTCCTTGTAACGCTGCTGGGCGGCGCTCAGAGCGTCGCTGAAATTGGCGCGCTGATCGGCCCAGCCGGCGGTTTCGTAGAGTTCTTCATAGACATCGGCATGGCTGACGAAGCTGATGGCCAATAGAGCGAAAGCGAGAAGGGCGCGCATGGGATCTCCTGTACGAAGGCGGCATTGTCGACGCCGCACGGCCGACTGTCGAGCTGGGCTGGCGCAGTGGGTTGCCGACGCATGGACGAATTGTCACAGGCGGTGCGCTGGCGGGCCTTTTAAGCTGGCAGCACTGCGCTGAAAGCAGTTTGGAAATTCTTTCTATGTCAGCGAATTTCCAGCTTCCAGGCTGTTTCTGCGCCGTCCTGCCAGTCTGGCTCAGGTTTGCAGCGACCCGCTATCCGGGCATTCCCTGAATGCTCCGGCGGGCGCAGAATGCGCCATCGGACGCATGATCTTGCGTCTATTCCCGAATCATCTTGAATGTCCTGCGGGCGCATCGTTCCCCGATGCGTCGGGCGGCCCGCTGTGGCGGCGTGATGATCCTGATCTCTCGGAGCTTTGATCTTGCAGTTTTCGACTCTTATCGATGACCTGGCCGCGCGTGGCTGGTCGGTACAGCGTGCGTTTCTCCCTGGCCATGACACCCTCCGCCTCGCCGAAGAATGTCGCCGCCGCGAGGCGGAGGGAGTCATGGTGCCAGCCGCAGTCGGACGCGGCGAAAGCCAGGCGGTGCATGAAGGCATACGCGGCGACCATATCCTCTGGCTCGAGCCCGGGCAGTCAGCGGCGAGCGATCTTTACCTGCAGCTGATGGACGCCCTGCGCGAGCAGCTCAACCGTGAACTGTTTCTGGGGCTGGAAGAGTTCGAATGCCACTTCGCCTTCTACCCGCCGGGCGCCTTCTACAAGACCCATCTGGACCGTTTCCGCGACGATGACAGCCGCAGCGTGACGGCCGTGCTCTATCTCAATCCCGACTGGCAGCCCGAACACGGCGGAGTCCTGCGTCTGTACCTGGAGGATAATCGGAGCCGCGACATCCCCCCCGAAGCCGGAACCCTGGTGGTGTTCATGGCTGGCGACTTCCCGCACGAGGTGTTGCCCACCCAGGTCGATCGCCTGTCGGTCACCGGCTGGTTCCGCCGCCGCGCCGCGCTGCCGCTGTCGGCCTGATCCACGCGCCAAAAAAAAAGCCCGGCGCGAAGGCCGGGCGAATGGATACGAGAAAGGTCGTACGCGGCTACATGCCCAGCGCGTTGGGCAGCGCCAGCGAGATTGCCGGGATGTAGGTGATGATCACCAGGAAGCTGAGCAGCATCATCAGCCACGGCATGGCGGCGCGGATCACCTCGGTGACGGTCATGCCGGTCACCGCCGAGGTGACGAACAGGTTCAGCCCCACCGGTGGGGTGATCAGGCCGATCTCCATGTTCACCACCATGATCACCCCGAGGTGAATCGGGTCGATGCCCAGTTCGACGGCGATCGGGAAGAGGATCGGCGCGAGGATCAGGATGATCGCCGACGGCTCCATGAAGGCCCCGGCGACCAGCAGCACGATGTTTACCACCAGCAGGAACATCCACGGCTGCAGTCCGGCTTCCAGTACCCAGGCGGTGATCGCCTGCGGGATCTGCTCGGTGGTCAGCACGTGGGCGAAGAGCATGGCGTTGGCGATGATGAACATCAGCATGATCGACAGCTTGCCCGACTCCAGGATCACCTTCGGCGCTTCGCGGATGGTCATGTCCTTGTAGACGAACAGCGCGACGAAGGCCGAATAGACCGCTGCTACCGCTGCCGCTTCGGTCGGGGTGAACATGCCCGAGTAGATGCCACCGAGGATGATCACCATCAGCAGCAGACCCCAGATCGCCTTGCGTGCGGCGGACAGCCACTCGCGGAACGAGGCGCGCGGCAGGGCCGGCAGGTTTTTCTTCACGGCGATGATGTAGATCGCCGCCATCAGCACCGCGCCGAGCAGGATGCCCGGCACCACGCCGGCCATGAACAGCTTGCCCACCGAGGTTTCGGTGGCGGCGGCGTAGACCACCATCACCACCGACGGCGGAATGAGGATGCCCAGCGTACCGGCGTTACAGACGATGCCGGCGCCGAAGGCCTGCGGGTAGCCCGAGCGCACCATGCCGGCGATGGCGATGGAGCCTACCGCGGCGACGGTCGCCGGGCTGGAGCCGGACAGCGCGGCGAACAGCATGCAGGCCAGCACCGCACCGATCGCCAGGCCGCCACGGATGTGGCCGACGCAGGCGTTGGCGAAGTCGATCAGCCGGCGGGCGACGCCGCCGGTGGTCATGAACGCGCCAGCGAGCAGGAAGAACGGGATCGCCAGCAGCGTGTAGTGTTCGGAGGTTTCGAACAGCTTGATCGCCAGCGAGCGTACAGAATCCTCGCTGAAGATCATGATGGTCAGCGAGCCGGCCAGACCGAGCGATACCGCAACCGGCACGCCGATGAACATCAGCGCGAACAGCGCGACGAAGAGGAACAGGATGGTCATTGCTTCGGCTCCTCGTTACCCAGTTTCGCCGCCTCGGCCGCCTCGTCGGCCAGCCCCAGGCCGGTCTGCTCGTTGCGCAGGATGCGCACGAAGATTTCGGCGAAGCGGATGAACACCATGGCGAAACCGAACGGCACGATCATGCCGATGTGCCATTGCTTGATGCCGATGTGGCCCAGATCCTCGGCGCCGATGTTGGCGATGAACAGGGTCTGGATCCATTCGAAGCTGGCCACGCTCAGCAGCCCGGCGTAGCCCAGGCAGAACAGGCAGGCGATGATGCCGATGATGCGCTGGATATGCCGCGGGGCGAGCTTGACCAGCGCATCGACGCCGATGTGGCCGGCGGTGCGCACGCCATAGGCGAGGCCGGAGAAGATCAGCCAGGCGAACAGCGCCTTGGTCAGCGCGGTGCTCCAGGTCATGGCCTGGGCCAGGCCGATGACGTAGTCACCGATGGTGAAGAAGAAGTCCTCGGCCGCGGGAAAACGCTCGGCCAGGTCATAGAAGACGGTGTAGAGGTTGTTGAGGATGACGTAAACGAACGTCACCAGTGTCATGGCGGCCAGCAGAAAGGCGATGAAACCTTCCTCGAAGTGGTCCCAGACGCGCCAGAGGGCGTTCATGGATGACATCTCCCGATGGACTGCAGATTGTTCGACCGGCGAACACGGAGGGTGCGCCATAGACCAGCCAGGCTGTGGCCGGTGGACAGAGCAATGAAAAGACTCTTGTTGTAGCCAGCCAAGCGGCGCGCCCGGGATCACCGTGGCCATGCCATCCAGCCCGGGGTGCGGGCCTCGCCTTCGCTAGCGGCTTTGTCTTTGCACTGATCTGTCGGTGTAGCGTTGCGTAGGTAAAGCGCAGGGGCGGCTTGTGCCCGCCCCTGCGTTCAGGGTCACTGAGCCTGGTTGGAGGCTTCAGCGGCCTTGATCAGGTCAGCACCGATCTCGCCTTCGAACTTCTTCCACACCGGCTTCATCGCGTCGCGCCACATGCCGCGCTGCTCCGGAGTCAGGGTGATGATCTCGGTGGTACCGGCGTCCAGGATGCGCTGCTTGTCGCCCTGGTTCAGTTCGTCGGCCTGCTTGTTCACCGCAACGGTGACTTCGGCCAGGATGGCTTCCAGCTCGCTGCGCACGTCAGCCGGCAGACCGTTCCAGAACTTGGTGTTGGTGATCAGCATGTAGTCCAGCAGGCCATGGTTGGACTCGGTGATGTACTTCTGCACTTCGTGCATCTTCTGCGAGTAGATGTTCGAGTACGGGTTCTCGGCACCGTTGACCACGCCGGTCTGCAGGCCCTGGTAGACCTCGGCGAAGCTCATCTTGCGCGGGTTGGCGCGTACGGCCTTGAACTGCTCTTCCAGCACGGCAGACGCCTGTACGCGGAACTTCAGGCCGCGGGCATCCTTCGGCTCGACCAGCTTCTTGTTGGCCGACAGCTGCTTCATGCCGTTGTGCCAGTAGCCCAGGCCGGTGATGTTCTTGTCTTCCATCGAGCGCAGCAGCTTCTGGCCGGCTTCGCCTTTCTGGAAACGGTCAACCGCGGCGATGTCGTCGAACAGGAACGGCAGGTCGAAGACCTGAACGCCCTTGGAGTAGTGCTCGAACTTGGCCAGCGAAGGCGCGATCAGCTGCACGTCGCCAAGCAACAGGGCTTCCATTTCCTTGCCATCACCGAACAGCGAGGAGTTCGGGTAAACCTGAACCTCAACCTTGCCCGGCAGACGCTCTTCCACCAGCTTCTTGAACAGCAGGGCGCCCTGGCCTTTCGGCGTGTTCTCGGCGACCACGTGGGAGAACTTGATGGTGATCGGGTCGGCCGCCTGGGCCAGACCGGCGATGCTCAGCGACAGGGCGCAGGCGAGCGCCTTGGCAGTCAGTTTGAACATTGTTGTTTCCTCTTGTTGTGGGGAATCGCCGCGGGACGATTCGGCAGTGACCAGCAGTTCAAGTCTAGGCGGCATTTGGTGATGCCGGACGGACCGGTTCCGCGAGGTGCGTCGGATACTGGAGCAATGCCTGTGCCAGCTGACCGGCGCGACCGCGCGTCGCCAAGCGTTGTACCAGCTGCAGATGAAGCTTTGAATCGGCAAAGCCCAGGAAAGCCGTCTAGGTCGCAGCTTTGCGGGCAGCCCCGGGCGCTGCCATGGGATGCTGGTCAGGCCGGGCGGGAGGATGGTCCGGCGATCGGGTCAGAAGATAGATGGCGGAAAACCGCCAACTAGTCCGCCTCATCGGGCGAGCTTCCGCCAGCATCGGCAAAACTCAGGCCGTGTTTGCGCAGCTTGTCATGCAGGGTCTTGCGCGGCAGGCCGAGGGCTTCGGCGACACTGCGCAGCGAGCTGTGCGGGCGCGCCAGTTCGGCGGCGATCAGCGCACGCTCGAACGCATCGACCTGCTCGCCGAGGCTGCCGCCGGCGGTTGTCAGCAGCGGCTTGGCGTCCGGCAGTTCGAGGCCCAGCTCGAGCCCCAGGGCGAAGCGCTCGGCGGTGTTCTGCAGCTCGCGCACGTTGCCCGGCCAGGCATGGCGCAGCAGCAGTGCGCGCTGTTCCGGCAGCAGCGCACGGGCCGGCAGGCCGTGGCGCTGCGCGGCGGCTTCGGCGAAATGCTGGAACAGCAGGAGGATGTCTTCGCTGCGTTCGCGCAGCGCGGGGATGCGCAGCGGCGCGACGTTCAGCCGGTAATACAGGTCGGCGCGGAAGCGGCCCTGGTCGGCGGCCTGACGCAGGTCTTCCTTGGTCGCGGCGATGACGCGGATGTCCAGCGCGATCGACTGGTTGCCACCGAGGCGTTCGACCACCCGTTCCTGCAGCAGGCGCAGCAGCTTGACCTGCACGTCGAGGCTCATGCTCTCGATCTCGTCGAGGAACAGGGTGCCGCCGTTGGCGAACTCGAACTTGCCGATGCGCCGTTTTTGCGCGCCGGTGAAGGCGCCCGGTTCGTGGCCGAACAGTTCGCTTTCGACCACCGACTCGGCCAGCGCACCGGCGTTGATCGCGACGAAGGGGCCGTTGCGACGATTCGACAGGTCATGCAGGGCGCGGGCGACCACTTCCTTGCCGGCGCCGGTCTCACCGAGGATGAGCACGTCGGCCTGGGTGCCAGCCAGCGCACCGATCTGTTCGCGCAGGCGCTGCATGGCCGGCGAGTGGCCGAGCAGGCGCGCCGACAGTTGTTGGCGGTCGGCCAGGGCCAGGCGCAGCGAGCGGTTGTCCAACACCAGCCGGCGCAGCGCCAGGGCACGGCGCACGCTGTCCAGCAGCGCTTCGCTGGGGAAGGGTTTTTCGAGGAAGTCGTAGGCGCCGGCGCGCATGGCCTGAACCGCCAGCTGAATATCGCCGTGGCCGGTGATCAGCAGCACCGGCAGTTCGGCATCGCGCGCCTGCAACTGTTGCAGCAGCTGCAGGCCGTCGAGGCCCGGCATGCGGATGTCGCTGACCACCACCCCTGGCCAGTCCGCCGGCAGGCGCGCTTGCAGGCTGCGCGCATCCTCCAGGCAGACCACCTGCAACCCGGCCAGATCGAGGGTCTGGCTCAGGGCCTTGCGCAGGTGCGGATCATCGTCGACCAGGACCACCTGCGCCTGCGCGCTGATCGGAGTATCGCTGCTCATTGAAAGTGGTCCTCGGTGGGGAAGGCGACGCCGGGCTCGGCACGGCGCAGGAACAGACTGAGCTGGGCGCCGCCGTCGGGATGGTTGGCGAGGCTCAGCTCGCCGCCCAGCGCGCGCACCAGCGTATCGCAGATCGCCAGACCGAGGCCGAGGCCCTGGGCGCTGGTCTTGGTGGTGAAGAATGGCTCGCGGGCGCGCTGCAAGGCATCGGCGGAAAATCCCGGGCCGTTGTCGCGCAGGGTCAGCAGCACGCCGTCGCCCTGCTGCTCGGCACGCAGCCAGATCCGCCGCACCGGCGGGCGTTCGGCCAGCGCATCGAGGGCGTTGGCCAGCAGGTTGGCAAGGATCTGCCGCAGCCGCGTCTCGCCGGCCTGCACCCACAGCGTGGCTTCCGGTACGTCGCGGATCAGCTCGACGGCCATCGCCTGGCGGCGCTTGGCGAGCAGGGCGAGGGCATCGTCGAGCGCCGGCTGCAGGGCGACCCGCTCGGGGGCGTGCTGGTCACGGCGGGCGAAGGCGCGCAGGTGGGCGATGATCGAGGCCATGCGCGCGGTGAGCTCGCTGATCAGCTTGAGGTTGTCGCGGGCTTCGGCGTTGCGCTGCTGGTCGAGCAGCACGCCGGCGTTGTCGGCATAGCTGCGGATCGCCGCCAGCGGCTGGTTCAGTTCGTGGCTGATGCTGGCCGACATGGTGCCCAGCGCCGACAGCTTGCCGGCCTGCAGCAGTTCGTCCTGGGCGCGTACCAGCTCCTGCTGGGCCTGCTCGCGCTCGAGCACCTCGACCTTGAGCCGGCTGTTGAGCGCCTCCAGATCGCGGGTGCGCTCCTGCACGCGCTGCTCCAGCTCGCGGCGGGCCTGGGCATCCAGCGCCAGGCGCTCGAGGAAGTGGCGGCGGCGCTGCATCAGCAGGCCGAGCAGCAGCAGCAATGCCAGCAGGGTGGCGCTGCCGATCGCGACCACCGTGCGCACCGGGCGCTCCACCAGGCTGATCGGCGCGAGGATGCGCACGCTCCAGCCGGTCTCCTTCAGTTCGCGGCTCTGGATCAGCCAGGCGTTGATGTCCAGGGTCAGGTCGCGCGGCTCGAGGGTGGTGTAGGGCTGGTCGAAGGCGATCTGCTCGCGCTCCTCGGCGGTCAGTGCGCGGCTGGCGCGAAAGCGCCATTCCGGCCGCGAGGTGAGGATCACCACGCCGAAGTTGTCGGTCACCATCAGCTGCTCCGGGGTGTTGCCCCAGAGCATTTCGGTGTTGTCCAGATCGACCTTGACCACCAGCACGCCGAGGATCTGCTCACCGTCGCGCACTGCCGCGCCGAAGTAGTAGCCACGCTTGCCTGAGGTGGTGCCGAGGCCGAAGAAGCGCCCGAGGCGGCCCTCCATCGCCTGGCGGAAATATGGACGAAAGGCGAAGTTGCGCCCGACGAAGCTGTCTTCCTCGTCCCAGTTCGAGGCCGCCAGCGTGGTGCCGTCCGGCGCCATCAGGTAGATGACGTCGGCGCCGGTACGCGTGCGCATCTGCTTGAGCAGGCGGTTGGCCTGATCCTGTACCCGCGGCTGGCCCTGCTGGCGCAGGGCGGCGCGCAGCTCCGGCAGGTCGCCGAGGATCCGCGGCATCACTTCATAGCGGTTGAGGGTACCGAGCAGGTTGGCCACGTAGAGATCGAGCGTCTGGCGGTTCTGCTCGGTCAGTTCGTTGCGGTAGTAACGCTCGGCCAGCTGTTGCAACGGCCACAGCAGCGGTGCCAGCAGCAACGCGAGCAGGATGAGGTTGCGCCAGCGGGGGCGGTGAGGAGGTGCGGTTGCGGTCATGCGAGGGCGCCTGTGAATCCGGCGCATTATGCACGTTCGGCAGGGCGAGGTTCAGCGTCGATCCGCTGTCCGTCCCACGGGCGCAGGCTACAGACGTTGCTGGATCGCGGCGCGCTCGGCCAGCTGGACAGCGCAGGGAGCGCCCAGGCATTCCTGCAGCGCGCTTTCCCAGTCCGGCAGGCGCACATCCCAGTCCTGCTGCAGGCGGGAGCAGTCGAGCCGCGAGTTGAGCGGGCGCTGGGCGGCCGTGGGGTAATCGCGGGAACGGATCGGTTCGATGCGTGCGCTCAGTTTGCCCTGCTGCTGCAGATGGTCGGCGATGCTGCAGGCAAAGCCGTACCAGGAGGTTTCGCCACTGGCGGTCAGGTGGTACAGGCCGCTGAGCTCGCGCTCGCCGTTGCGCCACTTGCGGATCATCGCTCCGGTGGCGCGGGCGATGCTGCGCGCCAAGGTCGGCGCGCCGATCTCGTCGGCCACCACCGAGAGCTGGTCGCGCTCCTGTAGCAGGCGCTGCATGGTCAGCAGGAAGTTGCGACCGTGACGCGAATACACCCAGCTGGTGCGCAGGATCAGGTGTTCGCCGGCTACCGCCTGGATCGCCTGCTCGCCGGCCAGCTTGCTGGCGCCGTAGATACCCAGCGGATGGGGTCGATCCTGTTCGGTGTAGGGTTGCGGCTTGCTGCCGTCGAACACGTAATCGGTGGAATAGTGGATCAAGGGCGCGCCCAGGCGGGCCGCCTCTTCGGCAAGAACGCCCGGTCCCTGGGCATTCACCGCGAATGCCTGCTCGCGCTCCCGCTCGGCCGGGTCGACCGCGGTGTACGCCGCCGCGTTGATGATCAGCTCGGGGCGCAGCAGGCGCACCTGCTGGCGGATCTGCTCGGCATCGGCGAGATTCAGGGCGTGATGCCCGAGGGCGAGCACCTTGCCCTCACCGGCGAGTTCGAGCTGCAGTTCTCGCGAAAGCTGGCCTTGGCTGCCGGTGATCAGGATCTTCATGCAAACAACTCCGCTTCACGCAGGGGCTTGCCGGCCTGGTCCTTGGCGGACAGTTGGGGCGGCTCGTCGATCGGCCATTGAATGCCGAGCTCAGGGTCGTTCCACAACAGGCTGCGCTCGTGCTCCGGCGCGTAGTAGTCGGTGGTCTTGTAGAGGAATTCGGCGCTCTCGCTGAGCACCACGAAACCATGTGCGAAGCCTTCCGGAATCCACAGCTGGCGTTTGTTCTCGGCATTGAGCAGCACGCCGGTCCAGCGGCCGAAGCTCGGCGAGCTCCGGCGCAGGTCGACGGCGACATCGAACACTTCGCCGGCCACCACGCGCACCAGTTTCCCCTGCGGTTGCTGGATCTGGTAATGCAGGCCGCGCAGCACGCCGCGCTGGGACTTGGAGTGGTTGTCCTGAACGAACTGGCGCTTGAGTCCGGTCGCCGCTTCGAAGGCGGCGGCGTTGAAGCTTTCGTAGAAGAAACCGCGTTCGTCGCCGAAGACCTTCGGCTCGATGATCAGTACGTCGGGAATGCTGGTTTCGATGATCTTCATGCGTCTTCACCCGCCAACTTGAACAGGTACTGGCCGTAGCCGGTCTTGCCTAGGGCGTCGGCGCGGCGCAGCAGCTGCTCGCGGTCGATCCACTTCTGCTGGTAGGCGATCTCCTCCAGGCAGGCGACCTTCAGACCCTGGCGGTGCTCGATGGTTTGCACGTACTGCGAGGCTTCCAGCAGGCTGTCGTGGGTGCCGGTGTCGAGCCAGGCGAAGCCGCGGCCGAAGCGTTCGACGTTGAGGTCGCCGCGCTTGAGGTAGGCCATGTTGACGTCGGTGATCTCCAGCTCGCCGCGCGGCGACGGCTTGATCGACTTGGCGATCTCGATCACGTCGTTGTCGTAGAAGTAAAGGCCGGTCACCGCATAGCTGGACTTCGGCTTCTTCGGCTTCTCCTCGATGGACAGCGCCTTGCCGTTCTCGTCGAAGTCGATCACGCCGAAGCGCTCCGGGTCCTTGACCCAGTAGCCGAACACCGTGGCGCCCTTCTCCTGGCGCGCGGCACGCTGCAGCTTCTCGGTGAAATGCTGGCCGTGGAAGATGTTGTCGCCGAGGATCAGGCACACCGAATCGTCGCCGATGAACTCTTCACCGATCAGGAAGGCCTGGGCCAGGCCATCCGGCGAGGGCTGCTCGGCATAGCTGAAACGCACGCCGAACTGGCTGCCGTCACCCAGCAGGTTCTGGTACTGCGGCAGGTCGTGCGGGGTGGAGATGACCAGGATGTCGCGGATCCCGGCGAGCATCAGCACCGAAATCGGGTAATAGACCATCGGCTTGTCGTAGATCGGCAGCAGCTGCTTGGAGACGCCGAGGGTGATGGGGTGCAGACGGGTGCCGGAGCCACCGGCCAGAATGATTCCTTTCATGCGATGTTCTCCAGGGCGCCGAGGCGCTCGCGCTGATAGCTGCCGTCTTGCACGCGACGACACCATTCGAGGTTGTTCAGGTACCACTGCACGGTCTTGCGCAGGCCGCTCTGGAAGGTTTCCTGCGGCACCCAGCCGAGCTCGCGTTCGATCTTGCTGGCGTCGATGGCGTAGCGCAGGTCGTGGCCCGGGCGGTCCTTGACGAAGGTGATCAGGTCTTCATAGCGTGCCACGCCGGCCGGCTTGTTCGGCGCCAGTTCTTCCAGCAGCGCGCAGATGCCACGCACCACGTCGATGTTCTTCTGCTCGTTGTGGCCGCCGATGTTGTAGGTCTCGCCGACCTGGCCTTCGCTGACCACCTTGAGCAGCGCGCGGGCGTGATCCTCGACGAACAGCCAGTCGCGGATCTGCGAGCCGTCGCCATACACTGGCAGCGGTTTGCCATCCAGCGCGTTGAGGATCACCAGCGGGATCAGCTTCTCGGGGAAGTGGAACGGCCCGTAGTTGTTCGAGCAGTTGGTCACCAGCACCGGCAGGCCGTAGGTACGCTGCCAGGCGCGGACCAGGTGGTCGGACGCGGCCTTGCTCGCCGAGTAGGGCGAGCTGGGCGCGTACGGCGTGGTCTCGGTGAACAGGTCGTCGACGCCGTGCAGGTCGCCGTACACCTCGTCGGTGGAAATGTGGTGGAAGCGGAACGCCTGGCGGCGACCGTCGGGCAGGCTCTGCCAATAGGCGCGGGCGGCTTCCAGCAGCTGGTAGGTGCCGACGATGTTGGTCTGGATGAATTCGGCCGGGCCGTCGATGGAGCGGTCGACATGGGATTCGGCGGCCAGGTGCATGATGGCGTCCGGCTGGAAGTCCAGCAGCGCCTCGCTGACCCGCTCACGATCGGCGATGTCGGCCTGGAGGAACTGATAGCGCGGGTTGTCTTCCACGGCAGCCAGCGACTCCAGGTTGCCGGCATAGGTCAGTTTGTCCAGGTTGAGCACGCTGTGCTCGGTATCGAGAATGAGGTGGCGGATCAGTGCGGAGCCGATGAATCCGGCGCCGCCGGTAACGAGAATGCGCATAGTGATGAGGCTTCCTTGGCGCGCTATCGAGCGTCAGGCTCTAAGCATGTGTCGGCTGGATAGACCGGCTGGCGATACAAAAATTCCCCGAGTGGTGCCGGCGGCGGGTCGCCGTTATGGTACTGGGTGTGTGATGGATAATCGCGCAACGCCAGGCTGTGCTCGCTGTCAGAGCCTCCGGCTCGAGGGCTGCAGACTGCCGGAACCGCCCTCATCCGGTACCGAATGGCTGAACAATAAGCGGCGTGCAGAGGAGAGTCGTCTTGTCCCAGAGTCCCGTATCAGGCGGTAGCCGCGATACGCTGGTGGTCAGTACGCCCAGCGAACAGGAGCATGGCATCGCCGGTATCCTCGACCGGCTGGATGCGTTGGTCTATGTCTCCGATATGCAGACGTACGAGCTGCTGTATCTCAACGAGTACGGGCGCAACATCTGGGGCGCCTATCAGGGCAAGACCTGCTGGCAGGTCCTGCAGACTGGTCAGCAGGGTCCGTGTCAGTTCTGCAGCAACGCAAAACTGCTCGACGCCCACGGACAACCCACCGGGGTGCATGTCTGGGAGTTCCAGAACACCGCCAACGGCCACTGGTACCAGTGTCGCGATCAGGCGATACCCTGGACCGACGGGCGCCTGGTGCGGCTGGAAATCGCCACCGACATCACCGAGCGCAAGCGCATCGAGCAGGAAGCGCACCTGGCGATGACGCGCGCCGAGGCGTTGGCGCGGACCGACGAACTGACCGGCCTGAACAACCGCCGGGCGTTCTTCGAACTGGGCGAGCGGGCCTTTGTGCACAACCGTCGGCCGCGGCCGATGGCGGTGGTCATGTTCGATATCGATCACTTCAAGCAGGTCAACGACACCTGCGGGCATGCTGCGGGCGATCAGCTGCTGCGGGCCATCGCCGCGGCGTTACGTCCTCTGGTGCGTCCGGCGGATGTGCTGGGTCGCCTGGGCGGCGAGGAGTTCGCGCTGATCCTCGCCGATACCGAGCGGGACCAGGGGCTGGCGATCGCCGAGCGTCTGCGCCTGGCGATCGCGGCGGTGGCCGTGGCCGATGGCGAGCGCACGGTTCGCTGTACCGCGAGCTTCGGCGTCAGCGCTTGCCGGGACGGTTCCAGCACGCTGGATGCCCTGTTGAGCGAAGCCGACCTGGCGCTGTTCCGCGCCAAGCGCGGCGGACGCAACCGGGTCGTGCAGGGCCGGCCGGGCTAGCGCAGCGACTTGCGCAAGCGCGCCAGCGCGCCGAGGAAGAACACGGCGCCGATTACCGTCAGCGCCAGCAGCTGTGGCCAGATCACCGCGGCGCCGGCGCCGCGGAACAGGATTGCCTGGGCCAGTTCGACGAAGTGGGTGGTCGGCGCGAACAGCATCACCTGCTGTACCAGCGCCGGCATGCTCTCGCGCGGGGTCACGCCACCCGAGAGGATCTGCAGCGGGATCAGGGTGAGGATCACCAAGAGGGCCAATTGCGGCATGGAGCGCGCCACGGTGCCGAGGAAGATGCCCATCGAGGTGGCCGCGAACAGATGCAGCGCGGTGCCGCCGGCGAACAGCAGCAACGAACCCTCGATCGGGATGTCGAGCCAGCTCTCCACCACGAAGCGCAGGGCGAAGGCCGCTGCGGCCAGCACCACCAGCCCCATCGCCCAGACCTTGCCGACCATGATCTCGAACGGCGTCACCGGCATCACCAGCAGGTGCTCGATGGTGCCGTGTTCGCGCTCGCGGATCAGCGCCGCGCCGGTGAGGATGATCGCCAGCATGGTGATCTGGTTGATCACCTCGTTCACCGCGCCGAACCAGGCGCGGCTGAGGTTGGGGTTGAACGCCGTGCGCACCACCGCGTCGATCGGCAGGGCGTCGCCGCCGCGGTAGCGCCTGACGAACTCGCTGGTCTCGCTGGCGATGATCTGCTGGATGTGCCCGGCGCCGGTGAACGCCTGGCTGACCTGGGTGGCGTCGACGTTGAGCTGGATGGTCGGCTGGCGGCCGGCCAGCAGGTCTTCCTGAAAACCCGGTGGAATGTTCAGAGTGAAGGTATACAGGCCGGCGTCCATGCCGCTGTCCATCTCCTGATGGCTGATGGCCTTGGGCTGGATGAAGTAGGGCAGCTGAAAGGCGTTGATGATGCGCAGCGAGGCCTGCGAGCGGTCCTCGTCGACCACGGCGATGCTGGCGCGGTGCGGCGCTTCCGGCACGGCAGTGGCGCCTTCGTAGATGGCTACAGTGAACGAATAGATGATCAGCACCAGCATCGCTGTGTCGCGGTAGAGGCTGCGCAACTCCTTGAGGCCGAGCTGGAGGATGTTGCTGAGCTTGCGGCGGGTGGCACCCATGTCATTTCTCCTGCTTGCGCAGGCCCGCGACGCTGAGCAGGGTCAGCAGCGGAATGGCCAGCAGCATGGGGATGAAATACGGGTACAGCTCGGCCAACCCCAGCGCCTTGGAGAACACCCCGCGGCTGATGATGAGGAAGTGGCTGGTCGGGTAGAGCTTGCCGACGAACGCGCCGACGCCCTCCATCGCCGAAACCGGGTGGATCAGTCCGGAGAACTGGATGGCCGGCAGCAGCGTGACGATGGTGGTGCCGAAGATCGCCGCGATCTGGCTGTTGAGGATCGACGACATCAACAGGCCCAGGCCGGTGGCGCAGGCGACGTAGAGCAGCGCGCCGAGGCACAGGGTGAGGATGCTGCCCTTGATCGGAATGTCGAAGACGAACACCGCCAGCAGCGCCAGGGTGACGAAGTTGAACATGCCCAGGGCGATATAGGGCAGCTGCTTGCCGAGCAGGAACTCCAGGCGGGTGGTCGGCGTGACGTAGAAGTTGGTGATCGAGCCCAGTTCCTTCTCGCGCACCACGCCGAGGGCGGTAAGCATCGCCGGAATCATCATCAGCAGCAGCGGGATCATTGCCGGCACCATCGCCGGCAGGCTCTGCACGTCCGGGTTGTAGCGGTAGCGGATGGCGACGTCGGCTGGCGTGAGCAGGCCGTCGACGCCGGCATCGCGGGCCAGCTGTTGCAAGTAGGTGAGGTGGATACCCTGCACGTAGCCCTTGATGGTGTCGGCGCGCATCGGCATGGCGCCGTCGATCCAGAACGCCACCTGCGGCACCGCCCCGCGCTTGAGGTCACGACCGAAGTTTGGGGGAATCTCCACCGCCAGGCTGATGTCGCCGCTGCGTAGGCGCGTATCGAGCTCGTCGTAGCTGGCCAGCGGTGCTTTTTCGATGAAATAGCGCGAGCCGGCGATGTTCAGCAGGTAGCTCTGGCTGGTGGTGGTCTGGTCGCGGTCGAGCACCGCGTAGGTCAGGTTCTCGACGTCGAAGCTGACCCCGTAACCCATGATGAACATCAGGATCACCGTGCCGAGCATGGCCAAAGTGGCGCGGATCGGGTCACGGCGCAGCTCCATCGATTCGCGACGGGTGTAGCTGAGCAGCCGGCGCAGGCTGAAGCGGCTCTGCTGTGCGTTGCCGCGGGTAGCCGGCGCCGGGGGCGTGCGCGTCTGCGCCAGGCCGTCCGGCGTGGCCGGCTCGGCTTCGGCGGCGGCGTCTTCGAGGTAGGCGATGAAGGTTTCTTCCAGCGTCGGCAGCCCGCGCTTGGCCATCAGCGCCTGCGGGGTGTCGCTGTCGAGCACGCGGCCGGCGTGCATCAGCGAGATGCGGTCGCAGCGCAGCGCCTCGTTCATGAAGTGGGTGGAGATGAAGATGGTCACGCCGTCTTCGCGCGACAGCTGCACCAGCAGCTCCCAGAAGCCGTCGCGGGCCACCGGATCGACGCCCGAAGTCGGTTCGTCGAGGATCAGCATTTCCGGGTTATGGATCACCGCCACGGCCAGCGACAAACGCTGGCGCACGCCCAGCGGCAGGCTGCCGGGCAGGCTGTCGGCCTCGCTGGTCAGACCGAAGCGCTCGAGCATCTGCTGGATGCGCTCGGCGCGCCGCTCGGCCGGGATGTGGAACAGCCGCGCATGCAGCTCGAGGTTCTGCCGCACGCTCAGCTCGCTGTACAGCGAGAACGCCTGCGACATGTAGCCGACCCGCTGGCGGGTCGCCATGTCGTGCGGGTCTACCGTCTTGCCGAACAGCAGCGCCTGGCCTTCGCTGGCCGGCAACAGGCCGGTGAGCATCTTCATGGTGGTGGTCTTGCCGCAGCCGTTGGAGCCGAGGAAGCCGAAGATCTCGCCGCGTTCGATGCGGAAATTCACCCGGTCCACCGCGACGAAGTCGCCGAAGCGCATGGTCAGGCCGTGGGCCTCGATGGCGATGGCGTCGTTGTGCTGGCGCGGCGGGATCACCAGCTCGCGGTGCTGGCGGCGCTTCTCTTCCGGCAGCAGACCGATGAAGGCCTCCTCCAGACTGTCGCTGCCGGTGCGTGCCAGCAGCTCGCTCGGGCTGCCGGTGGCGAGCAGGCGGCCCGCGTCCATCGCCACCAGGTGATCGAAGCGCTGCGCCTCGTCCATGTAGGCGGTGGCTACCAGCACGCTCATTTGCGGGCGCTCGGCGCGGATGCGCGCGATCAGTTCCCAGAACTGGTTGCGCGACAGCGGATCGACGCCGGTGGTCGGTTCGTCGAGGATCAGCAGGTCGGGATCATGGATCAGTGCGCAGCACAGCCCGAGCTTCTGCTTCATGCCGCCCGAGAGCTTGCCGGCCGGGCGGTCGAGGAACGGCCGCAGGCCGGTGCTGCGGGTCAGTTCGTCGATGCGCCAGCGACGTTCGTCGGCCGCCTGGCCGAACAGCCGGCCGAAGAACTCGAGGTTCTCCGCAATCGTCAGCGTCGGGTAGAGATTGCGCCCCAGGCCCTGTGGCATGTAGGCGATGCGCGGGCAGACGTCGCGACGGTGGCGCCGCTCGGCCATGTCGCCGTCGAGCACCTGCACGCGGCCGGTCTGGATCTGCCGGGCGCCGGCGATCAGCGCCAGCAGGCTGGACTTGCCGACGCCATCCGGGCCGATCAACCCGACCATGCAGCCGGCCGGGATGTCCAGGCTGATGGCATCCAGCGCCTGGGTGGTGCCGTAGCGCAGGCCGACGTCCTGCAGGCGCGCGACGATCGGGTCGCTCATGGGCTGACGTTGATCTGCAGGTGCGCCGGCCATTCGGCGGCATCATCCAGCTTGAGATAAGCCATGCCGGGCAGGCCGGTCTTGACCTGCTCCATGTGTTTCTTCAGCAGCGCGGGATCGATGCGCGCCTTGACGCGGAACATCAGCTTCTCGCGCTCGCTCTCGGTTTCCACCGTCTTCGGGGTGAACTGGGCGACGCTGGCGACATAGCTGACCTTGGCCGGAATCACGTACTGCGGCGCGGCATCGATTACCAGGCGCACCTCGCTGCCCATCGCCACCCGCCCGGCCTGGCGCTCGGGCAGGAAGAAGGTCATGTAGACGTCGGCCAGGTCGACCAGATTGAGCAGCTTGCCGCCGGCGCCGAGCACCTCGCCAGGCTGGGCCACGCGGTACTGCACGCGCGCCACGCGATCGGTCTTCAGCTCACTGTCGGCGATATCGGCCTGCAGCCGGGTGACGCTGGCCTGCGCGGCCTCCAGCGCCGATTGCGCCTCGATCACCTGGGATTTCGCCGCAGCGATGCCGGCTTCGGCGGTCAGCACCTGCGCGCGCGAGGCGGCGAGCGCCGCCTGGGCGCTCTGCATGGCAGCCAGATCGTCGTCCAGCTGCTGGCGCGCCATGGCGTTGCGCGCCACCAGGGTTTCGGTGCGCTTGTGGCGCTTCTGCGCGGCGGTCAGCTCGGCCTGGCGCTGGTGCACCACGGCCTCGGCGGTGGCCTTCTCGCTCTCGCGCATGGCCACCAGCGCCTGCGCGGTGAGGATGGCATTCTCGGCCTGGCGCACCTGCGCCCGCGCCTGGTTGAGCTGCGCCTCGAGCACTTCGGTGTCCATCCGTGCGATCACCTGGCCGGGCTGGACGAAGTCACCTTCGTCGACGGCAATCTCGCGGATGCGCCCGCCGAGCTTGGTCGCCACGTCGATCTCGGTGGCCTCGATGCGCCCGTTGCCGCTGGCGAACGCCTCGCCCAGACCGTTGGTGCGCAGTTCCGACCAGGCGATCAGGCCGACAGCCGCGAGTGCCGCCAGCACCAGCAGGGTTCTGGTCAGCGTTTTCTTGAGGGGCGGTTTCATGCGGGGTCCTTGCTCGAGTGCGACGTCGCCATGCTAGGCGAAGACGGCTTGCGGGAAATTCATCCAGATCAACAAGGTGCCATCTGGCACCTGCCAAGCGCTCTAGCCTAGGGCTTGGCGCCTGACTGCGCCAGCACCCAGGCGAGCAGCTGACGACTCAGTTCGTCGCTGGCCTGGCCGAAGGCTTCGACTACCGCGTCCAGCTGCGGATCCTGGCTCGGCTGACGGATCTCGAAGCGGCGGCTGGCGATGCTGCGCTGGCTGTCGCTGTCGATCAGGCTGGCATCGAAACGGATCAGCACCTGCGGCGAACCGTCGAGGTAGACGCTCTGGAACGCGCGCAGATCGCCGATCAGCTCGAGATCGGCGTGCACGCCGCCGTCATCGCTGCTGACCGAGGCCAGCTGGCCGCTGGCCTGGAAGGCTTCGATCAGTCGGTCACGCAACAGCGTCGGCGCCGCATCGCTCCAGCGCGCGCCCTGGTAGGCGCTGATCTGGTGGCCCTGCGGCACCACGGCGATGCGCGGGCTGGCGAGGATCCGGCTGGCCTGCGGTGTGCGCACCCGCAGCGTCAGCTCGCGTTCCGGCTGCGTGGCCGGAGGCTGCGTGGTGATGGCGCTGGGCAGCAGGAACACGCGCAGCGGTTCGCTGTCCGGCAGGATCGAGCAGGCGGACAGCAGCATCGCCATGGCAGCCAGGGCGATGCGGCAGAGCGATGCACGCTTCATGGGGTGAACTCCTCGATCTTCTCGCGGCCGAGCAGGAAGCCGCTCGGGTTGTCTTCCAGGCGCTGGCTCACCCGGCGCAGCGCACCGAGCGTGCCACGCAGCTCGTTGAGCGCCGGGCCCAGCTCGCCGAGCCCCTGCAGGCCGTTGTCGAGCGCGCCCTGGTTGTGCGCCAGCAGGCTGTCGAGGCGGCTGGTGGCGCGTTCCAGCGCGGCCATCGACTGTTGTGCGCTGTCGAGCAGCGCGCGGCCCTGATCGTCGAGCAGGCCGTTGGTGTTGCGCGTCAGGCGGGTGACTTCTTCCAGCACGGTGTTGGTCTGTCGACCGAGCTGGCTGAGCTGGGTCAGTGCCGCTCCGAGGTCGGCGCGCTGCTCGGAGAGCACACTGGTGGCCTGCTCGAGATGCTGCAGGGTCTGGCCAATGCGCCGGCTGTTCTCCGCGGAAAACAGCTGGTTGGCGTTACGCAGCAGGTTGTTGATGTTGGACATCAGGTCCTCACCGTTCTCCAGCAGCGCCGAGAGCGGCGACGGGTCGGCGATGATCACCGGCAGTTCGCCGCGCTTGGCCTGCAACGGCGGACTGCCGGGCGAGCCGCTGTGCAACTGGATGACCATGCTGCCGGTGATGTTGGCCAGCGCCAGACGGGCGCGGGTGTCCTGCTTGATCGGCGTGCCGGCGTAAACGCGGATGCGTGCGCGGACCTTGCGCGGGTCTTCCGGCTCCAGCCACAGCTGTTCGACATCGCCGACCTTGATGCCGCTGTACTCCACCGAGCTGCCAGACGACAGGCCGCTGACCGCGCGGCTGAAACTCACCTCGTAGCGGTCGTACTCGCGGTCGATGCTGGCCTTGCCCAGCCACAGGGCGAAGAGCAGTGCGCCACCCACCGCAAGCACGGTGAACAGACCGATCAGCACATGATGGGCACGGGTTTCCATCAGGAACTCTCCTGCACGAGGGCGGCTTGTTGTGCCGCGCGGCCACGCGGGCCGTGAAAGTAGTCGCGAATCCAGGCGTCGTCGGTGGCCTCGACCACCTCCAGTCGATCGGCCACCAGCACGCGCTTGCGCGCCAGCACCGCGACGCGGTCGCAGATGGTGTAGAGCGTGTCGAGATCATGGGTGACCAGGAACACACTCAGGCCCAGCGCATCGCGCAGGGTCAGAATCAGCTGATCGAAGGCCGCGGCGCCGATGGGGTCGAGGCCGGCGGTGGGTTCGTCGAGAAACAGCACTTCCGGGTCCAACGCCAGCGCGCGGGCCAGTGCGGCGCGCTTGACCATGCCGCCGGAGAGCTCGTCGGGGTACTTGCACGTGGCGTCGGCGGGCAGGCCGGCCAGCGCCAGCTTGAGTCGCGCCAGATGCTCGGCATCGGCGCGCGCCAGCCCGGCATGCTCGATCAGGGGCAGCGCGACGTTCTCCTGCAGGTTCAGCGAGGTGAACAGTGCGCCGCGTTGGAACAGCACGCCGAAGCGTCGTTCCACCTGCGAGCGGCGCTCGGCCGGCAGCGCCAGCAGGTCCTCGCCGAACACCCGCACGCTGCCGGCGTTCGGCCGGCGCAGGCCGACGATGCTGCGCAGCAGCACCGACTTGCCGGTACCCGAGCCGCCGACCACGCCGAGGATCTCGCCTCGGCGGATATCCAGGTCGAGATTGTCGTGCACGGTCTGGCGGCCGAAGCGGTTCACCAGTCCGCGCACCTGGATCAGCGCTTCGCCGTTCACCAGCCCATCTCCATGAAGAACAGCGCGGCGATGGCGTCGATCAGGATCACCATGAAGATCGACTGCACCACACTGGAGGTGGTGTGTTCGCCCACCGACTGCGCGCTGCCGCTGACCTTGAAGCCTTCCAGGCAGCCGATCACCGCGATCAGAAAGGCAAACACCGGCGCCTTGCCGATGCCGACGAGAAAATGACTGACGTCGATGTCGCGCTGCAGGATGGTCATGAACAGCGTCGGCGAGATATCCAGCGCCAGCACGCAGACCACGCCGCCGCCGAGGATGCCGCTGAGCATGCCGATGAAGGTCAGGATCGGCAGGGTGATCAGCATCGCCAGTACCCGCGGCAGCACCAGCAGCTCCACCGGGCTGAGGCCGAGGGTGCGGATCGCGTCGATCTCCTCGTTGGCCTTCATCGAGCCGATCTGTGCGGCGAAGGCGCTGGCGCTGCGCCCGGCCAGCAGGATTGCCGCCAGCAGCACGCCGAACTCGCGCAGGAAGGCGAAGCCGACCAGGGTGACCGTGTAGATGCTGGCGCCGAAATCGGCCAGCACCGTGGCGCCGAGAAAGGCCACCACGGCGCCGACCAGGAAGGTCAGCAGGGCAACGATGGGGATGGCGTTCAGTCCGGTCTGCTCGATGTGCGCCACCAGTGCGGTCAGACGCCAGCGCCGGGGGCGCGCCAGGTTCGTCAGCAGCGTTTGCAGCGTCAGGCCGATGAATCCGAGCAGCTCGCGCTGTTGCTGCCAGAGGTTCTGCATGGTGCGGCCGATATGTGCCAGCAGGTCGCCGAACTCATAGCCTGCTCGGGGCTGCGCGACGTCGGGGCGGGCCAGCGCCGTCGCCACCGTGCGCAGCAGCGCCAGGCGTTCGGGCGGCAGCTGCGGTGCCCATTGGGCGACCTCGGCAATGCGCTGCGCGCCGAGCAGCTCGACCAGCAGGCCGACTCCGGCGGTGTCCAGCGCACCCAGCTGCTCGAGTTCCACCGTGCTGTCGGCCCCGAGCTGCGGCCGCATGCGCGCCACCGCGTCGCGCAGGGTCGCGTAGTGCGCCAGCGTCCAGTCGCCGGCAATGCGCAGGCACGCACGCCCGGCCGCGGTGTGCAGCTGCAGCGTGCCGGGGAGCGAGGGGGGCGATTGCATCGATGGCTTGTCCGTTCAGCCTGAGCGCGGCATGCGCGTATCAGTCAGCATGCTAGCAGTTGCGCTGGCGGCCGGGCGGCTCAGAACGTGCTGGTCACAACGCCGTCGGCCAGCACCTTGGCGTCGATCACCTTGCCGCTGCGCACGTTGCGTACGCGGATCACCTCGCCCGGCTGGCCGTCGCCCAGCGCTTCGCCGGCAGTGGAGGCTTCGATGCCCTCGTGGCTGGCGACGATCTTCACCGGCTGGCCGCGCTTGACCGCCAGCGGCAGGGCAAGCAGTGCGGGAGTCAGCGTCTGGCCGGCGCGGATACGCCGTTTGGCTGCCTTGCCGACGACCTCGTCGAGACGGTTGAAGTAGCCGCGCGGCGTCTTGCCGATGTTGATCCGCTGCAGCCGGAGGTCATCGCGGGTGATCAGCTGGCCGCGTTCGATGATTCCCAGCGCGTGCACCGCCGGCAGGAACACGTTGGCCTGGCTGGTGACACTGACGGACCAGCCGTCGCCGGCCGGGCAGCGGATCTCCAGGCGCTGGCGCTCCAGCAGCGACACGGCCTCGCCACTGGCGCGCAGCTGCAGCGGCAGGCTGCAGGCCGGCAGTTGTGCCGTATTGCCCGGCAGGCTGCTGGCGTGGTTGAACGTCATGCCCTGCCAGCCACGCCGGGCGGCTTCGCGCTGCAGGCCCTCGCGCAGGAACTGCTCGATCGCCTGCTCGATCTGCCGCGGCGCGTTCGCCGGCGCCGCGCCGTCGTCTGGCTGCGCCTGCGCGGCAGAGTGGACCAGGCAGAGGGCGAGCAGGGCGGAAGCGACCTTTCCGCCTGGCCGGCGCCCGCCGCGCCCATGCGGAAGCGAGCGGGTGGTCCGGGCGTCGCGCCCTTCTGAAATTCCTGTATAAAACAATGACTTAATTACCGTATTGGGGGCGGCACGATTCCTGCAATCCATGCCCGACCAGAGGCGCGGACGGTTGTCCGCCCACTCATGCTTCAAGGGTATCGGCGAATGAGTATACGGTTTGAAGAGGTGACCGGCGTCCACGAACGCGCCCTCGAGCTGCGCATGCAGCGCAGCGAGATCCTGGCGGCCAACCTCGCCAACGAGGACACCCCCGGCTTCCAGGCGCGCGACATCGATTTCCGCAAGGAGATGCAGCGCCTGCAGGACAGCGAAACACCGCGCCAGAGCATTGCCGGTAGCGATCCGCGCCTGCAGTACCGCGTGCCGACGCAGGCCTCGCAGGACGGCAACACCGTCGAGCTGTCGGTCGAGCAGGCGCAATTCTCGCGCAATTCCATGGATTTCCAGACCAGCCTGACCTTCCTGACCATGAAATTCCGTGGCCTGAAGCAGGCCATCGAGGGCCGCTGATGTCATTCGATTCCATCTACCGCATCGCCGGCTCGGCGATGAACGCCCAGACCGTGCGGCTGAACACCGTGGCCAGCAACCTGGCCAACACCGATTCGGCCGCCAGCAGCGCTGCGGATACCTACCAGGCGCGCAAACCGATGTTCGCCGCGGTGTACGAGAACAACTCGCTGACCCGCGGCGTCGGCCTCGGCGGCGCTCACGTGCAGGTGCTCGACGTGGTCACCTCCGGCGCCGAGCCCAAGCGTCGCTACGAGCCGGGCAACCCGCTGGCCGACAACGAAGGCTACGTCTACTACCCCGACATCAACGAGATCGAGGAGATGACCGACATGATGTCGGCCACGCGCAGCTTCGAGACCGGTGTCGAGGTGCTCAACCGCGTCAAGAGCATGCAGCAGAGCCTGCTGCGTCTAGGAGAAGTCTGATGAGTAGCGTCAACTCCGCGCTGGACGCCAGCCTGGCCGGCAACTCCATCGAGCAGGTCAAGCGCGCCGTCAACATCAGCGACGCCACCACCATGGAGAACAACTTCATCAGCCTGATGGTCGCGCAGATCAAGTATCAGGACCCGACCAAGCCGGTCGACAGCACCGAGTTTCTCAACCAGTTCTCGGCGATGTCCCAGGTCAAGAGCATGGAGAACATGGCCAGCCTGGCGCAGAACAACCTGGTGCTGATGGACAACCTGCAGACCCTCACCGCCTCCGGGCTGGTCGGCCAGCAGGTCAGCGTCGCGGTCGAAACGCTGGAGCTGGATGGCACGGTCGTCAGCGGCCAGTTCAGCCTGGAGCACGCCTCCAATCGCACCTCGCTGGTGCTGACCGATTCCAACGGCGTGCAGACCGCCGTCGAGCTGGGCGCCCGCTCGGCCGGCGCGGTGCCGTTCCAGATCGATCCGGCCAGCCTCGGCCTGCCCGCGGGGCGCTACAGCGTGGCGATCGAGTCGGACAACGGCGAGTACCCGCAGGCGGAGGTCGCCGGACGGGTCGACAACGTGCGCGTCAGTGCCGAAGGGCCGGTGCTGCAGGTCCAGGGCGTCGGTTCGGTGCCGTTCTACAACATCCTCGAGTTCGGTCAGGGCGCCGCCAGCGCCTGATGGCGCCGCGTGCCGCCCGAACCTCCCTTCAGCAGAGACGAGACGCAACCATGAGTTTCAACATCGCCCTGACCGGCCTCTCCGCCGTCAACGAACAGCTCAACACCATCGGCAACAACATCGCCAACTCCGGCACCGTCGGCTTCAAGTCCTCGCGCACCGACTTCGGCAGCCTCTACGCCGAAACCCAGGCGATGGGCGTGGAAGTGATCGGTACCACCCAGAGCATCAGCCAGGGCGGCGCGCTGACCACCACCAACCGCACCCTCGACCTGGCCATTTCCGGCGGTGGCTTCTTCGTCACCCGCGCCAGCAACGGCGACGTCGCCTACACCCGCGCCGGCATCTTCGGTACCGACAAGGACAGCTACATCACCAACAGCCTCGGCCAGCGCCTGCAGGGCTATCCGGCCGACGCCACCGGCAACCTGCAGACCGGTACCGTCAGCGACCTGCAGCTGCGCTCCGGCGGCCTGCCGGCACGCGCCACCGACGCGCTGAGCTTCGTCGCCAACCTCGACGCCAACGGCGAGGTGCCGGCGGTGGCCTTCGACCCGCTGGTGGCCGACAGCTACAACTCCACCTACACCACCAAGCTGTTCGACTCGCAGGGCAAGGAACACACCCTGACCCAGTACTTCGTCAAGACCGCCGACAACAACTGGGATGCCCACTACTACATCGACGGCGCCTCGCTGGGCGCCGCGCAGCCGCTGAGCTTCGACAGCGCCGGCGTGCTCGCCGCGCCGATCGGCACCGTTACCCTGAATGCCGCGCTGACCGGCGGCGTCGCCCCGCTGGCGATCGACCTCGACTACACCGGCAGCAGCCAGTACGGCTCGGAATTCAGCGTCACCAGCAACCGCGCCACCGGCTATGCGGCGGGCGAGCAGACCGGCATGGCGGTGGAGAAGGACGGCCGTGTCTACGCCAGCTACTCCAACGGCGAGCGTCTGCTGCAGGGCCAGGTGGTGCTGGCCAGCTTCGTCAACGCCGAGGGGCTGAAGAACATCTCCGGCACCGCCTGGAACGAAACCGCCGCCTCCGGCGCGGCGATGCTCGGCGCACCGGGTGTCGGCCAGTACGGCACGCTGGCCTCCGGCGCGCTGGAAAGCTCCAACGTCGATCTGACCCAGCAGCTGGTGGGCCTGATGGAAGGCCAGCGCAACTACCAGGCCAACACCCAGGTCATTTCCACCAACAAGGAACTGACCCAGGTTCTGTTCAACGCACTCTGAGGCTGACCCATGGACCGTCTGGGATACACCGCGATGACCGCCGCCAGCCGCACGATGCTGTCGCTGCAGGTGCGCTCGAACAACCTGGCCAACGTCAACACGCCCGGCTTTCGCGCCGATCTGGAGCGTGCCCAGGCGGTGGCCGTCGAGGGCTATGGCTACGACAGCCGGCACATGGCGGTGGTCGAGAACAACGGCGTCAGCCTGGCCGCCGGGCCGCTGATGGCCACCGGCCGCGAGCTGGATTTCGCCGTCAAGGGCAGCGGCCTGATCGTCCTGCAGGACGGCGAGGGCGAGGCCTACACCCGTCAGGGCAGCCTGCAGATCGATGCCGAAGGTCGCCTGACCCTCAACGGCCGTGCGGTGCTCGGCGAGGGTGGTGCCATCGTGCTGCCCGAGCATGACCGCATGGAGATCGGCAACGACGGCACCGTGTCGATCATGGCGCCCGGCGACTGGGTGATGGCCGAGGTCGACCGCATCCGCCTGGTCGACGTGCCGCCGGCCAACCTGACCAAGAACGCCGCCGGCCTGCTGGTGACCCGCGACGGCCAGCCCGCCGCGCCCAGCGAAGACGTGCGCCTGGTCAGCGGCTTTCTCGAGGCGAGCAACGTCTCGGCGATCGACGAGCTGGCCTCGACCATGAGCCTGAACCGCCTGTTCGAAACCCAGGTAAAGATGATGAAAGCCGCCGAGGACCTCTCCGACGCCGGCAACCGAATGATCCGCGGCAGCTGATCGGGAGATAACGCATGAATTCCGCCCTTTGGGTCAGCAAGACCGGCCTGGCCGCCCAGGACATGGCCATGACGACCGTGGCCAACAACCTGGCCAACGTCAACACCAACGGCTTCAAGAGCGACCGCGCGGTCTTCGAGGACCTGTTCTACAGCATCGAGAAGCAGCCCGGCGCGCAGGCCGACGAGATCAACACCGTGCCGTCGGGCATCCAGCTGGGCAGCGGCGTGCGCGTCGCCGGCACGCAGAAGGTGTTCACCGAAGGCAGCATCCAGACCACCGGCCAGCCGATGGACCTGGCGATCGTCGGCCGCGGCTTCTTCCAGGTCGAGGCGCCCAACGGCGACATCCTCTACACCGAGAATGGCCAGTTCCAGCTCAACGCCGAGGGCATGATGGTCAACGCCCAGGGCCTGCCGCTGAACCCGGCGATCGAAGTGCCGCAGGGCAGCACCGGCTTCAGCGTCGGCGCCGACGGCATCGTCACCGCGGTGCTGCCGGGCGACACCCTGCCGTCGGAGCTGGGGCAGATCACTCTGGTCAACTTCACCAACCCGGGCGGTCTGGAAGCGCTGGGCGGCAACCTCTACCGCGAAACCGTCGCCAGCGGCGAGCCGGTGGAAGGCGTGCCGGGCGAGGAAGGCCTCGGCCAACTCAAGCAGGGCGTGCTGGAAGGCTCCAACGTGCAGGTGGTCGAGGCGATGGTGGCGATGATTGCCATCCAGCGCGCCTACGAGGCCAACGCCAAGGTGCTCGACGCCGCCTCCGGCATGCAGCAGTTCCTCAACCAGACCGTCTGAGTCCGATGATGCGTACGCCGATCCTGCTCGCCCTGCTGCTGTTGCTCAGCGGCTGCGCCAGCTTCAACGAGTTGCTGCCGGACGAGGACTCCAGCGAGTACGAGCCGCTGGAGCTGGATTACAGCCTGCCGCCGACCACCAGCGGCGGCCTGTTCCGCTCCGGCTACGGCGGCTCGCTGATCAGCGACCGGCGCGCGGTGCGGGTCGGCGACATCCTCACCGTGGTGCTGGACGAGTCGACCCAGTCGAGCAAGAGCGCCGGTACCAGCTTCGGCAAGGAGTCGAGCGTCGGCATCGGCATCCCCACCGTGCTCGGCAAGCGCTACCCGGACGTCGAAAGCTCGGCGAGCGGCGAGCGTGAATTCAACGGCTCGGCCAAGAGTTCGCAGCAGAACACCCTGCGTGGCTCGATCGCCGTCACCGTACACCGCGTGCTGCCCAACGGCACCTTGCTGGTCAAGGGCGAGAAGAACCTCAAGCTCAACCAGGGCGACGAGTACATCCGCCTGACCGGCCTGGTGCGCATGGACGACATCAACCGCTTCAACCAGGTGTCGTCGCAGAACGTCGCCAACGCGCGGATCTCCTACGCCGGGCGCGGCGTGCTCAACGACAGCAACTCGGCCGGCTGGCTGACGCGCTTCTTCTCCAGCCCGCTGTTCCCCCTCTAAGTGGAAAGATTCCCGATGCGAGTGAAGCTGTTTCTTGCCGTCGTCGCGCTGTGCTGGCAACTGCCGGCGCAGGCGGTGCCGCTGATGGATCTGGTGGATATCGAAGGCATCCGCGGCAACCAGCTGATCGGCTACGGCCTGGTGGTCGGCCTGGACGGTACCGGTGACAAGAACCAGGTGAAGTTCACCAGCCAGTCGGTAGCCAACATGATCAAGCAGTTCGGCGTGAACCTGCCGCCGAACGTCGACCCGAAGCTGAAGAATGTCGCCGCGGTGACCGTCACCGCCATGCTGCCGCCGTCCTACAGTCCGGGGCAGAGCATCGACGTCACGGTGTCGTCATTGGGCGACGCCAAGAGCCTGCGCGGCGGTCAGCTGCTGATGACCCCGCTGCAGGGCGTCGACGGCGAGGTCTACGCCGTCGCCCAGGGCGCGCTGGTGGTCGGCGGGGTGAATGCCGAGGGCGCGAGCGGCTCGAAGGTGGCGATCAACACCTCCAACAGCGGGCTGATCCCCAATGGCGCCACGGTGGAGCGGATGATCCCTACCGATTTCACCGAGCGCGCGCAGGTGCTGCTCAACCTCCGCCAGCCGAGCTTCCAGACCGTCAGCCGCGTGGTCGACGCGGTCGACGCGCTGTTCGGCAAGGGCACCGCCACCGCGCTGAATGCCACCAAGGTGGCGCTGCGCGCGCCGGTATCGAGCAACCAGCGCATGAGTTTCATGGCCATGCTCGAACGCCTCGAG
This sequence comes from Stutzerimonas sp. S1, assembly GCF_025966695.1. Taxonomy (GTDB): domain Bacteria; phylum Pseudomonadota; class Gammaproteobacteria; order Pseudomonadales; family Pseudomonadaceae; genus Stutzerimonas. The sequence continues at coordinate 710,082 of NZ_JAOEIY010000001.1, read as the reverse complement.
GTCGAAGAAGGCCGCGTGCGGCCGAAGGTAGTGTTCAACAGCCGTACCGGCACCGTGGTGGTCGGCGAGGGCGTGCGCGTCAAGGCCGCCGCGGTGGCCCACGGCACGCTGACGGTGACCATCAGCGAGCGCCCGCAGGTCAGCCAGCCGGGGCCGTTTTCCCAGGGCGAGACGGCGGTGGTGCCGCAGTCGGACGTCGCCGTCGAGCAGGACCGCAAGGCCATGTTCAAGTGGCCCGAAGGTGCCAGTCTGGAAAGCATCATCAGCACCATCAACAGCCTGGGCGCCACGCCGGACGACGTGATGAGCATCCTGCAATCACTGGAGCGCGCCGGTGCGCTGAACGCCGAACTGATCGTGATCTGAACCATGAGCATCGTTTCCCTTCCGCAACACCTCAACAGCCTGCGCCAGCGCGCCGACGGCCCGGCCGCGGCGCGGCGCCAGCAGCTGGAAGTCGTCTCCGAACAGTTCGAGGCGATGTTCCTGCAGCAGATCCTCAAGCAGATGCGCAAGGCCGGCGACGTGCTGGCCGCCGGCAACCCGATGCGCAGCCGCGAACTGGACACCATGCGCGACTTCTACGACGAAGTGCTCGCCGAGAGCCTGGCGACCAAGCGCCAGACCGGCATCGCCGACATGCTGGTGCAGCAGCTCTCCGGCGGCCTCGACGGCACCGCGCCGGCACCCACCGCGCTGGGCCTGGCCAGTGCCGGGCCAGCGGGCCAACACGCCCTGCGCGGCACCTGGCAGCGAGGTATGGAGGCTCTCGACAACGCCTGGGCGGCGGGCAAGGCCAGCTTCCAGGCGCTGGTCGCCAGCGTGATCAAGCACGAGTCGAGCGGCAATGTCGCCGCCGTCTCGCCCAAGGGCGCGCGCGGTCTGATGCAGCTGATGCCGGGCACTGCCCGCGACATGGCCGCCGAGCTCGGCCTGCCGTTCAGCGAGGCACGCCTGACCAGCGACGCCGAGTACAACAAGCGTCTGGGCAGCGCTTACCTGAACAAGTTGCTCGAACGCTACGACGGTCACCAGGCGCTGGCGCTGGCGGCCTACAACGCCGGGCCGGGCAAGGTCGACGAGTGGCTGCAGCAGCATGGCGATCCGCGTGCCGGCGACATCGACGCGGCGAGCTGGGTGCAGAAGATTCCCTACGCGGAAACCCGCGACTACACGCGCAACATTCTGCGCGACCTGCAGGCCGCAACGGTGCGCCAGAGCGAGCCGCAGGCACAGGCCGCCCCGGCGCATCCGCAGTGGTCACAGCCAGCGCAGGACAGCCTGGATGCCGCCGAACGCCTGGCCAACGGTCAGCTGCTGGCGGCCGCGCAGGGCTGGCGCGCGAGCAGTGCACTGCGCGCCGAGGTGCCGGCGCAACGACCTGCGCTTAATTCCGCCGCCGCGCCGGTCGCCCTGAATAACCAGCAGCGAAGCGGCGGGCACCTGTCCGTGGCCTTCGCCCAACCGATCCGGATCGAGTCGAAGGAAGTCGTGTCGTGAGCATTCTCAGCCAGATTGGCTACAGCGGGGTTCGGGCTTCGCAGATCGCCCTCAGCGCGACCGGGCAGAACATCGCCAACGTCAACACCCCGGGCTTCAGCCGCCTGGCGCCGGAGCTGCATTCGCTCGGCGGGCAGACCGCCTCGAGCGTCGGCGGCGGCGTGCAGGTCAGCAGCATTCGCCGGCTGTCCAACGATTTTCAGAACCAGCAGCTGTGGCGCGCCAGCACGGAGAAGAATTACTACGGCACCAGCCAGCAGTACCTCACGGCGCTGGAAGGGCTGATCGACAGCGAAGGCTCCAGCGTCAGCGTCGGCCTCGACAACTTCTACGCCGCGCTCAGCGAGGCCAGCTCGACGCCCGAGTCGATTGCCCTGCGTCAGCAGATCCTCAGCGAGGCCAAGCAGCTGGCGCAGCGCTTCAACGGGCTGAACGCCAACATCGGTACCCAGCTCGGCGCCCTCGAAGGCCAGCGCGTGGCGATGGTCAGCGAGATCAACGGCCTGTCGAGCAACATCGCCGAACTCAACGCGCAGATTCTCGAGATGGAATCCTCCGGGCGCGATACCGCGACCCTGCGTGACTACCGCGAGAACCTGATCAAGGACCTCAGCCAGTACGCCGGCATCCGCGTGCAGGAAGCCGCCGACGGCAGCCTCAGCGTGTCGCTGGTCAACGGCCAGCCGCTGGTCGCGGGCAACACCGCCGGCCAGCTGCAGGTCAGCGAAAACCTCGCCGGCGAGCAGGAACTGACGCTGGTCTTCGCCAAGACCTCCTTCCCGCTGATCCAGGACGGCCTCGGCGGTTCGCTCGGCGCACTCTACGACATGGAATACGGCGCCCTGCGCCCGGCCCAGGACGACCTGCACGCCATGGCCGGCGCGCTGGCGCAGGCGGTCAACGACACCCTGGCCGGCGGCTTCGACCTCAACGGCGACCCCGGCCAGCCGCTGTTCGTCTACAACCCGGCGAGCACCAGCGGCATGCTCGCGGTCGGCACGCTGTCGACTCAGGAGCTGGCGCTGTCCTCGGTGGCCGGCGAAGTCGGCAACAACCAGACGCTGCTGGCACTGCTGGGCAGCAAGACGACGAGCGTCACCGTCGGCGGCGATGCGGTACCGCTGAACGATGCCTACGCCGGACTGGTCGGGCGCGTCGCCAGCGCCAGCCGTCAGAACCAGGCCGACCACGCCGCGGCCACCACCGTCGCCGAACAGGCCCAGGCCCAGCGCGACAGCGTCAGCGCGGTCAACCTCGACGAGGAAGCGGTCAACCTGATGGCCTACGAGCAGGCCTACCAGGCCAACATGAAGGTGATCAGCACCTCCAACGAGCTGTTCAACGCCGTGCTGGCGATGTTCTGAGCCACCTGACGAGAAGAAGACCATGCGCATCTCCAACGCCCAGATCACCGCCACCATGCACGGCTCGCTGAACAACAGCTCGGCCAAGCTCGGCAAGCTGATGCAGCAGATGGCCAGCGGCGAACGCATGCTGCGCCCCTCCGACGACCCGATCTCGGCGGTGCGGGTGCTGCGCATCGAGCGCGAAGAGGCGACACTGGCGCAGTACCGCACCAACATCGCCAACGTCTCGGGCAACCTGTCCAAGCAGGAAACCAACCTCAAGGCCGCCTCCGACACCATGCTCAGCGCCCGCGACCTGCTGCTCTGGGCGGCCAACGGCAGCAACACCAGCGAGGACCTGGCGGCCATCGCCAGCGAACTGCAGAGCCTGGAAAACACCATCGTCAGCTTCGCCAACGTGCGCGACGAGGAAGGCCGCTACCTGTTCTCCGGCACCTTCAGCGATCGCCCGGCGATCACCTTCGACGCCGTCACCGAGACCTACAGCCTCACCGGCAACGATCAGCACCGGCAGGCCGCGGTCGCCAACGGCGTGCTGGTGGAGGAGAACGTCACCGCCGCGCAGGTGTTCGGCGCCGGCGTGGACATGCTCAACGAGCTGCACGCACTGGTTAAGCAGCTGCAGGATCCGGCGCTGGACGCCAGCGATCCGGCCGTGGGCGCGCAGATCGCCGCCAGCATGAACAGCCTCGACGCCACCCACAGCGAGCTGCTCGGCGCGGTCACCGAACTCGGTGGCCGGCAGAACACCCTGACCCTGCTGACCAGCAGCAACCAGGACGTGTCGCTGGTCAACCAGAAGATCGAGGGCGAGCTGTCGACCCTCGACTATGCCGGCGCCAGCATCGACCTGAACAACTACCAGCTGGCGCTGCAGGCGACCCAGAAGACCTATCTGAAGATCAATGGCCTGTCCCTGTTCGGGATGCTCTGAGCGAGGGATGCCTGAATGAAGATCGGCAAGCAGCTGCCGGCTGTTTCCGCAGTCAATCCGCAGGAGCGCCGTCAGGCGCTGGTGCCCGATGCGCCGGTGACGTCGCGCCGCGCCGCGGCCAGCGAAACCGCGATCGCCGAAGCCGGCCAGCGCAAGAGCACCAGCTTCAGTCTGCAGCTCAATCAGCAGCTGTCCTCGATGCAGACCGCGGAAAGCTACCTGGCCGACCTGCACAGCCGGCTGTCGCAGCTCAAGCTCAGCCTCAGCCGCGAACTCGGTGCGCCGGGCCAGGCGGCAAGTCAGGAGGCCATCCGCGAGCAGTTCCAGCAGGTCGACGAGCTGCTGCAACAGCGCAGCACGCGTTCGGGCAATACGCTGGATGCCAACTTCAAGCTGCGGCTCACCGAGCCGGTGCGCAGCCGCTTCAGCCTGCAGGGGCTGGACTCGCTGGATACCATCCGCCAGTCCGGCCGCGAGACGCTGCTGTTCAGCGGTGGTCGCCAGCTGGCCGAGCCGGTGGCGGTGGTGCTGGATGACAACCTCAGCGACGAGCAGATCCTGCGTCGTTTCAATGCCACCCTCGGCAATGCCGGCATCCGTGCCGAGCTGGATCAGCACGGCCAGCTGAAGTTCTCGGCGCGCGAGAGCGAATGGCAGCAGCTCAAGGACCAGCTGGCGGTGCAGGGCGAGGACAAGCTGTTCGCCAAGGGCCGCTTCCAGCGCCTGCAGAGCCAGGAAGAGCGGGCCCTGAGTTTGCCCGCCGAGCCGCAGCTGGATTCCTTGCGCGAATTGCGCCGCCTGCTCGACAACGTGGTGGCGGGTCTGGACAAGGTCACCGCGCTACGCGAACAGCTGAGCCAGCGCCAGCGCGAGATCCGCGAATTCCTCGCGCGCCAGGCCGATGCCGACGAGCAGCAATGGGCGCTGGAGTTCTCCCGCGAGCTGTACGAGCTGATGCAGCGCAGCCCGTCGAGCTATGCCGCGGTCACCCAGACGGTGGTGGCGCAGGCCAACATCGGCCGCTTCGCCGTGGTCAGCCTGCTGTCCTGAGCCAGCGGGCCGTCAGCCTGTACGCCGCCGGCCGGCCAGCGCTTTCCCGCTGATTGCCACCGGCAGGCTGAGCGCCGCCCAGCTCAGCCAGTCACCGATACCATCGGAAACCAGTCCGGCGAGCAGGCCGAGCGCCGAGACCTGCGCGATGACCAGCGGCCACAACCAGATGCGCATCATGTCCGCGCCTCCGTTGCGCCACGCTTGAGCCAGAGGTACAGGCCGCTGGCAAGCACGACGATGGTGAGGATATCCAGTAGCGCCCACAGCACCTTCAGCGGCAGGCCGCCGTAGTCGCCGAAGTGCAGCGGCTCGGACAGCTGCAGCGCGGTGACGTACCAGGGCCGTGCGCTGGCTTCCAGCACCTCGCCGCTGGCCGGGTCGACCAGCAGCGCCTGGGTCAGGCGCGAGGTCAGCGGCGTGTCGCCGCGCAGGATCACCGCGACGTGCTCCGGGGTGGCGCGCAGGGTGCCGGGGTAGGCGATCATCGAGATCGCCATGCCCGGCGCGGCGGCCAGCACGCGGTCGACGGCGGCCTGCAGCGAGCCGTCCGCAGCGGGAGCATCACCGGCAGCGGCAGTCAGCAATACCCGCGTTTCGCCGGCCTGCAATGCGGCGACCTGCTCGGCCTGCCAGCCCTTGAAGATCAGGTCCGCCCAGGTGTTGATCACCCCGGTGAAGCCCACCGCCAGCGCCCACACCAGGGTGACGATGCCGAGCAGATTGTGCAGGTCGAGCCAGCGTGTGCGCGGCGCCCGCTCGCGACGCACCTCGGCGAAGTCCAGCTTGCGCATGAACGGTGCATAGAGCACCACGCCGGAGACGATCGCCACGACCAGCAGCAGGCCCATGAAACCGAGGAACAGCTTGCCCGCTAGGCCCGCATAGAGATCCACGTGCAGGCGATACATCACGCTCATGAAGCCCTCATCGAACGCCGGCACGTCGACCACGGCGCCGGTGCGCGCGTCGGAGAGGATCAGCCGCGACTCGCTCTCGTCGGTATCCACCCGGGTGTCGAGCTTGAGATACCAGAGGTCGGGCAGGTCCTCCTCGGCGAAGAAGTACAGCGGCACTAGGCCCGGATAGGCCTTGACCGCCTCGGCCGCGACCTGATCGAGCGCGATATGCGGCGTGCCCGTCGGCATCGGCGGCGCGGCGACCTCGCTGCCGGTCAGGTGCTCGATCTCGTGGGAAAAGATCAGCGGCAGGCCGGTCAGGCACAGCAGCAGGATGAACAGCGTGCAGATGAGGCTGGACCACTTGTGGACCCAGCCCCAGCCACGCAGGGTACGTGCCTGCATCAGAAGTCGACCGTGGCGCTGAGCGACAACGTGCGCGGGGCGCCGAGAACGAGGTAGTTGGCGTTCGGGTAGCCGCCCACCGAGGCCCAGTAGTCGCGGCCTGTGACGTTGTCCAGGCGCGCGCGCAGGGTCACGTCACGCTCGTCGATGACCATGCGGTAGCGCGCGCCGAGGTCCAGACGGGTCCAGGATGGCGCTTGCATATCGTTGGCCACGTCGGCGTACTGGCTGCTGGTGTAGACCACGCGGCTGGTTAGGGTCAGGCCGTTGCTGCCCGGCACGTCCCACTCGCCGCCGATATTGGCCTGGGTGCGCGGCACGCCGATCGCACGGTTGCCCTCGTTGATGCCGTCCTGGGTGCTGGTCAGCTCGGCATCGAGCAGGGTCAGGCCGCCGAGCAGGCGCACGCCGTAGGTCGGCTCGCCGAACACGGACAGCTCGATACCGCGGTTGCGCTGCTCGCCGCCATCGGTGAACACGCCATTCTCCACGGTGCTGAACGGTCGGTCGGTGGTGAACAGCGCCAGACTGCCGCCCAGGTTGCCGCCGTCGTACTTGATGCCGACCTCGGTCTGCTCGGAGACATAGGGCTCCAGCGCCTCGCCGGCATTGACGATGGCTACGCCACCGCTGCTCGCTGGAGCGATGTCGCCCTTGACCAGACCTTCGATGTAGCTGGCGTAAACCGACAGTTCGTCGGTGAGTTGGTAGATCACGCCGGCCACCGGGCTGGTCTTGTAGCGGTTGTAGGAGGACAGGCGGTCGCCGCTGTTGTAGTCGTAGCTCTTGGCCTCGATGCCCTGACGACGCGCGCCGAGGGTGAGCAGCAAGCGGTCGTCGAGGAAGCCCAGAGTGTCGGCCAGCGCCAGGCTCTGGGTGTGGGTGCGTTCGGTGACGCCAGGATCGGACATCTGGCCGCCGGTCCAGGTGGTGCCTGGCATCGCCGCGTCGAACGGGTCGTGGATATCGGCGGCAAGGTTGCCCGACATGCCGTAGGCGTTGCGTGCTTGCAGATCGAACATCGCCGCGGACATCACCCACTCGTGGGAGACGGCGCCGGTGTTGCCACGGGCGCGCAGGCCGACTTCGCTGGTGAAGACGTCCTCCTCGCGCACGTTGTCGAAGCGGTAGAAGGTGCCCGCGCCGGAGCGGCCGGCCTTGATGCTGGCCAGGCGGTTCTTCTCCTCGCCCTCGCGCACGCCGGCGGCGAGCCAGCCGGTCACCGCGTCGGAGAAGTCGTACTCGGCGCGCAAGGTGCCGAAGGTCTGCTTCTCCTTCGAGTAGGTCCAGGGCTGGGCGAAGTTGTCCTCGGCGTCCGGTGCGCTGGGGATGCCGCCGTTGGGGGTGACGCTCGGGCGCGGCTGGTCGATGAAGTGGTACTGGTGGCCGATGTCGCCGGACAGGCGGAAGTTGTCGCCCTGGTAGTCGAGACCGAGGGCGAACATGTCGAGGGTACGCTCCTCATCCTCGACGGTGGTCTCACCGGCGCGCTTGGCAGCGTTCAGGCGTACGCCGAAGCGCTCCTCGGCGCCGAAGCGGCGGGCGATGTCGGCATGGGTCATGGCCTGGCCGCCGCTCTCGGCGCCGAGGGTCAGGCGGGTCAGCGGCTCGTTGGGCGCGCGCTTGGGCAGGATGTTGATCGCCCCGCCGATGCCGCTGCCGCCCGGTGCTGCGCCGTTGAGGAAGGTGTTGGCGCCGCGGAACACTTCCACGCGCTCGATGAACTCGGCGGCAACGTACTGGCGCGGCAGCAGGCCATAGAGGCCGTTGTAGGAGATGTCGTCGGAATACACCGGGAAGCCGCGTACCACGTACAGCTCCTGGAAGTTGCCGAAGCCGCGCGCCACGCGCACGGAAGGGTCGCTCTGCAGCACGTCGGAGACGCTGCGCGCCTGCTGGTCCTGGATCAGTTGCGAGGTGTAGGACGTCGAGGTGAACGGCGTTTCCATGTAGTCGCGGTTGCCGAGGATGCCGACACGGCCGCCGCGCGCCACCTGCTCGCCGGCGTAGGGCTGCGTCAGGCCTTCGGCCGAGGCATCGGCGCTGGCCGTGATCTCGACGGACTGCAGCTCCACCGGCTCGCCGGTATTGTCCTGTGCCTGGCTTTCGGTTCGTTGCTGGGCCATCAGCGGCGAACTGGCGAAGCCGGCTAACAGGCAAACGGGTAGCAGTGCGGTTTTACGCGGCAAGCGGAGAGTGGGCATGGCGGACCTGAACGGGCGTTGGATTGCGAAGGGCGATGACGGCGCAACGATTAGTTGGGAGTTTGTGCCATCTGTGAGCCATTATCATATTCTAATGATAACAATTCGCAACCGTGTTCCGTCTGATGCCTCCTCGTGGAAATGCTGGGCGGGGCGTCTGGCGCGTGGATTCCTGGCGCTGCAAAAAAAAAATCGGCCGGCCTGTCGATTGCCGAGCGCGTCGAACGACCAGGTGAGGAACAGCCGTTCAACCAGACGACAGGAGATCAACATGAACGAGCAAAAGCACCATGACGAAGCGCGCATCCGCCAGCTTCACGAGGAGTTCGAGCGCGCCATTGCCGCCAAGGACCTGGACCGCATCCTTGCCCAGTACGCCGACGAGCTAGTCGCCTTCGATGCCGTCGGGCCGCTGCAATTCAAGGGCGTGGCCGATTACCGCGCGCACTGGCAGCGTTGCTTCGAGTTCTGCCAGGGTGAAGGCTTCTTCGAAACCCATGAGCTGCATGTGGAGGTCGGCGGCGAGCTGGCCTACAGCCGCATGCTCAACCATTGCGGCGGCCCCAACGCCGAGGGCCAGATGCAGAGCGCGTGGATGCGTGGCAGCCGGGTCTGGGCGCGCCGTGACGGTGACTGGAAAGTGATCCACGAGCATTTCTCGATGCCCTTCGACATGCAGACCGGTCAGGTGTGCATGGACGCGGAACAGCCGGGCGGCTGAGTCGCGCACGGTACTCGTCGCTCTGCGACATCACGCCGACTGTCGCCTGCTAGCTTTACTGTGGTGGCGACAGTCGGAGAGCAACGATGAAATACCTGTGCCTGATCTATTACGACGAGCAGCGTGTGGACGCGCTGAGTGATGAGGAATGGCAGGCGCTCGTCGCGCGCTGTATCGCCTGTGGTGAAAGGCTGCGTGCCAGCGGCCACATGCTCGCCGGTGAGCCGCTGCAGTCGGTGCGCACCGCCCGCACGGTGCGCGTGCGCGACGGTGAGACCACGGTCGTCGACGGGCCGTTTGCCGAGACGCGCGAGCAGCTGGCCGGCTTCTACCTGATCGAGGCGGCTGACCAGCGCGAAGCCGAGGCCATCGCCGCGCAGATTCCGCCAGCCAGTCTTGGCTGCGTCGAGGTGCGGCCCTTGCGTCAGCTGCCGCAGCGCTGAGCATGCCGCTGACCGGGGCCTTCGCGACGGCGCGCGCCGAGGCGATCTACCGCCGCGAGTCGCGGCGTGTGCTGGCCACGCTGATCCGCCTGCTGGGCGACTTCGATCGCGCCGAGGAAGCCTTGCACGACGCCTTCACCGCGGCCTTGCAGCAGTGGCCACGCGATGGCGTACCGGACAATCCGCGCGCCTGGCTGGTGTCCACCGGTCGCTTCAAGGCCATCGATGCCCTGCGCCGCCGGGCGCGCTTCGATGCGTCGCTGCGGCTGCTGGCCGACCAGCTGGAAGACGTGGCGGATGCAGTGGAGGTCGACGAGATGGAAGACGACCGCCTGCGGTTGATCTTCACCTGCTGCCACCCGGCGCTGCCGACGCAGGCGCGTGTCGCGCTGACCCTGCGCACGGTCTGCGATCTGAGCACCGAGGAGATCGCGCGCGCGTTTCTCGCCACGCCCAGCACCATCGCCCAGCGCATCGTGCGTGCCAAGGCGAAGATTCGCGAGGCGCAGATTCCTTACCGTGTGCCGGAGCGCGAAGCCCTGGCCGAACGGCTCGACAGTGTGCTGCAGGTGCTTTATCTGGTGTTCAACGAGGGCTACGCGGCTTCCGCCGGAACGCAGCTGACGCGCGGGGATCTGTGCGTGGAGGCGATTCGCCTCGGCCGGTTGCTCGCCGAGTTGTTGCCCGAAGCCGAAGCCATCGGACTGCTGGCCCTGATGCTACTGCACGATGCGCGGCGGGCAGCGCGCGTCGATGCGGCGGGTGAGCTGGTGCGGCTCGATGAGCAGGACCGCGGTCGCTGGGATGCGCGCCAGATCGATGAGGGCGTGCGGTTGGTGCAGCGCGCGCTGGCGTCGCGGCGCTATGGGTTCTACAGCCTGCAGGCGGCGATCGCGGCCGTGCACGCCGAGGCGCCAAGCGCGGCACAGACCGACTGGGCGCAGATCGTCGGCCTGTATGACGTGCTGCTGCGGGTCAATCCGTCGCCGGTGATCGAGCTGAACCGCGCCGTGGCATTGGCCATGTACCGCGGGCCGGTGGCGGGACTGGAGCTGCTCGATGAGCTGCAGGCACGCGGCGTGCTGTCCGACTATCACCTGCTGCACGCCGCGCGGGCCGATCTGCTGTGCCGCCTGCAGCGTCCCGCCGAGGCTTGCGAGGCCTATCGGCTGGCATTGCAACTGGTGCGGCTGGCGCCGGAGCGACGCTTTCTGCAGCGGCAGCTGGCTGCGCTGGAGAATGAGGGGAGTGGATGATGGGGTGGCTGAGCGGGCGCGGTCGGGCGCCGCGCTCGGCTGTGCCTATCGGCCCTGGCAGGCGTCCACGCGCAGCCAGCGTTCCAGTAGCTTGAAACCCTGCATCAGCACGAAGGCGATCAGCAGGTAGATCAGGCCGGCGGTGAGGAACATTTCCTCATGCATGTAGGTGCGTGCGGCGATCTTGCGCGCCATGCCGGTCAGCTCCAGCAGGGTGATGGTGCTGGCCAGCGCACTGGCCTTGAGCATCAGGATCACCTCGTTGCTGTAGGCCGGCAGGCCGATGCGCGTCGCACGCGGCAGGATGATGTGCCACAGCGCCTGGCTGCGCGACATGCCCAGCGCACGCGCCGCCTCGATTTCGCCGTGCGGCACGTTCTGGATCGCACCGCGGATGATCTCGGCGATATAGGCGGCGGTGTGCAGGGTCATGGTGATGATTGCGCACCAGTACGGATCACGCAGATACGGCCAGAGCACACTCTGGCGCACCGCGTCGCACTGCGCCGCGCCGTAGTAGACCAGGAACAGTTGCACCAGCAGCGGCGTGCCGCGGAAGAAGAAGATGTAACCGTAGGGCAGCGCGCGCACCGCCAGATGCTTGGACGAACGGGCGATGCCCAGCGGCAGTGCGAGAATCAGTCCGGCGATGACCGAGACACCGACCAGCTGCAGGGTCAGCCAGGCGCCGTCGATGAAGCTCGGCAGCCACTTGATGAAGAGTTCCCAGCTCATGCCGCGCTCCTGACGAATCCGCGGCCGGCGCGTTTTTCCAGAAAATGCATGCCGATCATCGCGACGATGGTCAGGCACAGGTAGATGAAGGCGGCCACCAGGAAGAAGGTGAAGGGTTCCTTGCTGGCGGTCACGGCGATTTGCGAGCGGCGCATGATTTCTTCCAGGCCGATCACCGAGACCAGCGCGGTGTCCTTCATCAGGATCATGAACAGGTTGCCCAGCCCCGGCAGGGCGAGGCGCCACATCTGCGGCAGGATCAGGCGCAGGAAGATGCGCCGTTTACCCAGGCCGAGGGCGAGGCCGGCTTCGCGGTGCCCCTTGGGAATCGCCAGCAACGCGCCGCGGAAGACTTCCGTGGCGTAGGCACCGAAGCACAGGGCGAGAGCGATGGTGCCGGCGGCGAACGGACTCAGCGCAAGATTCTCGATGCCGAACAGTTCGCCGATGCCGCGGATCAGGCCGATGGTGCCGAAATAGATCAGCAGCACCCAGAGCAGCTCGGGTACGCCGCGCACGATGGTCGAATAGGTTCCGCCGAGCCAGCGCAGCGCGCTGTAAGGCGAGGTCTTGGCGAGGGCGCCGAGCAGGCCGAGCACCAGCCCCAGCGCCAGTGAGGCGAGGGCCAGTTGGATGGTCATCCAGGTGCCGGCGAGCAGCGCCGGACCGAATCCGTGAAGGTCAGGAATCATAGAAGCTCAAACACCGAAGCCCGGTCGGCCAGTTTTCAGGCGACCGGGCTTCGGTTCGGTTGGATCAGTAAATGCTGAACGGGAAGTACTTGTCGTTGATCTGCTTGTAGGTGCCGTCGGCGACGATGTCGGCCAGCGCCTTGTTCAGCTTCTCGCGCAGCTCGTCGTTGCCCTTGCGTACCGCGATGGCGATCTTGTCGTTATCGAATACCGGTTCGCCCTTGAACTCGAAATCCTTGCCGGCGTCGCTCTTGAGCCATTCCCACTGCACGAAGGTGTCAGCGAGGATGCCGTCGACGCGGCCGGAAGCCAGGTCCAGGTAGGCGTTTTCCTGGGTGTCGTAGAGCTTGATGTCGACTACGTCGTCGAGGTTGTCTTCCAGCCAGGTGCCGGCGATGGTGGCGCGCTGGGCGCCGATCACCTTGCCGTCCAGGTAGCTTTCATCGGTCTTGAAGTCCACCGACTTGGGCGCCACGAACTGCAGCTTGTTGGTGTAGTAGTGGTCGGTGAAGTCCACCGCCTGCTTACGCTCTTCGGTGACCGACATGGAGGCGGCGAGGAAGTCGAACTTGCCGGCGTTCAGTGCCGGGATGATGCCATCCCAGTCGGAGGTGACCACTTCGCACTCGACCTGCATCTTGGCGCAGAGGGCGTGGGCGATATCCAGATCGAAGCCGACCACCTGGCCGCTGGCGTCGATCAGGTTGAAGGGCGGGTAGGCGCCTTCGGTACCGATCCGTAGTTTTTCCGCAGCGAATGCTTGCGTGCCGATGATCAGGGATGCAGCGGCGGTCAGCAGAATCTTCTTGTAGCTCTTCATGCGGTGTTGCTCCATTAACGATGGCTGGACATGAACTGTTTACAGCGCGCCGATTGCGGATTGTCAAATACCTGCTCGGGCGTTCCTTGTTCCTCGACCAGACCCTGGTGGAGGAAAACCACTTCGCTGGAGACCTGCTTGGCGAAATTCATTTCGTGGGTGACGAGCAGCATGGTGCGACCTTCATCGGCGAGCGACCGGATGACGGTAAGCACTTCTTGTACCATTTCCGGGTCGAGCGCCGAGGTTGGCTCATCGAACAGGATGACCTTGGGCTGCATCGCCAGCGTACGGGCGATGGCCGCGCGCTGCTGCTGGCCGCCGGAGAGTTGGTTGGGGTAGACGTGGCGCTTGTCGGCGATGCCGACCTTGGCCAGCAGCGCCTCGGCGATTTCGGTGGCTTCGGCTTTGCTCTTGCCCAGCACCCGCCGCGGCGCCTCGATGATGTTGTCGAGGATGGTCATGTGCGGCCAGAGGTTGAAGTTCTGGAACACGAAGCCCAGCTCGCTGCGTACCCGGTTGAGCTGCTTGCCATCGGCGGCGATCAGGTCGCCCTGCTTGTCGCGCTTGAGTTTGAGCGACTCGCCGGCCACCAGAATCTCGCCCTCGTTGGGGTTTTCCAGCAGGTTGATGCAGCGCAGAAAGGTGGACTTGCCGGAGCCTGAAGAGCCGAGGATGGAAATCACATCGCCATCACGAGCAGTCAGCGAGATGCCTTTGAGAACTTCCAGATCGCCGTAGCGCTTGTGCAGGTTGCGGATTTCCAGTGCAGGTATGGCCTCGGCCATGCGGGGTCCTCTTGTAGACCGGCGAAAGGCCGCCTGGGTCTGGATATTCGGTTGGTTGCGCTCCGGCGGACTGCTCGCCATCCTGGCGAGGCGCAAACCTAGCATGCACCGGAGCATGCGCCAAGCGTGAAGAATGCCGAATTAACCGGCTCTGCAGCCTCTAAAAGTGTCCAATTGCCTGTATCGCCTTCAGATGTCTCACTCCGCCCGGGCGGCCGTGGCGTCTGCGTCGGGCACCCGGCGAAGCGGGGTTAGGGCTGAGCCGGTTTCGTTTCATCAGTATCGCCGCTGAGCATTTCGTCGTGTTCCTCCATTCTCCACGGCAGGCTGCCGGGTGAGATGTGCAGGAAGTGCAGGTACTTCTCGAACTGGTCGAGGATGTCGCTGATGATGTCCTGCTGGTCGTAGCCATAGATGTCGTAGGACTGCCCGCCGCGGCGCAGGAAGACTTCCGCGCGATAGTACTGGTCCTCGCCCTCGGGGCTTTCGGACAGCGCGAAGGCCGGCATTGCGTAGCTGAGCAGGCGGATTTCGTAGATGAAATCCAGCTGATCTTCCTTGATCACCTCCAGATAGAGTCGCGAGTTCTGCTCGTCCACATGCACCTCGGCCGGCCAGTCCTGCTCGGCCAGCGCCCGCTGCACGCGCCGCATGCCCTTGAGCACGGTGCTGAACATGAAGCCTTCGACCTCTGTACGGCTGGGGAAATTGACCAGTCCGGCCAGGCGCTTCTTCCACAGCCCGGGCCCGGCGTTGCTCGCCAGGCGGCTGCCCTGCATGTGGCTCTGCAGGCTGATCTCGTGATGCCCCTCGATCACCAGCGCGCGCCACATGCCCAGCGCTGAGAGAAGCATGATCACCGCGAAGGGCAGCGCGCTGGCGATGGTCATGGTCTGCAGCGCGCTGAGGCCACCGGCGAGCAGCAATGCCGCGGCGACGGCACCTTCCGTGCTGGCCCAGAACACCCGCTGCCAGACCGGGGTTTGCGTCGCGCCGCCGGCGGCCAGCGAGTCGATCACCAGCGAGCCGGAGTCCGAGGAGGTGACGAAGAAGGTGATGATCAGTACCACGGCGATGAACGAGGCGATCGAGGTCAGCGGCAGGCGCTCGAACAGCTTGAACAGCGCGATCGCATGATCGGCCTGCACCTCGCTGATCAGCGAGTTGTAACCCTCGACCATGATCAGATGCAGCGCGGTGTCGCCGAAGATCGAGAACCACAGAAAGGTGAAGATGGTGGGTACGAACATCACGCCGAAGACGAACTGGCGGATGGTGCGACCGCGGCTGATCTTGGCGATGAACAGGCCGACGAAGGGCGACCAGGCGATGGTCCAGCCGAAGATGAACAGCGTCCAGTTGCCGATCCAGTCGCTGCGGCTATAGGCCTGCAGGTTGAAGGTGCGCTCGATGATGTTGTTCAGGTAGCTGCCGGTGTTCTGCAGGAACGTCTCGAGAATGAAGATGGTCGGACCGACGATGAACACGAACAGCATCAGTGCGATCGCCAGGATCATGTTGAGCAGTGACAGGTTCTTCACGCCCTTGTCCAGACCGGCGACCACCGAGGCGATGGCCATCAGTGTGATCACCGCGATGGCTATTATCTGCACGCTGATATCCACGGGAATCTGCGGCCACAGATAGTTGATCCCGGCGTTGATCTGGGTGACCGACAGACCGAGGGTGGTCGCGATGCCGAACAGCGTGCCGAGGATGGCGAAGATGTCCACCGCGTGCCCGATCGGCCCGTGGATGCGTTCACCGATGATCGGGTAGAGCGCCGAGCGCATCGACAGCGGCAGACCATGGCGGAATGAGAAGTAGGCCAGCACCAGCCCTGTGAGACCGTAAATGGCCCAGATATGAAAGCCCCAGTGGAAGAAGGCGATCTGCATGGCCTGCTTGGCTGCGTCGACGGTTTCTGCCGCGCCGGAGGGCGGTGTCGCGTAATGCAGCACCGGTTCGGCGACGCCGAAGAACAGCAGGGCGATGCCGTACCCGGCGGAGAACAGCATGGCGAACCAGGCAGGAAAGCTGTACTGCGGTTCGGCGTGATCCGGGCCGAGCTTGATGCTGCCCCACTTGGTCATGGCGATGCCGACGATGAACACCAGGAAGAACGCCACGGCCAGCATGTAGAACCAGCCGAAGTTGGCGGTGATGAATGCCAGAGTCGAATCGAATACCTCGCCGGCCAGCTCCGGATTGCTGATCGTGCCAATGACCAGCAGTAGGGTCACCACTACGGCGGGAACGAATACGGGAACGAGAATGATGGCTTTGGCGGCTTTCTGGTCTGAATCCATGAGGTCGACAATCTCCGCTTCGGCGACTTTGCACCGACAGGTGGGGTGAATGTGCTGTCTTGCCTCAAGCATAGACGGCGAGATCGGACGGATTACTCACCACTACATGGCTGCCCGCCGGCGTGTGCGTGGTGGGGGCGCGTGGAAGGTGTGGCGCCTGCTACCTGTCAGAAAGCCGCTTCGAGGCGGTGCTGGCGCAGGATCGTCGGCACCGTGCCGTCGTCGATGAGCGCGTCCAGGGCCGCGGCGAAGTCAGCAAATTCCTCCGCACTGACTCGCTCGCGCGACAGGCCGATGCCATACGACACCGGCTGCAGCTCACCAACCTCGCGGACGCTGTCGAGCTGTTCTGCATCGATCAGATGCCAGGCCACGTCCTGGTTGACCACGGCCAAGCCGTGCTCGCCGAAACGACCAGCATCCAGCATGCGCAGCAGGCGACGGTTGTCCGCCACCAGCTGGATCGACACCCCGGGCACCTGCTGCAGGCGCTCGCTCAGCACGAACGAGGTGCCGGAAGGGCCATAGACACCGATGGTCTTGCCGGTCAGGTCACGGGGCTGGTGATAGACGAAGGCGCTGGACTGCCGGGCGAACACGCTGTAGCGCGAAGTCACCAGCATGCGGGTGACATGGAAGGCCCGGTCGCGCGCTGGCGAGCGGATTACGGTGAAGATACCGTCCGCCTTGCCTTCTTCGGCCAGCGCCAGCGCGCGCCGCCAGGGATGCAGGGCGATCGAGCACTGCCGCTGCAGACGGGTGCAGACGCTGCGCACGATCTGCGCGAGCGGGCCGGCCGCAGGCAAGCCAGCGGAGTTCGCCTGTGCGGCGACCGTGCTGTCTGTGGCTGGGTAGGTGAACGGAGGAAAGTCCTCGGTAACGAACCGCCAGGCGCTTGCCGGCGCCGACAGTGCACTCAGGACGATCCAGATCAACAGCTTCGGAAATGCCCGCACGGCGTGCTCCTGCTCGAATAACCAGCTTCCTGACGCTGACTGGAGAATAGCGCGGCGGGTTTGACTCTGCCTGCCGAGCGCCGCTTCCGGCTGTGAAGAGTAGCCCGACAGGCGCACGACGCAGTCAGCGCGCTGTTCGCACCAGTCAATGCAACCGGCGTGGTTTCCAGCGCGGTGTTTGGGTAATGCAGAAAGATGCGGTGCTCTGGGTGGAGGCGGAGCAGGTTGCTGCGGGTGACGCACGCAACCAGATCATGAGGATTACGGCCTTTGGTGATGTGGCATGTTCCGGTAACCAGGCCGGGATCAGGCAGGCGAAGCGTTGGAAGGTGCAGAAAAGCAGACAACAAAAAACCCGCACGGGGCGGGCTTCTTGTGGGCTTTCGGGTGGCGCTGACACCACCTGAAAACGAAAGGTGGTGCCAGGGACGGAACCGAACCAATCGCTACAGGTGGCGTGTTTGCTGGGTTTGTCTGGTTCGCTAGTTTGTCGATGCCCCCAAAAATGCCCCCAAAACGAAAAGTGCCCCCCGTTCCGGCTCCAATGGCTCGTTTCGCCTTAGCGTTTTATTAGCGTGCTCCGTCCTGCTGTCATGGGGTTACCGGACTTCCCGGTATCGAACTTCAATCCGGGGCGGCTCCCCGAATCATGGGGATTTGATCGGCAGCGCATTGCCCATTTTCAAATCTGAATTATGACGGCGCGGAAATCTGGATCCACCCGTCGTTCGGGCATTGCGCTTGCTCAGACTTTCAACCGGCCCTCCCCGTGGTGTTGGGTTGCGGTTGGTCTATTTGACGGGCGTAGGTCGTCTGTCGTCTGGCTTTACAGATGACGACTAAACAACAACCAGGGCGCTGGAAAAGTTGGTAGATAGCGAAAAAGCGGGGCGCGAATCACCCGCAACGGGTGGCGGGGGTGTCCCAGTACCTTGAAGGGGGGAGTGCCGGCCACCGCTCCGAGGGTCTCCTAGGAGAAAGAGCGCGCCGGCTGTCGGGGTTACAACGCCACTGGCCGACTGGGCGTCTTGCAGGTGTTCTAGTTGCCGATCAAGGCGCTCAGGTCCACGCCTTCGGCTGCGGTGCGCAGTGTGTTCTCGTTGATTCTGCCGGCCCCCAGCTTGTTGGTCAGCGGCAGGCAGAGGTTACGCATGGTTCTGCCACTGCCTTTGGCGCTCTCCAGGGCGACCAGCTTAGCGCCTAGCTTGACCAGGCTTTCAGCGGCTGCGTCCCACTCGGCCTGCACCTTGAGGGTGTGCGCTTCGAGTCGCTGGCTGTTCGCTTCGCTCAGGCGCTGGCGCTCGACTTCGCGTCGGCCATCGATAGCGGCCAGCTCGCTCTCCATCGCGGCCACCAGGGCGCTTTGCCGTGCGGCCTTACGCTGTGCTGCCTCTGCGGCTTCGTTTGCTTTGTCCAGCTTCGATTGCGCCAAGGCTTCGGCGCGTTCGTCGCTCTGTGCGGCTGCGGCGACGTACTCGGTGGCGGCCTGTTCAGCGGCCCGCTCAGCAGCGTCCAGGTGCTCGGCAATCTCAGTGCGCAAACGCTCAAGCTTGGTGCTCAGCTTGGCGTGCTCAGCGTCGAGCGCCCCGGCTGCTTTCGTCGCGGCGGCAATCTGCTTCGTTGCGGCCTTTATGGTGCTGTCTGCGTTCTTCACCGAATCGCGCCAATCGATCAGGCGGTCTACACGCTCCAGCTCGGAGTGCAGTCGTATCTCGTCGCACTGAGCTATTCGCAGGTTTTCAGCAGCGGAGAAAAGCGTGGGGTCGGTGGTGTTCCGGTCTGCGTTGTATCGCTCCACCAGGCCGGCGAGGCGACGCTGCTCGGCTGTGTTTTCATCGATCTGGCGCAGGACTTCGGCGCGTTCTTTGTTCGGGTCGATCATCGTGTCTACCTATTCGGAGTGGTCTGCCGGCTGCGCTTGCTTGGCCAGGGCAATCAGCAGCGCGGACGCTTGAACGTCGCCGGCCTTTGCCTTGTCCCGAATGCGATCCCACGCAGCCTGTATCTCTGCCTTGCTCACGTTGCGAGCACGGCCACGGCGTCTGATTGGTTGCTCATGTTCGAAAAATGCCATTGCTTGCCCTTCGTGTCGTGAAAGACGACATGTCGCTACAGTTGCGAATGCTACGCCTGGCATTAGCAAAATCAAGCAAATGCTGTGTATTTACCCAGTATTTTTTGCACAGCTAAGCTTGTCGGCTATGTTGGCGAGTGCTCGAATCTGGCTGGCTTTCATCGGTTCGGCTCCTTTGGTGCGCCGTCTAGTTCGGCATCAGCCCAGCGCCAGCGAGCGGCGGCCAGGGCCTCGGAATAGGTCATTGGCTGTCCGACCATGTAACCAATCGCCTGGCCTGCTCGGGTGATCCTCCAGGCGGCGCGCTTCGGCTCGCTGGTGGCCTCTGGTGCGGTTGGTCGTGCTGGTGCGCTGGTCGGCTGCTGCGGATCGTTGGCAGCGGGTTGGACGGGTGGGGTAGCTGGTGCTGGTCGCGTATCGCTTGAAAGCCCCAAGTTGTCGGCAAGCTGTGCAAGTGCGCTCATTTCGCTTTCCCTTTTGTGTTTTGCCGTGGGGACAGAGGGGACAAAGGGGGCAGCCAGTAACGGCGCGGGCTGTAGCTGTCCCCTATGCCTGTCACTGGGTGGGGGCAAAGGGGGCAAATTGTCCGGCCTGTCCCCACTGTCCCCTTGCCTTTGCAGCGGGTGGGGGCAGCTCTAGCCCTTGCGGCACTAGGGCGCCCCCGCTGTCCCCACTGTCCCCAGTAGGAAATGCAAGGTTCGTTTACTGTTCCGGCTCCAGCCTGGCGGCGTCGATCCAGTACAGTTTTTCCTTGCGCCCGCTGGGCAGTCGCTTGGTGGCTTGGGCACGGCCCGGTTCACGCTTGGCAATTGCTCCGACCGACTCCAGTGCCAGCACCACGCGCCCCAGGTCGTAACCTTTGGCGGCTTCCTCCAGGCCGGGGCGGTTGAACAGGTACAGACGCCCGCTCGGGCTGTCCTCCCAATACCCGGCGCGGTCCCTGGCTTCGCCTTCGGGGTCATCGGCGGATGAAAACCGGGTGTCGCCGTGGCGGGCGATGAAGTCAGCGATGGCGCGCAATATCTGCCGATCCTCGCTTGGGCCTTGCCCCCGTCCTGCTCGCCATACCTCAAACAGCCCCAACATTGCGTCGCGGGCTGCGCCAGTCGGCAGGGGGAGAATGCCAAAGCTGATAGCCAGTTCCCCCGCCATAGCCACCAGGGCGAAGCGTTCGGCAGCGCGGCTCTCCTGCCCGCTCGTGCTGGGGTACTGGTTGCAGAGTTGTGCCAGCAGCGCGGGCAAGTCGTCCTGCTCGCCAAGCTCCAGCAGCTTGCGGATGAACTGCGGCCCTGCGTGCCCGTAGTGCGTCACACTGGCGCGCTGGATTGCGTCGGAAAACTCCCGGCCCCCGGTCATGCCGTGCAAGTTGTCCCAGGCTCCGAAAGCGCGGCGGGCGGGTATATCCAGCAGGCGGATTTCCTGCCCGGCGCGGCTGCGCTTGCCCCCTTCGGCCATCAGCGCCGATAGCCCCAGCTCACCGGATGAAAACAGCATGACGCGCCAGCGCTTCGCAGCCCGTGCCGAACCGTTGCGGGTGGCTCGGGCCTTGCCGGTGCCGTTCGCCATTGCGTAGACCACGGCGCCTATCTCCCGTGGGTCGGCCTCGCCGATCTCATCCAGCGCCAGCAGCGTGTCATTGCGTTGGCTGGCGATCCCTTCCAGCCCGTTGCCAGTGGCGCGCCAAGTGCGCTTGAAGTCCTCACCGTGCCCCCATACCGAAGCCCCGGCCAGAATGGCGGAACTCTTGCCGGTGCTGGAATCGCCGACGATGTGAAAGCCCCCGCCTTGCCGTTGGACGTGGTACAGCAGCGGCCCGGCAAGCGATGCGCACACGCTCAGCACCAGCAACGGGTTGCCTTCGCACTTGGCGCCGATGCTGTCTTGCCAGCCTTCCAGCGTTCCGCCTTGGCGGTAGTCGTCACCGTTGGCGGCTTCGCTCTGGAAGATCGCTTTGCCCTTACCGATGTTCTGGCGCGGCATGATGAAAAGTTCGCGTGTGTGCCAGCCGGTAGACGTGGCCGCTATCACGCGGTCCTTTGGGTATTGCGCGGCGATGTACTGGCAGACCTTGGCGCGGCGCTGGTAATCAATGTCCAGGCCCATGCCCAGCAGAACGGACAGGATCGAATCGGGCTTGCCCGCCAATAGCTCGTTGGGCATTGCCCAGGTCAGTTCGCGGCGGTCGGCGTTGCGGAATCGCAGCAGGCGCCCGTAATCGCCGTCCTGGCCTTCGTTGCGGGTGACGGCTTCGACGTGCAAAGGCCCGCACAGCCATTCATCGAACGGCAGATACTCGCCGCTTTGCTTGTCCAGGCTTTGCCCGTGATACCAGACGCCGGGGCGCAGCTTCACGCCGTCCAATGTGATGGTGTGTTCATACACCCGGTAACAGGGGCGCTCGATGGCTGGCGCGGCGGCTTCCGGCACAATCGGGGTAACGATGGCGGCGCTCATTGTGCGGCCCTCCAGTTGGCTAGGTCGTTGAAGTCGGAAAGCTCCAGCGGGGCATCAGCGGGGAAGGGTGGCAGCACCAGTCCGCAGCCCAGGACGGCGGCGGCTTGGGTGGCTGCGGCGCGTCCGGGGTTCCCCTTGCCCTCGGCTTCGGTCTGGCGGTCGTCATCCCCCGCGATAATCAACGGGCTGTCCGGGTGGTGCCGTTGAAGTTGGCGCCCGACTTCCAGCAGGTTGCCGGCATTCATGGCGCAGGCCACGGCGGCGCCGGTTTCGGCATGGATCGTTGCCCCGGTTGCCCAGCCTTCGCAGACATACAGCGGTTGGCCTGGCTCCAGTGTGCCGATGGGCGAATAGCAGCCCTTCACCCGGCCCCCGGACAGAAAGCGTTTGCCGCCATCCGCTGTGATGCGTTGCAGGTTGCACAGGTAGCCATCGGCGTACAGCGGCACCAGCAGAACGTAACCGCGTTGGCGCAGGCGATGCGGGGCAATGCGCTTGCGGGTCAGGTAGGGGTGTTCCGGGTCAGCCGGTCGGGCCTCGGTCCACAGCGTGCCCGCATAGCTGGCTGCCGCAATCTGGCGCCGGGTCTGGTCGGCTTCGCGTTGCTCCCGTGCCTGCTCGACGCGCTGGCGGATCAATTCGGCCTCCATCGGATCGGCGGGCTTGCGGCTGCTCCAGGTGCTTGAACCTCCCGCCTTCCAGCTCCCGAACGCACCCGACGCGATGCCGTCCAGGTGTAGGACGTACCAGCCGTTAAGCGTGCCGGGCTTGTCGTCTGGCACGCGGAAACGGTGAATGGTGCCGTCTGCTACTGGCAGCCAATCCAGCGGCCCGAACGTGGCTTGCAGGGCGTCGCGGAAGGCCAGTTCGGCTTTCTCCAGGCAAGCCGATCCCCTCGGCGCACGGGCGCCGTTTTGAATGGTCATGATTTAGCCCTCTGCGGTCGGGGACGGTGCGGCGGCCTTGCGGCAGTGTTGTTCCTCCACCGCGCCGTTCGAGGTATCGACCAGCCTGCTCGACAGCTTGCCCAGCGAGTTGATCAGCCAGCCGATATTTCGGGCGGTGTCCTTCTCCAACTCGCCAGCGTCGGCGGTGAAGGCCAGCAGCTCACCAATTGCGGCGATTCCAAGCGTCAGGTTCAGAACCTCGCAATCGGCTGTGCGCTCGATGGCTTCGAGCTTGTCATCCGAGTAATCGTTAAGAACCATCGGGTCGGGCAGTAGGTGGCTCCAGCAAACGGGCTTCATTGCGCACCCCCTACGGCGTCGGCCTTCTCTTGCAGCTCACTGGCGCGGCAATCCATGTAGTTAGCCAGATCGTCGGCCAGGTACTGCCCCAAGCTGGCCAAATCCTGCACACGGCTCGCGCGGCACTCCAGTAGGGCGGGGCTTGGCTCAAGCTCTCGGTGAATCGCAGTCATCAGGGCGGCGAGCCATCGGGCGTGCTCCTGCCCATAGCGGACCTGCTCGATTGCGTCGTCTGCGATGCTGGCCATAGCGGCGATGCGAGTACTCATTGCACACCCCCTACGGTTTCCAGAGAGCGGGCGCGGGCCATCGCTTCGTTGTAGCGGCGCAGGCGGACGGACAGGGACGAATCGGAACGCAGCGCAGCGAAGGCGCGGGCCTTCCAGGCGGCGGCGTGGGTGGACGGATTGCGGGTGGTTTGCATGGGTGGTGCTCCAACTTGAGTTGCGGAGCTGCCACGAACCGTCGCCAAACGGTTATGGGTGGCAGCCGTACGCGGGTTGGCGAACCGGGCAAGTTGGCACCCGGCAGACCTTTCGGTCTCCCGCGCACGGCTACCATAGAGCGGCATTGCGGACACAAAAAATGCGCCAGCAATGGTCTTGGGGCGCACATGCGCCAACTTGAGATTCAGGTCGCCAAACCCGGCCACGGGATTGACCGTGACGGGCGAACCATAGCGCTGCTGGTGCTGGCTGGCAAGGGTAAAGGCGATCATGCGGCCACCCCCTTCGGCTTGCAGGTAAGAGCTACCAGCACGGCGCGGGCGCGCTTGTGCTGGCTTGGCGGCAGGCTGTAGCGGGTCACGGTGCAAGGCGCGCCCCAGCGGTTCGGTACGCGCTCTTGCTTGCGCTCGATGCTCAGCCCGTAGTGGTTCGCCAGAACGGCAATGGTGCTGGGCAAACAGTGGTCGCCGATGCGCTCGGCTTCGAAGCGGTTAACGCTGGCGCCGCTCAGCAGGTGCGCCAGAATGCGAGCGATCTTGCTCGGGCCTTCGGTGGTAACATCTGCCTTGCGTGGGCGGCTTTGTTCTTCGGGACGGGTCGCCTTTTTCATTTCAGGCCACCTCGCGCTGTGCGGCCATCTGATCGCACCAGGCCAAGACTTCCGACTCGACAAAACAGCTCGATTTCGGCCCCAGCTTTACCTGTTTCGGGAAGGTTCCGGCAGCAATGCGCCGGTAAATTTCAGACGTGGAAAGGCTGGTGTATTCCTTCACTTGGGCCAGCTTGATAAAGCGGCGGGGAAGTTGGGCGGGGTTGGTATGTGCGGCCATCGTTCAAGCCCTCCAGGGCAGTGCAAAGCGTTGTTGGGAATCAACGGTTGCAATGCTGGCGAACTAAGCTGGCCGCAAAAATTCCCCCACCGTAACGGAAAAGGGGTTATCCGATACGCTTACGGGGTTTTTCGGCGGCGGCCACCTTTGCGGGCGTAGATTGGCGCGTCGGGCTTGATCCACTCTTTGACACGATCAGCGCTGCCTGGCAGTTCTTCGGTAAATCCCTCGGAAACAAGCGCCCGGTAAACCCTGTCAGCCATTTCACCAACGCGAATCGCTTGTGCGGCGTCGGCTTGCCATAGCTCGGCAGCGATGGCTTTAGCGCGCTCGATGGCCGCGGCCTTAGGGGCATTCGCTTTGACTAATGGGTCCATTCTTTTGGAAAAGCCTTTATGCCTCTCCATCGCATTGCCAGCTATAACGGACTGGCTTCCGATCATTAGCGCGACCGTGACGCCAATAAGTCTTTGCGCAATTTCTGGATATTCGGAAGCTAGTTCCTCCAGCTCGTTAAGGGCGATGGCAAACACCTTGACTGCTAGTTGCTTGTGATCAGCGTTCTCGGAAAGCATCAGCGCAGCAGCAATCAGGTCTTTGACCAGCTCTGGCGACGGGTTCCTTCCGCTATCGTGGCACTTCAGAACGCGCTTGAAGATATTTCCCGCCTGCGCGAGACGCTCCCAAGAAGGAACGTCTTTCGGATCGTAAAAGCTGTCTTTTTCATCAAGCCAATCGTCAAGTGGATCAAGCGATTCGGCGTCATCCATTCCGCTGCCCTCCCAGGCGCCCCACTTCTCGAATAGATCGGCTGGTCAGGCGGGTGGGAAATCCGCTTTTCGCTCCGTCGAGCTAGGCCAGCCAAAACCGTTAAGCCTTGCGCTTGATGCTCACCACGTTGGCGCCGGCGCATAGCGCGTCTATCGAATCGGCCCACGCTTGCATCATTTCCCGGCGCTGCTCCAGGTAGGTGGCGTGGTTGTAGGTGTCGCGGATTTCGTCGTTGTCGCCGTGGGCTAGCTGGCGTTCGATCCAGTCGCGGTTATAGCCGCGTCCGTTGAGTTCGGTGCTCAGCAGGTGACGGAAGCCGTGGCCGGTCTGGCGGCCTTCGTAGCCCATCAGGCGCAGCGCCTTGTTAATCGTGTTTTCAGACATTGGCCGGTCGGGGTTCTGCTGGCCTGCAAACACTAGCGGGTAATCACCCGTGATTTCCTTGAGCTGACGCAGGATCGCAACGGCTTGGCGAGGCAGGGGCACCACATGCGGGCGGCGGGCTTTCATACGCGCTTTCGGAATGGTCCAGGTCGCGCCGTCTAGATCGAACTCCGACCAGGGCGCTTGGCGCAGCTCACCAGGGCGAACGGCAGTCAGCACCAGCAAGCGGATGGCGCAGCGGGTCAGGGTGTTGAGCGTGGTCGATTCGATCTTGCCCAGCAGCTCGGGCAATTCGGCAAAGGCGACGTGCGGATGGTGGCGGGTGGCTTTCGGCGGCGCGGCTACCACGTCCAGATCGGTGGCCGGGTTGGCTTCGACTACGCCACTGGCCAGACCGAAGCGGAATATCTGGTGTAGCCATTGGCGAATCTTGCCAGCCGCGTTCAGCGTCCCGCGCGCTTCGACCTTGCGCACCAGCTCGACCAGCTCCGGGCGGGTGATGGCTTTAACCGGGCGCGCACCGATGCCAGGTATCAGGTCGTTTTCCATGTACAGCTTCGCCTTGTAGGCGGTGCTTTCGGCCCAGCGTGGCGCGTTGTAGGCGTACCACTCCCGCGCCAGTGTCTCGAATGTCACGCCATCGCCCCGTTGCGCTTGTTTGGCGGCTTTTTTCTCTGCGCTGGGGTCAGCCCCTTGGGCCAGCAGCTCGCGTGCGTCTGTGCGCCTCTGGCGGGCTTGCTGTAGAGACACGGCAGGGTAAGCGCCCAAGGCCAGCCGCTTTTCCTTGCCATCGAAACGGTACTTGAGGCGCCACAGCTTCGAGCCGTTGGGCGTCACCTCCAGATATAGCCCTTGGCCGTCCGTCAGCTTGTAGGGGCTGTCCTTGGGCTTGGCTACCTTGATCGCGCTGTCCGTCAGCGGCGTGGCTTTCCGTGGCATGGGGCGCACCTCGTAGGGGCATAAATTTGACCGAACCGGCCATGCCCCAAAGAATGCCCCTAAAGATTGGGGCTTACAAGGGTTTCCACGGGAAGTATAGACAACAAAAAACCCGCACGGGGCGGGCTTCTTGTGGGCTTTC
Organism: Stutzerimonas sp. S1; assembly: GCF_025966695.1. Lineage (GTDB taxonomy): Bacteria > Pseudomonadota > Gammaproteobacteria > Pseudomonadales > Pseudomonadaceae > Stutzerimonas. The sequence continues at coordinate 683,716 of NZ_JAOEIY010000001.1, read as the reverse complement.
GGGTGGTTTTGACACCACCTGAAAACGAAAGGTGGTGCCCAGGGACGGAATCGAACCGCCGACACGGGGATTTTCAATCCCCTGCTCTACCGACTGAGCTACCTGGGCAACGGGGCGCTATTAGACGGATTTGGCTTTTGCCTGTCAAGCGTGGCCAGGAAAAAATTTAGCCTGGACGGGCGCTTAGCGTCGCTGCGTGGTCATTGGCGGCCTGCATCACTCGCTGGGCGGCACGTAGCCTTCTGCTTTGGCGTAATCCTCGCCGGAGAAGAACTTGTCCATTTCGCCCTGGAGAAACTTGCGGTCCTCGGCGTTCATCATGTTCAGCCGACGCTCGTTGATCAGCATGGTCTGATGCTTCTGCCAGTCATCCCAGGCTTGCTTGGAGATGTTGTTGTAGATGTCCTCGCCTTTCTGTCCCGGAAATGGTGGGCGCTCGAGGCCGGGGAGCTCCTGGTTGTACTTGCGGCAATTCACGGTGCGGGTCATTGGTCTTCTCCTGCATGCAATTCAGCGGCGGCGCGCTTGAGCAGTGTCTTTACCGGCGCGGCAAGGCCGAGACGCGGCGGGGTGGCGAGGTTATACCAGAGCCAGTCGGCCTCGGCCACGGCGTCGGGCGCGGACTTGACTTTGATCAGCCAGGGCTCGATGGCCAGCTGGAAGTGGCTGAAGGTGTGGGTCAGCCCTGGCAGCTCGCGGCGCTCTTCCAGTTGCAGCGCATGACGCTCCGCCAGCGGGTCGAGGGCCTCAAGGTCGTCCAGCTCCGGCAGGCTCCAGAGTCCGCCCCAGAGGCCGGTTGACGGACGTCGATAAAGCAAAATGGCGCCTTCGCGATTGGCCAGCAGCGGCATTAGCGTGCGTTTTTGCGGCAGCGCCTTGCGCGGCTTGGGCACCGGGAAGTCGGTTTCACGGCCCAGCAGATGGGCACGGCAGCCGTCCTTGAGCGGGCAGAGCAGGCAGCTCGGCCGGCTGCGGGTGCAGAGGGTGGCGCCCAGATCCATCATCGCCTGGGTGTAATGGTTTACCCGCTGCTGCGGCGTGAAGCGCTCGGCCGCCTCCCACAGCTGGCGGGCTACCTTCGGTTCGCCCGGATAGCCATCCTGGGCGACATAGCGGGCCAGCACGCGCTTGACGTTGCCGTCGAGGATCGGCGCGCGCAGCCCCATGCTGATGCTGGCGATGGCGCCTGCCGTGGAGCGACCGATTCCTGGAAGTTCGGCGAGCCGGTCGACGTCTTTCGGAAAGACGCCGCCATGTTCGGCAACGATGAGTTTTGCGGTCTTGTGCAGATTGCGTGCGCGGCTGTAGTAGCCGAGCCCGGTCCACAGGTGCAGCACTTCGTCTTCCTCGGCGGCGGCGAGCGCCTCGACGGTAGGCAGCGCCGCCATGAAGCGGTCGAAGTAGCGGAGCACGGTGCTGACCTGGGTCTGCTGCAGCATGATCTCCGACACCCACACCCGGTACGGGGTGATGTCCTGCTGCCAGGGCAGATCTTTGCGGCCGTGGCGGTCGTACCAGTCGAGGACCGCCGCGCCGAACTGCTCGGGACTCATCGCTTGAACAGGCCCTTGAGCGCGTCCTTGAGTTCCGGGCTGACCTTGTCGCCGAGCTTCTCTTCGAGCTTCTCGCTGAGCTTTTCGCCCGCTAGCTTGCCCGCGACCTTGCCGAGGGCGTCCTTGTCGAAGCGGCAGGCCTTGGCGCCCAGCTCCAGCGGGCCGCGGCAGCGCAGCGGCCATTCGATGCCGACGTAGCGTTCGTTGACCTGGCAGGCCGGGTCGGGCATCGCGCCCATGTCGCCTTCGATGAGGATGCCGACGCGGTAGTCCATGCCCAGTACGCGCAGATCGACGTCGCCATTGCCGTTGACCGTCAGGCCGGGAATGCTGGCCTTGAGATCGGGGTTGCTGGCCACGCCGTCACGCAGGGTCAGGTTGCCCTTGAGTTCGCGGAACGGGGTGTCCTTGCTGCGCGGCTCGCTGGTCAGCACCTTGCGGTTGAGGGTGGCGATTGCGCGGCAGAGCTGCTGCTCGAGATTGGCGTCGACCAGCACACCGTTGTCGACGATGAAGCCGATGGTGCCGCCGAGGTGGTCGACCCAGTCCTTCTGGCTGTTGCCCTGGGTGCGCAGGTCGGCGTCGAGATTGAGCAGGCCTTTAAGGGTGACTTTTTCGCCCTGGCTTTCCAGCAGGCGTTCGACGGGAATGCGGTTGAATCGCTTCTGAACGCTCAGCAGGGGAGTGGGTGGGCGTACATCGAGGCTGGCCGCGGCCTCCAGTCCACCGCCATAAAGATTGCTACGCAGTTCCTGCAGGGTGAGCAGGCCGCCCTGACTGCGCGCCTTCAGCACGAAGTTTTCCAGCGGCAGCTTGCGCACGGTGAGGTTGCCGACGGCGAGGTTCAGATTGGCGTCGAGGCTGCGCAGCTGCTCGAGCGGCAGCATCTTCTCCGAGCTCCAGGCCTGCTGGGTCGGTTTGTCCGGTAGCGGTGTGGTGCCACTGCCGACGGCCGTCGCTTCGGTCGTTTTGACTTCGCTTTGGCGTGCCGCGCTTTCCGGCGTTTCCTTGGCTGCCGGTGGCAGGTAGCGATCCAGGTCGAGGCGGTCGCCCTTGAGGTTGAGCCGCAGCGCCTGGCGCGCGAAGTCACTGATAGCGATCTCGCCGGTGAAAGTGCTGTCGTCCAGCTTCAGCGTCGCCTCCTCGAGGGTGAGGCTGGTCTGGCTGCCGGCCAGCCGCGTCACCAGTTCAACCTTGCTCAGGGCGCTGGCGTCGGCCATGGCGGGCAGTTGCTGGCCGAGGCCTTCGAGCAGTTGGCGGAGGTTGAACTGCGCCACGGACAGCGCGCCGCTGAGCTTGGGTTGGCTTTCCAGATCGCGGATCTTGAGCTCGCCGAGCCCGCGCAGTTCGTTGGCGGTGAGCTTGAGGCCGTTCCATTCGGCGACCTGCGCCGCGCGATCGACCAGCAGCTGGCCCTGGGCGCTGAAGGTCAGCGTCTTGCCGTTGAGCGGTTCGCCCGAGGCTTCGCCGGCCAGGCGCAGATCCTCGAACTGGTAGCGTTTTAGCTTGTTGTCGAAGCGCAGTGAGCCCTGCAGTTCGGTGCGCGCGCGCATCACCGGCTTGTTGCTGCCGAAAAAGGCATTGAGCTTGACCGGGATGGCGGTGCCTTCGCGAATGGCGCCGGTACTCAGTTCGATGCCCTCGGCGCTGTATTGCTGGCCGGTCGTGGCATCGTGGTAGGTGACCCGTGCATCGCTGACGGTGAGGCTGTCGATATCCAGCTTGAGCGGTTTGCCGCCTGCGGCTGGTGCGGCGTCGGCTGGTGCGGCGTCGGCGGGTTCGGCGGGCGCCTCGGCGGGCATTGGCGGCTGCTCGCCGGTTGCCAGGCGTGGTGGTTCGCCAATGCCCTCCCAGTTGCCGCGACCTTGCTCGTCGCGGCTCAGGGTCAGGTTGAGGCCGTTGACGGTGATGTCGCTCATCTGCACTTCACGGCTCAACAGCGGCATCACCCGCACCGAAAGGCCGAGCATGCGCAGATCGGCGAAGGGCTGCTCGGGCGTCTGCGTGCTGGCCAGCGTGGTTTCGTGCAGTTCCAGGCCGAGCCAGGGGAACAGGCTCCAGCCGATATCGCCATTGATCGCGAGCTCCAGGCCGGCCTTGTTGCGCGCCAGTTCGCGGATCTCGTCCTTGTAGTCGTTGGGATCGAACAGGTGGGTCAGGGCGAAGCCGAGGGCCACGATGATCAGCAACAGCCCGAGAATGACCAAGCCCAGGATTTTGCCGAGCGATTTCATGGACGAGTCCTTGTGTTAGAGCGTTCTGGAAGGAGCGAAGTATAGCCCTGTGCCAGCCCGTTGTTCGGCGGGCGGTCGGCTTTGGAGTGGCAGGGCGGGTGCGGGTTCCGCAGGTAGCGCGCGTCGCTGGTTCAGAGCGGGTCCAGGGGCAGGTGCGCCCGCGCGGCGAGGGCGCTGGCTTCCAGGTGCCCGTCCGGTGCGGCCAGATGCAGCGGCTTGCCGGCCTCGCTGGCCAGGCGCTGGGCCTCTTCCAGCAGGCGACGACCGACGCCGCGCTTGCGGGTCAGCTTGCGCACGCACAGGTGCGAGAGCCGCCAGGTCTGCTCGTCTCGGCGCAGCAGCGCGGCGCCGAGCAGGCGGTCGTTGAAACGACCGGCGATCAGGCTGCCGTCGGCCAGCCCGGCCTCGATTAGCGCCTCGGCGCTGGCATAGGGGGCCAGCAGCCAGGCGGGGGCATCGGCGTAGATTTTCGCCAGATCGGTACGGTCCTGCTGGCTGGCTTGGGTGACGGTTTCGACGTAGACGGGCATGTTGACCTTGCGGGCGGCTGGGCGGAGATGGCGCAAAGCATACCGCCGAAGGCGCTGGGTCGCACGGCGGCCGGCGCGGCGCGGGCTCGGGCCGCCGCGTGCGTATCCCCGGCACGGGCTTTGCGCCTATAATGTGGCCCTTTTTCGCCCCACGATCAGCGGAGCTGTCGATGTCCGAACGTACGGCATGCGTAGAGCGCAACACCCTGGAAACCCAGGTCAAGGTCACCATCAATCTGGATGGCACCGGCAAGGCGCGTTTCGCCATCGGTGTGCCTTTTCTCGAGCACATGCTCGATCAGATCGCCCGTCACGGGCTGATCGACCTGGATATCGAATGCAACGGTGACCTGCACATCGATGACCACCACACCGTCGAGGATGTCGGCATCACCCTCGGCCAGGCCTTCGCCAAGGCCATCGGCGACAAGAAGGGCATGACCCGCTACGGGCATTCCTACGTGCCGCTGGACGAAGCACTGTCGCGCGTGGTGATCGATTTCTCCGGGCGCCCGGGGCTGACCATGAACGTGCCCTACACCCGCGCGGTGGTCGGCAAGTTCGACGTCGACCTGTTCCAGGAATTCTTCCAGGGCTTCGTCAACCATGCCCTGGTCACCCTGCACATCGACAACCTGCGTGGCACCAACACCCACCACCAGATCGAGACGGTGTTCAAGGCCTTCGGCCGCGCGCTGCGCATGGCCATCGAACTCGATCCGCGCATGGCCGGGCAGATGCCGTCGACCAAGGGGTGCCTGTAATGCAGACCGTTGCCGTCATCGACTACGGCATGGGCAACCTGCATTCGGTGGCCAAGGCGCTGGAGCATGTCGGCGCCGGCCGCGTGCTGATCACCAGTGATGCGCAGGTCATCCGTGAGGCCGACCGTGTGGTGTTTCCCGGCGTCGGCGCGATTCGCGACTGCATGGCCGAGATCCGCCGGCTGGGCTTCGACGAGCTGGTCCGCGAAGTCAGCCAGGACCGCCCGTTCCTCGGCATCTGCGTCGGCATGCAGGCCTTGATGGAGCGCAGTGAGGAGAACGACGGCGTCGACTGCATCGGCCTGTTCCCCGGCCAGGTGCGCTTTTTCGGCAAGGATTTGCACGAGGACGGTGAGCACCTGAAGGTGCCGCACATGGGCTGGAACGAGGTCAAGCAGGCGGTGGACCATCCGCTCTGGCACAACATTCCGGACAATGGCCGCTTCTATTTCGTGCACAGCTACTACATCGAGGCCGGCAACCCGCGTCAGGTGGTCGGTCGCGGTCACTACGGCAAGGACTTCGCCGCGGCGCTGGCCGACGGCTCGCGCTTCGCCGTGCAGTTCCACCCGGAGAAGAGCCACACCCACGGCCTGCAGCTGCTGCAGAACTTTGCCGCCTGGGATGGCCGCTGGTAATGAGCCGGGCCAAGGGCAAGCCACCGATCCTCGCGCTGGACAGTGCGCAGGAGCAGGTGGCGCAACGGATCCTCAAGGCATTTCTCGCTGAACGCTTCGAGCTGGAGCTGGGCTCCTTTGAGGTGCAGGAAATCCTCGATCTGTTTGCCCGGGAAATCGCTCCGCACTACTACAACAAGGCGATCTTCGATGTGCAGGCGCACCTGAAAGACAGGTTCGAGAGCATCGAAAGCGACTTGTGGGCGCTCGAGAAGAGCTGACCCTTAACCGACACTGGATTTGAACAGGTTCGAGCCATGCTGATTATTCCCGCAATCGATCTGAAAGACGGCGCCTGCGTGCGTCTGCGCCAAGGCCTGATGGACGACGCCACGGTGTTCTCCGATGACCCGGTGGCCATGGCCGCCAAGTGGGTCGAGGCCGGGTGCCGTCGTCTGCACCTGGTCGACCTCAACGGCGCCTTCGAGGGCCAGCCGGTCAACGGCGAGGTGGTCACCGCCATCGCCAAGCGCTATCCGAACCTGCCGATCCAGATCGGTGGCGGCATCCGCTCGCTCGAAACCATCGAGCATTACGTGCGCGCCGGCGTCAGCTACGTGATCATCGGCACCAAGGCGGTCAAGCAGCCGGAGTTCGTCGGCGAGGCCTGCCGCGCCTTTCCGGGCAAGGTCATCGTCGGTCTGGATGCGAAGGATGGCTTCGTCGCCACCGATGGCTGGGCGGAAGTCTCCAGCGTGCAGGCAGTCGATCTGGCCCGCCGCTTCGAGGCTGATGGCGTCTCGGCGATCGTCTATACCGACATTGCCAAGGACGGCATGATGCAGGGCTGCAACGTCGAAGCCACCGTGGCCCTGGCCAACGCCAGTCGCATCCCGGTGATCGCTTCCGGTGGCATCCACAACCTCGGCGACATCCAGAAGCTGCTCGATACCAACACGCCCGGCATCATCGGCGCCATCACCGGCCGCGCCATCTACGAAGGCACGCTGGATGTCGCCGAGGCGCAGGCGCTCTGCGACCTGAAGACCAAGGACGAATAAGCCGTAGGGTGGACAACGCTGCGCTTGTCCACCATGCATTCGGTGACCCGGTGGACAACGCTGCGCGGCTGACCACCCTACGAGAGAGATCGACCATGGCCCTGGCCAAACGCATCATTCCCTGCCTCGACGTCGACAACGGCCGCGTGGTCAAGGGCGTCCAGTTCGAGAACATCCGCGACGCCGGCGACCCGGTGGAAATCGCGCGCCGCTACGACGAGCAGGGCGCCGACGAGATCACCTTCCTCGACATCACCGCCAGTGTCGACAACCGCGACACCACCCTGCATACCGTCGAGCGCATGGCCAGCCAGGTGTTCATCCCGCTGACCGTCGGCGGTGGTGTGCGCACCGTGCAGGATATCCGCAACCTGCTCAACGCCGGCGCCGACAAGGTCTCGATCAACACCGCGGCGGTGTTCAACCCGGATTTCGTCGGCGAGGCCGCGGACCGTTTCGGCTCGCAGTGCATCGTCGTCGCCATCGACGCCAAGAAAGTCTCCGCGCCGGGCGAGCTCGGCCGCTGGGAGATCTTCACCCACGGCGGCCGCAAGCCCACCGGGCTGGACGCGGTGGAATGGGCGAAGAAGATGGAAGCGCTAGGCGCCGGCGAGATCCTGCTCACCAGCATGGATCAGGACGGCGTCAAGAGCGGCTACGACCTGGGCGTCACCCGCGCCATCAGCGAGGCGCTGTGCATCCCGGTGATCGCCTCCGGCGGCGTCGGCAACCTGCAGCACCTGGCCGATGGCATCCTCGAGGGCAAGGCCGACGCGGTGCTGGCCGCCAGCATCTTCCATTTCGGCGAATACACCATCCCGGAAGCCAAGGCCTATCTGGCTGCGCGCGGCATCGTAATGCGCTGATCGTGCAGCTGGTTGAGCGAAGGGCTTCGCTCTCGATACATGGACACGTCCGCCGGACTTGCGGATCAGCACTCAAGAGGACTCAGTAATGTTGAAAATTTCCATCGCCGCTGCGGCATTCGTGCTCGGCGCCGCGCTGGCCCATGCCCAGGCGCCGGCGAAGATCGACCTGCTGACCGAGAACTTCCCGCCCTACAACATGGCGGACGATGGCAAGAACTTCGCCCGCGACGAGCACATCACCGGCATTGCCGCGGACATCGTGCGCGAGATGTTCAAGCGTGCCGGTGTCGACTACACCCTGACGCTGCGCTTCCCCTGGGAGCGCATCTACGGGATGGCGCTGGAGCAGCCGAACTATGGGGTCTTCGTCACGGCGCGGCTGCCTGAGCGTGAAGAACTGTTCAAGTGGGTCGGCCCCATCGGCCCGGACGACTGGGTACTGCTGGCCCGTGGCGACAGCACGATCAGCCTGAGCAGTTTGGATCAGGCGCGGCAGTACAGCGTCGGTGCCTACAAGGGCGATGCCATCGCCGAGCATCTGCAAGGCCAGGGCCTGCAACCTCAGCTTGCGTTGCGTGATCAGGAGAACGTGAAGAAGCTGCTCGATGGCAAGATCGACCTCTGGGCCACCGGCGATCCCGCCGGCCGTTATCTGGCGCGCCAGGATGGTGTGACTGGGCTCAAGCGCGTGCTGCGCTTCGACAGTGCCGAGCTCTATCTGGCGCTGAATAAGCAGGTCGATGACCAGACGGTGCAGCAGTTGCAGCGGGCGCTGGATCAGATGCGCGCGGAAGGCGTAGTCGAGGCGATCAACGCGCGTTACCTGCAGTAATGAATCGGGGCGCCGAGGGCGCCCCAGTGGTTACAGCTTGGCCTTGCCCAGCAGCCCGCCCAGGGTCGATTGCAGGTCGGCCGGGAGCACGACCATCTTGGCGTTGCCGCTGCCGGCGAGGTTCTCCAGCGAGGTGATGTACTTCTCGCCGAGCAGGTACATCATCGGGCCGCTGTCGGTGCCGATGCTTTCTGCCACCAGTTTGATTGCGGTGGCTGAGGCGGTAGCCAGTTCCACCTGGGCCGACGCGTCGCGCTTGGCCGACTCAAGGCGGGCCTCGGCTTCGAGAATTGCCGCCTGCTTGGCGCCTTCGGCACGGGTGACAGTCGCCTTGCGCTCGCGCTCAGCCGCAGCCTGCATCTCCATCGCACGCTGCATGGACTCGGACGGCGAGATGTCCTGAATCTCGATGCCCTTCACCGTCAGGCCCCAGTCACCCGCCTGCTCGGCCATGCTGTCGCGCAGCTTGGCCTTGATGACGTCGCGCGAGGACAGCGCTTCGTCCAGCTCCATCTCGCCGATGATCTGCCGCAGGGTGGTCTTGGTCAGGTTGGAGATTGCCGATTTGTAATCGGTGACGCCGTACACCGCCTTCACCGGGTCGGTCACTTTGACGAAGCACAGCGCGTTGGTCAGGATCACCGCATTGTCCTTGGTGATGACTTCCTGCTGCTCGATGTCGAGGATCTGGTCCTTGGTCACCAGCTTGTAGGCGACGTTGTCCATGTACGGCACCAGGATGTTGAGGCCGGGAATCAGCGTGCGCTGATAGCGACCGAGGCGTTCGACGATCCATTCGTCGCCCTGCGGAACCAGGCGCACGCCCTTGGCAATGGTGATGAGGATGATGGCCGCGACTACGACCGCAATGACTAGACCGGGTGTCATAAAACAGCTTCCTTGTTGATTGAGTTGTTCCGCTTGCCGCCGGCATCAGGCCTTGGCGACTTTCACGCTGTTGCCTTCGAAGGCGAGGATGCGCACCCGCTCTCCGGCGGGAATCGCTTCATCGGCCATGCAGTTCCACTGCTCGCTGCCGAGGATCGGCTTCTGGAAGCGCACCTTGCCATGCTGGAAGGGTGCGACCGCACTGACCAGCAGGCCCACTTCGCCGATGACTTCACCCTGCGCGGTGCCCGACTGCGTCTTCAGCCGGGTGCCGGCGAATACCTTGAACCACAGCAGCACCATCACCAGCGAGGCAGCTGTCCACAGCGCGATCTGCGCGGTCAGCGAAAGCCCGGGTAATAGCCACATGGCCAGCGCAACCAGCAGGGCGCCGATGCCGAACCAGAGAATGAAGAACGAGGGCACCACCAATTCCATAAGAATCAGCACAGCCCCCGCGACGATCCAATACCACCACTGAATATCCATGCGGTTCCCTGCACATAAAGTGTTGCAGCCGACCGCCCCGCGGTCGGATGCACGGCTAGGTTATACGGACGACGGCGTTGCGGCACGCCCAATTCACCGGGTTGCGCGGTCCTACCGATAAATTCCCTGCGTGCCGTGGGCGGCCATTGCGCGGTTGCCGCGGATGGCGATCATCTGGCCGAGGTCGATCCATTCGATGCCACGTGCTGCGAGGCGCGGCAGTTCGCGTTCGAGCAGGGTCAGGGTGCTGTCATGGGGGTGGCCGATGATGACCGCCGAGCCCTGCCGGCGGGCCAGTGCTATGGCGGCCTGGAAACGTTCGGCAACCGCTGCCGGACTGGCATCGTCATCCAGAAACACATCGCGCGACAGGCTCGCCAGGTTTTCCCGCTGAGCGCTGGCGGCGGCGACGGTATTCGGGCTGGTGCGGCTGTCGAGGAAGAACAGGTGGCGCCGTTGCAGATCGCGCATCAGCTGAGTCATCGCCTGCGGCTGCTCGGTCATTGTGCTGCCCATGTGGTTGTTCACCCCGCTGACGTGCGGCACGGCCAGTAGCGCGGCCTGCAGGCGACGCTGGAGTTCGGCATGGGGCAGATGCGGTTGCCAGGCGAACCGCCCGCCGGCAGGCGCCATGGGTAGGTGCAGCAGCACGGTCTTGCCCGCACGATGGGCCTGCTCGGCGAGGCTACCGGCGTGGCGGGTGTCCGGGAGGATCGCGAGCGCTACCGGTCCGGGCAGCGCGAGAACGCGGCGATCACGCGCGGGATGCTGGCCGAGATCATCGATGATCAGGCTCAGGCGAGCGGGACGATGGTTGACTGGCGTGGCACTTGGCGGTTCGCTCGCCAGCACCGGGCCGCTCAGCAGGCTGAGCAATCCCAGGCACAGTGCGGCCAGTCGGCAGGCGCCACTCATTGGCCGCGGGTGAGGTTCAGCCCTTTGAGCAGATTGAGTGCCTGACCCAGCTGGTAGTCGTCATCCTGCGGCCGCGGCGAATCGCTAGCGATCTGCGTGCTGCTCGGCCGATCGGGGCCGCCGTTGCCGTTGCCCAGATGGCCCGCCAGATCCGCTTCGCGCAGGCTGTCACCCGCCTGTTCGCGGGTCAGCTTGGCGCGTGCCACCTCGATATCCGGAACGATGCCTTGGGCCTGGATCGAACGGCCGTTGGGGGTGTAGTAAAGCGCCGTGGTGAGCTTGAGCGCGCGATCGTTGTTCAGCGGCAGCACGGTCTGTACCGAGCCTTTGCCGAAGCTGTCGGTACCCATCACCACGCCGCGCTTGTGATCCTGCAGGGCACCGGCAACGATCTCCGAGGCCGACGCGCTGCCGCCATTGATCAGTATCACCAAGGGCACGTGTTCGCTGGCATCGGCCGGATCGGCGTTGAAACGCAGCTCGGAATTGGCGATGCGACCCTTGGTGTAGACGATCAGGCCCTTGGTGAGGAAGTGGTCGGATACTTCCACGGCCGCCTGCAGCACGCCGCCGGGGTTGTTGCGCAGGTCCAGAACCAGGCCGCTGAGCTTCTGGCCGTGGTTGTTCTTCTTCAATTGCGCCAGCGCCTTGCCCACTTCCTCGCCGGTGTTGACCTGGAACTGGGTGACGCGCAGATAGCCATAGCCGGGTTCCAGCAGCTGGCTCTTGACGCTCTGCACCTTGATCACCGCGCGGGTCAGCTTGACGTCGAACGGCCGGCCGCCTTCGCGTACCAGGGTCAGGGTGATGCTGCTGCCGGGCTTGCCGCGCATCTGGCTGACGGCGTCCATCATCGACAGGCCCTTGGTCGGCTTACCGTCGATCTTGACGATCAGGTCACCCGCCTCGATGCCGGCTTTCGATGCCGGAGTGTCGTCGATCGGCGACACCACCTTGATCAGGCCATCCTCCTGACCAACCTCGATGCCCAGACCGCCGAATTCACCGCTGGTGCTTTCCTGCAGCTCGGCGAAGGCTTCGGGCTCGAGATAGGCCGAATGCGGGTCGAGGTTGCTGAGCATGCCCTTGATGGCGTTTTCCAGCAGTGTCTTGTCGTCGACCGGCTCAACATAGGCGGCTTTGATGCGGTCCAGCACCTCAGCGAAGGTGCGCAACTCCTCCAGCGGCAGCGGCGCCTTGTTCTTCGAGGTCTCGAGCTCGACTGGCGCGGGCGCCAGATCGGTCGCGGGTTGCTGCGCCCAGGCGCTGCCGTGCAGCCCCAGCACCAGGGCCAGGGTGAGCGTGGAGGGTCGGGCGAAATGGCGCAGGTGCAGCATGTCGAACTCCAGGTGTGAGGGCGGCGCTAGCCTTGCGCGCGGCACCAGTGTGCAGGGTCGCTGGGGCGGCCCTGCTGGCGAATGGCGAAATACAGCGCGGCCGCTTCCTGGCCGCCACTGGTCCCAACGGTGGCGATCGGTTCGCCAGCCTTGACGATGTCGCCGGCGTCCTTGAGCAGGCTCTGGTTATGCCCGTACAGGGTCAGGTAGCCATTGCCGTGGTCGAGGATCACCAGCAGGCCGGCGCCGCGCAACCAGTCGGCAAACACCACGCGGCCGCCATGCACGGCGCGCACCTGGCTGCCGACGGCCGCACCGATCAGTACGCCGTCCCACTTGGTTCGAGCGTCGCCGCCGCGCGGAGTGCCGTAGCGGGCGACGAGACGGCCGTTGACCGGCCAGGGCAGCTTGCCCTTGGCCTGGGCGAACGGGCCGCCGAAGCTGGCGCCAGCGCTGGACACCAGCGGGCCGGGAGCGCCTGACGAGCCGGACTGACGCTGCTGCCGTTCGCGTTCGGCGAGCAGCTCGCGCTGCCGCGCCTGCTCGGCCTCGCGGGCCTGGCGCGCGAGGGTTTCCTCGATGGTCTTGAGGACGCGTTCGAGTTGCGCCTGCTCCTGGCGTCGCGCCTGCAGTTTCTGCTCGCGAGTGGACAGGTCGCTGTTGAGCTTGGCGAGCGCCTGCTGGCGCTCCTTGCGCACGGCGGCGAGCTGGTTGCGGCGCTCGAGCAGGCCATCCTGCTGTTCGGCCAGCTTGCTGCGCTGATCCTGGATGCCGGCCTCGACATTGGCCAGCTGGCGTAGCGTCTCGTTGAAGCTCTCGACTTGCTCGAAGCGCGCCTTGTTCAGGTAATCGTAATAGGTGAGGGTGCGGCTGAATTTTTCCGGATTCTGCTGGTTGAGCAGCAGCTTGACGTACTCCTGGCGACCGTTCTGGTAGGCGGCGCGGGCCTGGGTGCCGATCAGTCGCTGCTGTTCGATACGGGCGCCCTCGAGCGTGGTCTTCTCTTCGTTGAGCCGCTCCAGCTCCGCCTCGCTGCGGTCGATTTCCTGCTGCAGAGTATCGACCTGCTTTTCCAGCTGGCCCATCTCGCTCTCGGTGCTCTTGAGCTGCTTTTGCACCCCGGATTTCTCCTGCTCGATCTGCTTGAGCAGCTTCTGCAGTTCGGCGATGTCCTGGCGCGCGGCCTCGATCTGCTGGCGTGCTTCGGCGCGCTCGTCGGCAACGGCCGGCCCGAGCAGGCAGATCAGGGCAAATGCAAGAACGGTACGAGACATGGAGGGTGGCAACCGAGAGATCACGACCGGCGTAGTATGCCTAAAAAAGCAGCGGCAAGCTGTACGGCAGACGAAAGCAGACTGCGGCCAGCAGCGGAGGGGCGATACGACCCTCCGCGCTCCCGACTCTGGCGGTCGGGAGGCTGTGCCCTGTCAGCTGCGGTCGCTTCAGTTCAGCTCGACGATGGTACGGCCGGTCATTTCCGGTGGAACCGGCAGGCCCAGCAGGGTCAGCATCGTCGGCGCCACATCGGCCAGGACGCCGCCGCTGCGGATGTGCGCGGGGCGCTTGCCGACGTAGATGAACGGGACCGGCTCGCAGGTGTGTGCCGTATGGGCCTGGCCGGTCATGGCATCTTCCATCTGCTCGACGTTGCCGTGATCGGCGGTGATCAGCGCTTCGCCGCCAACCTTCTCCAGCGCCTCGACGATGCGGCCGACGCAGTGGTCCAGGCACTCGACGGCCTTGACCGCGGCGTCGAACACGCCGGTGTGGCCGACCATGTCACCGTTAGCGTAGTTGACGACGATCACGTCATAACGCTGCTGTTCGATCGCCTCGATGATGCGGTCGGTCACTTCGGGTGCGCTCATCTCCGGCTGCTGATCGTAGGTGGCCACTTTCGGCGACGGGATGAGAATGCGTTCCTCGCCGGCAAACGGCTCTTCGCGACCGCCGGAGAAGAAGAAGGTGACGTGGGCATACTTCTCTGTTTCGGCGATGCGCAACTGGGTCTTGCCGTTCTTCGCCAGGTACTCGCCGAGCACGTTGGTCAGCGCCTCGGGAGCGAATGCTGCCGGTGCCGGGATGCTCGCGGCGTACTGGGTAAGCATGACGAAGCCCGCCAGCTGCGGGGCGCGGACGCGGGCGAATTCGCTGAACTGCGGCTCGACGAAGCAGCGCGTCAGCTCGCGGGCGCGGTCGGCGCGGAAGTTCATGAACACCACCGCGTCGCCATCCTCCACACGCACTGGCTCGCCGATCGTGGTCGCCTTGACGAATTCGTCGCTCTCACCGCGCTCGTAAGCCGCGAGCAGGCCGCCCACCGCATCGCTGGCCTGGTAGTCGGCCTTGCCGTCGACGACCAGGCGGTAGGCCTGTTCGACACGGTCCCAGCGATTGTCACGGTCCATCGCGTAGTAGCGGCCGATCAGGCTGGCGATACGACCCCTGCCGAGGCGGCTGAAGGTGGCCTGGAGCAGTTCGATGGAACTCTGCGCACTCTTGGGCGGCGTGTCGCGGCCGTCGAGGAAGGCATGCAGGTAAATCTTCTCGGCGCCGCGCTGGGCAGCCAGTTCGGCCATCGCCATCAGGTGATCCTGATGGCTGTGCACACCGCCATCGGAGAGCAGGCCAAGGATGTGCACCGCCTTATCGGCGCCGACAGCCTTGTCCACCGCGGCGCAGATCGCCGGATTGGCGAAAAACTCGCCGTCGCGGATGGCCTTGGTCACCCGGGTGAAATCCTGATACACCACGCGGCCTGCGCCCAGGTTCATGTGGCCGACCTCGGAGTTGCCCATCTGCCCGTCCGGCAAGCCCACATCCATGCCGCTGCCGGAAATCAGGCCGTGCGGGCGAGTGGCGCGCAGGCGGTCGTAAACCGGAGTGTTGGCTGCATGAATCGCGTTGAATTCCGGATTGTCGCTGTGTCCGAAGCCGTCGAGGATGATCAGTACCAGGGGTTTAGGCACGGCAGTAGGCGCGGCAGGCATGCTTTCGGGCTCCTTGCTCGGGGCAGAAAAAGGGCGGCCAGTCTACTGACTGACCGCGCCAAGGTCACGATTCGTCAGGGTTCAGCCGGTGGAGGGGGCTGTGTATACTGGCCCGCATTTTATCGTCTGGGTACCCGTTGATGCTCGCTAACCTGATTGAATTTGTCTCTAACCACTATGTGCTTAGTACGGCGTTCGTGGTGCTGCTGATCCTCCTGGCCATCACCGAGACCCGCAAGGGTGGCAAGAGCCTGAGCACCCGTGAGCTGACCACGTTGGTCAACAGTGGCGAGGGCGTGGTGTTGGACGTGCGGGCCAAGAAGGAGTTCGACGGCGGACACATCGTCGATGCGTTGAACATTCCCCACGAGAAGCTGGTCAGCCGCATGGGCGAGCTGGAAAAACACAAGGCCAAGACCGTGATCGTGGTCGATGCCATGGGCCAGCATGCCGGAACGGTCTGCCGCGAGCTGCAGAAGGCAGGCTTCACTGCCGCGAAGCTGTCGGGAGGGATTTCCAGCTGGCGTGGCGACAATCTGCCAGTGGTCAAGTAATCATGCCCAAGGTCGTCATCTATACCACCGCCTGGTGCCCCTACTGCATCCGCGCCAAGGCGCTGCTCGATCAGAAGAACGTCGCCTACGAAGAAATCTCCGTCGATGGCAAGCCAGCGCTGCGGGCCGAGATGGCCAGCAAGGCCGGGCGTACTTCGGTGCCACAGATCTGGATCGGCGAGCAGCATGTCGGCGGCTGTGACGATCTTTTCGCGCTAGAGCGCGCCGGGCGGCTCGATGCGCTGCTCCAGCGAGGCTGAAGCGCGAGCAAGACAAACAACACGAAACGCACAACCAGAAGGCTTCAGATATGACTGAGCAAGCAAGCAACGGCGCCGCGGCGGCGCAGAACGAGCAGGGCCCGCAGTTCTCCCTGCAGCGCATCTATGTCCGCGACCTATCGTTCGAGGCGCCGAAGAGCCCGGAAATCTTCCGTCAGGAATGGAATCCGAGTGTAGCCCTGGATCTGAACACCAAGCAGAAGGCGCTGGAAGGCGATTTCCATGAAGTGGTGCTGACTTTGTCGGTCACGGTGAAAACCGGTGAGGAAGTCGCCTTCATCGCGGAAGTGCAGCAGGCTGGCATTTTCCTGATCAAGGGACTCGACGCCGCGGCCATGAGCCATACGCTCGGCGCGTTCTGCCCGAACATTCTCTTCCCCTATGCCCGTGAGACGTTGGATAGCCTGGTAACCCGTGGCTCGTTCCCGGCGCTGATGCTGGCTCCGGTGAACTTTGATGCGCTCTATGCCCAGGAAATGGCGCGCATGCAGCAGGCGGGCGCGGCTTCCTCCAGCGCCCACTGAACTACGTGGGGCGGGTGCGCGCGGCAGCCAAACGCTGCGCTGCGCGCACTGGCGTCAGCGCACCTGCACCACCAGTTTGCCCACCGCCTTGCGCTGACTCAGCGTGTCGATCGCCTCGGCGGTCTGATCCAGAGTGAAACGCTGTGAAATCAGCGGGTTGAGTTTGCCTTCGGCATGCCAGGCGAACAGTTGCTTGAAGTTGGCCGCGTTGTCCTGCGGCTGACGCTGGGCAAATGCGCCCCAGAACACGCCGACCAGCGCTGCGCCCTTGAGCAGAGGCAGATTCGCCGGCAATGCAGGGATGTCTCCCCCCGCGGCAAAACCTACCACCAGCATGCGGCCGTTCCAGGCGATGCTGCGAAAGGCCTCTTCGAACAGCTTGCCGCCGACCGGATCGTAGATGACATCCACGCCCTGGCCGCCGGTAAACTCCTTGAGGCGGTCGCGCAGGCTGCCTTCGTTGTAGTTGATCAGCTCGTCGGCGCCGGCGCGTTTCGCCACTTCGAGTTTCTCGGCGGTGGAGGCGGCGGCAATCACCCTCGCTCCCATCGCCTTGCCGATTTCCACCGCCGCCAGGCCGACGCCACCAGCAGCGCCGAGTACCAGCAGGGTTTCGCCGGGCTGCAGATCGGCGCGCTGCCGGAGCGCGTGCATCGAGGTGCCGTAGGTCATGCCAAAGGCGGCTGCGGTAGCGAAGTCCATGCTCGGCGGGATGGGCAGCACATTGTAGCCCGGCACCGCTACCTGCTCGGCGAAACTGCCCCAGCCGGTTAGCCCCATGACGCGGTCGCCTACCTTGAGGTGGCTGACCTTCTCGCCTACAGCTGCCACCACCCCGGCCGCTTCGCCGCCGGGGGAGAAAGGCAGCGGAGGTTTGAACTGGTATTTTCCCTGAATGATCAGGGTGTCGGGAAAGTTGACGCTCGCCGTGTGGACGTCGAGAAGGATCTCGTTGGCCTTGGGTATTGGGCTGGCGACGTCCTCCACGACCAGGTTTTCGGTCGGACCGAAGGCTTTGCACAGGACAGCTTTCATCGGATTTCCTTCTGGATTGTCGGATAGCGCGAACGAGCCCGCGACTGAGCGGATCGTGCGGCCTGTCTGGTGCGTTGCAGTCTAGAAGGCTGGAGGGGACGCACAATGAGCATGCCCGCCTGTAATGCTGGCGTATAAGCGGGGGCTTGGGTCGCGCTTCGGCACTGGTTATGCTGGCGGCCGATTCCTCCGGAGCACCCCTGTGAAGCGCATCCTCATTTTCCTTATCGCCATTGGCCTGGCCATTCCGGCCATGGCCAGTTCCTCCGCCGCCGAAGAGGCTGCCCCGAAGACGCTCTATTACGCGCTGGTGCCGGCAATGGTCGGCAATTACGGTTCCGGCGAGCGGCTCAAGTACTACAAGGCCGACGTCGCCCTGCGCATCGCCAACAAAGAGGCTGAAGACAAGGTGAAGCACCACGAACCGCTGATTCGCAATCAGCTGGTCATGCTTTTCTCGCAGCAGACCGAGCAGAGCCTCGGTAGTGTCGAGGCCAAGGAGCAATTGCGGCAGGAGGCGCTCAAGCAGGTACAGGAGGTCCTCATCCAGGAGGAGGGGCAGCCGCTGGTGGATGATCTGCTGTTCAACAATCTGATCATTCAGTAACGCACGATTCAGCGCAGCGCCAGTATTGCGGCCCATTCCGCCGCACTGACCGGCATCACCGACAGTCGGCTGCCCTTCTGTACCAGCGCCAGTTGTGCGAGCGCCGTTTCGGCTTTCAGTCTCGCCAGCGAAAGCGGCGTTTGGAACCGCTCGACGAAGGCGACGTCGACAGCGCTCCAGGGGTTCTTTTCCGCGCGTGCCTTGGTATCGAAGTACGGGCTGTCGGTCTGCAGTGCCGTTGGATCGACATAGGCGCTGCGGACGATGCGACCGATACCGGCGATGCCTGGCTGGGCACAGCTGGAGTGATAGAAGAAGAACAGCTCGCCTTCGGCCATGTCGCGCAGAAAGTTCCGGGCCTGATAGTTGCGCACGCCATCCCAGCGGGCGCGGCCTTTCTGCTCCAGGTCGAGAATCGAGAATTCATCGGGTTCCGATTTCATTAGCCAATACGGCATGGGCTTTGCTTTCCCTCGAACGGTTCGATAGGGCCATGATGGCAAATTTCCCCGACAATCGGTCGTAACGCCGATTTGCGCACCGCCGGTGCTTCACGGAAAATGCCGCGGCTGTAAGTGGCGTATATCGAGTCCTAGAACGATAAAGCACATCGACTCGACAGCACCATTCGCCTGACAGGGGGAGGCGATCACGATGAAACGCAAGCCGGACATTCTTTGGGTATTGGTACTTATCTTCGGGCTCGGCGTGGTTACCACAGGCTACACACAGAGTCTCTGGGAGCGCGAGAGCGACGACGCTTTGCTGGTTCCGGTCATTCAGGGACAGGCCCAGAACCGCTAAGCGGTGTGCCGCAGGGATGCGGCAAGCTGGTTCAGTGATCGTACCAGCGCTGGTCCGTCACCGTGGCTTGCAGGGGGACATCCCAGCTCGCCAGAGTCAGTCGATCCACTTTCTGACAATCATGGGCTAGGCCGAGAAGGGTCGGTTTGTGACCTTTTTTGCGCATGGAGCGATACGCAAGGCTGCGATCGTAGAAACCGCCGCCCATCCCCAGGCGCCCACCCTGCTCGTCAAACCCCACCAGCGGCATCAGCAGCAGATCCAGCGCCCATACCGGGCGTTGCCGATCCAGGCAGCGCCGTGGCTCATGGATCCCGAAGCGATTCGGCCATAGCCGCTCGCCGTGGCTGATGCGCTGGAACACCATGCGGGTGCGTGGCCAGGGATTGAGCACCGGCAGGTAGGTCGCTTTGCCTCGGCGTTGCGCCTCGCGTAGCAGTAGGCCGGGGTCGATCTCGCCATCGTTCGGCAGATAAAGCGCGATATGGCGGGCGCGTCGAAACAGGGGGTGTTGTGCCAGTTGGCGATAGAGTCGCCGTGCGGCGAGTCGCTGTTGGGCGGGCGAAAGCGCGCGGCGCGCTTCTCGCAGTTTGCGGCGCAGCGCCGGGCGTGTGAGGCCTTCGGCTGCGATCATGAAAAGTGACTCCCCAGCATGCCGCTGCCGGCGTAGGCCCTTGAACCCGAGAGTTCAAGGTGGCGACTACAGAGAACCTTCAGGCTTTCCGTCAGGCGGACATGCACACCGGCCCCACATGTAGCCTCCATGGTATTGCTTATCGGGAGAGGGTCATCGCCGACTGGCGTACATGCCAGGGAGTTGCGCGGATTATACCTCAATACGTTGACCGTTCATCAGTTGGCGGAAGGGTCTGGATCGGTGGCCAGGGCGCTGTCGACCCGTTCCAGCAGCATGCGCACATGTTCGCGGGCGCTGTTGGCTTCGGCGTCCAGGCGATCATTCTTGTGTAGAAGCTCGTGGGTGATGTTCAGCGCCGCCATCACCGCTACGCGATCCGCGCCGATGACTTTGCCGCTGCTGCGGATCTCGCGCATCTTGCGATCCAGATAGCGCGCCGCGTTTTCCAGGTTGCTGCGTTCTTCCGGCGGACAGGAGATGCAATATTCCTTGTCCATGATGTGCACGGTAACGGTGTTCGGCTGGGTCATGAGTCCTGCTCCAGGGCTTTCAGGCGCGAAATCATCGATTCGACCTTCAACCGGGCCATTTCGTTCTTTTCGATCAGATGAGCGCGTTCTTCGCGCCACGCCCGCTCATTGGCCAGCAGCAGGCGATTCTGGGCTTTCAGTTGTTCGATGCGCTGGACCAGCTGCTCCAGCTTAGCGGTCAGCAATCGCAGATCGGCGTCTTCCATGGGCTTCCTATGGCGCGCGGAGGCTGGTTCCTGCGGGCTTCGATGGTCTTGTCTCGGCCGCCGGTGCTAGGATACGAAGCCTTCATTCTAGTCATTGCGCCCCCGTGCGCCTAGCCGCCCATGTCGATTCAGAATTCCCCTTACGCCGCCTTCGCCACGCTGCTGGCCGGCAGCCCCCAAGTCGTTTCCCCCGCCGAACTGCACGGCCTGCTGCTCGGTCGTAGCTGTGCGGGTGCCGGCTTCGATGTCGAACCCTGGCTGACCGATGCCGCAGACCTGCTCGGCGAGATGCCGGAAGGCAATGTCCGCCAAGCGCTGATCGGCCTGCAGGAAATGGTCAAAGGCGAGCTGGCCGGCGATGACATTGCCGTGGTGCTGCTACTGCCGACCGATGACGCACCGTTACACGAGCGCGCGGTAGCGCTCGGACAGTGGTGCCAGGGATTCCTCGCTGGCTTCGGCCTGGCCGCGGGTGATCGGGCGCTGAGCGGCGAAGCCGTGGAGGTGCTGCAGGACCTCGCGGCAATCGCGCAGATTCAGGATTCGCTGGAGGAGTCCGAAGAGGGCGAAAGCGATTACATGGAGGTCATGGAGTACCTGCGTGTCGCGCCGCTGCTGCTGTTCACCGAATGTGCCAAGCCGGTAGCGCCGGCTGCGAAACCCTCCCTGCATTGAGGAAGTCGTTCAGTCCATGACCTGCATCCCGAAGACGGAATACGCTCGTCGGCGCAAGGCGCTGATGGAGCAGATGGAACCTAACAGCATCGCCATCCTGCCCGCCGCGCCAATGTATATCCGCAACCGCGATGTCGAGCACGTGTATCGTCAGGACAGTGATTTTCAGTACCTCTCCGGCTTTCCCGAGCCTGAGGCGGTGATCGCGTTGATCCCCGGGCGCGAGCACGGCGAATACGTGTTGTTCTGCCGCGAGCGTGATCCTGAGCGTGAGCTGTGGGATGGTCTGCGTGCCGGTCAGGACGGCGCAATCCGCGACTACGGTGCCGACGACGCCTTCCCCATTGGCGATATCGACGACATTCTTCCGGGCCTGATCGAGGGGCGCGATCGCGTGTATTACGCCATCGGCACCAACGAGGCCTTCGATCATCGCCTGATGGAGTGGATCAAGACCATCCGTGCCAAGGCGCGCCAGGGTGCGCAGCCGCCCAGCGAGTTCGTCGCCCTGGATCACCTGCTGCACGACATGCGTCTGTACAAGTCGGGCAATGAAGTGAAGGTGATGCAGCATGCGGCGGAGATCTCCGCACGGGCACATATCCGCGCCATGCAGGCCAGCCGTGCGGGGCTGTTCGAGTATCACCTGGAAGCCGAGCTGGATTACGAGTTCCGCAAGGGCGGGGCGAAGATGCCGGCCTACGGCTCGATCGTCGCGGCCGGGCGCAATGCCTGCATCCTCCACTACCGCGAGAACGACGCGCCGCTCAAGGACGGCGACTTGGTACTGATCGACGCTGGCTGCGAGATCGATTGCTACGCCAGCGATATCACTCGGACCTTTCCTGTCGGTGGCCGGTTCTCCCCCGAGCAGAAGGCTATCTACGAGCTGGTGCTGGCGGCCAACGAGGCGGCGTTCAAGCACATCGCGCCCGGCAGACACTGGAACGAGGCTCACGAAGCGACCGTGCGAGTGATCACTGCCGGGCTGGTCGAGCTGGGCCTGCTGCAGGGCGAGGTCGACCAGCTGATCGCCAGCGAGGCCTACAAGCCGTTTTACATGCACCGTGCCGGCCACTGGCTGGGCATGGACGTGCATGACGTCGGCGACTACAAGATCGGTGGTGAATGGCGCGTGCTCGAGCCGGGCATGGCGATGACGGTCGAACCTGGGATCTACATCGCTGCGGACAACCAGAACGTGGCGAAGAAATGGCGCGGGATCGGCGTGCGTATCGAGGACGATGTGGTGGTCACCCGGACCGGCTGTGAAATCCTCACCACAGGTGTGCCGAAAAGCGTGGCCGAGATTGAGGCGCTGATGGCCGCTGCTCGTGAGCAGGTCGCCTGACATGCAGACTCTGGCGATCATCGGTGGCGGGCTGGTCGGTGCGAGTCTGGCGCTGGCGCTGCAGCAGGGGGCCCGCGAGCGGGGTTGGCAGATTCGCCTGATCGAGCCCTTCGCCCCCGGCGATGAATACCAGCCGAGCTACGATGCGCGCTCTACGGCACTGTCCTGGGGCACGCGGTTGATCTACCAGCGGCTGGGCGTGTGGTCGCAGATTGCCGAGCGCGCCGAACCGATCCGGCGCATTCACGTTTCCGAGCGTGGCCGCTGCGGTGCAGCGCGGCTGGAGGCGGACCGCGAAGGCGTGGAGGCACTGGGCTACGTGGTGGAGAACGCCTGGATCGGCCACTGCCTCTGGCAGGCACTGGACGACCGCGTGGTGCTGCGTGATTGCCCGGCCGAAGTGCAGCAGCTGCAGGCACATGACGGTGGTTATCGCCTGACGCTGAACAACGGCCAGCAGCTCGATAGCGCGCTCACCGTGCTCGCTGACGGCGGACGGTCCGGGCTGCGCGAGCAGCTCGGCATCCACATCAAACGCACGCCATACGGCCAGACGGCACTGATCGCCAATGTCACGCCGGGGCAGGCGCACGATGGCCTCGCCTTCGAGCGATTCACCGAAGATGGCCCGATGGCACTGCTGCCCGTGCGCGACAACCGCTGTGCATTGGTGTGGACGCGCCCGCAGGCGGACGCCGGGCGACTGGCTGCGCTTCCCGAGCCACAGTTCCTGGCCGAGTTGCAGCGCGCCTTCGGCTATCGCCTCGGCACCTTTCAGCAGGTCGGCGCGCGACATCTATATCCACTGACGCTGGTCGAGGCCGAGGAGCAGGTGCGCACGGGACTGGTGGTACTCGGCAATGCCGCGCACAGCCTGCACCCGATTGCCGGGCAGGGTTACAACCTTTCATTGCGCGATGCCGATGCGCTGAGTGCCGCGCTGCTCGCCAGTACAGCGGCATTGGGTAACTTGGCGGTGTTGCAGGGGTACGCCGCGCGTCAGCGCTTCGATCAGCAGCTGACGGTCGGCTTTTCCGACCAGGTCACCCGACTGTTCGGTGATTCGGCTGCGCTGAGGATTGCCGGCCGCAACCTCGGTTTGTTCGGCCTCGACCTCTTGCCGCCTGCCAAGCGCTGGTTCGCCCGTCAGGCGATGGGGTTGGGCACGCGTGCCGGCTAGCCTTCAGCGCTTCGATTGCATGCAGTACGCGCTCGGCGAACAGCTGCCTGGGCCTGGTGGCTGCGGATCGTCGTCGGCGACGGCGCGCAAGGCGTTCCATGGACGACTCAAGCCGCAGACGCGGCCGCCGGGAGAATAGCGATGCAAGCGGATCTGATCATCGTCGGGGCTGGAATGGTCGGCAGCACGCTGGCACTGGCACTTGAGGGGTGCGGGCTGGACATCGTCGTGCTCGATGCCGGCCCGCTGACGCTGGGACCGTTCGACGCGCGTGGCGCCTTCGAACCGCGCGTCAGTGCGCTCTCGGCCGCCAGCCAACGGATTCTCCAGCGCGTCGGCGCCTGGCCCGGCATTGCCGCGCGGCGCGCCAGCCCTTATACGGATATGCGTGTATGGGATGGTTCGGGCACTGGTCAGATTCACTTTTGTGCCGCCGCCGTACATGCGGAGGTGCTTGGCCATATCGTCGAGAATCGCGTGGTACAGGACGCCTTGCTCGAAGCCCTGCAAGCGCGCGGCACGGTCGAGCTGATCGCGGATGCGCGGCTGGATCAGCTGCGCGAGAGTGCGGACGGTTGGCTCCTCACCCTGGCCGATGGTCGGCAGCTGCATGCACCGCTGGTGGTCGCAGCCGACGGAGCGAATTCCGCCGTGCGTCGTCTCGCCGGCTGCGAAACCCGCGAATGGGATTATCTGCACCATGCAATCGTCACCAGCGTGCGCTGTGCCGAACCGCACCGGCGGACCGCCTGGCAGCGCTTCACCGATGACGGCCCGCTGGCTTTCCTGCCGCTGGAGCGCGAGGGTGGCCAGCACTGGTGCTCGATCGTCTGGTCGGCCACCGAAGGGGAAGCCGAGCGGTTGATGGCGCTCGATGACGAGGCGTTCCGCGCCGCACTGGGGCGCGCCTTTGAGCAGCGCCTGGGTGAGGTGCTCGAGGTCGATCCGCGCCTGTGCATCCCATTACGGCAGCGCCACGCCAAGCGCTACGTGCGCCCCGGGTTGGCCCTGATCGGCGATGCGGCACACACCATTCATCCGCTGGCCGGGCAGGGTGTGAATCTTGGCTTGCTCGATGCCGCGGTGCTCGCCGAAGTGCTTGGGGCGGCGCTGCAGCGTGGTGAACAGCCGGGCGATGTGCGCGTGCTCAGTCGTTTCGAGCGGCGTCGCATGCCGCACAACCTGGCGATGATGGCGGCGATGGAAGGCTTCGAGCGCTTGTTTCAGGCCGATCCGCTGCCGCTGCGCTGGCTGCGCAACGCCGGTCTGAAGGGTATCGAAGCGCTACCCGAGATGAAGGCGCTGTTCGTGCGACAGGCCCTGGGGCTGAGTGGCGATCTCCCGGAGCTCGCTCGCGCGTAGCCACTGGGAAGCCGGCGTTAGAACGACTGCGCTAAATGTCGCATTGAGAAGCTAAATCGCATTCACTATTATTTGGCCTCTGATCCGAACATACCAAGAGGCTGATCCATGCAGGCAAGCAAAGGTTTTCTCGCCGCTCTGGCGCTCACCGCGCTGTCGAGCGCCGTTCAGGCTGCCGATGAAGTGGTGGTTTACTCCTCGCGCATCGATGAGCTGATCAAGCCGGTGTTCGATGCCTACACCAAGCAAAGCGGCGTCGCGGTGAAATTCATCACCGACAAGGAAGCGCCGCTGATGGCCCGGATCAAGGCCGAAGGCGAGAACACGCCGGCCGATCTGCTGCTGACCGTCGATGGTGGCAATCTCTGGCAAGCCGAGCAGAT
The DNA here is from genome assembly GCF_025966695.1 of Stutzerimonas sp. S1. Classification (GTDB taxonomy): domain Bacteria; phylum Pseudomonadota; class Gammaproteobacteria; order Pseudomonadales; family Pseudomonadaceae; genus Stutzerimonas. Next base: position 658,508 of record NZ_JAOEIY010000001.1, on the reverse strand, counting down.
GGGTATCCTGCAGCCGCTGAAATCCAGTGTGGTCGAGCAGAACATTCCGCCGCAGTACCGCTCATCCACCGATGCATGGACCGGCCTGTCGCTGCGCGCCCGTACCATCGTCTACTCGCCGGAGCGGGTCAAGGATGGTGAGTTGACCACCTACGAAGCGCTGGCGGAGCAGAACTGGGAAGGCCGTCTGTGCCTGCGCACCAGCAAGAAGGTCTACAACCAGTCGCTGACCGCCACCCTGATCGAGACGCACGGCGCGGAAAAGACCGAGCAGATCATCAAGGGCTGGGTCAACAACCTGGCCACCGACGTGTTTGCCGACGACACCGCGCTGATCCAGGCTGTGGACGCCGGGCAGTGTGACGTCGGCATCGTCAACACCTATTACTTCGGTCGCCTGCATGCGCAGAACCCGCAGCTGAAGGCCAAGCTGTTCTGGCCGAACCAGGAAGACCGTGGCGTTCACGTCAACCTCTCCGGTATCGGCCTGACCAAGCACGCGCCGAATCCGGAAGCGGCGCGCAAGCTGGTCGAGTGGATGACCGGCAGCGAAGCGCAGAGCATCTTTGCCGACATCAACATGGAATACCCGGCCAACCCACAGGTGAAGCCGTCTGCCGAAGTGGCGGCCTGGGGCGAATTCAAGGCTGACACCATCCCGGTCGAGGTCGCCGGCAAGCGCCAGGCCGAGGCCATCAAGCTGATGGATCGCGCCGGCTGGAACTGATCGGCGCTGAGCCCCGAGGCTGACGCGGCGTCTGCTTCAGCGCAGTCGCGCAGGGCTTGGTTATACTCGACGCCCCGGCTGGCCCGGGGCGTCGTCTTTTCTGCTTCCGAGGCTTGCGTGTCCCACCCCGTCGAGCACCGCTGGTATCCAATTACTTTCGCTGTCGCGGCGCTGGTGCTGCTGCCGTTGAGCGTCCTGCTGTTCAGTTGGCATGACATCGACCGCGAGATCTGGTCGCACCTGTGGGATACCCAGTTGCCGCGGCTGCTGGGCAATACCCTGGCCCTGCTGCTGGGCGTCAGTGTCGGTGTGACCGTGCTGGGGGTGAGTCTCGCCTGGCTGACCACGCTCTGCGAGTTTCCGGGGCGGCGCTGGCTGGACTGGGCGCTGATGCTGCCCTTCGCGATTCCTGCCTACGTGCTGGCGTTCGTCTTCATTGGCCTGCTCGATTTTGCCGGTCCGGTGCAGACGTTGGCGCGCGAGTGGTTCGGCAGCGCTATCCGCTTTCCGCGGGTGCGCTCCACCGGCGGGGTGATCGTGGTGCTGGTGCTGGTGTTCTACCCTTACGTCTATCTGCTGGCGCGTTCGGCCTTCCTCGCTCAGGGCCGCGGCTTGATGGAGGCGGCGCGCGTACTCGGCCAGTCGCCCTGGCAGGCCTTCTGGACGGTGGCACTGCCGATGGCGCGGCCAGCGATCGGCGCCGGTCTGGCGCTGGCGATGATGGAGACCCTGGCGGACTTCGGCGCGGTGTCGGTGTTCAACTTCGACACCTTCACCACGGCGATCTACAAGACCTGGTATGGCTTCTTCAGCCTGACCAGTGCCACCCAGCTCGCCAGTCTGTTGCTGTTGGCGGTGATGCTGGTGCTGTATGGCGAGCGCCGTGCACGGGGAGCGGCGCGGCCGGCCAATGAGCGGGCGCGCACCGCCGCGCTGTATCGGCTGCGCGGGCTCAAGGCATTCGCGGCCAGCGCCTGGTGCGCGCTGGTGTTTCTCTGCGCCTTCATTGTGCCGGTGCTGCAGCTGCTGGTTTGGTTCTGGCAGCGTGGCCGCTTCGATCTCGACGAGCGCTACGCCGGGCTGATCCTGCACACCCTCTACCTCGGCGGCCTGGCGGCGCTGATCACCGTCAGCGTGGCACTGCTGCTGGCATTTGCCCGGCGCCAGGCACCGGTCCGCGCGATCCGCAGTGCGGTCGGCCTGGCCAATCTCGGCTATGCGCTGCCCGGCTCGGTGCTGGCGGTGTCGATCATGCTGGCGTTCAGTTACCTCGACCGGCACATGGTGGTTCCGCTTTCCGCCTGGCTGGGCGGTGCCGGTAAACCGATCCTGCTCGGCAGTCTTGGTGCGCTGTTGCTGGCCTATCTGATCCGCTTCATGGCCGTCGCCTTCGGCCCGCTGGAGAGCAGTCTGGCGCGAATCCGTCCTTCGCTGCCGCAGGCTTCGCGCAGCCTGGGTGTCGGCGGGCCGGCGCTGTTCCTGCGCGTGTATCTGCCTCTGCTGTTGCCCGGCACGCTCAGCGCGGCGCTGCTGGTGTTCGTCGATGTGCTGAAGGAGATGCCGGCGACCCTGCTGATGCGCCCGTTCGGTTGGGACACGCTGTCGGTGCGCATCTTCGAGATGACCAGCGAGGGCGAATGGGCACGCGCGGCGCTGCCGGCGCTGACCCTGGTGCTGGTCGGTCTGCTGCCGGTGATTCTGCTGATCCGCCGCTCGGCCAGGCGCTGAACGCCTGCAGTGGTGGTGCTTAACAACTGGTAACCCTATGCCCTGGTTGCTCCGTCGCCCCGCCGTGACCTGCCGCAACCTTGGGGCTACAATGCGCGCCATTCGAACGCCGCCGCTCGCTGCGGACACCGGCACAGCCAGGCCTCACCAATGCCGCTTCGGCGACCTGCCCGGAAGGAGAAACCCATGGGTCAGCGTACTCCCCTCTACGATCAGCACCTTGCGCTCGGCGCCAAGATGGTCGATTTCGGCGGCTGGGACATGCCGCTGCACTACGGCTCCCAGGTCGAGGAACATCACCAGGTGCGACGTGACTGTGGAGTGTTCGACGTCTCGCACATGACCGTGGTCGACGTTGCCGGCGGCGACGCCAAGCGTTACCTGCAGCACCTGCTGGCCAATGACGTGGACCGTCTGAAAAGCGTCGGCAAGGCGCTCTACAGTGCCATGCTCAATGCCCGTGGCGGCGTTATCGACGATCTCATCGCCTACCTCACCGACTGGGGCTATCGGCTGGTGGTCAACGCCAGCACTCGCGACAAGGACCTGGCCTGGATGCAGGCGCAGGCGTCCGGTTACGCAGTCGAGGTGCGCGAGCGCCCTGAGCTGGCCATGCTGGCGATCCAGGGGCCGCATGCGCGGGCACGTACCGCCGAGCTGCTCAGCCAGGCGAGCGCCACGCTGATCCATGAACTCAAGCCATTCCAAGGGCTCGCCGAGGGTGACTGGTTCATCGGTCGCACCGGTTATACCGGCGAGGATGGTCTGGAGATCATCCTGCCGGCCGAGCAGGCTCCGGATTTTTTCAGTGAGCTGGTCGGTGCTGGCATCTCTCCGATCGGTCTTGGCGCACGCGATACGCTGCGTCTGGAAGCGGGCCTGAATCTCTATGGGCAGGACATGCACGAGGATGTCTCGCCGCTGTCGGCAAACATGGGCTGGACTATCGCCTGGGAACCCGCAGAGCGCGATTTCGTCGGGCGCGCGGTACTCGAACAGCAGCGGCAACGCGATGATCTGCCCAAGCTGGTCGGGCTGGTACTGGAAGAGCGCGGCGTGCTGCGGGCCCATCAGGTGGTGCGGGTCAACGCCGGCGGCGACGGCGAGATCACCAGCGGCAGTTTTTCGCCTACGCTTGGCAAGTCGATCGCGTTGGCACGCGTCCCTGCTGCAACAGGGGAGCGTGCGGAAGTGGAAATACGTGGCAAATGGTATCCAGTACGGGTGGTGCAACCGACCTTCGTGCGTCACGGCAAGGTACTGGTGTAAATTCGGGCGACCGCTTCGCGCGACGGCTTCGCGTGTCTGCAGTCGACAGCCTTGAGGACAATACGAATGAGCGAAATCCCCAGCGATCTGCGTTACGCCTCCAGCCACGAATGGGCCCGCCTCGAGGCGGACGGCAGCATCACCGTCGGTATTTCTGACCACGCCCAGGAAGCGCTAGGTGATGTGGTCTATGTCGAGTTGCCGGAGATCGGCCGCCAGCTCAGCGCCGGCCAGGAAGCCGGGGTGGTGGAGTCGGTGAAGGCCGCCTCGGATATATATGCGCCGGTCTCCGGTGAGGTGGTGGCGATCAACGAGGCGTTGACCGATTCGCCCGAGCTGGTCAACAGCGATCCATACGGCAGCTGGTTCTTCCGCCTGCAGCCGAGCGACAAGGCGGAACTGGACAAGTTGCTCGATGCAGCAGCCTACCAGGCTTCCTGCGACGCCCAAGCCTAAGCAACCCCTCGAAAGCCCCGCTCTGTCGGGGCTTTTGTTTTTCCGAGAGTAGCCGCCATGCCGCACATGCCGAATCTTTCCCAACTCCAGCAACCCGATGCCTTCCTGCGTCGCCATCTCGGGCCGGACGAAGGCGAGCAGCGGTCGATGCTCGAGGCGCTCGGGCTGAGTAGTCGTGCCGAACTGATCGACCAGACCGTGCCGCCGGCGATTCGTTTGCAGGGCGAGCTGGCGCTGCCGCCAGCACTGGACGAGCAGGGCGCGCTGGCCCGGTTGCGCGGCTATGCCGAACAGAACCAGCTGTGGACTAGCCTGATTGGCATGGGCTACCACGGCACCATCACCCCGCCGGTTATTCTGCGCAACGTGCTGGAAAATCCGGGCTGGTACACCGCCTATACGCCTTACCAACCGGAAATTGCCCAGGGACGCCTGGAGGCGCTGCTGAATTTCCAGCAACTGACCATCGACCTCACTGGTCTGGACCTGGCCAACGCTTCGCTGCTCGACGAGGCTACCGCCGCTGCCGAGGCCATGACGTTGGCCAGACGCGTCGCCAAGAGCAGGAGCAACTGCTTCTTCGTCGAGGAGAACTGTCATCCGCAGACGCTCTCCGTGGTGCAGACCCGTGCCGCCGCGTTCGGCTTCGAGCTGCTGGTGGGCACGCTGGACGAGCTGGCCGGGAAGGAGGTATTTGGTGCGCTGCTGCAGTACCCGGATACCCACGGCGAGATCCGCGACCTGCGCGCGGTCATCGAGCAGCTGCATCGTCAGCAGGCGCTGGCCTGCGTGGCGGCCGACCTGCTCAGCCTGCTGCTGCTGACCCCGCCGGGCGAGTTGGGCGCCGACGTGGCGCTTGGTTCGACCCAGCGTTTTGGCGTGCCGATGGGTTACGGCGGTCCGCATGCGGCGTACTTTGCCACCCGTGACGAGTTCAAGCGCGCCATGCCGGGGCGCATCATCGGCGTGTCCAAGGACGCCCGCGGCAACACGGCGTTGCGCATGGCGCTACAGACCCGCGAACAGCACATCCGCCGCGAGAAGGCCAATTCCAACATCTGCACGGCGCAGGTGCTGCTGGCCAACATCGCCGGTTTCTATGCCGTCTACCACGGCCCGCAGGGCCTCAAGCGTATCGCCCAGCGCGTGCATCGCCTGACTGCGATTCTCGCGGCCGGCTTGGAGCGCCACGGTGTTCAACGCCTCAATCAGCACTTCTTCGACACCCTGACGTTGGAGGTCGGTGGCGCGCAGACCGCGATCATCGAGAGCGCCGAGGCCGCACGCATCAACCTGCGTATTCTCGGTCGCGGCCGGCTGGGCGTGAGCCTGGATGAGACCTGCGACGAGCACACCGTCGAGCAGCTGTTGGCCATCTTCCTCGGCGCCGATCACGGCCTGGAAATCGCTGAACTGGATGCCGCCGAGCCGCCTATGGGGATTCCCGAGGAGCTGCGCCGCGGCAGCGGTTACCTGAGTCACCCGGTGTTCAACTCGCATCACAGCGAAACCGAGATGCTGCGTTACCTCAAGCAGCTGGAGAACAAGGACCTGGCGCTGAACCAGGCGATGATTCCGCTCGGTTCCTGCACCATGAAGCTCAACGCCACCAGCGAGATGATTCCGATCACCTGGCCGGAGTTTGCCAACCTGCATCCCTTCGCACCGCGCGCGCAGGCGCTGGGCTACACGCGGATGATCGCCGAGCTGGAAGACTGGTTATGCGCGATCACCGGCTTCGATGCGATCAGCATGCAGCCCAACTCCGGTGCGCAGGGTGAGTACGCCGGGCTGTTGGCGATCCGCCAGTACCACGAAAGCCGTGGCGAAACGCAGCGCGATATCTGCCTGATTCCATCCTCGGCTCATGGCACCAACCCCGCTTCGGCGCAAATGGCCAGCATGCGGGTGGTCATCGTCGAGTGCGATAAGGGCGGAAACGTCGATCTTGAAGATCTCCAGCGCAAGGCGACCGAGGCCGGCGATCGGCTGTCCTGCCTGATGATCACCTATCCGTCGACCCACGGGGTTTATGAAGAGAACGTGCGCGAAATCTGCGCGGCAATCCATGCCCACGGCGGGCAGGTCTACATGGATGGCGCCAACCTCAACGCTCAGGTCGGTCTGGCGCGACCGGCGGATATCGGCGCAGACGTTTCGCACATGAACCTGCACAAGACTTTCTGCATCCCCCACGGCGGCGGCGGCCCAGGGATGGGGCCGATTGGCGTCAAGGCGCATCTTGCACCTTTCGTCGCCAACCATCCGGTGGTCGAGCTGGAAGGTCCGCGTGCCGGCAACGGCGCGGTGAGCGCGGCGCCCTGGGGCAGCGCGAGCATCCTGCCGATCAGCTGGATGTACATCGCCATGATGGGGCCGCAACTGCACGATGCTACCGAGGTAGCCATCCTCGGCGCCAACTACCTGGCCAATCGCCTCGGCGGTGCCTTCCCGGTGCTCTACAGTGGCCGCAACGGTCGCGTGGCCCACGAGTGCATCCTCGACCTGCGCCCGCTCAAGGCGCAGACCGGGATCAGCGAGGAGGACGTTGCCAAGCGTCTGATGGACTATGGCTTCCACGCGCCGACCATGTCCTTCCCGGTACCCGGTACGCTGATGATCGAGCCTACCGAGAGCGAGTCGAAGGCCGAGCTGGATCGTTTCGTCGAAGCCATGCTGAACATCCGTGCCGAGATCGCCAAGGTGCAGGATGGCGAGTGGCCGACGGATGACAATCCACTGGTGCGGGCGCCGCATACACTCGCCGACGTCATTGGCGAATGGGATCGCCCGTACAGCATCGCTGAAGCGGTGACGCCGAGTGCGCATGCACGGGCGCACAAGTACTGGCCGACGGTAAATCGGGTCGACAATGTCTACGGCGATCGCAACCTGTTTTGCGCCTGCGTACCGGTGGACGCCTATCGCGAGTGAGCTGCGCTGATCGCAGGGTGGGTGTGGCTTTTCACACCCGCCTGTGCGGTGAATCGCTGAAGCGTCATCCGCCATGCGGCGACCTGGACGCTTCCAGGGATTGCAGACGGACTCATCGTAGGGTGGATGTCGCTTTTTACATCCACCGGAGGTCCAGTTCGATGGTTCGGTGACCCTGAATTACCCTACGCTTCAGGCGCTTGCTCTTCGTCGGATGCCTCACCCAGCAACCCAAGCCAGCTCGCCAGCACCAGTTGCGCTTCTTCGACGCCTTGCCGCTTAGGCGCGGAGAACAGCTGAACGCTGACGTCCGCGCCCCAGCCTTTTTGAATGTCGCGCTGAATCGCCAACAGGGCGGTCTTCGCCGCACCGAAGGCCAGTTTGTCGGACTTGGTCAGCAGGATATGCAGCGGCATCTGGCTGGCGCTCGCCCAGTCCAGCATCATCCGGTCAAACTCGGTCAGCGGATGGCGGATATCCATCATCAAGAACACCCCAGCCAGACTCTCACGGCTGCCTAGGTACGCCTCCAGATGGCGCTGCCAGTGCTGCTTGAGCGGGATCGGCACCTTCGCGTAGCCGTAACCGGGCAGGTCGACCAGGCGCCGTTCGTCATCCAGGCGGAAAAAGTTCAGCAGTTGCGTGCGGCCCGGCGTCTTCGAGGTTCGGGCGAGATTGGCATGGGTCAGGGTGTTCAGCGCACTGGACTTGCCGGCGTTCGAGCGACCAGCGAAAGCGACTTCCAGGCCTTCGTCGGCCGGGCATTGATCGACCTTGGCGGCGCTGATCATGAAAGTGGCTTGCTGGCAGAGGCCGAGAATCGGGTTTTTCGGGAGCATGGTCGTTCCGGTGAGTGCGCGGGGGTGCGGCAATGGTTCATTTCCGTTTCAGGAACGGAAGTATATAATGCCGCAGATTTTGTGTGCGCTTTGGTCTTGTCCAGCCGGGAGCACGCGCGCCGGCTCCGGCCAAGAGTAGCGCGTCTGTCCGGCCTGAGTCCGGTATGCCACCATAACGAGCATTGCCGTAGCCTGTGGGCGGCGAGCGAGCCGATAGATTCCCTTATAACCCTTAGCCGTAGTTGGATGAGCTGATGAACAAAGTACTCGTGAGTCTGCTGTTGACCCTTGGCATCACCGGTATGGCCCACGCGGCTGGAGACGCCGAAGCTGGTCAGGGCAAAGCCGCAGTGTGTGGCGCCTGCCATGGCGTCGACGGCAACAGCCCGGCGCCGAACTTCCCGAAACTCGCCGGCCAGGGCGAGCGTTATCTGCTCAAGCAGATGCAGGACATCAAGGCCGGCAGCACCCCGGGTGCGGCTGAAGGCGTCGGACGCAAGGTGCTGGAAATGACCGGCATGCTCGATCCGCTGAGCGACCAGGATCTGGCCGACCTTGCCGCCTACTTCGCCAGCCAGAAGCCTACCGTCGGCATGGCCGACCCAGCGCTGGTCAAGCAGGGCGAGAAGCTCTTCCGCGGTGGCAAGGTGGATGTCGGCATGCCCGCCTGCACCGGCTGTCACGCGCCGAATGGCGTGGGCAACGATCTGGCAGGCTTCCCGCAACTGGGCGGCCAGCACGCTGCCTACACAGCCAAGCAGCTGACCGATTTCCGTGAAGGCAACCGCACCAACGACGGCGACACCATGATCATGCGTGGCATCGCGGCCAAGCTGAGCAACAAGGACATTCAGGCCTTGTCGAGCTACATCCAGGGTCTGCACTGACAGTCAGCTGACAGGCGATCCGCTAAGAGGGCGACCTGGCCGTGAGGCTGGCCGCCCTTTTTTCTTTTTGTCGTCGCTACAATGGCGGCCACGTTATGTTGCAAGTCGGATGTGGAAAGCACTGGTGAGTCGGTGCGTTTTACTGCAGCCTGCCGTGTCATTGTCCGTCGTTCACAGGAGTCTTCCATGCGCAAACTCGTACTCACCGCTGTTCTTGCTGCCGCGGGTCTGTTTGGCTTGCCGGCATTGGCCGCCGATTTCCAGGCAGGCAAGGAATATGACGTGCTGAGCAGCCCGGTGCAGGTTGCCGAGCCGGGCAAGATCGAGGTGGTCGAGCTGTTCTGGTATGGCTGCCCGCACTGCTACCAGTTCGAGCCGGTGATCAATCCGTGGGTCGAAAAACTGCCTGAGGACGTCGTGTTCAAGCGCATTCCCGCCATGTTCGGCGGTGTCTGGAACACCCACGGCCAGCTGTTCATCACACTCGAGTCGATGGGTGTGGAGAAACAAGTGCACGATGCGGTATTCGCCGCGTACCACCAAGAGCGCAAGAAGCTGGCGACGCCCGAGGAGATGGCCGAGTTCCTTGCCGGACAAGGGGTCGACAAGGACGCTTTCCTCAAGGCTTTCAACTCCTTCGGCGTGAAGAGCCGGGTAGAGCAGGCGAAGAAGCTTGGCATGGCCTACCAGATCACCGGTGTGCCGGTGCTGATCGTCAATGGCAAATACCGCTTCGATCTCGGTTCGGCCGGTGGCCCGCAGCGCACGTTGGAAGTGGCCGACTTCCTCATCGAAAAAGAACGCACCGCGCGGTAGGCCGGCCATGCTGCGGCGCTGGTATCCATCGCGCCCGGCCGCTTCGGGCCAGGCGCGCGTCAATCCGCAGTGCCCGCCGCACAGCGGCCTGCCGGCGGATGGGCGCCTGCGCCTGCTGAGTTTCAATATTCAGGTCGGCATCAGCACGGAGCGTTTCCATCATTACCTGACCCGCAGCTGGCAGCATCTGCTGCCGCATCCGGGGCGCGCGTTGAACCTGCAGCGTATCGGTGCACTGCTCGGCGAATATGACCTGGTTGCGTTGCAGGAAGTCGATGGTGGCAGCCTGCGTTCCGGCTACGTCAATCAGGTCGAACACCTCGCGCAGCTTGGCGCCTTTCCTTACTGGTATCAGCAGCTCAATCGCAACCTCGGACGCTTCGCTCAGCACAGCAACGGCGTGCTCAGTCGTCTTGCGCCGAGGGAGCTGGAAGATCATCCATTGCCTGGCCCGTCCGGGCGCGGTGCGATTCTGCTGCGCTTTGGCGAGGGTGAGGACGCACTGGTGGTGGTCATGATGCACCTGGCGCTGGGCGGGCGGACGCGGGTGCGCCAGCTGGCCTATATCCGCGAGCTGATTGGCGGTTATCGGCATCAGGTGCTGATGGGTGACATGAACACGCATGCCAGCGATCTGCTGGAAAACTCTCCTTTACGCGATCTCGGCCTGCTGGCGCCGCAAATCGAGGCGACCTTCCCCAGCTGGCGTCCGCAACGCTGTCTGGACCATATCCTGCTCAGTCCGAGCCTGGCGCTCGAGCGGGTCGAGGTGCTGCCGCTGCCGATCTCCGATCATCTGCCGGTGGCGATGGAAATCCGTCTGCCGGACGCGCTGCATGGTGACAGGCTGCCAGTTACCCGCGGGGGCGCGCTATGAGCGTGGAGGCCGAACGCTGGAAGGAGAAGTACCTGCAACTGCTTGAGCAGCAGGAGCAGGTCGAGCAGCGGTGGGAACAGCGTGTCGACCTGCTACGCCGCAGCCTGGTGCGCAGCAGCCTGGTGGTCGAGGGGGCCGATCCGGCGGTGGAGCGCTGCCTGCAGCAGATGCGCGAGGTGCTGCGTGAAGGTGATCTGGATGATGGTCTCAGTACGCTGGTGCCGCGCCTGGAAAAGGCCGCGCTGGATTCGGATCGTCAGCGTCAGGAACGGACGCGCCGGCTCGCCGAAGCGTTGCACGGCCTGGTGAATCAGCTGCTGGCGATGTCGCCTCCGAACGAGATTCGCAAGCCACTCAAACGATTCGCCAAGCAGCTCGATCAACGTGCGGCACGGCTGCGCGAGCTGCCGGCGCTGCTGGGCGAGTTAAGCGAACTGCAACGCCGGGCGTTGGTCGCTCAGGGGCATCCCGCGGCCGTATCGGGTGGTTTCCTGCGCCGCCTGTTCGGCAATCGCGAGACGCTGTCGCTGGCAGCGGAGCACGGCCAGGCAGCGGATGCGCCCGAACTACCGGGCTCGCCGGATGCCGATGACGAATCGGTGCACGTGGGGCTGCCGCCGCAGGCAGAGGCTCAGACAGCCGGGGATGGTCCGACAGCAGCACCAGCACCGGACGACCTGTCGGCGGCGGCGGAGCCATCAACCGCGACGGAGCTGGCGAACGACGAGCTGGCGCCGCAGCCGCTTGAGGATCTTGCCAGTGCCTTGCCGGATGCGCCGGAACCGGCTTATAGCGTGGTTGCCGAGCGCGTCGAGGCGGCGCTCAACGGACTGCTCGACGGCCTGCATTTGCCGGAGCCTCACCAGGCGCAGGCCGTGGCCTTGCGCGAGCGCATTCAGCGCGGTCTGAACTGGTATGAGCTGGTCCCTGTGCTGGATGACCTGGCGGTCCTGCTGCTGGCAGTCAGTGACCGTGATCAGCATGAATTCGAAAGTTTCCTGCAAACGCTCAACGCGCGGCTGGTGGCGATGCAGGAAAATCTGATTGCCGCCCACGATGGCCACGCCGAGACTCAGCGGACCGCCGAGGCACTGGACAGCGAACTGCGCGAGCAGGTCGACGGACTCCACAGCAGCATGCGCCAGGCTACCGACCTGCCCAGCCTCAAGCGCGTGGTGGAGGCTCGGTTGGACGGTCTGCTGCAGACCGTGGACGCTTATCAGCAACAGCGTAGCGAGCATGAGCGCGAGCTTGGCGAGCGCCTGCAGCAGTTGACCGGTCGCGTCGGTAGCCTGGAGCAGGCCGCGCAGGGCCTGCGGGGTCATCTGGAAGAGCAGCGGCAGAAGGCGTTGCTCGACAGCCTCACCGGCCTGCCCAATCGCGCCGCCTGGAACGAGCGCCTGACGCTGGAAGCGGCACGCTGGCAGCGTTACGGCGGCGATCTGCTGCTGGCAGTGGTCGACGTCGATCACTTCAAGCGGATCAATGACGGTTACGGCCACCTCGCCGGAGATCGCGTGCTGAAGATCATCGGCAGCGAATTGCAGAAGCGCCTGCGCAAGACCGATTTCATCGCCCGCTTCGGTGGCGAGGAGTTCGTCCTGCTGCTGCCTGCCACGTCGATTGACGCCGGACTCAAGGTGCTCGAGGCCCTGCGCAGTGGCATCGACGCCTGCCCGTTCCACTTCAAGGGCGAGCGGGTGCAGATCACCTTCTCGGCCGGCCTGAGCGCCTTCGCCAGCGGCGACACCCCCGAGCAGGTCTTCGAACGCGCCGACCTGGCGCTATACCGGGCGAAGGATGCCGGGCGCAACCGGGTCGAGTTCGGCTGACCGAACGGTCTGTGATCAACCAAGCCCGCTGCGTATAATCGCGACCTCGCGCGCAGCCGTGCGCGGCATTCCAATCTGGGTCATCCAGCAGTCGACCAGAGGCCAATCATGAGAATCGTCAGCCTTGCCGCGCTTGTTCTGTTGCTGGCCGGCTGTGCTGGCGGGCCGAAGATTGACACCCGCTACAGCGCTGTCGGCCAGGACAGCCGTGCGCAGTTCATCGTCCTGCATTACACCTCCAGTGATCTGCCGCGTTCGCTGGCACTGCTGACCGAGGGCGAAGTGAGCAGTCACTACCTGATCGGCGACGCTCCGGCGACCATCTACCGCCTGGTCGACGAGAACCGGCGCGCCTGGCATGCCGGGGAAAGCGAATGGACCGGGCGGACCTGGCTGAACTCCAGCTCCATCGGCATCGAGCTGGTCAATCGCGGCTACGTCGAGAGCAGCGACGGACGCCGGCTCTGGTATCCCTATTCCGACCAGCAGATCGATGTGCTGGTGCTGCTGCTCAAGGACATCATGCAGCGTCACGGGCTCAAGCCCGGTGCCATCATCGGCCACAGCGACATCGCCCCGCAGCGCAAGGTCGATCCCGGTCCGCTGTTCCCGTGGAAGCGTCTGGCCGATGCCGGTCTGCTGCCGTGGCCGGATGCTGCGGCAGTGGCGGCACAACAGGTGCACTTTGCCGGCGCGTTGCCGGATATCGCCTGGTTTCAGGCGGCGCTGGCGCAGCAGGGTTACAAGGTTCCGCGTCACGGTCAGCTGGACGAAGAGACTCGCAACGTGCTCGCCGCCTTCCAGATGAAGTACCGCCCGACCCGCTTCGATGGCGAGCCGGATGCCGAGACCGCGGCGCTGCTGCAGGTGCTCAACGGCGCCGGGTGATGCGTCAGATCGGCAAGGCGACGTAGAAAATGGTGCCGTGGCCGATGCGCGAGTGCACGCCGATGCGCCCGCCATGCAGCTGGGCGATTTCCTTGCACAGCGCGAGGCCCAGTCCGGCGCCGCCGCGGCGCCGGCCGATCTGTACGAACGGTTCGAAGATGCGTGCCTGCTGGCTGTAGGGTATGCCCTCACCGTTGTCCTCGACGCTGAGGATCATCCGCTCGCCGTGATGGCGCGCCAGCAGCCGCACCTCGCCGCCGGTCGGTGTATGGCGCAGCGCGTTGCTTAGCAGGTTGTCGAGCAGCCGCTCGATCTGCTGACGATCCAGCAGCAGACTGGGCAGTGGCAGCTGCAGCTCCAGCTTCAGCTCGATGTCGCGCTCGGCGGCGGACACCAGGAAACGCTGGCGGGCATCCTCGAGCAGCTGCGGGACATCGCACTGCACCAGCTCGAGCTTCTGCTGGCCACTCTGGTAGCGCGAGAAATTCAGCAGGTCGTTGATCAGCCGCACCAGGCGCTGCATCTCCTCGTGCACGGTGCTGAGCAGGTCGGATTCGCGGCTGTTTTCCGGATAGTGCAGGCGCTCGCGCAACAGGCTGAAGGCCATCTGCATGCCGGTCACCGGGGTGCGCAGCTCGTGCGAAGCGCGCAGCACGAACTCGTTGCGTACGCGTTCGAAGGTGCGCTGGTCGGTGACGTCGTGCAGCACCATCACCGCGCCGCTGATGCTGCCGTCATGGTGGTTCACCGGGCTCATGCGCCAGGCCAGCAGGCGTCGTTCGCCGTCAGCCTCGATCACCAGGTCCTGGGGCGGACCGGCGAGCGGCTTGTCGTCCAGCACCAGGCGTGCGGCCTCGTCCAGTTCCGGAGAGCCGAGCGCCTGGCCGAGGCTCAGGCCGAGATGTTCGCTTTCCCAGGCGAGCTGGCGCTGCGCCACCGGGTTGGCGTGTTCCAGGCAGCCATGCCGGTCGATGATCAGCAGGCCGTCGTCAATGCTGTCGAGCAGTGCCTGCAGGCGCTGCTGGCCGTTGACCAGTGCTTCCACGTTGGTCTGCTTGAACTGGTGCAACGCCTGCGCCATCAAGCCGAAACGGCGACTCAGCGACGACAGCTCGGCAATCGGTGAAGTGGGCAGGTCGATGGCAAAGTCGCCGCGGCCGATCTGATCGGCTGCGGCAGACAGCCGTTCGATGGGCGCGCCGAAGCGGCGGGCGAAACCGTGCGCAGTGACGAAGCCGATCAGCAGGACCGCGACGCCGGTCAGGCCGAGCAGGGCCGCGAGCATCATGGCGCGTTCGCGACTGCGCACCTCGGTGTCGCGAATCGTCGCGTAGGCGCTCTGTTGCATGTCCACCATCAGGCTGCGCACCTGGTTGAACGCCTGGCTCAGGGTATTCTCTTCCAGCAGGGTCCAGGGCTCGCTGCGCGGAGTATTCAACTCCCGGAGAAAGCCCGCGTAGGCACTGGCGATGTTCTGGTAGGCCTGGCGATCCTGCTCGTTGCGCGCTTCGGCGATGCCGCGCTCGAGAGCGCCCTGGAATGTCGTGCGTGCTTCAGCGAGCGCCTCGTCGTCGCGCTCCTCGCGCAGCAGGATGATCAGGTGGTTGCCCAACGCCTGACGCAGTTGCTGGTTGAGCTCGATGATGCCGAAGTTGTCGCGGATCAGGTGCTCCTGACTCTTGGCCATCTGCATCACGCTGACCAGCGCCAGCAGCAGGCCGAGCAGGGCCACCGTCATCAGTGCCGAGAACCCCAGAAACAGCCGCGTTCTCAGCTTCATCGGCAGCTTCATAGGCCGTACTGCTTGCGCTTTCGGTAGAGCGTGGAGGCGTCGATGCCGAGGATGCGCGCGGCCTGCTCCAGGGTGTCGCTGGTGCTCAGCACACCGGCAATATGGGCTTTCTCCAGCGCCTCGAGACTCAGCGGTTCACCGATGCGCGGGGCATTGCCGCTGACCTGTTCGCCGAGACCAAGATGGCTGACCTCGATCATCGCCTGCGGGCAGATGATGCTGGCGCGCTCGATGACGTTACGCAGCTCGCGCACGTTGCCGGGCCAGCGGTAGGCCTTGAGCGCGGCGATCGCCGCGTCGCTGAAGCCGCGTGCCGGCCTGCCGTAGTTCTTGACGAAGGAGGCGAGAAAGCGCTCGGCCAGCGCCAGCACGTCTTCCGGTCGCTCGCGCATGGGCGGCAGGTTGAGGGTGATGACATTCAGCCGGTAGAGCAGGTCTTCGCGGAACTTGCCCTCGCGAACCATCTCCTCGAGGTTGAGGTTGGTCGCCGCGAGAATGCGCACGTCGGCGCGGCGCGTCACCGGGTCGCCGACCCGTTCGTACTCCTTGTCCTGGATGAAGCGCAACAACTTGGGCTGCAGCGCCAGCGGAAAGTCGCCGATCTCGTCGAGGAACAGCGTGCCGCCGTCGGCCTGGTTGACCCGCCCGAGGGTGCTTTCGGTGGCGCCGGTGAAGGCGCCGCGGTTGTGGCCGAACAGCTCGCTTTCCATCAGGTCGGCCGACAGCGACGGACAGTTGATGGTGACGAAGGCCTTCTTCGCCCGCCGACTCCAGGTATGGATGGCGCGGGCCAGCTCGCCCTTGCCGGTGCCGGATTCGCCGAGGATGAGGATATTGGCGTCGGTGTCGGCCACCTGCCGCGCAGTTTCCAGTACCGCCATCATCGCCGGGCTGTGCGAGCCGAGTGCGTCGCTGCGCTTCTGCATCTCGCCTTCGAGGGCTTCCAGGCGTGCGGCCATCTGCCGGACTTCCAGCTGCTTGGCCGCCGAGAGGCGCAGCTGTTCGGGGCTGCAGGGCTTGAGCAGGTAATCGGCGGCACCGGCCTGCATGGCGTCCACCGCGGTGTCCACCGCCGAATGAGCGGTGACGATGACCACCCGCATCCACGGCGCCAGCGTGCGCATCTGTTGCAGCACGTCGAGGCCGTTGTCCTCGCCCAGGCGCAGGTCGAGGAAGCACAGGTCGAACACCTGTCGCTGCAGGATGGCTTCAGCCTGTGCCGCGCTGGCGGCGGTCATCACCGTGTAGCCACGATCCTCCAGGCAGTAGCGGAAGGTCCGCAGAATCGCTGCTTCGTCATCCACCAGCAAAATGCGTCCGCCAGTGTCCGTCGTTTGGTCCATGGATGCTCCCTTCGAGGCGCTTCTTCTAATGCCCGTAAATGCGTAATAGACGGGCCACGGCCTGGGTCAGCGCCGGTGGCGAGTCCTTTAGTCTATGAAAAGTCTTGCAAGTTGCACGGTGCGTCGACGGCTTTCCTGCAGGCTGCACTTCGCAGCACAGCGAGCCGTGTCGCAAGCGGCTGATTTTCCGGCTGGCAGGGTGCGGCGGCACTGGCACGCCGCTTGCGACGCTCCAGGTCCAGCGGGCGCCGCCCGCGTTACTGAACCCGCGAGGAGGATTGCCATGAGCCAAGCAACGCAGCAACTCAACGAGCTGATCGAGATTACCCGCGACGGCCAGCGTTTCTACCAGCATGCGATCGACGAAGTAAAGGATGCCGAACTGCAGCACCTGTTCCGCGACATGGCGCAGGCCAAGACCCAGATCATTCAGGCGTTGACGGTCAAGGTCGCGGCGAACCATGAGCAGCCGGCGCAGGGCGGCACGCTGGCTGGCCGCATCCGCGAGCTGTACGCCGACACCAAGGCGCGTCTGGGCAACGCCAGTAGCACCTACGTCGAGCAGCTGGAGCAGGCGGAGGAACGCATCCTGCGCGCCTTCGAGGACGCTCTGCAGGATGCGCAGCCGGATATTCGTGCACTGCTGGCAGTCGAGCTGCCTAAGCTGAGGGCTTGTCACACGCGTATGCGTCAGCTGAAGCAGTCGTTGGCCTGAGCCCCCGGCGATTCGTGCAAAACGCACGGCCTAACAGGGATCCTCGTGCAAATTAAGTGGCGTTTCGTTTGATGACCATTTCTAACGTATTGATATTAAAGGGGTATTTTCGATCATGCGGGCTGGCACGGGCGCTGCAATGTAACAGGCAATCGCTAACGCCATGCTTAGAAGGAGTTGAGGATGAACCGCGAAGCCCGCTTTTCCCTGGCCAGCAAAGGACTGCTGGGTGCTGCTGTCGTGATGCTGATCATGGGCGCCAAGCAGCCGATGACTGAACCGCTCAGTGAGGAACAACCGAACAACGCGGAACGAATTGGCCTGTATGACGCTCAACCCATTGAGCTCACGCGGACCGGGCGGGCGCCGCAAACCCTGGACTTCCATCAGGCGCGATCGGAACAGCGCTGGGTCTTCTGAGCCGCACGGATACCGCAGGCGAACCGGCAGGGATGCGAAAACACACTCGAAGCAGATCGTGCAGCCGCCGGTCCGCCGAGAACCGATCCTGAACCAAGAGGAGTCGCACCATGCTGAGTTGGGCTATTACCTTCCTGATCATCGCCATCATCGCCGCGGTACTGGGCTTCGGTGGTATCGCTGGCACCGCCACAGGCATCGCCAAGATCCTGTTCGTGGTGTTCCTGGTGCTGTTCGTAGCATCGCTGATCTTCGGTCGCGGACGCGGACCGCGAGTCTGATGCACTAGATGCCGCCCGTGAGGGCGGCTGCATCACCAGGAGCGATAACGGCAAAGGATGCCAATCTTGCGGCCTCGTCGCCTTGCGCGACGAGCCATCTTCGCCGGTGAGTCATGGACTTGCTGGCCGTGGAACCGGCCCCGCCAAGGGGCGAACCAGGGGGTCGGGTTGTTCTGCCGCGCGGAGCGACCTAGGGGTACAGGGAGTACCTCCGTTCGGACCGGGTTCGGCAAAGCTGCAGCCAGAGGTGGCGATAGCCACCTCTGTTGCTTTGCTTCGCGCACTCTGTCGCTTCTCATCGCTCGTTCATCGTCTCGTTCGCTGCTGGCGCACCGGGTGACCGGCAGGCGCCGGCGCCGCTATCATCGCTGCCAGCTTTGACGGGAGAACGACATGCTCAACGGCCTCTGGCTGGGCTTTTTTCTGGTTGCCGCGATCGCCGCGCTGGCGCGCTGGCTGCTCGGCGGCGATCCGACGGTATTCGCCGCCGTGGTAGAAAGCCTGTTCGCCATGGCCCGGCTGGCCGTGGAAGTCATGATCCTGTTGTTCGGCACGCTGACGCTGTGGCTGGGCTTCCTGCGCATCGCCGAAAAGGCCGGCCTGGTGGAACTGCTGGCGCGGCTGCTCGGCCCGCTGTTCCGTCGGCTGATGCCCGAGGTGCCGGCGGGGCATCCCGCGCTCGGGCTGATCACGCTGAACTTCGCCGCCAACGGCCTGGGGCTGGATAACGCTGCCACGCCGATCGGCCTCAAGGCCATGCGCGCACTACAAACACTTAATCCCTCGGAAAGTACGGCGAGCAATGCGCAGATTCTCTTTCTGGTGCTCAATGCCTCGTCGCTGACGCTGCTGCCGGTGTCGATCTTCATGTACCGCGTGCAGCAGGGCGCCGACGACCCCACCCTGGTATTCCTGCCGATTCTGCTGGCCACCAGCGCCTCGACGCTCGCCGGTCTGCTGTCGGTGGCGCTGATGCAGCGCCTGCGCCTGTGGGACCCGGTGGTACTCGCCTACCTGATCCCAGGCGCGTTGCTGCTCGGTGGCTTCATGGCGCTGCTCGCCGGACTCTCGGCCACTGCGCTGTCTTCGCTGTCCTCATTGCTGGGCAACCTCACGCTGTTCGGCCTGATCCTCACCTTCTTGACGGTCGGCGCGCTGCGCAAGGTGCCGGTCTACGAGAGTTTCGTCGAAGGTGCCAAGGAAGGTTTCGATGTGGCGAAAAGCCTGCTGCCTTACCTGGTCGCCATGCTGGTAGCCGTCGGTGCGCTGCGAGCCTCCGGCGCGCTCGAGTTCGGCCTCGATGGCGTCCGCTGGTTGGTGGAAGCGCTCGGCTGGGATACCCGCTTCGTCGATGCGCTACCCACCGCGCTGGTCAAGCCGTTCTCCGGCAGTGCGGCCCGGGCGATGTTGATCGAGACCATGCAGAACCACGGCGTCGACAGCTTCCCCGCGCTGGTCGCCGCGACGGTGCAGGGCAGTACCGAGACCACCTTCTACGTGGTGGCGGTGTATTTCGGCGCGGTGGGCATCCAGCGCGCGCGGCATGCGGTGGGCTGTGCACTGCTGGCCGACCTTGCCGGGGTAATCGCGGCGATCTCGGTGTGCTACTGGTTCTTCGGCTGACCCTGCGACGTAGGGTGGATGGCTGAAATCATCCACCGGGAGCGACGCCTGAGTCCTGTTGCTCAGGCCCGCCGGCGGCCCCAGAACTGCTGCGTCAGTTGCTGCATGCCGGCCACCAGACCGGCGACGCCGGCGGCACTCTGCTGGCTCTGCAGGCCGGCGACCACGTGCTGCTCGGCGCCGGCGCGGATGCTCGCCAGACTCTCGCTGATCTGGGTGGTGGCCGCACTCTGCTGCTCCACCGCGGCGGCGATCTGTGTGCTCATCGTGCTGATGTCCGCGACTTGGGCGTTGATGTCCTGCAGCGAGCGTTCGGCATGTTCGGCGTGGCTGACGCTGATCTGCGCTTGCTCGCGGCTGCGCTGCATGACTTCGACCGCGTCG
This sequence comes from Stutzerimonas sp. S1, assembly GCF_025966695.1. GTDB lineage: Bacteria > Pseudomonadota > Gammaproteobacteria > Pseudomonadales > Pseudomonadaceae > Stutzerimonas. The sequence goes on along the minus strand of NZ_JAOEIY010000001.1, from coordinate 638,697 downwards.
CGCGAGCCGGCCTGCAGCGTGCCGATGATGGTCTGGATCTCGGCGGTCGCTTCGGCGGTACGCGAGGCCAGGCCGCGGACCTCGTCGGCCACCACCGCGAAGCCGCGGCCCTGCTCGCCGGCGCGCGCCGCCTCGATGGCGGCATTGAGCGCCAGCAGGTTGGTCTGCTCGGCTATGCCGTGGATCACGTCGAGCATGCGGCTGATGGCCTGGCTGTGGCCCTCGAGGTGCTGGATCACCTCGGCGGCCTGCTGAATCTCGCTGGCCAGCCGGCCGATGCTGCTGCCGGTCTGGCCGACCATGTCGCGGCCGTCGGCAGCATCGTCGTCGGCCAGCGCGGCCGCCTGCGCGGTGCGCTGTGCACTCAGGGCGACGTCCTGCACGCTGGCGACCATCTGGCTCATGGCGGCCGCCACCAGGTCGGTCTGCTGTTGCTGGGTGGTTGCGCTGGCGGTGCTTTCCTGCATGGCGCTGGCCAGCTCCTGGGCATGGCCGCTGATTTGACGACTGCTGTCGGCGATCCGGCCGACCACCGCGCCGGCTTCGGCTTCGAGCATGCGCAGAGCAAAGGCGATCTCGCCCAGCTCATCGCTGCGACCGGTGTAGATTTGCTGGCTCAACGGGTTGTGGCCGACACGCCGCGCCTGCGCACTGAGCGCCCGTAGCGGTGCCAGCCCCAGCAGACCGAGCGTCGCGGCGACGATCCCTGCACCGGCTCCGGCCAGCAGCGCAAGCGGCAGCGCGCCGCCGGCCAGCAGCGCCGTGGCGGTCGCGCCGACCAGGCTGCCGAGGCCGACGCACAGCGCGAGGCGGGTTTGGAAGCTCGGCCGCCACTTCCGCAGAACGGAACCGCGCGGCTGGTTCAGTTGCGCATACAGAGCCTGGGCAGCGCGCACCTGTTCCGGTTGCGCCTTGGTGCGGACCGACTGGTATTCGACCACCTTGCCGTCGCGGCAGATCGGCATGACGTAGGCGCTGACCCAGTAGTAATCACCGTTCTTGCACCGGTTCTTCACCACGCCCATCCAGGAATGGCCGGCTTGTACCGTGCTCCACAGATGGGCAAAGGCGGCCGGCGGCATATCGGGATGGCGCACGAGATTGTGCGGCTGACCGAGCAGTTCGGCTTCGCTGTAGCCGCTCAGCTCGATGAAATCCGGATTGGCGTAGGTGATCTGGCCCTTGAGATTGGTGGTGGAAAGAATGTTGGCGTTGTCGCGGACGATGACTTCCCGATCGCTGACGGGCAGGTTGGCTCGCATGTTGGCGAATCTCTTCCATGGATTGAGGTCGGTTCACGCGAAGGCCGGGCAGTGTGCCGCTTCTGATCCGCAGGGGGATCGGCAGCATCTTGTTGGTCATCCGCCGCACGCTGGTCGCGACGGCGCCAGAACCTTATGCAAGTTCTGTGACGAATCTGTGGCAATGTGCCATTAGCGATTAAGGATCGCCAGCGCCGCTTCACCACCGCCGCGGGAAACGCTTTTGCCCCCGTGCAGTCTATGTAGGGCGTTCGGTCAGCGACGGTGACAGCGACATCGACGACGCTGTGTGAGGTTCTTCGCATCCGACATTCCCCTGCTAGACTCCCAATTCCGCGCAGACTCACGAGGGATGGCGGGTTAATCAAAAACAACCAAAAGGAGTTCATCCATGAAAGGCAAATCCTTGGCATGGATCTTTACCGCTGCATTGGCGGGTAGCAGCCTGAGTGGTGTAGCGCAGGCACAAGAGAAGTTCGTCACCATCGGTACCGGTGGTCAGACGGGCGTCTACTACGTGGCGGGGCAGTCGATCTGCCGCTTCGTCAATCGCAACGCCGAGAACATCAAGTGCAACGCGCCGGCCAGCGGCGGTGGCGTGGCCAACGTCAACGGGCTGCGCAGCGGCGAGTTCAACTTCGGCATCATGCAGTCCGACCATCAGTACAAGGCGATGGAAGGCGCCGCGCCCTTCGAGAAGGAAGGGAAGATGGACGACATCCGCGCCGTTTTCTCCCTGCAGAGCGAAGTGTTCACCGTACTGGCACGACGCGACGCCAACATCAAGGGCCTGGACGACCTCAAGGGCAAGCGCGTCAACATCGGCAACCCTGGTTCCGGTCAGCGTGACACCCTCGAAGAGATCATGGCCGTCAAAGGCTGGGACAAGTCCATCTTCGCCCTCGCCGCCGAACTCAAGCCGGCCGAGCAGGCCAGCGCGCTGAGCGACAACAACATCGATGCCATGACCTACTTCGTCGGTCATCCGAACGGCGCGATCCAGGAAGCCACCACCACCGTCGACGCGGTACTGGTGCCGATCACCGGACCGGAGATCGACAAGCTGCTGGCGCAGAAGACCTACTACACCAAGGCCGAGATTCCCGGCGGGCTGTACAAGGGCAACGATGGCGCCACCCAGTCGATCGGCGGCAAGGCTGTGCTGTCGACCACCGCCAAGGTCGATGCGGAAGTTGTCTACCAGCTGGTCAAGGCGGTGTTCGAGAACATCGAGCGTTTCCAGCGCCTGCACCCGGCGTTCAAGGACCTCAAGCCGGAAGACATGATCAAGGTCGGCCTGACCGCGCCGCTGCATGAAGGCGCCGCGCGTTACTACAAGGAACGCGGCTGGCTGTAAGGATCGTTATGCGCCGCGACCAGTGGGGCGCGGCGCTGGTCCTTTGTGCCTAACCGGAAACCCGTGAGCCACGCCGGCCACGGGTTTCCGCGGTTTCCGATTCCTGAAAAACAGGCCCGATTTCATGCAAGACAAACAACTTTCCACCGAGGAACTGATCGCCCAGGATGTTGGCGCGCGCCTGCCCGAAGGGGCGATGGCCGCCGTCATTGCCGGCCTGGCGCTGGCCTGGTCGCTGTTCCAGTTGTGGATCGCCTCACCACTGCCGTTCCTGCTGCGCTTCGGCGTGCTCAACGACACCGAGACACGCTCGATCCATCTGGCTTTCGCGCTGCTGCTGGCCTTTCTTGCCTACCCGGCGTTCAAGCGTTCGCCTCGCGACCGGGTACCGCTGACCGACCTCGCGCTGGGTCTGCTGGCTGCCGCCAGCGCCGCCTACCTGTTCATCGTCTACGAGCAGCTGGCGCAGCGCCCGGGCAACCTGACCAGCATGGATCTGATCACCGCCTGCATCGGCATCCCCTTGCTGCTGGAGGCGACGCGGCGTGCGCTCGGCCCACCATTGGCAATCATCGCCTTGGTCTTCATCGTCTACAGCCTGGCCGGTCCCTGGATGCCCGGGCTGCTGGCGCATCGCGGGGTGAGTTTCACCGCGATGGCCAACCACCAGTGGATCACCACCGAAGGCGTGTTCGGCATTGCCCTCGGCGTTTCCACCAGCTTCGTCTTTCTCTTCGTGCTGTTCGGCGCGCTGCTCGAACGTGCCGGCGCCGGCCATTACTTCATCCAGCTGGCCTTCAGCCTGCTCGGCCACATGCGCGGCGGCCCGGCCAAGGCCGCAGTAGTCGCGTCCGGCATGACCGGACTGATCTCCGGCTCGTCGATTGCCAACGTGGTGACCACCGGCACCTTCACCATTCCGATGATGAAGAAGGTCGGTTTCAGTAAGGAAAAGGCCGGCGCGGTGGAAGTGGCCTCGTCGGTGAATGGGCAGATCATGCCGCCGGTGATGGGCGCCGCCGCGTTCCTGATGGTCGAGTACGTTGGCATGCCCTACGTGGAAATCATCAAGCATGCCTTCCTGCCGGCGGCGATCTCCTACATTGCGCTGCTCTACATCGTGCATCTGGAAGCGCTCAAACAGAACATGCAGCCGATCGGCACGCATCAGCCGAAACCCTGGCTGCGCCGCCTGACCGGCTTCGCCTTCGGCGCCGCGCTGATCTGCGGCCTCTCGCTGGCGGTGTACTACGGCCTGGGTTGGCTCAAGCCGGCGCTAGGTGATTTCGCGCTGCCTGGCGTTTCGATCCTGCTCGCGCTGGTCTATCTGGCGTTGCTGAAGGTCGCCGCGAGCAATCCGCCGCTGCCGGCCGAGGATCCGGACAAGCCGCTCGACGAGCTGCCCAATACCCGCGCGGTGCTGCTCTCCGGCCTGCATTTCCTGCTGCCGGTAGTGGTGCTGGTCTGGTGCCTGATGATCGAACGGCTGTCACCCGGTCTGTCGGCCTTCTGGGGCACGGTGATGCTGGTGATCATCCTGCTCACCCAGCGCCCGTTGCTGTCCTGGATGCGCGGCGACGGCGGGGCGACCCATGGCACCGCCATGGACGGGCTGATCGACCTGCGCGAGGGCCTGATCGCTGGCGCCCGCAACATGATCGGCATCGGCATCGCCACGGCGGCCGCAGGGATCATCGTCGGTGCGGTGTCGCAGACTGGTGTCGGCCTGGTGCTGGCCGATCTGGTCGAGATGCTGTCGATGGGCAATCTGCTGCTGATGCTGCTGCTCATCGCCGTGTTCAGCCTGATTCTCGGCATGGGCCTGCCGACCACCGCCAACTACATCGTCGTGTCCAGTCTGCTGGCGCCGGTGGTCGTGGCGCTGGGCCAGCAGAACGGCCTGATCGTGCCGCTGATCGCGGTGCACCTGTTCGTCTTCTACTTCGGCATCATGGCCGACGTGACGCCGCCGGTGGGGCTGGCCTCGTTCGCCGCCGCGGCGGTGTCCAAGGGTGATCCGATCAGGACCGGCATCACGGCCTTCTACTACAGCCTGCGCACCGCGGCGCTGCCGTTCCTGTTCATCTTCAACACCGACCTGCTGTTGATCGACGTCGATTTTTGGCACGGCGTGCTGATCTTCATCGTCGCGACCGTGGCCATGCTGATCTTCGCGGCTGCCACCCAGGGCTTCTTCCTGGTGCGCAGCCGCTGGTACGAGAGCGTGCTGCTGTTGCTGGTGGCCTTCACGCTGTTCCGCCCAGGCTTCTGGATGGACCTCGCGCATGACCCCTATCGCGATATTCCGCCGGCACAGCTGGCCGAAGCGCTGGGCGCGGTGGAGCCGGACAGCCAGCTGCGTCTGCGTATCCGTGGCGAGGATACGGTTGGCGATGCGCGCGAGTTCAGCCTGTTGCTGGCGATTCCCGACGGCACCAGCGGCGAGGAGAAGCTGGAGAAGCTCGGCCTGATGACCTACGAGGAGGACGGCAAGGTGCTGATCGACAGCGTGACCTTCGGTAGTCCGGCCGCCGAGGCAGGTCTGGAGTTCGATCAGGAGATCCTTGCGGTGCGCGCGCCGACCGACCGCTTGCCCAAGGAGCTGATGTGGCTGCCGGGCTTGCTGCTCTTCGCGCTGGTCGTCTGGATGCAGCGGCGGCGCCGGCAGCACTGATCGCCGACTTCCGCTGAGCGTCTGCGAACCCCGACCCTATGCAGATAGGGTCGGGGTTCTGTGTTTCTGCGCGGCGAGTGTCGCGTGCCGCGGCGGCAGCGCGAGTGACGGAAGCGCTATGCCGGTTTGCCCGGCAACCGCGGCTCGGCGCTCAGCAGATCGCGGGGCGGTTCGGCAGGCGTGCGCGGGTTCGCTGGCGGCGGGCTTTCCAGCGCTGCGTAGGCTGCACTGCAGAACAGCGAATTGAGCCGCTTCATGTCGGCGATCAGCTCCAGATGCGCCGCGCTGGTCTCGATGCTTTCCACCACCTGCTGGTGCAGGCGCTGCACATGGGCATGGGCCAGCTCGCGTTCCAGCTTGCGGAACTGGCGTTTGTGCTGCAGCAGCTGCCGCGCACTGTGGCCGTCGCCGGAGAGAAATACCGACAGCCCCAGCCGCAGGTTGGCGCTGAGCTGTGCGTGCAGCTGGTTGAGCTCTTCCAGTCCGCTGTCGGAGAACGAGCGGCGCTGGGTGGTCTTGAGGTTCTGCACCTTGCCGAGCATGTGCTCGATGATGTCGCCGGCCTGCTCGAGATTGATCGCCAGCTCGATGATCTCCGCCCAGCGGCGGCCCTCCTGCTCGGCCAGATCCTCGCGCGGCATGCGCGCCAGATAGAGTTTCACACCGCTGTAGAGCGCATCGACGTCATCGTCCAGCCGGCGGATTTCCTCGGCGGAGTCGGAGTGGCCGTCGCGCAGCACGTCCAGCAGTCGCGCCAGCATCGATTCCACCAGATCGCCGATGCGCAGGGTTTCGCGTACCGCGTTGGCCAGGGCCAGGCTCGGCGTGTCCAGCGCCGCGGGGTCCAGATGGCGCGGCTGCGCCACGCCGCCGTCCAGCGACCGCTCCGGTAGCAGGTGTTCGCACACGCGTGCCATCGGTCGCACGGTCGGTAACAGCAGCAGGCAGCGCAGGCTGTTGTAGAGCAGGTGAAAGCCGATCACTTGGGTCTGCGCGCTGTAACCGAGGCTGGCCATCCAGGCCACCAGCGGGTCGAGGAACGGCAGCACCAGCAGTCCGGCCAGCTTGTAGAGCAGGTTGCCCAGCGCCACCCGGCGCGCCGAAGCCGGTTGCAGGCTGGCGTTGAGCCAGGCGAGCAGGCCGCTGCCGATGTTGGCGCCGATCACCAGGCCGAGCGCCACCGGCAGGCTGATCAGCCCGGCGCCGGCCAGCGTCGAGGTCAGCAGCACGGCCGCCAGGCTGGAGTACGACAGCACGGCGAACAGCGCGCCCACCAGCACCGCCAGCAGGGTGTCGCCGGCCAGCGAGGAGAACAGCACCTGCATGCCGCGCGCCTCGGTGATCGGCTCGGCGGCCTGCACGATCAGCTGCAGCGCGAGAATGATCAGCCCGAGGCCGATCAGCACTCGGCCCAGCTGGCCGGCGCGGCTCTGCTTGCGCGAGAGAAACAGGCATACGCCGAGCAGCGTCAGCAGCGGCGACAGCCAGGACAGGTCGAGGGTCAGCACCCGTGCCATCAGCGCGGTGCCGACATCCGCGCCGAGCATGATCGCCAGTGCCGTCGGCAGCGCCATCAGGCCCTGGGCGACGAAGGAAATGGCCAGCAACGCGGTGGCGTTGCTGCTCTGCACCAGCGCGGTGACGCCGATGCCGGCGCCGAAGGCCAGCGGCGCGTTGCTCATGCTCCGGCCGAGCAGCCGTCGCAGGTGCGAGCCATACACCCGCATGATCCCGGTGCGCACGATGTGCGTACCCCAGACCAGCAGGGCGATGGCAGACAGCAGGTGCAGCAGGGTCAGCATCGGATTCGGCCTCCGTGGCCCCGCGAGCGGCAACGACCAGGGCGCGTCAGGACGACGCATACGGCTCGGGGGATGCTCGGTTGACCGCGGACGGCCGGGCTCGTTCATGCAACGGTCATGGACGGCGCGGCGCTGCAGACCTTACTGCGGGGTGTAGTAGCCGACTCCGAGCAGCACGCCGTCGACGCGTTGGATCAGCGTGTGTTTCGGTTCCACCGCGTTGGTCACCGGATTGCGCCAGACATAGTCCACCGTGCCCGAGCCGTGCTGACGTGCCAGCTCGATCATGTCCTGGAACAGCGGCTTGCCGGCGGCATCGGTGACGCTGCGCACATCGACGCCCACCAGGTTCGGCGAGCTGCCGCTGGCGCGGTAACGACCGTCGTCCAGGCCGATGGCGAAGACGTACTCGTCCTGGAAGACGAAGCCGCCGCGCGGGTCGTTGAAGCTACGGAAGGCCGCCTCGGCGCCCTTGTCCTTGACGTGCTGCACGGCACGCTCGAGCAGCGCCTTGGCATGTTCGGCGGTGGCGCGGGGGATGTAGTAGCCGACACAAAGCACATGATCGCCGACCTTGCGGAACTGGCTGACCTTGCTTTCCACCTTGTTGTCGGCCGGGTTCAGCCACTGGTACTCGACCTCGCCGCTGTCCTGCTTGGCCGACTTGTCCAGCAGCTCGCGCATGAACGATTTGCCGGCGGCGTCCTTGAGCTCGCCGACGTTCAGTCCGACGAGGCTGGCCGACGGGCCGCTGCTGGCCTGCATGGTGCCGTCCTCGCCGAGCACGAAGATGTAGTACTGGCCGCGGACGAATTCGCCGTTGCGATCGTTGAAGGCGGCCATCGCCTGTTCCGGGCCCTTGGCCTGGAAGGTCAGCACGGCCTGGTCGAGCAAGGCGCGGGCCTGGCTGGCCTGGCTGCGCTCCACCGAGCCGAGCGTGCGTGGCTGGGCCTGCTGCTGCGCATGCAGTAGCGGCGGCATGGCACCGAGGGTGGCGGACAGAGAAAGGATGAGCAGCGTCTTGCGGTTGCGGTTCATGAACGACTCCCGAGCGGATGGCAGGCGACGAAGCAGCCGCCCCTCGAGCCCATGCTAGGCAGCCGCGGCGCAATTGATATTGGTCGAGAGAAGCAAACGGGCAGGGCGAAAGGAGGAGAATTAGCGCGACATGACCTGTCGCATGGCGGGTACAGACTGAAGCTGACGGCTCGCTCCGCTGCGGGACGGCCTGTAACCTAGCGACTTCTGTTCAAGCGGTGCGCCCATGCTCAGCCTCTACCACGCCCCTGATCTCGAAACCCTCGGCGAACTGGCCACCACGCTGCTCGCCCAGCCGCTCGCCGATCCCTTCGCGCCGGCGCTGGTGGTGGTGCCGAGCCAGGGCATGGGCCGTTGGCTGACGCTGGAGCTGGCGCGCAAGCAGGGCATCGCCATGCAGCTGGAAATCCAGCTGCCGGCCAAGTTCGTCTGGGACCTCAGCCGCACGGTGCTGGGCAGCCTGCCGGAGCAATCGGCGTTCTCCCCGACGACCCTGACCTGGCGCCTGTACGGCTGGCTGTGCGAGCCGGCCAATCTTCAGCTGGCGCCGCGCCTGGCGCAGTACCTGGATGGCGGCGACGAGCGTCGGCGGCTGTCGCTGGCGGCCAAGATCGCCGACACCTTCGACCAGTACCTGCTCTACCGCGACGACTGGCTGGCCGCCTGGGAGCGCGGCGAGGCGCTCGACCTCGGCCCGGACGAGCCCTGGCAGATGCTGCTCTGGCGCGAACTGACCAAGGACGGCCACCCGCACCGCGCGCGTCTGCTCGGCGACCTGCTGCAGCGGCTGTACCGCGACGAAGCGCTGCCCGGCCTGCCCGAGCGGCTGCTGGTGTTCGGCATCAGCAGCCTGCCGCCGCATCATCTGCGCGTGCTCGACGGCCTGGCCCGGCACATCGACGTGGTGGTCTGCGCGCTCAACCCCAGCCGCGAAGCCTGGGGCGAGATTCGCGATATCCGCGAGCTGGCCAAACAGCCTGTGAGCGGTGCGGATGACTGGTACCTCGACGTAGGCCATCCGCTGCTGGCCAGTCTCGGCAAGCAGGGGCGTGACTTCTTCGATGCGCTGTTCGGCCTCGATGGTCAGGAGATCGGCCTGTACTCCGAGGATCAGGACCTGCGCGACGACAGCCTGCTGCACGCGCTGCAGAACGACATCCTGCGCCTGCGTACACGGCACCCCGAGGCGCGCATTGCGCTGACCGAGGGCGATCGCTCGCTGGAGGTGCACGTCGCCCACTCGCCGCTGCGCGAGGTGGAAATCCTCCACGATCAGCTGCTCGCCCGCTTCGCGGCCGATCCGGCGCTCAGCCCGGATCAGGTGGTGGTGCTGACTCCGGACATCGAACGCTACGCGCCCTTCATCGAGGCGGTGTTCGCCGCGCGTGAAGGCGTGCCGCGGATTCCCTACAGCCTCGCCGACCGCAGCCTGCGCGCCGAGGTGCCGCTGATCGAGGCCTTTCTCGAGCTGCTGCTGGTGGCGCAGAGCCGTTTCGCCGCCGAGGAAATCCTTGCCTGGCTGGAGCAGCCGGCCATCGCCCGCCGCGCCGGGATCGAAAATGAAGATCTGCCGCTGCTGCGCGACTGGCTGCGCGAGGCCGGCGTGCGCTGGGGGCGCGATGGCTCTCAGCGTGCGGCCCTCGGTCTGCCCGAGGACGCCGCATTCACCTGGCGCCAGGGGCTGGACCGCCTGCTGCTGGGCTTCGCCGCGCCGCCGCAACTGGCCGGCGACAGCGCGCCGCTGCTCGGCGAGCACTGGCCGCTGGATGCGCTGGAAGGCGCCCGCGGGCAGCTGCTGGGACGCCTGGTGGCATTCGTCGAGCAGCTTGGCGGGCTGGCCGATCAGCTCACCCGGCCGCGCCCGCTGGCGCAGTGGGCCGATGACCTGCAGTTGCTGATCGACAGCCTGTTCGACGAGCGCGAGGCCGGCGACACCCTGCTGCTGTTGTCGCGGGCCTGCGCTTCGCTGCGTGAGCAGGCGCAGGCGGCCGATCTTGAGCGGCCGATCGAGCTGGAACTGGTGCACCAGCAGCTCAGCGCCGCGCTGCAGCAGGGCGGTGGCGCCTCGGGTTTTCTCACCGGCGCGGTGACCTTCTGCACCATGGTGCCGATGCGCAGCCTGCCGTTCCGCCTGGTCTGCCTGCTCGGCCTGGACGATGGCGCCTTCCCGCGGCGCAACCCGCCGGCCGGCTTCGACCTGATCGCCCGTCACCCGCGCCGAGGCGACCGCGCGCGCCGGTTGGACGATCGTTACCTGCTGCTGGAAACCCTGCTCTCGGCACGTGAGGCGCTGTACCTGTCCTATGTCGGCCGCGATCCGCGCGACAACGCCGAGCTGCCGCCCTCGGTGCTGCTCAGCGAGGTGCTCGAGGCGGTGGACCTCACCGTCGCGCCGCTGGCCGACGGGCGCAAGGCCAGCCAGCGGATCGTCATCGCCCACCCGTTGCAGCCCTTCGCCTCGGGCAACTTTGCCGGTGCGTCCTGCGCGGGTTATTCCGCGCCCTGGTTCCGTGCCGCGCAGCGCCTGGCCGCACCGCCGGAACAGGCGCCGCCGTTCGCCGGCGTGCTCGCCGAGCCTGATGACGCCTGGCTGACCCTCGAGCCGTCGCAGCTGCTGCAGTGCTTCCGTCATCCGTCGCGCTTTCTGCTGGAACAGCGTCTCGGCCTGCGTCTGGCCGATGCCGAGCAAGCACTGGCCAGTGATGAGCCATTCGAACTGGAAATGCCCGCCTGGAACGGCCTGCGCCGGCTGTCGCTGCAGGCGCTGGAGCATGGCTGGAGCGACGTGGAGGAGCGGCGGATGGCCTGCGCCGCCGGCTGGCTGCCGCCCGGGGAGCTGGGCCAGGCGCTGTGGGGCAAGCTGCGCGGCCCGGTGCGGGCCTTCGCCCCGCGGCTGTTCGAGCTGCGCCCGCAGGATGTGCCCGAGCCGCTCGCGGTGGACATCACCCTGGCTGGCGTGCGCATTCACGGCTGGCTGGATGGCGTCACCCCGGGCGGGCTGTTTGGTTGGAAGCTCGGCCGCCTCGGCGAGTGGGACCTGGCGCCGTTCTGGCTGCGGCATCTGCTGCTGAACCTGTCCGCTACGCCCGGCATCGAGCGCCGCAGCCTGATGCTCTCGCCGGCCGGCGACTGGCAGCTGGGGCCGCTGGCGAATGCGGCCGAGCTGCTCGAACCCTGGCTGGTTGCCTATCGCAGTGCCATCCGTGAACCCCTGCCGCTGTTGCCGCGCAGTAGCCATGCCTTCGCCAGGGGCTATCGCAATCCGGCCCGCGGCAGCGAGCCTGTCGAAACCGCACGCAAGCGTGCGCGTGAGGCCTGGCTTGGCGCCGAATTCAGCCCCATCACCGCCGAGTGCGAAGACCCCTGGAATGCCCTGGCCTTCCGCGACCGCGACCCACTGGACGAGCGTTTCGAGGCGCTCGCCGAGCAACTGATCGGCCCGGCCCTGGATGCACTGGCTCAGGACGAAGAGGAAGACGCATGAGCCTGGACCTGCTCGATTCACCCTTCGACGGCCGCTCGCTGATCGAAGCCAGCGCCGGTACTGGCAAGACCTGGACGCTCACCGCGCTCTACGCGCGCCTGCTGCTGGAACGTCAGCTGTCGGTGGGGCAGATCCTGGTGGTCACCTACACCACGGCGGCGACGGCCGAGCTGCGCGAGCGCATCCGCGCCCGGTTGGCCAAGCTGCTGGCGGTGTACGAGGGCACACCGAGTGACGATGACTTCCTCAATCGCCTGCATGCCCGCTATCCGGATGAAGCCTCGCGCCGGCGCCTGCTCTTGGCCGTGCATGGCTTTGACGAGGCTGCGGTGTTCACCATCCACGGCTTCTGCCAGCGCGCCCTGCAGGACGCCGCCTTCGAGGCCGGTGGCGACTTCGACAGCGAACTGACCGCCGATGACCGCGAGATCATCGACGCGCTGCTCGCCGATGCCTGGCGTAGCGAACTGGCCGCTGCAGACCCCGCCTGGGCGCGCTTTCTCGCCAAGCAGAAGATCACCCCGATGTGGCTGCGCCAGCGCCTGCGCAGTCATCTGGGCAAACCCTATCTGCGCATCGAGCCGCGCGAGCTGCCGGCACCGGCCGATCTGTCCGCCGTCGAGGCCGCCTGGCAGCGCGCCGCCAACCTCTGGCGGCAGTCCGGCAGCGTCTGGGTCGAGGAACTCGGCGCTCACCGCGGACTCAGCCAGAGCACGCACAAGGCGCTCAAGTTCCCACTCTGGCGCGGCGAACTGGAGGCTTATTTCGCCGATCCGGCGGCGATCTTCGACGCACCGGATGGTCTGCTCAAGTTCGGCGCGCGGGCGCTGGCCAAAGCCTGCAAGAAGGGCTTCGATGCGCCCTCCTGCGAGTTGGCACAGGCGCTCGACGAGCTGGCCGATGCCCTCGCCGAGGCACTGCCGGCCGGCCAGCAGCGCCTGATCGCCCTGCAGGTGGCGCTGCTGGAGCGGCTCAACCGCGAGCTGCCGGCGCGCAAGGCGGCGCAGCGGCTGCTGGCCTTCGACGATTTGCTCAACCGTCTCGATCAGGCGCTGCGCGGGCCGGTGGGCGAGGACCTGGCCGCCTCGCTGCGCGCCACCTATCCGCTGGCGCTGATCGACGAATTCCAGGACACCGATCCGATCCAGTACGCCATCTTCGATCGCATCTACGCCAAGGGCGGCGGGGCCTCGCTGTGCTTCGTCGGCGACCCCAAGCAGGCGATCTACGCCTTTCGCGGCGCGGATCTGGCGACCTACATGAAGGCGAAGCAGCAGGTCGATCGCGCGCCCTACAACCTGCCGATCAACCATCGCTCGACGCCACAGCTGATCGACGCGCTCAACCGCCTGTTCGACCGGCCGCGGCCCTTCTCCGAAGCCGGCCTGGACTACCCGCGGGTCGAGGCCGCGGAGCGCCCGCGCGCGCATCTGCAGCTGGCCGAGGCGGATGAAGCGGCGCCGCTGGCGCTGGTCTGGCTGGGTGACGACCCGCTGGGCAAGGGGGAGGCTGCCGAGCTGGCTGCCAGCGACACCGCGCGGCGCATCGCGCTGCAACTGGCTGCCGCGGCGGATGGCCGTGCCGGTTTCGCCAAGGATGGCCAGTTCACCCCGCTCAAGGGTGGCGACATCGCCGTGCTGGTGGCCAACCACCGCCAGGCCGCGCTGATCGCCGAGCAGCTGGCCGCTCGCGGTGTGCCCAGCGTGCGTCGCGGGCGCGACAGTGTCTGGCGCAGCGAGGAGGCCGGTGAGCTGGCCGCGGTGCTCGCCGCCTATGCCGAGCCGGGTCGCGAAGGGCTACTGCGCTATGCCCTGGCCACGCGCCTGCTGGGTCGCAGCGCCGCCGACCTGGCCCGCTGCCAGGACGATCAGCAACAGTGGGATGCCGAGCGCGAAGCCGCCGAGCGCTATCACCAGCTCTGGCAGCAGCAGGGCTTCATGCGCGTGTTCCGTGCCTGGCTCGACGAGCAGGCGGTGGCCGAACGGCTGCTGGCGCGGATCGACGGCGAGCGCCGGCTGACCAACCTGCTGCATCTGAGCGAGCTGCTGCAGGCCGAAAGCCTGCTGCGCCCGGGGCTGGAACCGCTGCTCGCCTGGTTCAACGCCCAGCGCGGCAGCGACGGTGCCGGTGAGGAAGCACTGCTGCGCCTGGAGAGCGATGCCGAGCGGGTGCAGATCGTCACCATCCACACCAGCAAGGGGCTGGAGTACCCGCTGGTGTTCTGCCCGTTCCTCTGGGACGGCAAGCTGCTTGGCAAGAATCGCGACAGCGCCAGCTGCCACGACGAGCACGGCCAGCCACTGCTGGACCTGGGTAGCGACGCGCTGGAGGACAACCTGGAGCGCGCCCGCCAGGAAATCTTCGCCGAACAGCTGCGCCTGGCCTACGTTGCGCTGACCCGCGCCCGCGACCGGCTCTGGCTGCACTGGGGGCCGGTGAACCTGTACAAGGCGAAGAAGGACGGCAGCCTGCCCGACGAGGGCCTGCACAGCAGCGCCCTGGCCTGGCTGCTGCACGGCCGCGAGCTGCCGGGCAACGATGCCCTGGCGGAACTCGGTCGCCATCTGGCCGAGCTGGACGGTACCGGTCTGCGCGGCGCCGTCGAGCGGCTGGCGGCGGCGAGTGGCGGGAATACCGCCTGCCTGGCGCTGGAAAGCCGCGAGGCGAGTGCCGAAGGCAGCCTGCGGGCCGCCGCGCCGCAGCAGCTCGCGCAGCTCGAGCGCAGCCTGCACAGCGCCTGGCGCATCGGCAGCTTCTCGGGGCTGGCCGCCGGCATGCACATGGAGGCACCGGATCGCGACGCTCTGGCCATGCCGGATGCCGGCGAGCCGGGCAGCGGTTTCTTCGCCTTCCCCCGCGGTGCGCGGGCCGGTACCTGTCTGCATGCGATCCTCGAAGACTGGGCACGCGGCAAGGGCGCACTGCCGGAGTTGGTCGAGCCGGCGCTGCAGGCCTACGGTCTGCCGCTGGAGTGGAAGGACGTTGCCAGCGTCCAGCTGCAACAGGTGCTGCAGACCGACCTGAGCGGTGCCGGTCTGACCCTTGCCAGCCTGCAGACCGCGCGGCGCCTGCCGGAGCTGGGCTTCACCTTCCCGGTGCGCCAGCTCGACGTGATCCGCCTGCGCGCGCTGCTGAGCGACCCGCGCAGCGGTCTGGCCGCACCGTTGCGCGAGGCGGCGGCGCGGCTGGAGTTCGATACGCTGCGTGGTTTTCTCAAGGGCTTCATCGACCTGACCTTCGAACACGACGGTCGCTGGTACATCGCCGACTACAAGTCCAACTGGCTCGGCCCGGACGCCGGCTACTACGGTGGCGACCGGCTGTTGCAGGCCCTGGCTGCCGAGCACTACTACCTGCAGTACCTGATCTATCTGGTGGCGCTGCGCCGTTTCCTGCGCCAACGCCTGGCCGATTTCCGCGACGAGCAGCTGGGTGGCGCCTTCTACCTGTTCCTGCGCGGCATGCCGGATGCCGGCGTGTATTTCGCCCGCCCGGACGATGCGCTGCTCGATGCGCTGGATCGGTTGTTCGAGGAGGGGCGCTGATGATGCTCCGCGAATGGGGCCATGACGGCGCATGCATGCATATCAGGAGCGACATATGACCCTTGCCGATCTGCCGCTTGGCCCACTGGAGCGCGCTTTCGTCGCCAGCCTGCAACGCCTCGAGCCGGAGGCGTCCGAGCCGGTGCTGCTCGCCGCCGCGCTGTGCTGTGAGGCCCTGGCCTCTGGCGACGTCTGCCTGCCGCTCGAACGGGTGGCGGGCAAACGCCCCTGGCTGGGTCACGATTTCAGCCCGCCACCGCTCTCGACCTGGCGCGCACAGCTTGAAGCCTCTTCGTTGATCGGTGCGCCAGACGAATATGCGCCGCTGACCCTGGTCGGCAACCGGCTCTACCTGGCCCGTTACCAGGCCTATGAGCAGCAGTTGGCTGAGCAGCTGCTCGCGCGTGCCGTCGATGTCCCCGAGGTCGATGAGGCACAGCTCAGCGAAAGCCTGGCGCGGCTGTTCGCCTTCAACCAGCAAAGCCCCGACTGGCAGCGTCTGGCTGCGGCGCAGGCGGTGCGTCGACGGCTGGCGGTGATCTCCGGTGGCCCCGGCACCGGCAAGACCACCACCGTGGTACGCCTGCTCGCCGCGCTGCTCGAACAGCCCGGCGGCGAGCGTCTGGCCATCGGCCTCGCCGCGCCCACCGGCAAAGCCGCGGCGCGCATGGCCGAGGCGATCCGCAGTGCCAAGGCCGATCTGCCGGTCCGCGACGCTGTGAAGGCCGCGCTGCCGGATGAGGCCCGCACCCTGCACCGTCTGCTCGGCAGCCGCGGCGATAGCCCGAAGGTGCGTCACGATGCGACCAATCCGCTGCCGCTGGACGTCTTGGTGGTGGACGAGGCGTCGATGGTCGACCTGGCGCTGATGGCCAAACTGGTCGCCGCACTGCCGCCCAAGGCCCGGCTGATTCTACTGGGCGACAAGGACCAGCTGGCGGCGGTAGAGGCTGGCGCGGTGTTTGCCGAGCTCTGCGAAGGCCGTGGCTTCGACGCGCAGGCTGCGACCGAGCTGCAGCGCCTGACCGGCCAGCGCGTGCCGGTCGAAGTCCCGCGCTCGCGCCTGGGCGACGCGGTGGTGCTGCTGACCCACAGCCATCGCTTTGCTGGCGACAGCGGCATCGGTGAGCTGGCACGACGGATCAACGGTGGCGATGCCAAGGGTTGTGTGAGCCTGCTGCAGGAGTCGCGGGCGGACCTGGTCTGGAATGCAGTGCCCAGCCCGACGGCGCTGATCGAGCGCTTGGAGCAGGGTTACGCGCCCTATCTGCAGGCGGCGCGCCTGGGCGATCCGGCAGCGGCGTTCGCGGCGTTCAATGACTTCCGTGCGCTGACGGCACAGCGCGAAGGCGCCTTCGGCGTTACCGGCATCAACGAAGCGCTGGAGGCGCGGCTCAAGCGGCGCCTCGGTGTGGCGGTGCGCGAGCGCTGGTACCCGGGGCGTGCGGTGATGGTGCGGCAGAACGATTACGCCCTCGGTCTGTTCAACGGCGATATCGGTCTCTGCCTGAAGACCGCGCAGGGTCTGCGCGTGTATTTCGAGGGCGACGACGGCTTCCGTGGCTTCGCTCCGGCACGGCTGCCGAGCCATGACAGCGCCTTCGCCATGACCGTGCACAAGAGTCAGGGCTCGGAGTTCAGCGAAGTGCTGCTGGCCTTGCCAGAGCAACCCAGCCCGTTGCTGACGCGGGCGCTGTTCTACACCGGCATCACCCGGGCCAAGCGTAAGGTGGAAATCTGGGCTCTGCCGCCGCGCCTGCAGGAAGCGGTGGTGACGCGCGCCGAACGCGCCGCCGGCCTGGCTGAGCGCCTGACTTGTACTGCGGCGCAGGAAGGCCGGGTGCAGGCCGGCGTCGCTTCCGAGCCGGCGGATCAGCTCAGCCTGTTCTAGCGCGTTGCGCTGAAGGCCGCGCACCACGGGGTCTTCAGCGGTATCGCGGCGCCGTTTTCGTGATGGCGTTGCACGTATCAGTTCTTGATTTCTGTTCCGATGCGCCTTCGCCATGCGACCGGCGTAAGGGACACTCAATGAAACGAATCATCTTTGTCATCTGGGGCGTGCTCAGCCTGCTGCTGGGTGCGGCCGCGTTGTTGGAGCTATTGCAGGCACCCTCGCTGGCGCGCGGCCTGGCGCTGCTGCTGGTGGTCTATTGCTCGTTCTGCGTGTTGCAGTTCCTGCGCACCGCCTACCAGCCCTGGGGCCTGCTGGGACCTCGCCGGCGCTGCGGTTACTGGCTGTGCCTGCTGTTGCTGCCATTAACGCTGCTGCCGTTGCACAGCGCCTTCGAGATCTGGCAACAGGGCGCCTATATTGCCAATCCTGCGGCGCCGGGTTGGCGCTTCAGCGTCGCGTTCGGCCGCCAGTTGCTGGTCTGGCTGCAGGAGCTGATCGGCTATGTGGGGCCACTGCTGGTGCTGCTGGCGATCGGTGTGGGTACGGCGGTTCTGCTGCTGCGCTTGCTGCGTACCCAGGTGGTGCGCTGAGCGAGAGCCTCAGGCGTCGAGCAGCATCAGCAGCAGTGGCAGGCTCGCCGCAGCAAGCAGCGTCTGCAGGGTGATGATGCCGGCCATCAGGTGGCTGTCACCGCCGAGCTGGCGGGTCAACACATAGGCGGTCGGTGCGGTGGGCAGGGCGAAGAACAGCACCAGCACGGTGGTTTCCATGCTCGGCAGGCCGAGCGCGCGGGCGACCGCATAGGCCAGCAGCGGCACACCCAGCAGACGCAGTGCACTGTTCCAGGCCAGTGCCGGAATTTCCCCGCTCAGTTCCTGCGGCTTCAGTGCCGCGCCGACGCAGAGCAGGCCCAGCGGCAGGCTGGCGGCGGCCAGCAGGCCCAGCAGGCGATCGCTGCCACCGGGCAAGCCCAGGCCGGAGAGGTTCACCAGGGCACCGGCCAGACAGGCAAGGATCAACGGGTTCTTCGCAATCGGCAGCAGCAGACCGCGGGCGCTGAGGCCCCGCTCGGCGGTCAGCGCCCAGACGGACATCACGTTCACCGTCGGCACCATCAGCGCCAGCATCAGCGCCGCCAGTGCCAGTCCCTCCTTGCCGAACAGGCTGCCGACCGCGGCCAGCCCGAGGTAGGTGTTGAAACGCAGCGCACCCTGGGTGATGGCGCCGAAGCGTGCTGCCGGCCAGCCACGCAGGCGTTGGCCGATCAGCAGCAGACACCAGGCCAGGCCGAGGGCGAGCAACACGGCGGCCGCCAGGCGCGGCAGCGCGGGGTTGTCCAGAGGAGCGGTGGCCAGACTGCTGAACAGCAGCGCAGGGAACAGGATGAAGTAGTTCAGCCGTTCGGCGCCCGGCCAGAAGGCTTCGTTGGGGAAGTCACGACAGCGCAGGAAATAGCCGGCGACGATCAGCGCGAACAGCGGCCAGAGGGCGAGCAGAAGGGCGGTCACGGATACATCCGACAGGGAAGGTAAAGCGAATCTTGGGTGCTCGCAGCGTTGGCTGCAAGCCTGGTGGCCTTGGTCCGCGAGCCCCGCTCGTCACCTGAGCGGTCGTCTCGGCCTGATTGCAACTTCTTTGTAGTAGCCAGGTGATATCATCGCTTGCCACGAAATCGAGCCCAACCCATGCGCATCACCGAGCATTCCTCTGCCGTTGATTTCAGCGACACGCCTTATGGGCGTCAGCTATTGCGCGGGTTCCGCCTGCTAGTGTTCAAGCCTGAACTGGAGAAGGAATTCCGTGGCTTTCTCGACCGCCAGGCTCGGGGTGCGCAGCGGGTCGCTGCGTTGCTGCTGATCCTGGCAGCCGGCGGCTATCTGTATGTCGAACGTCTGCTGGTTCCGGTCGCGGACCCGGCATGGATGACACGACTCACCGTGCTGCGTGTGGTCGAGCTGTCCCCGGGCGTGCTGGTGCTGGCACTCAGCTTCCTCAGCAAGCGTTTCTTCGCCCGCGCCAACCAACTGTTCCCGATGCTGCTGGTGTTGATCGGAGTGATCGCGGCGCTTATCGACATCCAGTACGAACTGGCCGCGCCGCAGTACGCCTTTCGCTACGGCGCCGGTCTGCTGATCATCAGCTCGTTCTTCTTCCTCGGCATGACCTTCTGGTGTTCGCTGCTCTGCGCGCTGGCGATCATCGCCCTCGACGTGTTCATGGCCAGCCAGATCCTTCCTTCGGAGCAGTTGCCCGGCCACTGGATCGCGGTCAGCTACTACATGCTGTTGCTGGTGATCGGCGCGGTCAGCCGCTACGTGCACGAGTACTCGCAGCGCCAGCAGTTTCTGATGCGCAAGCTGCTGGGCTGGATCGCCGCGCATGACGCGCTGAGCGAGCTGCCCAACCGCCGCAGTCACGACGATGCGCTGCGGCAACGCTTGGCCCAGGCGCGCCGGGATGACGTGCCGTTGAGCCTGCTGTTGCTCGATCTGGACGACTTCAAGGCTTATAACGATCGACTTGGCCACCCGGCCGGGGATGCGCTGATCAAGACCTTCGGGCAACTGCTCGGCGAGTTCGCGCGGCGACCGCTGGATATGGCGGCGCGCGTCGGTGGCGAGGAGTTCGCCTTGCTGCTCTACGATTGCGGCGAGGAGGCCGCACGGCAGATTGCCAGCCAGCTGCTGGCCGCATTGCGTGCCCAGGCCATCGCTCATCCAGCGTCGCCGCAGGGGCGTGTGGGAGTCAGTATCGGTATCGCCACGCTGCAGTCGGGACAGACCGCCGAGCAGCTCTACCACTGTGCCGATGCGGCGCTCTATCGCGCCAAGCAGGCGGGCAAGAACCGCTATGCGGCGCCGGAACAGGCGATGGCCGGCTGAAGCGGATCAGCGCCGTGGCGGTACCGGACGGGTGCGGCCGCTGCCGTCGATGGCAACGAAGACGAATACCGCTTCAGTGACCTTGCGCCATTCGCTGGACAGCGGATCGTCGCTCCAGACTTCCACCAGCATGCGGATCGAGCTGCGGCCGACTTCCAGGGTCTGGGTATAGAAGGACAGCTGCGCGCCGACAGCCACCGGCACCATGAAGGCCATGCGGTCGATGGAAACCGTTGCTACCCGCCCGCCGGCTACCCGGCTGGCCATGGCCGTGCCGGCCAGATCCATCTGCGACACCAGCCAGCCACCGTAGATATCGCCGAAACCGTTGGTTTCGCGAGGTAGGGCGGTCAGCTGCAGGGCCAGATCGCCCTGAGGGATGGGGTCATCCTGTTCGTATTCGTTCATCGATCGGACTCGCGGCGCGATTGTTGTTTTGGCGCGAAAGGCCCGCGGTAGGGCAGGCGAGCGGCAGTATAACGGCTGTCTATCGGCGCAGCGACCGCGTTGGATCAAGTTTGCCGGCCGTAATCAGATTGTCACACTCGCTTCATAGAGTGTTCATACGGCCCTCAGATACTGGCCCCCGTTCCAACACACTCGAACACACACCTCTGCTAGGAGCAAGGTATGAAACTGAATCGTTTGATGGCGGCGCTGACCTTTGTAGCCGCTGGCGTGGGTGCTGCGAGCGCCGTTGCAGCGGTCGATCCGGCACTGCCGAGCTACGAGAAGACCTCTGGCGTTTCCGGCAACCTGTCCAGCGTCGGCTCGGATTCCCTGGCCAACTTGATGACCCTGTGGGCCGAAGAGTTCAAGCGCAGCTACCCGAACGTCAACATCCAGATCCAGGCTGCCGGTTCCTCCACCGCGCCGCCCGCGCTGACCGAAGGCACCTCCAACATGGGCCCGATGAGCCGCCCGATGAAGGACAACGAGATCCAGGCCTTTGAAGAAAAGTACGGCTACAAGCCGACCGCCGTACCGGTGGCGATCGACGCCCTGGCGGTGTTCGTGCACAAGGACAACCCGATCAAGAGCGTGGACATCGAGCAGGTCGACGCGATCTTCTCCAGCACCCGCCTGTGCGGTGGCGCCCAGGACATCAAGACCTGGGGTGACCTGGGGCTGACCGGCGAGTGGGCGGCCAAGCCGATCCAGCTGTTCGGTCGCAACTCGGTATCCGGCACCTATGGCTACTTCAAGGAAGAAGCGCTGTGCAAGGGCGACTTCAAGGCCAACGTCAACGAGCAGCCGGGTTCGGCCTCGGTGGTGCAGTCGATCTCCAGCACGCTGAACGCCATCGGTTACTCGGGCATCGGCTACAAGACCTCCAGCGTCCGTGCCGTACCGCTGTCCAAGGGTGGCGAAGCCTTTGAAGCTAACGAAGAGAACGCTCTGGCTGGCAAGTTCCCGCTGGCGCGCTTCTTCTACGTCTACGTGAACAAGGCGCCGAACAAGCCGCTGAGCCCGATCGATGCCGAGTTCATCAAGCTGGTGCTGTCCAAGCAGGGCCAGGAAGTCGTGGTCAAGGACGGCTACATCCCGCTGCCGAAGAAAGTGGTCGACAAGACCATGCAGGACCTGGGGCTGTAAGACTCCGGTGGGAGCCGGCGGCTTGTCCGCCGGCTCTGCGCAGATGCCCGCCACGCGACACGCGCTGGCGGGCTTCGTCGCGTCACCTGACTGTAATCTTTCTGTCACACGGCTTTATTAGATTAGGCGCCCCGAAGGGCCGCTCAGGCCCAGGAGCCCTGGCATGAACGACATGGAAAACATGACCGCGAACTCCGATGTGCAACGGCTGGATTTCAACACGCCAGCCCTGCAGCGCAAACGCCGCCTTCGCGCGCTGAAAGATCACCTGGCGCGCTGGTACGTGACCATCGGCGGTCTGGCTGTGCTGGGTGCGATCACCCTGATCTTCTTCTATCTCGGGCAGGTGGTGCTGCCCATGTTCCAGGGCGCCGAGCTCGAGGCGCGCGACGTCCAGCAGCCGGCCTGGCTGGCTGAGGACAGCGCACCGCTGCTGCTCGCCGTGGAGGAACAGAACCAGGTGGCGATGCGCCTGATGGCCGATGGTCGGGTGCGCTTCTTTGCCCTGGCCGACGGTGCGCCGCTGTCCACGTTCGCCCTGCCGCTGCCGGCCGACAGCCGCATCGTCTCGGTCGGCCAGGACACGCCCGGCACCCGCCGCCTGGTGCTCGGTCTGAGCAACGGTCAGGCACTGGTGGTCGAGCACACCTACAAGGTCACCTATCCGAACAACCAGAAGACCATTACCCCGCAGCTCGTCTACCCGTTCGGTGAGCAGCCGCTGCAGCTCGACACCGAAGGCCGGGCGATCGAGCAGGCGGCCATCAGCCTCAATGGCAAGACCCTGCTGGTCGCCGGCGCCACCGGCACCGCACTGCATGCGCAGCGCATCGCCAGCAGCGAGAACCTGCTGACCGGCGAAGTCACCTTGGAACAGCAGCGCCTGGACCTGCCGCAGCTCGCCGAGCCGATCCGCGCGCTGCAGATCGATCCGCGCCACATGTGGCTGTACGCGGTCAGTGGCAAGGCCAGCGCCGACGTCTTCGACCTGCGCCGCAAGCAGCTCAACGGCCGCTACAAGCTGGTCGCCGATGGGGCCGAGATCACCACGGTCAGTCCGCTGCTCGGCGGCATCTCGCTGATGGTCGGCGACTCGAAAGGCGGCATCGGCCAGTGGTTCATGGTGCGCAGCGCCGACGGTTCGGCTGAACTGCGCAACGTGCGGCACTTCCAGCTGGGCGATAGCGCGATCAGCCAGATCCTGCCGGAGGAGCGGCGCAAGGGCTTTCTTGCGCTCGACCGTGCCGGCACCCTGGGGATCTTCCACAGTACCGCGCACCGCACGCTGCTCAAGCAGCCGGTGGCCGAGGGCGCTGCGCTGGCGGCGATGTCGCCGCGCGCAACGCGCCTGCTGGTCGAGTCGGACAAGGGGCTGCAGCGTTTCGTCATCGATAACCCGCATCCGGAGATTTCCTGGAGCGCGCTGTGGGGCAAGGTCTGGTACGAGAGCTATGCCGAGGCGGATTACGTCTGGCAGTCGACCTCCGCCAACACCGACTTCGAGCCGAAGCTGAGCCTCGCGCCGCTGGCCTTCGGCACGCTCAAGGCGGCCTTCTACGCGATGCTGCTGGCGGCCCCGCTGGCGATCTGTGCGGCGTTCTACACCGCCTACTTCATGGCGCCGGCGCTGCGCCGCAAGGTCAAGCCGGTGATCGAGCTGATGGAGGCGCTGCCGACGGTGATTCTCGGTTTCTTCGCCGGCCTGTTCCTCGCGCCGTTCCTGGAGAACCACCTGCCGGGCATCTTCAGCCTGCTGTTGCTGATGCCGCTGGGCATCCTCTTCGCCGCCTGGAGCTGGAGCCGTCTGCCCGAGCGCGTGCGTCTGAGCGTGCCGGACGGCTGGGAAGCGTTGCTGCTTATTCCGGTCATCCTGCTGGTGGGCGTCGGTTCGCTGGCCATCAGCGGCCATCTGGAAAACTGGTTCTTCGGCGGCGACATGCGCCTGTGGCTGTCCAACGACCTGGGCATCCCGTTCGATCAGCGCAACGCCCTGGTGGTCGGCCTGGCGATGGGCTTCGCGGTGATCCCGACGATCTACTCGATCGCCGAAGATGCCGTGTTCAGCGTGCCGAAAAGCCTCACCCTGGGTTCGCTGGCCCTCGGTGCGACGCCCTGGCAGACGCTGACGCGCGTCGTGCTGCTGACCGCCAGCCCGGGCATCTTCTCGGCGCTGATGATCGGCATGGGCCGCGCCGTGGGTGAAACCATGATCGTGCTGATGGCCACCGGCAATACGCCGATCATGGAGGCGAACATCTTCGAAGGCATGCGCACCCTGGCCGCCAACGTCGCGGTGGAAATGCCCGAATCCGAGGTCGGTGGCACCCACTACCGCGTGCTGTTTCTCGCCGCGCTGGTGCTGCTGATGTTCACCTTCGTGATGAACACCCTGGCCGAGCTGATTCGCCAGCGCCTGCGCGGCAAGTACGCCAGCCTGTAATGCACGCGCCGCCCGCGGGCGGCTGCGCCGAGATTTTCGAGAAGGTATCGATCCGTGAAAAAGGATTCGTTGAGCAGCTGGGTCAAGAGCGGTTCCCCCTGGATCTGGATGAACGCCGGTGCGGTGTCCATTGCGGTGATCATGACCCTGGGCCTGCTGGCGGTGATCGCCGTGCGCGGCCTGGCGCATTTCTGGCCGGCCGATGTGATGGTCGCCGAGTATCAGGTGCCGGGCGCCGAGCCACGCGTGCTGGCCGGCGAGGTGGTGCAGGCCGAGGAAGTGCCGCGCGCGCGGCTGGCGGCCAGCGGCCTGCCGGTAAACGTCGAGGGCGGCGAGTTCATGACCCGCGAGCTGCTCAAGGTTGGCAACCGTGAAGTCTACGGTGCGGATTTCTCCTGGGTGGTCGGCGAATGGCTGAGCAACTCGCGCAAACCGGCCGACATGGTGGTGCTGGAGCGCCGCGAGTGGGGCAACTTCTACGGCGAGCTGCTCAACGTCAAGGAGGCCGGGCAGCTGGTGGCTGAGGACGACGCTGCCTGGGCCGAGCTGCAGCGCCGCCTCGAACGGGTCGAGCAGCTGCACGGGCAGATCGCCCAGGTGGAGAAGGTCGAGATCGGCCGGATCAACCACGGCCTCGAGCGTCTGCGCCTGAAGACCCGCAAGCTGGAGCTGGACGGCCGTCTGGACGCCGCCGCACAGGCCGAGCTGGACGTCGAGCGTGCCGAATGGGACGCCGAATACCGCGTGCTGGAGCAGGAGCTGATCGCGCTGCAGCAGCAGTTCAACCGCGACAGCATCACCGTGCGCACCGTCGATGGTCGCGAGCAGCAGATCAGTCTGGGCAAGGTGGTGCGCGCCTACCGACCGAACGCCATGTCGACCCTGGACAAGCTGGGTTTCTACGCCGGCAAGCTGTGGGAGTTCGTCAGCGACGAACCGCGCGAGGCCAACACCGAGGGCGGCATCTTCCCGGCGATCTTCGGTACCGTGCTGATGACCCTGATCATGGCGGTGATCGTCACCCCGTTCGGCGTGATCGCTGCAGTCTACCTGCGCGAGTACGCCAAGCAGGGCCTGCTGACGCGCATCATCCGCATCGCGGTAAACAACCTGGCCGGCGTGCCGTCGATCGTCTACGGCGTGTTCGGCCTCGGCTTCTTCGTCTACGTGCTGGGCGGTTCGCTGGACCGGCTGTTTTACCCGGAAGCCGCACCGGCACCGGTATTCGGTACACCGGGCCTGATGTGGGCCTCGCTGACCCTGGCCATCCTTACCCTGCCGGTGGTCATCGTCGCCACCGAGGAAGGCCTGGCGCGCATCCCGCGGATGATCCGCGAAGGCTCGCTGGCCCTTGGCGCGACCAAGTCCGAGACGCTGTGGAAGGTGGTGCTGCCGATGGCCAGCCCGGCCATGATGACCGGCCTGATCCTCGCCGTGGCCCGCGCTGCCGGTGAAGTGGCGCCGCTGATGCTGGTCGGCGTGGTCAAGCTGGCACCGAACCTGCCGCTCAACGGCAACTACCCGTACCTGCACCTCGACCAAAAGATCATGCACCTGGGCTTCCACATCTACGATGTCGGCTTCCAGAGCCCCAACGTCGAGGCGGCGCGCCCGCTGGTATACGCCACCGCATTTCTGCTGGTGCTGGTCATCGCGGTGTTGAACCTCAGTGCGGTCGTCATCCGCAACCATCTGCGCGAAAAATACAAGGCGCTGGACCACTAAGGCGGCTGCAGGTCGCCGGCCAACCGCCGGTGCCTGAGCCCTGTAGCCTCCGAAGGAGACTGTTATGCAAAGTCAAACCCCCGCCCACGCCATCGACATTTCCGCGTTGGGCCGCGACAAGCGCGTGCTGAGCCTGGCCGACGAGCCGGTCGCCATCGAGGTGCCCGATCTGAGCCTGTTCTACGGCCAGAAGCAGGCGCTGCACAACGTCAGCATGAACATCCCCAAGCAGCGCGTAACCGCCTTCATCGGTCCGTCCGGTTGCGGCAAGTCGACCCTGCTGCGCTGCTTCAACCGCATGAACGATCTGGTCGATGGCTGCCGCATCGAAGGCGCGATCAACCTCGACGGCCACAACATCTACCGCAAGGGCGAGGACGTGGCCGACCTGCGTCGCCGCGTCGGCATGGTGTTCCAGAAACCCAACCCGTTCCCCAAGAGCATCTACGAGAACGTGGTCTACGGCCTGCGCATCCAGGGCATCAAGCAGAAGCGCGTGCTCGACGAAACCGTGGAGTGGGCGCTCAAGGGCGCGGCGCTGTGGGACGAGGTCAAGGATCGCCTGCACGAGTCGGCGCTGGGCCTGTCCGGCGGTCAGCAGCAGCGTTTGGTGATCGCCCGTACCATCGCCGTGCAGCCGGAAGTGCTGCTGCTCGACGAACCGAGTTCGGCGCTCGACCCGATCTCCTCGCTGAAGGTCGAGGAGCTGATCTACGAGCTGAAATCCAAGTACACCATCGTCATCGTCACCCACAACATGCAGCAGGCGGCGCGGGTATCGGACTACACCGCGTTCATGTACATGGGCAAGCTGATTGAGTACGGCGATACCGATACGCTGTTCACCAACCCGGCAAAAAAACAGACAGAAGACTACATCACCGGCCGCTACGGCTAGCTGGCTATGGCAAATCGCGCTGCGCGTTGTCGGCGGCGCTTGCCGTACCTGGTTCGTACTGTCTGCGCGCCGCCTCCTAGCGCAGCACGATTTGCCAAAGGCCGGGCCGTCCGGCGAGAGAACAACAGTTTCGCAAGGGTTCGCACATGATCAGCAAAGACAGCCACACCCAACACATCTCCCAGCAGTTCAACGCCGAGCTGGAGGAGGTGCGCAGCCACCTGCTGGCCATGGGCGGCCTAGTGGAAAAGCAGGTCAACGACGCGGTCACCGCGCTGATCGAGGCCGATTCCGGGCTCGCCCAGCAGGTGCGCGAGGTGGACGACCAGATCAACCAGATGGAGCGCAACATCGACGAGGAGTGCGTGCGCATCCTCGCCCGTCGCCAGCCGGCGGCCTCCGACCTGCGCCTGATCATCAGCATCTCCAAATCGGTGATCGACCTCGAGCGCATCGGTGACGAGGCGACCAAGATCGCCCGCCGTGCCATCCAGCTGTGCGAGGAAGGCGAGTCGCCCAAGGGCTACGTCGAGGTGCGCCATATCGGCGACCAGGTGCGCAAGATGGTGCAGGAATCGCTCGACGCCTTCGCCCGCTTCGATGCCGACCTCGCGCTGTCGGTGGCGCAGTACGACAAGACCGTCGACCGCGAATACAAGACCGCGCTGCGCGAACTGGTCACCTACATGATGGAAGACCCGCGCTCGATCTCCCGCGTGCTCAGCGTGATCTGGGCGTTGCGCTCGCTGGAGCGCATCGGCGACCACGCGCGCAACATCGCCGAACTGGTGATCTACCTGGTGCGCGGCACCGACGTGCGCCACCTCGGCCTGGCGCGCATGGCCGAGGAAGTGGAAGGCACCAAGGAGCGCTGATTCGCGGTCGCGGGGCGGGCAGCGATGTCCGCCCGGCGCCAAAAACTGCGGACAGAGCCGCCGCTGGCGTTGAGGCTTGACCCATCCACCGGCATCGGTTCGCCCGCACGGATGCCGCTCAGGTGCGGATCAGCGCCTCGCTCAGGTAGTCGATCAGCGCCCGCGTCTTCGGCGGCAGGTGGTGATTCTGTCGCCACAGCAGCCAGGCCGCGCCCTGGTAGGAGCCGGTGTAGCGCCACTGCGGCAGCACCTCGCGCAACTGCCCGTCGGCCAGCGCCTGGGCGGCGGTGAAATGCGGCAGGCAGGTGATGCCCAGGCCTGCCAGCGCCACCAGTAGCCGCGCCTCGCTGTGGTTGCTGATATAACGGCCGCGCACCGTCACCGTTTCCTGCTGCTCGCCGCGGCGCAGGTGCCAGCGATTGTCTCCCGCCGTTTCCCCCAGATACAGACAGCTATGGCGCAGCAGGTCCTGCGGATGTTGCGGCTCGCCGTGGTGTTGCAGGTAGTCGGGGCTGGCGCAGAGCAGCTGGCGCACCGGCCCGAGCGGCTTGCCGGCCAGGCCTTCGGGTGGGTTGTCGGTGACCTGCACCAGCAGGTCGAAACCGTCTTCGATCAGGTCCGGGCTCTGGTCGCTGATCCGCAGCTGCACATCGACCTCGGGGTAGCGCTGCAGGAAGGCCGGCATCAACGGCCCGACGACGAACTTGCCATAGGCCTTGGGCACGCTCAGGCGCACCAGCCCGCGCGGGCTGCGCATCAGCCGTTCACCGATGGCGACGGCGGCGTCGGCCGCATCGAGCATGCTCCGGCAATGCTGGTAGAACTCCGCCCCGGCCTCGTTGAGGCGCAACTGGCGCGTCGTGCGTTCCAGCAGGCGCAGCGCCAGGGCCTGTTCCAGACGGGCCACCTGGCGGCTAACCGCCGAAGGCGTGCTGCCCAGCAGCCGCGCGGCGCCGGAGAAGCTGCCGGCCTCGACCACCCGCACGAACACGGCCATGTAGGGCAGCAGGGCTGCGCTGTCATTCGTTCCCATGCGGAACAGGTCCTGTGCTGTTTCGTTGGATTATCGACCGCGGCGACAAGCCCGACAATCAGCGCCTGATCGTTGGGTGCAGGGGCTTGAGTATGAAAAGCACATGGAGACAGGGGCTGTGGCTGGCCGATGGCATGCTGCTGACGGTGGCGCTGATCTGGGGCAGCAGCTATGCAGTGGCCAAGCAGGCGCTGCTGTTCTATCCGGTGCTGGGTTTTCTCGCGATCCGCTTCGGCCTGACCTTCGTCCTGCTGCTGCCGCAACTGCGCGGCGCTGGCCGCCGGGCGCTGCGCCCCGGTCTGCCACTGGGGCTGGTGATGCTGGCGATATTTCTCTGCGAGACCTGGGGCGTGATGCTGACCAGCGCCAGCAATGCGGCGTTTCTGATCAGCCTGTGCGTGGTGATCACGCCGTTCATGGAATGGCTGCTGCTGCGCCAGCGGCCGCACAACTCATTGTTCCTCGCTTGCGCGCTGTCGCTGGCGGGCGTCTGGCTGCTGACCGGCGGCCCGCATCTGTCGCTGAATCTCGGCGATGCGCTGATGCTCGCCGCCGCCTTGCTGCGCGCGCTGCTGGTCTGCCTGACCCGGCGCTTCACGGCCGGTCGGGAAATCCCGGCACTGGCGCTGACCGCGGTGCAGAGCGGAGTCGTCGCGGCGGGCTGCATCCTGCTTGCCGTGTCGCTGCCGGGCGGACTGCCGGCGCTGCCGGTGGAGCCGGGCTTCTGGTTCGGCACGCTGTATCTGGTGCTGTTCGCCACGCTGTTCGCCATGTTCGCGCAGAACCGCGCGCTGGGGCGCAGCAGCGCAACGCGGGTGTCGCTGCTGATGGGCTCCGAACCGCTGTTCGGCGCGCTCATCGCCGGTGTCTGGCTGGGTGAGTGGCTGGGGCCGATGGGCTGGGCGGGTGGTTTGCTGATCATGCTGGCGACCCTGTGCACCCTGCTGGTCGGCCGCCAGCCGGCGGCGACCGTGGCTGGCGCTGGAGTACCGGCCCGCGCCTAGCGTGCAGGCACGGCGAAGCAGCAGGTCGGTCAGCTCTGCCGAAGTTCGGCCTGCAGCTCGTCCAGCGCCGCCTGGCGCTCGCCGTCCTGCAGGCGGGCGCCGGGGTTGAGCGAGGACCACTCGGGATGCGCGCGGCAGCGCTGCAGGGCTTCGGGCAGCTTGCCCTCGCGCCAGCCCTGGTCCTGCGGCGTGGCCAGGCGGATCGCCTCGGTGGCGGCATGCCCCCGAGTCGCAAGCACGGTCAGCAGCTGGCGCTGGCGCAGGGCGAGCAGGCGCAGCACGGCGTCGTCGACGCTCAGCTCGCGCTGGCCCTTGAGCTTGCCGAGCAGGCGATTGCCATAGTGCCGCGCGGTCTGCGCGCCGCCGCCGGCAAGGGCGCCGAGCAGTGCCGCGGCACCGAGGGTGATGCCGCCGACCATCAGGTCGACCCCGGCACCGGCCGCGGCACCTGCGGCCATGCCGCCGCCGATCTTCACGCCCAGCTGCTTCAAGGTTTCCGGATTGAACAGGTCGTCGCCCCAGCGGCCGTCGAGCAGCGGCAGATCGCTGGCCGCCGCCTGCTCCTTGCGGAAGGCATACAGGCGCAACAGGGATTCGACGCAGCGCTGCTCGCGGCCGCGCACGGCGTCGTGCAATTCACGAATGGCGCCACGTTCCAGTTCCGGCTGTGCGGCCACGCTGCGTCGGCAGGCGGCGACGTCCACCAGCAGTTCGGCGATCAGCCGCTGGCCGCTGGCCAGGCGTGCGGCAGCCTGGGCCTCGTGGTCCTCGATCAGTCGCTGCAGCTTGGGTCGCGCCTGCTCCAGCAGCAGCGCCAGGCTTTCGTACAGCCGGCGCTCACCGTCCACGGGTGGCGCCACGCTGTCGAAGCGCACCAGCGCATGCAGGCCGAGGCGGGCCAGCGCCTGGCGCCATTCCTCGTCGCGGTGCCCCGGCTGGGCAACGAAGTTGAGCACCGGCAACAGCGGCTTGCCGCAGCCGGCGAGCACCGCCAGTTCGTCCTTGTACTTGGCCAGCACCGGCTCGCGGGCGTCGATCACATACAGCCCGGCGTCGCTGGCCAGCAGCTGGCGCAGCACCTTGGCTTCCTGCTCGAAACGCTGGCGCGCCTCGCTACCGTCGAGAAAGCGGGCGGTGCGTGCCGGGCCGTCGAGGCGTTCGCCAGGGCGTTCGACGCGCTCGAGGTAGTCGAGCAGGGCGATGGCATCTTCCAGGCCGGGGGTGTCGTACAACTCCAGCAGCGCCTCGCCGTCCACCGACAGCCGCGCACCTTCGACATGGCGGGTGGTGCTGGGACGGTGCGAAACCTCGCCGAAGCCTGCATCACGGGTCAGGGTGCGCAGCAGCGAGGTCTTGCCGACATTGGTGTGGCCGACCACGGCGAGCTTCAGCGCTTCAGTCATGTCCGCTCTCCAGCCAGCCCAGCGGCGTCGTGTTGGAATGGGGCAGGCCCAGGCTGTCCAGCGCCTGGTGCCAGTCATCCAGGCGCGCGCTGTCCAGCGCCTCGCCGGGTGGTGCCTGCAGCAGCCAGACCCGAGTCGCCGCGGCGCAGCGCGACAGCTCGCCGATCAGCGCCAGGGTGCCGCGATCCGGCGAACGCCGTGGATCACAGGCGATGGCCAGGCGCGCCGGCGGAAAACGGCTGAGCTGATCGAGCAGCCGTCGGCGCCCCTCGCGGTCGTCGAGGATGCCGGCATCGGCGATGTCCTTGGACAGAGCCGGCGGCCATGGGCGACTGCCATCCAGTTCGATGGCCACCAGTACGGCGCCGGCGCTGCCATCTAGCTGAGCGCCGGCGCTGGGCGCGTGCAGTTGGGCGGGCGCCGCATCACGGATGCCGAGGCGCTCGCTGGGTGGCTGCAGGCGTTCGCGCAGCAGGCGGTAGGCCGGCAGGTTCAGGTCGAGCTTCAACGCGGCGCGCCCACGGCGCCAGCGCCACAGGCAGAGGCCCGCCAGCAGCAGCCGCGGCAGCAGCCCATAGATCAGCAGCACGCCAACCAGCCAGCCGGCCCAGCGTTGCCGGGCACCTTCCAGATCACCGCCGAGTGCGCCACTGGCGCGGATCTGCTCGACATCCGGCACGCTGAAGCCGAGCAGTGCCGGCAGCGCGCCAAGGGCTTGGGTCAGGCCGACGAAGGCGTTCTCGCCAAGGATGGTGGTTTCCCAGACGAAGCCGTAGCGGCGGGTCGCCAGCAGGGCGAGGAGGCTGAGCAGGGCGCTGGCCATCGCCAGCAGCCACAGGCCATGCACGCCGACACCCAGCAACCAGCGGCCGAGTCGGCGCTGGTGCAGCACGCTCAGCAGGGCTGGGGCCAGCTGCGCGGCGCGGGCATCGCGGGCGAGCTTTTCGCTCAGCCAGAGCCACAGCCGCCCCAGCGCGCCGCTGCTGTCACCGGTCAGCAGCAGGCCGAGCAGCCAGCCGAGCAGGGTCAGCAGGTTCAGCCCGAGCAGGCTGCCGAGCGCCCAGAACACATTGACCGGTCGCTGCCCGTCGCCGAGCGCGGCGAAGGCCAGCCCGGCGCCGGTGAATACCGCGAGCAGCGCCAGCACAAACCCACCCAGCCGTGCGCCCTGACGCCAGTGCAGGAGCGCTTCGACCAAGCCATCACGGCGGGCCAGCCAGAGCGCGCGCTGTTCGATCAGTGCCGGCAGGTCGCCGCCTTGGGCGCGGGCCTGGCGGTTGGCTTCGTCATCCTCCAGCGGCCCGGCATGCTCTTCGCGCAGGCGCACGGCTTCGGTAAGCCAGAGGCGGTCGAGCGTATCGAGATCAGGGGCGGGGCGGGCTATCACACGGCATCTCGCTGGCGGGTCGTGCCCTGAGGATAACCGCTGCCGCGCGGAACGGGAAAACGGGGAGCCGTTGCGGCTCCCCGCTGGGGCCGTCAGTCGGCGTTGCGCAGGCGCACGGCGATATCCGGCTGGTCGATGAACAGGCCATCGATACCTGCGTCGAGGAAGGCGCGGATCTCCGCTTCGCTGTCGCCGCGTTCGTGGCGCTGGTCGCTGCTGCGCAGGTTGGCCGGCAGGAAGGCGTTTTCTGCGCGGAAGGTGTACGGGTGGACCTTGAGCCCCGCCGCGTGGGCGGCGGCGACAAAGCCGGTGGGGCTGCCGAGGTTGCCGTTGCCGTCACGCGGGATGATGTAGCTCTTCTCCGGGCCGACGCCGGCGGCGTAGCGGGCGATGGCCTTGAGCCCGGCGGGGGTGGCCATCTGCGCGTAGGTCAGCTTGGTCCCGCGCACCTGCTGGTCATACGGCTGGCCGGAGCTGAACAGCTGCACCAGGCGCAGCTGGGTCAGGCGGCTGAGGGTCTTGAGGTTGTCCACCTCGAACGACTGGATATACACCGGCGCGTGGCGCCCGACGTAGCCGTTGCGGGTGAGGATGCGCACCAGCGGTTTCTCCATGGCCAGGCCGAGCTGCTGGAAATGCGTCGGATGCTTGGTTTCCGGGTACAGACCGATGCGCCGGCCCTGGCTGAGCTGCAGCGTTTTCACCAGGTCGATGATCTCCTGCAGGGTCGGGATTTCCAGGCTGCCGTCCATGCGGGCATTGCCCGGGCGGATATCCGGGATGCGCTCGATGGCGCGCAGGGTCTTCAGCTCGGCGAGGGTGAAGTCTTCGCTGAACCAGCCGGTGAGGGTGACGCCGTCGACCTGCTGGGTGCGCTTGCGATCGGCAAACTCGGGGCGCTGGGCGACATCGGTGGTCAGGCCCAGCTCGTTGTCGTGGCGGGCGACGATATGGCCGTCACGAGTCATCACCAGGTCCGGCTCGATGTAGTCGGCGCCCTGGAACACGGCCAGCGCATAGGCGGCCAGGGTGTGCTCCGGCAGGTAGCCGCTGGCGCCGCGGTGGGCGATCACCAGCGGGGTCGGCTCGCCCCGCGCAGCCTGGTGTTTCGCGGCGTGTTCATCCGCCGCAGCGAAGCCGGTGAACGGTAGCAGCAGGGCGTAGGCGGTGAGCCAGCGGCGAAGGGAAGCGGTGGTCGTGCGGGCCATATCGGTATCTCCTCGGTTTGGAAGTTACAGCCTGAGCCACTTGCATGACCGGACTTTGACGCTGCGTTGCCCCTTGCGTTGCAAAGCGATGAAGCCGACGAACGGCTGGCGCTGCGGGAATCGGGGCCGCTCTGGTATTCTCGCCGCTATGAATCAGACCCGCCTTCCCCTCGCCATGATCGCCGCCCTCGCGCAGAACCGCGTGATCGGCCTCGACAACCGCATGCCCTGGCATCTGCCCGCCGATCTCAAGCATTTCAAGGCCATGACCCTTGGCAAGCCGATCATCATGGGCCGCAAGACCTGGGACTCGCTCGGCCGTCCGCTGCCGGGGCGGCTCAACCTGGTGGTCAGTCGCCAGGCTGATCTGCAGCTCGACGGCGCGGAAACCTTCACCGACCTGGACGCCGCGCTGGTACGTGCCGAGCAGTGGGCGCGCGAGCAGGGCGTCGCCGAGCTGATGCTGATCGGCGGTGCGCAACTGTACGCCCAGGCGCTGGGGCAGGCGCAGCGGCTCTACCTCACACGGATCGACGCGCAGCCCGAGGGCGATGCCTTCTTTCCGGCGTTCGATGAGGCTGACTGGCAATGCGTCGACAGCCAGACGCACCCGGCCGAGGGCGATGCACCAGCGTATCGATTCGAGACCTGGCAACGTCGCTGATCGGCGCCGCCTTCGCTTGATCGGCGCCAAGTCCTTCCGCCTGGCCAGCTTCTATCCTTCGCAACAACCGTTTTCGAGACCCAGCCGATGCAAACCCGCGAATCCGACGTGCCGCAAGCCGAGCGCGTATCGGCGATCTTCGTTCGTCACCCGCTGTGGGAGGACGCTCTGGCGCTGCTCACCGGCACCGCGCTGGTCGCCCTTGGCATCGCCTTCTACAGCCACGCCGGGCTGCTCACCGGCGGCACCGTTGGGCTGGCCTTTCTGCTCAAGTACCTGGCCGGCTGGTCGTTCGGCCCGGCGTTCTTCCTGCTCAACCTGCCGTTCTACGCGCTGGCGATCTGGCGCATGGGCTGGAAGTTCACCCTGCGCACCGTCTGCGCAGTGGGGCTGGTCTCGCTGTTCGCCGAACTGACCCCGCAGTGGGTGCGCTTCGCCAAGCTGAATGTGGTCTACGCCGCGGTGTTCGGCGGGTTCGCCATTGGCATCGGCCTGCTGATCCTGTTCCGCCATCGCGCCAGTCTCGGCGGGGTGAACATCCTCGCGTTGTTCCTGCAGGAGCGCTTCGGCCTGCGCGCCGGTACCTTCCAGATGGGCATCGACGCGTTGATCGTGCTGGCCGCGGTGTTCGTCGTGCCGGCCGATAAGGTGCTGCTGTCGGTGCTCGGCGCCGTGGCGCTGAACCTGGTGCTGGCGATCAATCACCGCGCCGATCGCTACATGGGCGTCAGCTGAGGCTGATCAGCTCGACCTGTGCCTGGCCATCGTTCAGCTCCAGCAGCGCCAGGCTGATCGGCAGGCTGAAGCGTCGCGGACCGGCGCTGCCCGGATTCAGGTAGAGCACGCCGTCGCGCCGCTCGACCTTCGGTTTGTGCGAGTGGCCGGCGATCACCACGTCGATGCCGGCGGCGTGCGGGTCGATGTCCAGTTGCTTGAGATCGTGCAGCACATGCAGGGTGAAACCCTCGATGCGCAGGTCGAGGCGTTCGGGCAGCTCCCGCGCCCAGTCGGCCGTATCGATATTGCCGCGAATCGCCTGCAGCGGCGCGATGGCGCGCAGCCCGTCGAGCACCTGCGGTTTGCCGATATCGCCGGCGTGAATAATCTGCGTGCAACCCTGCAGTGTCGCCAGCGCCTCGGGACGGAGCAGGCCGTGGGTGTCGGAGATCAGCCCGATGCGCATGCCGGTTTTTCCTTGAATGGTCTTCGTCAGGTCATCCGACCCTTGGCCGACCGCTGTGGTTGCGGCAGGCTTGGGCTGTTCGGGTCGAGGAGTCTGGCATGGATCGGGTGGATTGCGTGGTGGTGGGTGCGGGAGTGGTCGGCTTGGCCGTGGCACGCGCGCTGGCACTGGCCGGCCGCGAGGTGCTGATACTGGAAGCCGAAGCGGCTTTCGGCACCGCCACCAGCGCGCGCAACAGCGAAGTCATCCACGCCGGCATCTACTACCCGCAGGGCTCGCTCAAGGGCCGGTTGTGCGTGGCCGGGCGCCGTCAGCTCTACGATTTCTGCGACAGCCACAGCGTGGCCTATCGCCGCTGTGGCAAGCTGATCGTCGCCACCGACGAGGCCCAGATCGCTGCGCTGGAGCAATTGCGGCGGCACGCGCAGGCCAATGGGGTCGATGATCTGCAGTACCTCGATGGGCGCGAGGTGCAGGCGCTGGAGCCGGAGTTGCACGCGGTGGCCGGGCTGCTCTCGCCGAGTACCGGCATCATCGACAGTCACGGGCTGATGCTGGCACTGCTGGGCGATGCCGAGCGCCACGGTGCGGTGCTGGCGCTGAACGCGCCGGTAACGGCGATCACCGTCGGCAGCGCAGGCTTGCAGGTCGAGGTGGGCGGCGCCGATCCGTTGCAGTTGCTGGCCCGCAGTGTGGTGAATTGCGCCGGACATGGCGCGCCCATCCTCGCTGCGCATACCGCCGGGCTGGCGCCAGCGGCGCGGCCGCGGCAGTTCTTCGCCAAGGGCAGCTACTTCAGCCTGACTGGGCGCACGCCGTTCCGCCACCTGGTCTATCCGTTGCCCGAACCCGGCGGCCTGGGCGTGCACCTGACCCTGGATCTGGCCGGCCAGGCCCGTTTCGGTCCGGATGTGCAGTGGGTCGAGGCGCTCGACTACCGCATCGAGCCGGAGCGGGCCGGGGGCTTCTACGCGGCGATCCGCCGCTACTGGCCCGCGCTGCCGGACAATTCGTTGCACTCGGCCTACACCGGCATCCGCCCGAAGATCAGTGGACCTGGCGAGGTGGCCGCGGACTTTCGCATCGACGGCCCGGCGCAGCACGGCATAGTCGGGCTGGTGAACCTGTTCGGCATCGAGTCGCCGGGCCTGACCGCCTGCCTGGCGATTGCCGAACACGTCTGCGGGTTGCTCGAACACAAGGCACTGGCGAGCTGATCACGCGCTGTCGCACTCGCGTTGCGGCCCGCGCAGACGGGCCGCACACTGCAACCCGCCGCGATCGGACGGCGCGACTACCGGCAAAAGGAATGTGCATGCAACAGACAGCTGAAGCACGCCCGCTGAAGGCCTACCTGGCGGTCGGACTGCTGCAGGGCCTGGCGCTCTGGGCGGCCGGCGAGGCCTGGCCACACGCCACTGGCTGGCGCGTCCTGTGTTCGGCGTTGCTGGCGTTCACGGTGATTGGCGGGTGGCAGGTGCAGCTGCTCTGGGGCGGGCTGCGCGAGGCCGGGCGCTGGCGCCTGGTGGTTGCCGCCGCGGTGTTGCCGGCCGTGCTGGCGGGCGGTCTCGCACTGCAATTCGACCAGCCGCGCTGGTATTACCTGGACGAAACCACGGGCACGCTGTTGCTGTGGAGCAACCTGATCCTGGCCTATGTGCTGACACCCTTCATCCAGGCGCGGGACGTCGAGCATCGCTGGCGCGTCGACTACACCGGCCTGTACCGCCACGCCATCAACAACGGCCTGCTGCTGTTCATGGCGCTGCTGATGCTGGCGGCGTTTTGGCTGCTGATCTGGCTCTGGGCAGGCTTGTTCAAACTGGTCGGGATCGGCATTTTCGCAACGCTGTTCGAGTCCTCCGGCTTCATCTGGATCGCCAGCGCGACGGTCGTCGCCATCGGGCTGTGGATCGGGCTGGAGCGCGGCCTGGTAGTCGATGCGCTGCGTAATGTGCTGCAGGCCATGTGCCGCTTCCTGCTGCCGCTGACGGTGCTGATCCTGTTGCTGTTCGTCGCCTGCCTGCCGTTCACCGGCCTGCAGCCACTATGGCAGACCCGCCATGCGACGCCGATCCTGCTGGCCATGCTGTTCGCCCATGTCGCACTGCTCAACGGCGTCGTTCAGGATGGCCGGCAAGGCGTGCATTACCCACGACCGCTGCGCGTGCTGATCGATGCCAGCGCGTTGTGCCTGCCGTTGCTGGCAGGTCTCGCGGTGCATGCGCTCTGGCTGCGGATTGGTCAGTACGGGCTGACGCCCGAGCGGGTCATCGCGGCCGGGCTGACCCTGGTCGCCCTGCTGCATGCGCTGGCGTTGATGGTGGCGGTACTGCGCCGCCGCGATGGTTGGCTGGCCGGGCTGCGCCAGAGCAACCCGGTGCTGGCGCTGGTTTCGGTGGCGCTGTTGCTGCTGTTGCATCTGCCGCCGTTGAGCCCGTTGCAGCTCAGCGCGGCCAACCAGTACCAGCGCCTGCTCGACGAGCAGGTGCCGGCGGAGCACACCGATCTCGGCGCGCTGCGCTTTCAGCTCGGACAGCCGGGTCGCGACCATCTCGAGAAGCTGCGCCAGCGCCTGGCTCAACCCGGTCTCGCAGACGCGCGACGGGAGCAATTGCAGGTGGACCTGCAACGGCTGGACAGGGCCGACAACTACTGGAACTGGCGGCATGAACATGACATGGCCAACACCGCCCCCGTGCCATGGATCGGTGAGCCCCTCGAGGATGTCGACGGTGTGCTGGCCCAAGCGATCGCGACCCAGGGCTGTGACGGGGACTGCGCCCTGTTCGCCGTCGACCTGGATGCCGACAGCCAGCCCGAGGTGCTGTTGTTGCGCGGTACGCGGCCGCGGGTCGTGACGCTGCTGGGGCGTGGCGCGGACGGCAGCTGGCGCTGGATCGGCCACCTTCGCAGCGCCGACGAGCAGACCCTCGACAGCGAGACCCTCAAGGAGCAGATCGAGCGCGGCGCCTGGCGGGTGGTTGCACCGCGTTTCAATGCGCTGGAGATCGACGGCTTACGGCTTGAACCGGCGATTACCGAATAGCAGACGTGAAAAAGCCCGACACAAGGTCGGGCTTTTTCATTGCGGCTGCGACAGGTGATCAGCCTTCCAGCAGCGCCTTGTTGCGCACCGCGCCCTTGTCGGCGCTGGTGGCGAGCAGGGCGTAGGCCTTGAGCGCGGTCGAAACCTTGCGCGCGCGCGGCTGCGCCGGCTTCCAGCCCTTCTTCTCCTGTTCGTGACGACGATGGGACAGCTCTTCATCCGTGACCAGCAGCTCGATGCTGCGGTTGTGGATGTCGATGTGGATGCGGTCGCCTTCGCGTACCAGGCCGATGGCGCCACCGGCAGCGGCTTCCGGCGAGGCGTGGCCGATGGACAGGCCCGAGGTGCCGCCGGAGAAGCGGCCGTCGGTCAGCAGGGCGCATTCCTTGCCCAGCCCCTTGGACTTCAGATACGAGGTCGGGTAGAGCATTTCCTGCATGCCCGGGCCGCCTTTCGGCCCTTCGTAGCGAATGATGACGATGTCGCCTGGCTTCACCTCGTCGGCGAGGATGCCCTTCACGGCGCTGTCCTGGCTTTCATAGATCTTCGCCGTGCCTTCGAAGACATGGATGGATTCGTCCACGCCGGCGGTCTTCACCACGCAACCATCCAGCGCGATGTTGCCGTAGAGCACCGCCAGGCCGCCTTCCTCGGAATAGGCGTGCTCGACGCTGCGGATGCAGCCTTCGGCACGATCCAGGTCCAGGCTCGGCCAGCGGGTGGCTTGGCTGAACGCGACCTGGGTCGGGATGCCGGCCGGGCCGGCCTTGAAGAACTCGTGGACGGCGGCGTCCTGGGTCTGGGTGATGTCCCACTGGGCGATCGCTTCGGCCATGCTTGGGCTGTGCACCGTCGGCACGTCGGTGTGCAGCAGACCGCCACGGGCCAGCTCGCCGAGGATCGACATGATGCCGCCGGCGCGGTGCACGTCTTCCATGTGGTACTTCTGGATGTTCGGCGCCACCTTGCACAGCTGCGGCACCTTGCGCGACAGCGCGTCGATGTCGCGCAGGTCGAAGTCGACCTCGGCTTCCTGGGCCGCGGCCAGCAGGTGCAGGATGGTGTTGGTCGAGCCGCCCATGGCGATGTCCAGAGTCATGGCGTTCTCGAACGCCTTGTGGCTGGCGATGTTGCGCGGCAGGACGGAGTCGTCGCCGTCCTGGTAGTAGCGCTTGCACAGCTCGACGGCGATGCGCCCCGCGCGCAGGAACAGCTGCTCACGGTCGGCGTGGGTGGCCAGCGTGGTGCCGTTGCCCGGCAGCGACAGGCCCAGGGCCTCGGTCAGGCAGTTCATCGAGTTGGCGGTGAACATGCCCGAGCAGCTGCCGCAGGTGGGGCAGGCGCTGCGCTCGTATTCGGCGACCTTCTCGTCGGAGCAGGAATCGTCGGCCGCCACCACCATGGCGTCGACCAGGTCCAGACCATGGCTGGCCAGCTTGGTCTTGCCGGCTTCCATCGGCCCGCCGGAGACGAACACCACCGGGATGTTCAGGCGCAGTGCGGCCATCAGCATGCCGGGGGTGATCTTGTCGCAGTTGGAGATGCAGACGATGGCGTCGGCGCAGTGCGCATTGACCATGTACTCCACCGAATCGGCGATGATCTCGCGCGATGGCAGCGAGTAGAGCATGCCGTCGTGGCCCATGGCGATGCCATCGTCGACCGCGATGGTGTTGAATTCCTTGGCCACGCCGCCGGCCTTCTCGATCTCGCGGGCGACCAGCTGGCCCATGTCCTTCAGGTGCACGTGACCGGGCACGAACTGGGTGAAGGAATTGGCGATGGCGATGATCGGCTTCTTGAAGTCCTCGTCCTTCATCCCGGTGGCACGCCAGAGCGCGCGGGCACCGGCCATGTTGCGGCCGTGGGTGGAGGTTTTCGAGCGGTAATCGGGCATGACGGTTCCTGCGGCTGATCGGCTGTGCGAAGTATGCATATGGTGAGCACCGCCTGCGGCGCTTGCAACGGAGGATGCCGTCGCTGCACAGGGGCCGGATCGAAGCGGGGTCACCGCTCGGACGGCCAGGGCTCACGGGCCCGCCGGGGGATGATGGCGAGGAATGCGCCCGATTCTACGCGCGGTGGCCGGAGCGGGAAAGGCTGACGGTCGGGCGCCGGTGCGCAGGCGTGAGGCTGGCTCTGCCGGGTGGCTGGCCGAAGGCGGTCACTGAACCTGAAGGGCGATCGGTCGTCGAGGGCAGGGGTGGAAACAGCCGCAGGCTTTTCCGCCAGGGGGGCAGGTGGACAAGGCTGCGCCATTGTCCACCCTGCAGTCTGCCAGTCAGCTGTTGGGCAGGATGCGGCAGGTCAGACTCTTGATGTAGCGCGTCTCCGGGATCGCCGGATGCACCGGATGATCGGGCCCCTGCGCGCCGCGTTCGAGCAGCTGAATGTTGCGATCCAGGTGCCGCGCACTGCCGAGCAGGATGTTCTGCAGATCGTCTTCGGGCAGGTGCATCGAGCAGGATGCGCTGACCAGGATGCCGTCCTTGTTCAGCAGGCGCATGGCGGTTTCGTTGAGACGACGGTAGGCGGCCTCGCCATTCTTCAGGTCCTTCTTGCGCTTGATGAAGGCCGGCGGATCGGTGATCACCACGTCGAAGCGCTCCTCGGCGTTCTTCAGTTCCTTCATCGCCTCGAAGGCATCTCCCTCGACGCAGGTCATCTTCTCGGCAACGCCGTTGAGCGCGGCGTTGCGCTCGACGCCATCCAGCGCGAAGGCCGAGGCGTCGACGCAGAACACCTCGCTAGCACCGAAGGCCGCGGCCTGCACGCCCCAGCCGCCGATGTAGCTGAACAGGTCGAGCACGCGCTTGCCCTTGACGTAGGGCGCCAGGCGCGCGCGGTTCATGCGGTGGTCATAGAACCAGCCGGTTTTCTGTCCGGCGATCACCGGTGCCTCGAACTTCACGCCGTTCTCCTCCAGCGCGACCCACTCGGGCACCACGCCGAAGGCGGTGTCGACGTAGCGCTCCAGGCCTTCGGCATCGCGCGCGCTAGAGTCGTTCTTCCACAGCACGCCGCTGGGCTTGAGCACCTGCACCAGCGCTTCGAGCACGGCGTCCTTGCTGCGCTCCATGGTGGCGGAGGCGAGCTGCACGACGAGGATGTCGAAGAAGCGGTCGACCACCAGACCCGGCAGCAGATCGGAGTCGCCATAGACCAGGCGGTAGCAGGGCTGCTCGAACAGCCGCTCGCGCAGGCTCAAGGCGACCTTGATGCGGTGCACCAGCAGCGACTTGTCCAGGCTGTGCTTGAGGTCGCGCGACAGCAGGCGGGCACAGATCAGGTTGTTCGGCGATACACCGACGATGCCCAGCGGCTTGCCGCCGGCCGCTTCGAGAATCGCCTGGTCGCCGGCAACGAAGCCATTGAGCGGGGTGGCTACGGTGTCCACCTCGTTGCTGTAGACCCACAGATGACCGGCACGCAGGCGACGGTCGGCGTTGGCTTTGAGGCGCAGGCTGGGCAGGGTCATCGGCAGGGCTCCGGGAAAAAGACGGGCATTCTAAACGAGCGGCAGGCTACGCGCGCCGGGGCTGCCGGAAAAAGCCGCGCGACACCTGCCAGGATGCGACTTCAGGCGGACAGGGCCTTGATCAGCGCCTGATTGAAGGCAGGAATGTCGTCTGGCTTGCGGCTACTGATCAGTTGGCCATCAACCACCACCTGCTCGTCGACCCAGTCGGCACCGGCGTTCTTCAGGTCGTCGACCAGCGACGGCCAGCTGGTCATGCGCTTGCCGCGCACCAGGTCGGCGGAGATCAGCAGCCAGCCGCCGTGGCAGATCACTGCGATCGGCTTGTTGTCGCGCGCGGCATCGCGCACCAGTTCCTGGGCCATTTCGTCGGTGCGAATGGTATCGGCGTTGACCACGCCGCCTGGCAGCAGCACTGCGTCGTAGTCGTCCATGCGGATGCTGTCGAACGTATGGTTCACGGTGAAGGCGTCGGCTGGCGTGGTGTGGTTCCAGCCTCTGACCTTGCCGGGCTTGGCGGACACGATGTCGACTCGAGCGCCGGCATGCTCGAGCGCCTGCTGTGGCTGGGTCAGCTCGACCTGCTCGAAGCCATCGGTCACCAATGCGGCCACATGCTTGCCGCGCAATGGATGAGTCATGGGCGGGTCTCCTTCTGTCTGGGGGAGTGCCCGCGGGATGCGGGACACCTGAATTCGGACCATCGTCCTGGTCAAAGTTCGCATTGCGCGTTCATCGTGCGCTGCTGCGGCAATGCGCTGGCTTCCGACGCTGATCATCGGACTCACGCTAGCGGATCCGCGCGCCGCGCTTGCGCCATGTCAGAGCCGGGTGCCGGCTGACGCGACAGCAACGGCCTGCTAAGGTCGCCTCCCGGTCCACTCATCGAACGCCTGCAATGCCCGAACTTCCCGAAGTCGAAACCACCCGCCGTGGCATCGAGCCACACCTTGTTGGCCAGCGCGTCAGCCGCGTGATCGTGCGCGATCGACGGCTGCGCTGGCCGATTCCCGAAGATCTGGATGTGCGCCTGTCCGGTCAGCGGATCGAGGCCGTGGAGCGCCGCGCGAAGTACCTGCTGATCCGTTTCGAGGTGGGCACGTTGATCGCTCATCTGGGCATGTCCGGCAGTCTGCGCCTGGTGGCGGGGGAGCTGCCGCCGGCCAAG
Organism: Stutzerimonas sp. S1; assembly: GCF_025966695.1. Lineage (GTDB taxonomy): Bacteria > Pseudomonadota > Gammaproteobacteria > Pseudomonadales > Pseudomonadaceae > Stutzerimonas. The sequence continues at coordinate 595,648 of NZ_JAOEIY010000001.1, read as the reverse complement.
CATGAACATGTCGACCTGCTGCTCGAATCCGGCCAGGCGCTGCGCTACACCGATCCGCGGCGGTTCGGGGCGCTGCTATGGAGCTCGGATCCGCTCAACCATGCGTTGCTCGCCAGTCTCGGCCCGGAACCGCTGAGCGAGGCGTTCGACGGCGAGCGGCTGTTCCAGCTGTCGCGCGGACGCAGCATGGCGGTGAAGCCGTTCATCATGGATAACGCCGTGGTGGTGGGCGTCGGCAACATCTATGCGAGCGAGGCGCTGTTCGCCGCCGGCATCGATCCACGCCGGCCGGCTGGCAGCATCTCGCGGGCGCGCTACCTGAAGCTGGCCGAGGAGATCAAACGGATTCTGGCGATGGCTATCGAGCGCGGTGGAACGACGCTGCGCGACTTCGTCGGCGGCGATGGCAAACCGGGGTATTTCCAGCAGGAGCTGTTCGTCTACGGACGGGGTGGCGAATTCTGCAAGCAGTGCGGGGCGACCCTGCGCGAGGTTCGCCTCGGCCAGCGTGCCAGTGTCTACTGTGGTCGCTGTCAGCGTTGATCGGCAGGCTCCACGGCGCCTGTCACTGCCCGGGCATTGACGGCGTTCACGCTCGCAGAGGCGTGGCCACTGCTATAGTGGCCGCCACAACTTGAAAATGCCGCGTTTCGCACAGCTGAAGGACCACACCATGAATCTGTTCCGCTCCACCGCTGTTGTCTTGGCTCTGACCACCGGCCTGCTGGCGATGCCGGCACAGGCGGAAACAGTCCCACAGAATGCCAGTGGCGATCCGACCTACACGGTCGAAGCGCCGCCAGCCTATTCCATGCTCGGCGACCTGATCATCGCGCGCCCGCTGCTGATCGGCGCTACCCTGATCGGCGCCGCCGCGTTCGTGGTCAGCCTGCCGTTCACCGCGCTGGGCGGTAACGTCGGCGAAGCCGGCAAGGCCCTGGTGGTCGACCCAGGACGTGAAGCCTTCGTGCGCTGCCTGGGTTGCAGCAGCTCGAGTCAGAATCAGTACTGACGGTTGTTACAGAAGAAAGGGCGCCGAGGCGCCCTTTCTTCTGTACGGGACTCCTCATCAATCCGGCGCTGACCTTCGCGCTGTCACGCCGCTGTCTCGCACGCCTCGTTGCGTTGTTCTTCACCCTTGCAGTTTGTCCTTGCGCATACTTGCGAGGGTCGCTGGGTGGTTGTGGACTATCGAATCATCGTCGCCGCTCACCTGATCCCATAGAATGATCGGCCACAGCCGCGGCTGAGCATGCGATTTCCAGCGCCGCGCTGCCGTCGGCCTCCAGCACTGTGGTTGTTGCAGGAAAAGTCCTTTCGCGCAGCACTCAGGAGCAACTGCCATTCCGCGTTTCGGCATGCTGTTGTTACTTCGAGTCAAGTTTCTGATTCTTATATATTTATTGGCGCGCGACAGGTAACGATCAAATAAGAATGGGCACGTTTAGAAAGCATCTCAGGGTGTTCCTGATCGTAGCGGGGTGCATCCTGCTCGGCGTCGGCTTCTGGAGCAGCCAGCCCTGGCTGGAACTGTGCGCCGGGCTGGCGCTGTTCCTGTTCGGCATGCAGTGCCTGGAGGAAGGCCTGCGCCAGCTCGCCGGCAGCAAGCTGGAGCAGATCCTGACGCGTACCACTGCAACGCCATTCAAGGGCCTGATGTTCGGCATCAGCGGCACCATGCTGTTGCAATCGAGCACGTTGGTGTCGCTGCTGACCATTGCCTTCATCACCACCGGCCTGATCAAGCTGGCCGGCGGTATCCCGATCCTGTTCGGTGCCAATCTGGGTTCCACCAGCGGAATCTGGCTACTGGCGCTGGCCGGCCACGATCTCAGTCTGGCGCCGCTGGCACTGCCGCTGCTGGTGTTCGGGGTGATGGCCAGTTTCCTCGGCGACAAGGGCAAGGCGGCCGGCCGCATCGTGCTCGGGATCGCCTTCATCTTCCTGGGCATCGACCAGATCAAGGACGGCTTTGCCAGCTTCGGCAGCGGCGTGGACATGTCCGCCTATCAGGCCGAGGGGTTGGTGGGGCAGCTGCTGTTCGTCGGTGTCGGTCTGGTCGCCACCGTAATTCTGCAGTCCAGTCACGCGACGCTGATGCTGACCCTCGCCGCGCTCGGTGCCGGTCAACTGGCGCTTGGCCCGGCGTTGGCCATTGCCATCGGCGCGAACGTCGGTAGCAGCGTCACCACGGCGTTCGTCGGCTCGCTCGGAGGCAACCGCAGCGGCCAGCGATTGGCGCTGGCCCATGTGCTGTTCAATTTGCTTACTGCGTTGGTGGCGCTGGTGCTGTTGCTGCCGCTGACGGCACTGGTGCAGTGGCTGGTGGCGCCGGTCGGTCTGGGTGGCAATGCGCTGATCCAGCTGGCGCTGTTCCATACGCTGTTCAACGCCCTGGGCATCCTGTTGTTCTGGCCCTGGCAGACTCAACTGGCCAGTTTGCTGATACGGGTGCTGCCGGACCGGGTCGAGCCGGTGGTGCTGATCACCGAGCTGGCGCAGCCGGACGAACCCGAGTTGCGCACGCATGCGCGTTACCTAAACGAACGTGCACTGGATTCGGCCGACGCGGCGATCAGTGCGGTGGCGCAGGAGCTGCAGCACCTGGCGCGGCTGAGCCTGGAAGTGATCTGCCACGCGATGTTCCTGCCAGTGGAGCAGCTGGTGCGCCAGGGCAGACTCGACGAGGCGGTGCTGACTGCGCGTCCGGAGCCGGGTGCGCTGGATGCCGAGAGCCTCTACCGGCGGCATATCAAGGGTGTATACGCGGACCTGCTGAGCTTCATGGGACGTCTGGACGTGCCGCTGGACGACAAGCACCAGGAGTTCTGGCTCAGTTGTCAGATCGCGGCGCTGCAGCTGGTGGATGCGGTCAAGGATGCCAAGCACCTGCAGAAGAATCTCGGCTACTACTTGCGTCAGAACGAGTCGGCCGCCCGCCGCGCCTACGTCGAGCTGCGTCGGCATCTGCTCGAGGCACTACGCGAGATCCGTTCACTGAACAGTTCCAGGTTGCCGGACGACCTCTGGCGCGAGCGTCTGCAGTGGCTCGATGACCGCGCTGCCGAGTTCGACGCTGCGTTTCGCAAGCACCTCTTCGAGGCGGTGCGTGGCCGCGAGCTGGACGGTCTGCAGACCAGTTCGCTGATGAACGACCTGGGCTATGCCAGCCGCATCATCCAGAGCCTGCGCAACGCCCTGCTGCTCGGCGAGGGTCAGGAGCTGATCCGCCAGCTGCGTCAGCTGCCCGAGGACGACGGGCCGATCATTCAGTACCCGTGACGCCGGGCGCTTCGCGCGCCGGCGCCAGCAGCGCCCGGCCGATGCCGCGCGGATCGCTGGCGGCTTCGACGCGGCCACTGCGCTTGTTCCAGTACAGCACCTGCTGGTTGCCGTAATCACGTTCGATCAGTCGCGGTTGGTGGCCGAGCGCGCGCAACGCCTGCAGTTGCGCGGAGCTGAAGGTGGCGGCCTCGTACTGCAGCACGTCGGGCAGGTACTGATGGTGATAACGCGGTGCCGCCGGCCAGGCGGCTACCGGCTCGCCGTCCAGGTAGGACAGTACCGAGAGCAGCACCATGCTCGGAATGCGGCTGCCGCCGGGGGTGCCGAAGCTGGTGAACTCGCTGTCGCTCTCGATGAACGTCGGGCTCATGCTCGACAGCGGGCGCTTGCCGCCGGAAATCGCGTTGGCACTGCTGCCCTTCAACTGATAGGCGTTGCTGCCGGCGATGTCGGCGGCAAAGTCGTCCATCTCATCATTGAGAATGACGCCAGTGCCGGGCACGGTGAAGGCGGCACCGAACATCATGTTCAACGACAGCGTTGCCGCGACCGCATTGCCTTGCGCGTCGAGCACCGTGAAATGGGTGGTGTGCTCGCCTTCGTGCCAGCGCGGCGCCGGTGGCAGCGTGCTGCTCAGCGTGGCGCGCGCAGGGTCGATGGCGGTCGCCAGCGCCTTCAGGTAGTCCGGTGCCAGCAGCCGCGGCAGCGGTGCGCGGACGAAATCCGGGTCGCCCAGCAGGCTGCGGTCGCGATAGGCGCGACGCAGTACCTCGACCACCAGATGGCTGCGCGGCACCGGCTCGGCCTCGCGCCAGGGCAGGTGCTCCAGCATGCCCAGGCTCTGGGCGAGAATCACCCCGCCGGCTGAGGGCGGCGGCGCACCGATCAGCTCGCGCCCTTCGGCCAGCTGGAAACGCAGCGGTGCGCGCTCGACGGTCTGGTACTCGGCCAGATCTTGCAGTGTCCAGATACCACCAGCGGCGCGCACGCCGTTTACCAGGCGTTCGGCCACGGCGCCGCGATAGAAGCCGTCGCGGCCTTGCGCGGCCAGCCGCTCTAGCGTGACGGCCAGTTCCGGCTGGCGTAGTCGATAACCCTCGGCTGGCAATGCGCCGTCAGCGAGGAACAGGCGGGCGCTTTCGGCGTCGGCGCGCAAGGCGTCGAGGCGCCAGCTGGCGCGCTGGCGATAGACCGCGTCGACGATGAAGCCCTCGCGGGCCAGGGCAATCGCCGGAGCCAGCGTTTGCGCCAGCGGCAGCCGCCCGCGACGCTCGGCCAGTTCGGCGAGCGCGGCCGGCGTGCCCGGAATCGCCGCTGCCAGCGCGCCATCCAGTGACAGCTCGCGCTGCACCTGGCCATCGCGCAAGTAGAGGTCGGGAGTGGCCGCCAGCGGGGCGCGTTCGCGCGCATCGAGGAAGCTGAAACGGGCCGGCTTACCGGCTTCGCGCAGGAGGAAGAAGCCGCCGCCGCCAAGGCCGGAACCGTAGGGTTCGACTACCGCCAGCGCGGCGCTCACCGCCACGGCGGCATCGAAGGCATTGCCGCCAGCCTGGAGGATGTCGCGACCGACTTCGCTGGCCAGCGGGTGTGCGGTAGCAACGGCGCCCGCTGCCGGCGGCTGCGCCTGCGCGGCTAGGGTGGTGAACAGCAGGAGGGCGGCGAGGCAGGCCCGGACGCCCTCGCGCGATGCGCTCCGGCGTGCCTGCCGCACCGCGTGCATCAGGCCTTGCCGGTGATGATCAGGTACTTCTGCATCAGCTCTTCCTTGCTCTCGACGTTGTTCTCGTCGAGCGGGATGCAGTCTACCGGGCAGACCTGCTGGCACTGCGGCTCGTCATAATGGCCGACGCATTCGGTGCAGAGATTGGGGTCGATGACGTAGATTTCCTCGCCCTGGGAAATCGCGCCGTTCGGGCACTCGGGCTCGCATACGTCGCAGTTGATGCAGTCATCGGTGATTTTCAGGGACATCCAGCGAACTCCTGCCGCGGCTCAGACCACGGCACAGCAGAATAACGACGCGTAATTGTGCCGCATCGGCGGGCGCTGTGCACACTGGGAAGCGTTCAGTGCTGGCCGAAGCGCACCTTCAGCGCATCCATCACCGCCGGATGCACGAACTTGGACACGTCGCCCTGGAGCGAGGCGATCTCGCGCACCAGTGTGGAGGAAATGTAGGAATACTTCTCCGACGGCGTGAGGAACAGGCTTTCGACGTCCGGCGCCAGCTGACGATTCATGTTGGCCAGCTGGAATTCGTATTCGAAGTCGGAAACCGCGCGCAGGCCGCGCAGCAGGATGTTGGCCTGCTGCTCCTTGACGAAGTGGGCGAGCAGGGTGGAGAAGCCCATAACCTCGACGTTCGGCAGGTGCTTGGTGACTTCGCGAGCCAGCTCGACGCGTTGCTCCAGCGGGAACAGCGGGTTCTTCTTCGGGTTAGCCGCCACGGCGATGATCACCTGATCGAACAGGCGAGAAGCGCGCTCCACCAGATCGGCGTGGCCCATGGTGATGGGGTCGAAGGTTCCCGGATACAACACTCGATTCATCGCGGCGTCCTGACGCATGCGTGGGGGTGTGGATGGTAGCGGCTGGATGTCGGCAGCGTAAAGCCTCAATGGCCGTGTGGCGATCTGCGCTGATAAGCAGGCGATCTCAGGTCTTTCGCAGGTGATCGGCGAGCTGACTGGCGAGTTTCGCGCACAGCGCGTAGATCGACAGCTGCGGGTTGGCGCCGATGCTGGTGGGAAACAACGAGCCATCGTGGATCGAGAGATTTTCCAGCAGGTGGTGCCGTCCCAGGCTGTCGGTCACCGCCTGGCGCGGGTCATCGCCCATCGCGCAGCCCCCCATGACGTGGGCGCTGCCAAGACGCGTGCGATACGGCGCCAGATCGAGTCGATCGATCAGCTCGCGAGCGGCGCGTGGCGTGTTCGCGTAGTCGGCATCGGCGTGCAGCGGCAGCACCGAGCGGGCGCCGGCGGCGAACTGGATCTCGGCCATGCTGTGGAAGGCGCGGCGGATGCCGTCCCAGCTGTAGGCGGTCATGCGGTAGTCGAGCACCGGCGTGCCGTCGCTGCGTAGCTCGACGCGGCCTTCGGCACTGTCCGGGTGAAAGCCGTCGCGCTGCAAGGCGATCATCGCGTGGGTATGCGGCAGTTGTTCCATGCGCAGGGCATTGTCGACGCCGAAGCGGCCGAGCAGCGTTGCCGCCAATGCCGGATGCAGTGGCGGTACTTCCAGCTTGTAGGACATGCGGCCACGCGGGCCGTCGCGCCACTGGAAGTGATCCGAATAGATCGACTGCGGTGCACCGTAGAACGGATTGATGACCTCGTCGAACTGTGCCGCGCAGAAACTGGTCAGGTGCAGGAAGGTGCGTTTGCCGACGCGCCCGTGCGGGTCGGGCGCGTCCGAACGCAGCAACAGCGCCGGGCTGTTGATGCCGCCGCCGGCCAGCACGTAATGCCTGGCCCTGACGTGAATCCGCCGGCCGCTGGGTGCTACGCTGCGGCGATCCATGCCAACGCAGTCGAGCCCGTCGATGCGCCCGGCGCGGATCTGCAGGCGCTCGGCACGTGCCAGGTAGAGCAGCTCACCACCGCTATCCAGCGTGGCGGGAATACTGGTTACCAGCATCGACTGCTTGGCATTGGTCGGGCAGCCCATGCCGCAGTAGCCGAGATTCCAGCAGCCGCGCACATTGCGCGGAATCACCGCCCAGCGATAGCCGAGACGCTCGCAGCCACGCTGCAGCACTGCGTTGTTGGCGTTCGGTGGCATGGTCCAGGGCGCGATGCCCAGGCGAGATTCGATGCGCTCGAACCAGGGTGCCAGCGCCTCTGCCGAGAGGCCGCTGACGGCGTGCTCGCGCGCCCAGTGCTCGAGTGTCTGCGGCGGAGTGCGAAAGCTCGAGGTCCAGTTCACCAGCGTGGTGCCACCCACCGCGCGGCCCTGCAGGATGGTGATGGCGCCGTCCTTGCTCATGCGGCCGATGCCTTCCTGGTATAGCGATTGATAGGCAGTGGGTTCCTGCAGGTCGAAATCGCTGCTGGTGCGCAGCGGTCCTTCTTCGATCAGCAGCACCTTGAAGCCGGCGGCGCTGAGAATCTCCGCGCTGGTGGCGCCGCCCGCGCCACTGCCGACGATGGCGACGTCCGCTTCCAGGGAAAGGTCGTCTTCGAGGCGCGAGCCGTCATGGGTTTTCCAGCCGCGGGCAAGGCCGGCGGTGAAGAGGTCGGGAACAGGCATCGGTTCGCTCCTGATGATCAGACCGCAGGCGGGCCGGGGTAGCCGCAATGTGCCCAGGCTTCCGGGCGCCCGTACCAGGCCATGAGCACCAGTTGCAGCAGGACGTTGTGACCCTGGCGTAGCAGCGCCAGCGGACTGTTCTGCCAACGTTGCAGGAAGGCCTGCATGGCTTGGTCGCTGGCCGCATCCCAGCTGCCCCAGATGCCGGTCAGCGGGCCGCGTGCGAGTGGTAGTCCGAGCAGATCGAACAGCTGCAGCACCTGCTTGGCCAGGGCTGGCGACAGATGCTCCAGGCTGCGATCCAGACTGGACAGCGTGCCGTCGATGACCGCCGGCGGTATCGGCGTGGCGACCGCGCCGGCCAGCACCAGCGGGATCAGCCGCTGCAGCAAGGGCAGGTCACTGGTACGCAGCAGGGCAAACCCTTGGGCCGGTGGCTCGCGGCTGCAGCCTCCGAGACTTGCGGCCAGGCTGGAGGTGGTCAACACGACGCCGCCGAGCAGGCCGATGCGCAGCAGGCCGCGGCGGCTCAGCGACAGACCGGCGGGCGCGCGTGCAGGGCCGGCCATCAGCGCACCAGCAGCCGGTAGAGCAGCCTCTGCCACCATCTGCCGTACGGCGGATAGATCAGCCGCGCCGTGTTGAGGCGCGGCTTGCTGAAAATGCTTCGGGCTTTGCTGAAGGTGAGGAAGCCTTCGTGGCCGTGATAGTGGCCCATGCCGGACGCACCGACGCCGCCGAACGGCAGGTCATCCTGGGCCACGTGCAACAGCGTGTCGTTGAGGCAGACGCCGCCGGAATGGGTGCGTTGCAGCACGTGGTGCTGCTCGGCGCGATCGTAACCGAAGTAGTACAGCGCCAGCGGGCGCGGGCGGGCGTTGACGTAGGCGATGGCCTCGTCGAGATCGTCGTACGGCACCACGGGCAGCAGCGGGCCGAAGATTTCCTCGTGCATCACCCGCATGTGCTCGTTGACGTCGAGCAGCAGATGATGGGGCAGGCGGCGCTGCTGACCTTCCTCGAACAGCGGTATGACTCGCGCGCCCTTGGCCCGGGCATCGTCCAGGTAATCCTGCAGCCGGGCGAACTGCCGCGCATTGATGATCGCGGTGTAGTCCGGGTTGTCCGCCAGGCTCGGCAGCAGGCGGCGCACCGCCGCACGGTAGGCCTCGGCGAAGTCGTCGAGGCGTGCGCGCGGCACCAGCACATAGTCGGGCGCGACGCAGGTCTGCCCGGCGTTGAGCGTCTTGCCGAAGGCGATGCGCTCGGCGGCGTCGGCCAGCGGCACCTCGGCCGAAACGATGGCCGGCGACTTGCCGCCCAGCTCCAGCGTCACCGGTGTCAGGTTGTCTGCCGCGGCGCGCATCACGTCGCGACCGACATGCGTCGCGCCGGTGAACAGCAGATGATCGAATGGCAGCCGCGCGAAGGCTTTGCCGACCTCGACGTCGCCGAGCACCACCGCCACCTGATCGTCGGCAAAGACTTGCGCCAGCAGCCGTTGCAGCAGCGCGCCGGTGGCCGGTGTCGCTTCGCTCATCTTCAGCATCACCCGGTTGCCGGCGGCCAATGCGCCTACCAGTGGGCCGATGGCCAGATACAGCGGATAGTTCCACGGCACGATGATGCCGACCACGCCCAGCGGCTGGTAGATCACCCGCGCACTGGCCGGCTGGAACGCCAGGCCGACCCGGCGCCGCGACGGCTTCATCCAGCCGCGCAGATGACGCCGCGCGTAGCGGATGCCATGCAGGCTCGGCATGATCTCGGCCAGCAGCGTCTCGTCGGCCGAGCGATTGCCGAAATCTGCCGAGATCGCCTCGATCAGCTCCTGCTGATTGCGCGCCAGTACGTCGCGCAGCGCTTCCAGACCTTGCCGGCGCGTCTGTGTCGAGGGCATTGGCGCGGCGGCAAAGGCCTGGCGCTGACGGGCGAAGAGCGGCTGCAGTGCGGCGAGCGGGTCCGGGATAGCGGCTGACATGCAGCCTCCTCAGCGCGGCAGGAAAGGGAAGAAGATTTCTAGAGTAATTGCTCTAGACTGTCAACGCGACTCGCCTGTACCGGCTCGCAGCTGTACCGTTGCAGGCTCCACTTTCTCTCCGAGATCCACCCGTCCATGGCGCCCCGAGCAAAGACCCGCGACCGCATCCTCGATGCCAGCCTCGAGCTGTTCAATGCCCAGGGGGAGCGCAACGTGACCACCAACCATATCGCCGCGCACCTGCAGATATCGCCGGGCAACCTCTATTACCACTTCGCCAACAAGCAGGCGATCATCGCCGAGCTGTTCAGGCGTTACGAGGCCCGGATCGACGATTTCCTGCGTCCTCCCGAGCGCGCGCTGACCCTCGGCGACAAGGTCGTCTATCTCGAGGCGCTGCTGGCCGCGATGTGGGACTTTCGTTTCCTGCATCGGGATCTCGAGCATCTGCTGGAGGCCGACGCGCAGCTGGCGCAGAGCTACCGCACCTTTGCTGCGCGCTGTCTGGATAACGCCCGGGCGATCTATCAGGGCTTCGTCGACGTCGGCATCCTGCAGATGGAACCGGCCGAGGTTGAAGCGTTGGCGCTCAACGCCTGGATCATCATGACCTCCTGGATCCGGTTTCTCGGCACCGTCGGCGAGCCGTCGGCCGAGCTCAAGCCCGAGCTGCTGCGCCGGGGTATCTACCAGCTGCTGGCGCTGGAGGTCGGCTTCGTGTCGCCGGGCGCGGCAAAAGAGGTCTCCGAGCTGCTCTGCCGGTACCTGACGGATGGTTGACATGGCGTTTCGTCGGATTTATGGCACTAAGCCGGTGCTGATCAATAAACATGCGTCGAGACGACGAATAGCTGGCGAATAACCCCACGAGAAACAGTACAATGATGGCGATAAAGTGTCGTATTGCCATCACTCGGTTTATTTTCCATGTCCTCCATGCCACGTGTCGCCGTCCTCGGTGCGTCTTCCTCTCCTGTTGTCGGTATCGATTACGAGCGGCACACAGAGCTGTCCGCGCTCACGGCAGTGCCGCCGTATGACATTGTGCTGCTGGACCTGCCGCCGGTTCGTGCCGGCGAAGCGTTGCGCAGCCTGCGCATGGACAAGCGCTACCGCTTCAGTCTGATCTACTGCTGCCAGGATCAGGACGCGTCCTGCAAGGCGCTGGGCGACGGTACGCCACCCGTGGACCTGAGCGCGTTGGTGCCGCTCTGGCGGCTCTGGCAGGAACGCTTCGCGCTATTCAACCGCGGGGTGGCGCCGGAGCGTTTCGAGGCGCGGGTGCTGGCCTGGCTGTGGCTGCGCCCGCATGGTGCCATTCACGCGGTGCGCGATGCCGGCGTGGCGCAGCACTATCACTATCCGCTGCTGGAGGCGCTGGAAGACGACGAGTCGCCGAATGCGTTCGCCTGGCTGCAGCTGATGACCCAGCAGGGCTGGCTGGAGGAGGGCGAACTGGTCGATCGGGTGCGCCTGTGCGTGAGCTGCGGCTCCGGCCGGCTGAACTACGTGGACGTCTGCCCGGAGTGTCAGGCGCTGGAAATCGCCCGCCAGCCATCGTTGCACTGTTTTACCTGCGGCCACGTCGGCGCCCAGGAGCACTTCCTCAAGGATGGCCTGCTGCTCTGCCCGAACTGCTTCTCACGTCTGCGCCATATCGGCAGCGACTACGATCGCCCGCTGGAGAACTACCGCTGCCGCAGCTGTCAGGCCTTCTTCGTTGATGCCGAAGTTGAGGCGCGTTGTCTGGACTGTGGCCAGGCCCATGCGCCGGACAAGCTGCGGGTGCGCGAGGTCCGCCACTTCCGCCTCGCCGAGGCCGGGCGGCTGCGCTGTCGGCAGGGCTACACCGCCAGCGCGGTGGAGACTGACCAGTTCGGCACGCTCAATCTGCTCAACCAGAAGTCCTTCCACGAGCTGCTCAACTGGCAGCTGCAGCTGGTGCGGCGCTACAAGCAGCCGGCGTTCTCCCTGCTCGGGCTGCGGTTCGTCAATCTGGCGGCGACCATCAGCGCCTTGGGCGAGCTGCGCGGCCATGCGTTGGTGGACAGTCTGGTGGAGCGCCTGCAGGAAGCCGTGCGCGACACCGACCGCTGCAGCCGGGTCAGCGAAGAGATTCTCTGGATCATGATGCCGCACACCGACGCCGCCGGTCTGGCAGTCGTGCGCAAACGCCTGCAGGAAGGCGCCGAGCGCCTGGCCAGCGAGCAGATCGGTCAGCTGCAGCTGCGCCAGGTCGGCTTCACTGCGCCGGTTGATCTGCTCGATCAGGAAGATGCTGCCTTGCTGCTGGCGCGTCTGAACGGGGAGCTTGGCTGAGATGGAGGCGTTCTGGCTGCAGTGGCTGGGAGTCCTCGGCGAAATCGACAAGCCCGACGGCCTGGGCTATCTGCTGGTGATGCTGTTTCCGGCCTTTCTGCTGCTGGAGGTGCCACTCAATCTGGTGATCATGCTCGGCGTGCTGCGCTGGTTCGTGCGCAAGCCGTTCGAGCTGCCGGAAGGCAACAGCTACCAGCCGCGCGTGTCGTGCGTCATCACCTGCTACAGCGAAGGTCGTGATGTGCAGACCACGCTGCTCAGCTTGTGCGAGCAGACCTATCGCGGCGAGATCGAGATGATTCCGGTGGTCGACGGCGCCGCGGCCAACCACGCGACGATGCAGGCCGTGCGCGATTTCCGTGTCGATGCGCAGCTTTATCCGCGGCGCTTTCTGCGGCCGATCGCCAAATGGCAGCGTGGCGGCCGGGTGTCTTCACTGAACGCCGGGCTGGAATACAGCACCGGTGAGATCGTCATGGCGCTGGATGGCGATACCTCGTTCGACAACGACATGGTGGTCAACGTGGTGCGGCATTTTCAGGACCCGGACGTGCCGGCGGTGGCCGGTAGCCTGCGGGTGCGCAACGCGCGCGCCTCGCTGACCACGGCGATGCAGGCGCTGGAATACCTGCTGTCGATCCAGATGGCCAAGATCGGCCTCAGCGAATGGAATCTGGTGAATAACGTGTCCGGCGCGTTCGGCGCTTTTCGCCGCAGTTTCCTGCAGATGATCGGCGGCTGGGACACCCATACTGCCGAAGACCTGGACCTCACCCTGCGCATCAAGAACTACTTCGGCCGCCGCCCGCTGCGCATTCCTTTCGAGCCCTGCGCCATCGGCCATACCGACGCGCCGGTGACGTTCCGCCAGTTCCTCATGCAACGCCTGCGCTGGGACGGCGATCTGTTCTTCCTCTATGTGCGCAAGCATCGTCACAGCTTCACGCCGCGCCTGCTGGGCTGGCCGAACTTTCTGATGGTGCTGGTCAGCGGCTTCTTCTTCCAGCTGGTGCTGCCGTTCATCATCCTCGGCTACTTCGTCGTCGGGCTCTATTCGCTGGCGCTTTCGACCTTCCTCGTGCTCGCCTTGCTGGTGTATCTGGTCTATCTGGCCAACACCCTGCTGGCCTATCTGGTGCTGCTGGCAATGGTATCCGAGCGGCCGAGGCAGGACCTGCGACTGTGCTGGGCTGTGCCGCTGTTCCCGCTGTTCATGTTCGTCATGCGCTGCTGGAGCGCGGTGGCGATCCTCAACGAAATGATCCGGCGTGGCCATGAGGAAACCGCGATGGCGCCCTGGTGGGTGCTGCGCAAGGCGAAGAGGTTCTGATGCTGCGAGCGTTCTTTGTGCTCGGTCTGCTGTGGCTGGGCTCGCCTTGTCTGGCGGATGTGCTGCCGCTGCCGACGTTGCTGGATCGCGTCGATAGCGCGCCGGCCCTGCGTGCGGCAGAGGCCGAACGCGTGGCCCTCGAGGCGCTGCAGCGGCAGCGCGAAGCTGAGGCCGGTTGGCAGTGGTTCGCTTCGGCAGGGACCGGGCGCTATCGGGAGCTGGTGACCGAAGCGGTGCGCGACGACTACTACGGTCGGGATCTGGCGCTTGGTTTGCGCCATCCGCTGCTGGGCAGCCTGAAACGCCAGCTGGATGCGGTACGCAGCGTGGAAGACCAGCGTCAGCAACAGCAGGCCCGTCTGCAGCTGGCCCGCGTCGAGCAACGGCTGGCGCTGCGCAGCGCCTATGCCGACTGGTGGCGGGCACAGGAGGAGCTGCGCTGGTGCGACGGGATGGCCGAGCCTGCGCGACGCGCGCGCGAGCAGCTGGCGGCGCGTCTGCGCGAGGGCTGGCTGCTGGCTTCCGAGGCGCGCCTGCAGGATGGCCGCTGGCAGGCGTTGCAGCGTCGTTGTGCGGCGGTCGAGCCGGTGCTGGAAGAAACTCGCTACAGCCTGCAGTCACTCAGTGCGCAGCCCATCGAGCCGCAAAGCCAGGCCCAGGCCGAAGCACTGGCGGCAAGCGCGCAGCCCCTGAGCGCCTGGTTGCAGCAGCTCGAGGTGCATCCACGTCTGCAGGAGCGGCGCGGCCAGGTAAGTCAGGCGGAGCGGAATCGGCAAAGCCCTTGGTATGCAGCGGTCGACTCGAATTTCAGCGTGGCGCAGAGCTACGAAGACCGTAACGGTGGCAGCAAGCCAGGCAATGGCCTGGTGGCGAGCATCAGCCTGTCGGCTCCGTTCGATCCGCTGTCCTACGGTCAGGCGCGGGACAACGAGGGTGAGGCGCGTCATCGGGTGGCACTGGCCCAGCTCGAAGCCGAGCGTGAGCAGTTGCTACAGGGGCTCGGGCAGGCGCTGCGTGCCCAGCGCCTGGCCGCGGATGAACTGCTGCAGGCGCGCGAGCAACTGGAAGCGGCGGCGTTAGCCGTGCGCGAGCAGCGCCTGCGCCGCGACGGCGATGTCGAGCAGGCCTACCTCGGCAGCCTGGCCGCCGAGCTGGAGCATGGCTACGCCGGCTTGCGCCTGATTGCCGCCTGGCACGGGTTGTGGCTGCGGGAAGCAGCGTTGCGCTTGTTCGTTGACGAGGGTGGAGGACGTTCGTCGTTGCTGGGGCCAGCGGAGAACGACTGGCAGGCGCTGCAGCCGGACCGGTACAAGCGCGTGGCGACTGACTCAGCAAGCTGGCGCCAGGGTGTGTATGTCTGGAACAGCCACGCACTGTTCGACGAGCGCCAGCGCGCCGAGGTGCTGGCGCAACTGCGAGCGGCCGGCATGCAGCGTCTTTACCTCGGCCTCGACGCTGCCCAAGTGGCTGAGCCGGAGCGTTTGCGCGGCCAGTTGCGCGTGTTGCTCGGTGCCGCGCGCGAACAGGGATTCGAGGTGCTGCTGCTGCTCGGCGATCCGCACTGGCTGCAACCCGAGGGTCGTCGGGGGTTGCTCGATCTGCTCGGTGAGCTGACGGCGCTGCCGTTCGCCGGTCTGCATCTGGATCTGGAAGTCGAGCAGCTCGGCTGGCCGGTCCCCGAGGCGCGGCTGCGCGACTGGATGGATACGCTGACGGCGGCCGCGAGCGTCAGTCCCTGGCCCCTTGAGCTGTCCAGCCATCACCGCTGGTTCGCCGCACCGCGCGCCGGCGAATACTGCGTGCCCTGTCGGTTGCAGCAGCGTGGCGTGCATCGGGTCAGCCTGATGATTTATACCCGCAACCCTGAACGCAGCGCGGGGCTGGCGACGGAGATCGCGCGGCGCTGGCCGGACTTGTCGTTCCGGCTGGCACAGAGCGTGGAGCCGCAGCTGGCGCCGGATGAGAGCTGGAGTGGCGCATCTCGTGCGCGATTGCAGGCACAGACTGAACGCTGGCGTCAGGGTCTGCAGACGCAGGCCATCACCGGCATCGACTGGCAGGACTGGTCTCACTATCCCCATTGAGCACATCGCATGAAGATCAAATTCTCCAGCGCCAAGGAGCAGCAACCGACCCAGGAGCAGGGCCTGCAGGTGCTCTACGCGCCGGGCAAGCGCCTGGCCTTCCGGCTGCGCTGGTACCTCATCCTGTTGGCGGTGCTCAGCCCGCTGTTGTGGCTGGTCGGCCGCTGGATGCTTACGCTCTGGCTGATCGAGGCGCCTGCGCAGCTGCACCTGCCGGGCAGTGAGTTGCGCGCGCGCGACGGAGCGCAGGTCCAGCAGGTGCTGGTGCAGCCGGGGCAACGGGTGACGGCGGGCGACGTGCTGGTTCGTCTGGATAATCCGGAGTGGCGTGCGCGGCGCTTCCTGCTGCAGGCGGCGAGCGTGCCATCGAATAGTCCCGGCGCAGAGACTCTGGCCGCGGAGCGTGCACTGTTGCAGGGCTTGCTCTCTCGTGCCGAGGCGCGTGTGCAGCAGGTCCAGCGCCTGTTCGAAGCGGGCGCGGCTACCCGTGGCGAACTGCTGGCGGCCACCGACCAGCGTGACGCGCGGCTGCGCGACCTGTATCAGCTGGAGCAGCGGCTCCAGCCCGAGATCGGACCCGAGCAGCGCCAGCGCGACCTGGAGCTTGCCTGGCTGGACAGCCGGTTGCAGGGGTTGGAAATGCGTGCCGAGAACGATGGCCGCGTCGGCGAAATCCTCGTCGCGCCTGGCGAGAACGTCGGGCCGGGCACGCCCCTGTTGCGCGTCGAGGGCGACGGCGAGGCGCAGGTCTGGGTTTATCTCGATCCGCGCCACGCTGCCGAGGCCACACCCGGAAAGCTGCTGACGCTGATCTTTCCCGACCATAGCCAACGCCAGGCGGTAGTGATTCAGGCGGTGGACGATGCCGCGCCGGTGCCGGTCGAACTGCGCCCACCGTTCAGTGCGCCGACACGCAGGCTGCGCGTGATTGCGCGGGTGCATGATGGCCTGCCGCCTGAGTGGCGTATTGACCGGCTCGGTCTCAAGGCACGGTTCCCGCACCGATGGTTGCCATTTGGCGGCTGAAACGTCTCAGCCCGCCAGCCACTGCGGAATGCGCCGCTCCAGGTAGTAGCGCGGGCGGCGTGGCGTGCCCTCGATGAAGCCGACGTGCCCGCCGTGGGCGTGCAGCTCCAGCGTGGTGGTTGGTGACAGTTCGGCAGCTTCCGGCACGCTGTGGCGGAACACGAAGGGGTCGTCGGCGGCCTGGATCAGCAGCGTCGGTGTCGCGATCGTCGGCAGGTAGTAGCGGCTGGAGGCGCGCCGGTAATAATCCTGGGCGTCCTTGTAGCCATGCAGCGGCGCGGTGATGCGGCCGTCGAAATCCCAGAAGGTGCGCATGCCCTGCAGCGGGCCGAGGCGGTGCAGTGCGCCAAGGTGTTCGACCAGCCCCTCGCGCTGGAAGCGCTGCTGCTTGTTCTTCACGTAGGCGACCATGGCTTTCATGAAGTGCGCCTGGTAGATGCGGGAGAAGCCCAGGCCGATGCGGTCGGCGCACTGGTCCAGGCGAAACGGCACGGACACCGCCACCGCCTTGCGCAGCGGGCTGCTGACACCACTTTCGCCGAGGTACTTGAGCAGCACGTTGCCGCCCAGCGAGTAGCCGACGGCATACAGCGGCGCCAGCGGGCGCTTGGCCTGCAGATGAGCGATAACTTCGCCGAGATCGTCGCTGGCGCCGGAGTGATAGGCGCGCGGCAGCAGGTTGGGTTCGCCCGAGCAGCCGCGCCAGTTGATGGCGACGCTGGCCCAGTTGCGTGCGGCCAGTTGTTGCTGCAGACCGAGCACGTAGAGCGAGCTGGACGAGCCGGTGAGCCCGTGCAGCACCAGCACCAGCGGCGCCGTGGCCTCGTGTGGGCCGTGCCAGTCGAGGTCGATGAAGTCGCCATCGGCCAGCCACAGTCGTTCGCGCTGCCGCGCGATTGTCGGCGCGGTGCGGAAGAACGGGTTCCACAGGGTCTGCAGATGCGGCCCCGGCAGCCACCAGGCGGGTTGGAAAAGGTCGGTCACGGTTGCTCGCAAGCGTCGGAATCGCCTCGACGTTAGTGCCTCGCAAGCGGGAAGAAAAGCGTCATGCAGGCGTTGAATGGCAGTGCCTTGCGGCGGGCATATGCCTTTGGAGATATGGTCAGCGCGCCGCCGCGGGTAAACAGTGCACGGTGAATTCGCAGCCTGGAAACCAAGCCATGACCACCACCCCGTTCGATGAACTCCTGAATGCCGCGCGGCAAGAACGCGAGCCGCAGCGGCTGCTGTTCGTTTTCGTCACGGCGGAACTCCCCGACGACGCCACCGAGGCGGAGCGCCAGCGCTTCGAGGAAAAGGCCGGCGGCTCGCTCAAGCCGGTGCTCTGCGTCGACAAGCTGCCCGAGGAGTTGGCCGACTTCGCCGCGCTGCGCGAGGAGTCCCGGCGCACCGGTGTGGCCTGGGACCTGTTCTTCGCCGCCGCACTGCCCGGTCAGGCGGGCTTTACGCCCGGCTCCGACGACGCCGAGGAGCCGCTGAAGATGATGGTCGGTGCCATCGAGACCGGCAACATCGGTCGCTTCCTTGCGTTCGACCGCGACGGACAGACGGTCGACTTCTACTGAACCGCACGGTGCCGCGCGTCAGCCGCGGCCCCTGATCCGCTCAGGCCGTGCGCTCCCACAGCGCGTAATACACCTTGCCGGCCTTTTTCTCGCGATGCAGACGCCAGTTGCCCGGCAGCCCGAGGCTCGACGGCAGCGCTTCGCTTTCGGTGTAGATCCAGGCGCGCTCGGCCAGCCAGCCCTTGCTTTCCAGCAAGGTGCAGGCCGGCTGCAGCAGGTTCTTGTTGAACGGCGGGTCGAGGAACACCAGATCGAACGGTGTCGGCGTCTGGGTTTCCAGATAGCGCAGGGCATCGCTCTGCAGCAGCTGGCCGTTGCCGCAATTCAGCGTGTCCAGGTGCTTGCGCAGGCTGGCGATGGCGTTGGCGTTGACGTCGAGCGCCAGCGCCATGCCCGCGCCACGTGACAGTGCCTCGAGGTAGAGCGCACCGCTGCCGGTGAAGGGGTCGAGTACCCGTGCGCCCGAGAGGTAGGGCATCAGCCAGTTGAACAGGGTTTCGCGCACGCGATCCGGTGTCGGTCGCAGGCCTTCGGCGTCGGGGAAGCTGAAGCGGCGCGAGCGCCAGTCGCCGGCGATGATGCGTAGCTGGCCCTGGCCGCCATGGGCGCTGGGTCGAATCGGTGGGTTGGCCATCAATGCTCCGGAACCGCGCTGGGCTGTTCGACAGGTCGTTCGGTGGGGGGCGGCAGCGGCTGCTGCTCGACGCTGGGGCCGGCAGTGACGATGACGAAACCGTCGCCCTGCAGGTGCTTGTTCATCGCCGTCTTGACCTGTTCGACCGTGAGTGTCTGGATCTCGCCCATGAAGTCCTCCAGGTAGGTCAGCGGCAGATCGTAGAAACCGATGCTGCCGAGCTGGCCGACGATGTCGGCGTTGCTGGCGGTGGACAGCGGGAAACTGCCGGCGATCTCGCGCTTGCTGCGTTCCAGTTCTGCCTCGCTGGGGCCTTCGGCGAGGTAGTCGCGTACCAGCTGCTGCACCAGCTCCAGCGCGCCGTCGGTAAGCTCGGCGCGGGTCTGCATGCTGATCATGAACGGGCCGTTGGCACGCATCGGGCTGAAGCCGGAGTAGATGCCGTAGGTGAGTCCGCGCTTCTCGCGCACCTCTTCCATCAGTCGGGTGCCGAAGCCGCCGCCGCCGAGAATCTGGTTACCCAGATACAGAGCTGCGTAGTCCGGATGGCCGCGGGGAATGCCGAGCTGGGCGAGCAGCAGGTGAGTCTGGTTGGACGGATACTCGATGTGGTGCTTGCCGGCCGGCGGCGCCTTAGGTGCCGGGGTTGGCGGCAGCGCGGGGCCGGATGGCAGCGCCGCGGAAATCTGCGCGGCGGTGGCCTCGGCATCCGCCCGAGTGAGGTCACCGACCAGCGCGATCACCAGATTGCCGGCAGCGTAAGCCTGGCGATGGAAATCGCGTAGCTGCTGCACGCTGATCGTCGGCACCGATTCGGCCGTGCCTTCGCTGGCGTGGGCGTAGGGATGTTCGCCATAGAGCTGCTCGAACAACGCCAGGCTGGCCAGCTTGCCGGGGTTCTGCTTCTGGAATTCGAAGCCGGCCAGCAGCTGGTTCTTGATCCGCTGCAGCGAGTCCTCGGGGAAAGTCGGCCGCCCAACCACTTCGCTGAACAGCTCGAGCGCGGCGGTGCGTTTGTCCGGTGCGCTCAGGCTGCGCAGGCTGGCGACCGCCATGTCGCGGTAGGAGCCGTTGCTGAAGTCCGCGCCGAGCCCCTCGAAGCCCTGGGCGATGGCCGTGACGTCTTTGCCGGCGATGCCTTCGTTGAGCATCGCATTGGTCAGCAGCGCCAGGCCCGGCGTGCCGTTGTCCTGGCTGCTGCCGGCAGCGAATGTCAGGCGCAGGTCGAACATCGGCAGCTCGTGGGCCTCGACGAACAGCACCTTGGCGCCCTCGGCGGTCTGCCAGGTCTGGATGTCCAGTTTGCGCCGCGCCAGGGGCTGGTCGCCGAGGCTGGCGAGTGATTCCAGTCGCGGCTGGTCGGTGCTGCTTTCGTTCGACGCGGGCGCTGGACCGCCGGCATTGGTCTCGGTCGCCGCGGGCGCCGTTTGCGTGGTCGGCGGCGTGATGGGCGTGTCCTTGTCACAGCCGGCGAGCCCGAGACAGGCCGCCAGCAGTAGGCCGGTCAGGCCGTGCCGCAAAATGCCGGGGTTATTCATTGCCAGTCTCCTTGGGCAGCACATGAGCCACGCTCATGCGCGTGCGGGTGAAGTAGCTGCGTGCCGCTTGCTGGATATCTTCGGGAGTAACGGCTTCCAGTGCCGCCAGCTCCTCGTCCATCAGCCGCCAGGACAGGCCGACGGTCTCCAGCTGGCCGATGGTGGTGGCCTGACGGGTGATCGAGTCGCGCTCGTAGACCAGTCCGGCGATGACCTGGGCCCGCACGCGCTCCAGCTCTTCGCGGCTGGGAGCTTCCTGCTTGAGCTTGTCGAGTTCGCTCCACAATCCGCTTTCGACCTCGGCCAGCGTGCGGCCCTTTTGTACGTTGGGCGCTGCCGAGAGCACGAACAGGCTATCGCCGCGGGCGTAGGCGTCGTACCAGGCCGAGGCGCTGGTCACCAGTTCCTCGCCGCGCTCGAGCTGTTGCGGCAGGCGTGCGCTGTAGCCGCCGTCGAGCAGCGCGGCGATCAGGCGCAGGGCATGCACCTGCCGTGCGTTCGTCTCGGTGGACAGGCTCGGCACGTTGAAGGCCATCAACAGGCTCGGTAGCTGGGTGTTGACGTGCAGTTGCAGGCGCCGTTCGCCGGGCTCGCTCAGCTCCAGCGGTGCCTTGGCTGACGGCACCGGGCGCTTGGCGATTGCACCGAAATAGCGCTCGGCCAGCTCGCGCACCTCGGGGAGGGTGACGTCACCGACCACCACCAGAGTGGCGTTGTTCGGCGCATACCACTGCTCGTACCAGGCGCGCAGCTCGTCCGCCTGCATGCGCTCGAGATCGGCCATCCAGCCGATGGTGGGGTTGTGGTAACCGCTCGCCGGGTAGGCCAGCGCCTTGAAACGCTCGAACGCCAGCGAGCTGGGCTTGTCGTCGGTACGCAGGCGGCGTTCTTCTTTGATGACCTCGATCTCGCGGGTGAACTCTTCGACCGGCAGTTTGAGACTGGAGAGGCGATCGGCCTCGAGTTCAAAGGCGACGGCCAGGCGGTCGCGGGCCAGGACCTGGTAATAGGCGGTGTAGTCATCGCTGGTGAAGGCGTTTTCCTCGGCGCCCAGCTCGCGCAGGATACGTGAGGCTTCGCCGGGGCCGAGCTTGCGGCTGCCCTTGAACATCATGTGTTCGAGCGCGTGGGACAGTCCGGTGTGGCCGGGGGTCTCGTAGCTGGAACCGACCTTGTACCAGAGCTGCGAGACCACCACCGGCGCGCGATGATCCTCACGCACGATCACTTTCAGCCCGTTGTCGAGGAAGAATTCGTGGGTGGGCTGGCTATCGGCCGCAGCGAGCAGCGGCAGGTACAGGGCGCCGAACAGCAGGGCGGCGGCGCGGCATAACATCAGGGGCATATGCAGGGTTTCCCAGTAGAATTCCGTCGGGGCAGGCTGGCCGGGCGGGCAACGCGTCGGCCATGGTACTGGCGCGACTGGATCAGGCAAAGCAGGGCGTTCCACGATGGCCGCGCCGGCTCCCGGCGAAGCTGGCCCGGCCGCGTTTAGCGCACCCCGGCGGGGAGGTGCTAGGATAGCCCCCGTCTGGCCGGCAGCGTGACTGCCGGTGTTTTGCATCCTTGAGAATATCTTCTCCATGTTTGGTTCCAACGACGACAAGAAGACGCCGGGCGATGCCGGCGAGAAGAAAGGCCTGTTCGGCTGGCTGCGCAAGAAGCCCCAAGCGCCTGCCGCCGAGCCGCCTGCTACCGAAGCGCCGGAAGATAGCCAGCCGTTTGCCGAGCAGCCTGACAGCCGCGCCGCCGAAACTGCCGAGGCGCTCGCCGAGCAGCCCGTTGCCGCAGCCGAAGCGGAGCAGCCTGCCGCTGCAGTCGAGCCGGTTGTTTTGGCCGAACCCGAACCCGAACCCGAGCCCGAACCCGAACCCGAGCCGACAGCCGTCGTCGAGGCGGCGCCGACGGCTGAACCCGAGGCGCCAAGTCGACTCGGGTTCTTCGCTCGCTTAAAGCAGGGGCTGTCGAAGACCAGCGCCAGTATCGGCGAGGGCATGGCCAGCCTGTTCCTCGGTAAAAAGGCCATCGACGACGACCTGCTGGAAGAGCTGGAAACCCGTCTGCTGACCGCCGACGTCGGCGTCGAGGCGACCGGCGTGATCATGCAGAACCTCACCCGCCGCGTGTCGCGCAAGGAGCTGGCCGACAGCGGTGCGCTGTATGGCGCGCTGCAGGAAGAGCTGAGCGGCCTGCTCAAGCCGGTCGAGCAGCCGCTGATCATCGACAGCCAGGCGCGGCCGTACGTGATCCTGGTGGTTGGGGTGAACGGTGTCGGCAAGACCACCACCATCGGCAAGCTGGCCAAGAAGCTGCAGCTCGAAGGCAAGAAGGTCATGCTCGCTGCCGGCGACACCTTCCGCGCCGCTGCGGTCGAGCAGCTGCAGGTGTGGGGCGAGCGCAACCGGATTCCGGTGATTGCCCAGCACACCGGCGCCGATTCAGCCTCGGTGATCTTCGATGCGGTGCAGGCCGCCAAGGCGCGCGGCATCGACGTGCTGATCGCCGATACCGCCGGGCGGCTGCACACCAAGGACAATCTGATGGAGGAGCTGAAGAAGGTCCGTCGAGTCATCGGCAAGCTCGACGAAACAGCGCCGCACGAAGTGCTGCTGGTGCTCGACGCCGGCACCGGGCAGAACGCGATCAACCAGACGCGCCAGTTCAACCAGGCGGTCGAACTTACCGGCCTGGCACTGACCAAGCTCGACGGCACCGCCAAGGGCGGAGTGATCTTCGCTCTGGCCAAGCAGTTCGGCACGCCGATCCGCTTCATTGGCGTCGGCGAGGGAATCGACGATCTGCGTACCTTCGAGGCGGACGCCTTCGTCAAGGCACTGTTCGGTCAACAGGACGGCAAATGATCCGCTTCGATCAGGTCGGCAAACGCTATCCCAACGGTCACGTCGGGCTGCACGAGCTTTCCTTCCATGTGCAGCGTGGTGAATTCCTCTTCGTTACCGGGCACTCCGGCGCCGGCAAGAGCACCCTGTTGCGCCTGTTGCTGGCGATGGAGCGGCCTACCAGTGGCAAGCTGCTGCTGGCCGGCCAGGATCTGTCGCGCATCACCAATGCGCAGATTCCCTTCCTGCGTCGACAGATCGGCGTGGTGTTCCAGAACCACCAGTTGCTGTTCGACCGCACGGTGTTCGACAACGTCGCGTTGCCCTTGCAGATCCTCGGCTTGAACAAGCGCGAGATTGGTCAGCGGGTGATGACCGCGCTGGAGCGCGTCAGCCTAAAGGACAAGGCGCTGCAGTTCCCGGCGGACCTGTCCACCGGTCAGCAGCAGCGTGTCGGTATTGCCCGCGCCGTGGTGCATCGGCCGGCGCTGCTGCTCGCCGACGAACCCACCGGCAACCTCGATCCGCGGCTGGCCGCCGAGATCATGGGAGTTTTCGAGGACATCAACCGGTTGGGCACCACCGTGCTGATTGCCAGCCATGACCTGGCGCTGATCGCGCGCATGCGTCACCGCATGCTCACGCTGCAACGAGGTCGCCTGATCGGTGACGGGGAGGCCAGCTGATGAGCACCGAACACAAGCCCACCGCCAAATCGAATCCGAGCACTGCCGAGCGAGTTGGCGGCTCGGTGAAGAAAACTGACCACAAGAATGACGAACCGGACTTCAAGGCGCTGTTGCATGCCTGGCTGGAAAGCCATCGGGCCAGCCTGGTGGACAGCGTCAGCCGGCTGTTCAAGCAGCCGATCGGCAGTTTCTTCACCTGCCTGGTAATGGCGGTTGCCCTGAGCCTGCCGATGGGGCTGGCGCTGCTGCTGGACAACGTCGAGCGGCTCGGTGGCTCCTGGCAGCGCGCGGCACAGATCTCGCTGTTCCTGCAGTTGGAGGTGGATTCAGCCGGCGGCGAGAAGCTGCGCGACGAGGTGGCTGCGCTACCCGATGTGGCCGAAGCTGAGTGGATCAGTCGCGAGGCCGCGCTGGAAGAGTTCCAGCAGCTTTCCGGGCTTGGCGAGGCGCTCAAGGAGCTACCGGAGAATCCGCTGCCCGGTGTGGTGCTGGTGACGCCCGAGGAAGTCGACAAGGACAAGCTGGAGGCATTGCGCCAGCGGCTGGCCGAACTGCCGGGCGTGCAGCAGGCGCAGCTGGACCTGCTCTGGGTGGAACGCCTGACGGCGATCCTCAAGCTCGGTGACCGCTTCGTCTTCGGCCTCAGTCTGCTGCTGATCGCCACGTTGCTGCTGGTGATCGGTAACACCATCCGCCTGCACATCGAAAACCGCCGCACCGAGATCGAGGTGGTAAAACTGGTGGGCGGCACCGATGGGTATGTGCGGCGGCCATTTCTCTACATGGGCGCGCTCTACGGTCTGGGTGCCGGGTTGATCGCCTGGCTGCTGCTGGCTTATGGGCTGGGCTGGCTGAACGAGGCGGTGACCCGCCTGGCCGGTCTGTATGGCAGCGATTTCGGGCTGGCCGGCGTGCCGTCCGGGGATGGTTTCTCGCTGGTGCTGGGTGCCGTACTGCTGGGCTACATTGGTGCCTGGCTGGCCGTGGCGAGGCATCTCAGTGAACTCGCGCCTCGATGATAACTTATTGAAAAATAAGAATTTAATGGATGAGTAAGTGAACTTTTCCGAGCGCTTGCAGTCTCATGCGGCAGTGCTAAACTGCTGCAGCTTCACTATCGGAGGAACTGCATGACAACTACTCTGCAACCTGTTCACGCCCTAGTCCCGGGAGCCAACCTCGAGGCCTACGTGCAGACCGTAAACAGCCTGCCGCTGCTTACCGTCGAGCAGGAGCGCGAGCTGGGCGAGCGGCTCTTCTATCACCAGGATCTCGAGGCTGCCCGCCAGATGGTCCTGGCTCATCTACGTTTCGTAGTGCACATCGCCCGCAGCTATTCCGGCTATGGGCTGGCCCAGGCCGATCTGATCCAGGAAGGCAATGTCGGCCTGATGAAGGCGGTCAAGCGTTTCAACCCGGAAATGGGCGTGCGTCTGGTGTCCTTCGCGGTGCACTGGATCAAGGCCGAGATCCACGAGTTCATCCTGCGCAACTGGCGCATTGTCAAAGTCGCCACTACCAAGGCGCAGCGCAAGTTGTTCTTCAATCTGCGCAGCCAGAAGAAGCGCCTGGCCTGGTTGAACAACGACGAGGTCAACCGGGTGGCCGACAGCCTCGGCGTCGAGCCGCACGAAGTGCGGGAGATGGAAAGCCGTCTGACCGGCCATGACATGGCCTTCGATCCGGCCGCCGATGCTGACGACGACAGCGCATTCCAGTCGCCGGCGCACTATCTGGAAGACCACCGCTACGATCCGGCCCGTCAGCTGGAAGATGCCGACTGGAGCGACAGCTCCACCTCGAGTCTGCATGAAGCGCTCGAAGGTCTCGACGAGCGCAGTCGTGACATCCTCCAGCAGCGCTGGCTGAGCGAAGACAAGGCGACCCTGCATGACCTGGCTGCCAAGTACAACGTCTCTGCCGAGCGCATTCGTCAGCTGGAAAAGAATGCGATGACCAAGCTCAAGGGTTCGATCCAGGCCTGATACGCCAGACGATCCGGCTGTATCAAACGCGGGAGAGGTCAGACGGCCTCTCCCGCGTTTTTCTTTGCTTTGCCGATGAGTCGGTAGCGCCGCGACGGTGGTAACTATTTGGCTGGTGACGACGTCGGTTGCAGCGCGCTATGCACGCTGGTCAGCAGCTGTGCGCTGGTGATCGGCTTGTGCAGCCAGACGATCTGTTCGGCCAGTGCGCTCTGATCGAACTGGTTGGCGGCGGAGATGACGATCACCGGCAGATTCCGCAGCGCCGGGTTGCGGCGGATCTCCTCGATCAGCTGACGACCGCTGCCGTCGGGAAGGTGCAAGTCCAGGGTCATGGCCTGGTAGCTGCCGGTGGCCAGTTTTTCCCGCGCCGCGTGCAGGCTCTGCACACGATCCACGGCGTAGCCGCCTTCGCGCAACATCAGATGCAGCAGACGGCCCGTGTCCGGCTCGTCTTCGACCACCAGTAGGCGAGGCTGACCCTCGCTGGTGGCGCTATCGCCGAACAGCGGTGTCTGGATCGGCAGCTGGCACCAGAAGGTGGTGCCGGCGCCCTCCACGCAATCGAAGCCGACGGTGCCGCCCATCCGCTCCATGAGCTCCTTGCTGATCGCCAGCCCCAACCCGGTCCCGGCGATCTTGCGGCTGTCGGAGGCGTCGGCCTGGGCGAACTTCTCGAAGACATGTTCGCGGAACGCTTGCGGGATGCCCGGTCCCTGATCACTGACGCTGATGCGCACCTGCGTGCCGCGCAGGCTGCTGCGTACGCGGACCTCGCCATTCTCGGGCGTGAACTTGATGGCGTTGGAGAGAAAATTGTTCAGCACCTGCTGCAGGCGCAGACCGTCGACCCAGACGTTAACGTTGACTGGTGGCTCGAGCACGCAGCGAACCCGATGCTGTTCGGCGAACGCCTGGTTGCTCGCCACAGCATCTTCCAGCAGGCGCGGCAAGGCGTGTTCGCGCAGGTCGAAGGTCATCTTGCCGGCGGCCATCTTCTCCATGTCGAGCAGGTCGTTGATCAGGTGGCCCAGCCGCTGGCTGTTGCGATAGGCGATATCGAGCATCTGCTGCATCGGTTCCGGTGCCTCGCCCAGCGCACCGCCGGTGATCAGGCCGAGGGCGCCGCTGATCGAGGTCAGCGGAGTGCGCAGTTCATGGCTGACCGTGGAGACGAACTCGTTCTTCATCTGCTCGATACGCTTGCGTTCGGTCAGATCCATGATGGTGCCGCTGATGCGCTGCGCCTGCCCCTGGCTATCGCGCTGGATGTAGCCACGCAACAGCACCGGTACGACCTGGCCACCCTTGTGCTGCATGCGCAGCTCGGTGGTGAAGTGCTCGA
Organism: Stutzerimonas sp. S1; assembly: GCF_025966695.1. GTDB lineage: Bacteria > Pseudomonadota > Gammaproteobacteria > Pseudomonadales > Pseudomonadaceae > Stutzerimonas. The sequence continues at coordinate 568,776 of NZ_JAOEIY010000001.1, read as the reverse complement.
CATTGGAGAGCATCGTCTGGGCCAGGCGAGCCCGTTCGCGACTCACGTCCTCGGACACCATGACCCGCTCCCACAGCTTGAGATCCGACGGCAGCTCGCCGGGGCGATAGCCGAGCATCTCCCAGGCGCGTGGCGACGCGTACAGCGTGCCGGCCTCGAGATCGAGGTCCCAGAGGCCATCGTTGCTGCCCTTGAGCGCCAGTGACAGGCGCTCCTCGCTCAGTCGCAGGGCGTGCTTGTTGCGCCGGATGTGCCAGGTCATCTGCTCGGCAAGGGCCTGCGCCCGCTGGTGGCGCATTGCGAGCGAGGACGTGAGGAAGAACAGCAGCAGGCTCAGGCCGAGACCCAGGCTGACCACCAGCGTGTCGTTGGAATGAAAGCGCTCCTCGAACTCCGGCAGGCTGTCCAGGCGCAGCGTCCACGTCTGCCCGTACAGGTGCAGCTGCTGCAGCTGCGTGTAGGTTGGCGAGCGATCGGGGGCCTCGGCCTGGCGTGTGGTGAACAGCAGGTGCTCGGGCTGCTCGCGGTCGCTGGCATAGATGCTGAGATCCAGCGGTAGGTCGACGTCGCCGAGAATTCCATGCATCAAATCGCCCAGCCGGTAGGGGCTGTAGACGAAACCGCGCAACGCTGCCAGGCGTTGCTCGGAAGTATCCAGCGGCAGGCCGGGACGGTACACCGGAACGTAGAGCAACACGCCGGCCTGCACCTTCCCGTGGGTTTCCTGCATCAGCGTGACCTTGCGGGTGATGCTGGCCTTGCCCAACGTGGCCGCGCGTCGCATGGCCTGGTGCCGCGCCGGTTCGGCATACATGTCGTAGCCGAAAGCCGCGCGATTGCGGCGGTCGAACGGTTCCAGGTAGATGATCGAGGTGTACAGCGGTCGCTCGCCGTCAGGATGGATGGTGTAGTCCTGGAAGCCGGCGGCACGGATCGCTGCGACGTGGGCCGCGCGCTCATCGGGCCTGACCGCCAGGCTGAAACCGACGCCCTGGATACCGGGGTAGCGCTCCTTGAGCTGCAGACGCTGCACGTAGGTGTGCCATTGTTCGCGGCTGATCTGACCGCCGGCATCGATCAATCCGGCGCCGCCGAGCAGGATCTGCTCGTGGTCGTGCAGGCGTTTGCGGATGGCTTCGGTGACCTTGTCGCTGAGCAGCTCGAACTGCTGGTTGGCGGCGCGAGTTTCATTGCTGCGCAGGTGCTGGAAGACCACCAGCTGCACCAGCAAGGTGAACAGCAGAACCAGCCAGGCGACGCCGTTGCGCCAGGCGACGTGCTGACGCAAGCCGGTGGTGGAACCATTGTCGATAGCGGGTTCGTCCATACTGTCCACTGCCATGCGCCGCAGGGCGCGAATAGAGACGAATTCAGCGGCCAATCGCCGGTGTTTCAGGGAAACGCCTGATGTCTGTCGCCAGCCAGGCTACGGCTAGGTGTCGATGCGCCTATGGGCGGCTGCCTTGTTGCGCAGGGTAGAGCACTGGCGCGGGAATGCCTACCTGTCGTGCTGGCAATCTGATATTCGGCTCAGCGAACAAGCGAATGCTGGCCGTACTCCATGCCACTGCTCTGCCAGTCGATATCGTCGGAAGCCTGCGGACGGGCGAAACCGAAGCCCTGGCCATAGTCGCAGCCATGCTCCAGCAGGAACGCCGCCTGTTGCGGCTGTTCGATGCCCTCGGCGACGACCTGCAGTCCGAGGTTGCGCGCCAGGCTGATGACCGAGCGGGTGATCGCCGCGTCCTCGCGATTGTCCGGCAGGCCGCGGACGAAACCCTGATCGATCTTCAGCTTGTGCACGTTCATGCGCTTCAAGCGTAGCAGCGACGAATGGCCGGTACCGAAGTCGTCGATGGCCAGATGCACACCGAGCGCGCGCAACCGCGCCAACAGTTCGATGGCGCCGTCCGGGTCCTGCATCATCGCGCTTTCAGTGATCTCCAGTTCCAGGTGCTTCGCTGCCAGGCCGGTTTCGGCGAGGATGGTTGCCACCTGCAGATCCAGTTCGCCATGCCCGAACATGCGGCTGGAAACATTGACCGCGATGAAGCGCACCGGCCGGCCCTCGGTCAGCCAGGTCCGCATCTGCTGACAGGCCTGCGTCATCACCCAGCGGTCGATGCTGTTGATCAGCCCACTGTCCTCGGCGATGGGAATGAACGTCGCCGGCGAGATCGGCCCCTGTTCCGGATGGTGCCAGCGCACCAGTGCCTCGAACCCGACGATCGTGCCGTGCGGCAGGTCGTAGATCGCCTGGTAATGCACTTGCAGCTGCTGCTGTTCCAGTGCCTGGCGCAGTGCGGTGGCGAGGGCGACACGCTGGCGCGCCTGGCTGGTCAGCTCTTCTGAGTAGAAGGCATAGGTCGAACGCCCGCTGTTTTTAGCCTTGAACAGCGCGGAATCGGCGTTGCGCATCAGCTGCTCGACGTCCTGCACATTGGTCGGGTAGGGGTAGAGCGCGATGCCGACGCTGGCGCTGCTGAACAGATCGGTACCGCCGAGGTGGAAGGGGGCGTTCAGTGAGTCGAGAATGCGCAATGCGAGCGCCGCCGCCTGGTTGGCACTGCAGTCCTCGCAGAGCAGGGCGAACTCGTCGCCACCCAGGCGCGCCAGCGTCATGCCCTCCTTCAGATGCTCACCCAGTCGCTTGGCGACTGCCTGCAGCAGCGCGTCACCCAGGCTGTGGCCCAGGCTTTCGTTGATGTTCTTGAAGTGGTCGAGGTCGATCAGCAGCATCGCGCCGCCGCGCTTGAGCGTACGGGCACGCTCGATATCCTGCTTGGCGCGCTCGCTGAACAACAGGCGGTTCGGCAGCTGCACCAACGGATCGTAGTGCGCCAGCTGTTCCAGCTCCTCGCGCGACTGCTTGAGTGCGGAGAGGTCGGAGAACACCGCCACGTAATGGCTGACCTCGCCCTGATCGTCATGGATGCAGCGCAGGTTCTGCCATTGCGGATACACCTCGCCGCTCTTGCGGCGGTTCCAGATTTCGCCGCTCCAGACGCCGTCGCTGCGTAGCGCCTGCCACATGTCCAGATAGAACTGCGCGTCGTGCTTGCCGGAGGCGAACAGTTTGGGTGTCTGGCCGAGCACCTCGTCGATGCTGTAGCCGGTGATGCGGCTGAAGGCAGGATTGACGTGCACGATGCGCTGCTGGGGATCGGTCACCAGTACGCCCTCCTGGGTGCTGTCGAAGACCGCGGCGGCCTGGCGCAGGCTGCTTTCCTGTCGGCGCTGAGCCTGTTGCTGCTCGGCGACCCGGCGGAAGTACTGGCGTCCGAGCAGATACAGCAGCACGCTGGTGATTACCACGAACAGCGCGCCCTTGGCGGTTTGCCACCTGGCGTCCTGGCCGTGGGTCAGCAGCCGCAGTAGCGGGTCGCTGATCAGAATCCACAGCATTGCTAGGGAGAAGTAACCCAGGCTCAGCCGGAGGAGAGGCGTATTCATATCCTGCTTACGGATCCGTTCAAGATGCTGCACGAAAAAACCACAGGGTGCGCTGTGGTGTCGGGAACTCAATCCGTTGAGCAGAAGCTGCGCAACTAGACGCAGGCAGGTCAGCTGATGTCACGCCATTGGTCCGGTTGCTTCACAGCCATGCCGGCCACCAACTGGGGCGGTCGGCTTCGAGTCGCTGCAGGTAGTGGCTGCCACCAAGCTGGCGTACCTGTTGGCGAATCCAGGCGGCGCGATTGTTCACATGGCTGCTGGGTTTGCCAGCGCTCCATTGTCGCGGGTTCGGTAGCACCGCGGCCAGCAGGCTGGCCTGACGGCTCGACAGGTAGGGCGCGCGGACGCCGAAGTGATGGCGCGCGGCGGCTTCCGCACCGAAAATCCCCGAACCCCATTCCACGCTGTTGAGGTAGACCTCGAGAATCCGCTGTTTTGGCCACAGCAGCTCGATCAAGGCGGTGAACCAGACCTCCATGCCCTTGCGGAGCCAGCTACGGCCGGACCAGAGAAACAGGTTCTTCGCAACCTGCTGGCTCAAGGTGGAGGCGCCACGCAGCGAGCCGCCGCTGGCGTTGTGGCTGAAGGCGGCGCGGATCGCGGCGATGTCGAAGCCCCAGTGCCCGGCGAACTTCTGGTCCTCTGCGGCGATCACCGCCATCTTCAGATCGTCCGGCAGCTCGCGCCAGGGGCGCCAGTCGCGTTGCAGGTCGATGGGCTCGCCGGTGGTCCAGGACTCGATCTTGCGTTCGACCATCAGCGCGGTGAACGGCGGCGGCACCCAGCGCAGCAGCAGGACCAGCACCGCCGAGAGGGCGGCGAGCCAGAGCAGCAGCTTGAACGAGCGACGCAGCAGAGAGCGGAGCATGGGACGTGGTCGTGGGCAAAAAGAGCGGGCATTATAGCGACCCCTAAAGCCATCGACCGGAAAAGGGCATGATTCGTTCTTATCTCGTGCTTGCCGCTCTGTTCGGCTTCAGCGGCGTCGCACTTGGCGCCTTTGCCGCCCACGGTCTCAAGGCCAGCTTGAGCGCCGCTTACCTGGCGATTTTCCAGACCGGCGTGCAGTACCAACTGATTCATGCGCTGGCGCTGTTCGGCGTGGCGCTGCTGGGGCTGCACGCGCCCAGTCGTCTGCTGACCGCCGCCGGAGCGTTGTTCTGCGCCGGCGTCGTGCTGTTCTCCGGCAGCCTCTATCTGCTGACCCTGAGTGGCGTCGGCAAGCTGGGTGTCATCACGCCGCTGGGTGGCACGGCCTTCCTGGCTGGCTGGCTCTGCCTGGCACTGGCTGGCTGGCGTATACGCAGCTGAGCGGGACGAACGGCCGCGGCCTTCGCCTTGGTCGCATCGGTGGTTCGGGCTAGAATGCCGTCCCCTTCGCAATGGCGGCGATCCTATGCAGATTCAGTTGAATGGCGAACCCTACGAGCTGCCCGCCGGCGAGACGGTGGCTGAGCTGCTGGCGCGGCTGGAACTGACCGGCCGACGCCTGGCTGTCGAACTCAACCGCGATATCGTTCCGCGCAGCGCGCATGCTTCCACCGAGCTCCGCGAAGGCGACCATGTTGAAGTGGTGCACGCCATCGGTGGCGGCTAGCCCGGTCCGCACTCCATTACCGAATTGCGCCGCCAGTGCGGCGTCCAGTCTGCTGCAACACGTCCGACGAGGATTTCCCATGCGCCCAGTTCCGAACGACAAGCCTTTCACCCTGGCCGGTCGCACCTATCAGTCACGCCTGCTGGTCGGTACCGGCAAGTACAAGGACCTTGAGGAGACGCGCGCGGCCATCGAAGCTTCCGGCGCCGAAATCGTCACCGTCGCCGTGCGCCGCACCAACATCGGCCAGAATCCCGATGAGCCGAATCTGCTCGACGTGATCAGCCCGGAGCGCTACACCATCCTGCCGAACACCGCCGGCTGCTTCACCGCCGAGGATGCGGTGCGCACCTGCCGCCTGGCGCGCGAACTGCTCGATGGCCACAAGCTGGTCAAGCTGGAAGTGCTGGCCGACCAGAAGACCCTGTTCCCCAACGTGATCGAGACGCTCAAGGCCGCCGAAGTACTGATCAAGGATGGCTTCGACGTGATGGTCTACACCAGCGACGACCCGATCATCGCTCGCCAGCTGGCCGAGATGGGCTGCATTGCAGTGATGCCGCTGGCCGGCCTGATCGGCACCGGCCTGGGCATCTGCAATCCGTACAACCTGCGCATCATCCTCGAGGAGGCGACCGTGCCGGTGCTGGTGGATGCCGGCGTCGGCACCGCATCCGATGCCACCATCGCCATGGAGCTGGGCTGCGAGGCGGTGCTGATGAACAGCGCCATCGCCCATGCGCAGAATCCGGTGCTGATGGCCCAGGCGATGAAGTACGCCATCGAGGCCGGGCGCCTGGCCTATCTCGCCGGGCGCATGCCGAAGAAACTCTATGCCAGCGCTTCGTCGCCCCTGGAAGGGCTGATTCGCTGACAACGCTTCGTGGCCGGTCCTGACATCGGGTCGGGACCGGCTTTTTTATTTCTCGCAGGTACACCATGACAGAGCAGACTCCCGCGCCCGAGCACCGGCGCACCATCAAGAGCTTCGTGATGCGCGCCGGGCGCACCACTCTCGGCCAGCAGCGCGGCCTCGAGCAGGGCTGGCCGAAGTTCGGCCTGGAACTGGCGGATGGCATGCGCGATTTCGATCAGGTCTTTGGTCGCTGCGCGCCGCGTACCTTCGAGATCGGCTTTGGCATGGGGCACTCCACGTTGGAGATGGCCGCGGCGGCGCCGGAGCAGGATTTCATCGGCGTCGAAGTGCACAAGCCGGGGGTGGGGGCGCTGCTGAGCGGACTTCTGTCACAAAATCTGCAGAATGTGCGCGTCTACAGTTGCGACGCGCTCGAGGTCTTGCGTGAATGCGTCGCCGACGCCAGTCTCGATCGGGTTCTGCTGTTTTTCCCCGATCCTTGGCACAAAAGCCGGCACCATAAGCGCCGTATCGTGCAACCAGCTTTTGCTGAGCTGATTCGGCAGAAACTCAAGATCGGCGGCGTGCTGCATATGGCCACCGACTGGGAGCCCTATGCCGAACACATGCTCGAGGTGATGAGCGCGGCACCGGGCTATCGCAATCTGGCTGCTGACGGGCGTTTCGTGCCGCGGCCCGAAGAGCGCCCGGTGACCAAGTTCGAGCGCCGTGGCGAGCGTCTTGGCCACGGTGTCTGGGACCTGAAGTTCCAGCGCGTCGATTGAAGTGACGCGCGACGCCCGTATCCATAGAGCCGCATCGAAGCGGCCGTAGGAAAGCGCCGCGCCAGGATGGCTTGCCTGCCCAAACCGACAAAACAACGCCAGCGGATGGCGGCGGGCCTGCATACGCGCACAGCCAATCGTCGTCCGCCGCAAGGGGGATAGACGATGTACGTGAAGATTGGAGTGCTGTTGCTGGCAGCCTGTGCCAGTTGGCAGGCGCAGGCCAAGGTGGATGCCAGCCAGGCCGCGCGCCTGGGGCAGGACCTCACGCCGCTCGGTGCGGAACGACCGGGCAACGCTGCCGGGACCATTCCGGCCTGGACCGGCGGTGTCACTCCGCCGGCCGGTTATGAGCCGGGCATGCACCATCCTGATCCGTTTGCCGACGACCCGCTGCTCTACCGCGTCGACAAGAACAACCTCGCCGAGCATGCCGAGCGGCTACCCGAGGGCCTCGCCGCGCTGCTTGAGCGTTATCCCGATTTCCACCTGCGTGTATTCCCGACTCGCCGCAGTGCCGCCGCACCGCAGCGCATCTATGAGGCGACCCGCGCCAATGCGCAGTCCGCCGAGCTGATCGCCAACGGTAACGGTATCCAGGGCGCGGCGGCCGGCATTCCCTTCCCATTGCCGCAGAACGGCATGGAAGCGATCTGGAACCACGTGCTGCACTACAAGGGCGAGCAGACCCACATGATCAACCACCAGGCGGTGGTGATCGGCGGCCGTGCCAATTACATCAAGCGCGATCGTCACGTGTATTACGTCTACAACCGCGAGGGCATGGAGCAGGGTGATCTGAACAACACCCTGCTGTACTACAAGTACCGGGTGACCGCACCAGCCAAGCTGGCCGGCACCTCGCTGGTGGTACAGGACCCGATGGATCAGGTGCTGACCACCCGCAAGGCCTGGCGCTACAGTCCGGGGGATCGCCGAGTCCGCCGTTTGCCGTCGCTGGCCTACGATTCGGTGCAGCCGGATACCAGTGGCCTGGCCACTGCCGACGTGGTCGATTCGTTCAACGGCGCGCCGGACCGCTACGACTGGCAGCTGCTCGGCAAGCGCGAGATGCTGATGCCCTACAACAGCTACGCGGTGCATCAGCAGGGCATTCCCTACGATGACATCGTGCTGCCGCGCACGCTCAATCCCGAGCTGCTGCGTTACGAGCTGCATCGCGTGTGGGTGGTCGAGGCAACTCTGCGCACCGGCTTCACCCATCCCTACGCCAAGCGGCGCTTCTACCTCGACGAGGACAGCTGGCAGATTCTCGCGGTGGACCTGTTCGATGACGGCGGCCAGCTGATCGGTCTGCAGGAAAGCCATCCGATCAGCTATTACGAGGTGCCGATGTTCAACAGCACCCTGGAGACGCTGTATCACCTCAAGGATGGCAACTACTTCGTCGATGGACTGGACAACGGCGAGCCGATGTACGACTTCGGCGTGCGCCTGAGCCCCCACGACTTCTCGCCGCAGGCGCTGCGGCGTGGCGCCAACTGAGTCGCGTGCAACGAAAAACGCCGCCCTCGGGCGGCGTTTTCATGACGGCCGACGCCGTGCTCAGTTGCGATCGGCAATCACACCGATGATGAACAGCACCAGCAACAATACCGGTGCCAGGGTGTAGTTGTTGAACTGCGCCAGTCCCTTCGCAAGCCAGGGGCTCAGGTAGATGATGCCGAGGCCGTAGACGATTGCGCAGAAGATCACGAACAGCAGCGTGCGCAGGACGAAATTCAGCCCGCCGATGTTCTTCTGCACCCAGGCATTGAGTGCCGGGCCGAACAGTACGAACAGCGTGGCCATGATCGCCAGCGAGATGTCCGACAGGTGACTGCGGCTCCAGCGCGACAGGCTGGCGATCAGGTCGAGTAGCAAATCCATGCGGTGTCCTTAGGGCAGGAAGAGTTGTAGCAGGTCGTTGAGAAACAGCTGGCCTTTGGGTGTGGCGACCAGACGCTGCGGATCGGCTGCCAGCAGGCCCCGGGCTTCCGCCTCGCGCCGCCCGGCAGCGAGCAGGTCCAGCGGCAAGCCGGTGCGTTGAGTGAACAGCAGCGCCGGCACGCCGTCGGTGAGGCGCAGCACATTCATCAGGAATTCGAAGGGCAGCTCGTCCGCCAGCAGCTGCTTTTCACCGGCGCGAAAGGGTTTGCCCGGGTCGAGATAATCCTTCGGCGCGCGGGTCTTCCAGCTGCGCAGGATGCGCCCGTCGGCCTGGCTGAGCTTGGCGTGGGCGCCGGCGCCGATGCCGAGGAAGTCGCCGAAGGTCCAGTAGTTCAGGTTGTGTCGGGCCTGCCGGCCGGGCTGCGCATAGGCCGAGGTTTCGTACTGGCGATAGCCGTGTTCGGCAAGCAGCGCCCGTCCGGCTTCCTGGATGTCCCAGAGGATGTCGTCGTCCGGCAGCTGCGGCGGCCGGCTCCAGAACTCGGTGTTCGGCTCGACGGTCAGCTGGTACCAGGACAGGTGCGTCGGCTGCTGCTCAATGGCGATGCGCAGATCCGTCAGCGCGTCCTCCAGGCTCTGCTGTGGCAGGCCGTGCATCAGGTCCAGATTGAAATTGTCGAAGCCGGCTGCGCGCGCCATGTCGGCGGCGCGAATGGCCTCGTCGCCGTCGTGGATGCGCCCCAGCGCCTTGAGCTTGTCGGCCTGGAAGCTCTGCACGCCGATCGACAGGCGATTGATGCCGAGCTGGCGATAGTCGCGGAATTTTGCCTGTTCGAAGGTACCCGGATTAGCCTCCAGGGTTATCTCGATGTCATCGGCGAAGCCGACCCGCCGCTCCAGCCCGGCGAGGATGCGCTCCAGCGCCCGGGCACTGAACAGGCTCGGCGTGCCGCCGCCGAAGAAGATCGAATTCAGCCGGCGGCTTTGGACATGCTCGAGGTCGCCTTCAAGATCAGCCAGCAGCGCGTCGACATAGGCGCTCTCGGGCAGCTCGGGCCCGGCAGCGTGGGAGTTGAAGTCGCAGTACGGGCATTTGCGCACGCACCAGGGGATATGCACGTACGCCGCCAGCGGTGGTAGCGGGTCGAGCGGCGCCGTTTGGTGTTGCCCGGATACCGCTCTGGCTGCCGTGTCCGAGGCAATGATCACGCGATGCCCAAGCGCTGCTTGAGCAGGGACATGGCACGCGCGCGGTGGCTGAGCTGGTTCTTCTCGGCTGCCGGCAGCTCGGCGCTGGAACAGTCGCATTCGGGCACCCAGAACAGCGGGTCATAGCCAAAGCCGTGTTCGCCGCGCGGTGCATGCAGAATGCGTCCGTGCCAGAGACCTTCGCAGATGATCGGCAGCGGATCCTCGGCATGCCGCACCAGTGCCAGCGCGCAGACGAACTGCGCACTGCGCTCGGCGTCCGGCACATCCTGCAGCACCTGCAGCAGCTTGGCATTGTTCGCTGCATCGCCCTGGCCGTCGGCATAGCGCGCCGAGTAGATGCCAGGCGCCCCGCCCAGCGCATCGACCGCCAGCCCGGAGTCGTCGGCCAGTGCCGGCAACCCGGAAATCCTTGCCGCATTGCGCGCCTTGAGGATGGCGTTCTCGACGAAGGAAAGGCCGGTTTCTTCCGGCTCGACGTCACTGAATTCGCCAATCGAGCGCACACGCACGGTGTCGCCCAGCATGGCCTGAAGTTCTTTGAGCTTGCCGGCGTTGTGGCTGGCCAGCACCAGTTGCGTGAAAGGCATCATTCGTCGGGATAGATTTCCTGATTGAAGTCGAAAGTGACCGGCTCGGCATCCATCGGCTGCACCGTCAGGCTGAAGCGCAGCGTTTCCTGGGAGTCGATCGGGAACTGCGCCAGGTAGTAGATCGCCTCGTTGCTCTCCTTGAGCTGCTTGAAGGTCAGCGTGCGATCCTGGCCGAGCAGGTTTTTCACCGTGCCGCTGACCAGCGCCGGCACCGGCTTGCCGCTCTTGAGTACCGAGACGTTGACCACGCCCTGCGCCTTGCTGCGTACCAGGCCGGCGGCCGCGGCGACATCCGGCTGCAGGAAGCTGGAGTTGAAGGCGATGTAGTGAATGTCGTATTCGCCGACGCTGTGCTTGCGCTCGGCGAACGCCGGCAACGCGAACAGCGCGACCAGCAGGCAGATCAGGGCACGTTTCATGGTCATATACCTCCAGCAGTGCAGCCGGTCATCGGGCCGGTCCGGTAACGCGGTAGATACCGATCTCGCCTAGCAGGTTGGGCCACAGTCGACTGGCCCAGCCGTGTCGGTGATCGCGATCCACCGCCAGTCGCTCCAGCACCCGCGCGCCGCGTTCCTGGCAGAGCCGCTCGAAATCCTCGAAGGTGCAGAAGTGAATGTTCGGTGTGTTGTACCAAGTGTAGGGGAGGAACTCGGAAACCGGCATGCGGCCCTTGCTCGCCAGGTACCAGCGGCAGCGCCAGTGACCAAAGTTGGGGAAAGTGATGATGCATTCGCGGCCGACCCGCAGCATTTCCTTCATCAGCCTGTCGGGATAGTGCACGGCCTGCAGGGCCTGGGTCATCACCACCATGTCGAAGCTGTCGCTGGCGAAATTGCCCAGGCCCTTGTCCAGATCCTGTTCGATGACGTTGACGCCCTTGTCGATGCAGGCGGCGATGTTGTCCGGGTCGATCTCCAGGCCGTAGCCGCTGACCTGTTTGTTGTCACGCAGCCACGCCAGCAGCTCGCCGTTGCCGCAGCCGAGGTCGAGCACCCGGCTGCCGGCCGGAATCCAGTCTTGGATGATGTCCAGATCGGCGCGCATCTTGGTTCCTTATACGGCTATGCGGTTCATGTAACCGCGGAAGGCTTGCAGGTAGCGAGGATTGGGTATCAGGAAGGCATCGTGGCCCTGCGGCGCGTCGATCTCCAGGTAGCAGACGTTCTTACGCGCGGCGAGCAGCGCATCGACGATCTCCCGCGAGCGCTCCGGTGAGAAGCGCCAGTCGGTGGTGAACGACATCACGCAGAAGCTGGCCTGGGCGCCAGCGAAGGTCTTGGCCAGGTCATCGTCGTGCGCCGCTGCCGGGTCGAAGTAGTCCAGCGCCTTGGTCATCAGCAGATAGGTGTTGGCATCAAAGCGTGCAGAGAACTCCTCACCCTGGTAGCGCAGGTAGCTTTCGACCTGGAATTCCACGCTGTTGAAGTCGTAGTTGAGCTTCTCGCTCTTCAGCCCGCGACCGAACTTGGTACCCATCGCATCATCGGACAGGTAGGTGATGTGGCCGACCATGCGCGCCAGCATCAGCCCGCGCTTGGGAATTACGCCTAGCTCCTGAAAATGACCGCCATGGAACTCAGGATCGGAGAGGATCGCCTGGCGTGCCACCTCATTGAAGGCGATGTTCTGCGCAGACAGCTTGGGCGCGGAGGCGATGGCCAGGCAGTGCCGTACCCGCTCGGGGTAGCTGATGGTCCACTGCAGTGCCTGCATGCCGCCCAGGCTGCCGCCGACCACCGCCGCCCATTGCGCGATGCCCAGATGGTCGGCGAGGCGCGCCTGGCTGTGTACCCAGTCCTCGACCGTGACCACCGGAAAATCGGCGCCGTAGAGCTTGCCGGTAGCCGGGTTGAGACTGCTTGGCCCGGTCGAGCCGTTGCAGCCACCGAGGTTATTCAGGCTGACGACGAAGAAGCGTTCGGTGTCGATGGCCTTGCCGGGGCCGATGCAGCTGTCCCACCAGCCCGGTTTGCGGTCGTCCATGCTGTGATAGCCGGCGGCATGGTGGTGGCCGGAGAGCGCGTGGCAGATCAGCACGGCGTTGCTGCGTGCCGCGTTCAGTTCGCCATAGGTTTCATAGATCAGCTGGTAGTCGGCCAGCGTGCGGCCACAGGCGAGTGCCAGCGGTTCGGCAAAGTGCGCGACCTTCGGACTCACCAGGCCAACGGAATCGGCTGGGATAGCAGTGGGCATCGACCCTGGCTCTTGCGAAAAGAAGGCGGCAAAGTCTAAAGGGAAGCGCGCCGCAATTCACCTGCAATTGCAGCGGCGGCTCAGTGTCGAGCGGCGCCGGTCAGGCTGACCACCTTGGCCTGTCGTCGCAGCGGCGCGGGCAGGCGCAGTGCGCGCAGCATTTCCGCTGCCTGCGCCAGCTGCTGGTCCAGTTCGCTGCAATAGCGGGTCAGCAGCTGGCCTCGCTGGCTGTTCTGCTGGTTGGTCTGCGCCAGACTCTTGAGTCGCAGCATGTGGGTTTCCAGCTGTTGCTTGTTTTCCAGCGAGTGCTGCAGCAGTGGCGTGAGAGCATCGCCGGCCCAACGCGTGGCTTCCTGCCGCAGGCGCTGGTGCAAGCCGATCACTTCCTGCACCAGGGTGGCGAAGAAGCGGCGGGTGAGGGTGCGCTGCTCGGTGAGCAGAGTCTTGAGCTGCAGGCGGAACTGGTCGGCCTTGAGCTGCAGGCTGCGCAGTTCGCGCTGGAACGGTTGGATCTCGAACTGCGGCGCGTCGATACCCTGCAACGGGTTTTCCTCGTTGTGCCGGTTATAGATGGCGGCGACCATCTTGTTGGCGCGTGCAGCCTCCAGCTCCAGCGCATTCAGATCCTGCTCCACCGAGCGGAAGAAGTGCAGGATGGCGAGGTTGATGCCCAGCGTCGTCAGACTGCCGGTGAGGCTGCGGCGCAGACGCGTGAGATGCTCTTCCAGCCGCGCGGCACGAATCGCCGCGCCAAGCAGCTCGCCCTGACGCTGCAGCAGGTGCTGGTTGGTTCGCAGTTCTAACAGGCGCTTGTGATGGCGATTGTGGTCATGGCGGGTGCGTGCGGTCAGTTCCAGCAGCATCTGGCCGTTGCCCTGCTGGTGGCTGTCGAGCAGGGCGCGCTGTTCGATGACCTTGTCGCGACGCAGGTTCAGCACATGCTGGCTGTTGTGCAACAGCGCAAGCACCTGCTGGACCACCTGCTCCTCGAGCAGGCGCTCCTTCTGCGCCAGAATGCGCGTGGCCAGCAGCTGCTCCAATTGTTCGATCTGGCTGCGCTCGAGCAATGCCTGGTCGCCGCGGACCTTGGCCAGCAGTGCCTGCTTGGCAGACAGCGGCAGCACGTGCTCGCTGTCGATGCCCAGTTGCTGAGCGGTACTGGCACGCATCTGGCGGATTGCGTCGCTGACGAAGTCGTCGCCGGCAAGATCGTCCCAGAGCACATCGATCTTGTTCAGTACGGCGAACAGGTTGCCGTGGGTGTCGACGTCGAGCTGGCGCACATGCTGTTGCCAGATCTCCATGTCGCTGGCGGTGACGCCGGCATCTGCTGACAGCATGAAGAGCACGGCTTGGGCGTTGGGCAGCATCGACAGCGTCAGTTCCGGTTCGCTGCCTAGGGCATTCAGGCCCGGCGTATCCAGAATGCGCAGGCCCTGGCGCAGCAACGGGTGATCGAAGTTGACCAGCGCATGGCGCCAGGCGGGTACCAGTACCTCGGCCGGATCATCGCTGCGCTCTAGTGCATCGGGATGGAAACCCAGCTGAATCGCCTGCTCGACCGGCATGGCCTTGGTCATCGCCACCTGGGTGAAGGCCTCGACCATCTCGTCCGGGTCCTGCGGGTCCAGCGGAATGTTCAGCCAGTGCCGTGGCGTGCGCTTGAGCTGGGCGATGCTGGTGTCTTCCAGGCGCGACTCAATGGGCAGCAGGCGAATGTAGGAACGCTCCGAGCGTGGATCGAAGAACAGCTCGGTCGGACACATGGTGGTACGGCCTGCGCGTGAGGGCAGGATGCGCTGGCCGTAGCCGGAGAACAGCAGGCTGTTGATCAGCTCGGTCTTGCCACGCGAATACTCGCCGACGAAGGCCATCGTGATGTGGTCGGTCCGCAGGATGCGCAGCGCCCGATCGAGACGGGATTCGACTGCTTCGCTGCTCAGCCGATTGTGCGCCAGCCAGCTGCGATAACGCGTGATCTCGCGGATCAGGTCGCGCTTCCAGGTGACGTAGGCATCCACCTGTCGATCGAGTCGTTCCATGCTCATCCCCGGTCCGTGTGGGAAGTAGGTATGCGGCGATTATCCGATTCGCCGATATGCGGTCAATCCACCGCTGGCCAGCAGCCGCCCGGAGGGCCAGTTAGGGGGCCGGGCGGTCATCGCCGTCAGATCAGCATGCGCAGGATATTGGGCATGTGGGTCATGGTTGCAAGGTTGTTGACTACCAGCATGTCCAGCAGCTTGATTGCCAGGAAGGCGAAGATCGGCGAGATATCCAGCCCTCCGAGGTTCGGCAGCAGGCGACGGAACGGCGCCAGCACCGGCTCGCAGAGCTGGCCGACGAGCTGCGCGCCCGGGTTGTGGCTGCCGGGTGCGACCCAGGACAGGATGACGCTGATGATCAGCGCCCAGAAGAAGATGTTGAGAAATAGCCCGGTGATGCCGATCAGCGCCCAGATCAACAGCAGCAGCGGATTACCGGTGGTGCCGTAGGCGACCAGCAGGATCGCCGCCATCAGCACTATCTGCACGATCAGCGCCAGCAGCAACGAAGACAGATCCAGCGTGCCCATGCTCGGGATGACGCGACGCATCGGACGCAGCAGTGGGTGCGTGGCCTTGACGATGAACTGGCTGAGCGGGTTGTAGAAGTCGGCGCGCACCAGTTGCAGGATGAAGCGCAGCAGCACGATCAGCAGGTACAGGCTGCCGAGCGTCTGGATGATCAGGATCAGGGCTTGCGAAAGTTGGGACATGAATGCTCCTTATTTGCCCAGTTGTTCGGCGAGTTCGGCCGAGCGGTACGCGGCGGCGTTCAGTGCCTGTTGCACCAGTTGCTCGAAGCCGCCCGCCTGGAAGGCTTTGATCGCGGCTTCGGTGGTTCCGTTCGGTGAGGTGACCCGGCGTCGCAGTTCGGCGGCGTCGACGTCGCTCTCGCAGGCCATCCGCGCCGCGCCGAGAGCGGTCTGCAGGGTCAGCTGCGCGGCGGTCTCACGCGGCAGGCCGAGGCGTTCGCCGGCGGCGGTCATCGCCTCGATGAGCAGGAAGAAGTACGCCGGACCGCTACCGGACACTGCGGTGACCGCGTCGATCAGGTGTTCCTCATCGAGCCACAGCGCCATGCCGACAGCCGACAGCAGCGTTTCCGCCTGCAGCTTCTGCTCGGCACTGACCTGGGCGTTGGCGAACAACCCGCTGACGCCCTGGCGCAGCAGCGCCGGGGTGTTGGGCATGCAACGCACGATCGCCTGCGGCTGTGGGCCGAGCCAGCGCTGCAGGCTGTCGCAGGTGATGCCGGCGGCGATGGAGACAACCAGCGGGGCGTGGTCGAGGTGCTGGCGCAGGTCCTGACAGACCGCTTGCATCACCTGTGGCTTGACCGCCAGCACGACGACGTCCGCGCCGGCAATCGCCTCGCCATTGTCGGCAAAGGTCCGGATGCCGTGCTCGGCGCTGATCTTCGCGCGCTGTTCGATACCTGGATCGCTGGCGCGGATGGCGTCGGCCGCGACGCCCTGGGCGCGCAGTCCGCCGATCAGGCTGGCGGCCATGTTGCCGGCGCCGATGAAGGCGATGCGGGGATTGCTCATGCGAGGTTCCTTATTCAGTCAGGCGGAGCGCCCGTAATCGCGGGCGCCGAAGAGGGCTGTGCCGATGCGGACGAAGGTCGCGCCCTCGGCGATGGCTGCTTCCAGATCCTGGCTCATACCCATGGATAGTGTGTCCAGCTCATGGTTCAGCTCATCGCGCAATCCGCGCAGACGCGCGAAAGCTGCTCGCTGCTCGTCAGGGTCGTCGCTGGGGGCCGGAATGCACATCAGACCACGCAGTTTCAGTCGCGGCAGACCGGCGATGGCATCGGCCAGCTGCTGTACCTGATTCGGTGCGCAACCGGATTTGCTCTGCTCGCCGCTGACATTCACCTGCAGGCAGATGTTCAGCGGCGGCAGGTTGGCGGGGCGCTGGTCGGACAGACGCTGGGCAATCTTCAGCCGGTCCACCGAATGCACCCAGTCGAAGTGCTCGGCAATCGCCTTGGTCTTGTTCGATTGAATGGGGCCAATGAAGTGCCAGGTCAGAGGGAGATCAGAGAGAGACGCCTGCTTTTCCAGGGCTTCCTGCAGGTAATTCTCGCCGAAGTCGCGCAGGCCGGCGGCAAAGGCTTCGCGGATTGCGCTGGCCGGCTGGGTCTTGCTCACCGCCAGCAGGCCGACGGTGGCCGGCTGCCGGCCCACAGCTTGCGCCGCCTCACGGATGCGCGCTGCGACCTTTGCAATATTGTTCGCTATCGTGGACATTACCTGCGCCCGCCGCCTAAGGGTCTGCGCGGCATTCTACCCGCTTGCCTGTAATTGGGGAGTCCCATGGATATCACAGAACTGCTGGCCTTCAGCGCCAAGCAGGGCGCCTCCGACCTGCACCTTTCCTCCGGCCTGCCGCCGATGATCCGCGTCGATGGCGATGTGCGCAGGATCAACCTGCCGGCCATGGACCACAAGCAGGTGCATGCGCTGATCTACGACATCATGAACGACAAGCAGCGCAAGGACTACGAGGAGTTCCTCGAGACCGACTTCTCCTTCGAGGTGCCTGGTGTCGCGCGTTTCCGGGTCAACGCGTTCAACCAGAACCGTGGTTCTGGTGCGGTATTCCGGACCATTCCTTCCAAGGTGCTGACCATGGAAGATCTGGGCATGGGCGAGGTGTTCCGCAAGATCACCGACGTGCCGCGTGGCTTGGTCCTGGTGACCGGGCCGACCGGTTCGGGCAAGTCGACCACCCTGGCGGCGATGCTCGATTACCTGAACAACACCAAGTATCACCATATCCTGACGATCGAAGATCCGATCGAATTCGTCCACGAGTCGAAGAAGTGTCTGGTCAACCAGCGCGAAGTGCACCGTGACACGCTGGGCTTCTCCGAGGCGCTGCGCTCGGCCCTGCGTGAGGACCCGGACATCATCCTGGTTGGCGAGATGCGCGACCTGGAAACCATCCGTCTGGCGCTGACCGCCGCGGAGACCGGACACCTGGTGTTCGGCACCCTGCACACCACCTCGGCAGCCAAGACCATCGACCGCGTGGTCGACGTATTTCCGGCCGAGGAAAAGTCGATGGTGCGCTCGATGCTTTCTGAATCCCTGCAGGCAGTGATCTCCCAATCCCTGCTGAAGAAGATCGGCGGCGGTCGGGTGGCGGCACACGAAATCATGATCGGCACCCCGGCGATCCGTAACCTGATTCGCGAGGACAAGGTCGCGCAGATGTACTCGTCGATTCAGACCGGTGGGGCGTTGGGCATGCAGACGCTCGACATGTGCCTTAAGGGACTGGTCGCCAAAGGCCTGATCAGCCGTGACAGTGCCAAGGAAAAGGCCAAACAGCCGGAAAACTTCTGACAATCACCTCTGCGGCGCCGCTTGAGTCGGCCGTGCCGTGACTTGCGAGTACGACGATGGAATTCGAGAAACTGTTGCGCCTGATGGTGGAAAAGGGCGGCTCCGACCTGTTCATCACGGCGGGCGTCCCGCCGTCGATGAAGATCAACGGCAAGATCATGCCCGTGAGCAAGACCCCAATGTCGCCGGAGATGACCCGCGAAACGGTGCACGGCGTGATGAACGAGCAGCAGCGCCGCGAGTTCACCGAAAATCATGAGTGCAACTTCGCCATCAGCGCGCGGGGCATTGGCCGCTTCCGGGTTAGTGCCTTCTATCAGCGCAATTTGGCGGGTATGGTGCTGCGCCGCATCGAAACCAACATTCCGACCATCGAAGACCTCAAACTGCCCGACGTACTGAAGAAGCTGGCGATGACCAAGCGCGGTCTGGTGCTGTTCGTCGGCGCGACGGGTACCGGCAAGTCCACCTCGCTGGCGGCGATGATCGGTTACCGCAACAAGAACTCCAGTGGTCACATCATCTCCATCGAGGACCCGATCGAGTTCATCCACCAGCACCAGAGCTGCATCGTCACCCAGCGCGAAGTGGGCATCGATACCGAGTCCTTCGATGTGGCGCTGAAGAACACCCTGCGCCAGGCGCCGGATGTCATTCTCATCGGCGAGGTGCGTACTCGCGAAACCATGGACTATGCGGTGGCGTTTGCCGAGACCGGTCACCTCTGCCTGGCCACTCTGCACGCCAACAACGCCAACCAGGCGCTGGACCGCATCATCAACTTCTTTCCGGCCGACCGGCAGCAGCAGGTGTGGATGGACCTGTCGCTCAATCTCAAGGCCATCGTCGCCCAGCAGTTGGTGCCGACGCCGGATGGCAAGGGGCGTCGGGCGGTCATCGAGGTGCTGATCAACACGCCGCTGGCCGCCGACCTGATCCGCAAGGGCGAGGTGCACGAACTCAAGGGATTGATGAAGCGCTCCACCGAACTGGGCATGCAGACCTTCGACCAGGCGCTATACAACCTCTACGTGCAGGGCGAGATCACTTACGAGGATGCGTTGGCGCATGCTGACTCGGCCAACGACCTGCGTCTGCTGATCAAGCTCGGCTCGGAAACCGACAGCGAGCACCTGAGCTCGGTCTCGCAGGGGCTGAGTCTGGAAGTCAGCGACGACGATCCGGGACGCAGCTTCCGCTAGCGCGCAAGGGCGAAGCGGTTGTGCTTTCCGCCGGTGGGGCGATACTGAGTCGCACTGCTTGGGACGGTGATAAAAGGAGGCGAGCGTGCAACAGGACACTCACAGCAAGGTAATCGGATATCTGTTGTGGATATTCGGCTTTCTCGGATCGCACCGCTTCTACTATGGGCGACCGGTCACTGGAACCATCTGGTTCTTCACCCTGGGGCTGTTCTTCATCGGCTGGATCATCGACCTGTTCCTGATTCCTTCGATGGATCGCGAGGCTGATCTTCGCTTCCAGGCCGGAGCGATCGACTACAACGTCGCCTGGATCCTGCTGACATTCCTCGGTGTCTTCGGTGTGCACCGTATGTATCAGGGCAAGTGGATCAGCGGGCTTATCTACCTGTGCACCGGGGGCTTGTTCTTCCTCGGCGTGCTCTACGACTTCTGGACGCTGAACGAGCAGGTTTCTCTGCGTAACGCTGAGCGCGGCTAAAGTCAGCTGGATAAAAAGCGCCTCTGGACCGGTGGTCGAGAGGCGCTTTTTTATTGGCCGGGGAGTGCTGCTCTGTCGTGATCAGCGCTGATAGCTGATCCGGCCGTCCATCACGGTATAGCGCACGGCACTCGGCAGGCAGTGACCGAGGAACGGGCAATTGCGACCTTTGGAGTACCAGTTCTCGCCCACCAGCGTCGAGCTATGCGGATCGAACAGCACCAGATCCGCGGCCTGACCGGCGGCCAGTTGGCCTGCTGGTAGGCGCAGGGCGTTTGCCGGACCATTGCTGAGTCGCGCGATCAACGTCGGCAGGTCGAGCAGACCGTCCTCGACCAGCGTCATGGCCAACGGCAGGAGAATTTCCGCGCTGCTGATGCCCGGGGCCGTGTCGCCGAACGGGGCGAGTTTGGCATCGGCCTCATGCGGCTGGTGGTGGCTGGAGATTGCCGAGACCACGCCGCTCCTGACCGCTTCGCGCAGGCCGTCGCGATCCGCCCGGCTGCGCAGCGGTGGTTGCACGTGATAGAGGCTGGAGAAGCCATGCAGTGCTTCGTCGGTGAGAATCAGTTGATACAGCGCGACATCGGCGGTAACCGGCAGGCCGCGCGCCTGCGCTTCGGCGATCATCTGCACGCCGCGCGCGCTGGTCAGTTGGCTGAAATGGGCGCGCACGCCGGCCTGTTCGACGAGCAGCAGATTACGCGCCAGTGCCACCGTTTCGGCGGTTTCGGGAATGCCCGGCAGACCGAGGAAGCTGGCGGCCGGCCCTTCGTGGGCGAGCCCGCCTTCGGCCAGGTCATGGTCCTGGGAGTGCAGGATGATCGTCAGGTCGAAGGTTGCCGCATATTCCAAGGCGCGCCGCAGGTTGCGTGTGCTGCCGAAACTGGCCAGTCCGTTGCCGAAGGCCACGCAACCGGCCTCGCGCAGGGCGACGAGTTCAGACAGTTGCTCGCCGGCCAGATTGCGGGTCAGTGCGCCGATTGGATGCACCTTGGCGTGCCCGGACTCGCGAGCGCGGTCGAGGATCAGCTCGGTTACTGCGGCGGTATCGAGGACCGGCTTGGTTTGCGGTGGACAGCACAGCGTGGTGATACCACCGGCGGCGGCGGCGAGGGTTTCGCTAGCGATGCTGCCCTTGCGGCTGTAGCCGGGTTCGCGCAGGGCCACGGAAAGATCGACCAGCCCAGGCGCGGCGATCAGGCCGCGGGCGTCGATGCTCTGTTGCGCAACGAAGTCGCTGGGCTGCTGGCCGATCGCGGCGATCTTGCCGTCTTGCAGATAGATGTCCGCGACCTCGTCGCGCCCGCTGCTTGGATCGACCACACGCGCACCGAGAATGTGGGTAAGCATCAGTTCAGCTCCTCGGATGCGGTTTCGGACTCGAGCTGGCGCTGCGCAGCTTGCCCGCTCATCGCCATCGACAGCACGGCCATGCGGATCGCAATGCCATAGGTCACCTGGTTGAGAATCACCGATTGCGGGCCGTCGGCCACTGCCGATTCGATCTCCACGCCGCGATTAATCGGCCCCGGATGCATGACGATGGCGTCTGGTCGCGCCAGGCGTAGGCGCTGTGCGGTCAGTCCGTAGAGCTTGTAGAACTCGCCCTCGCTGGGTAACAGGCCGCCCTGCATACGCTCGCGCTGCAGGCGCAGCATGATGATCACGTCGACGTCACGAATGCCCTCGTTCATGTCGTGGAATACCCGCACGCCGTACTGCTCGAGTCCAGCAGGGAGCAGCGTCTTCGGTCCTATCACGCGGATATCCGGGCAGCCGAGGGTCTTCAACGCCAACATGTCGGAGCGCGCCACTCGCGAGTGCAGGATGTCACCGACGATCGCTACCGAGAGATTCTCGAAGCCGCCCTTATGCCGGCGGATGGTCAGCATGTCGAGCATGCCCTGGGTCGGATGCGCGTGGCGGCCATCGCCACCGTTGATCACCGCCACGTTGGGGCAGACATGCTCGGCGATGAAGTGCGCCGCGCCGGAGTCGGCATGTCGCACCACGAACATGTCGGCCGCCATCGCCTCGAGGTTGCGCAGGGTGTCGGTCAGCGTCTCGCCCTTGCTGGTCGATGAGGTCGACACATTGAGCGTGATGACATCCGCCGACAGGCGCTGCGCGGCCAGTTCGAAGGTCGTGCGGGTGCGCGTGGAGTTCTCGAAGAACACGTTGCACACCGTCTTGCCGCGCAGCAGGGGAACTTTTTTCACGGCGCGCGCGCCGACCTCGAGGAAGGAGTCGGCAGTATCGAGAATCTCGGTGAGCAGCTCGCGGGACAGGCCGTCCAGCGAAAGGAAGTGGCGCAGCTGGCCGTTGTCGTTCAGCTGCAGCGGGCGCTTAACGTCGATGGGCGTCATCGCAATGTCTCAGTTGGCGGAATCGAGGGTCTGCAGCTCAAGCGCGAGCGGTGCCGGGCCGAGCAATTTTATGCGTTGCTGTGGCGTCAGGGACAGCGTAGCGCCAACCACGTCTGGCCGGATCGGCAGCTCGCGGGCATTCAGATCGAGCAGGCAAACGAGCGTCACGCTGGCGGGGCGGCCATAGTCGAACAGTTCGTTGAGTGCTGCGCGTATGGTGCGGCCGGTCATCAGCACATCGTCGATCAGCACCAGATGCCGACCTTCGATCTCGAACGGCAGCTCCGACGGGCGGACCTGGGGATGAAGCCCGCTTTGGCTGAAGTCGTCACGGTAGAACGACACGTCCAGGATACCCAGCGGCTCTTCCCACCCGCCGCTGGCGAGCAGCGCCTGTGCCACCCATACACCACCGGTACGGATGCCGATGAAGCATGGTGCGGTGATATTGCGGCAGCTCAGGTGATGCTTCAGTGCCGCTGTCATCTCGGGCAGCAGCTGCTCGGGTTTGGGCAGGGTCATGGATTCTCCTTGAGTGTCCGGCTCAGGCTGCGGCGTGCTCGCTCAGCCAGCCTTCCAGTAATAGTGCGGCGGCAAGGGCGTCGACCGGACGCTCACGATAGCCGCCATGCTGGCCCTGACGCAGGCGTTCGCCCTTGGCTTCAAAGGTTGTCAGGCGTTCATCGTGAGTGTGTACCGGCAGGTTGAAACGCCCGCCGAGACGGCGCGCGAACTTTTCCGCGCGAGCGCTCATTTCACTCGGGCTGCCATCCATGTTCAGTGGCAGCCCCACCACCAGCGCATCGGGTTGCCATTCGCGCAGCAGGGCGTCGATCTGGCTCCAGTCCGGAACACCATTCTGCGCCTTCAGCACACAGAGTTCGCGGGCTTGCCCGGTGATGACCTGTCCGACTGCGACGCCGATCTGCTTGGTGCCATAGTCGAAGCCGAGCAGCAGGCGTGGGGCGCTCATGCGTGACCTACCTGGCTGCTCAGCAGGCGCAGGTCTACGCCGAGACTGGCAGCCGCAGCCTGCAATCGCTGCTCGGCAGGCAGCTCGAACAGTATCCGCGGGTCCGCCGGACAGCTGAGCCAGGTATTGTCGGCAAGTTCGGCTTCCAGTTGGCCGGCATCCCAGCCTGCATAGCCAAGGGCAATGAAGTGCTGGTCCGGTCCGCAGCCGTCGGCGATTGCAAATAGCACATCCTGGGAGGTGGACATCCCGAGCGGCCCGAGCGTCAGGGTGGCCTGAAACTGCTGTTCGGCTGGATGGAGGACGAAGCCCCGATCGGTCTGTACCGGGCCGCCAGTGTAGATCGTCAGCGCTTGGCAGCATGTCGCGACCGGTTGTTCGGGTCGCAATTGTTCCAGGACGTCGGCCAGACTCAAGCCGCTGGGGCGATTGATGATCAGGCCCATGGCGCCTTCCGGGCCATGTTCGATCAGGTAGATCAGCGTCTGGGCAAAATTCGGATCGGCCATGTGCGGCATGGCAATCAGGAAGTGATGCTTGAGGTAGCTGGGCGTGGTGCTTTTCATGCTGGCTAGCTTAAGGCCTGCCGTGGCAGTCGGCTACTGGCTTGCCCCGGTAAGGGCTGCGGCTGAGGGCCGCTCAGCGGCTGGACAGCCTGTCGCCTCGCTCGAAGCGCCAGGTACGGATGATCTCCACCTGATCGAATTTCTGCGCCAGTTCGCCGGTGAACGGTGCAAAGGGTGCTGCTAGTCGGACGATCCGCATGGCGGCCTCGTCCAGTACGTTCTGCCCGGATGATTCGAGTACGCGCAGTTCTTGTACCGTGCCATCCCGGTTGATGGTGACCAGCATACGCAGGCTGCCGTAGATCTGCTGGCGGCGCGCTTCGTCTGGGTAATTGAGGTTGCCGATGCGTTCAACCTTTTTGCGCCACTCGTCCCGGTACCAGGCGCTGATATCGCGCATGGTGGCAGCGCTATTCTGCCGGCTGACTCGCGGCCGCTTGGCGTAGCGCTCAACATCCTGTGCCAGTTCGGCCTCCAGGCTGGCGATTTCGGCACTCAGCTGGGAGCTGTCGAACGCCGGTGCAGCTTGCGGTTCGGGCTGCGGCTGTCGTTGCTGCTTGGTAGGTGTTTTGTCGGGTTGCGGGCTCCGCGTGGCCACCGCCGCCTTTGGTGCCTCCTGCGGGATGGCCTGCGGGCGAGTGGGCGGTGGTGACACCTTGCGTACCTCGGTGTCCTGAAACGGTGCCTGGACCGTCGTCTTGGGCGATGCCTTGTGTTCCAGCGTGCCGCTTCCCTGCTGATTGTCCTGGGCGAGGAAGTCGGCTTCCTTGGGTTTTTCTTCGCTCTTGAACGTTGACAGAGTGATCTCGAGTGTCTTGCTGATCTGCTCGGGCTCGGCGATCGAGAACCCGAGCCCGAGAATCAGTGCGATGTGAAGAACTGCAGCAAGAAACAGGGTAAAGCCGAGTCGGTCGGCAGGACGGACGCGGGTTGGGGTGGGGGTGGGCTGGCGGGTAACTGCGTTCATCGCGTATAGGTCGGCTCGGAGTGCCGCGCAGTCTGCCGGCTTTGAGCTTCAGGCCGCAAGCTTCAAGCTCAAAGCTGTTAGCTGGT
The DNA here is from genome assembly GCF_025966695.1 of Stutzerimonas sp. S1. GTDB lineage: Bacteria > Pseudomonadota > Gammaproteobacteria > Pseudomonadales > Pseudomonadaceae > Stutzerimonas. The sequence goes on along the minus strand of NZ_JAOEIY010000001.1, from coordinate 544,149 downwards.
TCAAGCTTGCAGCTTGCTGGCAATAGCCTCCATCAGTCGGTCTGCGATGCGCGTATCAAACGCGTTGTCGATCTCGCGAATGCAGGTCGGACTGGTGATGTTAATCTCGGTAAGGTATTCGCCAATGACGTCGAGTCCGACGAACAACAGGCCACGCTTGCGCAGTTCCGGTCCTACGATGCCAGCGATCTCCCGATCGCGCGCCGACAAGGGTTGAGCCACGCCGCGTCCGCCGGCCGCCAGGTTCCCACGTGTTTCGCCGGCGGCAGGGATACGCGCCAGGCAGTAGGGGATGGGCTCGCCGTCAATCATGAGGATGCGCTTATCGCCGTCGGCGATGGCCGGGATATAGCGCTGCGCCATGATCTGGCGGCTGCCATGTTCAGTCAGCACCTCCAAGATCACCGAAAGGTTGGGATCGCCTTCCCGGTGGCGAAATATGGACGCGCCGCCCATTTCATCCAAGGGTTTGAGAATGATGTCACGCTGTTCGCGCGCGAACTCGCGCAGAATGTCCGACCGCCGGCTGACCAGAGTGGGTGGCGTGCATTGGGGAAACTGCGTGGCGAAGAACTTCTCATTGCAGTCACGGAGACTCTGCGGTCGGTTGACCACTAGCGTGCCGGCTTTTTCGGCAAGTTCCAGCAGGTAGGTGGCGTAGACATACTCGCTGTTGAAGGGCGGGTCCTTGCGCATGAGGATCACGTCGAGTTCGGAAAGTGCGATATCGCGCTCCGCGCCCATTTCGAACCAGTGGGCGGCGCTGTCGAATACTTGCAGCGCCCGCGTCCGCGCACGAGCCTCGCTGTTATGCTGGTAAAGGTCGCACTGCTCCATATAGTGCAGATCCCAGCCGCGCGCTTGCGCGGCCAGTAGCATGGCCAGCGAGCTGTCCTTCTTGAAGGATATCTGCGCGATAGGGTCCATGATGATCCCGACGCGAACGGTCATGGTTGGTTCTCCGCATGTGTGGCGATGAGGCCGACAAGGCCTGAAATGTCGACGCAGATTGGCGGTGGTTGTGCGCTGGGTCAAGGAAAATCCGTATGCTTTTCCGCTTGATAGCGTGCGCATGATGAGTGTGCTAAAAAGGTCCCTCGACGAGGCTACATCCGTCGGTTTCAGGGCCTTCCGGCACTCTGACATAACGAAAAACTACGACTCACCGAGGCGATGGTAGGGCGAAATGGAACAGCACTCCGAGGGCTTGAAGGTCATGGTGATCGATGATTCGAAAACGATTCGTCGCACCGCTGAAACCCTGCTGAAGAAAGTAGGTTGTGATGTCATCACGGCTGTGGATGGTTTCGATGCGCTTGCCAAGATAGCGGATACTCATCCACGCATCATCTTCGTTGACATTATGATGCCGCGTCTCGATGGCTATCAAACATGTGCCTTGATCAAGAACAATAGCTCGTTCAAGTCGACGCCAGTGATCATGTTGTCTTCTAAGGACGGCTTGTTCGATAAGGCGAAAGGGCGCATCGTCGGCTCCGATCAATACCTCACCAAACCTTTCAGCAAAGAAGAGCTCCTCGGTGCAATCAAGGCTCATGTGCCTGATTTCGCGCCAGTTGAGCAGGCATCCTGACCCTGTGTTGTGCTGCTGAAGCCTCTAATGGAGAAAACATGGCTCGCGTTCTGATTGTTGATGATTCGCCGACCGAAATGTACAAGCTGGCTGCCATGCTGGAAAAGCATGGGCATGTTGTTCTCAAGGCCGAGAATGGCGCGGATGGCGTGGCGTTGGCCCGTCAGGAAAAGCCGGATGCGGTGCTGATGGATATCGTGATGCCGGGTCTGAACGGGTTCCAGGCCACGCGACAGCTGACCAAAGATTCGGAAACCAGTCACATTCCAGTGATCATCGTCACCACCAAGGATCAGGAAACCGATAAGGTCTGGGGCAAACGCCAGGGGGCCAAGGATTATCTGACTAAGCCGGTGGACGAGGCGACACTACTGCAGACTCTGAATGCCGTACTGGCTGGCTAAGGCCGGAGTATCCCGATTGGGGTAAAGGGAGTGGCCAAAGATGTCGGATAAGCAGACGCCATTTCAGCGCTTGCTGGAACTCGATAGCCGTTGCCGTCAGTTGGCTGCAGGCTTGCCATCGCAGCAGGAAGTGGTTCAGACCTGGGGCGGAATCGGTTTCCGTATGGGGGGGCGTTTGTTCGTCGCGCCGATGGGGGAGGTCGGTGAGATCCTGCATGAGCCGCGCTACACCTTGTTGCCTGGGGTAAAAAGCTGGGTCAAGGGAGTTGCAAACGTCCGTGGCAGATTGCTGCCAGTGATGGATCTGTGCGGTTATCTGGGCTATGAGCTCTCGCCGTTGCGCAAGCAGCGCCGGGTCCTGGTAGTGGACCACCAAGAGGTGTTCGCCGGCCTCACAGTTGATGAGGTGTTCGGCATGCAGCATTTTCCGGTAGAGGCATTCTCGGAGCAGGTTCCTCCAGTGGAGGCTTCGATCCAGCCGTTTATTCATGGGGTATTCCAGCGTGAGCAACCGTGGCTGGTTTTCAGCCCGCATGCGCTGGCAGCGCATCCGAATTTTCTGGATGTCGCTTTCTAATGTAGGTGGGTCGGCAGGTGCCGACCTTTTGGTTCTTGGATGGAAGCGCACGGAGGTCCAGGCGGGGGCCGGATAATGAAAAAAATGAATGCGATTGCTTTGTTGAGCGGGCTGCGTAGCAATACGCTCATCACCGGGCTGTTCATTGTCCTGATTGTTTCGATCGTGCTGTTGTTCGCGAACTTCGCGTACGTCAACCGACAGGCCGATCACGATAACGAGTACATTGCGCACGCTGGCGAACTGCGTGTGTTGTCTCAGCGGATTGCGAAGAACGCGGTAGAAGCGGCGGCCGGTACGCAGGAGGCTTTCGCCTCGTTGAAGGAGGCGCGCAACGACTTCGATCAGCGCTGGGGTTATTTGTCCAAAGGTGACGAGAGCATTGGGCTGCCCGCGGTACCGCAATCGCTGCAGAGCGAAATCGATGCGGTGCAGCAGGATTGGAATACGTTGCGTCGCAACACCGACGCGATTCTCGCCAGTGAGCAGACCGTACTTTCGCTGCACCAGGTAGCGACCACTTTGGCCGAAACCATCCCCCAGTTGCAGGTGGAGTACGAAGAGGTAGTCGACATTCTGCTGGAAAGCGGAGCGCCTGCAGCCCAGGTCTCTGTCGCACAGCGTCAGTCGCTGCTGGCCGAGCGTATTCTCGGGTCGGTGAACAAGGTGCTATCCGGTGATCAGGATTCGGTGCAGGCGGCCGACATGTTTGGTCGCGATGCGAGTCTGTTCGGTCGTGTCTTGAATGCAATGCTTGAAGGCAACGTGGCGATGGGTATCAGCCGCGCGACCGACGCCGAGGCGCTGGATCGGCTGGCTGAGATTGCCGAGCTGTTCCAGTTCGTGTCGGGCTCAGTGGACGAGATCCTTGAAACCTCGCCCGAATTGTTTCAGGTGCGCGAGTCGGCGAACAGCATCTTCGAGGTTTCGCAAACGCTACTCGATAAGACCTCTGCGCTTGGTGAGGGCCTGCAGCATCGTGCAGATGCCCGCTATATCAACACGATTGCAGGTTACATCCTAGGCGCGCTAGCCCTTGCATCGATCATTCTGATTGGTCTGGTGATGGTGCAGGAAGCCCGTCGGCGTCTGAGCGAAACTGCCGAAAAGAACGAGCGCAACCAAGCGGCGATTCTGCGTCTGCTTGATGAAATCGGTGATCTCGCCGACGGTGATCTCACCGTGGCAGCGACTGTGACCGAGGATTTCACCGGTGCCATCGCGGACTCGATCAACTATTCCATCGACCAGCTGCGCGAACTGGTGGAAACCATCAACCAGACTGCCGTTCAGGTTTCGGGCGCCGCGCAGGAAACCCAGGCGACCGCGATGCATCTTGCCGAGGCGTCCGAGCATCAGGCTCAAGAAATTGCCGGAGCCTCCGCCGCCATCAACGAAATGGCCGTGTCGATTGATCAGGTATCAGCTAACGCTGCTGAATCTTCGGCGGTAGCGGAGCGATCAGTAGCGATTGCCAACAAGGGTAACGAGGTGGTGCACAACACGATCACTGGCATGGATAACATCCGTGAGCAGATCCAGGACACCTCTAAGCGGATCAAACGTCTCGGTGAATCGTCCCAGGAGATTGGGGACATCGTCAGCCTGATCAACGATATCGCCGACCAGACCAACATCCTTGCACTGAACGCCGCGATCCAGGCCTCCATGGCGGGCGATGCGGGCCGCGGCTTCGCAGTGGTTGCGGACGAGGTTCAACGCCTGGCGGAACGTTCCTCGGCGGCGACTAAACAGATCGAGGCGCTGGTCAAGACGATTCAGACCGACACCAACGAAGCAGTAATCTCGATGGAGCAGACCACCTCGGAAGTGGTGCGCGGTGCGCGTCTGGCCCAGGATGCCGGTGTGGCACTGGAGGAGATCGAGAAGGTATCCAAGACCCTTGCGGCTTTGATCCAAAACATCTCCAACGCGGCGCGGCAGCAGGCCTCGTCTGCCGGTCACATCTCCAACACCATGAACGTGATTCAAGAGATCACCTCGCAGACCTCGTCTGGTACCACGGCCACTGCCAGGAGCATTGGTAATCTTGCCAAGATGGCCAACGAGATGCGCCAGTCGGTTTCCGGTTTCACCTTGCCGGATGCTCAGGATCGGGCCTGATTTGACCGGAGCGGTGGCCGTTGACGGTCACCGCCTATGATCATGAGCGAGGGGCAGGGCAGCATGCAGCCACGGTTGGACTGGGCGTTGGAGCCCTTGGCCGAGATGTCGCCATCGGAGTTCCATGACTGGCAGGCCTTGCTTGAAGAGCGGTCAGGCATGGTTGTTAGCGAGGGGCGGCGGGTTTTCTTACAAACCAATCTCAGTGCGCGGATGCGTGAGATTGGCGCCGCCGACTATTCCAGCTACTTCCGCCAGGTCACCTCGGGTCCGCGTGGTGCGGTGGAATGGTCGATGCTGATGGATCGTCTGACGGTGCAGGAGACCCGCTTCTATCGTCATCCCGACTCGTTCGCGTTACTTGAAAAACATCTGGCCCTGCGCCTTCAGAGTGAAGGTATAGAGCGACCTTGGGCGCTCTGGAGCGTGGGTTGTGCCAGCGGCGAGGAAACCTACTCGCTGGCCATCAGTGCCGCCGAAGTCTTGCGGGGGAGCGGTCGCGACGAGAGCTTTGGCGTGACCGGTACCGACATCAGTCTCAGCGCCTTAGACAGGGCCCGCGATGCCGTTTACGGCGTTCGCAGGTTGGAACAGGTGGCCCCGGACTTGCGCGAGCGCTATTTCAAGACGATACCCGGCGATCGTATGCAGATCATCCCGACGCTGGCTGCTCGGGTGTGCTTCGCCAAGCTGAATGTGCTGGAGCTGGCTGCCGCGCCACTCTCAGGTATGGACGTCATTTTCTGTCAGAACCTGCTGATCTACTTCCGCCGCTGGCGGCGTCGCGAAATCCTCAATCGTCTGGCCGAACGGCTAGCACCGGGAGGATTACTAGTAATCGGCGTCGGTGAAGTGGTGGGTTGGCAGCATCCGGACTTGGTTCCGGTAGCCAACGATCAGGTCCTGGCCTTTACCCGGAAAAGTTTATGAGCGGAGTCGCTATGGGTGATCGGCACGATTATGTCGCCCTGGAATGGGTGAAAGGCGAGATCGCCGAGACCCTCAAACAGGCGCGCCAAGCCTTGGAAGCTTATGTCGAGGCTCCGCAGGATTCGACGCGGATGCGCTTCTGCCTGACCTATGTGCATCAGGTGCATGGCACTCTACAGATGGTCGAGTTCTTCGGCGCTGCGCTGTTGGCCGAGGAGATGGAGCAGCTCGCGCGTGCACTGCTGGAAGGTCGTGTCGCCAATCAGACTGAGGCGCTCGAAGTACTGATGCAGGCGATCCTGCAGATGCCGGTATACCTTGACCGCATTCAGAGCGCGCGCCGGGATCTGCCGATGGTGGTACTGCCGCTGCTCAACGATCTGCGGGCCGCACGAGGCGAGAAGCTGCTGTCGGAAACCAGCCTGTTCGCGCCTGATTTGTCCGAACGCACCCCCGCCCTGTCCCACGAATTCGTGGATCGTCTGCGCACAGAGGAACTACCAGCACTGTTGCGCAAGTTAAGGCAGATGCTGCAGGTGGCGCTGGTTGGGGTGATTCGCAATCAGGACTTGCCGACCAATCTGGGGTACATGGCGCGAGTGTTCGCACGCTTGGAGACTCTGTGCCAAGGGGCGCCAGTCGGCGCGCTTTGGCAGATTGCGTCCGGGATGACCGAGGGCTTGGCCAGCGGTGCGGTGAGCAACGGTGCCTCGGTGCGGACCCTGCTGCGGCAGGTGGACAAAGAGCTGAAGCGCCTAGGCGAGCAAGGGGCCGACGGTCTGAATCAGCCGGCACCCGATGAGCTGATCAAGAACTTGCTGTTCTATGTGGCCAAGGCACCTAGCCACACGCCTCGCCTGCGAGCGTTGAAAGAGCACTACCGGCTCGACGAGGCGCTTCCTGACACGGCGATAGTGGATCAGGAGCGCGCGCAGCTCGCCGGCCCCGATCGTGGGGCGATGCGTTCGGTGGTCGCGGCACTGTGTGAAGAGCTGGTACGGGTCAAGGATAGTCTGGACCTGTTCGTGCGGAGCGACCGCAAGGTCATCGACGAGCTGGCGGGTCTGCAGGCACCTCTGAAACAGATCGCCGACACCCTCGCCGTGCTGGGTTTTGCCCAGCCACGCAAGATTATTCTCGATCAGATCGGACTCATCCAGAGCCTGTCCTCGGGTCTGCGTCAGCCTGATGACGCGGTGTTGATGGATATCGCCGGCGCGCTGCTCTATGTGGAGGCGACTCTGGCCGGAATGGTCGGTTCCTCGACCGAGGGGCAGGACGAGGCCCGGCATCTTCCGACTACCGATGTGGCGCAGATTCATCAGCTGGTGATCAAGGAGGCGCGCACCGCGCTTGAGCAGGCCAAGGATGCGATCATCGAATTCATTGCATCGCAATGGAATCACGAGCATCTGGCCAAGGTTCCCGAGCTGTTGACTCAGGCGCGCGGGGGGCTTGTGATGATTCCGCTGGAGCGCGCAGCCGGCTTGCTCGATGCGTGCAACCGCTACATTCAGGAACAGCTGCTGGCACGCCGTGCCGTGCCGGATTGGCAGAGCCTGGATACTTTGGCCGATGCTATTACCAGCGTTGAGTATTACTTGGAGCGCCTGAGCGAAGATTGCGGTAGCCAGGGAGACTTGATTCTCGATGTTGCGCAAGAGAGCTTGCGGAATCTGGGCTACCCACTTTTCGCCGAGGCATCACCCAGCGGCGAGATTGAACCACCATACGAGCATTGCGACGATCCGTTGGACGAGATCGAGTTCCTGTTTCCCGAGCCGGAGCCTACCCGGGAAGCGTTCAGTCGTGACGAAAATCTTGAAACCTGTTTGGGTCTCGATGAATCCGAGCTAAGCGCTCCGGTCGCTGAAGCTGCGCCACAGGCCGATCACACCTCTGCCGAACTCGAGAATGGCGAGAACAGCAGCGAGGTGTCCGCTGACGAACAGCTGGAACTGCCGACGGCAGCTGTTGAAATGATTGAAGAGGCCGACCAAGGCGATCAGTTGAGCGAGGCCGATATCGCCGCCCTCGAGCTGCCGGAAGTCACGCTACCGCCGTTGAACGAGCAGGTCGACGAGCCTGTTGCCGCGCTGGGGCTGGATCAGGTCATGGCTGCTCCGGTCATCGCGATCAACCCGCCGGCGCAGGATGTGCCGCCGAGTCTGCTACCGCCTCCAGTGGATGAGGAGCCGGTCGACGACGAACTGCTCGAGGTCTTCATCGAGGAGGCCGCCGAGGTACTTGATACGATCCGCGAGCATTTGCCTACATGGCTGTCCAATCCAGCAGACAAGGACGTGCTGGGTGAGGTGCGGCGTGCCTTTCACACCTTGAAGGGCAGTGGCCGTATGGTGCGCGCGCTGATCATCGGGGAGCTGGCATGGTCCATCGAGAATCTGCTCAATCGAGTCCTTGACCGTAGCATCGAACCCGGCGACGCGGTTAAGCAGGTCGTAGCCGATGTCGTTGACTTGTTGCCCGCTTTGGTTGATGAGTTTGCTGCCAAAGCCCAGCGTCAACGCAACGATGTTGATCAGCTCGCGGCCAGGGCACATGCTTTAGCCAAGGGTGAGGCGCCTCTGATCACCCCGCCCGTGACCTCGGAAGGCGAGGCCGCTGGCGAGAAAGAAGCAAGCCTCGACGGGCTAGCGGATGATGGGCTGGACCCTCAGTTGCTGGAGATTTTCCGTAACGAGGCTGAGGCGCATCTCACTACCTTGGTCGATTTTCTCGCCGACTGTGCTCAGCGCCTGCCGCAGCCGGTGACCGATGCGTTGCAACGGGCCCTGCATACGCTCAAGGGCAGTGCGCACATGGCTGGAATCTTGCCGATAGCGGCGCTTGCCACTCCATTGGAGAAGATGGTCAAGGAGTTCAAGACCAACCTGGTCCAGATGGATCTCGCCGAGGCGGAGTTGTTGCACGATGCCGAACAGCTTCTGCGTCAGGGACTAGAGAATCTTCAAGAGCGGCCACTCGCCCCGATTGTTGGGGCGGAGGAGTTTCTTGCTCGGGTTCATGCCTTGCATCAGGCCAGACTCGCGGAAGCCGACGCTCGCAGCGAGAACGCCAAAGGAGAGGCGCGTGATCCGAGTTTGATCGCGGCGTTTCTCGCCGAAGGCATGAATATCCTGCTTGATGCAGAGGATCTGTTGCACAGCTGGCGGGAACACCCGGCCGAGCGGCAAGAGCTTTCCGCGTTGCTGCAGGAACTGACGAGCCTGGGTCACGGCGCTCAGATGGCCGATCTACCGCAGATTGATGCCTTGTGCCAGGCGCTGCTGGAGCTGTATGCCGTGGTGCAGGAGGGGCGCCTGCCGGTTAGCGAGCGCTTCTTCGATGCTGTGGAGCAGGGTCACGAAGCCCTCGTAGGTATGATGGATCAGGTCGCTGCAGCGTTGCAGGTGACTGCCCAGCCGCAGCTGGTGACGCAGCTTGAGGGGCTTGCGGCAGAAGCAGCTGAGGCGCCCGACTTTTTTGATGCTGAGATTGATGATTCAGCGAGTTCTGCCGCGCCGCCAGCTGCTGCCACCGTGGCATCGATCTCGTCGACTGAATCCGAGATGTTCGAACATCCGCTCGATGAGGACGGTCTCGATCAGGAGATGGTAGAGATCTTCCTCGACGAGGCTGTCGACCTGCTGGACAGTGCTGGCGATGCCCTCGAACGCTGGCTGGGTGATCCGTCTAACCAGCTCGCACTCTCGGCCCTCCTACGCGATTTGCATACGCTCAAGGGCGGAGCGCGAATGGCTGGTGTTCGACCGGTCGGTGATCTCGCGCACGAACTGGAGTCGTTATACGAAGGTTTGTCCGACGGCCGCTACATGCACTCCGCGGACCTCGCTGCCTTGCTGCAACGCAGCCACGATCAATTGGCGCTGCAGCTCGAACAGCTGCAAGCGCGCGTGCCGATGACCGCGGCCAGCGATCTGCTCGAAACGATTCGAGCCTTTCGGCAAGGTGGCTTGCCTCGCGGAGAGGCGCAGCTGGCCATGACGCCGATACCGTCGTTGGGGCCGACGGCGATGGTTGAATCGCTCGAAATGTCCGACGAGGCTAGTACGGCGCTTGAAGACTTCGTTGGTTCTGCGACTGACAGCGAAGCTCAATCCGATGAGCAGATCAGCTCCGACGAGCTGCCGCCGCTTCCGGAGGTCTTAGAAGTTGAAGACCCAGTGGAACTCGACGAGCCGATTGAACGCGCGCAGACGGAAATGCAAGCGGTGAACCTGGAACGTGAAGCGCGGGATGAAGCTGATCCCGAGCTGGTCGACATCTTTCTCGAAGAAGGATTCGACATCATGGAAAGCGTTGCGGCTGGCTTACAGCGCTGGATGAGTGATGTCGACAACAGCTTCGAGATCGAGGCGCTGCAGCGGGATTTGCACACGCTGAAGGGCGGTGCGCGAATGGCCGACTGCCGCGAAATTGGCGATCTTGCTCATGAGCTGGAGTATCTGTACGAAGGTCTCTGCGCCGGCAAGTACCGGGCAACCGAGCAATTGTTCAGCCTTTTGCAGGCCTGTCACGATCGTTTGGCCGATATGCTGGATGCCCTGCGCAACCGGCGTCCGCGGCCTGATGGAACGGAGTTGATCGAAGCGATCCGCCGCTTTCGCGACAATCCGGAGCAACAGCTAAGCTCGCCCAGCAGCATTACGCTCAAGGCAGCGCAAGCACCCCAACCGCAGTCCGGAGAGGCAGAGATTCTCGACATCTTCGTCGAGGAAGCCGACGACCTGCTTGAGGAAATGGAAGCCGCGCTCGGCCGCTGGGATGCCCAGCGTGACGACCCTACGCCGCTAGCGGACATGCTGCGGGTTCTACATACGCTCAAAGGCGGCGCGCGGCTCGCCGGACAAGGTCGTCTGGGCAACATGGCGCATGATCTCGAGCAGCATCTGGGCGAAGCCCGGCAACAGGGTGCGCCCTGGCCGGACAGCCTGTTTCTCGATGTCCAGCAGGGTTATGACGGGTTGCTCAAGGAGGTCGAGCAACTGCGCGCGTACCTCATGACGGACGCAACGGACGGTGCACCAGCACCGGCAGCGGTTAATGAGGTAGTGGAGGCCGCGCTGCCGCAGCCTCTGGCGCAACCTATTGTCGCGGCCAGTGTGCAGCCGGCAGCCAACGTCGCTCCGGCGAAAGTACTGCCCTTCATTCAGCGTGCCCAGCAGGCTGCGCAGGATGCAGCCGCACGTCGTGCACCGCAGGAGCTGGTGAAAGTGCCGGCAGAGTTGCTCGAGGGCCTAGTCAACCTGGCAGGCGAGACCTCGATCTTCCGTGGCCGGGTCGAGCAGCAAGTCAGCGACGTCAGCTTCACGCTGAACGAGATGGAGGCTACCATCGAGCGGGTGCGTGATCAGTTGCGGCGTCTGGATACCGAAACTCAGGCGCAGATCCTTAGTCGCTACCAGGCCGAGGCCGAGCGTGCCGGATATGACGACTTCGATCCGCTGGAGATGGACCGCCACTCGCAGCTGCAGCAGCTATCGCGTGCGCTCTTCGAGTCGGCGTCCGACTTGTTGGACCTGAAGGAAACCCTGGCGGCGCGCAACCGCGACGCCGAAACGCTGCTGCTGCAGCAGGCGCGGGTCAATACCGAGCTGCAGGAAGGACTCATGCGTACCCGCATGGTGCCTTTCGAGCGACTGGTGCCTCGCTTGCGTCGTATCGTCCGGCAGGTTGCATCCGAGCTGGGCAAACAGGTGGAATTCCTCGTCGGGAACGCCACAGGCGAGATGGATCGCAGCGTCCTCGAGCGGATCGTTGCACCGCTGGAACACATGCTGCGTAATGCCGTGGACCATGGCATCGAGTCGCAGGAAGCGCGTCGCGCCGCCGGCAAACCGGAACAAGGCACCATTCGCCTCGACTTGGCACGCGAGGGTGGCGACATTGTGCTCACGTTGAGCGACGATGGCGGCGGCATCAACCGGGCGGCCGTGCGTCGCAAGGCCATCGAGCGTGGCCTGATGGCGTCTGACGCTGATCTCAGCGAGCACGAGGTCCTGCAGTTCATCCTCGAGGCGGGTTTCTCCACCGCCGAGCGGGTAACGCAAATTTCCGGTCGTGGCGTCGGCATGGACGTGGTGCACTCGGAAGTGAAGCAGCTCGGCGGTACGATGAGTATCGAATCCACCTTGGGCGAGGGCACGCGCTTCCTGATTCGCCTGCCGTTCACCGTTTCGGTCAACCGTGCATTGATGGTGTATTCGGGTGAAGACCTCTATGCGATTCCGCTGAATACCATCGAAGGTATCGTGCGCGTGTCGCCTTACGAGCTGGAAGCGTACTACCAGCCAGATGCGCCCCGTTTCGAATATGCCGGACAGGCCTATGAACTGCGCTATCTCGGTGAGCTGCTGAACAATGGGCAGCGGCCTAAGCTGGTTGGGCAGAGTCTGCCGTTGCCGGTCATTCTCGTGCGCTCCAAAGAGCACAGTGTCGCGGTGCAGGTGGACAGCCTCGCGGGCTCGCGAGAAATCGTGGTGAAGAGCCTGGGGCCGCAATTTGCCGGGGTACACGGGATATCCGGTGCGACCATCCTCGGCGATGGGCGCGTGGTGGTCATTCTCGATCTGCTTGCCACTATTCGTATCCTGCACGCGCACTTGCAACTAACCCAGCAGCGGCCTCAGCAGCTCTTGCAATCGCCAGAAGTGCCAGAAGTCGAGAACGAGCGTCCGACGTTGGTGATGGTGGTCGACGATTCGGTCACTGTACGCAAGGTCACCAGCCGTTTGCTGGAGCGCAACGGAATGAACGTGCTCACTGCCAAGGATGGTGTCGATGCCATTACCCAGCTGCAGGAGCGCAAACCGGACATCATGCTGCTGGATATCGAGATGCCACGCATGGACGGTTTCGAGGTGGCGGCGCTGGTGCGCCATGACGAGCGGCTGAAAGATCTGCCGATCATCATGATCACCTCGCGTACTGGTGAGAAACACCGGGATCGGGCCCTCGCCATCGGTGTGAACGAGTACCTGGGCAAGCCGTATCAGGAGTCGGTATTGCTCGAGAGCATTCAGCGACTGGTTCACGTAAATGACTGAGGCATCATCTGCCCGCATTGCGGTTCTGGCCGACACTTCGCTGCAGCGCCACGTGCTGCAGCAGGCACTTGGCGCGAACGGCTACCAAGTCGTGCTGAACAACGATCCGGCGCGAATGGAGTTGGCTGATCTGGAAGGCACCGAGGCGGATCTCTGGCTGGTGGATCTGGCGCAGACGGAGGATTCGCCGCTGGTCGATGCGCTGCTCGAGCGTGACAGCACGTTGGTGCTGTTTGGCGAGGGGCATGCGCCGGAGCGCCATTCGGAAAACTATCCTCGCTGGGAGCGCCGTTTGTTCGGCAAGCTCAAGCGGTTGGTTGGTGATCCTGCTGTGGTGGTGGGGCCGCGCCTGGACGTGCTGGGGGCTGAGCTGGTGCGCGGTGGGCAGTTGGCCCTGCCCAAGGCGCTCGCCGAGCACCCGCCGACCGCTGGCGAAGTGGCACCTCGCGTATGGTTGCTGGCAGCCTCTCTTGGCGGCCCTGAAGCGGTGAAGGCGTTCCTGGATGCGCTGCCCGAGGGGTTGCCGCTGGGTTTCATCTATGCCCAGCACATCGAAGCAAGCTTTGAGGCGGCGCTCTCCCAGGCGGTTGGCCGCCATAGCGGCTGGACGGTAACCCAGAGCCGCGTCGGCGATACCATCCGCTGCGGCGAGGTGGTGATTGCCCCGATCATGCACGAGCTTGGCTTCGACGCGGATCGCCAGATGTACTGCAGTGGCCGTGGTTGGCCGGAACCATACAGCCCGTCGATCGACCAGATGATGCTCAATCTGGCACAGCACTACGGCGATCGTTGTGGGGCGATCGTTTTCAGCGGCATGGGCAGCGATGGCAGTGCCGCGGCTGCCTATATGTTGCGTCAGGGCGGAAAGATCTGGACCCAGCGGGCGGACTCCTGCGCGTGCTCGAGCATGCCGGACAATCTGCGCGAGGGTGGCTACAGCTCCTTCAGTGGCGACCCGCGTGAGCTCGCGCAAGCCTTGGTCAATTATCTTGCGGAGCAGGCCAACCTGACCGCGACGTCCTTCGAAAGAGATTTCTCATGAGCCAATCGGTTGCTACCCAGGATGCCCGTGCCAGCCTCACCGGACTGCTGGTGCCACTCGCCGATCGCACGTTGTTGCTGCCGAACGTTGCGGTGGCCGAGATGATTCCCTATCGCGCCCCGCAGGTGACGCAGGGCGCTCCCGCATGGTTCCTTGGACAGGTCCAGTGGCGGGATCTCAGCCTGCCTTTGTTGTCATTCGAGGCTGCGTCGAATGGTGCGGCGCATATCGGGTCGGGTGCGCGGATCGCCGTACTCAATGCGCTCGGCGGTCGTCAGGACGTCAAGTTCATCGCCCTGTTGGTGCAGGGCATTCCTCACTCGATCAAGGTTGACGAGGGGCTCGTGCGCGCCGAGGCAGCGCTCGCTCCTCTAGAGCTGGACGCGGTGGAGCTGGGTGACGTGCAAGCGCGCATCCCTGATCTGGTCGGTCTTGAGCAGCGCCTGGCCGATGCCGGGTTGATCTGATCCCGGTGGCATACGCATTGCGGGACGCTTAGAAGTCACCCCACAGTTGCTGCGCCACGCTGAGTGCGACGACTGGCGCCGTTTCGGTGCGCAGCACCCGGGGGCCGAGTCGTGCCGCATGGAAGTCCTCGCGTCGTGCCTGCTCGATTTCCTGATCGCTGAGGCCACCCTCCGGACCGATGAGAAAAGCCAGCGAGCGTGGTTGCGGATGACTGGCCAGCGCTGTGGCGACCGGGTGCAAAACCAGTTTCAGGTCGGCCTCCACGCCGAGCCATTCGCCAAGTGCCTGGGGCGGATGGATGATCGGCAGAGTCGAGCGACCACATTGCTCGCAGGCGCTGATCGCGATCTGCCGCCAGTGGGCCAGGCGCTTGTCGGCACGCTCGTCCTTCAGTCGAACCTCGCAGCGTTCGCTGATGAGCGGGGTGATCTGTGCTACGCCGAGCTCGGTGGCTTTCTGGATTGCCCAGTCCATGCGCTCGCCGCGCGACAGACCTTGACCAAGATGCACCTGGAGCGGCGATTCGGCCATACCTGGCAGGCACTCCTGCAGGTCGACGCGTACGCTCTTCTTGCTCACCTCGCTGAGTTCGCCGAGGTACTCCTTTCCGCTACCGTCGAACAGCTGGACCGCGCTGCCTGGCCCCAATCGCAGCACTCGGCCGATGTAATGCGCCGCGGATTCCGGCAACTCGTGCGAGCCGAGGGTGAGTGGGGCGTCGATGAAGAACCGGGACAGGCGCATAAATAAGTAGGGGCGATCAGTGGCAAGTCAGGCGGCAAGCTTATAGCTTTCAGCTGTATGGCTGAAGCCTGCCGCCAATGGCGGCGAACGACCGGGGCATTAGCCGGGGTCGCGAAACTCGCTCGGTGCGCCGGCAGGCAGTGCGACGCTCATATTGTCGCGCGTCGCGATATCGATGCCTTCTGCGGCCACTTCGGCGAGAAAATCGATCTGCTCTTCAGTGATGCAGTAGGGAGGCAGGAAGTACACCACGCTGCCGAGCGGTCGCAACAGTGCTCCACGCTTCAACGCATGCTGATAGACCTTGAGCCCGCGGCGTTCCTGCCACGGGTAGGCGGTTTTGCAAGCCTTATCCTGTACCATTTCGATCGCCAGTGCCATGCCGGTCTGGCGCACCTCGGCGACGTGCGGGTGGTCCGCCAGATGGGCAGTGGCGTGTGCCATACGTGCGGCGAGGGCCTTGTTCGCTTCGATCACCTGGTCCTGTTCGAAGATGTCCAGTGTCGCCAGGGCAGCGGCGCAGGCCAGCGGGTTGCCGGTATAGGTGTGCGAATGCAGAAATGCCCGCAGCGTCGAATAGTCATCGTAGAACGCCTGGTACAGGCGTTCGGTGGTCAGCACCGCCGCCATCGGCAGATAGCCGCCAGTCAGCGCCTTGGACAGGCAGAGAAAATCTGGGCAGATACCAGCCTGTTCGCAGGCGAACATGGTGCCGGTACGGCCGAAGCCCACCGCGATCTCGTCGTGGATCAGATGGACGTCATAACGGTCGCAGGCTTCGCGCAGCAATCGGAGGTACACCGGGTGATACATGCGCATGCCGCCGGCGCCCTGGATCAGCGGCTCGACGATAACGGCCGCCACCTCGTCATGGTGCTCGGCCAGAGTCTGCTCCATGTGCGCAAACATGTTGCGTGAGTGCTCTTCCCAGCTCATGCCTGCCGGGCGCAGATAGCAGTCGGGGCTGGGCACCTTGAGGGTATCGAGCAGCAGCGGCTTGTAGGTGTCGGTGAACAAGGCGACGTCGCCTACCGACATCGCGGCGACGGTTTCGCCGTGATAGCTGTTGGTCAGGGTGACGAAGCGTTGCTTGCGCGGTCGTCCGCTGTTGCGCCAGTAATGGAAACTCATCTTCAGCGCGACTTCGATGCCGGTAGAGCCGTTATCGGTGTAGAACACCCGCGCAAGGCCGGCGGGGGTGATCCGCACCAAGCGTTCGGAGAGCTCCACCACCGGTTGGTGGCTGAAGCCGGCCAGCATCACGTGCTCGAGCTGGTCGAGCTGATCCTTGATGCGCTGGTTGATGCGCGGATTGGCATGGCCGAAGACGTTGACCCACCAGGAACTCACCGCATCGAGGTAGCGCTTGCCGTCGAAATCCTCGAGCCATACGCCTTCGCCGCGCCTGATAGGAATCAACGGCAGCTGTTCGTGGTCCTTCATCTGGGTGCATGGATGCCAGAGTACCGCCAGGTCGCGTTGCATCCAGCTGTCGTTAAGGCTCATCGTTGCTCCTCCTCGAATGTCGGCGAAGCCTAGCAGAAGCGTCCCCCTTGAGATGGCACGGCTGCTGAGCTTGTATCGAATGCATGGATGATTTAAAGCGAAAATATTCGCGCTTTTCCGATAGGTAAGCCGCTAGGCTTATTGCACTGTTCAATCTTGGGAACCCGGCGATGCACTGGCGCAATACTTCCAGCAACTATGGCCTGACCAGCATCCTGCTCCACTGGCTGGGTGCGATAGCCGTATTCGGCCTGTTCGGGCTCGGCTTCTGGATGGTCGGCTTGAACTACTACAGCAGCTGGTACCGCACCGCTCCTGACATTCACAAGAGTGTTGGGATTTTGCTGTTCGTGCTGATGTTCGTGCGGCTGCTGTGGCGCTTCCTCAGTACTGGCCCTGCGCCGCTGGCCAGTCACGGTGGTGCAACGCGGCTGGCTACCCGGCTTGGCCACGGCGTGCTTTATCTGGGGATGTTCGCCGTCATGCTGTCCGGCTATCTGATCTCGACTGCCGATGGCCGTCCGATCAGCGTCTTCGGCTGGTTCGATGTGCCGGCGCTGTTGACTTCGATTCCCAATCAGGAGGACGTCGCCGGTCTGGTGCATGAGTACCTGGCCTGGGCGCTGGTCATTCTTGCCGGGCTGCATGGTCTGGCCGCTCTGAAACACCACTTCATCGACCGCGATCCGACGCTGCTGCGGATGTTCGGCCGTGCCGATGTTTGAATTCAATTCGCTAGGAGAAACCCCGATGCTGAAGAAAACCCTCGCTGCGCTCGCCCTCGGTTCGGCACTGTTTGCTGGCCAGGCCCTGGCGGCCGATTATGTAATCGACAAGCAAGGCCAACATGCCTTCGTCAACTTCAAGATCAGTCACCTGGGCTACAGCTGGCTGTGGGGCACCTTCAAGGATTTCGACGGCAGCTTCAGTTTCGATGCCGCCAAGCCGGAAGCCAGCAAGGTCAAGGTGACGCTGCAGACTGGCAGCGTCGACAGCAACCATGCCGAGCGTGACAAGCACTTGCGCAGCGACGATTTCCTCAACGTCGGCAAGCATCCGACTGCCACCTTCGAGTCCACCTCGGTCAAATCGACTGGAGAAGGCACGGCCGACATCACCGGCAACCTCACCCTCAACGGCGTGACCAAGCCGGTGGTGATCGCTGCCAAGTTCATTGGCGAGGGTAAGGATCCGTGGGGGGGCTACCGCGCCGGATTCGAGGGCAGCACGACGCTGAAACTGAAAGACTTCGACATCAAAATGGACCTTGGCCCGGCTTCGCAGACGGTCGACCTGATCATCTCGGTCGAGGGTGTGCGGCAGTAACGTTACCGACGGCTGAAGCACAACGCCGGCCCATTGCCGGCGTTGTGCTTTGTGCGTGTTTGCCCAGGATTGCTTCAACAGACGAAACCCTACCGACACGCCGCAATAACCCTGTCTGGCATCGGGTTTTCGCAACATTTCGATTCGGTCGTGGCGGTTTACAGACAGTGATGGATGTAAGTATATTTCCCCGATTCCGCTGCCCGCGCCCGCGACGCATCGCCTTTCCACTTGGCCAGCCAGCTTTCAAGGGGTTTCCCATGCCAATCAAGCCAGCCAGCGCTGCTCTGCTTTCCCTCTTCGCCGCGACCATCCTGCTCGCGGGCTGCGAGCAGCAGTCGGCTCCGCCGGCGCAGCAGACGCCTCAGGTGGGGGTCGTCACCCTTGAGGCTGAACCCTTTGCGCTGACCAGCGAACTGCCTGGACGTACCCGTGCCTATCGCATCGCCGAGGTGCGACCGCAGGTCAACGGGATCATCCAGAAGCGCCTGTTCACCGAAGGCAGCGAAGTGAAAGCCGGGCAGCAGCTGTACCAGATCGATGCATCGGTTTACGAGGCGACGCTCAAGAGTGCTCAGGCCAGCCTGGCCTCGAGCAAGTCACTGGCGGATCGCTATGCCGATCTGGTGAAGGATCAGGCTGTCAGCCGCCAGGCCTATGACGAGGCGCGTGCCGCTGCGCTGCAGGCCGAGGCGAACCTGGAGCAGGCGCGCATCAATGTCCGGTACACCAAGGTACTCGCACCGATCTCGGGGCGCATCGGGCGTTCCGCCGTCACCGAGGGGGCGCTGGTCAGCAATGGCCAGGCCGATGAGCTGGCGACCATCCAGCAACTTGATCCGATCTACGTCGATGTCACTCAGCCCGCGCGGGAGTTGCTGGCGCTACGTCGCGACCTGGCCGAAGGCCGTCTGCAGAAGGCCAGCGAGAATGCCGCCAAGGTCACCCTGACCCTGGAAGACGGTAGCCAGTACGCGCACGAGGGCAAGCTGGAGTTCAGCGAAGTGTCGGTCGACACCGGTACCGGCTCGGTTACCCTGCGCGCGATGTTCCCCAACCCTGAGCGCATCCTCCTGCCAGGCATGTTCGTCCGCGCTCAGCTGGTGGCCGGCGTCAAGAGCGAGGCGTTGCTGGTGCCGCAGCAGGGCGTCACGCGTAACACCAAAGGCGATCCCGTGGCCATGGTGGTCAACGCCGAAAACAAGGTTGAAATGCGCCAGTTGAAAACCGAGCGCACGGTCGGCAACCGCTGGCTGGTCAGCGAAGGCCTCAACCCCGGCGACCGGGTGATCACCGAAGGACTGCAGTTCATCCAGCCGGGCGTCGAAGTCAACGCCGTACCGGCCGGCAATGTCGCCAACGGCAACGGGGCGGCGGCTGCCCCCAATGGCCAAGAAGGCTGAGGGGGGGGTCGTAGTTCATGTCCAGATTCTTTATCGACCGACCCATCTTCGCTTGGGTGATCGCCCTGGTGATCATGCTGGCGGGCGGTCTGTCCATCCTCAAGCTGCCGGTCAACCAGTATCCGAGCATCGCCGCGCCGGCCGTGGGTATCGCGGTGGCCTATCCGGGTGCTTCGGCGCAGACCGTGCAGGACACCGTGGTACAGGTGATCGAGCAGCAGCTCAACGGCATCGACGGGCTGCGCTACATCTCCTCGGAAAGCAACTCCGACGGCAGCATGGCGATCACCGTGACCTTCGAGCAAGGTACCAACCCCGATATCGCGCAGGTCCAAGTGCAGAACAAGCTGCAGCTGGCCACGCCGTTGCTGCCGCAGGAAGTGCAGCAGCAGGGCATTCGGGTGACCAAAGCGGTGCGCAACTTCCTCATCGTCATTGGTCTGGTGTCCACCGATGGCAGCCTCGACCAGCGTGATCTGGCCAACTACATCGTGGCCAACATGCAGGACCCGCTCTCGCGAACCAAAGGGGTGGGCGACTTCCAGGTCTTCGGTGCTCAGTACGCCATGCGCATCTGGCTCGATCCGTCCAAGTTGAACAATTTCGCGTTGACCCCGTTGGACGTGAAGACTGCCATCCAGGCGCAGAACGTGCAGGTGTCGTCCGGTCAGCTCGGCGGCTTGCCGGCGGTCAAGGGGCAACAACTCAACGCCACCGTGATTGGCAAGACACGCCTGCAGACGCCGGAGCAGTTCCGCGAGATCCTGCTCAAGGTCAACAGCGATGGTTCGCAAGTGCGCCTGGGCGATGTCGCCAAGGTCGAACTGGGCGGCGAGAACTACAGCGTCAGCGCACACTACAACGGTAAGCCGGCTGCCGGGCTGGCGCTCAAGCTGGCGACAGGCGCCAACGCGCTGGATACCGTCGAGGGTGTGCGCAAGACCATCAACGAACTCGAGCCGTTCTTTCCGCCGGGCGTCGAGGTGGTCTATCCCTACGACACCACGCCGGTCATTTCCGCTTCGATTACCGGTGTGATGGAGACCCTGCTGGAAGCCTTCGTGCTGGTCTTCCTGGTGATGTACCTGTTCCTGCAGAACTTCCGCGCCACCCTGGTGCCGACCCTGGCGGTGCCGGTGGTACTGCTGGGTACCTTCGGCATCCTCGCGGTGTTTGGCTTCAGCATCAACACGCTGACGATGTTCGCCATGATCCTGGCGATCGGCCTTCTGGTGGACGACGCCATCGTGGTGGTGGAGAACGTCGAGCGGGTGATGCGCGAGGAGGGCCTGTCGCCGCTGGAGGCGACGCGCAAATCCATGGGGCAGATCCAGGGCGCGCTGGTGGGTATTGGCGTGGTGCTCTCGGCGGTGCTGCTGCCGATGGCGTTCTTCGGTGGCTCCACCGGGGTGATCTATCGGCAATTCTCGATCACCATCGTCTCGGCCATGGTGCTGTCGGTGATCATGGCGCTGATTTTCACCCCGGCGCTGTGCGCGACGCTGCTCAAGCCGATTGCCAAGGGCGACCATCACGAGAAGCGCGGCTTCTTCGGCTGGTTCAACCGCACCTTCGAGCGCAGCGTGAACGGCTACGAGCGCGGCGTGAAGGGCGTGCTCAAGCGCAAGGCACCGTTCCTCCTGCTCTATGTGCTGATCGTCGCGGTGATGGCTGTGCTGTTCACCCGCATTCCCACGGCGTTCCTGCCTGAAGAAGATCAGGGCGTACTGTTCGCCCAGGTCATGACACCGTCCGGTTCGACCGCCGAACGTACTCAGCAGAGCATCGACGCGATGCGCGAGTACCTGCTCGAGGAAGAGGGCGACATCGTCAGATCGGTGTTCACCGTGACCGGCTTCAGCTTCGCTGGCCGCGGCCAGAGCTCCGGTATCGCGTTTATTGGCCTTAAGCCCTGGGGTGAGCGGACCGACAAGGAAGATGGTGTGTTCGCCCTGGCGCAGCGTGCCCAGCAGCACTTCGGCAGTTTCCGTGATGCAATGGTATTTGCCTTCGCACCGCCGGCGGTGATGGAGCTGGGTACTGCCACCGGCTTCAACCTGTTCCTGCAGGATCGTGCCGGTGTCGGTCAACAGGTGCTGCAGCAGGCGCGTGACAAGTTCATGCAGCTGGCCAGCCAGAGCCCGGTGCTGACTCGCGTGCGGCCCAACACCCTGCGCGACGAGCCGCAGTTCCAGTTGCTCATCGATGACGAGAAGGCGCGCGTGCTGGGGGTATCCCTCGCTGAGATCAACAGCACTCTGTCGATCGCCTGGGGCGGTAACTACGTCAACGACTTCATCGATCGAGGCCGAGTGAAGAAGGTGTATCTGCAGGGCATGGCCGAATCGCGGATGAATCCCGAGGATCTGCAGAAGTGGTTCGTGCGTAACGAGGCGGGTCAGATGGTGCCGGTCAGCGCCTTCGCCACCGGCGAATGGGTTTACGGTTCGCCGAAGCTGTCCCGCTTCAACGGCGTCAGTGCCATCGAGATGCTCGGTGAGCCGGCGCCTGGCTACAGTTCCGGTGACGCGATGGCCGAGGTCGAGCGCATCGCGGCGCAGCTGCCAGCCGGTATCGGCTATTCTTGGACGGGACAATCCTACGAGGAGCGTCTGGCCGGCGCGCAAGGTCCTGCGCTGTACGCCCTCTCGCTGCTGGTGGTGTTCCTCTGCCTGGCCGCGCTTTACGAGAGCTGGTCGATCCCGTTCTCGGTGATGCTGGTGGTGCCGCTGGGCGTGATCGGCGCGCTGCTGTTCACCCTCGGCCGCGGTCTGTCCAACGACGTGTTCTTCCAGGTCGGCCTGATCACCACCATCGGCCTGTCGGCGCGTAACGCGATCCTCATCGTCGAGTTCGCCAAGGCGCTGCACGAGCAGGGCATGAGCTACGTGGACGCCGCCTTGCAGGCATGTCGCATGCGTCTGCGGCCGATCATCATGACCTCGCTGGCTTTCATCCTCGGGGTGGTGCCGCTGGCACTGGCATCCGGCGCTGGTGCTGGCAGCAAGCATGCGATCGGCACCGGGGTGATCGGCGGCATGCTTACTGCGGCGGTGCTGGCCATCTTCTGGATTCCGCTGTTCTACGTGATGATCAGCCAGATGTTCGACCGCAAGAAGTCCGCCACCGGCGAGAAGGAGAATGCACTGTGACCAAGTCTCTGATGAGCCTGGCGTTACTGGCGGCGCTCAGTGGTTGCTCGCTGATTCCCGAGTACCAGCGCCCGGAGGCACCGGTGGACGCAGCCTGGCCGCAAGGCGAGGCCTATGGGGCGGCTGGCAGCGAGCAGCGGGCTGAGGAGCTGGGTTGGCGCGAGTTCTTCCGTGATCCCGCCTTGCAACAGCTGATCGGCGTGGCGCTGGAAAACAATCGCGACCTGCGTGTGGCAGCGCTCAATGTCGATGCGTATCGTGCGCTTTACCGCGTCCAGCGTGCCGATCTGCTGCCCGCCGTCAGTGCCGATGGCAACGGCAGCCGCACTCGCATGCCGGGCGATCTCAGCATGAGCGGCGAGCCGACGATCAGCAGCCAGTACAGTGCTACCTTCGGTGTGTCCTGGGAGCTCGATCTGTTCGGTCGTCTGCGCAGCCTGCGTGACCAGGCGCTGGACGAGTTCTTCGCCAGCGAGGCCGCCCAGCGCAGCACGCAGATCAGTCTGATCGCCAGCGTCGCCAACGCCTGGCTGACGCTGCAGGCCGATCAGGCGCTGCTGCAGGTCACCCGCGATACGCTCAAGACCTACGAGGAAAGCCTCGGCTTGACTCAGCGCAGCTTTGACGTCGGCGTGGCCTCGGCGTTGGAGCTGCGTCAGGCGCGCAGCGCGGTGGACAGCGCTCGGGTAAGCATCGAACAGTACACCCGCCAGGTCGCGCAGGATCGCAACGCGCTGACGTTGCTGCTCGGCCAGAGCATTCCGGCAGGGTTGCCGGTGTCCGCTGGTCTGGCTCGCGAGCAGCTCGCCGAGCTGCCGATCGGTTTGCCGTCGGATTTGCTCTACCAGCGTCCGGACATTCTCCAGGCCGAGCATCAGCTCAAGGCGGTGAATGCGAGTATCGGTGCGGCACGTGCAGCGTTCTTCCCGCGTATCAGCCTGACCGGTGCGGCCGGTAGTGCCAGCAGCGAACTGTCCGGACTGTTCGATGGCGGCTCCGGCTACTGGACCTTCGCGCCCAGCATCAGCGTGCCGATCTTCAACGCCGGCCAGCTGCGTGCCAACCTGGACTACGCCACGATCAGCCGCAACATTCAGGTTGCCGAATACGAGAAGGCCATCCAGACGGCCTTTCGCGAGGTTGCCGACGGCCTTGCGGCGCAGGCCACCTATACCCGTCAGGTTCAGGCTCAGCGTGATCTGCTGCAGACCAGCGAGGACTACTACAGTCTGGCCGAGCGGCGCTACCGGACCGGCGTGGACAGCTATTTGACGCTGCTCGATGCGCAGCGCCAGCTGTTCGGTGTGCAGCAGCAACTGATCAGCGATCGCCTGGCGCAGATGATCAGCGAGGTCAACCTGTTCAAGGCGTTGGGTGGCGGCTGGCGGGAGGCGAACCCGGCGGAGAGCTGAACGATGTCGCTGCGGTCACGCCTTGTGGCCGGGATATGCAGTCGATAGATACGAAAACGCCGCCCATAGGGCGGCGTTTTGCTTTGCGGCTCTGACTCAGCGGTTGCGTGTCAGTAGGGCCGGCTTCTCGCCTCGCGGTCGACTTGGCAGTTGCTCGAGCTGATCCAGGCTCGGCAGGCGGTCCGCCTTGGACTCCTTGTGGATGATCACCGGCTGTTTCTCGCGCGGCTTGACCACCTCTTGGCGCGACACGGCCGGCTCGTCAATCCGACGGCCTTCGTTCTTGCGCCGCGGCTGGCCATTGCGCGCCTGGCCACCCTGGCTCTGTCCCTTGCCCTGCGCCGGGCGCTTGCCCCTGCCCTGTGCACCACCGGTACCGGCTGCACGTGGTTGGGCGCTACCTGGTTGCGCTGGGGCGCCGGGACGGCGGCCGCGGTTCTGCTTGTTCTGATAGGGGCTGACGTAGTCGACCCGGTTGCCGAAGTTGTCCACTTCGTCATCAAGGAACTCGTCCGGCGCACGATCCGGAGGCAGTTGTGGCGGCCGACTGATGCCTTGGGCTTCACCGGCTACGCCGTCGCGTGCGGGCTTGCGCGGCTTGTTGCGACGGTTGCGCTCCTTCTGCTCGGCGCTCTTTTCTGCCGGCTTGTCGCGCTGCTCGCCACGCGCCTTGCGTTCGCCGCGCTGCGGGCGCGGCTGGCGTGGTTCGCGAACTTCAGGTTTCTCGACTTCGATGGCACTGGCATCGAAGCCCATCAGGTCGCCTTCCGGAATGCGCTGCTTGGTCATCCGCTCAATGCCCTTGAGCAGCTTTTCCTCGTCCGGCGCGACCAGCGAAATGGCTTCACCGCTGCGTCCGGCACGGCCAGTACGGCCGATGCGGTGGACGTAGTCTTCCTCGACGTTGGGCAGCTCGAAGTTGACCACATGGGGCAGCTGATCGATGTCCAGGCCGCGGGCGGCGATATCGGTGGCGACCAGGATGCGCACCTGGTTGGCCTTGAAGTCGGCCAGCGCCTTGGTGCGCGCATTCTGGCTCTTGTTGCCGTGAATCGCGGCCGCCGGCAGACCGTGCTTTTCCAGATACTCGGCCAGGCGGTTGGCGCCGTGCTTGGTGCGGGTGAACACCAGCACCTGTTCCCAGGCACCTTGGGTGATCAGGTGCGCGAGCAGCGCGCGCTTGTGGCTGGCAGCCACGCGGAACATGCGCTGCTCGATGCGCTCGACGGTGGTGTTCGGCGGCGTGACCTCGATGCGTTCGGGGTTGTGCAGCAGCTTGCCGGCGAGGTCGGTGATGTCCTTGGAGAAGGTCGCCGAGAACAGCAGGTTCTGACGCTTGGCCGGCAGCTTGGCCAGGACCTTCTTGACGTCATGGATGAAGCCCATGTCGAGCATGCGGTCGGCCTCGTCGAGGACGAGAATTTCCACATGCGACAGGTCGATGGCCTTCTGGTTGGCCAGATCGAGCAGGCGGCCGGGGCAGGCGACCAGCACGTCGAGGCCTTTGGCCACGGCCTGGATCTGCGGGTTCATGCCGACGCCACCAAAGATCACCGCGCTTTTCAGCGGCAGGTCGCGGGCGTAGATCTTGAAACTGTCGTGAACCTGGGCGGCGAGCTCGCGGGTCGGCGTCAGCACCAGTACGCGCGGCTGTTTCGGGCCGTAGCGGTGTTCACGATCCGGGTGACCACCCGGAAACAGTAGTTCGAGTACCGGCAGGGCGAAACCGCCTGTCTTGCCGGTTCCGGTCTGGGCGGCAACCATCAGGTCGCGGCCTTGCAACACGGCGGGAATGGCCCGCTGTTGCACGGGAGTAGGCTGGGTATAACCGGCGGCCTCGACGGCACCGGCCAAAGCCTCGGAGAGACCGAGGGAAGCAAAGGACATGAGTGATCCTGTCTCGTAGAGGGCGTGGCCCTGGGATGATCATGCCTGGCTCGAATCGCGACTGGCGTGCGATCCCGTCCGGTCCTGCCGCTATTTGCTGATGGCGACATCCGGGCGTAAGCCTGGCGGAAGCGCGGAGTATAACAGAGCCTGTCAACGCCGCATTGCTTTGACAGTGTCGCAGGTCACGGGTTCATTAGCCAGCTCCGTATTTCCACGAAGCTGGCTGAACTCAACGTGGCAGCTTGAGGTTGTTCCAGATCGCCAGGCTCGGCTCGGCCTGGTTCAGGGTGTAGAAGTGCAGGCCCGGGGCGCCGCCGGCCAGCAGTTTCTCGCACATCTCGCTGATGACCTGCTCGCCGAAGGCCTGGATGCTCGGCAGATCGTCGCCGTAGGCTTCGAGCTGCTTGCGTACCCAGCGTGGGATTTCCGCGCCGCAGGCATCGGAGAAACGCGCCAGCTTGCTGTAGTTGGTGATCGGCATGATGCCCGGCACGATCGGGATGGTCACCCCCAGCTTGCGTACGCGCTCGACGAAGTAGAAGTAGCAGTCGGCATTGAAGAAGTACTGGGTGATGGCGCTGTCCGCACCGGCCTTGGCCTTGCGCACGAAGTTCGCCAGGTCGTCTTCGAAGTTGCGTGCCTGCGGGTGCATCTCCGGGTAGGCGGCGATCTCGATATGGAAGTGATCGCCGGTTTCCGTGCGGATGAATTCCACCAGCTCGTTGGCATAGCGCAGCTCGCCGCTGGCCATGCCCATGCCGGAAGGCAGGTCGCCACGCAGGGCGACGATGCGCTTGATGCCGGCATCCTTGTAAATGTTAAGCAGCTCGCGCAGCTCCTGCTTGCTGTCGCCGACGCAGGACAGATGGGGTGCGGTCGGCACCTTCACCTCGCCGTCGAGTTGCAGCACGGTGTTCAGCGTGCGGTCACGGGTGGAGCCGCCGGCGCCATAGGTGCAGGAGAAAAAATCGGGTTGGTAGCCGGCCAGCTGGCGGGCGACGCCCATCAGCTTCTCGTGGCCGGCTTCGGTCTTGGTGGGGAAGAACTCGAAACTGTAGCGGCGGTCTTGAGACATGAAATCGATCCGTTCGGGCATAGGGCGGACGCGCGAAGCGGTCCGCCGCTGGGAAGGTCCGGTGGACAGCCGCGGCTGCCCACCTACCGATGGCGTTTAGCCGATCAGTAGCGGTAGCTGTCCGGTTTGAACGGGCCTTCGACGGTCACACCAATGTACTCGGCCTGTTTGGCGGTCAGCTGGGTGACTACGCCACCGAAGCCCTTGACCATCTCCAGCGCCACTTCCTCGTCGAGCTTCTTCGGCAGGACCATGACGGTGACGTTCTGGGTCTTCTCGGCGACTGGCAGGTCGGCGAACTTCTCGTTGTAGAGGTGGATCTGCGCCAGCACCTGGTTGGCGAAGGAGCCGTCCATGATCCGGCTCGGGTGGCCGGTGGCATTGCCCAGGTTCACCAGGCGGCCTTCGGCCAGCAGGATCAGGTAGTCGTCGTTGGTCGGGTCGACGGTCTTGCTGGTGCGGTGGATCTTGTGCACCTGCGGCTTGACCTCTTCCCAGCCCCAGTTGGCGCGCATGAAGGCGGTGTCGATCTCGTTGTCGAAGTGGCCGATGTTGCACACCACGGCGCGCTTCTTCAGCGCCTTGAGCATGCCGGCGTCGCAGACGTTGACGTTACCGGTGGTGGTGACGATCAGGTCGATCTTGCCCAGCAGCGCGGCGTCGACGCTGGCTTCGGTGCCGTCGTTGAGGCCGTTCTTGTAGGGGGAGACCAGCTCGAAGCCGTCCATGCAGGCCTGCATGGCGCAGATCGGGTCGACTTCCGAAACCTTGACGATCATGCCTTCCTGGCGCAGCGACTGTGCCGAACCCTTGCCCACGTCGCCGTAGCCGATCACCAGCGCCTGCTTGCCGGACAACAGGTGGTCGGTGGCGCGCTTGATGGCGTCGTTGAGGCTGTGGCGGCAGCCGTACTTGTTGTCGTTCTTGCTCTTGGTGACCGAGTCGTTGACGTTGATCGCCGGGACTTTCAGCGTGCCGCCCTTGAGCATATCGAGCAGGCGGTGCACGCCGGTGGTGGTTTCCTCGGTGATACCGTGCACGCGCTCGAGTACCTGCGGGTACTTGTCATGCAGGATCTGGGTCAGGTCACCGCCGTCGTCCAGCACCATGTTGGCGTCCCACGGCTGGCCGTCCTTGAGGATGGTCTGCTCGATGCACCACTCGTACTCATCTTCGGTCTCGCCCTTCCAGGCGAACACCGGGATGCCGGCGGCGGCGATGGCGGCAGCGGCCTGGTCCTGGGTGGAGAAGATGTTGCAGGACGACCAGCGTACTTCGGCGCCGAGGGCGATCAGCGTCTCGATCAGCACCGCGGTCTGGATGGTCATGTGGATGCAGCCGAGGATCTTCGCGCCCTTGAGCGGCTGCTCGGCGGCGTACTTGCGGCGCAGGCCCATCAGCGCGGGCATTTCCGATTCGGCGATGATGATCTCGCGGCGGCCCCAGGCGGCCAGGGAAATATCGGCAACCTTGAAGTCGGTGAAACCGGCAGGCGTCATGACAGCACTCATCGAAGAGTTCTCCATTCGTATAGATGCGAATGGGCGCCGTTGATGCGTTCTAGGAAACGCCCCATCCGAGCCTGACAGGTGAAGCCTGATCTGGATCTGCTGCGGCGCGACAGGTAAGTCGCGTGGCTTGTGAGATCCAAAACAGGTTTTCATACCTGCTGCAGCGCCCCTCGGACGGGTGGCGGGCACGACCGAAGCGGAGCCGGCCGAGTAAAGCTTGGCGATTATAGCTGCGCCTGTCGGCAATCCCAACCCCGTCGCGGTGGCCCGATCGCGCGAACTCTGCGGTCGGCGCGCGGGTCGTAGCTTCAGGCCCGGTGCGCCCCGCCGGGCGCGAATGCTCAAGGAGACGCCCATGAATCCCACGCTTCGCATCACGCTGGCTCTGATCGCCGCTGCCGTCAGCCTGCCGGCGGCGGCGCAGTCCTGTTATGTCCATAGCGAAACGTCCGGTGCCGTGCCTGCACCGGTGGTCACCGAGAAGTGCTTCGAGCTGCGCGGGATGCCGGCGGAGGACGACTCGATGGATTGGCTCTGTCGCAACGACGAGGCAGTGAAGAATGCCCGTCGCGAATTGCGGCGAAGCTGCCCGGGAGGCTATTTCGGGGTCTGCACCGCAGCGGTGACGCCGGAAACCCTGGCCAACGAGCAAGCCGGCGGCACCCAGGCGGACAATGGCACCTTACCGACCACGGTGCCGGAGCAGGCAAAGATCATCACCTACCACTACCACGCCAGTGATCGTGCGCAGGCCAAAATTGATTGCGAGAGCGCCGGTGGCCAATGGTCGCGTTGATACCCGAGCGATTTGTTCACCCGCGCGCAAGCGGGGATAATCCCGCGCTTTGCATTTCGCGAGCGGGTAACCATGAAGCTGCAACTGTTGGGCCTTTCCCTGATGACCGCGCTGGTACTGACCGGTTGTGACCGTATCGATCCGAATTCACCGCTCGGCAAGCGCAAGGCGATCTATCAGCAGATGCTCGACATCAAGGAGGATCTCGGCGGCATGCTGCGCGGGCGTCTGCCCTTCGATGGCGCGGCGTTTGCCGCGGGTGCGGTGAAGCTCGACGAGCTGTCGCGCCAGCCATGGCAGCATTATCCGGCGGTCAAGGAAGAACAGAGCGACGCGCGCGACGATGTGTGGCAGCAGCAGGAGCGCTTCAACGAACTGGCGCGCATGCTCGAGGCCGAGACTGCCGCCCTGGTGGCCGCGACCACCGTGCAGCCATTGAAACCGCAGGAGGTGGCGCCGGCGTTCCAGCGCGTCGAGGATGCCTGCGAAACCTGCCACAAGGAATTTCGCGCGTACTGACCACCACTCAGGGGTGGCGTACCGCCTCGAGCTGCGCACGCGCCTTGGCCAATTGATCCTTGCGCAGCGCGATGAGCTGAGCATCGCCGGTTGCCAATGCCGCGCGCAGGAGGAGTTCGCGCCGTTCGACGCGCCGACTGGCCTGTTCCGTGGCATTGGTGTGGCGCGCGCCTAGCGCGATCAGTCCCTGGCATTGCTGATTGAGGGCCTGGAGCTGATCGTTCAGCTGCGCCTGGCGAGCCTGATGGCCTCGCAGGCGCGCTTCCTGCAGCTGTTCGCTGAGTTGATGGCGCTGCTCGTCGCACGGCGGAGCGGCTTTGGCTGTCGCCGCGACCGCCTGTCCGCTGAGCAGGCAGCTTGCCGCCAGCACTGCCGCTAATCGCCAGACAGACATGCGTGCTCCATTGGTGGTTGTAAGCACGTTCGACCCATATGGATGGGCGAAGTGCGGCGACAGTATTCAGAATCCGCGGATACCAGCCTGCTGCAAGCGCTCGCGCAGCGCCAGCACCTCGGCCGCCTGGAAGAACTGCCGCAGCTGCTGAGCCCGCGCCGGGCCCACGCCTGGCACGGCCTGCCAGTCGGCGCTGCTGCGCGCGGCGAGCTGCTGCCAGTTGTCGTCCTCCGAGAGGGCAGCATCGCCTGGTAGGCCCAGTGCCGTCAGCCAGACGACAAAGGGGCGCTGGCGAGCCGCCATCAGATGCCTGGCCAAGGTGGTGGCGCGGGTCGGCCCGATTCCGGCTGCCTGCTGCAGCGTCACCGCATCCAGGTCCAGCCAACCGAGCAGGTCCGGCAGCAGGCCGGCGTCAAGTAGCGCGCTCCAGGTTCCCTGGCCGAGGCCGGGGATGGCGAGCCCGTGGTCGCCGCTGAGCCAACTGAGGCGCGCGAGAAACTGCTGCTCGCAGCCGGGCGTCGCGCGCCAGCAGCTGAGTGCGTGGTAGTGCGTCGGATCTGGCGGCTGCAGCGGCGTGCGTTGCGGGCTGCGCCAGACCACCGAGTCCAGGCGCGGAATGCTCAGGCCGGCGAGGGCGATGGCGACCTGGTCGCCCGGACGGATGTCCAGTGCCTGCCAGCGTCTGAGCGAGCCGAGGCTGACGCGGGTGATGCGACGGTCATCCAGCTGCACCGGTTCGAGCTGCAGCAGCGGCGTGATCCGACCGCGGCGGCCGATGCGGAACTCCACCGTACGCACCTGGGCCAGCGCCGAGCGCGGCGGGTATTTCCAGGCGACCGCCCAGTGCGGCGGCGCGGCCTGCCAGCGGCGCGCCGGCGGTCGGC
The DNA here is from genome assembly GCF_025966695.1 of Stutzerimonas sp. S1. Taxonomy (GTDB): domain Bacteria; phylum Pseudomonadota; class Gammaproteobacteria; order Pseudomonadales; family Pseudomonadaceae; genus Stutzerimonas. Next base: position 513,328 of record NZ_JAOEIY010000001.1, on the reverse strand, counting down.
GGCTCTGGCGCAGCACCACGCCATCGCTGGCGAAGGGCAATGGTTGGTGGTACCAGCGCTGACGCCACTGCTGGGCCTCCTCGAAATTCGCCAGTGGCTGGCTGAAGCGCCGGCTGTCGGCGAAGCCCATCGCCTCGAGCCCGGCCAGCCGCTCGGCCATGCTGGCCGGGCCGTTGGGCCAGTCCCAGATGAACAGGCCGATCCGCGCCGCGCTGGCCGCCGCCGCCGGCTGGTGGCTGTGCATGATGCCGGCGACCCGGCTGCGCGCGCCGGCGCTACCGGCGCTGGCCTGCACATGGGCGTGCTCCCGCCAGTACAGCTCGCCCTGCAGGATCACGTCGGTGTGTTGCGTCAGGCGAGGCGGGATCGCCGGCAGATGGTGGGCCTGCGCTGTCCAGTCCTGGCCGCTGCGGCCGTCGCCGCGGCTGATCGCCTGCTGCAACTGCCCGTTGCGATAGACCAGCGTCACGGCGACGCCATCGACCTTGGGCTGGATCCACAGGTTCTCGCGCGTTGCCATCCACTCGCGCACTGCTGCGGCATCGGCGAGCTTGGTCAGGCCGGTCTGCGCGATGGGGTGCGGTAGCGGGCCGCCCGCGGTTGCCAGTGGCTGTTGCGGTGCGCCGGCCTGCGCCGGGAAGCACTGCTGCCACTGGCTCAGGCGCGCACGAGCCTGGTCGTAGAGTTCGTCGTCGATTGGCGCAATGCCGCGGCGATGATAGGCGTCGTCCCAGCTGGCCAGCTGGCCGCGCAATTCGGTGATTTCACTCTGTGCCTGGCTGGCGCTCCAGGGTGGGCAGCCGGCCAGGCTGAAGGGCGAGACGACGAACAGCAATGACGCGATGAGGCGTTGCATGGCGAGCATCCTTGCTCCGGGGGAGCGTGGATTGTCCTGCCGCCTGCACTGCCGCGCCGTGCGCTAGCGCATATTGAACAGTTCCTGATGGAAGTCCTGCGGTGCCAGGCCGCGGCTGATCAGGTCGTCGCGCAGGTCGTGGCCGAACCCGGCCGGTCCGCAGAACCAGATGTCGCTGCCTTTCCAGGACGGCGCCATCTGCCGCAGCCTCTCCGGCGTCAGGCGACCGTCCTCACTGGTGACCAGCACGTGCAGGCGGACTCGTGCGCGTTCGGCCAGCTGGCGAATCTTGTCGATGAACACTTGGTCCGGGGCACTGGTGCTGTAGAACAGCTCGACGTTGCCGCCGCCACCGGTTTCCGCCAGTGCCTGCAGGCGACCGATGAATGGAGCGATGCCGATACCGCCGGCCACCCAGATCTGCCCGTTCTTGCGGCCCTTGAAGTCGAAGCAGCCGTAAGGGCCTTCCACGGTCACCGAGTCGTCCTGCTTGAGCTTGTCCGGCAGGCTGCTGGTGTAGTCGCCCAAGCCCTTGATGGAGAAGGCCAGCTTGCCGTCGTTGCACCAGGCTGAGGAGATGCTGAAGGGGTGCGGGCCTTCCTGCTCGTCAAAGGTGACGAAGGCGAACTGCCCGGCCTGATGCCCCGGCCACGGACCATCCAGGGCGATGCCGACACGCAGCACACGGTTGTCCTTGTGATAGGTCAGCTGCTCGATCCGCCCGACCACCTTGTGCTTACGGCCAACTCGGTGCGACAGTGACATGCACGCGCCGATAGTGCCTGCCAGGAGCAGCAGGCCCATCACCAGTCCGAGCGGCGAACTCCAGTATCCCGCCGGCATCAGGATCACCGAATGCACCACCAGCACCAGGTAGGCCAGCGCCAGCCAGCGGTGGGTCTTGAAGAACCAGCGATAAGGAAAACGCTTGATCAGCGCCAGCACGATCAGCAGGGCGGCGGCGTAGAACGCCCATTCGCCGATGTCCTCGGCAAAGCCACGCTTGCCTTGCAGCCAGCCGAGCAGCCCTTCGTGGACCTGACGGGCACCCCGTCGCGCCGGCTTTTCCAGCCAGCCATAACCGACCAGCCATTTCGGAATCTGCGCCCAGCCCCAGTGGAAGATCGCCAGCACCAGCGCGCTGATGCCCAGCCACTTATGCAGGCGATAGGTCTTGTCCAGGCCGTCGAGCAATGGCTCGACGCGTACCGGGCGGGTGGCGAGAAACACCGCCACGCTCATCGCGCCCATGCCGAGAATGCCGCTGTAATGAACCATCAGCGTGCGCAGCGGCCAGAAGCCCAGCTGCTCCACGAGAATATCGTCAGCCAGCAGCCAGAGCAGCGTCAGGCCGATGAACAAGCCCAGAAAGGTAAGTTTGATGGGTTTCATGACAGGGATCCTCATGCTTCGCCGTCGCGCGGCCGGTCGTTCCGTTCAGCCGCGGCGCGTAGCATGCCGTGTTTGCGTGCGCCGCGAAATGACGATCATCAGTTACCCGGCGCCCGCCCTGCTCGTGGTTTCACTACAATCGCCCATCCACAGTTTTTCGGAGAGATGCGCCCGTGCCCCCCGTGATCGCCATCGAGCAGCTCACCAAGACTTATGCCTCGGGCTATCCGGCCCTCAAGCGGATCGACCTGCAAATCCGCAAGGGTGAAATCTTCGCCCTGCTCGGCCCCAACGGCGCCGGCAAGACCACGCTGATCAGCATCATCTGCGGCATCGTCAACCCCGGCAGCGGTCGGGTCCTGGTCGATGGTCACGATATCGTGCGCGACTACCGTGCCGCGCGCTCGAAGATCGGCCTGGTGCCGCAGGAACTGTTCAACGAAGGCTTCGAGAGCGTCTGGGCCACAGTGCGCTTTTCCCGCGGGCTGTTCGGCAAGGCGCCGGACGATGCCTTCCTGGAGAAGCTGCTACGCGACCTGTCGCTGTGGGACAAGAAGGACGCGCGCATCCTTGACCTGTCCGGCGGTATGAAACGACGGGTGATGATCGCCAAGGCGCTGTCCCACGAACCGTCGATCCTGTTCCTCGACGAGCCCACTGCCGGCGTTGACGTCGAATTGCGCCGTGACATGTGGGAAATGGTCCGCGGCCTGCGCGAACGTGGCGTGACCATCATCCTCACCACCCATTACATCGAGGAAGCCGAGGAAATGGCCGACCGCATCGGGGTGATCAGCAAAGGCGAGATCATCCTGGTCGAGGACAAGCATGTGCTGATGCACAAGCTCGGCAAGAAGCAGCTGACCCTGCATCTGCAGCGGCCCCTGGCCGAGATTCCGCCGGAGCTGGCCAGCTATCCCCTTGAGCTCACCAATGCCGGCAACCAGCTGGTGTTCACCTTCGACGCCCAGCATGAGGACACCGGCATTGCCGAGCTGCTCAAGCGCCTGGCGGCGCATGGCATCGACTTCAAGGATCTGCAGTCGAGCCAGAGCTCGCTGGAAGAAATCTTCGTCAACCTCGTTCACGGTCGCTGAGGAAAAAGCCCGCATGAATTTCTACGCGATCCGCGCGATCTACCTGTTCGAACTGGCGCGCACCTGGCGCACCTTGCTGCAGAGCATCGCCACCCCGGTGATCTCCACTTCGCTGTACTTCGTGGTGTTCGGCTCGGCCATCGGCGCGCGCATGGAGGCGATGCACGGCATTCCCTACGGTGCGTTCATCATCCCCGGCCTGATCATGATGGCGCTGCTCACCGAGAGCATTTCCAACGCCTCGTTCGGTATCTACATGCCGCGCTATTCCGGGACCATCTACGAGGTGCTGTCGGCGCCGGTTTCCTATATCGAGATCGTCATCGGCTACGTCGGTGCGGCGGCGACCAAATCGCTGATCCTCGGTGTGATCATCCTGCTCACCGCGCGGCTGTTCGTCGACTACGAGATCCAGCATCCGCTGATGATGGCGCTATTCCTGGTGCTGACGGCCGTCACCTTCTGCCTGTTCGGCTTCATCATCGGCATCTGGGCCGACGGCTGGGAGAAGCTGCAGATCGTCCCGGCGCTGATCGTCACGCCTCTGGCCTTCCTCGGTGGCAGTTTCTATTCCATCGAGATGCTGCCGCCGCTGTGGCAGAAGGTCACCCTATTCAACCCGGTGGTGTACCTGATCAGCGGCTTCCGCTGGAGTTTCTACGGTGTATCCGACATCAGCATCGGCATCAGCCTGGCGATGATCCTCGGTTTTCTCGGCGCCTGCCTGCTGGCGGTGTGGTGGATCTTCAAGACCGGCTATCGCCTGAAGAACTAGCTGTTCGCGGCACGCGGCTCAGAGCAGCGCGGTGGCAATGGCAAAGTAGATCAGGATCGACAGCAGGTCCTGGATTACCGTGGCCAGCGGCCCGCTGCCGAACGCCGGATCGAGCCCCAGCGAGTTCAGCAACCAGGGCAGCGCCATCGCGGTCAGCGTCGCCGTCGAGCAGGCGGCGAACACGCTCAGACCGAGGATCAATGCGATCTGCCCATCGCCCCAGCGCCACCACACCAGAGGCATGGCGATCAGCGCCAGCACCAGCCCCATTGCCAGCCCCACCAGCAGTTCGCGGTTGATCATCCGACGCATCTTCGCGCCCACCGAGAGACCGCGGACGATCACTGTCTCGGTCTGGGTGCCGACCGCGTCGGCCAGGTACACCAGGCCCGGGACGAAGTACGCCAGCATCACCATGCTCTGCAATTGGGCTTCGAACGATCCGACTAGGTCGGCGGCCAGCAATGCGCCGACCATGCCCAGCAACAGCCAGGGCAGGCGGTGGCGAAAGCTGCGTTCGACCGGCTCTTCACTGGCGGTACGCGCGGCCTCGCTGGACTTGGTGAAACCGCCTAGGCGCGACAGATCTTCTTCATGCTCGGCGAGCAACACGGCCAGTAGCTGGTGCGGTGAAATCACCCCGAGGAACAGGCCCTGCGGGTCGACCACCGTCAGGGCGGATTCGCGGTTGCGAACGGCGCGCCAGGCGGCGACCTCCTGATCGACGCCAGGGGCGACGATGGGGGCTTCCGGATCCATCAGCGCGGCCAGGCTGAGGTTCGCATCGGCGGCCAGCAGGTCCTCGATGCGCACGATACCGAGGAAGCGCCGTTGCTCGTCGCAGACCACGATGTGGCTGGCGCAGTCGTAGCGCTGGCCATTCAGTGCCCGCCGAGCCTCGCCGGTGCGGCACGCCGGTGCCATGACCGGTACGTTGGCGCTGGCGCGCTGGGCGGCGGTTTCGTAGCTGTCGGCGTAGGTGTCCAGTGCGGCTAGGGGCATGGCAGGCTCTCGCTGCATGGCCGCGCGATGCGGCTGTCGTTCGTCTCAAGGATAGCCGGCGGGGGTTGCTGCCGGGGTGTGTGGCGACGTGGCGTCTCGCGCCCCAGCCGATATGCCGCTGTCTGCTTGGAAGAGGTTGTGTTCGCGGACGTTCATATCAGCGGTCGCCATCCGGGCCTTCATATAGTTCGGGGCGAAGAAACCCCGGCGCCGATATTGATAGGACAGGCCGCCGGGGTTGTTCCGGCCTTGGCGCAGCCGCTGAGTAGAGGTGAGAGCGAGCTACAGGTTGCATGCAGTCATGATCGCTGCCTGTTCACCATGAGCCGTAAGGGATTCCGTGCTTTTCGATATAGGCTTTGGAGCTTTCCGAGAGGAAGTAATATTCGCCATCGGATTGGCCGCCATATGGCCCCTTGGGCTCGATTTCCGCTTGGGCGCGAAGAACTTCGATGGGCCCACCGCAGGTGCTCATGACCCAGCCTCTGACTACACCGCCAGGGGCGAGTCCCAGCGCCAGGGCATGGCGGTACTCGCTGGTACGGCAGGGTGGTTCGAGTCGTTCGCTCATCAGTTGCCGGGCGCGCTCGGGAATATCCAGGGTGACGCGGTAGGTCTGGGGTTCGGCCAGGGATTGCCAGCGCACGTAGATGTGCTTGGGCAGGTCGGCGCCGTTGACATCTTCAGGTGGCGTACGAACGGCAGCTATGCCGCTACCTACGTGGAAGAATTTCCGCCCACGGATGTCTTCCACGGCAGCTGTCTCCACCCAGACTTCCATATAGTCCGGTGCCAGGAAGCCCAGGCGCCAGTAGGGGTAGGGTAGGCTGCCAGGGGGTCTCTCGGCAGCGGTGCAGCCGCCGAGTAGCAGGACAGCAAGAATGAGCGATAGGTTGCGTGCGGTCATGATTGTTTGCCTGCTTACCATGATCCGTAAGGGATGCCGTGTTTTTCTATATAGGCCTTGGATTCAAGCTCTAGGGGCAGCGCGTACCGACCGCCAGTTTTGCCTTGGGATGGCCCCTTCGGCTCGATTTCCGCCTGGGCGCGTAGAATCTCGATTGGGCCACCGCAAGTGCTCATCACCCAGCCTCTGACCACGCCGCCGGGCGCTAGGCCCAGTGCCAGCGCATGGCGATATTCGCTGGTGCGGCAAGGTGGAACAAGCTTCTCCACCATCAGTTGCCGGGCTCGCTCGGGAATTTCGAGCGTTACCCGGTAGGTTTGGGGTTCAGCGAGCGACTGCCAGCGAACATAGATGCGCTTGGGTAGGTCGGCTCCGTTAACGTGGCGCCCGGCGCCCCAGCCCAAATTGCTGCGCCAGCGAGTAGCGTTTCCGCTGCCATCGGCAGGCTTTGCAATCGATACCGTGCCACCTCCCATTCGATGGAAGAAGTTGCCGCGGATATCTTCCACATCGGCAGTCTCCACCCACACTTCCATATAGTCCGGAGCGAGAAAGCCTAGACGCCAGTACGGATAGGGCAGGTTGCTGGCGTATTGCTCGGAGTTGGCGCAACCGGCGAGCAGGAATACCAAGAGACCCAAACATAATGATTTCATTGTTTTGCTCCGGGCATATCCTTGTAGCGCTCACGGCCATTCTCGGCAGGGGCGTTGACGAAAACCAGGTCCCAACGACCGCCGCCCTGTCCGACGGCTGCGTTCCAGTTGGATGAAAGATGGATGTAGCGCTGACGCAGTAGACGTTCCTCATCCGCATCCAGCGATCCCTTGCCGCTCTGGCTCCACGTGAGCAGCTTGTTACAGATAGGCAGCAACTCGTCAGGCAAGCCCAAATCCTCGGTTTCAGGAACCTCTTTGAAAGGTACCTTTTTGCTGGTTGCCAGCGCATGCATCACTCGCAGATACACACGAGAGAGGTGCCCATACACCGTACGCTCCAGATAGGGCGCAGCCATTACGTACTTCATCGCATCGGTACGGCTTTGGTTAAATGCTGGGAAATGTTCCCATACATCGGTCTCCAGACGTGCGGCGCGGTCCTGTGGATCGAGCAGGTCGGCCTGATGGGCGAGTTCGGTGTCCTCATGCGCCTGCTGATAGGCGAAAGTACGCAACGGGTGGGTTGCACGGCTGACCCAGCTACGACGAGGGCGAGCGACGTAGAGTCGTTCTACGGACTGGGGTAGGTAGCCCCCGCCAAGGTCGGAGTGGGCGCCCGGCAGGACGATTTCACGGTGTGGCGAGGAGACCCGGCTGAGGGCGAAGTTGAGGCGGTGTTCGTCACGGGCCACCAGATGGACGACCTGGCGGGCCGCATTGGACGCCAGATGAAGGTCGATGCCGCCATTCATGGCGTCGCTGGGGTCGGCCCAATCTTCCCAGCCGCCGATTGCCGCAACGGTATCGAACAGACCGATGAAGTTGATGATGAGGTCGCGGTTCCACTCGAAATCTGGGTCAGGCGTGAATTTTCCGTGGCGATGCAATGCACCCAATGGCCCGCTGGCACGTTGCAGTACCTGATTGGCGAAGTGTCGGGCTGCGGCCGCGCCGCGGCTGAAGCCGAAGATGTCCAGTTCGAGGGTCCCGAGCGACGAGTCAGGGTTCGCTTGCTGAAAGGTATCCAGTGCCTGAGTGATAAGTGAGAAACCTTCATCGACTTTGGCCAATACGCCAGTGTCACCTCGCCCAAGTGCCTGCCCGGGGAACAGCGTGTCTTTCTTGCCGGTTGTCGTGCCGGCTCCGGTGACGTAGACGCGAAGGATGCTGGGTGTCCTGGAGTCCTTGGGTACCGGTTCGTCGCGATAAAGCTCATACAGCCGCCAGATGTTGCTGACATCGTTCCCATAGCTACTGTCTGGATCGAGATGGTGGGCTTCGCAGCGCTGGACGACGATCTGCGCCTCTACCTCACCCAACCCGATATCCGAGGCGCGACACTGGGTACCGATCGCGCTATTACCGGCATTGTTGCCGGTGCCGTCGAAGAACACGCCGATGCGCAGGGTGACGGCCTGGCGGCTAGCGAGTTCTTCCTCTTCCTCCTCTTCTTCCAGACCGTGCGGGGCGTTGTGACCTGCCTTCTCATCCAAGACCAGGGCTTGGCCGGGGCTAGGTCGCTGCGGAGCTGGCGAGTGTCGTGAGGTGGGCGTGTCGAGGGCTTGGCTTTCTACAGCCGGCTGTAGGTTCAGTGCTGCGAGTGGCGAGAAGGGCGCCGGGACCGGCGTATTGCCGATGATCACGCTGCCGGAACCACCGATGACCACGTTGCCGTGATCCCCCAGGCTATCCAGCGTGGCGGCCGGTTTGCCGTTCAGCACATTGGCGATGAGGTTGCCGGACAGAGCGCTGCCGCAGGCGGTGGGGTCGCCCTGGCGTGCTGCAGGTAGACCGTCGAAGAGTACGTCGGGCGAGCCGGACGTGATCGGATTGTTGCCGTGCCCGGTCTTAGGGCATGCGGTGGGGTCGCCCAGGCGGGCGGCGGGTTTGCCGGACATGACCAATCTCCTTATCGGTTATCCGCGCGCCACCTTGCCTAACCGCGTCGTGGCTCCGCAAGCTGCGCGATCCGTTTTCCCGCGCTGGTTCGCACCGGTCGCCGTGCAGGCCGTCTGTTTTGTCTCCGTTGAAACGACAAAGCCCCGCACGGCTGGGCCGGCGGGGCTTTGTCAGTGCGCGTGGCTCGTTACAGCCCGGCAGCGGCGCGCAGGGCGTCGGCCTTGTCGGTACGCTCCCAGGTGAAGGCGGTGAAGGTGTCGGCACCCACCGTCATCTCGTAGGGATTGCGGCCGAAGTGGCCGTAGGCCGCAGTGGCGCGGTACATCGGGTGCAGCAGGTCGAGCATGGTGGTGATCGCGTACGGACGCAGATCGAAGTGCTCGCGCACCAGAGCGATGATCTTGTCGTCGCCGAGCTTGCCGGTGCCGAAGGTGTTCAGCGAGATGGAGGTCGGCTGAGCCACGCCGATGGCGTAGGAGACCTGAATCTCGCAGCGGTCGGCCAGGCCGGCGGCGACGATGTTCTTGGCTACGTAGCGGCCGGCATAGGCAGCCGAACGGTCGACCTTGGACGGGTCCTTGCCGGAGAAGGCGCCGCCGCCGTGACGGGCCATGCCGCCGTAGGTGTCGACGATGATCTTGCGCCCGGTCAGGCCGCAGTCACCCACCGGGCCGCCGATGACGAACTGGCCGGTCGGGTTGATGTGGAACTGGGTGTCCTTGTGCAGCAGCTCGGCTGGCAGGCAATGCTTGATGATCAGCTCCATCACCGCTTCGCGCAGGTCGCTCTGCTTGACCTCGGGGTTGTGCTGGGTCGACAGCACCACGGCGTCGATGCCGGCGACTTTGCCGTTCTCGTAGCGGCAGGTGACCTGGCTCTTGGCATCCGGACGCAGCCACGGCAGCAGGCCGTTCTTGCGGGCTTCGGCCTGGCGCTCGACCAGGGCGTGGGAGAAGCGGATCGGTGCCGGCATCAGCACGTCGGTCTCGTTGCTGGCGTAGCCGAACATCAGGCCCTGGTCGCCGGCACCCTGGTCTTCCGGCTTGGAGCGGTCGACGCCTTGGGCGATGTCCACCGACTGCTTGCCGATGATGTTGATGATGCCGCAGGTGGCGCCGTCGAAGCCGACGTCCGAACTGTTGTAGCCGATGTCGACGATGACGTCGCGCACCAGTTGCTCCAGATCGACCCAGGCGCTGGTGGTGACTTCGCCGGCGACGATCGCCACACCGGTCTTGACCAGGGTTTCACAGGCGACGCGGGCGTGCTTGTCTTCGGCGATGATGGCGTCCAGCACCGCATCGGAGATCTGGTCGGCGATCTTGTCCGGATGCCCTTCGGACACGGACTCGGAGGTGAAAATCGAGTATTCGCTCATCAATCGGTTTCCTATTACCGGTGGGTGAGTCGGTCGTCAGGGATGGGCCGGGAGAAATGCCGGGCCTGGATCTGAAAACCGTTCTTCAAGCCAATGTAGAGGCTCTCGCCGGGCGTGAGCCCCGCGGCATCGGCCCAACGGGCCAGATCGTCCTGTTCGAAGCCCAACCAGAGATCGCCGCAGGCCTCCCTGGCCCAACTCTGGTTGTGGCTGCACAGCTCGGTGATCAGCAGGCTGCCGCCCACCTTCACCAGCCGCGCCAGTTGTTTCACTGCCTCACCCGGCGCCGCCAGGTGGTGCAGCACCATGTTCAGCACCACGCAATCGGCTGCCGGGCAGTCGTCATGCAGGGCATCGGCGAGCTTCAGCTCGACGTTGCTCAGGCCCGCCTGCTCGCAGCGCGTGCGTGCCAGCTCGAGCATGGCCGGGCTGTTGTCCAGTGCGACCACCTGGCTGAAACGGCAGGCCAGCTCGGGCAGGAAGCTGCCGTCGCCCGGACCGACCTCCAGCGCGCTGGCCTGCGCCGGAAAGTTCAGCGCATCGAGCAGCGCCAGCACGCTGTCGCGATACTGCGGCAGGCCGGCGATCAGGTCCTGACGAGCCTGAAAGCTGCCGGCCATGCGCGCGAAGAAATCCTCGCTGGCGGCGCTGCGCTGGGCATGCACGGCGGCGATGCGCGCCTGGACATCCTCGGCCAGTTCCAGCTGATCGACCTCTTCCAGCAGCGCGGCGTGCAGCTTGCCGCCGAGGCTGTCGCCCTGCGGCAGGTTGCGTCGGTAGAAGATCGCGTTGCCTTCGCGCCGGGTCGCCAGCAGCCCGGCCTGGGTCAGCACCTTGAGGTGGTGGCTCATGCCCGACTGGCCGGTGGCGAAAATCTGTGCCAGCTCCAGCACGCCGAACGAATCGCTGGCCAGCGCGCGCAGCACGTTCAGGCGCAGCGCCTCGCCGCCGGCTTTGCACAGCGCGGCCAGCTGGTCGCTGGGGTCGAAACGGATCTGGGGCAGGCGCAGGCTCATAGGCCGCGCAGTCTAGTCGGTCATTTTTCGTACAGCAAGGGCAATATCAAAAAGTTTTGATATTGCCTTGTGCGGTGTAGGGTCACTGCAGCATGCGCAGCACGCCGAGGCAGCAGGACGTCAGGCCGAGGCCGACGAGGAAGTAGCTCGGCAGGACGTCCAGCAGGCGCTGCAGCAAACCCGTGCCGGTGAGGCGGCGCGACAGCAGGCTGTAGGCGAGCAGGACGGACAGGTCGATGACCGCCCAGATCGCGATCAGCGCCAGCGCCTGTGGTGCGAATGGCTGGCCGGGAAGGATGAAACCGGGCAGGAAGGCGAGGAAGAACAGGATGTCCTTGGGGTTCGACAGACCGACTGCCATCGCCCGCCAGAAGTGATGCGCGTGGCTCTTGCGCGGCCGCCCGTACTCGCTGCCGCCGCCGCAGAGGCCGTCGGCGCCGAGCCAGATCAGGTAGAGGCCGCCGAGCACCTGGCCCCATTCGAGAATCACCGGCTCGAGGTCGAGCGCCAGATAGATCGCCAGCAGCGCCGCGAGCATCAGCACCTGGGCCGAAAGCACACCGCCGAGGATCGTCCACAGCGGCCAGACGCGTCGGGCATCGGCGACTACCAATGCCACCACTGGGCCGGGGGAGGCGATCAGCAGGGCCACCGCGGCGGCGAAGGCGAGGTAGGTGGCGTTCATAGTTCGGTCACCAGGCCGTAGACCCGCGATTGCTTGCCCAGGCGCTCGGTGTAGTAGCGCGCGTTGCAGATGGCGAAGGTGCGCTGCATCCAGCGGTCGCTGCCGTCGAAGCGGGCGCCGAACGGGCTGCGTGCATGCACGGTGCGGCGGTTGTCGATGATCAGCAGGTCACCCGGGTCCAGCCGCACCGGCTCGACGACGCTCCAGGCAATGTCGCGCAGGCGTTCCAGCAGGGACTGCGCGCGGTTGCTGAAGGCCAGCATGAACTGTGGGTCGAAGCGCAGAAATGGCGCGTCGGGGTCGCCGTAGAGCACCGTCTGGTGCTTGTCGATGTCGATGCGCTGGTTCTTCTCGCTTGGCCCGTAATCGGAAAGGAAGTTGTAGGGCTCGTTGAGGAAGAACAGCTGCTCCTCGTAGCTCAGCTTGTCGAGGATGCGCTCCACCGATGCCACGTAGGTGATCGCCTCGCTGGTCGGGTCCTGGCGCAGGCAGAGCAGCAGCAGGTAGTCAGGCTGGATGGCGTGGAAGGCGTTCTCGGTATGCAGGTCCAGCTCCGTGTCGAAGCTGTCGGACGTCGCCGCCCGGGATTGCGTCCGGTGCGGAAAGAAGTTGTTGATGATCGAGCCGCCGGACTCCTGCACGTAACCGACCGGCTCGCCCAGCAGGGCGGCCGCCTGCAGCAGCAGGCGCTCGCTGCTGTCATCGTCCTTGCACAGCGATTCGCGGCTGCTCGGAGTGGGAGGGATTTCGCCGATCGGCAGCTGCGTCAGGCGCATGAAGCCGGCCGGGTTGCCGAATAGTTTGAAGTTGAGGATCTGCGCGATCTGACGCTGATTCAATCCGCCATGGGTGATGCTGGCAGCCAGAAGGTGGTCGAAATTATCCGCGGACATGTCATCCTTCCCTGAGTTTTACTTATTCGAGGCGTGGGCCTGATCGAGCGGCAGAGCGTCGATGAAGTCTGTCGCAGCGGAGTATCGGAACGGAGCGAGGCGTTGAAAAATGGAAAAAACGGTCTGCTGGAATGAGTTTTACTCATGCTGCTGGGGTGCGCGATGACGCCGCGGTTGCCACCGCTGTATGCGTTGCGCGCCTTCGAGGTGGCGGCCCGCTTTGGTTCCTTTACCGAGGCGGCGCAGAGCCTGTGCATCACCCAGAGTGCGGTCAGTCGGCATGTGAAGACACTGGAGGAGCAGCTGGGCTGCCAGCTGTTCGAGCGGCGAGGCTCCAAGCTGGCGCTGACCGATACCGGGCGGCGGCTGGCGCAGGAGCTGAAGGTCGGTTTTCGCACCATCGAGAGCGCCTGCGTCGCGGTGACCCGCCAGCGTGGCGCGCTGCGCCTGAAGGCGCCCTCGACGCTGACCATGCGCTGGCTGCTGAGCACGCTGGAAGCCTTCCAGCAGGCGTATCCGCGTCAGCGTGTGCAGTTGACCAGCGCCTGGATGGACGTGGATGCGGTGGACTTTCACAGCGAACCGTTCGACTGCGCGATCCTGCTCGGTGACGGCAATCTGCCGGTCGATTTCAATCGCCTGAAACTGTTCGACGAGTGGCTGGTGCCGGTTTGCGCACCGGCGCTGCTGGGCACATCGCCCTGGGATGCGGCGCGACTGGCAGCGGCGGAGCTGATTCATCCGTCACGCGACTGTCGCGACTGGCGGCGCTGGCTGGAACGCGTCGGTCTGGCCGATGCGGTGGCCTGGCAGCAGGGCAAGCTGTTCGACACGCTGGAGCTCGGGATTTCCGCGGCGGCGCAGGGGCACGGCGTATCGATCGGCGACCTGGCGCTGGTCGGCGCCGAGCTGGCGCGCGGTACGCTGGCGCTGCCGTTCGATGCCGCGGTGCGCTCCGGCGACAGTTACTACTTGGTCTGGCCGGCGCACGGCGAGGTACACCCGGTGCTGGCGCAGATGCAGGACTACCTGCTCGCGCACCTGCCGGCCGTGCAGGCTCAGGGAATACGCCTGCTCGATTGACGCTCGGCCATTTCAATCATTGCCCCCTCTCCCGCGAAAGGGGAAAATGGCCGCCTTTTTCTACGTATCACCCCCGCAGGAGATTCAGCGATGCCCAGCCGTCGTGAGCGAGCCAATGCCATCCGCGCCCTCAGCATGGATGCCGTGCAGAAAGCCAACAGCGGCCACCCGGGTGCCCCGATGGGCATGGCGGACATCGCCGAAGTGCTCTGGCGCGACCACTTGAAGCACAGCCCGACCAACCCCAAGTGGGCCGACCGCGACCGCTTCGTGCTGTCCAATGGTCACGGCTCGATGCTGATCTACTCGCTGCTGCACCTGACGGGCTATGACCTGTCCATCGACGACCTGAAGAACTTCCGCCAGCTGCACAGCAAGACCCCGGGCCACCCGGAGTTCGGCTACACCGCCGGCGTCGAGACCACCACCGGCCCGCTGGGCCAGGGCATCGCCAACGCCGTGGGTTTCGCCCTGGCCGAGAAGATCATGGCCGCCCAGTTCAACCGCCCCGGCCACGAGATCGTCGATCACAACACCTACGTGTTCCTCGGTGACGGCTGCATGATGGAAGGCATCAGCCACGAGGTCTGCTCGCTGGCCGGTACGCTCGGGCTGAACAAGCTCACCGCGTTCTACGATGACAACGGCATCTCCATCGACGGCGAGGTGCACGGCTGGTTCACCGACGACACCCCGCGACGCTTCGAGGCTTACGGCTGGCAGGTGATCCGCAACGTCAACGGCCACGACGCCGACGAGATCCAGATCGCCATCGAAACCGCACGCAAGAGCGACCGTCCGACACTGATCTGCTGCAAGACCATCATCGGCTTCGGCTCGCCGAACAAGCAGGGCAAGGAAGAATCCCACGGTGCTGCGCTGGGTGACGCCGAGATCGCCCTGACCCGCGAGGCGCTGGGCTGGAACCACCCGCCGTTCGAGATTCCCGCCGAGATCTACGCCGAGTGGGACGCCAAGCAGAAGGGCGCCGAGGCCGAGAACGAGTGGAACCAGCGCTTTGCCGCCTACGCCGCTGAGTTCCCGGAACTGGCCGCCGAGTTCAAGCGGCGCATGGCTGGTGAGCTGCCGGCGGACTTTGCCGAGAAGGCCTCACAGTTCATCCGCGAGGTCGCCGAGAAGGGCGAAACCATCGCCAGCCGCAAGGCCAGCCAGAATTGCCTGAACGCCTTCGGCCCGCTGCTGCCGGAACTGCTCGGCGGCTCGGCGGACCTGGCCGGCTCCAACCTGACCCTGTGGAAGGGTTGCAAGCCGGTGGTCGCCGAGGACGCCTCGGGCAACTACATGTATTACGGCGTGCGCGAGTTCGGCATGAGCGCGATCATGAACGGCGTCGCCCTGCACGGCGGCCTGGTTCCCTACGGCGCCACCTTCCTGATGTTCATGGAATATGCGCGCAACGCGGTGCGCATGTCGGCGCTGATGAAGCAGCGCGTGCTCTATGTATTCACCCACGACTCCATCGGCCTCGGCGAGGATGGCCCGACCCACCAGCCGATCGAGCAGCTGACCAGCCTGCGTACCACGCCGAACCTGGACACCTGGCGCCCGGCCGATACCGTCGAATCGGCGGTCGCCTGGAAGTACGCCCTCGAGCGCAAGGACGGCCCGAGCGCGCTGATCTTCTCGCGCCAGAACCTGCCGTTCCACGTGCGTGACAACGAGACCGAAGCGGCCATCGCCCGCGGCGGCTACATCCTGAAGAACTGCCAGGGCGAGCCGGAGCTGATCCTCATCGCTACCGGTTCCGAGGTCAGCCTGGCAGTGCAGGCAGCCGCGAAGCTCACTGAGCAGGGCCGCAAGGTCCGTGTCGTCTCGATGCCGTGCACCAGCGTGTTCGATGCGCAGGACGCCGCCTACAAGCAGCAGGTGTTGCCGGTGGAAGTCGGTGCGCGCATCGCCATCGAGGCGGCGCATGCGGACTACTGGTACAAGTACGTCGGTCTGGACGGCCGCATCATCGGCATGACTACCTACGGCGAGTCGGCCCCGGCCAACCAGCTGTTCGAGGAGTTCGGCTTCACTGTCGATAACATCCTCGCGGTGGCCGAAGAGCTGCTGGAAGACTGATATCGCGCGGTGGTGGATGGCTTCGGCCGTCCACCCTACGTAAATCACCTTGTGTAGGGTGGAGAACCCGCGCAGCGGTTTTCCATCGACAGGATCGACGAATCCGATGGCCAACGCCCGTCCCTATCGCGTCGCCCTCAACGGCTACGGCCGCATCGGCCGTTGCGTGCTGCGTGCATTCTATGAGCGCGGCGCAGCCTTCGATTTTCAGTTCGTCGCCCTCAACGATCTGGCCGACATGGCCAGTCTGGAATACCTCACCCGTTTCGACTCCACCCACGGCCGCTTTCCCGGCGAGGTGAGCGTGGATGGCGACTGCCTGCATCTGAACGGCCATTGCGTGAAGGTGCTGCGCGAGTCGACCCCGGAGGCCATCGACTGGCGGGCGCTGGGCGTGGACCTGGTGCTGGAATGCTCGGGTGCCTACACCACTCGCGCCGATGGCGAGCGCTTCCTCGCCGCCGGCGTGCCGCGGGTGCTGTTCTCGCAGCCGATGGCCAGCGCCGCCGACATCGACGCCACCGTGGTGATGGGCATCAACCAGCAGCAGCTGACGGGCACCGAACGGCTGGTGTCCAATGCCTCGTGCACCACCAACTGCGGGGTGCCGCTGCTCAAGCTGCTCAACGATGCACTCGGGATCGAGTACGCCTCGATCACCACCATCCATTCGGCGATGAACGACCAGCCGGTGATCGACGCCTATCACCACGAAGACCTGCGCCGCACGCGCTCGGCCTTCCAGTCGGTGATTCCGGTGTCCACCGGTCTGGCGCGTGGCATCGAGCGCCTGCTGCCGGAACTCTCCGGGCGGATTCAGGCCAAAGCGGTGCGAGTGCCGACGGTGAACGTCTCCTGCCTGGATATCACCCTGCAGACCGCGCGCGATACCGATGCGCAGACGATCAACCGGGTGCTGCGTCAGGCCGCTGAAAGCGGCCCGCTGAAGGGACTGCTGGCCTACACCGAGCTGCCGCATGCCAGTTGCGATTTCAATCACGACCCGCATTCGGCGATCGTCGACGGCAGCCTGACGCGGGTCTCCGGGCCGCGGCTGGTGAACCTGCTGGCCTGGTTCGACAACGAATGGGGCTTCGCCAATCGCATGCTGGACGTCACCGAACATTATCTGCGCGTGGCTCATCGCGCCTAGCGAGCCGCGCCTGCAACATCGCTGCCTATCGACCTTAAGGAAGATCAACATGACCGTTTTGAAGATGACCGACCTCGACCTCGCCGGTAAGCGCGTGCTGATCCGCGAAGACCTCAACGTGCCGGTGAAGGATGGCGCGGTGAAGAGCGACGCACGCATCCTCGCCTCGCTGCCGACCATCAAGCTGGCGCTGGAGAAGGGCGCCGCGGTGCTGGTCTGCTCGCACCTGGGGCGTCCGGAAGAGGGTGTCTACAGCGAGGAAGACAGCCTCAAGCCGGTCGCCGATTACCTGTCCAAGGCCCTCGGTCGCGAGGTGCCGCTGGTCAAGGACTACCTTGAGGGCGTCGAGGTCAAGCCGGGCGAGCTGGTGCTGCTGGAGAACGTGCGCTTCAACAAGGGCGAGAAGAAAAACACCGACGAGCTGGCGCAGAAATACGCCGCGCTGTGCGACGTCTTCGTCATGGACGCCTTCGGCACCGCGCACCGCGCCCAGGGTTCGACCCATGGCGTGGCCAAGTTCGCCAAGGTCGCCTGCGCCGGCCCGCTGCTGGCCGCCGAGCTGGAAGCACTGGGCAAGGCGCTGGACAAGCCGGCACGGCCGATGGTTGCCATCGTCGCCGGTTCCAAGGTGTCGACCAAGCTCGACGTGCTGACCTCGCTCGCCGATATCTGCGACCAGCTGATCGTCGGCGGCGGCATCGCCAACACCTTCCTCGCCGCGGCCGGCTACAAGGTTGGCAAGTCGCTGCATGAAGCCGATCTGCTCGACACCGCCAAGGCGATCGCCGCCAAAGTCGCCGTGCCGCTGCCGGTTGACGTGGTGGTCGCTAAGGAATTCGCCGAGAGTGCCGAGGCCACGATCAAGGCCATCGGCGACGTCGCCGACGACGACATGATCCTCGACATCGGCCCGAAGACCGCGGCCATGTTCGGCGAAATGCTCAAGGCCTCGCAGACCATCCTCTGGAACGGCCCGGTCGGCGTGTTCGAATTCGACCAGTTCGGCAACGGCACCAAGGTCCTGGCCCAGGCCATCGCCCAGAGCCCGGCGTTCTCCATTGCCGGTGGCGGCGACACCCTGGCGGCGATCGACAAGTACGGCGTGGCCGAGCAGATCTCCTACATTTCCACCGGTGGTGGTGCCTTCCTCGAGTTCGTCGAGGGCAAGGTGCTGCCGGCGGTCGAGGTGCTGGAACAGCGCGGCGCCGAGTAACCGCCACCACGTGCCGGGCGGGCAGCGGCTTGCTCGGCAGGCAACGGCGTGGCAACCCCGGCCGGCGCCTGTGGTCTCTGTTCTGTCAGACACAGGAAAGGGGATGCATCATGCGCTATGCCGTTGTTGCTGTTTGCTGTCTGGGACTGGCCGGTTGTGCCGGCAGTCCGCCGGAGACGGCCTGCGAAGTATTCGAGCCGCCGGCGGCGAGTGGCCCCACGGCCGAGCGTGATCAGCGCGTCGAGATGCAGGCCAGTGGCGACCCGACGGTGACCACCCGTAACGATCTGCAGGATTGTCCCTGAACCCAGCCACCGACTGCCAAGGAGCGGGAATGAAAGGCTTGTCGACCCTCGCGGTCACTCTGTTGCTTGCCGGCTGCGGCCACTGGCAATCCGGGCCGGACGCGCCGTTCGTGCGCTGGAAGTGCCAGGGCCAGCAGTACATCGCCTGGCGCTACGCCGATGCCGGGCACGCGGCGATCGATCTCAGGATTGGTAATAGCGAACGCATTCACAGGCTGAAGAAGGAACCTGCCACCTACGGCAGTTTCTATAGCGACGGCGTGATCGCGTTCCATGACAAGGGCAACGAGGCGCTGGTCTACCGCGTGGCCGACGACGAGCTGCTGGCTCACGGCTGCAGCGCTTCGTTGATCAACCTCTGACCAGCGGCGGACTCGGCGGTCGCGGTGCGTCTGCCGCCAAAACCTAGGGTGAACGCTGGTAATCGGCGCGCCCGCCACTACAATGCCGCGCCCAGCGTGTCGCGCTTGAACAGCGCCGGCCACTGCGGCAGGCTTACACGATTAAACGACCCTGACCGGGAGAAAGGAAAACATGGCACTCATCAGCATGCGCCAGATGCTCGACCACGCCGCCGAGTTCGGCTATGGCGTGCCGGCCTTCAACGTCAATAACCTCGAGCAGATGCGCGCCATCATGGAAGCGGCCGACAAGACCGATTCCCCGGTGATCGTCCAGGCTTCCGCCGGTGCGCGCAAATATGCGGGCGCCCCGTTCCTGCGCCATCTGATCCTCGCCGCCATCGAAGAATTCCCGCACATCCCGGTGTGCATGCACCAGGACCATGGCACCAGCCCGGACGTCTGCCAGCGCTCGATCCAGCTGGGCTTTTCCTCGGTGATGATGGACGGCTCGCTGAAGGAAGACGGCAAGACCCCGGCCGACTATGACTACAACGTGCGCGTGACCCAGCAGACCGTGGCCTTCGCGCATGCCTGCGGCGTCTCCGTGGAAGGCGAGCTGGGTTGCCTGGGCAGCCTGGAAACCGGCATGGCCGGCGAGGAAGATGGCGTCGGCGCCGAGGGCGTGCTCGATCACAGCCAGCTGCTGACCGATCCGGAAGAAGCCGCGCAGTTCGTCAAAGCCACCAAGGTCGACGCCCTGGCCATCGCCATCGGCACCAGCCACGGCGCCTACAAGTTCACCAAGCCGCCGACCGGCGACACCCTGTCGATCCAGCGCATCAAGGAAATCCATGCGCGCATCCCCGACACCCATCTGGTGATGCATGGTTCCTCCTCGGTGCCGCAGGAGTGGCTGAAGATCATCAACCAGTACGGCGGCGAGATTGGCGAAACCTACGGCGTGCCGGTCGAGGAAATCGTGCAGGGCATCAAGTACGGCGTGCGCAAGGTCAACATCGACACCGACCTGCGCCTGGCCTCCACCGGCGCGATCCGCGAGTTCCTGGCGAAGAACCCCAGCGAGTTCGACCCGCGCAAGTACTTCGCCAAGACCATCGCGGCCATGCGCGACATCTGCATCGCCCGCTACGAAGCGTTCGGCACCGCCGGCAATGCCTCCAAGATCAAACCGATCTCCCTGGAAGGCATGTTCCAGCGTTATGCCAGTGGCGAACTGGATCCGAAGATCAACTGATCCGACCCGCAAGAAAGAGCCCGCGCAATGCGGGCTCTTTCATTTCTGCTGGCTGGCTCAGCCTGCCAGCAGCTGCTGGATCTGGCTGCGCAGCGAATCCAGCGAGAATGGTTTGGCCAGCACCGGCGCGGAGCGGGCGATGGGACTGCCGGATTCGTAGATTTCGATCGGATAGCCGCTGATGAAGATGACCTTGAGGTCGGGGCGCAGCTTGAGCGCCGGCTCGGCGATCATCACTCCGGAAACCCCGCCTGGCAGCCGGAAGTCGCTCACCAGCAGGTCGAGACGCGGTTTCGTCGCGAGGATCTCGAACGCGCGGGTGGCGCTGTCCGCCTCCAGCACCTGATAGCCTTCGCTGGCCAGGTAATCGGAAAGCAGACAGAGAATGTGCGGCTCGTCTTCGACGAGTAGAACGACTTTTGAGGAGGACTTCATCACTGCAATTCTCGACGCCTTCTGTGAACGTTTTGCGGCAGCGCCGTCGAGGCGGGCGCTGTGGGTTGGAGCGAGTGCGCTGGTGCAAGTTCAGCGATCGACACGTCCTCGTCAACCGCGACCTTGGTGGCTGCTGCGGCTGGCCGACCTGCCGAGGTTCAGCAGAGTCGCTCTGCCCGGGGTTTGGCAGTAGCGATCGAGAGGGTTAGGCTGCGATTTTTCCTGTCGCCCAAGTCCGTGTCATGACCGACCCCGAACAGCTGCGTACCATCGTCGAGGGCACGCTCGATCACTATCGGCATAGCGCCGAAGCCTTTCGTGCCGGCACCCGTGACCACGACGTCAGCCAGAACATCGCGGCCTTGCTGCGACATATCCAGGCGGCGCCACCGCTGCGCATCCTTGATCTCGGCTGCGGCCCTGGGCGGGACCTGAAGAGCTTCACGGCACTCGGCCATATCGCGGTGGGGCTGGATGGCGCCGAGCCGTTCGTCGCCATGGCACGTGCCGAGAGCGGCTGCGAGGTGT
This sequence comes from Stutzerimonas sp. S1, assembly GCF_025966695.1. GTDB lineage: Bacteria > Pseudomonadota > Gammaproteobacteria > Pseudomonadales > Pseudomonadaceae > Stutzerimonas. Next base: position 492,365 of record NZ_JAOEIY010000001.1, on the reverse strand, counting down.
GGCAGCAGGACCTGCTGCAGCTCGATCTGCCGGAGGAAACCTTCGATGGCATCTTCGCCAACGCCGTGCTGTTCCACCTGCCCAGCCGGGAGCTGCCACGTGTGCTGCGCCAGCTGCACGCGACGCTCAAGCCGCGCGGGGTGCTGTTCTGCTCCAATCCGCGGGGGCAGAACGAGGAGGGCTGGAGCGGCGATCGTTACGGTTGCTGGTACGACTGGCCGACCTGGCGCGAACTGCTGTGCGCAGCTGGGTTCCTCGAGCTGGAACACTACTACCGGCCCAGCGGTCTGCCACGTGCCCAGCAGCCATGGCTGGCGAGTGTCTGGCGCAAGAACTGAACCGTGCGCCAAGTCCCGCAGAATGCAAGCCCAGCGGTGCGCGATCATGCGTTATGCACGGTGTCTGTTTTGCGTGTTAATGCATAACATATTGATTTAAAAGTAAATATTGCTGATCTTCGGATTGGCACGAACACTGCTCCTACGTCCGGTGCTGGAACTTTTACCGGAGTACAGAACAAATGACTGCTGCCCAACGTTACCTCGCTGCCGCTTTCCCCGAGTTCGAAGTGCTCACCACTCCGCGTCCGGATGGCGGATTGCTGCTGACCCTGCGCAACGATGATCGGATCATCATCAAGCGCGCCCTGTCCAAGGGCCAGACCCAGGCGGACATCCAGCTGGAATGGGTGGTCAGCTCGGTTCGTCGTGACCTGGCCCTGGAGGCTGGTATGTCACCGGCCATTGCGCATCTGCAGAGCCAGAGCCGTACGGCCCTGCCGACCTACGAGTACGCCTAAGCGGTCACGGGCTGTGCCCGCACACGTGGCGCAGCCCCGCCCAACCGGGCCGTCGAGCCCGGCACCGCGAACCTACCGCTACGAGAGGAATGCCTGATGAATGCCATCGACCTGCTGATCCAGGACCATGAGCGTGTGAAGGAAATTCTGACGCGCCTGACCGAGTCCACCGAACGCGCGGTCAAGACCCGCGCCGAGCTGCTGCACAAGCTGGAGATGGAAGTGACCATCCATACCCAGCTGGAAGAGCAGATCCTCTATCCGGCCTACAAGGAAGCTGGCGGCAAGGAGGAACTGAAGATGTATCACGAGGCCAAGGAAGAGCACCGCGCGGTCGACTCGCTGGTGCTGCCGGACCTCAAGGCCACTGAGCCGGGCAGCGTGGAGTTTTCCGGCCGCGCGAAGGTGTGCAAGGAGCTGCTCGAACACCATATCGAGGAGGAGGAGTCCGAGATGTTCCCCGAGGCGCGCGAGCTGTTCGATGCGGCGCAACTGGAGGACATGGGCAAGCAGATGGAGGCCCTGCGCAGCCGTCTGAAGAAGGACTTCAGCGCCAAGCAGGCGGCCTGATTTCCCTGCGGGGCACAAGTCGTCGAGTGGCACGGCGTTGGTGGCTCGTGGTGGCATCCGTCACGGGCTGTTGGTGCTGGTCGACTCGCTGTTCGCCGGCTGGAGCATGCAAGACCACTGGTTCTGCGGTTCGGAGCCGGTCGACGTAGTCGCACCTTTTCGTCGCACAAGAAAATACTGGTCAGCGGCACTCTTGCCCGATCCGCGGGTCTACCTCCCGTGAATCTTGATGATTCAGTACTTGCCGGCCAACCGTCGGCTCACCCGAAGGAGGTTATCCATGCGTCTAACTTATTTACTGCCACCGCTTCTCGGTCTGCTGCTGGTCGGTTGTGGCGAGGAGAAGAAGTCGGAGCCCACGCCGCCGCCGGCGACCACCGAGCAGCCTGCTGCACCGTCGACCGCTCCGGCACCGACGCCGGCTCCTGAGACTGGCACGGGTACCGGGACCAGCGGCGGCATGACAACTCCACCGGCAGGTGGCACGGATACCGAATCTGGTTCCGGCACCGCGCCGAGCACCGGCACTGGCACGAGCGGCAGCTCGCAGTGATCGGTCGTGGCTGCGGGAGCCTGCGCTCCTGCAGCCAATGCTGCTGAAACGCTTCGGAGGTACTGATGAAGCCATTCTCTCTGCTGCTGTGCGCTTCTCTCGTCCTGCCGCTTACCGGCTGTTCGCCGGAGGATGAGAAAAACTCGGCCCTGGACAACGTCGAGGACAATGCTCAGGAGTACCACAACACCGCCACCGACCCCGCCGGCCCGCGCGAAATCTCGCCGCCGTCGAGCCCGCCCAGTCAGTGAGGGCTCGCCCTCAGACGTATTGCGCCGCCGCGTAGCCCGAAGCCCATGCCCACTGGAAGTTGAAGCCGCCGAGATGGCCGGTGACATCCAGCACCTCACCGATGAAGTACAGCCCCGCTGATTTCTGCGACTCCATGGTCTTGGACGATACCTCGCGAGTGTCCACACCACCCAGCGTCACTTCGGCCGTGCGATAACCCTCGGTACCGGCTGGCACCAGTGTCCACTCGGCGAGTCGTGTTGCTATGCCTTTCAGCTCCGTCGGGGTGTACTGCTTGAGCGGCTTCGAGGCGAACCACTGCTCGCTGAGCAGGCCCGCCATCTTGCGGGTGAATACCTCGCCCAGCACCGTCTTCAGCTCCACGTTCGGCCGCGCGACCTGTTCGTCGAGCAGCCAGCGTTCGGCATCGCGATCGGGCAGCAGGTTGATCGTCAGTGCATCGCCGGCCTGCCAGTAGGAGGAGATCTGCAGCATCGCCGGACCACTGAGGCCGCGGTGGGTGAACAGCAGGTTTTCGCGGAAACTCTGACCGTTGCAGCTGGCCAGGCAATCCACCGAAGTGCCCGACAGCTCGCCGCACAGCGCTTTGAGCGATGGCTCGGTAATGGTGAACGGCACCAGCCCGGCGCGGGTCGGCAGCACGTGGTGGCCGAACTGGCGGGCGATCTGGTAGCCGAAGCCGCTGGCGCCGAGCGTCGGGATCGACAGCCCGCCGGTGGCGACCACCAGTGACTGGCAGTGCACCTCGCCTGCGCTGGTCTGCAGCGCGTAGCCTGTTGCCGTTTTCTCGATCGTCTCGACCGTGGTGGCGAGACGCAGGTCGACACCGGCTTGGGCGCACTCGTCGAGCAGCATCTCGAGAATGTCGCTGGACTTGTTATCGCAGAACAGCTGGCCGAGCTTCTTCTCGTGATAGGGCACGCCGTGGCGGCTGACCATCTCGATGAAGTCCCACTGGGTGTAGCGCGCCAGCGCCGACTTGCAGAAGTGCGGATTGCCGCAGAGGAAGTTCGCCGGCTCGGTATACAGGTTGGTGAAATTGCAGCGCCCGCCGCCGGACATGAGGATCTTCTTGCCGGCCTTGTTGGCGTGATCGAGCAGCAGCACCTGGCGGCCGCGCAGCGCCGCGCTGAATGCACACATCAACCCGGCCGCGCCGGCGCCGATGATGATGACGTCTGTGGTTCGCACGGTATGCCCTCGTTCGCAAAGGCGCGCATCTTACCGCGCCGATCGGTTTACGGCTGCCCGGCGGGCTCGATGGTGCCCTGCTTGAGCAGATGCACGGCCATGCTGCGCAGCGGCGCCAGCTGCCGGCAGATCAAGCCGAGCTGCGTTTGCACCAGACGGTGGCCGTCGTCGATGTCGTCGGGAAGCTGTTCCAGCCGCTCGGCCAGGGCATCTTCCGCTTCGCTGTGGAGCGCCAGCGGGCGGTTGTCGCGCAGCGCCGCTGCCAGTTCATCGAGACTTTGCGCCAGGCATTCGGCGGCCGATTCCAGCAGTGCGTCGCTGGCGTCGTCCGGCAGACTCTCGCGATGGGCGCCCAGCCCGGACAGGTAGTTGAGCAGGGTGTGGGAGAGCACCAGGAAGCGGAAGCCGGTCTCGGCGTCCTTGCGAAAGTGCCCGGGCTCCAGAAGCATGTTCGACAGTGTGGTCGACAGCGCCGCGTCGGCGTTGTGCGCGTTGCGCCGGGCCAGGCGGTAGGCCAGGTCGTCGTGCTTGCCACTCTCGTACTGGTGCATGATCTGCCGCAGGTAGTCGCTGTTGCAGCTCAGCGTGTTGGCCACCACCTGGTTCAGCCGGCGGCCTTGCCAGTCCGGCAGGATCAGGAATACCGCGGTCGCAGCGATGGCGCTGCCCAGCAGGGTATCGAACAGGCGTGGCCAGATCAGCCCGTAGCCGTCGCCGACCTGGTTGAAGCAGAACAGCACCAGCAGGGTGATCGCGGCCGTCGCCAGGGTGTAGCGCGTGCTCCGGGTAGCGAAGAACACCACGCCGGCGGCCACGGCGAACAGCGCCTGCACCGGCTGGCTGGGAAACAGGTCGAACAGTGCCCAGCCGGCGACCAGACCGAGGATGGTGCCGCCCACCCGCTGCACCAGCTTGATCCGCGTGGCGCCGTAGTTTGGCTGGCAAACGAATACCGTGGTCAGCAGCACCCAGTAGCCCTGTTCCGGGTGGATGGCATGCAACACTGCGTAGCCGCAGACCAATGCGATGCTCATGCGCAGTGCATGGCGGAATAGCAGCGAGGTCGGCGTCAGCTGCAGACGGATGCGGCTGAACGCCTCGCTTAGCGACTGCGGCTGGCGATCCAGCAGGCTGCTGTCTTGTTCGCCGACCAAGGCATCCGGGTTGCTCGCACTGGCGAGCTGGCGCTGCATGGTCGAGAGGTTGCCCGACAGCGCGCGTAGCGAGCGCAGCAGGCCGCGCCAGGCCGGGTTCTGTTGTTCGCGCAGATGCTCCAGCGAGGCCTGCAGATCGTCGAGCGCCTGTGCATTGGCCTCGCTGTAGCGGAACGGCTGGCGCAGCTGGATGGCGTCGCCGAGTTCGGCGCAGGCGCTGGCCTGCAGACGCAGCAGGCGCTGGCAGCGGAACAGCACGTCGCTGTGGAAGAACGCCTCGGCCAGCGCCTGGTAGGGGTAGTGCGAGGAGCTGACCCGCTCGTGCAGGTCCTGGGCGAGGAAGTACAGCTTCAGATAGTGGTTGATCTTCACCCCGGGCCGGCCATTGCCCAGACGGTGCAGCAGGGTTTCCTTGGCCGCATTGAGCGCATTGACGACCTGGCCGTTCTGCTGCGCCAGGTGCAGCCGGCGCTCTTCCACGTCGAGCTGGCGTACCGGCTCGAACAGCATCGCCTTCAGCTTGAAGTACTGTCCCAGCTCGCGATACAAGCGCGCCAGGCTCTGCTGCACCGGTTGATGGGCGAACAGCGCGTTCCACAGCACCGAGAGCAGTCCGTACCAGGTGGCGCCGGCGACCAGCAGCAGCGGATCGCGCCAGAAGTGCAGCATCACGCCGTCGCGCTGATCGGCGGCGATCATGCTGTAGATCGACAGGATCAGCGTGGCCTGGGCGATCGTCGCGTAGCGCTCGCCCAGTGCGCCGAGCATCACCAGGGCGAAGGCCGAAGCCGCCAGGCCGAGGGTGAACAGCCACGGGTAGGGAAATAGCAGCTCCACCGAAATCGAGGCCACGCTGAAGCACACCAGGGTCACCAGCAGCGCACTCAGCCGGCCGCGCCAGCTGTCGTCGGTTTCCGCCAGGGCACTGGCAATGATGCCCAGGAACAGCGGAATCATGAGTCCGGGCTGGTCGAGCCCCCAGCTCAGGCCCATGCTGCCGGCCAGCGCGATAAACACCCGCAGGCTGTAGCCGAACTTCTCCAGCGCCCAGAGGCGACGTAGGGATTGGCTGAGCGAGGGAGTCGGCATAAGTGGGACGACCTTGGCTGGAGTAGACGCTATTGGACGTCGGCGCGGTGCGGCTGTCACGCGTCTCCGCCATCAGCTTCGTCTGCTGCAAAGCTTATACCGTTCGCCCCGTATCACTGCAGCGTCAGTGCATGCGCCCTACCTGTCGTGGGGCGCATGACGGGTGCTCGGCTCAGAGCGCCCGTACCTTCAGCGAACGGCCTTTGATCTTGCCGTCATTCAGGCGTTTGAGCGCCTGCCGGGCCACGTCGCGTTCGACTGCCACGAAGGCCTGGAAGTCGAAGATGGCGATCTTGCCCACCTGGCTGCCGGGAATACCGGCCTCGCCGGTCAGCGCACCGAGGATGTCACCGGGGCGCAGCTTATCCTTGCGACCGGCACCGATGCACAGCGTCACCATCGGTGGCTGCAGCGGCTCGCCGGTTTTGGCCTTCAGGCTGTCTAACGGCTGCCAGTTCAGCGCTGCCTTCTGCAGATTTTCGATGGCTTGCGCGCGATGTGCTTCGGCCGGCGCTACCAGACTGATCGCCATGCCGCGGTTGCCGGCCCGCCCGGTACGCCCGACGCGGTGCACGTGAATTTCCGCATCGCGTGCCAGTTCGACGTTGATCACCATGTCCAGCGCATCGATATCCAGGCCGCGTGCCGCCACATCTGTCGCCACCAGCACCGACAGGCTGCGGTTGGCGAACATCGCCAGCACCTGGTCGCGGTCACGCTGCTCCAGGTCGCCATGCAGGGCCATCGCCGAGATGCCGTGTGTGGTGAGGTAGTCGACGACGTCCTGGCATTGCTGCTTGGTGAAGCAGAACGCCACGCAGCTCTGTGGACGGAAGCCGGCAAGCACGCGCAGCACCGCTTCCAGCCGCTCGTTGGGGTCGATCTCGTAGAAGCGTTGCTCGATCTGGCTATCGTCGTGCAGCGCCTCGATCCGGACCTGCTGCGGGTCGCGCATGAAGGTCGCCGCGAGCTGCTTGATCCCGGCCGGATAGGTGGCGGAGAACAGCAGGGTCTGCCGCCGTGTCGGAGTCTGGCTGATGATCTCGGCGATGGCGTCGTAGAAGCCCATGTCGAGCATGCGATCGGCTTCGTCGAGTATCAGCGTGTTGAGCCCGTCCAGCTTCAGGCTGCCTTTCTTCAGGTGTTCCTGCACCCGCCCTGGCGTGCCGACGATGACATGGGCGCCGTGTTCCAGCGAACCGATCTGCGGACCGATGGAGACGCCACCGCACAGGGTGAGAATCTTGATGTTGTCCGCTGCCCGCGCCAGCCGGCGCAGTTCCTTGGCGACCTGATCGGCCAGTTCACGGGTCGGGCAGAGCACCAGTGCCTGGCATCCGAAATAGCGCGGATTGAGCGGCTCCAGCAGAGCGATTCCGAAGGCGGCGGTCTTGCCGCTGCCGGTCTTCGCCTGGGCGATCAGATCTTGGCCCTTGAGCATGATCGGCAGGCTCTGCGCCTGGATCGGCGTCATCTCGGTGTAGCCGAGCGCTTCGAGGTTGGCGAGGGTGGCGGTGCAAAGGGGTAATGATGAAAAGGCGGTACTGGGCACGGAAGAAGTCTTCGCAAAGGAGGCGGACTGCAGTCTATCAGGCCGCCGGCGCAGAAGTCGGTCGCAAGGTGTTGCGAGGAATCCGGCGGCATGACGAAATGTTCTGAAAACCCGAAGACGGAACCCCTCGCAGGGAGGTTGATCGAAAATTATCCATTCCCGCACCCTGGAGGTTTGTTTTGTCCCGCGCTTTATTCCTTTTCGGCCTGTTCGCCCTACCGGCGCTGGCAGCCGAGCCCACCCTTTATGGACGTTACGAACACATCAAGATCGAAGAACTCGGCAAGACTCTGCCGGCCAAGATGGATACTGGCGCCATGACTGCTTCCTTGTCCGCACGGGACATCGAGCAGTTCGAGCGTGATGGCGAAGACTGGGTACGCTTCCGCCTGGCGGTCGATGGAGCCGACGACACCCTTTACGAGCGACGCCTGCTCGGCATCAGCCGAATCAAGACGCGTGTCGAGGAAGCCGGCAACGTTGACCCGGAGCGCGAGCCGCCGCGTGCAGAGCGCCCCATCGTCGGCATGCAGTTGTGCATCGGCGACCAGTTGCGCGAAGCGGAAGTGAACCTGACCGATCGCTCTCACTTCAGCTATCCGTTGTTGATCGGCGCGGAGACTATCCGCGATCTGAATGCCGCGATCGATCCGGCAGGCAAATATACCGCCGGCCGACCAGCCTGCTAGCGCGGCGTCACCGAGCCGAACATCAGGGACGGCCGGGCGCGCAGGGCACCTGGCCGGCTTTGCATGCGGCATTCCGGTTGGCTTCTGCGTCCGGTCGGCTTCTCTGCCGCGGCGCTCTGGGCGCTGCGCTGCCGATCGGTCATCCCCTATATAAAGAAGATAACCCGTCCGAGCGGCGCAGGTGGGCGTGAGGACGCCCGGCAGAGCTGTTGGTGTCAGCGCGACACCGCTTCTGGAATAGAGGCCGCGTGCAATAAAAAGGAAATATCAGAGGATCATATTGAATAGCTGATGGCGTCTGCTCTTTTTTGTTTGTTTAATTTGTTTTAAGCGGTTTGTTAATTTGGTTGATAGTTTGTTGTGTAGTGTTGGGTTAACTTGTTCTGGTCTGTTTATTTGTTTATTTGTTTATTTGTTTATTTGTTTATTTGTTTATTTGTTTATTTGTTTATTTGTTTATTTGTTTGTTTGTATTAATTGTCGGGCGGTTGTGAGTTACTTGCGCTGCTCAGTAATGGTGAGATTAATAACGCCGTGACCGACCAGTCCGTTTCATCGCCTCGTTTGCAGGATGGGTCTTCAAGGTCGGGATCGGCCTGGTTGGCGCTTCAGGTGTGTTCTAGGCTGTCTGCGGCGAAGGTTCCGTAGCCCATGCTGGCGCTCTGCCTCTGGTCGACGTACACCTTCTGGTGCAGGCCCGGTTGGTCAATCGATCTTGTTCGTCAGACTAAAGTCGGGGCTTTCATTCATTAACCTACCCCTGCTAAATTCAGCATGTGGGTTCCCTTCACACGCAATAAAAATAAGGCGGAGAACGTCAATGGCCGACAACGATAAAGAAAATGCTGCTGCGTACTGGAAGGCGAATGTTCGCCTTATCATTTGGAGCTTAGTGGTCTGGGCTCTTGTCTCATATGGTTTCGGTATCCTCCTGCGCCCGCTGGTATCCGGAATCCCCGTTGGGGGCTCGGATCTAGGCTTCTGGTTCGCTCAACAGGGTTCCATCATCACGTTCATTGCGATCATCTTCCACTACGCGTGGCGGCTGAACAAACTGGACAAGGAATTCGGGGTTGAGGAGTAACCACTATGAGCCAATATTGGATCAACATGCTGTTCGTGGGCGCCTCGTTCCTGCTTTATATCGGGATCGCGGTCTGGGCTCGCGCTGGGTCAACTAAAGAGTTCTACGTTGCTGGCGGTGGCGTTCACCCCATAACCAACGGTATGGCAACGGCGGCGGACTGGATGTCTGCAGCTTCCTTCATCTCCATGGCAGGCCTGATTGCTGCCGGTGGTTATGGCACCTCGGTTTACCTGATGGGCTGGACCGGTGGCTACGTGCTGCTGGCGATGCTGCTGGCACCCTATCTGCGCAAATTCGGCAAGTTCACTGTGCCGGACTTCATCGGTGACCGTTTCTACAGTCGTGGTGCGCGTCTGGTAGCCGTTGTCTGTCTCATCCTCATCTCCGTTACCTACGTAATCGGGCAGATGGCGGGTGCTGGTGTGGCGTTCTCTCGCTTCCTGGAAGTGAGCAACTCCGCTGGTATCTGGATTGCCGCTGCCATCGTGTTCGCCTACGCGGTATTCGGTGGCATGAAGGGCATCACCTACACCCAGGTGGCGCAGTACATCGTGCTGATCGTGGCCTACACCATTCCGGCCGTGTTCATTGCCATGCAGCTGACTGGCAACCCGATCCCGATGTTCGGCATGTTCGGTACTCACGCCGATTCCGGCTTGCCGCTGCTGGACAAGCTGGATCAGGTCGTGACCGATCTGGGCTTCGCTGCCTACACCGCCGACGTCGACAACAAGCTGAACATGTTCCTGTTCACCCTGTCGCTGATGATCGGTACCGCTGGTCTGCCGCACGTAATCATTCGCTTCTTCACCGTGCCGAAGGTGGCTGATGCTCGTTGGTCCGCTGGCTGGACCCTCATCTTCATCGCCCTGCTGTACCTCACCGCACCGGCCGTTGCCTCCATGGCACGTCTGAACCTGGTAGATACCATCTATCCGGAAGGTCCGAAGGCTGAAGCGATTCGCTACGACGAGCGTCCGAGCTGGATCCAGACCTGGGAAACCACTGGTCTGATCAAGTGGGAAGACAAGAACAGCGATGGTCGTATCCAGTTGTACAACGACACCAACGCCAAGTTCACTCCGACTGCACAGGAGCGTGGCTGGAACGGCAACGAACTGACTGTCAACAACGACATCATCGTGCTGGCCAACCCGGAAATCGCCAACCTGCCGGGCTGGGTCATCGGTCTGATCGCTGCGGGTGCCATCGCGGCCGCTCTGTCGACTGCGGCTGGTCTGCTGCTGGCCATCTCCTCGGCAATCAGTCATGACCTGATCAAGACGCTCATCAATCCGAAGATCAGTGAGAAGAACGAGATGATGGCGGCACGTCTGTCCATGACGGCAGCTATCCTCCTGGCCACCTATCTGGGTCTGAACCCACCGGGCTTTGCGGCTCAGGTTGTGGCACTGGCGTTCGGCCTCGCGGCAGCGAGCCTGTTCCCGGCGCTGATGATGGGTATCTTCTCCAAGCGCGTGAACAGCAAGGGTGCGGTTGCGGGAATGCTGGTTGGTATCGTGAGCACCGCCGTGTACATTTTCCTGTACCTGGGCTGGTTCTTCGTTCCTGGCACCAACAGCTTCGCCAACGTACCGGCTGAGTGGGTGTTCGGTATTTCTCCGCAGGCCTTCGGTGCTGTGGGTGCCATCCTGAACTTCGCTGTCGCCTACGCCGTTTCGATGGCTACCGAGGCTCCGCCGAAGGAGATTCAGGATCTGGTTGAAAGCGTACGTACGCCGAAAGGTGCTGGTACTGCGATCGCCCACTAAGCGAGACGCAAACCGAAGTCAGGTCTGGTACCTGACCCAGGGTTGAGGCATAAATCGGGCTTCCATCTGGAAGCCCGATTTCTTTAAGGAAGTTGTATATGTTCTGGCATCTCATTGCTGCAATCGTCGCCGCCTTCGCGGGCGCCGGGATCGCGCTGTTGTTGCGCTCCCTGTCTGGCAAGCGGCTGCCGAAGTGGATCATTCCGGTGTTCGCCGGTCTGGGCATGTTCGGCTACACGATCTATTACGAGTACAGCTGGTTTCAGACTTCACAGGCTCGCCTGCCGCAAGGCTCGGTGGTCGTCTCCAGCGAAGAGGGCCACATGCTGTGGCGGCCCTGGACCCTGCGTTTCCCCATGCCGCTGGCCTACACGGTGCTCGACAACACCAACGCGCAGATCCAGGACACTCCCCAGGGGCGTCTGGCTCGGTTCGTCCTGTATCGCTTTGAAAAGCAGCACCTGACGTCCACGGTGAAAAGCGGCAAATACCAACTGCTCTGCAACGAGCGCGCAATGTTCCGGCTGAACGATGCCGGTGAGGCCAAGATGGAAACCTTGACCGAGCTGGAAGCCGATTCCCCGCTTTACCAGGCTATCTGCAACGCCGACCGGTAGTCGGCGTGCTGGCCAACGATTCGCTCGTTAGCCAATCGCTTCGATCCACCCGCGCCAATCTGCCGCCATCCTGCTTGTGACGAGCGGCGTGTGGGCGGGGTATATGCGCGATCAGCTTGTGGGCGAGCGGTCCGGGCCCGAAGAAGTGCCCGGTTTCCGCCGAGTTCTCCTTCGACTGGCGTGTGGCGAACGCGAGCGTGGACCTGCCCTCAACCGTACCTTTGGCTGGGACAGCATTGGCGGGCGAGCTGCCTATCGTGTTTCGGGGGTCGATCAGAATGAGTGCAGCGCGGCCTGGCGTGAACGGTTCCAGCATCTGAGTCGCTGGGCCAGTTCGTCGATGCGTCCGATGCCCATGCGCTGGGCGCGATTCATCAGAATCAGCGCGATTTCCGCTGTGGCCATGGCGTCCGCGGACGCGTGATGGCGCTGCGGGTTGTCGATGTGGAAGTACTCGAGCCAGTGGTCAAGACCGCCGCGGTGAATCAGCGCCTGTGGAAACAGCATGGGCGCCAGCTCGGCCACATCGAGAAAGGTGTTTTCCAGGGTGTAGCCCAGCTCCTTCTTCAGCGCACGGGCGAGCATGCGCTGGTCGAAGGGGGCGTGGAAGGCGAGGAACACGCTGTCGCCGGCGAACTCCATGAACTGGAGCAGCGCTTCGGCGGGCGGCAGTCCTCTGGCTAGTTCACTGGGCGCGATGCCGTGGATCAGCACGCTTTCGGTCACCTTCACCTGACGGTTGAGGGTGCACTCGAATTGCTGGGAGAAGTCGATGGCAGCGTTTTCGATGGTGACTGCACCGATGGAAATGACCAGGTCGCGCTTGAGGTGCAGCCCCGTGGTTTCGAGGTCGAGCACCACCAGCCGCTGCTGGCGCAGTGGCGTCTCGCCCGGTGCGATGGGGCGCGGCAGCTTGGCCAGGCGTTGTTGATGATCGAGCGTGAGCTTCGGCCCGCGGGGGTGGAACCAGGTCATTTTCATCTCGGATTACAACTGGTAGCGCAGGGCTAGGCTTGCCTGCAGGCGTTGGGCCTGCCGGAAGGACTCGCGCAGGATCCGACGATCGAGTGCGTTGAGCGTATCCGGGTCGAGCCGATTGGAATAGGGCGCCTCGTCGCGCGCTTGCTGTTGGTGGTGCTGCATGCGCGTCTGCTGGATGAAGTGGTAGGCCTCCTCGTAGGCGGCACCATCCTTGGCTTCGATGGCGCCTTTCTCGACCAGTTGGCGCAGACGCTCAAGTGTGTTGCACTCGCCGATCCCGTTGGCCAAGGCCAGCAGTCGAGCGCCATCGACGAATGGGGTCAGGCCCTGGACCTTGAGGTCGAGCGTGTCCTTGCCGTCGCCCTTGCGCGCCAGCACGAAGTCGCGGAAACGCCCAACCGGTGGTCGGTGACGCAGGGCGTTGTCGGCCATCATGCGCTGGAACAGGCGATTGTCGGCAATCTCCTCGAGCAGGCCCAGGCGCAGTTGTTCGCAGCCTTCCTGCGGACCCCAGATGGCCCGCAGATCGAAGTAGATGGTGCTGCTGAGCAGGTTCTCCGGGGTCGCTTCGCGGACGAACGAGCTGAAGCGACGGGCCCACTCCTGGCGTGACAGGCACAGCTCGGGGTTGCTGGCCATGATGTTGCCTTTGCACAGGGTGAAGCCGCAGGTGTCCAGATCGCGGTTGATCCGCTCGGCCAGAGGCAGTAGCCGCCCGCGCAGGTGCGCCGCCTCGGCAGCGTCGGCCGCTTCGAAGAGGATGCCGTTGTCCTGGTCGGTATACAGGGTCTGTTCGCGGCGGCCTTCACTGCCGAAACACAGCCAGGTGAACGGTACGCCGGGGTCGCCCATGTCCTCGATTGCCAGCTCGATCACGCGGCAGACCGTGTGATCGTTGAGCAGGGTGATGATGTGGGTGATCTGTGTGGACGACGCACCATGCGCCAGCATGTTGTCCACCAGCTGCTTGATGCCGCTGCGGATCAGTACCAGCGACTCGACACGGTCCGCATGGCGGATGGTCTGTGCCAGGTGCACCAGGTCTACGCGCTGCAGGGAGAACAGGTCGCGTTCGGAAATGACGCCGCACAGCAGGCCGTTCTTCACCACGCAGACGTGGGCGATATGCCGTTCGGTCATGGCGATGGCGGCGTCGAAGGCGGTCGCCTCCGGTGGCATGTGGAACGGTTGCTGGGTCATGAAGGCCGAGATCGGGCTGTCCAGTTCGCCCTGTTGCAGGCCCACCACCCGCCGCAGGTCGCGCAGGGTGAAGATGCCCAGCGGACGCTGCTGGTCGTCGACGATGACGATGCTGCCGACATTCTCCGTCTGCATCAGGCCGACCGCTTCACGCAATGGCAGCGATGGTGCGCACGCGACCGGATGGTGCAGCGCCAGCTCGCCGAGGGTGGTGTCCAGCGAATACTGCTCGCCGAGGCTTTCCACCGCGCGCATCTGTACCTGCTGATTGACCAGGTCGAGCAGGCTGCTGACCCCACGCATGGCGAAATCGCGGAAGACGGTGGAAATCGACACCAGTTTGACGAAGGCGGGCTTGTTGAGCAGCAGGCAGAAGGTGTCCTCGGCTGCCAGGTGGGCGGTGCGCGTGGCGCGCTCGCCCATCAGCGCGGCCATGGGGAAGCACTCGCCGACGATCACCTCGAAGGTGGTCTCGCTACCCCGCTTGGCGGTATGCGGTCGCTGTCCGTGTACCCGGCCCTGCTTGACGATATAGAAGTGCTCGACCACTCCGTCCTCGGGCGAAATGATGCGGTCGCCTTCGGCGTAGAAGCGCAGCTCGCAGTTTTCGACGAGGAAGGCCAGATGGGCTGTTTCCATCTGTTTGAACGGGGGGTACTTGCGCAGAAATTCCATGGTGCCATGGATGTTCTGCATGACCGCGGTTTTACCCGCCTCGGCGAAAGCATCAGCTTTACTCATGGTTCGTTTCCACTTTTTTTCCATGTTCGGCTGCGACCCGTTGCGGGCACATTGGACGTAAGTCTAGTCAGGCCGGCGGCGGACGAGGCTGACCGGTGTCAGTGCGCTTGTGGTTGGTGCAGATTTGTTTCTGGCCGGCATGAAAAAGCCGCCCCGAAGGGCGGCTCTCTGTGCTGCTCGCAGGCGGGTTACAGGCCGTTCTTGGCCTTGAACTCGCGGCGGCGGCGGTGCAGCACCGGCTCGGTGTAGCCGTTGGGCTGCTTGGTGCCTTCGAGGACCAGCTCCAGGGCGGCCTGGAAGGCCACGCTGTTGTCGAAGTCCGGCGCCATCGGGCGGTACAGCGGATCGCCTTCGTTCTGGCGGTCAACCACGGCGGCCATGCGCTTGAGGCTCTCGACCACCTGATCCTTGGTCACCACGCCGTGGCGCATCCAGTTGGCCACGTGCTGGCTGGAGATGCGCAGGGTGGCGCGGTCTTCCATCAGCGCGATGTCGTTGATGTCCGGCACCTTGGAGCAGCCGACGCCTTGCTCGACCCAGCGGACCATGTAGCCGAGGATGCCCTGGGCGTTGTTGTCCAGCTCGTTGCGCTTCTCTTCCTCACTCCAGTTGGTGTCTTGCGCCAACGGCAGGGTGAGGATGTCGTCGATGGAGGCCTTCTCGCGCTTGGCCAGCTCGGCCTGACGCGCTTGCACGTCGACCTTGTGGTAGTGCATGGCGTGCAGGGTGGCGGCGGTCGGCGAGGGAACCCAAGCGGTGTTGGCGCCAGCCAGCGGGTGACCGACCTTCTGCTCGAGCATGGCGGCCATCAGGTCAGGCATGGCCCACATGCCCTTGCCGATCTGCGCCTTGCCCTGCAGACCGCAGGCCAGACCCACGTCGACGTTGTTGTTCTCGTAGGCGCTGATCCACTTCTCGGCCTTCATGGCGGCCTTGCGCACTACCGGGCCGGCTTCCATGGAGGTGTGGATTTCGTCACCGGTGCGGTCGAGGAAGCCGGTGTTGATGAACACCACGCGCTCGCGTGCTTCCTTGATGCAGGCCTTGAGGTTGATCGTGGTACGACGTTCCTCGTCCATGATGCCGACCTTCAGGGTGTTGCGAGGCAGGCCGAGGACGTCCTCGACGCGGCCGAACAGCTCGGTGGCGAAGGCGACTTCTTCCGGGCCGTGCATCTTCGGCTTGACGATGTAGACCGAGCCGGTGCGGGTGTTCTTGCGGGTGGTGTTGCCCTTGACGTTGTGCACCGCGATCAGGCTGGTGAACAGGCCATCCATGATGCCTTCCGGCACCTCGTTGCCGTCCTTGTCGAGGATGGCATCGTTGGTCATCAGGTGACCGACGTTACGGATGAACAGCAGCGAGCGGCCGTGCAGGGTCAGCTCGCCGTTGCCGTCGGCCTTGGTGTAGACGCGGTCCGGGTTCATCGCGCGGGTGATGCGCTTGCCGCCTTTTTCCAGCTCCTCGACCAGGTCGCCCTTCATCAGGCCGAGCCAGTTGCGGTAGACGACGGTCTTGTCGTCGGCGTCGACGGCGGCGATGGAGTCTTCGCAGTCCATGATGGTGGTCAGCGCCGCTTCCATCAGGATGTCCTTCACGCCGGCGGCGTCGGTCCGGCCGATCGGGCTGGCCGGGTCGATCTGGATCTCGAAGTGGATGCCGTTGTTCTTCAGCAGCACGGCGACCGGCGCGCTGGCTTCGCCTTGGAAGCCCTGCAGCTGGGCCGGGTTCTTCAGGCCGGTGGTGCTGCCATTCTTCAGCGCGACGACCAGCTTGCCGCCTTCGATGCGGTAGCCGGTGGAGTCGACGTGCGAGCCGGTTTCCAGCGGTGCGGCTTCATCGAGGAAGGCGCGCGCGTAGGCGATGACCTTGTTGCCGCGGATTTCGTTGTAGCCCGGGCCCTTGGTCGCGCCGTCTTCTTCGGAGATGGCGTCGGTGCCGTACAGCGCGTCGTACAGCGAGCCCCAGCGGGCGTTGGCGGCGTTCAGGGCGAAGCGCGCATTCATGATCGGCACCACCAGCTGCGGGCCGGCCATGCTGGCGATTTCTTCGTCGACGTTCTGGGTGGTGGCCTGGAAGTCTTCGGCTTCCGGTAGCAGGTAGCCGATTTCCTGCAGGAAGGCCTTGTAGGCGACGGCATCGTGAGCCTGACCGGCGCGCGCCTGGTGCCAGGCGTCGATCTTGGCCTGCAGTTCATCACGCTTGGCGAGCAGCGCACGGTTCTTCGGCGCCAGGTCGTGGATGACGCGATCAGCGCCGGCCCAGAAGGCCGCGGCATCGACGCCAGTACCGGGAATCGCTTCGTTGTTCACGAAGTCGTACAGGACTTTGGCGACCTGCAGGCCACCGACTTGAACGCGCTCAGTCATTACTCGCCTCACTTGGTTCTTCTTCAAATCTGTCGGATGCAATTTCTTGTAGTCCGGGTCGGCGGATACTACATGAAGCGCCGGGGAAAATCAGTCCGCTGAAAGTGGCGGCGTTGTCACCCGCGGGGCGATGGCCGGCGGTACCCCGCAGGTGCCATCCCGTACGTGGCTGCTATACCTATGAGGCCGCCCTTGGCGCGCGTCCGATTTCCGCTAGAGGAGCAGCCCATGGATCACCTCGTACTCACCGTCATCGCCGCCGATCAGCCCGGCCTGGTCGAGCGCCTGGCCAAGTGCATCGCCGAGCATGGCGGCAACTGGCTGGAGAGCCGCATGTCGCGCATGGCTGGGCAGTTCGCCGGCATTCTGCGGGTGGCGGTGCCGCAGGCGGCGCATGCCGAGCTCACCGCCGCGTTGCAGGGGCTCGAGGCGCAAGGTATCCGCGTACTGCTGGCGCACAGCGGCACGGAACCGCCGTCGAGCTGGCAGGAGATTCAGCTGGAACTGGTGGGCAACGATCGCCCGGGCATCGTGCGCGACATCACCCATCTGCTGGCTGAGCACGGCGTCAACCTGGAGAGTCTGGACACCGAGGTGCTGCCGGCGCCGATGAGCAACGAGCCGCTGTTCCGCGCCGAGGCGCGTCTGGCAGTGCCCAGCGAACTGTCGCTGGAGCTGCTGCAGGAGCGCCTGGAAACCCTCGCCAACGATCTGATGGTAGAGCTCAAGCTGCAGCCGGCGGGCTGAACGCTACAGGCTGTTCTTGCGCATCAGCCGCCAGGTGTCGACGCTGTAGACCGCCAGACCCGCCCAGATGAAGAAGAAAGCCAGCTGCTTGTCCGCCGGGAAGGGCTCGTCGAACAGCTGCACGGCAAGGATCAGCAACAGCGTCGGCGTGATGTACTGCAGAAAGCCCAGAGTCGAATACGGCAGGTGACGCGCGGCGGCGTTGAAGCACAGCAGCGGAATCAGCGTCACCGGGCCAGCGGCCACCAGCCAGAGCGCCTCGCTCGTGCTCCAGAAGGCTGGCTCGGTGCTCGCGCCGCTGCCGAAGACGAACAGCCAGATCAGCGCCACTGGCAGCAGCAGCCAGGTCTCCACCACCAGCCCGGGCAGCGCCGCCACGGGTGCCTGCTTGCGCAGCAGGCCATAGCTGCCGAAGCTCAGCGCCAGCACGATGGAGATCCACGGAAACTCGCCCAGCGTCAGCAGCTGCAGGGCAACCCCGGTAGCCGCCATCGCCACCGCCAGCCATTGCAGCGGACGCAGCCGCTCGCGCAGCACCACCAAGCCGAGCAGGACGTTGACCAGCGGATTGATGTAGTAGCCCAGACTGGCCTCGACCATGTGGCCGTGGTTCACCGCCCAGACGTAGATCAGCCAATTGCTGGCGATCAGCAGGCTGGAGATCGCCAGCACGCCGATGCGCCGCGGGTGGGCCAGCAGTTCCTGCCACCAACCGGCGTGGCGCCAGATCAGCAGGGCGAGGGTGCCGAACAGCGCCGACCAGATCGCCCGCTGGGTGACGATCTCCAGCGCGCCGAACTGCTCGATCGATTTGAAGTAGAGCGGGAACATGCCCCAGATGCCGAAGGTGATGAGCCCCAGCAGGTAGCCTTTGCGCAGGTCGGCGGTTGCCATGGAGTCCTTCTCGGAGGCGCGGAAAAGCGCGCTATTGTGCGCCTTTGCCGAGACGCGAGAAAGCCGGCGGTGACGCTGGCGGATGTCTGCTCGGCGCCGTTGCGAGCGCCTCGCGGGGAACATGCCGCAGCCGCTTCCGTCAGAACCTCTAGCGAAAGATGCTGGTAGCGGAGGTGCACATGAGATTGCAGAACAAGGTCGCGCTGGTCACCGGCAGCACCCAGGGAATCGGCCGCGGTATCGCCGTGCGGCTGGCCGAGGAGGGCGCCGATATCGTCATCAACGGTCGTGCAGACGACGCCGATGCCCGCGAGAGTGCCGCGCGGGTGCGTGCGCTCGGGCGTCGCGCCTGCATCGTCGCCGCCGATGTCGCCAGCGTGGAGGACTGCCAGCGCCTGGTGCGCGAGAGCGTCGCACAGCTGGGAGGGCTGGATATCCTGGTCAACAACGCCGGGATCCAGACCCAGGCCAGCTTTCTCGAGGCCAGCGCCGAGGATTACGAACGGGTGCTCGCGGTCAACCTGCGCGGGCCGTTCTTCCTCGCCCAGGCCTTCGCCCGCCATTTGCGCGATGCCGGCCATGGCGGTCGCATCATCAACAACAGCTCGGTGCACGAAGAGCTGCCGCACCCCAATTTCGCCAGTTACTGCGCCAGCAAGGGCGGCCTGAAGATGCTCATGCGCAACCTGGCGATCGAGCTGGCGCCGCTGGGCATCACCGTGAACAACGTGGCGCCTGGGGCGGTGGAAACGCCGATCAACCGTGAGCTGCTCGATGCCCCGGACAAGCTCGCCGGCCTGCTGCAGAACATTCCCGCCGGCCGTCTCGGCCAGCCGCGCGATGTGGCCGGGGCCGTGGCCTTTCTCGCTTCGGCCGACGCCGACTACATCACCGGGACTACACTTACCGTCGATGGCGGCCTGCTATGGAATTACCGCGAGCAATGACCGACGCCGACTACCCGTTCGAGTATGACCAAGCCGGTGCGGCCGACACCCTGAGCCCGGCCGAGCGCTACGAGGAGCTATTCGTCGCGGTGCAGATGCAGCGCGTCTTCGACGACAGCAAGACCTTCGTCGACTGCGCACCGCACCGCCATCCGCAACTGATCCTCGACGACTACCGCGCACAAAGCACCGCCGCCGATTTCGACCTGGCCGCCTTCGTGCACGCCAACTTCAGCGTCTACGAGCTGCCGCGCAAGGCCTTCGTCGCCAACCCGGACGACAGTCTCGCCACCCACATCGACCGGCTCTGGCCGGTGCTGACCCGCCATCCGCGCGAGCATCCGCCGTTCTCTTCGCTGCTGCCGTTGCCGCACGACTATGTGGTGCCGGGCGGGCGCTTCACCGAGCTGTACTACTGGGATTCCTACTTCACCATGCTCGGGCTGGACGAAAGCGGGCATTGCGAGCTGCTGCGCGCGATGGCCGACAACTTCGCCTACCTGATCGACACCTACGGACATATCCCCAACGGCAATCGCACCTACTACCTGGGCCGTTCGCAGCCGCCGGTGTTCGCGCTGATGACCGACCTGTTCGAGGAAACCGGCGTGCATCGCGCCAGCGATTACCTGCCGCAGCTGCGCAAGGAATACGCGTTCTGGATGGATGGCGGCGAGGCGCTGCGCCCGGGGGAAGCGCATCGGCGTTGCGTGCGCCTGGCCGACGGCAGCCTGCTCAATCGCTACTGGGATGAGCGCGACACGCCGCGCGAGGAGTCCTATCGCGAGGATGTCGAGACCGCGCGCGCCTCGCCGCGACCGGCCCACGAGGTGTATCGCCACCTGCGCGCCGCGGCGGAATCCGGCTGGGACTTCAGCTCGCGCTGGCTGGACGACCCGCACTGTCTGGCGAGCATCCGCACCACCTGCATCCTGCCGGTGGACCTGAACAGCTTCCTCTACAAGCTGGAACGGCAGATCGCCCGGCTCAGCGCGATCAGGGGCCAGCCACACTGTGCCGAACAGTTCCGCGGATACGCGCAGCAACGGCGCGCCGCGATGAACCGCTACCTGTGGAACGAGGCGAGCGGCGCCTTCTTCGACTACGACTGGGCGAACCAACGCCAGCGTGACAACCTCACCGCCGCGACCCTGGCACCGCTGTTCGTCCAGCAAGCCAGCGCGCACCAGGCGGCTGGCGTGGCGCGGATCGTGCGCGAGCGCCTGCTGGCGCCGGGCGGGCTGCGTACCACCGAGATCTACGGCAGCGGCGAGCAATGGGATTGCCCCAACGGCTGGGCGCCGCTGCAGTGGATCGGCATCCGTGGCTTGCAGCACTACGGCGAGCAGACGCTGGCGCTGGAGATCGAAGAGCGCTGGTTGAAGATCGTCAGCTACCTGTTCGAGCGCGAAAGCCGGCTGGTGGAAAAGTACGTGCTGCGCCCCTGCACCGAGCATGCTGGCGGCGGCGAATACGCCCTGCAGGATGGATTCGGCTGGACCAACGGCGTGACCCGCAAGCTCATGCAGGAAGATCCGGCGCACGAGGCCAATCGCTGTCGCGCCGGGCAGTGCCGGCCAGAGTGGGCGTCGGCGCTGGCGGGCAGCTCCGACTAGCGCTAGGGCGCGCGCCGGTAGGGGCCGGTTGCCGCGCCGGACAGATCCAGGGTGCCCTTCTCGACGAAGCGCTGGGTGCCGAACAGGCCGCCGGCCAGCTTGCCGCGCAGCACGTAGGGCACCTCGTCGAGACCGATGTGCTCGGCCAGGCCGAGTGCCTGCCGGGCGACGGAAAATGCCGAGATAGTCACCGGCACGCTGAGCACGCTCTCGCCGAAGCGTGGCACGGTACCGCGCTGATCGCTGACGCCGCTGGCCAGGCGTCGATCGTTGACTTCCAGACTCAGCGCCACGCCGTCGTATTCGATCGGCGTGGTGTTGGGGTTCTGCAGGCGCAGCTTGACCAGCAGACGCAGCTCCAGCCCTTCGCCGGGCAGCGGCTGGATGCCGGCGACCTGTACGCTGAGCGGATCGCGTGGCGAGAACAGCGCGCAGGACGCAAGACTCAAGGCCAGCAGCGCCAGGCCCAGCAGGCGGGCAGTGCGTGGCGCGGCGTACGACAGCAATGAGTTGAATGTGGGCACGTGGGATTCCTGTTGAAAAAGGGGTGCAGCACTGTGGAGTGACCCTGCGTTCCACCGCCAGGCGATCGGCGCAGGCAATTCACCGAGCAGCATAGCCGACCAGCCAGGCGCGTGACTGCCGTCGCGCGCCCGCGCCCGACTATCGACCTTCCGCCAATGGCAGCGGTAGTGCACCTCTGAAATAGTTAGCAAACTAAGCGCTACGCTTGGTCGCGGTGTTCGCCCACAAGGCGCACGTCGCCGGACGCAGTAAGACCGGTCCCACGACTGGCCGGTCGCGTCTACCCCAGCCGCACCTGAATAAGGTGCAACCTGGCGACCGATCCGGACGCCTCGGAGCTGCCAACCGCTGCCGATCGGCGGCGGTTGCCGTTCCCTCTGCAACCTTTGAGCAGTTCCTGGTCTCGCCGCCGCGGCAACGGAACCGTCGTGCGCGCATCCGGTCGACTGCATAGGCCCTGTTGGCCATTTGCATTCTGGGGAGACCACGATGGACCTGATCCGCATCATTTTTGCCATCCTGCTGCCGCCGCTCGGCGTGTTTCTGCAGGTGGGACTGGGTGGCGCCTTCTGGCTGAACATCCTGCTTACGTTGTTCGGCTACATTCCCGGCATCATTCACGCGGTATGGATCATCGCCCGCCGCTGAAACGATCAGTAAATAAAACAGCCTGACCTGACGTCGGGCTTTTTTGTGCTCGTCGGGCGGCTTGTGTAGAGTCCGGGCACCTGCCGCGGCGGAACCTATCGTGCGCGGAACACTCAAGATCATCCCGAAACACCACGGAATGCCATGACCGTGCAGTCACGCGTCGGACGGTTGCGCCACGCATGTGTCTGACCTGCCATTGGGGCGCCGGAAAGGAAACCAGATGAGCGATTCCTTCATCGATCGAAGCAACTTCAGACGCATCCTCAACCGGAACGTGACCGTGCCACTCGGCTTCGGTTTTCTCAGTGCGTTCTTTTTCAGCGGCATCGTCTATTACCTGCTGGAAGTCAGCCACTGGGTCGACAAATCGGTGCGTGGTGTGGCCCATGCCCACGAGGCGGCGAAGATGATGGGCGACCTTGAGGCCTCGATGCGCGGCTATCTGATCGCCGGCGACGAGGTGTTCCTCGAGCCTTACAACCGCGAGCTGCCGGCGCAGCGCAAGCAGCTGGCCGAGATGAAGGACTACGCGCGGGGCGATGCGATGCAGCTCAGCCGCGTCGATCAGGTGATCGCGTTGCACGAGGAGTGGGTGCGCTTTGCCGAACAGGCGTTCGCCCAGCGCGCCCGTGGCGAGTCGATCGAGGAGTTGGTGCAGGGCGGTCGCGGCCTGAATCTGAGCGGACAGATCCGCGCGCTGCTCAACGATTTCATCGCCACCGAGCGGCAGATTCGCGCTGAGCGCACCGAGCTCAGCGAGACAATCACCACGGCGCTGATCGGCGGCTTCCTGCTGTTCAGCCTGATCTTCAGTGGCCTGCTGGCCTACTTCGGGCGCCGCGACCTGCTCAGCCTGTCCAACACCTACAGCGAATCACTGGAGCGCCAGCAGGCCCATGCCCAGGCACTGGAGAAACAGGCCTGGTACCGCGCCGGGCAGAGCCAGTTGAGTGAGGCAATCATCGGTGAGATGGCGCTGCCGGCGCTGGGTCAGAGCATCCTGCAATTCCTCGCGCGCTATCTCGACGTCGCCGTTGGCGCCCTTTACGTGGTGCAGGACGGCAAGTTGCAGCGGGTCGCCGAGTTCGCCTACGACCCGCAGCAGCTGAACGACAAGCGCACGCTCGAATTCGGTGCCGGCCTGGTCGGCCAGGCGGCGCTCGAGCGGCGCCTGATGGCGCTCGAGCAGCTGCCGGCGGATTACCTCAAGGTCAGCTCGGCGCTCGGCACTACCAGCCCGCGCGCGGTGCTGATCGTGCCGGTCGAGGACAGCGGCATGCTCAATGCGGTGATCGAGCTCTGCTTCCTGCGCCCGTTGCGTGAGGAGGACAGCGAGCTGCTGCGGCGCATCGGTGCGTCGATTGGCGCAGCCATCGAGGCGGCGCGTTATCGCCAGCGTTTGCAACGGGTGCTGGCCGAAACCCAGCAGCTCAACGAGGAACTGCAGGTCCAGCAGGAGGAGCTACGCTCCGCCAACGAGGAGCTGGAGGAGCAGTCCAGCGCGCTGCGCGAGTCGCAGATGCATCTGGAAGAGCAGCAGGCCGAGCTGGAGCAGACCAACGAGCAGCTGGCCGAGCAGGCCGATACCCTGGCCCGTCAGCGCGACGAGATGGATGAGAAGAACGGGCGTCTGCGCGAGGCACAGCTGCTGCTCGAGGAGCGCGCCGACGAACTGCAGCGCGCCAGCCGCTACAAGTCCGAATTCCTCGCCAACATGTCGCATGAGCTGCGCACGCCGCTGAACAGCTCGCTGATCCTTGCCAAGCTGCTGGCCGACAATCCGCTCGGCAATCTGAGCGACGAGCAGGTGCAATTCGCCAGCTCCATCTATTCGGCGGGTAACGATCTGCTTGCCCTGATCAACGACATCCTCGACATCGCCAAGGTCGAGGCCGGCAAGCTCGATGTGCATCCGGAACTGACCATCCTGCCGCGCCTGGCCGAAGGGTTGAAGAGCCTGTTCTTCGCCCAGTCGCTGGAGAAGGCGCTGGAGTTTCACGTCGAGCTGGACGCCGGGCTGCCAACGAGCGTGTACACCGACCGCCAGCGTTTGGAGCAGATTCTCAAGAACCTGCTGGCCAACGCGTTCAAGTTCACCGAAAGCGGCTCGGTGACCCTGCGCATCTCGCCGCGGGCGGACGGGCAGATCGCCTTCGCAGTGACCGATACCGGCATCGGCATCGCGCCGCAGCAGCAGGAGGCGATCTTCGAGGCCTTCCGTCAGGCCGACGGCACCACCAACCGCCGCTACGGTGGCACCGGCCTGGGGCTGTCGATCTCCCGTGAGCTGGCGCAGCTGCTCGGTGGTTCGATCAGCGTGCAGAGCGAGGCCGGGGTTGGCAGCACCTTCACCCTGCTGCTGCCGGAGAACTACGTGGCCGGCGCGCGCGAACCGGAGCCGCCAGCGGCGCCGCTGCCGGCGGTCGCCGCCCCGGTGGCAGCACCCCGCCGGCGACGCCCGGAGGCGCCGCCGAAGGTGGCGAAACCGCTCGTCGAACCGCTTGCCGATGATCGTGACGCCTATCCGTTCAAGGAGCGTTCGGTGCTGGTCATCGAGGACGAACCGCAGTTCGCCTGCATCCTGCGCGAGCTGGCGCACGAGCTGCAGTACAGCTGTCTGATCGCGCAGAACGCCGACGATGGTTTCGACACCGCGCTGCAGTACAAGCCCGATGCCATCCTGCTGGACATGCGCCTGCCCGACCACTCCGGGCTGACCGTGCTCGAGCGGCTCAAGGAGAATCCGGCGACCCGGCACATTCCGGTGCATGTGGTGTCCGTCGAGGATCGCAAGGAGGCCGCCTTGCAGATGGGCGCGGTCGGCTACGCGATGAAACCGACCACCCGTGACGAGCTCAAGGAGGTGTTCAGCCGCCTGGAAGCCAAGCTGGCACAGAAGGTCAAGCGCATCCTGTTGGTCGAGGACGATGCCCGCCAGCGCGAGAGCGTGTCGCGGCTGATCGAGGACATCGACGTGGAAATCACCGCCGTGGAGTACGGCGAGCAGGCCCTCGACCTGCTGCGCAATACGGTGTTCGACTGCATGATCATCGACCTCAAGCTGCCGGACATGGACGGCAGCGAGCTGCTCGAGCGCATGGCCAAGGAGGACATCTGTTCCTTCCCGCCGGTGATCGTCTATACCGGGCGCAACCTCACCCGTGACGAGGAGGCGGCGCTGCTCAAGTACTCGCGCTCGATCATCATCAAGGGCGCGCGCTCGCCGGAGCGCCTGCTCGATGAGGTCACGCTGTTCCTGCACAAGGTTGAATCGGATATGCCGCCCGAACGGCAGAAGATGCTGAAAAGCGCGCGCAGCCGCGAGAAGGCCTTCGAAGGGCGCAAGTTGCTGGTGGTTGACGACGACGTGCGCAACGTCTTCGCCCTGACCAGCGCGCTGGAGCAGAAGGGCGCGGTGGTGGAGATCGCCCGCAATGGCCTGGAAGCGATCGCCAAGCTGCAGCACGACGCCGGCATCGATCTGGTGCTGATGGACATCATGATGCCGGAGATGGACGGCTTCACCGCGATGGAGGAGATCCGCAAGGACCCGCGCTTCGCCAAGCTGCCGATCATTGCGGTGACCGCCAAGGCGATGAAGGACGATCAGGACCGCTGCCTGCGGGCCGGCGCCAACGACTACCTGGCCAAGCCGATCGACCTCGACCGACTGTTCTCGCTGATTCGCGTATGGCTGCCGAAAGTGGAGCTGCTGTGACATGTCCGAGCGCAGCGTCGATATCGAACTGAAGCTGTTGATCGAGGCGATCTACCTCAAGTACAGCTACGATTTTCGCGACTACTCCGGCGCGTCGCTCAAGCGCCGGGTGATGCTCGCGCTCAAGCAGCTCGACTGCCCGAACGTTTCGGCGCTGCAGCGCAAGATTCTCTACGACGCGCAGGCCTTCATGGACCTGCTGCAGTACCTGACCATTCCGGTCAGCGAGATGTTTCGTGATCCCGGCTACTACCGCGCGCTGCGCGAACAGGTGGTGCCGGTGCTGCGTACCTACCCGTCGCTGAAGATCTGGATCGCCGGCTGCAGCACCGGTGAGGAGGTCTACTCGATGGCCATCCTGCTGCGCGAGGAGGGTCTGCTGGAGCGCTCGCTGATCTATGCCACCGACATCAACCCGCGTTCACTGGCGCAGGCGCGGCAGGGAATCTTCCCGATCAACCACCTGCGCAAGTACACCGAGAACTACCAGCAGGCCGGCGGCACGGGCAGCTTCGCCGATTACTACACCGCCGCCTACGACTCGGCGATCATGGACAAGGCGCTGCGGGACAAGGTGACGTTCGCCGACCATAGCCTGGCGACCGACAGCGTGTTCTCCGAAACCCAGCTGATTTCCTGCCGCAACGTGCTGATCTATTTCAACCGGCCCTTGCAGGACCGGGCCTTCGGCCTGTTTCACGAGTCGCTTTGTCATCGCGGTTTTCTCGGCCTGGGCGCCAAGGAAACCGTGGAGTTTTCCGCCTACGCTGGACAGTTCGAGGCGTTCGACAAGCAGGAAAGGATCTTTCGCAAGCTATGAGCAGCGTGGTGTCTGTCGCCGGCAAACGTCAGCCGGCCATCGAGGCGGTGGTCATCGGCACCTCGGCCGGTGGCCTGGCCGCCCTGAGCGTGCTGGTCAACGGCCTGAGCGCTGCCTTCCGGTTGCCGCTGCTGGTGGTGCAGCACATTCCGCCGCATGTGCCGACGCAGCTGGCGGAAATCTTCCGCCGCAAGACCGGGCTGCGGGTCAAGGAGGCCGACGAGAAGGAAGCGGTGCGTGGCGGAACCCTGTATTTTGCCGCGCCCGGCTACCACCTGCTGGTCGAGCGCGATGGCAGCCTGTCGCTGAGCCAGGACGACGTCGTGCACTTTTCCCGGCCTTCGATCGATGTGCTGTTCGAATCCGCGGCCGATGCCTGGGGCCCGCGGGTGGCGGGCATCCTGTTGACCGGCGCCAACGAGGATGGCGCCGCCGGGCTGCAGGCGATTCAGCGTGCCGGCGGCCTGACCATCGTCCAGGATCCGCGAGAAGCGGAGATCGACACCATGCCCAAAGCCGCACTCCAGCGCTTCGCGCCGGACTACATTTTGCCCCTGCGCGACATACACCGATTGTTGCGCGAACTGGAGTGAGTCATGCCCGATCAAACCGATGAGGCGAATCTGCTGATCGTCGACGATCTGCCGGAGAACCTGCTGGCGCTCGGCGCGCTGTTGCAGGCGCCGGGCATCCGCGTGCATCAGGCCGAATCGGCCGAGCAGGCGCTGGAGCTGCTGCTGCGGCACGAATTCGCGCTGGCCATCCTCGACGTGCAGATGCCCGGCATGGACGGCTTCCAGCTGGCCGAGCTGATGCGCGGCACCGAGCGCACCAAGCACATTCCCATCGTCTTCGTCAGCGCCGCCGGGCGCGAGCTCAACTATGCCTTCAAGGGCTACGAGAGCGGTGCGGTGGACTTCCTGCACAAGCCGCTGGACGCCCACGCGGTGCGCAGCAAGGCCAGCGTGTTCGTCGACCTCTATCGCAACCGCAAGCGTATGGCGCGCCAGCTGGAGGCGCTGGAGAAGAGCCGCCGCGAGCAGGAGGTGCTGCTCGACGAGCTGCGCAGCACCCAGGCCGAGCTGGAGAACGCCGTGCGCATGCGCGACGACTTCATGTCGATCGTCTCCCATGAGCTGAAGACGCCGCTCAACACGCTGATTCTCGAGGTGCAGCTGCGCAAGCTGCAGCTGGCGCGCAACAACCTTGCGGCATTCAGCGAGGACAAGCTGCGCAGCATGGTCGACAAGGATGAGCGGCAGATCCAGAGTCTGATCCGCCTGATCGACGACATGCTCGACGTGTCTCGCATCCGTACCGGCAAGCTGTCGATCCGGCCATCGCGCCTCGATCTGGTGCAACTGGTGGCCCATGTGGTGGAGAGCTTCGCCGCGCAGATGGAGGCCAAGGGCTGCACGCTGCACTTCCAGCAGACCGAATCGATCATCGGCGTATGGGATGCCTTCCGTATCGAGCAGGTCGTCGCCAATCTACTGACCAACGCCATGCGCTACGGTGCCGGCCAGCCGGTGCAGGTGAGCGTGACCCGCTGTGCGGAGGGTGCCTGTATCGAGGTGCGCGACCACGGGATCGGCATCCGGCCGGAGAGCCTGGCGCGGATCTTCTGCCAGTTCGAGCGCGCCGAGGGCAGCGAGAGCAGTGCCGGGCTGGGGCTCGGGTTGTTCATCGCCGAGCAGATCGTCAAGGCGCATGACGGTCGCATTCAGGTCGAGAGCGAGGAGGGGCAGGGCGCGTTGTTTAGGGTGCTGCTGCCCTTGAATCCGTAGGGCGCTGTTGCGGAGTGGCGATCAGGCGTGAGCGGCGCGGGTTGCACCGGACCTACGACGAACAGCTGATCTCCAGATGTTTGCCCCATTCCGGCGGGCGCTCGGCATAGCGCTGCATGCCGGGTTGCTCGTCGAAGGGGCGGCTGAGCACCGCATGCAGCTCTCGCACCGGGCCGTAGTCGCCCTGTTCGGCGGCCTCGATGGCCTGTTGCGCCAGGTAGTTGCGCAGGATGTACTTCGGGTTGACCGCGTGCATGCGCGCCTGGCGGGAGTCCGGCGTGGCGTTTTCGCGGGCGCTACGCGCGCAGTAGTCGGCGGCCCAGGCGTCGAAACCGGCGAGGTCGATGAAATCCTCGCGCAGACGCTGCACCGCCTGCGCTGCCGGGCGATCGCCGAGTTCGCGGAAGAAACGCGTGTAATCCACGGTGCTGTCCTGCATGAGCTGCAGCAGCCGACGGGTCAGCCTGTCGTCCTCCGCCTCGGCCTGGGTGAAACCGAGCCGGCGACGCATCAGGTCCAGCCATTCGGCTTCGTAGAGCGGCAGGAACAGCTCCATCGTTTCGCGCAAGCGCTGCACCTCGACGAAGGGCGTCAGCGTCTGGGCCAGCGCGGCGAGGTTCCAGTGGGCGATGGGCACCTGGTTCTCGAACGAATAACGACCGCCGTCGTCGGAGTGGTTGCAGACGAAGCGCGCGTCGAAATCGTCGAGGAAGGCGTAGGGACCGAAATCGAAGGTGATGCCGAGGATCGACATGTTGTCGGTGTTCATCACCCCGTGGCAGAAGCCGTAGGCCTGCCAGCGCGCGACCAGCGCGGCGGTGCGCTCGAGCACTTCGCGAAACAGTGCGAGGTACGGCTGCGGATGTTCGCCCAGCGCGGGAAAGTGCGCCGCGATGACATGATCGAACAGCTGCTTCAGCTCGGCGTGCTGGCGGGTGTAGTAGAAGAACTCGAAATGGCCAAAGCGCACGTGACTGGGCGCCAGGCGCAGCAGCATGGCACCGCGCTCCTGGCGCTCGCGGTACACCGGCGTCGCCGAGCTGGTGACGCATAGCGCCCGTGAGCTGGGAATGCCCAGCGCATGCAGGTGTTCGCTGGCGAGGAACTCGCGGATCGACGAGCGCAGCACGGCACGACCGTCGCCCATGCGCGAGTAGGGCGTCTTGCCGGCGCCCTTCAGGTGCAGGTCCCAGCGTTCGCCGGCCGCGTTGACCACTTCGCCGAGCAGCAGGCCGCGGCCATCGCCCAGCTGCGGGTTGTAGCTGCCGAACTGATGACCGGAATAGACCATCGCCCGCGGCTCGGCGGTGGACCAGATCTTGTGTCCGGAGAACAGCTCGGTGAACAGCGGCTGCTCGACCTCGGCCGGGTTCAGGTCGAGCAGCGCCAGTGCGGCTTCGCTGACCACCACCAGGCGCGGATCGGCCAGCGGCTGTGGCTCGACGGCGGTCGAGAACGCGTCGCCGAGGCGGGCGAAGCGATTGTCGAAGTGCAGCTCGGTAAGGGTCTTCACGATGGCTCCGCAAGTGTGCCCGGCAGCGGGGCGGTGAATGTGCGGCGGCAGAGCGGCGCGGGGTTTCGCGGCACGCTGCACCAGCGGCCCGTTCAGTCAGATTAGGCCCTTACCGCGCAGTGGGGTTCAGCTTGGATCCGGATCCTTGATCAGCGGGCCGCCCGTCACGATCGGCTGGTTCTTCGGCAGCAGCAGCTCATGTCCGGCGCGGTCCTTCAGGTGTACGTCCAGCTGGCGGAAGGCGATGACGATGCCGCGCTCGCGGAATTCGCGGTCGACGCGGCGGTTGATCTCGTCGATCACCGGGTTGCGGTCGCCAAGGTCGCGCACGTGCAGGCGCAGCTCGTGCTCCAGCCGGCTTTCGCCGAAGCTGAGGAAGAACACCTGTGGCTCCGGGTCCTTGAGCACGCGGGGGTTTTCCTGCGCGGCCTGCAGCAGCAGCTCACGGACCTGCTCGAGATCCGAGCCGAACTCCACGCCGATGCGAATGGTGACGCGGGTGACGGTATCGCTCAGCGACCAGTTGAGCAGCTGGTCGGTGACGAAGGTCTTGTTCGGGACGATGATTTCCTTGTGGTCGAAATCGGTGATGGTGGTGGCGCGGATGCGGATGCGGCTGACCGTGCCGGACAGATTGCCGATGGTCACCACGTCGCCGATGCGCACCGGCTTCTCGAACAGGATGATCAGGCCGGAAACGAAGTTGGCGAAGATCTCCTGCAGGCCGAAGCCGAGGCCCACCGACAGCGCTGCCACCAGCCACTGCAGCTTGTCCCAGCTGACGCCCAGGGTCGACAGCGTGGAGACGATGCCGGTGCCGACCAGGGTGTAGGACAGCAACGTGCCGGTGGCGTAGGCGCTGCCGGGCGCCAGATTCAGTCGCGAGAGCACCGCGACCTCGAGCAGACCGGGCAGGTTGCGGGCCAGCACCAGGGTGATGACGACGATCGTCAGGGCGCCGAGCAGGTCGTTCAGGCTGATCGCCGAGGTGGTCAGCGTGTCGCCGCTGCCGCTGCTGAACTCGTAGAGGGTGACGTTATCCAGGTACGACACCACCGAGATCAGGTCCGACCAGACCCAGTACAGCGCGACGACGAACAGGCCGAAAGTGGCCAGGCGAGTCAGACGCAGCGATTGCTGGTTGACCTGTTCGATGTCCAGCCCCGGTTCCTCGAGGGTTTCCAGTGTCTCGGCATTGCCGTTCTCCTCGCTCGCCTGACGTTTGGCCAGCGCCCGCTGGTAGGCCAGGCGGCGCGCGGCGATGGTCAGTGAGCGAACCAGGGTGGCTTCCAGCGCGACCCAGGCCATCAGCAGGTAGAGGGTGTCGATCAGTCGTTCGGTCAGTTTCAGCGCCGTGTAGTAGTAGCCCATGCCGACCACGACGATCAGCAGCAGCGGCAGCACGCTGAACAACATGCCGAGCAGCAGCCGTCCGTGCGGCGCGTTCTCGCTGGCCGGGCCCTTGCGCAGGATGCGCGCCATCCGCCAGCTCATCAGCGCATAGCAGGCCATGACTACGACGAAGCCCAGCACGTCCTCGGCGAGGTTGGCCGGTTGCTGCTCGGCGATACTCACCACGACCACCAGCGCCAGCACCACCAGCCCCAGGCGACGCACCTCGTCGCGCAGGAAGGCGACTTGCGGCTGCGACCAGCGGAAATGCAGCTCGGCCACCCGCCCCGGCGAGAGCATGCGGTAGGCGGTGTAGAACACCAGCCAGGCCTGGGCCATCTCGTACAGCGCGGCGCCGAGGCCGAGGTTCTGCCCGCGGGCATCCATCTGCAGCAGGTAGCCGCACAGGGCGAGAAACAGCGCACCGGGCAGCGCCAGCAGCAGGTTGAGCAGCAGCGCCAGCGGCGTGTGTAACTGGCTGTCGTTACGGAAGTGGCCGACGTCGCGGCTCAGTGCATCGAGCTTGGTGTTGATCGCCTGGCGGCGCCAGAGCAGGAAGGCGATCAGCAGCAGCAGCGGCAGGAAGAACGCCGGTCGTTCCTTCAGCCCGGCGCCGAGTTCGGCCAGCACCGAGCCCCAGGGAATGGTGCTGAGCTGGCGTTCCAGACGCCGCGGCACGCTGCTCAGCCAGCTCAGATCCAGCGGCTTGTTGCTGGGAATCCAGAACATCTGCTCGTCGAGTGTCGCGCTGAGCACCTTCGCGGTGTCGTGCAGCTGCTTCTGGTTCAGCTGCAGGGTGATCGACTCGTTGAGCAGCGCATTGAGCTCGCGGTTGAGCCGGTCGAGCAGTTCGCTGCGAGTGTTGACCAGTTCCAGCAGGGCGGCGCGCAGTTCCGGCGTCACCTCTTCGGGCGGCTGTTTGGCCAGCAGCTGATCGACGTAGGTTTCCGGATTGCCGGCGGCTTCGCGGGCCTGGTTCAGTTCGAACTGGTAGAGCCGCAGGTCGGCGATCTCGTCGGCGAGGTTCTTGTCCAGCTGCACCTTGGGCAGGGTCAGCTTCTGCTGGTAGAGGATCTTCGACAGCAACAGGCTGCCTTCGAGCACGCTGATCTGCTCTTCCAGCGCCTGGTCGGTCTGGTTCAGCGTGTCGAGCTGCTGGCGGGTCCGCAGGTTCTGCTGGTTGAGGCTGTTCAGGCGCTCGGTGGCGCGCAGCAGGTAGTCGGAAAGCTTGAGGTTCTCCGCGCTCTCGGCGGCCAGCAGTGTGTCGGAACCGGCCTGCTGGGCCTTGGCCGACAGCTCGGCGACGGTCTGTTCGGACTCGGCGCGGCGCTTCTCGTTGATCAGTGCCTGCAGCGTCTGGGTTTCCAGCTCGGCGCGGGCGATACGCTCGGCGAGCAGGTCGCGGCGTGCCTTGCCGAGGTCCTGCATCAGGCTGTTCCCGGCCAACTCCTGGCGGCGCAGTTCGATCTGCACGCTGAGGGTTTCGATCTCCGCATTCAGCAGATTGCGCTGTTCGTCGCTGATGCTCTTGCCGCCTTCGCGGCTGCTCTTGAGCTGCGCGTTGAGCTCCTGAATACGCGCCTGGGCGCTGCCGATTGCGGCTTGGGCGCGTTCGGGACGCGTCTGCGCTGCGATGATCAGGCTGTTGGCAGCGCTGAGCTGCTTCTGCCACTCGGCCAGTTCCTCGAGCCGTGCAGCCAGGCGCTGATCGAGCGCATCGACGCTCAGGCTGGCGTAGCGTTGGGCCGGGTCTTCGGCCGGGCTGGCCTTGAGCGTGGCCAGCTCGCGCCGCGCCTCGCTGATTTCTTTGGGCGCCTGGGTGATCTGTGTCTTGCGCTCTTCGAGCTGTTTGCGCGCGGCTGCGGTTTGCTCGGCCTGCTGCTGGATCTGCTCGGCGAGAGATGGGCCCGCGGGTTTCGCTTCGCCCTCGGCGGCCGGTTTGCTGCCGGTGATATCCAGCGCCTGCGCCTGTAGGGACGGCGAGCTGAGTGTGAGGGCGGCGAGGGCCGCCAGCAGGAGGGTGCGCAAAGAAGACATGGGTGCAATCGATGTACAGAGGGACTGCTGAGTCTACGGGCTGTGCCGGGCGAGTGCGAGTTTACGAGACGGGCGCACGAGCGCCCGTGGTAGCGTCAGAACATCAGTTGCGGGCCGGGCTTTTCGCCCTCGGGAAACTTGAGGCCGACCTTGCGCACTTCGCCGCCTTCCATTACGGCGATGGTCCAGGTCATGCCATTCCATTCGACTTGGTCGCCGACCACCGGCTGACCGCCGACCAGGCGGCCGATGAACGGGCCGATCGCCTGAGTCGCGTCGATCTCACCCAGCTTCAGCCCGTACAGCGCGGCGATGGCGCCCAACTCGGCTTCACCTTCGAGAATGAAGTCGCCGAAGAACCGCAGATCCTGGCCGCGCTTGGGTGCCTGGCTGAACAGCTTGCCGAGCGCCGGCAGATCCTCGTCGTGGCCGACCACGCAGAGGATGTCGTCGACCTCCAGGCGGGTGCTGCCGGAGGGGTGCAGCAGCTCGGTGCCGCGAAACAGCGCGGCGATGCGTGTACCCGGCGGCATCTTCAGCTCGCGCAGGGCGGCGCCGACGCACCATTTCTTCGCGTTCAGCCGGTAGACGAACAGTTCCCACTGGCTGGTGGTGTGCACTTGCAGGCCGGTGCGCGAGATCGGCGCCGGCGCCGGCGGAACCTCGACCTTGGCCTTGCGTGCCGCCCAGCCGAGGGTAGTGCCCTGCAGCAGCAGCGACACCAGCACGATGAAGAACGCCACGTTGAAGAACAGCTGCGCATTGTCCAGCCCGGCCATCAGCGGGAACACCGCCAGAATCACCGGCACCGCGCCGCGCAGGCCGATCCACGAGATGAACAGCCGTTCGCGCAGGTGGAAACCCTTGAACGGCAGCAGACCGACGAATACCGACAACGGACGGGCGAACAGGATCATCCACAGCGACAGCGCCAATGCCGGCAGGGCGATCGGCATCAGCTCGCTCGGTGTCAGCAGCAGGCCGAGCACCAGGAACATGCCGATCTGGCTGAGCCAGGCCAGGCCGTCGAACATGTGCAGGATTCCGTAGCGATTGCGGATCGGCCGGTTACCCAGCAGCAGTCCGCAGACATACACCGCGAGGATGCCGCTGCCCCCGACGGCACCGGAGATGGCATAGATCAAGATGCCGCCGCTGACTGCCAGCAGCGGGTAGAGGCCGTCGGCCACCTTCAGGCGGTTGATCAGTTGCAGCAGCAGCCAGCCGCCAAGCAGGCCGAGCATGATGCCGATCCCGAACTGCTGGAACAGGCTGAGCAACACGGCCCAGCTGAAGGAGGTCTGGCCCGAGGCGATCATGCCGATCAGGGTTACGGTGAGGAACATCGCCATCGGATCGTTGCTGCCCGATTCGATCTCCAGTGTGGAGCCGACCCGCTCGTTGAGGCCCTTGCCGTTGAGCAGGTTGAACACCACCGCGGCGTCGGTGGAACCGACGATCGCGCCGATCAGCAAGCCCTCGATCAGCTCCAGGTCGAACAGCCAGGCCGCCGCGACCCCCGTCAGGCCTGCGGTGATCGCCACGCCGACGGTGGCCAGCGACATCGAGGGCCAGAGCGCCACGCGGAAGGTGGCCTTGCGTGTACGCATCCCGCCGTCGAGCAGGATGACCGCCAGCGCCAGGTTGCTGATGACGAAAGCCAGCTGGTAGTCCTCGAAGACGATACCGCCGATGCCGTCGACGCCGGCGAGCATGCCCACGGCGAGGAATATGACCAGGATCGGCACGCCGAGACGTGCCGAAAGGGAACTCATCAGGATGCTCGCAGCAACCAACAAGGCACCGATGAAAAACAGGTGGTTGATGTTGCCTACGTCCAAACGCGCTCTCCCAGGTTGATACCGCTGCACGCATGCAGGGGGCATGCCAGCGATTCTAACCTGATGATTTGACAGGCTGTCAAAAAAACGCCCCGCGGAAGCGGGGCGCTGTAACAGCATGTGCGGATCGCTCTAGAACCAGGCGTCCTGCATGGCCAGGCAGGTATCGTCACGCGCTTCGAGGATGGCCAGTTCAGCCGCGCAGGCTGGTATCTCCCAGGTCAGGAAGTAGCGCGCGGCCTGCAGTTTGCCGCGGTAGAAATCGGCATCCGCCGGATTGCCTTCGGCCAGTCCGCGCTCGGCGCGCAGTGCCTGTTCCAGCCAGCGCCAGCCGATCACCGCATGGCCGAACACCTTCAGATACAGCGCCGAGTTGGCCAGCGTCTGGTTGACCTTGCCGGCCATCAGGTCGCCGAGCAGCGCCTGGGTCACGCGGGTGAGCTGGGCGATATGCTGTTCCAGCGGCTGGCGTAGTGCGGTCAGTGAGTCGTATTCGGCAGCGCGTTCGCAGCTGGCCTGGATCAGTTCGAGCAACTGGCGCAGGCCGGCGCCCTTGTTCTGCAGCAGCTTGCGCCCGAGCAGGTCCAGCGACTGGATGCCGTGGGTGCCTTCGTGGATCGGGTTGAGGCGGTTGTCGCGGTAGTACTGCTCCACGGGGTATTCGCGGGTGTAGCCATGACCACCGAGGATCTGGATGGCCAGTTCGTTGGCCTTCAGACAGAACTCCGACGGCCAGGATTTGACGATGGGGGTGAGCAGGTCGAGCAGCTCGCCGGCGTTGCGCCGCTCCTCGTCGCTCTCCGCGGTGTGTTCGTCGTCCACCAGTCGTGCCGAGTACAGGCCCAGATCGAAGGCGCCTTCGACGTAGGCCTTCTGCATCAGCAGCATGCGCTTGACGTCGGTGTGCTCGATGATCGGCACTTGGGTCGAAGCCGGGTCCTTGCCGTCGGGCAGGCGGCCCTGCGGGCGCTCGCGGGCGTAGTTCAGAGAATAGAGGTAGCCGGCGTAGCCGAGCATGATCGCGCCCATGCCGACGCCGATGCGCGCCTCGTTCATCATCTGGAACATGTAGGCCAGGCCCTTGTGTGGCTCGCCTACCAGATAGCCGACGCAGTTGCCGTTGTCGCCGAAGTTCAGTGCGGTGCTGGTGGTGCCACGCCAGCCCATCTTGTGGAACAGACCGGCGAGCAGCACGTCGTTGCGCTGACCGAGGCTGCCATCGTCGTTGACCAGGAACTTCGGCACGATGAACAGGCTGATGCCCTTCACCCCGGGCGGCGCGTCCGGCAGCTTGGCCAGCACCATGTGCACGATGTTTTCCGACAGCGGGTGGTCGCCTCCGGAGATGAAGATCTTGTTGCCCTTGAGCCGATAGCTGCCGTCGCCGGCGGGTTCGGCGCGGGTGCGGATGTCCGATAGCGAGGAGCCGGCGTGCGGCTCGGTGAGCGCCATGGTGCCGAAGAAGCGACCCTCCAGCATCGGCTGCAGAAAGCGCTGCTTCTGCTCCTCGGAGCCGAAGGTCTCGATCAGGTGCGAGGCGCCCATGCTCAGCATCGGATAGGAGCTGGTGGCGATGTTGGCCGACTGGAAATGCGCAAAGCAGGCCCGCGAGAGCAGGTTCGGCAGCTGCATGCCGCCGTCGTCGAAACTGCGCTGGGCGTTGTGAAAGCCCGCCTCGATGAAGGCGTCCACTGCCGGTTTGACCTCGGGAATCAGCACCGCTTCGCCGTTGACGTACTGCGGCTCGTGCTCGTCGGACTTGCGGTTGTGCGGTGCGAAGTACTTCTCGGCAATGGTGCGCGCGGTGCCGATGGCGGCGTCGAAGGTTTCACGGCTGTGATCGGCGAAGTGCTCGCGGCGGGTCAGGGCCTCGGCATCCAGCACTTCGTAGAGTTCGAATGCCAGGTTACGCGGGCAGAGCAGGGTCTCGGTCATGGTCAGCCTCCGTTTGTATGGACCCGAGTCTAAGGAGCGCGTAACGGCACTGCCTAGCTCCATACATTCGGGTGATAGCTGCATAAAACCGCAGGTCTTCTGGCATCCTTCCGGCAGGCGCAGTAGAGGGGCACCGGCATGAGTGACAGTGAGCTGACGACACGCAAGAACGATCATCTGGACATCGTGCTGGACCCGGCGCGCGGGCGGCGTTCACTGAACAGCGGCTTCGCGGCCTGGCGTTTCGAGCACTGTGCCTTGCCTGAGCTGGACCTGGATGCGGTGGATCTGTCGGCCAGCCTGTTCGGCAAAGCGCTGGCCGCGCCATTGCTGATCAGTTCGATGACCGGTGGTGCGCGGCGCGCGACGACGATCAACCGGCACCTGGCCGAAGCCGCCCAGGAGTTGCGTATCGCTCTGGCCGTGGGGTCGCAGCGCGTGGCGCTGGAGTCGGGCGCGGCCAGTCACGGCCTGACCGGCGAACTGCGCCGCCTCGCGCCGGACGTGCCGCTGCTGGGCAACATCGGCGCGGCGCAGCTGGTGCGCGGCTACGGCATAGACGAAGCGCGCCGCGCGGTGGCGATGATCGACGCCGATGCGCTGATCATTCACCTCAATCCGTTGCAGGAGGCCGTGCAGCCGGGCGGCGACCGTGACTGGCGCGGCGTGCTCCAGGCCATCGAGCAGCTGGCGCGCACGCTGGAGGTGCCGCTGGTGGTCAAGGAGGTTGGCGCCGGGCTTTCGGCCAGCGTAGCGCGCCGACTGCTGGATGCCGGGGTCAGCGTGCTGGATATCGCCGGCGCCGGCGGCACCAGCTGGGCCGCGGTGGAGGCGGCGCGGGCGGTCAATGCCCAGCAGCGTGCGGTGGCCGAAGCGTTCGTCGGCTGGGGCATTCCCACGGCCGAGGCGATCCGGGCAGTGCGCCGCGCCTGCCCGCAAGCCACGGTGATCGGCTCCGGCGGTATTCGCGACGGCATCGATGCGGCCAAGGCCATCGCCCTCGGTGCCGACCTGGTCGGGCAGGCAGCGGCGGTACTGGAGAGTGCGCTGCTGTCGCCGGAAGCGGTGGTCACGCACTTCCGGGTGCTGATCGAGCAACTGCGCATCGCCTGTTTCTGCACCGGCTCGGCGAATCTCGCCGCGCTGGCGCAGGTGCCGCTGGTGCGCGTGGCGAGTTGATTCAGCGGCGCCAGCCGGCCGCCAGTTCGCGGGTCAGTTCGGCGGCCGGGACTTCCCGGCAGCCACTGATGTTCTGCCCGGCCCACAGCGGCGTGCAATGATCCAGGTCGAGCCCTTCGGTCTTCGCGCGCAGCGCACTGATAGCGTTGCCGGCCAGCGGGAAGTCCGGCACGCCTACGGGCAGCGGGCCGAGTTCGCGCATGATCCGGTTGACGATGCCGCGTGCCGGGCGGCCGGTGAACACGGTGGTCAGCGCGGTATGCCGGGCGCGCGTGCTCTTCAGTGCGGCGCGGTGCAACGCGTTGGTGCGGCTCTCCGGGCATAGCAGGTAAGCGGTACCGAGTTGCACGCCAGCGGCACCCAGTGCCTGCGCAGCCGCTACCCCGCGCGCGTCGGCGATGCCGCCGGCGGCGATCACCGGAACGTCCAGCGCGGCGACCAGTTGTGGCAGCAGGGCGAAGGTGCCGAGTTGGCTGGTCAGATCCTCGCTGAGAAAAATGCCGCGGTGGCCGCCGGCCTCCAGGCCCTGAGCGATCACTGCATCGACGCCGTGCTGTTGCAGCCAGAGGCCTTCTTCGATGGTGGTGGCGCTGGAAGCAATCTTCGCCCCGGTGGCGCGGACGCGCTGCAGCAGTTCCGGTGTCGGCAGGCCGAAATGGAAGCTGACCATTGCCGGCCGATGCCGCTCCAGTACCTCGGCCATCGTCGCATCGAACGGCTGGCGGGTGGCATCGCTGGGGATCTGGCTCGGGTCGACGCCGAACTCGGCGAAATAGGGCGCCAGCAGGCTGTGCCAGGCTTCGATGCGAGCCTGATCGTGGGCCGGGGTCTGGTGGCAGAAGAAATTGACATTGTAGGGCCGGTCGGTCAGCGCTTCGATGGCGCTCAGCTCGGCCTCCAGTGCCGCGGCATTGAGCATGCCGGCAGGGATCGAGCCCAGGCCCCCAGCTTGGCACACCGCTGCGGCGAGCAGATGGTTCTGCGCGCCGGCCATGGGCGCCTGGATGATGGGGTGCTCTATGCCGAGTAGATCGCGCAGGTCCATGGTCAGCTCCGTTCTGTCGTTGGTTGAAGGTAAATGTCAACTGTAGTCGCCGCACCCATACAGGAAAACGTCATCGGTCATGAAGCGCCTGCGCAGCAGTGGGCGGCGCAGGTAAACTGCGCGGCTCTCGAGGAGCCATCAGATGAACTACCGCCACGCCTTCCATGCCGGCAACCATGCCGACGTGTTCAAACACCTGGTCCTGAGCCGGATCTTCGCCCTGCTGGCACGCAAGGAGGCGCCGTTCGCCTACCTCGACAGCCACGCCGGGGTTGGTCTCTACGATCTGGCGGGGGATCAGGCCAGTCGTACCGGTGAGTGGCTGCAGGGCATCGCCCGCATCTGGCAGGCCGAGACGCACCCGGCGCTGCTCGATGACTACCTCGGGGTGATCCGCGAGCTCAATCCCGACGCCGCGTTGCGCTATTACCCCGGCTCGCCGGAGCTTGCGCGGCAGTTGACCCGCGAGCAGGACCGCCTGCAGCTCAACGAGAAACATCCCGAGGATGGCGCGCTGCTCAAGGACAACATGGCCGGCGACCGCCGTGTGGCCGTGCACCTCGGTGAAGGCTGGC
The DNA here is from genome assembly GCF_025966695.1 of Stutzerimonas sp. S1. Lineage (GTDB taxonomy): Bacteria > Pseudomonadota > Gammaproteobacteria > Pseudomonadales > Pseudomonadaceae > Stutzerimonas. Next base: position 452,527 of record NZ_JAOEIY010000001.1, on the reverse strand, counting down.
TGGTGCCGCGCGCGCTGATGCCGACCCGGGAAAAACGCGTGGTGCTGCTGATCGACCCGCCCTTCGAGCAGGCTGACGAGCTGAGCCGTTGCGTGACAGCGCTGAAGGAAGCGCTGGGTCGCATGCGCCAGACCATCGGCGTGATCTGGTATCCGATCAAGGACGAACGTCAGCTCAAGCGCTTCTATCAGGACCTCGCCCGCAGCGGCGCGCCGAAGCTGCTGCGCGCCGAACTGTTCGTCCATCCGGCCGATGACGCCAGTCGCCTGAGCGGCTCGGGCCTGGCCATTGCCAACCCGCCGTGGGGGCTGGAGGACGAACTGCGTGAGCTGTTGCCGTGGCTGGCGGAGCAGCTGGCGCAGAGCCAGGGTGGCTGGCGTCTGGACTGGCTGATCGAAGAGGCCTGAGCCGCGGAGATCGCAAGGCGGTGGATTGCGTCCCGTGGATCGCCACCCGGTGGATCGTCACTCGGTGGATCGCCACCCGGTGGATTGGTACAGCGCGATCCACCCTACGCCGCTTGATCAACCGTAGGGTGGATGCCGCTTTTCACATCCACCGCCCGGGGCCGCAGTCGCGTCATGCCTCAGAACAGCCTGAGCGGCTCTTCCTGTAGCGCCGACAGCTGCTCGCGCAGGATCAGGATCTGGTCACCCCAGTAACGTTCGCTGCCGAACCAGGGAAAGCTCATGGGGAAGGCCGGGTCGTCCCAGCGCCGCGCCAGCCAGGCGCTGTAGTGCATCAACCGCAGCGCGCGCAGGGCCTCGATCAGCGGCAGTTCGCGGGGGGCGAAATCGTGGAATTCGTTGTAGCCGTCCACCAGCTCGGCCAACTGGCCCAGTCGCTCGTGGCGTTCGCCGGCGAGCATCATCCACAGGTCCTGCACCGACGGGCCCATGCGGCAATCGTCGAGATCGACGAGATAGAAGGCATCGTCGCGGGCGAGGATGTTGCCCGGATGACAATCACCGTGCAGGCGGATCGGGGTGAAGTTCGTGCTGGCGAAAACATCCTCGACCCGCTTGAGCAGGTCGCGAGCGACCGACTCGTAGGCCGGCAGCAGGCTGCGGGGTACGAAGCCGCCTTCCAGCACAGTACTCAGCGAGTCGTGGCCGAAGTTCTGTACGCCCAGGGTTTCCCGGTGTACGAAAGGCTGGCTGGCCCCCACCGCGTGCATGCGCCCGAGCAGCTGGCCGAGACGATAGAGCTGGTCGAGGTTGCCCGGTTCGGGTGCGCGGCCGCCGCGGCGAGGGAAGAGGGCGAAGCGAAAGCCGGCGTGCTCGAACAGCGTCGTGCCGTTGCGCTCGAGCGGCGCCACCACCGGCACCTCATGTTCGGCCAGTTCCAGGCTGAACTGGTGTTCCTCGAGAATCGCCGCGTCGCCCCAGCGGCCAGGGCGATAGAACTTGGCGATCAGCGGCGTTTCGCCTTCGATGCCCACCTGATAGACGCGGTTCTCGTAACTGTTGAGCGCCAGCACGCGGGCATCGCTGAGATAACCGATGCTTTCCACGGCGTCGAGGACCAGGTCCGGCGTGAGTGTATCGAAGGGATGAGACATGACCGGCTCCGCAGGATAGACCGTTCAGTGTATTGCACCCGGGCTTTTAAACAACCGCGCGTCCGCCGCGATCAGTTCGTAGGGTGGAAATCTCGCGCAGCGGATTTCCACCGCGTGTCGAGCCGCTCAGTCGCCCGGCTTCGGCGTGCGCGCCAGGCAATAGACGTCCACCCGTGCCGCCCCCGCACGCTTGAGCAGTCGCGCCAGCGCCTCGGCGGTCGCGCCAGTGGTCAGTACGTCGTCGATCAACGCCAGATGGCGGCCTTCGAGCGTGGCTGAGGCCGAAACGGTAAACGCCTGGCGCAGGTTGCGCCGGCGTGTGGCGGCGTCCAGTTGCTGTTGCGGGGGCGTATCGACGATCCGCTCCAGCACGCGCTCATCGACCGGAATCGCCAGTGCGCGCCCCAGCCATTGCGCCAGCATCTGCGCCTGGTTGAAGCCGCGCTGGCGCAAGCGGCGGCGCGCCAGCGGCACCGGCAGCAGCAGTTCCGGCCGCGGCAGGCCGTCGCTGAAGGCGTGCTGCAGATGGTGGGCCAGGCGCTCGCCGAGCAGGCGGCCGTAGGGCCAGCGTGCCTGATGCTTGAAGCGGGTGATCAATGCATCCACGGGGAAGGCGAAGCGCCAGGGCGCCTCGACGTGATCGTAGCTGGGCCGCTTTTGCAGACACTCGCCGCAGGTCAGGCCGTGCGTCGGCAGGGGGACGGCGCAGACTGCGCAATGGCCGTCGAGCCAGGGCAGTTCTGCCTCGCATGGGCTGCACAGCGGCTGGCCTTCACAGGGTTCGTCGCACAGCAGGCAATATTGTTCATTATTTAACCAGTTGTTAACCATGATTCCGTTCCTGGTTGACAGCGTATCGGGCTTGGCTAACCATTCCGCATCCGTGCCAGGCCGCCCAGCCGCTATTAATTACAAGGAATGCCCATGAGCGCCACCGCCGCTTCCGTTACGCGTCACGATTGGACCCTCGCCGAGGTCAAGGCGCTCTTCGAGCAACCCTTCAACGACCTGCTGTTCCAGGCGCAGACCGTGCATCGCCAGCACTTCGACGCCAACCGCGTGCAGGTGTCCACGCTGCTGTCGATCAAGACCGGCGCCTGCCCGGAAGACTGCAAGTACTGCCCACAGTCCGGCCACTACAACACCGGTCTCGATAAAGAGAAGCTGATGGAGGTGCAGAAAGTGCTGGAGGCGGCGGCCGAAGCCAAGGCCATCGGCTCGACGCGCTTCTGCATGGGCGCGGCCTGGAAGCATCCGTCCGCCAAGGACATGCCCTACGTGCTGAAGATGGTCGAAGGCGTGAAGGCCATGGGCCTGGAAACCTGCATGACCCTCGGCAAGCTCGATCAGGAGCAGACCCGCGCGCTGGCGGCGGCGGGCCTGGACTACTACAACCACAACCTGGATACCTCGCCGGAGTACTACGGCAACATCATCACCACGCGCACCTACGGCGAGCGTCTGGAGACGCTGAGCTACGTACGCGAAGCGGGGATGAAGATCTGTTCCGGCGGCATTCTTGGCATGGGCGAGTCGCTGGACGACCGCGCCGGTCTGCTGATCCAGCTGGCCAACCTGCCCGAGCACCCGGAGTCGGTGCCAATCAACATGCTGGTCAAGGTCAAGGGCACGCCGCTGGCCGAAGAGCAGGACGTCGATCCGTTCGACTTCATCCGCATGCTCGCCGTGGCGCGCATCATGATGCCGAAGTCCCATGTGCGCCTGTCCGCCGGCCGCGAGCAGATGAACGAGCAGATGCAGGCGCTGGCCTTCTTCGCCGGTGCCAATTCGATCTTCTACGGCGAGAAGCTGCTGACCACCGCCAACCCGCAGGCGGACAAGGACATGCAGCTGTTCGCGCGCCTGGGCATCAAGCCGGAAGAGCGCCACGAGCATGCCGACGAGGTGCACCAGGCCGCCATCGAACAGGCGCTGATCGAGCAGCGTGATTCCAAGCTGTTCTACAACGCTGCTGTTTGATGTGCGGTGCGGTGGATGAGCCGAGCCTCATTCACCGCGAAGCCGACTTATTCGTAGGGTGGATGGCCCGCTTGCGGCCATCCACCGTTACCGGTTCTGCCCATGACCTTCGATCTCGCCTCCCGCCTCGCCGAGCGCCGCGCCGCGCACCTCTATCGCCAACGCGCATTGCTGCAGACCCCGCAGCAGCCTGAAGTGGTCGTCGATGGCGAGCGGCTGCTGGCGTTCTGTTCCAATGACTACCTGGGCCTGGCCAACCACCCCGAGGTGATCGCCGCCATGCAACAGGGTGCCGCGAAATGGGGTGTCGGCGGCGGCGCTTCGCATCTGGTGATTGGCCACAGCACGCCGCATCACGAGCTCGAAGAAGCCCTTGCCGAGTTCACTGGGCGGCCGCGGGCGCTGCTGTTTTCCACCGGCTACATGGCCAATCTGGCCGCGGTCACCGCGCTGGTCGGACAGGGCGACTCGGTGCTGGAAGATCGCCTCAATCACGCCTCGTTGCTCGATGCCGGCCTGCTCAGCGGCGCGCGTTTCTCGCGCTATCTGCATAACGACGCGACCAGCCTCGCCAAACGCCTGGAAAAGGCCAGCGGTAACACCCTGGTGGTCACCGACGGCGTGTTCAGTATGGATGGCGATCTCGCCGACCTGCCGGCGCTCTGCGCCGAGGCGAAGCGACATGGCGCCTGGATGATGGTCGACGACGCCCACGGCTTCGGCCCGCTTGGGGCGACCGGCGGCGGCATCGTCGAGCATTTCGGTCTGGGCATCGACGATGTGCAGGTACTGGTCGGCACGCTGGGCAAGGCCTTCGGCACGGCGGGCGCCTTTGTCGCCGGTAGCGAGGCGTTGATCGAGGCGCTGATCCAGTTCGCCCGTCCCTACATCTACACCACCAGCCAGCCGCCTGCGGTGGCCTGTGCCACACTCAAAAGCATGGAGCTGCTGCGTAGCGAGGGCTGGCGCCGTGAGCATCTGCAGCGTTTGGTGGCGCGTTTCCGCGAGGGGGCCGCGCAGATCGGCCTGATGCTGATGGATAGCCCGACGCCGATCCAGCCGGTGCTGGTCGGCAGCAGCGAACGGGCGCTGAGGTTGTCGGCACTGCTGCGCGAGCGCGGCATTCTGGTCGGCGCCATTCGCCCACCGACCGTGCCGGCCGGCAGCGCACGGCTGCGGATCACCTTCACCGCAGCCCACAGTGATGCGCAGCTGGAGCGCCTGCTGGAGGCGCTGGCCGAATGCTGGGCACTGTTGCCCGAGGAGTGCGACGATGCGTGATCGACTGATTCTGCTTCCGGGCTGGGCATTCGGCCCGGCTGCTCTCGAACCGCTGGCCGAAGTACTGCGCGAGCGTGAACCACGCCTGCAGGTCGACATCGCCCTCTTGCCGGCGCTGGAGCAGCCCGACGAATGGCTCGACGAACTGGATGCGCGTTTGCCTGCCGACAGCTGGCTGGTTGGCTGGTCGCTGGGCGGCATGCTGGCCACGCAGCTGGCGGCGCGGCGCGGCGATCGCTGCCCAGGCCTGATCACGCTCTGCAGCAACCCCTGTTTCCGCAGCCGCAAGGACTGGCCCGCAGCGATGCCAGCAGATGTTTTCGATGCCTTCGAAGAGGCGTTTCGTCTGGGACCGGATGACACCCTCAAGCGCTTCGGCCTGCTCTGCAGCCGCGGTGCCGTCGACCCGCGCACGCTGGCCAGACAGCTGCAGGTCAGCCTGGTCGATCAGCACCAGGGCGTGCACGCCGCCGGCTTGAGGCTGCTGGCCGAGCTGGACGGTCGCGAGGCGCTGCAGCGCTATGTCGGCCCGCAGCTGCACCTGTTCGCCGGTAGCGATGCGTTAGTGCCGGCAGCTGCGGCGGAGGCCTTGCTCGCCTGGTTGCCCGATGTGGAAGTCGACGTACTGGCCAATGCCAGTCATGGCCTGCCACTGGAGCGTGCCGAAGATGTGGCGACGGCGATGCTGGCCTTCATGGGTGAGGGCGAGGATGACTGACGCGGCACTCGATGAACGCCCGGTGAGTCTGTTACCTGACAAGCGTAAGGTTGCGGCGTCCTTTTCCCGTGCTGCGACCAGCTACGACAGCGTGGCCGCCCTGCAACGGCAGGTTGGCAAGCAACTGCTGGCTCTGCTACCGAGCGACCATCGGCCCTCTTGCTGGCTCGATCTGGGCAGTGGTACCGGCTATTTCTCCCGTGCGCTGGACGCCACTTTTCCCCAGGCCGAAGGCATGGCGCTGGATATCGCCGAAGGCATGTTGCGTCATGCGCGGCCGCGGGGCGGTGCGAGGTACTTCGTCGCCGGGGACGCCGAGCGGCTGCCGCTGCGCGACGACAGTTTGGATCTGATCTTTTCCAGCCTGGCGCTGCAGTGGTGCGAGGACTTCGCCGCTGTGTTGGGTGAAGTGCGCCGGGTCTTGCGGCCGGGCGGAACATTTGCTTTCAGCAGCTTGTGCAGTGGCACGTTGCAGGAACTACGCGACAGCTGGCAGGCGGTCGATGGCTTTGCCCATGTCAATCGGTTCCGTTCGGTGACGGTCTACCAGACATTCTGTCGCGATAGCGGCCTGCGCCTGGATAGCCTGAACGTGCGCCCCGAAGTGCTGCATTTCCCCGATCTGCGCCAGCTCACGCACGAGCTCAAGGCGCTCGGCGCACACAACCTCAATCCCGGCCGTCCCGGTGGGTTGACCGGGCGCGCGCGGATTCGCGCGCTGGTCGAAGCCTACGAGCATCTGCGTCAGCCAGAAGGGCTGCCCGCCACCTATCAGGTTGTCTACGGGATTCTGCGCAAGGTGCCATGAAATGACCCGAGCCTTCTTCGTTGCCGGCACGGATACCGACGTGGGTAAAACCACCATCGCCGCCGGCCTGCTGCACGCGGCACGCCATGCCGGGTTGTCCACTGCCGCGGTGAAACCGGTGGCCTCCGGCTGCGAGCTAACGCGGGAGGGTCTGCGCAACAGCGATGCGTTGGCCCTATCTGCCGAGTGCAGCCCGGCGCTGGACTATGCGACGGTCAACCCGTTCGCCTTCGCCCCGGCGATCGCCCCGCATATTGCGGCTCGCGAAGCCGGCGTCGAGCTGAATGTCGAGCGCCTGGTTCAGGCGATACGGCCGGTGCTTGCCGGGCAGGCGGATTTCATTCTGGTCGAAGGCGCGGGTGGCTGGCGCGTCCCGCTCAATGCGCGGGAAAGCCTCTCGGTCGTTCCCCAGGCGCTGGGTTTGCCAGTGATCCTGGTGGTAGGTGTGCGGCTAGGTTGCATCAACCATGCCGTACTCAGTGCCGAAGCGATTGCTCGCGATGGGCTGGCGTTGGCCGGCTGGGTGGCCAATATCGTCGACCCTGCCACCTCGCGGCTGGAAGAGAACCTCGCGACGCTGGCCGAGCTGCTGCCGGCGCCATGCCTCGGCCGCGTGCCCCGCCTGGATCAGCCAACCGCGCAGCAGGTCGCACTTCATCTGTCGCTCGCGTCGTTGCAGCTGCCAGTCGGTCGGCATTCCGGTAGCTAGCGCCTTGCCGGCGCAACCGACATCTGCTTGAATGCTGGCAACCTGATAGCGCGCGGAGCGAGCCATGCAGATCACCAACAGCCTCATGGGCGCCGGGCTGAGCGCCTTTCAGAACGGCCAGCAGCGCGTCGAGCAGGCCGCATCGAGCATCGCCTCCACCAGTACGCCCGTGCTGGGTAACTCCCAGGCGGTCGCCGAACTTACCGAAGAGCTGATTCAGCTGAAGGTCGGCGAACACACTGCCAAGCTCGGCGCCCGCATGATCCAGAGCGCCGACGAAGTGCTCGGTACGTTGATCGACACCCAGGCCTGATCAAGCTTCCCGCTTTCTCTTCCTCTGCAGCGCGACATCATCAATTTTTCGCCGGGCGCCAGCTCGGTTGTTTCCGGACTCGTGGCTCGTCTCACCCGCGCTCACCCCGTCGCCCCAAGCGATTGCAACAATCCATTTCCAGCACGCTTGTCCGTCTTGCCTGCCATCGAGGCGGGTGCGACTGTGCCCCATGATCTGGCCGATTCAGCCGATCGACGGTGCCCTTTCCCCTGCTTGACATCATCCGGGTCGAAACGTATGTTTCAAACGCCTGTTTGACCCTTCGGGCGTATCGTCCTCGGGGTCGGAATTGAATTCGAATGGCCGGACTTGCCGGTCAGCTGCAACAAGAACTCACCGCTGAGGTTTACGCTATGCCCGATTACAAGGCCCCCTTGCGCGATATCCGCTTCGTACGTGACGAGCTGCTCGGCTACGAGGCGCACTATCAGAGCCTCCCGGGATGTGAAGACGCCACCCCGGACATGGTCAATGCCATTCTCGATGAGGGCGCGAAGTTCTGTGAGCAGGTGCTGGCACCGCTGAACCGCGTCGGTGACACCGAAGGCTGTACCTGGAGCGAGTCCGGTGTGAAGACGCCGACCGGCTTCAAGGAGGCCTATCAGCAGTTCGTCGAAGGCGGTTGGCCGAGCCTGGCTCATGACGTCGAACACGGCGGCCAGGGCCTGCCGGAGTCGCTCGGCATGGCCATGAGCGAAATGATCGGCGAAGCCAACTGGTCCTGGGGCATGTACCCCGGCCTGTCTCACGGCGCCATGAACACTCTGCACGAGCACGGCACTCCCGAGCAGCAGCAGACTTATCTGACCAAGCTGGTTTCCGGTCAGTGGACCGGCACCATGTGCCTGACCGAGCCGCACTGCGGTACCGATCTGGGCATGCTGCGCACCAAGGCCGAGCCGCAGGCCGACGGCAGCTACAAGGTCACCGGCACCAAGATCTTTATTTCCGCTGGTGAGCACGACATGGCCGAGAACATCGTGCACATCGTGCTGGCCCGCCTGCCCGACGCGCCTGCCGGCACCAAGGGTATCTCGCTGTTCATCGTGCCGAAGTTCCTGCCGAACGCCGAAGGCGAAGCGGGCGAGCGCAATGGTGTGTCCTGCGGCTCCATCGAGCACAAGATGGGCATCCACGGCAACGCCACCTGCGTGATGAACTTCGACGGCGCCATCGGCTTCCTGATCGGCCCGCCGAACAAGGGCCTGAACTGCATGTTCACCTTCATGAATACGGCGCGTCTGGGTACGGCACTGCAGGGCCTGGCTCACGCCGAAATTGGCTTCCAGGGTGGCATCAAGTATGCGCGTGAGCGTCTGCAGATGCGTTCGCTGACCGGCCCGAAGGCGCCGGAAAAAGCCGCTGACCCGATCATCGTGCATCCGGACGTGCGCCGCATGCTGCTGACCATGAAGGCCTTCGCCGAAGGCAACCGTGCCATGCTCTACTTCGCCGCCAAGCAGGTCGACGTGATGCAGCGCAGCCAGGACGAGGAGCAGCGCAAGGCCGCTGACGCCATGCTGGCTTTCCTCACCCCGATCGCCAAGGCGTTCATGACCGAGGTCGGCTTCGAAGCCGCCAACCATGGCGTGCAGATCTATGGCGGCCACGGCTTCATCGCCGAATGGGGCATGGAGCAGAACGTGCGCGACAGCCGTATTTCCTGCCTGTACGAAGGCACCACTGGCATTCAGGCGCTGGACCTTCTGGGCCGCAAGGTGCTGATGACTCAGGGTGAGGCGCTCAAGGGCTTCACCAAGATCGTGCACAAGTTCTGTCAGGCTAACGAAGGCAACGACACCGTGAAGGAGTTCGTTGAGCCGTTGGCCAAGCTGAACAAGGAGTGGGGCGAGCTGACCATGAAGGTTGGCATGGCCGCGATGAAGAACCGCGAGGAAGTCGGCGCCGCATCGGTCGACTACCTGATGTACTCCGGCTACGCCTGCCTTGCCTACTTCTGGGCGGACATGGCGCGCGTCGCTGCCGAGAAGCTGGCGGCCGGCACCGAGGAAGAAGGTTTCTATAAGGCCAAGCTGCAGACCGCGCGCTTCTACTTCGCGCGCATCCTGCCGCGTACCCGTACGCATGTAGAAGCCATGCTGTCCGGCGCCGACAATCTGATGGAGATGGCCGAGGAAGATTTCGCTCTCGGTTACTGATGGGTTTGATGCGTTAAAACGAAGCCGCTGCTCTGCAGCGGCTTTTTACATTGGAAGCGTTTTGCTCACGCTGCCGTTTTGCCGCTTGGTCGACTGTACTCCTCAAGCCTAGAAGGCAAAATGCCAGTTTCTCGGCATCAGCCGGAGTTCCCTTGTCACGCACGTTCTCCCCTCGTTTCAACCACTTCCTTGCACCGCTGGCACTGCTGGTTGGTGGACTGATCGTTGCGCGCCAAGTCACCCTCAACGAGTTTTTCACATCGCTGTACAACGTCCTACCGACGGTGCTGCTGTTACTGGGTGGGGCCTTGTGTGTGGTTTACGGTCGCGTTCGCGAGCTGTTCCTGTTGCTCTGTGTCTATATCGTCTATTTCCTGCTCGACACTCACGCCGACTATTACCGCAGCCACCGTAAGCTGCTGGACGATGCTGCACTGACGTTCCATCTGTGTAGTCTGCTGCTGCCGCTGCTGTACGGCCTATACGGCGTCTGGCGGGAGCGTAGCCATCTGGCACAGGACGGCCTGGCACGCGCTGCCGTGCTATTCGCGGTTTGGGTCGTGGCATTGGCCTTGGCACGGCGATTCCCGGAGGCGCTGCACGCCTGGCTGGTGGAGATTCGCTGGCCGGCGTTGCGGGCCGAGTGGTTGAATCTGATCCAGTTGGCCTACCCCGCGTTTCTCTTGGCGATGGTGTTACTGGTGGTCCAGTACCTCCGCCAGCCCAGGCCCTCCCACGCCGCTCAGCTCGTTGCGCTGTTTGGTATTTTGCTGATGCTGCCGCAAACATTCAGCCGCCCTGGTGCGCTGAACGTGCTGAGCAGCCATGTGCTGCTCATGCTGGTGGTAGCTATCGCCCACGAAGCCTACCTCATGGCGTTTCGTGACGAGCTGACCGGACTGCCCGGACGTCGAGCTCTGAACGAGCGGCTGCAGCGATTGGGGCGTCAGTATGTGCTGGCGATGGCGGATGTGGATCATTTCAAGAGCTTCAACGATACCCACGGCCACGATGTCGGCGATCAGGTGCTCAAGATGGTCGCCAGTCGCCTGCGCAAGGTTGGTGGCGGCGGGCGGGCCTACCGTTACGGCGGTGAGGAGTTCACTCTGGTCTTCCCCGGGCGCAGCATCGATGAATGCTTGCCCCACTTGGACGTCGTGCGTCAGTCAGTCGAGGCGTATGCGTTGCAGTTGCGAGATACCGACAAGCGACCGAAGGATGATCGTCGCGGGCGCCTGGCGCGAGGAAAGTCCTCGGCAAGCCAGGTTTCGGTAACCATCAGCATCGGCGTGGCCGAGCGGCAGGGCGAACAGCGTAGCCCCGAAGAGGTCATCAAGGCGGCTGATCAGGCGCTCTACAGCGCCAAGAAGGCTGGCCGTAACTGCGTGCGCGCGCATGCCAGCGGCCGCGGTGCCGTGCGCATGGCGGAACGGTCGAGCTGAACCGTCCATAAGCAATTGGCGTGACCAATAAGAACTTATTGGTCACAAAAAGACGCTTAATCCTATCTTTGTTATTCAGTTAGACTCGCCGAAACGGCCCATAGTGGCTGCCACTCAGTGTCTTGCGAGGATCCCTTCCCATGGCTGACTACAAAGCGCCGCTGCGCGACATGCGTTTCGTCCTGAATGAAGTCTTCGATGCGCCGAAACTCTGGCAGACCCTGCCGACCCTGGCCGAGGTGGTCGATGCCGACACGGCCGATGCGATTCTTGAGGAGGCGGGCAAGATTACCGCCAACAGCATCGCACCGCTGAATCGCAGCGGCGACGAAGAGGGCTGCCATTGGAACGCCGGGACGGTCACCACGCCCGCTGGTTATCCGGAAGCTTATCGCCTGTACGCTGAGGGCGGCTGGGTTGGCGTCGGTGGTGATCCAGCGTACGGCGGCATGGGCATGCCCAAGGCCATCTCGGCACAGGTTGAGGAGATGATGAACTCGGCCAGTCTGGCTTTCGGTCTGTATCCCATGCTGACCTCCGGTGCCTGCCTGTCGATCTACGCGCATGCCAGCGAGGAGCTGAAGCAGAAGTACCTGCCGAACATGTATGCCGGAGTCTGGGCCGGCTCCATGTGTTTGACCGAGCCGCACGCGGGTACTGATTTGGGCATCATCCGGACCAAGGCTGAGCCGCAGGCCGACGGTTCGTACAAGGTCAGCGGGACCAAGATTTTCATCACTGGTGGCGAGCACGACCTGACCGAAAACATCATCCATCTGGTATTGGCCAAGCTGCCCGATGCACCGGCCGGCTCGCGAGGTATCTCGCTGTTCCTGGTCCCCAAGGTCCTGGTTAACGATGACGGCTCGCTGGGCGAACGCAATTCGCTGTCCTGCGGTTCGATCGAGCACAAGATGGGTATCCAAGCCTCCGCGACCTGTGTGATGAACTTCGACGGCGCCACCGGCTGGATGGTCGGCGAGCCGAACAAGGGCTTGGCTGCGATGTTCACCATGATGAACTACGAGCGTCTGGGGGTCGGCATCCAGGGGTTGGCTACCGGTGAGCGTTCCTATCAGAGCGCCATCGAGTACGCTCGAGAGCGTATCCAGAGCCGTGCACCGACCGGCCCGGTGGCGCAGGACAAAGCGGCCGATCCGATCATCGTGCATCCGGACGTGCGCCGCATGCTGCTGACCATGAAGGCGCTGAACGAAGGCGGCCGTGCGTTCTCAAGTTATGTAGCGTTGCAGCTGGATATCGCTAAGTTCAGCGACGACGCCGAGGCCCGTCAGCGTGCCGAGGCCCAGGTGGCGTTGCTGACCCCTGTGGCCAAGGCGTTCCTCACCGATATGGGACTGGAGGCCACCGTGCACGGCCAGCAGGTCTTCGGCGGCCACGGCTTCATCCGTGAATGGGGCCAGGAGCAGCTGGTGCGTGACTGCCGCATCACCCAGATCTATGAAGGCACCAATGGCATTCAGGCGCTCGACCTGGTCGGGCGCAAGGTGGTGGGCAGTGGCGGCGAGATGTACCGCGCCTTTGCGGACGAGATTCGCGGCTTCATCGCTTCCGCTGGGCCAGAGCTGAGCGAGTTCGTCGAACCGCTGAGAAATGCCCTGGACAACCTGGATGAGCTGACCGCCTGGCTCATTGAGCGAGCCAAGCAGAACCCCAATGAAATCGGCGCTGCATCGGTGGAGTATCTGCATGTGTTCGGCTACACCGCGTATGCCTACATGTGGGCAATGATGGCTCGGGCTGCGCTCGGCAAGGACGAAGCGTTCTATCGCAGCAAGCTCGGTACTGCACGCTTCTTCTTCGCTCGCCTGTTGCCGCGTATTCACTCGCTAACCGCAACGGTGCGCGCAGGGAGCGATTCCTTGTTCCTGTTGGCATCCGAAGAATTCTGAAGGTTGGCTTAATCTGACGGCGTTATGAAATTAAATGGCCATGTGAGCGGAACGTTAATGCCACCACCCCGGTCATAAAAGCACGTCGCTGTAAGCGATTGCCTACGGGCCGAGCCATGGACGGTTCGGATGTAGGAAATTGCTTACAGCGCGTGATGCAAAATGGCTACTACTGTCTCGCTGAGGCGGCCAGTACTCTTCTGCATATGGACGTTGCGTAAGGAAAGCGCGCTCGACAAGACGGACCGGGGAAGGGAATAGCGCCAGGATGGTGCAAGACCACGGATGTCAGGATTTTCAGTCTGCAAAGCCCCGCTTCGGCGGGGTTTTTTCTTTTCCGCTCGGTTGTCTGCGGATTAACTATCGAATGACATGCCTGGTGCTTGCGTCGTCTCGCCAGTGTGGCTTAGTCCCAGCGCGCCATTGCCGCGTCAACTAGGCATACACACGCCGGTTCCACCCAGCCCGCAATAGCCTCCGGGATTCTTCGCCAGATACTGCTGGTGATAGGCCTCGGCATAATAGAACGTCGGCGCCTCGGCGATTTCCGTGGTGATTGCGCCGTACCCGGCCTGGGTGAGCTGTTGTTGAAAAGCCGCCCGACTGGCCAGCGCCAGATCACGTTGCGAGTTGTCCTGCCAGTAGATCGCGGAGCGGTATTGCGTGCCGATATCATTGCCCTGGCGCATGCCCTGCGTGGGGTTGTGCGATTCCCAGAACCGTTTGAGCAGCGTCAGGTAATCGATCTGTTGCGGATCGAAGACAACCAGCACGGCTTCGGTATGGCCGGTCAAGCCGGAGCAGACTTCCTCATAGGTCGGATTAGGTGTGTGCCCACCGGCGTAGCCGACCGCCGTGGTCCACACGCCCGGTTGCTCCCAGAAACGCCGCTCTGCGCCCCAGAAACAGCCTAGGGCAAACAGTGCCTGCTGCAGGCCGGCGGGGAATGGCGGTTGCAGCGGGTGGCCGTTGACATAGTGCTCGGTGGGGACGGGCATCGCGCTGGCGCGTCCCGGCAGAGCCTGTTCGGCGGTGGGTAGCGCGTTCTGGTGCACAAGTATCTGCGAGCGTAGCGGCATGGGATACCTCGGCCGGAGCGGATGTCGGAAGGGTAGGCTACCGGAGGCCGCTGCCATCTTGAAGCGCTAGCTGCCGGTTGGTCGCCGGCGGTGGTTCACGCCCAGTGCGGATAACGTCGTAGAGCATCCGGCAGCGCTGTGCTGGGGATCGGCTTGTCGAACAGATAACCCTGGCCGATATCGCAGCGCTGACGACGCAGGAATGCGAGCTGCGCGGGGGTCTCGATGCCCTCGGCGACCACCTTGAGACGCAGATTGCGCGCCATGGCAATTACCGCCGAGGTGATTTCCATGTCGTCCTGATTGTCCGGAATGTCCTTGATGAAACTCCGATCGATCTTGATCACGTCGATGGGAAACTTCTTCAGGTAACTGAGGGAGGAATAGCCAGTGCCGAAATCATCCATCGCCAGGGTCACGCCCAGTGCTTTCAGGCCGAGCAGCTGTTGACGGGTTTCCTCGGTGGCATCGAGCAGCAGGCTTTCGGTCAGTTCCAGTTCGAGTAGCTCAGGAGGCAGCTGCTCCTCGTGCAGGATGGTGGCGATCGATGCGATCAGATCCGGATCCGAGAACTGCTTGGGTGACAGGTTGATAGCAACCTGCGGTTTGCCGAGCCCCAGCGCCGCGAGACGCATGCCCATACGACACGCCTCGCGTGCGACCCATTTGCCGATCGGGATGATCAGCCCGGTCTCTTCCGCCACGCTGATGAACTGATCCGGACGGATCATGCCCTTGTCCGGATGGTTCCAGCGCAGCAATGCCTCGACACCCTGCAGGCGTCCGGAGCGCAGGCAGAGCTTGGGCTGATAGAACACTTCCAGTTCGTTCTGGTTCAGCGCGCGACGCAGGTTGTTTTCGACGAACAGTTTGTAGTTGGCCTCGGCATGCAGCGCATCGGTGAACACCTGGACCTGGTTCTTGCCGTTGGCCTTGGCCTTGTGCAGCGCCTGGCCGGCGTGTTTCATGAGGGTTTCCGGATCGCTGCCGTGCAACGGCGCGCATGCCAGGCCGATTGAGCCACTGACACTGATCAGCTGCTGGTCGACGAACAGCGGTTTGTCGAGTGTTCTCAGCACCTGCTGGGCGAGGCGCTGGCCTTCCTCCAGATCCATGCCGTCGAGCAGCAGGGCGAATTCGTTGCTGGCAAAGCGGGCAAGCACGCTGTCGCGATTCAGGCTGTTGCGCAGCCGGCGAGCCAGGCAGGTCAGCAGTTTGTCACCGGTCTGGTGGCCCAGGCTGTCGTTGATTCGCTTGAAATTGTCGATGTCGACCAACAGCAGGCACAGCTGGGGTATTCGATTGCTGGCGAAGCGTTCCTCGATGCTGCGGATGAAGAATGGCCGATTGCCGAGGCTGGTCAGGTTGTCGGTGTAGGCGAGCCGTTCGATATGCTGCTGCGCCATTTTGTTGCGGGTGATGTCTTCGTAGATACCAATGTAGTGAGTCAACTCGCCGGCGTCGTTGAACACCTTGGATATCGACAGCTGGCCCCAGTAGGGCTCCATGTTCTTACGCCGGCTGCGAAATTCGCCTTGCCAGCTGTTGTTCTGCGCCAGTGCGGAAGAGGTGTCGAACAGCAGCTCGCCTAGATTTTCCAGGCTGGTAAGGTCTGCCAGGCGATGACCACGGACTTCCTCGGCGGAGAACTGGGTAATCGTGGTGAAGCTCGGGTTGACGTATTCGACCCGCCCGTCGCGATCGACGAGGACGAACGCGCTGGCGCTTTGCTCAACTGCGCGCTGGAACAGATGTAGCATCTGGGTGGCGTTGACACGCTGCTGGTTGGCCATGACCTGTGCGTACTGGTCGGCGAGCTCACCAGCGAACGCGACTTCGTCTGGCTGCCAGGTGCGCGGATCGCCATCGTGCTGCAGGCAGAGCAGCCCGACCATGTCGCCGCCGACGCGAATCGTGGCATTCAGTACCGAGCGGACCCCGCGGGGTATCAACAATCCACGCGCCAGCTCGCTGGTGCGCGGGTCGAGCAGCACGTCACGGGCGTCGATGGTACGGCTGTTGCGCAATGCGTCGAGATAGCGCGGAAAGGGCGAGAGATCGATAACCGGTGGGTATTCGTACCCGTCGTCGTCGCGCCGGAAGGCGGCGATGGCTTCCAGACGAGTCCCGTTCAACTGCCAGATTGCCGCGCGGCAGACATTGTAGGCTTCGCAGGCCGCCTGGGTGATCAACTCGGCTGCCTCGAGCTGCGGGTCGGACGAGCCGTAGCGATGACGGGCCAGGCGGACAATCAGGTTCTGCTGGGCGCGCGTGCGTACCAGCTGCTCCAACTGTTCATCTGGCGATTCCAGGCCGAGGACGGCATGCAGGCCGTGCGAAGTGCCGCGGTCGTGATCCAAATCGGAAAGCTTCCCTGCAATCAGATATCCAGCAAGCAGCTCGTGGCCGTATTTCTGGCAACGCTCGCCCACTTCAGTCAGTGAGAGAACGCCACGAGGTGTGTGCAGGCGGTACTCGACCGAGTAGTACGCCTGCCGCATCAGCTGCAGCTGAATCTGGTCATGCAACTGATGTCGGGCGTGCGGCTCCATCAGGCTGGCATAGGGCGAGTCGATCAGCGAACAGAGCTCGTTGGCAGGGACGCCGAAATGGCGTTCACATACCGGGTCCAGATAGAGCAACGCCCAGCTGGCCTCGTTCAAACGCTCGAAACGCAGCATTCCGAGCCTCGACGGCACTGGCAACTGCGTCACAACCTCGGTCGCCAAACGGCTGGCGGCATCGGTATGTATTTTCATCGAGCGCTTGGCTTCCAGTATGCTGACCGAACCGCTGGTTGTGCTCTTGCATCGCCCCCAGCAAGCCAACGATGGCGAATTAATACTAACTTCAAGCAAGGGTGCATCATGCGACGAGGACTGACAAGTCGGCGGGTGAAGTTATTGGTGGCATCGATTTTCTGCTATGCCGCAGTGCAGGTTCACGCCGCCGAGTCGCTGCAATTCGACACCAGCGAAGCCGAGCGTTATCTGTCCGACCTGAAGGCCTTGTACATGGTCTCCAGCGAGCGCGACGCCTTGCTGGCACACAGTAATGGCCTGCTCGATACCTACGCACTGCGGGTCGCTTACCAGGTCGGCGTGCCGAACCCGCAAGACCTCCACTACCGATTGAGCGCCGCCGGCTCCGGCGAGCTACAGGTCCGGGAGGAGGTGCGCGGCCCAGGTAGCGGGATCGCGGTGCGCAATCGTAGCCTGTCAGTGTATGGCCTCGATCCCTATCTGAGCTATCGCTGCCCGCCACAGGGGCCGGCCTGCATCATCGATAGTCCGGCCGACGGCACGCCGCTGGTCACTATCCTGCGCGACCCGAAGGGCGCCGAAGAGCTGGCCAAGGCTCTATCATTCCTTATCCGCAACCTGCAGAAGGGCTGACGCTCCGAGGATGATGAGGAACAAAAAACCCCGCGACTGTGCGGGGTTTTTTGTGTGCGTCAATGGAGCGTTAAAGCAGCAGCGTGCGGATGTCCGCCAGCAGCTCGGACAGACGCTTGGTGAAGCGCGCTGCCGCCGCGCCGTTGATCACGCGGTGATCGTAGGACAGCGACAGTGGCAGCATCAGGCGCGGCTGGAAGGCCGAGCCGTCCCATACCGGCTGCATGGTGGCTTTGCTGACACCGAGGATCGCCACCTCAGGCGCATTGACGATCGGCGTGAAGCCGGTGCCGCCGATGTGGCCGAGGCTGGAGATGGTGAAGCAGGCACCCTGCATCGCATCCGGCGAGAGCTTCTTGTTGCGCGCCTTGTCCGCCAGCTCGGCGGCTTCGCCGGCCAACTGCAGCAGGCTCTTCTGGTCGACGTCACGGATCACCGGGACCATCAGGCCGTCCGGGGTGTCCACGGCGAAGCCGATGTGCACGTACTTCTTGCGGATCAGCGCCTTGCCGCTCGGGGCCAGCGAGCTGTTGAAGTCCGGCAGTTCCTGCAGCAGGTGCGCGCAAGCCTTGAGCAGTAGTGGCAATACGGTGAGCTTGACGCCGGCCTTCTCGGCGGCGGCCTTCTGCGCCACACGGAAGGTTTCCAGCTCGGTGATGTCCGCGGACTCGAACTGGGTCACGTGCGGCACGTTGAGCCAGCTGCGATGCAGGTTGGCGGCGCCGATCTGCATCAGTCGCGACATCGCGACTTCCTCGACCTCGCCGAACTTGCTGAAGTCCACGGCAGGGATTGGCGGGATGCCGGCGCCGCCGGTTGCCATTGCGGTCGGTTCGGCCTTGCCCTGCTGCAGCATGGTCTTCACATACTGCTGCACGTCTTCCTTGAGGATGCGTCCCTTCGGACCGCTGCCGGCGACTGCGCTCAGCTCGACGCCGAACTCGCGGGCCAGCTGGCGCACGGCCGGGCCGGCATGCACCTTGGCGCCGTCGCGGCTCGGTGCGCCGACCGCCTGTGGAGCTTCGCTCTGCGCGGTTGGTGCCGGCTTGCGGTCGGCTTGTTCTGGGCTTGCGGCCTTGGCCGGTTCGGCGGGACTCGGTGCTGGCGTCGACTCGGCCTGCTTGGCCGGTGCCGCGCCCTGGACCTTGAGGGTCAGGATGAGGTCGCCGGTGCCGACCTCATCGTTCAGCTTGATCGCCAAGCTTTCCACCACGCCAGCCGCCGGCGATGGGATCTCCATGCTGGCCTTGTCCGACTCCAGGGTGATCAGCGACTGCTCGGCCTGCACCGAGTCGCCGGCCTTGACCATGATCTCGATGACGTTGGCCTTGCCGGCCGAGCCGATGTCCGGCACGCGGATTTCCTGACTCTGCTCTGCAGCGCCGGCGGACGCCGGTGTTTCGCTAGCGGCCGGAGCATCGCTAGCCTCGGCTTCGTCCGGTGCTTGGGTCGGCTGCGGCGCTTCAGCTGCCGGGGCGGGTGCTTCGGCAGCCGCTTCGCCGCCTTCGCTTTCCAGTTCCAGCAGTTCGTCGCCTTCCTTCAGGCGATCACCCAGCTTGACCTTGAGGGCTTTGACCACACCGGCCTTGGGTGCCGGAATTTCCATGCTGGCCTTGTCCGACTCCAGCGTCAGCAGGCTCTGCTCGGCTTCGATGCGATCGCCAACCTTGACGAACAGCTCGATCACTTCACCTTCGCCGCTGCCGATGTCGGGTACGCGAATCAGTTCACTCATGGCTTCGCTCCTCAGCAGTCCAGCGGGTTGGGTTTGTTGGCGTCAATGCCGAACTTGGCGATTGCTTCGGCCAGCACCTTGGCTTCCATTTCCCCGCGTGCGACCAGCTGCTCCAGCGCGGCCAGCACGACCCAGTTGCGATCCACTTCGAAGTGATGACGCAGCTTCTTGCGGCTATCGCTGCGGCCGAAACCGTCGGTGCCCAGCACGCGGTATTCGCGGCTCGGTACCCACTGGCGGATCTGGTCGGCGAACAGCTTCATGTAGTCGGTCGAGGCCACTACCGGGCCCTTGCGGCCAGCCAGGCACTGTTCGACGTAGGACTGCTGTGGCTTCTCGTGCGGGTGCAGGAGGTTCCAGCGATCCACCGCCAGGCCGTCGCGGCGCAGTTCGTTGAAGCTCGGCACGCTCCAGACGTCAGCGGCGACGCCGTAGTCTTCGCGGAGGATCTTCGCCGCCTCGCGCACTTCGCGCAGGATGGTGCCGGAACCAAGCAGCTGGACGTGATGCGCGGCGTCCATCTTGTCTTCTTCGAGCAGGTACATGCCCTTGATGATGCCGTCTTCCACGCCCTCCGGCATCGCCGGCTGCTGGTAGGCTTCGTTCATCACGGTGATGTAGTAGAAGATGTTCTGCTGCTCTTCGGTCATCTGGCGGATGCCTTCACGGATGATCACCGCCAGCTCGTAGCCATAGGTGGGGTCATAGGTGCGGCAGTTGGGTATGGTTGCGGCGAGGATATGGCTGTGGCCGTCCTCGTGCTGCAAGCCTTCGCCATTGAGCGTGGTACGTCCGGCGGTGCCGCCGATGAGGAAACCGCGTGCACGGCTGTCGCCAGCCGCCCAGGCCAGGTCGCCGATGCGCTGGAAGCCGAACATCGAATAGAACACGTAGAACGGCAGCATCGGCTGGTTGTGATTGCTGTAGGCAGTCGCCGCGGCAATCCAGCTGGACATGGCGCCGGCCTCATTGATGCCTTCCTCGAGGATCTGCCCTTTCTTGTCCTCGCGGTAGAACATCACCTGATCCTTGTCTACCGGCTGATACAGCTGGCCGACCGAGGAGTAGATGCCGAGCTGGCGGAACATGCCTTCCATGCCGAAGGTACGCGCCTCGTCCGGAATGATCGGCACGATGCGCGAGCCCAGATCCTTGTCCTTGACCAGCTGTGCCAGTACGCGGACGAAGGCCATGGTGGTGGAAATCTCGCGATCACCGGAGCCGTCGAGGATGGCCTTGAGGGTGTCCAGCGGCGGGGTCGGGATGCTGAAGCTCCTGGTGCGGCGCTGCGGCACGAAGCCACCGAGTGCCTCGCGCTTCTGGCGCAGGTATTTGGCCTCGGCGCTGTCCTCCTCGGGTTTGTAGAACGGCAGCTTTTCCAGATCCTCGTCGCGAATCGGGATGTTGAAGCTGTCGCGGAAACGCTTGAGGCTCTCGACGTCGACCTTCTTCACGTTGTGCGCAATGTTCTGCGCCTGACCGGAGCCGGTGCCGTAGCCCTTGATGGTCTTGGCCAGGATCACGGTGGGCTGGCCCTTGTGGTTCACTGCCTGGTGATAGGCCGCATAGACCTTGTACGGGTCGTGGCCACCGCGATTGAGCTTCCAGATCTCCTCGTCGGAGAGGTCCTTGACCATCTCCAGCAGCTCGGGACGTGCACCGAAGAAATGCTTGCGCACGAACGCGCCGTCGTTGGCCTTGTAGTTCTGGTAGTCGCCGTCAACCACTTCGTCCATGCGTGCCTGCAGCAGGCCGGCTTCGTCCTTGGCGAACAGCGGGTCCCACAGACGGCCCCAGATGACCTTGTTGACGTTCCAGTTGGCACCGCGGAAGTTGCCTTCCAGCTCCTGGATGATCTTGCCGTTGCCGCGTACCGGACCGTCGAGACGCTGCAGGTTGCAGTTGATGACGAAGATCAGGTTGTCCAGCTTCTCGCGGCCGGCCAGGGAGATGGCGCCCAGGGACTCCGGCTCGTCGCACTCGCCGTCGCCGAGGAAGCACCAGACCTTCTGCTTGCCGGCTGGGATGAAGCCGCGGTCTTCCAGGTACTTCATGAAGCGTGCCTGGTAGATTGCCTGGATCGGGCCGAGGCCCATGGACACCGTGGGGAATTGCCAGAAGTCCGGCATCAGCCAGGGGTGCGGGTAGGAGGACAGGCCGTTGCCGTCCACTTCGCGGCGGAAGTTGTTCAGCTGCTCTTCGCTGATGCGCCCTTCGAGGAACGCACGAGCGTAGACGCCCGGGGAGGCGTGGCCCTGGAAATAGATCAGGTCGCCACCGTGCTCTTCGGTCGGTGCCTTGAAGAAATAGTTGAAACCGATGTCGTACAGCGTCGCGCTGGAGGCGAAAGTGGAGATGTGGCCGCCCAGATCCGGATCCGCCAAATTCGTGCGCATCACCATGGCCAGTGCGTTCCAGCGCACCAGCGAACGGATGCGGCGCTCCATGAACAAGTCGCCGGGCATCCGTGCTTCGTGAGTAACGGGTATGGTGTTGCGGTAGGGCGTGGTGATCGCGTAGGGCAGTTGAGTGCCGCTGCGGGTGGCCAGTTCGCCCATCCGCGTCATCAAATAGTGAGCGCGTTCTTCACCCTCGCGATCGAGGACGGACTCGAGGGCGTCCAGCCATTCCTGGGTTTCGACGGGATCGAGATCTTGCATGGCTTGCTCCATGGCGGAAAGGCTTCCAGAATCGGTCGCCTGCTGCGCGTCCCGCTTTTTGAGCGGGGGCGTATATATGTTCTTGGGTAATGCCGGGGATAGGGCCGGACGCCTGTAGTTTTACTACAAAACTACGCCGTGATCAGCCCCCTGCAGCATTCTTTAGTAGTAAAACTACAATAGCAGTGGCGCTGCCATCCTCCGATAGTGGCAGTTGCGAGGCTCTAGGCCGCGCGATTCACAGTTTTCGACGGTGAAAAAGGATTACCTACATGAGCCTGCCACCTCTGGCTGCATTACCTGTCTCGCTTCAGCCTTTTGTCAGTCGCGCGCAGGAGTCGTTCCTCCTGGGCATCGACGGCTCGTCCGGACAGACTATGGCCGCGTGGCCGGCATCCCTGCGCGAGATGTTCGGCCGCGTCTGTGCCGCCAGCGATTTTGTCAGCGAACAGGTTAGCCGAGATCCGCAGATGTTGCTGGAGCTGATGGGCGAGGGCCTGCTGGAGCGGGCGCTGCAACCAGGCGAGATGCGAGCCATGTTGGCGGCCTTGCTCGCCGAGTGCGACAGCGAAGATGAGCTAGCGGTGCTACTGCGGCGTTTTCGCAACCGACAGCAGGTGCGCATCATCTGGCGCGACCTAGCCCGCCAGGCGGATCTGGCGGAAACCTGCCGCGACCTGTCGGAGATGGCCGATGCCTGCATCGATCTGGCGTATCACTGGTTGTACGTCCGTCATTGCGAGCAATTCGGTGTGCCAACCGGGCATCGCTCCGGCAAGCCGCAACACATGGTGGTGCTGGGCATGGGCAAGCTCGGTGCCCACGAGCTGAACCTGTCTTCGGACATCGATCTGATCTTCGGTTATCCGGAAGGTGGGGAAACCGTCGGTGCCAAGCGCGCGCTGGATAACCAAGACTTCTTCGTGCGCCTTGGCCAGCGCCTGATCAAGGCACTCGATGCGATCACCGTCGACGGCTTTGTGTTCCGCGTCGACATGCGCCTGCGGCCGTACGGTTCTTCCGGGCCGCTGGTATTCAGCTTCAGCGCGCTGGAGCAGTACTACCAGGACCAGGGGCGCGACTGGGAACGCTACGCGATGATCAAGGCTCGTGTCGTGGCCGGCGACCAGCGGGCGGGTAAGGAGCTGCTGGAAATGCTGCGGCCGTTCGTCTATCGGCGCTACCTGGACTTCTCGGCCATCGAGGCGCTGCGCAGCATGAAGCAGCTGATCCAGCAGGAAGTCCGCCGCAAGGGCATGGCCGCCAACATCAAGCTGGGCGCCGGCGGCATTCGCGAGGTGGAGTTCATCGCTCAGGCGTTTCAGCTGATTCACGGCGGGCGAGATCTCAGTCTGCAACAGCGGTCGTTGCTCAAGGTATTGGCGACGCTGGCAGGGCAAGGCTATCTGCCGTCGGCAGCCGTCGACGAGTTGCGTGAAGGCTACGAATTCCTCCGCTACACCGAGCATGCGCTGCAGACGATCGGCGACCGCCAGACGCAGATGCTGCCGGAAAGCCAGGTGGATTGTGAGCGGGTTGCCTTCATGCTCGGCTTCGATGGCTGGCAGGCGTTTCATGAGCGGTTGCTGCACTGGCGTGGGCGTATCGACTGGCATTTCCGTCAGGTCATCGCCGATCCCGACGAGGACGAAGACAGCGAAGGCGAGAGCCTGGTGGGCGGGGAATGGCTACCGCTGTGGGAGCAGGATTGGGACGAGGAATTTGCCTGCCGGCAATTGACCGAGGCGGGCTTTCGCGATGGTCAGGCGGCCTGCCAGCGCCTAGCGGCGCTGCGCAACGGCAAGCAGGTGCGCACCATGCAGCGGCTGGGGCGCGAGCGGCTAGATGCGTTCATCCCGCGCCTGCTTGCATTGGCGGTCGAACAGGACGACCCGGATCTGGTGCTCGAACGCGTTTTGCCGCTGGTGGAAGCGGTTGCGCGGCGTTCCGCCTACTTGGTCCTCCTCACTGAGAACCCTGGAGCTTTGCAGCGCTTGCTGGAACTCTGTGCCGCTAGCCCGTGGATCGCCGAGCAGATCGCCCGCTTCCCGTTGTTGCTCGACGAGCTGCTCAACGCCGGGCGTCTTTACAGTCCGCCGCAGGCGCCGGAGCTGGCCGCCGAACTGCGCGAGCGGCTGATGCGCATTCCCGAAGACGATCTTGAGCAACAGATGGAGGCTTTGCGCAACTTCAAGCTGGCGCACCGTCTGCGAGTCGCCGCCTCGGAAATTGCCGGTACGCTGCCGTTGATGAAGGTCAGCGACTACCTGACCTGGCTGGCCGAGGCGGTGCTGGAGGAGGTGCTGATGCTCGCCTGGCGCTACATGGTCGCGCGTTACGGCCAGCCGAGCCGCAGCGACGGCACGCTCTGCGATCCGGCGTTCGTCATCGTCGGCTACGGCAAGGTTGGCGGTATCGAGTTGGGGCATGGCTCGGATCTCGACCTGGTGTTCATCCATGACGGCGACCCGGCCGCCGAAACCGATGGCGCCAAGCCGATCGACAGCGCGCAGTTCTTCACGCGTCTGGGGCAACGCATCATCCACCTGCTGACGACCCAGACCACTTCCGGCCAGCTTTATGAAGTAGACATGCGCCTGCGGCCGTCCGGTGCGTCCGGGCTGCTGGTCAGCTCGCTGGCCGCCTTCGAGCGCTACCAGAGCCAGGAAGCCTGGACCTGGGAGCATCAGGCGCTGGTGCGGGCTCGGGTGCTGGTCGGCTGCCCGCGACTGGCGGCGGATTTCGAGCGGGTGCGGGCCGCGGTACTCGGTCGTGCGCGCGACCTGCAGGCGCTGCGCCGCGAAGTCAGCGAGATGCGCGCGAAGATGCGCGACAACCTCGGCACGCGCTCCAGCCACGCCGGCGTAGATGACAACGCCTTCGAGGCAGCCGCCGAGTTCAATCTCAAGCAGGACGCCGGTGGTATCGTGGATATTGAATTTATGGTGCAATACGCGGCTTTGGCGTGGTCGCACCAGCATCCCGAACTGCTGCGCTATACCGATAACATCCGCATTCTCGATGGGTTGGAGCAGGCCGGGTTGATGACCGGCGATGAGGTCCGGCTGCTGCAGGACGCCTACAAGGCCTACCGTGCGGCAGCCCACCGGCAATCACTGCAGAAGCAGCCCGGAGTGGTGAGTGGGGATCAATTCCACGACGAGCGCCGCGCTGTCATGCGCATCTGGCGTGAGTTGGGCCTTAGCTGAGCCCCGTCGGGCTACTGGCAAATTCGAATTCTGAGGAGCTGGCAAGATGTCGATGGCCGATCGTGATGGCGTCATCTGGTATGACGGCGAACTGGTGCAGTGGCGCGATGCGACCACCCATGTGCTGACCCATACCCTGCACTACGGCATGGGCGTGTTCGAAGGTGTGCGCGCCTACAACACGCCAGACGGCACGGCGATCTTCCGCCTGCAGGCGCACACTGACCGCCTGTTCGACTCGGCGCACATCATGAACATGCCGATGCCGTACTCGAAGGAAGAGATCAACGAGGCGACCCGCGCCGCGGTACGCGAGAACAATCTGGAAAGCGCCTACATCCGCCCGATGGTGTTCTACGGAAGCGAGGGCATGGGCCTGCGCGCCAGCGGCCTGAAAGTGCACGTGATCGTCGCCGCCTGGCACTGGGGCGCCTACATGGGCGACGAGGCGCTGGAATTGGGCATCAAGGTGCGCACCAGTTCCTTCACCCGTCACCACGTCAACATCACCATGACCCGCGCCAAGTCCAATGGTGCCTACATCAACTCGATGCTGGCCCTGCAGGAAGCCATTTCCGGCGGCGCTGACGAAGCGCTGATGCTGGATCCGGAAGGCTACGTGGCCGAAGGTTCGGGCGAGAACATCTTCATCATCAAGGATGGCGTGATCTACACCCCGGAAGTCACCGCCTGCCTGAACGGCATCACCCGCGGTACGGTGCTGACTCTGGCCAGCGAGCTGGGCCTGAAGGTGGTCGAGAAACGCATCACCCGCGATGAGGTATACATCGCCGACGAAGCCTTCTTCACCGGCACTGCCGCCGAAGTGACCCCGATTCGTGAAGTGGATGGCCGCGCCATCGGTATCGGCCGTCGCGGCCCGGTCACCGAGAAGCTGCAGAAAGCCTACTTCGACCTGGTCACCGGCAAGACCGATGCCCACGCCGAGTGGCGGACACTGGTCAAGTAAGCCTGGCGCTGGGAGCCGGCGACGCATGATTCGCTTGCCGGCCAGGCTTCCAGCCCCTCAGCTTATGGCTTAGAGCTTATGAACATACTGATCGTAGGACCCAGCTGGGTGGGCGACATGGTGATGGCGCAGACGCTGTTCGTCTGCCTGAAACAGCGCCATCCCGACTGTCAGATCGACGTGCTGGCGCCCGAATGGAGCCGGCCGATTCTCGAGCGCATGCCCGAGGTACGCCAGGCCCTGAGCTTTCCGCTCGGGCACGGTGTGCTCGACATGGCGACCCGGCGCAAGGTCGCGCAAAGCCTGCGTGGTCAGTACGAGCAGGCGATCCTGTTGCCCAATTCCCTGAAGTCGGCGCTGGTGCCGTTCTTCGCCGGCATTCCCAAGCGCACCGGCTGGCGCGGGGAAATGCGCTTTGGCCTGCTCAACGACATGCGCAAGCTCGACAAGCAGCGTTACCCGCTGATGATCGAGCGCTTCATGGCGCTGGCCTTCGAGCCCGGTGTCGAGCTGCCCAAGCCATATCCAAACCCTTCGCTGCGCATCGACGCCGAGATCCGTGACGCTGCGCTGGCTCGTTTCGGCCTCAGCCTGGATCGTCCGGTGCTGGCGCTGTGCCCCGGTGCCGAGTTCGGCGAATCCAAGCGCTGGCCGGCCGAGCACTTCGCCCAGGTGGCAGAGGCGAAGATCCGTGACGGCTGGCAGGTTTGGCTGTTCGGTTCGAAGAACGACCATGGCGTGGGCGAAGACATCCGCCAGCGGCTGATTCCGGGCCTGCGCGAGGAGACGGTGAACCTGGCTGGCGAGACCAGCCTGGCAGAGGCCATCGACCTGCTGTCCTGCGCCGAAGCGGTGGTATCCAACGACTCAGGGCTGATGCATGTGTCCGCAGCGCTGGGACGCCCACTGGTTGCCGTCTACGGTTCTACCTCGCCGGCCTTTACCCCACCGCTTTCCGACCAAGTGGAAGTGGTGCGTCTGGGTCTGGATTGCAGTCCCTGTTTCGAGCGCACCTGCCGTTTCGGCCACAACAATTGCATGCGCGAACTGCAGGCACATGTGGTGATCGAGGCGCTGGATCGCCTGCTGCCGCAGCTGGTCGAGGTACGCTGATTGAAGGTTCTGCTGGTCAAGACCTCGTCGCTGGGCGATGTCGTGCATACCCTGCCGGCGCTGACCGATGCACAGCGGGCGCTGCCCGGCGTCCAGTTCGACTGGGTGGTGGAGGAGGGCTTCGCCGAAATTCCGGCCTGGCATCCGGCGGTGGCGCAGGTGATCCCGGTCGCGATTCGTCGCTGGCGCAAGCACCCGTTGCAGACCCTGCGCAACGGTGAATGGCAGCGTTTCAAGGCACGCCTGCGGGAAGGCCGTTACGACCTGGTGATCGATGCCCAGGGCTTGCTGAAAAGCGCCTGGCTGACGCGCTACGTCAAGGCACCGGTGGTCGGGCTGGATCGCGATTCGGCCCGCGAGCCCATCGCCGCGCGCTTCTACGATCGCTGCTATGCGGTACCGCGTGATCAGCATGCGCTGGAACGGGTACGCCAGCTGTTCGCCCAGGCGCTCGGTTATCCGCTGCTGCAGGATGTCGCCGACTACGGGCTCGATCGCGAGCAGATGGCCGCTCCCAGCGATCAGCCCTACCTGCTATTCCTGCATGGCACCACCTGGCCGAGCAAGCACTGGCCGGAAGCCTACTGGCGCGAGCTGGCCGAGCGCATGAGCGATTTCGGCTGGGCGATCCGCCTGCCGTGGGGTAATGCCGAAGAGAAGGCGCGGGCCGAGCGCATTGTCAGCGGCATTGCCAACGCTGCGGTGCTGCCGAAGCTCAATCTCGCCGGTGTCGCCCGGGTAATCGCTGGTGCGCGCGCCTGCGTCGCGGTGGATACCGGCCTCGGCCACCTGGCCGCGGCGCTGGACGTGCCGAGCGTTTCGCTCTATGGGCCGACTCTGCCCGGGCGGGTCGGTGCCTACGGGCGCTCCCAGGTGCATTTGTGCGCCAGCGGCCCGAATGCCGGCAGCGGAGATCGGCACAAGCCCTGTTTCGACGATCTGCGCCCCGAACGCGTCGTCACCGAACTGAAAGCCCTGCTGCGGGCCCCGGAGTCCGTCTGATGCAACTGGCCTTCATTCTCTACAAGTACTTTCCCTTCGGTGGACTGCAGCGCGACTTCATGCGTATCGCCCTGGAGTGCCAGCGCCGTGGCCATGGGATCCGTGTCTACGCGATGGTCTGGGAAGGCGAGGTGCCGGATGGCTTCGAGGTGCTGATCGCGCCAGTCAAGGCGCTGTTCAATCACACCCGCAACGAGCGCTTCACCGCCTGGGTCGAGACGGACCTGGCCAAGCGCCCGGTGGACCGGGTGATCGGCTTCAACAAGATGCCCGGGTTGGATGTGTACTACGCGGCCGACCCCTGCTTCGAGGACAAGGCGCAGACCCTGCGCAACCCGATCTACCGGCGCTGGGGCCGCTACAAGCACTTCGCCGAGTACGAGCGCGCGGTATTCGCGCCAGAGGCGAAGACCGAGATCCTGATGATCTCCGAGGTGCAGCAGCCGCTGTTCGTCAAGCACTACGGCACGCCAGCCACGCGCTTTCACCTGCTGCCGCCGGGGATCGCCCAGGACCGCCGCGCGCCGGTCAATGCCGCGCAGATTCGCGCCGAGTTCCGTGAGGAGTTCGAGGTGCGGCCCGACGAATTGCTGCTGGTTCAGATCGGTTCCGGCTTCAAGACCAAGGGCGTCGACCGTAGCCTCAAGGCCCTGGCTGCGCTGCCGCGCGAACTGAGTCGGCGCACTCGGCTGCTGGTGATCGGTCAGGACGATCCCAAGCCATTCAAGCTACAAGCCAAGGCGCTGGGCGTCTCTAGCATGGTCGAGTTTCTCCGGGGCCGTAGTGACATTCCGCGTTTCCTGCTGGGCGCCGATCTGCTGATCCATCCGGCCTACAACGAGAACACCGGCACGGTGTTGCTGGAGGCCCTGGTGGCCGGGCTGCCGGTGTTGGTCAGCGATGTGTGCGGCTATGCGCACTACATTGCCGAAGCCGATTGCGGTTGCGTGGTGCCGAGCCCCTTCGATCAGGGAGCGTTCGATCGTCTGCTGGCGCAGATGCTCGAAGATGACCGGCAGAGGGCCGTCTGGAGTCGCAATGCGCTGGCGTTCGCCGATACGGCGGATCTTTATTCAATGCCGCAGAAAGCCGCCGATGTGATTCTGGAGGGCAAGGCATGACGGCCGCGGAGCATGCGTTCACTTGCAAGTGGCTGGCCCCTCAGGCCGGAATGACGCGCCGGGAGTGCCTATGCGCCTGATGCTAGCGGAACCGTTCAAGAGTCTCTGGCAGGACAAGGATCCCTTCGTCGAAGTCGAGCGCCTGCAGGGTCAGGTCTATCGCGAGCTGGAGGGGCGCCGCACGCTGCGGACCGAAGTCGCCGGACGCGGCTACTTCGTCAAGATTCATCGAGGTATCGGCTGGGGCGAGATCGCCAAGAATCTGCTGACTGCCAAGGCGCCCGTGCTCGGCGCCGGCCAGGAATGGCGGGCGATCCAGCGTCTGCACGAAGTCGGCGTGCCGACCATGACCGCGGTGGCTTATGGTGAGCGCGGGGCCAATCCGGCCAGCCAGCATTCGTTCATCATCACCGAAGAGCTTGCGCCGACCGTCAGCCTCGAGGATTTCTCGGTGAACTGGCGCGAGCAGCCGCCGTTACCGGCGCTCAAGCGCGCACTGATCGCCGAAGTCGCCCGCATGGCCGGTACCATGCACCGCGCCGGTGTGAATCATCGGGACTTCTATATCTGTCACTTTCTGCTGCACACCGACAAGCCCGTTACAGCGCGTGATTTCCGCTTGTCGCTGATTGACCTGCACCGCGCGCAGACGCGTGGCCAGACGCCGCGCCGCTGGCGCGACAAGGACCTGGCCGGGCTGTACTTCTCGGCGCTGGAGATCGGCCTGACCCGGCGTGACAAGTTACGCTTTCTGCGTGATTACTTTCAGCGGCCGCTGCGCGAGATTCTTCATGACGAGGTCGCCTTGCTGGCCTGGCTGCAGCGCAAGGCGGAAAAACTGCAGGCGCGCAAGCAGCGCTATGGGGATGCGCTTTGACGAGTCGCTGGGTTCTCGAGCCAGCATATGCCGATCTGAGTCCGGACTTCGGTAGCCTGGCAAGCGTTTTCGCCCTCGAGGGGGAGCGCATTACCCGGGACTCCATTTCTGATGTTCTCAGGGTTGAGATTGCTGGTGTGCGCTATTACGTCAAGCGCTACAGGGCGATTGGCTCTCGGTTGCGCACCTACTTTCGCCGGCCGCGCATTGAAGTTGAATGGCTGAATCTTCAGCGATTTTCACAATGGGGCATTCTGACTGCATCCATCGTGGCTTATGGCGTAGAGCGCAGGTGTGGTGCCTTTTCACGCGGCGCGTTGATCACGCGGGAGCTGGAGGGGGCGATAGACCTGGCCGCAATGGCGGCGAACAAGGATCCACGCCTGGCAGATCCTCACTGGGTTGACAGGATCAGTCGCGAACTTGCCACCGCGACCAGAACGCTACATGAACACCGGTTCGCTCATAACGACTTGAAGTGGCGCAATCTGCTGGTGGATCGGCAGGGGCGGCTGTATTTCATTGATTGCCCGACCGGCGACTTCTGGTGGGGGCCGTTTCTAGAGCGGCGAGTGATCAAGGACCTGGCGTGTCTGGATAAGGTGGCTAAGTACACGCTCCGGCGTACCCAGCGCTTGCGCTTCTATCTTCAGTACAGTGGCCGCCAGAAACTGGACGCCAGTGACAAGGCTAAGCTGCGGGCGGTGCTGAAGTATTTTGAGGGGCGCGAATGAATCGACTGAAGCTCAGCGACCTGGCGAGATCCGGTCGTCATCCTTCGCTACCTCTCGAGCTCAACGTGACGGCGGAAGGGGCGGGTGCCTCGGCGCTGCTCATTGATACCTGGTTGCGAGTATTGCCGGGGCAGCGTTATGTCGGACGGGCGATCCGGAACGGACAGCCGGTATTGGTCAAGTTGTTGGTCGGCGACAAAGCCGCCCGACATTTCCAGCGAGAGCGTGAAGGGGCAGCTCTCTTGAGCGAGCAGGGTATGCGTACTCCTGTGCTGCTGGATGAAGGGTGGCTTGAAGGCGAGGGAGGGTGGTTGACCTTCAATTACCTTGAGGGCGCTCGAAGTCTTTGGGAGTCTTGGCGGGAGCTGGAACGAGAAACCCTGCTGTCTGATGCTCAACAGCTCGTGCTAGCGGAGGCGCTGGAGCTGATTGCTCATATGCATGCGCATGGCATCTGGCAGGCTGATCTTCATCTGGACAACTTGCTTAAGTTGGACGGTCGGCTCTACGTAGTCGATGGCGGCGGGGTGAAGGCCGAGACGCCAGGTAGTCCGTTGTCGCGCGAGCGGGTGCTGGAAAACCTGGGCGTCTTCTTTGCCCAGTTGCCGGCCGAGATCGAGCCGTTCATCGAAGAGTTGCTGGTGCATTATCTGCTCGCCAACAGCGCGCATGCGTTGCCGCTGGAAGCGCTACTCAAGGAGATTCACCAGACGCGTACCTGGCGTCTGCGTGATTACCTGAAAAAGATCGCCCGCGACTGCACGCTGTTCAGCGCGTGTATCGGGGCGTTCGGTGCGCGGGTCGTGCGGCGCGATGAAGAACCCGGTTTGCGGGCGGTGTTGGCCGATCCGGATGGGTTCATCGCGCGGGGCAAGCTGTTCAAGACCGGGGGCGCGGCAACGGTCGCGCGAACCGAGCTGGATGGCCGGGCGCTGCTGATCAAGCGCTACAACATCAAGAACCCGCTGCATTGGCTAAAGCGCTTCTGGCGGCCCAGCCGTGCTTGGCACAGTTGGGTCGAAGGCAATCGCCTCGATTTTCTCGGGATCGCCACGCCTCGCCTGCTGGCTGTGATCGAGCGCCGCTGGTTGTGGCTACGAGGCCCGGCGTGGCTGGTGACCGAGGTGCTGGATGGGCCGGATATCATCGCCCACTGGCAGCGATATCTGGACGCTACCCCTCCAGAAGACGAGCTGCAGGCGCTCGACCGTCTCTTTGCCAGCCTGATTCGCGATCGCATCAGCCACGGCGACCTCAAGGGGCACAATCTGTTCTGGGAAAACGGTCGCTGGTCCCTGATTGATCTCGATGCGGTACGGCAGCACAGGAGCGATGCTGCGTTCGTTCGCGCCTATGCCCGTGATCGGGCGCGCTTTCTGCGCAACTGGCCGGCTGACTCGGCTTTGCATCGCCTGCTCGATGCGCGCTTGCCACAGCCATGAATCGTCGCATCAGATAGTTCTGGCGCTGCCGTTCGTAGCCTGGCAGGCGCTGCGCCGTTCCTACTGATGCTTCCAGGCCAATGGTGTCGGTATAATTTGCCGCTTTGTGTGCGACCGTCCGTAACGGCCGTGTTTATCGGTTCCGTGATAGCCTTGCGCCATCACTCATTCAAGAGGCTTCTCCGTGGCACTGACGATTCTCGGTTTGTCCGGCGCTCTCAGCCATGACCCTTCCGCGGCGCTTTATATCGATGGCAAATTGATCGCTGCTGTCGAAGAAGAGCGCTTCGTGCGCGACAAGCACGCCAAGAACCGTATGCCCTACGAGTCCGCCAAGTTCTGTCTGGAGCAGGCGGGCATCAAGCCGAGTGACGTCGATGTGGTGGCTATTCCGTTCGCGCCGATCAGCATCTTCGAGAAGGCGCGCTGGCACTATGCCAAGCGCTACTGGTATGCACCGGACCGTGCGCTGGATGCCATTCTCATGGGCAACCGCCGCTACTACCGCTACAAGAAGCGCATCGAATGGTGCCTGCAGCAACTGGGCTTCGACCTTAAGAAGATCAAGATCCAGCCGGTCGAGCATCACCTGGCCCACGCCTCCAGCGCCTACCACTGCTCCGGCTTCACTGAGAAGACCGCGATCCTCGGCATCGACGGCAAGGGCGAGTACGCCACCACCTTCTTCGGCTATGGCGAGAATGGCCGTATCCACAAGATCAAGGAATTCTACGATCCGGATTCGCTGGGTGGCCTGTACGGTGCAATCACCGAATTCCTCGGCTTCGAGATGCTTGACGGCGAATTCAAGGTGATGGGCATGGCGCCGTACGGTGATGCTGCCAAGTACGACTTCTCGCGGCTGGCCAAATTCGAGAACGGCGAGCTGACCATCAACACCGAGTACGCCAACGTCATCGGCTTCCGTCGTTACAAGGAAAAAGGCAAGGGCTACTACTTCTCGCCCAAGCTGATCGAGTGGCTGGGGCCCAAGCGCGAAGGCGACATCGCCGACGATCCCTACATCCATTACGCGGCCGCCATGCAGGCGCTGTTCGAGAAGCTCGCGCTTGAGATGATGGATTACTATCTGGGCGACATCATCAAGCAAACTGGCAAGATCGCCTTCGCTGGCGGCTGCGCGCTTAACGTCAAGCTCAACCAGAAGATCATCGCCCGTGACGAGGTCAAGGAACTGTTCGTTCAGCCGGCCTCGGGCGATGCCGGTACCGCCGTCGGTGCAGCGGCGTATGTATCGGTCCAGCGCGGAGTACCGGTGGAGAAGATGGAGCACGTCTATCTCGGCCCGTCTTATTCCAACGAAGACGTTATCGCTGCCTGTGCCCGGCACCCGAACAAGCCGGTGTTCAAGCAGATCGCCAACACCCCCGAGCGCATCGCTCGAATCATGGCGGACGGCAACCCCGTGGCCTGGTTCCAGGGACGCATGGAGTTCGGCCCGCGCGCCCTTGGCGGCCGTTCGATCATTGGCTGTCCGAGCGTGCCGGGCGTGGCTGATCGCATTAACGAGCAGATCAAGTTCCGCGAGCGCTGGAGACCCTTCTGTCCGTCCATGCTCGACACGGTTGCGCCACAGATGCTCAAGGTCGACCATCCGAGCCCATTCATGACTTTTACCTTCGAGGTCAATGAGGAGTGGAAGTCCCGCGTTGGCGAAGTGGTGCACGAGGACGGTACATCGCGCGCCCAAGTATTGGAGCGCCGCCACAATCCTCGCTGGTACGACCTGATGCTTGAACTGGAGAAACTCACCGGCAACGGCGTGTCATTGAACACCTCGCTCAACCGTCGCGGCGAACCGATGATCTGCTCGCCGACCGATGCGCTGGATATGTTCTACGGTTCCGACCTGCAGTACCTGATCATGGAGGACATTCTCGTGGTCAAGGACGGGAAGGATTGGTATGACGGCGTCTGAGCAGTGGGTGCTGCAGTTCTGCCACAGCTATGACGGACCCTTTCTCGATTGTGCGCGGCAGTACGCCGCGCTTTTCGTTGGCACGCCATACAAAGTTTGCACCGTTTACCTCATCGGGGCCCCAAGCGATGAGGTGGTGCGAGGCTCGGCTTCGGACGAGGTGATCTTCCTCGATTACAGCAGCCGTGACGTACGTGGTTTGAAGTTGCGGGCGATCCGCGATATTCGAAAGATTGCCACGACACGCACTTTCGCTTTCTGTATCGCACATCGATTCAAACCGATCTACGTGGCGCTACTAGGCACTACGCTACCGGTAATCGGCGTGCACCATGCCTTTGGCGATTACCAGCGCCGTTCCCGTCAGTTGTTCGCCAACTTCTATCGCAAGCGTCTGACCTTGTTGGGTGTTTCCAACGCCGTACGCGATGACATCCGCGCCTGCCTGACGAGCTGGCCTGCCGAACGCATAGAAACGCTGTACAACCGCATCGATATCGAGGCGGTGCAGGCTGAACAGGTGTCTCGTGAAGAAGCTCGCACATTGCTGCAGCTACCCCAGGATGCTTGGGTGGTCGGTAATGTGGGTCGACTACACCCTGATAAGGATCAGGCTACCCTGATTCGCGGCTTCGCATTGGCGCTACCTCAACTGCCGACCGGTAGTCTGCTGGCGATCATGGGAAGCGGCCCTCTGGAGTCGTCGCTAAAGGCGTTGGTAGTCGAGCTTGGTATAGATAAGCAGGTTCGCTTCTTGGGTCAGATTCGTCACGGACGGCGTTACTTCAGGGCGTTCGACGTCTTTGCTTTGAGTTCAGACCATGAGCCATTCGGGATGGTTCTTCTTGAGGCGATGGCGGCAAACGTGCCGGTGATCTGTAACGACACTGGTGGCGGAAAGGAGGTGGTTGGTTATGCCGAGCAGTTTTTTCAGTCGGCGGACCCTAAGGCCTTGGCTACTAGTCTCGTAGATATTGCTTCAAAAAATGAGCTGCAATTCCGTGAGATAACTTCTAGGCAGCTGATTCGCATACAAGAACAATTTACCGATGCCGTTTCGAGAGTGCGATTCTGGCGCCTCGGTGAGTATTGGGAGTAGCGCTTAATGAGAAAAAACCCAAGTATTATTATAATAATTCCATACTTTGGGAGGTGGCCGTTTTGGATGCCGTTTTTTATCGAGAGCTGCCGAGCTAACCAGGATGTTAATTGGCTATTGATTGGTGATTGTGATCAATTGAAATGCCTTCCGAATAATGTGCAACAGCGTTTCACTACATTTGATGACTATTGTGGTTTTATATCTGCCCGCCTAGGCATACATTTTCGGCCGTCCAATCCTTATAAGTTGTGTGATCTCAAGCCGGCCCTGGGGTTCCTACATGAGGCGGATGTTGCGGAGTATGACTTTTGGGGGTTTAGCGATCTGGATGTGATTTATGGCGACTTGCGTGCTTATTTCACGAGGGAGCGCTTGAGTCGCTACAAACTGCTTGCGACGCATGAACGGCGTGTTTCTGGGCATCTTTGTCTTTTGCGTAATGCCCCTGAGGTGAATAAGCTTTTTTGGAAAATTCCTGATTTTGTACGGCGTGCCGAGGATCCGAAAAATCATGCCTTAGATGAAGGAGGGTTCAGTCGAATATTTCTTTGGCGAAAGAAC
Organism: Stutzerimonas sp. S1; assembly: GCF_025966695.1. Taxonomy (GTDB): domain Bacteria; phylum Pseudomonadota; class Gammaproteobacteria; order Pseudomonadales; family Pseudomonadaceae; genus Stutzerimonas. Next base: position 416,683 of record NZ_JAOEIY010000001.1, on the reverse strand, counting down.
TTTCCTAAACCACTTTTTGTGTTCGTTGGGTTGTTTAATCGCTGGCGTCGTGTTGCGGAGTTCAAGGAGGCATTCAGCACGCCTAATGGCATTAGGCCGTGGACTGACGGTACACAAGATTACCCCTCTTACTGGGTATGGAGTGAAGGGTGTCTTCGTAACTCCAAGGATGGGGATAGGAAATTCCCATACCTGCACTTCTTGGTTTGGAAGAAAAACTGGGCGTCACTTGGCGACGTGATGAGCTATGACGAGGCTCAGGCTTTGGCGTGTCAGAAAAGTTGGCGGATCGATAAAGATGGTTTTCATCCGGAGGCCGCGTAGTGACGCTGCTCGTAGATGCATGGCGCCTTAAAGCGCGGGAGCTGGATCGATATCGATGGCGCGTATTGCGCGAGGAGCATGGTCGGCTGGGAAGTGCGCTGCGCTTCAGTCGGGATGTGATTAATGATGTGCTATTCGGGCTGCGCGCTTATTTCCGTCTGAGCCAGGAAATCAAGGCCGAACCCTGTGACTTTCTGCTGCTGCAGTCTGCTCCGAAGGTTATCGCGTTTCACCGAAAACGACTGTTGATGGAGGCGCTTCGTCAGCGAGGGCATTCGTTGATCGAAACAGCCCTGCAGCAACCGAAGACAATTCTTGCGTATCGATTACTTGCACGGCCACCACAGCGAGTCCCATTACGCTATCTCGGATATGCCGCTTACGCTCAATGGCTGGTCCTGCATCACAGGCCGCGGATATTGCTTAATGACCGCAATGGAAGTCTCTACGCGCCATTTCTGCGTCTTGCATTGAACGCTCAGCGTGGGCTCCTGATTCATCTGGCTCATGCAACGACGGTTGAGGGCTCGCAGCGTTTGGGAATGAATGACTACGACTACTATTTTCTGTTCGGGCGCAGCTCCCTTGAAGCCTTACAGCGGCGAAAGCTGAGATTTGGTGCGTCTACCGCGGTAATGGCGGGTTCCCACATGATCGACGATGCTTTCGATCTGGCGCCTGCGAGTGCTGATCGTCGGGTTGTTCTGGTTCTCGGGGTGGGACCCGACAAGGAGAAGGAGCCGGGCTACACCCGTACCTACGAGCTGATTCGTAGTTGGGCCGAGCGAAATCCTGATCATGAGGTGCTGATCAAGGCACACCCGCGCAGCCGGGTGCCGTTCTGGCACGAGGCCGCGGATGTTATGCCCAATCTGCAGGTCTTGCCGAGCGAATGCGGTCTGGCCGAAGCGCTGGGTCGCGCCTCTATTGTGATCAATATTATGTCCAACGCTGTGATCGAGGCAGCGCTAGCCCGGCGGCCGGTAATTTATGTCAACTGCAGTGGGCAGCCGGATATCTTTGATCAAGAGCGTTTTTTTGGTCCCTGCATCTGCGCAGTTGATGAGTTGGAACGACGGATTCGCGAGAAGGAGGTTGAGTATCCGGCGAGCGTTCTGGTTGCCGAACAGTTCGCTCAACATCATCTCGCAGCGGCTAGTCATGGCTTGCAACAGAACATCGATCTGCTTGAGCAGTTGCTTACTTCGGGGCGTTGTGACGGTGTATTCCTACCTCCTGCGGGGCTTGAATGTCGGCAGAGTGAAGTGAGAGGGCAAACCAATGAGTGATCAGCGGACGGTGTTGCTCGATTGCACACTCCGAGATGGTGGCTACTACAACAATTGGGATTTCGACGAGGCTCTGGTTCAGGACTATCTGCAGGCGATGGCCGCCATTTCCATCGATTATGTGGAGCTAGGCTTTCGGGGGTTTCCGGCCTCGGGTTTCCGTGGCGCGTTCGCATATACCACCGACAGCTTCCTGCGAAGCCTGAACGTACCCGACGGTTTGAAGATCGGAGTCATGGTGAATGCCAGCGAGGTACTCGGACATGCCGATGGCATGTTGCCTGCACTGCGTCACCTATTCACTCCAGCTGAGCAATCGCCCGTGCAGTTGGTGCGGTTGGCTTGCCACATCCATGAGTTCGAGGCGGCTCTCTCTGCGTGCGACTGGCTTTGCGAGCAAGGCTATTCGGTGGGCATAAATCTGATGCAGATTGCTGACCGCGATCCGCAGGAAGTAGAACGTCTTGCCCGCTTGGCTCAGGGGCATTCGCTGGACGTCTTATATTTTGCCGACAGCATGGGCAGCCTTTCGCCGGACCAGACTTCAGCGGTTGTGCAAGCGCTGCGTCGCGGGTGGCAGGGCGCCTTGGGTATCCATACTCACGACAACTGCGCCATGGCCCTGGCGAACACCTTGCGGGCGCTCGACGATGGAGTCAGCTGGTTAGACAGCACCGTCACCGGGATGGGGCGAGGTCCAGGTAACGTCCGCACCGAGTATTTGGTCATTGAGCTGATGGCGAAACGGAGTCGGCCCGTGAACGTGGCGCCGTTGTTTAATCTGATTTCGCGGCATTTGCAGCCGCTTCAGCAGCGTCATGGGTGGGGTACCAACCCGTACTATTTTCTGGCAGGTATCTACGGGATTCATCCGACCTACATTCAAGAAATGCTTGCCGACTCGCGTTACGCGGAAGAGGACCTTTTGGTCGTCATCGACTTCCTTAAACATCAGGGTGGGAAGAAGTTCAATCCGGGAACCTTGGAGTCCGCGCGCCATTTCTATTCCGGCGAGCCACAAGGCACCTGGTCACCAAGGGAGCTGATCGCTGGCCGGGAGGTTCTTCTGCTTGGTAGTGGGCCAGGAGTGGCTCGTCACCGGCAGGGGTTGGAGGACTACATTCAACGGGCCAAGCCGTTCGTAATTGCTCTGAACACACAAGGCGACGTCGCGGGAGAGTTAATTGATGCCCGCGCCGCATGCCATCCCTTCCGTCTGATGGCTGACTGTCGCGAACACAGGCGACTGCCGCAGCCCTTGATTACACCAGCGCATATGCTTCCGGCGGAAGTGCGGGCGGCGCTGGAGGGCAAGAAGATGCTCGACTTTGGAATCGCCGTACAGTCTGGGCACTTCAGCTTCGCACGGCAGCACTGCATCCTGCCTACGTCGCTGGTTGCTGCTTATGCGCTGGCTGTTGCAGCGAGCGGAGAGGCGTCTCGGATACTGTTGGCAGGCTTTGATGGCTACTCGGCGGATGATCCTCGAACACTGGAAGTCAATCAGATGCTTGAAGCCTATCAGCGTGTTCCGTCTGCGCCTGAGCTGCTGGCAGTTACCCCGACTCGTTATCAGGTCCCTTGTGGCTCCATTTATGCGCTGTGAATAACAATGCCTTCTGAACTTCCCAATTATGCAGTAATCATTCCGGCACGCTTCGAGTCCACCCGTCTTCCAGGTAAGCCGTTGATCAACCTCCTTGGTGTACCGATGGTGGTGCGTACCTATAGGCAATGTATTCAGGCGTGCCCGCCAGAGCGTGTGTATGTTGCTACCGATGACTTGCGCATCGAGGCTGCGTGCCGCGCGCATGGAATCAACGTTCTGATGACGTCAAGCGACTGCCTGACGGGAACTGACCGGGTCGCCGAATGCGCGGATCAATTAACGGCCGATGTGTTCATCAACGTTCAGGGAGACGAACCAGTATTCAACCCTGAGGATCTGACGAGGTTTCTGGACTGTTTGAGCTCCCATCCGGGTGAGATCCTCAATGGCTTTTGTGTGATCGACAGTGAAGCCATGTACCACAGTAGTAGCACTCCTAAGGTGGTCATGCGCCCTGACGGCCGGTTGCTGTATATGTCCCGTGCGCCTATTCCAGGTAACAAGTCTCACTCTTTCGCGTGCGCGTGGCGGCAGGTCTGCGTTTATGCATTTCCCCGACGGGCTCTGGAGGATTTCGCATCCCACCCAGCGAAAACGCCGCTAGAGAATCTGGAAGATATCGAGATACTGCGCTTCCTGGAACTGGGTTGGGATGTGCGCATGATCGAGCTTTCCGCGCAATCCGTGGCCGTGGACAACCCAGAGGACGTCGCACGTGCCGAGGCGGTGATTCGCGAGCGAGAATTATGATGCGTGCCCTTACTGACTATCACTCGCTCGTCTTTGATTGTGATGGGGTAATACTGGACTCAAATCGCGTAAAGACCGATGCCTTTTACCAGGCGGCACTGCCTTTTGGTGCCGAGGCGGCAACTGCTCTCGTAAAGTATCACGTCGCCAATGGTGGTATTTCCAGATATAAGAAGTTCGAATATTTTCTTACTAGTATTGTCCGGCACGCGAGCGTCGATGAGCTGGATGGGCTCCTGTCTCGTTATGCCGAGCACGTCCGAGAAGGTTTACTTACCTGTCAAGTGGCTGAGGGGCTCGAGAGTCTTAGGGCCGCGCTGCCGAATAGTAATTGGATGATTGTTTCAGGTGGCGATCAGGGGGAGTTGCGTGAAATCTTCGCAATTAGAGGGCTTTCATCTCTTTTTAATGGTGGGATATACGGGAGTCCAGCAGATAAGGGTGAAATTCTCGCGCGCGAAATTGACCGTAAAAATATAGGGTTGCCCGCACTGTTCTTAGGGGATAGCCGTTTCGATTATCTAAGTGCGATCAATGCTGGTTTGGATTTTATATTTGTCAGTGAGTGGACGGAGTTCGAGGGTTGGCAGGAATATTTTTCTAGCCAGCCAGTTCCTGTTGAAAGCTGCAGAAATATCGGATCGCTAATTTTTTGAATTTTCCTTTTATCTATGCGATTTTGGGTTGTTTGCCTAGTCGTAATATCGTGATGGTTTAGTGTGTGAATATTTTTGAAAAAGTTAATCATTCTGTTAGGCCGTGGCTGCCTTTAATGGCTTTGCTTCCCGTCGCGGTTGTAATGCTGGGAAGATTTTGGTGGCCCGGTGAAACTTCCGCTTGGGCTAGTAGTACGCGTTTTGCTTTGCTGGCATTTTTTCTTTGTTACCTTGTGGCGGGCCGGCCCGTTTGTACGACGCAGGATAAAGGCCTCCTCGTCATCCTGGTGCTTTTAGCATGCTGGATTGGAGTTAGCGTATTAATGTTCGGAGGCCAATCAGAAGTGCTGCGGCGTGGATTCGTGCTCGCCGTGTTCATCTGTGCCGTGGCGTTGTTGAAGGCTGTGGACGAAGCCAAGCTGCGGAGTCTGCTACAGGCAGCAGCTGCGCTGGGTGGTGTGGCTGCCTTGGTGACGCTCGTCACTGAGTTGGATAGGCGGGGGCTGGATTTCAGCTATCGGGCGTTTCGTTTGCACAGCTCGGGGATTCCCGGTTTTGCCGAGTTTTTCAATCCGATTATTTCGGGAATGCACATGGCATTTGCTGGCCTGACCGCATGTTGGTGCGTACTGGTTACTCGGAAATCGTCAGCTAGATTGTTCTGGATTTGCTGCCTGTTGATCATATCTGGTTATGTTTTTCTGACCTATTCGCGAAGCGCCTGGCTCGCGCTGGGACTTGGTGGTCTCGTTTTGTTGGTTCTGCGTGGCCGGCTTGTGTTCTGGGCTATCTTCGGAGGCGCACTGTTAGGCGCGCTGGTGCTGCTCGGATTCAAATTTCCTGAAATATTTTCAATTGAGTTGGAGCGTGGTACGAGCTATCGGACTCTTATATGGAAAATGGTGCTGGATAGCATGTCTGGTTTCTGGCTCTTTGGCCATGGCGCCGGAGTGGAAATGAGCAAAATGCAGATTCCTGGGCAGACCGTGGTCAATACCCATAGTCTCTATCTGGAAGTTCTCTTTCAGTATGGAATTGTGGGGTTGCTGATTTTTGTTTCGTTACTGTTGAAGTCTATCCACTTGATGTGGGCTGATCGTTCGGATTTCTCTGTCTTGTGTCTTTCGATATTGCTTGCCAGTATCGGTGTTATGTTTTTTGAGCTCCATTCTTTTATACATTCACCGAATCTGATCTGGTTATGGATCTGGTTTCCTATTGCGGTTGCGCTAGGTAGCAGTATCAATAGGGAGGGACAGCGATGGGCTTGACGGTTGAGGAGTTGGAAGGCCTGGGATCGATAAGGCTTAACGATTTTTCCGCGCTGAAAGGGCGTTTTAGCGGCGCTCTCTTCATCATCGCCTCCGGACCTTCGGTCAACCAGTTTCCCATGCAGTGGTATCGGAATGTGCCGATGATTGCTGTGAACGGATCAATCATGCGGTTTGTCGAGGAGGGTGTTAAGCCACTTTTCTATCTGTGTGATGACAAAGGTGTTGCAGCTCGCAAGGGGCTGGCGGTAGCGACGGGCATAAGGCTATCGGCAAACGCGGCGCTTAGTCGTTCAGCGTTCAATGAGGTTGCGAAGCATAGCCCTGAAGTATTGTCCGGTGAGAATCTGTACTTGTTGGAAAGAGTGAATCGAGCCGTTGGTCATGCCGCGATGACTGATCGGCGGTTCGCATGGTCGGTGCGAAATAATCCTGATTTCGCTGTGGAGTGGTCGCTTTTTCGGCAGAAGCCGAATCGAATCGGGTTCAGCCGAAACATGGCGAACGGCTACTTCAATGGCAGAACTATCGCCTATGCTGCTTTGCAAGTGGCTTACCACTTGGGTTTCGATAAAGTTTTTCTGGTCGGTGTGGATATGACGCCAGAGGCTGGCCAGTTTTATGATCCGAAGGGAGAGATCGTGCCAAGTCGGCTCGGCGATGATTATGAAGAATATATCTTTCCAAGTTTCGCGCTGATGGCAAGAAAGATAGTTAGTTCGAAATTTGCTGTCTATAACCTCTCGAAAAATAGTCGTATTCCAGACGACCTGATTCCAAAAATAAACTACGAGCAAGTGGATCGACTGCTGGCGGCTAAATAAAGCTCCGGCTGGACCTGCGTGCGTCTTTTCTTGTTTTCGTAAGGCTTGGTACAAAGCTTCATTGATCAGCGTTTTTGCCTAGGGGGCAGTGTGCGGTTTCTTTCTTCGTTGATGCGACGCTTCGGCTTTGCCGGAGATTTTTCCCAAATGAAGCAGTTGGCGGAGAAGCATGCGTTGCGCAATGATCATGCTGCCTACGAGCTTGCGTTGATGCGCTTTGATTCAGGAGTTTCTTTTGACGAGTCTTGCGAATTACGGGAATTCGTTGGATCAGGCAAGGGGCGATACACGTTAAATAGCTACAGGAAGTTGGCGTGCAGCAGTGGTTTATTTTTTGAAAAAATTTATGCTGCAGACTCATTGGATTGGCGGAAGTGCCAGTATTTTTATGAGCAAGTAGTTCCGAAATTGGGCGGCGAATACGTTCGTGTGCCTGCGCTGCGTTGCTCGCAGGGTGGAAATCGGTTGGTAGTCGCAAGACTCGAGTTTGTCGAGTTCACGCCGATTGATCAGCACTCGTACATTGACGAGGTCGTTTCGATTACAAACCGGTTAGCAAGTCTCGGTGTCAGTGGGGCTGATGTGCCTGCGGAGTTGCTCGATCTGTCGCTGCACTTTGGCTTCGAGCGCTGTTTTCAGAAGACCTTGGGGGTAGTGCTGCGAGCGGGCGGGAACGTTGACCTGCTTAAGATCATGCGTGATCGCTGCGAGGCGCTGCCTAGATTTGTTGGGCATGGGGATTTAAGCAGGCCAAACATGGGCGGAGGAGCTCTGGTTCTGGATTGGGACAATTTCGGGTTCTATCCGCCCGGATTTGATCTGGCCCTGGCCTTGGTGCTGAGCGGTGGCTTGCTGGGCGATGCTGAGCTAGAAGATTTTGCTCGCCGAGGATACGACCCAATCGCGGAACATTGTTCATTTCACGATTTCTGGTTTTCTCTGGTGTTCTTTTACAGTGTGTTTCTTTCTGCTCGAAAAGCAGAGCATAAGATTTACTGCTTGGGACTGTTAGAGGGTTACTCGCACGCTTGAGCAGCAGTGTTGTAGTTCTGGATTAGTCTATCTATGGGGAAATCCGGAATTTTTCTACGTTGTAGATAGCGTTGCAAGTGCTCGAGATTTCTCTTTGCTTGCCAGCTGCTCAGGCGCCGTCGCTTCTTGTGGAGATCGAGAAAATCAATCAAGCCAAAGCCCCCCTCAGGTAGGAAGAGCACGTTTCCCAGATGCAGTGAGCGGAAGTAGATGCCTTGTCGATGTAATTTTAAAACGAACGAGGCAAATGCTGGGATCAAGTTCTCCATTTGGTTTGGTTTGTCTTTGAATAATGTTTCCAGCGATATTCCAGGAAGGGGTTCGTAGATGCATGCGCTGAGTCCTTTTGCACGGTCCAGCCATAGCGTTTCGACAACTTTTGGTGCTGGTATAAAGAGATCGTGCAAAATTCTGGCGTTCTTCGCGAAGCGCTGTGCCGGTGGAATCGCTCTGGCGAACCAGGGGTGGCGTCGCGTGTGGAAGATTTTAAGGATCAGGCTGTTCTGCAGTAGGACGACCTTCGGTCCTCGGCTGTCTTTTTCGAGCACTGTCCCCTGCTCCAGCCAATCCTGCAGTTCCGGTCCTGATACAATCCGCATCTTGTTCCTCTAGCCAGTCGTATGAGGCTTGCCAATGGCCGATTCCAACCAGCAATCCAGTCTGAAAGTGTACCTGCGGTTGCTGAGGTATGTCTTGCCGTACTGGAGCCTGTTCGTTATCAGTATTCTGGGATTTCTAATCTTCTCGTCCACCCAGCCGATGCTTGGCTACATTCTCAAGTATTTTGTTGATGGCCTCGCCAATCCCGAGGCGAGCCTGTTCCCCGATGTACCTTATCTAAGCGATCTGAACCTCGTTCAGCTTGTGCCCATGCTGATCGTTCTTATCGCTTTGCTGCAGGGCATCGGCTCCTATCTCGGCAATTATTTTCTGGCCAGAGTGTCGCTGGGCTTAGTGCACGACCTGCGCATCGCGCTGTTCAACAACTTGCTGACGCTGCCCAACCGCTATTTCGACAGCCACAACTCCGGACACCTGATCTCGCGGATCACCTACAACGTGACCATGGTCACCGGGGCGGCCACCGATGCGATCAAGGTGGTGGTGCGCGAGGGTATGACGGTGATCTTCCTGTTCGCCACGTTGCTGTGGATGAACTGGAAACTGACCATGGTGATGGTGGCGATCCTCCCGGTGATCGGGGTGATGGTGGCCAGCGCCAGCAAGAAGTTTCGCAAGCAGAGCAAGAAGATTCAGGTCGCGATGGGCGACGTGACGCACGTCGCTTCAGAAACCATTCAAGGCTATCGGGTGGTGCGCAGTTTTGGTGGCGAGGCCTACGAGCAGGCTCGCTTCATGGGCGCCAGTCGGGACAACACGGCCAAGCAACTGCGTATGACTAAGACCAACGCGGTCTATACACCCACGCTGCAACTCGTGATCTACAGTGCCATGGCTGTGCTGATGTTTCTGGTGCTGTTCATGCGTGGTGACGCATCAGCGGGCGACCTGGTGGCCTACATCACTCTTGCGGGTCTGCTGCCCAAGCCGATCAGACAACTTTCCGAGGTCAGTTCGACGATTCAGAAAGGTGTTTCGGGCGCCGAGAGCATCTTTGAACAACTCGACGAGCAGCCGGAAAGAGACAGTGGAACGCTAGAGCGCGAACGGGTCGCCGGTCATCTGCAGGTCAGTGGCCTCAACTTCGTCTATCCCGGCAGCGACAAGCAGGTGCTGCAGGACATCAACTTCACCGTCGAGCCCGGGCAGATGGTTGCGCTGGTCGGGCGCTCGGGTAGCGGCAAGTCGACGTTGGCGAATCTTATTCCGCGCTTCTACCACCATGATCAGGGGCAGATATTGCTGGACGGTGTGGAGGTGGAGGATTACACGCTGCGCAATCTGCGCCGTCATATCGCGCTGGTGACGCAGCAGGTCACGCTGTTCAACGACTCGGTTGCCAACAACATTGCCTACGGCGATCTGGCGGGCGCGCCGATCGAGGACATCCGGCGTGCGGCGGAGGCGGCCTACGCCGATGAGTTCATTCAGCAGATGCCACAGGGTTATGACACCCAGGTCGGGGAGAATGGCGTATTGCTTTCCGGAGGCCAGCGTCAACGTCTGGCGATCGCTCGTGCGCTGTTGAAGAACGCCCCAGTGCTGATTCTTGACGAGGCGACGTCGGCGCTGGATACCGAATCCGAGCGGCATATCCAGGGTGCGTTGGATCATGTCATGCAAGGTCGCACCACGCTGGTCATCGCCCATCGCCTGAGCACCATCGAGAAAGCCGATCTGATTCTGGTGATGGAGCAGGGACGCATCGTCGAGCGCGGCACCCACGCCGAGCTGCTGGCAGCCAACGGAGCTTATGCGAGGCTCCACGCGACGCAGTTCAAAGATGAAGTGGCCGACGAGCAGGAATCCTGAATGTTGCAGTTCCTCCAAAGTTGGCGCGAGCGTGGCTGGCGCGTAATCGATGCGCCGACCTACGCCGAAGTCTGGCAGCGCTATGGGGGGAGTGTCGCCACGCATCCTGACGTCATCGAGCGTTTGGCGCGTCTTGCGGACATTCCGGTGCGCTACCTGGCTTGGGAGCGGCAGGGTGAATGGATCGCCGCAGTCCCATGCTGGGGCCGGCACCTGGCGCTCTCCAAGGATGTTCTGAAAAAGACCGGCAAGCGCGGCCTGTTCGACCTGGGCAATGCCGAGATCATCCTGCCGGTGGCCGAGCAGGCGAGCGTCCCGGTACGCCAGCGCATGCGCTATGTATCCGAACTCAATGCGGGCCGTATCAGCACGCTTCGTGAGCAGCCAGAAGGTCTGGCACTGGCGCGTGAGCCGGAGGAGTACTCGAAGAAATTCCGCTACAACCAGCGTCGCGAGCAGCGCCAGCTGGAGGAAGCGGGAGGCGTGCTGCGTCCGATGCTCGACTTCTCGGCAGCGGAGCAGGCGGCAATCTATGCCGAGCTGTTTCAGCGACGGTGGAACTTCGAGGCGCCTGGCAAAGCTCACTTGCAGGAAGTGTTCGAGCTACTTCGCGAGTTCATGATCGGGTCGGTGGTGTTTCTCGACGAGCAGCCGATCGCCATCCAGATTCTCTATCGGGTGGAGGCGCCGAAGTGGGTGTCGATCGAGTACATCAACGGCGGCGTCGATCCGCAGCAGCGTGATTTCAGCCCGGGCAGCGTGCTCAGTTTTGTTAACACCCAGGCGGCCTGGACCGAGGCGCGTGCGCTGGGCAAGCCGCTGCGGTATTCCTTCGGCCGTGCGGACCGTGAGTACAAGGACCGCTGGTGCAACCGAGTTCCGGTTTATCAGGTATGAGCCATGAGCGCACGCAAGCAGCAGCTGCTTAAACGCCACCGCAAGAACAAGCGTATCGCGCTGCTGATCGCGCTCATTTCGTTGTTGCTCATTGGCGTGCTGGTCAGCTGGTGGCTGGTGCCGCTGCTGCTGGTGCTGGGCTGGATTGCCCACGAGGCATGGTTCGCCGACCATCTGTTCTATCGTCCCCAGGACGATTACAGGTACGAGTTTCCGGCCGATGCCATGCACTACCCCGTGCTCATTGAAGGCGGGCGGTTGGTGCTGCCAGGCGATTTCCAGCCTGCTGATACGCTGGTTCTCGAGGTACAACTGCAGGCGTCCTGGCTCGGCCGCTGGCTGGATCCGCAGGTATGGATCGATGCTGACCGGCAGGACTTCGAGCGTGGCGTCGCGGGGCGGCGCTATCTCAATCTGTCAGGTCAGCATGAACTGCTTTGCCAGGGTGCCCTTCGCATTCGCGGGCGCTTCTGCCGGCTGCCGAGCGATGCAACGCTGCATGCGATGCGTAATCCGGACTATGCCGAGCGTCGCCTGCTGATCATCGCGCCGCACGCTGACGATGCCGAACTGGCAGCCTTCGGTCTGTACAGTCGCGCGCGTGATGTCATGATCGTGACTTTGACCCAGGGCGAGATCGAGGCGGAAGGCTACCGGCGCCTTGGTCTGGACCCAGCCGCCGCGGCTCGGCTGAAAGGGCGCCTGCGCGCCTGGGACAGTCTGGCTGTTCCGCTTTGGGGAGGCGTGCCGCAGGCGCGTTGCGTGCAGCTCGGCTACTACTGTTTGCAGCTACCGGCTATGGCCGAAGAACCGGGGCGCGCGTTCGCTTCCCGCGAGTCGGGCGAGCTGGATATCCGTAACGTGCGCCAGCACAATCCGCTTTCACTGCCTGCCGATACCGATGGCCTGCCCAGCTGGCGGAACCTTCAGGCCGACCTGCGCGCGCTGTTGGAGCACTTCCGCCCTGAGGTGGTGGTTACGCCACATCCCGAACTCGATCCGCATGCCGATCATGTCGCAGCCACGCGTGCGTTGTATCAGGCGATCGAGGAGGGCGAGTGGATGCCTGAGGCGTTACTGCTCTACGCTAATCATCTGCACGACAATGATCGCTGGCCGATGGGGCCGGCCGAGGGTGGGGTCGCACTGCCGCCGGCGATTGAAGCGCTGCCTGCGGATCGCCTGTGGAGTCCCACGTTGGGTGCCGAGGCGCGGCTGAACAAGGCGCTGGCGCTGGGCATGCAACATGATTTGCAGGGCCCGCTACCACTCAAGAAACGCCTGCGCCGGCTGATCCAGGCTGTCCTTGTCGGCCGCCGCTGGCCGCGCACCGGCGACGACGAGTTCTTCCGCAAGGCCGTGCGCCGGCACGAGCTTTTCTGGGTGCGCGAGCTATAGCCCGGTAACTCGCCGGTCGCATGCTATGATCCCGCCGTTTTTTTCTGCCCGCCGGAGCTCTTCATGAAACTGTCCATGCCCCGTTTTGACCACGCCCCGGTTCTGGTAGTGGGCGATGTCATGCTCGACCGTTACTGGCATGGCGGTACGTCGCGCATCTCGCCCGAGGCACCGGTGCCGGTGGTCAAGGTCGAGCAGATCGAGGATCGCCCCGGTGGCGCGGCCAACGTTGCGTTGAACATCGCCGCTCTGGGCGCGCCTGCCCGACTGGTCGGTGTGACCGGCGAGGACGAGGCGCGTCAGAGCCTGGCCGACAGCCTCGCTGCCGCCGGTGTGGAAGCGCATTTCCAATGCATCGAGCACCAGCCCACCATCGTCAAGCTACGCGTGATGAGCCGGCATCAGCAATTGCTGCGGATGGATTTCGAGGAATCGTTCGACACTGATCCGGCGGCCTTGCTGGCCGAGGTGGAAGGCTTGCTGGCCGGGGTCAAGGTGCTGGTGCTGTCTGACTACGGCAAGGGCGCGCTGAAGAACCATCAGGCGCTGATCCAGGCGGCGCGGCACCGTGGCATTCCGGTGCTTGCCGACCCCAAGGGTAAAGACTTCGAGATTTATCGAGGCGCCTCGCTGATCACGCCGAACCTTGGCGAATTCGAGGCGATCGTTGGTCATTGTGCCGATGAGGCCGAGCTGGTGGCCAAGGGCGCGGAGCTGATGCGCAAGCTGGATCTCGGCGCCTTGCTGGTCACCCGTGGCGAGCATGGCATGACCCTCCTGCGTCCCGATCATGCGCCGCTGCACTTGCCGGCACGGGCGCGTGAGGTGTTCGACGTCACAGGGGCCGGCGATACGGTGATTTCCACTCTCGCTGCCGCCCTGGCCGCCGGCGAGGAGCTGCCTCAGGCGGTGGCATTGGCCAACCTGGCGGCCGGCATCGTGGTCGGCAAGCTGGGTACCGCTGCCATCAGTGCGCCGGAGCTGCGTCGCGCGGTGCAGCGCGAGGAAGGCTCGGAACGCGGCGTGATGACCGTCGAGCAACTGCTGACTGTCGTCGGGGATGCCCGTGCCCAAGGCGAGAAGATCGTCTTCACCAACGGTTGTTTTGACATCCTGCATGCTGGGCATGTGACCTATCTCGAGCAGGCGCGTGCGCAGGGCGACCGGCTGATCGTCGCGGTCAACGACGATGCCTCGGTGAGTCGTCTGAAAGGTCCGGGCCGACCGATCAATTCGGTGGATCGTCGCATGGCGGTACTGGCCGGGCTGGAGGCGGTGGATTGGGTGGTGTGCTTCGCCGAAGACACGCCGGAAAACCTGCTGGCCCAGGTCCGTCCCGATGTGCTGGTCAAGGGCGGCGACTACGGTGTCGAGCAGGTGGTCGGTGCCGAACTGGTGAAGGCCTATGGCGGCGCGGTGAAGGTGCTGGGTCTGGTGGAAAACAGCTCGACCACCGCCATTGTCGAGAAGATCCGCAGCCGCTGACAGCCACCGGCAGGGACGCCGCCGCTTTCTGCGGAGTCGTCTGGGGAGCGCCTAGCGCGCTGCCGCCACCGGCCTGGCGGCCCACCAGTCCCTCCAGCGAACACGCTCCTCGCGTACCACCCAGCCGTCCTGCGGCGCGAAGCTTTCCGACAGCCACAGTCCGCGCGTGCTCACCGGGCTGAATTGGCCGTTGCGCAGTTGCAGGAGCTGATCCTGGGGTTGACCCTGGTGCAGAGGAAGCAGATAGAGGTCGGGCTTTCCGCGCTCCAGTCGAGCTACCAGCTGGCCCTCCTCGAGGCGTTCGTCGACGTGGAACAGGCTGAGCTGGCGCGCCTCCTTCGGCAGCTCCAGACGCATGTCGTAGACCAGCTGCAGCGAGGCTGTCGGCAGGTGCACATAGGCGCGCGGACGTTCCATCAGCACCATGTTGCCGCAATGCACTGGGCGCGTGGCGCCGGACTGCGAGGCGAGTTTGAAGTGCACCGCCTCCCGGTAACGCAGGGCACCTTCGTAAGGTGTCGGCAGCCAGGTGTCGCCGAAGCGTCCGCCAAGCCAGCCTTCTGGCGTTTCCAGCAGGCATTCTTCGGCAATCTCCTGGATGGCGGTCAGCAATGGCAGATTCAGCTCATGCGCCGGCACGTAACCGGAGATCAGCTTGAGCACCACGTCGCCGCGGTCCAGGCGCTGCTGCCGGACCAGTACCCAGTATTCCCGGCCCTGCCAGCAGAGGGTCAGGCGGACCGAGACGCCCAGATTGGCCAGCTCGATGGCGAAGCGGCCCGGATCGGCCACCTCAACCGGGCGCCGGCGCTCGATGACCTCGGCGAAATTCAGCGGCCGGCCCAGGCTCTGGTAGCTCAGACTGTCATGGCCGGCCTCGACGTACAGCGGTAAGGTCTTGAACGCGGTGGGATTCTTGCGTACGAGAATGTTCGGCATTCGCCTCCTCCTTTGCGTCGGGGTGGGCGTGGACGGTTGCAGTTCGTTGCCTTGCAAGCGAATGGAAGAGCCTAGCTCAGCAAACCGTCAGTTGCCGGTAAGAACGGCAGCTGCAGTGCGTACGTTATCCGTCAGGTGCTGTGGGTTGATAGTGCCGATGATCGCGCCACTGACGCCCGGATGGCTGAACAGCAGCTCGAAGCTGCGGCGTACCGGATCCTCTCCCGGTTTGAGACAGGCGTGGCCGCTGGCCAGCGCCTTCTTGATCAGGATGCCCTTGCCGTGGGTCGCGGCGTAGTCCAGTACCGGGCGTTCGGCCTGCTCGTTGAGGTTGTAGGTGACCATCGCACAGTCGCCCTGCTGCAGCGCCAGCAGCCCGCCAGCGACGGTCTTGCCGGAGAGCCCATAGGCGAGAATCTTGCCTTCGCGCTTGAGCTCGGCGAGGGTCTGGTAGACGGCGCTGTGTTGCAGAATGTCGAGGTCGTTGCCGTCGGAATGTACCAGCACCAGCTCGAGGCGGTCGGTGTGTAGGCGCTTTAGGCTACGCTCGACGGAAAAGCGTGTGTGCGCCGCGGAAAAATCGAAGCGCGACAGGCCATTCTCGAACTCCTCGCCGACCTTGCTGACGATCACCCAGTCGTCGCGCTGGCCGGCGAGCAACGGGCCCAGGCGCTCCTCGCTAACGCCATAGGCGGGGGCGGTATCGATCAGGTTGATGCCCAGTTCGCGGGCGAGCGCCAGCAGCTGGCGCGCCTGCGCGTCGTCGGGAATGGAAAAACCGTTGGGGTACTTCACGCCCTGGTCGCGCCCCAGTTTGACGGTCCCCAGACCCAGTGGCGAGATCGTCAAGCCGGTGCTGCCGAGCGGCCGGTGCAGGCCGTGCAGGGTCGCGCTCATGGCAGCAAGCCCTCCCAGAACGGCCCGGTCAGCGGTGGCCTTGGCAGTTCCGGTAGCGCCGGATGCTGGCTGGGACGGATGCCATCGCGGGCGAGGGCGGCTTCGACGCGGTCGGCTAGATCGGGCGACAGCGCCAGTTTGGTCGGCCAGCCGATCAGCAGACGGCCGTGCTCGGCGAGGAAGGCATTGTCCGGGCGCGCGAGGGCCGACTGCGCCGGTTCGGCGCGATCGATGCGCAGCGTGGCCCAGTGCGCAGCGGACAAGTCAATCCAGGGCACCAGTTCGGCCAGTTCCTTTTTTGCTACAGCGATCTGGCGGGCTTCGTCCCGCGCCACGCCATCGGCTTCGGCCAGATCGCCACCGAGATACCAGACCCACTCGCCGTCGGCTGTCGGGTGGCTGGTCACGGTGATCCGCGGCTTGGTGCCGCCGCCCAGGCAATGGGCGTAGAGCGGCTTGAGCGTAGGCGCCTTGACGATGACCATGTGCAGCGGGCGGCGCTGCATGGCCGGCTGCTGCAGGCCGAGCGCGGCGAGCAGCTCGGCGGTCCCGCCGCCCGCGCTGAAGACGATGCGCTGGGCACGGATTTCGCGACCATCGACGCGCAGGCCGACCAGCTCGGCCCCGTCGCGCAGCGGCTCGATCTGCTGGCCGGCCAGCAGGCTATCGCCGGCCAGCTCGGCCAGGCGAGCGATCAGGCTGGGCACGTCCAACACCAGCTCGCTAAGGCGGTACACCTTGCCCTTGAAGCCGGGATGTTGCAGCGCCGGCGGCAGCTCGGCGCCCTTGACCTGGCCGACCCGCGAACGGACGGCCTTGCTGGCGAAGAAGCTGGTGAGATTGCCGGTCAGGGTGCCCGGTGACCACAGATAGTGTGCATCGGAGAGCAGGCGCACGCCGCGCAGGTCCAGTTCGCCGTGCCCCTCGAGCGCCTCGCGCCAGCGGCGTGGCATGTCGGCGATGGCCTCGGAGGCGCCGGTCAGTGCACCGTGCAGCGCGTATTTGGTGCCGCCGTGGATGATGCCCTGGGACTTCACGCTCTGGCCGCCGCCCAATGCGCCTCTGTCGACCAACAGGGTGGCAAAGCCCTGACGACGCAGACGTGCATTGAGCCAGAGACCGGCGACGCCGCCGCCAACGATCAGGACGTCGGTGCTGAGGGATTCGGGCATTAGCGGACCTCGCTGGGCTAGACAGGCCGGCAGTATAACCGGACCGCGGTGGCCACAAGCGGCGGCACCGAAGTGGCAGATACCCGCGCGCTTGAATCTGGAAGCCGTAGGCGACCTCTGAGGACCTCAGCCCGCCCGGTGCGGAAGCGGATGGTGGGCGCGAGGCGATCCAGCTTTCGAGTAAACTCCGCCCCCATGAATCGCACCCTCTACAGCCTGCTGTTTCATCTCGGTCTGCCGCTGGTCTTCCTGCGTCTGCTCTGGCGCGCCTGGCGCGCGCCGGCGTATTCGCGCCGCATCGGCGAGCGCTTCGCCGTCGGACTGCCGCCGTTCCGGCCGGGAGGCATCTGGGTGCATGCGGTTTCGGTGGGCGAAAGCATCGCTGCGGCGCCGATGATTCGCGCGCTGATGGCGCGTTACCCGCAGCTGCCGATCACTGTCACCTGCATGACACCAACCGGTTCCGAGCGCATCCAGGCGCTGTTCGGCGACAGCGTGCAGCACTGCTACCTGCCTTACGACTTGCCCTGGGCGGCGGCGCGCTTTCTCAATCGGCTACAGCCACGACTGGCGGTGGTGATGGAAACCGAGCTCTGGCCCAACCATATTCATCAGTGCGCGCGCCGTGGTATCCCGGTGGCGCTCGCCAATGCCCGCCTGTCGGTGCGCTCGGCCCGCGGCTACGCACGTTTCGGCCGACTGACCGCGCCGATGCTGGGCGAGCTTAGCCTGCTCGCGGTGCAGACCGCGGCAGAGGCCGAGCGCTTTCGCCAGCTCGGTGCGCATAGCGAGTGCGTCGAGGTGACCGGCTCAATCAAGTTCGACCTGATCATCGACCCTGCGCTGCTGGCGCGTGCAACCGACCTGCGCCAGCAGTGGTCGGCGCTGGAGCGGCCGCTATGGATTGCCGCCAGCACCCATGCTGGCGAGGACGAGGTCATCCTGGCCGCCCACCGGCAGCTGCTGGCCGAACATCCGCAGGCGTTGCTGGTGCTGGTACCGCGACATCCGGAGCGCTTCGCTACGGTGGTCGAGCTGTGTCGCCGGGAGGGTTTTGCTACCGTTCGGCGCTCCCGGGAAGAAGCGGTTACCGCTCAGGCCCAGGTATTGGTCGGCGATACCATGGGCGAGCTGTTGTTTCTTTATGCGCTGGCCGACGTTGCCTTCGTCGGCGGCAGTCTGGTGCCCAATGGCGGGCACAACCTGTTGGAGCCGGCGGCGCTGGGCAAGCCGGTACTCAGCGGTCCGCACCTGTTCAACTTTCTCGAGATATCGGCCCAGCTGCGCGATGCGGGCGCGTTGCGCGAGGTGAAAGACGCCGGGGAGTTGACGAGCGCGGTGAGCGAACTGTGGCGGGACCCCGCCCGGGTGCGGCGGATGCGCGATGGGGGGTTGAGCGTGCTCAAGGCCAATCAGGGCGCGCTCGAGCGCTTGCTGGGCGGCTTGCAGCGGCTGCTTCATTAGTTGCGTGAAGCCCACGGGGCGCGGGATCGAAAGGTTTCGCCGCGGCACCGATGGGCTTCGGTAGCGCTCAGTAGTCCACTCGCACCGGCTGGCCTATGGTCTGCGGCAGGTCGGGCGGCAGGAAGTCGGTATCCGGGTTGTAGTCCGGCTTCAGGTAGGCCGCCAGCTGTTGCAGATCGCTTGGGCTGAGCGTGCCTGCGGCCTGCTTCAGCCGCAGGTTGTCGAGGATGTAGGCGTAGCGCGCGTTGTTGTAGTCGCGCACGGCGGCATATAGCCGACGCTGGGTATCGAGCACGTCGACGATGTTGCGGGTGCCGACCTGATAGCCGATTTCGGTGGCTTCCAGCGCGCTCTGGTTGGAGATGATCGACTGGCGGCGCGCCTGCACCTGCTCGATATCGGTGTTCACCGCGCGATGCAGATTGCGCGTGGCTTCCACCACCTGGCGCCGCAGGCTTTCGCGCTGTTGTTCGCTCTGGCTGAGCTGATGGAAGGCTTCGCGGCTCTGCGAGCTGGTCAGGCCGCCACTGTACAAGGGGATGTTCAGTTGCAGGCCGATGCTGCGCTGCTCGGCGTCGCCGGTATAGCGCGGGTAGCCCGGCAGAGCGTCGCTCATTCCGCTGTTGGTGAAGCCCAGGCTGTCATTGTCGCCTTTGCGATAGGCAGCCACCGCATCGACGGTTGGCGCATGGCCGGCACGGCGCTGGCGCAGGGTTTGCTCCGCGGCGGTCACTGCATAGTTCACCGCCAGCAGGTTGAGATTCTGCCGCGTCGCGGTATCGACCCAGGCGCCGGCGTCGTTGGGTGTCGGCGGCAGTACCGGCAGGGTGTGCTGGATGCCCTCCAGCGCGGGGTATTCGCGGTTTGTCAGGGTGTAGAGCGCCTGAAAGGCATCGTCGACCTGGCGCTGGGCGATCATGCGGTTGGCGCGTGCGGTGTCGAAACCGGCCTGGGCCTCGAGCATGTCGGTGCGGTCGGACAGACCCACTTCGAAGCGTTCGTTGGCCTGGTCCAGCTGGCGCTTGAAGGCAGATTCCTCGGCCTTCACTGCCGCCAGGTTGTCCTGCGCCCGCAGCACCGCGAAGTAGGTTTCGGCACTCTGCAGGATCAGGTCCTGCTCGGCGATCGAGTATTCCAGCGCCGCCTGTTCGCTGATGGCTTCGGCGGCCTTGAGCTGGAACCAGCGGTCGGCGCGGAAGATCGGCTGGCTGAGGGTTGCTTGATAGACGGTGCCGCTGCGTGACAGCGAGCGTGAGCCCTGGCTGGTATCGACGTCCGTTTCAGTGTCGTTCAGTTCGGCACCGGCGCTGAGGTTGGGCAGCAGCCCGGCGCGCGCCTGCGGCACGACTTCCTGGCGGGCGCGGAACTGCGCGCGGGCGGCGGCCAGATCGGCGTTGTTGTTGACGGCTTCCTGATAGACGCTGAGCAGGTCGGTCTTGCTGGCGAGCGGGGTTTCGGCCCAGGCCGTCCCGGCGAAGATGGCTGCCACGGCAATAGCCAGGGGAAGTCTACGCAGCATCTTGGGTCCATCCTGATTTGAACTGATGGGCAAGGCTAAGCGGCAGGCAACAGAGGGTCAAGGCGCGGCGCACGAGTGGGGAAAATGACCGAATGGTCGGTTCGCAGCGTCTGTCAGCGTGGTTTTCCCCGCGGGTCTTGATTAGACTCACTCCCGTTCTTGTCGGGGTGCCTTGAAGCGAAGGCTGAGATCGGAAAGTTCCGGATCCCGTTGAACCTGATCAGGTTAAGGCCTGCGTAGGGAACAAGATGTGCTCGCCAGCCGTTCCGGCGAGTTCACTCGGCGCCAATCCCGGCGCGCCCGATGCCCTTTACCCGCCGTGTTTTTCAGGTTCGCTCCGACACCAATCTGGAGTCAGCCGATGCGTGCCGAACAACCGAAGAACCTCAGCGAATCCGCTCAGGTCGACCAGCAGTCCATCCAACCTTTCCCGCGTTCGCAGAAAATTTATGTGCAGGGCTCGCGTCCGGACATCCGCGTGCCGATGCGCGAGATCAGCCTGGACGTGACACCCACTGACTTCGGGGGCGAGATCAACGCCCCGGTCACGGTGTATGACACCTCCGGCCCCTACACCGACCCAACTGTCAGCATCGACGTGCGTAAGGGGCTGGCCGACGTGCGCAGCGCCTGGATCGAGGAGCGCGGCGATACCGAGAAACTGCCGGGGCTGACCTCCGAGTTTGGCCAGCGCCGCCTGAACGATGCCGAGCTGACGGCCATGCGCTTCGCCCACGTGCGCAACCCGCGCCGGGCCAAAGCGGGCGCCAATGTCAGCCAGATGCACTATGCCAAGAAGGGGATCATCACCCCCGAGATGGAGTATGTCGCCATCCGCGAGAACATGAAGCTCGCTGAGGCGCGCGAAGCCGGATTGCTCCAGGAACAGCATGCCGGGCAGAGCTTCGGCGCGGCCATTCCCAAGGAAATCACCCCCGAATTCGTCCGTAGCGAAGTCGCCCGCGGCCGCGCGATCATTCCGGCCAACATCAACCACACCGAATTGGAGCCGATGATCATCGGCCGCAACTTCCTGGTGAAGATCAACGGCAATATCGGCAACAGTGCTCTCGGTTCGAGCATTGAAGAAGAAGTCGCCAAGCTGACCTGGGGCATCCGCTGGGGTTCGGACACCGTGATGGACCTGTCCACCGGCAAGCACATTCACGAAACCCGCGAGTGGATCATCCGCAACTCGCCGGTGCCGATCGGTACCGTACCGATCTACCAGGCGCTGGAGAAGGTCGGCGGCATCGCCGAAGACCTGACCTGGGAGCTGTTCCGCGACACCCTGATCGAACAGGCCGAGCAGGGTGTGGACTACTTCACCATCCACGCCGGCGTGCTGCTGCGCTATGTGCCGCTGACCGCCAAGCGGGTCACCGGCATCGTCTCGCGCGGCGGCTCGATCATGGCCAAGTGGTGCCTGGCGCACCACCAGGAAAACTTCCTCTATACGCACTTCGAAGACATCTGCGAAATCATGAAGGCCTACGACGTCAGCTTCTCGCTGGGCGACGGCCTGCGTCCCGGCTCGATCGCCGACGCCAACGACGCCGCGCAGTTCGGTGAGCTGGAAACCCTCGGCGAGCTGACCAAGATCGCCTGGAAGCACGACGTGCAGACCATGATCGAAGGCCCGGGCCACGTGCCGATGCAGATGATCAAGGAGAACATGGACAAGCAGCTGGAATGCTGCGACGAGGCGCCGTTCTACACCCTCGGCCCGCTGACCACCGACATCGCGCCGGGCTACGACCACATCACCAGCGGCATCGGCGCGGCGATGATCGGCTGGTTCGGCTGCGCCATGCTCTGCTACGTCACGCCGAAAGAGCACCTCGGCCTGCCGAACAAGGATGATGTGAAGACCGGCATCATCACCTACAAGATCGCCGCGCATGCCGCCGACCTGGCCAAGGGCCACCCGGGCGCGCAGATCCGCGACAACGCGCTGTCCAAGGCGCGCTTCGAGTTCCGCTGGGAGGACCAATTCAACCTCGGCCTCGATCCGGACACCGCGCGCGCCTTCCACGACGAGACGCTGCCGAAGGAGTCGGCCAAGGTCGCGCACTTCTGCTCCATGTGCGGGCCGAAGTTCTGCTCGATGAAGATCACCCAGGAAGTGCGCGAGTACGCCGCCGAGCACGGCCTGACCGACGAGCAGAAGGCCATCGAGGCCGGCTTCGCCGAGCAGTCCTCGCGCTTCAAGGATGAGGGCTCGGTGATCTACAAGCAGGTTTGACCGACAGGCTGTAGACGAGTCGAAGCGGGCCGGCAGATGCCGGCCCGCTTCGTATCCTCAGAGATATTTCGCTTTCAGAATGCCTTCCAGCTGTTCATGGGGAATGAACAGTTCAGGGTGCCCGCTTGAGTACGGCGCAATGCTGTACACGTCGTACTTGAGCAGCACGCTGTCTTTCAGCAGCGCGATGTTTGCGGTTTGCTGGAAGGGCCATGAGTCGATGAACCTGGGGTCCTGGGCATGGCCGTTCTCCGCCAGCCAGCGCTGGTGCGCCTGGCGCGCAACACGCCAGAAGTTGCCTTCCTGACCCGGGATCAGTACATCGTCCAGACGCAGCTCGCGATCGCGCTCGCGGTCGTAGTTGATGAAGCCGCGGCCGGGCATGCCGTGGGCGCCGCCGGTGTACAGATAGCTCGAGAGCTCTACGACCAGCGTGTTGCCGTGCTGCTCACGTAGCTTGGCCTGCAGGTAGCTGGCCCAGCCGGGTTCGGCGTTGCGCAGGAATTCGGCCTCGTAGCCTGCCAGCGACTCGGGCAGGCGCTCGTCCGGGCCGTTAACGGTCATCTGTCGCAGGCGCGCGTCAATCAGGCGATTCAGCTGCGGTTCGTCGGCGAAGTCCAGGGTGTCGATGTTCACCAGCGGGCAGCTCTCTCCGGTGCAGCCGGTCGGTCGCTGTTCGGTGAGGTTCTGGCGGACTTCGATCGGATGCTCTGCGGAAAAGTGCTGGCAGGCGCTCAGTAGCATGGCGAAGCCACTCAGCATGATGAACTTGCGGATGGAAACGGGTGAATTCATGGTTCGTCCAAGCATGACGGTGCGCTTTCGATTACGGATGCGGCGTGAAGTTCGTGCTGGCCAGTGCACGGAGCTTTCTCCGGGAACGGTGGTCTGCAAAGGGCTGCGCCAGAAGAAACCGCGCGTTAGGATGAGTCGAAGCCGCTCACGATGTGACGGTTGCAGTCATCCGCGGCGGCGTGCGGCGCGGATCAAACCGATATGTGAGTAGTACCCATGAGCGAAACCTTCAAGCCCGGCCCGGATGATGTCGAGATCCTCCGACGAGAGCAATGTTTCAGCGGTTTCTACCGGCTGGAGCGCCTGCACCTGCGCCATCGTCAGTTCAGTGGCGAGATGGGTGTCGAGCTCAGTCGCGAGTTGTTCGTGCGTCATGATGCGGTCTGCGTGCTGCCTTACGATCCGCGTCTGGACAGGGTGGTGCTGATCGAGCAGTTCCGCGTCGGCGCGTTGGGCAAGGTCGACAATCCCTGGCTGATAGAGCTGGTGGCGGGGTTGATCGACAAGGACGAACAACCCGAGGAGGTCGCGCGTCGCGAGGCGATCGAAGAGGCCGGACTTGAGTTGGGAGCGCTGTGGCCGGTCAGTCAGTACTTTCCTTCGCCAGGTGGCAGCGATGAGCGCGTTCATCTGTATATCGGTCATTGCGACAGTGAGGGCGCAGACGGCATCTTCGGCCTGGACGAGGAGGGCGAGGATATCCGCGTGCACGTCTGGACATTGCAGGAAGCGCTGTGTGCAGTGGAAGACGGTCGTATCGACAATGCCGCCAGCATCATCGCGCTGCAGTGGCTGGCGCTGAATCGCGACAAGGTGCGGGGGGCTTGGACATGAGAAAAACGCGCGAGCGCTACCGCGTCGACCTGCTGGAACTGCAGGCTGCCTGCGAGGCCAATTATCTGCGCCTGATGCGTCTGTTGCCGAACATGCGTCACGCGTGCGAGGCGCGCCGCATCGCCATCAGTCAAGGTGACCTGCTGCTTGGTGTGCTGGTACTCGAGGTGCTGGAAAGCTGTCCCTACACCACGACGCTGCAGGTCAGTCAGGAACACTGCCTGAGCTGGTTGCCGGTGCCCAAGATGGAGGTGCGGGTCTACCACGACGCGCGCATGGCCGAGGTCATCCGCGCCGAGAATGCCCGGCGGTTGCGTGGCATCTATGCCTACCCCAACGCGCAGATGCACCAGCCCGATGAGAAGACGCAGCTCAATCTGTTCCTCGGTGAGTGGCTGGGCCACTGTCAGGCGTGCGGCCACGAGCTGGAACCGGTGCTCTGAGCGCCCGCCCGGGCGAGCGCCGTTTCTGTGATCCACGCCCACTTCCTGCGGTTTCCCTCCCGCGTGTGCCCTACCATAATTCGTTTGCGATTTCCCTCAAGGAGAAGGGCCCTTGCTTGGTGCGTCCCTGACTGCTGCTGAAGAGTCGGTGCTGCTGGTGCAGATCACCGATAGCCATCTGTTCGCGCCAGCGGAAGGCAAGCTTCTGGGCATGGATACCTGCGAAAGCCTGCAGCGGGTGATCGACCTGGTGCTCGCTGAGCAGCCGCGGATCGACCTGATGCTGGCTACCGGCGATCTGTCTCAGGATGGCTCGGTGGCGTCGTATCTGCGCTTTCGTGAACTGTCCGCACGGATTGCCGCTCCGGCGCGCTGGTGTCCGGGCAATCATGACGAGCGTGCGGCCATGCTCGAAGCAACGCGCGGCACGCGCCTGATGGAGCCGGTGCTGGAACTTGGCGGCTGGCGCGTGATCATGCTCGACACCTTGGTGTCCGGCGCGGTATTCGGCATGCTGGACGGACAGCAGCTCGAGCTGCTCGACGATACACTGCGCGCTGCCCCCGAACGGCATCATCTGGTGTGCCTGCACCATCATCCGGTGGCGGTCGGCAGCCGCTGGATGGACAGCATCGGCCTGCAAGAGCCCGAGCGGCTGTTCGAGGTGCTGGATCGTTACAGCAACGTGCGGGCACTGCTTTGGGGGCACATCCACCAGGAGTTCGACCAGTCGCGTAACGGCGTGCGCTTGCTCGCCTCGCCTTCCACTGGCGTGCAGTTCACACCTCGCAGCGAGAGCTTCCAGGTCGATACCCTGGCCCCCGGCTATCGCTGGTTGCGGCTGTATGGCGACGGGCGCCTGGAAACTGGCGTGTCGCGGGTCAATGGCATCGCGTTCGAGGTGGACTACAGCGTCAAGGGCTACTGAATCTCGCCGGCAGGCGGCTTGCACCTTGCGGCGTCCGCCTTGTAGCCTTCCCCGTCCTTTGCCTGCCAGCGAACCGAATGACCAGCGATCAGCCCGCCATCCTCTATATCCACGGCCTCAACAGTTCGCCGCTGTCGCAGAAGGCTCGTCAGCTGAGTCGCGCGCTGGCGCGTATCGGCATGGCCGAGCGCCTGCGCGTGCCTGCGCTGCACCACCACCCGCGTCAGGCCATCGCCCAGCTGGAGACGGCGCTCGCCGAGCTGGGGAGGCCGCTGCTGGTCGGCAGCTCCCTCGGCGGCTACTATGCGACCCACCTCGCCGAACGGCACGGTTTGCGCGCGCTGCTGATCAATCCGGCGGTGACGCCACATCGGCGTTTCGACGGCTATCTGGGGCCGCAGACCAATCTCTACAGCGGCGAGGTCTGGGAGCTTACTCATGACCATGTCGCGGCGCTGGCGGAGCTGGAAGTGCCGCCGCCGCAGGATGCCGAGCGCTATCAGGTCTGGCTGCAGACCGGCGACGAAACGCTGGACTATCGTCATGCCGCCGGCTTCTACCAAGGCTGCGCTGTGCGCATCCAGGCAGGCGGCGATCACGGTTTTCAGGGCTTTGTCGAGCGTCTGCCAGCGCTGCTGGCATTCGCCGGATTCGATCCGGCGCTCTGGCTCGCAACCGACTTTTCCGATTCATAAGCTATCGAGACGTCCATGTCTTACACCGCAGAAGCCATCGAAGTCCTTTCCGGTCTCGATCCGGTGCGCAAGCGCCCGGGCATGTATACCGATACCTCGCGGCCCAATCACCTCGCCCAGGAAGTCATCGACAACAGTGTCGACGAGGCGCTGGCTGGCCACGCCAGGTCGGTGCAGGTGATCCTGCATGCCGACCACTCGCTGGAGGTCATCGACGACGGCCGCGGCATGCCGGTGGACATCCATCCGGACGAGGGCGTGCCCGGTGTCGAGCTGATCCTGACCAAGCTGCACGCCGGCGGCAAGTTCTCCAACAAGAACTACCAGTTTTCCGGTGGCCTGCATGGCGTGGGTATCTCGGTGGTCAACGCGCTGTCGACCCGAGTGGTGGTCACCGTCCGTCGCGATGGCAACGAGTACCGCATGAGCTTCGCCGACGGCTTCAAGGCCAGCGATCTGGAGATCATCGGTACGGTGGGCAAGCGCAACACCGGTACCAGCGTGCATTTCTGGCCGGATGCCAAGTACTTCGATTCGCCGAAGTTTTCCATCAGCCGCTTGAAGCACGTGCTCAAGGCCAAGGCGGTGCTCTGTCCTGGACTGAATGTCAGCTTCGAGGACAAGGCCAGCGGCGAGAAGGTCGAGTGGCATTACGAGGACGGCCTGCGTTCCTACCTGGTCGACGCGGTCAGCGAGTTCGCTCGTCTGCCGGACCAACCCTTCGTTGGCGCCTTGGCGGGTAATACCGAAGCGGTGGACTGGGCACTGCTGTGGCTGCCCGAGGGCGGCGACAGTATCCAGGAAAGTTACGTCAACCTGATCCCTACCGCTCAGGGCGGCACCCATGTCAACGGCCTGCGTCAGGGCTTGCTGGATGCCATGCGCGAATTCTGCGAGTTTCGCAGCTTGCTGCCGCGCGGAGTGAAGCTGGCGCCGGAGGATGTCTGGGAACGCATCGCTTTTGTCCTCTCGATGAAGCTGCAGGAGCCGCAGTTCTCCGGGCAGACCAAGGAACGGTTGTCCTCCCGCGAGGCAGCCGCTTTCGTCTCCGGCGTGGTCAAGGACGCCTTCAGCCTTTGGCTCAATGCCAACCCCGAAATGGGCCTGCAGCTCGCCGAACTGGCGATCAGCAACGCCGGTCGCCGGCTCAAGGCAAGCAAGAAGATCGAGCGCAAGAAGGTCACCCAGGGACCGGCGTTGCCGGGCAAGCTGGCTGACTGCGCGGGCCAGGATCCGGCGCGCGCCGAACTGTTTCTGGTTGAGGGTGATTCGGCCGGCGGTAGCGCCAAGCAGGCGCGCGACAAGGAGTTTCAGGCGATCCTGCCGCTGCGCGGGAAGATCCTCAATACCTGGGAAGTGGATGGCGGTGAGGTGCTGGCCAGCCAGGAAGTGCACAACATTGCTGTGGCGGTGGGGCTCGATCCGGGCTCCAGCGATCTTTCGCAGCTGCGCTACGGCAAGATCTGCATCCTCGCCGACGCCGACTCCGACGGTCTGCACATCGCCACGCTGCTGTGCGCGCTGTTCGTCCAGCATTTCCGCCCGCTGGTGGAAGCCGGCCACGTTTATGTGGCGATGCCGCCGCTGTACCGCATCGATCTGGGCAAGGACATCTTCTACGCCCTCGACGAGGCCGAGCGCGACGGCATCCTCGAGCGTCTGGTGGCCGAGAAGCGTCGCGGCAAGCCGCAGGTCACCCGCTTCAAGGGGCTTGGCGAGATGAACCCGCCGCAGCTGCGCGAAACCACCATGGATCCAAACACCCGCCGGCTCGTACAGCTGACTCTCGACGACTTCGACGGCACCCGCGAGATCATGGACATGCTGCTGGCCAAGAAGCGCGCCGGCGACCGCAAGAGCTGGCTGGAGTCCAAGGGTAATCTGGCCGAGGTGCTGATTTGATCCGTCGCTGGCTCGCGCTGTTGTGTCTGGCCGTCGCACCGCTGCCGGTTACGGCCGCGGCGAGCGAGCTGGAGCTGCTCAGCGAGCATGCGATCGCCGGCATGACGGCCGGCAACCTGTCGGGACTGGCCTGGTGTGGCGATGCGCTGTGGGCGGTATCCGATCGCGACGATAACCAGCTCTACCGCCTGCGCGATGGTGTCGGCGAATGGCAGGCCGAGGCCGAACGCTTCGAGGTGCCGGCCCCGCCGGACAGTGGGCTGCCTTGGGGCATGCGTATGCGTGCCTGGGTTAGCGGCCAGCTGCGCGGCGGCCAGATGGATTTCGAGGGACTGAGTTGCGACAGCCTGGGTAATCGCTATCTGGTCAGCGAAGCGCATGCGGCGGTGTTGCGCGTCAACCCTGCCGGCAGCGCCGAATGGCTGCGGTTGCCGCCGTCGCTGGTGCGCCAGGCACGCGCCAGCGGCATGCTGCTGCACTTCAACGCCATGTTCGAGGGTATTGCCGTCGACCCGAGCGCGGAGCGCCTCTGGCTGGCCGCCGAGCGCGAGCGCCGCGGCTTGCTGGTGCTGCATCGCCGACAGAACAGCTGGTACTGCACCGGCGGTTGTGTGCTGCTGTCCGAGGGTGGCCGGGAGCTGCCGCCGCCGGCGTTGGGGTTGCAGCCTGCGCCGCCGGGTTTTACCGCAGTCGCCTTCCATCAAGACAAACTGTTCACCCTGGAGCCGCTGGCGCATCGGCTGTGCCGTCGCGCGCCGGCCAGCGGTGAGAGGGAGCGTTGCTGGTCGTTCGCCGCAACGGCGTTGAGCGAGGAGCGACGCTACCCGACGCGGTTCGGCACCGCCGAGGCCCTGTGGGTCGATGCCGAAGGAGCCTGGATCGGCGTCGACAACAACGGCCTGCAGCGTGGCGACGGCAAGCAGCATCCGATCGTCTGGCGCTTCGCCGCACCTGCCGGCGGCTGGGGCGAGCAGCCGTGAGCCAGACGGTCGGTCGACGGGCCGGGCGAGTGATGCTGGTGCTCGCCTGGGCCGCCGGTCTGTTTCTCGCCACCCGGTTCTTTGCCGACTGGGAAGACGAGCGTGTCAATCCCAACCGCGAGCCGGTCTCGCGCATCGACGGCGGCCAGATCGAGGTGCAGCTGGCCGGCAATCGCAGCGGGCACTTCGTCGCCGGCGGGCAGATCAATGGGGTGCCCGTCACCTTCCTGCTCGACACTGGTGCCACCGACGTGGCGGTGCCGGTCGAGCTGGCCGAGCGTCTGCGTCTGCAGCGTGGTGCGCCGGTAATGCTGCAGACCGCCAACGGCAAGACCACAGGTTTTCGCACGGAAATCGCCAGCCTGCAGCTTGGCGACATCGTGCTGCGTAACGTGCGCGCCATCATTGCGCCGGGCTTCCTCAGCGAGCAGGTACTGCTCGGCATGAGCGCCCTGAAACAACTCGAATTCACCCAGCGCGCCGGCACCCTGGTGTTGCGCCAATCTGCCACGGATCGACCATGAGCGAATCCCTCGACTTGAGCCTGGACGGCGTGGAGCGTCGCTCCCTCGCCGAGTTCACCGAACAGGCCTACCTGAACTACTCCATGTACGTGATCATGGACCGCGCCTTGCCGCATATCGGCGACGGCCTGAAGCCCGTGCAGCGGCGCATCGTCTACGCGATGAGCGAGCTGGGCCTGAATGCCGATGCCAAGCACAAGAAATCGGCGCGTACCGTCGGTGACGTGCTCGGCAAGTTCCACCCCCACGGCGACAGCGCCTGCTATGAGGCCATGGTGCTGATGGCCCAGCCGTTCAGCTACCGCTACACCCTGGTCGACGGCCAGGGCAACTGGGGTGCACCGGATGATCCCAAGTCGTTCGCCGCGATGCGCTACACCGAGGCGCGGCTGTCGCGCTATTCCGAGGTGCTGCTGTCCGAGCTGGGTCAGGGCACGGTGGATTGGGTGCCGAATTTCGACGGCACTCTCGACGAGCCGGCGACCCTGCCGGCGCGCCTGCCCAACCTGCTGCTCAACGGCACCACCGGCATCGCCGTGGGCATGGCCACCGACGTACCGCCACACAACCTGCGCGAAGTTGCGGCTGCCTGCGTGCGTCTGCTCGACGAGCCGAACGCTACCGTCGAGCAGCTCTGCGAGCATATTCTCGGTCCGGATTTCCCTACCGAGGCGGAAGTCATCACGCCGCGCGCGGAGTTGCTGAAGATCTATGAAAGCGGTCGCGGCTCGGTACGCATGCGCGCTGTGTATCGCGTTGAAGACGGCGATATTGTGGTCACCGCGCTGCCGCACCAGGTCTCTGGCGCCAAGGTGCTGGAGCAGATCGCCGCGCAGATGCAGGCCAAGAAGCTGCCGATGGTCGCCGACCTGCGCGACGAGTCGGACCACGAGAACCCCTGCCGCATCGTCATCATCCCGCGCTCCAATCGTGTGGATGCTGACGAGCTGATGACCCACCTGTTCGCCACCACCGACCTGGAGTCCAGCTACCGGGTCAACACCAACGTCATCGGCCTGGACGGCAAGCCGCAGGTGAAAGACCTGCGCACCCTGCTCAGCGAGTGGCTGGTGTATCGCATTGGCACCGTGCGTCGGCGCCTGCAGTTCCGCCTGGACAAGGTGGAGAAGCGCCTGCATCTGTTGGACGGTTTGCTGGTGGCGTTCCTCAATCTCGATGAGGTAATCCACATCATCCGGACCGAGGATCAGCCCAAACCGGTGCTGATGGCGCGCTTCGATCTGTCGGAACTGCAGGCCGACTATATCCTCGACACTCGCCTGCGCCAGCTGGCGCGGCTGGAGGAAATGAAGATCCGCGCCGAGCAGGACGAGCTGATGAAAGAGCGTGAGCAGTTGCTGGCGCTGCTTGGTAGCGAAGCCAAGTTGAAGAAGCTGGTGCGCAAGGAGCTGCTGGCCGATGCCGAAACTTACGGCGACGCACGGCGTTCTCCGATTATCGAGCGGGCCGAGGCCCGCGCACTGTCGGAAAACGAGCTGCTACCGTCCGAACCAGTCACCGTGGTGATTTCCGAGAAGGGCTGGGCGCGCTGCGCCAAGGGCCACGACATCGATGCGACCGGGCTGTCCTACAAGGCCGGTGACGGTTTCAAGGCCGCTGCCGCCGGGCGCTCGAACCAGTTCGCGGTGTTCATTGACAGCACCGGACGCAGTTACTCGCTGGCGGCGCATTCGTTGCCCTCGGCCCGCGGTCAGGGCGAGCCGTTGACCGGCCGCCTGACGCCGCCGCCAGGCGCGAGTTTCGAGTGCGTGCTGCTACCCGATGACGACGCCCTGTACGTGATCGCCTCGGATGCCGGCTACGGTTTCGTGGTCAAGGGCGAGGATCTTCAGGCCAAGAACAAGGCTGGCAAGACGCTGTTGTCACTGCCGGCCGGCGCGAAAGTGGTCGCACCGCGGCCGTTGAACAGCCGCGATGAGGACTGGCTGGCTGCGGTGACGACCGAGGGTCGCCTGCTGGTATTCCCGGTGCGCGACCTGCCGCAGCTGGGCAAGGGCAAGGGCAACAAGATCATCGGTATTCCCGGTGAGCGCGTTGCCAGTCGCGAGGAATACCTTGTCGATCTGGCCGTGCTGCCGGTAGGCGCGACGCTGACCCTGCAGGCCGGCAAACGCACGCTGTCACTCAAGGCCGATGATCTGGAACACTACAAGGGCGAACGTGGGCGGCGGGGTAACAAGCTGCCGCGCGGCTTCCAGCGCGTCGATGGGTTGCAGGTCGAGAGCGCGGGCTGATCAGCTGTGCTTCAGTGCTGGCATCCCCGGCTGGATTCACGGAAGATAGCCAACTTTCAAACTGGCGACGCTCTGTCGATCCAACCATCGGATCGGTGCGAACCGTCTGGCCGGCCGTTCGGTGAGGTTCCCGAGGGGCTGGCGCCTGCCCGAACCGGCGGCGCAAGGCCTTGATCATGGTGTTAAGAAGGTAATGAACAAGTTGCTGCGTCTCTCGACTGTCTTGCTGGTGCTCAGCGCCAGCTTGTCCGGCTGCATGCTGCAGCAGCCACTGCCCATGTATCGCCTGGAGAATGGCGCCACCGAGTTGCCCGAGCAGTCCGGCGGGCCGGCAGTGTTGCTGGGGCCGGTGACATTGGCCGATTACCTGCAGCGTGATGCCCTGCTGCAGCGCCTACCCGACGGCAGCCTGGCGGCCGACGCGCAGCAGGCACGCTGGGCTGGCAGTTTGCAGGGCGATGTCGAGCAGCTGCTGCTGCGCCAGTTGGCCTGGCGGCTGAAAACCCAGCGCTTGCAGCTGAGTCCTGCGGGCGCCGGCTTTGCGCCAGAGGTTCAGGTCGAACTGGCGATTACCCGGCTGGATTCCGGGCCGGCGCACCCGGCGGTGCTGGAGGCCCAGTGGCGTCTTCTGGATAAGCAGGGCAAGCAGCAGGGCAGCCGACTGGTTCGCCTGGAGGAGGCGCATCAGGGCTCTACGGCGGATCAGGTGCATGCCCAGAGCGTGTTGCTACAACGTCTCAGCGAGATGTTGGCGGCGGAGATCGAACCGCTGGCGACCGCCAAGCCGGCAGTGCCGAAGCGTGAGCCCGCCAAAGCGCAGAACAAGTCCGCCGAAGCGGATATGCCACGGATTCCCGCCATCGAGCCGATCCGTACCGATATGGAAGTGTTCCGCTTCTGATAAGGCGCGGGCCGGCTAAGGCTCGCGGTCCTCGATCCCCTCCCTACACCACGTCTGCTCTTCACGACTGCGCAGTCGGCTGCCTGTCATTTTCCGGCTTTGGAGTTGCAGCAGGTCGGCGCTCGTAGCGCGCTAGGAAAGGTGCGTGGCGAGCGGCAGTAGTCAGCCGCGCTGGCGCAGCTCGTGCATGCGGGCCAGCTGCCGCTCCAGCAATGAAGGGTAGGGCTCGAGCAGGCGCTCGACGCAGCAGGCACCTTCCGGGCTGGCGATCGGGCGGATGCGTGCGCGCTGCTTGATCAGTGGATCCTCGCCGATGCTGCGCTCAACCAGCAGCAGATTGCGGCTGTGCAGCGACATCGCCAGGGCGGCCTGGGCGGCGTCGCTGAGCAGCAGGTCGCCCTGGCTGAGTTCGTAGAGTCCTTCGCCTTCGGTCAGGCCCAGTTGCAGTTGCAAGGTTATGCCGCTATCGGCTACCTCGATCTGCAGCGCATGGCCGAGGGCGCGCATCAGCTCGCCACAGCAGATGGCATGGGTGAGATAGTTCTGCTCGTCGTCCTGACTGTGGAACAGCATCAGGCTACTGCCGTCGTTGAGCGTCTGCAGTTCGGCCTGATAGAGCGTCGCGGCCTGTTGCAGGCAATCCCGATAGCGCTGCAGCAGATCGGTCAGGCGCTCACGCGGCAGGCGTCGCAGCTGCTCCTGGCCGCCGAGCTGGATGGCCAGCACCGCACTCTTCGCTGGCGTGGCCGGTGGCGTTACAACCGGCACGTAGGGCGCTGCAAGTGGCGGGTCATCCTGGGCGAACGGATCGAATCCGTCGTCAAGCCCGTCGTCTGCCGGCAGCGTCTGGCGCGACAGTGCCGGTTCGGCAAACCGTGGTTCGGTCGGTGCGGACGGCCTGGTCGCAGGTGTCTCGTCAAAGGCGCTGGTATCGCCCTGGTCGAAATAACCATCGTCGAGCATCTCGCCGAGATCGATCTCCGGCTCGGGCTTCTCCGGTACCAGGCGTGCCTGGAGCTGCCGGGCCAGATCGCCGATCTCGTCCTGACGGCCGGCGCCGGGTGCCGGGTCGTCCGGGTCACGCAGCCACAGGCGCAGTTGCATCAGCGGCGTGGACAGCTGGCGCCCCAGGCGCATGCTCAAGGTCAACGCCAGCGCCAGCAGGATCAGGCTGAGCAGCCCCATGCTCTGCAGGCTGATGGTCATCGGCTGTTGGAATTGCTCCATGTCCAGGCTGATGCGCAGGTGTCCGGCGATCACCTCCTGGAAACTGATCGGTGTGGAATACAGCCCGTTGTCGTCGCCGAGCAGGCTGTGCTGTGGCCGCGCGCCGGATTCGGCCAGCACCCGGTTGTCCACACTGTAGATGGCGGCATGAGCGACCAGCGGGTTCTTCACCAGATTGCTCAGCAGCACGTTGAGACTGAGGATGTCGTTGGCCACCAGCAGGTCGGTGGCAGAGGCGGCAGTCTGGGTTACCAGGCTTTGGCCGAGGGCATCGGCCTGCTGCTCCATGGCATGCTTGAACTGCATGCCGATCACCCAGGCGTAGATGATCAGCGCCAGTGCCACCAGCAGCAGCGTGTGGCTGGCGATGCGCAGCACCAGCGGCACGCGATGCTGACGCAGCGCGCGGTAGATCATCAGGAAGAAATTGTCTGGCTTGAGGGGTGCGGGCCGGTTCACAGAGCTCGGCTCTTCTCGAAGGGAATTGGCGCGCAGTATACGGAAAGCGCGATTGCGGCTGAAGGTCTCATGTTCAAAGCGGACGAAGTGCAGCCGTGTAGCGGATCGCTGGCTACCGGCTCGGTGGGCGCAGTTGTTGTA
This sequence comes from Stutzerimonas sp. S1, assembly GCF_025966695.1. Taxonomy (GTDB): domain Bacteria; phylum Pseudomonadota; class Gammaproteobacteria; order Pseudomonadales; family Pseudomonadaceae; genus Stutzerimonas. The sequence goes on along the minus strand of NZ_JAOEIY010000001.1, from coordinate 382,395 downwards.
GAATGCCCGCCTTATTTGTCATGGGAGTTGCGCCTTGCGCGAAATCGTCCTGATCAACATCACCGGGGAAGATCGTCCCGGGCTGACAGCGGCCATCACCGGCGTCCTGGCGCAGGGGGGCGTGAACATCCTCGACATCGGTCAGGCGGTGATCCATGACACCCTGTCGTTCGGCATCCTGGTCGAGCTGCCCGATAGCGAGGGTGCGTCGGCGGTGCTCAAGGATGTGCTGTTCATGGGCTACAAGCATGACCAGCAGGTGCGCTTCACGCCGGTCTCCGAAGACGACTATCAGCAGTGGGTGGCCGGCCAGGGCAAGCCGCGGCACATTGTGACTCTTCTGACGCGCAAGGTGACCGCCGAGCAGCTGCAGCGGGTGAGTTCGATCACTGCCAAGTACGGCCTGAACATCGACCACATCGACCGCCTGTCCGGGCGTATGCCGCTGGACATGCCCGAGGAGCTGGGCAAGGGCTGCATCGAGTTCTCCGTGCGTGGTGAGCCGGAAGATACTGCGGCACTGCGTGCGGAGTTCCTCAGCGTGGCGCAGGAGTTGAACGTCGACATCGCCTTCCAGCGTGACTCGATCTTCCGCCGCAATCGCCGTCTGGCGGTGTTCGACATGGACTCGACACTGATCGAGGCCGAGGTCATCGACGAGCTGGCCAAGGCTGCCGGCGTCGGCGAGCAGGTGATGGAAATCACCGAGCGCGCCATGCGCGGCGAGCTGGATTTTCGCGCCAGCTTCAAGGAGCGCCTGGCGCTGCTTGAGGGCCTGTCGGAAAAAGTTTTGGCGGATATCGGTGCCAGCCTGCGGCTGACCGAGGGTGCCGAACTGCTGTTCGCCGAACTCAAGCGGCTCGGTTACAAGACGGCGATTCTCTCCGGTGGTTTCAGCTATTTCGCCAAGCAGCTGCAGGCGCGGCTCGGCATCGATTACGTATTTGCCAACGAATTGCAGATCGAGAACGGCAAGGTCACCGGGGTGGCCGTCGAGCCGATCGTCGACGCCCAGCGCAAGGCCGACCTGTTGCGCCAACTGGCCGAGCAGGAAGGGTTGTGCCTCGAGCAGACCATCGCCGTTGGCGACGGTGCCAATGACCTGCCGATGCTCGGACTTGCGGGGCTCGGCGTGGCGTTCCGTGCCAAGCCTCTGGTCAAACAGTCGGCCAAGCAGGCCATTTCCACCCTAGGGCTCGATGGCATTCTCTATCTGCTCGGTTACCGCGATCGCGAAGGCGCCGAGTAACTTCGATGACCCAGCCATGCAGGACGGTTGCCGTCCCGCATGGCAAGGCTTCGTCAGGGCTTGATCGCGACCTTCAGCACGCCGTCACGCTGGTGAGCGAACAGGTCGTAGGCCGACTCGATATCGCTCAGGGCATAGTGGTGGGTGACCAGCGGGCTGAGGTCGACCCGCCCAGAAGCCACCACGTTCAGCAGCCGGCGCATGCGTTCCTTGCCGCCAGGACACAGCGACGTAATGATCTTGTTGTCGCCCAAGCCGGCATGGAAGGCGCCCAGCGGGATGGTCAGGTCACTGGAGTACACGCCCAGGCTCGATAGCGTGCCGCCGGGCTTGAGCACCCGCAGGGCGCTCTCGAAGGTCGACTGCAAACCCAGGGCTTCGATCGAAGCGTCAACCCCGCGTCCGCCGGTCAGCTTCATGATCTCGTCCACGACATCGACATTGCGGAAGTTCAGCGTAACGTCGGCGCCCATCTGCCGCGCGATATCCAGCCGCGCATCGACGCCGTCCACGGCGATGATGGTGCTGGCACCGCGCAGCTTGGCGCCGGCGGTGGCGCAGAGGCCGATCGGCCCCTGGGCGAAGATCACCACGATGTCGCCAATCTTGATGTTGGCCGCCTCGGCGCCGGCGAAACCGGTGGACATGATGTCCGGACACATCAGCACCTGTTCGTCGGTCAGCCCGTCGGGCACCGGCGCCAGATTGGCCTGAGCGTCAGGTACTAGCACGTACTCGGCCTGGGTGCCGTCGATGGTGTTGCCGAAGCGCCAGCCGCCCATGGGCTTGTAACCATGGCAGCTGCAGCCGCCATCCTGGGATGACAGGCCATCCTGGCTGGCATACGAGGAGAAGTTCGGGCAGATGGCACCAGCAATGACCCGCTGGCCTTCCTGATAACCCTGCACATTGCTGCCCAGCTTCTCGATGATGCCAACCGGTTCGTGGCCGATGGTCAGGCCGCGCTCGACCGGATACTCGCCTTTGAGGATGTGCACGTCTGTGCCGCAGATCGTGGTGGTGGTGATGCGCAGCAGGGCATCGTTGGGGCCGATCTCGGGAATGCGTTTGTCTTGCAGTTCGATACGACCCGGTTCGACGAACACGGCGGCTTTCATCATGGCCATGGTGTGGCTCCTCAAGGATCAAAAGGCGTCCGGACACTCTAGTCGAGTGATGTGACGCCTGGCTGATCCTGATCAAGCTGCCGACGTTTGACCTCGCCGCCGCGCTCGTTTGCCGAGCGCGTTACTCTTCGTCGGAAGAGAAGTTGTAGTCCATCGACTGGCTGGGGCCCTGCAGGTAATGGCCCTGAATATAGCTGACTCCGGCCTGCCAGAGGGTGGCCAGGACCGTGGCGCTCTCGACGAAGGGCACGATGCTCTGACGCTTGTGCTCATGCAGTTCGGCGAGCAGCTGCTTCAGGGCTTCCTGATTTTCCTGGCGGCTCAGATCCTGAGTGTAGGATCCGTCGACCTTGATGAACTCGGCGTTCAGGTGCCGAAGCGTATTGAAGGGGTTGAGCGCGCAGCCGAAGTTGCTAAGCGCCAGGTGGCAGCCCAACTCGCCCAAGCCCTCGGCCAGCGCCTTGGCAGGCTTGAGATAGGCCACGGCGTCTGGCTCGTTGAGCTCGAACACCAGCGCATCGGCCGGCAGGCGAGCCGCCTTCAGCACGACCCCGAGCCAGGGCAGCAGTCCGGCGTCTTGCAGGCTGGCGCCGGACAGGTGCAGGAATAGCCGCGTACTGTGGCCTTTGGTGCGATGCTCGGCGAGCAGCTTGATCGAGTTGAGGATCACCCAGCGGTCGATCTTGCCGGCCAGGCCCGCGTCGCTGGCAGCGCTCAGGAACTGCGCCGGCGGCACTTCGGCGCCTTGTGGGTCAAGCAGGCGTAGCAGCACCTCGTAATGTTCGTGACTGTCACCGCGCAGGCTGATGATCGGCTGGAACAGCAAGCGGAAGCTGTTGGTCTCCAGTGCCTGCTGCAGCATCGCCACGATACTGCCGCGATTCGCGGCGGCTGCCAGTTCATCGGCCGGGTTGTAGAGCTTCAGGGCGTTGCCGTCGGTGAGGTCGTCGGCGCAGCGATGCGCACGTTCGATGACGTCCTGCGCGCGTGCGGTTTTCTCGTCCAGACCGGCGACGCCGATGCTCAGGCTGGTCTGCACGGTGCGCCCGTCGATGTCGAACAGGTGACCCTCGACCCGGCTGAGCAGTTTCTTCAGGTCCGGTTCTACCTGATGCGGGGTAACGCCAGGCTGCAATACGGTGAATACGTCGTCGGCGAAACGGGCCAACTGCGCGCTCGAACCGAAGTGGTCGCGCAGCAGGTCGGCCAGCTGGCGCAGCAGGCGGTCTGCATCGCTCAGGCCGATTTCCGCCTGTAGGCCGGCGAAGCGATCAACGCGGATATAGGCCAGGCTGGCGTTCTGGCTGGCGTTGACTGCGCGCTCGACGGCGGCATCGACCAATTCGGCGAAGTGGTTGCGGTTGTGCAGACCGGTAATCGGGTCCTGGGTGCTGATCTCGCGCAGTTTCTGCAGTTCGGCGCTGTCGCTTTCGGCGCGAATCACCACCTGGATGCAGGGTTCGCCATCGTAGGATGCCGGCGAGAAGTGCATGCGTGCCTTGAAGCTTTCGCCGTCGGCGCGCACGCCGCCGCAGGTCAGTTCGCTGCTGCCTTCGAGCGTCTGGTAGTTCTTCAGGAAGGTCTTGAAGTTGACCTGATCGCAGGCTTCGATCAGGTCGATCATCGGCATGCCTTCGAGATCCTCGACATCCTCGTAGCCAAACAGCTCCAGATAGGCGCGGTTGGCGTAGATGTGCATGCCGTCGTGTACGTAGGCGATGGCATCCACCGAGCTGTCGAGCAGCAGCTGGCAGCGCTTCTCGGCTTCGCGCAGCGCCACTTCCGCCGAGCGGCGCGCTCGGCGCTCCTCGAGGTTGGCCAGTTCGCGGTTGGCGACCAGGATCAGCCATTCGTCCTCGCCCTGAGGGAGTGCATCCTGCGCGCCGAGCTGCAGCGCATCGGTGATCGCCTCGGCGTCATGGCCCTCGGTGAGCTGGATGATCGGGATGTCCTTGGACTGCCGGCGGATGGCGCTGATGGCTTCGCTCGGCTCGAGGTTTTCGCTGCTCGGTGCGCTGATCAGCAGATCCCAGGTTTGTTGCAGGGCGTCTGCCAGGTCGTCGCTCGAGGTGAGCCGATGGACGCGGGTGGCCTGCCCGGCATTGCGGAACAGACTGACCAGACGCTCGGCTTCGTTCTGCGAATCCTCGAGGATCAGCAGGCGGATGGTTTTCTTTTGCAGGGCCATGGCGACAGATCAATAGCGCGCCGACAGGGCGCGAAGGGGCGGAAATACGAGTGCCGGCAATCTACAGCGACTTCCAGAGCGAGTCAAAATCTCCATCGCTGCTGTTTCCTTGCGTTCCCCAGGCTGTGACCAGGGTCTCTCGCTCGGCCGGTAGCTCGCCGATGAGACGGTACTCGAACTGGTTGTAGTTGCCAGTATGGCTCTGGCGGCGATTGAGCACTGCGCGCTGTTCCTCGCCGTCCTGGTTGATCAGCACCTTGTGGCCTTGCTGGAACGGCAGGCGCGGAGCGATCAGCGTGGCTGGCTGCGAGATCGCGGCGATCTCCGGCAGAAGCAGCGCACGTAAGTATTCGCTGGCCTGTTCGGCCTTGCGCAGCAGACGCAGGCCACACGGCTGCGCCTGGGGTGCGATCAGCTCGATACCCATCTGCGCCCCGCCCCCGCGGACCTGGCGGATCCAGCGCACCACGGCGACACTCCAGCCCTTGTCGCCGCCGTCGCGCAGGCCCAGCAACTCGCCGGCCTGCAATTGTGCGGGCACCTCGGCCGGCCAGGCCAGGCAGTAACCGCCGGGGCTATGGTTGACCAGCTGCACCTCGAAGGTGGGGTAAGCCTCTTCGGTAGGAGCTGTGACGGGTGGCGGTGTTTCGCTGCGGATTGTCGGACGGACGAATTCGATGTGCTCATCGGGCAGCATGTTGTCGGTCGCGCTGCTCTGGGCGTCGAAAGCGGTTGCCCAGATGTCCGCTGCGCCGTTGTTGGCCTTGAAGATCGCGCAGCTGGGTTCCTCGTGGCGTTCCAGCACGGCATTGAAGGGGCGCTGGCCGGCAAGTTGGTAGTGCAGTGCGGTCATGCCGATGCACAGGCGCAACGAGCCGTTGGCTGGGGTGCGCTGGAAGGTGCGTTCGGAGATATCACCCCAGGCGGCACTCACATGCAGCAACAGCTCATCGCCGATGCCGCTCGCTGCCGGCAATGCCGAGCGCTCGCGATACTCCGCAGCCAGACGCAGATGGTCGGTGATCGCGACGACCAGTCGACTCGGATCGATTCCCAGCATGCTCTGCAGCGCATCGCGAGCGAACAGCGAACGATAGCGCGGTGCACTGTCGCTCTGGGGCGAGAAGACGAACAGGCTGGACGCCGAGACGGCCGATTGCAGAGTAACTAGCGTGCTCCACGCTTCGAGTGCCTTGCTCAGCTGGGCAACAGCCTGCTGGCGCATCTGGTTGCAGCGGGCGCAGCCGAGCAGCAGTGCGGCGATGTAGCACTGCTCGGTACTTAGGGCGTGGCCGTCATGCGCCAGTTCGTCACGTACCGGAACGCCTTGCAGCGCGTTTTGCGTGGCCAGCTGGTAAAGCCTGTGCAGCTCCAGCCAGAGGCTCTCGGCGGCTGGGCTGTACAGCTGGGTCGAACGCACCAGCAAAGCCACGAGGCTATGCACCGCACGCTGCAGGGCGACCGTCAGCAGTTGTTGGCGATCGCGTTCCGGTCGCGCGATGACGCGGACGACGATCAGCTTGTAGCCAGTGGCGAGGTGGTTCTGCAGAGCCTGGCAGAGGCCGGCAACCTTGCGTGGTCGTTCGCCGAGTACGATCGGCTGGTTGAGGTAATGCCGCTCGAGGTGGGTGCAGACGTAATGCACTTCCGGACGCAGCAGCTCGAGCAACTGCAGCCGGGTCTGCGACGGGACGCGCAATTGGTTGAGTTCCACCAGCGCCTGGTACAGCTGACGGGCCATCTCGCCCAGATTGGCCTTGGGCAGGCCGGAAAGCCATTGCTGCATGGCGCGCACGTTGACTTCGCAGAAGGACAGGCTCTGCTGGGTCGGTGTGGGTACGCGTAATAGCAAATGTTGGCTTTGCAACCGGCAAACTCCTGCAGCTCTTACATCGGCACGTCTATCGGCGAACTTTATCAGCTGGCATCGTGCCATAGTTCATGGCGAGTGATGGCTCTTTGATATTATCCGATGATCGGTAGTTCCGTAATGCAGTAATGCCGCACGTGCTGGGTGCCAGCGGTGCAGTCAGGAGGCGTTCCGCGCCGCCGCCTTCGCCGTTGGGCGAAAGGCGGCGGTTAAATCTCAGTCGAGTTTCGCCTGGCCGAGCGCTTCGCCCATGCAGACCGGGCTCAGCGGCCCCAGTTGTTCGGCCCAGCGCACCTGCTCCGGTCCGAAGAGCAGGATGACTGTGGAGCCGAGCTTGAAGCGGCCCATCTCGGCGCCTTTCTCCAGCTGGATCGGCGCCCGCGCGGCTTCGTCGTAGCGGAACGTCTTCAGCGTGCGCTTGGGCGGCGTGACCAGGCCGGCCCAGACGGTTTCGATACTGGCGACGATCATCGCGCCGACCAGCACCATCGCCATCGGTCCGCGCTCGGTGTCGAAGATGCACACCACGCGCTCGTTGCGGGCGAACAGCTCCGGCACGCCCTGGGTGGTCACGGTGTTCACCGAGAAGATCCGGCCCGGCACGTAGACCATTTCGCGCAGGGTGCCGCTGAGCGGCATGTGGACGCGGTGGTAGTCCTTGGGCGACAGGTAGATGGTGGCAAAGTCGCCACCCATGAACGGGGCAGCACGCTCATGGTCGCCGCCGAGCAGTTCCATCACGCTGTAGCTGTGGCCCTTGGCCTGGACGATGCGGCCTTGTTCGATCTTGCCCAGCTGGCTGATGGCGCCGTCACATGGGTTGAGGATGGCACCGGATGTCGGGTCCAGCGGACGTGCCCCGTCTTTCAGTGCGCGGGTGAAGAAGGCGTTGAAATGCTCATAGGCGGTGAGGTCCTCGACCTGGGCCTGACTCATGTCCACCTGGAAATGCCGGGCAAACCACTGGATGAAGGTGTTCTTCACCCACGGCAGGCGACATTCGGCGAGGCAGCCGGCCAGGCGCGAGATCAGGTGATGCGGCAGCAGGTACTGGCTGATTACGAACAAGCGATCTTTCATGGATGACCTTTTCATGGCTGGATCGGCGTATCGGGCAGATTGCCCCACTCGCCCCAGGAGCCGGCGTAGCCCTTGACGCGGGGATAGCCCAGAGCTTTGGCCAGCAGGTAGGTGAAGCCGGAGCGATGATGCGTCTGGCAATGGGTGATGACTTCCTTTTCCGGCACGATGCCGAGCGCGCTGAGCTGCTCGGCGATATCGCCGCGGATGCGCAGCGCGCGTGCGGCGTCCATGCCTGCGGTCCATTCGAAATTCACTGCGTCGGGAATATGGCCGCCACGTGCGGCAAGCACCTTCTCGCCGCGGTATTCCTGCGCGGAGCGTGCGTCCCAGATCACCAGATCGTCAGCGCCGAGGCGGCTTTCGATGTACTCACGGGTAGCGATCGGCGCGCTGTCGAGTTCCAGTACCACCGAACCGTCGACGGCCGGCGGTACCTGCTGCGACAGCGGTCGCTGCTCGGCCAGCCAGGCATGCAGCCCGCCATTGAGGTAGTGGTAGCGGTGATGACCGATAACGTCGAGCAGCCAGATGAAGCGACCGGCCCAGCCGCCGCCTTCGTCGTCGTACACCACATAAACTGCTTCGCGGCGATGGCCGAGAGCGCCGAACAGCGCCTCGAGCTGTGCCTTGGGTGGCAGTAGTCCCGGTGCCGGCGGTTGGCCCAGTTGGGTCTGTTTCGGATCAACGAAGCGGGCGCCGGGCAGGTGGCCTTCGGCATAGCGCGCAGCGCTGGTCAAGTCGACGAGAATCAGTTCGGGCGCATGCAGGCGTTCGGCCAGATCGGCAGGTTCGATCACCAGCGGCAGGTTGGAAAAGGCGGACACGGCAGGCCTCGGCTAGTCGGTGAAGGCGAAGTCTAGCGAAAAAGCTCAGGCGCCGCGCTTGCTGAAGTGGCTCAGCGCTCGCTCGATGCACTGCATGGTCTTGTCGAACGCTTGCAGGGTCGCATCACTGAACGGAGCGTTGCCCTGATCGGCGATCAGCAGCATCACCACGCGGCCGCCGCTGCCCAGCGAGCGCAACAACAGATGCTCGCCAGCAAACAGTGCCTTGAGCGTGCCGGGTAGCAGCGCCGAGAACATCGCCATGTTTTCTGGCTTCAGGCGCAGCAGTGCCGGCTTTTCCAGCAGGCGGCGCAGTACCTGGCTTTGCGCGGGGTCGAGGATCAGGCGTGCGGCGTGTGGCGGCAAGCCGACATCCTGCTGGGCGACCAGGCGCTGATTCTTGCGGTCGAGCAGCATCAGCAAGGCACGTTGCATGCCGATGCTGGTCACGGCCGTGCGCGCGCAGGCTGTCAGCTGTAGCACGTTGCTGAACGGGCTGGGCTCTTGGAGTAGCTGCCGGCAGCTGTCACGCCAGAGGGCCAGTGCCTGGGCGTCGGGTGTGCTCGCGGTGCCGATTTTCTCCCGCTGGAAGCGACTATCCCAAGGCCACAGCAGTCCTTGTGCTGGGTGCCAGAGGTCGGTCGGGCCGAACGCGCGGGCGCTGTTCACGGCCTGCTGGTGCACCAGTTGCTGCAGTTGTGCCAGGGGCAGCTGCAGATAGAGTCCGGCCAGGTGCTGCCAGCGCAGGGTGTGCACACCACTCCAACTATGGTGGGCCGATAGCGCCAGGCCGTTGGCGAGCACGATGGTGTTGCTCGGCAGGGTCAGCCAGCGGCGTAGTTCGGGATCGGCATCGAGCATCTGCTGTTGATGCAGCGGATGCTCGTTGTCACGGGCGATGTGCAGTGCCTTGACCAGCAGGCGCCGATTGCCGCTGAGCAGGCGGTAGCCCTGAATGATCCAGTCCGGCAGGTGCCAGTGTTCGGCGACACGCAGGCACAGCTCCAATAACGAGACGCCAAGCAGCTGCTGTTCGACGCGGCTGGCCGGTTCGCCGTTAACCAGCACGCGCTGCTCCCAAGCTTCGAGCAATGGTGGATGGGCCGCGAGTAATGCCCACACTGGCGAGAGAAACAGCAGACTGCCCCAGTGGATGTCTTGCCACAGGCGCGCCAACCGGCCGGCGAACAGGCCGTTGGCCTGCTGGCTGGCGTGCCGGCTGATCAGCACCATCTGTCGCAGGGCGTGGGGAATATCGCTGGTTTGCGCTGCGGGGATGCGGTTGAGCAGTTGTTCGGCGCGTTGCAGACCGATGCGGCTGAGCGCGGTTTCGAGGCTCTCGGCGGGCTTGCTGTCGGCGGCGCGATGCCTGTTGGCTTCGCGGATGAAGCAAAGCGCGAGCACCGGGCTGGGCTGGATCAGTTCGGCGATCTGGCGCATGGACTGGCTGCTGTCGCGCAACGCTTGGCGAACGCTTTCATGCGTAGAGGCAAACGCAGGTAGCTGGGTATCGTCGAGAAGTTTGATCCAGGCGGGGATGCTGCGAGGAAGCGAAGTCGTTGTGGTCATGGCGCCGAACTGGCTTTTCATCGGGATGGCCTTTAGTCTGGCGCAAAAGTTCCGATAACCAGAACAATTCTTTCAGATACCCTCCTTGACGCAGCGCCAGACCGGCGTGCTTCGCCTCGTTCCGGTCGGTCCGCATTCAGTTTTCCAGACGGTACCTATGGTCAAGATTCTCGGCATTCTCGTGGTAATCGGCAGTGTGCTCGGTGGTTTCATCCTCTCGGGCGGTGCGCTCGCCGCGCTCATCCATCCATTCGAGGTGATGATCATTGGCGGCGCTGCACTGGGCGGCTTTCTGCAGGCCAATCCGGCCAGCACCACGAAGATCGTGTTCCAGAAATCGCTGAAGATGTTCAGCAGCCGCTTCACTCAAACCTACTATCTGGAAGTGCTCGGCCTGCTCTATTCGATACTCAACAAGAGCCGCCGCGAGGGCATGATGGCCATCGAGGCCGATCTCGAGGATCCGGCCGCCAGCCCACTGTTCAGCAAGTATCCCGGCGTGCTGAAGGATGAGCGGATGACTGCTTTCATCTGCGATTACCTGCGCATCATGTCCTCCGGCAACATGGCGCCGCACGAGCTGGAAGGGTTGTTCGACATGGAACTGGCCAGCCTGAAGGAAGAGCTGGAGCACCCGTCGCACGCCGTTAACCGAATCGCCGACGGCTTGCCGGCGATGGGGATCGTGGCTGCGGTGCTCGGCATCGTGCTGACCATGTCGGTGCTGGCCGATGCGAACAACGCCGAGATTGGCGAGAAGGTCGGCGCCGCGCTGGTCGGTACCTTCCTCGGCATTCTTGCTGCCTACGGCTTCTTCGGCCCGCTGTCGGCGGCGCTCGAGCACGATGCCAGGGAAGAACTGAACCTCTACGAGGCGATCAAGGCCACCCTCGTCGCCTCGGCCTCCGGCATGCCGCCGACGCTGGCCGTCGAGTTCGGGCGCAAGGTGCTGTTCCATGCCCACCGGCCGAGCTTCTCCGAGCTCGAACAAGCCATGCGTGGCAGCTAAGGCCCGCGCATGGACAACAACCAACCGATCATCGTCAAGCGGGTCAAGAAGACCGCCGGCGGCCATCATGGTGGTGCCTGGAAGATCGCCTTCGCCGACTTCATGACGGCGATGATGGCGTTCTTCCTGGTGATGTGGCTGATGAGTTCGGCCACGCCGGAGCAGAAGCGCGCCATTTCCGGCTACTTCCAGGATCCGATCGGCTTCACCGAAAGCGCCAGTCCGCACGTCATCGACCTGGGCGGCACGCCCACGCCGTCGCCGGACCGCACCCTCCATCCGGAGATCGATCCGGCGGTGCAGCAGGCGGAATCGAAGATCGATGCCGAGCAGGCCGAAACCTTCGCCGAGCAGCTCGAGCGGGAGCGGCTCGAGCTGCTGCTGCAGGAGTTGCAGAACAAGGTCGACGAGAATCCCGACCTGAGACGCTTCAAGGACCAGATCCTCTTCGAGATCACCAAGGATGGCCTGCGCATCCAGATCATGGATGCCGAGAACCGGCCGATGTTCGCCCTCGGCAGTGCCCAGCTGCAGCCTTATTTCGAGGACATTCTGCTGGCCATGGGCGACACCATTCGCGCGGTGCCGAACAAGATCAGCATCAGTGGACATACCGATGCCAAGCCTTATCTCGGGCGCACCGATTTCGGCAACTGGGAGCTGTCTGCCAGTCGTGCCAATGCGGCCCGGCGCACCCTGGTGGCCGGCGGCTATCCGGAGGAGCAGATTGCTCGCGTCGTCGGTTACGCGTCGTCGGCGCTGTTCGATCGCAAGGACCCGCTCAACCCCATCAATCGGCGCATCGATATTCTCGTGCTGACCAAGAAGGCGCAGCGCACCATCGAAGGCGAGCAGCCTGCGCCGGCCGGAGGCGAAGACGAAGAGGCCGGCGCGCCGTCGGCAACCGCACCCGAGCCCGGAGCGCCGGGGGCACCGCTGCAACCGGAGCAGCTGCGCGAGCGGTTGAACATCTTCGAGGAAGGCGTGTTGAAGTTCGATCAGCCGGTGCGCTGATGGTCGCGGTCGTCGCTAGGGCAGCGGGTCAGTAATCGGAGTCGGGCAGGCTGCTGAGGATGTGCCGGTAGCTGGCCATGCGCTGTGGCTGAATGCGCCCGTCCTCGAGTGCCTTGAGCAGAGCGCAACCGGGTTCGCGATCATGCTTGCAGTCGCGGAAACGGCAGTGCCCGAGCAGATTGGCGAATTCGATGAAGCCAGCCTCGACGTCGTCGCGACTGACATGTCCGAGGCCGAATTCGCGAATGCCCGGAGAGTCGATCAGCTCGCCACCGCCGGGGAAATGGAACAGTCGCGCCGTGGTGGTGGTGTGCGTGCCCTTGCCGGTCAGCTCCGAGAGCGCGCCGACGCGTGTGTCCACGCCGGGCAGCAGGCTGTTCACCAGCGAGGACTTGCCCACACCGGATTGTCCGACGAACACGCTGACGTGGCCGTCGAGTCTGGCCCGCAGTTCGTCCATTCCGGCGCCGCCGTGCGCGGACACTTCCAGCAGCGGATAACCCAGAGTGCGATAAACCGCCAGCAGCGCATTCAGCGCCCCCTCGTTCTGCTCGTCGATCAGATCCGCCTTGTTCAATAGCAGCAGCGGGCGGATGCCAGCGTGCTCGGCGGCGACCAGGTAGCGGTCGATCAGGTTGGCATGGGGCTCGGGCAACGGGGCGAAGACGATCACGATCAGGTCGACATTGGCTGCTACCGGTTTGAGCTGGCCGCGGGTGTCCGGGCGGCACAGCTCCGAGTGTCGGGGCAGCTGTGCGACGATCACGCCGATACCCTGATTGCCCGGACGCCATACCACCCGATCGCCAGTGACCAATGCCGGCAGGTTGGCGCGCAGGTGGCAGCGGAAGACCTGACCGCTGTGTTCGCCTTCCTGCGCCTCCACCTCCACTTGTACGCCGAAGTGGGCGATCACCAGGCCGAACTGCTCCGGCCCCAGATCGCCCCCCTCCAGTTCCTCCAGTGCCCGTGATTCACGGCGTGCGGCACGTGCGGCACGTTCTTCCTGGATTTTCTCGATGCGCCAGTTCTGCCGGCGGTTGAGTTGGCGTTTGGCCATGTGGTTGGGCTGTCAGTCGATGAAGGAACGCGAGTCTAGCATGGCCTCACGCGGGGGCTGGCGGCCTGTTTCGGGGCGGGTGTGGCGGGTAGACTGGCGGGCCGTTCCGGACCGTCGCCTGCCATGTTCGATTCGCTGCGCTCCCGTCTTCCAATTCTGACTGCGCTCTGTGCGCAGTTCGCAGCGGTGCTGCTGACCTGGCTGTTGCTGCTGGGCGCGTTGCGCCTGCTGGACGTCCGGCTGTCCCTGTTGCAGGCGGCTGTGGTGCAGGGCGTGATCGCGGCGTTATTGGGTGCCCGCCTGGGGCTGTCTTCCTGGTGGTTGCCGATCAACCTCGGCTTCGTCCCGGGGCTGGCGTTGCTCCAGAATCACAGTCTGCCGACGTGGCTTCCGGCGGCCGCGCTGGTGCTGTTGCTGCTATTGAACTGGAACGCCTTTGTCGAGCGCGTGCCGCTGTACTTGACCGGGACTGCCACGGAGCGCTGTCTGCAACAGCGCCTCCGCGCACTGCCGGGGCACTTCCGCTTCGTCGATCTGGGCTGCGGGTTGGCGGGCAGCTTGTCGCGCCTGGCGCGGGCCTTTCCGCAGGCGCGTTTCGTCGGTGTGGAAACGGCGCCGCTGACGTTCGCCATCGCCTGGCTGCGCTGCCTGCCGCGGTCGAACTGCCGGATCGTTTTCCGCAACCTGTGGCGGGTCGATCTGGCGGATTTTGAGGTGGTCTACTGCTTTCTCTCTCCGGCGCCGATGCCGGCGCTGTGGCGCAAGGCCAGTGCGCAGATGCGAGCGGATGCGCTGCTGATCAGCAACAGCTTCGGGGTGCCGGGCGTCGAACCCGAGGAGCGGCTGGCCGTCAGCGACTGGCGGGATTCTCAGCTGTTGATCTGGCGACCGGGCGGCCGCCGCTCACCTGACGGACAGGGCGCGACCGGCTAAACTGCGCGCCACAGCCAAGGAGCCCACCATGCAGAATGCGCAGAACCTGATCTGGATCGACCTGGAAATGACCGGTCTGGATCCGGATACCGATGTGATCATCGAGATGGCGACCATCGTCACCGACAGTCAGCTCAACGTGCTGGCCGAGGGGCCGGTGATCGCAGTGCATCAGAGTGACGAGGTGCTGGCGCGGATGGACGAGTGGAACACCCGCCAGCACGGTGGTTCCGGCCTGACCCAGCGCGTACGCGAAAGTCGTGTCTCGACTGCCGAAGCCGAAGCCCAGACCCTGGCGTTTCTCGAGCAGTGGGTGCCGAAGGGCAAGTCGCCGATCTGCGGCAACAGCATCTGTCAGGATCGACGTTTCCTCTACCGGCAGATGCCGACGCTGGAAGCCTATTTCCATTACCGCAATCTGGACGTCTCGACCCTCAAGGAACTGGCCGCACGCTGGGCGCCGCAGATCATGGAAGGCTTCAAGAAGAGCAGCACGCATCTGGCGCTGGATGACATCCGCGACTCTATCGCCGAGCTGCGTCACTATCGCGAGCATTTCATCAAGGTCTGACTGCTGAGAGGTCAGGCAAGCCTGGCCTCATCCTTCGCAGGTTGGTGCCGCGCCGGGAGGCTCCGCCCCTGTATCTGCGCGTCGCGAAGAACCCCGACCTACTTGCCGAGCTTTCTCAGTTCGTCCGATTCGACGATGCGCACCCCGTCGCCTTCCTCCAGCGCCAGGCGCCAGAGCGCGCGGGCCAGCGTACACGCCTCGATGCCGTGGTATTTGCCCGGCAGCAGCTGCGACAGCGGTGCGGCCAGGCGTTCGCTCAGGCGCAGTTCCAGCCGCGGGCCGAGCAGCTGTGCAGGGCGTGCGATCGTCAGCTGTGGCCAGTCCTGCGCCTGCAGGGCTGCTTCCATCTCGCCCTTGACCCGGCAGTAGAAGAGCGGGCTGTCCAGGCTTGCGCCCAGCGAGCTGATCACCAGCAGGTGACGCGCACCGAGTTCCCGGGCGCGCCGGGCGAAGGCGACCACCAGTTCGAAATCGATGGCGCGGAAGGCTTCCTGCGTGCCGGCCTGCTTGAGCGTGCTGCCCAGGCAGCAGAATGCGGTATCGATCGGTCCGCTCAGCTGGTCGAGCAGCGATGCCAGTGCGCCGACCGGATTGTCCAGGCGCGGATGCACCGCCAGAGGTTTGCGCGTCGGCGCCAGCACGCGCTCCACGGTGGGCTCGTTGAGCAATCGGTCGAGCAGGTGTTCGCCGGTCAGCCCGGTGGCGCCGGCAAGCAGAATGCGCTGGGGCGTCAGATACATGGTCGTGCTCCTGTGGCGATCAATGAGGGGTGACGGGGCGTTGCTGCTGCAGTTTCCGCCAGTGCTTGACGACGTGCTCGGGCGCCCACAACTGGGGTTCGGAGGCTTGATAGTCGTCGGCCTGCTCGCGTTCGGCAACCCTCGTTTGCGCCAGCGTGAAGGCTTGCACAATGTCTTCGGTCTGTTGCAGGGCTTCGGCGAACAGTGCTCGGCCAAAGTAGGTGAAGTCGCTCTCCTCCGAGCACCCGAAGGACACCCGGTCGGCGCGGGCGGCGGTCATCACCAGTCGCTGCGGGCTTTTCAGTGGTTCGATGAAACCGCCGGAGTAACAGGCGGAAATGACCATTACCTGGCTGCGCTCGGCTAGCGGGCCCATCAGTTCGGCCAGTTCAGTTGCCGACAGGTCGTCCAGTCCCAGCCGTGGCTGCTGCAGGATCAGGCGGTGATCGGCGGTGCCGTGGCTGGTGAGATAAATGAAGATCAGGTCCTCCGGCCCGCTGCGTTCGGCCAGCGTGCGGATCGCCCGCGCCAGGTTCTCGCGGGTCGCCAGTGGGCGCTCAGCCAGATGATCGCGATGATTGACCAGACTGATCTGTCCGTGGGCGGCGAAGCGTTCGGCCAGCAGGCGCTGCACGTAGTCGGCCTCGCGCAGGAACACGCTCTGCCGACCATCGCCAGCGAGCACCAGGCTGTAAAGCTCGGCGGCGGGGGTAGAGGGCGGCAGCGCGGCGAGCGCCTGCTCGAGCAGTGCTCCCTGCCGCAGCAGACCCAGTTCGAGCGGGTCAGGCAGGCGGTGTCCCAGTTCGTCACGCACGCGTCTGCCGTTGCGCCAGCTGCCGCGTTGCACGCTGCCGTCGGCGAGGGTCAGTTCGCCTTCACCGCTGAACTTGCCCTGGCGGAACTGGCCGCGATAGCGGCTGCCGTCCGGGCGCTCGAGTTCGCCGGCGCCGTGATACTGCCAGCGGCGGAATCCGCCGCTGTAGCGGCTACCATCGGCACCGGTATGGCGGCCCTCGCCGGTCAGTTCGCCGTGGACGAAATGACCCTCCCAGACATCGCCGTTGCCGTCCTCGTAGCGGCCCGGGCCGTGGAACTGATCGTCCTCGAAGCGGCCGCTGTAGCGTTCGCCGCTGCTGGCGAGGTAGCTGCCTTGACCGTTGAGCACGCCCTCGCTGAACTGGCCGCTGTAGGAACCCGCTTCGTCGCTGCGTGTGCCCGGACCGTGGGGTTGGCCGTTGGCGAAGCGGCCCTGGAAGCGCAGGCCGTCGGCGTACTCGAGGACGCCGTCACCGTGATAGACGTCGTTCTGGAACTCGCCGCGATAGGTGGTGCCGTCCTGGCTGAAGCTACCCAGGCCGTGCATGCGCCCCTGGCGAAATTGCCCTTCGTAGATGCCGCCGGCGGCAAAACTGAAGCGTCCCTGGCCGTGGAACAAACCATGCTCGAAAGTGCCTTCATAGCGATCGCCATTGGCGCCATGCCAGACCCCCAGGCCATGCCACTGGCCCGCCTTGAACTCGCCCCGATAGCCGCTGCCGTTGGGGTAGTCGATGCGTCCCTCGCCGTGCAGCAGGCCGTTCACCAACGTGCCGCGATAGCGGCCGCCGTCGGGGAGCACGGCATCTGCCGGCAGCAGGGGTTCGCCGTCGCCGCAAGCGGCGAGCAGACAGGCAAGGAGCAGGGGCGTAAGGCGACGCATGCGGACATCCAGACGACGGAATGCCCGCAGTATGCCGCAATCCGTTCAGACGAAGCAGAGGGCCAGGGTTTCGGCGATATAGGCCGGTTTCTCCGTGCCTTCGATTTCCATTTCGGCGCGGGCCTTGAGCAGCCATTGGCCTGGATTCTTCTCGAAAGCGTCGAGCAGGGTCACGGCCAGGCGCACCCGCGAACCGACTCGCACCGGCTGGATGAAGCGCAGGCTGTCGAGGCCATAGTTGACGGCCATCCGGGTGCCTTGCGGGACGACCAGCAGGTCGCCCATCAGCATCGGCAGCAATGACAGGGAGAGAAAGCCGTGGGCGATGGTGCCGCCAAAGGGTGTCTGTCGAGCTTTCTCCGGGTCGACGTGGATGAACTGGTGATCGCCGGTGCACTCGGCAAACTGATCGACGCGCGTCTGATCGACGGTCAGCCAGTCGGAGCGGCCGAGATCCTTGCCGATGTAGTCCTTGAGCTCTTCAATGGGTACTTGGGGCATGAGTCTTCCTCAGCGGGTTGTTGTCGTTGTGCGCTGGCGGTAGATCAGCATGCGCAGGGAGCTGGCGCAATCACGCATGGCGTGGCGAATGACGCGTCATAGCAGGTCCGGCCGCCGCGCCGGCGAGACATTGCAGCTTATAATCGCGAACTTTTGCTGGAGGGGCGTCTTATGCTGTTACGCGGCCTGACCTGGCTGGTGCTGTTCCAGCTGCTCGGCACGGTACTCAATGTGCTGCTCGTACCGATGCTACCGGGGCCGATCATTGGCCTGCTTCTGCTGTTTGTCGCTTTGTTGCTGCGTGGCCGGGCGAGCGAGTCGCTGCAGCTCGCGGCGAGCAGCCTGCTGCGCTATCTGCCGCTGTTGCTGGTGCCGCCGGCGGTAGGTGTGATGGTCTACACCGAGGCGATCCTGCAGGATTTCTGGGCGATCGTCGGTGTGCTGGTGATTTCCCTGCTGATCTCGCTGGTCTTCACCGGCTGGCTGATGCAGGCATTGATCCGCCGGCAGCAGCGCCGGCAGGAGGGCACATGATCGTGCTCGAGTGGCAAGCCGCCTGGCAGGCGTTGATCCACCATCCGCTGTTCGGCGTTGGCATTACCCTGACGGCGTTCCAGTTGGCCTTCGCCGCCTACGAGAAGACCCGCTGGGTGTTCCTGCAGCCGGTGCTGCTGTCCGCGTTGCTGGTGATTGGCGTGCTGCTGCTGTGCGGGCTCAGCTATGCCGATTACGCCGATAGCGCGCGTCTGCTGACCGTCATGCTCGGCCCGGCAACGGTAGCCCTGGCCGTGCCGCTGTATCTCAACCTGCGCCGCATCCGCGAGCTGTTCGGGCCGATCGTGATCACTCTGCTGGTGGCCGGTGCCGCGGCTACCGCGCTGGGCATGGGGCTGGCCTGGCTGTTCGGCGCCGATCGCATGATTCTCATGACCCTGGCGCCAAAATCCGTCACCTCGCCGATCGCCATGCTGGTGGCCGAGCAGATTGGCGGAATCGTCGCGCTGGCCGCGGTGTTCGTGATGATCACCGGGGTGCTCGGCGCGATCTTCGGCCCGGCGCTGTTGCGTCGCTGTGGTGTCCAGCATCCTGCCGCGCGCGGCATGGCCCTCGGTCTTACGGCCCATGCGGTGGGCACGGCCCAGGCGCTGCAGGAGGGCGATGAATGCGGTGCCTTCGCGGCACTGGCCATGAGTCTGATGGGGGTGATGACGGCGGTGCTGCTGCCGCTGGCGGTGTCCCTGTTGTTGTGACGGAGGCAGCATGAAACTACCCCTGTTCCCGCTGCATACCGTGCTGTTTCCCGGTTGCACCCTCGATCTGCAAGTGTTCGAGCCGCGTTATCTGGACATGCTCACCCGCTGTCTGAAGGCCGGTCATGGTTTTGGCGTGGTGCACATTCTCGAAGGGCACGAGGTCGGCATGGCGCCGAGTGCCTATGCCACGATCGGCTGCGAGGCATTGATCCGCGACTGGCAGCAGCTGCCCAACGGCCTGTTGGGAATCCGGGTCGAGGGCGGGCGGCGCTTTCGCGTGGAGTCTGCCGAGGTGCAGCACGATCAGTTGAGCGTCGCCCAAGTGCACTGGTTGGTCGAACCGGCCGAACAGCCGCTCGACGAGGCGCACGCCGATCTTGTCGTGCTGCTGCAGGCGCTTGCTCGCCATCCGATGGTCGAGAGTCTCGGCATGGGCGGTTCGCCAAGCGGCCAGCGTGACCTAGCGGCCCAGCTGGCCTATCTGCTGCCGTTTCAGGCCGAACAGAAGCTCGAACTGCTGGCGCTGGATGCGCCTGATGAACAGCTGGCGCAGATTCAGGTGCTGCTCGAGGCATTGCAGGGCGAACTGTCGGGCTAGGGGCGGTGGAGCTCCTGCTGTCCACAGATAGCACCACCGTCACGCATGGTGCAGCAGACTTCAGCCATAGCGATACATCTGCATCGCCTCTGGTAATGCCCACACCGAAAAGGCGCCGAGCAGGCCAAGGCAGGCCGGCAGGATCAGCCACCAGGCTCGCGGCGATAGCGCCGGTAGCGGTGCCCGCCATTGCACCAGGGTCAGGCTGAGCGAGCAGGCGGTGGCGGCGAGCAGGGCGCCGGCGAGCACGTCGGTGCTCCAGTGCACGCCCAGATACACCCGCGACAGCGCGATGGCGGTGGCCGGCAGTCCGGCCAGCAGCAGCCAGGCCAGTCGTAACCGTGGCGGCTGGTCGCGGCCGGCGAGCACGCCGAGGGTGAGGAATAGCGCGAAGGCGGCCGAACTGTGGCCGCTAGGGAAGCTGTAGCTGTTCAGCGGCTCCATCAGGACCTCCGGACGGACCCGGGCGAAGGTCGCCTTCAGCGTACCGTTGGCGAGTGCCGTCCCCAGCAGCGTGGCGATGGCGAAGCAGGCGGCGCGCCACTGGCGCAGGAGCAACAGCAACAGGCTGAGCAGCACTGCGACCCACAGCTGCGTGTGGAAGTCGCCAGCTCGGGTGATCAGAACCATGACGCGATCCATCGTCGCGCTGCGCTCGGTCTGAACCACCGCCAGCAGCCCCTCGTCGAACTCCTTGAAGTGTGGCCAGCCGATAAACAGGCCGAGCAGGATCAGCACGCTGAGTCCGGCGGCGATGGCACTGACCCAGCGCTGGTGGCGGAAGCTGCCGTGAATGACGGCGGCGATCAGCATGAGGATCGCGCCGACGATCAGCGCCGCTTCGCCCCAGAAGCCTTCGGCCAGGGGCAGGCGCAGCGCGGCACCGGCGGTCCAGCCGGGCAGCAGGTAAGCCATCGACCAGCCGGCCGCCGCGATCAGGCTCACCAGCAGGAAGCGGCCGAAAGGCATGTCGAGCATGCCGGCGGTCATCGGCAGCATCGGTCGCAGCGGGCCGATGAAGCGGCCGACCAACAGACTAGCGACGCCATAACGCGCGAAATAGTGCTCGGCGCGCAGCAGCCACTCGGGGTGGTGGCGCAGGCCGGGCAGGCGGCGGATGCCCTGGTGATAGCGCCGGCCGAGGCCGTAGGAGATCAGGTCGCCGAGCAGGCCGCCGCCAAAGCCCAGCAGCAGCGTCTCGCTCAGGGTCAAGGCGCCGCTGCCAGCGAGCATGGCGATGGCGAACAACAGCACGGTGCCGGGGATCAGCAGACCGACCACGGCCAGGCACTCGGCGCAGGCGGCGATGAACAGGACCAGGCCAAGCCACTGCGGGTGCGTGCCGAGCCAGGCGGTGAAGGGTTCGAGCCATTGGCTCATGCGGATTTCCTTGTGACGGTCAGGCCTTGTTCGACTCGGTGCGGCGAGCAGGGTTTCTCCGCGCCGATGATAGCGACGCCGGCGCTGTTCGCCGAGCGGCCCTTTCGCCCGACGCCGCTGTGCGTGGGGAGCTGGCGTGTCTATAATCAGCCGCTTTCCCTTTCGTCAGGCCAGCAAGACCATGACCGAGTCCGTGCTCGATTACATGACCCGCCTGGGGCGCGCCGCGCGCGATGCCTCAAGAGTCCTCGCACGCGCCAGCACCGCGCAGAAGAACCGTGCCCTGCAGGCCGCCGCCTGCGCGCTGGATGCCGCGCGCAGCGAACTGGTCGCCGCCAACGAGCAGGACCTCGCCGCGGGGCGGGCCAATGGCCTGGATGCCGCGCTGCTCGACCGCCTGGCGCTGAGCCCGGCCCGGATCGACGGCATGATCGAGGGGTTGCGCCAGGTCGCCGCACTGCCCGACCCGGTTGGCGCGATCCGTGACATGCGCTACATGCCGTCGGGTATCCAGGTCGGCCGGATGCGGGTGCCGCTGGGGGTGATCGGCATCATCTACGAATCGCGGCCGAACGTGACCATCGATGCGGCGAGTCTGTGCCTGAAGTCGGGCAATGCGACCATCCTGCGCGGCGGTTCGGAGGCGATCCATTCCAACCGCGCCATCGCCGCCTGCATCCAGCAGGGACTGGCCGAGGCGGGGCTGCCGGCGGCCTGTGTGCAGGTGGTCGAAACCACCGATCGCGCTGCCGTGGGTGCGCTGATCAGCATGCCGGAGTTCGTCGATGTGATCGTGCCGCGAGGCGGCAAGGGTCTGATCGAGCGCATCAGCCGGGATGCACGCGTGCCGGTGATCAAGCATCTGGACGGCATCTGCCACGTTTATGTCGCGGCCGATGCCGACCTGGCCAAGGCCCAGGACATCGCCTTCAACGCCAAGACCTATCGCTACGGCATCTGCGGGGCGATGGAGACGCTGCTGGTCGACCAGCACGTGGCCGCCGACTTCCTGCCGGCGATGGCTGCACGCCTGCGCGACAAGGGCGTCGAGCTGCGCGGCTGCGAGCGGACCCGCGCGCTGATCGAGACGCAGCCGGCGACCGAAGAGGATTGGCATGCCGAATACCTGGCGGCGATCCTGTCGATCCGGGTGGTGGACGGGCTGGACCAGGCGATCGAACACATCAATCACTACGGCTCGCATCACACCGATGCGATCGTTACCGAGCATCAGGGCGCGGCGCGCCGCTTCCTCGCCGAGGTGGACTCCAGTTCGGTGATGCTGAATGCGCCGACCTGTTTCGCTGATGGCTTCGAGTACGGTCTGGGCGCGGAGATCGGTATCTCCACCGACAAGCTGCATGCCCGTGGTCCGGTCGGCCTCGAGGGCCTGACCTGCGAGAAGTACGTGGTCGTCGGCGACGGCCAGTTGCGCGGTCAGAATGCCTAAACGCATTGGCCTGCTCGGCGGTACCTTCGATCCGGTGCATATCGGTCACCTGCGCGGAGCGCTGGAAGTCGCCGAGATGTTCGGGCTCGATGAGCTGCGGTTGATTCCCAACGCGCGCCCGCCGCATCGCGATACGCCGAGCTGCTCGGCGCAGGATCGTCTGGCCATGGTGCGTCTCGCCGTACAGGACCTGCCGCCGCTGCTGGTGGATGCTCGCGAGCTGGAGCGGGAGAAACCGTCCTACACCATCGACACGCTGATTTCGCTGCGTGCCGAGCTGGCGCCGACCGATCAGCTGCTGCTGCTGGTGGGTTGGGACGCCTTCTGCGGGCTGCCGACCTGGCATCGCTGGGAAGAGCTGCTCGATTATTGCCATATCCTCGTCATGCAGCGGCCGGATGCCGGCAGCGAGGCGCCGCAGGTGCTGCAGGATCTGGTGGCTGCACGCAGCGTTCCCGACCCGCAGGCGCTTGCCGGCGGGGCCGGACAGATCGCCTTCGTCTGGCAGACACCGCTGGAGGTGTCTGCGACGCAGATTCGTCAATTGCTGGCCAGCGGCAAGTCGGTGCGTTTTCTGGTGCCCGACGCCGTACTGGCTTATATCAACGCGCACGGACTCTACCGGGCGTCGAACTGAGGTTGTTTTCACGTTATGCATAATGAAGCTTTGGTCCAGCTGGCGATTGCCGCACTGGAAGATCTGAAGGCCCAGGACATCGTCACCATCGATGTGCGTGGCAAGACCAGCGTCACCGATTACATGGTGATCGCCAGCGGCACCTCGAGCCGTCACGTCAAGTCGCTGGCCGACAACGTGCTGGAGAAGGTCAAGGAGCAGGGCGTGCGCCCGTTGGGCAGCGAAGGCCTGGAGGGCGGCGAGTGGGCGCTGCTCGACCTCGGTGACGTGGTGGTGCATGTCATGCAGGTGCCAACCCGGCAGTTCTACGATCTCGAGCGTCTCTGGCAGGGCGCCGAACAGAGCCGCGCGCAGCACAGCCACGACCCGGAGTAAGAGGTGCGGATCAAGCTGGTCGCGGTCGGTTCGAAGATGCCGCGCTGGGTGGAAGACGGCTGGCAGGAATATGCCAAGCGCCTGCCGTCCGAATTGCCGCTCGACCTGGTGGAGATTCCGCTAAACACGCGTGGCAAGAATGCCGACGTCGCGCGCTTGATTCGCCAGGAAGGCGAGGCGATGCAGGCCAAGGTGCAACCGGGCGAGCGCATCGTCACGCTGGAGGTGCACGGCAAGCCGTGGAGCACCGAGCAGCTGGCGACGGAGCTGGAGCGCTGGCGGCTGGATGCGCGCAACGTCAACCTCATGGTCGGCGGCCCGGAAGGGCTGGCGCCGGAGGTGTGTGCGCGCAGCGAGCAGCGCTGGTCGCTATCGCCGCTGACACTGCCGCATCCGCTGGTGCGGATTCTGGTGGGCGAGCAGATCTATCGTGCCTGGACGCTGCTGTCCGGCCACCCCTATCACAAGTAGTCCGACGACCGATCCATGCCGCAACCGATCCCCCTCAAGGACCACGAAAAGGATGCCCTGCTGGTGCGCAGTCGCGCGCTGGTCGGCATTGTCGTGGTGGTGTTGCTGATCGGTGTGCTGGTGGCGCGCATGTACTACCTGCAGGTGGTGCAGTTCGAGCACCATTCGACGCTGTCGGAAAACAACCGCGTGCATGTGCAGCCGATCCCGCCCAACCGCGGACTGATCTTCGATCGCAACGGCCGGGTGATCGCCGACAACCGCCCGAGTTTCAGCCTGACGGTCACCCGTGAGCGCGCCGGGCAGGACTGGCGCGGCGTGCTCGACCGGGTGGTCGAGGTGTTGCAGCTGCCGGCCGAGGAGCGCGAACTGTTCGAGAAGCGCGTGCTGCAGGGACGCCGGCCGTTCGAGCCGGTGCCGATCATGTACGAGCTGACGGAAGAGCAGATCGCGCGCATCGCGGTGAACCAGTTCCGTCTGCCCGGCATCGAGGTGTCGGCGCAGCTGGTGCGCCACTACCCTCAGGGCCCGCACTTCGCCCATTCGGTCGGCTATGTCGGGCGGATCAACGAGAAGGAACTGCAGACGCTCGATCCGGTGAACTACAGCGGCACCCACCACATGGGCAAGACTGGCATCGAGAAGTTCTACGAGGACGTGCTGCATGGCCAGGTCGGCTACGAGGAGGTCGAGACCAACGCACGCGGCCGTGTGTTGCGCGTGCTCAAGCGTACCGATCCGATCCCCGGTAAGGACCTGACACTGACCCTTGACCTCAAGCTGCAGGAGGCCGCCGAAGCCGCGCTCGCCGGCCGTCGCGGAGCGATCGTGGCGCTGCTGCCGGACAGCGGTGAAGTCGTCGCGATGGTCAGCCAGCCGAGCTTCGATCCCAACCTGTTCGTCACCGGGATCAGCTTCAAGGCCTATGGCGAGCTGCGCGACTCCATCGACCGGCCGCTGTACAACCGCGTGCTGCGCGGCCTGTATCCGCCCGGTTCGACGATCAAACCGATGATGGCGATCGCCGGGCTGGATGCCGGTGTCATCACGCCGACCAGCCGGGTGTACGACCCGGGCTACTATCAGCTGCCCAACGTCAAGCACAAGTATCGCAACTGGAACCGCGGTGGCGACGGTCCGGTGGATCTGGAGCTCGCGATCATGCGCTCGAACGACACCTACTTTTACGACATGGCGCATAAGCTGGGCGTCGATCGCATGCACAGCTACATGACGCGTTTTGGCCTCGGTCAGCGCGTGGCGCTCGACATGTACGAGGAGACCGCCGGACTGATGCCCTCGCGGGAATGGAAGCGAGCGCGTTATCGCCAGGCCTGGTATCCCGGCGAAACCGTCATTCTGGGTATCGGTCAGGGCTACATGCAGGCCACGCCGCTACAACTCGCGCAGGCCACCGCGCTGATGGCGACGCGCGGCAAGTGGGTTCGTCCGCATCTGGCCAAGCGCATCGGGGACGAGCCGCCGGTCGATCCGAATCCGCTACCGGACATCGAGCTGCGCGATCCGAAGTTCTGGGACTATTCGATCCACGGTATGGAGCAGGTCCTGCATGGCGCGCGCGGCACGGCGAAGAAGGTCGGCGACAGTGCGGCCTATCGGATCGCCGGCAAGAGCGGCACCGCACAGGTGGTGGCGATCAAGCAGGGTGAACGATACGACAGCGGCAAACTCAACGAACGGCATCGCGACCATGCGCTGTTCGTTGCGTTCGCCCCGGTACAGAACCCGCAGATCGCCGTGGCGGTGATGGTCGAGAACGGCGAGTCGGGTTCCGGCGTCGCGGCACCGGTGGCCAAGCAGGTTATGGATGCCTGGCTGCTGGGCGAAGACGGTGAGCTGAAGGCCGAATTTGCCGCGCTGCCCGGCATGGAAGGCAAGACACCATGAACGGCAGCTTCGACCGTACCCTGTCCCGCGAGGATGTCATGCGGCGTCGCGCCAGCCTGCTGCAACGCATGCACATCGATGCATTGCTGATGTTGCTGTTGCTGCTGCTGGCTGCCGGCAGTCTGTTCATTCTCTATTCGGCCAGTGGCAAGAACTGGGACCTGCTGATCAAGCAATCCACATCGTTCGGTCTTGGCCTGGGGGCGATGCTGGTGATCGCCCAGCTGGAACCGCGCTTCATGGCGCGCTGGGTGCCGCTGGGTTATCTCGCGGTGGTGGGGCTGCTGCTGGCGGTGGAGTTCGTCGGCCACACCGCGATGGGCGCGACCCGCTGGATCAACATCCCTGGGGTGATCCGCTTCCAACCCTCGGAATTCATGAAGATCATCATGCCGATGACGATCGCCTGGTATCTTTCGGCACGGCCGCTACCTCCGCGCTTCAAGCACACGCTGATCAGCCTTGCGCTGATCCTGGTGCCGTTCACGCTGATCCTCAAGCAGCCCGACCTGGGGACCTCGTTGCTGATTCTCGCCTCAGGCGCATTCGTGCTGTTCATCGCCGGCCTGCGCTGGAGCTGGATCATGGGCGCGGCGGCGGCGCTGGTGCCGATCGCCGTGGCCATGTGGTACTTCGTGCTGCACGACTATCAGAAACAGCGGGTGCTGACCTTCCTTGACCCGGAAAGCGATCCGCTGGGCACCGGCTGGAACATCATTCAGTCGAAGGCCGCGATCGGCTCGGGCGGCGTGTTCGGCAAGGGTTGGCTGATGGGCACGCAGTCCCATCTGGATTTTTTGCCGGAAAGTCATACGGACTTTATCATTGCGGTCCTCGCCGAGGAGTTCGGCATGGTCGGCGTCTGTCTGCTGCTGCTCGTGTACCTGCTGTTGATCGCGCGTGGGCTGGTGATCACCGTACAGGCGCAGACCTTGTTCGGCAAACTGCTGGCCGGTGCGCTGACGATGACCTTCTTCGTCTATGTTTTCGTCAATATCGGCATGGTCAGCGGATTGCTGCCGGTAGTGGGTGTGCCATTGCCCTTCATTAGTTACGGCGGAACTTCATTGGTGACCCTGTTGTCAGGGTTCGGGGTTTTGATGTCGATCCACACCCATCGCAAGTGGATCGCGCAAGTTTGATGAGAGCGTATTTCTTGACTTCATTACGGCGTGGCTGGAAGGCGCGGATGCTTTGCACGGTGGGATTGCTGGGTACCCTCGGCGGTGCGCAGATCGCCATCGCAGCCGATTACCAGGGGCCGAACGTGGACGAGTTCGTCGCCGAGATGACGCGTGACTACGGATTTGCCGGTGAGCAGCTGCTTGAGCTGTTCGCCCAGGCCGAACGCAAGCAGGCGATTCTCGATGCAATTTCGCGTCCGGCCGAGCGGGTCAAGCCGTGGAAGGAATATCGGCCGATCTTCATCACTGACTCGCGCATCGCCCAGGGTGTGGATTTCTGGCGGCAGAACGAGGAGGCGCTGGCGCGCGCCGAGCAGGTCTATGGCGTGCCGGCGCAGGTGATCGTCGCGATCATCGGCGTGGAAACCTTCTATGGGCGCAACACTGGTAGCTACCGAGTCATCGATGCGCTGTCGACGCTGGGTTTCGATTACCCCCCACGCCAGCCGTTCTTTCGCCAGCAGCTCAAGGAGTTCCTCTTGCTGGCGCGCGAGGAACAGGTGGATCCGTTGACGCTCAAGGGGTCCTACGCAGGGGCGATGGGTCTGCCGCAGTTCATGCCGAGCAGCTTCCGCGCCTACGCGGTGGACTTTGATGATGACGGTCGCATCGACATCTGGAACAACCCGGTGGATGCGATCGGCAGTGCGGCGAGCTACTTCAAGCAGCACGGCTGGGCCAACGGCGAGCCGGTGGTTGCGCGCGCCGAGATTGCCGGCGAGCGCGCAGCTGAAGGGCTTAGCCCTGGCCTCGATCCGGTGAAGACCGTGGCCGAGTTGCGCGAACTGGGCTGGAGCGTCGAGTCGCCAGTCGCCGAGGATACCGCCGTCACCGCCTTCCGTCTGGAAGGCGCCGAGGGTGACGAGTACTGGCTGGGGCTGCCGAACTTCTACGTCATCACCCGCTATAACCGCAGCGTGATGTACGCCATGGCGGTGCATCAGCTGTCCGAGCAGCTGGCTGCGGCGCGAGGACAACAGTTATGACGCGTTCGCCTGCGCTCCTGACCCTGACAATTGCCGCTGCGCTGCTCGTCGGCTGTTCGGCAAAACCGCCAGCGCAGTCGTCGTCCGCCCCGACCGGCATCAGTGGTCCTGGCGACTTCGCACGCCCGCACAAGGATGGCGCGCCTTGGTGGGACGTCGATGTATCGCAGATCCCCGACGCGACGCCGATGCCGCACTATGGTCCGGTCAAGGCCAACCCCTATACGGTCCTGGGCAAGACGTATTTCCCGATCAGCGATGGCCGCCGCTACTCCGCTACCGGCATCGCCTCCTGGTACGGCACCAAGTTTCACGGCCAGCCGACTGCCAATGGCGAGAAGTACGACCTGTATGGCATGAGTGCGGCGCACAAGACCCTGCCGCTGCCCAGCTATGTCAAGGTCACCAATCTGGATAACGGTAAGAGCGTGACCTTGCGGGTCAATGATCGCGGGCCGTTCTATTCCGATCGCATCATCGATCTGTCGTTCGCTGCAGCGAAGAAGCTCGGCTATGCCGAAACCGGGACCGCGCGGGTAAAGGTGGAGGGTATCGATCCCCAGGAGTGGTGGGCCAAGCAGGGCCGACCGGCACCGATGGTCATGGCGCAGGCGCCGACCGTTACAGCAGTGCAGTCTGCAGCCCGGCCGCAGGCTCAGCCCATCGAGCAATACACGCCGCCACCGCAGCAGCATGCCGCGGCGGTGGTGCCAGTCGAGCTCGAACGCTCAGGGCGCGCCGAGCTGGCGTCCGGTTTGTTCCTTCAGGTCGGCGCCTTTGCCAATCCGGATGCGGCCGAACTGCTCAAGGACAAGTTGAGTGGCCTAGTGTCTGCGCCAGTGTTCATCAGCTCGGTGGTGCACAATCAACAGACTCTGCATCGGGTCCGCCTTGGCCCCATCAAGACCGCGGACGAGGCGACCCAGCTGGAGCAGAGCGTTCGCCTGGCCAACCTGGGGCAGCCCCGTCGCGTGCGGGCCGACTGAGTTCCTCACGTCGCTGCACAACCTTTGTTTTACTGAACCCAATTTGAGAAACGGATGAACATCACCACCCTCATGCCTCGCTTCATTGTTCTCGCACTGCTGACGATCGCTCCGGCGGTCTGGGCTGCTCCTGTAATTCCGTCGCCGCCGCAGCTGGCGGCGAAGTCCTACATGTTGATGGACGCTGCCAGCGGCAAGGTGCTGGTGGAGAACAACAGCGACGAGCGCCTGCCGCCCGCCAGCCTGACCAAACTGATGACCGCCTACATCGCGACGCTGGAAATCCAGAAGGGCCAGATCAGCGACAGCGACATGGTGACTGTCAGCGAGAAGGCCTGGCGCACCGGCGGCTCGCGGATGTTTATTCAGGTCAACACCCAGGTTTCGGTGGACGACCTGTTGCACGGCATCATCATCCAGTCCGGCAATGACGCCAGCGTCGCCATGGCTGAGCACATCGCCGGCAGCGAAGAGGCCTTTGCCGATCTGATGAATGCCACTGCGCAGCGCCTGGGCATGAGCAACACGCATTTCATGAACGCCACCGGTCTGCCGGATCCGGACCATTATTCTTCCGCCAACGACATGGCCAAGCTGGCCCGCGCGATCATTTACCAAGACCCCGCGCATTACGCCATCTACGCGCAGAAAGAGTTCTTCTGGAACAACATCAAGCAGCCCAACCGCAACCTGCTGCTTTGGCGCGACAAGACGGTCGACGGCCTGAAGACCGGACACACTGAAGAGGCTGGCTACTGCCTGGTGGCCTCCGCGGTACGCGATGGCATGCGCTTGATCTCCGTGGTGTTTGGCACCGATAGCGAGCAGGCGCGTGCCGCTGAAACGCAGAAGCTGCTGACCTACGGCTTCCGCTTCTTTGAGACCCGCACTTTCTATCAGAAAGGCGTCGAGCTGGCGCAGCAGCAGGTATGGAAGGGTGAGCAGCGTCAGGTCAAGGCGGGCCTGGCCGAGGACCTGACGCTGACGCTACCGCGCGGTCAGCTGGACAAGCTCGAGGCGAGCATGAGCTTCAGCGACACGCTGGTCGCTCCGATCGCGCAAGGCCAGGTCATCGGCAAGGTCGACGTCAAACTCGGCGAGGAAGTGCTGCACAGCACCGATCTTGTCGCACTGGAAGCGGTGGAAGAGGGTGGGCTGTTCCGCCGTCTTTGGGATAGCATTCGCCTGTTCTTCTTCAGCCTGTTTAACTGACCACGCTTCGGCACGCCAGGGCTCATCCCGCGCTGGCGTGCCTGCGGATCACGAGTCCGTCACGCTATGACCGATAGTAAAAATGAAGTAACCGCGCCGAAAATCGAGTTCCCCTGCGAGCGTTACCCGATCAAGGTGATCGGCGATGCAGGCGAGGGCTTCCGAGAGACGGTGATCGAAGTGATCCAGCGTCACGCGCCCGATTTCGACGAGGCTACGCTGGTGATGCGCGATAGCCGCAACGGGCGCTTCCTTTCCGTACAGGTACTGATCACCGCCACCGGTGTCGAGCAGTTGCAGGCGATCCACGTCGATCTGCGTGCGACCGGCCGCGTCCACATGGTGCTGTGATGAGCAGCGAAGCCCTCGGCGTACGTGAGCTGGGGCTGGTCGACTACCAGACGGCCTGGCAGGCCATGCAGCGCTTCACCAACCAGCGTGATGCGGAGACAGCCGACCAGATCTGGCTGCTGCAGCATCCCCCGGTATTCACCCAGGGGCAGGCCGGCAAGGCCGAGCACGTGTTGTTCCCAGGCGATATCCCGGTGGTGCAGGTCGACCGCGGTGGCCAGGTGACCTATCACGGCCCGGGCCAGTTGGTCTGCTACCTGCTGATCGATGTGCGCCGCCGCGGACTTGGTGTGCGCGCATTGGTCAGTCATATCGAGCAGAGCCTTATAGACTTGCTCGCCAGCTACGGCATCGCCGCACAGGCCAAGCCTGATGCGCCAGGCGTATACGTCGATAACGCGAAGATTGCCTCACTTGGCTTGCGCATCCGCAATGGCCGCTCCTTCCACGGCCTGGCGCTGAACGTGGACATGGACCTCGAACCTTTCCGGCGCATCAATCCCTGCGGCTATGCGGGGCTGGCGATGACTCAGTTGCGTGACCTGATCGGACCGGTGGACTTCTCTGAAGTGCTTGGTCGGTTACGGGCTCAGCTGGCCCAGCACCTTGGATACGCGCAACAGAAGACCCTCGCGGGCGGAATCGAAAGCATATGAGTAGTGTTGAAACGGGCAAGCGTCCGGCCAAGGTTGAGGCCGGGGTCAAGCTGCGTGGCGCCGAAAAGGTCGCGCGGATTCCGGTGAAGATCATCCCCACCGATGAGCTGCCGAAGAAGCCTGACTGGATCCGTGTGCGTATTCCGGTTTCGCCGGAGGTTGACCAGATCAAGCAGACCTTGCGCAAGCACAAGCTGCATAGCGTCTGCGAGGAGGCCTCCTGCCCTAACCTGGGCGAGTGCTTCTCCAGCGGCACCGCGACCTTCATGATCATGGGCGACATCTGTACGCGACGTTGCCCGTTCTGCGATGTCGGCCATGGTCGACCCAATGCGCTGGATCCTGACGAACCGAAGAATCTGGCACAGGCCATCGCCGACATGCGGCTCAAGTACGTGGTGATCACCTCCGTGGACCGTGACGATCTGCGTGACGGTGGCGCCCAGCATTTCGCCGACTGTCTGCGCGAGATTCGCAAGCTGTCGCCGAACATCCAGTTGGAAACGCTGGTGCCGGATTATCGCGGGCGCATGGAGATCGCCCTCGACATCACCGCCAGCGAGCCGCCAGATGTGTTCAATCACAACCTGGAAACCGTCCCGCGGTTGTACAAGTCTTCCCGCCCTGGTTCGGATTTCGAGTGGTCGCTGGATCTGCTGGAAAACTTCAAGAAGCGCGTGCCGGGCGTACCGACCAAGTCGGGGCTTATGCTTGGGCTTGGCGAGACCGACGAGGAGGTCATCGAGGTAATGCAGCGCATGCGCGAGCATGATATCGATATGCTGACCCTCGGCCAGTACCTGCAACCGTCGCGCAATCACCTGCCGGTCCAGCGGTTCGTCCATCCCGACACCTTCGCCTGGTTTGCCGACGAAGGTATGAAGATGGGCTTCAAGAACATTGCCTCCGGCCCGCTGGTGCGCTCTTCGTACCACGCCGATCAGCA
Source organism: Stutzerimonas sp. S1 (assembly GCF_025966695.1). GTDB lineage: Bacteria > Pseudomonadota > Gammaproteobacteria > Pseudomonadales > Pseudomonadaceae > Stutzerimonas. The sequence goes on along the minus strand of NZ_JAOEIY010000001.1, from coordinate 350,565 downwards.
AGCCCACGCCGCCAAGGAATAGCGACTAGCGTTCGGCCCGGGACACAGGGCCGAACGCATGTGGCACTGCCCCACCGCTGCGTCTCCATCGTTTAACTCCCTTCCTTAAACCGCTCGCTGTCATCGCGAGCGGTTTCGTCGTGTCCGTATCTGCAATCGGCGTTGTGGTTGGCAAGAAAATTGCGGCATTTCACCGCATTAGACCTTCGTCTATAGTAGCGCGCGTCTGACATCACAAGGCCGAGGGCCACTGCACATGAACCAACCCCAGTTGAAGAACCTGCTCGATGATCTGGACGCCGCGAAGGTCGAGTGCGACGCCATGAGTCGCCTAGTGGTGACGCGTCTGGCGCGACAGCACATTCCCTATCGGGCGATGCTGGGGGAAGTGGAGCTGGACGGTAAGGTGCTGTCGCCGCATTTCTGGGTCGAGGCGGACGGCTGTGTAATCGACTATCGCGCCCGCCAGCGGCTCGGTGGTGACGAGCGTGTTCCGCATGGAGTGGTCGCGCGCGAGGCTGTGCAGGCTCACTACAAGGGCCAGCAGATCGTGGTCGATCCTCTGCCGGACTACCTGTACGAGGTTGCCGTCAAACATTGAGCGGCTGGCAGCCAGCCGCGCTGGTCAAGCAGTAAAAAGCCCTGCCAATGGCAGGGCTTTTTTGTGCATGTCGGATGTCACCTAGAGGATCACGGCTGGGCGCGGAGCCGGCCTAGGAGTTCCTGGTTGGGGTGGCCGTCCGCTGGCCAGCCCAACTGCTGCTGGAAGCCGCGAATGGCCTTGCGTGTGTTGGCGCCGATGATGCCGTCGGGCTTGCCGGGGTTGAAACCCTGGCGGTCGAGGCGTTCTTGCAGTTCCAGTCGCTCGGAGCGGCTCAATGGCTGTTCGCCGCGTGGCCAGCCTGCGGCGATCTCGCCGCCACCCTGGAAGCGTTCGCCGAGCAACCCGATGGCCAAGGCATAGGCGGATGAATTGTTGTAACGCAAAATGGCGCGGAAGTTGTCCGTCACGAGAAACGCTGGCCCGCGGTGCCCTGCGGGCAGTAGCAGGCTCGCGGTGCGTTCGTCCTGCCCCTGCGGCACGCCGCGCAGGCCCAGACGGCGCCATTCGGCGAGTGGCTTGCGTAGCTCCGCGTCCGCCAGCGCGTAGTCGAACGCCTCGGGCAGGCTGACTTCGAAGCCCCAGGGCTGGCCTTGCTGCCAGCCGGACGCCTGCAGGTAATGAGCAGCCGAGGCCAGAGCATCGGCTGCGCTGTTCCAGATGTCACGACGCCCATCGCCATCGAAATCGACAGCGTGGGTGTTATAGGTCGTTGGGATGAACTGAGTCTGCCCCATCGCGCCGGCCCAGGAGCCACGCATCTGTTCTATGCGGATGTCTCCACTCTGCAGTATCTGCAACGCCGCAATCAGCTGGCTCTTGGCAAATTGCGGGCGGCGACCTTCATGGGCGAGAGTGGCCAGTGAGCGAACCACCGACTTGTCGCCCTGGATCTGACCAAAGCTGCTCTCCAGGCCCCAGATCGCCACCAGCGTTTGGCGATCGACTCCATAGAGTGCCTCGATCCGCTCCAGCGTTGTGCGATGCTCTTTGAGCAATTGTTGCCCGCTGCGCACGCGCTGTGTGGAGAGCGCTCCGTCGAGGTATTGCCAGACGGGGCGAGTGAATTCGGGCTGACTGCGATCAGCGGCAATCACGCCGGGATCTGGGCTGACCCCGGCGAAGGCCTGATCGAACAGCTCGGGGGAAATGCCGGCGGCCAAGGCCTCGCTCCGGAATTGCTCGCGCCATTCGCTAAAACTGAGGTGTGGGGTGGCCTCGACGTCGCTGCCGGCGATTGGAGCGGAAGATTGGCGGCTGTCAGTTAGTGCCGCTTGTGCCAGCGGTTCGGCAGCGCAGGCCACGACCAGGCTAAGCGCCGCACCGGCGACCAGCGAGCGTAGCAGCAGAACGGGAACGAAGGGGTAAAGCATGCAGCAATCTCGGAGTGTGTCGTCGGTCGCAAACCTTAACACGCTTTGCCGGACTTGGCGTTTTAGCCCGCCAGAAGGACCGAAGCCTCCCAGTTGGTGGACTGGGAGGCTTCGCGACGGTAGCTGCCTTTGCCTTTCTTCGGCGTTTCCTGGCGGCTGCGGAACAGCGGTTGCGCCACCAGGCGTTTGGCCTTGTTGGCGTGCTTGCGACTCTTGCTCATGGTGATGCCCTCATGTGGATCGAGCAGGCGAGCGCATCATAGGCGCTGTGCAAAAAATGTCCACTGGTGGTGAGCATTGTGCGCGAGCGTTTCAGGTGTGCTGATAGGGTCAGGCAATACCGAGGCGCTTGCCGGCGAGGTGCAGACATAATTGGGTCAGACCTATCCAGGGGTCCCCTTCGGCCTGCCCCTTGACCTGCGCGTCGATGCGTTGCGCCGCCATGAGCAGCTGATTCCAGCCGGCGACGCTATGGCGCTGCAACGCCTTGGAAACCAGCGGTCGACGCTTGTCCCATACGGGCGGACGCGCCTGGCTGAATGCGCGGTCCAAGGGCGTGCCCTGGCTATGCTGCTGGGCGATATTGGCAAGCAGGCGTACCTCGCGCGCCAGGGCCCAGAGAATCACCGGCGCTTCCACGCCTTCGCCGCGCAGACCGTCGAGCATGTGCAGGGCATGGGCTGCGTGCCCAAGCAGGGCGGCATCGATAAGGCCGAAAACATCGTAACGAGCACTGTCGGCCACTGCCGCCTGCACCGTCGCTGCGCTCACCTGGCCTCCTTCGGCCAGCAGCTTGAGCTTCTCGATTTCCTGAGCAGCGGCCAGCAAGTTGCCCTCGACCCGTGCTGCGATCAGCTCCACCGCTTCCTGGTCGGCCGACAGTCCGGCTTGAGCGAGACGCTGGCGAATCCACTGCGGAAGCTGCGCGGCGTCCACTGGCCAGATCTGCAGGAACTGCACGTCCTTGCCGTCGATCAGAGCCTTCGCCCACTTGGTCTTCTGCGTGCTGCCGTCGAGCTTGGGCAGGCTGACCAGCAACACGGTGTCTTCGGCGGGCCGGGCCAGATATTCCAGCAAGGCCGCCGCTCCTTTGTCGCCCGGCTTGCCGTTGGGGACGCGCAGCTCCAGCAGGCGCTTCTCGGCAAACAGCGAAAGGCTGGCGCCGGCCTCGATCAGCTGGCTCCAGTCGAATCCGCTTTCGGCGTTGAATACCTGGCGCTCGCTGAAGCCTTGCGCACGCGTTGCTGCGCGAATTGCATCGCAGGCTTCCTGGCAGAGCAGGTGCTCGTCACCGCTGACCACATAGACCGGAGCCAGCGGGCCTTGCAGGTGTTTGGCAAGTTGGGCGGGAGTGAGCTTCATAGGGAGGCGCGAGAGGCGCGCTTTGCCGCGCGCCTGTGCGGCTTACTGCATCGGCAGTTCGATCGGCGATTGCTGCGGCTGCGCATCCTGCGCGCGGCGTGCTGCCTCGAGTGCTTCTGCCTCGGCGCGAGCTTTGGCCTCGGCGGCCTGCTGAAGTGCATCGAGTTGCGCGGGGGTGATGCGCTGAATGCGCAGCACCAGTTGCTGGACCAGCTCGCGACGAATTTCCTGGCGCAGCTGGGCGGCTTCCTGGTCGCTACCGATCAGGTTGTTGCTGTCATGCACATAGACTTTCTGCACTTCGATGCTGTCTTCGAGCAGCAGCAGGTTCTGCGGACCACGGAACTGGTAATCGAGGGTACTGGTCAGCTCGTATTCGGCACTGCGTGCCGAGCTGGTGTAGCTGGCGGTTCGCCGACGCTCCGACTCCTTTACCAGATTGAGACTGTAGGGTGCGCCAGCATGCACGTGTACGTCGTTGCTTTCGAGGACCTGCTTGAGCTGCTTGCGCGTCTCGCCGTAGCTGTTGCGCGATTGCAGGTCGAGTTCCTTGAGGCCGAACTCGACGTCGCCGGTGCCGCGCAGCTGGAAGCCACAGGCGCTCAGCAGCAATGTCAGACTCAGCACCACCAGATTCCGTTTGTTCATCTTGTTATCCCCTCGCAGGCCCGGCGCAGGCGCCGGGACCGAATCAGTTAGCGACGATGTTGACCAGCTTGCCCGGCACCACGATGACTTTGCGAATAGTCAGGCCCTCGGTGAAGCGCAGCACGTTCTCGTTGCCGCGGGCGGTGGTCTCCACCTCTTCCCGGCTGGCGCCGGCCGGCACTTCGATCTGGCCGCGCAGTTTGCCGTTGACCTGCACTACTAGGGTCAGGCTGTCCTGCACCAGGGCGGATTCGTCGACGGCAGGCCACTGCGCATCGATGATCGCGCCGCTCTTGCCCAGCTGCTGCCAGAGTTCGTGGCAGATGTGCGGGGTGATCGGCGCCAGCAGCAGGGCGACGGTTTCCAGGCCTTCCTGCAGCAGCGCACGGCCCTGTTCACCGGCGGTCGGCGCCTTTTCCAGCACGTTCATCAGCGTCATGACCTGGGCGATGGCGGTGTTGAACTTGTGGTGCTGGCCGACATCGGTGCTGGCCTGCTTGATCGCCAGATGAATCGCGCGGCGCACGGCCTTCTGTTCGTCGTTCAGTGCGGCCACATCCAGCGCGCCTGGCAGCCCGGCGCTGACATGCGCGTGGGCCAGACGCCAGACGCGGCGCAGGAAGCGGCTGGCGCCCTCGACGCCGGAATCGGACCATTCCAGGCTCATGTCCGGCGGCGAGGCGAACATCATGAACAGGCGGCACGTGTCGGCGCCGTAGGCATCGATCATCGCCTGCGGATCGACGCCGTTGTTCTTCGACTTGGACATCTTCTCGGTGCCGCCGATTTCCACCGGCAGGCCGTCGGTCTTGAGCTTGGCACCGATCACCTTGGCCTTGGCGTCACGCTCGACCTCGACATCGGCCGGGTTGAACCAGTCCTTGCCGCCATTTTCCAGGGTGCGGTAGTAGGTTTCGGCGACCACCATGCCCTGGGTCAGTAGGTTCTTGAACGGCTCGTTCGAGCTGACCAGCCCTTCGTCGCGCATCAGCTTGTGGAAGAAGCGCGCGTAGAGCAGGTGCAGGATGGCGTGCTCGATGCCACCGATGTATTGGTCGACCGGCAGCCAGTGGTTGGCTGCGGCCGGGTCGACCATGCCCTTGTCGTAGTTCGGGCTGGCGTAGCGGGCGAAGTACCAAGACGACTCGACGAAGGTGTCCATGGTGTCGGTTTCGCGCTTGGCCGGTGCACCGCACTTCGGGCAGCTGCATTCGTAGAATTCGGGCATCTTCGCCAGCGGCGAGCCGGCGCCGTCCGGCACCACGTCTTCGGGCAGCACGACCGGCAGCTGGGCTTCCGGCACCGGCACGTCGCCACAGCTGTCGCAATGGATGATCGGGATCGGGCAGCCCCAGTAGCGCTGGCGGCTGATGCCCCAGTCGCGCAGGCGGAACTGGGTGCGCGCCTGGCCGAGGCCCTTCTTCTGCAGCGCCACTTCGATGGCGTCGAAGGCGCCTTCGAAATCCAGGCCGTCGAAGATGCCGGAGTTGATCAGCTGGCCGTGCTCGCCGTAGGCGTCCTGCCAGGGCGCGGGCGTCTCGTCGCCGGCGCTGGTGCGCACCACCGGCTTGATCGGCAGGCCGTACTTGCTGGCGAATTCGAAGTCGCGCTCGTCATGCGCCGGCACGGCCATGACCGCGCCCTCGCCGTAGTTCATCAGTACGTAGTTGGCGACCCAAACCGGCAGCAGCTCGCCGGTCAGCGGATGCTGCACGCGCAGCGAAGTGGCCAGGCCCTTCTTCTCCTGGGTGGCGATGTCGGCTTCGGCGACGCCGCCGCGCTTGCACTCGTCGATGAAGTCCTGCAGCTCGGGGTTGTTTTGCGCCGCCAAGGTAGCCAGCGGATGTTCGGCGGCCACCGCCACGTAGGTGGCGCCCATCAGGGTGTCGGGGCGGGTGGTGAAGACCTTCATCAGCCCTTCGCTGCCGATGCTGGCCACATCGTAGGGGAAGCTGATCTCCATGCCGCGCGACTTGCCGATCCAGTTGCGCTGCATGGTCTTGACCTGTTCCGGCCAGCCGTCCAGCTCGTCCAGACTCTCCAGCAGCTCGTCGGCGTATGCGGTGATCTTGAAGTAGTACATCGGGATCTCGCGCTTCTCGATCAGCGCACCCGAGCGCCAGCCGCGGCCATCGATGACCTGCTCGTTGGCCAGCACGGTCTGGTCGACCGGGTCCCAGTTGACGGTGCCGTTCTTGCGGTAGATCACGCCCTTCTCGAACAGGCGGGTGAACAGCCACTGTTCCCAGCGGTAGTAGTCCGGCTTGCAGGTGGTGACTTCGCGCGACCAGTCGATGGCCAGACCCAGGCTTTTCAGCTGGGCCTTCATGTAGGCGATGTTCTCGTAGGTCCACTTCGCCGGCGCCACCTGGTTCTTCATCGCGGCGTTCTCGGCCGGCATGCCGAAGGCGTCCCAGCCCATGGGCTGCAGCACGTTCTTGCCCTGCATGCGCTGGTAGCGGGCGATCACGTCACCGATGGTGTAGTTGCGCACGTGGCCCATGTGCAGCTTGCCGCTGGGGTAGGGGAACATCGACAGGCAATAGAAGGTGTCCTTGCCGGGCTGTTCGCTTACTTCAAAGGATTTCTGCGAATCCCAGTGGGATTGCGCGGCGGCTTCGATCTCGCGGGGCTGATACTGTTCGTGCATGGCTACTGGCGTTGGGTAGGGGCTGGCTCTCCGCGAATGCGCTGGCGCAGGCTCGGCTGGCAGGTCGGGACGACCTTGTGCAAACGCGACCCGGGTGGCGGACGGAGGCATGGAAGCGCCGTAGCATACATGACCCCCCGCAGCCTAGGGAAACCCGATTTGCCGACTGTGGCGGAGTGCCGTCCGTCGTTGACGGAGTAGGCGGTGAACTCTGAGCTACGCTTTCAATGGGGGCGGGATGAAAGCGAGGTGAATCATGGGTAAAGAGCCCTCAGAAGAAGACAGTCTTTACGGGCGTGTACTGCACCGTCTGTCGCAGGCGCTGGAGGAGGCAGAGCGCGTTGCGGCTGCGGGGGAAGCCGGAGATGCGGAACTGGAAGTCCGTGGACTGACTCCCGCCGAATTTGAACTGATCCGCGCCTATCTGCAGCGCGATTCGCAATGGCTCTCTGGCTGGCATGCTGCCGCCGAAGAACAGGAGCATCTTTCACGGCAAGCGCTGCGGCCTTCGTTGCGCAGCGTCCCGCGTGGCCGTCATGGTGGACGTGGCAAGCACGTGCCGCTGTCATTGCAGCAAACGTTGAGCTGCGCTTTGTGCAATAGCGAGGTGCACTGGCCGGAAGGGCCTGGGCCGGCGATCTGCCCGGTGTGCGGTTCGCAACTGTTGCGCGCGCGCCAGCGGCTGTTTTCCTACCGTCGTCATTGAGTGGCATAGCGAGTGTGGCGTGGGCAACGTAGAGTTGCGCGGTATCGTCACGGGGGTACCGCATGCCGCTTCGCTATATCGTCAAACAACTATTGCTGCCGCCGGGCGGTTTGCTGCTGCTGTTGCTCGCTGCGTGGTGGCTGCGGCGGCGCGCACCACGGCTAGCTGCTTTGTGCTTCATCCTCGGATTTGGCGGCCTGTGGCTGACCAGCCTGCCGGTCACGCTAGAGTGGGCTGCACGCCTGATCGAGCGCGAGGCGGCGCTGCCGGAAGAGCAGTGGCCGGTGCTTGGCGAGCGGGCTGGTGCGATCGTTGTGCTTGGCGCCGGTCGTGAACAGGCCGATCCGGCCTGGGGGGCGGATCAGCCTGGCTACACCGCGCTGGAGCGGCTGCGCTATGCCTCGCGGCTGGCCAAGGTGTCGGGACTGCCGATCCTCACCAGCGGCGGGCTGCATTTTGGCCAGCCGCCGAGCGAAGCGTTGATCGGTGCTCAGGTACTGCAACAGGATTTCGGGGTAGCGACCCGCTGGCTGGAGGAGCGCAGTCGTACCACCTGGGAGAATGCCTTCTATAGCGCTGAGATGCTCAAGGCAGCGGGCATCGAGAGGGTGGTGCTGGTCACCTCGGCCGCGCACATGGTGCGCTCGCGCTGGTGCTTCGAGCAGAACGGCATCGAGGTCGTCGCCGCGCCGGTGGGTTTCATCGGCGTGCCGCACGGGCGGCCATTCGGCGGCTGGCTGCCGGAGGCCAAGGTGGTCTGGCAGAGCAGCCTGTTGCTCAACGAGGCGTTGGGCATGCTGGTCTATCCCCTGCTGTATCGCTGAACACTGGGCCTAGGCTTTGCGCCGAGCCAGCAAGGCCCACGCTAGTAACAGCCCGCACAGGGCGATCAGCGGCCAGGAGCGCCATTGCAGATAGGGTGTCAGTCCCTGCATCGGCGTGACCTCGCCGTACAGCACCGCTTCCTCGAACTGCGGAACCTGCTCGGTGATGCGCCCGTAGGGGTCGATCAGCACGGTGATGCCATTGTTAGTGGCGCGGATCATCCAGCGTCCGGCCTCCAGGGCCCGCATCTGTGCCATCTGCAGGTGCTGCAGCGGGCCGATGGAGCGGCCGAACCAGGCATCGTTGCTCACCGTGAGCAGCAGCTCGCTCTGAGCCGCCAGGCCTGCGGCGAATTCCGGATAGACCACTTCGTAGCAAATATAAGGCGCGATCTGCAGCCCCTTGGCCTGCAGCAATGGCTGGCCCGGTTCGCCGCGGGCGAAATCGGACATCGGCAGGTCGAAGAAGGCGATCAGTCCGCGCAGGACTTCCTGCAGTGGCACGTATTCACCGAACGGCACCAGCTTCTGTTTCAGATAGGTGCCAGCACCTGAGCCGACGGAGGTCAGCCCGTTGTAGTAGCGCAGCTCGCCAGCCGCGTTGGGCTGGCGAACCGGCACGCCAGTGATCAGTGCGGCGTTACGCTGCCGGCTGAAGTCCGCCATCATCTGCAGATAACCTTCGGCGTGCTCCTTGAGAATCGGCACGGCGGTTTCCGGCCAGACGATCAGGTCGGCGCGGCGGCTGCGGAAGGTCATGTCGCGATACAGCAGCAGCTGCATTTCGAGCTTCTTCGGATCCCACTTCATGCTCTGCGCGACGTTGCCCTGTACCGCGGCGACCGTCAGCGGCTGGCCTTTGCTCTGTGTCCAGGCGTGCTGTCCGAGTCCCAATCCGGCGATCCAGGGCGCGGCGAGTAGTGCCAGAGCGGCCGCGAGCTGCATCTTGTGTGTACGCAGATGCGGCAGATTGACCAGCAGCGCGGCACTCAGCGCGATGCAAAAGCTCAGCAGCCAGACGCCACCCAGCGGGGCCAGCCCTGCCAGCGGTCCATGCAGCTGGCTGTAGCCGACATAGAGCCAGGGAAAACCGGTGAGAATCCAGCCGCGCAGGGCGTCGAGTGCCAGCCAGAGTGCGGCGAAGGCCAGCGCGTCGGCCAGCGGCGCCTGCTCGCGCCTGAACCAGCGCGCCCAGAGCCAGCCGAGCAGGGCGAAGAACAGTGCCAGCCCGGCGACGAAGCCAAGAGTCAGCAGCCCGGCCAGCGGCGGCGCAGCTGCACCGAAGTCATGGATGCTGACGTAGACCCAGCTCACGCCGGAGGCGAACAGGCCGAAGCCGTAGCACCAGCCGCGTCCGGCCGCAGCCTTGGGCGCCAGTTGGCGCAGACCGAGGTAGAACAGGGCGATCGACAGCAGGGCCAACGGCCAGAGGTCGAACGGTGCCAGCGCCAGCGTGGTGAGCGCGCCGGCAGCCAGCGCCAGCAGATTGCCCGGCCAGCCGGGGCGGGTGATCCAGAGCATCGGTGTTCCTTGCGGGGACAAATGCGGGGCAGGCTAAGGGGAATCGGGGTGGTGGGGCAAGTCGGGCGCCGAGGGCCGTTACGGCTGGCCCTCGGCGAAGACGACGACCTTAGCTGGCCAGGCGGGTAACGCGCAGCATGTGCACGCGACGACTGTCGGCATTGAGCACGCGGACGCGGAAGCCGTCGATCTCGGTGATCTCGTTGCGCTTGGGCAGATGACCGAAGGTACTCATCACCAGCCCGGCCAGGGTGTCGAACTCGTCGTCAGAGAAGTCGCTGCCGAAGAACTCGTTGAAGTTCTCGATCGGAGTCAGCGCCTTGACCAGGAAGTCGCCGCTGGGCAGTGGGCGGATGTAGCTGTCTTCTTCGACATCGTGCTCGTCCTCGATGTCGCCAACGATCTGCTCGAGCACGTCCTCGATGGTCACCAGTCCGGCGACGCCGCCGTATTCGTCGATGACGATGGCCATGTGGTTGTGGTTGGCGCGAAATTCGCGCAGCAGCACATTGAGGCGTTTGGATTCCGGGACGAAGGTCGCCGGACGCAGCAGGTCCTTGATGTCGAAGCTGTGCTGGTCGTCCTTGAGGATCAGCGGCAGCAGATCCTTGGCCAGCAGTACGCCGATCACTTCGTCGAGGCTCTCGCCAACCACCGGATAGCGGGAGTGCGCAGCCGAAATCACTGCCGGAAGGAACTCCTTTGGCGTCTGGTCGGCACGAATGCTGATCACCTGCGAGCGCGGCACCATGATGTCGCGCACCTGCAGGTCGGCGACCTGGATGGCGCCTTCGACGATGGCCAGCGCCTCGTTGTCGAGCAGCTTGTTCTGATGGGCTTCGCGCAGGATATCCAGCAGGTCCTGCCGCGTTTTCGGCTCATGGGCAAAAGCCTGGGTGAGTTTTTCCAGCCAGGACTTCTGCCCGCTGGTCGATCGATCTTCGCTCATGGTGTGCGACTCAAGAGTCCTTGTCAGTGCCCGTCTCGGGCGAAAGTTCGGCATAGGGGTCGGGATGCCCGAGCTCGGCCAGCAGCTGGCGTTCCAGCTCCTCCATTTCCTCGGCTTCGGCATCCTCGATGTGATCGTAGCCGAGCAGATGCAGGCAGCCGTGGATGACCAGGTGGGCCCAGTGCGCCGCAAGCGGCTTGCCCTGCTCGGCGGCCTCGCGCTCGACCACCGGCACGCAGATCACCAGATCGCCGAGCAGCGGGATGTCGAGAAGTTCGTCTGGCACGTCCGCGGGGAACGACAGGACGTTGGTCGGGTAGTCCTTGTGCCGCCAGGTGCGGTTCAGTTCTCGGCCTTCGTCTTCGTCGACCAGACGAATGGTCAACTCGGAATCGCCGCTGCGCTGGCGCAGCGCCAGCTCGCACCAGCGCTGCAACTCGGCGGCGGCAGGCGCGCTGCCGCTAGTGGCCAGCTGCAGATCCAGCTCAATCATGGCGCTGGTCCTGGGCGGTTCGCTTGGTTGTCTGGGCCTGGCGATCCTCGAACGACTCGTAGGCCTCGACGATGCGCTGTACCAGTGGATGGCGCACCACATCCTTGGGCTGGAAGTGGGTGAAGCTGATGCCATTGACGCCCTTGAGCACCTCGATCACATGCGCCAGGCCGCTCTTGGTGCCGCGTGGCAGGTCGACCTGGGTGATATCGCCGGTGATCACCGCGGTGGAGCCGAAGCCGATGCGGGTGAGGAACATCTTCATCTGTTCCTGGGTGGTGTTCTGGCTCTCGTCGAGGATGATGAAGCTGTTGTTCAGCGTGCGCCCGCGCATGTAGGCCAGCGGCGCGATCTCGATCACCTGTTTCTCGATGAGGCGCGCCACGTTCTCGAAGCCGAGCATCTCGTAGAGGGCGTCGTACAGCGGGCGCAGATAGGGGTCGATCTTCTGCGCCAGGTCACCGGGCAGGAATCCGAGCTTCTCGCCGGCTTCCACCGCCGGGCGCACCAGCAGAATGCGGCGCACCTGCTCACGCTCCAGCGCGTCCACCGCACAGGCCACGGCGAGGTAGGTCTTGCCGGTACCGGCCGGGCCGACGCCGAAGTTGATGTCGTTATCGAGGATGGCCTTGACGTAGCGCTGCTGGTTGGCACCGCGCGGGCGGATCATGCCCTTCTTGGTGCGCAGGGCGACGCCTTGGTGGGCGTTCGGGTTGGCCAGCTCTTCCATCCCGGATTCCTGCAGGTACAGATGCACCATGTCCGGCGACAGTTCGGTGGTCTTGGTCTCCCGGTACAGCCGGCGCAGCAGGTTTTCGGCGGACTTGGCCACGTTGCTCGGGCCGATCAGTTCGAACTGGTTGCCGCGGTTGCGGATTTCCAGCTCCAGGCGCTGTTCGATCAGGCGCAGATGCTCGTCGAACTGGCCGCAGAGATTGGCGAAGCGGCGGGCTTCAAAGGGTTCGAGGGTGAAACGATGAGGTTCTATGGGTGCGTTCAAGGGCTTGTATGTGTGGCCGGTTTCGGCGGATAGGTGAATGAAGAATAGCGCTGCAGGTGCAAAGCGGAAAGCGCGTTCGCCGGTGCACCGCGGCCCCGTTGCATTCACATGGGGGCACGCGGTACGGCTCTCAAGGCAGCAATGTGCCACGTAGTGAGTGGGGCAGAGCATCGTCGATATGCACGTCGACGAACTGACCGATCAGGCGTGGATTGTCGCTGCGGAAGTTGACGATGCGATTGTGCTCGGTTCGGCCCTGCAGCATCCCGGGGTCCTTCTTCGAATAGTCGCTGACCAGAATGCGCTGGGTGGTGCCCACCATCCGCCGACTGTTCTCGAAGCCCTGCTGGTTGATGCGCTGCTGCAGGATTGCCAGGCGTTGCTTCTTCACTTCTTCCGGGGTGTCGTCGGCGAGATCGGCGGCCGGCGTACCGGGGCGCGCGCTGTAGACGAAGGAGTAGGAGAAATCAAAGCCGACGTCTTCGATCAGCTTCATGGTCTGCTCGAAATCCTTGTCGGTCTCGCCGGGGAAGCCGACGATGAAATCCGAGCTGATCAGGATGTCCGGCACCGCCGCCTTCAGCTTGCGGATGCGTGACTTGTATTCCAGTGCAGTGTGGTTGCGCTTCATAGCCGCGAGGATGCGATCGGAGCCGGCCTGCACCGGCAGATGCAGGTACTTCACCAGTTCTGGCACCTCGGCGTGGGCCTGGATCAGTGCATCAGAGAATTCCAACGGATGGCTGGTGGTGTAGCGGATGCGATCGATACCTTCGATAGCGGCGATCACGCGGATCAGCTCGGCGAGGTCGGCGATGCGGCCGTCGTGCGTGGTACCGCGGTACCCGTTGACGTTCTGGCCCAGCAGGGTCACTTCACGCACGCCGTTCTCAGCCAGGTGGATCACCTCGGCCAGCACGTCGTCGAAGGGACGGCTGACTTCCTCCCCGCGGGTATAGGGCACCACGCAGAAGGTGCAGTACTTGCTGCAGCCTTCCATCACCGAGACGAACGCGCTGGGGCCGTCGACGCGCGGCTCGGGCAGGCGGTCGAATTTCTCGATCTCCGGGAAGGAGATGTCGACCTGCGGCTGCCGGGTGGTGCGCGCAGCATCGATCATCTCCGGCAGGCGGTGCAGGGTCTGCGGGCCGAAGACCACATCGACGTAGGGCGCGCGATCGCGGATTGCCGCGCCTTCCTGGCTGGCCACGCAGCCACCGACGCCGATTACCAGCTGTGGGTTGTCCTGCTTCAGTTCACGCCAGCGACCCAGTTGCGAAAAGACCTTCTCCTGGGCTTTCTCGCGGATCGAGCACGTGTTGAGGAGAATCACGTCGGCTTCTGCCGGATTCTCGGTGATTTCCAGAGCTTGGTGTTCACCCAGCAGGTCGACCATGCGCGAGCTGTCGTACTCGTTCATCTGGCAGCCGTGGGTTTCGATGAAAAGCTTGCGGGTCATGTTACGGGCCGGCGTTGTGCAAAAAATGACCGGCGATTATAGGCTCAGGGATAAGCCGATAAAAGCATGGGGGGCGATAAAGGCACGGACGGCTGGCGAAACGGCGCTGAGTGGCCGGGCGCCCCGACTTTTGGAAGCCCGCCCCACCTATGGCTGGAGCGGGTCTCGGTCCTCGGCGGCCTGCAGGTCCTGCAGGTAGTCGCGAAAGATCTGTCCGAGCACCTGGGTGGCGATTTCCAGTTCATCGCGGCGCATCTGCTCGGACACTCGGTCGGCGGTATCGAGGGCATCCTCGTCACCGTTGACCGCGGCCATCTTCAGCACCACGTAGGCCTGCACATTGTTCGCCCGGACACCCTCGCCGCGGAAGAACATCACGCCGAGGCGATGCTGGGCGGCCGCGTGGCCGTGCAGCGAAGCCTGTTCGAACCAGTGGCGGGCCTTGGCCAGATCGCGTGGGGCGCGGCGGCCGTCATAGTAGAACTCGCCCAGCTCGAAGGCCGCCTGCAGATCGCCCTCGCTGGCGGCCTGCTGGCAGGCGCGCAGGGCGGCGGGGAGCTCCTCGGGAACCGTGTTCAGCGCGCAGCGCGCCGTCGCCGGAATCAGCAGCGAATTGCCGCCGGCGTGAGCCAGCAATGGCGAAAGCAGCAGACAGCCCAAAGACAGGATGCGGCCGGTGCGGGTCATCAATCGAGGCGCCTCGAGAAGCAGGGCGATTACGGGTAGCAGACATAAACGCGTCAGCGGTCACATTATGGATAAGTGACCGCAGGCTTACAAAGCCTTTCACCCGCCGTGCCGGCTTTTTATGCGGAAGCGTCGCGGTCGATGCGCGCATTGCCCGGTAGATCGAGCAAAAGCCAGACGAGCAAGGGGCTGGCGAGTGCCAGCAGCAGGGGACGGTAGTCGCTCAGCGGGCTGCTGCCGGCTCCTCCGAACTCCAGCGGCGTGCAGGCGAGCAGCAGGGCGCCGGCAAGAGCGGCGAGCATGGTCGGCCGTCGTTGTGGCCACTGCAGAAAGCCCGCGTAGGTCACCAGCAATGCGCTGCCGAGCACCAGCCCGAGCGCGTAGGGTGCGCTCCAGCCGAGTTGCCGTGCCAGCTCGAAGAACGCGCACAGGCCAAGCAGCACGCGGCCCCAGGTCGGCCGGCTCCACGCCCAGCTCCGGCCGAGGGTCAGTGCTGCCAGCGCGATCAGCGGCAGACCCAGCAACAGGGTGGCGCGCTCCAGCCAGCGCTGCGCCTCCCCAGCATCGAAATCGAGCTGACTGGCGAGCAGGCAGACGCCGCTGCCGGCAGCGAGCGCAAAGCCGAGCAGGGCGCAGAATAGCGCCGGCTGGTCGGCGTCGCCGTAATGCCGTCGCGCACGACCGATGCAGACGGCACTGGTCGCGGCGCTCGTGCTCAACAGGAGGGCCTGCAGCAGCTCCAGCACCGGGCTCATTTCAGCTGGGCAAAGGCACGCTCGGCCGCATCCAGGGTGATGTTGAGCTCGGCCTCGCCGTGGGCGATGGAGGTGAACCCGGCCTCGAATGCACTGGGCGCCAGGTAGACGCCGCCGTCCAGCATCAGGTGGAAGAAGCGCTTGAAGCGCTCGGCGTCGCTGGCCATCACGTCGGCGAAGGTGACGATGTCGTCGGCGCCGCTGAAATACAGGCCGAACATGCCACCGACCTGAGTGGTGACGAAGGGGATGCCGGCGGCATCGGCGCGATCCTGCAGTCCCTGCAGCATACGGCTGGTGTAATCGGTCAGCTCGGCGTGAAAGCCCGGGCGGCTGATCAGCTTCAGCGTGGTCAGGCCGGCGGCCATTGCCAGTGGGTTACCCGACAGCGTACCGGCCTGGTAGACCGGGCCGAGCGGAGCGACGCATTCCATGATTGCGCGCTTGCCGCCGAAGCAGCCGACCGGCATGCCGCCACCGATGATCTTGCCGAAGGTGGACAGGTCCGGCGTCACGCCGAAATGCGCTTGCGCACCGCCGAGGGCGACGCGGAAGCCGGTCATCACCTCGTCGAAGATCAGTACCACGCCGTGCTCGTCACACAGGCGACGCAGGCCTGCGAGGAAGCCCGGTGCCGGCGGCACGCAGTTCATGTTGCCGGCTACCGGCTCGACGATGATGCAGGCGACCTGCTCGCCCTTCTCCTTCAGCGTGGATTCGACTTCGGCGAGGTCGTTGTAGGCCAGGGTCAGGGTGTGCTTGGCGAAGTCCGCCGGCACGCCGGCCGAGCTTGGCACGCCCTGGGTCAGCGCACCGGAGCCAGCCTTGACCAGCAGGCTGTCGGAGTGGCCGTGGTAGCAGCCCTCGAACTTGATGATCGCGTCACGGCCGGTGTAGCCACGGGCCAGACGGATCGCGCTCATGGTCGCTTCGGTGCCGGAGCTGACCATGCGCACCATCTCCATCGACGGCACCAGGCTGCAGACCAGTTCGGCCATCTGGGTTTCCATCGCCGTCGGCGCGCCATAGGACAGTCCGTGGTCGAGCTGACGGCGCACCGCATCAAGCACTTCGGGATGGCTGTGGCCAAGGATCATCGGGCCCCAGGAGCCGACATAGTCGACATAGCGCTTGTCGTCCTCATCGATCACATAGGCGCCTTCGGCGTGCTTGAGAAACAGCGGAGTGCCACCGACGCTGCGGAAAGCGCGCACCGGCGAGTTGACGCCACCGGGGATGTGGGTCTGGGCACTGGCGAAGAGGGTTTCGGAACGGGACATGCGGGGCCTCGCGATACGTGGGGCGGACCGACGCAGTGCGGCCGCCTGGGCGGGAGTCAGGGGTTGCTGAATAGTCGAGTGAAGGCTTCGGCGCGGCGCTGCACTTCGGCAGCGGTTTCGGCGGCGAACAGCGCGTGGATCACCGCGATCAGACTGGCGCCACCGGCAATCAGTTGCGGCGCCGTCTCCAGCGTGATGCCGCCGATGGCGACGATCGGCTGGCTGAAACGACTGCGCGCCTGCTGCAGTAATTCGATGCTGGCCGCTGGTGCGCCAGGCTTGGTGTTTGAGTTGAAGAAGCGGCCGAAGGCGATATAGCTCGCGCCCTCGGTGACGGCCTGCTCAGCGAGTGGCAGTTGTGCATGGCAGGTGGCGCCGATGATTGCCTGGCGCCCAAGCAGCGCGCGGGCGGCGGATAACGAACCGTCCTCCTGGCCCAGATGCAGGCCCACGCTCAGGCGCGCGGCCAGCTCGGCGTCGTCATTGATGATCAATTGCGCGCCGTGGCGTTCGCAGAGGTCACGCAATGCCGCGGCTTCGCGCAGGCGGCGGGTATCGTCGCCGGATTTATCACGGTACTGCAGCAGCCGCGCGCCGCCTTGCAACGCCGCTTCGACATAGGGCAGCAGACGACCGTCGGCCAGCAACTGGCTGTCGGTGATCGCGTAAAGGCCGCGGAGCTGGGTGGATTCCTTCATGCGCAGCACTCCTGTCAGGCCAGATCCAGCGGCAGGCGTCGGGGGATGTACTGTCCGTGTCCAGGTGCCTCGGCGTCGCGCAGGGTGCGCCAGGTGTAGTCGAGTGCCGATCGTACGGCGCTGGTCAATTCCTCGCCGAGTGCCAGGCGCCCGGCGAGCGTGCTGGCCAGCGTGCAGCCGGAGCCGTGATAGCTGCCCGGCAGGCGCGCGCAGGTGAAGTCGTGACGGCTGCCGTCGCGACAGTAGAGGCGGTTGTGCACCTCGCGCTCGTCGCCGTGGCCGCCGGTGATCAGCAGATGGCGGATATGCGGCAGCAGGCGTTCGGCACATTCATCGGCGCTGCCTTGCGGCAGTTCGGCGAGAATGCGTGCTTCCGGCAGATTGGGCGTGGCGATGGTGGATACCGGGAACAGGCGCTCGCGCATGGCGTAGCCGACATCGTCCTTGCCCAGCGCGCCGCCGCCACCGGCCCGCAGCACCGGATCGCAGACCAGTGGTACGCCAGGCAGCTTGGCCATGATCTCCAGTACCGTCTCGACCATTTCCACCGAGCCGAGCATGCCCAGCTTGACGGCGGCGATCGGCACGTCGGCGATCACCGCCTCGGCCTGGGCAAGCACCCAGGCACGGTCGAGAACACGGAAATCGCTGACGTCGACGGTATCCTGCACGGTCAGCGCGGTGACTGTCGGGGCGGCGTGGCAACCCTGGGCGAGCAGGGCCTCGATGTCCGCCTGCAGGCCGGCGCCGCCAACGGGGTCATGGCCGGACAGACAGAGGACGATGGGTCTGGAGGTAGGCGTTTTCATGGCGTGCGAGCTTATCACCAAACCGTGTGCGCGGATCATCGCGTCCGCAGGTCGGCGCGCGCGGCTGTCGGTGATGCGATAATCCGGCTGACGCGATTTATCGACCCCGACGGCGCTGTGCTAGATTGATGGCACTTTGCTTTTGACGGACAGCCGCGACGAAGTCCTGGACCGGTGGTTCCAGAGGTGTCTCGACCTGCATTAACGAGGCTTCATGCGGCATTTTCTCCTGTTCATCCTCGCGCTATTGCCGCTGCTGGCAGAGGCTGTCGATTTCGACGAGCATGCCCGGCGCGTCCCGCTGGGCCAGGTCATGGACGTCTATGAGGACCTGCGCGGCCAGGCGCATATCGAAGACGTCAGCACCGCCGACTTCGACGAGCGTTTTCGCCGGCACGCCGCCGCCGTGCTCAATGGCGGCTATTCGCGCTCTGTCTACTGGATACGCGTCGATCTGAACTACCGACCGTCGGCCGCTGGCGGGCCGCAACGCTGGCTGTTGGAGCTGGGCTATCCCCCTCTGGACAGCGTGGAGCTCTACCTGCCCGACCCTGCTGGCGGCTACCGGCTGGCGCGACGCACCGGCGACACCCTGCCGTGGTCCAGCCGCGAGATCGGCCAGGGCAATTACCTGTTCCAGCTCGAGCTGGCGCCGCATCAGCCTCAGCGCCTCTATCTGCGGGTGCAGAGCCAGGGGTCGATCCAGGTGCCGCTGACCCTCTGGAGTCCCCATGCCTATCTGGAAGAGCAATCCGGCCATACCTATGTGCTGGGTATTATCTACGGCGTGCTGCTGGCGATGCTGGTTTACAACCTGTTCATCTACCTGAGCATTCGCGACGTCAGCTACCTGTACTACATCCTCTATATCGCGGCCTTTGGCCTCTACCAGATTTCGGTCAACGGTGCCGGTTTGCAGTATCTGTGGCCCGATCATCCCTGGTGGGCAAATGTCGCCACGCCGCTGTTCATCGGCGCGGCGGGGCTGTTCGGCTGCCAGTTTGCCCGCAGCTTCCTGCGCACCGCGGAGCACAGCCCGTGGGTCGATCGCCTGCTGTTGCTGATGATGGGGCTCTGTTCGCTGGTGATACTGCTGGCGCTGCTCACCGATTACGGTGTGTCGCTACGCCTGGCGACGATCATGGCGTTGCTGTTCACCCTGGCGATCTTCGCCGCGGGTATCGCTGCCTGGCTGCGCAAGATGCGCATGGCGCGTTACTTCATCATCGCCTGGAGCGCGCTGCTGATCGGCGGGCAGATCAACACGCTGATGGTGCTCGGCTACCTGCCACACATGTTCCTCACCATGTACGCCAGCCAGATCGGCGCGGCGCTGGAGGTGGTGCTGTTGTCGATGGCGCTGGCCGACCGCATCAACGTGCTCAAGGACGAGCGCGCCAGCATCCTCGAGGCTTCCCGCGCCGAACTGGAGCAGCTCAATAGCGAACTGGCGGAAAGCAACCGGCTGAAAGACGAGTTTCTCTCCAGCATCAGCCATGAGCTGCGCACGCCGATGATGGGCGTGATGGGAGCGCTGGAGCTGTTGCCATCGTCGGAGACGCCCGCGGAGCGCCAGCAATACCTGCGCATTGCCACCGACTCGTCGCGCGACATGCTGCGTCTGGTAAACAACATCCTGGTGCTCAGCGAGCTGCGTGCCGGTAAACAGCAGCCGGATTGGGCACCGTTCAGCCTGCGCGAACTGACCGACGCCCTGCAGCAGCGTTTCGCACCGCGGGCCGATGGCAAGGGGCTGGATTTCTCCGTCGAACTCGACGGGCCGCTGCCGGACCTGGTGCACGGTGATGCCGAGAAGCTCGAGCAGATCATCGGTCACCTGCTGGACAATGCCATCAAGTTCACTCGCCAGGGCAGCGTCACCCTGCGCATCAGTCAGGCGGGACCGGCGACGCTGCAGCTGCCCCTGCAGTTCGAGGTGATCGATACCGGTATCGGCTTCGGTGCCTCCGACGACGATTCGCTGTACGAGCAGTTCCGGCAGCTCGATGCGTCCCTGACGCGGCGCTACGGCGGACTCGGTATCGGTCTGGCCATCAGCCAGCGGCTGGCGGTGCTGCTCGACGGTCAGCTCGATCATCGCTCGCGGCCGGGCCATGGCAGTCGTTTCCGCCTGCGCCTGACGGTGGGCCTGTTGACGCACAGCCCCCTCGGCCGCGATCTGTCCTCCCGTACCGTCACGCCTGGTCCGATTGCCTGAGGCGCGGCCCTTTTGGCCGATACCCCGCTTCAGCGGCCACCAGCGCCATGCTTCACTCTTCCCGATACGGCCCCGTGGAGGGGCACCTGTCCCGGCGCGGCTAAGCTTGCTGCAAGCCACGACGGATACGGATCGAGGAGCCCGCGATGAACCTGCACCCCGCCGAAACTCATGAGGTTACCAACCAGGTGCCGCCGCTCGACGGCGCCAATCTCTATCGCATCGACCTGCCGCTGCAACAGTGGGTGCAGCGTTACCAGGCTGGCTGGGCCGGCGCGCGTCTGGATGCCTATGGCGCGCTTGCCGGTGGGCCGCTGATGGCGGCCGGCTTTCTCGCCAACGAGAACAGGCCGGTGTTCAGGAGCCACGACCGCTACGGTCATCGCATCGATGTGGTGGAATTTCATCCGGCCTATCACGAGCTGATGCGCACGGCCATCGAGCATGGCATTCCGTCGCTGCCCTGGAGCGATCCGCAGCCCGGTGCGCAGGTGGCGCGCGCCGCCTTGATGTATCTGCACAATCAGGCCGAAGCGGGCAGCAGCTGCCCGCTGACCATGACTTTTGCCAGCGTGCCGGCGCTGCGTCTGCAGCCCGAGCTGGCCGAGCGCTGGCTGCCGAAGATCCTCAGCCGCGAATACGATCCGCGCAATCTGCCCATGGAGCAGAAGGCCGGCGTCACCATCGGCATGGCCATGACTGAAAAACAGGGTGGCACCGACGTGCGTGCCAACACCACCCGTGCCTATCCGCTCGGCGCTGGTGGGCCGGGAGCAGCCTACGAGCTGGTCGGACACAAATGGTTCTGCTCGGCGCCGATGTGCGATGCCTTCCTCACGCTGGCGCAGACCGACAAGGGGCTGTCCTGCTTCCTCCTGCCACGCCATCGTCCGGACGGCACGCGCAACGCGTTCTACATCCAGCGGCTGAAGAGCAAGCTGGGCAACTGGGCCAACGCCTCCAGCGAGGTGGAGTACCGCGGCGCGCTGGCCTGGATGGTCGGCGAGGAGGGGCGCGGCGTACCGACCATCATCGAAATGGTCGGCATGACCCGCTTCGACTGCATGATCGGCTCCAGCTCGCTGATGCGCCAGGCGCTGACCCAGGCTCTGCATCACTGCACCTACCGCCATGTAGGTGGTCGGGCGCTGATCGAGCAGCCGCTGATGCGCAACGTGCTGGCCGACCTCGCGCTTGAGAGCGAAGCCGCTCTGGCCCTGACCCTGCGCATGGGCCGCGCCCTGGACAATCTGCACGACGAGCGCGAAGCCAGATTCGCCCGGCTGGTCACTGCGGTAGGTAAATACTGGATCTGCAAGCGCGCCCCGGAAATGATCGCCGAGGCCAGCGAATGCCTCGGTGGCGCCGGTTACGTCGAGGAAACCATCCTGCCGCGTCTGTACCGCGAGGCGCCGGTCAACTCCATCTGGGAAGGCTCCGGCAACGTGCAGTGCCTGGACGTGCTGCGTGCGTTGTCGAAGGAGGCCGGTGTGCTCGACGCGCTGTTCGACGAGCTCGGCGATGGCCATGGCGACGCGCGCCTGAAGCTGCATATCGAGCGACTCGGCACGGCGTTGCGCGATCCCGACGATATCCAGTACCGCGCCCGCCAGCTTACCGAGGATATTGCCGTGGCCTTGCAGGCCGGGCTGTTGCTGGAAGCGGGTAATGCTGCAGTCAGTGATGCGTTTATCGCCAGTCGTCTGGAAGGACGGGGGCGAGTTTATGGCACCTTGTCGAAGGGGCTCGATATCCAGGCGCTGCTAAGCCGCAGCGCCCCGTCTTTGGGTTGATTGCTCAACTTTTGCTCAGTGATGCCGAAATGGTGGCAACGAGTGGAGGATTGCGGCATGAGAATTACCTCAAGTGCACAGTTTGGGTTGAGTGCCGAGCGGCATTACACGGCAGGCCGCGAGGTCAACGAGACACTGGACATGCAGCGTGGCGGCCAGCGGTTGCAGATCAGTCGGCATGAGCGCAGCGAAGTGAACAGCTCCAGCCGGGCCGAAGTGCTTCTTGCCCAGGACCGTCCGGTGATCTCGTCGAAACAGCTGGAGAGCCTGGCTGACGGCCTGCCGCAAGCGGCTCCCGCCGCCACGGAGAGCGGCCCACATAGCCTGGATTTCACGCCCGACGAAGAAAGCCTGCGCAAGCTGCGTATGTTGCTGGCGGTGCTGGGGCGCGAGGTTGAAGAGATCGACGCCACCCTCGACAGGCTCTCCGCGGGCCTGGCCATGCCAGCGCCAGCGGCGCCATCTGCAGGCGGCGCCATGCCGCTGGTGGAGCCGACTGGGAATGGCGATTTTCTGAACTACCAGTACAGCGTGCAGGAATGGCGCGGCGAGTCGCTGAGCGTCAGCGCCAGCGGCACGGTCAACACCGCCGACGGGCGCACGATCCAGTACGGGCTCAGTCTCGAAATGCTCAGCGTGCAATACAGCAGCGCCAGCGTTTCGATGCGTGCCGGCGCGGTATTGCAGGACCCGTTGGTGCTCAACCTCGGGGGCGGCCCGGTACGCCTGGATGCCAGCAACCGCGTCGGCTTCGACCTCGATGCCGACGGTGACCGCGACAGCCTGGCCAGTCTTGCCTCCGGCAGCGCCTTCCTGGCGCTGGACCGCAATGGCAATGGTCGTGTCGATGACGGTCGCGAGCTGTTTGGCGCCCTCTCCGGCGATGGCTTCGCCGACCTGAGCGCGTATGACGAGGACGGCAACGGCTTCATTGACGAAGGTGACAGTGTCTTCGAACAACTCCGCCTGTGGCGCCCGGACGCGCAAGGTGCGGGCGGACAGGTTGATCTGCGCTCCGCCGGAGTCGGTGCCATCGGTCTGGCGCGCGCTTATGGTGACTTCGACCTGATTGCCCAGCAGCAACTGGAAGGGCGGGTCAGGAGCACCGGGCTGTTTCTATTTGAAAATGGCCAGGTGGGCAGTGTGCAGCAGGTCGATCTGGCGGTTTGAACGGCGGTAGCGTCATCAGCGGGCGTCGTTGTACAGGGGCTTGCCCACGTTGAGCCGGGACGACGCAGTCCAGGGATTCCGCTGCTGAATAGCGATTCTTATCGCTTCATCGCCAGTCGCCACGACGGTCGCGAGCGGCTCTACCGCACGCCGCTGGCGGGCGGGGCTGGATATCGGCGCGTGACTGGCGCACAGTGCGCCGCAGCTGTATGGCGGTGCTAGCAGGTTCGGACCGGCCGATTTGCTGGTTACTCTTGCCCCGTCTATACCAGCTGTGGGCTTTTTGTCCCGTAGGCTTGCTAGTACCTTCGTATAACAGCCAAACGAGCTGAGGACCCTAGAATGCAGCGAGCGACTACAGTACGGGGTTGCAAGCGCGGCATGATTTTTTGAGGTTCCAACGGATTGAGCGGCAAAAGACATGGGCGTTTTGTCTCCGAACTTGAAGCCGCCGTCTCCATGCCTCGTCAGGCACTAGCGAATTCTTTGCAGAGCCTTCACGGACGAGCATTCGATGAGTTTCAGAGGTGAATTCATGGCAACGGATCTAAACAAGTACATTCGCAACGCGGCGTTTCTCGACAAGGTTGTCCCGGCAGAAGAGGCCGCGTCGTGGATCGAAGACGGCATGACACTGGGCATGAGTGGCTTCACCCTGTTCGGCGAGCCGAAGGTGTTCCCCAAGGCGCTGTCCGAGCGCGGCCAGCGTGAAAAATTCAAGGTCAATCTGTTCACCGGCGCCTCCATGGGACCGGCGGCCGACCAGTCCATGGCCGAAGCCGGCATCATCAACAAGCGCATTCCGTACCAGGGCAACCCGGTCCAGCGCAAGAAGATCAACGCCGGCGAGATTCTCTACATCGACCAGCACCTGTCCCATACCGCGGAGCTGATTCGCCAGGGCGTGCTGCCACAGGTCGACTACGCCATCATCGAAGCGGCGGCCATTACCGAAGACGGCCAGATCATTCCGACTGGTTCGGTGGGTAACTCGCCGATCTTCGTGCAGACCGCCAAGCACGTGATTATCGAGCTGAACACCTCCGCTCCGCGTGAATACGAAGGCATGCACGACATCTACATCCCGGGTCCCGCCGGCGAGAACACTCGCGAAGCCATCCCGGTGTTCGACGTCAGCACCCGTATCGGTACAGTGGGCATTCCGGTCGATCCGGCCAAGGTGCGCGGCATCGTGCTGTCCAGCGAGCCGGATATCCCATCGCCGCTGTTCGAGCCGAACGAAGAAACCCAGAAGATCGCCGACAACCTGCTGGACTTCCTGCGCGCAGAAGTGAAATCCGGCCGCCTGACCAACAGCCTGGCGCCGCTGCAGTCCGGCGTGGGTTCTGTGGCCAACGCCGTGCTGAACGGCATGCGCACCTCCGAGTTCAAGGACCTGGTGGTGGCCTCCGAAGTGCTGCAGGACGGTGTGTTCGACCTGATCGACGCTGGCGTGGTGAAGTTCGCCGCCGGTACCGCGTTCTCCCTGTCCAAGAAGCGCGTGGAAAACCTCGCTTCGGACATGGCCAAGTACGCTGGCAAGGTGGTGTTCCGTCCGCAGGAAATCTCCAACCATCCGGAAGTCATCCGTCGCCTGGGCATCATCTCGTTCAACACCGCGCTGGAAGTGGACATCTACGGCAACGTGAACTCCACCCACGTGAGCGGCACCCACATGATGAACGGTATCGGTGGCTCGGGTGACTTCGCCCGTAACGCCCGCATCACCATCTTCGTGACCGCTTCTACCGCGAAGAATGGCAATGTGTCCTCCGTTGTGCCGTTCGTCACGCACGTGGACCACACCAACCACGATGTCGACGTGATCATCACCGAACAGGGCTATGCCGATCTGCGTGGTCTGGCTCCGGCCGAAGCTGCCCAGCGCATCATCGCCAACTGCATGCACCCGGACTACAAGCAGCAGGCGCTGGATTACCTCGAGGAAGCCAAGACCCGCGGCGGGCACACCCCGCACGTGCTGGAGAAGGCCTTCTCCTGGCACACTCATCTGGCCCAGCACGGCACCATGAAGCTGAACAAGTAATCGTCAGCTGATTGGCGGGACTGGTAGTCGCCCGGGTTTTCGGGCGCTGCCGGAACCAACCGAAGGAACCGATGCCGGGTAGCCGGCATCGGTTTTTTTGTGCCTGCGCGCAAGCACCGTGGCCTGCGTGCGGCATGTACATTCGTCAAGAATTCCGGCCAAGATACTGCCATTCGCACAGACAGGACCTTGCCGCATGACTCCCGATACCCAGCGTTTCACCGTCGCCAGCACTGCCGAGGCAGCGGTCGATCACCTGGCCGAGCTTCACCAGCGCGCCACGACTGCGCTCAACCGGGCACTCAAGCGCTACGTTGCCAACCGCACCGAGCCAAGCGCGGACGAGCGCGACCTGTTCCGCTACCCGGAACTGCGCCTGACTTACGAATGCCACGGCGAAGTACCGGCCTCGACCCGTGCCTACGCCAAGGTGCAGGCACCCGGTGTCTACAGCGTCACCGTGACCCATCCGGCAGCATTCCGCGCCTATCTGCTCGACCAGCTGCGCCCGTTGATGCACGACTTCAACGTCAAGGTGGAAGTCGGCATCAGCGAGCGCAACATCCCCTATCCCTATGTGATCGAGCAGGGCGACGAGCTGTCCGGCAGCGGCGTGACCGCCGCCGAGCTGGCGCGGGTCTTCCCCAGCACCGATCTGTCCGCCGCCTGCGATGACATCGCCGACGGGCTCTACGACTGGGAGCATGCCGACCCCTATCCGCTGGCCCTGTTCGATGCCGCGCGGGTGGACTTCTCCCTGCGCCGCCTGGTGCACTACACCGGCAGCGACTGGCGTCACGTACAGCCGTGGATCCTGCTGACCAACTACCACCGCTACGTTGACCAGTTCATCCGCCATGGTCTGGACATGCTGCGCGACGACACCCGCTTCGTGCGCATGGTGCTGCCCGGCAACGTGGTGATCGAGCGCGGCATGGAGGAGGGCGAGGCGCAGGCGATCATCGGCGGCGTGATGTGGCACCGCTACCAAATGCCGGCCTATCACCTGATCGCCGCGGACGGCCACGGCATCACCCTGGTCAACATCGGCGTCGGCCCGTCCAATGCCAAGAACATCACCGACCACCTCGCCGTACTGCGCCCGCACTGCTGGTTGATGATCGGCCACTGCGGCGGGCTGCGGCAGTCGCAGTCGATTGGCGACTATGTGCTGGCCCACGCCTATATGCGCCGCGACGGCATTCTCGATCGCGTACTGCCGCCACACATTCCGCTGCCGGCGTTGGCCGAAGTGCAGCAGGCGCTGCAGGAGTCGGCCGCCAAGGTCACCGGCGAGCAGGGTGAAGCGCTGAAGAAGCGTCTGCGTACCGGCACCGTACTGACCTATGACGACCGCAACTGGGAGTTGCGCTGGGCGCAGGAGCGACCGCTGATCAACCTCTCGCGCGCCGTGGCGGTGGACATGGAAAGCGGCACCATCGCCGCCCAGGGTTATCGTCTGCGGGTGCCTTACGGCACGCTGCTGTGCGTTTCGGACAAGCCGTTGCACAGCGAGATCAAGCTGCCCGGCTCGGCCAATGCGTTCTATGAGCGCGCAGTCAGCCAGCACCTGAAGATCGGCATCACCGCGCTGGACCTGCTGCGCAGCCAGCTCAACTCGCTGCACTCGCGCAAGCTGCGCAGCTTCGACGAGCCGCCGTTCCGCTGAGTCGGCACATGCCGCCGACGCTCTCGCGGGAATGGACGATACTCAAGGCGTTCATTCCCGCGAAAGCACCGGAGGTTCACATGGAACAGTCGATCCACGCCTTCCACAACCTGTTCGAGCAGTTGGGCTTGCCCAACGACGATGTCTCGATCAGGCAGTTCATCGAACGTCATTCGCCGTTGGCAGAAGGCATAGCCCTGGCCGACGCGCCATTCTGGAGCCCGGCCCAGGCGAGTTTCCTGCGCGAAGAAATTCTCGAGGATGCCGACTGGGCCGAAGTGGTCGACCGCCTCAACGTGGCGCTGCGCCGGCAGTACCACTGAGACGGCGCCGCACCGCATGGTCAGCTGGCCAGCAGCCAGGCTCCGGTCAGCGCCGAGGCGGCCCCGGCGATACGCACCAGCGGCGCGCCAGCCTGCGGCAGGTAACGCACCAGCGCATAACCGGCGCCATGCAGCGCCGCGGTGGCGAGCATGAAGCCGGCGGCATAACCCCACGGGCTGGACAGCTCCGGCAGTTCCAGGCCGTGGGCGACGCCGTGGCTGGCGGCGAATAGGGCGGTCAATGTTGCGGCGACGGCCAGCGGCGGGCGCACCGCCAGCGCCACCAGCAGGCCGAGGGCCAGCACCGAGCCGGCAATGCCGGTTTCCATCAGCGGCATCTCGATACCGGCAAAGCCGGCGAGGCCGCCGAGCAGCATGGTGGTGACGAAGATCAGCGGCAGCGCCCAACGCGCCTTGCCGGTCTGCTGGGCCGCCCACAGCCCGACGGCG
Source organism: Stutzerimonas sp. S1 (assembly GCF_025966695.1). Taxonomy (GTDB): domain Bacteria; phylum Pseudomonadota; class Gammaproteobacteria; order Pseudomonadales; family Pseudomonadaceae; genus Stutzerimonas. The sequence goes on along the minus strand of NZ_JAOEIY010000001.1, from coordinate 323,080 downwards.
ACCATCGCCAGCAGGTGATCGAGACCGAAGACGGGGTGAGCGATACCGGACAGCACGCCGGCGTGGTCATGCCCGGGGTGAGCCAGGGCCAGCGCGGGGCTGAGCAGCAGAAGGGTGGCGAGCAGTGGTTTGCGCAGATTCATAAAGACTCCTTGGATGAGTGGGCGAACATCAGGCGGCGCTGAGCATTCCCTGTTTTTCGATGAAGGCGATGATCTCCTCGAGACCCTGGCCGACCTTCTGGTTGCTGAAGACGAACGGTCGCTCGCCGCGCATCTTGCGGGCGTCGCGATCCATCACCTCCAGCGAGGCACCGACCATCGGCGCCAGGTCGATCTTGTTGATCACCAGCAGGTCGGACTTGCAGATGCCCGGCCCGCCCTTGCGCGGCAGCTTGTCGCCGGCGGAGACGTCGATCACGTAGATGGTCAGGTCCGACAGCTCCGGGCTGAAGGTCGCCGAGAGGTTGTCGCCGCCGGACTCGACGATGATCAGATCCAGGCCGGGAAAGCGCCGGTTGAGCTGCTCCACGGCCTCGAGGTTGATCGAGGCGTCCTCGCGGATTGCCGTGTGCGGACAGCCGCCGGTCTCCACACCGATGATCCGCTCGGGCGCCAGCGCCTCGTTACGCACGAGGAACTGGGCGTCTTCCTGGGTGTAGATGTCGTTGGTCACCACGGCGAGGTTGTAGCGCTCGCGCAGGGCCTGGCACAGGGCGAGGGTCAGGGCGGTCTTGCCGGAACCGACCGGCCCGCCAATGCCGACGCGCAGGGGTTGGGTGCTCATGGGTGGTCTCCTCTGGAAGGCGGTGTGGCTGCCTTGGGGTTGGTGCGAAGGGCGTGCCGCTGCCGATTGGGGCAGGGGGATGGGATTCGTTGGGTGAGCTTGTTTGCCGCTCGCGGATGCGGTGCGTGCCGGTAGTGGCTTGAGTGCTTCCGTGGGGCGCCGCGATTTCCTTGGCGCAACCTGTCGCTCGCGCCGAGTAAAGCGCGGCGCTCTGGCACTCAGGCAAAAAGCCAACAGTTTCGCGGTCGAGACGCCTTTGCGTTGGCTCGTCGAATACAGTGCGTCGCGCGTGTCCAGCAGCTTCGCGAGCAGAGCTCGCGCCTACCGCTACAGGCGCCAGAGCCGGACTCGCCCTCCTCATGACCTGAACAACCGACTGTACTGCCGCTCATGCCCCATGCTCGCCAGCGCCAACCCGAACGCCAGGCTCCCCCAATCTTCGGGCGCCCGCTCGGCAGCGATGCGAGCGGCCTCATCGAGGCTTGGCAACAGCGCCGAAGTCAACCGCTGAGCCGCCTGCTGCCCCAGCGGCAGCGTCTTCATCAGCACGGCGAGCTGGTTCTCCAGCCAGCCCCACAACCAGGCGGCCAGCGCCTCGGTCGGCGGGATGCGCCAGGCGCGGGCGGCCAATGCCCAGGCCAGGGCCAGGCCGGGCTCGCCGGCAGCCGCCAGGCAGTCACGCGCCGGCTGATCGAGCTCCGGCAGGCCGTCGAGCAGCTGGCCGAGCGAATAGCCCATCTGCCGGCTCTCCAGTTGCAGCTCGCGGGTTTCGCGGCTGGCGCGATGTTCCGCGGCCAGTTGCAACAGGCGCGGCCAGTCATCCTCCACGGCGGCTTCGCAATGGGCGAGCAGGAGCGGCGCTTCGAAGCGCGCGAGGTTGAGCAGCAGCTGATCCTCTAGCCAACGCCGGGCGCTGTCCGGGCCGTGCACCTGGCCGTTCTCCACCGCCATTTCCAGCCCCTGGGAATAGCTGTAGCCGCCGATTGGCAGCTGCGGGCTGGCCAGCCGGAGCAGTGCCCAGGCCGGATGCAGGCTGCTCGTCGCGACGGCGTTCACGGACGTACGCCGAACTGATGCAGGCGTGGTGCGTAGCTGAATTCCGCCTCGCCGGCATGGGAATGATGATGACCGCCACCGTAGGCGCCGTGTTCGGGCTGAAATGGAGCCTCGACAGCCTGCACCGTAGCGCCCAGCTGCAGCAGCATGTCCTTGAGCACGTAGTCGTCGAGCAGCCGCAGCCAGCCATCACCAACCTGCAGGGCGACATGGCGATTGCCCAGGTGGTAGGCCGCGCGAGTGAGTTCGAAGGCATTGGCGCAGGTGACGTGCAGCAGCCGTTCGGGACGGGCGCGCACGCGTACCACCCGACCATCGTTGGCCAGCAGGCATTCGCCGTCGTGCAGCGGTGGCTGGCCGCGCTCGAGGAACAGTCCGACTTCCTCGCCGTTACGGCTGAAGCAGCGCAGGCGGCTCTTGCTGCGGGCGTCGTAGGTCAGTTCGAGTTCGGCCTGCCACTCGGAGCGAGCGGCGGTACGTTGGTGGATCACCAGCATTGGAAGGTCCCGGTCGTGTGATACCGGGACACAGCAAGCGGCTTGCCAACCCGCTTGGCAGACGGGTTTTGGCCTGGGCGTGCATGATTATGGGGCCGGTCGCGCACGCCTGTGGTGCGTACGCCGGCGGCATTGCGCAGGCGTGCTTCTTATTGGTGCAGGCTGCGCACCATGTACACCGCCGGGATCTGGTAGCTGGCGAGGTTGCCGGCCTGCTGCGGTTCGAGCTGCTCGTGCTCGATGTAGCCCTGGCGCGCCCAGAAGGCGGCGGAGTCCTGCACCGATACCAGCGCCGAATAGCGCAGCTGGGCCGCTTGCGCCTGCTGCAGGTTCCGCTGGACCAGCGCCGGGCCGATACCGCGGCCACCGGCACGGCGTGCCACGGCGAGGTCGTGCAGGTACAGGCAGTCGGCTTCCTCGTGCTGCTGGAACTCGCCATCCAGCGGCGTCACCTTGCCCACTCGCGAGTGGTAAGCAAACAGGTAGGCGCATACACCCTGTTCGTCTTCGGCTACCCAGGCCAGCCGGGGGAAGGCAGCGAGGCGCGAGCGGATCACCGCTTCCTCTTCCAGCACCTCGGCGGCATAGCATTCGTCCTGAATGGCCAGCACCGCGGGAATGTCGTGCTCCTGCATCGGTCTTAACGTGTACATCGCAACATCACTCATACGCCGCAGGTTGCCGTGCGGCCCGGCGAAAAAGCCGGTAATCATACGCCAAATGATGCCCTCCTGGGCGGTGTCGCCTGACTGCGGGCGTATTTGCAGGCATAATAATTAGGCTGCTAACAAGTTTTCGGGGCTTCTTTGAACGATCACTCCCATCCGCTTTACGGCGTTCTGCTGATTCTGCTGTCGGGCCTGTTGCTGGCCAGTCACGACGGCCTGGCCAAGCACCTCTCTGCGATCTACCCGGTGTTCATGGTCATCTGGGCGCGCTATGTCGCGCAGACCGTGCTGATGACGGCGTTGTTCGTGCCGCGCATGCGTCAGCGCGTATTCCGCACGCTGCGCCCGTGGCCACAATTGCTGCGCGGGCTGAGCCTGGTCGGCGTCAGCCTGCTGTTCATCAACGGGCTGCACTACATCCCGCTGGCCGAAGCCACCGCGGTGATCTTTCTGACGCCATTGCTGGTGACCGTCGCTTCGGCGTTGCTCGGTGAGCGAGTCAATCGCAACCAATGGCTTGCCGTGGGCGTCGGTCTGCTCGGCGTGGTGATCATCGTGCGGCCGGGCTCCGCGCTGTTCACCCCGGCGGTACTGCTGCCGTTCGGTGCCGCGCTTTCGTTTACCGTCTATCAGCTGATCACGCGACGCCTGGCCGGGACCGATCACCCGGTCACCAGCAACTACCTCACCAGCCTGGTCGGCTGTGTGACGATGACCGTGCTGGTGATCTTCAACTGGCGCACCCCGACGCTGCACGACGCGGCGCTGATGGGGGCGCTCGGTGGCATGGCCATGCTCGGCCACCTGCTGCTGACCAATGCCTTCCGTTTCGCCAGCGCCGCGACCCTGGCGCCGTTCACCTACGGCCAGATCATCTTCGCCGGGATCGTCGGCTACCTGGTCTTCGATCACGCGCCCGACCCCGGTGCGCTGCTCGGCATGGCGGTAATCATCGGCAGCGGCCTGTTCATGGCCTATGTCCAGCAGCGCCCGGGGGCTCCGCGCTGACGCCGGTGCCGACCGGCTGCTTCGGCTGCACGGCAATGTGTCGTTTGACCCGCCGGGCAGCTTCCAACGAATCGACAAGGGCTTCTCGATCCTTGCGTGCTCAATTCAGGTAGTAACCATTTATGCAGCGAACTTCCCATCACTCCTTGCGCAGCGAATTCCGCAAGCTCCTGGCTTCGGAGCACTGCTACCACACCGCCTCGGTGTTTGACCCCATGTCCGCACGCATTGCCGCCGATCTCGGTTTCGAAGTGGGCATCCTCGGCGGTTCGGTCGCCTCCCTGCAGGTGCTGGCCGCCCCCGATTTCGCGCTGATCACACTCAGCGAGTTCGTCGAGCAGGCCACGCGTATCGGCCGTGTCAGCCGCCTGCCGATCATCGCCGATGCCGACCACGGCTACGGCAACGCGCTCAACGTGATGCGCACGGTGATCGAGCTCGAGCGGGCAGGCATCGCCGCGTTGACCATCGAGGACACGCTGCTGCCGGCCAAATTCGGTCGCAAATCCACTGACCTGATCGGCATGTTCGAGGCGGTCGGCAAGATCCGTGCGGCACTGGAGGCGCGCATCGATCCCGAGCTGGCGATCATCGCGCGCACTAACGCCGGGGTGATCGGTATCGATGAAGTGATCGCCCGCGCCGAGGCTTACGAGAAGGCCGGTGCCGATGCTATCTGCCTGGTCGGCATCGAGGATTTCGAGCAGCTGGAGCGAGTTGCCGATAAGGTCCGCATCCCGCTGATGCTGGTGACTTACGGCAACCCGCGCCTGCGCGACAATGCCCGGCTGGCGGCGCTCGGCGTGCGCATCGTGGTCAACGGCCACGCGGCCTATTTCGCGGCGATCAAGGCGACCTACGATTGCCTGCGCGAGCAGCGCGAGATCGATGCCTCGGACCTCAGCGCCTCCGAACTCTCGGTGAAATATTCCACCGCGGCGGAATACATGGTCTGGGCCGAGGAATACATGCAGGTTAAGGAATAGCCTCAGTACAGCGGCCGCTCCGCCTTGAACTGCAACAGGCCGTCGCAGCCGGGGCGGATGTCGCAACCGCGCAGGCTCGAGTCGCTGTAGGAAAGATCGAGCTGGCCCCCGAGCCAGGGTCGCGACAGGTTCAGTGACCAGTCGCCGAATACCCGCAGTGACTCGCCGTCGTCGAGCTGGCGTGGGGTTTCCAGGACGTGGTGGCTGTACTGCATGCGGACGCCGACGCCGAATGGCGTGACCCTGCCGAGATCGAGGTACAGCGTGCTGTCGGTGCGCTCCGCGGCACTGCTCAGCGCCGCACCGAGCTGGTGGCCGGCGAGGTTCAGCCCGGCGTAGTACTGGTTGCGGTTCCACTCGCTGAAGCCGGGAAAGCTGTAGTGAATCACCCCCAGCTCGTAGCCCGGCATGTCCGCCACAGGCTGGCTGGCGTAACCCAGGTAGGAGTTCACCTCCAGCTCGCTGTCGGCGCTGATGCCGGCACTGGGCGACCACTGGCCGGTGTACCAGCCGCTGGCATGGCTCAGGTCCAGGCCGCCGTGGAAGACACCGGTGCTGGCCGGTTGCACCAGGCCGTGGGCCATGCTGCGGGTCGCATCGCGGCCCAGACGCAGATCGAACTCGCCCACCTCGCGCTCCAGCGTCTCGCCGGGCGAGGTACAGCCCGCGAGCAGCGCGAGGCCGATGGAGAAGAGCGGGAGTGGCCGGATCATTTCCCCCGAAAACTGACGAATGCATGGTTCAACAGCCGCCGCGGGACGACGCTCAGGCGCTGTTTCAGCGGTTCAGGATAACCAGCACTGCCTGGCGGTCACGGTCCGCCTGTCGATTCACCACCCGCCGTCGACAGGCGGCCTCGCGGCGCGACGGCGGTTTGCCGAACCCTGCGGATCGGCAACACTCGAAACTATGGGTGGCACACGCAAGCCTGCCGCAGCGGCAGGCGGGAGAAGCTTATGGCCAATGGCTGGGCAGGCGACGGCGCGGTACAGGAGCAGATCGACAGCACCATTGACGATGCGGTTCAGCGCGCACGCAGCAAGCTGGGGCAGGGCGATAGCCTGGCGCACTGCGAAGAATGCGGCGCCGCCATTCCAGAGGCGCGCCGCCGCGCGGTGCCGGGGGTACGGCTGTGCGTGAACTGCCAGCGCGAACAGGATCGTCAGGACGCCCGCTTCAGCGGCTACAACCGCCGGGGCAGCAAGGACAGCCAGCTGCGTTGAGCTGTGCATAGTCGCCTGGCAAGGCACCGGCGCCGTGCCGGAGGGTCCAAGGCTGTCACCAATGGAAAATAGGGACTGACTGATGACCATCTTCGAAGCGTTGCGCCAGAGCCACGAGATCCAGCGCGAGCTGGCCGCCAAACTGTGTCAGACCTCCGGCGACTCACCGGAGCGCCATGAGCTGTTCGATGGCTTCAAGACCGAGCTGGAAGCGCACGAGACCGCCGAGGAACGGCATTTCTATATCCCGTTGATGCAGGACGACCTGGGCGTCGACCTGTCGCGCCACGCCATCGCCGAGCATCACGAGATGGACGAGATGATCGAGGAGCTCGAGGCGCTTGAATTCAGCAGCCCCGCCTGGCTGGCGCTGGCGAAGAAGCTCTGCGAGACCGTCGAGCATCACCTCGAGGAAGAGGAGCACAAGTTTTTCCAGATGGCCGGCAAGCTGCTCGACGACAACGACAAGGAGCGGCTGGCCAAGGCCTATCTGGATGAGTATGCCGCGCTCAAGGAAGGGCGCTGAGGCCCTCCTGCGTGCACGGGCGGGAGCATGATCAGAACAGAAAGTACCGCTGCGCCATCGGTAGCACCTCGGCCGGCTCGCACCAGAGCAGCTGGCCATCGGCGCGCACCTGATAGTTCTGCGGGTCGACCTGGATGTCCGGCGTGTAGTCGTTGTGGATCAGGTTCTTCTTCTGCACCTGGCGGCAGCCCTTCACCACGCCGATCCTCTTCTTCAGGCCCAGCTGCTCGGGCACGCCGGCCTCGAAGGCGGCCTGGCTGATGAAGGTGAAGCTCGACGCATGCAGCGAGCTGCCGTAGCTGGCGAACATCGGCCGGTAGTGCACCGGTTGCGGTGTGGGAATCGAGGCGTTGGCGTCGCCCATCAGGCTGGCGGCGATGGCGCCGCCCTTGAGGATCAGCGTCGGCTTGACGCCGAAGAACGCCGGGCGCCAGAGCACCAGATCGGCCCACTTGCCCACTTCGATCGAGCCCACCTCGTGGCTGACGCCATGGGTGATCGCCGGGTTGATGGTGTACTTGGCGATGTAGCGCTTGGCGCGGAAGTTGTCGTTGCCCGCGCCGTCGCCGGGCAGGGCGCCGCGCTGCTTCTTCATCTTGTCGGCGGTCTGCCAGGTGCGGGTGATCACCTCGCCGACGCGGCCCATGGCCTGGCTGTCGGAGCTGATCATGGAGAAGGCACCGAGGTCATGCAGGATGTCTTCGGCGGCGATGGTCTCGCGGCGAATCCGGCTCTCGGCGAAGGCCACGTCCTCGGCAATGCTCGGGTCCAAGTGGTGGCAGACCATCAGCATATCCAGGTGCTCGTCGATGGTGTTCTTGGTGAACGGCCGGGTCGGGTTGGTCGAACTGGGCAGCACGTTGGCGAAGCCACAGGCCTTGATGATGTCCGGCGCGTGGCCGCCGCCGGCGCCCTCGGTGTGGTAGGTGTGAATGGTGCGGCCCTTGAACGCGCCGAGGGTCGTCTCGACGAAGCCGGACTCGTTCAGCGTGTCGGTGTGAATCGCCACCTGCACGTCGTACTGGTCGGCGACGCTCAGGCAGTTGTCGATGGCCGCCGGGGTGGTGCCCCAGTCCTCGTGCAGCTTGAGGCCGATGGCCCCGGCCCTGACCTGCTCGATCAGCGGTTCGGGCAGCGAGGCGTTGCCCTTGCCGGTGAAGCCGATGTTCATCGGGAAGGCGTCGGCGGCCTTGAGCATCATCGCCATGTGCCAGGGGCCGGGCGTCACCGTGGTGGCGTTGGTGCCGGTGGCCGGCCCGGTGCCGCCGCCGATCATGGTAGTGACGCCGCTCATCAGCGCCTCTTCGATCTGCTGCGGGCAGATGAAGTGGATGTGCGAGTCGATGCCGCCGGCGGTGAGGATCATGCCTTCGCCGGCGATCACTTCCGTCGCGGCGCCGATGGCGATGGTCACATCGGGCTGAATGTCCGGGTTGCCGGCCTTGCCGATGGCGGCGATGCGGCCGTCCTTGAGACCCACGTCGGCCTTGACGATGCCCCAGTGGTCGAGGATCAGCGCGTTGGTGATCAGGGTATCGACCACCTCGGCGGCGCACAGCTGGCTTTGGCCCATGCCGTCGCGGATCACCTTGCCGCCGCCGAACTTCACTTCCTCGCCATAGGTGGTGAAGTCCTTTTCGACCTCGATCCACAGCTCGGTGTCGGCCAGGCGCACCTTGTCGCCAACGGTGGGGCCGAACATGTCGGCGTAGGCTTGGCGGGAAATCTTCATCCGTATCGTCTCGCGTAGGGTGGATGGCCGGAGCCATCCACCGATCTGGTTCCACGGTGGAAAAGCCTTCGGCGTTTTCCACCCTACGAAAAGCGCTGTGCCTCTAGAGCGTGCCCATCACCCGCCCGGCAAAGCCGAATACCCGGCGCTCGCCGGCCAGCTCGACCAGCTCCACCTCGCGGCTCTGCCCCGGCTCGAAACGCACCGCGGTGCCGGCCGGGATGTTCAGACGCATGCCGCGCGTGGCGGCGCGATCGAAGGTGAGGGCGTCGTTGGTTTCGAAGAAGTGGTAGTGCGAACCGACCTGGATCGGCCGGTCGCCGCTGTTGGCCACGCAGAGGGTCAGGGTACGGCGGCCGGCGTTGAGCTCGATGTCGCCGTCCTGGATCTGGTATTCGCCGGGAATCATGGTTGGGACGTCCCGTTCAGGGTCAGTTGCATCATGGTCAGGTCCAGCCAGCGGCCGAACTTGCAGCCGACCTGGCGCATCTGGCCGACATGGATGAAACCGAGCTGCTGGTGCATATGCACCGAGGCGCGGTTCTCGCTTTCGATAAAGGCGACCATCACGTGCTTTTCCAGCTGCCGGGCGCGCTCGATCAGCGCCTGCATCAGGCTGCGGCCGATGCCGCTGCCGCGGTGGTCGGGGCTGACGTACACCGAGTTCTCCACGGTATGACGAAAGCCGTCATGCGGGCGCCAGGGCCCAAAAGAGGCATAGCCGGCCACCTGGCCCAGCTCGTCGATGGCCACCAGCACCGGGTAACCCTGCGCGTGGCGCTCGGCCAGCCAGGCCCGGCGGTTGGCGAGGTCGACGCAGTGGTCGTTCCAGATCGCCGTGCTGTTCTGCACCGCGTCGTTGTATATCTGCAGGATGCCTTCGAGGTCGGTGTCCAGGGCGTCACGTATCTGCACGTTGGTTTCCTTCAAGAACGGTTCAAGGTCGTGGGCAGTAGACATTGACCCGCGTTTCAGGGAATAGGTTGATGCACGGTGACCAGCTTGGTGCCATCCGGGAAGGTGGCCTCGACCTGGATCTCCGGAATCATCTCCGGCACGCCTTCCATCACCTGTTCGCGGCTGAGCAGGGTGGTGCCGAAGTGCATCAGCTCGGCGACCGTCCGGCCGTCGCGCGCGCCTTCGAGCAGCGCGGCGGAGATGTAAGCCATGGCTTCCGGGTAGTTGAGCTTCACACCGCGGGCCAGCCGGCGCTCGGCCACCAGGCCGGCGGTGAAGATCAGCAGCTTGTCTTTTTCTCTGGGTGTGAGGTCCATCGTGGCTTCCAGTCGCTGACGGGAGCGATGCCGCGCCCGTCGTGTTGTTCTTCGGTCCGTATCGGTGGAAAACGCTGCGCGGTTTTCCACCCTACGATTACCAGATAGTGCGCGCACGCCGGCGTGCCAGCGTAGGGTGGGCAACGGCGCAGCCTTGCCCACCGATCATTCAGGTACTCCAGATTCGCGGCGGTACCGCCTCGCGGCCCAGCAGTTCGGGGCGCAACAGTCGCCACAATGCGATCAGCCAGGCGCGTGCATGCAGCGCTTCGTCGGCCAGGCAGCGCGCGACCACCAGGCCGGGCAGCTGGGTCAGATCACCACGCACGCGGCCGGGTAATTCACGGCAGCGCTCCATCAGGTCGGCATCGATTTCGCCGCTGACGATCAAGGTGGCGAACACCGAACGCCCGTCGAGGCCGATCGGCGAATGCAGCAGGCCGTCGCCGCCGGCGATGCGCTGGCGTTCGTGCCAGATGAGCTGGGCATCGCGGCGAATATCCAGGCGCGCCTGAAAATGCCCGGCGTCGAAGCGCTCGCCTGCCGCCGGGCGACCCAGCGCGACCATGTCCCAGTAGAGCAGCCGCGCATCGCCTTCGAGATCTATGCGTGTATTCAGCTCGGCCTGCGCGGCGGAGTAGATGATGGTCTCCTGCGGCAGCCATTCCAGCGTGGCGCCGGCTTCGACGCGCAGCTGCAGGTCCTGGAAGGCCGGACTGGCGGCGCGATACCACTTGGCCGCCCCGGGGCTGGTCAGCTGCGCCCAGGCACCGGCAGCGACCGTGGCGCAGATATCCAGCCGATCACCGCCGGCGATGCCACCCGGCGGGTGCACGATGATGTGCTGGCAAACCTCCGGCCCCTCGGGATACAGATGCTTCTGCACCCGTAGCGGCCCGCTGTGGCGGCGCAGTACCGGCCGCGTGGCGCCGGCGCACAGCGCATAACCGAGCTCGAGCTCGGCATGCCAGTGAGGGGTGAACAGCGGTGCAGGGGCGTTCATGGGCGCAGGCTTTTCGATCTGTCGGTCAGGAAAGCAGAGCAATCGCCGTGCCTGTTGTGCGCTGCCCTGGTGCGTCGTCCTGTGGCGCGGCCTGATAGCTCGGCGCTGCAGCGCTTTTCGCCGCGAGTTGGCTTCCTGATCAGGCGCCTCTGGCTGACGCGTTTGTGCTTCGGGCTGGTGCGTCGAGTGCCGGATGCGCCGTTTTGGTGCGCTGGCCGATCAGATCGCGACCAGCCCACGTACGCCTTCGGCTTCCATGTTTTCGCCGCGGCCCTGCTGGATGATCTCGCCGCGGCTCATCACCAGGTACCGGTCGGCCAGTTCAGCGGCGAAGTCGTAGAACTGCTCCACCAGGAGGATCGCCATGTCGCCGCGGGCCGCGAGCTTCTTGATCACCGCGCCGATCTCCTTGATCACCGAGGGCTGGATGCCTTCGGTGGGTTCGTCGAGGATCAACAAGCGCGGCTTGCTCGCCAGTGCGCGGCCGATGGCTAGCTGCTGTTGCTGGCCGCCGGAGAGGTCGCCGCCGCGGCGGTGCTTCATTTCCTGCAAAACCGGGAACAGCTCGTAGATGAACTCGGGGACTTCCTTGGCTTCCCTGGCGCTGAAACGGGACAGGCCCATCAGCAGGTTTTCCTCGACGGTCAGGCGGCCGAAGATCTCGCGCCCCTGCGGCACGTAGGCGATGCCGGCGCGCACGCGCTGGTGCGGCTTGAAGCCGGTGATCGGCTTGCCTTCCCAGTTCACCGCGCCTTCCTTGGCCGGGATCAGGCCCATCAGGCACTTGAGCAGGGTGGTCTTGCCGACGCCGTTGCGTCCGAGCAGGCAGGTGACTTCGCCGACCTTCGCCTCGAACGAGAGGCCGCGAAGGATATGGCTGCCGCCGTAGTACTGGTGCAGTTGCTGGACTTGCAGCATGTCGATGTCCTTGTTTCTTTCGTGACGCGTGGAAAAGGCTGCGCCGTTTTCGGTGGATAAGCCTGCGGCGTTATCCACCCTACGATTCGGTGGGCGTAGGGTGGATGGCCGAAGCCATCCACCCTTTTTGCTCAACGGCCCAGATACACCTCGATCACCCGCTCATCCGCCTGCACCTGTTGCAGCGAACCCTCGGCCAGCACCTGGCCCTGGTGCAGCACGGTGACGTGGTCGGCAATGGTCTCGACGAAGCCCATGTCGTGCTCGACCACCATCAGCGAATGCTTGCGCGCCAAGGACTTGAACAGCTCGGCGGTGAATTCGGTCTCGGCATCGGTCATGCCGGCCACCGGTTCGTCGAGCAGCAAGAGCTGCGGCGACTGCATCAAGAGCATGCCGATCTCGAGGAACTGCTTCTGCCCGTGGGACAGCAGCCCGGCCGGGCGATGACGCGACTGGCCGAGGCGGATGGTCTCCAGCACTTCGTCGATGCGGTCCTTCTGCTCGCCGGAAAGCCTGGCCCTGAGGCTCGCCCATACCGACTTGTCGGTCTTCTGCGCCAGCTCCAGGTTCTCGAACACCGAAAGCGCCTCGAACACCGTGGGCTTCTGAAACTTGCGGCCGATGCCGGCCTGGGCGATGTCCACCTCGCTCATGCGGGTCAGGTCCAGGGTTTCGCCGAACCAGGCGCTGCCGCTGGTGGGGCGCGTCTTGCCGGTGATGACGTCCATCATGGTGGTCTTGCCGGCGCCGTTGGGGCCGATGATGCAGCGCAGCTCGCCGACGCCGATGTACAGGCTGAGATCCGTCAGCGCCTTGAAGCCGTCGAAGCTGACGTTGATGTCTTCCAGGCTGAGGATGGTGCCGTGGCGTACGTCCAGGCCCTTCTCGGCGACCCGGCCGAGGCCGATGGCATCGCGGGTCAGGCCACCGCCGGTGGGGTCGAAGCCGTCGATGACGGCGCTGCAGGGTACGGTTTTCATTCTTCGCCCCTCCGCTTGATGAGGCCGATGACGCCCTTGGGCAGGTACAGGGTGACGACGATGAACAGCGCGCCGAGGGCGAACAGCCAGTATTCGGGGAAAGCCACGGTGAACCAGCTCTTCATGCCGTTGACGATGCCGGCGCCGAGCAGCGGGCCGATCAGCGTGCCGCGCCCGCCGAGGGCGACCCAGACGGCGGCCTCGATGGATTGCGTCGGTGCCATTTCGCTGGGGTTGATGATGCCGACCTGCGGCACATAGAGCGCACCGGCCAGGCCGCAGAGCACGGCCGACAGCGTCCAGATGAACAGCTTGTAGCCGCGCGGATCGTAGCCGCAGAACATCAGCCGGTTCTCGGCATCGCGCAGGGCGGTGAGCACCCGGCCGAACTTGCTGCGCGCCAGGCGGACACCCAGGTACAGGCTGCCGGCCAGGAGCGCCACAGTGGCGAGGAACAGCGTGGCGCGGGTCGCCGGCGCCGAAATCGAGAAGCCGAGGATGGTCTTGAAATCGGTGAAGCCGTTGTTGCCGCCGAAGCCGGTCTCGTTGCGGAAGAACAGCAGCATGCCGGCGAAGGTCAGCGCCTGGGTCATGATCGAGAAGTACACGCCCTTGATCCGCGAGCGGAAGGCGAAAAAACCGAACACGAAGGCCAGCACGCCGGGCACCAGCACCACCAGGCACATGGCCCAGAGGAAGCTCGAGGTGCCATACCAGTACCAGGGCAGCTCGTTCCAGGCGAGGAAGCTCATGAATGCCGGCAGGCCGTCACCGGCGCTCTGGCGCATCAGGTACATGCCCATGGCGTAACCGCCGAGGGCGAAGAACAGGCCGTGGCCGAGGGACAGGAGCCCCGCGTAACCCCAGACCAGATCCAGCGCCAGGGCGACGATGGCGTAGCAGAGGATCTTGCCCACCAGGGTCAGGGTGTAGGCCGAGACGTGCAGGGCATGCTCGGCCGGCAGCAGATGCAGCAGCGGCATGGCGACGAGGACGGCGAGCGCCACGCCGAGGGCGATGACCGTGGCTTTCGGCCCGGCTTTCTGCGCGGCGGTGAGGGTAAGTGGCTGGTTCAATCGATGACCCTCCCCTTGAGAGCGAAGAGCCCCTGCGGACGCTTCTGGATGAAGAGGATGATCAGCGCGAGGATGAGGATCTTGCCCAGCACGGCGCCGATCTGCGGTTCGAGGATCTTGTTGGCGATGCCGAGGCCGAAGGCGGCGAAGATGCTGCCGGCCAGCTGGCCGACACCGCCGAGCACCACCACCAGGAAGGAATCGATGATGTAGCTCTGGCCGAGGTCTGGGCCGACGTTGCCGATCTGGCTCAGGGCCACGCCGCCGAGCCCGGCGATGCCGGAACCCAGCCCGAAGGCCATCATGTCGATGCGCCCGGTGGGCACCCCGCAGCAGGCGGCCATGTTGCGGTTCTGCGTTACCGCGCGCACGTTCAGGCCCAGGCGCGTCTTGTTCAGCAAGAGCCAGGTCAGCAGCACCACGAACAGCGCGAAGCCGATGATCACCATGCGGTTGTACGGCAGCACCAGGTTCGGCAGCACCTGCAGGCCACCGGAGAGCCAGGCCGGATTGGCGACCTCGACGTTCTGCGCGCCGAACAGCACGCGCACCAGCTGGATCAGGATCAGGCTAATGCCCCAGGTCGCCAGCAGGGTTTCCAGCGGGCGGCCGTAGAGGTGGCGGATCACCGTGCGTTCCAGCGCCATGCCGATCGCGGCGGTGACGAAGAAGGCCACCGGCAGCGCCACCAGCGGGTAGAAGGCGAGGGCCTCAGGGGCGAGCCGCGCCATCAGCACCTGCACCATGTAGGTGGTGTAGGCGCCGAGCATCAGCATCTCGCCGTGGGCCATGTTGATCACGCCGAGCAGGCCGAAGGTGATCGCCAGCCCGAGGGCGGCGAGTAGCAGGATCGAGCCCAGTGACAGACCGCTGAACGCCTGACCGAGCAGTTCGCCGATCAGTAGTTTGCGTTTGACTTGCACAAGGCTGGTCTCGGCGGCCTTGCGCACGCTGTCGTCGATCTCCGCCTCGTCGGCCAGCAGGTTTTCCAGCCTTACCCGCGCCAGCGGCGCGCCGGTTTCACCGAGCAGGCGCACGGCGGCGAGGCGCACGGCGGGGTCGCTCGCGGTCAGCTGCAGGTTGGCCAACGCCAGGGTCAGCGCTTCACTGACGGCGGCATCGTCCTCGGCGTCCAGGCGCTGCTGAAGCAGCTCGAGCTGTTCCGGTTGGCCGCTGCGCTGCAGGCGCTTGGCCGCAGCGAGACGCTGCGCCGGGTCTTCGGCGAACAGCTGGTGGCTGGCCAGTGCCGTGTTGAGCAGGCCGCGCAGGCGGTTGTTCAGGCGCAGCTTCTTCGGCGTGCCGACCGGCTCGGCGTCGCCTTCGAGGGCACGGTAGGCACCGTTGTCCTCGATAAAGGGTGTCTTGTTCTGGTCGATAACGACGCGGCTGGCGCGCAGCGCTTCGATCAGCTCAAGCCGCTCGGGAACCGGCGCGACGGACCAGTCTTCAAGCAGCTTGGCCTGCTTGGCTGGGCTGGCCTTGGCGTAGTCGGCCGCGTCTCCGGCCTGTGCCGCCCAGGGCAGGGCGAGCAGGAGCAGCAGCAATAATCGGTGCAGGGCAGTGTTCATCTGTGCATTCCCCAAGGGGCGCCGCGTGCTCTCTTGGCGGAGCTGGCGGCGGTGGGCAGGCGGATGAGAACGTCTCGACTACGCGTCCCGATCCGCCTGACGAAAGCCGAGTGATCGCAGGGTGGATCGGGACGCGAAGTCGGCGCGTCACCCATCCACCGCGACGACCGCAGCGGTTAGTTCGACTTCACCGCGTAATCCGGCTTCTTGTCGTTGCCCGGGATGTAGGGGCTCCACGGCTGCGCGCGGACCGGGCTTTCGGTTTCCCAGACCACCGAGAACTGACCGTCCTCCTGGACCTCGCCGATCATCACCGGCTTGTGCAGGTGGTGGTTCTTCTCGTCCATGGTCAGGGTGTAGCCGCTCGGTGCCTTGAAGGTCTGGCCGGCCAGCGCGTCGCGCACCTTGCCGACGTCGGTGGTGCCGGCTTTCTCGACCGCCTGCGCCCACATGTGGATACCGACGTAGGTGGCTTCCATCGGGTCGTTGGTCACCGCCTTGTCGGCGCCCGGCAGGTTCTGGGCCTTGGCGTAGGCCTTCCACTTGCTGACGAAGGCTTCGTTTACCGGGTTTTCAACCGACTGGAAGTAGTTCCAGGCGGCCAGGTGACCAACGAGCGGCTTGGTGTCGATGCCACGCAGTTCTTCCTCACCGACCGAGAAGGCCACGACCGGAACGTCAGTGGCTTCCAGGCCCTGGTTGGCCAGCTCCTTGTAGAAGGGCACGTTGGAGTCGCCGTTGATGGTCGATACCACAGCGGTCTTGCCGCCGGCGGCGAACTTCTTGATGTTGGCGACGATGGTCTGGTAATCGCTGTGACCGAACGGCGTGTAGACCTCTTCGATGCTGGATTCCGGCACGCCCTTGCTGATCAGGAAGGCGCGCAGGATCTTGTTGGTGGTGCGCGGGTAGACGTAGTCGGTACCGAGCAGGAAGAAGCGCTCGGCGCTGCCGCCGTCTTCGCTCATCAGGTACTCGACCGCCGGGATGGCCTGCTGGTTTGGCGCCGCGCCGGTGTAGAACACGTTCGGCGACAGCTCTTCGCCCTCGTACTGCACCGGGTAGAACAGCAGGCCGTCGAGTTCTTCATAGACCGGCAGCACCGACTTGCGCGACACGCTGGTCCAGCAGCCGAAGGTCACCGCGACCTTGTCCTGGGTCAGCAGCTGGCGGCCTTTCTCGGCGAACAGCGGCCAGTTGGAAGCCGGATCGACCACCACCGGCTCGAGCTGCTTGCCGAGCACGCCGCCTTTGGCGTTGATCTCGTCGATGGTCATCAGCGCCATGTCCTTGAGCGAGGTCTCGGAGATGGCCATGGTGCCGGACAGCGAATGCAGGATACCGACCTTGATGGTCTCGGCGGCCTGCAGGGTGAACGGGAACAGGCCGCTGAGCATCAGGGCACTGGCGGCGAGGGTGGTCTTGATCAGAGGACGGCGTTTCATCGTGGGGCTCCTTGGCTGTCCGTGCGCAACTGTGGGCTGAAAACATCGGAACGCCAGGAGCAATGGCAGCATCCGTGCCAAATGGCGCAAAGCCTTCTGCGACGCGGCTTTGCGCCGATCTGCCGCTGATTGGACAGCTTTCTCGGTGAGCCACGCTGGTGCACGCGAAGACGAGTGGCGCACTGCCGGAGGCCGCTTTGCCCGATTTCAGTGCCGCGCAGCGGGGGCTCCGCCACTTGCGACTGCTGGGCGTCACTTCTAGCATGGCCGGCCCGCTCCGAGAGCCATCGCCATGCCCCGTCCGCCGCGTTCTCCATCCTCGCGTCCGCCTGCACGAACCGCGCGCCCATCCGCGCCGCGTC
The DNA here is from genome assembly GCF_025966695.1 of Stutzerimonas sp. S1. GTDB lineage: Bacteria > Pseudomonadota > Gammaproteobacteria > Pseudomonadales > Pseudomonadaceae > Stutzerimonas. The sequence goes on along the minus strand of NZ_JAOEIY010000001.1, from coordinate 305,969 downwards.
GCATCGCCAAGGCACCGCCGGCCGAGCCACGCCTGTTGTTGCTGAACAAGCCGTTCGATGTGCTCACCCAGTTCAACGATGCCGATGGCCGCGCGACGCTGAAGGATTATGTGCAGGTGCCGGGCGTCTATCCGGCCGGCCGGCTGGATCGCGACAGCGAGGGGCTGCTGCTCTTGACCAACGATGGCCAGTTGCAGGCGCGTATCGCCGACCCGAAGCACAAGTTGCCGAAGACCTACTGGGTGCAGGTGGAAGGTGAGGTCAGCGCCGAGCAGCTGCAGCGCTTGCGCGATGGCGTCCAGCTCAATGACGGCCTGACCCTGCCGGCCGAAGCACGGCAGCTCGATGAGCCCGAGCTATGGCCACGCAACCCGCCGGTGCGCTTTCGCAAGAGCGTGCCGACCAGCTGGCTGGAATTGGTGATTCGCGAGGGGCGCAATCGCCAGGTCAGGCGCATGACGGCGGCGGTCGGGTTGCCGACCCTGCGCCTGGTGCGGGTGCGCATCGGGCCGTGGACGCTCGATGGCCTGCAGCCGGGCGAGTGGCGGGAGGTGCCGGCGCAGCTTTAGCGCGCCGGCGGATGCGTCAGTAGCACGACTTGATCACCTCGATGCCCTTGCCCAGCACTTCGCGCCAGGCCAGCAGATCGTCCTTGCCGGCGTCGTCGTCATGCTCGCCGATGGTGCGCAGCAGCGCTGCCAGCCACAGATCGTAGAGCTCCGGACGAATATCGAAGCCGCTGCGCGAGTGGCTCTGGCCCAGCGCCTTGAGCTTGGTGTCCGGCATGCCGCGCGCAAACAGCACCAGATTGAGGATGCCGGCGCGCAGCAACTGTTTCTGCGCGGCCATGTCGGTCTGGACGAATTTCTCGCGGACCATCGGCGAGCTGGCGAGGAAGTTGACGTAGAAATCTTCGAAGAAAGTGGCACTGGCGCAGCAGCGTCCGTAGCTCTGCATCACCCGGTCGGTGGCTTTCATGGCTTTTCCTTAGCAAATAACGACCCGGGCCGCGTCGGGTGACGCGGCCGCAGATTCGGATGGGAAGGGCGATCAGATGCCTTCGAGGCTGCCGATCACCAGGGTCTTGATGACGAAACCGAGTACGCCCAGTCCGAGCGCGCCGAACAGCACCAGCGTGCCGTAGCGCCCGGCTTTCGATTTTTTCGCGAGATCCCAGACGATGAAGGCCATGAAGGCCACGAGGCCGCCGACCAGGATGATCATCATCCACTCTTCGAAAACAGCTGGATCCATTTAATCCTCCGCATGACTAGGTCTGAAACAGACGACGAGAGCTATGACAGCGGCAGGCGAGTAGTTATCGAGCGAGGCTCTTATTGGATCGGCGTGCGGGGCATAGCAAGGCGGCGCGGATTATACGCAATAGGCCTGCTGGATGTGGCTTCGGTTCGTGAGCGGTGTCTCAGCCGCGCAGGTGCTCCAGCGGCAGCTCGGTGCTCGACGCCACCTGGCGTAGCACGAAGCTGGAACGCACGCTGGACACGCCTTCGATACGCGTCAGGGTGCCGAGCAGGAACTGCTGGTAGTGCTCCATGTCCGGCACCACCACCTTGAGCTGGTAGTCGGCATCCATGCCGGTGACCAGGCTGCACTCCAGCACCTGCGGGCATTTACCGATCACCTGTTCAAAGTGCTCGAAGCGCTCCGGGGTGTGGCGGTCCATGCCGATCAGCACGTAGGCGGTGAGCGTCAGGCCAAGCTTCTTGCGGTCGAGCAGGGCGACCTGGCGCGCAATGTAGCCGTCGTCTTCGAGCTGCTTGACGCGGCGGGAGCAGGGCGACGGCGACAGGCCGATGCGTTCGGCCAGTTCCTGGTTGGAGATGCGGGCGTCATGCTGCAGTTCGGCGAGAATGCGTAGGTCGAAGCGGTCGAGTTTGCTCATTTTTGCTGTCGCCAGAAGAAAGATTGCGAGAAAGAATGACTCGGTTGGCGATCATTGCGCAAGAGGTGTTGATTTGAGCAATCTTCGCAAGCATCTGCCGCGGCGAGGCGCGTAACCTGATCACAACTTCCGCTCCCGGCAGTAACGGTACCGGTCAACCGGCTGGTACTTCCCCGCTGCGCTTACCCTGCGCAGCGGTCCGGGACCCCACCGCCCACAAGGCGCTGGATGAAGATGCCGTTACCCGCGGCCCGCCAGATAATGAAAGACCACGCCAAGGCGTGGTCTTTTTTTTTGCCCGCTCACGGAGTTGGCGGTGTTACCACTTCCTGCGGGTCGGCATGCACCAGCACCTCGGCGCGCGGATAGCGCGCGTGGATCGTCGCTTCGACCTCGTCGCACAAGGCATGCGCCCGCGTCAGCGACAGTTCGCCGGGCAGTTCCAGATGCAGCTGGACGAACCAGCGGGTGCCGGAGACCCGCGTGCGCAGGTCATGGCAGCCGAGCACGCCGGGCACGCTACAGGCGAGCCGATGCATGTCCTCACTGATCTGCGGGGATACCTCGGTGTCCATCAGCACCGCGCCGGCCTCGCGCAGGATGCTCGCCGCGCTCCAGAGGATGTAGAAGGCGATGGCGATGCCGAAGATGGCGTCCAGTTGCTCCCAGCCGTAGCTCGCCAGCACCAGCGCGAGCAGGATGCTGCTGTTGAGCAGCAGGTCCGAGCGGTAGTGCAGCGAGTCGGCGCGGATCGCCGTCGAGCCGGTGATCCGTACCACGTGACGTTGGTAGACAAGCAGCGCGAACGTCAGTCCCAGCGAGACGACGATCACCACGATGCCCAGCAGCGGCGCGCCCAATGGCTGCGGATGCAGCAGCCGGTCGACGCCCTGGGCGCCGACCAGCAGCGCGCTGACGCCGATGAACGCCGCCTGCCCGAGCCCGGCCAGCGCCTCCGCCTTGCCGTGGCCGTAGCGATGATCGTCATCGGCCGGACGCAGCGAGTAATGCACTGCCAGCAGGTTGAGCAACGAGGCGGCGCCATCGAGCAGCGAGTCGGTCAGGCCCGCCAGCAGGCTCACCGAACCGCTCAGCCACCAGGCCACGGCCTTGCTCACGGCGAGAAACAGCGCCACCGCCAGTGCAGCACCAGTGGCACGGCGCAGCAGGCGGGCGTGCTCGGCGCTAGTACTCATCGTGGCAGGCCGCCAAGCGCGCCAATACCCATCAGACGGCCGTCCGCAGGCCGAAGGTGGCCAGCTGCTCGTGGTTGCCGCTCTGCTGGATCAGTCGCGGATCATCCAGCGGCAGGCTGCGGCCGATTTCTTCCTCGAGGATGGCTTTGAGCCGTGCCTGGTCGACGCGGCCGTCGGCGCCGATGGCCTCCTGCAGTTTCTGCGGTGCCACCGAGTATTCGCCCTCGGGCAGGTAGATGGCGCCGGTGGCGAAGTCGATGCCGAAGGCGATCAGGCCGGGAATCACATAGAACAGCAGGCCGATGGCGTTGAGCACGGCCACCGCCGGATCGATGCGGCCTTCGATCTGCCCGCGGCGATCGGGGTAGAACAGCGTGCCGCAGGCGGCCAGTTGGGTGAACAGGGAGACGGCCAGCACGCCGCCGATGACACGGGAACGAGTACGCATAGGGACCTCCGCAAAAAGTGGCGCAACTATACAAGGGCTGCGTGATGTTTTCCTGATATCGGACCGCCGTGACGGCGTGGCTGTTCGCAAAGTCGCCCTATACCGACGCGCCCGCGTTGGACGGCAGGGCTGGGGGCGCTGCGCGGCGCGTGGCGTCTATATAATCGGCGGCCGCAAACCGGAGCCGCCATGATCAGCCTACCCATCGACGAAGCCCTGCCAGCCCTGCGTCAGGCCCTGTGTACTCGCGACGAAGCGGTGCTGGAGGCGCCGCCCGGGGCCGGCAAGACCACCCGCGTGCCGCTGGCATTGCTGGACGAATCCTGGCTGGCCGGGCAGTCGATCGTCATGCTCGAACCACGGCGCCTGGCCGCGCGCGCGGCGGCCGAGCGCCTGGCCAGCGAGCTGGGCGAACGGGTCGGCGAGACCGTCGGCTATCGCATCCGCCTGGAAAGCCGGGTCGGCCCGAACACGCGCATCGAGGTGGTCACCGAAGGCATTCTTGCCCGTCGCCTGCAGGACGATCCGGCACTCGAAGGCGTCGGCCTGGTGATCTTCGATGAATTTCACGAGCGCAGCCTGGATGCCGACCTGGCGCTGGCGCTGACGCTCAATGCGCGGCTGCTGCTGCGCGACGAGCCGCTCAAGCTGCTGCTGATGTCGGCGACGCTGGAGGGCGAGCGGTTGTCCAGCCTGCTCGACCAGGCGCCGGTGGTGCGCAGCGACGGGCGCATGCACCCGGTGGCGCTGCGCTGGGGGCGGCCCTACCAGGCCGGCGAGCGCATCGAGGCGCGGGTGGTGCAGATGGTGCTGCAGGCGCTGGACGAGGAGCACGGCAGTTTGCTGGTATTCCTGCCGGGGCAGGCGGAGATCCGCCGCGTCAACGAGGTGCTGGCCGAGTCGCTGGCCGGGCGCAGCGATGTGCTGCTCTGCCCGCTGCATGGCGAGCTGGAACTGGCGGCGCAGCGAGCGGCGATCGAGCCGGCGCCGGCGGGCACGCGCAAGGTCGTGCTGGCCACCAACATCGCCGAAACCAGCCTGACCATCGAAGGCGTGCGGGTGGTGGTGGATGCCGGGCTGGCGCGAGTGCCGCGTTTCGACCCGGGCAGCGGCATGACGCGCCTGGAGACGCGGCGCATTTCCCGCGCTTCGGCGACGCAGCGGGCGGGGCGCGCCGGGCGTCTGGAGCCCGGCGTCTGCTTCCGGCTGTGGTCCGAGGAACAGCACGCCCAGCTGGCGGCCCATGGCGAGGCGGAAATTCTCCAGGCCGACCTGGCCGGTGTTGCGCTGCAGCTGGCGCGCTGGGGTGCCGAGCCGGGTGAACTGGCCTGGCTGGATGCGCCGCCAGCGGCGGCCTATGCCCAGGCACAGGCACTGTTGGAGCGGCTCGGTGCCCTGCAGCGTAACCCGCGCGGTGGCTGGCAACTGACCACCCACGGCCAGGCGATGGCGGAGCTGCCGGTACATCCGCGTCTGGCGCATCTGCTGCTGCGCGGCCAGGCGCTGGGGCAGGCGGCGCTGGCGGCGGACATCGCCGCGCTGCTCAGCGAGCGCGACACCCAGCGCGGTGGCGGCGCCGACCTGGCCTTGCGCCTGCACTCGCTGGCCAGCGGGCGCGCCGGCGGCGTGCAACGGGTGCGGCAGCTGGCTCGGCAGTTTCGCGGCCTGCTGCGCGGTGATGCGCAACGCACGCCGGCTGCGCTGGACGAAGCGCAGGCCGTCGCTGCGTTGCTGGCCTTCGCCTATCCGGATCGAGTCGCGCGCCAGCGCCGGGATGGCGGCGGCGAATACCGTCTGGCCAACGGCCGCGCCGCGCAATTCGATGAACCCGATGCGCTGATGAAGGAACCCTGGTTGGTGATCGCCGAGCTCGGCAGTCATCAGGGCCGGCGCGAGGAGCGCATCTACCGTGCGGTCGCGCTGGATCCGGCGCTGTTCGATGGCGTACTCGCCGAGCAGGTCAGTCAGCGCGACGAGCTGGAGTGGGACGAACGTGAGGGCGTGCTGCGTGCGGAGCGCCAGCGCCGGATCGGCGAGCTGGTGTTGAGCCGTGAGCCGCTACCGGGTCTGGATGACGAATCACGCGGGCGGGCATTGCTCGGGTTGGTGCGGCGCAAGGGGTTGGAGATGCTGCCGTGGACGCCAGAACTGCGTCAGTGGCAGGCGCGCATCGCACTGCTGCGGCAGCTGGATCTCGACACGGCGGGCACCAGCGAGTGGCCGGACGTCAGTGATGCCGCGCTGCTCCAACGGTTGGAAGACTGGCTGTTGCCATATCTGGGGCGGGTGTCGCGACTGGCGCATTTCGCCCTGCTCGATCTCCCTGCGATGCTCGCCACCCTGCTGCCCTGGCCGCTGCCGCAACGGCTGGACGAGCAGGCACCGGTGGCACTGTCGGTGCCGTCCGGCTCACGCATTCGCCTTGATTACAGCGAGCAGCCGCCGGTGCTGGCAGTGCGGCTGCAGGAGCTGTTCGGCCTGGCCGAGACGCCGCGTATTGCCGGCGGCCGCCAGGTCGTCAAGCTGCATCTGCTGTCGCCGGCCCGTCGGCCGGTGCAGGTCACGCAGGATCTGGCGAGCTTCTGGGCCAACACCTATGCCGAGGTGAAGAAGGACCTCAAGGGGCGCTACCCCAAGCATTACTGGCCGGACGACCCGCTGATCGCCGAGCCCACCGCGCGGGCCAAGCCGCGAGGCCAATAGCAGCCCGCTCAGTCGTCCGGCAGGCGGACGTCTTCGCCGGCGGCGCGCAGCTCATCGTAGGCGCGGTCCAGCGCAGCGAGCACTGCCTCGCTGTCGGCGGCGTAGCGCGAAACGATGAAGTGGATCGGCACCTCGCTGATCGGCAGGAACGGCAGTTCGCCCAGCCGCAGGCGCTGGCGGGCTTGGCTCACCGGGGCCTGGTAGTCCAGCACATAGTTGGCCCGGCGGTACCGGAGCATCTGCAACGCCGATTCATGATTGCTGGTATGCACCACCCGCACGCCTAGTGCCGGATCCTGCAGCATGTCGGTGATTTCCGGCCAGTAGCTGTAGCCGCTGATCAGAATCACCCCTTGCCCGGCCAGGTCCTCGGGGATGCGTGGCGGCGGCGTGTCCGGGCGGTAGTAGAGATTGAGGTGGATCCGCCCGAGGGTGTGACGGCTTTCCAGTGTGTGCACCGCCAGTTCGGGCTTGCCAGGTGCTCCGGCCCAGAGATCGACGCTTCCGCTTTTCAATCCGGCATACAGGCGCGCGCTGGGTAACGAGCGAAAACGCGCGCGATAGCCGGCGTGCCGTAGCACGCGGCGCGTCAGTTCGGCCACGGGGCCGCGGGCCCGTTGTTGCGGGTCACTGTAGATGGCCGGTGGGAACTCGTAGTAGCCGACCGTCAGCGGCGCCTGCGTGGGCGGCGCTGAGTGGGCCAGGCCGCAGCCACCGAGCAGGAGCGCTGCGGTCAACAGGAGTGATCTCAAAATGTGCGTCGTCCCTGAATGTCTCGCGGGGCGGAGGATGAGGAACCGATAGCGGTTTGTCCATGCCACAGAATGTCACTTGTCAGGAAAGCCTGCGGCGCTCGGCCTATGCTCAGACTAGAGCGCGCGGCGGGTAGCCGAGTGCAGGGCAAGGGGGCGTGTATGCGACGCAAGGTATTCACCAGCAAGGTGTTCGATCGCAAGGTGGTGCTGATCACTGGCGGCTGCGCCGGAATCGGCCGGGCGTTGGCGCTGCGCATGGCGCAGGCCGGCGCACGGCTGGTCATCTTCGATCTCGAACAGGCGGCGCTCGACAGCCTGGTGCAGCATCTGGCTGATCATCACAACGCCGAGGCGCTTGGTGTGCGCTGCGATGTCAGCGATGCCGAGGCGGTGCAGCGGGCAGTCAGTCTGGTGATCGAGCGCTACGGCGGTATCGACGTGCTGATCAACAACGCCGGCATCACCCACCGCAGCCGCGTCGCGGACACCAGCCTGACGGTGTTCCACCGGGTCATGGCGGTCAACTTCTACGGCGCACTGCACTGCACTCAGGCGGCGCTGCCGAGCCTGATGGCTCGTGGTGGCCAGATCATTGTGCTTAGCTCGCTGTCGCAGTACGCGCCGGTACCTGATCGCGCCGCGTACAACGCCAGCAAGCACGCGCTGCACGGTCTGTTCGAGACCTTGCGCGGCGAGCTGGAGGGTAGCGGCGTCAACGTGATGCTGGTGTGCCCGGGATACACCGCCACCGACCTGCGCAAGAATGTGCTGGTCGGCGACGGTTCCACCGCGCCGCAGCCGGTGCTGACCATCGGCCGGGTAGCCTCGCCGCAGGACGTGGCGGAGGCGATCTATCAGGGCGCGCTCAGGCGGCGCAAACTGCTGGTGTTGTCCAACCTCGACTGGAAGGCGCAGTTGCTGGCGCGCTGCTTTCCGCGGCTGTATCAGAGTCTGCTGCTGCCGCGGCTGCTCGCGGCGCGGGCGCGCTAGCCGGGCGTACCGTAGAGCTGCTGCATCAGCGCTGGGTCCCAGAATGTCGCCTCGATCTTGTGGCCGTCGAGGTCGCGCACGAAGCAGCCGTAATAGGGCTCGCCATATTCGGGGCGTGGCCCGGGAGCGCCCTCGTCAAGGCCGCCGGCGGCGATGGCCGCGCGATGGAAGGCGTTCACCGCCGCCTGATCGGCGGCGAAGAAACCTACATGGGTGCCGTTGCCTACCGAGGCGGGGCTGCCGTTGAACGGCGTCTGGATCCAGAACTCGGGAAATTCACGACCCCAGGCAACCGCACCGGGATGCTCGAGGATGCGCTTGCAGCCGAGGGTGGCGAGCACCTGATCGTAGAAGGCGACCGCCTCGTCGAAGCGGGCGGTGCCGAGGGAAATATGCGAGAGGATGCTGGGGTTCTGTGCGGTCATGGCAGTGGCTCTCATGGGCGTGACCGAAGCAAGCCTAGCAGCCCCCGGCGCCGCTGCTGCGCTGTCAGCTGAACGGCTAGGTCCGGCCGCGATCGCCTGCCGGCGTGTCGCTGCAGAGCATGAAGCAGCGGAACAGCATGACCGTTGGCAGCAGCTGCAGCACACCGACCACGGCGTCGAGCAGCAGCCGCGGCAGAGCGTTCGCGGCGTTGTCGGCGACCAGCGCCGTGGCCAGCCAGGCCTCGACGATCCACAGCGGCAGCAGCACGCTGAGCACGCAGCCGAGCACCAGCAGGAAGTGCCCGCGGGTAAGGATGAAACTCTGCTTCAATGCCGCCAGCGGCGACAGGCCGCGCAACACCAGCAGAAATTCGGCGAAGGCGATCTTCACCATCACCCAGATGCCGGGCAGGACGAACAGCGAGGCGCCGAGCATGATCAGTAGCGTGCCCAGGCCGGTGAGCACCGCCAGCGCCGGCCACAGCGGCAGCGCACGGGCGAGCACGGCACGCAGCTCCGGAGCGTGGCCACGGCTGCGGGCATCGATGAACAGGATCAGCGCGCCGATATACAGCGGGTAGAACAGCATGCCCACCAGCAGCTCCTGCCCCGGCAGCGCGCCCTTGCCGAGCCAGTGGTCCACGGCCAGACGGGTGCCGCTCTCGAGCAGGATCAGCGGCAGGCAGAGGCGGACGATCGAACCGAAGTGGCGGGAGTAGAAGAACCAGGCGTCGCGCAGGATGGCAAGGACGTTCATCGCAATCGAAAGCTGAGTAGGACATCGAGGGGCGCCACTGTAGCCGATGCGCCCGGGGCGGGACACGCGCGATTTCGCCGTCCATACTGACGATCCCTTACCGACCCGGATTGATGCGTGAAGAAGATCGCCCTGTTTGCCGATGTGCAGAACCTCTACTACACCGTGCGACAGGCCCATGGTTGCCACTTCGACTATGCGGCGCTGTGGGCCGACGTCAGCCAGCGTGGCACCATCGTCGAGGCCTATGCCTATGCCATCGACCGTGGCGATGCGCGCCAGCAGCAGTTCCAGCAGATCCTGCGCAACTTGGGTTTCACCGTGAAGCTCAAGCCCTACATTCAGCGCAGCGACGGTTCGGCCAAGGGCGACTGGGACGTAGGTATCACCATCGACGTGCTGGATGCCGCGGGGCGGGTCGACGAGGTGGTGCTGGCCTCGGGCGATGGCGACTTCGATCTGCTGCTGGAGCGGGTCCGTGCCGGCGGCGCCGAGGCCACCGCCTACGGCGTGCCGGGGCTTACCGCGCAATCACTGATTCGCGCCGCAACGCGTTATGTACCCATCGAAGGGGATTTGCTGTTGCGTGGCTGAACATTCCGCCCGCTTTTGTGGGAGCGAGCTTGCTCGCGATTGAGGCGCGTCGGAGTTACCAGTGACGTAGGGTGGATGGTGCTCCACCCATCCACCGCCACGGCGTGGGACGCGGCGTGGGCTCTCGCTAGGGCTTAGTGAGAGCGTCGTTCACACGGTGGAAAATGCTTCGCAGTTTTCCACCCTGCGGCCTTCGCCGATATAACTCCGGATGGTGCCGTGCGGAAGCAAAGCCTTTTCCGAAGGCTCGCCGGGAGCTGTTGGAGCGAGCTTCGAGACGTAGGATGGAGGCGCTTCAGCCATCCACCGAAATGCTGATCAAGCCTTGCCGAGGGCAGCCAGGCGCTTGCGCACCGCGCCTTCGATGCCGGCGGCATCCAGGCCGCACTCGGCGAGCATCTCGCTCGGCTTGGCGTGCTCGACATAGATGTCCGGCAGGCCCATTTGCAGCATGGGCATGACCACGGCCTCGCTAGCGAGGAACTCGGCGACTGCGCTGCCGGCGCCGCCCATGATGCTGTTTTCCTCGATCGTCACCAGCAGCTCGTGCTCGGCGGCCAGGCGGCGCAGCAGCGTTTCGTCCAGCGGCTTGACGAAACGCATGTCCACCACCGTGGCATCGAGCGTTTCACCGACCTGCAGCGCCTCGGGAAGCTGCACGCCAAATACCAGCAGCGCGACACCCTTGCCCTGACGGCGCACCACGCCCTTGCCGATTTCCAGCGGCGCCAGGCCCGGCTCGATGGTCGCGTTCGGCCCGCTGCCGCGTGGGTAGCGCACCGCTGCCGGGCCTTCGAACAGGTAGCCGGTGGTGAGCATGCGGCGCATCTCGTTCTCGTCGCTCGGCGTCATGATCAGCATGCCGGGGATGCAGCGCAGGTAGGACAGATCGAAGCTGCCGGCGTGGGTCGGGCCGTCTTCGCCGACCAGGCCCGCTCGGTCGATGGCGAACAGCACGTCGAGGTTCTGCACCGCGACGTCATGGATCAGCTGGTCGTAGGCGCGCTGCAGGAAGGTCGAATAGATCGCCACCACCGGCTTCAGGCCTTCGCAGGCCATGCCGGCGGCCAGGGTCACGGCATGCTGTTCGGCGATGGCGACGTCGAAGTAACGGTCCGGATAGCGCTCGCTGAAGGCCACCAGGTCGGAGCCTTCCTTCATCGCCGGGGTGATGCCGGTCAGGCGCGGATCGGCGGCGGCCATGTCGCACAGCCACTGGCCGAATACGTTGGAATACTTCGGCCCGCTCGGCTTCTTCGGTGCCACTGGCGCACCGACCGGTTCCAGCTTGCTGATCGCGTGCCAGGTGATCGGATCGGCCTCGGCCGGGGCGAAACCCTTGCCCTTCTTGGTCACCACATGGAGGAACTGCGGGCCATCGAGGTCGCGCATGTTGCGCAGGGTGGCGATCAGCGTCGGCAGATCGTGGCCGTCGATCGGGCCGATGTAGTTCCAGCCGAGCTCCTCGAACAGCGTGCCGGGCACCAGCATGCCCTTGGCATACTCCTCGGTGCGGCGGGCGATCTCCCAGGCGCCGGGCAGGCGCGAGAGCACCTTCTTGCTGCCCTCGCGCATGCTCGCGTAGGTGCGGCTGGAAAGGATCTTGGCCAGGTAGTTGGACATGCCGCCGACGTTGCGCGAGATCGACATGTCGTTGTCGTTGAGCACCACCAGCATGTTGGCGCCGACTTCCGGCGCATGGTTGAGCGCCTCGAAGGCCATGCCGGCGGTCAGCGCACCGTCGCCGATCACCGCGATGGACTTGCGCTTTTCGCCCTGCAGGCGGGCGGCGATGGCCATGCCCAGTGCAGCGCTGATCGAGGTGCTGGAGTGGCCGACGCCGAAGGTGTCGTATTCGCTCTCCGAGCGGCGCGGAAAGGCGGCCAGGCCGTCCTTCTGGCGCAGGGTACTCATGCGCTGGCGACGGCCGGTAAGAATCTTGTGCGGGTACGCCTGATGGCCGACGTCCCACACCAGGCGATCGTCCGGGGTGTCGAAGACGTAGTGCAGCGCGATGGTCAGTTCGATCACGCCCAGTCCGGCACCGAAATGCCCACCGGTCTGTCCGACATTGAACAGCAGGTCCTGGCGCAGTTCGTTGGCGAGCTCTTCGAGTTCCGCCTCGCCCAGCCGGCGCAGCTGCTCCGGCGTGGCCGCGCGATCTAGGACGGGCGTCGCTGGGCGGACCCGAGGAATCTCATGGAACGTCTTGGGCATCGGGGCGGAATCGTTTGGCTGAAAAAAGAGCGGCAGTTTACCCGAAGGATACTTCGATAAGAACGGCTCGGCGCTCGGCGGGGTCTTTGTCGCGGCCGCAATGACTGCGGCCGTGCCGCTCAGCTGCGGCGTTCGACGATGAAGCGGGCCAGGTCGCGCAGCGGTTCGGCGGCGCTGTCGAACGGGCGTAGGGCGTGCAGTGCGAGATCGTGCAGTTCGCGCGCATACGCCTTGGCTGCGTCCAGTCCGAGCAGCGCCGGGTAGGTCGGCTTGTCGCGCGCGATGTCGGCCCCCTGGTGCTTGCCGAGCGTGGCGGTATCGCTTTCGACGTCGAGGATGTCGTCCTGCACCTGGAATGCCAGGCCGATCGCCTGGGCATACTGGCTGAGCGAGGCGAGGCTGGCGGCATCGGCGCGACCGCTGGCCAGTGCTCCGAGCCGGACGCTCGCCTCGATCAGTGCGCCGGTCTTGTGCCGGTGCATCAGCTCCAGCGCGGCGCGGTCGAGCTTGTGTCCCACTGAGCCGAGGTCGATGGCCTGCCCGCCGACCATGCCGGCCGGGCCGGCGGCGCGCCCGAGCACGCCGAGCATCTGCAGGCGCAGTGCGGGGTCGGCGGGATTGTGCGCGGCGCTGGCGATGACTTCGAAGGCCAGGCTCTGCAAGCCGTCACCCGCGAGGATCGCGCAGGCCTCGTCGAAGGCCTTGTGGGTGGTTGGCTGGCCGCGGCGCAGGTCGTCGTCGTCCATCGCCGGCAGGTCGTCATGCACCAGTGAATAGGCGTGGATCAGTTCCACCGCGCAGGCCGCACCGTCAGCTTCGGCCCGCTCGCCGCGCAGCGCCTCGCACGCGGCGTAGACCAGCAGCGGGCGCACACGTTTGCCACCGTTCATGACGCTGTAGTGCATCGCCTGATAAAGCCGTTCGAGCTGCGGGTGCGGCGCCACGAAGAGCGCCTGCAGGCAGTCGTCGACGCGCTTCTGACAGGCTTTCTGGTAGTCGGCGATCATGCGTCGGTGTCCGTTTCGAACGGCGCTTCCTGCAGTTTGCCGTCGCGCTCGAGGAGGATCTGCACCTTCTGCTCGGCCTGACTCAGCGCCGCCTGGCAGTCGCGCGTCAGGCCGATGCCCTGCTCGAAGCAGGTCAGCGAGTCTTCCAGCGACAGCTCGCCGCTTTCCAGACGTTCGACCAGTTGCTGCAGATCGGCGAGGGATTGTTCGAAATCGAGCGCGGCTTTCTTGCGGGCCATGACGGAACCTGTAGTGTGCGGCGGGTCTGAATCGGGCGCGACATTAGCAAAGAAGGCCCGCTACAGCCACCTTCGACGGCTTTGGCCGGCTCAGGCGGCGTAGGTGGCCCAGAAGTAATAGAGCGTCATGCCGCTGCCGATCAGGATCACCAAGGCACGCAACCAGGTGGCTGGCAGCTTCTGGCTGAGCGCGCCACCGGCGTAGCCGCCGAGCGTGGCGCCGACGAGCAGGATCAGCAGTTCGTACCAGCTGACCCGGCCGGCGACGATGAAGGTGATGCTGGCCACGCTGTAGATCACCGCCGAGATCAGGTTCTTCAGTGCATTGGCGCGTACTAGCGCATGGCCTTCGATGGAGAACGCCGCCAGTTGCAGGATGCCCATGCCGGCACCGAAGTAACCGCCATAGATCGACACCAGACCATGTGCGGCGAGCGAGGCAGGAGCATGGGGTGGCACCGCGGTTTCCCGCCGGCGTCCGGCCAGCCAGCGACTGAGCCAAGGGCTGGCGGCGAACAGTGCGGTGGCCAGCAGCAGCAGCCAGGGGATCAGCAGGCTGAACACGTCGTCACCACCGGCCAGCAGCAGCAGGCCGCCGAGCAGGCCGCCGGCCAGCCCGGCGAGCAGCAGCGGCAGAAGATAACCGCCCAGCGGTCGCAGGCTGGAGCGTGCCGCCCAGGCGCCGGCCAGACTCGCCGGCCAGAGGGCGACGGCGTTGGTGGCATTGGCCGTCACCGGCGGCAGGCCGGTGGCGAGCAGGGCGGGGAAGGAGAAGAAAGTACCGCCGCCGGCCAGGGCATTCATACCGCCTGCGGCAAAGCCGGCGGCAACCAGCAGCAAAATCTCGAAGAGGGACATCGGACAGGCTCGCACCAAAAGGAGGCAGGGTATCCAAGCCGCTGCGCCCAGGCTAGCCGGCGGCGTAAAACGCCGGCGCGTCAGCCGTCCAGCGGCAACGGCAGTACCGTCTGCTGGCGGGGTGCGCGGGTCAGCTGACACTGTGCTGCCGGCAGGGGCCGTGCATAGTGATAGCCCTGCAGGCTCGGGCAGTTGTTCAGTCGCAGAAACGCGGCCTGGCGTTCGTTCTCCACCCCTTCGGCGACCACATGCAGGCCCAGGTGGCCGGCCATGGTGAGAATGCCGCGCACCAGCGCGACCGAGTGTTCGCTGTCCGGCAGGCCGGCGACGAACTCGCGGTCGATCTTGATGCCGTCGAAGGGGAAGCGTTGCAGGTAGGTCAGCGAGGCATAGCCGGTGCCGAAGTCATCGAGCAGCAGCGGCAGGCCGGCCGCCTTGAGGCGGGTCAGGGTCTGCTGCACGTGCTCATCGGCCTCGAGCAGTGCGCTCTCGGTGATCTCCAGCTCCAGCAGGTTCGCCGAGGCGCCTTCTTCCTCGAGGATGCCGAGCAGGCTGCCGGCGAGGTCGGCCTGACGGAAATCCAGCGGCGAGAGGTTAACGGCGATGCGCAGCGAGTGGCCCTGTTCCTGCCACTGGCGCGCCTGGCGGCAGGCCTGGCGGAAGACCCAGCGGGTGGTTTCGATGATCAGTCCGCTGTCCTCCAGCACCGGGATGAACTCAGCTGGTGGTACCAGGCCGCGCTCGGGCGAGTTCCAGCGCAGCAGCGCCTCCATCACCTCGGGCTCGCCCGCCGCGTTCACCTGCGCCTGGTAGTGCAACACGAACTGCTGCTCGTCCAGCGCCAGGCGCAAGGCCTGCTCCAGCTGCCGGCGCCGCTCGGCTGCGGCGCTGAGCTCATGGGTGTAGAGGCGGGTGCAGTTGCGCCCGGCATCCTTGGCGGCATACAGGGCCAGATCGACCTGCTTGAGCAGCTCGCTGGCACTGCCAGTGCCGTCGCTGCTGGTGATGCCGATGCTCGGGCTGGCGAAACACTCGTACTGATTGATGCGTACCGCCGGCTTGAAGCCGTCGATGAGGCGCTCGGCCAGCTGTACGGCCTGCTCGGCGCTACCGCCTTCCAGCAGGATCATGAACTCGTCGCCACCAGAGCGCGCCAGCACGGCCGGGGATGGGGCGAGACGGCGCAGACGGTCACCGATCTGGACCAGCAGGCGATCGCCGACTTCGTGGCTCAGGGCGTCGTTGATCCTTCTGAAATGATCGATATCCAGATAGAGCAGGCTCAGCGGTATCCGTGCGCTGAGCAGCTGCTCCAGACGTTGCACCAGGAAGTTGCGGTTGGCCAGCTGCGTGAGCGGATCGAAATGCGCGAGAAAGCGCAGACGCTGCTCGGCACGCAGGCGGTCTCCGATATCGCGTAACAGAACCAGCGCAAGCTGTTCGCCATCGCGCTGGAAGGGCGTGCAGGTGATTTCCAGCGGCACCTTGTGTCCGTGCCGGCGCCCGGTCAGCTCCAGCACGGTGTTGGCCGGCGTACGTTGCAGGCGCTCCGCAGCGTCGGCTTCGACCAGGCGGTCGCCCGGCAGGGCGCCCATCAGTTCGGCCGGCGTGCAGCCGAAGAGTGTCGCCGCTGCCGGGTTGGCCTGCTGTACACGCAGCTCCCGGTCGACCACGAGCATGCCCACCGGTGCGGTGTCGATCAGGTTGCGCATCAGTTGTTCGCTTTCGCGCTGCGCCAGTTGGCGCTCGTGCAGCTGACGCATCATGCGGCTGAAGGTGGTTGCCAGCTGACCGATCTCGTCGTTGCCGGAGACGGCCGGCGGCTGCGGTTGCTGATCACTGGCAAACGCGCGGGCCGCACGGTCGATGCGCGCCAGGCGCTGGGTGATCAGACGGTCGTAAAGCAGGTTGAGCGCCAGGCCCAGCATGATCAGCAGGCTCAGGGTCTGTGCCAGGTAGAACCAGCCGTCGCGCTTGGTCTGCGCAACCACCGGGGCGAAATCGAACTCGATCAGCAGGGCCTCGCGTAGCGGCCTGCCATCGCCGTCGGTCCGCTCCAGCGGATAGATTGCCAGTTGCTGCGAAGACGACGTGCCGAGCCAGCCGGAGCGGCCATTGCGTACGTGCTCGCTGAGCTTGCCGGGGCTGATCAGTTCCAGCTCGGCCGGGTCGAGGCCGAGGCGGGTACTTTCGATGACCCGTAGTTGCTGGTCGATGACCATCGCCCAGCGGACCCCTTCCAGGCTGGCGAGATCGGCCAGCTCGGTTTGCAGTTCGGTGGCGCGGCCGAAACGCTGGTGATCGCTCAGGCTGCTCTGCAGCAGGGCCAGATGCTGATGGGTATGGCTGCGCCAGTGCAACAGGGTTTCATCGACGCGCCCGGGCAGATGCCATGCGGTCAGCAACAGGGTGAAGGTCAGGCCGAACAGGCCCAGCACCAGCGGCAACGAGAGACGCAGCGAGAGGCGTGTCAGCATGTTTCACCTCGGCAGACGGCAATCAGCTGTTGCGGTGCGGGCGGCTTGGTTATCAGCTGACGCTCGGTCAAGTAGTCGCTCAGGCGCTGAGCGCTGCGCAGCAACTGGCCGTCGACCAGCCACTGCTGATTGAGTGCTGCATCGCCCATGACCAAGCCGTTCAGCGTGATCTGCAGAGCGTTGGCATCCAGGCCGAGACGGCGCTGCAGGCGGGGGTCGGTTTTCGCGCGATTCTCCTGCCAGGCGCGTAGCGAGTCGAACCACAGGGCTTTGAGCAGCTGGCGTTGTCGCGCACTGACGCGATGACGGTCGACTACCAGTACGTCGATGATCTCGCCGGGCAACTGCCGGCTGTCGAACAGGTGTCGCGCACCGTGGCTTTCCAGAGTCGGTCCTTGCGAGGCGAAGCTGATGACCGCGTCGACCCGTCGATCGCGAAACGCTTCTACATGCTCATGGACCGGAAGGCTGACGATGGTGACATCCTCGAGGCGCAGTTGCGCCTCGTCGAGCAGCCGCGAGAGGAAGAAGCCCCCGAGCGCGGTACTTTCCACACCGATACGCCGCCCCTTCAGCTCGGCCAACGAGGCGATCGGCGCGCGAGCGAACAGTACGTCGGCGCCGGCAGAGACGTCGGTGACCAGTAGGATTTCGAGGTCCAGCTCTTCGCTGCCGCTTTGCAGTAACAGCACTTCGTCGAGCGTCAGCATCGCTGCATCCAGGAGGCCGTTGCGAAAGCCGCGTAGCACGCCGGTCGTCGTCGGATACTCGACCAGGCGCACGCGGCTGGGCTCGGTCCAGCGCAGATCATCGGCCAGGTAAAGAGGGGCGTAGCCCGGCCAGCGGTTGCTGCCGATGCGAATCTCGTCCGATTCTGGCTGACAGCCCAGCAGGGCCAACCCAAACAGCAATAATAGAGCCCGACGCATCTGGCGACTCCATGATGGTTGAAGGCCACCATAGCTGACTCATGGGTCGCCGTGAATCCCGTAAAAGGTCTAGGGGTAATCGATGCGGTGCTATGCATCACGTTTTCGCGATGGTCGAACCGCGACGATCCGACTGGGCGGAGATGCTCAGGCTAGACGAGGCGGCAGCAGGCTGGCAGTAACCGGGCAATAAAAAAGCCGGCTTGTGGCCGGCTTCAGGGGGTGGCGTTGGCTTATTTTTGGTAAGCCGCAACCGCCTTGGTGATTGCTGCACGGGCGGCGTCGGCGCCTTCCCAGCCTTCGACCTTGACCCACTTGCCCTTCTCGAGATCCTTGTAGTTCTCGAAGAAGTGCTTGATCTGCTCGATCAGCAGCGGAGGCAGGTCGGTGTATTCCTTCACGTCCACGTACAGCTGGGTCAGCTTGTCGTGCGGGACGGCGATCAGCTTGGCGTCACCGCCGGCTTCGTCGGTCATGTTCAGTACGCCGACCGGACGGCAGCGGATGACCGAGCCCGGTGCGACCGGGTAAGGGGTCACGACCAGCACGTCGAGGGGGTCGCCGTCATCGGCCAGGGTGTGCGGGATGAAACCGTAGTTGGCCGGGTAGAACATCGGGGTGGCCATGAAGCGGTCGACGAACAGGCAGTCGGTGTCGTGATCGATCTCGTACTTGATCGGCGCGTGGTTGGCCGGGATTTCGATGGCGACGTAGATGTCGTTCGGCAGGTCTTTGCCGGCCGGGACTTTGCTGTAGCTCATGAAGGAAAGGCTCCGTGATCGGCCAGCGTGGCCGGGGGGGCGAAAAAAAGTGGGCGCGATTATAGGCGCAATGTCGCGCGCAATGCACGCCGGGTTCGACGCGTACGGCCTAGGCAGGTTCCCGGTAGGCCGGGTGTTCGGCCTGCAGTCGCTGCAAGCGTTGCAGCGGGTTCTGGCGATAGAAATCGGCGAGCTGTGCGTAGACTTCGGGGAAGGCAGCGTGCAGCACGTCCGGTGCGCTGAAGAAATATTCGCTGGTGACGGCGAAGAACTCCGCCGGGTTTTCCGCGGCGTAGGGATCGATCGGCGTTTCGGCGTCCGGATCGGCGTCGAGGCTGGTGTTCAGGCGGTCGTAGGCCTGCTGCATGGCCACCGCCCAGGCGTCGATGCGCATGTATCGGTGCAACGGCGGCAGGCCATTGGCGTCGCCGTTGAGCATGTCCAGCTTGTGTGCCAGCTCGTGGATCACCAGGTTGTAGGCCTCCCAGCCGCCGCTCTGCTGCACGCCGGGCCAGGCGAGAATCACCGGGCCCTGCAGCCAGGCTTCGCCGCTGTGTTCGGCGTCCCACTCGTGCTCGACGCCGGCGGCGTCGCGGTGCTTCTGCGGGCTGAGAAAGTCGTCCGGATAGATGACGATCTCGTGGAAGCCGCGATACCAGCCCAGATCGGCCAGATGCAGCAGCGGCAGCTGGGCCTGCAGCGCCAGGCGCAGGCGATCCTCGACCTGCAGCTCGACGCCCGGCAACGCAGTCAGTCGCTTGTCATGCAGGAACAGCACGGCGCGTTCGCGCAGGCGGCCGAGTTCTTCGTCGCTCAGGCCGTCGAGAATCGGCAGGCTGTCGAGCACCCGCTGCCACAGGTCGGCATCGACCGGGTTGCGGGCGAGGATGCGTTTGCGCTGCCAGGCGCGAAAGGACCACATGCACGAAGCTTCCAGCGAAAGGGCGCTCACCATAAGCGCGGCGGCGATGTGCGGCAAGCCGCGCGCAGGCGTTCAGGACGCCGCGTCCAGCGGCGCCTGTCCGAGCTTGTGCGGGTTGAGCACCGAGTAGATGCGGCGGATCTGCCGGCCGTCGCTGACCAGCGCCATCGCCGCATGAATGCGATCGCCGTGCAGCACCAGCACACCGGGCTCGCCGTTGATCCAGGCGACGCGAGTGCTCCACTGGCCGGCCGCGCGGCGGGCGATGCCGCGGGCCAGGCGCGCCGAAGCCCGCACGCCATGCAGCGTCTTCGAGGCGGCGGAGACCAGACCGCCACCGTCGGCCATCCAGCTCACGTCTTCGGCGAGCAGTTCGGCGAAGGCCGTGCTGTCCGGTTCCAGCAGCGTGGCGGCGAAGCGCTCCACCAGCCGTCGATGTGCTTCGCCATCGACCGCGAAGCGCGGCCGCTCTTCGCGCACCCGCCGCCGCGCGCGGCTGATGATCTGCCGGCAGGCGGTCGCGTTCTTGCCGAGGGCCTCGGCGATCTGTTCGTAGGAATGCTCGAGCACTTCGCGCAACAGCAGTGCTGCACGTTCCTCCGCACCGAGGCGCTCGAGCAGCACCATGAAGGCCATGGAGATGTCCGCGCCGAGGTCGGCCAGCCGTTCGCCTTCGTGGTTGCCGAGGCCGAGCAGCGGTTCAGGCAGCCACGGGCCGAGGTATTCCTCGCGGCGTGCGCGACGCTGGCGCAGCTGGTCGATGCCCAGCCGCGTCACCACGGTGACCAGCCAGGCCTCGGCGTCGCGAATGGTCGCCGTGTCCGCGCCGCTCCACTTGAGCCAGGCGTCCTGCAGCAGATCCTCGGCATCGGCGCGGCTGCCCAGCAACCGGTAGGCCAGGCCGAACAGTTTCGGCCGTAACGTCTGAAAGAAATCCGTCTTGTCCCGCACGTCAGTTCCTCACGATGACTCGTCCAGTATGGACGGATCGACCGCGCTCGCTGTGACAGCCGGTTTTTCTGCCGCTCGGCTGTCACAGCCCATCGGGCGGCTGCGTCCTGGCTGAGTCAGTACCGACAAACCGACTGGAGACCGCCATGACCGTTCGCCTCGACTACTTCAAACACGCCGACGCACTGCCGCTGCAGGCGCTGACCGCGATCAGCGGCTACCTGCACGAATCCGGCCTGGACCCGCAGCTGCTTGCGCTGATCGAGCTGCGCGCCTCGCAGCTCAACGGCTGCGCCTATTGCATCGACATGCACAGCAAGGACCTGCTGGCGCTGGAAACGCCGCTGCCGCGCATTCTGCTGCTGCCGGCCTGGCGCGAAGCCAACGTCTACAGCCTGGCCGAACGCGCGGCGCTGGCCTGGACCGAGGCGGTGACCCGATTGCCCGACGGTGAAACCCTGGATCGCTGCTACGGTGAGTTGACCGCGCATTTCTCACCGCGAGCGATCACCCGGCTGACCTTCGCCATCGTTGTCATCAACAGCTGGAATCGTCTGAGCGTCGCCTTCGGCCGCGAGCCGGGCCAGTACCGACCGGGCGACCTCGAGGGCGCGATGAACCGCGCATTGGAGCGTTTTGCCGATCTGCGTCCCACCACCGAAAGGAGCAAGGCATGAGCGAACTAACCGAGCGCAGCGGACTGCAATTGATCAACCCGCCGGGGCTGTACGACCCGGCGCCCAACGGCTACTCGCACGTCGCGCTGTTGCCGGCCGGCGCGCGACTGGCGTTCATCGCCGGGCAGGGCGGCGAGACGGCCGACGGCCGCCTGCCGGCCGATTTCCGCCAGCAGGTGCGCCAGGCGCTGCGCAACCTGTGTGTCGCCATTGAGGCGGCGGGCGGCTCGCCGGCTCAGATCGCCAAGCTCGGCGTACTGATCGTCGAGCACAGCGAGGCGCGGTTGCAGGTGTTCGGCGAGGAGCTGGCGCGCGCACTGGGGGCGGAGCCGAAACCGGCCTGCACGCTGATCCCGGTGCCGCGCCTGGCGCTCGACGGCATGCTGTTCGAGATCGAGGCCGTGCTGTTGCTGACGGCTGGCTGAGCATGCCGTCGGTCGGCGCGTCACGGGACTGTCAAGCGGGGCGGCTACATCAGGAGAACCACTCACTCGCAAGGAGACCCCGAGATGACCGCACCGGATCAGAAACGCCGCCAACTGCTGCAGGGCATCGGCGCCGGCCTCGCCCTGCCGGCCCTGGGCATCGCGCCCGCCATCATCGCCGCGCCGCGCGCGCGGCCGCAGATGCTCGATGGTGTGCAGTCCGGCGATGTCGAGGGCAACCGCGCGCTGGTCTGGAGCCGCTGCGACCGCCCCGGCCGGCTGATCGTCGAGTGGGACACGCGCAGCCGCTTCGGCAATCCGCGGCGCATGCTGTCGTCCATCACCGATGCCGGTCGGGACTTCACCGCCCGCGTCGACCTGCGTGGGCTGCCGGCGGATCAGTCGATCTTCTACCGCGCGCGTTTCGAGGACGCCCGCAGCGGCGTGCTCAGCGAGCCCTGGTTCGGCCATCTGCGCAGCGCACCGAAGCGCCCGCGCGATATCCGCTTCGTCTGGGGCGGCGACACCTGCGGCCAGGGTTACGGCATCAACCCGGACGTCGGCGGCATGCGCATCTACGAAACCATGCGCCAGCGCCGGCCGGACTTCTTCCTGCACAGCGGCGACGTGATCTACGCCGACGGACCGATTCCCGCCGAAGTGACCGCCGAGGACGGCAGCACCTGGCGCAACCTGGTCACCGAAGAGAAGAGCAAGGTTGCCGAGACGCTGCACGAGTTTCGCGGCAACTACCGCTACAACCTGCTGGACGAGAACCTGCGCGCGTTCAACGCCGAGGTGCCGCAGATTTGGCAGTGGGACGACCACGAAGTGACCAACAACTGGTCGCCGAGCAAGGTGCTGGACGACCGATACCAGCAAGTGCGCGATGTCGATACCCTGGTGCGTCGTGCGCGGCAGGCCTATCTCGAATACGCGCCGATGCGCATCGCGCGCGGCGACCGGCTTGGGCGCATCTACCGCAAGGTCAGCTACGGGCCGCTGCTGGAGGTGTTCGTGCTGGACATGCGCAGCTATCGCGGGCCGAACACCCACAACCTGCAGGCGGAGCAGGGCGCGGACACGGCGTTTCTCGGCCGCGAGCAGCTGCGCTGGCTCAAGCGCGAGCTGCGCGCCTCGCGCGCGACCTGGAAGATCATCGCCGCCGACATGCCCATCGGCCTGCACGTGCCGGATGGTCCGCGCTGGGAGGCCATCGCCAATGGCAACGATGGTCCGGCGCTGGGTCGCGAGCTGGAAATCGCCGAGCTGCTGACCTTCATCCAGCGCGCGCGGGTGCGCAACACCGTCTGGCTGACGGCGGATGTGCACTACTGCGCCGCGCATCACTACCACCCCAATCGCGCCGCGTTCCAGCAGTTCGAGCCGTTCTGGGAGTTCGTCGCCGGGCCGTTGAACGCCGGCAGCTTCGGGCCGAATCCGCTGGACGCCACCTTCGGCCCGGAAGTGGTGTTCCACAAGGCGGCGCCCACGCCGAACAGCTCGCCGCGGGCGGGCTTCCAGTTCTTCGGCGAGGTAGAGATCGACGCGCAGAGCGGTGCGCTGGGCGTGAGTCTGCGCGACATCGACGGCACGGTGGTCTACAGCCAGACGCTGGAGCCCTGGCAGCCGGCCTGATGCCGGCTAGCCGAGCAGGAAGTTGCCGGCGCGCGGCTGACCGTCCAGCGCCGGCACTTCCGCTTCGTCCTTGAGCTGCACGCCGGAGAGCTGCCGGCGGCTGGCTTCGCGCAGCAGGTAGAGCAGGCGGTGCGCGGCGAGGTTGTAGCTCAGGCCCTCCGGGCGGATGTTGGAAATGCAGTTGCGCTGCGCATCGTGCCGGCCGACCTGTGGCGCCCAGGTGAAATACAGGCCCAGGCTGTCCGGCGAGCTGAGCCCTGGGCGTTCGCCGAGGAGGATCACCACCATGCGCGCCTTCAGCCGCTGGCCGATTTCGTCGGCGATTGCGACGCGGCCCTGTTCGACCAGGCTGATCGGCCCGAGCGACCAGCCTTCGGTGCGGGCCTGTTCGGCGATCTTCAGTGCCATCGGCGCCGCGTGGCGCTGCACGGCCAGGGCCGAGAGGCCGTCGGCAATCACCAGCGCCAGATCGCAACCGTCGCCCGCCTGCTCGTCGAGCCTGGTGGCGCTGGCTTCGTCGAGGCGCCGACCGAGGTCCGGGCGCTGCAGGTAGATCTGCCGGTCGGTGGCGGCGCTGCGCAGATACAGATGGCTGAGGTCATGCTTTTCCAGTTCGGCGGCCAGCGCTTCGCAGTCCAGCGGCAGATGCACCGCGTCGCGCGCCTGGGCGTGGGCGAACTGGAAATCCAGCTGCGCGTCGGTGGGCAGGCTGACACCAGCCCGGCCAAGGGCGATGCGTGCCGGGGTCAGCTGGCGCAGGTGCTGCCACGGATTTTCGATGGTGGGGGAGCGGTCGTGCATGGCTACCTCGGAGCGTGACGGTCAGACGCGTGGACAAGCGCGTGGAAAAGACCTGTGGTCGTTTTCCACCCTACGCCGCGGTGAGGGTATCGGTGTAGGGTGGAAAACCGCGTAGCGTTTTCCACCTGAGGATGGTCGAGGCAGGAAGAGCGGCTTCATGCCTGCTGCTCCAGCGCCCGGCGGAAGGCTTCCGGCAGGTCACGGCCGAGCTGCAGGCGATTGCCGTCCTGCCGGAGGATCTGCATCTTCGCCAGCCATTCCTCGAATTCCGGCGCGGGCCTCAGACCAAGCACCTGGCGCACGTAGAGGGCGTCGTGGAAGGAGGTGGTCTGGTAGTTGAGCATCACGTCGTCCGAGCCCGGGATGCCCATGATGAAGTTGATGCCGGCCGTGCCGAGCAGGGTGAGCAGCATGTCCATGTCGTCCTGGTCGGCTTCGGCGTGGTTGGTGTAGCAGATGTCGCAACCCATGGGCACGCCGAGCAGCTTGCCGCAGAAGTGGTCCTCCAGCCCGGCGCGGATGATCTGCTTGCCGTTGTAGAGGTATTCCGGGCCGATGAAGCCCACCACGGTGTTCACCAGCAGCGGCTTGAACCGCCGCGCGACGGCGTAGGCGCGGGCTTCGCAGGTCTGCTGATCGACGCCGTGATGGGCGCCCGCCGAAAGCGCGCTGCCCTGGCCGGTTTCGAAATACATGAGGTTGTCGCCGAGGGTGCCGCGCTTCTGCGACAGGCCGGCCTCGTAGCCTTCCTGCAGCGTCGCCAGGTTGATGCCGAAGCTGGCATTGGCCGCCTCGCTGCCGGCGATGGACTGGAACACCAGGTCCAGCGGCGCGCCGCGATTGATCGCCTCGATGGAGGTGGTGACGTGGGTGAGGATGCAACCCTGGGTCGGGATCTCGTAGCGGCTGATCACCGCGTCGAGCATCTTCAGCAGCTCGCAGATGCCGGCGGTGCTGTCGGTGGCCGGGTTGATGCCGATCACCGCGTCGCCGTTGCCGTAGAGCAGGCCGTCGAGAATGCTCGCGGCGATGCCGGCGCTATCGTCGGTCGGGTGGTTCGGCTGCAACCGGGTGGACATGCGCCCGGCCAGCCCGACGGTGTTGCGAAAGCGGGTGACCACGCGGACCTTCTGCGCGACGAGGATCAGGTCCTGCACGCGCATGATCTTCGACACCGCGGCGACCATCTCCGGCGTCAGCCCCGGTGCGAGGGCCTTGAGCGACGACTCGTCCGCCTCCTCGCCGAGCAGCCAGTTGCGGAAATCGCCCACGGTCAGGTGGCTGATCGGAGCGAAGGCGGCGGCGTCATGGCTGTCGATGATCAGCCGGGTGACTTCATCGCTTTCGTAGGGGATCAGGGCTTCTTCGAGAAAGCGTTTGAGCGGCACCGCGGCCAGGCACATCTGCGCCGCCACGCGCTCGGCGTCGCTGCCGGCGGCGACCCCGGCGAGCAGGTCGCCGGAGCGCGCCGGGCTGGCCTTGGCCATCACCTCGCGCAGGTCGTCGAAGCGCCAGGTGGTGCCGCCCACACTGTGCGAGTACGTCATGGCTGCTCCCCCTACTTGAGTGTCGCCTCGGCCTGCTCGATCGCCGCGAACTCTTCTTCCGGCGTGCCGGCCACCAGGTGGTGCCGACTGTAGATCGCGAAGTAGGCGATGAAGATCCCGTAGATGATCACCGCGCCGATCACCACCCGCGGATCGACCAGGAAGCCCGCGATGACCGCGACGCAGGCCAGTACCAGTGCCACGCCGGAGGTGAGGATGCCGCCGGGCGTCTTGTACGGCCGATGCAGATCCGGCCGGCGCACGCGCAGGACGATGTGCGAGGCCATCATCAGCACGTAGGAGATGGTCGCGCCGAACACCGCGACCAGAATCAGCAGGTCGCCCTGGCCGGTCAGCGAGAGGGCGAAGCCGATGATGCCGGGGATCACCAGCGCCAGCACCGGCGCCTTGTTCTGGTTGGTCAGCGACAGATTGCGTGGCAGATAGCCGGCCCGTGACAAGGCGAAGATCTGCCGCGAGTAGGCGTAGATGATCGAGAAGAAACTGGCGATCAGCCCGGCCAGGCCGACCAGGTTGACGAAGCCGCTCATCCAGGTGGACGAGCCGTAGGCACTGGTCAGCGCCTCCACCAGCGGGTTGCCGGATTCGATCAACGTGCTGGAGCCGGCGCCACCGGGACCGACCAGCAGAATCAGCCCGGCGAAGGCGGCGAGGATCAGCATGGCGCCGATCAGCCCGCGCGGCATGTCGCGCTGCGGGTTCTTGGTTTCCTCGGCGGCCAGCGGCACGCCTTCGACAGCGAGGAAGAACCAGATCGCGTAGGGAATCGCCGCCCAAATGCCGACGTAACCATAGGGCAGGAAGGCGCTGGCGCCGGCTGCGGTGGTCGGCGTGATGTCCAGCAGCTTGTCGACGGAGAAGTGCGGCACCATCGAGATGATGAACACCGCGAGCGCCAGCGCGGCGATGGCGGTGATGATGAACATCAGCTTCAGCGCCTCGCCGACGCCGAAGATATGGATGCCGATGAAGACGATGTAAAAGGCTAGATATATCATCCAGCCGCCGATGCCGAACAGCGACTCGCAGTAGGCGCCGATGAACACGGCGATGGCCGCCGGTGCGATGGCGTACTCGATGAGGATCGCCGTGCCGGTGAGAAAGCCGCCCAAGGGGCCGAACGCGGTACGCGCGAAGCCGTAGCCGCCGCCCGCGGTGGGCACCATCGAGGACAGCTCGGCCAGCGAGAAGCACATGCACAGGTACATGGTCGCCATCAGCAGCGTGGCGATGAACAGCCCGCCCCAGCCGCCCTGGGCGAGGCCGAAGTTCCAGCCGGCGTAGTCGCCGGAAATCACGTAGGCGACGCCAAGGCCGACCAGTAGCACCCAGCCGGCGGCGCCTTTCTTCAGCTCGCGTTCCTGAAAGTAGCTGCTGCCGACGGTTTCGAAATCGATTGCATGTTGCGGTGGCGTTGAACGGCTGTGTTCGAGAGCCATGGGGGAATCCTCTTGGATAGGTTGGCAACTCTCCCTAGCAAGCGGCATGCCCCGCACCGCGAACACAATGTTTGCGGTGATTTGTCAGCCAAGTCCGGCAGGAACGCACCTTTTTCGGGCTGCACAGCACCACGGCGGCGCCCGGTAGGTGTCTTGTTGGAAAGCGTGGCGGGTGGAGGCCCGCCACGTTCAGCCCATCAGAAGAAGCCCAAGGGATTGATGTCGTAGCTCACCAGCAGGTTCTTGGTCTGCTGGTAATGGTCGAGGATCATCTTGTGCGTCTCGCGGCCGACGCCGGACTTCTTGTAGCCGCCAAAGGCCGCGTGGGCGGGGTAGAGGTGGTAACAGTTGGTCCACACGCGGCCGGCCTTGATCGCCCGGCCCATGCGATAGGCGCGGTTGATGTCGCGGGTCCAGACACCGGCGCCG
This sequence comes from Stutzerimonas sp. S1, assembly GCF_025966695.1. Lineage (GTDB taxonomy): Bacteria > Pseudomonadota > Gammaproteobacteria > Pseudomonadales > Pseudomonadaceae > Stutzerimonas. The sequence goes on along the minus strand of NZ_JAOEIY010000001.1, from coordinate 278,860 downwards.
AGGCCGTACTCGGTGTCATTGGCGATGGCGAGCGCCTCGGCTTCGTCCTTGAAGGTGGTGACACCAATCACCGGGCCGAAGATTTCCTCCTGGAACACGCGCATCTTGTTGGTGCCCTTGAGCAGTGTCGGCTGGATGTAGTAGCCGGTGGCGAGCGAGCCTTCGAGCCGCTCCGCATCGCCGCCGGTCAGCACCTCGGCGCCTTCCTCGCGGGCGATCTTGAGATACGACATGATCTTGTCGAATTGCTGCTGGCTGGCCTGGGCGCCGACCATGGTGTCGGTGTCCAGCGGGTCGCCGCGCTTGATCTGCGCGACCTTCTTCATCACCGCCTCCATGAAGGGCGCGTAGATGGATTCCTGCACCAGCGCCCGCGACGGGCAGGTGCACACCTCGCCCTGGTTGAAGAAGCCCAGTACCAACCCTTCGGCGGCCTTCTCGATGAAGGCTGGCTCGGCCTGCATGATGTCCTCGAAGTAAATGTTCGGGCTCTTGCCGCCCAGCTCGACGGTGCTCGGGATGATGCTCTCGGCGGCGCGCTTCATGATGTGCGAGCCGACCGGGGTGGAGCCGGTGAAGGCGATCTTGGCGATGCGCTTGCTCGAGGCCAGTGCTTCGCCGGCCTCGCGACCGAAGCCCTGCACCACGTTGAGCACGCCCGGCGGCAGCAGGTCGCCGATGATCTCCATCAGCACGGTGATGCCCAGCGGCGTCTGCTCGGCGGGTTTCAATACCACGCAGTTGCCCGCGGCAAGCGCCGGGGCCAGCTTCCAGGCGGCCATGAGGATCGGGAAGTTCCACGGGATGATCTGCCCGACCACGCCCAGCGGCTCATGGAAGTGATAGGCGGCGGTGTTCTCGTCGATCTCGGCGCTGGTGCCTTCCTGAGCACGGATGCAGCCGGCGAAATAGCGGAAGTGGTCGGCGGCGAGCGGGATATCGGCGTTCAGCGTCTCGCGTACCGCCTTGCCGTTGTCCCAGGTTTCGGTGACGGCGAGCAGCTCGAGGTTCTGCTCGATGCGGTCGGCGATCTGCAACAGGATCAGCGAGCGCGCCTGCACGCTGGTCTTGCCCCAGGCGTCGGCGGCGGCATGCGCGGCGTCCAGCGCCTTGTCGATATCGGCGGCGTCGGAGCGCGGGAATTCGGCGATCGGCTGGCCGTTGACCGGCGACAGGTTGGTGAAATATTGACCGCCTACTGGTTCGACGAACTGGCCGTTGATGTAGTTGCCGTAGCGGGACTTGAAGTTGACCTTGGCACCTTCGGTGCCGGGATGGGCGTAACGCATGGTGAGTCTCCGGTTCTTGTAATGGTCTGTGGAAACGGCGGTCGTTTCAGCGTAGATCAGCTTGCGGCGACCTGCGACCGAGCCGACATTCGGGCGCTGCGCCTGCGCTGGCGGGCCGTTCCCGGCGCGGCGCTGTGCTAATCTGCCGCGCAATTTCCGACAGCCGCGAGCCGTTCCTGATGGGCGCCTTGCGGGGCATTGCAGAGGGCATCCATGCATATCCACATTCTCGGCATCTGCGGCACCTTCATGGGTTCGCTCGCGGTGCTGGCCAAGGAACTTGGCCACCGCGTCACCGGCTCCGATGCCAACGTCTATCCGCCGATGAGCACCCAGCTGGAGGCCCAGGGTATCGAGTTGATGCAGGGCTACGAGCCTGCGCATCTGGAGCCCGCGCCCGACCTGGTGGTGGTGGGCAATGCCCTGTCGCGCGGCAATCCGGCGGTCGAGTATGTGCTGAACAAGGGCTTGCCCTACGTCTCCGGCCCCCAATGGCTGGCCGATCACGTGCTGCAGGGGCGCTGGGTGCTGGCCGCCGCGGGCACCCATGGCAAGACCACTACCAGCAGCATGCTGGCCTGGGTGCTGGAGCATGCCGGCATGAGTCCGGGCTTTCTCATCGGTGGCGTGCCGCAGAATTTCGGCATCTCCGCGCGCCTGGGCGGCACGCCATTCTTCGTGGTCGAGGCCGACGAGTACGACAGCGCCTTCTTCGACAAGCGCAGCAAGTTCGTCCATTACCGCCCGCGCACCGCGATCCTGAACAATCTTGAGTTCGATCACGCGGACATCTTTCCGGATCTCGCGGCCATCGAGCGGCAGTTCCACCATCTGGTGCGCACCGTGCCGGGCGAGGGGCTGATCATCCATCCCGAGTCGGAAGCGGCGCTCAAGCGCGTCATCGGCATGGGCTGCTGGACGCCGGTGCAGACCACCGGCGAGGGCGGGCTGTGGCAGGCAAACCTGCTCAGTGCGGACGGCTCGCGCTTCGAAGTGATCTTCGACGGCGCCGTGCAGGGCGTGGTGGAGTGGGAGCTGACCGGCCAGCACAACGTCAACAACGCGCTGGCCACGCTGGCAGCGGCGCGGCATGTCGGTGTGCTGCCGAAGCAGGGAGCCGAGGCGCTGAGCGAATTCCGTAGCGTCAAACGGCGCATGGAAAAGGTCGCCGAAGTCAACGGCGTGGCCATCTATGACGATTTCGCCCATCACCCGACCGCCATTGCCACCACCCTGGATGGCCTGCGCAAGCGCGTGGGCGATACACCGATCATCGCGGTGATCGAACCACGCTCCAACTCGATGAAGCTCGGCGCGCATCGCGAGGGCCTGGCCGAATCAGTAGCGTTGGCTGACCAGGCCATCTGGTACGCACCGGCCAATCTCGGCTGGGACCTGGCTGCGACCGTCGCCAGCTCGCCGGTGCCGACCACGGTCTGCGATTCGCTGGAGGCGATCATCGCCAAGGTCAAGGCCGACGCCACGCCGGGTACGCAGGTGGTGGTCATGAGCAATGGCGGCTTCGGCGGTCTGCACGGCAAGCTGGCCGCGGCGTTGAGCTGATTGCTCAAGGTGGAAAACGCTGTGCGGTTTTCCACCCTACGATGACCGTGGGTAGGGTGGAAATCGCCGCAGGCATTTCCACGCGGATCGCACCAGGAGCAGATTGAATGAACGGACCGGAACGCATCACATTGGCCATGACCGGCGCCTCCGGCGCGCAATACGGCCTGCGCCTGCTCGACTGTCTGGTACAGGAAGACCGCGAGGTGCACTTCCTGATCTCCAAGGCCGCGCAGCTGGTCATGGCCACGGAGACCGACGTGGTGCTGCCGGCCAAGCCGCAGGCGATGCAGGCCTTTCTTTCCGAATACACCGGCGCGGCGGCCGGGCAGATCCGCGTGTTCGCCAAGGAAGACTGGATGGCCCCTGCGGCCTCCGGCTCCGGCGCGCCGACGGCCATGGTCGTGGTGCCCTGTTCCACCGGCACGTTGTCGGCGATCGCCACTGGCGCCTGCAACAACCTGATCGAGCGCGCCGCCGACGTCACCCTCAAGGAGCGCCGCCAGCTGATTCTGGTGCCGCGCGAGGCGCCGTACTCGAGCATCCATCTGGAGAACATGCTCAAGTTGTCCAACCTCGGCGTAACCATCCTGCCGGCCTCGCCGGGCTTCTACCACCAGCCGCAGACCATCGACGATCTGGTGGACTTCGTCGTCGCGCGCATCCTCAATCTGCTCAACATCCCGCAGGACATGCTGCCGCGCTGGGGTGAGCATCATGTGGTCAGCGACGAGTGACGATGCGCATCCGGGCTCTCTGCCTGTTGACGCTGCTGACCTCGCTGAGTGGCTGCGCCACGCTGCGAACGCTGGATGCGGCCAAACCCGGCGCGCCGATCATCTATTCCGGCACGCGCCTGAATTGGTACAGCCTCAACGGTGGTTGCTGTCCGCTGGAGCGCTTCGGTGCCGTGGCGCCGCAGTATCCGGCGCTGGATCTGCCCGCCAGCGCGCTGGTGGATACGTTGTTGCTGCCCTTTGCGGTGGCGGCGGAGCTGGGTGTCGGGCTCGGCGTTCGCGGCGGGCTCTGAACGATGATGCGTTGCGTACGCCATCACTGATCCACATCCAGTCGTTCGGCTGCACAGCAGGCATAATGCTGGCGTTCGCGAGCGTTACGCGTGGCCGCGGTACTTAAGGAGAACAGGTGTGAAAGAGCAGGCCCAGTTCCACATGAGCTACTGGATGATCGCCATTCTGGTGTTCCTCGGCCTCCAGTATCTGCTGTCGGTACAGCAGGAAGTGGCGACCATTCCCTACAGCGAGTTCGAACAGCACCTCAAGGATGGGCGCGTCGCGGAGCTGGCGATCACCGAGCGGCGCATCGAGGGCACGCTCAAGGAACCCCTGGCCAGCGGCCAGCGGCGCTTCATCAGCAACCGCGTCGAGCCGCAGCTGGCCGAGCATCTGCAGCAGTATCCAGTGCGTTACACCGGTAAGGTGGAAAGCACGCTGGTGCGCGACCTGTTGTCGTGGATCGTGCCGGCGGCGCTGTTCTTCGGCATCTGGCTGTTTCTGCTCAAGCGCATCGGCAGCGGCCTGGGTGGCGGCGGCATGATGCAGATCGGCAAGAGCAAGGCGCGGGTCTACGTCGAGACCGACATGAAGGTGTCCTTCGCCGATGTCGCCGGCGTGGACGAGGCCAAGGACGAGCTCAAGGAAATCATCGAATTCCTGCGTGACCCGCAAACCTACGGCCGCCTCGGCGGGCGCATGCCCAAGGGCGTGCTGCTGGTCGGCCCGCCCGGCACCGGCAAAACGCTGCTGGCGCGGGCCGTGGCCGGTGAGGCGAAGGTGCCGTTCTTCTCCATTTCCGGTTCCGAGTTCGTCGAGATGTTCGTCGGCGTCGGTGCGGCGCGGGTGCGCGATCTGTTCGAGCAGGCTCGCGCCCAGGCGCCGGCGATCATCTTCATCGACGAGCTGGACGCCCTCGGTCGCGCCCGTGGCGCCGGGCCGCTATCCGGCGGACACGACGAGAAGGAGCAGACGCTCAACCAGCTGCTGGTGGAGATGGACGGTTTCGATACCTCCAGCGGGCTGGTCTTGCTGGCTGCCACCAACCGGCCGGAAATCCTCGATCCGGCCCTGCTGCGCGCCGGTCGTTTTGACCGTCAGGTGCTGGTGGACCGGCCGGACAAGATCGGTCGGGTGCAGATTCTCAACGTGCATCTGAAGAAGTCGAAACTGGGCACCGACGTCGATCCGCAGGCCATCGCCGCGCTGACACCAGGCTTCACTGGCGCCGACCTGGCCAACCTGGTCAACGAGGCGACGCTGCTGGCGACCCGACGCAATGCCGATGCGGTGGCCATGGAGGACTTCACCGCAGCCATCGAACGCATCATCGCCGGTCTGGAAAAGCGCAACCGCCTGCTCAACCCGCGCGAGCGTGAGATCGTGGCCTATCACGAGATGGGCCATGCGCTGGTGGCGATGGCGCTGCCGGGGGTCGATCCGGTGCACAAGGTGTCGATCATTCCGCGCGGCATGGGCGCGCTGGGCTACACGATCCAGCGCCCCATCGAGGATCGCTTCCTGATGACCCGCGAGGAGCTGGAGAACAAGATGGCCGTGTTGCTCGGCGGGCGTGCCGCGGAATGGCTGGTCTTCACCCACCTGTCCACTGGCGCGGCGGACGATCTGGCCAAGGTCACCGATATCGCCCGCGCCATGGTCACCCGCTACGGCATGTCCAAGCGCCTCGGCCACATGGCATTGGAGCGCGAGCCCAACTCGTTCCTCGGTAACGAGGCGATGCTCGGCCTGAAGCCGCAGCATGACTATGCCGAGAGCACCGCCACGGCGATCGACGAAGAGGTGCAGGAGTTGGTGCAAGCCTGCTTCCAGCGCAGCCTGGCGTTGCTCGAAGCGCGGCGGGAGCTGCTCGAACGCTGCGCGCGTCGCCTGCTGCAGCAGGAGACGCTGGACGCCGGCGAACTGCGCGAGCTGAGTGCCACTGCGGCCAGCGAACCGACGATCCCGAAAGCCTGAGTGGGTAAATGCTGCGCGCGGATCAGCTGCGCGTGCGCCGGGCGTGCTGTGCCAGTGCCCACTCGACATGCTCGCGCACCAGCTCGGAGGGATCGTCGCGGCGCGCCTGCAGTGCTTCCAGCACGGGGATGCTCGAGGGGGCATTGCCCAGGCCGACTGCCAGGTTGCGCAGCCAGCGCTCGTAGCCGGCACGGCGTAGCGGCGAGCCCTCGGTGCGGCTGAGAAATTCCTCTTCTGTCCAGCGGAACAGTGCCGCCAGGTCGGCGTTGTCCAGGCTGTGGCGCGGCTGGAAATCGCTCTGTTCGGTTGGCCGGGCGAAGCGGTTCCACGGGCAGACGATCTGGCAGTCATCGCAGCCGAATACGCGGTTACCGATCCTGTCGCGCAGCTCGATGGGGATCGGTCCTTTCAGCTCGATGGTCAGGTAGGAAATGCAGCGGCGCGCATCCAGCAGACGCTCGCCAACAAAGGCATCGGTCGGGCAGACGTCCAGGCAGGCGTGACAGCTGCCGCAGTGGTCGCGCGTCACCGATTCGTCGACCGGCAGCGCGATGTCGACGAACAGTTCACCGAGAAAGAACCAGCTGCCGGCCTTGCGGTTGAGCAGCAGGGTGTTCTTGCCAATCCAGCCGAGTCCGGCCTGCTGTCCGGCAGCCTTTTCCAGCACCGGCGCACTGTCGACGAAAGCGCGAAAGCCGAACGGGCCGACCACCTGCTGGATGCGTTCGGCCAGTTGCTGCAGGCGCTTGCGGATCAGCTTGTGGTAGTCGCGGCCGAGGGCGTAGCGCGATACATAGGCCTTCTCCGGCTCGGCCAGCAGCTGGGTCATGCGCGTATCGCCGGGCAGGTAGTCCATGCGCAGCGAGATGACCCGCAGCGTGCCAGGCACCAGTTCGTCCGGCCGCGAGCGCTTGCTGCCGTGGGCGGCCATGTAGTCCATCTCGCCCTGGTAGCCGGCCGCCAGCCAGGCGTCGAGGTGGGCTTCGTGCTCGCCAAGGTCGACATCCGTGATGCCGACTTGCTGAAAGCCCAGTTCGCGGCCCCATTGCTTGATGGCGTCGGCGAGGGCGGTTGGATCGATAGCAGGGCTGGACATCGGAGGGCGGCTTGGCTGGCGGGTGCGTATAATTCTGCCAGACATTCCGCCGCGATGATTCCTGCACTGATGACCGATTCCCTGCCCGTCGCTCTGTATACCGCCGCCCAGGTGCGTGAACTCGATGCGCGCCTGATTGCCGCCGGCACTCCCGGTTTTGAACTGATGCAGCGTGCCGCCCACGCCGCCTGGCGTGCGCTGCGCCGCCGCTGGCCGGAGGCCGGTGCCGTCACCGTGCTGGCCGGGCGTGGCAATAACGCTGGCGATGGCTATCTGGTTGCGGCGCTGGCGCAACGCGCCGGCTGGCAGGTTGCGGTGCTGGCGGTCGGCGATCCTCAAGCGTTGCAGGGCGACGCCGCGCAGGCCTGCGCTGAGGCGCGGGGTTGCGGCGTAGCGATCGAGCCTTGGCATGCCGGGGCGTCGCTGCAGGGCGTGTTGGTGGACGCGCTGCTCGGTACCGGCATTGCCGGTGCGGTGCGCGAGCCCTATATCAGCGCGATCACGGCGATCAACGCCAGCGGTCTGCCGGTCGTGGCGATCGATTTGCCTTCCGGGCTGTGCGCTGACACCGGCAAGGTGCTCGGACATGCGGTTCAGGCCGACGTCAGCGTTACCTTCATCGGTCTCAAGCCCGGGCTGTTCACCGCGGACGGCCCGGATCGTGTCGGCGCGCTGGTGTTCGACGATCTGCAGGCCGATCCGCAGATCGTTAGGCAAACCGTTGGCGAGGCCGTGCGTCTCGATCGGTCCTCGCTGGTCCAGGTCGCGCCGCGCGCTCCCACGGCGCATAAGGGCAGCTTCGGTCAGGTGCTGGTGATCGGCGGCGATCTGGGTACTGGCGGCGCCGCGCTGCTCAGTGCCGAAGCGGCGCTGCGCTGCGGTGCGGGCATGGTGACGCTGGCGACTCGGCCGGAGCACGTCACCGCTTCGCTGGTCCGTCGGCCGGAAATCATGTGCAGTGGTGTCGAGTCGACCTACAGCCTGACGGCACTGGTCGAGCGCGCCGACGTGCTGGTGGTCGGCCCGGGACTTGGGCAGGCGCCCTGGGGCCGCAGTCTGCTGTCGCTGGCGGCGCAGCGTGAGCTGGCGCAGGTATGGGACGCCGATGCGCTGAACCTGTTGGCGGCCGGCGGCATCCAACTGCCGACCGGCTGCGTGATCACGCCACATCCGGGCGAGGCGGCGCGGCTGCTGCAGTGTTCGGTGGCGGAGATTCAGGCCGATCGCCCCGCGGCGGCGCGCGAGCTGGCGCGGCGTTATGCCTGCGTCGCGCTGCTCAAGGGTGCCGGTACGCTGGTCGCCGCGGCGGACGGGCGACTGGCGCTGTGCGATCGCGGTCATCCGGCCATGGCCAGTGCCGGCCTCGGCGACGTGCTGGCCGGCGTGATTGGGGCTTTGTTGGCGCAGAACCTGTCCCCATTCGATGCGGCCTGCCTGGGTGCCTGGCTGCATGCGGCAGCCGGCGAACGGCTTGGCACCCAGGGGCGCGGACTGGCGGCCAGTGACCTGATACCGATCATCCGTCAATTGCTCGAGGAACAGTCGCCATGCCTGAAGTGACGTTGTATGCCGAGGACGAGGCAGCGATGCTGGCAGTCGGCGCCCGTATCGCCCAGGCGACCGGCGGCCGCGGGGTGATCTACCTGCATGGCGACCTCGGTGCCGGCAAGACCACGCTGTCGCGTGGCCTGATCCGCGGTTTTGGTCACGAAGGCAAGGTCAAGAGTCCGACCTTCACGCTGGTCGAACCCTACGAGATCGGCGGTGTGCGGGTCTTTCACTTCGATCTCTATCGCTTGGTCGACCCGGAGGAGCTGGAGTTTCTCGGCATTCGCGACTACTTCGACGGCGACGCGCTGTGCCTCGTCGAGTGGCCGGAGCGCGGCGCCGGCGTTTTGCCAAAGGCGGACCTGGACATTACCATTACGCCGCATGGGGCCGGCCGTACGCTGCGCCTGTCGCCGCGGGGCGAGCGCGGCGATGCCTGGTGTGCCGTCCTGACCGCTGGAAATCAATGACAAGCATGAGGTTGGGTATGCGCATACGCGCGCTGGTTAGCGGTTTGGCAATTCTGCTGGCAGCTGTGCAGGTGTTTGCCGCCACCGACGTGCAGTCCGTGCGTTTGTGGCGGGCACCGGACAACACGCGACTGGTGTTCGACCTGTCGGGTCCGGTGAAGCACAACGTATTTACCCTGGAGGCACCGCACCGCATCGTCATCGATGTTACCGGTGCGGCGCTCAAGGCTCCGCTCGATCAACTGCCGCTGCAGAACACTCCGGTTGCCTCGTTACGTGCAGGTCAGCATGACGCCAATACGCTGCGGGTGGTGGTCGATCTGAAAGCGCCCGTCTCGCCGAAGAGCTTCAGCCTGGCACCGAACCAGCAGTATGGGCATCGCCTGGTGGTCGATTTGTTCGATCAGGGCGCGGCCCCGACGACTGCAGCGGTTCCGGTCAATGCCGCGCCGGCCACGCCAGTGACACCGGTTTCGCCGACGCTGCCGGCGGTCAAGCTGCCAGTCGCGCCGAGTAGCAAGCGCGACATCGTCATCGCCATCGATGCCGGTCACGGCGGCGAGGATCCCGGTGCCATCGGGCCGGGCAAGGTCTACGAGAAGACGGTGGTGCTGCAGATTTCCAAGGAGCTGCAGCGTCAGATCAATGCCGAAAAAGGCTTTCGCGCGGAGCTGGTGCGCACGGGCGATTACTTCATTCCGTTGCGCAAGCGCACCGAGATTGCCCGCAAGAAGGGTGCGGACTTGTTCGTCTCGATCCATGCCGACGCCGCGCCGCGCTCCTCCGCGTACGGCGCTTCGGTGTTCGCCCTTTCCGATCGTGGCGCCACATCGGAAACCGCGCGCTGGCTGGCCGACAGCGAAAACCGCTCGGACCTGATCGGTGGCGCCGGCAATGTCAGCCTCGATGACAAAGACCGCATGCTCGCCGGCGTGCTGCTCGACCTGTCGATGACGGCCTCGCTGTCATCGAGCCTGAATGTCGGTCAGAAGGTGCTGAGTAACATGGGGCGTATCACGCCGTTGCATAAACGTCGTGTCGAACAGGCGGGCTTCATGGTGTTGAAGTCGCCAGATATTCCGTCGATCCTGGTTGAGACCGGTTTCATCTCCAATCCGTCCGAGGCGCGCAAGCTGCAGACTGGGAGCCACCAGCAGTCGCTGGCGCGTTCGATCCACAGTGGCGTGCGGCAGTTCTTCCATGAAAATCCGCCCCCCGGCACCTATGTCGCCTGGTTGCGCGATGCCGGCAAGATTGCCGCCGGCCCTCGTGAGCATGTGGTGCGCTCCGGCGAAAGCCTGGCCCTGCTCGCTGAGCGCTATCAGGTCAGCCTGGCGTCACTGCGCAGTGCCAATCAGTTACGCAGCGACACCATCAAGATCGGCCAGACGCTGAGTATTCCGGCAACCACGCTGGCGGCGCAGCCATGAGCGAGTTGCGCCGTATCCAGCTGCTGAGTCCGCGGCTGGCGAACCAGATTGCCGCCGGTGAGGTGGTCGAGCGCCCGGCGTCGGTGATCAAGGAATTGCTGGAGAACAGTCTCGACTCGGGTGCTCAGCGCATCGATGTGGATGTCGAGCAGGGTGGCGTGAAGCTGCTGCGTGTGCGTGATGACGGCTGCGGCATTCCGCCGGACGATCTGCCGCTGGCATTGGCCCGCCACGCCACCAGCAAGATTCGCGATCTCGAGGACCTCGAGCGGGTGATGAGCCTGGGTTTTCGCGGTGAGGCGCTGGCGTCGATCAGCTCCGTCTCGCGCCTGACCCTGACTTCACGTACCGCTGATGCCGGCGAGGCCTGGCAGGTCGAAACAGAGGGGCGCGAGATGGAGGCACGGGTGCAGCCAGCGGCGCATCCGGTGGGTACTTCCGTGGAGGTGCGCGACCTGTTCTTCAACACGCCGGCGCGGCGCAAGTTCCTGCGTACCGAAAAGACCGAGTTCGATCACCTGCAGGAGGTCATCAAGCGTCTGGCGTTGGCGCGCTTCGATGTGGCCTTCCACCTGCGCCACAACGGCAAGGGCGTGCTGGCCTTGCACCAAGCCAGCGACGATGGCGCCCGTGCGCGGCGGGTCGCAGCAGTGTGCGGGCCGGCCTTCCTCGAGCAGGCGCTGCCGATCGAGATCGAGCGCAACGGGTTGCGGCTCTGGGGATGGGTCGGGCTGCCGACCTTTTCGCGCAGCCAGGCGGACTTGCAGTACTTCTACGTCAACGGCCGCATGGTGCGCGACAAGCTGGTCGCCCATGCGGTGCGCCAGGCCTATCGCGACGTGCTGTTCAACGGCCGGCACCCGACCTTCGTGCTGTTTCTCGATGTCGATCCGGCGGTGGTGGACGTCAACGTACACCCCACCAAGCACGAGGTGCGCTTTCGCGACAGCCGCATGGTCCACGACTTCCTCTACGGCACGCTGCACCGCGCGCTGGGTGATGTGCGTCCCGAGGACCATCTGGCCGCGCCGGCCAGTGTTACGCCGATGACCCAGGCCACCGGATTGGCTGCTGGTGAGTTCGCTGGGCAGAACGAGATGAGCCTGTCGGCCAGCCTGCTCGAACAGCCCCAAGGCGAGGCGCCGGCCTGGCGCGGTGCTGGCGCTGGCTATCAGGCGCCACGCTCGGCATCGGCCGGCTATACCGCCGAAGCCCAGGGTGCCTACCGCGAGTTTTTCACGCCGCTGCCCGAAAGCAGCCCTGCGCCACTGCCGGTCAGCCAGGATGACGTACCCCCGCTGGGCTACGCGCTGGCGCAGCTCAAGGGGGTCTACATCCTTGCCGAGAATGCTCAGGGTATGGTGCTGGTGGACATGCACGCCGCGCACGAACGCATTACCTACGAGCGCCTGAAGACCGCCATGGCCAGCGAAGGGCTGCGCGGCCAGCCGCTGCTGGTGCCCGAATCCATCGCCCTCAGTCAGCGCGAGGCCGACTGCGCGGAAGAGCATGCGCAGTGGTTCCAGATGCTCGGCTTCGAGCTGCAGCGCCTCGGCCCGGAAACCCTGGCGATCCGTCAGATTCCCTCGCTGCTCAAGCAGGCCGAAGCGACCCAACTGGTGCGCGATGTGCTCGCCGATCTGCTGGAATACGGTACCAGTGATCGTATCCAGGCCCATCTCAACGAGTTGCTGGCGACCATGGCCTGCCACGGCGCGGTACGCGCCAACCGTCGCCTGACGCTGCCGGAGATGAACGCCTTACTGCGCGATATGGAGCACACCGAGCGTAGCGGACAGTGCAATCACGGCCGTCCGACCTGGACGCAACTGGGCATGGACGAGCTGGACAAGCTGTTCCTGCGCGGTCGCTGATTGCTTCGATTCGACTGGGCGGGCGAGTGCGGTGGCTATGCCGAGCTTGCAGCCCGCTGCGTGCGATCGGAAACTATGCGGCCATAGTTGCCGAGCAGTCCGATGTCTTCGCTTCCCCCCGCTATCTTCCTGATGGGGCCTACCGCCTCTGGCAAGACCGATCTCGCGCTGGAGCTGGCGCGGGTGCTGCCTTGCGAACTGATCAGCGTCGATTCGGCACTGGTCTATCGCGGCATGGATATCGGTACTGCGAAGCCTTCGCGCGAATTACTCGCTGAGTACCCACATCGTCTGGTGGATATCCGTGATCCGGCACAGAGCTATTCCGCTGCCGAGTTTTGCGCGGATGCGCTGAACGCCATGGCCGAAGCAACAGCGGCGGGGCGAATTCCGCTGCTAGTCGGCGGCACCATGTTGTATTTCAAGGCGTTGCGCGACGGTTTGGCGGATATGCCAGGGGCGGATGCCGCAGTTCGCGCGGAGCTCGAGGCGTTCGCGGCGGGCGAGGGCTTGCAGGCGCTGCATCGCCAGTTGGCCGAGGTCGATCCGGAGTCGGCGGCGCGGATTCATCCCAACGATCCGCAGCGTCTGGTGCGAGCGCTCGAAGTCTATCGAGTCAGCGGTCTGAGCATGACTGAGCATCGCGCCCGACAAAGGTCGCAAAAAGCCGGCGCAGACGCGCCAGGTGCCGGAAACTTGCCTTATACTGTCGCCCACTTATCCATCGCGCCGGCACAGCGGTCGGTCCTGCATCAGCGCATCGAACAACGCTTTCTTCGCATGGTTGAACAGGGGTTCGTCGAAGAGGTCGAAGCCTTGCGTTGTCGTGGCGATCTGCATTCCGGTCTGCCTTCCATCAGGGCGGTGGGGTACCGGCAGGTTTGGGACTATCTGGACGGGAATCTGTCCAGGGAAGAGATGGTTCAGCGCGGCATCATCGCGACCCGGCAGCTAGCCAAGCGGCAGTTCACTTGGTTGCGTGGGTGGGAGGATGTCAGCTGGCTGGATAGCTTGTCCCGCGACAATCTGCCGCGAGCATTGAAATACCTGCAATCGCTCTCCATATTGAGCTGACACTGCAAATTGACCGTCTATTCTCAGACAAGTGGATCGTCGGTTTACCCTAAAAATTAATGAAAAAGATCCTCTAAGGAGTGCGGCACATGTCAAAAGGGCATTCGCTACAAGACCCTTACCTCAACACACTGCGTAAGGAACGCGTTCCGGTTTCCATCTATCTGGTCAACGGCATCAAGCTGCAGGGCCAGATCGAATCCTTCGATCAGTTTGTCATTCTTCTCAAGAACACCGTCAGCCAGATGGTCTACAAGCACGCCATCTCCACGGTCGTGCCGGGTCGCCCGGTGCGCTTGCCGACTGCGGGTGATGCCGAGCAATCCGAGTCGGGCAACGACTAAGGTAGGCGTCTTTGTTCTTCGAACGTCCCGGTGGTGGGGAACGGGCCATTCTGGTTCATCTGGAGGGCCAGGACCCCGCGGCGCGCGAGGATCCGCAGGAGTTTCAGGAACTCGCCCGTTCGGCGGGTGCCGAGATGGTCAATTTCGTCAATGTGGCTCGTCATCAGCCTTCCGCCAAGTATTTGATTGGCACCGGGAAGGTCGAGGAGCTACGCGATCTCGTCAAGGAAGGCGAGGTTGAGCTGGTGATTTTCAATCACACGCTGACGCCCAGTCAGGAGCGCAATCTTGAGCGCGCGCTCGAGTGCCGCGTCCTCGATCGTACTGGTCTGATTCTGGATATCTTCGCGCAGCGTGCGCGGACACACGAAGGCAAGCTGCAGGTCGAGCTGGCGCAGCTTGAGCACATGAGCACGCGCCTGGTTCGTGGCTGGACGCACCTGGAACGGCAGAAAGGCGGTATCGGTCTGCGCGGTCCCGGGGAAACCCAGCTGGAGACCGACCGCCGTTTGCTGCGGGTGCGCATCCGGCAGATCAAGCAGCGCCTGGAGAAGGTGCGCGGACAGCGCGAGCAGGCCCGCCGTGGCCGCAGGCGTGCCGATATTCCCTCGGTTTCCCTGGTCGGTTACACCAACGCCGGGAAATCCACGTTGTTCAATGCCCTCACCGAGGCGGATGTCTATGCGGCCAATCAGTTGTTCGCCACTCTCGATCCGACCCTGCGTCGACTGGAACTCCCTGATCTCGGGCCGGTGATTCTGGCTGATACGGTGGGTTTCATTCGTCACTTGCCACACAAGTTGGTGGAGTCCTTTCGGGCGACGCTGGAAGAGTCCAGCAATGCCGATCTGCTGTTGCATGTGATCGATGCCCATGAGCCTGAGCGCGATCAACAGATTGAGCAGGTGCTGGCAGTACTGGCGGAGATCGGTGCCAACGAGTTACCGATGCTCGAGATCTACAACAAGGTCGATCTCATGGAGGGCATTGAGCCGCAGATTCAGCGCGATGCCGATGGCAAGCCTCAGCGAGTATGGGTGTCCGCACGCGATGGGCTGGGGCTGGAGCTGGTGCGCGAGGCGATCGCTGAGCTGCTCGGCAGCGATCTTTTCGTGGGAACGCTCCGTTTGCCGCAGGGCATGGGACGCATGCGTGCCCAGCTGTTCGAATTGGGCGCTGTGCAGGACGAGAAACATGACGAGGTGGGTGACAGCCTGCTCAGCGTGCGCTTGCCGCGGGTCGAACTGCATCGACTGCTCAGTCGAGAAGGGCTGCAGCCGAACGAGTTTCTGGAACAACACACTTTGCAATAAAGCCCGGGCGGCAATTTAGCCGCTGGTTTCGTGCTTTCGGTAGCATTGGCGGGCGCGCCGCAGGCGCGTCTTTGGCTTTATCTGAATGGAGAGCGCTATGGCTTGGAATGAGCCGGGTGGCAACTCGAACAACCAGGATCCCTGGGGCGGCGGCGGTGGCCGTCGCGGTGGCGATCAGAAAGGGCCGCCGGATCTCGACGAAGCTTTCCGCAAGTTGCAGGACAGCCTCAACGGCATGTTTGGCGGCAAGAAGCGTGGCAGTGGCGGTGGCGCTGGTGGTGCCGGCAAGCGTGGTGGCTTCGGACTGGTATGGATTGCGCTGGTGGTATTGCTCGCGGTCTGGCTGTTCAATGCCATTTATATCGTCGACGAGCAGGAGCAAGCGGTGGTGCTGCGCTTCGGTAAGTACCACGAAACCGTCGGGCCGGGTCTGAACATCTATTTCCCGCCGATCGACAAGAAGTTCCAGGAAAATGTCACCCGTGAGCGCTCTTACACCAAGCAGGGGCAGATGCTCACCGAGGACGAGAACATCATCGAAGTGCCGCTGACCGTTCAGTACAAGATCAGTGATCTGCAGTCCTTCGTGCTCAACGTTGACCAGCCGGAGGTCAGTCTGCAGCACGCGACCGACAGCGCAGTACGCCACGTGGTCGGTTCGACTGCGATGGATCAGGTGCTAACCGAGGGGCGAGAGGCGATGGCTGCCGAAGTTAAGGAGCGCCTGCAGCGGTTCCTCGACAATTACGGCACCGGCATCATCGTCACCCAGGTGAACCTGCAGAGCGCGGCCGCGCCGCGTGAAGTGCAGGAAGCCTTCGATGACGTGATTCGTGCGCGTGAGGACGAACAGCGCGAGAAGAACCAAGCGGAATCCTACGCCAATGGCGTGATTCCAGAGGCCCGTGGTCAGGCTCAGCGCATGCTGGAAGAGGCTGCCGGTTACCGCGATGCGGTGATATCCCGTGCCCAGGGTGAGGCTGATCGCTTCAGCAAATTGGTCGCCGAGTACAGCAAAGCGCCGGATGTCACTCGTGAGCGTCTGTATCTGGAAACCATGCAGGAAGTCATGAGCAATACCAGCAAGGTCATGGTGACCGGCGAGAGTGGGCAGAACAACCTGCTGTACCTGCCGCTGGACAAGATGATCAACAGTCGCGGCGCTGCCAGTAACGCCACGCCTCCAGGAATGGCCTCGGGCGCGGCCAGTCAGGCTACACGTCTGCCGCCGGAGTTGGATCCGCGTGAAGTTCGTACGAGGGAGAGTCGCTGATGAGCAATAAATCCCTGACGGCGCTGATCGTGGGTGTGGTGCTAGCGCTGGTGCTGTGGAACAGCTTTTATATCGTTTCGCAGACCGAGCGTGCGGTGCTGCTTCGCTTCGGCCGAATTGTCGAGCCCGATGTTAAGCCCGGACTGCACATGAAGATTCCCTACGTGAACAGCGTGCGCAAGTTCGACGCTCGTCTGATGACGCTGGACTCGTCCACCTCGCGCTTCCTCACTCTGGAGAAGAAAGCGCTGATGGTCGATGCCTACGCCAAGTGGCGTGTCGCGGATGCCGAGCGCTTCTACACCGCGACGTCTGGCATGAAGCAGATCGCCGATGAGCGCTTGGCCCGCCGTCTGGAGGCCGCTTTGCGCGATCAGTTCGGCAAGCGCACGTTGCATGAGTCGGTGTCCGGCCAGCGTGACGAGCTGATGGGGCAGGTGACCAATAGCCTGAACCGTGCGGTGCAGCAGGAGCTGGGTATCGAGGTGGTGGATGTGCGGGTCAAGGGGATTGACCTGCCGCGCGAAGTGAACCGCAGCGTGTTTGAGCGCATGAGTTCCGAGCGTGAGCGTGAGGCCCGTGAGCATCGGGCCAAGGGTAAGGAGCTGGCTGAGGGTATTCGCGCCGATGCCGATCGCCAGCGGCGAGTCCTGCTCGCCGAAGCGTTCCGCGAGGCGGAAGAGCTGCGCGGTGATGGCGATGCGCGTGCCGCGGCTATCTATGCTTCCGCCTATGGTCAGGACAGGGAGTTCTACTCCTTCTACCGTAGCCTCCAAGCTTATCGCGAGAGCTTCTCCAGCAAGGAAGATGTGCTGGTGCTGGATCCCAAAAGCGATTTCTTCCGCTATCTGGAAAAGTCTCAGTAAGTAGCGATGCTGGTCGCCCGGCGGTCGATGCTGACCGCCGGGTGACCCATCGGGAAAACATTGCTATGATCCGCCCGCCGGGAAAAGCCCGGCTTTTTTGCGTCTGCGCCAGCGTGGTGATGGACGATCTCCGAGCATGGGATGCCATGCCGCACCCCTAGCGGGGCTTGGCGTTGACGCCATGGTGTTGAACACAACTGCACGCGACCGATGGCCAGCCCTGATGGCAGCCCGGTTTTCGTCCGCTTGACTAGGCTTGCCGTATCGAGAGGTGATTGGCGAAATGGCAACGGTAGACCGCTGGCTCCTGCCAGATGGCATCGAAGAGGTGCTGCCGCCCGAGGCGGCGCGTATCGAGACCGCACGGCGTCGCGTGCTGGATCTGTTTCAGCGCTGGGGGTATGAGCTGGTCATCACCCCTCATGTCGAATTTCTCGAGTCCCTGTTGACCGGCTCCGGTCAGGACCTCGACCTGCGAACTTTCAAGGTCACCGACCCGCTGTCTGGTCGGCAAATGGGGTTGCGTGCAGATATCACGCCGCAGGTGGCGCGGGTCGATGCGCATACGCTGCGGCGCGAAGGGCCTAGTCGACTGTGCTACGCGGGTAGCGTGCTGCATGCCAAGCCGCAGGCACTGGCCACCTCGCGCAGTCCGATCCAGCTGGGCGCCGAACTCTATGGCGATGGCAGTGCTTCCAGTGACATCGAGGTCATAAGCCTGATGCTGGAAATGCTGGAGCTGGCCGATGTGCCTGACGTGCATATGGATCTCGGTCATGTCGGGATCTACCGTGGGCTGGCGCGAGCGGCGGGACTGGCCGGCAGCGCCGAGCAGCAGTTGTTCGACGCACTGCAGCGCAAGGCGATGGATGAAATCGAGGTGCTGACTGCTACTCTCGAACCGTCATTGGCGGCCATGCTGCGAGCGCTTGGACGCCTTTGCGGTGGGCGCGAAGCCCTTGAGGATGCGCGGGTCGCGCTGGCCGGCGCGCCTATCGACGTGCGCCAGGCGCTGGAGACCTTGACGCGTATTGCTGATCAGCTCGCTGCACGCTATCCGAAAATGCCGCTTTACTTCGATTTGGGTGAGTTGCGCGGCTATCACTATCACACCGGTGTGGTGTTTGCCGTCTTTGTCCCAGGGGTCGGGCAATCGATCGCCCAGGGCGGGCGTTATGACGATATCGGCGCCGATTTCGGGCGTGCACGCCCGGCAACCGGCTTTTCGACAGATCTGAAGACCCTTGTAAGTCTGGGGAATGCCGATTTGACGACGCCTGTGACCGGTATCTGGGCGCCTCACAGCGATGATCCTGCGTTGTGGCAGGAGATCTGTCGCCTGCGCCGCCAGGGTGAGCGGGTGGTGCAGGCGCTTGATGGGCAGGCACATGGCGCTGCGATAGGGCTGGGCTGTGATCGCCAGCTGCTGGCCAAAGACAATTCCTGGATGGTGGCGCCGCTGGCGTCCTGATGTACGCCGCGTCGCGGCCCAGGCTGGTTCGATATCTGCCGGTCAAACGCCGGCATGCTTCTCCGAAGAGGACAAAGGGTTATGGGTAAGAATGTCGTGGTCCTGGGCACCCAGTGGGGTGATGAGGGCAAGGGCAAGATCGTCGATCTGCTGACCGATCAGGCGGCCGCCGTCGTGCGTTACCAAGGTGGCCACAATGCCGGCCATACCCTGGTCATCGATGGTGAGAAGACCGTGCTGCACCTGATTCCGTCCGGCATCTTGCGTGAGAACGTGCAGTGCCTGATCGGCAACGGTGTGGTGGTTGCCCCCGACGCGTTAATGCGCGAAATCACCAAGCTGGAAGAGAAGGGCGTGCCGGTTCGCGAACGGCTGCGCATCAGTCCGTCCTGTACGCTGATCCTGCCGTACCACGTCGCGCTGGATCAGGCACGCGAAGCAGCGCGTTCGGAAGGCAAGATCGGCACCACCGGTCGTGGCATTGGTCCGGCCTACGAAGACAAGGTGGCGCGCCGCGGGCTGCGTATCGGGGATCTGTTCAATCCTGAGCGTTTCGCCGTCAAATTGCGCGAGTTGCTGGAATACCACAACTTCATGCTGCAGAACTTCTACAAGGTCGATCCGGTTGATTTCCAGAAGACCCTCGACGAGGCGCTCAGCTACGCCGAGATTCTTCGTCCGATGATCAGCGACGTTAGTGCGCGTCTACACGAGCTGCGCAAGCAGGGCGCCTGCATCATGTTCGAAGGCGCGCAGGGTTCGCTGCTGGATATCGACCATGGCACCTATCCTTACGTGACCAGTTCGAGTACCACTGCGGGTGGTACGGCCACTGGTTCGGGTTTCGGCCCGCTGTATCTGGATTACATTCTGGGCATCACCAAGGCCTATACCACGCGCGTTGGCTCCGGTCCGTTCCCGACCGAGCTGTTTGACGAGGTCGGTGCTCGCCTGGCTGAGCGTGGCCACGAGTTCGGTTCGACCACTGGTCGTGCGCGTCGTTGTGGCTGGTTCGATGCGGTGATCCTGCGTCGCGCGATCGAGATCAACAGCATTTCCGGTATTTGCCTGACCAAGCTGGATGTGCTGGATGGGCTGGAAACTATTCGTCTGTGCGTAGCGTATAAAGACCGCAATGGCGAAATGCTGGTCGATGCGCCGACCGATGCCGATAGCTATGACGGTCTTCAGCCGGTTTACGAAGAAATGCCGGGCTGGAGCGAGTCCACCGTGGGCGCAAAGAGCCTTAATGAGCTGCCGGTCAATGCCCGGGCATACATCCAACGCATTGAGGCGCTGATCGGGGCGCCGGTGGATATCATTTCTACTGGTCCGGATCGCAACGAGACCATCGTGCTGCGTCATCCGTACGCCTGATGGCGCTGAGCTGATGGAAGGCCGCCTCAGGGCGGCCTTTTTTATGACTGGCGAGGGCGGCTCGGATGTGAATTGCGGGGTGGGTAAAACGTGGGGGCTTAAACGAAAAAACCGAGCCAGTGGCTCGGTTTTTTCTGAAGAGTGGTGCCCAGGAGAAGACTCGAACTTCCACGGTGTTGCCACCGCTAGGACCTGAACCTAGTGCGTCTACCAATTCCGCCACCTGGGCACATTGCGATGATTGCTCATCGACTTTTTGTCGTTTTGCCATTTCTGGCCGAAGACGACAGCTTCGTTGTTGCATGAGACTCGCGCCAATTGCGCGGGTTTCATCTGAAGAGTGGTGCCCAGGAGAAGACTCGAACTTCCACGGTGTTGCCACCGCTAGGACCTGAACCTAGTGCGTCTA
>NZ_JAOEIY010000001.1:0-258374 GCF_025966695.1 Stutzerimonas sp. S1 | reverse complement strand
ACCAATTCCGCCACCTGGGCACGGGAAACGATACTGCGTTGCCGTTTCCGTGTTACAACGTCTACCAGACATTGTGGGCGCGAACTATACGGGCGGGGTTTGAGGTTGTAAACCCCTGATCGCGAAAAATAATTCGCTTGAAAGCTGCCTCCGGGCAGCGTTTCGCGCTTCAATAGACAAATGACGTTCTGTCTCGATAAATGAATGAAAAGGTGACATCTCTTAATGGCCGATTGGCAATCCCTCGATCCCGAGGCCGCTCGTGAAGCGGAGAAGTACGAAAATCCCATTCCTAGCCGCGAACTGATTCTGCAGCACCTCAGCGAGCGCGGCTCGCCAGCGGCACGCGAGCAGTTGGTGGAAGAGTTCGGACTCGTCTCCGAAGAAGATATTGAAGCGCTGCGCCGCCGTCTGCGCGCGATGGAGCGTGATGGTCAGCTGATCTACACCCGGCGCGGTACCTATGCTCCGGTAGACAAGCTGGACCTGATCTGTGGGCGCGTCAGCGGTCATCGTGATGGGTTCGGTTTTCTGATTCCCGACGACGGCAGTGATGACCTGTTTCTCAGTCCGGCGCAGATGCGCCTGGTTTTCGATGGCGACCGCTGCCTTGCGCGCGTTTCCGGTCTTGATCGGCGAGGCCGTCGCGAAGGGGCGATCGTCGAGGTGATCAGTCGGGCTCATGAAAGCATCGTCGGCCGTTATCACATCGAAAGCGATGTCGGGTTTGTCATCCCCGACAACCCGAAGATCCAGCAGGAAGTGCTGGTCACTCCGGGGCGTGCGCTGAACGCCAAGCCTGGGCAGTTCGTCGAAGTGAAGATCACCCATTGGCCGACCCAGCGCTTTCAGCCTCAAGGTGACATCGTCGAAGTCATCGGCAACTACATGGCGCCAGGCATGGAAATCGACGTGGCGCTGCGCAGCTTCGATATCCCGCACGTCTGGCCCGAAACGG
Organism: Stutzerimonas sp. S1; assembly: GCF_025966695.1. Lineage (GTDB taxonomy): Bacteria > Pseudomonadota > Gammaproteobacteria > Pseudomonadales > Pseudomonadaceae > Stutzerimonas. The sequence goes on along the minus strand of NZ_JAOEIY010000001.1, from coordinate 257,416 downwards.
TGCTGAAGGAAGCGGCGCGCTTCAAGGCTGAGGTGGAAGACAAGGACAAGCTCAAGCGTGTCGATCTGCGCCATCTGCCATTCGTCACCATCGACGGGGAGGATGCGCGTGACTTCGACGACGCGGTCTACTGCGAGAAGCCCGGGGGTTGGAAGCTGCTGACCGGCGGCTTCCGCCTTTATGTCGCCATTGCCGATGTGTCGCATTACGTGAAGGTTGGTTCGGCACTGGACCAGGAGGCGGAGGTACGCGGCAACTCGGTGTATTTCCCCGAGCGGGTAGTGCCAATGCTGCCGGAGGAACTGTCCAACGGCCTGTGTTCGTTGAATCCGGACGTGGATCGCCTGGCGATGGTCTGCGAGGTCACCCTGAACAAGTCCGGCAAGATGACCGACTACCAGTTCTACGAAGCGGTGATTCATTCCCATGCGCGGCTGACCTACAACAAGGTCAGCGCCATGCTTGAGCAGCCAATCTCGGCGGAAGGCAAGCGGCTGAGCGGCGAGTACGCCGAGGTATTGCCGCACCTCAAGCAGCTTTATTCGCTGTACAAGGTGTTGCTCAAGGCGCGCCATACTCGTGGAGCGATCGATTTCGAGACTCAGGAGACGCGTATCGTCTTCGGTGCTGATCGCAAGATTGCCGAAATCAAGCCAACCGAGCGCAACGATGCGCACAAGCTGATCGAGGAGTGCATGCTATGCGCCAACGTGGCGACTGCGGCCTTCCTGCAGAAGCACGAAATCCCGGCGCTGTATCGCGTGCACGATGGCCCGCCGCTGGAGCGTCAGGAGAAGTTGCGCGCCTTCCTTGGTGAGCTGGGCTTATCCCTGCATAAGGGTAAGGAAGGGCCGACGCCGAAGGATTACCAGGCTCTGCTGGAGCGTATCCAAGATCGCCCGGATTTTCACGTGATTCAGACCGTGATGCTGCGCTCGCTCAGTCAGGCGGTTTACAGCGCCGACAATCACGGCCATTTCGGACTGAACTATGAGGCCTATGCGCATTTCACCTCGCCTATTCGACGTTACCCGGATCTGCTGGTGCATCGCGCCATTCGCAGCGTAATCCGTTCCCGTCGCGATACGCCACACGTACGGCGCGAGGGGGCGGCTAGCATGCCCAAGGCGCGCATCTATCCGTACGACGAAGCCGCGCTGGAACAGCTGGGCGAACAGTGCTCGATGACCGAGCGGCGGGCCGATGAGGCCACGCGTGACGTGGTCAACTGGCTCAAGTGTGAGTTCATGCGTGACCGTGTCGGCGAGTCTTTCCCGGGCGTGATCACCGCAGTTACCGGTTTTGGTTTGTTCGTCGAGCTGACTGATATCTATGTCGAGGGTCTGGTGCACGTCACCGCCATGCCGGGCGACTATTACCACTTCGATCCGCTGCACCACCGGTTATCCGGCGAGCGCAGCGGGCGCAGCTTCCGCCTGGGCGACAGCGTTCAGGTACGGGTGATGCGCGTCGATCTGGATGAACGCAAGATCGACTTCGAGTTGATCGGCGGAGGGAGCAAGCAGGCAGTCGGCGACGATCGAGGCGCGCGCAAGGACGGACGTGGTCGCGGGAAAAAGGCTTCGGAGGGCGATCGCTTCGCGCGCACTCAAGAGCCGGTTGATGCGGACGTGCGCAAGAGTCGCGAGCTGAAGAAGGCTTTGCTGGCCGACGCCAAGGGCAAGGGCGGTCGCGCGCCAGCAGAGAAGCCCAAGCGCAAGATGGAGAAACGCAAATCTGAGAGCAAGCCCTCGCCCAGTGGGTCGGCACCTAGAAAGCGTAAGGCCAAGTCATGAGTGATCTGGAGCGAATCTACGGGCTGCACGCGGTAGAGGCACTGCTGCGCCATCATCCCAAGCGGGTCAAGCAGGTCTGGCTTGCCGAGGGGCGGGGCGATCCGCGGGTTCAACGGCTGGTCGAATTGGCGGGCCAGGCGCGTGTGCGCGTCGGCCAATGCGAGCGGCGGGAGATGGATGCCTGGGTCGAGGGCGTCCATCAGGGGATCGTTGCCGAAGTCAGCCCCAGTCAGGTGTGGGGTGAGGCAATGCTCGATGAGCTGCTCGATCGCGTCGAGGGGGCGCCGCTGCTGCTGGTGCTCGACGGCGTGACCGATCCGCATAACCTGGGGGCCTGCCTGCGTACCGCCGATGCGGCGGGGGCCGTGGCGGTGATCGTGCCCAAGGACAAGTCCGCGACCCTGAATGCCACCGTACGCAAGGTGGCCTGCGGCGCCGCAGAAGTGATACCGCTGGTCGCTGTGACCAATCTCGCGCGTAGCCTGGAGAAGTTGCAGCAGCGCGGGGTATGGATCGTCGGTACTGCCGGCGAGGCTGAGCAGGAACTCTACGCCCAGGATCTGACCGGGCCGATCGCCCTGGTGATGGGTGCCGAAGGCAAGGGTATGCGCCGCCTGACGCGCGAGCACTGCGATTATCTGGTGCGGCTGCCGATGGCGGGCAGCGTCAGCAGTCTGAACGTTTCGGTTGCCACCGGCATCTGTCTGTTTGAAGCCTTGCGCCAGCGTGGCGCGGCCAAGCCGCGCAGCTAGCCTGTCGTGTCGGCCGGTCCTCAGTGGCCGGTCGATTTGGCGCTTTTTTCATCGTCCGGAAACGCTTTGCCCGTTTTGCGGTCAATGGGCTGTCTTGTGCCTGACCGCCAGGCATTCGTTGTTCGTCGATCCGCTTGCGTCCTGAATCGGCCATTCGGCCAGGCGAAAAATCCGTATCGAGCATGCTCAATCGTGGCGTCAGGCTCGCACCATGGAGGTTGTATGCAGCACCGCCCGTCCTTTGAGTCGCTGTTCCGGGCTTCTCCAAACGCTTATGTCTTGCTCGATCCGGATCTGGTCATCCTGGATGCCAATCCGGCGTATCTAGCGCTGACCGGGCGTAGATTCGACGAGCTGCGCGGACGGCGGCTGCACGAGGCTTTTGCAGCCGATCCGCACCAGCCCGAGGCTGTCGACATCGACGCGCTGCTCGATTCCTTCGCCCGGGTGCTGAGCCGCAAGGCGCGGGACACGCTGCCGGTCATCCGTTACTCCATTGCGCAGCAGACGCCGGCCGGCCCGATATACGTGGAGCGCTATTGGAGCGCGACGCATACGCCGATTCTGGATGAACAGGGCGAGGTTATGGCGATCCTGCAGCACACCTCCGATATCAGTGAGCTGCAGGCGCTCAAGCGCTCCCTCGAAGTGGCTGCTGCTGCCGATCAGCCTCGCCAGCAGCTGGAACAAGGAGTGATCAACCGTGCGCGGCTGGTGCAGGATGAGGGCAATCAGCTGCGCCGATTGTTCGCCCAGGCGCCGGGATTCGTCTGCTTTCTGCGTGGCCCGGAGCATGTCGTCGAGCTGGTCAATGCCGCCTTCGAGCAGCTCACCGGGGATCGTCAGCTGATTGGGCGCGCCATTCGCGAAGGCCTGCCTGAGGTGGAGGGGCAGGCTTTCTTGCAGCGGCTGGATCAGGTTTACGCTAGCGGCGAGCCTTTCCGCGGCAGCCGCCTGCGCATGTTCTTGCAGCGCACGCCTACGGGCTCACCGGAGGAGATGTACATCGATGTTGTCTGCCAGCCGATCATCGAGGCGGATGGTCAGCTGTCTGGCATCTTTGTGCAGGGGCACGACGTCACGGCACAGTGGCGCAATGAGGAGGAGTTGCGGCGTTACCGCGAGCATCTCGAGGAACTGGTGCGCGAGCGCACCGAGGCGCTGTCGCGCAGCGAGGCGGAGTGTCAAGCGGCCGAGGCGGCGCTCCTGCAGGCCCAGAGGCTGGAGGCGGTCGGCAAGCTGACCGGCGGCATCGCCCACGATTTCAACAACATGCTGCAAATCATCGGCGGCAATCTGCAGCTGTTGCGCCGCAGCCTGGGCAGCGATCAAGCTGCGCTGCGGCGGTTGGACTCTGCCGTCAGCGGCGTTGAGAAAGGCGCACGACTGGCTTCTCAGCTACTCGCCTTCGCCAGTCGGCAGCCGCTGCGCCCGCAGTCGGTACACCTGGGTCAGCTCGTTGAACAGATGCACGAACTGCTTAGCGGCTCGCTGGGGAGCGGTGTGCGTGTCGAGCTCGATGGCGCAGGCAGTCTGTGGTCGGTATTTGCCGATGTCGGCAATCTACAGAGCCTGATCCTCAACCTTGCTGCCAATGCGCGTGACGCCATGGGTGGCAATGGCCGGCTGCTGATCCGGCTGCGCAATCGCGTGCTGTCGTCTCCGTTGCCGGCAGCGGAGCTGCAAATAGCGGCTGGCGACTACGTTCAACTGAGCGTGATCGATGAGGGCAGCGGTATGTCGCAGGATGTTCGCAGTCGGGCATTCGAGCCGTTCTTCACCACCAAGCAGGCGAGCAATGCATCTGGTCTTGGGTTGAGCATGGTCTATGGCTTCGTCAAGCAGAGCGGCGGCTTCGTGACGCTGGACAGCACGGAGCTTGGCGGGACTGCCGTGCATGTCTACCTGCCGCGCAGCGGGGTGGCCGATGCGGAGATGGTAGCGACTTCGGCTACTGCGAGCGCATCGCACAGCGTTGCAGGGGCGGACGCCGACGTCGAGGACGGGCTGAAGGTGCTGTTCGTCGAGGATGATCCGACATTGCGCATGCTGACCGGTGAGGTGATGGCCGAACTGGGACATCGGGTTACGCTCAGCGAATCGGCGGAGGAGGCGCTCGAGCAGCTCGCCGCACAGCCTTTCGATGTGCTGCTCACCGACGTCGGGCTGGCCGGCATGAGCGGCATAGAGCTAGTGCGCCAAGCGCAGCGGAGGCATCCCGAGCTGGCGCTGGTAATTGCCTCCGGCTATGCCGTGGATGCGCGCGAGGAAGGTATCGACTCGCTGCGTACCATGCTCAAACCCTACGACATCCATCAGGTGCGTGAGTTGCTGGAAACCATTGGCCGGGAGCGCGACGCAGCGCGCGGGAGCTAGCTGGTTAAATATTCACCAATTCGCCTTGCGCCTCTGCAGGCCCTTCTCTAGAATGGCGCCCCTTGCCTGGACGGCAGGCGCTCGCGCGTCCTTCTGCCGGCAAGACAACAAGTCATTCACTCCTTGCCTGACCGCATTGTCGGCAGGCTGCAACCCGTAAGGAGCAGTTATGCGTCATTACGAAATCATCTTTCTGGTTCACCCGGACCAGAGCGAGCAGGTCGGCGGCATGGTGGAGCGTTACACCAAGCTGATCGAAGAAGACGGCGGCAAGATTCACCGCCTGGAAGACTGGGGCCGTCGTCAGCTGGCTTACGCCATCAACAACGTGCACAAAGCTCACTACGTGATGCTGAACGTCGAGTGCAGCGGCAAGGCTCTGGCCGAGCTGGAAGACAACTTCCGCTACAACGACGCCGTCATCCGTAACCTGGTCATCCGTCGCGACGAAGCCGTGACTGAACAGTCCGAGATGCTCAAGGCTGAGGAAAACCGTAGCGAGCGCCGCGAGCGTCGTGATCGCCCTGAAAACGCTGACGGCTCCGTCGACAGTGACAGCGACAGCGATAACACCGCTGACGAGTAATCCACGGATCTATTGAGGAGCCTATTTCATGGCACGTTTTTTCCGTCGTCGTAAGTTCTGCCGTTTCACCGCCGAAGGCGTGAAAGAGATCGATTACAAGGATCTCAACACCCTGAAGGCCTACATCTCCGAGACCGGCAAGATCGTTCCTAGCCGCATCACCGGAACCAAAGCCCGCTATCAGCGTCAGCTGGCCACCGCTATCAAGCGCGCCCGCTACCTGGCCCTGCTGCCCTACACCGACAGCCACGGCCGTTGATCGGGCTGGTCGACAGAGGTAAGGGATAAATCGCATGCGCGCCTTGGCCGAGTTCATCATGCGTGGCCGTATGCAGGCCATCCTGGTGGTTGCTGTGGCTGCTGCGCTGCCAATGCTGTTCTGGTTGAGCGCTGCCGCGGGAAGTCTGGTGCTGCTGCGGCGTGGGCTGAGCGACGCGCTGGGTGTTCTGGTCTGGGCTGTCGTACCGGCGCTGGTCTGGTGGTACTTCGGCGATCCGCGCACTCTGCTGGTGCTGCTTGGTTCGCTGGGGCTGGCATTGCTGCTGCGTAACCAGGCGTCATGGACGCGGGTGATGTTGTGCAGCGTAGGGCTCGGGCTGCTGTATGTCTGGGCGCTCGATGCGGTATTCGGCGAGCCCATCGCGGCGCTGGCCGGGGAGTTGCAGAAAGTGCTGCCCGAGACGTTATCGGACGCCTATCAGCAGTTCACCGACGAGGAGCGGGCGCGATTGGGAGCGCTGCTGGCACCGGTCTTGACCGGCCTGCTGGCGGCGCTGCTGCAGATCGTCACGTTGCTCAGCCTGATGCTGGCGCGTTACTGGCAAGCGTTGTTGTACAACCCGGGCGGTTTCGGGGAGGAGTTTCGGGCGCTGCGTTTTCCGCCGGTGGTGGCAATTCTGCTGCTGGTGGGCATGCTGCTCGGCCCCAACCTCGGTGCGCAGCTGGCGGTACTGACGCCACTGTGCAGTGTTCCGTTGGTGTTCGCTGGCGTGGCGCTGATGCACGGGCTGGTGGCGCAAGGGCGCCTGCCGCGGTTCTGGCTGGTGGGGCTTTACGTCACGCTGGTGCTGTTCATGCAGTTGATTTATCCGTTACTGGCCGTGTTGGCCATTGTCGACAGTCTGTTTGATTTTCGCGGTCGCTCTGCCGGTAAGAACGGCGCGGGACCTGCGAACGGTGAAGGTTAAAAGTTAAGAGGTAAGACTCAAATGGAAGTCATCCTGCTGGAAAAGATCGCCAACCTGGGCAACCTGGGCGACAAGGTAAACGTCAAATCCGGTTACGGCCGCAACTACCTGCTGCCGCAAGGCAAGGCTACCGCTGCAACTGCTGCCAACATCGCAGCGTTTGAAGCGCGTCGTGCCGACCTGGAAAAGGCTGCCGCCGAGCGTAAGGCTTCGGCCGAAGCCCGCGCTGCTCAGCTGGCCGAGCTGGAAGTCACCATCACCGCTACCGCGGGCGATGAGGGCAAGCTGTTCGGCTCGATCGGTACCCACGACATCGCTGATGCCCTGACCGCCTCCGGCGTCGAAGTGGCGAAGAGCGAAGTGCGCCTGCCGAACGGCACCATCCGTCAGGTTGGTGAGTACGACGTCGCCGTGCATCTGCACACCGACGTCGAAGCGACCGTCAAGGTGATCGTCGTCGCGGCCTAAGGTGTCGTCTGGCACCTCGGGTGCCTGACGCGTAACATCGGGCACGTTTCCACGCGAGTGGGACGTGCCCTTTGTTTTTCTGCAGTTTCGAAATCCGAGAATCATGAACGACATCAGTGTTCCCCAGCAGTACGACCTGGAAACCGCCGCACTCAAGGTGCCGCCGCACTCCATCGAGGCCGAGCAGGCGGTGCTGGGCGGTCTGATGCTGGACAACAACGCCTGGGAGCGCGTGCTCGACCAAGTCTCCGACGGCGACTTCTATCGCCATGATCATCGCCTCATCTTCCGTGCCATCTACACGCTGGCTGAGCGCAACTCGCCGTTCGATGTGGTGACGCTGTCCGAGCAGCTGGACAAGGAAGGGCACCTGCCGCAGGTCGGCGGGCTTGCCTATCTCGGTGAGCTGGCGAAGAACACGCCCTCCGTGGCGAACATCAAGGCCTACGCACAGATCATCCGCGAGCGCGCCACGCTGCGGCAGCTGATCGGTATCAGCAACGAGATCGCCGACAGCGCCTACGCGCCGCAGGGGCGCACCGGCGAGGAGATTCTCGACGAGGCCGAGCGGCTGATTTTCCAGATCGCCGAGGCGCGGCCCAAGACCGGCGGGCCGATCGGCATCAACGACATTCTGGTCAAGGCCATCGACCGCATCGACACCCTGTTCAATGCCGGCGAGGCGATCACCGGCCTGTCCACCGGCTTCACTGACCTGGACGAGGCTACCAGCGGCCTGCAACCAGCCGACCTGATCATCGTTGCGGGCCGTCCGTCGATGGGTAAGACCACCTTCGCCATGAACCTGGTGGAGAATGCGGTGCTGCGCACCGACAAGGCGGTGCTGGTGTTCTCGCTGGAAATGCCCGCCGACTCCATCGTCATTCGTATGCTCGCTTCACTCGGACGCATCGACCAGACCAAGGTGCGCGCCGGTAAGCTCGATGACGATGACTGGCCGCGGCTGACGTCGGCGGTCAATCTGCTCAATGATCGCAAGCTGTTCATCGACGACACTGCCGGCATCAGTCCGTCGGAGATGCGTGCACGCACCCGGCGTCTGGCCCGCGAGCACGGCGAGATCGCGATGATCATGGTCGACTACCTGCAGCTGATGCAGATTCCCGGATCCAGCGGTGACAGCCGCGTCAACGAGATCTCCGAGATCTCGCGCTCGCTCAAGGGCTTGGCGAAGGAATTCAACTGCCCGGTGATCGCGCTCTCGCAGCTCAACCGCTCGCTGGAACAGCGCCCCAATAAGCGCCCGGTGAACTCCGACCTGCGCGAGTCCGGGGCTATCGAGCAGGATGCGGATATCATCATGTTCGTCTACCGCGACGAGGTGTATCACCCGGAGACCGAGTACAAGGGCGTCGCCGAAATCATCATCGGCAAGCAGCGGAACGGCCCGATCGGTACCACACGACTGGCGTTCCTCGGCAAGTACTCGCGCTTCGAGAACCTCGCGCCGGGCAGCTACCAGTTCGACGACGAGTAAGACGGCTACAGGCGTCGGCTTGGGGCGCTGTCCGGCGCTGATCCACCCCTTCGTTGCGGTGAATGGGACGCGCTGTTGCCGCCGTTCTGGATGCCCCCTGCCTGCGCAGCAACGCTGACAGGAGTAAGCTTGCGCCTCACCGTCGTTGTTCAGGAATCTTCCCATGCGTCCGCTGGTTGCCACGGTCGATCTGACCGCGCTTCGTCATAACTACCTGCTTGCCAAACAGTGCGCGCCCGAGCGCAAGGCCTTTGCCGTGGTCAAGGCGAATGCCTACGGGCACGGGGCGCGCGAAGCCGTGACGGCGCTGCGGGATATCGCGGACGGATTCGCCGTGGCCTGCCTGGAGGAAGCCGAGGAGGTTCGTGGCGGTGCGCCTGACGCGCGGATCCTGTTGCTCGAGGGTTGTTTCGAGCCGGCCGAGTACCTGCGCGCCGCGGAGCTGGGGCTGGACATCGCGGTGCAGGATCAGCGTCAGGCCGACTGGTTGCTGGCCGCCGACCTTGCACGGCCGCTGAACGTCTGGCTGAAGCTCGACTCGGGCATGCACCGACTGGGGTTCTCGGTGGACGGGTTGCGCGACTGCTACGCGCGGCTCAAGGGGGCGTTGCAGGTCGCCGAGCTGAATCTGATCAGTCACTTCGCCTGTGCCGACGAGCGTGGCCATCCGCTGACGGAGGCGCAGCTGGAGCGCTATGGCGAGCTGCTGTCGCTGGAGTTCGATAACTGTTCGCTGGCCAACTCCGCTGCGGTGCTGACTCTGCCGCAGGCGCACATGGCCTGGATTCGTCCGGGCATCATGCTGTATGGCGCCACGCCTTTCGCCGAGCTGAGCGCAAAGGAACTGGGGCTCAAGCCCGTGATGACTCTGACCGGCGCGCTGATTGCTATCCGCGAGCTGCAGGCGGGTGAAAGCGTCGGCTATGGTGCCAGCTGGGTGGCGCAACGGACTTCGCGGATCGGTACCGTCAGCTGCGGCTATGCCGACGGCTACCCAAGAACCGCGCCCTCCGGCACCTCGGTGGTGATCCGCGGGCAGCGCGTGCCGCTGGCCGGGCGCGTATCGATGGACATGCTCGCCGTCGATCTGACCGACCTGCCACAAGCACAGCTCGGTGATGAGGTCGAGTTGTGGGGCGCCGAGATGCCAATCGACGAGCTGGCTCAGGCCTGCGGCACCATCGGCTACGAGCTGCTGACCAAGGTCACCGGGCGAGTTCCGCGCCGCTATATCGGCGGCTGAACCGGCTCACCGGGTCGGAGGCCATCCATCTTTTTCTCAGCAAAGGCCGAGTGATGCGCTCGGCCTTCTGGTTATTTTTTGTGCTATATTCCGCGCCCCTTGATTCAGGTCATTGCTCGCCATGCACGCCGTGAAGCCCCTCTTCGACTATCCCAAGTACTGGGCCGAATGCTTCGGTCCCGCACCCTTCCTGCCGATGAGCCGGGAAGAGATGGATCAGCTCGGCTGGGACTCGTGCGACATCATCATCGTCACCGGTGATGCCTACGTCGATCATCCCTCCTTTGGCATGGCAATCATTGGTCGTCTGCTCGAGGCGCAGGGGTTTCGCGTCGGCATCATCAGCCAGCCGGACTGGCAGAGCAAAGACGACTTCATGAAGCTCGGCGAGCCGAACCTGTTCTTCGGCGTCGCCGCCGGCAACATGGATTCGATGATCAACCGCTACACCGCCGATCGCAAGGTGCGTTCGGATGATGCCTATACCGCTGGAGGCCTGGCCGGCAAGCGCCCGGATCGCGCCAGCCTGGTCTACAGCCAGCGCTGCAAGGAGGCCTACAGACATGTGCCGGTGGTACTCGGCGGCATCGAAGCTTCGCTGCGGCGGATCGCCCATTACGACTACTGGTCGGACAAGGTGCGGCGCTCGATCCTGATGGATGCCACGGCGGATCTGCTGCTCTACGGTAATGCCGAGCGCGCGATCGTCGAGGTGGCACAGCGCCTTTCGCGTGGCGAGTCGATCGAGGCCATCACCGATGTGCGCGGCACCGCCTTCATCCGCAAGGACACCCCCGAGGGCTGGTTCGAGATCGACTCCTCACGCATTGACCGCCCGGGCAAGATCGACAAGATCATCAACCCCTACGTCAATACGCAGGATCTTTCCGCCTGCGCCATCGAACAGGACAAGGGGCCGCAGGACGACCCGAACGAAGCCAAGCCGATCGAGCTGCTACCGCACCCGAAACTGGAGCGCGAACGCACGGTGATTCGCCTGCCGTCGTTCGAGAAAGTGCGCAACGATCCGGCGCTGTACGCCCACGCCAACCGCGTGCTGCACCTGGAGACGAATCCCGGCAACGCCCGCGCGCTGGTGCAGCGTCACGACGACCGCGAGCTGTGGCTGAATCCGCCGCCCATCCCGCTGACCACTGAGGAGATGGATTACGTCTTCGCGGCACCGTTCGCCCGTGTGCCGCATCCGGCCTACAACGGTGCGAAGATTCCGGCCTACGAAATGATCCGCTTCTCGGTGAACATCATGCGTGGCTGCTTCGGTGGCTGCACCTTCTGCTCGATCACCGAGCACGAAGGGCGGATCATCCAGAGCCGCTCACACGAGTCGATCCTGCACGAGATCGAGGAGATGAAGAAGGTGCGCGGTTTCACCGGCGTGGTCTCCGATCTCGGCGGACCGACCGCCAACATGTACCGCCTGGCCTGCAAGAGCCACGACATCGAGAAGCACTGCCGCAAGCCGTCCTGTGTGTTCCCCGGCATCTGCGAGAACCTCAATACCGACCACAGCTCGCTGATCGAGCTGTACCGCAAGGCGCGCGCCCTGCCGGGCGTGAAGAAGATTCTGATCGCCTCGGGCCTGCGCTATGACTTGGCGGTTGAGTCGCCCGAGTACGTCAAGGAACTGGTCACCCATCACGTCGGCGGCTACCTGAAGATCGCCCCGGAGCACACCGAGCGCGGTCCGCTGGACAAGATGATGAAGCCGGGCATCGGTACCTACGACCGCTTCAAGCGGATGTTCGAAAAGTATTCGAAGGAGGCAGGCAAGGAGCAATACCTGATCCCGTACTTCATCGCTGCGCACCCGGGCACTACCGACGAGGACATGATGAACCTCGCCCTGTGGCTGAAGACCAATGGTTTCCGCGCCGATCAGGTGCAGGCTTTCTACCCGTCGCCGATGGCCTCGGCCACGGCGATGTACCACACTGGCAAGAACCCGCTGCGCAAGGTGACCTACAAGAGTGAGGGCGTCACCGTCGTCAAGAGCGAAGAGCAACGCCGTCTGCACAAGGCGTTCCTGCGCTACCACGATCCCAAGGGCTGGCCAATGCTGCGCGAGGCGCTGATTCGCATGGGGCGTGCCGATCTGATTGGCAGCGGCAAGCACCAGCTGATTCCGGCGCATCAGCCGGCCGCGGACGGCTACCAGAGTGCGCGGCGCAAGAATTCCACCCCGGTCGGTAGCAAGAAGGCCGGACAGGGCGGCAAGATCCTCACTCAGCACAATGGCCTGCCACCACGCAGCCATGACGGTAATGCCTGGGACAAGCGCGAGCAGGCCAAGGCCGCTGCCGAGGCCCGACGCAAGGCGCAAAAGAGTGGCAAGCCGGCGGGCAAGGGTGGCAAGCCGCAGCGCTCGGTCGCACCTCGTTAGCTGTAGCGGTTCCTCGGCATAAGAAAACGGAGCGCCAGGCTCCGTTTTTTCTTTAGAACCTGAACGCCTGGGTCGCGCGATCCAGTTCGCTGCCCAGGCGCAGCATCTGCGCGCTCTGCTCACGGCCCCGGCTGATGTGGTTCAGGTTGGCGTCGCCGAGTTGATGAATTCGTTCGCTGTGTCCGCGGATCTCGCTGACCGCCTCGCCCTGCTGCGAGGTGGCATCGGCGATTTGCTCGGCCATGCGGCTGATGGTGGCGATGGTCGAGACAATCTCGTCCAGCGCCCGATCGGCACTCTGGGCGAGATTCGCGGTGCTTTCGGCATGCTCCACTTGGCTGCGCATGGCCTCGACCGATTGTCGGGCGGCCTGCTGCAGCCGGGCGATCAGCTGCTGGATTTCCTCAGTGGCACCGCTGGTGCGCTGCGCCAGTGATCGTACTTCGTCGGCCACCACGGCGAACCCGCGGCCATGTCCGCCGGCGCGAGCCGCCTCGATAGCGGCGTTCAGCGCCAGCAGGTTGGTTTGTTCGGCGATCGAGCGGATCACCGTCAGCACGTTGCCGATGGTAGTGGTTTCGTCGGCCAGGCGCTCGATGGCCAGCGCGTTGTCCTGCACCTCGCTGACCAGACCGTGCAATCCAGTCAGACTCTGGCCGATCACCTGCTGACCGTGACCGACGGCGCGTGCCGCGGCGCGACTCGCTTCGGCCGCCTCGCCGGCGCCATCGGCCACTTGCTGAATGGTGGCTTCAAGTTCTCCCAGCGAGTCGCGAATCTGTGCGGTATCGCCGGTCTGACGCTGCGCGCCGTCATGCAGATCGCTGTTCATCTCATCGAGGTTGCGGCTGCTGGCGGCCACCTGTTCGGCCTGCTGACGCAGCGTGCCGATCAGTTGCAGCAAATAGCTGCGCAGGCGGTTCAGTGAGGCTTCGATGTCGGCGATTTCGCGAATCTTCGAGTCGATGCGCGCGTTTGCAGTGAAGTCGCCTTCGGCCCAGGCCGACAGGCTCGGTACCAGTTGGGCCAAGGTGCGGGTCAGTTGCCGCTGCAGGCGGTCGACTGCCAGGGCAATCAGCAGGATCAGGCCGATGATGCTGCCCTGGATCAGTCGAACCTCACGTTGTATCCGTCCATGCTCGGCGCGTACCGTAGGCTCCAGTTCGGCCAGCGCCTGTTGTACGGCAGCGACCTTGCGGGTACTGCTATCCACTAGCTCGCTGCGTTGCCGAATCAGCTGGCGGGTACGCTGCAGCTCGGCCGGGTAGCGCTTGACCAAACTGGCAAGCTCGCGCTTGAGCGCAATCCCGCGGTCCTCGCTGTGCTGGTCCGCCGCATCGTTGAGGTCGAGCAGGGCGGCGAAGCTGCTGGAAGTCGACTGCGCAGTGGTCACGACACCCAGCAGCGGCAGCGCGTCGAGCTCCCGGGCTTCCTGCTCGAGGTTGCGCAATGCCTGTTCGACTTCTCCGGCCAGCTCGTCTCGACCGCTGTTCACCAGCTTGCCGCGTGCGTGGCTCAGGCGAAGCAACTGCTGGCCAGCGGCGACCAGCGGTCGCTGGTAGTCCAAGGTACTCGGATGGTCCGCCTGCGTTCGGTAAACGTCGAGCTGCGCCAACACTCCGGCCATCTCGCGTTCTGCCTGCAGCAACAGCCCCTGCGGATCGCCGGCCAGCTTTCCCGCGGCGAGCAGGTCGTCGGCGGTGAATCTGATCAGTTCGTCCAGGCTGGGGCGTAGCCTGTGTGCGAGCTCTTCGGGCAGTTCGGCAGTATCGCGTTGGAGCGCTGCGAGTGCCTGCTGCGCCTGGCTATGGCGCAGCGCATCGCCGCGGGCCAGATAGCCGTGGATATTCTCGGCGGCCTGGTGCTGGAACTGTTGGGATAGGCCCAAGTAGCGCGCCATCAGCTGATAGGGGCGCTCCATGGCGCGCTCCGACCACCAGAGCGTAGCGCCAAGCGCCAGGCAGACGGCGACGAGCAGCAGGGTGTTGAGCGTGGTGAGCGACTTCAGGCGCATCTTCGCCTCGCAGATAAATGCAGGAGGCTGGCAATGTATGGCGCTTTGATGTCATTTAAGTGACAGCTGGCGATAGCACCCGCCGCTGAAGTGTGGCTGAGGTCGGGCTGCGGAAGCGCTACCGTGCAAGCCGGGCTTCGGCGCTAAGCGCTTCCGTCCGGCTTGCATCGTCAGCGTCGTGGAGTATGCCGACAGTTCCCCTCAGAAACGTTCGACGCGGTTGCGCCCGCCATGCTTGGCGCGATACAGCGCCTCGTCGGCCTGCTGGGTGAGCGTCTTGACGTCGGTATCGGAGTCGGGGCTCAGCTCGGTGATACCGCAGCTGAAGGTGCAGCTCAGATCCTGCGGCTGCGCCGGGTAGCGGATTTCGGCGAAACGCTGGCGGATATCATTGAGCACCTTGCACGCGGCGTCCGCCGGTGTATCGGGTAGTACCACGGCGAACTCCTCGCCACCGTAGCGGCCGATGTGGTCGGTTTTGCGCAAACGCTGCTTGAGAAACAGCGCCAGGCTCTTGATTACCCGATCGCCCATGGGGTGCCCGTAGGTGTCGTTGACCTGCTTGAAGTGGTCGATGTCGAGCATGGCGAAACTCAGCGGGCGGTTGTCGCGACGTGCCCGGAAACGGGCGTCTTCCAGCAGCTGGAGACTATGCGTGTGGTTGTACAGGCCGGTGAGGCTGTCGCGCACGATGCGCGCCTTGAGACTTCTGGCGCGGGCGGCTCGGGTGCGCACGGTGGCGATCAGGTGACTCGGCTTGATCGGCTTGGTGAGGAAATCGTCGCCGCCTTCGCCCATGGCGTCGAGCTGCTTGTCCAGGTCATCTTCGGCTGAGAGGTAGATGATCGGCACGCTGACATAGCGCTCGTGTTGGCGGATGACCTTGGCCAGCTCGGTGCCCTGACAATCGGGCATGTACATGTCGAGAATGATCAGATCCGGTTGGAACTCGGCCAGGGCACCGATGGCCTGAATCGGCTCGGTCAGCGTGCGGGTGATGATGCCGGCGTTGTTAAGCACGCGCTCGGTATGCGTGGCCTGGGCACGGGAGTCGTCGACGATCAGCACGCGGATCGGCTCGTAGTATGCGGTGCGGGTGAAAATCTCGATTTTCTCCAGCAGGCTCGAGGCATCCAGGGTCCCGGTGAAGAATTCCAGGCCGCCGGCGCGGACCGCGGCCAGCCGCGTCGGTGTGTCGGTTTCAGCGTGGCTGAAGAACAGCATGGGGAGTTTTTCGTCGAGCCCCTGCTGAATCCGTTCGGCCAACTGCAGGCCTTCCCCGGGGCCGTTGAAGTCGACCTCCATGACGATGGCGGCAGGATGGCGCTGGTGCATCGCGGCCTGAAAGGCACTGTCGGTGCTGAAAGCTTGCGCCGACATGCTGAAGAAGTCCAGCTGACGAACCAGGTGTTCGGCGCGCTGCTGATCCTGCAGGGCGATATAGACCGGTTTGCTCAGCGGCGGGATGAACGGCTGCGTTTGCGGGTCATTGTGGCGCAGGCCGGTGCGGGCGAGGCGATAGATCAGCTGGCTGAGAGTGGCGATGGTGTCGCTGGACAGGCGGCCGCGATTGTCCTGGATGTCACCCAGGCAATCCTCGATACCGAGCGCCAGTTCACTGTGCTCGGTCTGCTCGAAACGCTCGGCGAAACGGCGCAGGCGCAGCGTGGCGTCGGTCAGGGCGGTGTGATAACGATCGCTCCATTCGCTGCGCTGCAGTTGCTGCCAGACTTCCAACAGTTCGCGCGCCTGATGGATCACGCGTTGGGCGAAATGCTGCTTGAGTTCATCCTGATCCGACATGGTGGTCTTCCGATGCGCCTTGGAACCCTGTTCCTGCGCTTTTTCTGTGATAGCCGCATGCTATCACTGCGACGCTGCTGACGAAGCTGCCGGTAGCGGTAGTGGTTCGCAAATTGCCGCAGAGTTGCCAGGGAGCTGCGCTATAGTGATCGCCCTCACCGCAACGCGGCTGGCGTCATGCGGTCGAACCTCTGAATTCGAAAGAGAAGGACATATTGCCCATGTTGGATTGGAAGAACCGCTTCGCCCGTCTCGGTCGTTCGAGCGGCGGCTCGGCGACCACTGCGCTTCGCGATCGCAATCCGCTGTGGTCGGCGGTGGCCGTCGTCGTCGGCTTGCTCCTGCTGGCAGCGCTTGTCCTGGGCTGGTACTGGAGTCGCGAACCGGCGCTGTTCCCGGTCCAGCAGCATGCGCGACAGGCCGCGGAGGCATCGCAGCGTCAGCTGGTCAATGGCTACACCACCGTGGAGACGCTCAAGCGGGTGGCCAGCACCTTGCTGGACAAGCCGGGTGGTTATCTGAGCAACGACATCGCCCCCCCCGGTCTCTGGCTGGACAACATGCCAAGCTGGGAATACGGCGTGCTGGTTCAGGTGCGCGATCTCAGCCGGGCCCTGCGCAAGGATTTCACTCGTTCGCAGTCGCAGTCGACCGAGGATCCGGATCTGTCGAAAGGCGAGCCACTGTTCAACTTTGACAACCGCAGCTGGGCACTGCCGGCATCCGAATCCGAGTACCGCAATGGCATCCGTGCGCTGGATCGCTACCTCGCGCGTCTGAGCGATCCGGCACCAAAGGCGTTGTTCTACACGCGTGCCGACAACCTGAATAACTGGCTTGGTGATGTCGCGACCCGTCTGGGTTCGCTGTCGCAGCGGTTATCGGCGAGTGTCGGCCGGGTACGCCTGGACACCAATCTAGCGCCTGAGCAGGAGCGCTCCGGTATTGTCCCGGAGGTCAAGGAAGAGGTGGTGGAGACGCCTTGGGTGCAGATCGACAACGTGTTCTATGAGGCGCGCGGCCAGGCCTGGGCGCTTTCGCATCTGCTGCGGGCGATCGAGGTCGATTTCGCCGACGTGCTGGCCAAGAAGAACGCGACGATCAGCGTGCGGCAGATCATCCGCGAGCTGGAGGCGGTGCAGGAGCCGCTATGGAGCCCGATGGTGCTCAATGGCAGCGGCTATGGGGTGCTGGCCAATCACTCACTGGTGATGGCGAATTACATTTCCCGGGCCAATGCGGCGATTATCGATCTGCGCAACCTGCTGTCGCAGGGCTGACCGGAGTGTTGTTGCGCCCCGCCTGGGCAAGCGGGGCGCAATGTCAGGGGCTGGCGGCAGGCGTCAATCCAGCCCCAGTTTCTTCAGACGGTAACGCATCGAGCGGAACGTCAGGCCCAGGCGCTGTGCCGCCGCCGTGCGGTTCCAGCGCGTTTCTTCGAGCGCCTGCATGATCAGCTTACGCTCGATCTCTTCCAGGTGATCTTCCAGGTTGTCGATCTGTGCCAGGCTGGCCTCGCCGCCTTCGGCAGAGCCGGGGCAGTCGGCCAGACGCAGATCGCTGGCTTTGATCTCGTCGTCTTCGCACAGCGTATAGGCGCGCTCCAGCATGTTCTCCAGTTCGCGCACGTTGCCCGGGAAGCGGTAACTCAGCAGTTTCGCCAGGGCATCCGGATGCAGGCGGGCGCTGCTGTCGCCGCACTCCTGCGCCAGGCGCTTGAGCATGGCGTCGGCAAGTAGGGCGATGTCCTCCCGGCGTTCGCGCAACGGTGGTACGCGCAATTCGATGACGTTCAGCCGGTAGTAAAGATCCTGACGGAAGCGCCCGGCCGCGACTTCGCTGGCGAGGTCCTTGTGAGTGGCGCAGAGGATGCGTACATCGACCATGACTTCCTGTGCGCCGCCGACCGCGCGCACGGCCTTCTCCTGAATGGCCCGCAGCAGCTTGACCTGCATCGGTAGCGGCAGGTCGGCGACTTCGTCGAGGAACAGGGTGCCGCCATTGGCTGCCTGGAACAGCCCGGGCTTGTCTTCGATGGCTCCGCTGAAGCTGCCTTTCTTGTGACCGAAGAACTCGCTTTCCATCAGCTCGGAGGGGATCGCGCCGCAGTTCACGGGCACGAACGGCCTCTCACTACGCGGCCCCTGCTCATGGATCAGGCGGGCCACCAGCTCCTTGCCGCTGCCGGATTCGCCGCTGATGTAGACCGGGGCCTGGCTGCGTGCGAGCTTGCCGATCTGCTTGCGCAGGATCTTCATCGGTGGCGAGCTACCGAGCAGACGGTTGTCCCCCTGCGGCTCTTCGACCGCGGGAGCGCGCAGGCGCAGGGCAGTGCTGACCAGCTCGCGTAGGCGGTTGAGGTCGACCGGCTTGGTGACGAAATCGAACGCGCCGGCCTTGAGTGCGCTGATCGCGGTGTCCAGGCTGCCGTAGGCGGTGATCATCGCTACCGGCAATTGCGGATACTGCTGCTGGATGAGCTGTACCAGTTCCAGTCCGCTGCCGTCCGGCAGGCGCATGTCGGTCAGACACAGGTCGTAGTGCTCGCGCGCCAGCCATTCCCGGGCTTCCTTGACGTTGCGAGCGCTCCGGGTATCGAGCTTCATGCGCCCCAGGGTAATTTCCAGCAGTTCGCGAATATCTGGCTCGTCATCGATGATCAGTGCTTTTTGGCGCGCGCTCATGGTCCGTTCTTTTTAATCGGTGAAGCGGTGGGTCACCCGGTCGGGTGGGCGGCCATGTTAACTCGACACTAGCCCGGCATGCCTATCACCTTGGTCGATGTGTGATCTGTTGCGTCTGCCTGTATCTGCCATCAACCCAGTTTGCGCGGGTGGGCGAAGACGATGCGGAAACAGCTGCCGCCCTGCTCGCGTGCGCTGTAGTCGAGTCGCGCCTGATTGCTCTCGCATAGCTCGCGGGAGATATACAGGCCCAGCCCGGTGCCCTTGCTTTCGGTCGTGAAGAAGGGCTCAAAGATGTTCTGCAGCTGGTCGGCGGCCACGCCGGGACCGTCGTCGAGAACTTCAACCACCGGCAAGTCACTGGCCGGGTCGCGATAGAGTCGCAGCCATACCTGCGCCTGCGAATGGAGCTGACCGCTGTAACGCAGGCCGTTCTGCACCAGATTGGTGAGCACCTGGGTGAGCTGGTTGGGGTCCATCCGTGTCTGCAGCGAGCTACCGATGGTTTCCAGATGCACGGCCTGCTGCGGGGTAAGCCCGCTGCGAAACTCGCTGACGAAACGGTGCAGCCAGTATTTGAGGTCCAGCAGCTGCGGTTCAGCCTGCCGGCGGCGCGACAGCTGCAGGACGTTCTCGATCACTAGGTTCATGCGTCGCGAATGATCCTGAATGATCTGCGCCAGACGCCGGTCAGGTCCGTCGAGGGCTTCTGATTCCTGTAGCAGCTGCGCCGCATGGCTGATCGCCCCGAGCGGGTTGCGGATTTCGTGGGCGATGCTGGCGGTCAGTCGACCGAGCGAGGCGAGCTTGAGTTGCTGGGCTTTCTGGGCGATTTGCGAGCTGTCTTCGAGGAACACCAGTGTGTTGCGCTTCTCGCCGTGCTGCAGCGAGGCAAAGCTCGGTTGCACGGTCGGCCCGCCCGGGCTGATCTGTAGATGCGCCGGGCGCAAGGTCGGATTGCCCTGCCATTGCTTCAGTCGGGCCAGTAGCTCCGGGCAGTCCGAAGCGAGCGTGGCGCCGGCGAGCGACGGCCGTTCGAGCAGTTGCAGTGCGCCCTGGTTGGCCAGCAGCACCTGTTGCTGCGGATCAAGGACCAGGATGCCGGTGCGCATGCGTTGCAGGATCAGCGCGTTCAGCGCCTCCAGGTTGGCGACGTCCTCGGCGCGTTGTCGGGCCAGATGCTCGCTGGCCTGCAAGCGGTGGGTCAGTCCCTGTACCAGCAGGGCCGCGGCAAAGCATAGGGTGCCGAGCGCGCCAGCCTGCACGAACTGGCGACTGGCCTCCGGCTGGTTCAGGCTGAGATAGAAGGTCAGGTAGATCAGACCAGTGGCCGCGACGGCTGCGACGAAGAATCCGACACGCCCGCGCAGGAGCACGTTGGCGATGGCAACGGCGATGATCAGCAGGTTGCCGATGCCGCTGGGTGTTCCGCCGGCGAAGTAGAACAACCCGGAGAGCAGGATCACGTCCATCAGTGCCAAGCCCAGCACCGGCAAGTCCTGTTTCGGATTCTGGACCAGTACCGAGACGACGATGTTGAGGATCAGGTAGAGCCAGGCACCGTTGCGGAACAGTAACGGATTGCTCATCTGCAGCAGGTTGTCGTACAGGTCGCTGCTGATCAGCAGTACCAGGGCCAGGCCGATGGTCAGGCGATAAAAGTGGTACAGCCGCAGAATGCGCTGGCCCTGGTCGCCGAGAAACACCAGGTTCTCAGTGCCCACCAGCCTTGCCGTCCTGTTCCAGGTGGGCTCGGCTGCAGTACCAGCGCTCCTTGTCCTGCACGGCCTGATCCTGCGGCAGGTGCACCCCGCAGTGGGCGCAGCGCACCATCGGCAGCGCGCTAGGCTCGGGTTTGCGTCGCACGGGTTTGCGGACCATGCGCCGCCACAGCCAGATGGCGACGGCGATCAGGGCGATCCAGAACAGTAGGCGAAACAGGCCCATATTTTTATTCCTGGCTTAAGCGCTGAGCCCGGCCGATCAGCGAGGCTTTTTCGGCCCGGCGAAGGCGGGGAGTCGCACGGCCGAGCCGATGGAGGTTCGAGTGAGGACTCAGTCGAACAGGCCGAAGGTCAGGTAGCTCCACCAGGAGCGCGTCTCGCTCGGTTGTTCGGCATCCTTGAGTGCTGGACGCAGTTCTTCCGGGAGGTCCTGCACGGCTGTTTCATATTGGCGAATGACGTCGCGGTTGGCGCGCGAGGTATCCGGGCGTGGCGCCTCGCTCTCGATCAGGCCGAGTGTGGCCTGGCTCAGCCAGCTGCGATTATCGGCCTCGGTCTCGCGTGGGGTGAACTTGCCATCTTCCAGTGTCTCGTGGTCCGGATAGTTGGCCTCGAGAGTCTTCAGGCTGGTAGCTGCCAGTTCTTCCAGGCCCAGGCGCTGGTAGGACTCGGTCATGACGGCGAGCCCGTCGGCCACCGCCGGCGTACCCTGGAAATTTTCCACCACGTAGCGCCCGCGGTTGGCCGCGGCAACGTAGGCCTGGCGCTTGAGGTAGTAGTGGGCGACGTGAATTTCATTGGCGGCCAGCAGGTTGCGCAGATAGATCATCCGCGCCTTGGCATCCGGGGCGTAGCGGCTGTTGGGGTAGCGGCTGGTGAGCTGGGCGAACTCGTTGAACGAGTCACGGGCGGCGCCTGGGTCGCGTTTGGTCATGTCCAGCGGCAGGAAGCGGGCAAGCAGGCCACGGTCCTGGTCGAAGGACGCCAGGCCCTTGAGGTAGTAGGCGTAGTCGACATTCGGATGCTGCGGGTGCAGTCGGATGAACCGCTCGGCAGAAGAGCGCGCCGCTTCCGGCTCGAGATTCCGGTAATAGGCGTAGATCAGTTCCAGCTGAGCCTGCTCGGCAAAACGGCCGAACGGATAGCGCGATTCCAGCGCTTTGAGTTTGCTGATCGCGCTGGTGTAGCTCTTGTTGTCCAGGTCGGCTTGCGCCTGCTGATACAGTTCGACTTCGCCCAGATTCTCGTCGACGGTCTCGGTGGATGAGCAGGCGGCGGTGAGGGCGAGGATGGCGATCAGCAGCAGGTGTTTCACTTGCATGGCGGCTTGCGTCCCTGTGACGGCTGGCTGTCTCGCGCGAAGCCGTCCTGTTATGATGAGCGCCCCGGTCAGCCGGGACAAAGACGCCGTATTTAAACACAAGCGTGCAGACGAAACCAAAGTCTGCGCCCCCGCCGCAGTGCCCCTATGTCCGCGAATTCCAAACAGGCTATTCATCTCCGCGCCGAGGTGCCGTTCGACCTTGGTGGTCAACGCCTCGATCAGGTCGCGGCGCAACTGTTCTCCGAGCACTCCCGCTCGCGTCTGGCTGCCTGGATCAAAGACGGGTTACTGACGGTCGACGGTGCGGTGCTGCGGCCGCGCGATACGGTGCATGCCGGCGCCATCATCGAATTGAACGCTGAACAGCAGGCGCAGGGCGAATGGCAGGCGCAGGACATACCGCTCGATATCGTTTACGAGGACGAGCACATCCTGGTGATCGACAAGCCGGCCGGACTGGTCGTGCACCCGGCCGCCGGGCATGCTGACGGCACGTTGCTCAATGCTCTGCTGCATCATGTGCCGGATCTGATCAACGTGCCGCGCGCCGGCATCGTGCACCGCCTGGACAAGGACACCACAGGGCTGATGGTGGTGGCCAAGACTCTTCAAGCGCAGACGCGACTGGTCGAGCAACTGCAGGCACGCAGCGTCAGTCGGATCTACGAAGCGATCGTCGTCGGGGTGGTGATCACCGGCGGGACCGTCGACGCGCCAATCGGACGCCACGGCCAGCAGCGCCAGCGTATGGCGGTGGTGGAGGGCGGCAAACCCGCGGTCAGCCACTTCCGTGTGCTTGAACGTTTTCGCTCGCACACCCACGTGCGGGTGAAGCTGGAAACAGGGCGGACCCACCAGATTCGTGTGCACATGACCCACATCGGTTATCCGCTGGTGGGCGATCCGCTCTATGCCGGCCGCTTCCGTATTCCGCCAGCGGCCAATCCGACGTTGGTGCAGACCCTGCGCGAGTTTCCACGTCAGGCTTTGCATGCGCGCTTCCTGGAGCTCGACCATCCGGTTACCGGCAAGCGGATGAAGTGGGAGTCGCCGTTGCCGGACGATTTCGTCTGGCTGCTGACTCTATTGCAGCAGGACCGTGAGGCGTTCGTCGGGTGAGTGGCTGGCCGCATGGCTGGCTGCTACCAGAGTGGCCGGCCCCGGCGAGCGTTCGGGCCTGCGTGACCACTCGCGAGGGTGGGGTGAGCCGGCCGCCATTTGAGAGTCTCAATCTCGGTGATCATGTGGGCGACGACCCGATTGCGGTGACGCGTAATCGGGCCTGCCTGCAGCAGCTGCTGGGGTGCCGGCCCGCTTGGTTGAATCAGGTGCACTCCGCGCACGCGGTGCAGGCAGATCCCGCGGAGGTAGCCACGGCAGACGCGCTTTGGAGCGCTTTGCCCGGAGTTGCCTGTGCGGTACTGACGGCCGACTGCCTGCCCGTGCTGTTCTGCGATCGTGCCGGCACACGGGTCGCCGCCGCGCATGCCGGTTGGCGCGGGCTTGCGGGCGGTGTGCTGGAGGCTACGTTACGCGAGCTTGCGGTGCCGGCTGGTGAGTTGCTCGTCTGGCTCGGGCCGGCGATCGGGCCGGGCGCTTTCGAAGTCGGTCCGGAGGTGCGTGCAGCCTTCGTGGCAACTCATGCCGAGGCCGTCGAAGCGTTCCGTCCAAGCGGCCATGAAGGGCGCTTCATGGCCGACCTTTATCAGCTGGCGAAAATTCGCCTGGCTGCCTGCGGCGTGACCGCCGTGTACGGTGGCGGGTTCTGTACTTACAGCGATACCCGATTTTATTCCTACCGCCGGGTGCCGCGTACCGGGCGCTTCGCCAGTCTGATCTGGCTGCAGTAGACGCCTACATCGCTGTCTGGGTGTCCCGGCGCGCATGACCTGAATCAAACCCCTCGCTTGAATCTCCAGCAATCATCCTCATCTATGCTGCATCGCGCGGGTGTTCCTTATTGGCGGATCAGCGCCAGCCCGCTCCACCTTGAGGAAAAAATTTCATGCGTATTGATCGTCTGACCAGCAAGCTCCAGCTTGCACTTTCCGACGCGCAGTCCATTGCGGTCGGGCTGGATCATCCGGCCATCGAGCCGCTGCACCTGATGCAGGCCCTGTTGGAGCAGCAGGGGGGCTCTATCAAGCCGCTACTGATGCAGGTCGGCTTCGATATTGCAGCCCTGCGCCAAGCGCTGACCAAGGAGCTTGACCAGCTACCCAAGCTGCAGAATCCCACCGGTGACATGAATATGTCGCAGGACCTGGCGCGCCTGCTCAACCAGGCCGATCGCCTGGCTCAGCAGAAGGGTGATCAATACATCTCCAGCGAATTGGTGCTGCTCGCCGCGCTGGATCCGAACACTCGCCTGGGCAAGCTGCTGCTCGCGCAAGGGGTGAGCAAGAAGGCGCTGGAGAATGCCATCGCCAACCTGCGCGGTGGCGAGGCGGTCAACGA
Source organism: Stutzerimonas sp. S1 (assembly GCF_025966695.1). GTDB lineage: Bacteria > Pseudomonadota > Gammaproteobacteria > Pseudomonadales > Pseudomonadaceae > Stutzerimonas. Next base: position 233,103 of record NZ_JAOEIY010000001.1, on the reverse strand, counting down.
TCCCAATGCCGAGGAGTCGCGCCAGGCGCTCGACAAGTACACCGTGGACATGACCAAGCGCGCCGAGGACGGCAAGCTCGATCCGGTGATCGGTCGCGACGATGAGATTCGCCGCACCATTCAGGTTCTGCAGCGGCGTACCAAGAACAATCCGGTGTTGATCGGGGAGCCCGGTGTGGGCAAGACCGCGATCGTCGAGGGGCTGGCACAGCGCATCGTTAATGGTGAGGTGCCGGACGGCCTCAAGGACAAGCGTCTACTGGCGTTGGACATGGGCTCGCTGATCGCCGGCGCCAAGTTCCGTGGCGAGTTCGAGGAGCGCCTCAAAGCTGTGCTCAACGAGCTGTCCAAGCAGGAAGGCCGGGTGATCCTGTTCATCGATGAGTTGCACACCATGGTCGGTGCCGGCAAGGCTGAAGGCGCGATGGACGCCGGCAACATGCTGAAACCGGCGCTGGCGCGCGGTGAGCTGCACTGCGTCGGTGCCACGACGTTGGACGAGTATCGTCAGTACATCGAGAAGGACGCCGCGCTGGAGCGTCGCTTCCAGAAGGTGCTAGTCGACGAGCCGAGCGAGGAAGACACCATCGCTATCCTGCGCGGTTTGAAGGAGCGCTATGAGGTACACCACGGCGTCACCATTACCGATGGCGCGATCATCGCTGCGGCCAAGCTCAGCCACCGCTATATCACCGACCGGCAATTGCCGGACAAGGCCATCGACCTGATCGACGAGGCGGCCAGCCGCATCCGCATGGAGATCGACTCCAAACCGGAAGAGCTGGATCGCCTGGATCGTCGCCTGATCCAGTTGAAGATCGAGCGCGAGGCGCTGAAGAAGGAGGACGACGAGGCCACCAAAAAACGCCTGGCCAAGCTCGAAGGCGATATCGCCAAGCTGGAAAAGGAGTACGCCGACCTCGAGGAGATCTGGAAGTCGGAGAAGGCTGAAGTGCAGGGCTCGGCGCAGATCCAGCAGAAGATCGAGCAGTCCAAGGCCGAGTTGGAGACCGCGCGTCGCAAAGGCGATCTGGCACGTATGGCCGAACTGCAGTACGGCATCATCCCCGACCTCGAACGCAGTCTGCAGATGGTTGATCAGCACGGCAAGGCGGAGAACCAGCTGTTGCGCAACAAGGTGACTGACGAGGAAATCGCCGAAGTGGTCTCCAAGTGGACCGGCATCCCGGTGAGCAAGATGCTCGAAGGTGAGCGGGAGAAGCTGCTGCGTATGGAAGACATGCTGCACCAGCGGGTCATTGGCCAGCATGAGGCGGTGGTCGCGGTGGCCAATGCTGTGCGTCGTTCGCGTGCGGGGCTCGCCGACCCGAATCGGCCGAGCGGTTCATTCCTCTTCCTCGGCCCGACCGGGGTGGGCAAGACCGAACTGTGCAAGGCGCTGGCCGAGTTCCTCTTCGATACCGAGGAGGCGATGATCCGCATCGACATGTCCGAGTTCATGGAGAAGCATTCGGTCGCGCGTCTGATCGGTGCGCCGCCGGGTTATGTCGGTTATGAGGAGGGCGGTTACCTGACCGAAGCGGTTCGTCGCAAGCCCTACTCTGTAGTGCTGATGGACGAGGTGGAGAAGGCTCATCCCGACGTTTTCAACGTACTGTTGCAGGTGCTCGAGGACGGGCGTCTGACCGACAGTCACGGGCGCACCGTGGACTTCAAGAACACCGTGATCGTGATGACCTCCAATCTCGGTTCAACCCAGATCCAAGAGTTGGTCGGCGATCCAGATGCCCAGCGCGCGGCGGTGATGGATGCGGTGGCGCACCACTTCCGCCCGGAGTTCATCAACCGTATCGACGAGGTGGTGGTCTTCGACCCGCTGGGTCGGGAGCAGATCGCCGGCATCGCGGATATTCAGTTGGGACGCCTGCGCAAGCGTTTGGCCGAGCGTGAACTAAGCCTGGAACTCAGCCAGGAGGCGATGGACAAGCTGATCGCCGTTGGCTACGACCCGGTATATGGTGCCCGTCCGCTCAAGCGTGCTATCCAGCGTTGGATCGAGAATCCGCTGGCACAGCAAATTCTCGCCGGCCAATTCGCGCCGGGTACGACCGTCACCGCAAAGGTGGAGGATGAGCAGATCGTCTTTGGCTAATGGCCTTGTCGCCCGGACCTCGCGTCCGGGCTTATATCTTGGCCGTTCGACTGTCGTGCGCTCCCGTCGGGCGAAGAATGCAAACTGTTGTCGTGAATCGTGTTTTCAGGCTTGACAGCCTGCGCGGGAGCCGTAAAATGGCGCGCCTCTGAAGCGCTAACGTAACGCTGAGGAGGCTGGAAGATTTAGTTCCGCGATAGCTCAGTCGGTAGAGCAAATGACTGTTAATCATTGGGTCCCTGGTTCGAGTCCAGGTCGCGGAGCCAATTTCCAATCGGGGTATAGCGCAGTCCGGTAGCGCGCCTGCTTTGGGAGCAGGATGTCGGGAGTTCGAATCCCCCTACCCCGACCATTTTTGGGTCGTTAGCTCAGTTGGTAGAGCAGTTGGCTTTTAACCAATTGGTCGTAGGTTCGAATCCTACACGACCCACCATCCAAGCTTCGCAAGAAGTACAAAAGCTGGAAGTGTCTGAATAAGACCTTCCAGCTTTTTTATTGCCTATCTAACCCCTGGTCAAAATGGCCGGCCTCCGCCCAGCCAATTGCTCGGTGCTGAAGTGATGAGCTGTTCTGTTGTGCGTATGCCGGGCAGGTGATGCTTATAGTGCCAGGCTGCTGAGTAAGCGGCTCAGCAGTCCCAGACCAATGACCACGGTGAGTACCAGCGTCAGGAGCAGCAGCGGACGAAATGGACGTCGTTCAATTCGGTGCTGTGGCGCGCGCAGATAATCGTCGACGCGTTGCTGGTCTTCGGGAGTTAGTCGGCTGGGCATGGGGTTACCTCGACGAGAGTGAACTCAGTCTAGCCGGACCTTGGCATCGTGAGGAAAGTGTCCGCCAGCTTCTTCCGCAGTGGTGCGCATAGCGAGCCGTGGCGGCTCGCTGAGTGGGTGGAGTCAGGTGTTTTTCAGGCGCCGCAGGTTGCCGATCACCGATTCCAGTGCCCGATCGAACAGCAGGGTGTCGTTGAGCAGGCTGATCGCCTCGCGACGAAACTCCATTGCCAGGCCTGTGCGGGTCTTTTCCAGAACTTTCATGCCTGTCCGGTTGACGAAAATATACTTGCCGGTGGGCTTGATGATCGCGGCCAGCTTGCAGCGCAGCTTGTGCTCCTCGTCCTCCTGAAACTCTACCCAACTGCCAACCCGCAGGTTGTCGACCTTGGCTAGTGCTGCGTCGTTATCTGCAAGGTCAATCTCGGGTTCGCGCTCGCGGCTCTCGCCAGGCGCAAGCAGAAGGATCTCTTCCACCACTTCGACCATGGCAGGCGGCGATCGCTGCTCCTGCTCGTTCATGGGCGCGGCCGCTTGCTTGACGCTGTCGTTGGCTGGCGGTTGCTCGAACTGCTGGAGCGTCTGCACATGCAGTGCCTCCAGCTGCGTGAAGAATTCACCGGTGGAGAATGGGTCGAATGCCGCGCTGACCAGGCCTTCACGTAGCGACTTAAGGAGGCTGGGCACCAGCTCCAAGAGTTTGGCGCGAGACGCTTCATCGGCGTGTGGTGTGACGCTCCAGATCAATTCGTCCATGGTGGTCAGCGCGTCGTCCCACTGCTGCGACTGGGTGCCATGTTTCAGGCAGGTCAGTAGCAGCACCTTGCTCCAGGCTTCCTGTAACAGGCGCACAACCACTTCCGGAAGCGTCTTGCCAAGCAGTCGCTCGTTCAGCGCCTGTTCGACTGCCTGGCGTGCAACTTCGGCTTTTGCCCGCCCTTCTTCAGCGTCGCGGGTGCGTTGTTCGAGCAATTCGCTGCGGCGACGCTCGTCACCGATGAACGCGAGGAAATCCGCCAATAGCTCGGAAAAGATTGTCGGATCATCAGTGAAATCGTTCAGCAGGCGCGCGACGATCTGCTCGATTTTTTGATACAGACTATCGCGCTGGGCCTCGTCCTGATCACTCCAGCCCATGGCCGCGGAGGCGATTTCGTTGAGCAGGCGCCGCGCTGGATGACTGCCACGGCTGAAGAAGGTCTTGTCCAGTACGGCAACCTTGAGCAGGGGGATCTGCAGGCGACCGATCAGTGCCTTCAGCGAGTCCGGCAGGTTGCGATCGTCGAGGATGAACTCGAAGAGCATCGACACGAGATTGATGACATCCTCGTCGACCTCGCCCACTACACGTGATTTTCCGCTCTTGGCGCTGACGCGCTGCAGCAGTTGGCCCAGTTGGTCCTGCAGGTCGTATTCATCGACCGTTTGTGGCGCGCGCGCCTGCATGTGAGAGAGCAGGCGCATCAAGTCGTTGCTGGAGATCGGTACTGCATCGCTGGGAACGCTGCGCGTGGGGAGTGCGCTGCTGTTGCGCAGCTCGGACAACAAGCCGAGCAGGGCGCCGAAGGCAGCCTCCTGCTGACCGCTTTCGGTTGCGGCCGATTGACTGGTGGTTGGTGCGGGCGATGACGTATTGGCCCCCGGCCCGAGTCCCGCTCCCGAGGTTTGCGGGCGGCGCGGGGGGGCGGACTGCAATTCAGGCAGGATGCCGGCGGCCGTTAGTGTCAGGTTGGCCTCGGCGTAGAGCTGGTCCAGCTCTGCAAGCACGTACTTTTCAAACAGCTTGAGAATGATCAGCTTGACCTTGATCTCGACGCCCAGGCTGCTGCAAGCCTCGAGGAAGTAGTCGCAGATTGCGCTGGGGCCTAGCGGATTGGTCTTGTCGTCGAGTTTCTTGCTGACCACTGCATTCATGCGGGTGGTCAGATGACTCAGGGACGTGCCCGTACGCCCGGTCACCTTGGTCACCATGGTGTCAATGGCGACAGATTCCTCCAGCTCATCGTTCTGCACCAGGCTCAGGCTATCGAACGAAACGGGCTCGGTCAGACTGGGTTTGCCGATTTCGTACTGGTTGAGCGTGGAGAAGGCCTCGAACAGTTGCTGCAGGAAGCTGCGCTCGATGGTGCGTCGCTTCATGCGCAGATCGCGCATGGCCTCGAAGAACGCGTTCTGTTCGGTGTTGCTGCTGGCCCGATCGGCGATCTCGAACAGCGAGTCATCGGCATTGTCGAGCAGTGTTTGCAATGCTTGGCGCAACTGCTGAGCGGCTTTGTCGCGCACGCTGATAAGCGCTACCGGCAGCTTGGCGGCCGGTGACGTCGGCTTGTGCTCAGGGGCGGCCTTGTTCAGGTGCACCACTTTCGCATCGGTTCGCATCGAGACTCTCCTACGGTCGCCGGCCTGTTGGGCGGGTCACCACGCTTTGTGAGCGTTAAAGTAACAAGGGTGCCGGCATGGCGTCATTAATGTGGCGCCAGAATTAGTAAGCGCAATTATAAGCACGGTGGTGCCAGGGTAGATCCGGATTTGTGTTCGACATGATCCGCATCACAGATGCTCCCGGGTTTTCTGCCGAACGGTAAAAAAACCCGGGCAACCAGCCTGGCGACCCTTCTATCGCGCGCACTCCCAAGTCAGCCTTTATACTTCCGGCCAAACCATGTGGAGTCTGCCATGCCTAATCTGAGCCTTGCCGATCTTTCCGCCGAAATCGATGCCAATGTCCGTCGGGCTTTGGCCGAAGATGTCGGCACTGGCGATATCACCGCCCAGTTGATCCCTGCCGAGCGTCTGGCGCACGCGTCGATCATCACCCGCGAAACGGCTGTGGTCAGTGGAGTGGCGTGGGTCGATGCGGTCTTTCGTCAGCTTGATCCGCGGGTCGCGGTCCACTGGCAGGTGAGCGATGGTGAGCGAGTCGAGGCTGATCGAGTGCTGTTTCATCTCGAAGGCCCGGCGCGGGCACTGTTGACCGGTGAGCGTACCGCGTTGAATTTCCTGCAGACGCTGTCCGGTGTCGCGACACGCTGTCGGCACTATGCCGATCTGGTCGAGGGCACCGGGGTGCAGCTGCTCGACACGCGCAAGACGCTACCCGGGTTGCGATTGGCGCAGAAGTACGCGGTCACCTGTGGCGGTTGTCACAATCACCGCATCGGTCTTTACGACGCGTTTCTGATCAAGGAAAACCATATCGCAGCCTGCGGAAGCATCGCTCAAGCGATCGCGACGGCGCACCGGATCGCGCCGGGCAAGCCGGTAGAGGTCGAAGTGGAGAGTCTTGACGAACTGGAGCAAGCGCTGCAGGCCGGCGCGGACATCGTCATGCTGGACGAGCTGAGCCTCGACGACATGCGTACGGCTGTCGACCTTGCCCGGGGGCGAGCCAAGCTCGAGGCCTCCGGCGGGATCAGCGAAGAGACCTTGCGCGTGGTCGCGGAGACGGGGGTGGATTACATCTCGATCGGCGCACTGACCAAGCATGTGCAGGCAGTGGATCTGTCGATGCGTCTGCGTCAGTAGGGTGGCGCAACCGGAGCAGCGTGCCTGCTCCGGTACAGGGCCTCAGTGGCGGTTCTTGAAGCCGAAATTTTCGTGCAGGGTGCCGGGCGTGTCGTCTTCCTTGGGTGCATAGTCCTTCGGCGGTTCGGTGAATGCTGGCGACGACAACCGCTCGCGCGAGCCGTGATGGTCTTCGCTGTGCAGGGCAGCGAGCAGACGCTGGCGGGTCTGTTCGTCGAGCGCCAGGCGGTCGGCACCCTCGGTCAGATGGTCCTGGATATCCTGATAGCTGTTGGTGAGCTTGCGCAGTAGGCTGGCGGTGGTGTTGAAGTGAGTAACCACTTCGCTCTGGTAAGTGTCGAAACGCTCCTGCAGGTCGTCCACCTGGCGTTGCGTGCGGTTAGGCGCGCTGCTGCGGGCCACCAGATAACCAATAGCGATGCCGGCGATCAGGCCAACAATCGGGAGCAACCAGGTCGCGAGGGTCTGTTCCACGAGTCCTTCCTTCTATATAAAACGGCTGTGCTTACGTTAACTTCTCGTACCTGCTCTGTATACCGCGGCGCAATGCGACGGTCATCCGGCAGCTGGTAAGCAAGACGAGTCGACTCGTCCCAAGGTCACGGAGTTCCTCCTTTGCTGAAACGTGAAATCCCCATCTCTCTTGACGGCCCCTGTGGTGTGCTGGAGGCCCTGTATTTCGATCAGCCCGATGCCAAAGGGCTTGCGCTGATCTGTCACCCGAACCCGGTAAAGGGTGGCACCATGCTGAACAAGGTCGTCTCGACCCTGCAGCGCACTGCTCGCGACGCGGACTACAGTACCCTGCGGTTCAACTATCGCGGAGTCGGTGGCAGTGCTGGCGTGCACGACATGCAGGAAGGCGAGGTTGACGACGCCGAAGCCGCTCTGCGCTGGCTGGTCGAGCAGCGTCCCGATCTGCCGCTGACCCTGCTGGGCTTTTCCTTCGGCGGCTTCGTGGCGGCCAGCCTGGCGGCTCGCCTCGAGGCGCAAGGGCAATCGTTGAATAAGCTGTTCATGGTAGCGCCGGCGGTTTCCCGGCTGACCGAGCACGCGCCGGCCGAGCATTGCGAGCTGACCATCATCCAGCCCGAGCAGGACGAGGTGATCGATCCCGCCTCGGTGTACGCCTTCTCGGCAACACTGCGGCGTCCCCATGAGCTGCTGAAAGTGGCAGAATGCGGCCACTTTTTCCACGGCAAGCTGGTGGAGCTGAAGGAGCTGGTAGCGCCGCGGCTGTAGCGCGCTGTTCCTGTCACCTTTAGGTGCGGCCGCTGCCTTGCGCCGTGCCTGCGCCGCTTGAATCGAGATTGACTGCGATGAAAACCCGAATTCTCACCGGTATCACCACCACCGGCACGCCTCATCTGGGCAACTATGCCGGTGCCATTCGTCCGGCGATCGTCGCCAGCCGCGCGGCGTCTGCCGACTCGTTCTATTTCCTCGCCGACTACCACGCGCTGATCAAATGCGATGACCCGCTGCGGATTCAGCGCTCGCGTCTGGAAATCGCCGCGACTTGGCTGGCCTGCGGGCTGGATGCCGAGCGCGTGACCTTCTATCGCCAGTCTGACGTGCCGGAAATTCCGGAGCTGACCTGGCTGCTCACCTGTGTCACTGCCAAAGGCCTGCTCAATCGCGCGCATGCCTATAAGGCGTCGGTAGACAAGAATGTCGAGAACGGCGAGGACCCGGACGCCGGCGTCAGCATGGGCCTCTTCAGTTACCCGGTGCTGATGGCAGCCGATATCCTCATGTTCAACGCGCACAAGGTGCCAGTAGGGCGCGACCAGATTCAGCATGTCGAGATGGCACGCGACATCGCCCAGCGCTTCAATCACCTGTTCGGCCAAGGCAAGGAGCTGTTCACGCTGCCCGAGGCGGTGGTCGAGGAAAGTGTGGCGACATTGCCGGGCCTCGATGGTCGCAAGATGTCGAAGAGTTACGACAACACCATTCCGTTGTTCGGCAGCGCCAAGGAGCTGAAGAATGCGGTCGCGCGTATCGTCACCGACTCGAAGCTGCCGGGCGAGCCAAAGGATCCAGACAGCTCGCACCTGTTCACGCTCTATCAGGCCTTTGCCACGCCGCCGCAGCTGACCGCCTTCCGCGCTGCACTGCTCGAAGGCCTGGCCTGGGGCGAGGCCAAACAGCAGCTGTTCGAGTTGCTGGACAACGAACTGGGCGAGGCACGCGAGCTTTACCACAAGCTGATCGACAAGCCCGCCGAGCTTGAGGAAATCCTCCAGGCCGGTGCGGCCAAGGCCCGCCGGATCGCCACGCCGTTCCTTGGCGAATTGCGTGAGGCAGTTGGGCTGCGTAACTTCCGTAGCAGCGTGCAGGGCAGCGCACCGAGCAAGAAGAAAGCCAGCAAGGTCGCGCGATTTGCCAGCTTCCGTGAGGCTGACGGCGCATTTCGGTTCCGTTTCTTCGCCGCCGATGGCGAGGAATTGTTGCTGTCGCGGCCGCTGAGCAATCCCAAGGCGATCGGCAGCCTGACCCAACGACTGATCGCCGGCGGGCCGGATGCACTTGAACTGCGTGAAGACGAAGGCAGCCAGTTCACCCTGTGGCTGGATGACGAGTGCATCGCCGATAGTCCCAGCTACGACAATCCCGAAGCGATGGATGCCGCCATGCTGCGCGTACGCGAGGCTCTGGCGACGCTCGTCGAGTAAGCCTGGAGGGGCGTACCGAGGGCACGTCGTGCTGCGCTCGCCCCGTTGGCTCCATGTGGTGTGCGGCGGAACTAATACAGGAGGGCAGAGGTTTGACCAATCTGAGCAAATTGCCAACGACCGAGGGCGCCGCTAAAGTGTCGGCCCCGTTTGACTACCCAGATGCTGCCATGACCCCTCTTGAGCGCTATCAGGCCGACCTGCAACGCCCTGACTTCTTCCATGATGCGGCCCAGGAAAACGCGGTGCGGCATCTGCAGCGGCTGTACGACGAGCTAGTTGCCGATGACCGCGGCAACACCGGCCTGTTCGGCAAGCTGTTCGGCAAGAAGCAGCAGGGGCCGATCAAAGGCATCTATTTCTGGGGCGGCGTCGGTCGTGGCAAGACCTACCTGGTCGACACCTTCTTCGACGCCCTGCCGTTCAAGCAGAAGATGCGTACGCACTTTCACCGCTTCATGAAGCGCGTGCACGAGGAGATGAAAACCCTCAAGGGCGAGAAGAACCCGCTGACCATCATCGGCAAGCGTTTTGCCGACGAGGCCCGCGTGATCTGCTTCGACGAGTTCTTCGTTTCCGACATCACCGATGCCATGATCCTCGCGACCCTGCTCGAGGAGCTGTTCAAGAACGGCGTGAGTCTGGTGGCGACCTCCAATATCGTGCCGGACGGCCTGTACAAGGACGGCCTGCAACGCGCGCGTTTCCTACCGGCAATCGAGCTGCTGAAGAAGCATACCGAGATCGTCAACGTCGACAGCGGCATCGACTATCGCCTGCGTGCGCTGGAACAGGCGGAGCTGTATCACTTCCCGCTGGATGCCGAAGCCGAGCTGAGTCTGGAGAAGAGCTTTCGCAGCCTGCTGACGGAAAACTGCACGGTGCAGGAAAACGAGGCGCTGCTGATCGAGAATCGCGAAATCATGGCGCGCAAGGTTGCCAACGATGTCGCCTGGTTCGACTTCCGCGCACTCTGCGACGGTCCGCGCAGCCAGAACGACTACATCGAGCTGGGCAAGATCTTCGAGGCGGTGCTGGTTTCCAACATCGAGCAGATGAACGTGGCCAAGGACGACATGGCCCGCCGCTTCATCAACATGGTCGACGAATTCTACGATCGCAACGTCAAGCTGATTCTCTCCGCCGAGGTGGAACTCAAGGATCTGTATGCCGGCGGCCGTCTGGAATTCGAGTTCCAGCGCACCCTGAGCCGGCTGCTGGAGATGCAGTCGCACGAGTACCTGGCGCGTCCGCACAAGCCGTGATGCCCTCGGCAGTCGAAAAAGGTGCGCATGGCGCACCTTTTTTTATGTCTCGTGCAGGCGGGCTAGGTGCCTTTGTGCCGGTACTGCTGGCGGTATTGATTCGGTGACAGCTCGGTGTGCTGGCGGAACAGTCGGGCGAAGAAGCTGGCATCGTCGTAACCGATTTCGTAACTGATGGTCTTGATGCTCTTGCGCGTGGTCGACAGCAGATTCTTGGCTGTCTCGATGCGCAACCGCTGCAGGTAGTGCAACGGCTTGTCGCCGGTGGCGGCCTGGAAGCGCCGCATGAAGTTGCGGATGCTCATGCCATGCTCGCGGGCGACGTCCTCGAAGCGGAACTTTTCGGCGAAGTGCTCTTCCAGCCACTCCTGAATCTGCAGCACGCGGCTGTCCAGATGCAGCTTCTGCCCGCCGAAGCCGAGCCTGCCTGGCCGATAGTTGCGCTGCACTTCGAACAGCACATCACGCGCCATGCCCTGAGCGACATTGGCCCCGCAGAAGCGTTCGACCAGGTACATGTAAAGGTCGCAGGACGACGTGGTGCCGCCGGCGCAGTAGAGATTGTCGCTGTCGGTCAGATGCTTGTCCGGGCTGAACTGCACGTGCGGGAAGCGTTCGGCGAACTCGCCGGCGAAGCGCCAGTGGGTCGTGGCTTCGCGCTGATCCAGCAGCCCGGCCTGAGCCATCCAGAACGCACCGGTGGCCTCGCCACAGATTGCGCTACCGGCCGCGTGGCATTGACGCAGCCATGGTACGACCTGTGGATACTGTGCGCAGAGGGCATCGAAATCGCCCCAGAATGCCGGCAGGATTACCACGTCGGTGTCTTGCAGTCCGCCGTCCACGGCTATAGTGGTGCCGCTGAAGGTCATTACCGGCTCACCGTCCGGGCTTACCAGCCGGGTCTCGAAGGCGGGCGTGAGGCCCTGACCCAGTTGCCTGCCGAGGCGCAGGCTCGCCATGTGGAAGAAATCCTTGGCGTGCATGAGGGTCGAAGCGAAGACCCCTTCGGTGGCCAGGATGCTGATGCGACTCAGGGCGTTGGGATTTGACATGCTCGTTCTGATTGTTATGTGAGCGATAGGCAGGATGAAACTGCCGTGGTGCGGCTGAAGCGTCGTATTTTTTCTGACGGGTGTCCAGCCTGTCGCGGTACTTTCTCCGTCAGCTGTTTGCCGGCGGGTCGCTGGCAGGCCGTAGTCGAGGAGGCGTGAATGACCATTCTGCACAACCCCTATCCCACCCGGCCGTTCGGCGACTGGGATGGCAGCCCCGCCGCTGCGCGCGCCATGCAGAAGAGCCTCGCGGCGCAGGTCCGTCTGGCGGATGACTTCCCTCCGCTACGGCTGGTCGCCGGGGTGGATGTGGGGTTCGAGGAGCAGGGTCAGATCACCCGCGCGGCGGTTGTACTGCTGGATGCGCAGACCCTGGAAGTGGTTGCCCAGAGCCTGGCCCGCATTCCTACCTCAATGCCCTATATCCCGGGCCTGCTGTCGTTCCGCGAGCTGCCGGCGGTGTTGCAGGCGCTGGAGGCTTTGCCGGCGATCCCCGACCTGATCTTCTCGGACGGCCACGGCATCGCCCATCCGCGGCGACTCGGCATCGCGGCACACCTGGGAGTAGTGACGGGGCTGCCGACCATTGGCGTGGCGAAGAAGATTCTCACCGGCGTGCACGACGAGCTGGCAGCGGCGCGTGGCTCGCAGGTGGAGCTGCGCGACGGCAAGACGGGCGAGGTTCTCGGTACCGTGCTGCGTAGCAAGGACAAGGTGCGGCCGCTGATTGTCTCGCCGGGCAATCGGGTCAGCCTGCTCAGCGCGCCACGGCTGGTGATGCAGTTCGTCACCCGCTATCGTCTGCCCGAACCCACCCGGCTGGCCGATCGGCTGGCGTCGCGTCGGGACGAGAAGGCGGCCGCCGCACGCGCTCTCCAGCGGTGACGATGGCCTGTTCGGCTTGCGGCTGCGGCCCTGCTGCGGATAGCCTGCAGCCGCAACGCAACGGGAATAGTCCCTAGGATCACCTCATGCATCTGGATTCCGCGACTGGCTGGTGCCAGGGTGTTCGCCATTGTCCTTCGCCCAATTTCAATCAGCGTCCGGATGGCGAGATTTCGCTGTTGGTCATTCACAACATCAGCCTGCCGCCGGGTTGCTTCGGCACCGGCAAGGTCCAAGAGTTCTTCCAGAACTGCCTGGTGTCCGGCGAGCATCCGTTTTTCGCCGAGATCGCCGAGCTGCAGGTCTCCGCACATTTTCTGATCGAGCGGGATGGGGCGATCACCCAGTTCGTCTCCTGCCTCGACCGGGCGTGGCACGCTGGCGTATCGCGCTTCGGTGACCGGGAAGGTTGCAACGACTTCTCCCTCGGCATCGAGTTGGAAGGCACCGACCACGAGCCGTACAGCGACGCGCAGTACAGCGCGCTGATCGAGCTGTGCCAGTTGCTGCAGCGCGCCTATCCGGAAATCACCGCCGAGCGCGTCTGCGGCCACAGCGACATCGCCCCGGGGCGCAAGACCGATCCGGGCCCGGCATTCGACTGGCTGCGCCTGCGCGCCGCCACTATCAGCTGCTGAGCAGGCAGCAAGGACGAGACGATGAGTTTTCTGGTGGTTCTACTGGTGCTGCTGGTCGAGAAATTCTCCGATTGGCGGCCCAGGCTGCAGCATGACGGTCCCTGGCTAGGCCAGTTGCGTCGACTCGAAGACCATCCGCGTCTGGCCGGTTCGCCCTGGCTGGCACTCGCGCTGCTGGTGCTGCTGCCGGTACTGCTGCTCGGCGGCGTGCTATGGATGCTCGAGCCGCTCGCCTACGGTTGGCTGAGCCTGCCGCTGCACCTGCTGGTGGTTCTGTACAGCCTCGGTCGTGGCGACGTGAAGCGCGAGCTGGGCCCGTTCCGCGATGCCTGGCGCCGCGGTGATGAGGAAGCCGCGGCACTGGTGGCCGAACGCGATCTGCAGCTGCGCGAGCTGGACCCGCCGAGTCTGCTGCAGGCGGTGCAGGGCCACCTGCTGTGGCGGAGTTACCAGGGCTTCTTCGCGGTGATCTTCTGGTACGTGTTGCTCGGCCCGATGGCCGCGCTGGCGTACCGACTGCTGGCGCTGTGCACCGAGCACGCTCGGCTGGAGGCGCTGCGCGAGCGCGCCGGACAGTTGCGTCACGCGTTCGACTGGCTGCCGGTACGCGTGCTGCTGGCCAGCTTCGCCCTGGTCGGCAATTTCGTCGCGGTCAATCGTGCCCTGCTGCACGAGCTGCTCAATTGGGACATTCCTGCCAACCGTCTGCTTGCCGAGGTCGGGGTGGTGGCGGCCGACCTCGACCCGCTCGGCTCGGGGGAGGCGGGGGTTGCCCGGCTCGATGCCCTCGGCGCTCTGCTGGTTCGCACCCGCGTGCTCTGGTATGCCGTGCTCGCGCTATGGATCCTCCTTGCCTGAGCGCTCCGCCGCGCTAGCTCCGCTGAATGGCGGCTCATACAGCCGCTAGATGCTCCCTCCGGCGGGCTGCCGCTGCGGCCCGTCACCTCGTAGGCTTCACGCCTGGCATGCCACTCAGATCGGGCGCGATACCATATCGCCATTACCTTAAGTTACAAAAGCCCGTACCGATATCCCGTATAACTCGCCCCGATACCACCTCTCTGACGAACCCTTGCTGTGGCTGCAACTGCCGCAAGCACATACCAATAATATTTGGGAGACGTCGTGTGAAAAGCTTGTTGTATCCCGCAGTCGCGTTCATGAACCGCCTGAGCTTCGGCATGAAGTTCAGCCTGGTCAGTCTGTTGTTCTTCGTCCCCATGCTGCTGACCAACTTCTATCTGGTGCGTGATTCGTATCGGGAGTTCGTCGGCACGCGCAACGAACTACAGAGCCTGGAGCTGCTCGGCTCGGCGATGCTGCTGCGTCGCGACATGGAGGACTGGCACGACCTGGTGCAGATTGAGGCGATCATCGGCCAGACGGGCAACGTCGCGGCCCTCGCCGACCGTCGCGGCAAGGTCGAGAGTCAGTTGTCGGCGCGCCTGCAGGCCCTGCAGCCAGTGAGCGACGATCCGGAGCAGGTTGCCGAATTTCGCACGCGCCGCGACGAGCTGAGCAACGCATTGAGCACCGCGCAGGCGGAGCAGTCGCTGCAATCCAAGTCCGCCATGGCTGCCAGCCTGCTGGGCCGTTCGCAGGTGATGATCAGGCTGATCGCCAGTCAGTCCGGCCTCAGCCAGGATACTCAGCGCGAGGTGCGTCAGCTGGCGGAACTGCTGACCAGTGCCACACCGACGATCACCGCGGCGCTGGGTCAGGGCCGGGCGGTGGGTTCCTATACCTTCGGCCAGGGCTATCTGAATTCCGATGCCAGCAACACGCTGGACAACCTGGTGCTCGAGTTGGACAAGCTGCAGGCGCAGTACGCGGCGCAGCTGCAGGACAGCATCGGCAGCAGCGCGGCCGCCCGCGCGCAGCTCGACCAGTACGCCAGCGCCAGTCGCGACTCGCTGACGGCCAGCAGTGAAATCCTGCAGGACGAGGTGATCATGGCGGATGCCTTCGATCGTCCGTGGGAGCAGTTCTACGACCGGATCAGCGCCGAAATGGCGAAGACCTACCAGCTCAACGACCGGATCCTGCAGCTGCTCGAGGGCGATCTCGCCGAGCGCCTGGCGCAGAAACGCCTGCTGATGATCCTGCTGCTGAGCGCACTGGGCGTGGTGCTGCTGCTGGTGGCCTATCTTTATAGCGGTTTCTACGTGTCGACCCGGGCCTCGCTGAGTGGCCTCGGTCGGGTGATGGACCGCGTCGCCGACGGCGACATGACCGCACGCTATCAGGTGCAGAGTCACGACGAACTGGGCGAGCTGGGGCAACTGTTCAACGATAGCGTGGCGCGGATTCGCGAGCTGATCGAGCGGGTCGGCCTGACCGTCGGCGAGGTCGAGCGCCAGGCCGGGCGGGTCGAGAATGTCTCCGGCGAAAGCAACCAGACGGTTTCCGAGCAGCGCAGCCAGATCGAGCAGGTCGCCACGGCGATGAATCAGATGTCGGCCACCGCTCAGGCGGTGGCCAGCAGCGCCGAGGCGGCGGTCGGCAGCGCGCAGAGCGTGAATGCGGAAACCGTCTCCGGCCGCGGCCTGGTGGTTGCGCAGGTGAGCGGCATCCAGCGTCTGGCCGAGGAGATTGCACAGTCGGTGCAGGTGATCAATCGCCTGGCGGACGACAGCGCGGCCATCAGTCAGGTGCTCGACGTGATCAAAGGCATCGCCGAGCAGACCAACCTGCTCGCGCTTAATGCCGCGATCGAGGCGGCGCGTGCCGGCGAGCAGGGTCGTGGGTTCGCCGTGGTGGCTGATGAGGTGCGCAACCTGGCACGCCGGACGCAGCAATCCACCGAGGAAATCGAGCAGATGATCGCCCGCCTGCAGGGGGGCGTTGGTGCTGCGGTGAAGACCATGCATGCCAGCCATGCGCTGGCCGAAGGTACCGTCAGCCAGTCGGCGCAGGTCGAGCAGGCGCTGGAACACATCCTCGGTGCGGTCGGCACCATCGTCGACCAGAGTCAGCAGATCGCAGCGGCGGCCGAGCAGCAGACCGCAGTGGCGCACGATATCGATCGCAATATCGTGGCGATCAATGAGGCCGGCAAGCGCACTGCGGAGGGCGCCGGGCATACCGAGCAGGCCAGCCGCGAACTGACCCAGCTGGTGGGGCAGTTGCAGCAGTTGATCGGCGCCTTCCGTGTCTAGCCGGCGCGATCCGGCCAGCCGAACAGCTCGCAGCTGGTGCGGTAGCTGGCCCGCGCAAGCGTCTCGCTGTCGATGCCGCGCAAGTCGGCCAGGGTCTGACAGATCTCGGCCAGGTATTCCGGGCTGTTGCGTTCGCCGGGATGGCTGGCCGGCGGCATGTCCGGCGCATCGGTCTCCAGCACGATGCTCTCCAGCGGCAGCTGTCTGAGCACCCGCTGCATGCGCTTGGCCTGTGGCCAGGTCCCGGCGCCGCCGAGCCCCAGTTTGAAGCCCAGGCGCAGATACTCCCGCGCTTCCTCCCAGCTGCCACTGAACGCATGCACGATGCCGCTGCGGCGTAAGCGATGGTGCTTGAGCGTGGCGATCATCGCCGCATGGGCACGCCGCACGTGCAGCAGCACCGGCAGGTCGAACTCGGCGGCCAGCTGCAGCTGAGCGTCGAGCAGCTGCTGCTGGCGCTCGGGTTGCGGGTCGGCGATGTAGAAGTCCAGGCCGATCTCGCCGATGGCGCACAGCCTGGCGTCGCCGCGCAGGCGCTCCAGCCAGTCGCGCAGCTGCGTCAGGTGCTCCGGCCGATGCTGTGCGAGAAACACCGGATGCAGGCCCAGCGCGGCATGCACCGCGGGTTCCGCGCAGGCGAGCTGCCAGACTCGCTGCCAGTTGTCGGCATGCACCCCCAGCACGACGATGCGCTCGACACCGTTGGCCGCGCTGCGGGCCAGCACGGCCTGCCGGTCGGCGTCGAACGCCTCGAAATCGAGATGGGTGTGGGTGTCGATCAGCGGCACGGGCATGCTTTTCGGCCTGGCGGAGGATGAATGGTGCCCATCCTACCGCTCAGTGGCGGTCCTCTTCGATCTGGATGTCGCTGACGCCGAGGTCCGCCATGCGCCGGTGCTCGCTGGCGCGCTCCGGGGCTTCCCAGGGGGCATCGATGGCGGCCTGAGGGTTGCGTACGTGGCCAAGCAGGATTTCCAGCTCGATCTGCTCCAGGCTGGGTTCCTCGAAGGCGCTCATCAGCAGCGAGGCAGGTGCGCCGTTGATGCGGTAGTGGATGCGGTAACGCTTCAGTTCGGTGATGACGGCTCTCGGTTCGGCGGCTGTCTGCCATCGGACCGCAAATAAACCGTCAGTCTCCCGTGTCATCCTGCGCTTCGCGCGCGAGCAGTGCCGCCTTGCGCGCCAGCCCCCAGCGATAGCCGGTCAGCGCCTGCTGCGCGCCAACCACCCGATGACAGGGCACCAGCAGGGCGATCGGGTTGCTTGCGCAGGCGCGGGCGACTGCGCGGGCGTGGCTGTTGAGCGTGCTGGCAAGTTCGCCGTAACGCCGCGTCTGTCCCGGCGGAATGGCCTGCAACGCCTGCCAGACGCGCTGCTGGAAGGCGCTGCCGCGCAAGTCCAGCGGCAGCTGCGCGGCGCGGGCCGGCTCCTCCAGCTGAGTGATGACGGCCTGCAGCCAGTCGCCAAGCCCCATCTGGTCGCGCTGCAGGTGAGCGGCGGCGAAGCGTTCGCGCAACTCCTGCTCCAGGGCTGGCTCATCGTCGCCGAACAGCAGTGCGCAGACGCCCCGGTCGCTGGCGGCGAGCAGCAACAGCCCCAGCGGGCAAGGTGCGATGGCGTAGCGCAGGATTTCCCCGGCGCCTTTGCGCCGACGCTGCGCCGGACTCAAGGCATCGCCATCCGCGTAGACGGCGCGGGTACTCGGATAACCGGCGGCCAGGACAGCATCGAGCACGTTGTTCGCCGCGGGTAGCTGTGCGTGCAGCCGTTCGCGGCGTCGTGCCGCAGCCCAGGCATTGGGCGTAAGGCCGGTGCGCGCCTTGAATGCGCGGGCCAGGTGCGAGGGTGACAGGCCGATCTTCGCGGCCAGTCGCGCCAGTGACAGTGGCTGTGGTGCGTCGTCCAGCAGGCGACAGGCGGCGATCACCAGCGCATCCAGCTGCTCGGCCGGGCTCTGTGCCTGCGGCCAGCAGCGCCGGCACGGGCGAAAACCGGCAGCTTCGGCGTCGTCGGCGTTGTGGAAGAAGCGCACCCGGTCACGCCGTGGCCGGCGGGCCGGGCAACTGGGGCGACAGAAGATGCCGGTCGACTGCACGGCGAACACGAAGCGCCCGTCGAACGCGGCGTCGCGTGCGCAGAGCGCCTCCCAGCAGCGGTCGGTGTCGAGCATGGCGATGCTCCGCAGAGGGTTGTGTGGGATTGTCCGCTTTCATGTGGCGAGCGCCAATCCGAACTGCGCTTTCAAACTGGAGGCAGAACATGGAAGCGGGCAGGCGATTGCCGTACCCTGCAAGCCCGCACCCACCGAGAAGGATCTGCAAGTCGCTGATGAAAACGCCTAAACGACTCGAACCACTGATCGAGGATGGCCTGATCGACGAGGTGCTGCGGCCGCTGATGAGCGGCAAGGAAGCAGCGGTATATGTAGTGCGCTGTGGCGATGAGCTGCGCTGCGCGAAGGTCTACAAGGAGGCCAATAAACGCAGTTTTCGCCAGGCGGTGAAGTACCAGGAAGGACGCAAGGTTCGCAGTAGCCGTGATGCGCGCGCGATGGCCAAGGGCTCCAAGCATGGCCGCAAGGAGAAGGAAGAAAACTGGCAGAACGCCGAGGTCGCGGCGCTGTTCCGTCTCGCCGATGCCGGCGTGCGGGTGCCCAAGCCCTACGATTTTCTCGATGGCGTGCTGCTGATGGAGATGATCGCTGGCGAGGATGGCGATGCCGCGCCGCGTCTCAACGACGTCGAGTTGCACCCGGACGATGCCCGCGAGTTTCATGCCTTCATGATCCACGAGATCGTCAAGATGCTCTGCGCAGGGCTGGTGCATGGCGATCTGTCGGAGTTCAACGTACTGCTCGACGAGCACGGCCCGGTGATCATCGACCTGCCGCAGGCGGTGGATGCCGCCGGCAACAATCACGCCTTCGAGATGCTCGAGCGTGATGTCGGCAACATGGCGGCGTACTTCGGGCGCTTCGCCCCGGAGCTGAAGTACACCCGCTACGCCAAGGAAATGTGGGCGCTCTACGAGCAGGGCAAGTTGACGCCGGAGAGCGAGCTGACCGGGGAGTTCGCCGAGCCGGAGGACGCGGCTGACCTCGATGCGGTGATGCGCGAGATCAAGGCCACCCTGGCCGAGCAGGCGCGTCGCGAGGCGTTGCGCAATGCCGACGATGCGCCGAAGGACGAGCCGCCGACGCCGCCGTGGATGCGCCAATAGCCGCGCCTTCCGTCCTCTGCGTCGGTCCCGCCCGGGGCCGGCGCCGTCTCAATCCAGACCGTACTGTTGCCAGGCCCGCGCTGCGCTGAGGTGTAGCTGCGCGTGGCGGCGCGCGAGCCGGTTGCGGTCCTTGTCGTAGCCACCGCCGATCAGCCCGGCCAGCGGAATATCGCGGCCGAGGCAATGCTCGATGACGGCACTGTCACGGGCCGTCAGCCCCGCATCGCTGAGATCGAGCAGGCCGAGAGCGTCGTCGCGATGTACATCGACCCCGGCGTCGTAGAGCACCAGGTCCGGCTGATACAGCGGCAGCAGATAGTTCAGCGTGTCATTCACTACCTTGAGGTAGTCCGCGTCGCCCAGGCCCGGCGCCAGGGGAATGTCCCAGTCGCTGCGGGCCTTGCGTGCCGGGAAATTCTTCTCGCAGTGCAGTGACACCGTTACCGCATCCGCCACGCCGTCGAGGATGCGCGCGGTGCCGTCGCCCTGATGCACGTCGCAGTCGAAGATCAGCACGCGGCCGACCTGTCCGCTTTCCAGCAGATAGAGCGCAACCACGGCCAGGTCGTTGAAGATGCAGAACCCCGAAGCGTGGTCGCGATGGGCGTGGTGCGTGCCGCCGGCCAAGTGGCAGGCCAGGCCATGGCGCAGCGCCAGTTCGGCAGTCAGCAGCGAGCCGCCCACCGCGCGCACGGTGCGCTGCGCCAGTGCCGGACTCCAGGGCAGGCCGAGCCGGCGCAGCTCCGCGGGACTCATGTCGCCGCTGCAGTAGCGCGCGACGTATGCGGGGTCGTGCGCCAGCGCCAGCACGTCGTGGTGACACAACGTCGGACGCAACAGCGCCGCGTCCGTGGTCACACCACTATCGACCAGGTGGTCGCGCAGCAGCCGGAACTTCTCCATCGGGAAGCGATGTCCCGGCGGCAGCGGCGGGCTGTAATCGTCGTGAAAGACCAGAGGTAGCGGCATGAACCCAGAGAAATCATTGGCTGGAGCGCGGGAGTATGCCGGCTCGCCGGCGACGCTCTCAAGGCGCCGCGATGGCTAGCCGCCTCGAGCTGGACACGGCGCGGCTGCGTCTGCGCCACTGGCGCGACACGGATCTCGACGCGTTGGCACAGCTGTGCGCCGATCCCGAGGTGATGCGTTACGCGCCGGCGCTGCTGTCACGTGATGAGTGCGCTGCGCTGCTGGTGCGCTGCCGCCTGCAGTTTCTCCAGCATGGCTTCGGTCTGTGGGCGCTGGAGTACCGACAGAGCCAGCAGCTCATCGGCTTCTGCGGGCTCGTCGCACAGACGGAAGGCTCGACGGCGGAAGTTATCTGGCGGCTGGGCTACCGCCACTGGGGCAAGGGCCTGGCACGCGAAGCGCTGCAGGCAACGCTGGACTGTGCCTTCGGGCCGCTCGGTCTGGACGAGGTGAGTGCTGTGGCCGCTGCGCTCGACGAACCGGCGCAGCAACTGCTGGAAAGCCTCGGCATGCGCCACGATCCCCGGGACGATTTCGTCCATCCGGCGCTGGCGGAAGGGCATCCACTGCGGCGCCAGCGCCGCTATCGACAACGCCGCTGTGATTGGCGCAGATGCTGACCGATGCTGGAGCGATGCCGGCGAAGTCCGTAACATTGCCCGCCCGCCTCGTGCCATATCAAGGATGCCGCCATGACCCAGACACTCGACACCCTGGTCAACCTGCTGACGCTGGAGCGCATCGAGGAGAACCTGTTCCGCGGCGCCAGCCAGGATCTCGGCTTCCCCCAGCTATTCGGCGGGCAGGTCCTCGGCCAGGTGATCTCCGCTGCCAGCCAGACGGTCAGCGCGGAGCGTCACGTGCATTCGCTGCACGGCTACTTCCTGCGTCCGGGTGATTCCCACCAGCCGGTGGTGTATGACGTCGACCGCGTGCGCGACGGCGGCAGCTTCACCACGCGTCGGGTCAGCGCGATCCAGAAGGGCCAGACCATCTTCACCGGTATCGCCTCGTTCCAGGCCGAGGAGAGCGGCTACGAGCACCAGTTGCCGATGCCTGACGTGGTCGGTCCGGACGATCTGCCCAACGAGTGGGATCTGCTGCACAAGCTGTCGCCGCTGGTGCCGGAGCGGGTGATGGAAAAGCTGCGGCGGCCCAAGCCGATCGAGATCCGCCCGATCACCCTGGTCGATCCGGCCAATCCGCAGCCCATCGAGCCGGTACGCCACCTGTGGTTCCGCGCCGACGGCACGCTGCCCGACAGCCCGGCGCTGCACAAATACCTGCTGGCCTACGCCTCGGACTTCAGCTTCATCGGTACCGCGCTGCAGCCGCATGGCGTGAGTTCCTGGAGCAAGTTCATCCAGCTGGCCAGCCTGGACCACGCCATCTGGTTCCACCGTGAGGTGAAGATGGACGACTGGCTGCTGTATTCGGTCGACAGCCCCTGGGCCGGCAATGCGCGCGGGTTTGCCCGCGGCAGCATCTTCAACCGTGCCGGCCAGCTGGTGGCGTCGGTGGCGCAGGAAGGGCTGATTCGCGTGCGCGAGGACTGGATGTGAACCTGGCCGGCGTCCGTTACTGGGTGTTCGACATGGACGGCACCCTGACCGTCGCCGTGCACGATTTTGCGGCGATCCGCCGCGCGCTGGAGATCCCGGAGAGCGACGACATCCTCCATCACCTCGCCGCGTTGCCGGCCGAGGTGGCCGCCGCCAAGCGTGCCTGGCTGCTCGAACACGAGCGCGAGCTGGCCTATGCGGCACGGCCGGCGGCCGGCGCCCGCGAGCTGCTGCACGTGCTGCGTGAGCGCGACTGCCGCCTCGGGGTGCTCACCCGCAACGCCCACGAGCTGGCATTGCTGACTCTGCAGGCGGTGGGCATGGGGGACTGCTTTCGGCCCGAGGACATCCTCGGTCGCGACGAGGCGCCGCCCAAGCCGCATCCGGGCGGCCTGCTGCAGCTGGCCAGCCAGTGGGGCGTGGCACCGCAGGAAATGGTGATGGTCGGCGATTATCGCTTCGACCTGGAGTGCGCCCGCGCCGCCGGAGCGCGCGGTGTGCTGGTCAACGTGCCGCACAACGAGTGGCCGGAGCTGGCCGACCTGCATGTGCCGGATTGTCATGCGCTGCGCGGTCTGCTTTCCGGCTGACCGCACAGATCGTTTAGCGACCGTCCTTCCCTAAAACCGCCCGGTCCGTCGCGGCGCAGTCGCGCGACACACTCACAGGCGCGCTGCCTTGAAGGTGTCGCAGCGGCCCGGCTCGCCATGTTCGAAGCCGGCGCGGAACCAGCGCACGCGCTGCGCCGAGGTGCCGTGGGTGAACGCATCCGGCACCACCCGTCCCTGGCTCTGATGCTGCAGACGATCGTCGCCGATGGCGTTGGCGGCATTCAACGCCTCCTCCAGATCGCCTTCCTCCAACTAGTCGAGGCGCTGCTGTGCATGGTAGGCCCAAACCCCGGCGAAGCAGTCGGCCTGCAGCTCCTGGCGCACCAGCAAGCCGTTGTCGCCCTCCATCCGGGCGCCGCGCTGGCGGGCGGTCTGCATCTTCTGGGAGATGCCCAGCAGGGTCTGCACATGGTGGCCGACCTCGTGGGCAATGACGTAAGCCTGGGCGAAATCGCCGGCGGCGGAGAAGCGCTGCGCCATGTCGTCGAAGAACTGCAGATCGAGATAGACCTGCTGGTCGCCGGGGCAGTAGAACGGGCCCACCGCCGAACTGGCGAAGCCGCAGGCCGAACTGACGCCGCCCCGGAACAGCACCAGGGTCGGGTCGCGGTATTGCGCGCCACTTTGCTGGAACAGCGCGCGCCAGGTGTCCTCGGTGTCGCCGAGCACGGCGCGGACGAACTCCACCTGCGGGTCATCCGCGGCCGGGCGCTCGCCCTGCTGCGACACCGCCGGGCCGCCCTGGTTGGCCAGCTGGCCGAGAATCTGCAACGGGTCCTGGCCGGAGAGCAGGCCGAGCACCACGACGATGGCGATGCCGCCCAGGCTCAGCCCGCCGCCGAGGCGCATACCGCTGCGACCCCTGGCATCCACTACGTTGTCGCTGCGACGAGCCCGATTCCAGCGCATGGCGGTATTCCTTCTGTTGGCATGGTTCCCGGTATCAGACCGGTCAGACGGCAGAATAGCTGCACCTGCGCCGCGCCGGCAGGCCCCGTTCGCGCCAGCGCCGTTTCGTCAGCGCGGCCGCCGTGCCGGACCGGTCGAAGAGGGCGGTGGCAGAGCGGCCGGCGACGAACGAAACAGCGGATGAACGGTCCGATGCCCAGCGGGATACCCAGTCGCACATCAGGAGAGTTTTCGATGCGTTTTGCTCGCTTCGTACTGGCCGTCCAGGCGCTGCTCATGGCCGGGCTCAGCCTGGCGTACTGGCTGCGCCCGTACGAGATGGCGAACCTGAACGGCATGCTCTTGATGGAGTCCGCCTCGATCAGCCACATGCGGGTCTACTACGGTGGCCTGCAACTTGGGCTGGCGCTGTTCCTGTTCTGGGCGATGCGAGCGCCGGAACGAGCGCGCGCCGCGCTGGTAATGCTGGTGATCACCATGCTCGCGCTAGTGGGGGGGCGGCTGGTTTCGCTATGGCTGGATGGCGGCGCGCTGATCGGCTTCGATCTGGTCTCGCTGGTCTATCGTCTGCTGGCCGCAGCGCTGGCGGCGCTGGCGCTGGGGTTGCTGCGCGAGCCGGGCGAGCCCGAGGTGCCGGCGGAGCGCGTCGAGCCGCCGACCCGGCGGCTGGTCGATGAGCCCCCGCAGCCGTTCCGCCTGGGTGATGCGCAGCCGGACTCCGGCGCGTCGAGCGAACTGATGCCCCAGCCGTTCCGCCGTGGCGACCCCGTCCCCTGACGCCGGCCGGCGTGCGCCGCTCGCTCAGCGTGCCGCCTGCGCCAGCTGCGCATAGTCGGCGGTCAATGCCTCCAGTTTCTGCAGCAGCGAGTCGCTGGTGGTGACGATCACCGTCGGCACGTAGCGCGAATCGTGGGCCAGCTGGAAGCCGACGCGGGCGAAGCGCCACTGGTTGCTGATGTGCTCGAGACGATCGTTGATCTCTTCGGTGTTCTGCTTCGCCGCGTGCAGCTCGCTCAGCCCCTGATCGAATTCTTCCACGGCGGTGTCGAACTTGCGCTGCAGCCCGGCATCCGGCAGGTTCCAGCTCAGCGCCAGGTAGAGCATCGCGATCCGCTGGCTGAGCATGCGCAGACGGCCGCTGTGGTTGACCAGGCGCGCGGTCTGGCTGCCGCTGTGCTGTTCGATCTGCTGCACCAGCACCTCGCTCTGGCCGAGAAAGCTTTCGGCCAGCCGCAGCATCTCCAGCGCCTGTGTCTTGTCCGGCCGGCCCAGCGCCAGCTCGCGGAATTGCTGCCAGGTCAGTCCGGCTTCGCCCACGGCATTGCGGATGGCGGCGCTCGGCGCATAGTCGCCGAGCAGCTGGCTGTTTTCCTCGACGCTGGCGATGCTGCTGTCGAGCTGCGCCTGCGCCAACTCGGTGCGCGTCTCGGTACCGAGCATCAGGTAACTCCTGGCGATGCGCTGGCCGAGCATGCGTTGCAGGCCGGCGCGGTTGACGGCTTCGGCATCGCTGATGGCCGCCTGGCAGGGCAGGGCGCCCAGCAGCAGGCCGAGCAGCAGCGAAGCGGGCAGCAGGTGCTGAAACATGGAACGGCTCCTTCGGGATGGGCGAGCACGCAGGCTCGGCAGTCCGCCGCCGCTACCCGTCTCGGACAGGCCGGCGCGCGAGGTCGCGGCAGACGATAGGCGGCTTTGTCGGGCGGCCCATGATGGCGATCAAGCGACGCCGAGCCGAAGGAGGTATGTCTTTATGGCGCCCGACCGGCAGCCGAGTACGGCTCCGGGCTGCAGGGGTGGTGTTGTCGGGCAGGCGTGGCGAGGCTTCGCGGCGGGCCGGGCGCTATGCCTTTCGGACTACCCCAGGGGCACCGCCGTGCGCGGATCAGCCGCGCAGGCGCTCGTTCTCCAGCGCCCACACGGCGGCCTCGACCCGCGAGCGCAAACCGAGCTTGTGCAGCAGATTCTTCACGTGGACCTTCACCGTGCCTTCGGTGATGCCCAGCTTGCGGCCGATCATCTTGTTGCTGTTGCCGCCGGCGATCATCTTCAGTACCTGGCGCTCGCGCTCGGTGAGCTCGATCTCCGGCGTGCTGCCGGTGACGCGCAGCGCCTGGGCCATGACCCGCGCCAGCGCCGGGCTGACCACCAGATCACCCTGCAGCACCTCGCGGATCTGCTGGATCAGCTTCTCCGGCTCCATGTCCTTGAGCAGGTAGCCATCGGCGCCGAAGCGCAGCGCGTCGCGCACGTCTTCCTCGGCATCGGAGACGGTGAACAGCAGCACCTTACCCTCGTAACCGTCCTGGCGCAGGCGTTTGAGCGTCTCGATGCCGTTGAGCGTGGGCATGTTGTTGTCCAGCAGGATCAGCGCCGGCTGCAGCTCCGGCACCCGGCGCAGGGCCTCCTCACCATCGCTGGCTTCGCCGACGATGACGAAGTCGTCCTCCAGTTCGAGCAGCTGGCGCATGCCGCGACGCATCATCGGGTGGTCGTCGACGAGCAGGATGCTGTGGCGGGTGTCGTTCATGCGTGTTGTCTCTCGAGATCGCGACCAAGGAACTCTGGCGCGAAGTGCAGATGGACACGCGTGCCGTTGGGCTCGCGCGGTTCGATTCGAAGGCTGCCGTGCAGGTGGCGGGCGCGCTCGAGCATGATGGTCAGGCCGTGGTGCTGGCGCTTGTCGAAATCGCCGGAGACGCCGCAGCCGTCGTCCTCGATGAGCATCTCGACCTCCGCTCCGGCCTGCTGCAGGGTGATCCATACGTGGTCGGCGCCGGAATGGCGGGCGCAGTTGGACAGCGCCTCGCGGGCGATCTGCAGCAGGTGGATCTGCTCGCTGGCCGACAGGTCGAAGGGCAGCGCCTTGACGTTCAGCCGCACCGGGAACTGGCCACGCTCGGAGAACTCGCGGGCGGTGTCTTCCAGCGCCTTGCCCAGTCCGCCGTCCTGGATCTTCAGGCGGAAGGTGGTGAGCAGCTCGCGCAGCTGGCGATAGGCGTTGTTCAGCCCGTCGCGGATTTCCTCGGTGACCTTCTCCAGCTGCTCCGGCGGCTCGCCGCGGTACATGAGTGTCTGCAGGCGGCTGACCTGCAGCTTCATGTAAGACAGCGCCTGGGCCAGCGAGTCGTGCAGCTCCCGGGCGATGATGGCGCGCTCTTCGAACAGCAGCAGGCGATGATCCTGCTCGCGGCGCCGCTCCAGCGACAGCGCGGTGCCGATCAGGTTGGCCAGCGCCTCGATCAGTTCCATTTCCCACTGCTGCGGGGCGCGGCCATCGGCGAAGGCGGCGCGCAGCTCGCCCAGCTCGCTGCCCTGGTTCACCACCGGGCAGGCCATGACGTTGCGGCGCTTCTGCAGGGTGCAGGTGGCGCAGTCGCCCGGCGAGCAGATCTCGCGCAGCTCGCTGCCGTGCAGGGCAATCAGTTGTTCGGCCGGCTCGCGAGGATCACCGTGCATGCACAGGGTCAGGCGCAGCCCTGGCAGGCGGTTCTGGAAGCTGTCGATCAGCTTGTCCAGCGACTCGGCACTGGCCGGCCCGCTGGCCAGGCTGCGGCTGCCCTGGAAAAGCAGCTGCAGGGCGGCGTTGGCCTGCGCAAGGTGGGCGGTCTTCTGCGCGACGCGGCTTTCCAGGGTGTGATGGGACTGCTCCAGTGCGTCGGCCATGGTGTTGAAGCTGTAGGCCATGCGCCCCAGCTCGTCCTCGGAGCTGTACTGCACTCGCGCGGTGAGATCGCCGGCGCGGAAGCGTTCGGTGGCGCTCACCAGTTCCTGCAAAGGGTTGAGCACGCCGCTCTGCAGGCTGTACATACCGACCATCAGCACCATCACGGTGACGAACAGCGCGGTGCCCTGGATCGCCAGCTGCCAGCTCTGCTTGCGCTCGCTCTGGCGTTGCAGCAGGAAGACGAACTGGTTGAGCTGCTCGACGAAATCATCGGCGTTGGCATGGAAGGCGCGAGCGTCGCCGCGTTCCAGCGCCGGGCTGAGCTGACCGCGCCAACGCTCGCGCAGGCCGGCATAGGCCAGGTTGAGATCCGACTGCGGATCGTTCTTGAGAATGCGCGTCAGGTTGATGCTTTCCAGGCGGTGCTGGAAGTTGCGCCCCAGTTTCTGGATGTCCTCGGTGGGCGCGTCGGCTTCCAGTTGCCAGCTCAGCTTGTACACCGCCATGCGCAGCGAACCGGCGGTATTGATTGCCGCGGCATCGTCCTCGCTGAGCCAGGCGATCAGTCCGGCACTCACCGCGCTGCCGAGCGCCAGCGTACCGATCAGCAGGACGGCAATGCCGGCCCGCGCCGGCAGGGATGCCCTGATCCACTGGAATATCCGCACGCTACCTCCAAAGAGTTCCGGGCTCGCCGCTTCGCTTGTCCGTTCTGGAGAGGACTATGTAAGTAGCTGATCGATAAGGAAATAACCCTGAAAAAATGAGCTACCTCCAAGGTGGTAGCGGGGTAAATCATACTCTTTTGGTCGGAAATACCTTCTTGATCCAAGTCAACGGAATCCAGTCCTCGCGTCACTAGCGTGCGAGCCAAGTCGACCGTTCGGGGGAGTCCGACATGGCTAAGTTGAACATGCAGCAGGGCCTGGTGCTGGGGATGAGCACCGTCGCATTCACCATCTGTTTCATGATCTGGATGATGTTTGCCGTGCTCGGGGTACCGATCAAGGAAATCTTCCAACTCAACGAAACCCAGTTCGGTCTGCTCGCCGCGACGCCGGTGCTTACCGGTTCGCTGGTGCGGCTGCCGCTGGGCATGCTCACCGACAAGTTCGGCGGACGCATCGTCTTCTTCGTGCTGATGATGGTCTGCGTGCTGCCGATCTACCTGATCGCCGAGGCGACGCAGTACTGGCACTTCCTCGTCCTCGGCCTGTTCGTCGGTCTGGCCGGTGGCTCGTTCTCGGTGGGTATCGCCTACGTCGCCAAATGGTTCGACAAGAGCAACCAGGGCTTCGCCATGGGCATCTTCGGCGCCGGCAACGCCGGTTCCGCGCTGACCAAGTTCATCGCCCCGGCGATCATCGCCGCCGGCAGTTGGCAGATGGTGCCCAAGGTCTACTCGGCGATCATGTTCATCACCGCGCTGCTGTTCTGGTTCCTCACCAGCGAGAACAAGGCGCACCGGGTGTCCAGCACGGTCACCCTCAAGAGCCAGCTGCTGGCGCTGAAGGATCCCGCCGTGTGGCGCTACTGCCAGTACTACTCGATCGTCTTCGGCGGCTACGTCGCGCTGGCGCTGTGGATGACCAAGTACTACGTGCAGGAGTACGGCTTCAGCCTGCAGAGCGCCGCGCTGCTGGCTGCCTGCTTCTCGCTGCCCGGCGGTGTGCTGCGCGCGGTGGGTGGCTGGATGTCGGACAAGTGGGGCGCGCAGAGCGTGACCTGGTGGGTGATGTGGGTGAGCTGGGTGTGCCTGTTCCTGCTGTCCTACCCGCAGACCGATTTCACCATCCAGACCGTCGAGGGCTCGCGCACCTTCCACATCGGCCTCAACGTCTGGGTGTTCACCGCGCTGATGTTCATCGTCGGCATCGCCTTCGCCTTCGGCAAGGCCTCGGTGTTCAAGTACATCTCCGATGACTACCCAGAGAACATGGGGGTTATCTCCGGCATCGTCGGCCTGGCCGGCGGCCTCGGTGGCTTCGTACTGCCGATCATGTTCGGCGCGCTGGTGGACCTCACCGGCGTGCGCTCCTCCGCTTTCATGCTGCTGTACGGCGTGGTCTGGGTCTCCCTGATCTGGATGTACTTCAGCGAAGTGCGCAGAACCCCTCTGATGGGCAAGGCCGGCCAAGGCCAGCAGCCCTCCGCGTCCTGACCTACCTGGAGCATGTCCATGACAGTTCTCGATTCGCCCGCGGCCAACCGGCCGCCCAAACAGGGACCGGTCATCCATGACTGGCGTCCCGAAGACCCGCAGTTCTGGGCATCGACCGGCAAGGCGATCGCCACGCGCAACCTGTGGATCTCGATTCCCGCGCTGCTGCTGGCCTTCGCCGTGTGGATGGTCTGGAGCACGGTGATCGTGCGGTTGAACGCCATCGGTTTCGGCTTCAGCACCGACCAGCTGTTCTGGCTGGCGGCGCTGCCCGGGTTGTCCGGTGCCACCCTGCGCATCTTCTACTCGTTCATGGTGCCGGTGTTCGGCGGCCGCCGCTGGACCGCGATCAGCACCGCCTCGCTGGCGATTCCGGCGCTGTGGATGGGCTTCGCCGTGCAGAATCCGGAGACGCCCTACAGCGTGTTCGTGATCATCGCGCTGCTGTGCGGCTTCGGCGGCGGCAACTTCGCCTCGTCGATGTCCAACATCAGCTTCTTCTACCCCAAGGCCCAGCAGGGCACCGCGCTCGGTCTGAACGCCGGCCTGGGCAACCTCGGCGTGTCGGTGATGCAGTTCTGCGTGCCGCTGCTGATCGGCATGGGCCTGTTCGGCGCTGCGGGTGGCGCACCGCAGGAACTGGCCGACGGCGGCCAGCTGTGGCTGCAGAACGCCGGCTTCATCTGGGTGCCGTTCATCCTCGCGGT
This sequence comes from Stutzerimonas sp. S1, assembly GCF_025966695.1. Lineage (GTDB taxonomy): Bacteria > Pseudomonadota > Gammaproteobacteria > Pseudomonadales > Pseudomonadaceae > Stutzerimonas. The sequence goes on along the minus strand of NZ_JAOEIY010000001.1, from coordinate 203,211 downwards.
GACCCTCGCGGCCTGGTTCGGCATGAACGATCTGTCCTCCGCGCGCGCCTCGTTCAGCGAGCAGGCGGTGATCTTCAAGCGCAAGCACAACTGGCTGATGTGCTGGCTGTACCTGGCCACCTTCGGCTCGTTCATCGGCTTCGCCGCCGCCTTCCCGATGCTGATCAAGACCTCCTTCCCGGAAGTCAACGCGCTCAGCTTCGCCTTCCTCGGCCCGCTGGTCGGCGCCCTGGTGCGTCCGCTGGGCGGCTTCGTGGCAGACAAGCTGGGCGGTGCGCGCGTCACCCTGTGGAACTTCGTGGTGATGATCGCCGCGGTGTTCGGCGTACTGCAGTTCCTGCCGGTGGCCGGGCAGAGCGGCAACTTCTACGGCTTCCTGGCGATGTTCATGCTGCTGTTCGTCACCACCGGCATCGGTAACGGTTCCACCTTCCGCATGATCCCGGTGATCTTCCGCACCCTCCACGAGCGTTCCGCGGTCGGCAAGGGCGCAGCGGCGCAGGAGCAGGCGCTGCGCGCTGCCGGCAAGGAATCGGCGGCGGTGCTGGGCTTCAGCTCGGCGATCGGTGCCTTCGGTGCCTTCTTCATTCCCAAGTCGTTCGGCTCCTCCATCGCCCTCACCGGCGGCCCGGAGATGGCCCTCTACGGCTTCGTTGCCTACTACGTGACCTGCATTTTGGTGACCTGGTGGTGGTACTCGCGCAAAGGCGCCGAGACCCCCTGCTGAGTCGACTTCGAGCATTACAAGAAGAGCGTGGGCCCGGCCTGCGCTCAGCCTGAGAGGAAAGAAACGATGAGCCACCTACTCGACCAGCTGCGCTTTTTCAATCGCAAGCAAGGAGAGTTCGCTGAGGGTCACGGCGAGACCCGCATCGAGTCCCGTGACTGGGAGAACGTCTACCGGTCACGCTGGCAGTACGACAAGATCGTGCGTTCCACCCACGGGGTGAACTGCACCGGGTCGTGCTCCTGGAAGATCTACGTGAAGAACGGCCTGATCACCTGGGAGACCCAGCAGACCGACTACCCGCGCACCCGCAACGATCTGCCCAACCACGAGCCGCGCGGCTGCCCGCGTGGCGCCAGCTACAGCTGGTACATCTACAGCGCCAACCGCCTGAAGTACCCGAAGGTGCGCAAGCCGCTGCTAAAACTGTGGCGCGAGGCACGCCGCAACATGGCGCCGGTGGAGGCCTGGGCCAGCATCGTCGAGGACAAGGCCAAGGCCGACTCATACAAGAGCAAGCGCGGCATGGGCGGCTTCATCCGCTCCAGCTGGGACGAGGTCAACGAGATCATCGCTGCCGCCAACGTCTACACCGTCAAGCAGTACGGCCCGGACCGCGTGGTCGGCTTCTCGCCGATTCCGGCCATGTCGATGGTTTCCTACGCCGCCGGTAGCCGCTACCTGTCGCTGATCGGTGGCGTGTGCCTGTCGTTCTACGACTGGTACTGCGACCTGCCGCCGTCGTCGCCGCAGGTGTGGGGCGAGCAGACCGACGTGCCGGAATCGGCTGACTGGTACAACTCCAACTACATCATTGCCTGGGGCTCCAACGTCCCGCAGACGCGTACCCCGGACGCGCACTTCTTCACCGAAGTCCGCTACAAGGGCACCAAGACCGTGTCGATCACCCCGGACTATTCCGAGGTGGCCAAGCTCACCGACCTCTGGCTGAACCCCAAGCAGGGCACCGACGCCGCGCTGGCGCAGGCCTTCGCCCACGTCATCTTCAAGGAATTCCACCTCGAAAAGCCGAGCGCCTACTTCACCGACTACGCCAAGCGCTACACCGACATGCCGATGCTGGTGCTGCTCAACGAGAAGAACGGCAGCTACATCGCCGACCGCTTCCTGCGCGCCTCGGACCTGACCGGCAACCTCGGCCAGGACAACAACCCCGAGTGGAAGACCATCGCCGTCGACGCCAATGGCGAGCTGGTCTCGCCGCTGGGTTCGATCGGCTATCGCTGGGGCGAGAAGGGCAAGTGGAACATCGAAGCCCGCGAGGGCGGTGCCGGTCGTGATATCGACCTGCGACTCAGCCAGATCGATGGCGGCGAGACCGCCGAGATCGCCTTCCCCTACTTCGGCGGGCAGACCCACGAGCACTTCACCGCCGTCGAGGGTGAGGAAGTCCAGCTGCGCCGCGTGCCGGTCACCAGCGTCACCCTGGCCGACGGCAGCAGCGCCAAGGTCGCCACCGTGTTCGACCTGATGGCCGCCAACCTGGGTATCGCCCGCGGCCTGGGTGGCAGCAACGTTGCCGCCAGCTACGACGACGCCAGCGTGCCGGGCACCCCGGCCTGGCAGGAGAAGATCACCGGTGTCTCGCGCGAGAAGGCCATCCAGATCGCTCGTGAATTCGCCGACAACGCCGACAAGACCCATGGCCGCTCCATGATCATCGTCGGTGCGGCGATGAACCACTGGTACCACATGGACATGAACTACCGTGGCCTGATCAACATGCTGATGTTGTGCGGCTGCGTCGGCCAGACCGGTGGTGGCTGGGCCCACTACGTCGGCCAGGAGAAGCTGCGTCCGCAGTGCGGCTGGCTGCCGCTGGCCTTCGGCCTCGACTGGAGCCGTCCGCCGCGGCAGATGAACGGCACCAGCTTCTTCTACAACCACAGCTCGCAGTGGCGTCACGAGAAGATGAGCATCCACGAGGTGCTCTCGCCGCTGGCCGACAAGTCGCAGTTCCCCGAGCACATGCTCGACTACAACATCCGCGCCGAACGCGCCGGCTGGCTGCCGAGCGCCCCGCAGCTCAACCGCAACCCGCTGCAGATCTGCCGTGATGCCAAGGCCGCTGGCATGTCGCCGGTCGACTACGTCACCAAGTCGCTGAAGGACGGCAGCCTGCGCTTCTCCTGCGAGCAGCCGGACAGCCCGGAGAACTTCCCGCGCAACATGTTCGTCTGGCGTTCCAACCTGCTCGGCTCCTCGGGCAAGGGCCACGAGTACATGCTCAAGTACCTGCTGGGTACCAAGAACGGCGTGATGAACGAAGACCTCGGCAAGCGCGCCGACGGCTTCAAGCCGACCGAGGCCGAGTGGGTCGACGAGGGCGCTATCGGCAAGCTCGATCTGGTTACCACCCTCGACTTCCGCATGTCCTCGACCTGCGTGTACTCCGACATCGTCCTGCCGACCGCGACCTGGTACGAGAAGGACGACATGAACACCTCGGACATGCACCCGTTCATCCACCCGCTGTCCGCGGCGATCGACCCGGCCTGGGAAGCCAAGTCCGACTGGGAGATCTACAAGGGCATCGCCAAGGCGTTCTCCGAGATGGCGGTCGGTCAGCTGGGCGTCGAGCAGGACCTGGTCACCATCCCGCTGCTGCACGACACCCCCGGCGAGCTGGCGCAGCCGTTCGGCGGCACCGACTGGAAAACCGAGGGCAAGGACCCGGTGCCGGGCAAGAACTGCCCGAACATCACCGTGGTCGAGCGCGACTATCCGAACACCTACAAGAAGTTCACCTCCCTCGGCCCGCTGCTGGACAAACTGGGCAACGGCGGCAAGGGCATCAACTGGAACACCGAGCACGAGGTCGAGTTCCTCGGCGAGCTGAACTACAAGGTGCGCGAAGAGGGCGTCAGCCAGGGCCGGCCGAAGATCGAATCGGCCATCGACGCGGCAGAAGTGATCCTCTCGCTGGCGCCGGAAACCAACGGCCACGTCGCCGTGAAGGCCTGGGCCGCGCTGTCGGAGTTCACCGGCCGCGACCACAGCCACCTGGCGCTGCCCAAGGAGCACGAGGCGATCCGCTTCCGTGACATCCAGGCACAGCCGCGCAAGATCATCTCCAGCCCGACCTGGTCCGGCCTGGAAGACGAGCACGTGTCGTACAACGCCGGCTACACCAACGTTCACGAGTACATCCCGTGGCGCACCATCACCGGCCGCCAGCAGTTCTACCAGGATCACCCGTGGATGCTGGCTTTCGGTGAAGGCATGCAGAGCTACCGGCCGCCGATCAACACCCGTTCCACCGGTTACGTGGCGGGCAAGATGAGCAACGGCAATCCGGAGATCTGCCTGAACTGGATCACTCCGCACCAGAAGTGGGGCATCCACTCCACCTACACCGACAACCTGATCATGCTGACCCTCAGCCGCGGCGGCCCGATCGTGTGGATGTCCGAGATCGACGCCAAGAAGGTCGGCATCGAGGACAACGACTGGATCGAGTGCTTCAACGCCAACGGTGCCCTGACCGCCCGTGCGGTGGTCAGCCAGCGCGTGATGGAAGGCATGGTGATGATGTACCACGCCCAGGAACGCATCGTGAACGTGCCCGGCGCCGAGAGCACCAAGACCCGCGGCGGCCACCACAACTCGGTGACCCGCGTGGTGCTCAAGCCCACCCACATGATCGGTGGCTACGCCCAGCTGGCCTACGGCTTCAACTACTACGGCACGGTCGGTTGCAACCGCGACGAGTTCGTCGTGGTACGCAAGATGAACAAGGTCGACTGGCTCGATGGCCCGAACGGCAACGAGCTGCCGCAACCCCTGCCGCAAGATATCTGAGGATTTGATGCCATGAAGATTCGTTCACAAGTTGGCATGGTGTTGAACCTGGACAAGTGCATCGGGTGCCACACCTGTTCGATCACCTGCAAGAACGTCTGGACCAGCCGCGAAGGCATGGAATACGCCTGGTTCAACAACGTCGAGACCAAGCCCGGTATCGGCTACCCGAAAGAGTGGGAAAACCAGGACAAGTGGAAGGGCGGCTGGGTGCGTAACACCGATGGCAGCATCAACCCGCGCATTGGTGGCAAGTTCCGCGTGCTGGCGAACATCTTCGCCAACCCGGACCTGCCGAGCATCGACGACTACTACGAGCCGTTCGATTTCGACTACCAGCACCTGCACACCGCGCCGCTGGGCGACCACCAGCCGGTGGCCCGTCCGCGCTCGCTGATCTCCGGCCAGCGCATGGAGAAGATCGAGTGGGGTCCCAACTGGGAGGAGATTCTCGGCACCGAGTTCGCCAAGCGCCGCAAGGACAAGAACTTCGACAAGGTGCAGGCCGACATCTACGGCCAGTACGAGAACACCTTCATGATGTACCTGCCGCGCCTGTGCGAGCACTGCCTCAACCCGGCGTGCGCGGCGGCCTGCCCGAGCGGCGCGATCTACAAGCGCGAGGAGGACGGCATCGTCCTCATCGACCAGGAGAAGTGCCGCGGCTGGCGCATGTGCATCAGCGGCTGCCCGTACAAGAAGATCTACTTCAACTGGAAGAGCGGCAAATCCGAGAAGTGCATCTTCTGCTTCCCGCGCATCGAGGCCGGCATGCCGACCGTCTGCGCCGAGACCTGCGTGGGCCGCATCCGCTACCTCGGCGTGCTGCTGTATGACGCCGACCGCATCCACGAAGTGGCCAGCACGCCCAACGAGCAGGACCTCTACCAGAAGCAGCTGGACATCTTCCTCGACCCGTTCGATCCGAAGGTCATCGCCCAGGCGCAGGCCGACGGCGTGCCGATGTCGGTGATCGAGGCCGCGCAGAAGTCGCCGGTGTACAAGATGGCGGTGGACTGGAAGCTGGCCCTGCCGCTGCACCCGGAATACCGCACGCTGCCGATGGTCTGGTACGTGCCGCCGCTGTCGCCGATCCAGAACGCCGCCAGCGCCGGCCACGTCAGCATGGACGGCGTATTGCCGGACGTCGACAGCCTGCGCATTCCGCTGCGCTACCTGGCCAACCTGCTCACCGCCGGTGACGAGAAGCCGGTCAAGCTGGCGCTCAAGCGCATGCTCGCCATGCGTGCCTACAAGCGCGCCGAGCAGGTCGACGGCGTGCAGGACCTCAAGGTGCTGGAGAGCGTCGGGCTGTCGGTCGCCCAGGTCGAGGACATGTACCGCTACCTGGCCATCGCCAACTACGAAGACCGCTACGTGATCCCGACCGCGCACCGCGAAGAGGCCATGAGCGACGCCTTCGCCGAGCGTTCCGGCTGTGGCTTCAGCTTCGGCAGCGGCTGTTCCGGCGCCTCGGACACCAACATGTTCGGCGCCAAGAAGGCCAACCGCCGCGACGTGATCAAGACCGTCCAGTTGTGGGAGGACTGAGCATGCGCATCCTTAAAGTGATTTCCCTGCTGCTCGACTATCCCGAACAGCAGCTGCGCGACGCTCATGCCGAGCTGGCCGAGGCGATTGCCGCGGCCCGTGAGATCAGCCCGGCGCAGCGTGCTGCGCTGCGTGCGCTGCTCGATGAGCTGGCCGCCGGCGACTTGATGGACGTGCAGGAACGCTACACCGAGCTGTTCGACCGCGGTCGCACACTGTCGCTGCTCTTGTTCGAACACGTGCACGGCGAGTCGCGTGATCGCGGCCAGGCGATGGTCGACCTGATGGCGCAATACGAGGCCGCCGGGTTTGCCATCGGCGTGCGCGAGCTGCCCGACTACATCCCGCTGTACCTCGAGTACCTCGCCACCCGCGAGGACCTCGAGGCCCGCGAGGGACTGGCCGACGTGGCGCATCTGCTGGCCCTGCTGGCGGCGCGCCTGGAAGAGCGCAACAGCCCGCACGCGGCGTGTTTCCACGCGCTGCTGCAGATCGCCGGCGAGACCGTCGAGCAGGCCGTTGGCGAACTGCGCGAGCAGGTCGCCGCGGAGGAGCGCGACGATTCGCTGGAGGCGCTCGACAAGGTCTGGGAGGAGGAGCAGGTGAACTTCCTCCAGGCCGAGCAGCAGGATCGCTGCCCGTCGTTGCCGGGTGGTCCGGGCAAGGCCCGCGAGGAAAGCCCGGTGCCGCTGCACTGGACCGATTTCAAGCATGACGGGCAAGCCGCGCTGGCCCAGGAGGTGCGTTAATGTCTAACTTCAATTTCCTGCTGTTCGGGGTCTATCCCTACATCGCCCTGGCGATCTGCCTGATCGGCAGCTGGGCGCGCTTCGACCTGTCGCAGTACAGCTGGAAGGCCGGTTCCAGCCAGATGCTTCAGCCCAAGGGCATGCGCCTGGCGAGCAACCTGTTCCACGTCGGAGTGATCTTCATCCTCTGTGGCCACTTCGTCGGCCTGCTGATGCCTGAAGCGCTGTACCACTCCTTCATCACCAGCGGCCAGAAGCAGGTGGTGGCGATGGTCTCCGGTGGCTTCTTCGGCGTGCTCTGTCTGATCGGTCTGGTCATGCTGATCAAGCGGCGTCTGAACGATCCGCGCGTGCGCGCCTCGTCCAGCCGTTCCGACATCGCCATCCTCTTCGTGCTGCTGGTCCAGCTGGTGCTCGGCCTGCTGACCATCTTCGCCTCGCTCGGCCACCTCGATGGCTCGGTGATGGTGCTGCTGGGCACCTGGGCGCAGAGCGTGGTCACCCTGCAGCCGATCAAGGCCGCGGGCGCCATCGAGTCGGTCAGCATCGTCTACAAGCTGCACGTGTTCCTCGGCCTGACCCTGTTCGTGCTGTTCCCCTTCACCCGGCTGGTGCACATCGTCAGTGCGCCGGTGTGGTACCTGGGCCGGCGCTACCAGATCGTCCGCCAGAAGGGCGTCAAGCCGGCGGTGCCGCGTCCGCAGCGTCCGCGCGGCTACGAGGCACCGGCAAACACCAGTGGGGCTGCCGCTCCGCTGCCGGGCTTCGCCGCGAACAAACTCAAGGACGGCATGCATTGAGTCGACTGGCGGCCGGCGCCTGACGTCGGCCGCCACGGCTGATCCGAATTTCGAGTCTGAGAGGTAACCATCATGGGTTGTGGATGCGGCGGTACAGGTGGTGGCGGTGGCTGTGGTGGCGAAACGCGGCCGGCGGTCGAGTTGCCGGTGAACGCGCCTCTGTTCGAGGAGCTGCCAAACGAGAACGATGAGATCGATGACGAGGCGCAAGAGGCCTCGGCTCCGGTCCAGCTGATCGCTACCAGCGAACAGGAATGGCCGCGGGCCAAGGTTAACGGTGTGGCGATCAGCCCCGAGGCGATTGCCCGCGAGCTGCAGTACCACCCGGCCGATACGCGCAACGAGGCGGTGTTCCTGGCCACCCAGGCGCTGGTGCTGCGCGAGCTGCTGCAGCAGCGCATCGCCGAGCTGGGCCTGCAAGTGACCGCCGAGAACGGCGAGAGCGAGGAAGAGGCCGCGACCCGCGCATTGATCGAAAAGGAAATCCCGCTACCGCTGGCCGACGATGCGGCCTGCCAGCAGTACTACCAGGGCAACCAGCAGCGCTTCTTCAGCGCACCGCTGCTGGCCGCGCGGCACATTCTGCTGGCCTGTCCGGCGGATGACGCCGAGGCCCGCAGCCTGGCCCGCGAGCAGGCGCTGACGCTGCTCGAACAACTGGCGCAGGCGCCGCAGCGCTTCGCCGAGCTGGCGCAGGCGCATTCGGCCTGCCCATCCAAGGCTCAGGGCGGCGCGCTCGGCCAGATCAGCAAGGGCCAGACCGTGCCCGAGTTCGAGCGTCAGCTGTTCCGTCTGCCGCAGGGGCTCTGTGCCCAGCCGCTGGAAAGTCGCTACGGCTACCACCTGGTGTTCGTCGACCAGCGCATCGAAGGCCAGCAACTGCCCTACGAGGCGGTGGCCGGGACGATCCGTGCCGAGCTCAACCAGCGCGTCTGGCAGATCGGCGTCAGCCAGTACCTGCAGAACCTGGTCGCTGCGGCGAACATCGAAGGCATTCGCATCCAGGGTGCGGAAACGCCGCTGATGCAGTAACGGCGGGTAGGGTGGATGGCGTTTCGACCATCCACCGTCTCGCGACGCGCCATCCCCCACGAAGTACAGAGAGCTTGGCGATGACTCAACTACGCGATGCCCACAACCGCCAGATCGACTACCTGCGCATGTCGGTGACCGATCGCTGCGATTTCCGCTGCGTCTACTGCATGGCCGAGGACATGACCTTCCTGCCGCGCCAGCAGGTGCTCGGTCTGGAGGAACTGGAGCGCATCGCGCGCATCTTCGTCAGCCTGGGGGTGAAGAAGATTCGCCTCACCGGCGGCGAGCCGCTGGTGCGCCAGGGCATCGTCGGCCTCTGCGAGCGCATCGCCGCGCTGCCGGGGCTGCGCGAACTGGTGATGACCACCAACGGCTCGCAGCTGGTCAAGCTCGCCGAGCCACTGGCACGCGCCGGGGTCAAGCGGCTGAATATCAGCCTGGATAGCCTGGACGCGGCTAAGTTCCACGCCATCACCCGCACCGGCGAGCTGCAGCAGGTGCTCGACGGCATCGATGCGGCGCGTGCCGCCGGTTTCGAGCGGATCAAGCTCAACGCCGTGGTGATGAAGGGCCGCAACGCCGAGGAAGTCGCCGATCTGGTGGATTTCGCCATCGCCAGCGGGCTGGACCTGAGTTTCATCGAGGAGATGCCGCTGGGCGATGTCGGCCGTTCGCGCGGCGAGAGCTTCTGCTCCAGCGACGAGGTGAAGGTGCTGATCGCCGAGCGTCACGCGCTGATCGATTCCGCCGAACAGAGCGGCGGGCCGGCGCGCTACGTGCGCCTGCCGGAGCATCCGCAGACGCGCATCGGCTTCATCTCGCCGCACTCGCACAACTTCTGCGCCACCTGCAACCGCGTGCGCCTGACCGTCGAAGGCCGCCTGCTGCTGTGCCTCGGCCACGAGAATTCCATCGACCTGCGCGCGCTGCTGCGTCGCCATCCGACCAGCGACCAGCCGGTGATCGACGCCATCCACGCCGCGCTGCAACGCAAACCGCTGCGCCATGAATTCTCCAGCAGCGGCGAGGTCCAGGTATTGCGTTTCATGAATGCCAGCGGCGGTTGAGCTGGCGCACCGAACCGGAGGATGCCCGCATGCTGCGCATCAACTACTTCGCCCGTTACCGCGAACTGCTCGGCTGCGAATTCGAGCGCCTGCCGTGGCAGGCCGAGTTCGCTACCATCGAACAGCTGCGCCAGTTCCTGCAGCAGCGCGGTGGCCACTGGGCGCTGCTCGCCGAGCGCAACCTGATGTGCGCGCGCAATCAGGAACTGTGCAATACCGCTGAACCCCTGCAAGATGGCGACGAGATCGCCTTCTTCCCGCCGGTCACCGGTGGCTGAAGCGCCCGCGCTTTGCGACCTGCAGTCGCAGCTGCCGGCGAGAATCGCCGCATCCGGCTAGGGTGAGGAAATACCTCCAACGGGGAATGGGCCCCGACCTGCAACTGGCCCAGCCTGCCGCTAATTTTCTACGGAGTTTCGAGCCATGGCTCACCTGTCCAACACCGAATTTCAGCCGCTGAGCATTGCCGTGCTCACGGTGAGCGACACCCGCAACCTGGATTCCGACACCTCCGGCCAGGCCCTGATCGACGGCCTGCTGAGCGCGGGCCACAGCCTGGCCGAGCGCGCCATCGTCAAGGACGATATCTGGCAGATCCGCGCCCGCGTCTGCAGCTGGATCGCCAGCGAGAACGTGCAGGTCGTGCTGATCACCGGCGGCACCGGTTTCACCGCCCGCGACAACACCCCGCAGGCGGTACAGCCGCTGCTGGACAAGTCCGTCGACGGCTTCGGCGAACTGTTCCGCCACTTCTCGCTGGGCGAGATCGGCACCTCCACCGTGCAGTCCCGCGCGCTGGCTGGGATGAGCAACGGCACCCTGGTCTGCTGCCTGCCCGGCTCGACCAATGCCTGTCGCACCGCCTGGAACAAGATCCTCGTCGAGCAGCTGGACAGCCGCACCAAGCCCTGCAACTTCGTGCCGCACCTCAAGGCCAGCGCGGTCGCCTATTGCGGGCCACGCTCATGAGCGCCTGTGGCTGCGACACCAGCGGACTGAAGCCGGTCGACGAAGCCATTGCCGAACTGCTGGCGCGGGTGCCCGCGCTGCCGCCGATCGAACATGTGGCGCTGTCCGATGCGCTCGGCCGGGTGCTGGCCGAATCGCTCGATGCACCCTTCCCGGTGCCGGCCTGGGACAACAGCGCGATGGACGGCTACGCCCTGCGTGCCGCCGACCTGCCGGCCGAAGGCGGCTGGCTGCCGCTGGCCGGGCGCATTGCTGCCGGTGATGCCGCCGACCAGCAACTGCCTGCCGGCCACGCCGTGCGCATCTTCACCGGCGCACCGCTGCCGCCGGGCGCCGATACGGTGGTGGCGCAGGAAGACTGCCAGATCGAGGACGGGCGCGTGCATCTGCCCGCGGTCACCCAGGGCGGCCATGTGCGCCGTCAGGGCGAGGAACTGCAGGCCGGTGCAGCGGTGCTGCAGGCCGGCAAGCGCCTGCGCCCGCAGGAGATCGGCCTGCTGGCGAGCTTCGGCGTTGCCCGCGTGGCGGTCTATCGGCGCCTGCGTATCGGTCTGCTCTCCAGCGGTAACGAGCTGCGCGAACCCGGCGAGCCGCTGGCGCCGGGGCAGATCTACAACTCCAACCGCTACTGCCTGCTCAGCGTGCTGCGCAGCCTCGGAATGGAAGTGCATGACTACGAAATCCTCGTCGACGAACTGGCCGCCAGCCGCGACGCCTTGGCGCTGGCTGCCTCCGAATGGGACATGCTGATCACCTCCGGTGGCGTATCGGTGGGCGAGGAGGATCACCTCAAGCAGGCCATTCGCGAACTGGGTGAGCTGCACATGTGGCGTCTGGCAATCCAGCCCGGCAAGCCACTGGCCTTCGGCGAGGTCAACGGCAAGCCGTGGATCGGCCTGCCGGGCAATCCGGCGGCGGCGCTGATCACCTCGCTGGTGGTGGCGCGGCCGTTCCTGCTCAGTGCCCAGGGTTGCACCGACGTGCTGCCCAAGCCGCTGCGCCTGACCGCCGGCTTCGCCTGGCGCAAGCCGAACAACCGCCGCCAGTACCTGCGCGCGCGGCTCGAGCAGGTCGACGGCGAGATGCGCGTGTGCCTGCACCCGCGTCAGGGCTCGGCGATGCTGACCTCGGCGAGCTGGGCCGAAGGCCTGGCCATCGTCGAGCGCAACCGCACGCTGGAAGAGGGTGAGACGGTGGAGTACCTGCCGTTCAGCGAACTGCTCGGCTGAGACACGAAAACGCCCGGTCGATGATCAGTCGACCGGGCGTTTTTGCGTCTGCGCCTCAGGCCTGCCGCTAGTGCGGCAGCATCCGCTGCAGGGTGCCGTCACGGCGCACGTACTGGTGGAACAGCGCCGCCGCCGCGTGCAAACCGATCAGCCAGTAACCGGCCACCGCCAGCGTCTCGTGCAGCTCCTTGAACTGGCCGGCCAGCCGTTCGTTGGTGCCCATCAGTGTCGGTAGCTGCAGACCGAAGAACGGAATCGGCTTGTCCGCCGCGCTCAGCGTCAGCCAGCCGAGCAGCGGCAGACCGATCATCAGGCCGTACAGCGCCAGGTGCATCAGTTTTGCCAGCGCCTGTTCCCAGCCGGCGCCGGGGACTGCCTTTGGCGCCGGATGCAGCCAGCGCGCCAGCAGGCGTAGCCAGACCAGGGCGAATACCGTCATGCCGAGCATGAAATGCCAGTGCTTGAGCAGTTCGCGTGGCTCGCTGCCCTTGGGGAAATTGCCCTTGAGTTCGATGGTCGCGTAAACCGCCGCGATCAACAGCAGCATCAACCAGTGCAGGCCGATGGACAGTCGCCCATAGCTTGCCGCTCCCGCTTTACCGTTCATTTCACCTGCTCCACATGGGGGTAACTGATGCGATTCTAGGCAGCGAAACTTAAGCGAAGCTTAGCCGGGCCGGACCAGTCATCTGTCATCGGTGATGGCCAGCCTGTCTGTGTGCGGGGGCGGTTCGGTGGATAAGGCTGCGCCGTTATCCACACCTGCGGTGTCGGCACTTCTGCGGGCGTAGAGTGGAGCACGCGCGTAGCGCTTTTCCACCGCAGCCCCGACGCCGCACGGCGGTGCTTATCCAGCCGCCGACTGTAGCTGCCTGGGCAGTCGCACCGCGACCCGCAGGCCGCCCAGCGGCGAGTCGAGCAGTTCGATCGTGGCACCGTGCAGTTCGGCGATGCGGGCGACGATCGACAGCCCGAGGCCGGCGCCCTGGCCGTCGCCGAGACGAAAGAAGCGCTCGAACAGCTGCGGGCGCAGCTCGGCGGCGATGCCCGGCCCGCTGTCGGCGACGTCAAGCATCAGCTGGTTGGCGTCGCCCTGCAGCTGCACCTCGATCCGCCCGCCGCGTGGCGTGTAGTCCAGTGCGTTGCTCACCAGGTTCTGCAGCAGCGTAGCCAGGCTCGCCGCGTCGCCATTGAGGCGGCAGTCAACCTGCTCGTCCACCTCCAGGGTCAGCTCCTGCTCACGGGCGATGGCCAGCGGGGTCAGTTCGGCGAGTGTCTCGCGAGTCAGTGCGCGCAGATCCAGCGGCGCCAGGCTCAGTTGCTGGGCATTGGGCTCCAGGCGGGCCAGGGTGAGTAGCTGGGTGACCACGCGGGTGGTGCGGTCGACGCCGACCACCAGCTGCTCGAGCGCTTCTTCACGCTCGTCTTCGTTTTGCGCCTGCTGCGCGTTCTGCGCATGGATGCGCAGCACCGCCAGCGGCGTGCGCAATTCGTGGGCGGCGTCGGCAATGAAGCGCTTCTCCCGCTCGATGAGCTGGTGAACCTGTTGCAGCAGGCGATTGAGCGAGGCGGCGACCGGCTCCAATTCCTGCGGCAGCGGCGCCAGCAGCAGCGGCGCGAGATTGTCTGGGTCGCGGCTTTTCAGCAGCTGGGCCATGCGTGCCAGCGGCCGCAGGCCCCAACCCACCGCCAGCCAGATCAGCAGCGCCAGCAGCGGCAGGCCGATGAGATCCGGCAGCAGGCTGCGCCGGGCGATCTTGCTGACCAGCTCGCCGCGCACGTCGCCGCGCTCGCTGACCAGCACCCACAGGTCGTCTTCGCGGTCCTGCAGCAGGAACAGTCGCCAGTCGCGGCCGTCGAGCACCACGTCGTGATAGCCGCCAGGCAGGCGGGCGAATGGGGAGGGCGATGAGTCACCGACCGGCGCCAGCAGCTGCTGCAGTGCGCCGTCCGGTGCGCCAGCCGATTGCAGCACGGTGCTGCCATCGGCGGCATAGACCTGAAAGCCCAGCTTGGTCTCGTAGTTGTGCCCCGGCACACCCTGATCGCGCCGCGCGTTCACCGCCGCATCCAGCGCTTCCTGCAGCGCGTGGCGGGCTTGTGGATTCATCTCGCGCATCACCAGGCCCTGCACCAGCCGCGCACTTTGCGCCAGCTGCGCATCGAACAGTTCCTCGGTCTCGTGGCGGGCGTCGCGGTAGCTCTGCCAGGAGATCAGGCTCAGCGAAACCAGCAGGGTGCCGAGCAGCAGCGCGAGGGTGCGCTGGCGGATCGAGCGTTTCAGCATTTGTCCACCAGATAGCCGACCCCGCGCACGGTGCGGATCAGCTCGGGAAAGAACTTCCTGCGCAGGTGATGGATGTGCACCTCCAGCGCGTTGCTTTCGACCTCCTCGTCCCAACCGTAGAGCACCTGCTGCAGGCGATCACGGGTCAGCACGCGACCGGGCTGGGCGAGCAGTTCATGCAGCAGGACGAACTCCTTGCGTGGCAGGCTGACCGGCGCGCCCTGGTAGCTGACCTGCTGGTTGACTGGATCTAGCAGGATGCCGCGGTATTCCAGCGCCGGTTCCGGGCGATTGAAGCTGCGCCGCAGCAGCGCGCGCAGGCGCGCCTTGAGTTCGGCGACGTCGAATGGCTTGACCAGGTAATCGTCGGCGCCGGCGTCCAGCCCGGCGATACGGTCGCTGGTGGCATCGCGGGCGGTGAGCACCAGTACCGGCACCGGGTTGGCTGCCGCGCGCAAACGCTTGAGCACTTCCAGGCCGTCCAAGCGCGGCAGACCGAGATCGAGGATGGCCAGCTCGAAGCTCTCGTGGCTCAGTGCATGCAGCGCGCTGGCGCCGTCCTGCAGCCAGTCGACGGTGTAGCCCTCGGGCTTGAGTGCGGTGCGGATGCCCTCGCCGAGGGCGCGATCGTCTTCCACCAGCAGAATGCGCATGTCGTTCCTGTCGTCTTGAGGGGGGCGCGGCATTGCTGTGCATTCAACGCCGCCGCACCTGGTTATTCCAGCTTTTCCTTGACCTGTGCGAGCAGCGCGCGGGCTTCGTCGCGGCGGCCGGCATCGGCAACCTCACGACCGGGGCGAGCTGGCGCGGCGAGGGCCTTTTCCAGCGCCGTGCGCGCTTCGCCATAGCGCTTCTGGCGCAGCAGGAAATCGCCGTGGAAATAGTTCGGGTCGATGCCGTTCGGATTCAGCGCCAGTGCCTGCTGGAACAGCGCCTCGGCCTTGTCCTCGTCACCGAAGCCGATCGGCCAGCCGGGCACCTGGTAGTAGAGGCTGGCCAGACTGGTATAGGCCGAGCCGTCGAGTGCCTGCGCGTCGAGCTCGATGGCTTTTTCCAGTTCGGCCTTGGCCTGCTTGACCAGGCCCAGCGCGCCGAGCCCGCCCTTGGCGCCAGCCCAGGTGCTGAGCACGATGCCGTGCCAGATATGCAGCTCGGCGGCCTGCGGTTCGCCGACCACCGCGCTTTCGGCCTCCGAGGCGAGCCGGGCGAAGGCCGCTTCGCGCTGCGCCGCCGGCAGCTGGTAGTTGATTTCCGCCCAGCGCGTCTGGATCTGCTGCAGCGACGATTCGCCGGCCGCGCTGAGGGCGAAGGAGGGTTGGCTGGCCAGGGCCAGCATCAGTGCGCAAAGGCCGAGCAGACGCTTCATGGGTGTTCTCCGGTTGAGTTGGATTGGTGGGCGGGTGGCAGCGACTGTTCAGCACGGGCGAAGCGTTTGATCACCGGCAACTGCTTGCGCAGCGCCTGGTCGACCACGCGTGGCAGCAGGCTGTTGAGGCGCACGAAGAGTTTTTCCGGCCAGCCGAGGTACAGCTCTTCGCGTTCGGCGGCGATGGCGTGGACGATCTGCCGCGCCACGGCTTGCGGGTCGTCCATGCCGACCTTCAGCGCATCGTTCATCGCCACCACGTCGGCGCTGTTCATTGCCGTGCGGGTGGCGCGCGGGGCGATGTAGAGCACCTTGACGTGGCTGTCGGCCAGCTCGCGGCGCAACGCCTCGGAGAAACCGCGCAGGGCGAACTTGCTCGCGCAGTACGCGGCGAAGCCCGGGTAGCCGATGGAGCCGAAGGTCGAGCCGAGATTGACCAGCAGCGCTTGCGGCTGCTGGCGCAGCAGCGGCAGCAACAGGTGGGTCAGCTGCAGTGTGGCGGTGACGTTGACGCCGATCAGCCGGGCGATGGCGTCCTCGTCCTGCTGTTCGAGCAGGCTGAACTGGTTGATCCCGGCGGCGTTGATCACGCAGTTGAGCCCGCCGAAGCGCCGCGCGGCATCCAGCACCGTATGCCGGCCGCTGCGCTGGGCGAGGTCGGCGCAGACCAGGCTGACCTGCCCCGGATGGCGGCGCGCCAGCGCTTCCAACGCCAGGCTGTCGCGACCGACCAGCAGCAACTGCGCACCGCCGGCGCAGAGCCGCTCGACCAGCACCTGGCCGATGCCGCCACTGGCGCCGGTGAGCAGGATGCGCGCGTCACGCAGTTGCATGATCGTGCTCCTGTGCTGTCAGGCTGCGGAAGATATCGCCGTAGAGGCGATAGACCACGCGGGCGGTGTGCACCACCGCGGCCTTGTCGTCCTCGTCGTCGAGGCGGTTCATCAGCTTCTTGAAGAACTCGATGTGCTCCAGGTCCAGGCTGCCATGGGAAGTCAGGTAGCTGAACGCCTTGGCCGGCAGCTGGAGCTTGTCCTGCAGCACGCCGGCGGCCTGGGTCGCCAGGGCGATGCTGGTGCCCTCCAGCACGTTGACCATGCCGAAGAAGCTCGCCGGGTTGTGCCGCGCGATGCGGTCGTAGACGTAGGCGACCATCAGCTCGGTGGGCAGTGCCGGCTGGCCGTGGCGCACCGCCTCGGCATCGCCGCCGCAGGCGCGGATGTCGTTGAGGATCCATTCCTGATGGCCGATCTCTTCCTCGATGTACTCGGCGATCGCCTCGCGCAGCCACTCCAGCCGCTCCGGCAGGCGCGCACCGCAGGCCATCAGCAGCGGTACGGTGTGCTTGACGTGGTGATAGGCCTGGGTCAGGAAGGCGATGTACTGCGCGCGGGTGGCGGTGCCGGCGAGCGCGGCGTGGATGATCGGCGAGGCCAGCAGGTATTCGCGCTGGGCACTGGTCTGGTGTTGCAGTTGGTCGAAGAAATCCATGGTGAACCTCGAAAGTCAGGGCTGAAGGGCGTTGATCGCCGATTGGTAATGATCGAAGAGGGCGTTGCGGCGCAGCCGGCCGTTGGCGGTGGCCAGGCCGTTGCTGGCGCTGAACGGCGCGTCGGCACGCAGCCACTGGTGTACGCGGGCGTAATCCGGCAGGCCG
Organism: Stutzerimonas sp. S1; assembly: GCF_025966695.1. GTDB lineage: Bacteria > Pseudomonadota > Gammaproteobacteria > Pseudomonadales > Pseudomonadaceae > Stutzerimonas. The sequence goes on along the minus strand of NZ_JAOEIY010000001.1, from coordinate 185,952 downwards.
GCATTGACTTGCTCCACTGCCGCTCGCAGCTCGGCGTCGCTCAGCGCGGCGCGGCGTGGCACCAGCACGGCGACGTTCTGCGCCAGCGCCTCGCCATGCAGCCAGGCCTGGGCGATCGGCGCCTGCTGCACCAGTTCGGCCTCCACCCATTCCGGGTTGACGTTGCGCCCGTAGGCGGTGACGAACTGGTGCTTCTTGCGTCCGTGCAGGGTCAGGAAACCGTCCTCGAAATGGCCGAGGTCGCCGGTGGCCAGCCACTCGCCGGTGAGCGGCGGTTCGCCGAGGTAGCCGAGCATGTGCGGGCCGCGCACCAGCACCTCGCCATCGTCGGTCAGGCGCAGCTCGACGTGCGGCAAAGGCCGGCCGACCGTACCGATGCGCCGCGCTTCGGGCGTGTTCAGGCAGACCACCGAGGCGCATTCGGACAGCCCGTAGCCTTCGTATACCGGCAGCCCGAGGCTCCCGGCGCGTTCCAGCAGTTGCGGCGCGACGCGGCCGCCACCGACGGCGATGAAACGCAGCGAAGTCGGCAACGGCACGCCCTGTTCGGCCGCGCTGACCAGCGCCAGCAGCAGCTGCGGCAGCAGGATCAGGCTGTGCGGCTGGCTGGCCTGCAGCGTGGCGAGCAGGCGCGGCAGCTCGAAGCCCGCCGCGCCGCTGAAGCCGATCTCCGCCAGCGGCCGCAGCTCGACCCGCGCACCGGCCAGCAGCGGCGCATAGAGTCCGGCGATGTTTTCCAGCAGGGTCGCCAGCGGCAGCACGCACAGGTGCTGGCGCACCTCACAGGGCAGGCTGGCCTGCCACAGGCTTTCGGCCACCGCCAGCTGCGCTTGGGCATCCAGGCAGACGCCCTTGGGCTGGCCGGTGGTGCCGGAGGTGTAAGTGATCTTCAGCGTACCGACCGGCACCGGCGTGACCGCTTGCGGCTCGCGCTGCAGCAGCCCGGAGGTGGACGGGCGGAAGCCGCAGCGCTCGCTGAGCGGGCTGGCGGCGCCGATCAGGCAATCGATGCCAGCATGGTTCAGCACATGCTCTTGCTGCGCTGGGGAAAAGAACCCCGGCAGCGGCACGCAGACCAGACCGGCACGCAGCAGCGCCAGGTCCCACAGCGCCCACTCCAGCCCGTTGTCCAGCGCCAGGGCGACGCGCTGCACGCCGAGCTGTTCCAGCTGGCCGGCGCGCGCGACCACCTCGTGGCGCAGTTCGGCGTAGCTCAGCTGGCGCGGGCCCTCGCTGAGGGCGATGCCGCTGTGCTGGTCGAGCGCCCGGAAGAAGCGTTCAGCTGCAGGCTGCATGCGGCACCTCGCTGGTATCGAACAGCGGTTGATAGCCGAGCCGCGCATAGATGCCCAGCTGCGTCAGCCGCTGGTGGCCGGGCAGGATCTCGCCGGCCATCAGCTGCGGCCGGCAGGCGTAGTAGCTGCCCCAGTCGGCCAGCTCCTCGCCCATGCGCGCCGGATCGGCCAGGCCGAGCGGCAGCGGGTCGAGCGCCAGGCGCTGAAAGCTGTTGAGCAGCGCCGACGTGCCGGTGAACACCACCCAGCGAAAGCCCTGGGCGACCAAGAGATCGGTCAGCGCGACGATCAGCAGGCGCGCCGAGGCATTGCCGAAGGCGGCCAGGTTGCCGACCTCGACGATCTCCTCGCGCGGCACCGTGCGCCCGCAGCGCTGGCTCACCGCCTGCTCAATGGGCTCGTCCAGATAGCGTTCGAGAAACAGCGGCCGGCGCCGCGCGCTGCGCAGGCCGACCGCGCCCTGCACCTCGCCGTGCTCGCTGTGCAGACCGAGCAGGCAGGGCATGAAGTGCTGCACTCGCGCGCCGTAGTGCTCGGCGAAACGCTGACGGATGAAACTTTCCAGCGCGGCGCGCCGCTCGCCGGCATCGGCTTGCGCCAGTTGCAGGCTCAGCGCCGGCTCGCGGCCGATACGTGCCAGTACATCGGTGTGATCAACCCAGGGCAGTTCCATCGGGGAACCTCGGTTAGGAATCTGGACTGGATTGTTGGACGGCAAACTTAAGGCAGTCTTAAGCCGGCGCGGCTGCAATGACCTGGCGCAAGAACGACGTTTTTTTCACATCGTTTCGACTATGTTCCGCCGCGCGCGCAGGCGCAGTACTGTCTGTCGCAACCGTTCCGAATCTTTCAGCGAGTACCTGTGTGATGCGCATCCTGGTCATCGAAGACAATCGCGACATTCTCGCCAACGTGCTGGACTATCTGGAACTCAAGGGCTACGTGGTCGACTGCGCGCAGGACGGCCTTGGCGGCCTGCACCTGGCCGCCACCCAGGACTACGACCTGATCGTGCTGGACGTGATGCTGCCGGGCATCGACGGCTATCAGGTGTGCAAGCGCCTGCGCGAGGATGCCGGACGCGATACGCCGATCATCATGCTTACCGCGCGTGACGCCCTGGCCGACCGCCTGCAAGGGCTGGGCGTGGGCGCCGACGACTACTTGGTCAAGCCGTTCGCGCTGTCCGAGCTGGTGGCGCGCATCGAGGCGATCCTGCGGCGCAGCCAGGGCGCGCGCAAACGCCAGCTGCAGGTCGGCGACCTGCATTACGACCTCGACACGCTGCAGGCCAGCCGTGCCGGCCAGCCGCTGCGGCTCAACCCCATCGGCCACAAGCTGCTGGCGCTGCTGATGCAGAAGAGCCCGGCGGTGGTGCGCCGCGAACAGCTGGAAGAGGCGCTGTGGGGTGATCATGTGCCGGACAGCGATGCTCTGCGTAGCCACATCCACCAGCTGCGTCAGGCGCTGGACAAACCCTTCGACCGGCCGCTGCTGCACACCGTGCATGGCGTCGGTTTCCGGCTGGCGGAGGACGGCGATGCTCGCTAAACAGCCCTTCGCCCGGCGCATCGTCATCGCCTTCACGCTGATGACGCTGCTGGTCAGTGGCGTGTTTTCCATCGGCATCGTGGCGGTGGTGTACTTCATCGAGGCGCAGCTGGTCACCGAGGAAATGAGCCGCGAGATGGATAGCGTGCTCGACGTCGACCTGGCCCACGGCCAGGCGCCGCGCCTGGATGCCAGCACGCGCTTCTTCGCCTCCGGCTTGCCGCAGTACGGCCTGCCGGAAGAACTCGCCGCGCTCGCGCCGGGGTTCACCGAACTGGTGCGCAACGACGAGGCCTTCTACGTGTTCGTCCGCGACCTGGCGGGCGAGCGTTATGTGCTGATGGAGGACCAGAACGAGTTCGAGGCACGCGAGAACGCGCTGTTCAACGTGGTGCTCGCCGGCTTCGTGCTCAGCGTGCTGGGTGCCTGGGGGCTGGGGCGGCTGATGGCGAACCGGGTGATGGCGCCGGTCAGTCGGCTGGCCAATCAGGTGCGCCATCGCGACCAGCTGCATCCGCTGGCGCCGCCGCTGGCGCTGCAGTATCCGGACGACGAGGTGGGCCACCTGGCCGCCGCGTTCGACAGCACGCTGGGCCAGCTGCGCCGCACCCTGGAACGCGAGCGGCTGTTCACCGCCGACGTCAGCCATGAGCTGCGCACGCCGCTGATGGTGGTGCTCGGCGCCTGCGAATTGCTCGAACAGGCCGCGCTGCCGCCGCGGGCGCAGCAGCAGGCGGCGCGCATCCAGCGTGCCGCGCAGGAAATGCACGAACTGGTGGAAACCTTCCTGCTGCTGGCGCGCGCGCGGCCGGAGCAAGCCTCGTTCGGCGGCGACGCGACGTTGGCCAGCGTCGCCACCGAACAGAGCGAGCGCTGGGGGCCGCTGCTGGCGGAGAAAGGCCTGGACTTCGCGCTGAAGATCGAGGGCGATGACCACGGCGTCTACAACCGCACGCTGCTCGGTACGGTGATGTCCAACCTGCTGCGCAACGCGTTGCACTACACCGACAGCGGCAGCGTGACGCTGGTGCTTGCCGACGGTGGCTTTCGGGTCGAAGACAGCGGCGTGGGCATTCCGCTGGACCAGCAGGAGCGCATGTTCCAGCCGTTCGTGCGCGGCGCCGAGGGGCGTGGCGAGGGGCTGGGTCTGGGGCTGTCGCTGGTCAAGCGAATCTGCGCACACCAGGGCTGGGACGTCGGTATAACGTCGCGCGAGCCGCAGGGCAGCTGTTTCCGGGTGCGCTTGTCGGATCGCGTTATTTGACGTTTTTTTCACATTCTTTTGACAGGGACTTGATCCCGGCCTCGCTAGTGTGGCGTCACCATCCCAACCGGAACGCCCGCCATGACGAGATCGAGCCCCATCGAACTGGAGTTCTCGCGCAAGTACGACCGCGAGCACGCCTACGAATATCTGCACAAGCATCAGGCTGGCCTGGCCAGACGGCTGTCGCATTGGCGTGACGAGCAACTGGCGCGGCGTGCGCTGAAGATCGCCGGCGATCCCGACCTGGTGCTCGACCTGCCCTGTGGCGCCGGGCGCTTCTGGCCGCTGCTGGCCGAGCACCCCAGCCGGATGATCTTCGCTGCGGACAATTCCGCCGACATGCTGGCGATCGCCGAAGCGGCGCAGCCGCTGGAGGTGGTCAAGCGGGTGGAAACCTTCCAGACCTCGGCCTTCGCCATCGACATGGGCAACAACGCGGTGGACAGCATCTTCTGCATGCGCCTGCTGCACCACATCGCCGATCCGGCGCACCGCCTGGCGATGCTGCGCGAGTTCCACCGCGTCACCCGCGACACCCTGATCGTCTCGCTGTGGGTCGATGGCAACTACAAGGCCTGGAAGCGCAAGCGTTTGGAGCGTCGGCGGCCGGCCAAGGACAACCAGAACCGCTTCGTCGTCGCCCGCTCGGTGATTGAGGCGGAGTTCGCCGAGGCCGGTTTCGACATCCTCGAGCACTGCGACTTCCTGCCCGGCTACGCCATGTGGCGGGTCTACGTGCTGCGCAAGCGGGGGTGAGCATGAATCAACCAATCGTTCTGCCAGCCCGCGAAAGCCTGACCAGCACCTTCCAGCGCTGGTGGGATACCCAGGGCGAATGGGTCGAGGAACCCAATCAGCGGCGCGCCGGCGAAAGCGGGGTGCAGCGCGTGCGTCTGCGCGACGCTTCGCAGCCGCTGCTGTACAGCAAACGTCAGATTGGCCACCTGTATCGCTCGCTCGCCCATCCGTTCGGCCGGCCTACCGTGTTGCGCGAGCTGCAGGCACTGCAAGCCTTCGCCCGCCTCGGCGTGCGGGTGCCGGAGCTCGTCTACTGCGGGACCCGGCAGCAGGCCGGGCAGTGGCAGGCACTGCTGGTGACCGCGGAGCTGGACGGCTTCGTCAGCCTGGAGAACTGGTACCGCGACGGTCACACCGAGCGCCACGGCACGCTCGTCCACCAGCGCATGCTGGCGGCGGTCGGCGTCGCCCTGAATCGTATTCACCGGGCGCGCTGGCAGCATGGCTGCTGCTACCCCAAGCACATCTTCCTGCGCGTGCATGGCGCGGGCGATGCGGCCTGGGTCGAGGTTGCTCTGCTCGATCTGGAGAAGAGTCGCCGCCGCCTGCGCCGCAGCGCCGCGGCGCGCCACGACCTGCGCCAGCTCCATCGGCACCGCCAGGACATGCCTGTCGAGGACTGGTTGCGGCTGCTCGCCGCGCACACGACAGCCAGCGAGGCGGATGCCCATGTCATCTGAGCCGAACCCGCTGGGCGCCGCCGCGGCACTCAAGGGCCGCGGCGGGCTGGCACGCATCTGTAATGCGGCCGGCTATTCGCTGGCCGGCCTCAAGGCCGCCTATGCCGGCGAAGCGGCGTTCCGCCAGCTGGTGTGGTTGAACCTGCTGCTGATCCCCGTGGCGCTGCTGCTCGACGTCAGCCGCGTCGAGCGTGCGGTGCTGATCGGCGTGGTGTTTCTCGGGCTGATCGTCGAGCTGCTCAACTCGGCCATCGAGGCCACCGTCGATCGCATCTCCCTCGACCTGCATCCGCTCTCCGGGCGGGCCAAGGACATGGGCAGCGCCGCGCAACTGCTGGCGCTGTGCCTGACCGGCCTGGTCTGGGGCGTGATCCTGATCCCCTGAAGGACGTACCCATGCTTTCCTCATTGCGCCGTCCCGGTCGACAGCGCCCGCTGCCCGGTTTCAACGGCCTCGCCGCACACCTGCGCTTCATCCTCGCCAGCGCCGTTGCGCTGCTGGCACTGTTCGCCCTGCTGCGTCTGGGCCTGCTGCTGTTCAACCGCGAGCTGATCGGCAGCACACCGACGGCCAGTTTCGTCGAGGCGTTCGGCAACGGCCTGCGTTTCGACCTGCGGGTGACGGTGTATATCCTCCTGCCGCTGCTGCTCGGCGTGCTGAGCGTGCGCGTGATGGCGGCGCGCGGCCTGCTGCGGCTGTGGTTGAGTGTGTGTGCGAGCCTGACGATCCTGCTCGGGCTGATCGAACTGAACTTCTATCGCGAGTTTCATCAGCGCCTGAACAGCCTGGTGTTCCAATACCTGCAGGAAGACCCGGCTACCGTGCTGAGCATGCTCTGGCATGGCTTCCCGGTGTTGCAGCTGCTGGCGGCTTGGGGCATGGCGAGCGTGACGATGTACGCTCTGTTCGGCTGGCTGGAGCGGCTGACGCGTGGCGCACCGGCTGTTCACTCAACCAGCGCGCGCCGCAGCGGCCCGGCCTGGTATACCCGCACGGCGGTGTTCGGCGTGTTGCTGGTGGTCAGTGTGGTGGCCGCGCGCGGCACGCTGCGTCAGGGGCCGCCGCTGCGCTGGGGCGATGCCTTCACCACCGAGTCGATGTTTGCCAATCACCTCGGTCTGAACGCGACGCTGTCGCTCTACGATGCGGCCCGCAACCGCTTCTCCAGCCACCGCGACAACAGCTGGAAGGCGACGCTGCCGGCCGAGCAGGCACAGGCGATCACCCGCGAACTGCTGCTGACCGACAACGATCAGCTGGTGGATGCCGAGCTGGCGCCGGTACGCCGCGATTTCCAGCCGCCAGCGGACGGGCAGCTGGCGGTGCGCAACGTGGTGGTGATCCTGATGGAAAGCTTCGCCGGGCGCTTCGTCGGTGCGCTGGGCAGCCAGGATGGCATCACGCCGAATTTCGACCGTCTGGCCGGCGAAGGGCTGTTGTTCGAGCGCTTCTTCGCCAACGGCACCCACACCCACCAGGGCATGTTCGCTAGCATGGCCTGCTTCCCCAATCTGCCGGGTTTCGAATATCTGATGCAGACGCCGGAAGGCGGCAACCGCTTCTCCGGGCTGCCACAGCTGCTTAGCGCACGGGCGTTCAACGACCTCTACGTCTACAACGGCGACTTTGCCTGGGACAACCAGTCCGGTTTCTTCAGCAACCAGGGCATGACGCGCTTCATCGGCCGCGGCGACTACGTCGATCCAGTGGTGGCCGATCCGACCTGGGGCGTATCCGATCAGGACATGTTCACCCGCGCCGCCGAGGAGCTGGGCCAGCTCGACCGCGGCAAGCCGTTCTATGCGCTGCTGCAGACGCTGTCCAACCACACACCCTATGCGCTGCCCGAGCAGTTGCCGGTCGCTGCAGTCGAGGGGCATGGCGCGCTGGACCAGCATCTGACGGCGATGCGTTATTCGGACTGGGCGCTGGGGCAGTTCTTCGACAAGGTGCGTAACCAGCCCTGGTTCGACCAGACGCTATTCGTGGTCGTCGGCGATCACGGTTTCGGCGCACCGGAGGAAGTCACCGAGATGGACCTGCTGCGCTTTCACGTGCCGCTGCTGCTGATCGCGCCGGGCATCACCGAGCGTTTCGGCAGCCGTCGCGAGGTGGTCGGTACGCAGGTGGACGTGGTGCCGACCATCATGGGCCGCCTCGGTGGCGAGGTGCGTCATCAATGCTGGGGCCGCGACCTGCTCAGCCTGGCGGCGGACGATCCGGGTTTCGGCATCGTCAAGCCGTCGGGCAGCGACCAGACCGTGGCGCTGATCCGTGGTGATCGGGTGCTGGTGCAGCCCAAGGAGCAGCCGGCGCGGCTGTATCGCTATCGCCTGGGCCGTGAACCGGCTGGCGAGCGGATCGTCGCGGCTGAGGATCAGCCGCAGCTGCTGCGCCAGCTGTACGCCTATCTGCAGACCGCCACCGTCAGCCTGCTGGCCAACACCAGCGGCGATCGCGAGCGCGAGGCCGTGCCGCTGGCCAGTGCGGACGTACTCACAGAACCGCTCAGAACGCCGAGCCAGGCGCGCAAGGCGAGCGAAGGCTGAGATTCAATGGGATCGGCGAGCGCCGCGGCCGAGAGGTTCGCGGCGTTCGCCTGGATGACGGCTACTGAGCGTGCAGCGACGCCAGTTCGGCCGACGCGTTCTGACGGGCGAGAAAGTTCACCAGCTTCTGCCGCTGGCGGGCGTCGAGCAGCTCGCGCTCGCTCAGCAGCTGATCGATCTGCAGTTGCTGGCGGGCCTCGCGCAGCTCACTGAGTTTTGCCTGCTCGCGCGCGACCTGCGCGGGATCGACCTGCTCGCCGAGCAGCGCCTCTAACAACCTGCCGCGCTGGGCGTCGAATTCGCTGTCGAGCGCATGCAACTGGGCCAGATAGGGCGCTTGGCCGTCATGCCAGCGCCCTAACTGGTTGGCGCTAAGCTCCAGCTGGCGCGACAGCTCGGTCGGTGCGCCGGACGGCATGGGCAGCCCGTCGGTTTGCAGTTTCTGCCAGGCGAGAGTGCCCAGCACGCCGCAGTTGACCAGCAGCGACAGCGCCAGGGCGCCGCGCAGAGTGGAAGTGTTCATTACGGATTACCTCTGTGGGGAAAGAGTGGCGCTCAGCGCGGGATCTTCACGCGATCGTCATCGAAGTCGCCGCGTTCGGCGTCGCGATGGCAGGCCACGCAGTTGAAGCGGCCGCCGACCGACTCGCGGGCGAACTTGGCTTCGCTGACCTCGTCGTGCTTGTGCTCGAACCAGCGCGTCTGGCTGATGCGTGGTGGCTCGCCGACGGTGGGCGACGGCTCCACCGGCAGGTGGTTGGCGGCCGAGGCGCGGACCAGGAAGTCGAGGATTTCCTTTTCCTGCACCGGGTCCAGCGACGCATTGCTGCCGTAGTGATCGTCCAGGGTGCGCATCTGCTCGCGCCAGGCATCGGCAGGCAGCAGGCCGGGGGAATAGAGCATGTGGCAGGCGGCGCATTCTTCCTTCCACACCAGCGGCGCGTCGCTGGGTACCGCCAGGCGCTTGGGCCGCTTGTAGCCCTTGCGCTCGTGATGGTCGTCGTCATCGGCGAAGCTGAGGCCGGCCAGTACCAGGGTCAGGCCCAGCCCGGCGACGGCAGCGAGGGGTGCAATCTTCATGGCGGGCTCCTTACTTGATGCTGTCGATCCAGCTAATGAAGTCACCCTTTTCCTGCGCGGTGCATTCACGGGCGTAGACGTCGTCGCAGTTGCGGCGGAACCATTTCTCGACCTTCTTCAGGTCGGTGAAGCGCTCGGGGTTGGCTGCCGGCGCGAGCGGATCGACCTTGCGGTGCGCCGGCGTCTTGCCGGGCTGACGCGGGTCGGCGGTGTGGCAGGTGGTGCAGCTCATGGTCTTGCCGTTGCGCTGCTCCTCGGCGAAGTACAGCGCCTTGCCGCGCTCGGCGGAGAAACCGGCGAAGTCCGGATTCTCCTGACGCGCCTGGGCGGCGTAGCCGGCCAGCAGTGGGTGTTCGGTTTCGGCCAGGGCCGGCAGGCTCAGGCAACAGGCGAGGGCAATCCAGTGGGCTTTCATGGTGCGGTCTCCGGGGTGGATGAGCGCAGCCTAGGCGCGCCGCCTTACGCCAAACTGAATCTGGCCAGGTGATGGCATTCAGCTTGGCTTCAGCTGAGGGGCATACAAGGGAGGTATTCCGTTCATCGAGGATTGCCACCGTGGCTGCCTTCAACCGCTTTCGTTTGTTCCACTGGCTGCTGGCCGGCTTCTTTCTTGGCGTTTACCTCAGCGGTGACGACGCCGAGACGCTGCATATCTGGCTGGGCTACGGCCTGGTAGCGCTGTTGGTGTGGCGCCTGCTGATCGTGCCGCTGCGCCTGCGCGGCTTCCCGCAGCTGCTGCCGCCGAAGGGCCAGCGGAGCAAGCCCGGCCTGTCGAGCGTCGGCAAGTGGCTGACGGTCGGCGCGCTGAGCAGTTTCGCCATTGCCAGCGTGGTCGGCCTGGGCATGGTCGACAACGGCGATGTGCTGGCCTCCCTGCCAGGCGTGGGGCCGGATGTCTTCGGCGCCGCCAGCGACATCGATTTCATCGGCTGGATGGGCGATGCCGAAGAGGTGCACGAGTTCTTCGCCAACCTGGGGCTGTGGCTGATCGGCCTGCATGTTGGCTATGTGCTGCTCTTCCGCCGCAAGGCGGTATGGCCGATGCTGCGCGGGGTGGCCAAGTCGGGGCCGGCTTCGACTGCACCTTCGGCTTCTTCGGCGGCGTCGGCTGCAACTGCGGTGGCGACCTCACTCGCATCGTCGCCGACGCCGGTCGCCGGTGAATTCACCCGCCTGCGCATCGCCTCACGCCAGGCCGAAACCGCCGACAGCTGCTCGTTCACCCTACAGGTGCCGGCCGCCCAGCGCGCCCGTTTTACCGCGCAGCCGGGGCAGTTCCTCACGCTGAAGGTACCCGGTGCCGAGCCGGCGCTGCTGCGCTGCTACTCGCTGTCGCAGCGGCCGCAGGCGGATGGCGCGCTGCGCATCACTATCAAGCGGGTGTCCGGCGGCCGCGCGTCGAACTGGCTGCTGGACAACCTGCAGGCGGGCGATTGCATCGAGGCGCTGCCGCCGGCCGGCGTGTTCGTGCCGCGCAACCTGGATGACGATCTGCTGCTGCTCGGTGCCGGCAGCGGTATCACACCGCTGATGGCGATCCTGCAGACTGCGTTGGTCGAGGGCAGCGGGCAGGTACGCCTGTTCTATGCCAGCCGCGATGCAGCCTCGCTGATCTTTGCCGAGGAGCTGGCCGATTGGTCTGCGCGTTACCCCGAGCGTCTGCAGCTGCGCATCTGGCTCGATGCCGAGCAGGGTGTGCCGAGCGGCCCGGCGATTGCCGCGAAGATCGCTGACTGGACGGTGGCCGACGCCTTCATCTGCGGGCCGCAACCGTTCATGGATGCCGCTGGTGCCGCGCTGGGCGAGCTGGGTGTGGATGCGGCGCGCATCCATCTGGAACGCTTTGCCGCCGCGGCGCCGACGGCCGCACCGGGCGGTCGCCGCAGTCGCCTGCGGGTCGCGCTCGACGGTCGCCGTCACGAGCTGGACGTGCCGCGCGGCGAGGTGCTGCTGGAGGCCATGGAACAGGCCGGCCTGCAACCACCGAGCGCCTGCCGCTCGGGTGTCTGCGCCGCCTGCAAGTGCCGGGTGGTGGAGGGCAGCGTGAGCATGCGCAGCAACCAGGTGCTGAGCGAAAGCGAGGTGCGCCAGGGCTGGGCGCTGGCCTGCCAGGCCGAACCGCGCAGCGCCGAACTGCAGGTGGAGTATTGAGGTGGAAAAGGCCGTCGGCCGTTTTCCACCCTACGGGTCGCGCGAGTAGGCGGGCGTAGGGTGGATAACGGCGCAGCCTTATCCACCGGACGTGCGTCTGAAATGCGTGAAAAAGGCCGGCGGTCTGCGGTGAGACCGGGCTTAGTGCTCCGCCACCGGCAGATCGTGCTTGCGCCATGCGGTCCAGGAGCCCGGCACGTTGACCACCCGGCTGAAGCCGTGGCGCTTGAGGATGCTGGCGGCAATCGAGGCGCGATAGCCGCTGCCGCAGTACGTCGCCACGATCTTGCTCCTGTCCAGCTGCTCGAGATGTCGCGGTAGATGAGCGACGAAGGCGTGCTTGGCACCGGGGACGCGCCCTTGCTCGAGTTCTTCGGGTGCGCGCACGTCGAGCACCTGCATCTGCGGATCGCCGCGGCGGCGGTCGAGCTCGTGCACTGTCCATTCGCCGACGCACTCCAGTGGCAGGCCTGCGTTCTGCCAGTCGCTCATGCCGTTGCGCAGGTAACCCGTCACCTGATCGAGTCCGATGCGGTACAGCTGCAGCGTCGCCTGGTGGATTTCGTGACTGTCTTCGCCGATCAGGTAGATCGGTCGCCGGTCGTCGAGCATCCAGCCGGCCCAGCTGACGAACTCGTTGCGTAGCGCGATGTTCAGCGCGCCCGGTACATGGCCGCCGCCGAAGGCCAGAATCGAGCGCACGTCCACCAGTTGCACAGCGCTGGGGTCGGCGGTGCGCTGGCGGAACTCCTCGGGTGACAGCGGTGGCGGCAGCGCCGGGCCATGCAGATCGAGCGGTCGCGCGTTGAGCTTCTTCAGCCGCGCATAGTGGCGCGGCGGCTCGGGCATCTCGGCCAACAGCCAGTCGACGAATTCACGTTCGCTGCGCTGCTGGTTGAGCGCGGGGTTGAACAGCAATTCGTTGCCGAGGGTGGAATGGCGGCGGTCGCCGATGGACTTGCCGCACGCCGACCCGGCGCCGTGGCAGGGGTAGATCTCGATGCGTTCACCCAGCGGCAGATAGCGGGTGAACAGCGTGCTGTAGAGCTGCGCGGCCAGTTGCCGGGTGCTGTCCTCGCCGAGCAGGTCTGGCCGGCCGACGTCGAGGTTGAACAGCGTATCGCCGGTGAACAGCGCGAACGGTTGTTCACCCTGCTGACTGTCGCGCAGCAGCAGGGAGATGTGCTCGGGGGTATGGCCTGGCGAATGGATGATTTCCAGGCTGACCTGGCCCAGCTCCAGCACCTCGCCATCAGCGGCCTGGCGCAGCGCGAAGGCGTAGTCCGCGGAGCTACCACCGATGATCTCGGCGCCGCTGCGCTCGGCCAGCGCCTGGGCACCGGAAACGAAGTCGGCGTGGATGTGGGTCTCGATGGCGTAGGCGATGCGCAGGCCCTTTTCGCGGGCTAGGTCGAGGTAGACATCGACGTCGCGGCGCGGGTCGATCACCGCGGCGACCGCGGCCTTGCTGTCGCCCACCAGATAGGAAATCTGCGCCAGACCATCGGTATAGATCGGCTCGAAGACCAGCATGCTGTCACCTCCATAACGCGTCAGTGGTTATGGATGTGGAACGCCGTCCGGCGGTTGGCGTTCAGTCGGACCGATCACTTGCGGACCAGCAGCACCCCGGATTCCATGTGGTGGGTGTAGGGGAACTGGTCGAACAGCGCGCAACGTTCGATGCGGTGGGTGTCGGCCAGCTGGGCGATGTTCTGCGCCAGGGTTTCCGGGTTGCAGGAAATGTAGAGGATGCGCTCGAAGCGGCGGGCCAGCTCGCAGGTGTCCGGGTCCATGCCGGCGCGCGGCGGGTCGACGAAGATGCTGCCGAACTGGTAGCTCTTCAGGTCGATGTGGGCCAAGCGGCGGAACGGGCGCACCTCGTTGAGCGCCTGGGTCAGTTCTTCGGCGGAGAGGCGCACCAGCTCGATGTTGTGGATGCCGTTGTCTTCGATGTTGGCCAACGCAGCGTTGACCGAGGTCTTGCTGATCTCGGTGGCCAGCACGCGGCGCACGCGGGTCGCCAGCGGCAGGGTGAAGTTGCCGTTGCCGCAGTACAGCTCCAGCAGGTCGTCATCGCGTTCGCCGAGCGCCTCGTACGTCCAGTTCAGCATCTTCTGGCAGACCTCGCCGTTGGGCTGGGTGAAGGCGCCTTCCGGCTGGCGGTAGCGGAAGCTGCGGCCGGCGACCACCAGCTGTTCTTCCACGTAATCGCGGCCGATGACGATGCGCTTGCCCTTGGAGCGGCCGACCAGGCTGACGCCGAGGTCTGCGGCGAGCTGCTCGGCTTCGGCCTGCCAGGCCTCGTCCAGCGGGCGGTGATAGGCGAGGGTGATCAGCGCATCACCGCTCAGGGTGGTGAGAAATTCCACCTGGAACAGCTTGAAGCTGAGCACCTCGGAGGCCTGCCAGGCGGCCTTCAGCTGGGGCATCAGTTCATTGATGCGGCGGCTGGCGATGGGGAAATCATCGATCAGGATCGCCTTGTGCTTGTCGCCCTGCTCGAACATCGCGTAGTGGCGCTGACCGTCTTCGCGCCACAGGCGGAACTCGGCGCGCAGGCGGTAGTGCTCGCGCGGCGAGTCGAAAACCTCCGGCTCGGGTGCATCGAACGGCGCGAGCAGATCGCGCAGGCGCGCGGTCTTCTCGGCGAGCTGGCTGTCGTATTGGGCGGGATCGAAGGAGGGGCGGCTCATAGAAACTCGTGCAGTGATGAATCGTAGGGTGGATGGCGTTTCATCCATCCACCGTTACCGCGCGCAAGGTGGATGAACAAAGATCATCCACCCTACAGCACGTCAGCCGGCGAACCAGCCCAGCTTGACCACGAACAGCGCCGAGAGGATCCACATCGCCGGGCTCAGCTCGCGCCAGCGACCAGCCAGCAGCTTGATCGCGGTCCAGGCGACGAAGCCGAAGGCGATGCCGTTGGCGATGGAGAAGGTCAGCGGCATGGCCAGGGCGGCGATGGCTACCGGGGCGGCGACGGTGAGGTCGTCCCAGTCGATGCCGGCCAGGCTGCTCATCATCAGCACGGCGACGAACAGCAGCGCCGGGGCGGTGGCGTAGGCCGGCACGGCACCGGCCAGCGGGGCGAAGAACAGGCTGAGCAGGAACAGCAGGGCGACCACGCAGGCGGTCAGACCGGTGCGGCCACCGGCGCTGATACCGGCCGCCGATTCGATGTAGCTGGTGGTGGTGGAGGTGCCCAGCGCGGCGCCGGCCATGGTCGCGGTGCTGTCGGCCAGCAGCGCGCGGCCCAGGCGCGGCATGCGGCCGTCCTTGTCGAGCAGGTCAGCCTTCTGCGCCACGCCGATGAGGGTGCCCGAGGTGTCGAACAGGTCGACGAAGAGGAAGGCGAAGATCACGCTGATCAGGCCAATGTCCAGCGCGCCCATGATGTCCAGCTGCATGAAGGTCGGCGCCAGCGACGGTGGCATCGATACCACGCCGTTCAGCTCGGACAGGCCGAGCAGGATCGACAGCCCGGTAACGGCCAGAATGCCGATCATCACCGCGCCGGTGACCCGGCGATAGGACAGTGCCGCGATCAGGAAGAAGCCCAGGCAGGCCAGCAGCGGGCCGCCGGCGCTTAGGTCGCCGAGGCCCACCAGGGTGGCTGGATTATCGACGACGATGCCGGCGTTCTTCAGGGCGATGATCGCCAGAAACAGGCCGATGCCTGCGGCGATGCCGGCGCGCAGGGCCAGCGGAATGCTGTGGATGATCCATTCGCGGATCTTGAAGATCGACAACGCGAAGAAGATCGCACCGGAGAGGAACACCGCACCCAGAGCGGTCTGCCAGGTGTAGCCCATGGTCAGGACCACGGTGTAGGTGAAGAAGGCGTTCAGGCCCATGCCCGGCGCCAGCGCGATCGGGTAGTTGGCGACCAGCCCCATCACCGCCGAGCCGATGGCTGCGGCCAGGCAGGTGGCGACGAACACCGCGCCGTGATCCACACCCGCTTCGGCGAGGATGCTCGGGTTGACGAAGAGGATGTAGGCCATCGTCAGGAACGTGGTGAGACCGGCGAGGATCTCGGTGCGCACGGTGGTGTGGTGCGCCTTGAGTTGGAACAGCTTTTCGAGCATGTTGAATCCCCTTGTCGGCCGCTGATGGCCTGGCGTTCGGTTGCCGCGACGTCTGTGGCCGCGTGCGCCCCCTAGAGCAAAGCCCATTGCCGGGCCGCCCGCAAAAGCCGCGCATCTTACACTGGCCGGCAGCCCGGTTGAATTTCCATTGAGCAGGAGAATCCCCATGAGCAAGCGCGTACTGATACCCGTCGCCGACGGTTCCGAGGATCTGGAGACGGTGACCCTGATCGACGTGCTGCGCCGCGCCGGGTTCGAAGTGGTGGTCGCCAGCGCCGAGGAGCGGCGCATGCTGACCTGCGCCCGCGGCACGCGAATCACTGCCGACGCCATGCTGCTCGATGTGCTGGCGCAGGATTTCGATCTGATCGTGCTGCCGGGCGGCATGCCCGGCGCGCAGACCCTCGGCGAGCTGGAGCCGCTGGCCGAACGCGTGCGTCAGCAGGCCGCGGCAGGGCGCGAATTTGCCGCTATCTGCGCCGCACCCTCGGTCGCTCTGCATCCCTATGGAGTGCTCAAGGGCCGCCAGGTCACCTGCTATCCAGGCATGAGCGACAACCTCACCGGCACGCATTTCCTCGATCAGCCGGTGGTGGTCGATGGCAACTGCATCACCAGTCAGGGACCGGCGACCGCGCTGGAATTCGCCCTGACTCTGGTGGAACGCCTGGCCGGTCGCGGCAAGCGGCGTGAAGTGGCCGACGCCATGCTGGTGCCGGCCACGACGAACTAACGGCGCCTCGTATCGGTCAGTCCTTGCATTGCCGGAAGTCCCGGCGGCAGTTGGCTGAGTCCGAGGAGAACGATGGACAGCGTCGATCTGGCGGTGCTGCGGCGTGCCCGCGACTGGTGGCGTGATGGTCACGCGGTGGTGCTCTACACGGTGCTGCAAACCTGGGGCAGCGCGCCACGCCCGGTGGGCTCGCTGCTGGCGTTGCGCGGCGATGGTCGCGTCGAGGGCTCGGTATCCGGTGGCTGCGTCGAGGACGATCTGCTGGCACGGGGCATGGCCGCCGAGCCGGCAGCGGCCTGCCAGCTGATCACCTATGGCGTGAGCCGGGAGGAATCCGCGCGTTTCGGTCTGCCCTGTGGCGGCACCCTGCGCCTGTTGCAGGAGCCGCTGCGCGATGCCGGCTGGATCAATGAATTGCTGCGTCGTTGCGCCGCGCATGAACGGCTGCTGCGCTGTGTGGATATCGCCAGCGGCGATGTAACGCTGCAAGCCGCCGGCCGCGACGCTTCGCTGCACTTCGATGGCCACACCCTGCGCGCGCCATTCGGCCCGGCCTGGCGCCTGCTGCTGATCGGCGCCGGGCAGCTGTCGCGCTATGTCGCTGAACTCGCCCACGGGCTGGGTTTCGAGGTGCTGATCTGCGACCCCCGCGAAGGTTACGCCCACGGCTGGGATGCCGCCGCCGTGCGCTTCGTCCCGGGCATGCCGGACGATGCCGTGCTGGCCATCGAGCCGGATGCACACACCGCCATCGTCGCGCTGACTCACGACCCGCGCCTGGACGACATGGCACTGCTCACTGCGCTGCAGTCCGAGGCCTTCTACGTCGGCGCGCTGGGCTCGCGGGTCAACAGCGAGAAGCGCAAGGCGCGGCTGCTGTCACTGGGCCTCGGCGAGCGGCAGGTGCAGCGGTTGTACGGCCCCATCGGCTTGCCCATCGGTAGTCGCACCCCGGCAGAAATCGCCCTGTCCTTGATGGCCGAGGTGGTAGCGCTGAAGAACGGCGCCCTGGCGCCGAGCCTGCCGGCGCAGCAGCGCTGTGCCTGAGCGCGTCGTGCCTGGCGCCGGTGTCTGCGCCATCGTCCTGGCTGCGGGGCAGGGCAGCCGCTACCGCGCCGCTGGCGGGGCGGACAAGCTGCTGGCATCGAGCCTGCGCGACGCGCCCGCGCCACCGGTGCTCGCCGCCACCCTGGCGGACCTGCGCGGTGTCGCCGAGCGGCTGTTGGTGGTGACCAATGCCGACAATTGCCCGCTGCGCGACTGGCTGGCCGCGCACGCCGAAGGCTGCGAAGTGCTTGCGGTCGAAACCCGCGGTCTCGGCCATAGCCTGGCCCAGGCCGTCGCCCAGGCACCGGTCGCGCGTGGCTGGCTGGTGGCGCTGGGCGACATGCCCTACGTGCAGCCAGCGACCCTGCGCGCCATCGCCGCGGCCATCGAGCACGACAATCTGGTGGTTCCGGTTCATCAGGGTCGGGCGGGCCATCCGCGCGGCATCGGCAGCGCCTATCGAGATGCGCTGCTGCAACTGGACGGTGATCGCGGTGCGCAGCAGTTGTTCGCCCAACCGGCGGTGCAGCGGCTTGAGGTGGATGATCCCGGCGTCCTGCTGGACATCGACCATCCGGACGACCGCCGCCTGGCCTGATGTCTGTCCGCCCACCCGGCGGCGGCGCTGAACGATTTCCGCACCGCGCCAGTCGTACCCGAAGACGCACGGACAGCGCATCCCAATGGCCAAATCCTGAGGCTGTCATGAGCGAAAACCTTTCCGCTGCAGGTCAGGCCTGCACCATCAGCCTCGAGCTGAACGGCGAACACCGCGAGCTCCAGGTGCACCCCTGGACCACCTTGCTCGACCTGCTGCGTGACCAGCTCGGCCTGGCCGGCACCAAGAAAGGCTGCGATCACGGCCAGTGCGGCGCCTGCACGGTGCTGCTCGATGGCCGGCGCATCAACAGCTGCCTGACCCTGGCGGTGATGCATGATGGCGCCCGGCTGACCACCATCGAGGGCCTGGCCCGCGACGCCGCGCTGCATCCGTTGCAGGCTGCCTTCATCAAGCACGATGCCTTCCAGTGCGGCTATTGCACGCCCGGGCAGATCTGCTCGGCCGCCGCTCTTGCTGCCGAAAACCGCGTCAGCAGTCGCGACGAGATCCGTGAACAGATGAGCGGCAACCTCTGCCGTTGCGGCGCCTATCCGAACATCCTCGCTGCCATCGAAGACGCGCTGCCCGCGCTGCGCGCTCAGGAGGATGCGCAATGACGCCGTTCAGCTATCAGCGCCCGGAGCGCATCGAGCAGGCCATCGCGTTGCATGGACCGGGCAGCCGCTACATCGCCGGTGGCACCAACCTGCTCGATCTGATGAAGGAGAACGTCCTGCGCCCGACGCAGCTGATCGACATCAATCGGCTGCCGTTGCGCGACATCGAGGACACCCGCGAAGGTGGATTGATGATCGGTGCGCTGGTGAGTAATGCCGAGCTGGCCTGGCATCCGCAGATCACCCTGCGCTACCCGCTGCTGGCCAAGGCAATCCTCGCCGGCGCCTCGCCGCAGCTGCGCAATATGGCCAGCACCGGCGGCAATCTGCTGCAGGGCACCCGCTGCTACTACTTCTACGACACCGCCACGCCCTGCAACAAGCGCGAGCCCGGCTCGGGCTGCAGTGCGCGGGAGGGGCGCAATCGCATCCACGCGATTCTTGGCGCCAGCGAGACCTGCGTTGCCGTGCACCCGTCGGACATGTGCGTGGCGCTGGCGGTGCTCGAGGCGCAGGTGCATGTGTGTGGCCCGCAGGGCGAGCGGCGCATCGCCTTCGAGGACTTCCACGGCCTGCCCGGCGAGCATCCGGAGCGGGATAACGTGCTGACCGAAGGCGAACTGATCACCGCCATCGAGCTGCCGGTGGAAGGGTTTGCCAGTCACTGCGCCTACCTCAAGCTGCTTGACCGCGCCTCCTACGCCTTCGCCC
This sequence comes from Stutzerimonas sp. S1, assembly GCF_025966695.1. GTDB lineage: Bacteria > Pseudomonadota > Gammaproteobacteria > Pseudomonadales > Pseudomonadaceae > Stutzerimonas. Next base: position 166,777 of record NZ_JAOEIY010000001.1, on the reverse strand, counting down.
TGGTATCGGTCGCGGCGGCGCTGGAGATGGATGGCGACGTCATCCGCCGTGGGCGTATCGCGCTCGGCGGTGTGGCGCACAAACCTTGGCGCCTGGAAGAGGCCGAAGAACTGCTCAGCGGCAAGCGTGCCGAGGCCGAATGTTTCGCCGCCGCGGCCGAACGCTTGCTGCAAGGCGCACAGCCGCTGGCGGACAACGCCTTCAAAGTCGACCTGGCTCGGCGCGCCATCGTGCGTGCACTGACCGAAGCCGCCGGAGGAGCCGTCCGATGAACAGCGCCAACTCTCCACTCGGCAAGTCGCTGGACCGCGTCGACGGCCCGCTCAAGGTCACCGGCAAAGCCTGCTACGCCGCCGAAGCCGAGGTGCCGGGGCTGCTCTACGGCGCCGTGGTGTCGAGCAGCATCGCCCGCGGCCGGGTCGTTCGTATCGATTCCGCTGCGGCCGAGGCGCTGCCCGGTGTACGCCTGGTGCTGACTCATCAGAACCGCCCGCCGGTGGCCAGCTACGACGAGCCCTATGAGGACGATGATGCCGCCGACGGCTCGCCGTTCCGCCCGCTGTTCAACGACCGCGTGCTCTACAGCGGCCAGCCGCTGGCGCTGGTGGTGGCCGAGACCCAGGCGCTGGCGCGCCACGCGGCCAGTCTGGTGCGCATCGACTACGAAGTCGAAGCGCATCAGACCGATCTGCAGGCCGTGCGCGAGCAGGCTCATGAAGCGCCGGCCGAGCTGCCCGAGCCGCGCGGTGATTTCGATGCGGGATTCGCGGCCGCGGCGTATCGGGTCGACTGCGAGTACAGCACCCCGGTCGAGCATCACAACCCGATGGAGCCGCATGCCTCCATCGTCCAGTACCAGCCGGGCGGCGAGCTGCTCGTCCACGACAAGACCCAGGGCGTGCAGAACTGCCAGCGCTACCTGGAGCAGGTGTTCGGCATGCAGGGCAGGATTCGCGTGCTGTCGCCCTTCGTCGGCGGCGCCTTCGGCTCCGGCCTGCGCCCGCAGTACCAGCTGCCGCTGGCAGTGATGGCTGCACTCAAGCTCAAGGCCGCGGTGCGCGTCGAGCTGACCCGCCAGCAGATGTTCACCTTCGGCTACCGCCCGCGCAGCATCCAGCAGCTCAAGCTCGCCGCCGATGGCGAGGGGCGGTTGCAGGCCATCGAGCACAGGGCCATCGGCCAGACCTCGCGCTTCGAGGACTTCACCGAGCACGAGGTGGAGTGGTCGGGGATGCTCTATGCCTGCGACAACGTGCGCCTCGGCTATCGCCTGGCGCCGCTGGACGTCTACACCCCGCTGGACATGCGCGCCCCGGGGGCGACCATTGGCGTCTATGCGCTGGAGTGCGCGATGGACGAGCTGGCTTATGAAGTCGGTATCGATCCGCTGGAGCTGCGCTTGCGCAATTACACCGAGACCAACGGTAACGAGGGCAAGCGCTATTCCAGCAAGGAGCTGCGTGCCTGCTATCAGCAGGGTGCCGAGCGCTTCGGTTGGTCGCGGCGCCCGGCGCAGCCACGCAGCCTGCGCGACGGCCATCAGCTGGTCGGCATGGGCATGGCCACTGGCGTCTGGGAAGCGATGCAGATGCCCGCCTCCGCTCGCGCCTGCCTCGACGCCGACGGCAGGCTGCTGGTGAGCAGCGCCACCGCCGACATCGGCACCGGCACCTACACTGCGATGACCCAGATCGCCGCCGATGCGATGGGCCTGCCGATGAGCGAGGTGGAATTCCGTCTCGGCGATTCCAGCCTGCCGCAGGCGCCGCTGGAAGGTGGCTCGGCCACCGTGTCATCGGTGGGCAGTGCGGTACAGCGAGCCTGCGAAGGCCTGCGGCAGAAGCTGTTGGATGCCGCGCAGCAGTCGCCGGCTTCGCCCTTTACCGGGGCGAGCCTGGAGACGGTGGAGTTCGTCGATGGCCAGCTGCGGCTGAAATCCGGCGAGCATGCCGTGGCGCTGCGCGACATCGTCCAGGTCAGCGGGGCGCTGGACGCCGAAGCCAGCGTCAAGCCGGATGAGAAGCGCGACGCCTGGGCCACCGCCACGCACTCGGCGGTGTTCGTCGAGGTGCGGGTTGACGAGGATCTCGGCACGATCAGGGTCAGCCGGGTGGTCAGCGCGGTGGCGGCGGGGCGCATCGTCAATCCAAAGACCGCCGGCAACCAGATCGTCGGCGGCGTGGTGTGGGGCATCGGCCAGGCGCTGCAGGAGGAGACGCTGATCGACCATCGGCTGGGCCGCTACATGAACCACAACCTCGCCGAGTACCACATTCCGGTGAACGCCGACATTCCCGAGATCGAAGTGATCTTCGTCGAGGAGCATGACCAAGTGGTCAATGAGCTGGGGTCCAAGGGCGTGGGTGAGATCGGCATCGTCGGGGTGGCGGCGGCGGTGGCCAATGCGATCTACAACGCGACAGGCAGGCGGGTGAGGGATCTGCCGATTACCTTGGATAAGGTGCTTTGACCTGGTGCCTGTGTAGTGAGGGCTTTGAGATGGCTGGCTTGGAGTGCCGGATGAAGGCCCCCTTGGCGTCCGGGCTGACCGCTACGCGACCAGCCTTTCCTGACTCCAGCGGAGCTCCGGAACCGGAATCCGGGCTGCCTGAAAGTTCATGGCTTTGCTGCCCCGTTCTTTATGTGCGAGCTATCTGGCAACACCAGACGCCTCTGGAAGGTACCGCGACCCAGTGGCAGCGCGACTAGGTGCGGGTTGCCTTGAGAATCACGAACTTCGGCGTGGCCGCGACCTGCTCGGCGTTGCCGAACAGGCGCTTGAGCTTGAGGTGATAGCCGAGATGGCGATTGCCGACGATCCACAGCTCGCCGCCCTTGGCCAGCGCCGTCTTGGCCTGGGTGAACATGCGCCAGGCGAGGAAGTCGCCGACCACCTGCTGCTGGTGGAACGGTGGATTGCACAGCACCAGGTCCAGCGAGGCCGGCGGTTGCTCGGCCAGGCCATCGCCGGCGCGAATCTCGACCGGACGCTGACCATGGATCGCCTGCCAGTTTTCCCGCGCCGACTGCACCGCCATGTAGCTCTCGTCCACCAACGTCAGTTCCGCCTGCGGGTTGCCCAGCGCGTAGACGATGCCGAGCACGCCGTTGCCGCAGCCCAGATCGGCGACGCGCAGCGCGCCGAGCGCCTTGGGCAGATGCGGCAGGAAGGCGCGCGTGCCGATATCGAGGCCTTCGCGACAGAACAGGTTGGCGTGGTTGAGCAGTTCGAGTTTTGGCTGATCTAGCTGATAGCGGGTCGGGTAGGGCGACTGCGGCGTCGGTTTCTCGCTCGGCGTTGCGCTGAGCAGGCGTGCCTTCTTCACCGCCAGCGAAGCCTGCACCGGGCCGATGTACTGTTCCAGCAGATCGCCGGCGGCACGCGGCAGGTGCTTGATCATCGCCGCGGCGATCACCTGCGCGCCGGGCGCCAACTGGTCGTGCAGACGGATCAGCTGTTCTTCCAGCAGGGCGAGGGTTTTCGGTACGCGAATCAGCACCCGGTCGAACGGGCCCTGGGCGGTCTCGCTGGCCGGAACGAAACGCACGCGTCCGGCCGGCAGGTCGTTGCGCGCCAGGTTCTTCTGCAGCGCCAGATAGGCCAGGTGCGAGTCGCCGCTGCTGGTCACCTCGACATGCGCGGCCAGCGCGCAAGCCAGGGCGCCGAAGCTGTCGTTGAGAATCAGCACCCGCGCGGCGGCCGGCAAACCCTGTTCATGCAGCGTGGCGAGCAGGTATTCGTCGGCGGCGTCGAAGGCCTGCAATGGCTCGTTGGGCTGCTCCGGCTGGCGGATCAGGTCAAGGCTGGCGTACGGAGTGTCGAGAATAGGCATGAGAACTGGCGGTGTTTATCTGCGTCGGAAAGGAGTATCAACAATTCACGGGCGCTGCGAGCGGCAGGTCCGGCAGATGCTCGGAGGGAGCGAAGTATGACCGTCAGCGAAGAGAAGTTCACCCGCCAGCGCCTGCTCGAGGTGCAGACGCTGACGCCCAGTCTGTTCACCCTGCGCACCAGTCGCGATCCCGGCTTTCGTTTCACGGCCGGGCAGTTCGCCCGGCTAGGCGTGCGCAAGCCCAGTGGCTGCATCGTCTGGCGCGCCTATTCGATGGTCTCGGCGCCGCACGATGAGTTTCTCGATTTTTTTTCCATCGTCGTTCCGGACGGCGAATTCACCAGCGAGCTGAGCCGGCTCAAGGTCGGCGACGAGCTGCTGGTGGACAAGCAGGCCTTCGGCTTCCTGACCCTGGATCGTTTCCCCGACGGACGTGATCTCTGGCTGCTGGCTACCGGCACCGGGATCGCGCCGTTCCTGTCGATCCTGCAGGACTTCGCGGCCTGGCAGCGCTTCGAGCGCATCATTCTGGTCTACAGCGTGCGCGAGGCGCGGGAGCTGGCCTACCAGCAGCTGATCGCCGAACTGCCACAGCGCGTTTACCTGGAAGGCCTGGGTTCGAAACTGTTGTACCTGCCGGTGGTCACGCGCGAGCAGGTTCCGGGCGCGCTGCATGGGCGCATCACCACGCTGATCGAGAACGGCGAACTGGAGCGTGCCGCCGATCTGCAACTGACGCCCGAGCACTCGCGGATCATGCTCTGCGGCAATCCGCAGATGATCGAGGATACCCGTGAGGTGCTGAAGGCACGCGACCTCAACCTCGCCCTGACGCGCAAGCCGGGACAGGTGGCGGTGGAGAATTACTGGTAAGCGGAGTGCGGCCCGGCCGCAGGGGGTGGAAAAGACCTGCGACTTGGTAATGCGTAGGGTGGATGGCCGAAGCCATCCACGCGCAACACCCTTCCCGCGCATATGCCGCGTGGAAAATCGCTTTGCGAGTTTTCCACCCTACGAAACGAGTCCGATGACTCCAAACGAAAAGCCCCCGCCGGACGATCCGGCGGGGGCTTTTCTTGTCGCAGTCTGAGGCTTGCGGTAGCTGTTACACCACGCCTTGGGCCAGCATGGCGTCGGCTACTTTGACGAAGCCGGCGATGTTGGCGCCCTTGACGTAGTTGATCCGGCCATTTGGCTCTTCGCCGTGGGCGACGCAGGCGTGATGGATCGACTGCATGATGCTGTGCAGCTTGGTGTCCACCTCGCCGGCGGTCCAGTGCAGGCGCATGGCGTTCTGACTCATTTCCAGACCGCTACAGGCCACACCACCGGCATTGGACGCCTTGCCCGGCGCGTAGAGGATGCCGGCCTCGAGGAACAGGTCCACCGCCTCCAGCGTCGAGGGCATGTTGGCACCTTCGGCCACGCAGATGCAGCCGTTCTTCAGCAGCGTGCGGGCATCGTCCCCGTCCAGCTCGTTCTGCGTGGCGCACGGCAGCGCGATGTCGCACGGCAGGCTCCACGGACGCTGATCGGCCATGTAGGTCACGCCGAAGTGCGCGCCCATTTCCTCGAGGCGGCCGCGGCGGACGTTCTTCAGGTCCATCAGGTAGTCCCACTGCTCGTCGGTCAGCCCGTCCGGGAAGTGCAGGGTGCCGCCGGAGTCGGACAGCGAAACGACCCGGCCGCCCAGCTCCATGACCTTCTGCGCCGCATACTGCGCGACGTTACCGGAACCGGAGATCGAGACGCGCTTGCCCTCGAAGCTGCTGTGGGTGTTCTTGAGCATTTCCTCGGCGAAGTAGACGCAGCCGTAGCCGGTGGCCTCCGGGCGGATCAGGCTGCCGCCGTAGGGCAGGCCCTTGCCGGTCAGCACCGAGGTGAACTGGTTGGACAGACGCTTGTACTGACCAAAGAGGAAGCCGATCTCGCGTCCGCCGACACCGATGTCACCGGCCGGTACGTCGAGGTCGGCGCCGATGTGGCGATACAGCTCGCTCATGAAGGACTGGCAGAAGCGCATGACTTCATTGTCGCTCTTGCCCTTCGGGTTGAAGTCCGAGCCGCCTTTGCCGCCGCCCATGGGCAGCGAGGTCAGGGAGTTCTTGAAGACCTGTTCGAAGGCGAGGAACTTGAGCACGCCGATGTTGACCGACGGGTGGAAACGCAGGCCGCCCTTGTACGGGCCGATGGCGCTGCTCATCTGAATGCGGAAACCGCGGTTGACTTGGACCCGACCCTGATCGTCGACCCACGGTACGCGGAACATGATCGCGCGTTCCGGCTCGACCATGCGCTCAACGATGCCGGCCTGCATGTAGTGCGGGTTGGCCTCGAGGAACGGCCACAGGCTGCGGACGACTTCTTCGACGGCCTGGTGGAATTCGGGTTGGTGGGGGTCGCGCTGTTTCAGTCGGGCGAGAAAGGCATCAACGGTTTCGATCATTTTGTGGCCCTCGGCGACCGCTTGCGGCAGTCATGAAAATTTTTTGGCGGGCGACTTTAGCAAACCTGCTTCGCACCACGGAAGTGCGAAATAGGTCGTGTATGCGCATCATCGGTGCATGAGTAGCCATGCGCTGCGCTCGTTTCGGCTTTTCCGACAGCGCACTGGTGGCGCTATTGCGGGCGCTTTCTTGCTGGGGCGAGAGGGCAGGCGTGGCGTTTGTGTTGCGCGGAAATGTCGCACTGGCCGCATCATTTTTGTGCGCGTCAGGTCGTGATCCGATGGGCGGCATCAGTCGGCCAACTCGCAGCGATTGCGACCGCAGCGCTTGGCACGCAGCAGGGCGACATCCGCGCGGTTGATGGTGCTGGAGTAGTTCTCGTCGGGACGCAGCTCGGCGACGCCCAGGCTTACGGTCACCGATAGCAGGTCGTTGTTGATGCGCACGGCCAGCGTGGCGATGTTGCTGCGCAGGCGCTGCATGACCGCCTGGGCATCCGCGGCGGTGGTCTCTGGCATGAGAATCAGAAACTCCTCGCCGCCCCAGCGACCGCACAGGTCCTGCTCGCGGATCTCGGCCTCCATCACCCGGACGACCTCGAGCAGAACGCGGTCGCCGACCTCGTGGCCGTATTCGTCGTTGATGGTCTTGAAGCGATCGATATCGAGCATGACGATGCACAGCGGCCGATCGTAGCGCTTGGCACGTTCGCTCTCCTCGCGCAGGCGCTCGGTGAGCAGCGCGCGGTTGGCGATACCGGTCAGCGGGTCGTGCGTGGAGGCCTCGCGCAGTGCGATGTTCAGGTCGCGCATCATCATCTGGTAGCGATCGGAGATGCGCGCCACCTTTTCCAGCTGCCGCAGCTGTTTGTCGAAGCGCGCGGCGAGGCTCAGTTCGCGGTCGCGGACGATGCTCTGGTAGCCGTCGGATACGCGGGTGATCCGCTCCATCCGCGTGAGCAGCTCGCGGTGGGTCTTCCACAGTTGGCCGAGGGCATCCTGCAAGGGATGGCCGAGGTACTGTGGATCATCCAGCAGTTCGGTGACCTTTTGCTCGAGCGGCTTGTGTCCACGCATGGGCGAACCTGCTAGTCGTGACTGACGATCATGAAGGGGAAGGTGCAGTCTTCCTTGAATTCTTCGGCCAGCTCGACCACTCGCTCGTTGCGCTTGTCGTAATACCAGTTGACGGCCACATGCTTGCCTTCCTGATAGGCGGCTTCGAGCAGGTCGAAGATGTCCATCACGGCCTTGATGCTGCTGGTGTTGAGGTACAGCAGGCGCAGTTCCAGGCTGAGCGGGCGCGCGGCCTCGGCGAGGTAGCGCTCGATCCACTCGAAGACCTGGTGGAACAGCTCGTAGGAGTTTTCCGGGTAGGAGTCGCCCTGCATCGATAGGACGCCGTTGTTCCAATCGGACTGGATGGCCGGAGAAGACTGGCTACCGGGAATGGAAAAATCATTCATGTGCATGGTTCTCGGATTCAGATGACGGCGCGCAGGCTGATGAAGGAGCGGCTGTCGGAAACAGGCTTGAGCGAGGCGCTGAGCGGCTCGCTGGACTTGCGGGCGATATCGATCAGGCCCAGCCCGGCGCCGGACACCAGTTGTCCGTCACGCGGCTTGCGCAGCTGTTCCTTGTACAGGCTCTTGAGCTGCGCTTTGTCCAGGTCGGCCAGTTCGCTGATGCTGGCGAGCAGCACCTCGCCATCGGCGCTCTCGATCAGATTGCCGGCGGAGACCACGTAGCGGCCCTGCTCGTCGCGCGCGACGACGACGGTAGCGCCGGCCTCCTGATCGGACCAGTGCTTCACCTTGGCGTAGTGGCGGATGTTCTGGGTCATCTCGATATACACGGCGAACACGTCCATCGCGGAAGATGGGTGAGCGTGCTCGGCAGTCAGGTAGTTGCGCAGGGCGTTGCCGATTTCTTCGATCAGGCTGCGGGAGATCGGGCCGTTGAAGCAGAGCATGATCTGCTGACGGTTGTAACTCTCGCGCATGGCAAACAGGTCAACTGGCTCCATCGACATCTCCGGGTAGAGCGGCATTCAATCGAAACGGAAACATAGCATCGTAATATCGTCGCGTTGCGGATAATTACCCTGATATTCGGCCAAAGCTGCGCTGAACGCGGCGCTTTGCTCGGCCAGTGGCAGGCGCGCGTGGCGCTGGATCATCTCGGCGAAGCGGCTGTTGCCGAAACCGTAGCCGAGCTCGCCGCCGGCCTGGTCGAGGAAGCCGTCGGTGGTCAGGTAGAAAGTGCGTCCCGGGCGCAGCTTCAGGCGGGCGTTGTGGTACTCGCCGATGCGTTTGTCGCCGATGGCTCGGCGTGCAGCGGGCAGCTCCTCCACGGTGTCGCCGTCGCAGTAGTAAAGGGCGATCTTGGCGCCGGCGAAGGTGACTTCGCGTTGCTGGAAGTCCACGTAGGCCAGGCCGACGTCCATGTTGGTCGCCAGTTGCGCCGTCTCGTCGCACAGGGTGCTGCGCACGAAACGATCGCTGCGCGCGAGGATGCCCGCCGGGTCGCTCAGACCGGCGTCGGCGATGGCCTGGTCGAGTGCCGCGTGCGCCAGCATGGTCATCAGCGCGCCGGGAACGCCATGGCCGGCACAGTCCACCACGCCGAACAGACAGCCGTGCTCGCCGGCACGGTAGACGTAGAAGTCGCCGCCGACCACGTCGCGTGGCCGCCAGAGCACGGCGTGGCGCTCGCCCATGGCGCTGACCAGTTGCCGGCTGGGCAGGATGGCGCGCTGGATCAGACTGGCGTAATCGATGGAATCGTCGATCTTCTTGTGTGCGGCGGCCATCTCGCGGTTGGCCTGTTCCAGCTCGCGGGTGCGCTCGCGGACATGGCTTTCCAGCTCGCCGGTGTGGTTGCGTACCTTCTGTGCCATGGCACCGAAGGCTGCGCTCAGCTCGCCGATCTCGTCCTGACGGCTGACATGCAGCGGGACATCGTACTGCCCGGCCGCCATCGCCTGGGCGCTCTTGCGTAGCTGGCGCAGCGGTTTGAGCACGCGCTTTTCCACCAGCCAGGCGGCGCCGGCGATCAGTACGACGAACATCGCGAGAAACAGGCTCAGGGCCGGAATCAGCGGTCGGATTTCGATGACCTGGGCGGTTTCCAGATCAATGGTGCTGGCGACAAACCACTGCAGTTCGGGGATCCAGGTCAGTGCGAGCAGGCGAGGCTCGCCATCGAGCGCCAGTTTCACGGTTTGCACACTGCTGGGGTCGTCGCGGCTGGCGGCCATGACCTGGCGCAGGGTCTTGGCCGCGGAGATATCGTCGAGCAGTCCGAGCAGGTTGGTAGCCAGCGAGCGTCCCTGCGGCGAGTCGGCATTGAGCGTCACCAGATTCTGGTTGGGATGCACCAGAATCGAGCCGTAGGCGTCCAATACCATCGATTCGACGCCGGCCTTCTGGGTATCGCTGAAGGCTTCGAGAAAGGTCGCGAGATCGATGCTCGAGCCGACGATGCCGAGCGGCCGTTTATCGGCATCGCGGACTACCACGTTGAACCAGATCTTGAGCTGCTGACTCAGCACCGCACGGTCGATGTTCAGTTTGTAGGCTGCGCTGGATTGCAGCGTCTGGAAGAACCATTCATCACGGGAGGCCGCCGGGTCGAGGTAATAGCGCGCGACTTCACAGTGCGGCTCGCCGAGCTGATTGGAGTAGTAGCCGTTGCTTTGCGCGCCGACCGCGAAATAGTGCCTGTCGCTGAAGGCTCGCTGGTAACCGGCCGCCTCGCTGAAGAACGCTCGGCGCTTGTCGGCGTCGCCTTCATCGCTCAGCCAGGCACGGGTGATCTGCGATTCGGCCAGGCGCTGCGCCAGCGCCAGCTCGCGGCTGATCGGGGCGAACAGGCGCTCCCGATTGAGCTGCACGACGTTGTGTGCATAGGCTTCGCCGTAGCGATTCTGTACGCCCTGCAGCGCTTCCCTGCCGACCAGCCAGGCCAGCCCAAAGGCCAGCAGAGCGATCAGCAGCATGGCCAGTAACGACTTGCCGCGCAGTCCTAGTGCCGCCATGTGGGGTTCCTTCGTTCGTCCGTGATCATTGCGATGAGGTGTCAAAATGTTGCTGTTGGTGCTTGGCGGCGGCGATTATCCGGCATCGAGCGATCGATCACCAGTGGCGGTTTGCCATCCATATACTAAAACGGAGCCTTGCGGCTCCGTCATGCACCATTACTGCGCAAGCTTCTTGTACTTGACCCGATGCGGCTGCGAGGCGGCATCGCCGAGACGTTTCTTGCGATCAGCTTCGTACTCGCTGTAGTTGCCCTCGAAGAACGTCACGCTGCCGTCGTCCTCGTAGGAGAGGATATGGGTGGCGACGCGGTCAAGGAACCAGCGGTCGTGGGAGATCACGATGGCCGAGCCGGGGAAGTCCAGCAGCGCTTCTTCCAGTGAGCGCAGGGTTTCCACGTCGAGGTCGTTGGACGGTTCGTCGAGCAGCAGCACGTTGGCGCCCTGCTTGAGCGTCAGCGCCAGGTGCAGGCGGCCGCGCTCACCGCCGGAGAGGTCCTTGACGAACTTCTGCTGGTCGGCACCCTTGAAGTTGAAGCGGCCGACGTAGCTGCGCGACGGCACCTCGTAGCTGCCGATGCGGATCTGGTCGAGACCGTCGGAGACCGCTTCCCAGACCGTCTTGCCGCCGTCCAGGTCGTCGCGGCTCTGATCGACGCAGGCCAGCTGCACGGTTTCGCCGATCTCGATGCTGCCCGAATCCGGGGTTTCCTTGCCCATCAGCATACGGAACAGCGTGGATTTGCCCGCGCCGTTGCCGCCGATCACGCCGACGATGGCGCCCTTCGGTACGCTGAAAGAAAGGTCGTCGATCAGCACGCGATCGCCGTAGCCCTTGCGCACGTTCTTCAGCTCGATGACCTTGTCGCCCAGGCGTTGGCCGGCCGGGATGTAGATCTCGTTGGTCTCGCTGCGCTTCTGGAATTCCTGCGACTGCATTTCCTCGAAGCGCTGCAGGCGGGCCTTGGACTTGGACTGCCGCGCCTTGGCGCCCTGGCGTACCCACTCCAGTTCGGCCTTCATGGCCTTCTTGTGCGCCGACTCCTGCTTGGCTTCCTGCTCCAGACGCGCGGCCTTGGCTTCCAGCCATTGCGAGTAGTTGCCCTCGAAGGGGATGCCCTGACCACGGTCGAGTTCGAGAATCCAGCCGGCGACGTTGTCGAGGAAGTAGCGGTCGTGGGTGATCGCCACCACGGTGCCGGGGAAGTCGTGGAGGAAGTGCTCCAGCCAGGCCACCGAGTCGGCATCCAGGTGGTTGGTCGGTTCGTCCAGCAGCAGCATGTCCGGCGCCGACAGCAGCAGGCGGCACAGCGCGACGCGGCGTTTCTCGCCACCGGAAAGGTGGCCGACCTTGGCGTCCCAGGCCGGCAGGCGCAGGGCGTCGGCGGCGACTTCCAGCTGGCGCTCCAGGTTGTGGCCGTCGGCGGCCTGCAGGATCGCTTCGAGCTTGGCCTGCTCGGCGGCCAGCGCATCGAAGTCGGCGTCCGGCTCGGCGTAGGCGGCGTAGACGGCGTCCAGGCGCTCCTGGGCGTCCTTGATCACGCTGACCGCTTCCTCGACCACTTCGCGCACGGTCTTCTCGGGATCCAGCTGCGGCTCCTGCGGCAGGTAGCCGACGTTGATGCCCGGCATGGCGCGGGCCTCGCCGTCGAACTCGGTGTCGACGCCGGCCATGATGCGCAGCAGGGTGGATTTACCGGCGCCGTTCAGGCCGAGCACGCCGATCTTGGCGCCGGGGAAGAACGACAGGGAAATGTTCTTGAGAATCTCACGCTTCGGCGGAACGACCTTGCTCAGCCGGTGCATGGTGTAGACGTATTGAGCCATGGAAACGAATGCCCGTGACGGTGGTGAAGGAGTCGAACCTGGGCGCCGAATGGCAGGAACCGAGGCGCACTTAAAAGGCGTAAAGCTACCCGAATGCACCGGTCAGGGCAAACCGTGGCGGCCGATGGCAGCGGCGGTCGGCGGCGCCGGCGCTCATCTTGTGCATGACTATCGCTCATACCCGCGGGGCGGTGGATTGAGGTAGAATCCGCGCCTCTCTTTTTTACCGCCAGCTGACCTCAGAGGACTGCCATGTTCAGCCGTGACTTGACCATCGAACGCTTCGACGCCGAACTCTTCGCTGCCATGCAGCAGGAAGCCAAGCGTCAGGAAGACCACATCGAGCTGATCGCCTCGGAGAACTACACCAGCCCGGCGGTGATGGAAGCCCAGGGCAGCGTGCTGACCAACAAGTACGCCGAAGGCTACCCGGGCAAGCGCTACTACGGCGGTTGCGAATACGTCGACGTGGTCGAGCAGCTGGCCATCGATCGCGCCAAGGAGCTGTTCGGCGCCGACTATGCCAACGTCCAGCCGCACGCCGGTTCCCAGGCCAACGCTGCGGTCTACCTGGCGCTGCTCAGTGCCGGTGACACCATCCTCGGCATGAGCCTGGCCCACGGTGGTCACCTGACCCACGGCGCCAGCGTGTCCTCGTCCGGCAAGCTGTACAACGCCGTGCAGTACGGCATCAACGATCAGGGCCTGATCGACTACGACGAAGTCGAGCGTCTGGCCGTCGAGCACAAGCCGAAGATGATCGTTGCCGGCTTCTCCGCCTACTCGCAGGTGCTGGATTTCGCCCGTTTCCGTGAAATCGCCGACAAGGTCGGTGCGTATCTCTTCGTCGACATGGCGCACGTCGCCGGTCTGGTTGCTGCCGGCGTTTACCCGAACCCGGTACCGTTCGCCGACGTCGTTACCACCACCACCCACAAGACCCTGCGCGGCCCGCGCGGCGGCCTGATCCTGGCCAAGAAGAACGAGGAGATTGAGAAGAAGCTGAACTCCGCCGTGTTCCCGGGCGCCCAGGGCGGCCCGCTGGAGCACGTGATCGCCGCCAAGGCTGTGTGTTTCAAGGAAGCTCTGCAGCCTGAGTTCAAGGCTTACCAGCAACAAGTGGTGAAGAACTCCCAGGCGATGGCCGAAGTATTCATCCAGCGCGGCTTCGACGTGGTGTCCGGCGGCACGCAGAACCACCTGTTCCTGCTGTCCCTGATCAAGCAGGACATCACCGGCAAGGACGCGGATGCCGCTCTCGGTCGCGCCTTCATCACCGTGAACAAGAACAGCGTACCGAATGACCCGCGCTCGCCGTTCGTCACCTCCGGCCTGCGCATCGGCACCCCGGCCGTGACCACCCGCGGCTTCAAGGAAGCCGAGTGCCGCGAGCTGGCCGGCTGGATCTGCGACATTCTCGACAAGATGGGCGACGAGTCCGTGGTCGATGCGGTGCGCGCCAAGGTCCAGGCCGTCTGCGCCAAGTTCCCGGTCTACGGCAACTAAGGCCTCAGCCGCTGTAGCAAAAAGCCCGCGCAAGCGGGCTTTTTGCTATCTGGGGCCAGCGGCCCGCCGTCTTGACCGCGGTCGTCGCGTCGACGGTGACAAACGGTAGACTTCAGCAGCTTGCCCGTTGGGAGTTCTCTCATGTTCAAACGCGCCACCGGCGTGATTCTGCCGCCACCAGTCATCTATCTGCTGTTCCTTGCCGCAGCATGGGCACTCGATGCGCTGCTGCCGCTCGGGCTACCGCGCAATCTCTGGACGGACTATTTCGGCTGGGGGCTGATCGATGCCGGGGTGCTGCTGATGCTCTGGGCCGGGTTGCTGATGCTCTGGCGCAGGACCACGGTCAATCCCTATGGCAAACCCGCGCGGTTGCTGGAAGAGGGGCCGTTTCGCGTCTCGCGCAACCCGATCTATCTGGCCGACAGCCTGATCTACGCCGGCATTGCGTTGCTGTGGGGCACGCTGTGGCCGTGGCTGCTGCTGCCGGTGCTGATCTACAGCATGCAGCGCGGCGTGATCGTGCACGAGGAGCGGTTGCTGACCGAACTGTTCGGTGACGATTACCGTCGCTATTGCCGGCGCGTGCGCCGCTGGGTGTGACGGCGCAGCCGGACACTGCTGTCTATAGTGATTACAGGCTTTGCGGAGTGATTCTGATGACTGATACCCCCAGCAACCGTCGGCGCTTCCAGCGCATCGAGTTCGATGCTGCCACCGAACTGGCGCAGGGTACGCGCCGTTGGGCGGTCGAGCTGCATGACCTGTCGCTCAAGGGCCTGCTGGTGCGTCGGCCGCTGGCGTGGGATGCCGACGCCGCGCGAGCGTTCGAGGCGCGGGTGCGCCTGTCCGATGATGCTGAGGTGCGCATGGAGGTGACGATGGCCCATGAGGAGGGCGAATTGATCGGCTTCGTCTGCCAGCACATCGACCTTGATTCGATCGCCCATCTGCGCCGTCTGGTCGAGCTCAACCTCGGCGACGAGACGTTGCTGGAGCGCGAGCTGGCGGCGCTGGGCGGTTTTTAGCGGCTACTCGAACAGCGCGTCGAGTGCCTGCTCCAGACGCGTCACCGCGATGATCTGCAGCCCGGCCGGTGCTTCCTTCGGCGCGTTGCCCTTGGGCACGATGGCGCGCTTGAAGCCGTGCTTGGCGGCCTCCTTCAGGCGTTCCTGACCGCTCGGCACCGGGCGGATCTCGCCGGACAGTCCCACCTCGCCGAACACCAGCAGATCGGTATCCAGCGGGCGATTGCGCAGGCTGGAGATGACCGCGGCCATCAGCGCCAAGTCCGCCGCGGTTTCCAGCACCTTCACCCCGCCGACCACATTGATGAACACGTCCTGGTCATAGGTCGGGATGCTGCCGTGGCGGTGCAGCACGGCCAGCAGCATGGCCAGGCGGTTCTGGTCCAGGCCCAGGGTGACGCGGCGCGGGTTGGCCAGGTGGCTGGTGTCGACCAGTGCCTGCACCTCCACCAGCATCGGCCGGGTGCCTTCCCAGGTGGCCATGACCACGCTGCCCGGCACCGCCTCCTGCGCGCGGGTGAGGAAGATCGCCGAGGGGTTGGTGACTTCCTTCAGGCCTTTGTCGGTCATGCCGAACACGCCCAGCTCGTTGACCGCGCCGAAGCGGTTCTTCACCGCGCGCAACAGGCGCAGGCGGCCGTCGGATTCGCCCTCGAAATACAGCACCGTGTCGACCATGTGCTCCAGCACGCGCGGGCCGGCGAGCGCGCCTTCCTTGGTCACGTGGCCGACGAGAAAGATCGCCGTGCCGCTCTGCTTGGCGAAGCGCACCAGCAGCGCGGCGCTCTCGCGCACCTGGGCCACGCCGCCGGGGGCGGACTGCAGCTGCTCGGTGAAGATGGTCTGGATCGAGTCGATCACCATCACCTTGGGCTTTTCCAGCCGCGCGGTGGCGATGATCGACTCGATGCAGGTCTCGGTCATCACCTTGAGCTTGTCCTGCGGCAGGTCCAGGCGGCGTGCGCGCATCGCCACCTGCTGCTGCGATTCCTCGCCGGTGACATAGAGCGCCGGATAGCGCTGGGCGATGGCGCAGAGCGTCTGCAAGAGGATGGTCGACTTGCCGATGCCCGGATCGCCGCCGATCAGCACCACCGAGCCGTCCACCAGGCCGCCGCCGAGCACGCGGTCCAGCTCGCCGGAAGCGGTGGAGAAGCGCGGCACTTCTTCCACGCTGACCTCGGCCAGGGTCTTGATGTTGGCCTGATCCCCGGCCCAGCCGGCACGCCCGGATGGCGGCGCGGCGCCCTCGATGAGGGTTTCCACCAGGGTGTTCCAGGCGCCGCAGTCGCCGCACTGGCCGGCCCACTTGGGGAAGGTCGAGCCGCATTCGGTGCAGCCATACATGCGCTTGGCCTTGGCCATGGGAAACTCCGCGTCGGGCAAATGGAGCCGCATGATAACGGCTGACTTGATTGCCATCAGCCACAAGCGGCGCACGAGCCGCCAGACTGTAAACAAATCGAACGGGAGTGAGCGCCATGCGTCATTTGTTGTTTCTGCACCTGTTGGGCGCCAGCGTCTGGGTCGGTGGTCATCTGGTGCTGCTGTTCGGCGTGTTGCCCAAGGCGCTGCGCCAGCGCGACCCGCAGCCGGTGCGCAACTTCGAGCAGATCTACGAGCGCATCGGCATTCCCGCGCTGCTGATCCAGATCGTCACCGGCTTGTGGATGGCCAGTCTGTGGTTGCCGCATGCGCAGTGGTTCGGCGCGACGCCAGCGGCGCAGCTGATCCAGGCCAAGCTGGTGCTGCTCGGGCTGACCGCGGCGCTGGGTGTGCATGCGCGGCTGGCGCTGATCCCCAAGCTTGACGCGCAGCGGTTGCCACAATTGGGGGCGCATATCGTGCTGATCACCCTAACGGCGGTGGCGTTCGTCTGGGTTGGCGCCGGGTTCAGGTTCGGCGGGTTGTTCTAGCGGGCTGGGCCAAGCGACCGCCCCGAACGAAAAAAGCCCGCAGTTGCGGGCTTTATCGTCAGTTGGCCGGGCTTCAGCCGCAGCAGCCGCCGCAGCAGCTGCCACCGGCGCGCTTGAGGTCGCGGGCGATGTCGTCCTTCAGGTTCACACGCTCCAGCTTGAGGGCGTTCAGCGCGGCCTCGTCGAGGGTTTCGACGCCGTCTTCGACGCGGCAGATGCGCTTGTCCAGGGCTTCGTATTCTTCCGCCTTGCGGGCGAAGGCCGGGTCTTCCTGACGCAGTTTCTGCAGCTGCTCGCGCTTTTCAGGGAAATCCTTGACCAGTGGGTGATGTTCAACGTGCATGGAGCTGCTCCGGGATGTTCAGGGGAAGCGCTACCTTAGCGTCGTGCTCGATTTACCCGGTTGACGGCGATCAAGCGATCGCTATCCGCGCACGTCGCCCCGACAAACCCGCGTCGTGCTGGTCGGCAGCCCCTGGGCCGCCTATGCTCTACTTCGGGTCTCGGCCGTTGTTGGAGCGGCGGGTGCAGTGACATTTCATCATCAGCTAAGGACTTTTCTATGAGCCTCATCAGCGAATTCAAGGCGTTCGCCATGCGCGGCAATGTCATCGACATGGCCGTAGGTATCATCATCGGTGCCGCTTTCGGCAAGATCGTCTCTGCGTTCGTCGACGGCGTGATCATGCCGCCGCTGGGCTTGCTGATCGGTGGTGTGGATTTCTCCGACCTGGCGATCGTCCTCAAGGAGGCAGTCGGCGAGGCGCCGGCCGTGCTGCTGCGTTACGGTGCGTTCATCCAGACGGTAGTGGATTTCCTGATTGTCGCCTTTGCCATCTTCATTGCCATCAAGGCGATGAACTCGCTGCGGCGCAAGGAGGCCGAGGCGCCCGCGGCCCCGCCGGCGCCGACCAAGGAAGAGCTGCTGCTGACCGAGATTCGCGACCTGCTGCGTGAGCAGAACCGCAACCAGCCCTGAGCGTATTCGCGCTGACCGAACGCCCTGCACCTGCAGGGCGTTTTCGTTTTGGCGCCGCTCAGGCGGCGATCAGTCGCCTGAGCCAGTCCAGCAGCACGCGGGGCAGCAGCTCCGGCTTGGGCAGCAGGGCGTACTGGTGCACGCCGAACACGGCCGGCAGGTAGCTGGCGGCCTGGCGGTCGATGGTCAGGCAGAACGGCCGGATGCCCTGCAGCCGTGCCTCGGTGATCGACTGGCGCAGGTCCTCGACACCATAGCGGCCTTCGTATTCGTCGACATCGTTGGGTTTGCCGTCGGAGAGCAGCAACAGCAGCCGGTGCGTCGCCGGCTGCTGCATCAGCAGGCTGCTGGCGTGGCGGATGGCGGTGCCAGCACGGGTGTAGTGTTCCGGCTCCAGCCCGGCAATGCGCCGGCCGACGCTTTCGCCGTAGCGCTCGCCGAAGCCCTTGAGGCTGCGCACCGTCACCGCGTTCGGTCCCTGACCGGAAAAGCTCTGCACGCTGTAGGGCTCGCCGAGCCCGTCGAGTGCCAGGCAGACCAGCAGCAGTGCCTCGCGCTCGACGTCGATCACCCGGCGGTTGTTGCTCAGCCAGCCATCGGTGGAGCCACTGGCATCCACCAGCAGCATGATTGCCAGATCGCGTTGCTGCATGCGTTGGGTCCGGTAAAGCGCTTGCGGCATGCTCAGTCCGGCGCGGGCTTCGGCGAGCCCGTCGAGGTAGGCGTCCAGATCCACCTCGTCGCCGTCCAGCTGGCGGCGCAGACGCAGACGCCGTGCGCTGAGCTGCTCGAACTGGCGGCGGATGGTCGCCAGCATGCTGCGATGACGCTCGAGCGTCTGCTTGATCCACTGTTGCGGTCCGGGCTCTGCCGGCAACAGCAACACCTGCGTGCCCGGATGGCGGTAGCTGCGGCTGCGGTAGTCCCACTCCGGGTAGCGCAGGGCGGCGGTGGCGTTCGGCGTGTCGCGGCTGAAGCGCGCGCGCGGCTCGGGTGGGTCGTCGGACAGCAGGACTTCCTTCGGGCTGCCGGAGCTGACCACCAGTCGCGCCTCGTTGAGCTCGCTGAGCGAGTCGGCGAAGTCCTCGGCCGCGGTCGCGTCGTCGCGATCACTGGGACGCTGCATGCCGAGCGGGTCCTCGGCGTGTTCCAGCGGAGGCGAGGGCTGCACCATCCAGACGCCCGGCTGCGTGTCATCGTCCTCGTCATCGGCAGGCTCGCGTACCTGCGGCCGGCGCGGCAGGCGAGCGCTGCGCGGTGGGGCGGCGGCGGGGTCCGGTGCGGCCGCCGTGGCATCGAGCGCATCCGGGCGGGACGGTGCACGCGGCTCGCCTGTCCACAGGTCCGGCAGCAGTGCGGCGCCGGCCGGTTCGCCGTGTGGATAGAGCCGGGCCGCCAGGCGTGTTGCCAGCTGCAACGCCTGATGGCTGTCGAAATTCGCCGGCAGTTCGTCGGGCGCCGCGTCGCTGTGCGACTGCAGCAATCGGCGCAGGAATGCTTCCAGCGGCTGGCGTGCGGCACTGAAGCGGGCCAGCGGTGGCCGCGCGGCCAGCATCTGGCTGCGCTGCTGCTGTATGGCGGCGTGCAGGCCCGGCAGCTGCGCGATCAGTTGCGTATCCGCCGCCCAGGCTTCGAGCAGCAGGAACAGGCTGCGCTGCAACGGTGAGTCGATGCATTGCACAAGCGCCGCTGCACCCCGCCGCGCGCGCATCGCCTGTTGCAGGGCGAGGGTGCGATACAGCGTGCGTGCGCCGACCGGATCGACCGCATCCAGGCGCGCCGGCAGCCAGATCGTGCGGCCATCGGTGGCCGGCACGGCGTGCTGCGGATAGGGCGCCTCGACGCGGCGGAACAGTTTCTCCAGCAGTGTCGGTGGTGCCGGCGGCTGCGCCGCGCGCAGCGTGAAGCGTTGGCCGAGGCTGGCATGCAGCAGCAGGTCGAGGTGGTCGGCGAGGTCGGTCAGGGTCGGCAATGCCGGGGTCGCCGATTCGCGCCGTCGGCGCCAGAGCGCCTGAACGTAAACGGTGGCATGGCGGGCAACGTCGGTGACGACGTCTTCGGCTTCGGCCATCAGACGAACGTTAGATCGACCAGCTCGCGCATGGCGCCGACCAGCGCGGGGTCGTCCGACAGCGGGGCGATCAGCGCGACGTTGCAGGCGCTGCGCAACGCGACGCCGCTGCCGATCAGGCGCGCCGTGGCAATCAGCAGGCGGGTGCTGGGCAGCTCCGCCAATCCGCGATCCTGCAACGCGCGCAGGCGCCCGGCGAGGCTGACCAGTGCGCGCGCGGTGGGCGAATCGATAGCGCCTTCGCGCTCGACGATGGCGGCCTCGCGCTCGGCTTCGGGGAAGTCGAACTCCAGCGCGACGAAGCGCTGCCGGGTACTGGGCTTGAGGTCCTTGAGCATGCGCTGGTAGCCCGGGTTGTAGGACACCACCAGCTGGAAACCCGGCGCCGCCTCGAGGGTTTCGCCGGTCTTGTCCAGCGGCAGGATGCGCCGGTAGTCGGTCAGTGGATGCAGCACGACGATGGTGTCCTGGCGCGCCTCGACCACTTCGTCGAGGTAACAGATGGCGCCCTCGCGCACCGCGCGGGTCAGCGGGCCGTCGATCCAGCGCGTGCCGTCGGCGCCGATGAGGAAGCGCCCGACCAGGTCGCTGGCGGTCATGTCGTCGTGGCAGGACACGGTGACCAGCGGCCGGCCGAGGCGCCAGGCCATGTGCTCGACGAAGCGTGTCTTGCCACAGCCGGTCGGCCCTTTGAGCATCACCGCCAGCTGGCGCGCGTGGCATTGCTCGAAGACCTGCACCTCGTCGCCGGAGGGCTGGTACCAGGGCTCGGCAGCCGCAAACGGAAGGCGTTCGCCGCGCGGCATGGGCGAGACGTTCATGTCGGTCACAGTACGTGCCGGGCGGGAGCGCTGGTTGGCCGCACCTCGTCCGTCTCGACCTCGACCCGTCGCGGGTGGCGGAAGAAGTCATAGATGAACAGGCCGACACCGGTGGCGAAGATCGAGGCGGTGGCGACCAGCATGAGGAAGTGGATCTGGATCTTCAGCTGGGTATCCAGATAGCCCATGCCGAGGATGCGCTCCAGGTAGACCTGGCCGATGCCGGCGGTGGCGAACGATAGGGTCATGCCGAACATGCCGGCCAGCTGCAGCCAGAACGCCCAGTAGCCGATGGTGCCGCCTTCCTCTTCGCGGCCGCGGGTCAGCAACGGCAGGGCGTAGACGATCATCGCCATGACGATCATCGCGTAGGCACCATAGAACGCGGCGTGGCCGTGCATGGCGGTGATCAGCGTGCCGTGGGTCCACTTGTTGACGCTGGGGAAGGTGTGGGCGAAGCCCAGCAGGCCCGCGCCGAACAGGGTGAACACAGCGCTGCCGAGCGTCCAGTGCAGCGCCAGCTTGTTCGGATGCGCCAGGCCCGAGCGGCGCATGGCGTAGTAGGCGTACATCGCCATGCCGACCAGCGCCACCGGCTCCAGCGCGCTGAAGAAGCCGCCGATCGGCAGCCAGTAGCCGGGTACGCCGACCCAGTAGTAGTGGTGCGCGGTGCCGAGGATGCCGGCGATGAACACCAGCCCGACGATCACGTACAGCCACTTCTCCATCACCTCGCGATCGGCGCCGGACAGGCGGATCAGCAGGTAGGCGAGGAAGCCGCCCTGGATCATCTCCCACACGCCTTCGACCCACAGGTGGATGGTCCACCAGCGGTAGTAGATCGATACCGTGTAGTTCTCGTAATGCAGCAGGGCAGGCAGGTAGAGCACCGCGGCGCTGGCCAGACCGAGCAACAGCACGCCCTCGGTGGTGGTGAAGCGCCCGGACTTCTTGATCGTCATGCCGATGTTGTAGAGGAATATCAGCATGCAGATCACGATGACGATCTTGTGCGGCAGTGGCTGCTCCAGCAGTTTGTTGCCGGTGCCGTAGCGGAACAGGTAGCCGATGATCGCGCTGACGCCCATCACCACCCAGAGTCCAAGCTGGATGTAGGCCAGCTTGGTGCTGTGCAGCTCGCTGCGCGATTCGTCCGGGACCATCCAGTAGGTGGCGCCCATGAAGCCGGTGAGCACCCAGACGATCAGCAGGTTGGTGTGGATCACCTTGGTGACGTCGAACGGCAGGATGTTCAGCAGCGGATCGGGGCCGAGGTATTTCGCCGCCGAGAGCAGGCCGAACACCAGTTGCAGGCCGAACAGCACCATGGCGACGGCGAAATACCAATAAGCGACGGACTGTGATTGGTAGCGCATGGCCTGACCTCTACAAGTGTCGTCCCGCGGCGGCAGCCGCTGTTATTTGAAGGTCGCGAGGTACGCGACCAGTTGGTCGAGCTGTTCGTCGGTGAGCGACTGGGCGTAGGTGTTCGGCATGAACGAGGTGCCGCCCGCCGAATACATGTCGCCCGGATGCAGATAGGCGCTGGGCGCGACGATGGACTCGCGGATGTACGCCTCGACACTGTCGGCGCTGCCCTTGTAGTCCGCCGAGGCCATCGTCTGTTCGGCCCGCGAGGCGAGGCCCGCCAGCGTCGGCCCGGCCAGGTTCACCCCCGGCGCGATGGAATGGCAGGCGTTGCAGGCCGGGCTGGCGGTGCGGAACAGCGCCTCGCCCTTGGCGATCGGATCCTCGGCGCCACTGATCGGACGCGCGCCCGGTGGCAGCGCGGCATCGGTCTTGCCCGGTCCGGAAGCGTCCTGCTGCGCGAGGGTCAGATCGGTACCGGGGATCGACGAGCCGGTGACCAGGATCGGTCGCGGCGGCCAACCCTGATTGTCGACGTTGGCGACCCAGTCGAAGAAGGCGATCAGCGCGGCGATTTCCTCGTCGCTGAGGTTCTGGTTGGGCATCAGCCGGCGATGGCGCTGCTCGTCGTAGAACCTGCCAGGGTCCTTGAGAAAGGCGGTGAGGTAGGGCGCGCCACGCAGCTGGGAAATTTTCGTCAGGTCCGGCGCGTAATAGGCGCCTTCGCCGAACAGGGTGTGGCAGTTGATGCAGTTCTTCGCGTGCCAGACGTCCTTGCCGCGGGTCACCTCGGGGGTGATCGTCTCGGCGTTGGTCAGCTTGGGAAACTGCCGGTGGCTGTCCAGCGTGAGGCCGAGAAAGACCACTGCGGCGATGGCGGTGGAAATGACGGCGAAGGAGCGGGTTTGTCGTTTGTTCATGGAGATGCCTCAACGGCCGTCACACGCCGATGCCTGTCCAGTGGGTGATACCGATGCCGCCGGCGTACAGAATGGCGATGAACATCAGCGCAAGGACCGCGAAGCTGAGAATTCTTAGTGCTCGTTCCAAGAACGCATCCTCCCGAAACAGGGCCTGGTTATGCCGGCCGGCAGGTCAGCCGGGGCGGCAATGGCTGTGATTACCGCGCGATGGCTCGCCGGTTCGGCGCTCTCTATAGCGAGGTGAGCGGTGCAGGCTGAGTACGTTGATATGCCTGCGAAAGGTTTCTGAGTGTCGACGGAGGAGCGGTGAGAGGAAATGCAACTGAGACGGGAGCCGGGCGCCGTGCTCGGAGGAAAGCTCTGCGTGCTGCAGACGATTGGTGGTGCCGGACGGTGCATGCGTGAAGGTCATGGCTGACGATTGCCGCTCTGTCTCGTGTGTTGCTGAGGCTAGTAGCGCGACGGATGGCTGTCCAACGCCGCCGATCGGGCGGAGCGGAGGCGCGAGAGGTGGGCGTTCCCGGCGCCGGTGCGCCGGGAAGCGTGAGGCGGGGGTTATTCGGGTTTCGGCGTGCTGGCAGTGCTGGCCGGGAGTACCGGGTAGGCCACCTGCGGTTGCTCGCCGGTGAGGCTGTGCAGGAACGCGGTGATGGCGCTGACTTCCTCAGCATTGAGCTGACGGCCGAGCTGGCTGTCACCCATGATCGCGACGGCCTCTTCCAGTTCCCAGACCTCACCGCTGTGGAAGTAGGGTGGGGTCAGCGCGACGTTGCGCAGCGGTGCGGCGCGGAATACGTACTCATCGCTGGCGGTATTGGTCACCGAGAATCGCCCCTTGTCGCCACTCGGCAGGACTTCCGCGCCCGGCTTCTTGATCACGCCGAACGGGAAGTAACCCTGGCCGCCCAGGTTGACGCCGTTGTGACAGGCGCTGCAGCCGGCTTCCATGAACAGGGTCAGGCCCCGCTTCTGTTTGTCGTCCAGTGCCTGGTCTTCACCCTTGAGGAAGCGGTCGAACGGCGAGTTCGGCGTCGTCAGGCTGACTTCGAAGGCCTCCAGTGCATAGGCCATGTTGTCGAAGCTGACCGGATCCTTGTCGTTGGGGAACGCCTTGCGGAACTCGGCCGCGTACTCGGGGATGCTCTTGAGCGTGGCGACAACACGGTCGGGCGTGCTGTTCATCTCGACACTGGCCTGCACCGGGCCCTTGGCCTGTTCCTGCAGGTCTTTGGCGCGGCCGTCCCAGAATTGCGCGGCGTTAAACACCGCGTTGAGCACGGTCGGCGAGTTGCGCGGCCCTTTCTGCCAGCCGTGGCCGATGGAGGTCTGCACGTTGTCGCTGCCGCCGATGCTGAGGTTGTGGCAGCTGTTGCAACTGATGATGTGACTGCTCGACAGGCGCGGATCGAACCAGAGCTTGTGCCCGAGTACCGCCTGATCCTGATTGACCGCGCGACCGCGTACCTCGCTGACCTGCGCCGGAATCGGTTTGAACTGGGCGTTGGCGCGCTCGCGAAGATCGTCCGCATTCGTTGCGCCGGCAAACAGTAGGGGGCTAAGCAATAGCGCTACAGATGGCCGCATGTTGTGGTGCTCCTTTGCTGTGATGGCTCTAGCAGGCACTTTTCGGGCAGATGGTCGCTTGACCTGAATCAAGTGAGAGCGGCAACTCGGGTTCGGTAAATGTGTCCAGTTGTGACCAGGTGGGTTTGGTTCGTTGGTTCGATGACGGCGTTTTTCCGCGCCCGTTGGCTATTGGCCTTTGCGCGATGCGACACCCCGCGCTGCATGTCGATGTGCACCCCGAACCGCGGTTGCCAGCCTTGCGGCGCGACAGTGGCGACGCCAGAATGACGGCATCAATCGTGGCCTGCGTGCCATCCTGCAAGGATTTCCGATGCCTGAACCTATCGCTGCCGGCCTGCGCCTGGCACCCGATGCGCTGACCCGTCCCTTCGAGCCCAGCCAATTCAACTTCACCACCACCGACGAACTGGAGCCCTTCCTTGGGGTACTGGGGCAGGAGCGGGCCGTCGAAGCCCTGCAGTTCGGCGTAGCGATGCCGCGTCCCGGCTATAACGTCTACGTCATGGGCGAGCCGGGAACCGGGCGTTTCTCCTTCGTGCGACGTTACCTGAAGGCTGAGGGCAAGCGGCTGGATACGCCGTCGGACTGGGTCTATGTGAACAACTTCGACGAGCCTCGTGAGCCGCGCGTGATCGAGCTGCCACAGGGTGCTGCCGCCGCGTTCATCGCCGACATCAACCAGCTGATCGACAACCTGCTGGCGACCTTTCCGGCGGTGTTCGAGCATCCGAGTTTCCAGCAGAAGAAGAGTGCCATCGATCGCGGCTTCAATCAGCGCTATGACAAGGCGCTGGATGTGATCGAGAAGCTTGCGCTGGAGAAGGAGATTGCGCTCTACCGCGACAGCAGCAACATCGCCTTCACCCCCATGAAGGAGGGCAAGGCGCTGGACGAAACCGAGTTCGCCCAGCTGCCCGAGGCCGAGCGTGAGCGTTACCACGAGGACATCTCGACGCTGGAAGTACGCTTGAACGAGGAACTCGCAAGCCTGCCGCAATGGAAGCGTGAGTCGACCAACCAGCTGCGCCAGCTCAACGATGAGACCATCAGTCAGGCATTGCAGCCGCTGCTGGCACCTCTGTCGGAGAAATATGCCGAGAACGCTGGTATCGAAGCCTATCTGCAGGCAGTACAGGTCAACCTGCTGAAGACCGTGGTCGAGCAGCTGGTGGACGAGAACCGTCCGGAAGCGCAGAACCGCGTATTGCTGGAAGAGCAGTACAGCCCGAGCCTGGTGGTCGGACACTCGGTCGATGGCGGTGCGCCGGTGGTGTTCGAGCCGCATCCGACCTACGACAACCTGTTCGGTCGCATCGAGTACAACACCGATCAGGGGGCGCTCTACACCAGCTATCGCCAGCTGCGTCCGGGTGCGCTGCACCGCGCCAATGGCGGC
Source organism: Stutzerimonas sp. S1 (assembly GCF_025966695.1). Lineage (GTDB taxonomy): Bacteria > Pseudomonadota > Gammaproteobacteria > Pseudomonadales > Pseudomonadaceae > Stutzerimonas. Next base: position 141,037 of record NZ_JAOEIY010000001.1, on the reverse strand, counting down.
TTCCTGATGCTGGAAGCGGAAAAGCTGCTTAGCGAGCCCTTCGTCTGGGAGGCGCTCAAGCGCGCCCTGCAATCACGCAAGCTGAAGATGGAGTCGCCGCTCGCCGAACTGGGGCGCCTGGCCACGGTGACGCTGACGCCGCAGGTCATCCCGCTGCATGTGAAGGTGATCATCATCGGCTCGCGCCAACTCTATTACACGCTGCAGGACCTGGATCCGGACTTCCAGGAGATGTTCCGCGTCCTGGTGGACTTCGACGAGGACATTCCGCTGGCCGAAGACAGCCTCGAGCAGTTCGCCCAGCTGATGAAAACCCGTACCTCCGAAGAGGGCATGGCGGCGCTCACCGCGGCTGCCGTGGCGCGGCTGGCGACCTACAGTGCGCGGCTGGCCGAACACCAGGGGCGCTTGTCGGCACGCATCGGCGATCTGTTCCAGCTGGTCAGCGAGGCCGATTTCATCCGCCAGCTGGCCAAGGATGAGGTGACCGATGTCGGACACATCGAGCGGGCGCTCAAGGCCAAGGCCACCCGTACCGGTCGCGTTTCGGCGCGAATCCTCGAAGACATTCTGGCCGGCGTGATTCTGATCGACAGCGAAGGTGCGGCGATCGGCAAGTGCAACGGACTTACCGTGCTGGAGGTTGGCGACTCGGCGTTCGGTATGCCGGCGCGCATCTCCGCCACCGTGTATCCCGGTGGCTCGGGCATCGTCGACATCGAGCGTGAGGTCAACCTCGGTCAGCCGATTCACTCCAAGGGCGTAATGATCCTCACCGGCTACCTGGGCAGCCGCTACGCTCAGGAGTTTCCTCTGGAGATCTCTGCGAGCATCGCGCTGGAGCAGTCCTACGGTTACGTCGACGGTGACAGTGCCTCGCTCGGTGAGTGCTGTGCACTGATCTCGGCACTGTCGCGCACGCCGCTCAAGCAGTGCTTTGCTATCACTGGCTCGATCAACCAGTTTGGCGAGGTGCAGGCGGTCGGTGGCGTCAACGAAAAGATCGAAGGCTTCTTCCGCCTGTGCGAGGCCCGAGGCCTGACCGGCGAGCAGGGTGTGATCATTCCCTTTGCGAACGTCACCACGCTGATGCTCGATGAGCGCGTGCTCGAAGCGGTACGTGGCAACCGCTTCCACATCTACGCGGTGCGTCAGGTCGATGAGGCGCTGTCGCTTTTGGTCGGTGAGTCGGTCGGGGCGGCCGATGAGCAGGGACGTTTCCCTGCGGGCAGCGTAAATGCCCGGGTGGTAGAGCGCCTGCGTGACATCGCGGCGATCGAGCTGGAAGAAGAGGAGAAGGCCGAGGGTGCGCAAGCGCCCGCCGAGGGCAAAGCTCCGACCGGGCAAGAAGGCAAATAGATGGCACTGGCCGTTTTTTGAACGGAACGATAACCCTCGCGACAGGTCTGAACGGTAGGAGTAACTCCACCGTCCATCCACAAAGTTATCCACAGCTTTCGGGGATACATTGGTTGCTCGGCCGCTGGTTCAAGTGGTCACGGCAGCCAGGTCGCGAGGACCGCCGCCATGTCGCACGCCCTTTGCTTGAGCCGTCAATGTCTGGGTCTGGTGACCCGTATCGAGTGCATCATTCGCCCGCTGGAGGGCGGAAACGGATTGTGGACGTTGTTGTGTGCCGCCGGGCTGGCGGACTCGCAGCCCACCGCGATCAAGGTGCAGGGGCCGTTCCGCGGGGCGCGCATGGCCGAATCGGTGCTTGGTGCGATCGTCAGTAACCTGGAAGGGCAGGGCTACCATACCGCCGATGACCCATCCATCTGGCAGTTGCACATGCACGCCGAACTGCGCCGGGTGAATGCCAATCAGGCCCGTTTCCTGGGTGGCTGGGAATCGCGCCCGGAGGCATGACGCGCTTGCTGGCGTCTATGTCGCGGCAGCGGTCGCGGGCGGCAGAGCAGTCGTTGCCCTCTTTATCCACAGCGTAATATTGCGCCACATCCCTCGGCTTGTTCGTCGTTTCGCGCTGCGTATACTCGCCAGCCGAAAATTCAGTCCTTCCGTTGTGAGAACCCATGGAACGCATTCTTGAGAACACCATGTATGCCGCGCGTTGGTTGCTGGCACCTATCTACTTCGGTCTGGCGTTCGCACTGCTGGCACTTGCGATCAAGTTCTTCCAGGAGATCGTGCACATCCTGCCGGCCATCCTTTCGCTAAGTGAGGCCGAGCTGATCCTCAAGCTGCTGTCGCTGATCGATATGGCGCTGGTGGGCGGACTGCTGGTGATGGTGATGATTTCAGGCTACGAGAATTTCGTGTCGCAGTTGGATATCGAAGAGGGCAAGGAGAAGCTCGACTGGCTGGGCAAGATGGACTCTGGCTCGCTGAAGATGAAGGTCGCCGCTTCGATTGTGGCGATCTCCTCGATTCACTTGCTGCGCATGTTCATGGACGCTCAGCAGCTCGAAAGCGAGAAGCTGATGTGGTACGTGATCATCCACCTGACATTCGTGGTGTCCGCGTTCGCCATGGGCTACCTCGACAAACTCACCAAACACTGAGCGGCGCCCGCAAGGTAGGCAAGGATTGCCTGTCTGTTAGGCTTATACATTATTCATCGTTGTATAACTTTAGGGGCTGCCCATGAATCTGCAAGAGCTTCTCGCCCGTACTCAGGAGGGAAGAGTCGCAACCTTGACTCTGGTCTTGCTGGAGGGCGGCTTCTATCTTTTGGAGATCGGCGGGACTGATGGTTCACGGCAATGGTTAGGCGATGCCGCGGGCGCTGTGCATCTGCGCTCGGTAGAGCACGCGCGCGATCTGCTGCGCGAGCTACCAGACCTCCCGCTGCGCTTGCTGCATGCTTGCGCCGATGATGAGATGTGCGGATTGGAACAGGATCGACGCGAATCGCTCTGTGTGCCGGTCAGTTTGCGCTCGGCCTGGTAGGGCTCTACCGCCAGCCTCGTGCGTGCGGCTGGGTGGGTGACTACTCCGCCAGAGGAAGCGCATCCGCTGATCGCGCTGTGCTAGGCTGGCCGACCTTTTTTTCTTTCGGAGCCCGGCATGACCGAACTCAATCTCTCTACCGACGAAACGCGCGTGAGCTACGGCATCGGTCGTCAGCTGGGTGACCAGCTACGCGACAACCCTCCACCGGGCGTCAGTCTGGATGCGGTGATCGCTGGCATTCGCGATGCATTTGCCGGTGCAGCCAGCCAGGTCAGCCCAGAAGCGCTGAATGCCAGCTTCGCGGTGATCCGCGAGCGCATGCAGGCCGAGGCGCAACAGAAAGCCGAAGCCGCTGCGGCCGAAGGGCGTGCATTTCTTGCCGAGAATGCCAAGCGTGAGGGGGTCACGGTGCTGGCGTCCGGTCTGCAGTACGAAGTGCTCACTGCCGGCGAGGGTGTCAAGCCGACCCGCGAGGACAGCGTTCGTACCCACTATCACGGCACACTGATCGATGGCAGCGTGTTCGACAGTTCCTACCAGCGTGGCCAGCCTGCCGAATTTCCGGTCGGTGGGGTGATCGCCGGCTGGACCGAAGCCTTGCAGCTGATGAATGCCGGCAGCAAGTGGCGTCTTTACGTGCCGAGCGAGCTGGCCTATGGCGCTCAGGGTGTTGGGAGCATCCCGCCGCATAGCGTGCTGGTGTTCGACGTCGAGCTGCTCGACGTCCTCTAACGCTTGACGCGGCGACCGCAATGGTCGTCGCGCTGTATCGGCTACGGCCGCAAGGCGCGGGCGTAGCTGAACAGGAACAGGTTGCGCACCTGCTCTTTGAGCACGCAGGGTTCGCTGGTGCTCAGCTCCTGCAAATCCAGATCGCCTTGCTCGCGCAGTTCTTCCAACGCATCGCCTTCCAGCGATACGCATACCACCCCTGTCTGGCGGTCGAGAATGCGCAGGTAGGGTTGCGGTCGATCCAGCCATGCATCGATCAGGTAAGTCATGCTGCACCTCCAGTTGAATTTCTTAATGAGAATAATTGTTATTTGCAAAAGTGCAAGCGCAAATATTTCTCCGCAATAGTGAGCGGATGCTGAAGCAAGGAAATGGTGTCTGGCTTGACTGATGCGCGCCCGACGCCGTGGCGTCGGGAGGGGGCTTAGTGGGTGCGGGCGACGGCGAAGCGGCTCAGTTCGACCAGTGCGTCGCGATAGGGGTTGGCGGGGATGACTTCCAGGCAGGCAATGGCACGCTCGACATAATCTCGTGCCAGCTGCGCGGTGTAGGTCAGGGCACCGGAGGCCTCGACTGCGTTGCGGATGCTTTCCAGATCTTCGATTCCGCCTTTCTGGATTGCCCGGCGTACTAGCTCGGCCTGTTCGGGCGTGCCTTCGCGCATGGTGTAGATTAGCGGCAGCGTGGGTTTGCCTTCGGCGAGGTCGTCCCCGACGTTCTTACCCAGGGTCTCGGCATCGCCCTGATAGTCGAGCAGGTCGTCAACCAACTGAAAGGCAATGCCAAGATGGTCGCCGAAGGTTCGCAGCGCTTCGCGCTGCTCGGCGCTGGCGCCTGCCAGCGTGGCGGCGCTGTGGGTAGAGGCTTCGAACAGCATCGCGGTCTTGCCGCGAATGACTTCCATGTAGATCGCTTCGGTGGTGCTAGCGTCGCGCACCTTCGACAGCTGTAGCACTTCACCTTCGGCAATGACGCGGGTTGCCTGCGAAATGATCTGCATGACGGGCATTGATCCCAGCTCGACCATCATTTCGAATGACCGCGCATAGAGGAAATCGCCGACCAGCACGCTCGGCGCATTGCCCCATAGGGCATTGGCCGTCGAGCGGCCGCGGCGCATGCCTGACATGTCGACCACGTCGTCGTGAAGCAGGGTGGAGGTATGCAGGAACTCGATGATGGCAGCCAGCAGGCGCAGTTGGTCGCCCTGATGCCCGAGTGCACTGCCGCTGAGCAGCACCAGCAGCGGACGCAGACGTTTGCCGCCAGCCGAGGTGATGTAGTCGCCGATCTTTTCCACCAGCGGGACGCGAGAAGTCAGCTGCTTGCGGATAATGCCGTCGACAGCGGCAAAATCGTCCGCCACAACTTGATAGAAAGCCTGGGGCTGCATCGGGGACTCCTCGGAGATTGCGCGGCATGCTATGAGCCGGTTCGGGTACTGTCAAGGCGGCTCCGGATGGCCCTTGCGTCACCTTGGGCGCATGCGTACAATCGCGGACCCTGAACTTCCCCCATGGGCATTTCCCTGCCTTACGCAATTGCAAGGGCGTCCCTTCCGGCCCCGTGCAGCCATGCCAGCCACCAACTCCTTCTATAAAGCGCTGGGTGAGCAGGATCAACGGAGATACACAGATGTACGCAGTTATCGTAACCGGCGGCAAGCAGTACAAGGTCGCCGAAGGCGAATTCCTGAAAATTGAAAAACTCGAAGTTCCGACTGGCGAAGCTGTCACTTTCGACCGCGTCCTGCTGATCGGCAACGGCGACGATGTGAAGATCGGCGCTCCGGTGGTTGATGGTGCCAAAGTGACCGCTGAAGTGGTTGCCCAGGGCCGCCACGATAAAGTGACCATCATCAAGTTCCGCCGTCGTAAGCATCACATGAAGCGTCAGGGCCACCGTCAGTGGTTCACTGAGGTCAAAATCACCGGTATTCAGGGCTAATCGGGCCTGAATCCCCTTATAGGAGTATTGAACTCATGGCACACAAAAAAGCTGGCGGTAGTACCCGCAACGGTCGCGATTCCGAAAGTAAACGCCTTGGCGTGAAGATGTATGGCGGCCAGGTCATCAAGGCCGGCAACATCATCGTTCGCCAGCGCGGCACCCAGTTCCACGCCGGTTACGGCGTAGGCATGGGCAAGGACCACACCCTGTTCGCGAAAGTCGAAGGCGTGGTCAAGTTCGAAGTGAAGGGCGCTTTTGGCCGTCGCTACGTGAGCGTCGTCGCGGCCTAATCGCGGCGTTGCTGGAAAAGCCCTGTCATGCGACGGGGCTTTTTTGTTTCTGTATCCTGTGAGGCTCTTGCAAAGAACTGCTCGGTACTCATTCAGTTTTCGCTGGGTTTTTTGCAAGACCCTTACGTTCCTAGTTTTCTAAGCCCGTCCTGCGACGGGAGGCGTTCCCATGAAATTCGTCGATGAAGTATCGATTTTTGTAAAGGCCGGAGACGGCGGTAACGGCATGATGAGCTTCCGGCGTGAGAAGTTCATCGAGAAGGGTGGTCCCAACGGGGGCGATGGTGGTGATGGCGGGTCGATATACCTGGAGGCCGACGAGAACCTCAACACGCTGGTGGACTATCGCTATACCCGCCGCTTCCATGCGCAGAATGGGCAGAAGGGTGGCAGTACCGATTGTACCGGTGCGAAGGGTGAGGATCTGATCCTGCCAGTGCCGGTCGGAACCACTGTCATCGACGCCGCCACTCAGGAAATCATGGGCGACCTGACCAAGGCTGGTCAGCGACTGCTGGTGGCGCAAGGTGGTTGGCACGGGCTGGGCAATACGCGCTTCAAGTCCAGCACCAACCGTGCGCCGCGGCAAACCACGCCGGGTAAGCCCGGTGATGCTCGCGATCTCAAGCTGGAGCTAAAGGTGCTGGCGGACGTCGGCCTGTTGGGCTTGCCGAACGCCGGCAAGAGCACTTTTATCCGCTCGGTTTCGGCAGCCAAGCCAAAGGTCGCCGATTATCCGTTCACCACGCTGGTGCCGAATCTCGGCGTGGTCAGTGTGGGGCGCTACAAGAGCTTTGTGATTGCTGATATTCCGGGGCTTATCGAGGGGGCGGCGGAGGGTGCTGGGCTGGGGATTCGTTTCCTCAAGCATCTGGCGCGCACCCGTCTGCTGCTGCATCTCGTGGACATGGCGCCGCCAGATGGGAGCGATCCGGCCGATGCGGCTGAAGTGATTCTGCGCGAGCTGGAGAAGTTCAGTCCGGCGCTGACGCAGCGCGACCGTTGGCTGGTGTTGAACAAGGCCGATCAGCTGCTTGAGGATGAGCGCGAGGAGCGGGTGCGGCAGGTGGTCGATCGGCTGGACTGGAAGGGGCCGGTATTCGTCATCTCGGCGCTGGAGAGCGAGGGTACCGAAGCGCTGAGCCAGGCGATCATGCGTTATCTCGATGAGCGTACGCTGCGCATTGCCGAGGAGCCGGAATATGCTGAGGCTCTGGCTGAGCTGGATCGCCAGATCGAAGACGAGGCGCGCGCGCGCCTGCAGGAGTTGGATGATCAGCGAGCGCTGCGTCGTGCAGGCGTCAAGGCGGTTGACGAGGTCGAGGAAGACGACTTCGACGATGACGACGACGATGAAGGTGGGGCGGAGATTTTCTACGTCCGTTGAGCTGATGGCGGCTGGGCAGGCGCGTCGTTCGGTGTGGCGAGTGGTCGGTGGGCTGGCCCGTGCGCAGCCCGTGCAGATGGTATTGGCCGGATAGAAGGCGGGACGATGCGGGACAAGGTGAGTGGTGCGCGGCGCTGGGTGGTGAAGATCGGTAGTGCGCTGCTGACCGCCGATGGGCGTGGGCTTGATCAGGCCGCGATGGCGGTCTGGGTCGATCAGATGGTCGCCTTGCGCGCGGCGGGGGTTGAGTTGGTGCTGGTCTCGTCGGGCGCGGTGGCGGCCGGTATGAGCCGGCTTGGCTGGAGTGCGCGGCCCAAGGCGGTGCACGAGCTGCAGGCGGCAGCAGCGGTGGGGCAGATGGGGCTCATCCGCGCCTGGGAGTCCAGTTTCGCGCGGCGCGACCAGCAGACGGCGCAGATCCTGGTTACCCACGACGACCTTTCCGATCGCAAGCGTTACCTCAATGCGCGCAGCACGTTGCGTACGCTGATCGATCTCGGTGTGGTGCCGGTCATAAACGAGAACGATACGGTCGTCACCGACGAGATTCGCTTTGGTGACAACGATACCCTTGCCGCGCTAGTGGCCAATCTGGTTGAGGCTGATCTATTGGTGATCCTGACCGATCGGGACGGCATGTTCGACGCCGATCCGCGGATCAATCCAGATGCCAATCTGATCAGCGAGGCGCGAGCCGATGATCCGGCGCTGGATGCCGTCGCGGGCGGTACCGGTGGTGCGCTGGGGCGCGGCGGCATGCAGACCAAGCTGCGCGCGGCACGCCTGGCTGCGCGCTCCGGTGCGCACACGGTCATCGTCGGCGGGCGTATCGAGCAGGTGCTGGCGCGGCTCAAGGCGGGCGAGCGCCTGGGCACATTGCTGGCGCCTGAGTGCAGTCGGCATGCGGCACGCAAGCAATGGCTGGCAGGTCATCTGCAGACGCGTGGCACGCTGACCCTGGATGACGGTGCTGTGCATGCGCTGCGCCAGGGGCATCGCAGCTTGCTGCCGGTTGGTGTGCGAGCAGTTCAAGGTGCGTTCCGCCGCGGCGAAATGGTGGTCTGCGTCGGTCCTCGGGGCGAAGAGGTCGCGCGAGGGCTGGTTAACTACAGCGCTGCAGAGGCCCAGCGGATTCTCGGTCGGCCGTCCGATGAGATCGAGAAGCTGCTTGGCTACGTCGATGAGCCGGAACTGATTCATCGCGACAACATGATTCTGGCTTGAGGTGATTATGCGTCTGGCGGTGATGGCATTGATGCTGGGATTGGCGACGCCACAGCTGGCGGCGGCCGAGGAGATCGGTGCCGTCGATACGGTGTTCAAGTGGCTCGGGCCGAACCACAAGATCGTCGTCGAGGCGTTCGATGACCCAAAAGTGGCGGGCGTGACTTGCTATCTGTCCAGGGCCAAGACCGGCGGCATCAAGGGCGGGCTTGGGTTGGCCGAGGATCGCGCCGAGGCTTCGATTGCTTGTCGTCAGGTGGGGCCGATTCGCTTCAGCGAGAAGCTCGAGGATGGTGAGGTGGTGTTCAAGGAGCGCACCTCGCTGGTGTTCAAGACCATGCAGGTGGTGCGTTTCTTCGATGAGGTGCGCAACACGCTGGTCTATCTCGTCTACAGCGATCGCATCATCGAGGGCAGTCCGCAGAATGCCGTAACAGCGATTCCGATTCTGCCCTGGTCAACCACTCCGTAAGTCGGTGCTGCAGATCGTTCTGTGCATAGGCGCGGTGCGGTGGCGAAATGACAGGCACAAAAAAACCGGCACTAGGCCGGTTTTTTCAAGAACCTGCAGGTTAGGCTGCAGCAGCTTCGCCGAGGGCCTTGATGTGGCCATTCAGGCGGCTCTTGTGACGAGCGGCTTTGTTCTTGTGGATGATGCCTTTGTCGGCCATGCGGTCGATGACCGGAACGGCTGCGGTGTAGGCTGCGCGGGCCTTGTCCAGGTCCTTGGCGTCGATGGCCTTGACCACATTCTTGATGTAGGTACGAACCATGGAGCGCAAGCTGGCGTTGTGGCTGCGACGCTTCTCAGCCTGAATTGCGCGTTTTTTGGCGGAAGGGCTGTTGGCCACCGTCGAACTCCTCGAAAACGTGGGGGATTGCAAAGCAAATAAGGCCGCGAATCATGCCGACGTGGCAGGCGCTTGTCAAGCCCGACTGGCTGATGCGAGATGCTGGTCGGACCGATGGGCTGCGGCTAAACTCGCCGGCTCATTTCGTGTCGTAACTGGCCATTGATACGCTCGGTGTGGTACGTCGAGCGATCAACCCCGCTGCAACTCTAGGAAGACAGATGTCCGAAAAAACCGGCAAGGGCGGATTATTGCGTTCCAGCGCGGTGGTCAGTGTCATGACCCTGTTGTCGCGCGTGCTGGGCATGGTACGCGATATGGTGGTAGCCAGCTACTTTGGCTCCGGGGCGGCGGCGGATGCCTTTTTCATTGCCTTCAAGATCCCCAATTTCCTGCGCCGGTTGTTTGCCGAGGGAGCCTTCGCTCAAGCGTTCGTGCCGGTGCTGTCGGAGTACCGCACCAAGCGCTCGCTGGCGGACGTCAAGCAGTTGGTGGATCGCACGGCCGGCATGCTGGGGCTCATTCTGGCAGGGCTGACCGCGCTGGGGGTGCTGTTTGCGCCCTATGTGGTGATGGTCTTCGCGCCGGGCTTTCATGACGATCCGGCAAAGATGCAACTGGCCGGCGAGCTGCTGCGCATCACCTTTCCCTATCTGATGCTGATCTCGCTGACGGCCTTCACCTCCGGTGTGCTCAACAGCTACGGCTATTTCGCTGTGCCCGGCTTCACGCCCGTGCTGCTCAACGTCTGCATGATCGCTTCGGCGGTATTGCTCACCCCTTATTTCGATCAGCCGATCATGGCGCTGGCCTGGGGCGTGTTCATCGCTGGCTTCGCCCAGCTGGCGTTTCAGCTGCCGTATGTCGCCAAACTGGGGCTGTTGCCCAGGCCGCGGGTCAAGCGAGGCGACGAGGGCGTGCGGCGCATCATGCTGCTGATGGTGCCGGCGCTGTTTGGCGTTTCGGTCAGTCAGATCAACCTGTTGCTCGATACCGTGCTGGCGTCCTTCCTGCAGACCGGTAGCGTGTCCTGGCTGTACTACGCCGACCGTCTATCGGAGTTGCCGTTGGGAGCGTTTGGTATCGCCATTGGGACGGTGATCCTGCCGAGCCTTTCGCGTCAGCATGCTGGTGATGATCCTAAGGCGTTTTCGTCCACCGTCGACTGGGCGCTACGCATGGTCTTGCTGGTGGGCGTGCCTGCGGCGCTTGCGTTGGGGATACTCGCTGAGCCGCTGATCGCCGGCCTGTTCTATTACGGCGCAATGACCGAGGAGGCGGTGGTCCAGTCTGCTCGTGCGCTGCAGGCATATTCGCTGGGGGTGCTGGCATTCATGCTGATCAAGGTTCTCGCGCCGGGATTCTTCGCGCGCCAGGATCTCAAGACGCCGGTACGCGTCGCGGTCATCTGCATGGTCGCGAATATGGTGATGAACCTGATCCTGATCTGGCCGCTCCAGCACGTCGGGCTGGCATTGGCGACCTCGCTGTCGTCGATGCTCAACGCCTTCTTGCTGTTCTGGGGGTTGTACAAAATCGGCGTGTATCGCCCGGGGTCGGGTTGGGGATTGTTCGCGTTGCGTCTTGCCGGCGGTTGCGTGGCGATGGTGGTGGCGGTGTGGTGGCTGAATGCGCCATCTGCCGAATGGTTCGTCTGGGGTTGGCAGCGGCGGGCACTGCAATTGGCGTTGCTGGTCTGCGGTGGGTTGGCCGCCTTCGTGGGTGGAATGCTGATGCTGGGTTTGCGGCCGCGGCACCTGAGGCACTGATCCATGCTGGCTGATCCGGCAAGCCTGTCCGCACGGCATGCCTCTGCGTATAATCGGCCACTTTTCAAGCAAGAAGTGCGGTATGCAGCTGGTTCGAGGTCTTCACAATCTGCGGCCCCGGCATCGGGGTTGCGTCGCCACCATCGGCAACTTCGACGGAGTGCACCGGGGCCATCAGGCGATCCTGGCGCGTCTGCGCGAGCGTGCGGCCGAGTTGGGGGTGCCCAGTTGCGTGGTGATTTTCGAGCCGCAGCCGCGTGAGTTCTTTGCGCCTGGCCAGGCGCCGGCACGCCTGACCCGCTTGCGCGAAAAGTTGAGTCTGCTCGCCGAGCAGGGCGTCGATCTGGTGCTGTGCCTGGCTTTCAATCGGCGGTTGCGTGAGCTGAGTGCCGCGGAATTCGTTCATGCTGCATTGGTGGAAGGGCTTGGGGTCCGGCATCTGGAGGTCGGTGACGATTTCCGTTTTGGTTGTGATCGCGCCGGCGACTTCAACTTCCTGCTCAAGGCCGGCGCGATGGAGGGGTTCTCCGTTGAGGCGGCGACCACCATCGAAGTGGGCGGCGAGCGCGTCAGCAGCAGTCGCTTGCGTCAGGTGCTGGCTGCGGGCGATTTGCCACTTGCTGAAGCGTTGCTGGGCAGGCCGTTTGCGCTAACCGGTCGAGTCGTTCACGGGCAGAAACTCGGGCGCCAATTGGGCGCGCCGACTGCCAATGTACAGCTCAAACGCCGTAACACTCCGCTTAGCGGGGTGTTTGTGGTCAGTGTCGAACTGGATGGCAAGCAATACCCCGGGGTTGCCAATATCGGCATGCGACCCTCGGTGCAAAGCGATGGCAAGCCGCATCTGGAGGTGCACTTGCTCGAGTTTAATGGCGACCTATATGGACGTCTGGTGCGCGTGACCTTCCATCGCAAGCTGCGCGATGAGCAGCGTTTCGCCTCGTTGGGGGCACTCAAGTCGGCGATCGATGCGGACATCTCCGCGGCCCGCAGCTACTGGCGGACTTCATCTTCTTTTACGAGTCAGGACTGAAATGACCGATTACAAAGCGACCCTCAATCTGCCGTCCACGGCATTTCCGATGAAGGCCGGTCTGCCACAGCGCGAGCCGGAGATTCTGCAGCGCTGGAACAGTATTGACCTGTATCGGAAGCTGCGGCAGATCGGCGAAGGTCGCCCGAAGTTCGTCCTGCACGATGGCCCGCCCTACGCCAACGGCAATATTCACATTGGTCACGCGGTGAACAAGGTGATCAAGGATATGATCGTCCGCTCGCGCACCCTGGCCGGCTTCGACGCGCCCTATGTGCCGGGCTGGGACTGTCACGGTCTGCCGATCGAGCACAAGGTCGAGACCACCTTCGGCAAGAATCAGCCAGCTGATCTGACCCGCGAGCGCTGCCGAGCCTACGCGGCCGAACAGATCGAAGGGCAAAAGGCCGACTTCATCCGCCTCGGCGTCCTGGGTGACTGGGACAACCCGTACAAGACCATGGACTTCGCCAATGAAGCGGGGGAAATCCGTGCTCTGGCCAAGCTGGTCGAGGGCGGATTCGTCTTCAAGGGCCTGAAGCCGGTGAACTGGTGCTTCGACTGCGGTTCGGCACTGGCCGAGGCGGAGGTTGAGTACCAGGACAAGAAATCCGATGCCATCGACGTTGCTTTCGAGGTAGAGGACGCCGACAAGCTGGCTGCTGCGTTCGGTCTGCCGAATCTGGCCAAGTCCGCCAGCATCGTGATCTGGACCACCACGCCCTGGACCATTCCGGCCAACCAGGCGCTCAACGTCCATCCCGAGTTCGTCTATGCGCTGGTCGACACTGGCGAGCGCCTGCTGGTGCTGGCTGAGGAGCTGGTCGAGTCCTGCCTGCAGCGCTACGGCCTGTCGGGTGAAACCATCGCTCGCTGCGAAGGCAAGGCGTTGGAGCTGATCCGCTTCCGCCATCCGTTCTACGAGCGCTTCGCGCCTGTGTATCTGGCCGAATATGTCGAAACTGGAGCAGGTACCGGCATCGTTCACTCGGCACCGGCCTACGGTGAGGACGACTTCCGCTCCTGCAAGCATTACGGCATGCAGAACGACGACATTCTTGGTCCGGTGCAGAGCAACGGTGTCTATGTCCCGGACCTGCCATTCTTCGGCGGCCAGTTCATCTGGAAGGCCAACCCGGCGATTGTCGAGAAGCTCGCCGAAGTCGGCGCGCTGCTCAAGCACGAGTCGATCCAGCACAGCTACATGCACTGCTGGCGGCACAAGACCCCGCTGATCTATCGCGCCACGGCGCAGTGGTTCGTCGGCATGGACAAAGTCGCCCACGACGGCAGCTCGTTGCGCCGCCGTGCGCTGGATGCCATCGAACAGACCGAGTTCGTCCCCGCCTGGGGCCAGGCACGCCTGCACGGCATGATCGCCGGTCGCCCCGACTGGTGCATCTCTCGCCAGCGCAACTGGGGCGTGCCGATCCCGTTCTTTCTGCACAAGGAAAGCGGCGAGCTGCACCCGCGCACCGTCGAACTGATGGAAGCTGTCGCCCTGCGGGTGGAGCAGGCAGGTATCGAAGCCTGGTTCAAGCTCGATCCGGCCGAATTGCTCGGTGATGAATCCTCGCAGTACGAGAAGATCAACGACACCCTGGACGTCTGGTTCGATTCCGGCACCACCCATTGGCATGTGATGCGCGGCTCGCACCCCATGGGTCACGAGCAGGGACCGCGCGCCGACCTCTACTTGGAAGGCTCCGACCAGCATCGAGGCTGGTTCCATTCCTCGCTGTTGACCGGCGCGGCCATCGACGGCCACGCCCCGTACAAGGGCCTGCTCACCCACGGCTTCACCGTGGACGAGAACGGCCGCAAGATGTCCAAGTCGCTCGGCAACGTGATTGCCCCGCAGGAGATCACTGACAGCATGGGCGCCGACATCCTGCGCCTGTGGGTCTCGGCCACCGACTATTCCGGCGAGATGGCGGTATCCAAGCAGATCCTGCAGCGCAGCGCCGATGCCTACCGGCGCATCCGCAACACGGCGCGCTTCCTGCTTTCCAATCTCGACGGCTTCGACCCGGCGCAGCACATGGTGCCGAACGATCAGCTGATCGCCCTGGACCGCTGGGCCATCGACCGCGCGCTGCTGCTGCAGCGCGAGATCGAGGAGGCCTATACCACCTACAAGTTCTGGAACGTCTACCAGAAGGTGCACAACTTCTGCGTACAGGAGCTGGGCGGCTTCTACCTGGACATCATCAAGGACCGTCAGTACACCACCGGCGTCGACAGCCTGCCGCGACGCTCCTGCCAGACCGCGCTGTACCACATCGCCGAGGCGCTGGTGCGCTGGATCGCGCCGATCCTGGCGTTCACCGCCGAAGAGATCTGGCAGTACCTGCCGGGCGAGCGTAACGAGTCGGTGATGCTCAACACTTGGTACACCGGCCTGATCGAGTTGCCACAGGACGCCGAGCTGGATCGCGCCTTCTGGGACAAGGTCATGGCAGTCAAGGCGGCGGTGAACAAGGAGCTGGAGAACCAGCGCAACGCCAAGGTCATCGGTGGCAACCTGCAGGCGGAAGTCACGCTGTATGCGGAAGACGCGCTGGCTGCGGAGTTGGCCAAGCTGGGTAACGAACTGCGCTTCGTGCTGATCACGTCTGCTGTCGATATCGCACCACTGGCTCAGGCGCCAGCCGAGGCCGTGGAAAGCGAGCTGCCCGGCCTTAAGCTTGTGGTCAACAAGACCGGATACAGCAAGTGCGGCCGCTGCTGGCACCACCTGGCGGACGTCGGCAGCCACGCCGAGCACCCGGAAATCTGTGGCCGCTGCGTGGAGAATATCGAAGGGGCTGGTGAGGTTCGTCACTATGCGTGATATGCGCCGGGCGGTCAGCGAGCCGGAGGCTGCGCAATGAGTGCGCGTTTCGGTCGGCTCGCCTGGCTGTGGCTCAGTGTGCTGGTGATCGCCTTCGATCAGGCGACCAAGCACTACTTTGAGGCCAGTTTCAGCCTGTACCAGAAGGTCGATGTAATTCCGGGCTATTTCGCCTGGACGCTGGCCTACAACACCGGGGCTGCGTTCAGCTTCCTCGCCGATCACAACGGCTGGCAGCGTTGGCTATTCGCGCTCATTGCCATCGGCGTGAGCGTCGTGCTGGTGGTCTGGCTCAAAAAGTTGAAGGCGAGCGAGACTTGGCTGGCGGTCGCGTTGGCGCTGGTGCTAGGCGGTGCGTTGGGCAATCTCTATGACCGCGTCGTGCTCGGCCATGTGGTCGATTTCATTCTGGTGCATTGGCAGAATCGCTGGTATTTCCCCGCGTTCAATATCGCCGACAGCGCTATCACCGTAGGCGCCGTGATGCTGGCGCTGGACATGTTCAAGGGCAACAAGACCGGAGAATCCGCACATGACTGAACAGCGCATTGGGCCGGACAAGGAAGTCACCCTGCATTTCGCGCTTGGCCTGGAAACGGGCGAGCTGGTCGACAGCACGTTCGACAGGAAGCCCGCAACCTTCAAGGTTGGTGACGGCAACCTGCTGCCGGGCTTCGAGCAGCAACTCTACGGCCTCAAGGCTGGCGACAAGCGCACTCTGCAGATCGCACCGGAGCAGGGCTTTGGCCAGATCAATCCACAGAATGTGCAGGTTATGCCGCGTAGTCAGTTCGAGGGGATGGAGCTCTCCGAGGGCTTGATGGTGAGCTTTCAGGATGCTGCGCGCGCCGAGTTGCCGGGCGTGGTGAAGGCGTTCGACGAAAAACAGGTCACCGTCGACTTCAATCACCCGCTGGCTGGCAAGACCCTGACTTTCAAAGTCGAAATCATCGACGTCAAGCCGGTGTAACCGGCTCGCAGCTGGCGGAGGCACTCGTTTCCGCTAGCTGGTGAAAGGGCGTCCGAGAATGCCCACGTGTATCGCGTTACACTTTCCCGTCATCAAGCCTTCGCGTGCCGAGACTCACCATGCAAATCAAACTCGCCAACCCTCGCGGCTTCTGCGCGGGTGTAGATCGCGCCATCGAAATCGTCAACCGCGCTCTGGAAGTCTTCGGCCCGCCGATCTATGTGCGTCATGAGGTCGTGCATAACAAGTTCGTCGTCGAAGACCTGCGTGCGCGCGGTGCGATTTTCGTCGAGGAGCTGGACCAGGTGCCGGACGATGTCATCGTGATCTTCAGCGCGCACGGCGTCTCCCAGGCCGTGCGCCAGGAAGCGGAGCAGCGAGGGTTGAAAGTGTTCGACGCGACCTGCCCGCTGGTCACCAAGGTGCACCTGGAAGTCGCCAAGTACAGCCGTGAAGGGCGCGAGTGCATTCTCATCGGCCACCAGGGCCATCCGGAAGTGGAAGGCACCATGGGGCAATACGATGCGCGCAATGGCGGGGAGATCTACCTCGTCGAGGATGAAAGGGACGTCGCCCAGCTGCAAGTACGCAATCCTGAAGCACTGGCATTCGTCACCCAGACTACGCTTTCGATGGACGATACCAGTCGGGTCATCGATGCCCTGCGCAGCAAGTTCCCAAGCATAGGTGGACCGCGCAAGGACGACATCTGCTACGCCACGCAGAATCGCCAGGACGCAGTAAAGCAACTGGCCAATGAGTGCGATGTGGTGCTGGTAGTCGGTAGCCCTAACAGTTCCAACTCCAACCGTCTGCGTGAACTGGCAGAGCGCATGAGCACCCCTGCCTATTTGATCGACGGAGCCGAGGATCTAAAACGCGAGTGGTTCGAGAACATCGAGCGCATCGGCATTACTGCTGGCGCATCAGCCCCGGAAGTCCTAGTCCGCGGGGTGATCGACCGGCTCAAGGAGTGGGGAGCTAGCGGCATGGACGAGCTGGAGGGACGGCCGGAGAACGTGACCTTCTCGATGCCGAAAGAATTGAGGGTGAAGACCGTTTAATGCGCTAAGCGCTTCGCTGTGATATCGCTAAGCAGCGAAGCGTGGGTATTTCAGTTCCAGCAAGGGAGCCCGGCAATGCCGGATGCCCTTGTTCTGGATCTGGTGTTGGGTTACTTCCAGCACGCCTCGACGCTCTTACCAGCCCCGCTGCGGCCTTTTACGCCCCGCGCGTTGAGGGTCAGGTTGCCACAGGCGGCGTCACCGAACTGCTGTGTCGCAGTTAGTGTGTAGCCGCCATCGTTTGCCACTGTGCCCACGGCCAGGGTGTACTTTCCATTGTCCGAGGTGACGGTGGTGCCGTTGGTTCCTCGCAGCCCCAATTTTGCGATATCCGCGGCCGCCGTTATATAGCTATTGTTCTGGGCGAAAAAACGTTCTTGACTTGCCGCAGCATCGTTCAGCAAGGCATGCCCCTCGCTACGGTTGCTTCGTTGCACGTACTCGGTGTAGTTGGGATAGGCAATCGCCGCAAGTATTCCGAGGATGCCTACAACTATCATCAGCTCGATCAGCGTGAAGCCGTTAGCCCTCGACATCATGGCCGTTCTCCTTGTTCTACAGCACGTACCGTTTCTGGATAAAGATAGATCGATTCAATGATTGAGTGCGGCGATGCTTCGATCCCACTGAAGCCGATCAGATAGCCTGGTTTCAACTGGAGGATCGCGGGTGTTCCGTTAAGCATCGTATTGTTGGGGAGTGCGTAGATAACTTCCTGAACGACGATCAGGTTCCTGCCAAGCTGCACATCGTCGATGCTGCCAACTCCCTCGAAGGACGCTGAATGGGCGGTGCCGGCGAGCAGTCCTGCGGACAGCGCTATTAGTGGTCGGAAAAATTTGTTGTAGTTCACAGCTGTTACTCCACTATTGGGCGCCAGCTCTGGCGGCCTAGGCTGGATGGATCCGGATACACCTGCTTGCACTCAAGGCCTGTGCACAGTTGGTATTTGCTATCCGGGTTCTGGCCAAGCGTCAGGCCGCCTTCGCCATCCTGGCGTACAGCTGATATGACCGTGTCGGGGTTATTGGCACTGCGGTGATCGACGAACGCGTGGTGCAGCGTACGTCCGCCATTCTGCGGATTTATCGCGTAGGTCCAAGTTTCGACGCCTGACGCGCAAGGATCAGCGTTGGGTACCAAGGTTTGGAAGAACAATGTCCGGCCAAGGGTGACCATGTTCTCGATAACCATTTCGCTGCTCAATTGTAGGTCGAAGTACCAACCATATTTGTGGCCGTCATTGTCTGTCCACTGTGGGTTGGTCGGGGTTGGGGGAATTGCCCACTTGACAGCGTTCTGCGACAGCAGGCGAGCCTCGCGTCCGGTAACCTCGGCTTCGAGCACCGCATTCATTGTCTGTGCCTGGAGATCATTTCGAGCCAAGCTAGCGGGTTGCAGTGCGCCGTCTGGATCGAGGGTGTCGGTGTCCCAGATGCCATAGATGCTCTGCTTGACCGAGGAGCCATCCTTGTCACCTTCTTCGAAAAACTTGCCGGTACCGAACACGATCAGGTAACCGTGCAGCGTGGGGTGACGGATGATTGACGGCGCCGCGGTAATGGGTTGGCGAGTGTTACTTTCACTTATCGCGTTGAATAGCGGCTTGTTCGAATAGGAGACCTTGAAGCCGCTTTCTGCCGCGGTGGTTTCATTGTCCTGCCGGGTGTAAGGCGCCTCCATGTCTTCAGGCGTGAGGTTGAAGCGCCATAGATTGCCCTGCAGATCGCCTGCATAGGCAAAGTCGGCCACGCCGTCGGCGTTGAAGTCGGCCAACTTTGGCGTCGACAAACCGTTGGCCACGCCATTGGTACCAGTGACCTCGAGGCTTTTGGTCAACTCGCCGGTTGCCATGTCGATGATCAGCAGGGCAGCCTTGCCATTGTCCTTGTTGTCGCTCTCATAGCCGTTCCCTGTGACCACCGCCCATTTGCCGTTATGCAGCCTGGCGACGGTTGGTTGCGGAAAGCTGTAGCCCAGGCGGACATCATTGGTGTCGGGAATTGCACTGTCATGGAACTCCCACAAAAGCTTGATGCTGTCAGGGTCGGTTACATCCAGAGCAAACAAGCCCTTTCCACCGGCACGCAGGCTTCCAACCAGCACAGTTCGCCATTCACCGTCCAGAAAAACGTCGGCAACCACGGGAGAGCCATCGACGTAGAACTGGTGGTGGGCGCCTTGGTAGCTTTTGCCCGTGAGCTCATGGAGCTTCGGGAAGACTGCCGTTGGAACGAACGCGAACGTCTCCTGGCCTGTCGTTGCATCGAAGCCATGCAACATCCCGTCGTTGGCGCCTACATAGACGCGTGGTGCCCTTTCCCGCTTAGCTTCAACGAAGTCGGAGTAATCTCCGCCAGGATGCAATCTTTCTGCATAGCTGGTTAGGTAGCGAGCGCCGCGCACTGTTACCGGCTTCGACGCAATCATGTCGCCGAGAACTGTGTAGCGCTTACGAAAAAGTGTGTCCTCCAAGGACCGGTCGCCGCGCAAAAAGTCCAGACGCAGCTGCGCATTAGCGCTGTCCGTTTCCAGCGTGTCGCCATCGTCAGGGTCCTGACGCAGGTAATAAGCGAGCGTGCCAGGGGTGCCGGCATCGCCTGCATGGCTCCAGCTGAACTCCGTAAGGCCATCCGTATCGCCCAGTGTGCCGCCAGTCGGTGCTGCAATCATGATGTTGCGATTGGTTCCCAGACTGGCAAGCTTTTCACGAGCACTCCATTTTTCCGTGGTGGTCACGTCGAAAAGGCCGGTGACTGTATTGTAGGTCTTTGCTTTCAGATAGCCTTTTATATCTCCCGCCCAGCTTTCGTTACTGGAATAGGAGGTCTGGTAGGCATAACTCACCAGCCCGCCTGTGCCGTCGTCCTGCATGCCTGAGTTGATGGCGGGGCTAGCGGCCGAAGAGGTACGATCACCAATACGGCTGAGGATGGTGGCAAAGGCTGCAACCAGACTGTCAGGTGAATCGGCACTGAAGAACTCGCCGCGCGAGTTGATCGCGGCATGCCAGAGATCGTAGACGTTGTCCGGATCGTCATCGCCGACCCAGGGCCAGCGCTTGCCGTTGGTCGCCATGTTCATCAGTTCATCATGGTTGGCGAACGTTGAACCTCCCCAGGTTGGCGCGCTGCTCAGTTGTAGCGAGTTGGTGAGTCCCAGGCCTACGGTGAAGTTGACCATGTGTTGCCAGTCGGCTGGATCGTAACGGGGGTCCTTGCTGTCCGCACCTTCTGGTAAATAAGGGGGCACCTTGTTCGCCAAGCCGGAGCGCAAGTCGGTCGCCCAATAGTGGTAAGCCCAGTCAGCAAGGGTATTGGCTTGATCATCCTTGTACGGGTAGTCGAGGCTCCCATCATGATTGGTACTCCCACTAGGCCGGCCATTCCACATGCCGTCCGTCATGAGAATGTGATAGCTGGCACGGCAGGCATACTCGCTACCGTCATCGTCCCTGTACGCCTTGGTATTGTTTTGCAGAAATCCACCGGCACGTTTCAGTGCGTTATGCAGGGGCGTGCCGCCCGATTGTGGAAGAGCACCCAGCCAATTGAAGAAGTTGACGCGATGCTGGTCGGAAAAAGCCTTGATTGTGTTGTTACTGCAGTTCCCAGTGGTACTTCCAGTGCCGATATAACAGGTATTCAGCGCGCCCCAAGTCAGGCGCACGTTATTGGGTAGCGAATAAAACGCCAGGTTTGCTGCCGAGCGTGTGGCGAGGTTCCGCGTGCGATAGAACGAATACCAGATGGCGAAATTGGTTTGTTGGCTTGCGTCTACGTCAGTGTATGTATAGCAGTCATTACTATTGGATGGGTTCTTTTCTGGGCAGCTGGCACTGATGGTGTACTGGAAATAATGCGCGGGAGCGTATCCGTTACTGCAGACGCCTGCGGGAAATATTCCTGTGCCACATGTGCTAATAAAGTTTGTTCCACTTCCTTGCGCTCGGAAATATTTGGAAAGGTCGACTTTCGTACTGCTAGTGCTGTAACCATTCTGAGGGGCGTTAGTGAAAGTGGGTGTGGGGTAGTCGGTTACAATAACCTCGCCGTCGACCATTCTGACCTGTTTGGGAACTCGATAGTTGGTCGCTGGATCGTAGTACATGGAGTTGAACGAATTGGATCGCCAAGCCCTTCTGCCAAGATTGGTTGATGTGGCGATCCCGTCGGGCGCGTAGGCCCACGCCATACTTCCCGAGTCATCCAGCGTTACAAGCAGGTTAGGGGCGACGCCTTCAGTGAGTGAGAGTGGCTGTTGCGATACGGCAGCAAGAAGGCTGAGCGGTGCGCTGAAAACGGCAATTCCAAGTGTCGTTGCGGTCAACAACTTTGCGGCAGTGAAATAGTATTGGCTCATGTCCGTTTCCCTTAATTGTTCAGGCCGACATAGAC
The DNA here is from genome assembly GCF_025966695.1 of Stutzerimonas sp. S1. GTDB lineage: Bacteria > Pseudomonadota > Gammaproteobacteria > Pseudomonadales > Pseudomonadaceae > Stutzerimonas. The sequence continues at coordinate 119,624 of NZ_JAOEIY010000001.1, read as the reverse complement.
GTTTGCAGTCGTTGACTGCAGCGTCAGTCGGTCATCAGCCTGTCCGTTGACCTGATAGAAATAAGTGCCGCGGCCTTCCATGACCGCTCCGTACTCGACATTCAGAGCGGTTGCGTCGTCTTCACCGACAGTGATCAGATGAGTGTTCCAATAAGCATCTAAATCGGTCTCGGTGACGTTGTCGTTGCCGGCTTCCCTTCCGCGGTAAGGCATCCAGGTAACGAAGTCGGTATCGCCTGCGGCCGTGGTGTCCGCCCCGGTCTTGTTTTCCGCCGAACTGTTCTTGAGAAAGCCGAGCGGATCTAGCATGAAGCTGAGGCGGTCCGCCTGGTCAACAATGGCGAGCAAGCAGGGGCGGTTGGCGCCGTTGATTTGCAGGACGTTGCTCTTTTGGCAATTAATTTCACTAGGTTCAAGTTTGTCTCGCAGATACCCCGGGCCGTAGAATCGGAACTCTGCTTCGCGCAGTGCCGCATCGGCCGCACTTTGCAGTCGCAGGCTTTCTGCTCGGTTGCCGGTTATTCGGGATTCGAGTACCACACCACGCATGCTGGATACAGCCAGCACTGTCAGAATCAGTAGCATGACCAAGGCAACAAGCAGGGTTGCGCCACGCTCACGCGAGCGGGAAAAAGTTCTCATGGCATCAGGTTCCTGATTGTCTGGGTTCCATTCGCTACTTGGTAAATGCGGCTTTTATCTCCCTCGGCAAGACGCGCTTTGGTGGTGGCATCCGCGGAGTCATACCAGTTGCTGTAGATCAGTGATTCACCATCGCGCTGATTCTCCCGGCTGGCTAGCAGCATCGAATAGCGCACCGCTCGGATAGGTCCGTCGTTCTCGCTCCAGGTAGCTGAACTGACAAAACGACCGCTGCCCTCGGTCAGCTTCTTCTCCAACAGATCAGCGCCCCCTACACCGAATTCGAGACGAAAATCAGCTACACCTGTAAGTAGTTCCACATAACTTGGGTTGTCGGCGGTTAGGTTGCTGCACTCGAGAGTACCCGCGTCTAAGTTCTGGGGCTCGGTGCCGGGAACGTATTTGATTGCTAACACTATGAGACTGCTTGCCGGAGCAGCTTTGAAGGCTGTCGTATCGGTGAAAGCGGGGCTGGCATTGCCTTGGCAATCTAGCTCGCCGCTGAAAACGGGCTGATAGCGGAGACAGATACCCAGCCCATCGTTTGTCGCTGATAGCGCACTCCCTTCGCCGAACTGCTTGCATCCGGCATAAGTCTTCTCTGGAAACGCATCTTCGATGAGTTGATCGGGTGCACGACGATAACCAGCCTTGGCCAGATACTCGTTGAGCATCAGTGCAGCGAAGCGGCTGTTCTCTTGATTTCCCGCCTGGCTTTGCTGAAAGAGGTGAGTGCGCTTGTTATCCAGATAAATCTGGCTGATGCCGAGAAGCAAGAAGCTGCTAATGGCAAGGGCCACCAGGAGTTCAATCATGGATAGCCCGTGCTGCCAATACGTGCTCATCTTTCTCATAGTTCTACCCGAGTTCTGTAGATGCAGGTGGTATCGTTGGGAGCTCTGTCGTCGGGGCAGGTGCCGGCCTTGACCGCCCAAGCCAGTTGGATCTCCAGCATGGAGCCCTTGTCGTTACAGGTGCCGGGAGTTGAGCTGCGACAGATATAGAAAGAGTTTTCGAAGAGATCGGCCGCACCTGGCAGCATTGCTTGCGCTGTTGCGACCCAGCAGTCGCGCATTTCGAGTGCGCTTTTCGGATTGGCAACGCAATCTTCCGGGGCGGTGGTGAAATTGATTCCTGCCTTCTTGTAGAAGGGGGAGTTGTCTTTGAAGCCACTGTAGAAGGGGGCCGTCGGCGGTGCGTTTTCGAACAGTTCGTCGGGATTGGCTCGAATGATTTCGACGAAGTCGCCGGCAAGCATCACTGCTGCGTTTCTTTGCACCGAGTCTTGCGTGTACTGAAGACTGCGCCCTTGCATTGCCACCATGCCGAGAATGCCGATTGTGGTGAGCACCAAGGTGACCATCACTTCGATCAGGCTAAAGCCTTTACTATGTCTCATGTCTTTCCTCACGGTGTGCAACTCGTCAATGCGCTTCCATCAATCTTCTTGCCGCGGGGGTGCATTCGTGCTGCACCGCTGGCCTGGACCTCAACGACGAAGCCAGTGTCTGGATTGTCATCCAGGCACAAGGTAATAACGGCGGCGGTGGATGTGCCGTTGGGGCGATAGGTCACCTCTGTTACGTCTGCAAGCATCTGAGCCTGGGCAGGGATGTGCTCCAGTTGGCGCTCATCGCCGCCAACATTAAGAATCCACGGTCCGTCGTCATCAACGGTAATTACGGCAGTGGAACGTCGTGTTACTGCCTCCCCCCGGGCGTACTGCAGCAGGCTCATGAGGTCGTCGGCCTTGCTCTGCAGGCGGGTTTTCTGAATAAAGAACGTAAAGTTGGGGACCGCGATGGTGACCACGATGGTCAGTAGTGCCAAGGTAATCATCAGTTCGATCAAGCTGAATCCATGCATGTCGTTACGGCGAGACATGGTGCACTCCATTAAAATATTTGAGCGGATAATGGATTCGATACGCTGCGGTGTCCTGACTACGGAGATAGTCGGCCAGTTTGTCTGGACAGCCGGTATCCTGGGTTTCTTTATTGTGAGCAGCGTCTCGGTAGTAGTCTGCCCCCTCCTTTCGATTGCTCGTCATGGTGCATTCATTCGGTGCAGAGCATGTTGTCCTGCTTGTTCTCTGCCTGCGTTGTCAGTCTTAGGCGACCTTGCCGGCTGAGCTTCAACTGCCATGCGACTTTCTGGCGATGGCATTGATAAAACGTGCCGTTGTTGACAGTGGTTCCGTTGCTCCGAAAGCGGATGCTTTTCCCGAGCCCTTTCCAGCGCAGCTGGTCGATGGTGGGGATGAGTGTGGCGTTGAGCACTTGCTGGGAGGCGGGCCGCTGAACTAGCCAGCCGTTGGTCCAATCGGATGTGCAGTTGGCCGCGTCATTTGTGCCACAAAGTTCAATTGTTTCGGCCTGCACAACCGCGATTGCCCTAGCATTCTGCACTGCTGTCCAAAGTTCTGTTAGTAGAGCGTGTTGCCGTTCCCGGGCTATCAGTTCGGATAGCGCAGGAACAGCGATCGATATGACAACTGCGACGATTGTTAGCGTGGTCACTAACTCTATAAGCGTGAAGCCTTGATTTCGGTTCGACATCGTGCGGATCCCTTGCACTTATGATGTTCAGCCGTCCTGGCATCCTTTGCGCGTCAGGGCGCAACATTGGCAGAAGTTCTTTTAAAGCAGCCAGCTGCCCAGTCAAGTCGGGGGTGGCAGAAATGTGAACCAAATGGGTGGAGAGGAATGTGAATCACGAAGTGATCGTCGTCGGCGGAGGGGTGATCGGCCTGTTGTCTGCTTATCACTTGGCACAGGCTGGAGAGTCGGTGGCGTTGCTGGAGTCTGGTGCCGTGGGCAGCGAAGCTTCCTGGGCGGGTGGCGGGATCGTGTCGCCGCTTTATCCGTGGCGCTACAGCCCGGCCGTTACGGCGCTGGCGCACTGGTCGCAGGATTACTATCCGCAGCTCGGCGAGCAGTTGCTGGCGCAGACGGGTGTCGATCCGGAGGTGCATGAGACGGGGCTGTACTGGCTGGATTTGCACGACGAGGACGAGGCGCTCGCCTGGGCTCGCCAGCATGGCCGGCCTTTGCAGTCGGTACCGATGGAGCAGGTGCATGCCGCGGTGCCGCCGCTGGGCGAGGGGTTCCAGCGTGCGGTGTTCATGCCAGGCGTCGCCAACGTGCGTAACCCTCGTCTGCTGCGGGCGTTGCACAGCGCACTGCAACAACTGCCGAATGTCCGGCTGATCGAGCGGTGCGCGGTGGAGGGCTTCATTCGTGAAGGCGAGCGAATTACCGGCGTGCGGACTGCTCAGGGTTCCATGCTGGCGGACCGCGTTGTGGTCGCGGCAGGCGCCTGGAGCGGTGCGCTGCTCGAAACGCTGGGACTCGAGCTTCCGGTCAAGCCAATGAAAGGACAGATGATCCTGTTCAAATGCGCCGAGGACTTCCTGCCGAGCATGGTTCTCGCCAAGCGCCGTTATGCGATCCCGCGCCGCGATGGCCATATCTTGGTAGGCAGCACCTTGGAGGATGTCGGCTTCGACAAGACACCGACGGCCGAGGCACTGGAAAGCCTCACGGCGACCGCGTGCGAACTGCTGCCGGCGCTGGCCGACGCTCAGGTAGTCAAGCACTGGGCCGGGTTGCGTCCCGGCTCGCCGGACGGTGTGCCTTATATCGGGCCGGTGGATGGCTACGAAGGGCTGTGGCTGAACTGCGGGCACTTCCGCAATGGCTTGGTGCTTGCGCCGGCATCCTGCCAGTTGCTGACGGATCTGATGCTCGGGCGCGAGCCGATCATCGACCCGGCGCCTTATGCGCCGGGCGCTCGACTCTAGCTCCAAGCACCGGCAAGCGGCAGCGATTGCTGCGAGCCGGTAGGCTTTGCTGCTAAATTCTGCGCATTGCAGCCCTGGCTTGCCGGGGCTGTTTCTTTTGCGACGAGGTTTGCGTGGCCAAGAAAACCACTTCTCTGGCCGGCCTGGGCGGGCTGGTCTATTCCACCGACACCGGGCGGCATTGTCCCGAATGCGGCCAGCCGGTCGATGCGTGTGTTTGCAAGCGGACGCTGATTCCCGAAGGCGATGGCATCGCTCGCGTGCGCCGCGAGAGCAAGGGGCGTGGGGGCAAGACAGTCACCACGATCAGCGGTGTACCGCTGGCCGAGACCGAGCTCAAGGAGCTTGCCAGTGCGCTGAAGCGTCGCTGCGGCACCGGGGGCGCGCTCAAGGACGGCGTGATCGAAATCCAGGGCGAACACGTCCAGCTACTGATTGACGAGCTTACCAAGCGCGGCTTCCAGGCGAAGAAGTCCGGAGGTTGAGCAAGCAAGCAGCAGCGCGCATTTGCGCGATTCTCAGCTTCAGGCTGTCCAACCCGATTAGTCCCGCCGGCTTTGTACGACCCGCGCGGCGCAAGAGTTCATGTTCAGGGAGGCCTTGATGCCTGTAAGACGCACACGTAAAGACGACGGCAGCCAGTGGACCGCCGCGGACAGCCGCAGCATCTATGGCATCCGCCATTGGGGCGCCGGTTATTTCGCCATCAATGATCAGGGCTGTGTCGAGGTGCGACCGCAGCGCGACGGGGCGCCGATCGAATTCAACCGGCTGATCGACCAGTTGCGTGAAGCGGGGCTTTCGCTGCCACTGCTGGTGCGCTTTCCAGACATCCTGCAGGACCGCGTTCGGCGACTGACCGGGGCCTTTGACGCGAACATCGAGCGGCTCGAATATGGCGCGAAGTACACCGCGCTGTACCCGATCAAGGTCAACCAGCAGGAAGCGGTGGTGGAGAACATCATCGCTACGCAGCACGTCTCGATCGGCCTGGAAGCGGGCTCCAAGCCCGAGCTGATGGCGGTGCTGGCGCTGGCGCCGAAAGGCGGCACCATCGTCTGCAACGGCTACAAGGACCGGGAGTTCATCCGTCTCGCGCTGATGGGGCAGAAGCTCGGGCACAACGTGTTCATCGTCATCGAGAAGGAGTCCGAGGTCGGCCTGGTGATCGAGGAGGCCAACGAGCTCAAGCTGACCCCGCAGGTTGGCCTGCGCGTGCGGCTGTCGTCGCTGGCATCGTCCAAGTGGGCTGATACCGGCGGCGAGCGCTCCAAGTTCGGCCTATCGGCGGCGCAGTTGCTGTCGGTGATCGAACGCTTCCGCGCGGTGGGTATGGACCAGGGCATTCGCCTGCTGCACTTTCACATGGGCTCGCAGATCGCCAATCTGGCCGACTACCGTCAGGGCTTCCGCGAGGCGATCCGCTATTACGCCGAGCTGCGTGCGCTGAATCTGCCGGTGGATTACATCGATGTTGGCGGCGGTCTGGGGGTCGATTACGACGGCACCCATTCGCGCAACGCCAGTTCGATCAATTACGACATGGACGAGTACGCCGGCACCGTGGTCGGCATGCTCAAGGAGTTCTGCGATCGGCAGGAACTGCCGCACCCGCACATCTTCTCCGAGAGTGGCCGAGCGATGACTGCGCACCATGCGGTGCTGGTCATGCAGGTCACCGACATCGAACGACACAACGACGAAGTGCCGCAGATCGATAACTATGACGAGCTGCCGGACATCGTTCAGTCGCTGGCCGATTTGCTCGGTCCGACCGACCCGGAGATGGTCACCGAGACTTATTGGCGCGCCACGCACTACATGAGTGAAGCGGGCGCGCAGTACGCCTCCGGCAAGCTCACCCTGGCGCAGAAGGCGCTGGCCGAGCAGAGCTACTTCGCCATCTGCCGGCGCCTGTACAACCAGCTCAAGGCCCGTCAGCGCTCGCACCGCGCGGTGCTCGACGAGCTCAACGACAAGCTGGCGGACAAGTACATCTGCAACTTCTCGGTGTTCCAGAGCCTGCCGGATACCTGGGCCATCGACCAGATCCTGCCCATCGTGCCGTTGCAGCGCCTGAGCGAAGAGCCGGTGCGCCGCGCGGTGCTGCAGGACCTGACCTGCGACTCGGATGGCAAGATCAAGCACTACGTCGACGAGCAGAGCATTGAGAGCAGCATGCCGGTGCACGAGGTGGCGCCTGGCGAGGAGTACTTCCTCGGCGTGTTCCTGGTCGGCGCCTACCAGGAAATTCTCGGCGACATGCACAACCTGTTCGGCGACACCGACTCGGTGAACGTCTATCAGCGTGAGGACGGCAGCTACTACCACGCCGGCATCGAGACCCACGACACAATCGAGGACATGCTGCGCTACGTGCACCTGTCGCCCGAGGAGCTGATGACCTACTACCGTGACAAGGTGGCCAGTGCCAAGCTGAGCGCCAAGGAACGCACCCAGTACATCGACGCGCTGCGCCTAGGCCTGACGCGCTCGTCCTACCTGACGCCCTGAGTGGCCCGTTGCCGCTTGGCTGCGGTCAAGCGGCGGCGTCGTAGTTACAGCAGCTCGCTAATCGCCTGCGACAGGCTTTCGTAGGTGTAGGGCTTGTTCAGCAATGGGTAGATCAGCGCCTCGCTGCGCTGTGCTTCGCTGAAACCGGTGGTGAGCAACACCGGCAATTCCGGCTGCCGCTGACGTATCCGGTTGGCCAATTCCAGGCCGTTCGTGCCGCCGGGCATGCGGATATCGCTGAACAGCAGATCCACAGGCAGCAGCTGGTTGAACGTCTGCATGGCGGTCGCAGCGTCATGTGCCAGCGTTACCTGAAAGCCCATCATCTCCAGCATGTCCTTGCATACCTGGGCCAGATTGACGTCGTCCTCGACCAGCAGAATGTGTTTGGCGGCCGGCTGGTCAGTCGCATCGATGTCAGGCCGCGTGCGGGTCGGTAGATACAAAGTGACCGTGGTGCCCTTGCCGGGTTCAGAGTGTAGCCGCACGTCCCCTCCGGACTGCTTGGCGAAGCCGTACACCTGGCTCAGGCCGAGGCCCGTGCCCTGGCCGAACTGCTTGGTCGTGAAGAACGGCTCGAATACCCGCTGGGCGAACTCCGGGGATATGCCGCAGCCGTTGTCGCGCAGGCTAATCGCGACGAAGTTCCCCTGCAGGCCGTCGTACTGGTCGTGCAGTTCGCAGCAGGTTGCGCTCAAGTGGATGGTGCCGGCGCCGGTGATAGCGTCGCGGGCGTTGACCGCGAGGTTGAGCAGGCTCAGCTCCAGCTGGCTCGGGTCCACCTCGATGCTGGGCAGACCGGAGGGGATGTCGCAGGTCAGCTGCAACTCGCTGCGCAGGGATTGCCGAAGCAGCTGAACGGTGCTGCGCAAGGTCTCGCTAGGGCCGATGATCTGGGGGCGCAACGGTTCGCGCCGGGCGAAGGCCAGCAACTGGCGAGTGATGTTGCTGCCATGGTCTGCGGCATTTCGGATGGCCTCGAACTGGCGCAGCAGGCCCGCGTCGGTGGTTTTTCGTGAGCCTAGATCGGCGGCGCCGCGAATGATGGTCAGCAGGTTGTTGAAGTCATGCGCAAGACCGCCGGTGAGCTGGCCGAGTGCTTCGAGTTTCTGCGACTGCAGCAGTTGCTCGCGTGCTTCGTTGAGGCGTTGCTGTGCTTCGTGGCGTTCGGTGATGTCGCGAGTGATCTTGGCCAGCCCGATCAGTCTGCCCTGGCGGTCATATACCGCATCGAGCACCGTAAGCGCCCAGAACCGCGTGCCGTCCTTGCGCAGACGCCAACCTTCGTCCTGAAACCGGCCGCCATTCTTCGCCGTGTTCAGAGCTAGGTCGGGCTTGCCGCCGAGGCGATCCTCCTCGGTGAAGAAGCAGGAAAAATGCTCGCCAAGGATCTCCTCGCGGCTGTAACCCTTGATGCGCTCGGCACCGACATTCCAGCTGATCACATGGCCGTTCAGATCGAGCATGTAGATGGCGTAGTCGACGACGGCATTCACCAGAACTTCGTAGTTCTCGCTGGAGAGCTGGAACGCAGGATGATCGGCCATGGGGCATCTCGGTTGAATGTGATTCGGTCAGGTCAGGCTACGATGGATTTTGGCTCCTATGGCGAAATGCGTCGATCAGCCGGCAGTTACGCCGAAGCCGCGCGCCATGAACACCGCGAGTAGTGGGATCAGTAGCAGCAGCATGAGTTCCAGGCGGATCGCCGCCGTAACCCATCTGGCGGTGCTGCTGGAGACACGTGGTGCCTGGCTTTCGGTGAGAGCGGGGCGCCAGCGTAGAAAGGTCAGGGTCGGGTAAATCGACAGGATCGCGACTGCCACGAACAGCCCGACCTTCGCGTGGAACAGGCTGTTGTTCAAGTAATAGTCCAGGCCTTTGCCATAGAAGGTCGCACGGGCGATGCCGGACGCCAGCACCACCGCCGCGCTGATGCCGAAGACGATATCGATGCGGAACAGACTGCGGGCCCGCTCCAGCGTCAGTGGCTGGCGGAACAGGTGATGCTCGAGCAGCAGCAGCGCGAACAGCAAAGAGATCGCCATGAAGTGCAGATAGGCAGCGATGGCATACGCCATGTTCAGGCTCCTTCGACGGGATGTCCGGTGGTCTGCCGGCTTCCGGTAACCCATGCGTCACGGCGCTGCAGGCGCAGGGCGAGCAACCCCATGCACAGGCCGCGCATCAGCATGAAGCTCAGAAAAGCCAGCCACAAGCCATGATTGCCTAGCCCCTGCAGCAACCAGCCCAGCGGCAACGTCAGGCTCACCGCCAGCAGCATGCTGTCGCGCATCTCGCGTGCGCGGGTGGCGCCGATGAACAGACCATCGAGCAGATAGCTCCACACCGCCACCAGCGGCAGCGCCGCGAGATACGGCAGGTAGTGAAGCGCTAGCCGGCGTACCTCGGGGATGTCGGTCTGCAGGTGGATGAACAACTGACCGCCAAAAAGGAAGAACAGTCCGAAAGCCATGCTGGCCAGCAGCGACCAGCCTCCGGCTACCACCATCACCCGCTGCAGTGCCTTGCGATCACAAGCGCCGATGGCATGCCCGCTCAGCGCCTCCACGGCGTGGGCGAGGCCATCCAGCGCATGGGCGGTGAGCAGCAGGCCGTTCAGCAACAGCGCATTGGCCGCCACGGTCGCATCGCCCAGCCGGGTGCCCTGTACCGTGACCAGGAAGAACACCAGTTGCAGTGCCAGTGAGCGCAGGAAGATGTCGCGATTGACCGCCATCAGCGGCCGCCAGTTCGACCAGCGGCGCAGCGCGGGCAAGTCGATGCGGCCGGGATGGCGCCGCAACGCGCTGCGCGCCAGCGTCAGACCGAGCAGTGCGCCACTCCACTCGGCGATCACCGAAGCCCGCGCCGCGCCGGCGACGCCCCAATCCAGGCCGAGCACGAACCAGAGATCGAGCGCGACGTTGGTCAGATTGGTGGTGAGCAGGATCGCCAGCGGCGCGCGGGCGTTCTGCGTGCCGAGCAGCCAGCCGATCAGGGCGTAGCTGGCCAGGGCGGCCGGCAACCCAAGCAGGCGGGTATGAAAGTATTCACGGGTGAGGCTGTCGAGCTCGGCGGAAGGCTGCATAAGTTGCAACGCCAGGCCCTTCAGCGGTAGTGCCAGCAGGCCCAGCAGCAGGCCGAAGCCCAGTGCCAGTGCAAGGCCCTGCAGCAATACCTGACGCAGCGCGCCGCCGTCACGCCGACCACTGGCCTGGGCGGCAAAGCCGGTGGTACCCATCCGCAGAAAGCCCATCACCCAGACCAGCAGCGTGTAGAGGCTGCCGCCGACGGCGACCGCTGCCAACTGATGGGCATGCGGCAGATGGCCGACCACGGCGCTGTCCACCAGCGCGACCAGCGGCACGGAAAGGTTCGACAGGATCATCGGCGCGGCCAGCGCCCAGACTCGTTGATGTGTCGGGGTATGGCGCCAGGCGGCGAGCAACCGGGACATGCGGAAACTCCAGAACGACCCGGAACTATACGTGGCCATGCGGCGGAAATCAGCCGCCGCGGCTGCCCTGATTGCCGTCCGCAGTGCGCGGTTGGCTTAACCGATCAGCCAGCTCAACAGCCACAGACCGAGAAACAGCCAGATCAGCCCGCTGATGAAGGCCCGGCGGAAGAACGCCCGAAGCGCCGCCACCAGCAACAGCAGGCCGATCACCAGAGCCGCCAGGCTCAGCAGCGAGCGATCCATGCCCAGTGTGCGCGAAAGGCCCTCGAGGAAATCGTGACCGGCCGTGACGAAAAAACCGAAGAAGCCGCTAAGCGCCTCGACGATGTAGCGAATCACCGTTCCGAGTGCCTGGCCCAACCATTCGAAGACGCCTTCCACCCGCATGCTGCTCTCCCGTTCCGTTGAGATGGCGCCGCTCCGCGCGTGCTGCCGTCCCCGCTTTGGCTGCCGATCGCGTCGGCGAGTTCCGTTAGCGTAATCGCTTGGCAGGGGAACCTCGAGAGCTTGGCACAGTCGGTATTGCGCTTGGCTATTCGTGTCGTGAGCGGGGCGTGTCGTCAGCGTCATTCAATTGCAAAGCTTTCCCCGCAGTGTGGGCGGGCCAGTCAAACGAGAGAGCAGACGATGCGAGAGGCGTCCAAACGCTTGGGCCTGATGGGCGGGTTGCGCCCGCAAGTGTGGTTGGCAGGCCTGCTCATGCTCTGTTGCGGTTATGCCACCACCACGTTCCACCTGGACGAGCGGTTGTTCTACTCGCTGCGCACCGCCTGGCACGAAAGTCGATGGAGCGAGCGCAGCCTGTGGCTGCCTGAATACCGCGTGCGCGCCGAAGCGCTGGCGGTGGACGGCGTGGCCAACAACCTCTCCGGGCTCACCTACGATGAGCGGCGGGACCAGCTGTGGGCAGTGGTCAACAACCCCGAGGAGCTGCTGGCGCTGGGCAAGGACGGCCGGCTCATCGGGCGCTATCGGTTGCAGGGGTTCAGCGATGTCGAGGGGGTAACCTATCTGGGAGACGACCTACTGTTGCTGGCCGAGGAGCGCAGCCAGTCGCTGGTCATCGTGCCGCTGCCTACAACCAGCGGACCCTTGCGGCGCGCCGACTATCAGTCAATCAGCCTCGGCTTGCACGCGCCGGACAACAGCGGCTTCGAAGGCGTCGGCTACGACCGCAAAGGCGATCGGCTGTTCGTGGTCAAGGAGCACTCGCCGCGCAAGCTCTACGAGATCCGGGGCATTCGCGCCAGCCTGGCAGGCCGCATGGACCTGAAAATCATCGATCGCGAAGCCTGGATCGAAGACAAGGATATGGCCAGCGACCTGGCCTCGGTGCACTTCGACGAGCGTACCGGTCACCTGGTGCTGCTCAGTGATGAGGCGAAGATGATGCTTGAGCTCGATGCCAACGGCCGCATGGTCAGCTTCCGTTCGCTGTGGAGTGGTTTTGCCGGTCTGCAGCGCAGCGTGCCGCAGGCTGAGGGGATGACCTTCGACCGGCGGGGCAATCTCTATCTGGTCAGCGAGCCGAACCTGTTCTATGCCTTCGAGCGGGACTAACCCCGATCGTCAGCCGCGCTGGATCAGCCAGACCCCGGCGAAGATCAGCAGCAGGCCGGCGATCTTGCCGCCGCTGACGGGCGCCTGGCGGAAGCCGGCCCAGCCAAAGTGGTCCAGCAGCAGGGCGATCGACAGCTGCCCGGCCAGCACCAATGCCATGAACAGCAAGGCGCCCGTGCGCGGTGCGGCGAAGGCGGCGGTGGCGATGAAGAAGGCGCCGAGCAGGCCGCCGCTCCAGTGCCACCAGCTCAGGCTCTTGAGCGTCTGCAGCGCCGGCAGATCGCGCTGAACCAGCACCAGGCACAACAGTGCCAGCGTACCCACGGCGAACGACAGCAGCGCCGCGCCCATCACGCTGGTGAGGTGGCGTGCGACCTGGCCGTTGATGCCCGCCTGCACCGGCAGGAATGCCCCGGCGATGAATGGCAGAGTGAGCAGCCACCAGGCTACAGCAGGCATGCACAGGACTCCCAAGTCGAATAGGCGCGGCAGTATGGACAGTCCGTCGACGCCTGGCCAGTGGCGGTGATGGTCGCCTACCAGGAGGATTCAGCGAGGAGGATACTGCGCCAGAACCTTGGCCACGGTCTCGCGCAGCATGCCCGTGCGTTCGGCCGGGGTGCCGGCGTTTCGCGGCAGGATCTGCTCGGCACTGCCGCGCCAGACCAGTTTGCCGTCGACGGCATCGTAGAAGTCGATCTGAAGCGTACCGACCTGATAGTCCACGGTACGTGTGTCGGTATACATCGGTCCGCCCCAGAAGCCCGGCCACGGGCTGCCCCAGGCGCCGTTGGACAGGCTGGTATAGGTCTGCGTCCGTTGCTCGACGATCAGCCAGGCCTGCACCAGAACCTGTGCCGGTGTGCCCGTCGTCGCCGGGCGCAGCCCGCGCTGGTCGAGCTGTTCGCTCACCGCTGTGCGGATGCGCTGCTCGGTGAGGTCGCTGCGAACCCGTGGATCGTCCGGGCGATACTGCAGTGCCGGCTCCTTCCAGCTCCAATTGCGGTAAACGCTGAAGTCGCGATTGGGGTCGAAGTCGCGCTGCAGTTGCGCCGTCTGACAGGCGGCGAGCATTACCAGCAGCGGAATCAGCAGCAGATGGCGGTACATGAGCGGTCTCCGTGGGTGAATGTGTCGAGTGTATGCCGGTACCGGCCGGATGGCGTGATCGCGGCGGAGCGGTTTGTCGCAGCCGGTTGCCGCTCAGCGTGGCGGATAGGCGGCCAGAGCGCGCTGCACTGCCTCACGCAGGGCATCACGCAGCTGGCTGCGCTCGCCGTCGCCGCGGGTTTCCGCCTGGTTACTCCAGATCACGGCCGCGCGCCGTGGGTCGAAGAACTCGAGATTCACCACCAGTACGGTTTCGCGGTAGGTCCGGATCAGCGGCGCGCTGCCCCACATGCCGTAATCGCTGCCGTAGCGACCGCGCCCATAGTAGGTGCCGTAGTCGTCGTAGACCTGGCGCAGACGGGTTTCGCTGCGCACCGTGGCGCTGACCTGCAGGTCGGCCTGGTTCGCGGTCGTCGCCGGGCGCAGGCCGCGCTGGTCGAGGGCGCTGGCGACGATGTCCTGCAGCTCCTCGGGCGCCAGCGAGCCGGTCCCGGCCGGCGGGCTGTGCCAGCGCCAGTAGCGGTAGCCGGAGAATTCCACCGGTGCGGCGGGGTAGGCGCTGCGGTCGATCGCACCGTCGGCAGCCGGAGGCGCTGGCGGGATCGGAGCTGCCGCGTCGCTATAGGGATTGTCCCGCTGGCAGGCGACAAGGGCGAGGCAGAACAGGCAAGTTGCGAGGCGGATCAGCATGGAACCTCCCGACCGTTTCAGCGTGGTCGACACAACCAGTGTAGATAGCGTCCGAGCCCGCCGAAGGTGGGATGCCGACGGTAGGCCAATTCCATTTCCAGTAGCTCGGTCGGATCGGTACGCGCCTGGAAATCGGCGGGCATGTAGTCGTGGAAAACGCGTACACCGCTGCGGTGTTCGACCTGCCAGAGGGGCTCGAGTTGGCTTGCCAGCTCACGCGGATCGAGTGGCTGCTGCGGCGTCAGGCTCTGCCGTTCGCCGGCGAAGGACTGACTGCGCAGCTTCTTGAAGTGGCCCTTGAGCAGGTTGCGGTAGATCAGCGCGTCGCGGTTGTAGAACGCCAGCGACAGCCAGCCATCGGCGGCGACCAGGCGGTGCAGCACCGGCAGGATCGCCTGTGGTTCGGCCAGCCATTCCAGCACCGCGTGGCAGATCACCAGGTCGTAACGATCGTCGACCTGCGTTTCCAGTTCCTGCCAGGGCGCCTGGATGAACCGCGCGTGCTGGCCGGCAGCGGCGAAGCGCTCGCGCGCGCCCTCGAGCATCGGCGCAGCGGGCTCGGTGAGGGTGACGTCGTGCCCCTGCTGTGCCAGCCAGAGACTCATGTGGCCGAGGCCGGCGCCAATGTCGAGCACACGCAGCCGGCGTTGCGGCAGAACCTCGGCGAGGTCGGCCTGCAATACGGCGAGGCGAATCGCGCCCTTGGCGCCGCCATAGATCTTCTCGGCGAAGCGTGCCGCCAGTTCGTCGAAATGCCGGTCACTCATTTGGCGAAGCGCCTCTCGTTGTCGGCCAGTTTGGCCAGTAGCGCCTGTTCCATGTCGATGCCCAGCTCGGCGCAGAGCAGCAGCAGGTACATCAGGATATCGCCGACTTCCTGGCCGGCGTGCTCGAGCTTGGCCGGCGACAGGCGGTAGGACTCGTCCTCGCTCAGCCACTGGAAGATCTCCACCAGCTCGGCCATTTCCACACTGGCGGCCATGGCCAGGTTCTTCGGGCTGTGGAAACGGCGCCAGTCATTCTGGTCGCGGATGGCATGCAGGCGCTGGGTGATCTGTTCGATGTTCATGCGGGCGCTCGGGAAAAGGCGGCTAGCTTCCGTCAGCCGGCGACGCCTCGCAAGTGTCAGGCGTGCCTCGGGCGGCAGACGACATAGCTGCCGGCAGTGCCGAAGGTTGACGGCCATCAGTGCGGGATCAGGGAATCAGGCCACACTGATGCAACCATCCAGGAGGCTGAACATGTCCCGATTCGATCCCAACGAAGCGCTCGAACGACTTTCCAACGAATACTTGCAGCGCGCCGCGGCGCTGCGCCGTGATCTGGCGAAGGCTCACGACCCGGATTTCGCCGAACAGGCGCAGGAACGGCAGAACGATGACGTCCTGCGCAGCCTGCTGATCGAGGCCGAAGAAGAGCTGCGTCTGGTCGGACTGGCGCGCCAGCGACTGGCGCAAGGCCGCTATGGCGAATGCCAGCGCTGTGGCGAGCCGATCGACGAGGCGCGCCTGCGGGCAAAGCCGGCGGCGGAGTTCTGCCTGCAGTGCGCTTCTAGCTGAACGTGGATCGCGTGCGGCCAGTCAGCAAGGACGCCCTTGGGGCTGGCGGTCGCCGCTGGGTTCGACGCACCGTTGTTCGCCGTGCTGTTCGATGCGCGGGGATTTGCCCCGCAGGCTCGAGGTCAGACTGTTGAGGAATTTTGCGGCCTGCGACTGATCGTCGAAGCGCCGTGCTCCATTCAGCGAGCCTGTATAGCCCGCGTTGCTGGAGGCGTAGCACTGCTGGTTGTTCGGGCAATCCAGGGCGATGACCCAGTACGGGCTATTGATCAGCACTCCAGCCTGAGCGGCAGGGGCAAGCAGGGTGAGAAGAATCAGCAGACGTTGCACGAGGTTTGCTCCGGAAGTTGAGCGCCGGAGCATAGCCTATCGTTCGCGCACCGCCTGCGGGGCCGGCCTCAGTGATGCTCGCGGGTGGCGCGGAATTTCACGTCCGGCCAGCGCTCTTCCATCAGGCTGAGGTTGACGCGGGTTGGGGCCAGGTAGGTGAGGTGGCCGCCGCCGTCGATGGCGAGGTTCTCGTAAGCCTTGTCCTGGAATTCCTTGAGCTTCTTCTCGTCGCTGCACTCGATCCAGCGTGCCGACCAGACGTTGATCGCTTCATACGCGCACTCGACCTTGTATTCCTCCTTCAGACGGCTGGCGACTACGTCGAACTGCAGCACGCCTACCGCGCCGAGGATGATGTCGTTGTTGCGCTCGGGGAAGAACACCTGGGTGGCGCCTTCCTCGGCCAGTTCCTGCAGGCCCTGGCGCAGCTGTTTGGATTTGAGCGGGTCCTTCAGGCGCACGCGGCGGAACAGTTCCGGTGCGAAGTGCGGGATGCCGGTGAAACCCAGCACTTCGCCTTCGCTGAAGGTATCGCCGATCTGGATGGTGCCGTGGTTGTGCAGGCCGATGATGTCGCCGGCATAGGCCTCTTCCAGCATCTCGCGCTCGCTGGAGAAGAAGGTCAGCGCGTCGGCGACCTTCAGGTCCTTCTTGATCCGCACGTGGCGCATCTTCATGCCTTTCTCGTACTTGCCCGAGCAGATGCGCATGAAGGCGATGCGGTCGCGGTGCTTGGGATCCATGTTCGCCTGGATCTTGAACACGAAGCCGCTGAACTTCTCCTCGACGGGCTCGACCACCCGCTCGTGGGCGGCGCGCGACAGCGGCATCGGGGCCCAGTCGACGATAGCGTCGAGCACCTGGTCGACGCCGAAGTTGCCCAGTGCGGTGCCGAAGAACACCGGGGTCATCTCGCCGCGCAGGAAGGCGTCCTGGTCGAATTCGTGGCAGGCGCCCTGGACCAGTTCCAGTTCCTCGAGGAAGCGCTCGTAGAGAT
Source organism: Stutzerimonas sp. S1 (assembly GCF_025966695.1). GTDB lineage: Bacteria > Pseudomonadota > Gammaproteobacteria > Pseudomonadales > Pseudomonadaceae > Stutzerimonas. The sequence goes on along the minus strand of NZ_JAOEIY010000001.1, from coordinate 102,957 downwards.
CGCCCAGATGCGCGCGGGCCTCGTTTGAGTCGAGCTTGTCGATGATCTTGGTCTCGATACGTTCGTGGCCGTGGCCCGGCTGGTAGACGATGATCTTGTCTTCGCTGAGGTGGTAGACGCCCTTGAAGTCGCGGTAGCAGCCGATCGGCCAGGTGATCGGCGCGGCCTTGATCTTCAGTACTGCCTCGATCTCGTCGAGCAGCTCGATCGGGTCGCGGATGTCGCGGTCGAGCTTGTTGATGAAGCTCACGATCGGCGTGTCGCGCAGGCGGCAGACGTCCATCAGCGCAATGGTGCGCGGCTCGACGCCCTTACCGCCGTCGAGCACCATTAGCGCCGAGTCCACCGCGGTCAGGGTGCGGTAGGTGTCCTCGGAGAAGTCCTCGTGGCCGGGAGTGTCGAGCAGGTTGATCATGTGTTCGCGGTAGGGGAACTGCATCACCGAGGTGGTGATGGAGATACCGCGCTGCTTCTCCATTTCCATCCAGTCGGAGGTGGCATGGCGGTCTGACTTGCGCGACTTCACCGTACCGGCGACGGCAATCGCCTTGCCCATCAGCAGCAGCTTTTCGGTGATGGTGGTCTTGCCCGCATCGGGGTGCGAGATGATGGCGAAGGTACGGCGCTTCGCGACTTCGGCGGCCTGAGTGGTCATCGGTATTAAGGAACCCGTCGACGAGTAGTCGGTCTGTCAAAAAAGGCGGCGATTATAGCGGCAAATGGATTTCCCTGCGGCCCGCACGGCAGCGGAAATCGGCCGTTTTGTGCAGTTTCTAGGACGCTTTGTTTTGAATCGACAACAACTCGAAACGGATGCGCAATCGGGACGTTTTTTTGATTGATCTATGCCCCCCTTGGTCCTAAAGTTCGCGCCCGAACGTCCATGCTGGCAACGATCCATCCGGCTCAAGTACTGACGACGAGAGATCGCTGCCGCGATACTCGGCGACATGCCTTGGGAAGTAGGCGAACCAAAGTGGGGAAACTGATCAGGCGTTCTGTTTTTCATCCCTAGTCCGACTTTCGTTTTCCCGTTTTGGAGTTCAGGCATGACCGTCAAGATCGAAGACTATTTCCCGCGAGCGACCTTCCAGAAGATGAAGGCCTTCGCCGACCAGCACGAAACCCCCTTCGTCGTCATCGACACCGAAACCATCGCCAAGGCCTACGATGACCTGCGCGCCGGCTTCGAGTTCGCCAAGGTGTACTACGCGGTCAAGGCCAACCCGGCGGTGGAGATCATCGACCTGCTCAAGGACAAGGGTTCGAGCTTCGACATCGCCTCGATCTACGAGCTCGACAAGGTCATGTCCCGCGGGGTCGGTCCGGAGCGCATCAGCTACGGCAACACCATCAAGAAAGCCAAGGACATCCGCTACTTCTTCGAGAAGGGCGTGCGCATGTACGCCACCGACTCCGAAGCCGACCTGCGCAACATCGCCAAGGCCGCGCCGGGCTCCAAGGTCTACGTGCGCATCCTCACCGAAGGCTCGACCACCGCCGACTGGCCGCTGTCGCGCAAGTTCGGCTGTCAGACCGACATGGCGATGGATCTTTTGATCCTTGCCCGTCAACTGGGCCTGGTGCCGTACGGCATCTCCTTCCACGTCGGCTCGCAGCAGCGCGACATCTCCGTGTGGGATGCCGCCATTGCCAAGGTCAAGGTGATCTTCGAGCGCCTGAAGGAAGAAGACGGCATCGAGCTGAAGATGATCAACATGGGTGGCGGCTTCCCGGCCAACTACATCACCCGTACCAACAGCCTGGAAACCTACGCCGAGGAAATCATTCGCTTCCTCAAGGAAGATTTCGGCGATGACCTGCCGGAAATCATCCTCGAGCCGGGCCGCTCGCTGATCGCCAACGCCGGCATCCTGGTCAGCGAAGTGGTGCTGGTGGCGCGCAAGTCGCGTACCGCCGTCGAGCGCTGGGTCTATGTCGATGTGGGCAAGTTCAGCGGTCTGATCGAAACCATGGACGAGTCCATCAAGTTCCCGATCTGGACCGAGAAGCGGGGCGAGATGGAAGAAGTGGTGATCGCCGGCCCGACCTGCGACAGCGCCGACATCATGTACGAGAACTACAAGTACGGCCTGCCGCTGAACCTGGCCATCGGCGACCGCATGTACTGGCTGTCGACCGGCGCCTACACCACCAGCTACAGCGCGGTGGAGTTCAACGGCTTCCCGCCGCTGAAGGCCTACTACCTCTAAGGCCTGTTCCGCACATGAAAACGCCCCGTCTGACGGGGCGTTTTCATTTCTGACGTTCGCTGGCGAGCCGGTCGCGGCGGGCGGCATAGGCGGCGACGATATCCTCAATCTCGGCCAGGCCGGTGGCACGCAGGGCCGACAGCGCGGTGTCGAGAAATTTCAGATGCCCGGCGTGCAGCGCGCTGAGCAGCCAGTGGCGCGCGGCAGGCCACTGACCCTGCGCCAGCAGGATGGACGCATGGCTGAATTGACCGCGGAAATCGCCTGCTTCGGCCGAGCGCCGATACCAGTCGTGCGCCTGGACGATATCCTGCGCGACGCCGCGGCCTTCCTCCAGATGGCGCCCCACCAGATTCATCGACTTGGCATGCCTGCGCTCGGCGGCCTGGCGATACAGCCGGTAAGCCGCAGCCTGATCCTCGGCAACGCCGCGCCCGGTGGCGAGCAGATTGGCGAGGTTGTACTGGCTCCAGTCCAGCCCCAGTTCGGCTGCCCGGTGGTAATAGCGCGCGGCTTCGGCTGGTGCCGGCTGGCAGCCCCAGCCGTGCTCGAGACAGCGTCCGGCCATGTTGCAGGCCATGGCATGCCCGCGGGCCGCAGCGATGCGGAACCAGGTCAGCGCCAGCGCCGGATCGGCCTGGATGCCGCGGCCATCGAGAAGGAGCTGGCCGAGCAGCTGCGCGGCGGTCTGCCGCTGACCGATGCCACTTCGGCCAACTCGGTGCGCAAGCCGGTGAGCGTCGATCGCGACAACTTCTACGGGTTGAGCAGTCGCGACTATCGCGAAAGCACCACCGATGCGGGCACCGTCAAGCTCGAACATGACCTCAGCGACAGCCTCACGCTGTCCAACACCACCCGGGTGGTACGCACCACCCTCGACTATATCGTCACCACGCCGAACGACTCCAAGGCCGGCAACCTGCCCAACGGGCTGGTCTATCGCTCGGCTAAGAGCCCCTAACGGCAGCATCTACGCGGCGTGGTCGACGTCCAGCAATCCGGTCGGGGAAACCTCGGGGGAAGGGGCGGACGGCCTGAGCGCCAGCAACGATGCCCTGAGTCCGGAGCGCAACCGCAACTACGAGCTGGGAACCAAGTGGGACTTCCTCGATGCGCGCCTGGGGCTGACGGCAGCGCTATTCCGTACCGAGAAAACCAATGCACGCGTGCTTGAGGCTGACGGCACCACCAGCAGCGTCGGTGAAACCCAGGTCGACGGCTTCGAACTGGGTGTGACTGGCCAGCTCACGCCGAAATGGAACATGTTTGCCAGCTACACCTATCTCGATGGCGAGGTGGTCGACAGCGGCCGTGTGGACATCGACCCGACCGCTGTAAGCAACAACGTCGTAGGTGGCGCCAACGGCAACGACATCCCCAGCACGCCGCAGAACAGCTTCAGTTTCTGGACCACCTACCACCTGACCCAGAGCCTGACCGTCGGCGGTGGGGCCAATTACGTGGATTCGCGCTACGGGGACGTCAACAACCGCATCGAGGTACCGTCCTACTGGCGCTACGATGTGATGGCGGCCTATCGGGTGAGCAAGAACCTCGATCTGCAGCTAAACGTGCAGAACCTGACCGACAAGCGCTACTTCGATCAGGTCTACTCCAGCCACATGGCGCACGTGGCGCCCGGACGTACCGCGTTGCTGAGCACGAACTTCCACTTCTGAGTCGCCGTATGAACGAAAAGACCGCCAGCTGGCGGTCTTTTCATTTCATGCACCGAGGTTCAGCCGAAGCTGCCGCGTGGTAGCCAGAGAATCATCACCGCACAGAACACCGCCAGGCCGATGCAGAACCACAGGAAGCGCCGCTGACGACGTTCACTCGCGCCATCGGCCCGTTCCGGCAGCGGCATGCCGCAGTTCTGGCAATCGGCTTCCCCGGGTGCGTTGTCCTGCTGGCAATAGAGGCATTTAGGCATGGCGTTCGGGTCTCCTCATGGCTGCGCTCGGCCCAGCGAAGCAACCGCGCGGTTGTCGGGCAGGTCACTCATTCGAACTGTTCGAGCCGTTGGCGATCGAGAATGCTGATCTGCCGGCCTTCCTGGGTAATGATCGCTTCGTCGATCAGCCGACGAATGATCCGCGAGAAGGTTTCCGGCTGGATTGACAGGTGCCCGGCCACCAGTTGCTTGGCCATCGGCAGTTCGAAGCTGTTGCTGCCGTCCTTGACCCGCGACAGCTGGGTCAGCAGATAGCGCACCACGCGGTGGGTGGCGTTCTTCAGCGACAGCGTCTCGATCTCGTTGATGCGCTGGTGCAGGCGCACGCTGAGCTTGCCGAGCAGGGCGAAGGCCAGGCGCTGGTTGGCTTCCAACAGACGCATGTAGGCGGCGTTGGAGAAGCGATAGACCTGCGACGGGCAGACCGCTTGGGCCGAGGCCACGTAGTTGGGCGTGTCCATCAGCATCATCGCTTCGGCGAAGGTCTGGCGGTTGCCGATGACCTCGAAGACCTTCTCCTGGCCGTCGGGGGTCAGGCGATAGATCTTGATCGCGCCGGAAATCACGAAATAGAACGAATGCGCCGGCTCGCCCTGAAGAAACAGGTTGTCGCCCTTGTCGAGATTGAGCAGCTGGCTGGCATTCATCAGCTCATCCATCTGTTCGTCGTTCAACGGTTCGAACAGGTGATGGCTGCGAAGAATCTGGTGGTGTACGCGATGAAGCACCATGCAAGGCATCCTGAATTCTTGGTGTAGGAGCATGAGCGAGGTCTGGACAGCGTGGCCGACGGCTGCCGCTCATCCTGGTCCGGCCCGGCAAGGCGCCGGGCAATGGTGCGACCATAGCATCGACCGGCACGTCGATTCGAGCGCTCTCAATGATGTGCAGCGACCGCCGCTTCGCGCCAGCGCGGCTCGCTGAACAGTTCGCTGTACTGCTGCAGGCTGGCGATCACCTGGCCCAGTGCGGCTTCGCGCGCGTGGCGGTCGCCCAACGCCTCGGCACCTTGCAGCAGCTGGCCGAGAAGCGCGTGCAGTGCGGCATCCGGTTCCGGTGCGAGCCTGCAGTTGCCGGTCAGGTAGGCGGCTGCTGCATCGATCGCCTGCTGCAGGTCACGAGCCTGAGCGTCGTTCAAGCCTTCGTCCGGCGCTTGCGCGAGGGCAGCATCAACGGCTTCGTGGATGCGTGTCATACCCTCGCGCAGTGCCGCGTCGGTGGCCCACTGCTGGCCATTGGCCGGTCGTAGCAACGGCTGTGCATGGCCATGTTCGTGGTGCGGTGTGGCCGCCTGCACGGTGCCAGCGACGAAACCCAGCGCGAAGCTACTCGCGGTGGCAAGGATCGAAGCGATGGCCAGGCCCCAGGCCAATGGTTGGATGACATGCTTCATGGTGGTTCCCCCTGTGCCGCTGAGGCGCATAGCTCGCGCCGCAATGCCTAGTGATCAGCGCGTTTCGGCGCTGTGAAAGAGAATGTTGTTCTCCAGGTGAATGTGCTGCATCAGGTCGTCCCGTAGCTCCTCGAGCCCGCGATACAGCGCGCGCCAGGTGTTGCAGGCATTCGCCGGCGGGGTGATGTCGTTGGTCAGTGCGGCCAGCTGGGCCAGCGCATTGCCATGCTGATCGTGCTCGTAGCGCATCACCGAGATCGGCCCGTCGGTCTGCGGTGTCTTGATGCCGCGTTGCAGCATCGGGAAGAGGATCTGTTCCTCCTTGAGCATGTGGCTCTCCAGCTCCTGTTGCATGGTCCACAGGTGTTCGGCCAGGCCGTTCGGGCAGTCCGGCTTGGCGCCGTGGACATGCTCGACGCGGCTGGCCAGGCGAATCAGCTCGGGCAGCTGTTCGCGATGGCGCTCATGGAAGCGCTCGAGGATGTGTTCGATCAGCTCATTGAGCGGGCTGCTGCGCCAGTCCGGCTCACCCACCGGGGTGCTGTCGAGTGCCGCCAGTTCGGCAGCGATCTGCGCACCATCGAGACCACGACTGTCGGCGGCCTCGCGCAGCGGCACGTTGCCGCCGCAGCAGAAATCCAGCTTGTGCTGGCGGAACACCCGGGTGGCGCCGGGGATGGAGCAGGCCAGATTGCCCAGGGTTTGGTCGATCAACGCTACGGTCATGGTGGGAACACCGAGTGGAAGAAGTCTTCCTGCTTATCGCAAGCCGTATGCCATGTCTAAGTTATTGTTTTTAAAGAAGACGATAGTTTTTGCTGGTGAAATGAACCCTTTGCCGTTAGGGTTTAAAAAACCGTAAGGGTAGTAACAACCATGATGGAAGAGGCATTACTCGCCGACCTGATCACCGAGTTGCCGAATGCAGTGCGCCTGCAGCGACTGGTGCATACGCTGCACCAGCGCTTTCGCTGCGGTGCGGTGGTGCTGCTGCGTCTGGATGACGACAGCCTGCGGCCGTTGGCAGCTGTCGGACTGGTGCAGGAAGCGTTGGGGCGGCGTTTCGTTGTCGCCCAGCATCCTCGGCTGGCGGCGATTCTTTCCCAGCGCGAGCCGACCTGGTTCGAACCCGACAGCCGCCTGCCTGATCCTTACGACGGCCTGCTCGATGCGCGGGTCGGCGAGCCACTGCCGGTGCACGATTGCATGGGCGTCAGCCTCTACGTCGAAGGCAAGCTGTGGGGCGCCTTGACCCTTGATGCGTTGCACGCCGGAACCTTCGATGACGAAGCCCGCCGCGATTTGCAGCGCTATACGCTGGTGATCGAGGCAGCGGTGCGCGTCACGCGTCTGGAGCACGAGAATCGCGGCCTGCGGCTGGCGCGCACCGACGCTCTGGAAACCAGCCTGGTGCAGGACGATGGTGAAATCCTCGGGCACAGCACGGTGATCCGCGAGCTGCTGCGCGAACTGCAGGTGGTGGCCGATTCCGAGCTGCCGGTGCTGCTGCTGGGCGAGACCGGGGTCGGCAAGGAGCTGTTCGCCCGTTGGCTGCACCGTCATTCGCGGCGGCGCAACAAGCCGCTGGTACATGTCAACTGCGCCGCCTTGCCCGAGTCGCTGGCCGAGAGCGAGCTGTTCGGTCACGTGAAGGGCGCGTTTTCTGGTGCCACCACCGATCGTCCCGGACGCTTCGATGCGGCCAATGGCGGCACGCTGCTGCTCGACGAGGTCGGTGAACTGCCGCTGACGGTGCAGGCCAAGCTGCTGCGTACCCTGCAGAACGGCGAGATCCAGCGCTTGGGCGCTGACAAGCCGCGGCAGGTCGATGTGCGCATCATCGCGGCGACCAACCGCAACCTGCGCGAGAGCGTGCGCGACGGCCATTTCCGTGCCGACCTCTATCATCGGCTGTCGGTCTACCCGGCGCCGATCCCGCCACTGCGCGAGCGCGACAACGACGTACTGATCCTCGCCGGGCATTTCCTGGAACTCAATCGGGCGCGGCTGGGGTTGCGTAGCGTGCGCCTGTCCCCGGCCGCCGAGCGTGCGCTGTTGGGCTACGCCTGGCCGGGCAATGTGCGCGAACTGGAGCATGTGATCAGCCGCGCCGCGTTGCGTCTGCTCAGCCGCGGAGCTTCTCGCAGCGAAATTCTCACGCTGGAGGCCGAGATGCTCGACCTCGACAGCCGTCCCGAGAATGCCGTGGCGGCGGTCGTTGCTGCCGACTCGCTGGCGCCGGGTGATGTAATCCTGCCTCTACGCGAGACGGTCGACGCCAGCCAGCGCCAGGCCATCATCCAAGCACTCGAGGCCAGCGGCGAGAACTGGGCGCAGGCCGCACGCTTGCTGGATGTCGACCCGAGCAACCTGCACAAGCTGGCGCGTCGTTTGAAGCTCAAGTAGTTCGACCGCCAGCGACCGCTGGCCGGCCGCGACGTTGGCGCGCCTGCATGGTCTAACCTCACTGCCTACCGACGAGGAGACCGCAATGGCGCTGAACCAGGAAGAATTCGACGGCCTGCTGGGCCAGGCGCTGGCCCATGCCGAACTGGCTGCCAGCGAGAACAATCCGCTGCATTACCGCGATGCCTTCGCTGCCACGCTCAAGGCTATGCGCTTGCTGGGCGAGGAGTCTGGCGCCTGGCGGCAGATGGTCGCCCGTGCCACCGAGGAGTTCGAGGGCGACGAGGGCGTATAGCCCGCTGGCCCCGTGCGGGCGGGCTTTGTAGGGCGTGACTGAGGCGCCCACGCCTGCCGTGGCTGGGGCTTTTCGTCGCACGACCCCTGCGCGGTCGATCTTGACGCCTATCAATGCTGGCCACTGGTCAGCTGCCTAGACTGCCGGCTGTTTTTGCTCCGTTCAGCCCGAACGATCGCTGTGCCTCGGGGTGCAGCGCGCATTATCCGAAGTCTAGGAGTTGCCATGCACCTGGTCTGCCCGGCAGGAAGCCTGCCCGCGCTCAAGGCCGCCGTCCAGCAGGGCGCCGATGCCATCTATGTCGGTTTTCGCGACGACACCAACGCCCGCCATTTCGCCGGCCTCAACCTTGACGAGAAGCAGCTCGACAAGGGCCTGCAGCTGATCCGCGAGAAGGGGCGCCAGCTGTACGTGGCAGTCAACACCTACGCACAGCCCGAGGGCTGGTCGCGCTGGCAGCGTTCGGTGGACCAGGCCGCCGACATGGGCGTCGACGCGCTGATCGCTGCCGATCCCGGCGTGCTCGGCTATGCCAGCAAGCGCCATCCCAAGCTCAAGCTGCATCTGTCGGTGCAGGGCTCGGCGACCAACGCGGCGGCGCTGGCCTTCTATCAGGAACGCTACGGCATCAGCCGCGCGGTGCTGCCGCGGGTGCTGTCGCTCAAGCAGGTCAAGCAGGTCGCCGCGAGCAGTCCGGTGCCGATCGAGGTGTTCGCCTTCGGCAGCCTGTGCATCATGGCCGAAGGCCGTTGCCATCTGTCGTCGTACCTGACGGGCGAGTCGCCGAACCTGTGCGGTGTCTGTTCGCCAGCCAAGGCGGTGCGCTGGAGCGAGGAGCCGGAGGGGCTGACCTCGCGCCTCAACAATGTCCTGATCGACCGCTATGCCGAAGGCGAATCGGCCGGCTATCCGACGCTGTGCAAAGGCCGCTTCATGGTCAATGGCCAGCGCTTCCACGCCCTCGAGGAACCGACCAGCCTGAATACCCTCGACCTGATTCCTGAGCTGGCGTCCATCGGCGTCACCGCGATGAAGATCGAAGGCCGCCAGCGCAGTCCGGCCTATGTCGAGCAGGTCACCCGCGTCTGGCGGGCGGCGCTGGACAGCTACCTCAAGGCGCCGCAGCGCTACAGCGTGCAGCCGGCCTGGCGCGAGGCGCTCGATGGCCTCTCCGAAGGCTCGCAAACCACCCTGGGTGCCTACCACCGGGCCTGGCAATGAACGAGGACGCCACCATGAAACTTTCCCTGGGCCCTGTGCTGTTCTACTGGGACCGCCAGCAGACGCTGGACTTCTACGCCAACATGGCCAGCCAGCCGCTGGATGTGATCTACCTGGGCGAAACCGTGTGCTCCAAGCGCCGCGCGATGATGCTCGACGACTGGCTGGGCCTGGCTCGCGATCTGGCCGAGGTCACCTCGGCGCAGCTGGTGCTGTCCGGGCTGACCCTGGTCGAGGCGGCTTCCGAGCTGTCGAGTCTGCGCCGCTTGTGCGACAACGGCGAGCTGCTGGTCGAAGCCAACGACATGGGCGCGGTGCAGCTGATGTCCGAGCGCAAGCTGCCGTTCGTTGGCGGCCCGGCGCTCAATCTGTACAACGGCTATGCCCTTGCCGAGCTGGTGAACGGTGGCATGACCCGCTGGGTGCCGCCGGTCGAGGCATCCGGTTCGCTGATCAAGAGCGCGCGTGCGCAACTGCAGGGGCTCGGTGTCGAGCTGCCCGAGATCGAAATCTTCGCCTACGGCCACCTGCCGCTGGCCTACTCGGCACGTTGCTTCACTGCCCGCGCGGAGAACCGGCCCAAGGACGATTGCCAGTTCTGCTGCCAGAACTATCCGGAGGGCATCCCGCTGCTCAGTCAGGAGGGTGAGGCGCTGTTCACCATCAACGGCATCCAGACCATGTCCGCTTCGGTCAGCAACCTGCTGGCCGATTACGAGGGGCTGGTCGACAGCGGTGCCGATCTGCTGCGCCTGAGCCCGCGAGCGGCTGGCATGGAGGATGTGATCGCGGCGTTCGATGCCGTGCGCAACGGCGCGCTGCCGCCGCTGGCGGTGGACGGCTGCAATGGATACTGGCATGGCCAACCGGGCATGCTACGGGCTGAGGAGGCCGGTTTATGCTGAAACCCCGTGCGCATCTGGTGAAACTCGGCGGGCGGCTGCTGCCGTTGGCGGCCAAGACGCCATTCCTGCTGCAGCGCCTGGCGCTGGAACGTAGCCTCAATCAGGTATTCGCCGAGGCGCTGGCTGATGGTGCGTTCGACGCGCTGGATGGCCACTGGATGAAACTGGAGGTCGCCGACCTCGGGCTGGCCTGGTGCCTGACCTGCGAGCGCGAGACCCTGCGCATTGCGGCGCAGGCGCCGGTGGAGGTGACCATCCGTGGCAACTGGCGCGAGTTCCTGCTGCTGGCCAGCCGCCAGGAGGATCCGGATACGCTGTTCTTCCGCCGACGCCTGGTCATCGAAGGCGATACCGAGCTGGGCCTGGCGATCAAGAACCTGATCGACAGCCTGGATCCCGACACGCTGCCGGCCTGGCTGTGGAAGATCCTCCAAGGTGCCGGCGAGGAAGTTGCGCTGGCCGGGCGCGCGCAGGCAGCCGGCGCCTGAATTTCAGCCTGTGACTGTTGCGCGAGCGCGGCGGTCGGCTCAGCCGGAGACCGCCTGCGGCGTGGAGCGAGGAGCACGTGGCTGCATGCGATCGCTGGCGATGATGCTCTTCATGTCCTCGAACAGCGCACTGACTTCTTCCTCGCTGCAGTCCTGCCGGTAGCGCTTGCGCAAGCCGTAGCTGCTGAGGGTGATATGCACGTCCGGGGTGACGCCGTGCTGGGCCAGGCAGGCGCGCGCGCAGTGCAGCGGACAGCCGTCGATGGCCAGGATCGGCCGGCCGGAATGGGCTTTCTTCACCAGCGCTTCCACGCGGCCGCCGACGCCGGCGATGCAGGACATCTCCGCCAGGCCGGCGCGGTCGAGGCGCACTGCCAGCGTGTTGGCCATCTGTGCCACGTTGGAGCAGCCCGAGCAGGAATACACCAGTGGCTGAGTGCTTGGCTTGGTCATGAAATCCTCCCGCGGCTTGAAACGGTGGGCAGTATCGCGTCCGCAGGCGCGAACGGCGTTGATTGCAATCAAGACCCCTGAGGCGATCGGCCGCAGGCTATTCGTCGTAGGCTGCCAGTCCGCGGCTGTCGAGGATCTCGATGCGTCGTCGCTGTACGGCGATGGTTCCGGACTCCACCAGCCGGTGCAGGATGCGCGAAAAGGTTTCCGGCTGGATGCCCAGCTTCGAGGCGATCAGACGCTTGGGCACGTCGAGCATGATCACGCCACTGTCGTCGTTCTGCGCCTGGGTGAGAAAGCGCACCACGCGGCGGCTGGCATTGGCCAGCGTGAGGGTATCGATCTCGCCCATGCGCTGGTGCAGGCGCACACTCAGCGTGGCGAGAATTTCCAGACAGATTCCCGGGTGCTCTTCCAGCATGCGCCGGTATTGCGGACCGTTCAGGCTGGCGACCAGGCTGGCCTTCAGCGCGGTGGCGCTGACCGGGTACAGCGGCATGCCGCGAAACAGCAATGCTTCGGCGAACGACTCGCCCGGGCGCATCACTTCCACCAGCTTTTCCTGTCCATCGCAGATCACCCGGTGCAGCTTGATCTGCCCGCTGAAGAGGAAATAGAAGCGATCGGCCTTGTCACCCTGATGAAACAGCGAGGCGCCTGCCGGCAGGCGTTTCAGGTTGGCCGACGCACAGACCTCCTGCATCGCGGCCTCCGGCAGGCGGCTGAACAGATGGTGGCGGCGCAACGCTGCGATTAGGGACGGTTCGGTAAGCATGGTTCCTCCCCCGACACCGAGGCCGGGATGGTTCGAGGCTGCATCCTAGGAGGTCGGCCGGTCCGATTTCCTTGACCATGGACAAGTTGGAGCGGCGGGGCGCTCCGCCCGCCACTCCCCAAGTCTTTGTCCGGTCTTGATGATGGTCAATTTGCTTCCAGGGGATAGCCCGTAGATTCACAGCATCTAGTGGTTGTCGCGCCATTGATAACTACATGTAGTGATCGGAGGTCTAATGAGCGAGCAGGGTGGAAGGATGCCGATGAGGCTGCGCAAGCGGGACGGGCGGCAGGTCGATTTCGAGCTGGACAAGATCAGCCGGGCCATCGAGGCGGCGGGCGAAGCGACCGGCGAGTTCGGTGCAACCACGGCCCGGGCATTGGCCGATGCCGTGCAGCGACAGCTGGCGGCGTTGCCGGAAGTCGATGTCGAGCAGGTGCAGGACCGAGTCGAGCAAACGCTGATGGAGGCCGGCTACTTCGACACTGCGCGGGCCTATATCGTCTACCGCGAGCGGCACGGCCGCCTGCGGCGCGACCGCAAGGCCATCGTCGACGTCGCCGCGTCGATGAACGAATACCTCTCGCGCGAGGACTGGCGGGTGCGTGCCAACGCCAACCAGGGCTATTCGCTGGGCGGGTTGATCCTCAACGTCTCCGGCAAGGTGACCGCCAACTACTGGCTGGACGAGGTCTACAGCCCGGAGATTGGCCGCGCCCACCGCGACGGCGATCTGCACATCCATGACCTGGACATGCTCGCCGGCTACTGCGCCGGCTGGTCGCTGCGCACGCTGCTCAACGAGGGCTTCAACGGCATTCCCGGACGGGTCGAGGCCGGTCCGCCGAAGCACCTGTCCAGCGCGCTGGGGCAGATGGTCAACTTTCTCGGCACGCTGCAGAACGAGTGGGCCGGCGCGCAGGCGTTCAGCAGCTTCGATACCTATCTCGCGCCCTTCGTGCGTAAGGACAACCTCGGTTTTGACGAGGTGCGTCAGGCGATCCAGGAGTTCATCTACAATCTCAACGTGCCGTCGCGCTGGGGCACGCAGACACCGTTCACCAACCTGACCTTCGACTGGGTCTGCCCCGAGGACCTGCGCGAGCAGATCCCCTATATCGGCGGCGAGGAGATGCCCTTCGCCTACGGCGAGCTGCAGGCGGAGATGGAGCTGATCAACCGCGCCTATATAGAAGTCATGCAGGCCGGCGACGGTCTCGGCCGGGTGTTCACCTTCCCGATTCCGACCTACAACATCACCCACGATTTCCCTTGGGACAGCGAGAACGCCGAGCGCCTGTTCGAGATGACCGCGCGTTACGGCCTGCCGTACTTCCAGAATTTCCTCAACTCGGACATGCAGCCCAACCAGGTGCGCTCGATGTGCTGTCGCCTGCAACTGGACGTGCGCGAGTTGCTCAAGCGCGGCGGCGGGCTGTTCGGTTCGGCCGAGCAGACCGGCTCGCTCGGCGTGGTGACCATCAACTGCGCGCGGCTGGGCTATCTGCACGCCGGCGACAAGTCAGCGCTGCTCGAGCATCTGGACGCGCTGCTGGACATGGCGCGGCAGAGCCTCGAGGTCAAGCGCAAGGTGATCCAGCATCACATGGATGCCGGACTCTACCCGTACACCAAACGCTACCTCGGCACGCTGCGCAATCACTTCTCCACCATCGGCGTGAACGGCCTGCACGAGATGGTGCGCAACTTCACCGACGACAGCGAGGGCATGCACACAGCGGCCGGCCGCGCGCTGGCCGTGGAGCTGCTCGACCATGTCCGCGCGCGGCTGGTGCAGTTCCAGGAAGCCACCGGCCACCTCTACAACCTCGAGGCGACGCCCGCCGAGGGCACCACCTACCGCTTCGCCAAGGAAGACCGCAAGCGCTTCCCGGACATCCTCCAGGCCGGCTCGGCCGAGGCGCCGTACTACACCAACTCCTCGCAGCTGCCGGTGGGCTTCACCGACGATCCCTTCGAGGCACTGGCGCTGCAGGACGAGCTGCAGACCAAGTACACCGGCGGCACCGTGCTGCACCTGTACATGGCCGAGCAGATTTCCTCCACCGAAGCCTGCAAGAAGCTGGTGCGCAACGCCCTGTCGCGTTTCCGCCTGCCGTACCTGACGGTGACGCCGACCTTCTCGATCTGCCCGGTGCACGGCTACCTGGCCGGCGAGCACGAGTTCTGCCCCAAGTGCGACGAGGCCCTGCTGCACAAGCAGCGCGCCGAAGCGGCATTGCCCGCCTGAACTGCGACCCCATGCCCCGCGGCTCCGCATGGTGCGGCGCTGCATACTCACACCCCAGCAAGTAAGGAGAAGCACCATGAGCCAAGCCAGCCAATTGCCCCAGGAGCAACGCCAGCGTTGTGAAGTCTGGACCCGCGTGATGGGCTATCACCGCCCGGTCGCGGCGTTCAATCCGGGCAAGCAGTCCGAGCACCGCGAGCGCCTGCATTTCACCGAAGCGGCGGCGCGGTGACCGCAGCGCTGCGTGTCGGGGGCCTGGTGCCCCTGACCACTCTGGATTTCCCTGATCATCTGGCCTGCGTACTGTTCTGCCAGGGCTGCGGCTGGCGCTGCCGCTACTGCCACAACCCGCAGCTGATCCCCGCCTGCGGCGGCGAGGAAAAGCCGTGGCCTGAGATTCTCGCGTTCCTCGAGCAGCGCATCGGCCTGCTCGAGGCGGTGGTGTTCAGCGGTGGCGAACCGACCCTGCAGACCGCGCTACCGGAGGCCATCGCCCAGGTGCGGGCGCTGGGCTACAAGGTCGGCCTGCACAGTGCCGGGATCAAGCCGAAGCTGTTTCGTCAGGTGCTGCCGCTGGTGGACTGGGTCGGTTTCGACGTCAAGGCGCTACCCGAGCAGAGCACCGCGATCACCGGCGTGGATGGCAGTGGCAAGGCCAACTGGACCAGTCTCGAACACCTGCTGGAAAGCGGCGTCGAGCATGAGTGCCGGACCACCGTGCACTGGCAGCTGTTCGACGCCGATACGCTGTGGGACATGGCCCAGCGCCTGCGTCGGCTGGGTGTCGAGCGCTTCGCCGTACAGTGCGTGCGCACCGCGCACATGCTTGATGACAGCCTTGCCGACAGCCGTGCGCCCTATGACCAGCAGCGCTTATGGGAGCGACTGGATCGGCTGTTTCCTTCGTTTGTGTTGCGCGGATAGCGATGGCGCGGACTGATGCGGCGCGCCCGACCGACTCGGGCGCGCATGGCCTTCAGCTCACCGGATGTCGCTGAAACCTCAGCTCCAGCCCCAGAATTGCAGCCACCAGCCATAGCCCACCAGCGCGCATCCGGTGCTGATGCAGGCGAACGCCAGCAGGCGGCGCAGGCCATTGGCGCCATGGTGACCGATGACGTTCCAGGCCAGATACAGGCTCCAGACGATCGCTCCGATCAGCAGCAGCGCACGCGCTGGCTGGACCCAGGCCAGCACCAGTCCCTCGTAACGCAGCAGCTTCACGGTGGTGGCGGATAGGCCGAGGAACAGCCCGGCACCGCCCAGCGGTGTCAGGCTCAGCGCCAGATGATGGAAGACGTTGCCGCTGCGTCCCATCAGACGTACGGCGGCCCGCACCAGCAGCCACAGCGCGCCGCCGAGCAGCAGCGCGGCGGCGCCGATGTAGGTGAGAATGGCTGCGCCGTCGAGCCAGCTGAAGGCGTCGTTGAGCTGCGGATAATGCGTCAGCAGCCACCAGGGTGCATCGGCTTCCAGCGGCCAGAACAGCTCGCGATCGACCAGCCATTCGGCGGCAGTCTGTTTCAGGGCGATGAACCAGGGGCTGACCGTCCACTGGAAGGCGCCCATTGCCAGGCCGATTACGCCGAACAGCAGCAGGGTGCTGTCCCAGTGGCTGTGCTGCGGCAGGCTGCCGACGATGAGGATTTCCTGATTCGGCGAGCGCGCGCTGAGCTGCACGGCGCCGCGTTGGCCGCTGCAGCGACCGCAGGCATGGCAATCGCTGGCGCCCTGCATGCGGCGGATGTCCAGCAGCGGTGCGCAGTTCGGCGGTGGCAGGTGCGGACCGTTGTTGGCGAGCCAGCGCTGTTCGTCGACCTTGTAGTGCAGCGGGGCGAGCCGGGCAAGCAGCGAGAATACCCCGCTGACCGGGCACAGGTAGCGGCACCAGACGCGCTTGCCGCGGCCATAGAGGTAACCCACCAACATCGCCGCGACGGTGGAGCCTCCCAGGATCAGTAGCGCGGCCTGGGCGTAATCGTAGACGCTGATCAGCTGGCCATAGACGGTGGTGAGGATGAAGGCGATGGTCGGCCAGCCGCCCCAGCGAATCCAGCGCGGTGTGCCCTTGCCGAGCCCGCGCCAGCTGATCCACTCGCTGAGCGAGCCTTCCGGGCAGAGCACACCGCACCATAACCGGCCGAACAGCACCATCGACAGCAGCACGAACGGCCACCACAGGCCCCAGAAGACGAACTGTGCCAGCAGCGTCAGGTTGTCGAGCATGCCTGCCTGAGCCGGCGGCAATGGCAACAGGGCGGGGATCACCAGTAGCACCAGGTAGAAACCGACCACCAGCCACTGCACCGTCCGGATCGCCGCGGCGTGGCGGCGCAGGGCATCGCCGGCGCGTGCCAGCCAGGGCGTCTGGGCGATCATGCCGGCCTCACTGCCAGCGGTGCGGGCGTCGCCGGTCGCAGCCAGGCCCACACGGCCAGCCAGTACGCCAGCATGGTCAGCGCCGCCGCCAGCGACGGCATGGCACGGTAACCGGTGAGTCCGGCGATCGTGCCGCCCAGCGCGCCATCGTCATCCAGCCAGGCCGAGGTATCCCATAGCGGATCGCCGAAGAAGCTGTAGAACTGCTCCGGCACATCCATCCCCATCAGCTGGCCGCTGAAGCGATCCAGACCGGCCATCAGCAGCGCGCTGCCCAGCAGCAGCAACAACGCCTCGCTGACCTGGAAGAAGCGCCGCCAGGAAAAGTACCGACTGCCGGCCTGCAGTGCGGCGTAGCTGAGCAGCGCAAGCACGAAGCCGAGCACGCCACCGATGATGAAACCGGTGAGGTCGTGGCCCTGCTGCTGGTTGCCGATGCCGTAGAGGAACACTACCGTTTCGCTGCCCTCGCGCCCGACCGCAAGCATGGCGAGCAGCAGCAGGCCGAAGCCGCTGCCCTGGCTGAGCTTCTGCGCCGCGCTGTTCTGCAGGCTGCTCTTGAGCGTGCGGCCGTGGTGATGCATCCAGCCGACCATGTGCAGGATCAGCATGCTCGCCACCAGCAGCATGCCGCACTGGAACCACTCGCCGCCGCTGCCGGCCAGCCAGTCGCCGGCGCGCAGCACGCCCCAGCCCAGCGCGACCGCCAGCCCCAGGCCGGCCGCGACGCCGCCCCAGAGCATGCGCAGCGCGTGGCCCGCGCCCGGCTGCTGGCGCAACCACGCATGCAGGATGCCGATGACCAGCAGTGCCTCGACGCTCTCGCGCCAGACGATGAACATTGATTGGCCCATGCCAGCTCTCCTGCACTACCTGGCGATGATCTCGCCTTCGGGAAGGTCCATGTGGAATTCATCGAAGAACGGATAACGACCCGGCTTCAGCGGATGGATCACGACGAACGACGTCACACCCGGCGACAGCACCTTCTCCACCCGCAGCGGTGTGCTCTCGAACTCGGTCGGACCGCTGCCGGCGTTGTGCACCACGATCTTGAAACGCTGGCGCGCCGGCACTTCGATCGACGCGGGTTCGAAATGGCCGTCGCGGATGGTCAGCTCATAGGTGGGCAGGGCGGCCTGTGCGCCACCGGCGAATCCGGCGAGCAGCAGGGCGCGGAGCAGGAAGGTGCGCATGGGAGTACTCCGCTTCAATAACCGCCTTTCTTGCCGATGCCGGCGTAGGTGAACTCGTAGTTCAGCTGGCAGCCTTCGAACCAGGGCTGCACGCCGGTTTCCTTGTCGACGTGGCGGCCGAACATGTTGTGGCCCTTGCCCGGCGGCAGGATCTTGAAGGTCAGCTGATACTTGCCCGGGCCGAGCAGCTTGACGTTGTCACCGTAGTGCGGACCGTCGTTGGCGACCATCGGGTGGAAATCGCCTTCGACCACTTCATCGGAGCCCTTCTTGCGCAGGCTGTAGTGGATGCTCAGGTAGGGCACGAAACTGCCTTCCTGCCAGCCGTTGCGATTGTCCTCGGTGGCGGATATGTCGGCTTCCAGGTGGACGTCGGATTCGGCGGCGGCGCGCATCATGCCCGGCGGGTCCATCTCCACCGGTTGCAGATACACCGCACCGACTTCCATGCCGCCGCAGTGCTGCGGTTCACCGATGGGGTATTCCTTCGCCTGGGCGAGTGGAGTGAGCAGCAGGGCGGTGGCGGCCAGGGTAGCGGGGATGCGCATGGGAAAACTCCGAAGGTGGGAAGGTCGAAGCAAGCATCCTCCTTGCGATATTTAATGCTAATGATTCGCGTCAAGAATCTCTGAAATAGTCAGTTGCAAATGCCCGCTCGCCCCTTCGTCGGCGAACCCTGTGCGGGCGAATCCTCTAAGATGGTGCACTTTTCGCTTCAGGGGCCCCCATGTCATCAACTGCCGTACTGGATGCCCGCTCCGCCCGCGTACTGCCCTGGCTGGTCGCCATCGCCTTTTTCATGCAGACGCTGGACGGCACCATCCTCAATACTGCGCTGCCGGCGATGGCCCGCGACCTGGCCGAGGATCCGCTGCGCATGCAGGGCGTGGTGATCGCCTACATGCTCACCGTGGCGTTGCTGATTCCAGCGTCCGGCTGGATCGCCGACCGCTTCGGCACGCGCCGCATCTTCTTCTCGGCGATTTTGCTGTTCACCCTCGGTTCGCTGTTGTGCGCGCTGTCGACCAGCTTCAACCAGCTGGTAGCCGCGCGGGTGATCCAGGCGCTCGGCGGTGCGCTGATGCTGCCGGTGGGGCGACTGGTGGTGCTGCGCGCCTTTCCGCGCAGCGAGTTCGTGCGGGTGATGACCTTCATTGCCCTGCCAGGAATGGTCGGGCCGCTGCTCGGGCCGACGCTCGGTGGCTGGCTGGTGCAGTACGCCTCCTGGCACTGGATCTTCCTGATCAACCTGCCGGTGGGGCTGGTCGGTTGCATCGCAGCATTCCGTTTCATGCCCGATTTCAAGACGGACAAGCGGGTGCGCTTCGATAGCCTCGGCTTCCTGCTGTTCGGTACCGCGATGGTGCTGATTACCATCGCTCTGGAGGGGCTCGGCGAATTGCGCATGCCGCACGCGCGGGTGCTGTTGCTGCTGTTCGGCGGCGCGGCCTGCCTGGCGGCATACTGGTTGCGCGCCGGGCGCATCGATGCGCCGCTGTTCAGTCCGAGGCTGTTCCATACGCGCAGCTTCGCCGTCGGGATCTTCGGCAACCTGTTCGCCCGGCTGGGCAGCGGCGCGCTGCCGTTCCTGCTGCCGCTGCTGCTGCAGGTGGCGTTGGGCTACTCGCCAGCGCAGGCGGGGATGACCATGATTCCGCTGGCGCTGGGGGCGATGCTGGTCAAGCCAATGGCCAAGGGGTTGATCGATCGCTTTGGCTATCGACACATCCTGCTCGGCAACACCGTGCTGCTGGGCCTGCTGATCGGCAGCCTGGCCACGGTGGATGCCGATACCTCCCAGCTGCTTCTGCTGCTGCATCTGAGCCTGATCGGCATGGTCAATTCGATGCAGTTCACCGCGATGAACACCGTCACGCTGGTCGGTCTCAGCAACGCCAACGCCAGCAGCGGCAACAGCTTGCTCTCGGTGGTGGTGCAACTGTCGATGAGTCTCGGCGTGGCGGCAGCCGGTGCGCTGCTTGGCGGATTCACCGTGCCCGGGGCGCAGGGTGTCGAGGTGTTGCCGGCCTTCCGGCTGACCTTCCTCTGTATCGGCGGCATGGCCTTGCTGGCCGCGAGTATTTTCCTGCAGCTGGGTCGACATGACGGCAGTCAGCCCCGCGAGGGGCGCGGCGCGATGCCGATGGGCGACTAGCCCCGCACCGCGGCGGTAGTTCATCTGCCCAGTTTCCTGACATATCCGCGCGGCGCCACTGCGGGCGCGCTCAGGCCTCCAGCCAGCGTGGTCCGGCGGGTTGCGGCCGCCAGGGCTGTTGCCTGTTGGCAGGCCAGCGCGCGGATAACCTGCTGCATTCCTTTACCTGTTCAAGTAAACATTATCGACCTGTCTTCTAACGTTACATATCTTTCCGCTCGAATCATGGCGTTTTGCCAATGCACAAGGAGTGGAGATATGAATGCGCTGAGCATGTCCTGGCTGGTGATGGGAGTGTCGCTGTGTATGGTGCTGGTAGCGCTGATCGCGCTCTGCGCACTCGGGTTCGGCTATCGCCGGCAGCAGAGCGAGTTGCGGGTGTTGCGCGAACTGCTGCTGAACATCGGCGCGATCATCGAGCGCCTTGAGCGTGAGAAGGCCGAGTTCTTCGCGGGGCTGCGTGCGGAGAAGGCACATGCGGCGCAACTGCGTCGGCAGCTTGAACTGATCAATCGCTGATCTTGTTATAAAAACAATATATTTGTTGTTTGTGGCGGCTTTTGTATTGTTAGCGACGACTTCGGTTGGTATAAAACCAACAAAAATGATCTGGAGTCAGCCGCATGCACCCTCGTGTCCTCGCCGTTACCGAGCGCTTGATCGCCCGCAGTCGCCCAACCCGTGAGCGCTATCTGGCGCTGATTCGTGGGGCGGCGGAGGCGGGGCCGGCGCGCAGCGGCGCCCAGTGCGCGAACTTCGCCCACGGCGTCGCCGGTTGCGGCGCGCAGGACAAGCAGCGCCTGCGCCTGCCCGATGCCGCCAACATCGCCATCGTCACCGCCTACAACGACATGCTCTCGGCGCATCAGCCCTACGAGGATTATCCCGAGCGTCTGCGCCAGGCGCTGCGCGAGATCGGTTCGGTGGGGCAGGTGGCGGGCGGTGTGCCGGCGATGTGTGATGGCGTCACCCAGGGCGAGCCGGGCATGGAGCTGGCCATTGCCAGTCGCGAGGTGATCGCCATGAGCACCGCGGTGGCGCTGTCGCACAACCTATTCGATGGGGCGCTGCTGCTCGGCATCTGCGACAAGATCGTCCCCGGGCTGCTGATCGGTGCGCTGCGCTTCGGTCATCTGCCGGCGGTGTTCGTGCCGGCCGGGCCGATGCCCTCCGGGCTGGCCAACAAGGACAAGGCCGCGGTGCGCCAGCGCTACGCCGAAGGCAAGGCCAGTCGCGACGAACTGCTCGCCGCGGAGATGCAGGCCTACCACAGCCCCGGCACCTGCACCTTCTACGGCACCGCCAACACCAACCAGATGCTGATGGAAGTGATGGGTCTGCATCTGCCCGGCTCCTCCTTCGTCAACCCGGGCACGCCATTGCGCGATGCGCTGACCGCCGAGGCCGCGCGGCAGGTCACTCGACTGACGCCACAGGGCGGCAGCTTCACGCCGCTCGGTGAGCTCGTCGACGAGCGCGTATTGGTCAACGCCATCGTCGCGTTGCATGCCACCGGCGGCTCGACCAATCACACCCTGCACATGCCGGCCATCGCCCAGGCGGCGGGCATCCAGCTGACCTGGCAGGACATGGCCGACCTCTCCGAGGTGGTGCCGACGCTGGCGCGGGTCTATCCCAATGGTTCAGCCGACATCAATCACTTCCATGCCGCGGGCGGCGTCGCGCTGCTGGTGCGCGAGCTGCTCGATGCCGGCCTGCTGCACGAGGATGTGCAGACCGTGATGGGGCGCGGGCTCAGGCGCTACGCGCAGGAACCCTTCCTCGAAGACGGCCGGCTGACCTGGCGGGACGGTGCAGCGACGAGTCTGGACGAGAGCATCCTGCGCCCCGTGGCGCGGCCGTTCTCGGCTGAAGGCGGGCTGCGGGTGATGAGTGGCAATCTCGGGCGCGGGGTGATGAAGGTGTCCGCCGTGGCGCCCGAGCATCGCGTGGTGGAAGCGCCGGCGCGGGTCTTTGCCGATCAGCTGGAGCTGGTGGAGGCGTTCAAGGCCGGCGAACTGGAGCGTGATTTCGTCGCGGTGGTGCGTTTTCAGGGGCCGCGCGCCAATGGCATGCCGGAACTGCACAAGCTGACGCCCTATCTCGGTGTGCTGCAGGATCGCGGCTTCAAGGTCGCGCTGGTCACCGACGGGCGCATGTCCGGGGCGTCGGGCAAGGTGCCGGCGGCGATCCATGTGTGCCCGGAGGCGATCGACGGCGGACCGCTGGCGCGCGTGCGCGACGGCGATCTGCTGCGCGTGGATGGGCAGAGCGGCACGCTTGAGGTGCTGGTCGATGCCGCCGAGCTGGCCGACCGATCGCCGGCAGCGGCGCCGGCCGCAGGTGTGCAGGGCTGCGGCCGCGAGCTGTTCGGCTTCATGCGCGCGGCGTTCAGCTCCGCCGAGCAGGGCGCCAGTGTGTTCACCGCCGGGTTGGAGGCGCTGCGATGAGGCTGGCGCTGGTCGGGGATATCGGCGGCACCAACGCGCGCTTCGCGCTGTGGCGCGACTCGCGGCTGGAGGCGGTGCAAGTGCTGGCGGCGGCGGATTTCGTCACGCCGGAACAGGCAGTCGAACATTACCTGGCTTCGCTCGGTCTGGCGCCGGGCGGCGTCGGTGCGGCGTGCCTGGCCTGTGCCGGGCCGGTCAAGGGCGAGCAGTTCACCTTCACCAACAATCACTGGCGGCTGTCGCGGCGCGACTTCTGCGGTGCGCTGCAGCTGGATGAGCTGCTGCTGATCAACGATTTCGCCGCGATGGCGCTGGGCATGACCCGGGTCAGCGGGGCGGAGCGGCGGACGATCCGCCCCGGCGTCGCCGAGCCCGACGCGCCGGCGCTGGTCATCGGGCCGGGCACCGGGCTGGGGGTTGCCGCGTTGATGCCCTTGGATGGTGGTAGTTGGCGTGCGTTGCCGGGGGAGGGCGGGCACGTCGATCTGCCGGTGGCGGATGCACACGAAGCGGCGCTGTGGCAGATGCTCTTCGCGCAGCTTGGCCATGTGCGTGCCGAGGACGTGCTCAGTGGTGGCGGCCTGTTGCTGCTCTATCGGGCGATCTGCGCCCTGGCCGGTTTGACGCCGCAGCTGACGTCGCCGGCTGAAGTCACGGCGGCGGCGCTGGCTGGCGATCATGTCGCGGTGGCGACCCTGGAGCAGTTCTGCGTGTGGCTCGGCCGCGTCGCCGGCAACAACGTGCTCACGCTCGGTGCGCGGGGCGGGGTGTATATCGTCGGTGGCGTGGTGCCGCGTTTCGCCGATTTCTTCGCGGCCAGTGGTTTCGCCCGCGGCTTTACCAGCAAGGGCTGCATGAGCGGCTATCTCGGCGATGTGCCGGTGTGGCTGGTGACTGCTGAGTTTCCGGGGCTGGAGGGCGCCGGGGTGGCGCTGGAGCAGGCGCTGGCACGCTGACGGGTTATGTCGGGGTGTGATGGCGGGATGTTGTTATAGCAACATCCCGCGTTCGTGCTGGTTCCGTTCCCTTAGCTCGGCTCTTCGTCCGCCGGGTAGCGGCTGGCATTCAGGCTTTCCTTCACCTTGCGCAGATGCGGCTGGAAATCCACGCCGCGGCGCAGGGTCATGCCGGTGGCGAGCACGTCGAGCACGGTGAGCTGGATGATGCGCGAGGTCATCGGCATGTAGATGTCCGTGTCCTCGGGTAGCGGAATGTTCAGGCTCAGCGTGCTGGCTTGTGCCAGCGGCGAGCCGGCGGCGGTCAGGCCGAGTACCGAGGCGCCGTTCTGTCGGGCGACGCGCGCCACCTCCACCAGTTCGCGGGTGCGCCCGGTATAGGAAATGATCACGAACAGATCGCCGGTATGCGCCACCGAGGCCAGCATGCGCTGCATCAGTACGTCCGAATGCGCGGTCACCGCCAGGTTGAAACGGAAGAACTTGTGCTGCGCATCCAGCGCCACCGAGGCCGAGGCGCCAAGGCCGAAGAAGTGGATCTGCCGGGCCTGGATCATCAGGTCCACGGCGCGGCTGACCAGCTGCGGGTCGAGGCTCTGGCAGGCGCTGTCCAGCGAGGCGATGGCCGAGCCGAAGATCTTGCGGGTGTATTCCGCCGGGCCGTCGTCCGGCTCTACCGCCTGGCTGACGTAGGCGGCGCCGCTGGCCAGGCTCTGCGCCAGCTGCATCTTCAGTTCCGGATAACCGCTGACGCCGAACGAGCGGCAGAAGCGATTCACTGTCGGCTCGCTGACCTGTGCGGTCTGCGCCAGGGTGGCGATGCTGAAACGGGTGGCCTGCTGCGGGTTGCGCAGGATGACTTCGGCGACCTTGCGCTCGGCCTTGTTGAGGTCTTCGAGGCGGCGCTGGATCTGCTCGAGCAGGTTGTGTACGCGGTCCATGTCGGTCCTGATGCGGCTTGCCAAAGGGGTGGCCTATCCTACTGAGGGTGGTGCGCAGCGGCCACAGGTATCTAAATCTGCGGTAAATGTTGTTTTTATTACTACATTGAACTTGAATAACCGAGCATCGCCGTGTATTCATAGGGCAGTTTTAGTAGAAGAACAAACATCATGACGCCACTATCTGTCGAACCCTGCACCCTGGCGCTGTTCGGCGCCCTCGGTGACCTGGCCCTGCGCAAGCTGTTCCCCGCGCTTTATCAGCTCGATCGTGCCGGCCTGCTGCCGGAGGACACCCGCATCCTCGGTCTGGCCCGCGACGGCGGCGAGCCGGCCACGCATCTGGCGCTGATCGCCGAGCACCTGCGTCGGCATGTGGCCGAACGCGAGCTCGACGAGATCGTGCTGCAGCGCTTCCTGGCCCGGCTGGACTACCTGAGCATGGATTTTCGCCGCACCGGAGATTTCGCCGCGCTGGCGGACAAGGCCGGCCAGGCCGAGCGCATTGTTGCCTTCTTCGCCACTCCGGCGTCCGTCTACGGTGCGATCTGCGCCGGGCTGGCCGAGGCGGGGCTGGCCGAGCGCACCCGCGTGGTGCTGGAAAAACCCATCGGCCATGACCTGGAGTCATCCCGCGAAGTGAACGACGCGGTGGCGCGCTTCTTCCCGGAAGACCGCACCTACCGCATCGATCACTACCTGGGCAAGGACACGGTGCAGAACCTGATCGCCCTGCGTTTCGCCAACAGCCTGTTCGAGACCCAGTGGAACCAGAACCACATCTCCCATGTGGAGATCACCGTCGCCGAAACCGTTGGCATCGAAGGCCGCTGGGGCTACTTCGACCAGGCCGGCCAGCTGCGCGACATGATCCAGAACCACCTGCTGCAGCTGCTCTGCCTGATCGCCATGGACCCGCCCAGCGACCTCTCCGCCGACAGCATCCGCGACGAGAAGGTCAAGGTGCTCAAGGCGCTGGCGCCCATCGCGCCGGAGCAGCTCGGCCAGCAGCTGGTGCGCGGGCAGTACGTGGCCGGCAGCATCCTCGGGCGCCAGGTGCCGGGCTATCTGGAGGAGGAAAACTCCAACACCCAGAGCGACACCGAGACCTTCGTCGCCCTGCGCGCGGACATCTGCAACTGGCGCTGGGCCGGCGTGCCGTTCTACCTGCGTACCGGCAAGCGCATGCCGCAGAAGCTGTCGCAGATCGTCATCCACTTCAAGGCGCCGCCGCATTACATCTTCGCCCCGGAGCAGCGCCAGCTGATCGGCAACAAACTGATCATCCGCCTGCAGCCGCAGGAGGGCATCTCGTTGCTGGTGATGACCAAGGACCAGGGCCTGGACAAGGGCATGCAGCTGCGCAGCGGGCCGCTGCAGCTGAACTTCTCGGAAACCTACAAGAGCCCGCGCATCCCCGACGCCTACGAGCGTCTGCTGCTGGAAGTGATGAAGGGCAACCAGAACCTCTTCGTGCGCAAGGACGAAATCGAATACGCCTGGAAGTGGTGCGACCAGCTGATCGACGGCTGGCAGCGCGTCGGCGCCCCTCCCAAACCCTACACAGCAGGCAGCTGGGGACCGGCTGCCTCGATTGCCCTGATCAGCCGTGACGGCAGGAGTTGGTATGACGATCTCTAACCTCGATCTGCCGGTGCAGACCCTCGGTTTCAGCCTCGGCAACGCCGACCAGTTGGCCGGCGAACTGGCGCTGACCGTGAGCAACGCCGTGCGCAGTGCGATCGCCGAGCGCGGTGCGGCGACCCTGGTGGTCTCCGGCGGCCGCAGCCCGATCGCCTTCTTCGAGCGCCTCGCGCAGCAGGAGCTGGACTGGGCCAAGGTCACCGTCAGCATGGCCGACGAGCGCTGGGTGCCAGTCAGTCATCCGGACAGCAATGAAGGGCTGGTACGCCAACACCTGTTGCAGGGGCCGGCTGCCGCGGCACGGCTGATCGGCCTTTATCAGAGCGCGGCCAGTCTCGACGAGGCGGCTGAGCGCGCCGATGCTGTGCTGGCCGAACTGCCGCCGATCGACGTGCTGGTGCTGGGCATGGGCGAGGACGGCCACACCGCCTCGCTGTTCCCCGACAGCCCGAACCTAGAAGCGGCGCTCGACCCGCGTGGTACGCGGCGCTGTCTGCCGATGCAGGCGCCGAGCGTGCCGCGCCAGCGTTTGAGCATGAGCCTGGCGTTGCTGGCCAACGCGCGGCTGACCCTGCTCGCCCTGCACGGCCCGGGCAAGCTGGCCACGCTCAACCAGGCCCTGGCCGGCGAATCCTATGAAGCGATGCCGATCCGCGCCTTCCTCGCCCGTCCCCTCGAAATCTACTGGTGCCCGTGAGGGCGCAAGGAATCTGCCATGACATCTAGCCAAACCCGCGCCGCCAGCATGACCGACAAGATCGCCCTGATCGACCAGTGGTGCAGTGCCGCACGCATCCTGCCGGTGATCACCATCGAGCGCGAGGCGGACATCCTGCCGCTGGCCGACGCCCTGGCCGCCGGTGGCCTCAAGGTGCTGGAAATCACCCTGCGCTCGGCGCTGGGTCTGAGCGCCATCCGCCTGCTGCGCGAGCAGCGCCCCGAACTGATCGTCGGTGCCGGCACCGTGCTGGATGCCGCCATGCTCGAGCAGGCCGAGGCTGCCGGGGCGCAGTTCATCGTCTCTCCGGGCAGCACCGGCGAACTGCTGGATGCCGCGCTGCACAGCCCGTTGCCGCTGCTGCCGGGCGTGGCCAGCGCCTCGGAAATCATGCTCGGCTACGCCCTGGGTTATCGCCGCTTCAAGCTGTTCCCAGCCGAGGTCTGTGGCGGCGTCGCCGCGCTCAAGGCGCTGGGTGGGCCGTTCGGCAATATCCGTTTCTGCCCGACCGGTGGCATCAACGCGCGCAACGCCCGGGACTACCTGGCGCAGTCCAATGTGATGTGCGTCGGTGGCACCTGGATGGTCGACGCCAAGGCCGTACGCGCCGGCGACTGGGCCGCCATCGAAAGCGCCACGCGCGAGGCCCTGCAGGCGCTGGACAGCGCGCCGGCAGCCGAACTGCCGCGCGACTTCGACCTGCGCGCCGAGCGTGCCGAACAGCGCGAGCTGTAATCCGTCCGACCCGTCGCGGTGGGCGTGGGGCCTGCCGCGATCGCCCCGCTTCGCTACTGGAGGTTCCATGACTACCGCGCGCCCGCTTGCCGAGCTTTTCCCCCGTCTGGATGAGATTCCCGAGGCCTATCGTCCGGATGTACCGGTTACGCAGCGCGATTATCTGGTCAATGGCGAGCTGATGAACTGGGACGGTCCTTTGGCCGAGTTACGCAGCCCGGTGTTCCTGCGTGAGGCGGACGGCGGCGAGCGCCAGGTAGTCCTTGGCAGTACGCCGCTGCTGGATGCCGACGCCGCGCTGCGTGCGCTGGACGCCGCTGTCGCCGCCTATGACTACGGTCGCGGTGCCTGGCCGACCATGCGCGTGGCCGAGCGCATTGCCCATGTCGAGCGCTTTCTGGCGCGCATGCGCGAACAGCGCGACGCGGTGGTCAAGCTGCTGATGTGGGAGATCGGCAAGAACCTCAAGGACTCCGAGAAGGAGTTCGATCGCACCTGCGATTACATCGTCGACACCATCCACGCACTGAAGGAGCTGGACCGTAGCTCCAGCCGCTTCGAGCTGGAGCAGGGCACCCTCGGCCAGATCCGCCGCGTGCCGATGGGGGTGGCGCTGTGCATGGGGCCGTACAACTATCCACTCAACGAGACCTTCACCACGCTGATCCCGGCGCTGATCATGGGCAACACGGTGGTGTTCAAGCCGGCCAAGTTCGGCGTGCTGCTGATCCGCCCGCTGCTCGAGGCCTTCCGCGACAGCTTCCCGGCCGGGGTCATCAACGTCATCTACGGCCGTGGTCGCGAGACGGTCAGCGCGCTGATGGCCAGCGGCAAGATCGACGTGTTCGCCTTCATCGGCACGCACAAGGGCGCCGCCGACCTGAAGAAACTGCACCCGCGTCCGCACCGCCTGCGCGCCGCGCTGGGGCTGGACGCGAAGAACCCGGGCATCGTCCTGCCGGAGGTCGATCTGGACAATGCCGTGGAAGAGGCCGTGACCGGCGCGCTGTCGTTCAACGGCCAGCGTTGCACGGCATTGAAGATCCTCTTCGTGCATGAGGCGGTGCTCGATGGCTTTCTCGAACGCTTCGCCGCTCGCGTCAACGCGCTCAAGCCGGGCATGCCCTGGGAGCCCGGCGTCGCGCTGACGCCGCTGCCCGAGCCGGGCAAGACTGATTATCTGCATGCGGTGCTGGAAGACGCCGTGGCCAAGGGCGCGCGGGTGATCAACGCCGGCGGTGGCGAGTCGCACCAGAGCTTCTTCCAGCCGGCGGTGCTGAGCCCGGTCGATTCGACGATGCGTGTCTATCACGAAGAGCAGTTCGGCCCGCTGGTGCCGGTGGTGCCCTACCGCGACCTGCAGGAGGTGATCGACTACGTCACCGCCTCCGACTATGGCCAGCAGCTGTCGATCTTCGGCAACGACCCGGCGCAGGTAGGCCGGCTGGTGGATGCCTTCGTCAACCAGGTCGGGCGCATCAACATCAACGCCCAGTGCCAGCGCGGACCGGACAGCTATCCGTTCAATGGTCGCAAGAATTCCGCCGAGGGCACGCTGTCGGTACATGACGCCCTGCGCGTGTTCTCCATCCGTACCCTGGTGGCGACGCGCTTCAACGAAGGCAACAAGGAGCTGGTCGACCGGATCATTCGGGACCGCCAGTCGAGCTTCCTGACCACCGACTACATCTTCTGACGGCGTCGGCCTCGCCCAGCAAGGGTGGAAAATGCTTCGCAGTTTTCCACCCTACACGGAGCGATGACGCACCCAGTGCGCGCGTGGATTCGATCCGTCGGCGGACGCTGCGGTGGCTGCCCAAGGGTGCGCTGTGTGCTAGGGTCGCATTCGCCGCGGGACGACCCGCTGGTGTGTCGGATCATGCGGGGACGACCCTGCCGTTGATGGAGTCATCCTCATGCATTCGGCCTGGATCATGCTGATCATTGCCGGCCTTCTGGAAGTAGGCTGGGCCATTGGCCTCAAGGCTTCCGAAGGTTTCACCCGTCCGCTGCCCAGTGTGCTCACCGTGTTGGCGATGGCTGGCAGCTTCTTCCTCCTCGCCCGCGCCATGCAGGTGCTGCCGGTCGGTACGGCCTACGCGATATGGGTCGGCATCGGTGCGTTGGGCACCGTGGCGTTGGGCATCGTCATCTTTGGCGAAAGTGCCTCGCCAGCGCGACTGCTCAGCGCGCTGTTGCTGCTCGCCGGGCTGGTCGGCCTGAAGCTGAGCGCCTGACTCGCCGGAAGCAATTACAGGCTTGCTCATGCGCCGGCTGAAACGCTTTGCTGCGTTCGCGGCCACGCTATATGTTCTGCTTTCGGCTTGCTCGACGTGGAGATGCCCTGGGCCGCATTTCCGTCAAAACCAACAAGAAGGAGCTGTCCCATGAAAACGGTTGCGCAGGTGATTGGTGCCAAGCAGACACAGGGCATCGTGACGATCGCTCCCGAGGATTCGGTGTTCGACGCGCTCAAGCTGATGGCCGCGAAAAACGTCGGTGCACTGCCAGTCGCCGATGCCTCGGGACGGCTGGTGGGAATCGTCAGTGAGCGTGACTACGCGCGCAAGATGGTGCTTCAGGGGCGCTCCTCGTTCGTCACCCCGGTCAGCGCCATCATGACGACCAAGGTGGTCACGGTGGAGCCGCGCCAGAGCATCCGCGAGTGCATGGAGATCATGACCGACAAGCACCTGCGCCACCTGCCAGTGCTGGACCAGGGCCGCACCGTCGGCCTGCTGTCGATCGGTGACGTGGTCAAGGAAACCATGGCCGAACAGGACAGCCTGATCCAGCAGCTCGAACAGTACATCCGCGGCGAATGAACGTCAGGCCACAGCCGCAGGCGGCTGTGGCCCTTGCACCGTTACCCAGCCGGCGACGACTGACCGATCAGCGAATCTCGATGCGTTCGAGCAGGTGCTGCTTCGCCGTGCTGTCGCCTACCCGTGCCGCTTCGTCGGCCAGACGCAACGCGCGTTCCAGATCCTTCTGCGCCAGCGCGGCGTCGATCGCCTGGCGGTAGTAGGCCGAAGTCTCCGGCAGCACCGCGGGGGCCGGCGCGACGGGCAGTTCGTTGCCCATTTCCTGGCCGATGCTGTAACCCGGCACATAGCCCTTGGCGGTTGAACCGGCGGCGCTGTCGGGGATCATCACCAGCTTGATCACGCCTACTGGCGAGTGCTGCGCCACCGGGTCGGGGATGCTCGGCGGTTCGTTGCCCAGCGCCTTGGCATAGGCCTTGGCCGGGTGTTCGAGCGTGGTCTGGCCGGCCATCTGCGCCTCGCTGGTGTAGAGGATCAGGTAGCGCTCGTTGCCCGGGTGCTCCGGCTGCGAACGGTCGATGCGCAGGCGTGCGTCCAGGCTGTCGCCCTTGAGCCCGGTTGGCGGAACGTAGACGAAGTCGTCGGCATCCAGCAGGCGGGTCGGGCGCATGCGGCTGTCGAGCAGCATGGCGTTGGGTGCCAGTACGCTGCTGCCGGCCTGGCTGTAGAGACGGATTTCGAATGACGGGCCGCCGGCCGGTAGCTTGAAGGCGCGCAGGAAGCTCTTGCCGGTCTCGAAGCGGTAGGCCGGCGCCTGGGTGTCGATCAGCACGTCGCCGGCGAAACCGGCTTCGAGCGGCTCGAACGGCAACCGGTCGACACCGCTGCAGCAGATCGGTGCGGCGGCCAGTGCGGCGCGCGCCTGTTCGACCGAGCCTTGCAGCGGCGCAGGGCTGGCGGCGAGGGCGTCGACCCGGCGCAGCGGCTCGCTGCCGCAGCCGGCGAGCGCCAGGGCGATCAGCCCGGCGGCGAGAAGAGATAAAGGATGCATGGCGGTTCTCCGGATAAAAAATGCCCCGACCTGCCAGAGCCGGGGCAAAAGGCACCGTCTGGACGGTGGGAGCGGAAAGGCTGCCGTTGCTTAACGGCGTTCAGTCGGTGCGGTTTACCACCAGGCCTCGGCCTGCACGCCGAAGGTGATGCCGTCGTCGTCGCCGGCATCGATGGATTCGCTGGCCGCCTGGTAACGGCCGCCGTCCCACTGCGCGTAGGTGGCGAACACGCGGATCTGCGGGCGCGCCCAGAAGCTGTTGCCGGCCGACCACTGCTGGGCCAGAGTGAGCTTCTTCAGGTCGCGGGTGCGTTCGCCGTCGGCCTGCGGATCGACGCGGTCATAGCCGAACTCCAGCGCGGTGCTCATCACCTCGCTCCACTTGTACACCGGGCGCACGCCGAAGCTGGCCCAGGTCTGCCCGGAGTCGTTGTCGAAGTCGCGGTCCTCGTAGATCTGCACGTACATCATCTCGATGTTGTCGCTCAGGCCGATCACGCCCTGGTTGACCAGGCGGAACATCTTGCCGTCGCTGTTACCGGTGCTGTTGCGCCCGCTGCTGCCGATGATGCCGTCGGTGCCGTACTGCAGGGCGAGCTTGTTGTAGCCGCCGAACCAGTCGCTCTGGGTGTGTTCGAGGGTGACCAGATGACCCTTCTGGTCCTCGTAGCCGGGGTCGCGTTCCTGCTCGTCGGTGAGGTTGGCCTTGCCGTAGTCGTAGCCGATCTCCAGCTTGCCGCCCGGGTTGACGTCGATCTCGCCAAGGCGGAAGTCGAGGGTGTCGTTGGCCAGATTGGTGCCGGTACCCGAGCCCTGGTAGACCCAGTCGCCGTCGGTGTTGCGGATCCACGCCACGCTGGCCTTGGCGAAGCCCAGGTCGATGTCCTCGATGCCGGCGCCGGGGCCGGAGACGTCCCAGTAGTAGTAGTCGTTGATGTGCACGTCGTGGCGCTTGTAGTAGCGCTTGCCGGCCCAGATCGCCGCGCCCGGCAGGCTCGGGATGAGGTTCTTGCCGACCACGTTGAACTGGCGGATGGAGGTGGTGCCGGCCTCGTCGAAGGGGTTGTTCTCGCCGCCATTGGTGTCGGTGCCGGTGGCTTCCCAGTCGTTACCCTGGTCGGAGCGGTAGGCGATCATGCTATCGACGTAGAAGCTGCGGTTGCCTTCGCTCCACACCTCCTGGCCGAGGCCGATCTCGGCGTAGGTTTCGCATTCGTTGCCCAGGCGATATTTCGCCGGTGCACCGGCGGCCTGGAAGCAGGCCTGGTCGCCGCCGCCGGCCGTGGCGCCGACGCCCGAACGCAGATAACCGTGGAAATCGACCGCCAGGGCCGGGCCGCCGACCAGCAGGGCGGCAAGCAGGCAGGCGGGTTTGAGGACGAACAGGGGGTGCGCGGTGTGCTTCATGACGAGGTCCTTGTTTTTCTTGTTAATGCCGAATCGATCACGCCTTCGCTGCGTGTCGCAGGGCGCAGCTCGGTGGCGAAAGCCTCGGGGATGGCTCCGCTGGCGGCATCCTCCCGCCCAGAGATTTCGCTGGCGCAGCTCGAGGGCGTAATCAGGATGAGTGCGGCGTAATCCCCGGGGCGGGGCTACGCCCGGCAGGGCGCAGATGATTGCCAGGGGCCTTCGGCCTGGCCACTACGCCGCCTGCAACTGGGCGGGGGAGGTTGGTGGCCGGGGCGTGCAGGGGCAGGCTGCCCAGGTCGGTCGAAGGTGCGACCGGCGTTCATCCTTATTCGGCAGTCCGTTGCCGGATACCCGCGAACAAGCACAAGAACCGGAGTATTGCGATGAGCCAGACCCTACGTGCCGCCGTATTGGCGGCGATCCTGCTGCCGTTCCCCGCCCTCGCTGACCAGGCCGGCAAGAGCCCGGCCGGCGTGCGCTACCACGGCGGCGACGAAATCATCCTCCAGGGCTTCCACTGGAACGTCGTCCGCGAAGCGCCCAACGACTGGTACAACATCCTTCGCCAGCAGGCCTCGACGATCGCCGCGGACGGCTTCTCGGCAATCTGGATGCCGGTGCCCTGGCGTGACTTCTCCAGCTGGACCGACGGCGGCAAGTCCGGCGGCGGCGAGGGTTACTTCTGGCATGACTTCAACAAGAACGGCCGCTACGGCAGCGACGCCCAGCTGCGCCAGGCCGCCGGCGCGCTCGGCGGCGCCGGGGTGAAAGTGCTCTACGATGTGGTGCCCAATCACATGAACCGCGGCTACCCGGACAAGGAGATCAACCTGCCGGCCGGCCAGGGCTTCTGGCGCAACGACTGCGCCGACCCGGGCAACTACCCCAACGACTGCGATGACGGTGACCGCTTCATCGGCGGCGAGTCGGACCTGAACACCGGCCATCCGCAGATCTACGTCATGTTTCGCGACGAGCTTGCCAACCTGCGCAGCGGCTACGGCGCCGGCGGCTTCCGCTTCGACTTCGTTCGCGGCTATGCGCCCGAACGGGTCGACAGCTGGATGAGCGACAGCGCCGACAGCAGCTTCTGCGTTGGCGAGCTGTGGAAAGGCCCTTCTGAATATCCGAGCTGGGACTGGCGCAACACCGCCAGCTGGCAGCAGATCATCAAGGACTGGTCGGACCGGGCCAAGTGCCCGGTGTTCGACTTCGCGCTCAAGGAGCGCATGCAGAACGGCTCGGTCGCCGACTGGAAGCATGGCCTTAACGGCAACCCCGACCCGCGCTGGCGCGAGGTGGCGGTGACCTTTGTCGACAACCACGACACCGGCTATTCGCCCGGGCAGAACGGTGGCCAGCACCACTGGGCGCTGCAGGACGGGCTGATCCGCCAGGCCTACGCCTACATTCTGACCAGCCCGGGCACGCCGGTGGTGTACTGGTCGCACATGTACGACTGGGGCTACGGCGACTTCATCCGCCAGCTGATTCAGGTGCGGCGCGCCGCCGGCGTGCGTGCCGATTCGGCGATCAGCTTCCACAGCGGCTACAGCGGCCTCGTCGCCACCGTCAGCGGCAGCCAGCAGACCCTGGTGGTGGCGCTCAACTCCGATCTGGCCAACCCCGGCCAGGTCGCCAGCGGCAGCTTCAGCGAGGCGGTCAACGCCAGCGACGGCCAGGTGCGCGTCTGGCGCAGCGGCACGGGCAGCGGTGGCGGTGAACCCGGCGCGCTGGTCAATGTGAATTTCCGCTGCGACAACGGCGTGACGCAACCCGGCGACAGCGTCTACGCGGCGGGCAACGTCAGCCAGCTCGGCAACTGGAGCCCGGCATCGGCGGTGCGCCTGACCGACACCAGCGCCTACCCGACCTGGAAGGGCCGTATTGCCGTGCCGGCCGGGCAGCCGGTGGAATGGAAATGCCTGATCCGCAACGAGGCCAACGCCACCCAGGTGCGGCAATGGCAGAGCGGGGCGAACAACAGCCTGACGCCGAGCGAAGGTGCCACCACGGCCGGGCGGTTCTAGCCTTAAGCGGTAGCGATGGCCCGCCTCGCCGATAGGAGGCGGGCTTTTTTTGTTGGCCTCATGAGCGCAGCGGCGGGTTGTGGATGAGGTCGCGGCTGTTTCTGGGGCCGTTGTGGTGGACTGAAGCCCACCCTACAGGAGATGGCTTCATCGTAGCGTCGAAGGGAGGGCTTCAGCCCACCGCCGCAATACCTTCCCGCCCGGGCGCAATCTGCGCACCGCTCACACCCCTTCGGCGCTCCGCAGATCGGCCAGTTGCCAGCGAATCGCCTGCGCTTCGGCCTGGCGCAGGTCGTCGAGCAGCGCTTCGCGGTCGGGCTGTCGTTCGTTGGCCAGCGCCCCGCCGGCGAGCAGCTCGGCACGCTGGCTGGTGGCTTTGTCTCTGAGCCAGGCCAGGCGCTGCAAGGTCAGCGGCGTACAGCTCTGCCCGCTGAGGTCGTCCTTCACATCCAGCCAGTGCGAGCGCCAGGCCTCCTGCAGGTACAGCGCCCCCAGATTGCCGGTCAGCGCCGTGCGCCAGCGACGCATGATGTCGGCCAGCCAGGCCAGCACTCCCTGGCTGGCACCTCGGGTGGCGAGTTCCCGATGCAGGCGCTGGTAGGCCTCCAGCGCGATGCGTTTTTCCAGCGCGAAATCGGCCAGTGCCTGCGTCTCGCTTTCCTGTTCCAGCCGTAGCAGGCAGGCGAACAGCTGCCGCGTCTCGAAGCGTTCGGCGACGTGGAAACCCGGCGAGGCGAGGCCGTCGCTGTTGTACTGGCGCAGCGGGTCGAAGGGGTAGAGGTAGCCGAAATCGAACAGGCGGATGCGCCCGTCGTCCAGCGTGTTGCCGGCGGCCAGGTCCCATTCGAACAGCCCACCCAGTAGCAGGGCGACCAGCAGGGCGAACAGCTCCAGCAACTGACGCTCGTCCCAGCGCTCGATGCGCCGGCCTTCGACCCAGGGCGAGAGGATGATGCCCTGCTGCAGTGAGGCGTACTGCGTCGGCACGATACCGGCCAGACGCTCGGCCTGTTCCGGCGTGCGCATCAAGCGGGTAAGGTCGCGGCGGCGCTGCAGTTCGTTGAGAAAGCTCGTCTGGCCGTCGGGGTTCTGCACCCGACAGGGGCGGCGGGCGACCTTGAGCGCCCAATCGCGGCCATCCAGCCGGATGCGGTAGACGCGAGCGGTCAGCCCATCATCGAGGCACGCACGCACCCAGGGCTCATCGCCCGTGATCGCGGCCAGCTGTTCCGGTGGCAGCGGGCAATCCTCGGCGCGGCCCAGACGATACTCGGTGCCGCTGGCGAGAAAGGCGAGCTGAGCCTGGCGCCGTGCCGAGGCGTTCAGGGAGGCCGTGCTCATCGGCGGAACTCCTCGCCGCGCCGACCGGCTTCGGGCACTTCGTCGCGGTGGCTGCTGTCTGTGCCAAGTGCACGCCTGACGCAACGAGCGACAAACGCCGCACGGGCATGGGCTGCGTTCGGTCGCATCGGGCCGAGGGCTTGCGGCAGGTCGGACGACGGATTGGCTGGCATCGCGGCAACTCCGTGGTGATTTCGCAGCATTTGACTGCGCATTGGCGGCCCGCAACAGGCGTAAGCGCTAGGCTTGGCAGCGTATTTTGTGACGTTGCCAGTCACGGACTACGCCCCGCTTCTACGCCCTCGACACCGCCTTCGGGGAGGATGTAGCGGGCGCAGCACGCGTCGAGCATGGCACGACTGCCAGAGCCTCAGGCCGGCAGCAGGTGGAACAAAAAACAAGAAGCCACGAGGAAAGCGAAGCATGAACAAGAAACTCTGGTGTATCGCCACCGTCGGTCTGGCGGCCACCTTCAGCCTGCCGCTGCCGGCGCTGGCAGCGATCGAGGAAGGCAAGCTGGTCGTCTGGATCAACGGCGACAAGGGCTACAAGGGCCTGGCCGAAGTTGGCAAGCGGTTTACCGCCGAGACCGGCATTCCGGTGGAAGTGGCCCACCCGGACAGCGCCACCGACAAGTTCCAGCAGGCCGCCGCCACCGGCAACGGCCCGGACATCTTCATCTGGGCTCACGACCGTATCGGCGAATGGGCCAAGAGCGGCCTGCTCACCCCTGTCACCCCCAGCGCCGAAACCAAGTCCGGCATCGCCGACTTCTCCTGGCAGGCGGTGACCTACGACAACAAGCTGTGGGGCTACCCGATCTCGGTGGAAACCATCGGCCTGATCTACAACAAGGCGCTGGTTGACACCCCGCCGAAGAGTTTCGACGACGTCCTGGCGCTGAACGAGAAGCTCGCCCCTCAGGGCAAGCGGGCCATCCTCTGGGACTACAACAACACCTACTTCACCTGGCCGCTGCTGTCGGCCAAGGGCGGCTACGTGTTCGAGCAGACCGACGGCGGCTACAACGTCAAATCCACCGGCGTGAACAACGCCGGCGCCAAGGACGGTGCCAAGGTGCTGCGCGAGCTGATCGACAAGGGCGTGATGCCCAAGGGTGCCGACTACAGCGTGGCCGAGGCGGCGTTCAACAAGGGCGAGTCGGCGATGATGATCAGCGGCCCCTGGGCCTGGTCGAACATCGAGAAGAGCGGCATCGACTTCGGCGTGGCGCCGATTCCCGCCATCGACGGCGAGCCGGGCAAGCCCTTCGTCGGTGTGGCCGCGGCGCTGCTCAACGCCGCCAGCCCGAACAAGGATCTGGCCGTGGAATTCCTCGAAAACTACCTGCTTGAGGTCGACGGACTGAAGACGGTGAACGCCGACGTGCCGCTGGGTGCCGTCGCCAACACCGCTTATATGGAAGAGCTGTCCAGCAATCCGCACATCAAGGCGACCTTCGAGAACGCGCAGATGGGCGAGCCGATGCCCAACGTACCGGAGATGGGGGCGTTCTGGTCGGCGATGGAAGCCGCACTGACCAACATCTCCTCCGGCCGGCAGGATGTCGACGCCGCCCTGGATGACGCCGCCAAGCGCATCACCCGTTGAACCCGTCGCCGGCCGCCGCCTCGGGCGCGCCGGCGGACTATGCTCCGTTTTCAAAGGTTCTGCTCCCGTGAATGCCCGTGCCGAGTTGCCCAGCCCAGCCATGACCCGCCCGACACCCTGGGGTTTGCCCCGCTCCCTGACCACCGGCCTGCGCTGGCTGCTTTGGCTGGCCTTCAACGCTTTCGCGCTGTATCTGGTGGTCGCGCTCTACGTTCAGAAGCAGATGGCGTTCGCTCTGCTCGGACTGGTGGTCACCGGCATCGCCAGCTACCTGTTCATCAACCGGCGCATGTACGCCCAGCGCTACGTCTACCCGTCGGTGGCGGGGATGCTGGTGTTCGTCATCTTCCCGCTGCTCTACACGGTGGGCATCGGCTTCACCAACTACAGCGGCAGCCACCTGTTGAGCCTGGCCCAGGTGGAGCGTTATCACCTGAGCCAGACCTATCTGGCCGGCGAGCGCTTCCGCTTCAGCCTGCATTCGAGCCCGCAAGGCGAGCGGCTGCGGGTGGACAAGGGCGAGCAGGGCGTGTTCGTCAGTCCGCCGCTCACCGGCGAGCCGGATGCGGAAGCACCGCTGACGCTGCAGCCGGCTGAAAGCGTCGAAGGCCTGGGCGAGGCGCTGGCGCTGCGCGAGGTGATTCAGCGGCGCAAGGCGCTGGAACAATGGGTCATGCAGGCGCCGGATGGCAGCCTGCTACGGCTGTACGGGCTGCGCGAGGTGGCGGCGGTCGAGCCGGTCTATCGCCAGGAAGGCCCTGGCGTGCTGGTCGACACCCGCAGCGGTGCGCGCCTGACCGCCGACATGGAGCGCGGTTTCTATGTGGACGAGACGGGCAAAGCGGTGCCGCCGGGCTTCACCGTGTTCGCCGGCTTCGCCAACTTCACCCGGGTGCTGAGTGAACCGAGCATCCGTGAGCCGTTCGTGCAGATCTTCGCCTGGACCTTCGCCTTCGCCGGGCTCACCGTGGTCTTCACCCTCGCCGTGGGGCTGGTGCTGGCCAGCCTGCTGCAGTGGGAGCTGGTGCGCGGCAAGGCGTTCTACCGGCTGATGCTGATCCTGCCGTACGCGGTGCCGGGGTTCATTTCCATCCTGGTGTTCCGCGGGCTGTTCAACCAGAACTTCGGTGAGATCAATCTGCTGCTCGAAGGGCTGTTCGGCATCCGCCCGGACTGGTTCAGCGACCCGGCCCTGGCGCGCACGATGATCCTCATCGTCAACACCTGGCTCGGCTACCCGTACATGCTGCTGCTGTGCATGGGCCTCTTGCAGGCCATCCCGCGGGATCAGTACGAGGCGTCGGCGATCGATGGCGCGAGCCCGCTGGACAACCTGCTGCGCATCACCTTGCCGCAGCTGATCAAGCCGCTGATGCCGCTGCTGATCGCCTGCTTCGCCTTCAACTTCAACAACTTCGTGCTGATTACCCTGCTGACCCGTGGCGGCCCGGACATCATCGGCGCGAGCACGCCGGCCGGCACCACGGATCTGCTGGTCAGCTACACCTACCGCATCGCCTTCCAGGATTCCGGGCAGGACTTCGCCCTGGCCGCGGCCATCGCCACGATGATCTTCATTCTCGTCGGTGCCATGGCGCTGCTGAACCTCAAGCTCTCGAAAGTGAAGGTATAAGGAGACGGTCATGGCCATGGTGCAACCGAAATCCGCGCGTTACCGGCTGTGGGCGACCCATGCGGCGCTGCTGGCCTTCGTCGTGGCGATCCTCTTTCCGCTGCTGATGGTGGTGTCGATCTCCTTTCGCGAGGGCAACTTCGCCACCGGCAGCCTGTTCCCGGAGAACCCGACGCTGGAACACTGGTCGCTGGCCCTCGGCATCCCCTACACCCACGAGGATGGCAGCGTGACCCAGCCGCCGTTCCCGGTGCTGCTGTGGCTGTGGAATTCGGTGAAGATCGCCCTGGTCAGCTCGGCGCTGATCCTGCTGTTGTCGACCACCAGCGCCTACGCCTTCGCGCGCATGCGTTTCGCCGGCAAGGCGCCGATCCTGAAGAGCATGCTGATTTTCCAGATGTTCCCGCCGGTGCTCTCGCTGGTGGCGATCTACGCCCTGTTCGACCAGCTCGGCCAGCACGTCAGCTGGCTCGGGGTGAACAGCCACGGCGCGGTGATCGTCGCCTCGCTGGGCGGCATGGCGCTGCACATCTGGACCATCAAGGGCTACTTCGAGAGTATCGACGCCTCGCTGGAGGAGGCCGCCATCGTCGATGGCGCCAGCACCTGGCAGGCGTTCTTCCATATCCTGCTGCCGATGAGCGTGCCGATCCTGGCGGTGGTGTTCATTCTCGCCTTCATCACCAGCGTCACCGAATACCCCATCGCCTCGGTGCTGCTGATGGACGTGGACAAGCTCACCCTCTCGGTCGGCGCGCAGCAGTACCTCTATCCGCAGAACTACCTGTGGGGCGACTTCGCCGCCGCCGCGGTACTCTCCGGGCTGCCCATCACCGCCGTGTTCCTCTACTGCCAGAAGTGGATCGTCGGTGGCCTGACCGCCGGCGGGGTGAAGGGCTGACCGCGTGAGTTGAAACGAGGCGCGAGACCGGGGAGCGGGAGCGGTGCGAATCGGTGCGCCAGGTCATGACAAGAACAGAACAAGAACAAGAACAGGGAACCGTCGATGAATGCCGCGATGCCACCTCTGCTGCCGTTGATCCCCACCAAGCTGGCGATCCCCATGCTGCCGCCGGGCCTGCTCGAACGGCCGCGCCTGGACGAGTGGCAGCAGCGCCTGCCGCAGGTGCGCCTGGCGGTGCTGCATGCCGCCAGCGGCTTCGGCAAGACCACCCTGGCGGCGCAGTGGGCACGGGCCTTCGACGGCCGCATCGCCTGGTTCCAGCTGCATGCCAGCGACAACCTGGGGCTGCAGTTCGGCCGCTACCTGACCCAGGCGCTGGACCGCCAGCTGGATGCCGGCTGTCCGCTGGCCTTGGCGCTGGCCGAGCAAGGCCAGGTGTCGCTGGATGCGCTGTTCACTCAACTGCTGGCCGAGCTGCCGGGCGAGCACGAGGCAATCCTGATCGTGCTCGACGAATTCGAGGTGCTGCACGACGCCGAGCTGATCGCCGGGCTGCGCTTCTTCCTGCGCCACATGCCTTGCTGGATGACCCTGCTGGTGTGTAGCCGACAGCTGCCCGAGCTGGGCGTCGCCGAGCTGCGGGTCAAGCATCAGCTGCTGCTGCTCGATGCCCGCCAGCTGGCCTTCGAGGATGACGAGGTACAGGCGTTGCTGGAGCTGGGCGTGCCGGTGAACATCAACCGCGAGCAGGTCGAACGGCTCAATCGACGCATCGGTGGCTGGCCCTGCGCGCTGCAGCTGGCGTTGCAGGAAGTGCAGACCAGCCGCGGCATGGACCTATTCCTGGAGAACCTGCAGCTCGGCCACCCGGATATCCGCGACTACATGCGCGAGCAGGTGATCGAGGGGCTGCCCGCTGACCTGCGCGGTTTCCTCGAAGCGACCTGCCTGCTGGAGCGCTTCAACGCCGCGCTGGCCGATCACCTGACCGAGGCTTGCCACGGCCGCGAGATGCTCGAACGGCTCGAGCGTGGTGGTCTGTTCATCCAGCCGCTGGACAGCCTGCGCCGCTGGTACAGCTATCACCCGCTGTTCGCCGTATTCCTCCAGGGCGAGCTGCGCACCTATCAGCCGCAGCGGCTCAACCAGTTGCACCTGCGTGCCGCCGAGGCGCTGCTGGCCGAGAGCATGCCGGAGGAAGCCGCACGGCACGCCGTGCTGGCCGGCGACCCGCAGCAGGTCGCCGAGATTCTGCAGCGGCACGGACGTGCCTTCTACCGTCAGGGTCGGCTGGAGTTGCTGCAGCAATGTCTGGAAACCCTGCCCGAAGCGGTGGTCGCCGGCTCGCCGCTGCTCACTCTGTTGCAGGCCTGGGTGTCGCAGAACTGCTATCAGTTCGAGCACGTCGAGCGCTGGATCAAGGCCGCCGAGCTGGCGCTGCAGCGCAGCTGCTCCGAGCAGGACTGGGCGCGCATCGTCTGCGAGTTCAACGCGGTGCGTGCACAGGTGGCGATGAACCAAGGCGACGAGCAGCGCGCCATCACCCTGGCCCAGGAGGCGCTGACCTGCGAGCCGCTGATCATGCGCACCTCGCGTGTGGCCGCGTTGTCCGGCCTGGCCGAGGCGCATTTCGTCCAGGGCGCACTGCCGCAGGCGCAAAAGCAGTACGAGGAAGCCGAGCGCCGCGCGCGGGAGATCAACGCCTCGCACCTGGTGGTGTGGAGCCTCGGCCAGCTATCGGAGATCGCCATCGCCCAGGGCCATCTGCAGAAGGCCTACACGCTGCAGGAGCGCGCCATCCAGTACATCGAACAGCAGCATCTGCAGGCCACGCCGATCGTCGAGTTCGTCTACCGGGTGCGCGGCCAGGTGCTGCTGGAATGGCACCAGCTGGATGCCGCCGAGCAGTGCGCGCTGCAGGGCATCCAGATTCTCGATGAACTCGGCGACCAGCGCTGGCGCCTACAGAACTACGCCTTGCTGGCCGGCGTCGCCTACGCCCGCGGCCAGCAGAGCGCCTGTGCCGACTACATCGCCCAGCTGCAAGCGATGCTCGCCGATGATCGCTACCACATCGACTGGCTGGCCAATGCCCACGCGGTGATGCTCGCCTACTGGGATTCCAGCCAGGACCGCGAGGCGACCCGCCAGTGGCTGCTCAGCGCGCCGCCGGTCAGCGCCGGCGCCAACCACTTCGCCCAGCTCAACGCGCGCAATCATGCCCGCGCCCATGTGGCGCTGGGCCAGCTGGACAGCGCACTGCCAATCCTGCGCCAGCTGCTGACCGATGCCGAGCGCCATGGTCTGGTGATGGATCGCAACCGCAACCACATCCTGCTGGCGCAGCTGCACTGGCTGCGCGAAGAGCGCCAGCAGGCGCTGGATCACCTGCAACGCGCCATGGCCCTGGCCAGCGGCAGCGGCGCGATCGGCAGCTTCCTGCGCGTCGGCAAGCCGATCATCGGCATGCTCAAGTGCCTGCTGCACGAGCGCACCCTCGACGAAGCCGAGGCCCAGCGCGCCACGCGCTTGATCCAGCTGGCGCAACAGCAGCGCGATTTCAGCCGTGCCATCCGCATCACCCTCGACGAGGCGGTGATCCAGGACATCATCAACCGCCCCGACGTGCCCGAGCTGATCCGCCGTTCGCCGCTGACCCGGCGCGAATGGCAGGTGTTGAGCCTGATCCACGCCGGGCAATCCAACGAGCAGATCGCCGATCACCTGAACGTCGCGCCCACCACCATCAAGACGCACATCCGCAGCCTCTACCAGAAGCTCAACATCACCCACCGCAGCGAGGCAGTGCAGCTGGCGCGCGACCTGCTGAGCAAGATCCAGGGCGACTAGCTGGCGTTTGGCTGACCGCCGGTCGCCAGCCTCGCGAGCGGACGCCGGGGGAGGAGGAGGGCGGCGCCCGACTGTGG
This sequence comes from Stutzerimonas sp. S1, assembly GCF_025966695.1. Classification (GTDB taxonomy): domain Bacteria; phylum Pseudomonadota; class Gammaproteobacteria; order Pseudomonadales; family Pseudomonadaceae; genus Stutzerimonas. Next base: position 59,754 of record NZ_JAOEIY010000001.1, on the reverse strand, counting down.
CACCTACGAAGCTTTGCTGATGGAGGCACCACGATGACGATGAGCGAAAAACAGAAGATGCTGGCCGGCGAGCTGTACCACCCCGGCGACCCGGAAATCCTCGCCGATCAGGCCGCGGCCAAGGCCTGGATGGTGCGCTACAACGCGGCGCTGGCCGCCTCGCCGGACGAGCGCCGCGCGCTGCTCGCCGAGCGGCTGGCTTCGGTCGGTGCCGGCGCGGTGATCCGCCCGCCGTTCCACTGCGACTACGGCTACAACATCCACCTGGGCGAAGGCGCCTTTCTCAATTTCAACTGCGTGATTCTCGACGTGGTCGCGGTGCACATCGGCGCGGGCACGCAGATCGGCCCGGCGGTGCAGCTGTACACCGCCGACCATCCGCGTGACCCGGAGGCGCGCCGCTCGGGCGTCGAGTTCGGTCGGCCGATCCATATCGGCCGCAACGTCTGGGTCGGCGGCGGGGCGATCATCCTCCCTGGCGTGACGGTCGGTGACGATGCGCTGATCGGCGCCGGCAGCGTGGTAACCCGCGACGTGCCGGCCGGCGCCACGGTGGTCGGCAACCCGGCGCGGGTGCGCTGACCGGCTCGCTGGCCCGCTCTACGCCCTCGCTCGGCGGGCCATCTACGCCCGCTTGTTACGCCCGCAACACCCCGCCGCCGGAGGATGTTGCGACCGCTTGCCGCACCTAGAGTGGCCCCGTCTTCACTGCTCACTCAAGGTATGTGGTATGTCCGAGCAACTTCAGAACTGGTGGCGCGGCGGGGTGATCTATCAGGTCTACCCGCGCAGTTTCTTCGACAGCAACGGCGATGGCGTGGGCGACCTGCCCGGCGTGCTGCACAAGCTGGATTACATCGCCAGCCTCAACGTCGACGCCATCTGGCTGTCGCCGTTCTTCACCTCGCCGATGAAGGATTTCGGCTACGACGTGGCCGACTACCGCGGCGTCGATCCGCTGTTCGGCACGCTGGATGACTTCGTCCGGCTGGTGGAGGCCTGCCACGAACGCGGCATGCGCGTGCTGATCGACCAGGTGCTCAACCATTCCTCGGACCAGCACCCCTGGTTCGTCGAGAGTCGCTCCAGCCGCGACAACGACAAGGCCGACTGGTACGTCTGGGCCGACCCCAAGCCGGACGGCAGCGTGCCGAACAACTGGCTCTCGGTTTTCGGCGGCCCCGCGTGGAGCTGGGACAGTCGGCGCCGGCAGTACTACCTGCACAACTTCCTATCCAGCCAGCCGGACCTGAATTTCCATTGCCCGGCCGTGCAGGATCAGCTGCTCGACGACATGGAGTTCTGGCTCAAGCTCGGCGTCGACGGCTTCCGCCTAGACGCCGCCAACTTCTACTTCCACGACCTCGAATTGCGTGACAACCCGCCGAACGCCGAGATTCGTGAAGGCAGCATCGGCGTGCGCATCGACAACCCCTACGCCTACCAGCGCCACATCTACGACAAGACGCGGCCGGAGAACCTGGAATTCCTCCGCCGTTTGCGTGCCCTGCTGCAGCGCTATCCCGGTGCCTCCTCGGTGGCCGAGATCGGCTGTGACGAGTCGCTGCGCACCATGGCCGCCTACACCAGCGGCGGCGACACGCTGCACATGGCCTATTCCTTCGATCTGCTGACCGAGCAGTGCAGCCCGGAATACATCCGCCGCACGGTGGAGGGCATCGAGCGCGAGCTGGCCGATGGCTGGTCGTGCTGGTCCATGGGCAACCACGACGTGGTGCGGGTGATGACGCGCTGGGCGCTCGATGGCCGGCCCGATCCTGAGCGCGGTCGCGTGCTGATGGCGCTGCTGCTGTCCCTGCGCGGCAGCGTCTGCCTCTATCAGGGCGAGGAGCTGGGCCTGCCGGAAGCGGAACTGCGCTACGAGGATCTGGTCGATCCGTACGGCATCACCTTCTGGCCGGAATTCAAGGGCCGCGACGGCTGCCGCACGCCGATGCCGTGGGAGAGCGAGGCACATCACGCCGGCTTCACCGGCAGCCAGCCGTGGCTACCGGTGGACGACTCGCACCGCTCGCTGTCGGTGGCCGCGCAGGATGCCGATCCGCATTCGATGCTCAACTGTTACCGGCGCTTCCTTGGCTGGCGGCGCGAGCAGCGCCTGCTGATCGAGGGCGACATCCGCATGGCCTACCATGACGACGCCTTGCTGGTGTTCGAGCGCCGGCTGGGCGAGCAAGCCTGGCTGTGCCTGTTCAACCTCGGCGACCTGCCGCGCAGCTATGAGCTGCCGGCCCAGGCGGTGCCGCTGGTGGATGTACCGGCCAGCTTCGCCGAATACGACGGTCACTGGGCGCGGCTGCCGGCGCATGGTTTCGGCTATGTGCGGCTTGCAGGTTGATGGCGTGCCGGCCGCGGCAGGCATGAGCCGCCGCGGCAACTGACAAAGAGTGCAACGGAGAACAACAACGATGGCCAGTGTCACGCTGCGCGACATCTGCAAGAGTTACGACGGTACACCGATCACCCGGCATATCGACCTGGATATCGAGGACGGCGAATTCGTCGTCTTCGTAGGCCCGTCCGGCTGCGGCAAATCCACCCTTCTGCGGCTGATCGCCGGGCTTGAGGACATCACCTCCGGCGATCTGCTGATCGGCGACCAGCGCGTCAACGACCTGCCGCCCAAGGATCGTTCGGTGGGCATGGTCTTCCAGTCCTACGCGCTCTACCCGCACATGACGGTAGCCGAGAACATGGCCTTCGGCCTCAAGCTCGCCAGCGTCGACAAGCGCGAGATCGCGCGCCGCGTCGAGGCGGCCGCGGCGATCCTGCAGCTGGACAAGCTGCTCGAACGCAAGCCCAAGGACCTTTCCGGTGGCCAGCGCCAGCGCGTCGCCATCGGCCGCACCATGGTCCGCGAGCCGAAGGTCTTCCTCTTCGACGAACCGCTGTCGAACCTCGACGCCTTCCTCCGCGTGCAGATGCGCATCGAGATCGCCCGCCTGCACCAGCGCATCCGCTCCACCATGATCTACGTGACCCACGATCAGGTCGAAGCCATGACCCTGGCGGACAAGATCGTCGTACTCAACGCCGGCGAAATCGCCCAGGTCGGCCAGCCGCTGCACCTTTATCACTACCCGAAGAACCGCTTCGTCGCCGGCTTCCTCGGCTCGCCGCAGATGAACTTCGTCGAGGTGCGCGCCATTTCCGCCAGCCCCGAGGCGGTCACCATCGAACTGCCCAGCGGCTATCCACTGACCTTGCCGGTGGACGGCAGCGCCGTCAGCCCCGGCGACCCGCTCACCCTCGGCATCCGCCCCGAACACTTCGTCATGCCGGAAGAGGCCGACTTCACCTTCCACGGCCAGATCACCGTGGCCGAGCGTCTGGGCCAGTACAACCTGCTGCACCTCACGCTCGAACGCCTGCAGGACGTCATCACCCTCTGCGTCGACGGCAACCTGCGCGTCACCGAAGGCGAAACCTTCGCCGCCGGTCTCAAGGCCGACAAATGCCACCTGTTCCGCGAAAACGGCGAGGCCTGCGCGCGGCATTATCGCGAGCCGGCGATTTACGGGTGAGGTGCCCGTCGTGCCCGGTGGGGCAGGCTGGTGGTGCGTCCAGCAAAGAATCCTCGCGTTCGTGAGGATTTTTTACAGCCGCACCCGTTCTGCCTGCTTATCCTCACGATCGTGAGGATTTCTTTGAAGGTCGAAATCGATTCCCCCATCGCTCACCTCAACGGTGAGACGCGACTGCTGCGGGCCATCGTCGAGATTGGTTATCAGGGCGGTGGCGAGTCAGGTCAGTCACTCGGCTGGTCCACATGAGCGCCTGAGCAAACGGTTATCTCCCAAGCTATAGCGGCTATTCGGGTCTCCCTGTGACGCTTCGCGGGTTAAAGTAGCGGCTTTGCTCGATTACCCAGGAGCTGTTGCGTGAACACGGAAAATCATTCCCAGACGGCCGCCTTTCTCTGGTCCATCGCCGACCTGCTGCGCGGCGACTTCAAGCAATCCCAGTACGGCCGCATCATCCTGCCGTTCACCCTGCTGCGGCGGATGGAATGTGTGCTGGCGCCGACCAAGGATGAGGTGATCAAGCAGACCTTCGCGCAGGAAGGCCGCCCCGATACCGTGCGCGAAATAATCCTGCTGCGCGCCGCGGGCCAGCAGTTCTTCAACGCCTCACCGTTGACCCTCGGCACCCTGTCCGACACCCAGACCGCCGCCGACCTGATGAGCTACGTGCAGTCCTTCAGCAAGGACGCCCGCGAGATTTTCGAGCACTTCCACTTCGAGGATTTCGTCCAGCAGCTCTCCGCCGCCAACCTGCTGTATCAGGTGGTGCAGCGCTTTGCCGCTACCGACCTGAGCCCCGAGCGCATCAGCAACTTCGGCATGGGCATCATCTTCGAAGAGTTGATCCGCAAGTTCGCCGAAAGCTCCAACGAAACCGCCGGGGAGCACTTCACCCCGCGTGACATCGTGCACCTGACCACCTCGCTGGTGATCACCGGGCAGGACGGCAAGCTGGCGCCCAACAGCATCGTCACCATCTATGACCCGACCGCGGGCACCGGCGGCTTTCTCTCCGAAGGGGACGAGTACATTCAGTCCATCAGCGAGAAGGTCACCGTGTCGCTGCACGGCCAGGAGCTCAACCCCGAGTCCTACGCCATCTGCAAGGCGGACATGCTGATCAAGGGGCAGAAGGTCGAGAACATAAAACTCGGCAATACCCTGTCCAATGACCAACTGGCCGGCCCCGAACATCACTTCGACTTCATGCTCAGCAACCCGCCGTTCGGCGTGGAGTGGAAGAAGGTGCAGAAGCAGATCACCGACGAGCACAGCCACAAGGGCTTCGACGGCCGCTTCGGTCCTGGCCTGCCGCGCGTGTCCGATGGTTCGCTGCTGTTCCTCCTGCACCTGGTCAGCAAGATGCGTGACCCGCGCGAGGGTGGCTCGCGCATCGGCATCATCCTCAACGGCTCACCGTTGTTTACCGGCGGCGCGGGTTCAGGCGAGTCGGAGATTCGCCGCTACCTGCTGCAGAACGATCTGGTCGAAGCCATCGTCGCGCTGCCCACCGACATGTTCTACAACACCGGCATCGCCACCTACGTGTGGATTCTCTCCAACCACAAGGCCGATGCGCGCAAGGGTAAGGTGCAGTTGATCGACGGCAGCCAGCACTACGCCAAGATGCGCAAGTCGCTGGGCAGCAAGCGCCAGTACATCACCGAGGAGCAGATCGACGAGCTGGTGCGCCTCTACGGCCGCTTCGAGGCCACGGCGCAGAGCAAGATCTTCCCCATCGAAGCCTTCGGCTACCGGCGCATCACCGTCGAGCGCCCGCTGCGCCTGAACTTCCAGACCAGCGCCGAGCGCATTCAAAAGGTGCGGGAAGAAAAGGCCATCCAGAAACTCGAACCCGCCGCGCAGCAACAGCTCACCGAGGCACTACAGGCGATGGACGCCAGCGTGCTGCACCGCAACCGCGAGCAGTTCAGCAAATTGCTGAAAAAGACCCTGAGCGCCCACGGCATTTCCCTCGCCACCGCAGAACTCAAGGCAATGCTCAACGCCCTGAGCGAACGCGACCCCGAGGCCGATATCTGCACCACCAAGGGCCAGCCCGAAGCCGACGCCGGCCTGCGCGACAATGAGAACGTGCCGCTGGGCGAATCAGTGGTCGACTACTTCGAGCGCGAAGTGCAACCCCATGTGCCGGATGCCTGGATCGACGAGAGCAAGTGCGATGCTCAGGACGGTGAAGTCGGCATCGTCGGCTTCGAGATTCCGTTCAACCGGCACTTCTATGTATTCCAGCCACCGCGTCCGCTGGAAGAGATCGACCGCGACCTGAAAGCCTGCACCGACCGCATCAAGCTGATGATCGAGGGGCTGTCGGCATGAGTCTGCCTCGATACCAAGAGCTTAAAGATTCAGGAATCGATTATTTAGGCATTGTCCCTAGCGACTGGTCTATAAAACGACTTGGGGATATTGTTGCGTTTGCCCAAGGTAAGGCGCATGAGCCATACGTCGATGATGATGGTGATTATATTTGTGTTAACTCCAGGTTTGTTTCAACAGCAGGGAAAACCATAAAAAACTGCACAGTCAATCTATCGCCGGCATCGCTAGATGACATATTGATGGTGATGAGCGATTTGCCAAACGGCAGAGCGCTGGCTCGAGCGTATTACGTTCGCGATAATCAAAAGTACGCAGTCAATCAACGAGTCTGTCGGATTACTGCAAAAAAAGCGCATTCTCGATTTTTGTTTCATTTGTTAGATCGCCATCCGGGCCTTATGCAAAATGACGATGGCGTGAATCAAACCCATCTTTCAAACGATGACTTTCTGAAGTTGAAGCTCTATTTGCCCTCTTTTTCAGAACAAACCCAAATCGCCCGCTTCCTCGACCACGAAACCGCCCGCATCGACGCGCTGATCGAAGAGCAGCAGCGCCTGATCGAGCTGCTCAAGGAAAAGCGCCAGGCTGTGATCTCCCACGCCGTCACCAAAGGCCTCGACCCGGCGGTGCCGATGAAAGACTCCGGCGTGGAGTGGCTGGGCGAGGTGCCGGCGCATTGGGTTCTGGAACCCTTGAAGTATCAGTGCCGATTCTCTGGAGGGGGCACTCCCTCCAAGGAAAATCTTGACTATTGGAAAGGCGATATCCCATGGGTTTCGCCTAAAGACATGAAGACGTTTTGGATAGCTGAAACAGAAGATAAAATCACAGAGGCAGCTGTAGTTGAGTCATCAACCAACATGGTTGAGCCTGGTGCGCTACTTCTTGTGGTTCGCTCAGGTATTTTGCAAAGAACTATTCCTGTTGGGATTAACACCGTCACTGTTTCGCTAAATCAAGATATGAAGGCGCTTAGGTTTATTGTTGATGGCATGGCCGAGTTCGTATCCTTTCTTATCAAAGGATTTGAGCCTTCAATTTTGCTCGAATGGCGAAAGCAGGGGGCAACAGTGGAGAGTATTGAACATGAATATATGGCTAACACCGTTTTGGCCGTGCCCCCGCCGATTGAGCTTAATGCGATAGTTCAAAAATTAAGAGCGATTGAGGTCAAGTACGAGGCGCTTCAGGCGGAGTCCATGCACTTAATAGCTACGCTCCAAGAACGCCGCTCCGCCCTAATCTCCGCCGCCGTCACCGGCAAAATCGACGTGCGCGGCTGGCAGCCACCGACCAGCATCCAAGCCCCCGAATTAGCAGTAGCAGAGGCCAACTAAATGGCGGACAGCAAGGAAGCTCAATTCCAGCAGGACATCATCACCGCCATGGTCGCCCAGGGCTGGCTCACCGGCCCGGCCAGCGGCTATGACCGGCGCACGGCGCTGTATACCGAGGACTTTCTCGGCTACTTCAAGGAGGCTTGGCCGGAGCGCTGGGACAAGTTCGCCAAGGCCAACCCGAACAACCCGGAAGCCGTGCTGGTACAGAAGCTGGTGCGCGAACTGGAGCAGGACGGCACCCTGGATGTGCTGCGCCACGGCTTCAAGCTGCCGGCAGTGAAGGTCGAGCTGTGCAGCTTCAAGCCCGATCACGGCATGAACCCGGACACCCTCAAGCGTTACCGGTGCAACCGCCTGCGGGTGGTGCCGGAGGTGTCCTATTCGCCGCATGCGCGTGAGGCCGGCAGCAGCGGGCAGAGCTACAACCCGCGCCTGGACCTGGTGCTGTTCGTCAACGGCATCCCCACTGCGACGCTGGAGCTGAAAAGCGAGTTCAAGCAGTCGGTGGAAAATGCCAAGCGCCAATACCGCTACGACCGCCCGGTGAAAGACCCGCTGACACGCAAGCCCGAGCCGCTGCTGACCTTTAAACGCGGCGCGCTGGTGCATTTCGCGGTCGGCCAGAACGAAGTGGCGATGACCACCAAACTGGACGGCAAGGACACCTTCTTCCTGCCGTTCAACCTCGGCAGCGCGGAAGGCGGCGCAGGCAACCCACCGCCGGCTGACGACAGCCAGTACGCCACTGGCTACCTGTGGCAGCAGTTGTTCCAGCCGGATGCCTGGCTCAAGGTGCTTGGGCGCTTTCTGCACCTGGACAAGAAAACCAGCGAGGGCTTCGACGGCACGCTGACCACCAGGGAGACGATGATCTTCCCGCGCTACCACCAATGGGATGTGGTCAACCAGCTGATCCAGACCACTCACGCCGAAGGGCCGGGCAAGCGTTACCTGATCCAGCACAGCGCCGGTTCCGGCAAGTCCAACTCCATCGCCTGGACCGCTCACCAGCTCGCCTCGATGTACAGCGATGACGGCCAGCGGCTGTTCAGTTCGGTGATCGTGGTCACCGACCGCACGGTGCTGGACAGCCAGCTGCAGAACACCATCTACCAGTTCGAGCACGCCCAGGGCGTGGTGCGGCCGATCACCCGCGACGTCGGCAACCAGAGCAAGTCCGAGCAATTGGCCGAGGCGCTGGCCGAGCAGACGCGCATCATCATCGTCACCATCCAGACCTTCCCGGCGCTGTTTGACGCGCTGGAGAAATACCCCAAGCTCGCCTCGGGGCGCTATGCGGTGATTGCTGACGAGGCGCATTCCTCGCAGACCGGCTCCTCGGCCAGCAAGCTCAAGCAGATTCTCGGCAGCGATGCGCTTGAGGCGGAGGAGATCAGCGCCGAAGACCTGCTCGACGCCGCCGTACAGGCGCGCCAGCCGAACGAGCGCATCAGCTACTACGCCTTCACCGCCACGCCCAAGGCCAAGACTCTGGAGCTGTTCGGCCGCGTGCCAGACCCGACGCTGCCACCAAGCGCCAGCAACAAGCCCGAAGCCTTCCATCTGTATTCCATGCGCCAGGCCATCGAGGAAGGCTTCATCCTCGATGTGCTGCAGAACTACACCACCTACAGCACCGCCTGGAAGATCGCCCACCCGGACGGCGAAGACGACGAGGTCGACTCGAAGAAGGCGCGCATGAAGCTGGCGCGCTGGGTGCGGCTGCATCCGTACAACATCGACAAGAAGGTCGAGATCATCGTCGAGCATTTCCGCACCAACATCCGCCACCTGCTCGGTGGCCAGGCCAAGGCGATGGTGGTGACCAGCAGCCGCCAGGAGGCCGTGCGCTATCAGTTGGCGGTGAAGGCCTACGTGCAGCAGATGGGCTACGTCGACGTGCATCCGCTGGTGGCGTTTTCCGGCAGCGTATTGCCCGATGAGGTGATCCCCGAGGAAGTGACGGAAAACAGCAGCCTGCTCAATGCCGGCCTGAATGGCCGCGACCTGGCCGACGCGTTCGACACTCAGGACTTCAACGTGATGATCGCCGCCAACAAGTACCAGACCGGCTTCGACCAGCCGAAGCTGTGCGCCATGTACGTGGACAAGAAGCTGCAGGGCGTGGACTGCGTGCAAACGCTGTCGCGCCTGAACCGCACCTTCCCGGCCAAGCAGACGTTCATCCTCGACTTCTTCAACGAGCCGCAGGACATCCTTGACGCCTTTCTGCCGTACTACACCAAGGCGGAGCTGAGCGACGTCACCGACCCGCAGATCATCTATGACCTGCAGAAAAAGCTCGATGCCGAAGGGATCTATCACTGGCAGGAGGTCGAGGCGTTCGCCCTGGCCTTCTTCGACCCGAAGGCCGCCGCCAGCAAGCTCAGCTACTACTGCCAGCCGGCCAAGGAGCGCTTCGCCAAGCGTTACGCCTTCAGCGTCGAGTCGCGCCAGCAGGCGCTGGATTACAAGCGCACCGCCGAGGCCAACGGCGACAGTGCCGGGCTGAAGAAAGCCGAGCACGCGCTGAAGGAGGCGGGCGAGCAGGTAGACCAGCTCGACCTGTTCCGCAAGAACCTGCAGAGCTTTGTGCGCCTGTACGAATTCCTTTCGCAGATCGTCCCCTACGAGGATCGCGAGCTGGAGCAGCTCTGCGTATTCGCCAAGCACCTGCACCCGCTGCTGCGCGTCGACCGCCTGCAACAGGACGACGTGGATGTCGGCGAGCTGCAACTGACCCATTACCGTCTCAGCAAGCGTGCCGAGCACCAGCTGCGCCTGAGCGAGGAAGGTGGCGACTACACGCTCAAGCCCGGCAGCGATGTGGGCAGCGGCAAGCCACACGATCCGGAGAAGAAGCGGCTGTCGGAAATCATCGATGCGCTGAACGATATCTTCGGTGCCGAAGTCAGCGATGAAGATCAGCTGCACTTTCTCACCGGCATCGCCGAGCGCATCAGTCGCCAGGAAGATGTCATGGCGCAAGTGAACAACCACTCGGTAGATCAAGTGATGCACGGGCTGCTGCCAAAACGGGTGATCGATACCGTGCTGGACGCCATGACTGATCACGAGAAACTCTCGCTCGAAGTGCTGGATAACGAGACCAAGAGCCGGGCGTTTGCGTTGGTGATCTACAAGATGCTGAAGGCGCTGGCTGGCGGGGATCGCTCGTCGACCGGCTTGTGAGGTCCTTTCAACTACACAGCACTCAGGAGTAATGCTCAGGATGGCAATTCCGGATTTTCAAAGTGTCATGCGACCGGTGCTGCAGGCGGTTGGCGACGGCGTGCCGTTGCGGCTTGGCGCCCTGCGTGTGCGCATCGCCGATGTATTCCAGCTAACGGAAGAAGAGCGCAAGGAACGGCTGCCTTCGGGAAATCAGACCGTGATAAACAACCGGGTGGGCTGGGCCAGAACCTATCTGAACAAGGCTGGCCTGCTGACGATTCCGAGCAAGGGAATGGTGCAGATCACCGATCGGGGGCGGGAGGCGCTTGCAACTGGTCCGGAGCGAATCACCGTGAGCTGGCTGAAGCAGTTTCCGGAGTTCGCCGACTTCCATACGGCTAAACCGCAGGTTCCAGATGCCGCCGTCGTTGTAGGCAGCGATCTGGCCGAAACCACGCCGGATGAGCAGTTGGCCGAAGCCTATCAGGCGTTGCAGCAATCCCTGGCAGACGAACTGCTGGCGCAGGTTCGGGCTGCTACGCCGAGCTTCTTCGAGCAGGTAGTGGTCGATCTGATGATCGCCATGGGCTACGGCGGTTCGCGAAAGGAGGCCGGCAAAGCGACCCAGCTCACGAACGACGACGGTATCGACGGCATTATCAAGGAAGACAAGCTCGGGCTGGATGTGATCTACCTGCAAGCTAAACGCTGGGCCAACACCGTGCACCGCCCAGAGATCGACAAGTTCATCGGCGCACTGACGCGAAAGCGAGCGCGCAAGGGCGTATTCATCACCACCTCGGACTTCTCTAATGGCGCGAAGGACGCGGCGCTCGGTCTGGAAATCAAGGTCGTGCTGATCGACGGCATCGAGCTCGCCCGCCTGATGGTCGAACACAACCTCGGCGTGAGCGTTAAGCAGGTGTATGAGGTCAAGCAGATCGACAGCGACTACTTTTCCGAGGAGTGACTACGCCTGCGCTGTGAGGACCAGCGCATGTGATTAGTGTCTCGCCCAGAGCTGCGCGCTAGGTTACCGGCAGAGGCGCAGGCGCTTGTCTAGGCAAAGGCGCGGCACTGCTCGCTGAAGACCTTCAACCGTCTTTCGACAGTGCAAAGAAAAGCCCCGAGAATCTTTCGATTCTCGGGGCTTTGTGTTTGGTGGAGCCGGGGGGATTTGAATCCCAAACTTCAATATCCCGGCCAAATCAAGGCTTCAGCGCATTATGCAGGAAACCTTGATTTGTTGGATTGCTCACAGTGAGCGCGAGTATATGAACCTTTCGAACCTTGTCAAGCATCGCATTCACCTATCTGTGAGAGTGGCTTTGCGTGCGTTGGCGAGTAGAGCTGCCCGCAGTCGGTTGGGTTTAGGCTGCGTTGAAGCCAAACGCTCCTGAGTTTGAAGTTACCGATGATCTAGGGAGGCGTCTTGGGTTTCTAAGGTGTTCCCGTTGGCACCCGATCATAATCACCTCAACTCAATTTACGGTCTTATCTTGACTGCGGTTCGAGGTTCATGGAGCAGGATTGCCTGGTGTGATTCCAGGTTTCAATCGCGAGGTGCAAAAATGGATGGGGCTGACATCGCTCGCTCAACGCGCGGTTGCCAATACCTTACGAGCGAACGTAACCAATTCAGGGCAGTCACCGTTGGTGCTGTTTCGGTCAACAAAAAAGCCTCGGATGCCTACTGCCGTTGGCCCATCTCGGTCGCAACGTTGGGAGTCACCGATCATCCACGATGCGGTCGGGGACGCCCCAAGCTGATCGCAAATCCAACTGTAGATGGTGGGTTCGGGCTTCATTACGCCTAAATCACAGCTAAATGCATATGCGTCTAGCATGGGGTAGCAACGCAGGACGGCTTGCCGGTACGGGAAAGCCAAATTCGAGCAAACACCGATTCGAATGCCTTGCTCTTGGAGCAGTTTCACCGCTTCGAGCCCGTCAGGATATGCCTCAACGGCTGCGATCTCATCTGCCAGGACAGTTTCCAGAGTGCTCAATTGTTCAGGGCTTGCAGTGATCCCCAAATGCGCTGCGGCTTGCGTCAACGTTATCGCAGATTTCATCAGGAAAGACGCGTCGTCCGGGCGGGGGCGCCGCCCATGCGCCTTTCCGATCTTCATCAACTGTCGGTACGGATGCGACCCATCTTGAATCTTTATCAGTGTCCCGAAAGCATCAAAAATGACGGCTTGTATGGTCATTAGACATCCCGTTACGACAGGGTATCGAAGGCTGGCGCATTCAACCGACGTGCTTGATTGGCCCCGAATACTTCGCTATAGCATGATTATTGGTTACTAGGATGAAGCCTTCCGAAGCTGCTTGTCCAATGAGCATCCGATAAAATGGGCGCTGTGAAGGAGAGGCGAGGCCGCAGCCGTAATGGCGTGTCGGCTGGTCATGGACAGCTCCTTGTAGTCGCCGTCCAGAAGAGACCTTCTTAGTACTCCTGAATTGAACTGAAAGCTGGCTTTGCCCATCGCGTTTTGGCCGATTTCCCAGATGCTAGCGGCGCTGATGAACAGCTCATTGGCGCGATCCTCGATCATCTCCACAGCCCCGAGTTAGCTAACCTACTTAGTCTTTCCCCTCGTTGGAGGGGCAGCTGTCATGGTCAATTGCAGGCTGTAAATAATTGCGGTTTTTCCGTGACGCTGCGGTTATATGGAATTATGGCTCAGCCATAATTATTGCTGAGCCATAATTTCCATCATTTTGTGGCCCCGCCGTACCGCTCGACGCGTGACGCGCTTCGTGCGTGCACTAGATAGGTAGCTAGGTGTTAGTGAGCAGATCTTAGCGTACGCAGACTTTCTCGAACCTGCCCCCGCTAAAAATTACTCAGATCATCCGCTTTCGTTTGCAATTTAAGCAGTCGCGAGGAGTCGCGGTACCCTTCCGCGTCACAGACGTGCCTCGCTTGTGGTGATTACCAACGGTGCGAAATTTCAAAATTCGAAAAGTCGACTCCGAGCCGGTTGGATCAGCCTCGCATCGTCCGTGGAGATATGTCTTGATCTCAAATAGTCATTGACCGCGCCCAGGGTAAGTCCGATAAGGATTATCTTCTTGCTCTACTGGTGCGTGAATTTTGGCAATCCTTGTCAATATATACGTATTACAAATACCGATGGTCAGTGGTTGGCTTTTTCTTTTCTAAAAGTGCTTGACGAGCAGTGGCTGGAGCTGGATTATTTTATTGCATTGGTTTCAGGTTGCTGTTTTTTGTCCAGTGCTGAGCATAGTGGGGCGTGCCATAGGCTTGCATCGATGAATAAAGTACTTAGTTTAATAATAAAGGTTGATGGGGTTGCGCTGCTCGCCTTTTAGACTCAGGCCATATATTAATAGTCAGAACTGACGCTCATTGGGAAACAAGCTTTTCATACTTGGTAGGTTTGTCAAGGTAGGGACGTTTTGCCCAGATTCTGCCTCTAGACATCTATGGCTCAGATAGAGAGATGGTATGGACGATTTAAAGAAAGTATCTCATTTGTTATACGCCCCGGGTGAGGTAATGCCTGGTATCGAGATGTCGTTAGCAGAGGCGCACGCGCGTGGTTCAGCGGCTGCGTTGCATGACGAGGTGCCTTTCTGTGTTGTGCGTGACTGGATCTGGATCGATCTCATCGTGCCTGACGCGATACGAGAAACGTTACAGGCGTCCGGGCAACAGCCCGCGATGGTGTATGCCGGCCGCGTGTTGTACGACAGTGCCAACCGTTTCCAAGAGGGTGACTGGGTGCGTACAACACAACTGATTGAGTTTGCCGATGGGTGCATTTTCAGAACGCGCAATACGCGATATGTGCTTGCTGGCCCAGGGGCTTGCAAAAGCGCCGAGCTCACTACTGTGTTGAAGATTTTTTGATGCGTAGTCAGATATTGGCGGGCATGGACGTACCAGACAACCGACCCCCCGATGTGCCTTGCGACGTCTGTGGTACCTCCATGCGAGTGCCTGGGTACGGCGAACAGTTCGGTGTGCTGCAAGCGCACTGGGGATACGGCGCGCGACATGACGGTGAGCGTTATCGCGTACGGATGTGTGAAACCTGCTTCTTCATGACCTTGGCGTACCTGCGACAGGAGCGACGCATACATCATTTGTTTGGCGACGCCCCGCAGCATGAAGACTACAAGTTTGGGCGTATTGCTCGAGACGATTATTGGTTGGACAGCTAGCCGTTAGTCGGGGGGAGGCAACGAGTGTTGATCCGAATTTGGGTGCTGACGTGATGAGTTCAACTAAACGAAGTATCGACCAAACACGTGATGTATCTGACGCGTTGTCGCGAGCAATGGATATGTCTTTTGGTAGGGAAGTTACGGCGTATCTCACGGACGCTTATTTAATCGCAGGCTGTTGTATCGGCGTGGTTCATCGTCACGTGCGGGCGGATGTGTATGGAAGGTTCCAGGACGGTCACCGGGTTCGGACCTCCGATGTACTGAAAGCTCATGAGCAAGGCGGGTTTTGGGCGCTGTTTACCGCCACGGGCAGCTTGTACGTTATTGTGACTTTCAAAGAAGACGGGCGCCTGTCACTGGATTGGCTGTTGGCACAGAGGGCAAAAGGCATACACGCAACCCCAGTAACGATTCAGTGATCCGTTTCTCGTGTCACTACTATAAAACTGAGCCCACGGTCCGTGCTGATGCTCGTAAGTTTATATCCTCTGAGGAAAAGAAGGGCGGGGTGTCATGCAGGTAAAGCGTTGGGGGCAGCTTGATGCGCTTCGTCAACAACTTGGAGAAAGTCGCTGGTTACTTTGCGTGGATCTGGAAGCGACTTGCGATGACTACCCTGCCGACCTAAACGAGGCGGCCCGGAACGCTCACGTATTCGAGGTCCAGCGCGACGAGATGGAGACGATCGAAATTGGCATCGCGCTGTTGGATGTTCAGTCGGAGTACAGGATTGTCGATCATTTCGGACAGTTTGTCCGGCCGCTACTTCGCCCCACGCTAACTGAGTTTTGCATGGGGCTGACCGGCATATCTCAATCTGACGTCGATACTGCAAAGCGTTTCGCGGAGGTACAAGATCAGCTTGGTGACTGGCTGAGGTCGCGAAATACAGAAGGCTGGCGCTGGTGCTCTTGGGGCGATTACGACCGAAACCAGCTGAAGGAGGACGCTTTCAGAGCAGGGGTAGATGTATTGCTGGATCCGGCGCGTCATATCAATCTAAAGAAGTGCTTTTGGAAGATTTTCGCTTGCCGTGCGCTAGGGCTGAAGTGTGCAGTGGAAAGCATAGGCCTTTCCTGGGAGGGTGAGCATCACAGGGCCATCGACGATGCGCGTAATCTGGCTCGGTTAGCGCAGTTACTGCTCAGCGCGAGGCAACCGACGTAGTAGGGCGGACGGCGCTGTGCCTGCTCATCAATTCAACCCCGTGGCCGCCCGGCTCGCATCGAGCCGCCATCTCACCAGTGCATACGGAACACATCTGGATAACATCATAAAGAGATTCAACACGTAGCTCGGCGCGAGGTATTGGCTGATGCACCCGAATTGCCGATACTGCTAAATGGCCAGCATGCTTGTATAGGGAGTCGAAGCGATGGCAGGGAAGCGTAAGCGCAGCAGCAAGTCTGGTGTATCTGGAGCGATGGTTCTGTGTGCCCTAGTGATTGGGGGGCTAGCTTCCGTTCCCAAGGGTGTTTGGGTTTTCTTGGGCGGAGCACTCATTGTCGGCATAGGCGGGTGGCTAGTAATAAAGGCCTTCAGCAAACCGTCAGTCATGTCTTCGGCAACAACTATGCGGCCACCCCAAGGGGGAACTCGTTCAAGTTCCTCGGACCTCGGCATAAGCACCGGCCTGACGTTTTCATTGGATGAGGTCTCGCCACTAAGTGAGCCCTCTGTTCCTGCGCAAGTCTCGGCGTCGCCCCGGCAGGTTTCGGCAAAGCGAGACGACTCTGGCTTTTTTACCGTAACTTTGGAGGCCACTGAGCGGCCTTCCCACCGAATTCCGAGCGCGCCGGCGAACCTGAATAGTGCCAACGTGCGGTGGCTTTCTGCTGGCGAAACCATCGAAGTGGCGGGCGAAAATATCCCAATTGGTCTGATCTACGTCGGCGAAGATAAAAACAGGCGCAATGGACCTTCGGAACCGTCACTGATCAACCCGAAACTGAAGGTCGCACGGGGCATCGTCGATATATCTGAGCGTCTCACCTCTTACTGGCCCAGTTACGACAGCATCTCTCCTGAGGCTCGCCGCGCATATTTGCAATGGCTATCCAGTGGTCGAAAGGCTCCGCATGCCAACATCGGCTACGTGTTCCTATTCTTCTACGGTCTTGAGCGTAGGGTTTTTGTCGACGCCAAGACGGATCAGGCTGCCGCGGCCGACATACCTATCATAATTGCCGAGGTGGAGCGGCTGCTCTCGATCTATGGCAAGAATAACTCCTTCAATAACTACGCCAGTCGCTTCGTAGACTTCCTCCGCCAAGGCCAAATACTCGCCAGGCGCTATCAAAAGGCGCCGCCGGCACCGTTACCTTACGGCTACGAAATGCCTGTAGACCTGCGTATTGGCCTGGGTCAGTTGGCGGCTGACAAGCAACCAATGCCGGCTGACTGGGCGTTGGCCTGGGTGCTGTCTGATCACAACGTCGGGAAGCGAACACCCGTAACCCGTTGTAAAGAAGCGTTCGCCCAGTTGTTCCGCATGCGCTACGAGGAACGTTATGGCGCCGGTATGGTGCTCCCTCAGAACAAGACCCGTCTGAGACTCCAATACAACACCGCTTCTGCGGGTCTACCACCCCAAGAGCTGGATGGCCTATCCGGTATTCCTGACGTCACGGCGACTAGCGCAGCTCGGAAGAAGCTGCAGCAGTTGGTTGACGAATGCACGGTGCAGTTGGAGCCCTACAGTCGTTATCTCGGCCGCAACCCCGGCACTCCTGATGCACTAGAAGGGCTGTTACAGCTGCCCGTAAACCTGTGGCCGCCAACAGCTCGAACAGCGCTCGTCGAGCTAAAGCAACGCATCGGCGACGGCATGGTGGTCATGAGCTTCGGTGAGCTGGCAGGACGACTGCAGAGTGCAGGTAGCCTGTCGCGAGAAAAGGTTCTGACGCTCGCCCGCGCTCTGGAGTCTTTACACATCGGTATCGAGCCGGATGTGCTGACAGGCAGCCGAACACCCAAGGCAGAGGACAATGTGGCGCTCTTTGCGACCCAGGCTGAAGATGGTGATCTGCGTTCTTCGCCGGCTTATAGCGCCGCCTCTGTTACGTTGGACCTTGCTTGTGCTGTGGCGGCGGCCGATGGTGACACGTCGCCGCAGGAAATTATGCTGCTATCCCAGCATATCGACTCCTGGAGTCACCTGAGCGGTGCTCATCGGAAACGCCTGAAGGCCCACCTGCGTCTGCAGCTTAACCAGCCACCAACCCTGCAAAGCCTGAAGAAGAAACTCGAGCCCCTGGCCGAGCCGGCGAAGAGGGTTGTGGCGGCTTTTCTCGCTCACTTGGCGCAGGTCGACGGCGAGGTTAGTCCCGCAGAGGTGAAGTTGCTGGAGCGCGTCTACAAGACCCTGCAGCTGGATCCGCAATCGCTGTACAACGACCTTCATGTGGCCGCCAGTGGCAGCTCCGTTGGCTCATCGCAGACAACGCCTTCCATACCCGGAGCAAGTCCGTCCAAGCCCGTTGGCGGATTTGCTCTGGACCAGGAGCGCATCGCTCAGTTGCAGCGTGAAACGGAACAGGTATCTGCGCTGCTGGCTCAGGTTTTCGTTGACGACAAGCCTGCTGAGTCAGATGACGTGGTTGTGGAAGAGACTGTTGAGGATACTTCCTCCATTTGTGGCTTAGACGCCGATCACTCAGCCTTCCTGCGTGTACTCGTATCCCGTACCGAGTGGTCTCGTGACGAGTTGGAGGCCGTTGCAAGCGATATGGAGCTCATGCTCGACGGAGCATTGGAGCAGATCAACGACATGGCATTTGAACATTTCGATATGCCAGTCACCGAGGGGGAAGACCCCTTCGAAGTCAACCCTGACATTATGGACAAACTACCGCTATGAGCAGCATCAGAGCCAAGGACCGCGATGCGGTCATCCAGTCCCTGCGCGCCGGCGTCGTTCCCCGTGCAGGCCAGCACCTGATTCAAGTGGGGCGTGTCGGGGAGCTGGAAGCACTCATCCGTGATGTGGAGCGCCTCGCGGAAAGCGGTTCCGCGTTCCGCGTAGTGATCGGTGAGTATGGTGCAGGCAAGACATTCTTCCTCAACCTGGTTCGCTCTATCGCGATGGAGCGCAAGCTCGTCACCATGCATGCCGATCTGAACCCGGATCGTCGTCTCCATGCTACTGGTGGCCAGGCTCGCTCGCTGTATGCCGAATTGGCTAAGAATATGTCCACCCGAACTAAGCCTGATGGCGGCGCTCTGCAAGGAATAGTCGAGAAATTCGTGGCACAGGCCAAGACGGAAGCCAAAGCGTCCGGCAAAGACAGTGAGGCTGTGATTCGCGAGCATCTAGACCAACTGACAGAGATGGTCAACGGCTATGACTTTGCTGATGTAATCGCGGCCTATTGCAAAGGCTTCGAAGAGGGTAACGAGCAGCTCAAGGCCGATGCTATCCGCTGGTTGCGTGGCGAGTTCACTACCAAGACAGATGCCCGCACCGCACTGGGGGTGCGAACCATCGTCGACGATGCGTCGGTCTACGATCAGCTCAAGCTGCTTGCTCGATTTGTTCGGTTGGCCGGCTTTAGCGGGTTGATGGTATGTCTCGATGAGCTGGTGAACCTGTACAAACTTTCCAACACCCAAGCTCGTAACGCTAACTACGAGCAGATTCTTCGTATCCTCAATGACTCCCTGCAGGGCTCTGCTGAGGGGCTTGGTTTTGTGTTGGGCGGTACACCCGAATTTCTTATGGATACGCGCCGCGGCCTCTACAGCTATCCGGCGCTGCAGTCGCGTCTGGCTGAAAATAACTTCGCCAAGTCCGGGCTGGTAGATCTGTCCGGCCCTGTCATACGCCTCACTAGTCTGACACCTGAGGATTTCTACGTGCTGCTGCAGAAACTGCGTCATGTATACGCGGCAGGCGTGAGCGAGCGCTATTTGCTACCCGACGAAGCATTGCCGCTGTTTATGGCCCACTGCAACCAGCGGATGGGTGAGGCCTACTTCCGTACCCCGCGGACAACCATTACCGCATTCATCAGCCTGCTAGCGGTGTTGGAGCAGAATCCTGACGCTGATTGGCGGACCCTGTTGGGTGCCGTGGAGATTGCACCGGATCGAGGCGGTGAGGCCGATATCCAAGTGGATGCGGACGATGAGCTTGCCACCTTCCAGCTCTGAATCGGTTGGCTTCGAACTCCTTGAACCGCGAATCCAGCGCTGGATATGGACCGAGGGCTGGACCTCCCTACGCGATGCCCAGGAGCGTGCTATCCCTGCGCTCTTGGGGGCCGACCAAGATGTCATCATCGCGGCGGCTACAGCTGCAGGCAAAACCGAAGCCGCGTTTCTGCCCATCCTTACCAATCTCCTGCAGGACACGGAAAAGCCTGGAGCGGTGCTTTACATCAGCCCGCTGAAGGCTCTCATCAATGACCAGTGGGATCGTTTGGCGAGGCTTTGCGATGAGCTTGAGCTTCCTGTCATTGCTTGGCATGGGGATATCTCAGCGAGCCGCAAACATCGCTTCCTCAAGTCCCCGGAAGGCATTCTGCTGATCACGCCGGAGTCGCTCGAAGCTCTGTTCGTGAACAAGGGAACCAGCCTAGCGGGATTGTTTGCCAACCTGCGGTACCTGGTGGTGGATGAGCTCCATGCCTTTATCGGCAGTGAGCGAGGCAAGCAGCTGCAGTCACTCATGCATCGTGTTGAAACAATCATTGATCGCCCCCTGCCCAGGGTTGGTCTTTCCGCCACGTTGGGCGACATGACGCTGGCTGCTGCCTTCTTGCGTCCCAATGCCCCTCATCATGTGTCGGTGATCGAATCCAAGGGTAGTGGCCAGATACTTAAGGTTCAGATCAGAGGGTATGTGGAGTCCAAGAAGGCGCTCCCGGTACAGCCTGAAGGTGACGATGTTTTTTCTCCGGACCATGCCATCGCAGAGCATCTCTTTCAGGTGCTACGCGGCAGCAATAACCTGATCTTCCCCAACAGTCGAACTCAGGTTGAGTGGTTCGCTGACAATCTGCGGCGCCGTTGCGAGCAGGATGGTGTACCGAACGAGTTCTGGCCGCATCACGGCAGTTTGGCGAAGGACATTCGAGAGGAAACCGAGAAAGCGCTGAAAGCCGATGACCGGCCTGCCACCGCAGTCTGTACTACCACGCTGGAGCTTGGGGTCGATATCGGCAGCATCAAGACGGTAGTGCAGATCGGGGCTCCGCCATCGGTAGCTAGCTTGCGTCAACGCTTGGGGCGATCCGGACGCCGTCCGGGAGAGGCAGCCATTCTCCGGAGTTACTGCAAGGAGCGTCAGCTAGACGATGGCTCGCCCCTGTCGGATCGACTTCGCCAGGGTTTGCTGCAAAGCATCGCGATGATCCGGTTGTTGATGCAGGGCTGGTTCGAGCCTCCTCGTGTTCATGGCCTTCATTTATCGACGCTGGTACAGCAGTGCCTCTCGGTGATAGCCCAGCGGGGTGGAGCTACAGCTGCAGAGCTGTGGAGCACCTTGATACGCAGTGGTCCGTTCACTGGGGTGGAGCAGGGCAGCTTCCTCAGTTTGCTTCGTGCCCTCGGTGAGCGCGATTTGATAATCCAGGAAACATCGGGGCTCCTGCTGCCCGGCGTAGTGGGGGAACGCCTGATCAACCACTACGACTTCTACAGTGCAT
The DNA here is from genome assembly GCF_025966695.1 of Stutzerimonas sp. S1. Lineage (GTDB taxonomy): Bacteria > Pseudomonadota > Gammaproteobacteria > Pseudomonadales > Pseudomonadaceae > Stutzerimonas. Next base: position 38,499 of record NZ_JAOEIY010000001.1, on the reverse strand, counting down.
TTGTCAGTAATGAAGAGTTCCGCCTGGTATGCGATGGCAAACCACTTGGCGCATTGCCCGTCTCCAGGCCATTGACCGTCGATCAGCGAATCATCTTTGCTGGGCGCCGCTGGCGGGTAACGAGCGTGGACACTGAGGCCAAGGTCGTTGTCGTGAGATCCGATCCCGGTGGTGCTCCCCCGTCCTTTGACGGGCTTGGAGCCCGTGTACATGATCGGGTTCGGCAAGAGATGAGGAGCGTCTTGTTGGAGGCGGACGTCTACCCCTATCTTGATACTACGGCACAAGAGCTACTAGCTCAGGCACGTAACGCTTTTTCGGACCTTGGACTGGCACATTCGAGCATGACCGAAAGCGGAGGTAAGACTTACCTTTTCAGCTGGCGAGGCGATTGGACAAACGATGCCCTAGCCATCTTGTTGACGCACACCGGACTAGCCAGTGAGAACAGCGGGTTGGTCATCGAGGTTGAGGGAGATCGGACGTCGCTTGAAAGCAAGCTGCGTGAGATCGCCGAGTGGGACAGTATTGATGAATCCGCTGTTCTGGCGGACGTACAGAACATGGCTCAAGAAAAATGGGATTGGGTGCTTCCGCCAGCATTACTCATGCAGTCTTACGCCACGATGCATTTGGACTTGGGTGGAGCAAAGGCCTTGGCATTGGCTCTAGTGAGCCAGCCTGCGGAGACGGCCTGATATCTAGCTTATTCGTGTGGTGCCTGCTTTGTTGAAAGCCGACTTTGGTTCATCTGGTCAAGATGGACCGCAGTCGGGCTTTGGTGTCATAGCTGCCGTAACGGCCGGTGCAACGGGGTTCCGGTAGCCAGAAGGTTATCGTTTGTTTGACTCCGTCCATTGCAAAGCCGAGCAGAGCGGCCGGTTGCATCTCATCGATGTGTCGCGTGGATAGGAGGGCTGCATCTCCGGTATCTAGTCCAACAGTTATCTCCATGTCCAGCGGGATGCCCGGATCGCTCATGCTGACTTGGTACAGCGCGTCAGGATGTGCCTGCCTCACTGATTTGGCGCCTATGTCAACGGTGAGGTAAAGCCACTCCGTCCAGAAGCGGCGCCCGAAGAGGACGGCATGCCTGGCTGACCGTCAAAGCGGGCAGAACAATTCGATCGTGTCTCTGACTTTTCCGCTCTCTGCCAGAGCGGCCGGTCATGCTTTATGCGCTCTTGGGATAACCCGCTCCCTGCAGGGAGTGCTTGGCTGTCTAGCCATCTTTTACCTTCACCAAGTACTGATGTCAGTGAGTGGGGTGATATGAGCATTTACCTGCATTGCCTTTCGCATACCCCCTTGATGGGGCATGTGGACCCATCGAAGGTCGTTCTGGATGAAGTTCACGAAGTGATCGAGGCTGCTCGTCAGCGTATTGCCGCGTTTGATCCAGAACTGGTAATTCTCTTCAGTCCGGACCACTACAACGGTTTTTTCTATGACGTGATGCCGTCGTTCTGCATCGGCATGGCGGCGCACGCCATTGGCGATTTCGGCACACTGGCCGGGCCGCTGCTGGTGCCGCAGGAGCTCGCCGAAAGCTGCGCGACGGCAGTGCTGGATGGCGGCGTGGATAGTGCCGTTTCCTACCGCATGCAGCTCGATCATGGCGCCGCGCAGCCGCTGGAAATGCTGCTGGGTGGCCTGCGGGAAGTGCCGGTGATCCCGGTCTTCATCAACTCGGTGGCTATTCCGCTGCCCAGCTTTCAGCGTGCCCGTCTGCTGGGCGAAGCGATCGGGCGATGGGCCAGCACGCTGGACAAACGCGTCCTGCTCCTTGGTTCCGGAGGGCTGTCGCATCAACCGCCTGTACCGGAACTGGCCAAGGCCGAAGGCCTCATGGCAGACCGGCTTAAAGGTAGTGGCCGCCACCTCCCGGCTGATGAGCGCGAAGCACGCACGCAACGGGTGATCCTCGCGGCGAAGCGATTCGCGGAGGATCAGGAGTCGCTGCATCCTCTCAACCCTGAATGGGATCAGCTCTTCCTGACTTTGCTGGAGCAGGGGCGCCTGAGCGAGCTGGATGCAGTGACCAATGCCGAGCTTTCCGCTCTGGCAGGCAGATCCACGCACGAGATCAAGACCTGGGTAGCGGCCTTTGCTGCCTTATCAATGTATGGCCCGTACCAGACCAGCGAACGTTACTACCGTCCGGTTCCCGAGTGGATCGCCGGCTTCGGTTCGTTGAGCGCCAGTCTGGCCGGGGCCGGTTTGAAATCGGGAGATATGCCATGAGCCAGTACAGCGAAAGCGCCACCAGTCGCTTTGCCCGCATCGAAGATCAGGGCGTTGGCCTGAACATTCACTACCACGACTGTGGTGCAGGCGATGAGGTGGTAGTAATGCTCCACGGTTCCGGTCCCGGCGCCAGTGGCTGGTCGAATTTCAGCCGCAACGTAGAGCCGTTGGTGCAAGCGGGCTACCGCGTGGTGCTGATGGATTGCCCCGGCTGGAGCAAGAGCGACACCATCATCTGCAGCGAGTCTAGGTCCGCGCTCAATGCGCGCGTGCTCAAGGGATTGCTGAATCAGCTGGGAATTTCCCGTGTGCACCTGATCGGTAACTCCATGGGGGGGCACAGTGTTGTGGCCTTCGTCCTGGCCTATCCGCAATGTGCTGATCGCCTGGTGCTGATGGGCGGGGGCACGGGCGGCGTGAGCCCCTTCGTGCCCATGCCCACCGAAGGCATCAAGCTGCTGCAGAAGGTCTACCGCGAGCCGACGCAGGAGAACCTTCAGCAGATGATGGACATCTTCGTCTACGACCCTAGTGACCTGACGCCGGCACTGATCGCCGGGCGCCTGGAGAATATCCTCCAGCGTCGCGACCATCTGGAGAACTTCATCAAGAGCCTGGCGGTGAATCCGCGCCAGTTCCCGGACGTTTCGATGCGTTTGGGCGAGATCACAGCGCCGACGCTGGTGATCTGGGGACGCAATGACCGCTTTGTACCAATGGATACCGGTTTGCGACTGGTCGCAGCAATCCCCAACAGCGAACTGCACGTGTTCAACAACTGTGGCCATTGGGTGCAGTGGGAGCACGCCGATCGCTTCAACCGCCTGGTGCTGGATTTCCTCGCCAGCTGATTCTGTGGTGTGCCCGTCCGGACGGGGCCGTGGATCTCGCCGGCCTTCCGCTTGCTGCGCCAGCGGCAACTTATTGCGCTGGCGGGATAACGCCGTAGCTGGCGGGAGCGCCAGCGCGGGCAGGCTCCTCCTACCATCGGCTGTACAGCATGTTTTCGCGCAACCGGCAGCAGGTCTGACTGCTGCCGAAGCGCAGTGAACCGCGAGGTGAATATGAGCGTGACCCAGGAAATTCTCGACCAGTTGGCGGCGGCCCTTCGCGAAGCCGAGCGTAGCGGTGAGGCGATCGCCCCATTGCGCGAGCGCATCGGTGAAGACGCTGGCGAGGCGGCCTATGCCATCCAGCGCCTGAACGTGGCGCATGCCGAGGCCTCCGGCCGTCGCGTAATAGGCCGCAAGATCGGACTGACCAATCCCAAGGTGCAGGCCCAGCTGGGCGTTGACCAGCCTGACTTCGGCACCCTGTTCGCCGACATGTGCTACGGCGACAACGAGGCCGTGCCTTATGGCCAGATCATGCAACCCAAGATCGAAGCCGAGATCGCCCTGATCCTGAACCGCGACCTGCCTCGCGCCGACACCACCTTTGCCGAGGTGCTGAATGCCACCGGCTGGGTGCTGCCGGCCCTGGAAATCGTCGGCTCGCGGGTACAGAACTGGAACATCCGCTTCGTCGACACCGTGGCTGACAACGCCTCCAGTGGTTGCTTCGTTCTCGGTGGTCCGGCTCTGGCCGTGGCGAGCGTCGACCTGCGCAAGGCGAGCATGAGCATGACCCGCAACGGCGAGCTGGTTTCCAGCGGTAGCGGTGCCGAATGCCTGGGTCACCCGCTCAATGCCGCAGTCTGGTTGGCGCGCACCATGGCGCGCCTGGGACAGCCGCTCAAGGCTGGCGACATCGTCCTCACCGGGGCCTTGGGGCCGATGGTAGGAGTCAACCCGGGCGACCGTTTCGAGGCTGTGATCGAGGGCGTTGGCCAGGTCGCAGTGAACTTCTCCGCCGAGTGATCGGCAGCCCATAAAGCAAGAGCGCATCCTCATGAAGAAACTCAAGGTTGCCATCGTTGGTTCCGGCAACATCGGCACCGACCTGATGATCAAGATCATGCGCCATGGCAAGCACCTGGAAATGGGTGCCATGGTCGGCATCGACCCCAACTCCGACGGTCTGGCCCGGGCAAAGCGCCTGGGTGTAGCCACTACCCACGAGGGCGTGGACGGCCTGACCCGGATGGAGGTGTTCAAGGACATCGACTTCGTCTTCGATGCGACCTCCGCCGCGGCCCATGTGAAGAACGACGAGTTCCTGCGCTCGATCAAGCCGGGCATCCGCCTGATCGACCTGACGCCGGCGGCCATTGGCCCGTATTGCGTGCCAGTGGTCAACGGCGAGGAGCACATCGACAAGCTCAACGTCAACATGGTCACCTGCGGCGGTCAGGCCACCATTCCCATGGTCGCCGCGGTGTCCCGCGTGGCCAAGGTGCATTACGCCGAGATCATTGCCTCTATCGCCTCGAAGTCCGCCGGGCCGGGTACTCGCGCGAATATCGACGAGTTCACCGAGACCACCTCCAAGGCCATCGAGGCGATCGGTGGTGCGGCCAGGGGCAAGGCGATCATCATCATGAATCCGGCCGAGCCGCCGCTGATCATGCGCGACACCGTGTTCGTGCTGTCCGAGGCAGCAGACCAGGCGGCAGTGGAAGCCTCCGTCGAGGAAATGTCGAAGGCGGTTCAGGCCTACGTGCCGGGTTATCGGCTTAAACAGAAAGTACAGTTCGACGTGATTCCGGAAAGCGCACCGTTGAGCATTCCCGGACTGGGCAAGTTCTCGGGCCTCAAGACGTCCGTATTCCTCGAAGTGGAGGGCGCGGCCCATTATCTGCCGGCCTACGCGGGCAACCTCGACATCATGACCTCCGCCGGCATGGCCACCGCCGAGCGCATGGCCGAAAGAATGCTGAACGGCGAGGGCTGAGGACATGAGCATGACCGACAAGAAACTCTACATTTCCGACGTGACCCTGCGCGATGGCAGCCACGCCATTCGCCACCAGTACTCGACGCAGAACGTGCAGGACATCGCCCGTGCACTGGACCAGGCGAAGGTCGACTCCATCGAGGTGACCCACGGCGACGGCCTACAGGGATCTTCGTTCAATTACGGTTTTGGAGCTCACTCCGATCTGGAGTGGATCGAAGCGGCTGCCGATGTCATCGAGAGCGCCAGGATCACGGTCCTGCTGATCCCCGGTATCGGCACCGTGCACGACCTGAAAGAGGCCTACAAGGCTGGCGCCCGCTCGGTGCGTGTGGCTACCCACTGCACCGAGGCCGACGTTTCCAGGCAGCACATCGAGTTTGCGCGTGAGCTGGGCATGGACACCGTGGGCTTTCTGATGATGAGCCACATGATCCCGGCCGAGGAGCTGGCCGCCCAAGGCAAGCTGATGGAGTCCTACGGCGCCCAGTGCATCTACATGGCTGACTCCGGCGGTGCGATGAACATGAACGACATTCGTGACCGCATGCGCGCGTTCAAGGCGGTGCTGAACCCGGAAACCCAGACCGGTATGCACGCCCACCACAACCTCAGCCTCGGCGTGGCCAACTCGATCGTCGCGGTGGAGGAAGGTTGCGATCGCATCGACGCCAGCCTGGCCGGCATGGGGGCCGGTGCTGGTAATGCGCCGCTGGAAGTCTTCATCGCCGCTGCCGAGCGCATGGGCTGGAATCACGGCACCGACCTGTACCGCCTGCTGGATGCGGCCGACGACCTGGTGCGTCCACTACAGGATCGCCCGGTACGGGTCGATCGCGAAACTCTCGCCCTGGGCTACGCCGGCGTCTACTCCAGCTTCCTGCGCCACGCCGAGGTGGCGGCTGCCAAGTACGGGCTGAAGCCTATCGACATCCTCGTTGAGCTGGGCCGTCGCCGCATGGTTGGCGGGCAGGAAGACATGATCGTCGATGTCGCGCTGGATTTGCTCAAGCAACAACGCTAACGAACAGCTCCTTTACGCCGTGCTAGCCACGGCGTTTTTTTATCCGTCATTCAGAGGCTGCAGCACGCCAGCCAAGCCCAGACACGAGGTGTATCGATGCTGTCCAACCTGTCGATGAAGAACAAACTGCTCTTCACCGTCCTGCCGCTGATGCTGCTGATCTATCTGGCGACCGTGCTGTTGGTCTATTACCAAAGCAAGTCTTCGACTGAAGCGCTGGCCGAGGTGGCGGTGGATGCCATTGCCCGGCAGCAGGCAGCGGAACTCTCCAAGCATTTCGATGCGCCGCTGAACGGCTTGCGCAACACCGCCGGTTTGCTAGCGCGAGAGATGATCGATGGAGAGCTGCCGGATCGGCGTATCGCCGACCAGATCGCCGAATCGCTGTTGCAGGGGCAGCCCGACACCGCGGCGGTCTGGTGGATTCCCCAGGGCGGTGGGGCCGATCGAAGCGTGTTGTGGCTGCGCAGTGCCGGTGGTTTGCATCCTGGCCTCGAGTCGCAACGGGAGGCGCTCCTGACCGAGCTGGGTCAAGTCGCATCGGATGTCGAACGGGTAGTTCCACTGTTGTCTCTTGATGATCGGCAGGTCATCGCGCTGCTGGTGCCGATATTTTCCGATGAGCAGGTGGTGGGCAGTCTCGGTGTTGGTCTGGACGCCGGCCTGCTGCAGCAGCAGGTCGCCGCCTTACGCCCGCTGGATGTGGGCGTGGCGGCGCTGATCGCCGCCGACAATACGTTGGTGGCGCACCCCGATCCTGGCCGGGTCGGCAAGAAGCAGCAGGATACTGAGGCCGACTTCCTCGGTGATCACTTTCGGGCTGTGATCGAGGCGGTCCGCAAGGGCGAGGGCATTACCCTGCGTTTCGACTCGCCTGCGCTTGCTGAAGAAGCCTTCATGCTGGTGACGCCAGTGACTGTCAGTGCAGCGGTCACGCCCTGGTCGCTTGGACTTGCGTTTCCCAGCTCTGCATTGCTCGGTGGGGTCAAGAGCCTGGCTCTGCAGTTGATCCTGCTCGGCATCTTCGCGTCGCTGGTGCTTGCACTCACCATGGTGCTGCTGGGGCGGGCCATGGCGCGGCCCCTGCAACAGTTGGTGGGTACCGTGCGCGAGCTGGCTACTGGCGATGCCGATCTTTGTGCGCGCCTGCCGGTGCGCGGGGCGGACGAGTTGACCAATCTGGCGCGTGAATTCAATCAGTTTCTTGAGACGCAGTGGGCACTGGTACGCGAAATCAAGGCTACTGGCCAGGCGCTACAAGGCGTATCGGACGAGCTACAGGCTGAAAGTCGCAACGCGGAGCGCTCGGTGGCGTCCCAGCGTGACGAGATCGGCCAGCTGGCCACGGCCATGCAGCAGATGGCCGCGACGGTAGAGGAGGTGGCTGGGAATGCCGGGCAGGCTGCGGTCGCCACGCAGGAAGGTGATCAGGCAGTGGCGCTCGGTCAGGCGAAGGTCTCGGGGTTGGTGGCAGCTATCCACGAGGATGCCAATACGCTGGAACATGTCTCGACCCTGGCCACCCAACTGGATGAGGCCAGCCAGTCCATCGGCACCATCGTTGCGGTGATCAGCGACATCGCCGACCAGACGAACCTGCTCGCCCTCAACGCGTCCATCGAGTCGGCGCGGGCCGGCGAGCAGGGCAGGGGCTTTGCGGTGGTCGCCGACGAGGTTCGGGCGCTGGCGCGACGCACGCACCTGTCGACCGAGCAGGTGTGCACAAGCATCAATCTGATCCAGGAACGCACGCGGACGTTCGTCGGCATCATCGAACAGAGTCGTCGCAGTTCGCTGGGCAATGTGTCCAGCGCCCGGCAAGCCAGCGAGGCGCTGGAAAGTCTCTCGCAGATCATGCGCAGGATGCGCGACATGAGCAGTCAGATCGCGACCGCCACGGAACAGCAGGCCGATACCAGCGACATGCTTTCACGCAGCCTGGGGAGCATTGCCGACTCGGCCGAGCTTGCATCCCATGGGGCCGGACTGGTCAGTCAGCGCAGCGACGATCTGGAGGCTAGCGCGGTGAGCCTGAACGCCCTGGTCAGTCGTTTCCGGCTCTAGAAATTCCCGGATCACTTGCCGTTACCCCCAACGGCGATGCGAGTGTGACTATTCGGTCATAAGTCGCTAAATGGCTGTTTTATAAGGATTAGTAATCCTTTTTCAGAGCGCTGGGTGCGCCGTGATCACGCACCGGAATTGACCACAGTCAATAACGTGCACTGAAGGGATAAGCCGAGCAGTACACGGATAGTCCGCATGGGCACGGGAACCTAATGTCGGGTTGCCCTCGTCGCAGAATCCGGGCGACGACACAACGTGCGGACCAGTCTCATGTCGAACCTCGTTACAAGCGAAATTCTCATTCCACAGGTGTCCGCCCCGAACCTTGGTGCGCGGTTGCTGAAAGTGCTCATGGGCCTGCTGCCATGGGTGATCATCGCTACCTTGCTCTGGGCCGGCCTGTTCATCCGTCCGCAGCCGGTCGGCGGCACCATCGTGCCGGCGCCGCTGGAGAGACGAGACCAGTTCTACGGTTTGGCCCTGCTGCCCAGCGGCGAACTGCTGGCTGCCGGTTCCTACGGCAAGATCCTGAAGATCGCTCAGGATGGCAGCATCAGTCGTTTGCCTACCGATGTGCGCAACACCCTGCAGGATATAGCTGTGTGGGATGCCCACCATGCAGTGGCCGTCGGCAATGATGGCGAGGTCCTCTACACCCGCGACGGCGGCGCCAGCTGGCAACAGGCGGCCGACGTACCCCGCTCCGAGGTCGCCAACAAACTCAACCGCGTACGCATCGGCGCCGAGGGGCTGGCCATTGCCAGTGGCGAGATGGGCGCGCTGCTGATCAGTCGCGACTACGGCAGCACCTGGGGGCGGCTGCGTGAAGAGGAAGACGTGGCCTGGAACGATGTGGCCATCCTCGATGGCGGTCGCCTGGTGCTGGTCGGCGAGTTCGGGCGGATCGTGCTCGGCAACCTCGATGGCCAGGAATGGAGGGACATCGATGCCGGCACCGGCACCTCGCTGATGGCGGTGTCTTTCCGCGATGCACAGAACGGCGTGGCGGTCGGCCTGGAAGGCACGGTGCTGGAAACCAGCGACGCAGGTGAGAGCTGGACGCCGCGCGACGTCGGTCTCACCGACCACCTGTTCGATGTGGCCTGGCTGGGCGAGCAGCAGCGCTGGTTCGTCACCGGTGCCCTGGGTCGCTGGGCCGCTGGCAGCGCCGAGCAATGGCAGGCCGGAATCCTTGATAGGCGCAACCTGGCCTGGCACGTGCGCGCACTGCCGGTCGCCGGTGGCCTCTGGCTTGCCGGAGCGGACATCGGCCACTGGGATGGCCAGCAATGGTCGCGCCTCAAGCCCTGAACACCTCATTTGCCTAACGAAGCGAGAGCAATTCCATGATCGAACGGATAGCCGAGTTCTGTATCCGGCGCAGCGCCTGGGTGGCCGGTGTGCTGCTGTTCCTGACCCTGGTGCTGGGCTGGTCCGCCCTGCACATCGAGGTACGCACTGTCTTCGAAGACATGCTGCCCTCGCGCCACGAGTACGTGCAGACGCACGAGAAGTTCAAGGACACCTTCGGCGGGTCGAACATGGTCACGATCATGTTCGAAGTAGATGAGGGCGACATTTTCCAGCCTGCTGTTCTGGAGAAGGTGCGCGAAGTGACCCTGGGACTGCGCGAGGTTTCGGCGGTCAACCCCTACCAGATCACCTCGCTGGCATCGAAGAAGCTCAAGGAAGTGCGTGCCTCCACCACCGGTATCACCAGCCTGCCGCTGATGTGGCCGGATCTGCCGGAAACTGCCGCGCAGATGGAAGAGTTGAAGCAGGCCGTGCTGCGTAACCCGTTGGTCTACGGCCCCTACGTGTCCAAGGACCTGCAGGCGACGCTGGTTACTGTCGACTTCATCGACGATCAGGTCGAATACGGCAAGGTGTTCCATGAAATCCGCGGCCTGATTTCCCGGGTGGATGACGGTGGCGTGCATATCCGCGTGGTCGGCGACCCCATGCTCTACGGTTGGGTGGGCCACTATCTGCCGGAAACTTTCCAGTTGGTATGTGCTGCGCTGCTGGTGACCCTGGTGATGCTGTTCATCCTGCTACGCACCTGGCGCGGCGTGCTGCTGCCGTTGCTGGCGGGCATGGTCAGTGCCTCCTGGGCGCTCGGTATCTGCCAGCTGCTGGGCATCCATTTCGAGCCGCTGGTGATCGTGGTCGCGATGCTGATCACCTCGCGTGCCGTGTCCCACTCGGTACAGATCGTCAACCGCTTCGACGACGAACTGGAGTTGCTTCCGGCCAACGCCGATACGTCGCGCATTGCCGCCAGGGTCGCGCTCTCGGACCTGTTCCGCCCCGGCATGCTCGGTGTGATCGCCGATGCGGCATGCATGGCAGTGGTAGCCCTCAGTCCGATTCCGATGCTGCAGAAACTCACCGTGCTGGCTTGTGTATGGGTTATGACCCTGACCGTGAGCGCGGTGATCCTGACTCCGGTAATGCTGTCGTTCATCCGCCGGCCGCACGGAATGGTGCATCCGCTGAACTGCATACCGGTGTTGGACAAGGTGCTGGACCTTGCCACTGCAATGAGCCTTTCGCGCGCGCGTTACCTGGTGCTCGGCGGCAGCCTGCTGGTAGTGGTCAGTGCCGGTTTCTACGCGATGAACCTGAAGATTGGCGATGCCAATCCGGGCTCTCCGATCCTCTGGCCGCAATCGGCCTACAACGTCGATGCCGACGCGATCAATAACCGCTTCGAAGGCGTGGACCGGATGTTCGTGGTGCTTGGCGAGGATGGCAACCGCGGGCTGATGAAGACCAGTGAGGCATTGCAGGCGATGAACAGCTTTCAGCGGTTCATCGAGGCGCAACCGGAAGTAGGTGGTTCGGTGTCCCTGGCCGACGTGCTGCCGCAAGTCAACCTGAGCCTGCGCGAAGGCAACCCGCGTTACCTCGAGCTGGGTGACAGCAGCGCCGTCAACGGCAGCCTGGTGGCCATGCTCGACTCCGTGTCGGAACCCGGCGACATCTCCCGCTTCGCCGACGACCAGTACGCCAATGGAGCCGTGACCCTGATGTTCCGCGACCGCCAGGGCGAGACCATCCGTACCGCCGTGGCCCGCATCAAGGAGTTCATCGAGCAGAACCCGCTCTCCGAAGGGGAGTGGCAGCTGGCCGGGGGGCTGATCGGCGTGATGGCCGCGGTCAACGAGATCATTCTGGCCAGCCAGATCGAGGCCATTGCCTTGGCATTGCTGGTACTCGCGCTGATCTGCACCGCTGTCTACCGCTCCTCCATCGCCGGCATGGTGTTCATGGTGCCGGTGATCATTTCCAACATGCTGACCTTCGCCTTCATGACCTGGCAGGGCATAGGCATGAACATCAATACCGTGCCGGTGGCAGCCCTGGGGATCGGGCTGGGGGTGGACTACGCCTTCTACATCGCCGACCGGGTCAAGGAAGAGATCGCCATCGGCAAGACCCCGGAAGAGGCCATTCGCATCGCGCTGCATACCGCCGGCATGGGCGTGATCGTCACGGCAAGCGTACTGGTCTTCGCGACCCTGCTGTGGTGGGCCTCGTCGCTGCGCTTCCAGGCCGAGATGGGCCTGCTGATGGCGATCTGGCTGTCGGTGTCCGCCTTCAGTGCGCTGTTCGTGATGCCGGCACTGCTCTACGTGTTCCGCCCGCGTTTCGTCTTTGGCGAGCGTGCGCAGACACCGGTCGTCATTCGTCGCGACTCCTCGTTTCAGATGGCTTGAGACGAAAACAAGAAAAACAACCGCAACTCGATCAATCGCTGCCGAAAACCCTGGGGAGATAATCCATGAACAAGCTTATCCGTGGCGGGCAACCGCGAGCCGCGCTCAGCAAGCTGGCGCTGGCCGTTGCACTGGGCGTGGCTACCACGCCGGTGTTTGCCGAAACCTTCACTTACGATGGCTACCTGCGCCAGGAAATGTCCTGGAACATGAAGAATTGGGAAGACACGCCCGATTACGACGACCGCGGCAAGCTTTCGATGTCCCGCAGCACTATGCGTCTCAACATGGAATGGCGTCCGACCGACACCGTTTCCGTTGTCGCCAAGCTGCGCGGTGTACGGGAGATCGAGACCAATTTCCTCGAGCATCTGGAGGAGATGGGAGCCAACAATTACCACGAGGAAGATGGCAGCGGAGACATCAAGGATCTCTACAACCGCAACGAGATCCGCGAGCTGTACGTGGACTTTCCCATGGGCGACCGCACCTGGGTGCGCCTCGGCAAGCAGCAGATCGCCTGGGGCGAGACCGACTTCTTCGCCGCCAACGACCTGGTGCATGGCTTCGACAACACCTGGCGCGCGTTCCTCGAGCCGGCGAACGAGGAGCTGCGCAAGACCAACATCATGGCCAAGTTCAACATCGACGTGCCGGAGTACAACGGCGGCATTGAGATGTTCATCCGCCCAGGTCTGGATGCGAAGCGGGATATCGGCGGTACCGAGATCGACATCTACGGTGGTCGCTGGTCCAGCCAACCCTACGCCGGCGTCGATTTCCGCAATGTCGATCCCTACAACTTCGATCACGAAGAAGGCGACCGTGACGACATCACCGGCGGCATTCGCTGGAGCGGTCTGCTGGGTGACGCCAACTACTCGCTGTCGTACCTGAAGACCTACTACAACGCACCGATCCTCAACGCCTCCGACAACCTGGCGCTGATCGGCCGGCCGGACCTGCCGAGCGGCGTCGAAGGTGGCGAGAAGACCCGCGGCGTAGCCGGTGAGGTCATCTATCCGATCGTCGACATCTTCGGCCTCACCGCGAGCAAGTACTCATCGACAGCCGACGCCGTGTTCAGCACCGAGGTGGCCTACATCAAGGACGCGCCTTACAACATCTCGGTCGCCAACCCGAGCGTCATGAGCCAGCTCATCGCTCCGGGTTTCGACGGTTGGGTGAAGAAGGACGTAGTCGCGCTGATGCTGCGCATGGACAAGAACCTCGCCTTCAGCCAGTCGCTGCTGGGTACCGAGAAACCGATGTTCTTCTCCGTGCAGTTGTTCGACAAATGGGTGCAGAACTACGACGAGGACGACAACCTGCTGTACAGCGTGGGCTGGGGCGGCAAGGTCAAGGAGCACTCGGTGCTGGGGACCGCGATCTTCGACATGAGCTACGCCAACGGCCGTATCCGCCCGAACCTGGTGGTCGGCTCCGATCTGAGCAATGGCGGCGGCTTCGCCGTCCCTTCGGTGACCTTCGAACTGTCCAGCAAGCTGAAGTGGAAGGTGGAGTACGACTTCTTCTGGGATGACGGCCACTACGAGAACACCGATACCCCGCTCACCGATAACACCACCCTGTTCGGTTACCTGCACAACCGCGACCAGCTGTACACCAGTCTGACCTACCTGTTCTGAGCCCAAACGGAGACTACGAGATGACCATATTCTGTCATGCGCTGCGTACCCCCATTCTGGCTGGCGTGATCGCCGCCACTGCTCTCATGGGTACTGTTAATGCCGCCGAGGTGCCCGCGGGCACCGTGATCACCGCCGCCAATATCGACCAGTTGAAGGATCAGACCTTCGAGGGTCACACCATCGCCAGCCTGCTGACCGAAAAGCTGGAATGGCGTATTCGCAACAATGGCATGCAGATGCCGCTCGCCGCGTCCCAGGAAGTGCCACTGGACCCGCGTTGGGTCGAGGCATCCAAGGCCAATGCCGGCAAGACCTCGATAAACAAGGAAGCTTGCCGTATCGAAGGCTGGGGGGCGGGCATGCCGTTCCCGAACATCGACGAGAACGACCCGCAGGCAGCTGAGAAGATTGTCTGGAACTTCCACCTGGGTCAGCTGGTGGGCGATGTCTCGCAGGTGCCGGGGTACACTCAGCTGCTGATCGACGGCAAGAAAGGTGTGCACGCCGAGCCGGTCGCCGAGTTCACTCGCTACACCATGAAGGGACGCCTGACCGGTGACAGTACAGTGGAAGGCGACGGTAGCGAGCGTGGCCGCCAGTTGCTGTACTTCAAGTCGCCGTCGGACATGAAGGGCCTGGGCACCTACACCGTCATGTATGACTCGGACAAGGTAAACAGCGTGTGGGCCTACATCCCGGCGGTGCGTCGTGTGCGCCAGCTCTCCGGTGGTGCGTGGATGGATCCGGTGGGCTCTTCCGATCAGCTGCAGGACGACCTCGAGATCTTCAACGCGCGTCCATGCTGGTATCCGGAGTACAAGCTGCTGGGCAAGCGCAACATCCTGGCGGTCACGGCGAGCAAGCAGGGCGCGGACATCTGGAACAAGGACGGCAAGAACTACGCCGAACGCTACCCGGTGATGGACCCGAACCCGCCGTACTGGAACTTCCTGGGCAACAGCTACGAAGTGCGTGAAGTCTACGTGGTTGAAGCGATAACGCCGTCGATCCATCCCTACAGCAAGAAGGTGCTCTACATCGACACCAAGTACCCGCGCATCCACTACGGCGAGGCGTACAACCGCAAGGGTGAGTTCTGGAAGTTCATGGAATTCCACTCCTACTCCAATGAGAAGGATGGCGATATCCGCACCACTGCAGGTTCAGTGATCGACTTCCAGCGTAACCACGCCACCATCTCGCTGATCGATACCACCAGCTGGAAAACCAACTTCGACGCCAAGTCCACCCAGTTCTCCCTGCAGGCCCTGCAGGCAGCGGGTCGTTAAGCTCGGCCAAGTCGACGTGCCGGCCCGAGCCCCGTCAAGGGGCCGGGCCCTTTGCGTAGCGCATCCACCTCGGATGCGCAGCCTGAGAAGAACAACAAGACGGGTCGGCGGCCTCGGCAGAGGCCCGATCCAAGGAGTCTCCTGTGTCCATGATGCAAGCAGCTCGTCTGCACGAGATTGGCGGTCGTTTCGTTGTCGACCAGATCCCGGTACCCACGCCCGGACCCCACGATGTGCTGGTCAAGGTCGCCGCCAGCGGGATCATCCCGAACCTCAAGAACGTCACCACCCATTTCCCCGAGTGGTATCCCTTCCTCCCGCTGCCGAAGCTGCCCGCGATTTTCGGCCTGGATTCTGCCGGTACCGTGGCGGCCGTGGGTTCGGGCGTCAGCGCGTTCAAGCCTGGCGACCGCGTCTACGTAAACCCGGGCATCGGCTGCGGCGAATGCCGTCACTGCCGCGAGGGCAACTCGCCGCGGTGCGATGCCTATACCTTCACCGGCTACTTTGGGTTCGGCCCAGGCTCGCAGAAGGTTTTCGAACGCTACCCGTATGCGGGCTACAGCCAGTACATGACTGCGCATGTGCACAACCTGGTACGCCTTCCGGACTGTTTGAGCTTCGCCAATGCAACCCGCTTCGGCTACCTGGGTACCGCCTATGCCGCGATTCGCAAGGCAGCACTGCGCCCCTCGCAGAATATCCTGATCCTCGGAGCCAGCGGCACTCTGGGTGTGGGCGCAACCCTTCTGGCCTTGGCCTTTGGCGCCGCCCGCGTATTGGTCGTAGCGCGGGATGCCGCTGCGCTGGAGCGCTTGAAGGCGCTGGATCCGCGTCGCGTGATTGCGCTGCGCATCGGCGAGGGGGCCATCGCCGAGCAGGTTCGTGCGCTGCTGCCGGAGGGTGTTGACGCCATGCTCGATACGCTCGGCGCCAAGGCGCCAACGGAGTTGTCCGTCGATGCCATGCAAGCGCTCGCCCGGGGCGGTCGCATCGTGCAGATCGGTGGCGTGGCCGGCCCGATTCCCATCGATCCGCACCCGTTCATGTGCGCCCAGCTGCAATACCTCGGCTCGCTGTGGTTCACCACCAGCGAAGGCGAAGAGATGGCCAGCATGGTGGAGTCCGGCATCCTCGATCTGTCCCTGCTGGAGGATCGTCCGTATCCGCTGGAGCAGTTAAACGAGGCGCTGGACGATATCCAAGCCGAAGGCAACGGATTCACCAACTTCCACATCCTTCATCAATGAATCGATGCCGTTCGCCCGCTTGTCGGGTGCTAACGGCCATGGGGAGAACAGGATGCGAGCACAATGCGTTGTCACCGGGCATGACGCCCAAGGCCGGTCGCGGGTCGTCAGCGCCGGTCCGATCGCCGCTGACGAACCGTTCATCAACGTGCCGGGCTTCAGTGCCGCGGTGTTCTGGCAGACCGAAGCCGACCCGCAGGTCGGCGATGTGCAATCTGATCCTCTGGCACGGCTGACGTCGGTGATACCCGGGCCGGGCGGCACCTGCGCCATGCTGGTGACCTTCCCGCCGGAATCTGACGTGGTACCCAGCGAGGCGCAGATACAGGCAGCAGGCGAGGAAATGCTGGCCCGTCTCCCTGGTCTGGCCGAGCTATTCGAAGCCGATGCGCCAGGCTTTCATCGCAGCGACACCATCGATTACGGGGTGGTTCTGGCAGGGCAGCTCACGCTTACCGTAGATGCTGGCGAACCGGCAGTGCTTGGGGTTGGAGATGTTGTGGTGCAGATGGGTACCCGACACGCCTGGCGTAACACCGGTAACACTCCGGCTCGAATGATGTTCGTAATGGTGCACGCCCAGCGTAAGTGAGGCGTGTCCGCACGGAGCTCGGATACGGCGCTGCTGTCTCCGGCTCTTTTTGGTTTTCCGTCCCTACAATGAACATCGCGCCATAAAGGCGCTGATCGGTGCATAAAGGAGGACAAACACCCTGCCTCAACCGGACCGGTGGAGGAATCAGGGAAACCAGGCATGTTTAATGCTTGTCATAAATGTGGTCATGACGCGTTGAACACCCATTAGCCAGGAGTGGCTGGTGTTCAGGCCGATCGGAGGGATCGCCGCCCATCGGCAGGTGACCGCATCTATGCCTTGCTCTGAACCGAAGCACCCGGAAGGACGCTTGCCCCATATCGGTTCAGCTAGCGATTGCAATTACAAGAATGATTCTGAGCGTGACTCGGGATCGCATAAAGATCGTGCAAATCGGCCTGGTTGCCTGACCAGGTCGTAGAGGATATCGCAAATGGAACAATTGAGTTTTCGTCCGGTAACGCCACCAGAAGCCGTGTTGGCGCGTTATGAACTTTGTCGTACCCATGACCTGGAAGAAGCTCGCCAATGGGGCGAGAAGATTTTTTGCGAAAATCGCCTGTGCACCGTTGAAAGCCAGGGTGCGGTCAATGCCCGCATCTTCTACAGACGTATCGGCAGCATCGGTATCGGCCGCATGAGCTATGGTGGTGCCGTCACCATCAAGCCCGATGGGATGGAGAACTTCGCGCTGATCCAGATGCCCATCTATGGCGAAGAGCGTATCGAAATCGGCTCGCAGCGCGTGGTCTGCAATTCACGCATGGGATCGGTGCTCAATAGTCATACATCATCGGTGATCAACCACGCGTCCAACACCGAAAAGTTGATCATCCGCGTCGACCGAGGCTTGCTGGAGCGGCATTGCCAGCAATTGCTCGGACGTACCTTGCGCAACAGGATCGAGTTCGACTCCAGCATGCCGCTGGACACCGAGGCCGGCGCACGCTGGCTGCGCATGGTGGGCTGGGTCTATGACAGCGTGTCCCACGATGACGACATTTCGCCGCTGATGGTGGCGCAACTCGAGAGCGGACTGGTCAATTTGCTGCTGGCGAACCAGCCCCATACCTATTCGGCAGACCTGGCGTCGGAGGGGCCATCGCTGGCGCCGTCGTTCGTCAAGCGGGTCGAGCGCTACATCGAAGAACATGCCCACGAACCGATCTCCATCGTTGACATGGCCGAACACGCGGGCGTCAGCAGCCGTTCGCTGTTCACGGGGTTCCGCCGCTATCGCAACACTTCACCGATGCTCTATCTGAAGGAGACCCGGCTGCGTAGGGTCAACGAAGAGCTCAAGCGCCTGACAACAGGTAGCGATACGGTAACCGCAGTCGCCTTCCGCTGGGGCTTCAGTCACCTGGGACACTTCACCACTGACTACAAGCGCCGCTTCGGCGAAAGTCCCTCCGAGACCCTGGCGCGCTGAGCGCGCCAGCCCTTCCAGGCGACTCGCATCTTTTTGCACTGACGGGATAAGCACAACAGTATAGGGAGCGTCAGCCCGGACACAGCTTCTTAGGATGACTTCAAAGCGCCACACGGTGTGGTGTCTTTCTTGTCAGCTAGGGAGCACAACAATGTCCGAGCAGCCTATCGTCCGTCGGCGCGTAGTCAAAACCGGCATCAGCGATGCCCGTACCAACAACGCCAAAACCCAGAGCCAATACCAGCCATACAAGGATGCGGCCTGGGGTTTCATCAACCACTGGTATCCGGCACTGTTCTCCAACGAGCTGCCAGAAGATCATGTTGAAGGCATCCAGATCTGCGGTGTCCCGATCGTGCTGCGCCGTGTCGACGGAAAAATCTACGCGCTGAAGGACCAGTGTCTGCACCGTGGCGTGCGCCTGTCCGAGAAGCCGATGTGCTTCAACAAGAGCACCATCTCCTGCTGGTACCACGGCTTCACCTTCGACCTGCAGAGCGGCGAGCTGGTAACCATTGTTGCCAACCCGGATGACAAGCTGGTCGGCACCACCGGCATCACCACCTACCCGGTGCATGAAGTCAACGGCATGATCTTCGTTTTCGTGCGTGAAGATGACTTCCCGGATGAAGACGTACCACCGCTTTCCCACGACCTGCCGTTCCGCTTCCCCGAGAACAGCGACAAGTTCCCGCACCCGCTGTGGCCGGCTTCCCCGAGCGTGATGGACGAAAACGCCCAGATCCGCGGCATGCACCGTACCGGTTACGGCAACTGGCGTATCGCCTGCGAAAACGGCTTCGATAACGCGCACATCCTGGTGCACAAGGACAACGCCATCGTTCATGCGATGGAGTGGGTACTGCCGCTGGGTATCCTGCCGGCCGCCGACGACTGCATCACCGTGGTCGAGGACGAAAACGGCCCTAAAGGCATGATGCAGTGGATGTTCACTGACAAGTGGGAGCCGGTGCTGGAGAACAAGACGCTCGACCTGAAAGTCGAGGGTGTGAAAGGCCGCTTCTACCGCACTTCCGTCGTGCTGCCGGGCGTGCTGATGGTCGAGAACTGGCCGGAAGACCACGTTGTCCAGTACGAGTGGTACGTGCCGATCACCGACGACACCCACGAATACTGGGAAATCCTCGTGCGCGTCTGCCCGACCGAAGAAGACGTCAAGAAGTTCGACTACCGCTACAAGTACATGTACGAGCCGCTGTGCCTGCACGGCTTCAACGACTGCGACCTGTACGCCCGCGAAGCGATGCAGAATTTCTACGCCGACGGCACCGGCTGGGATGAAGAGCAACTGGTGGCCACCGACGTCTCGCCAATCACCTGGCGCAAGATGGCCTCGCGCTGGAATCGCGGTATCGCCAAGCCGGGCCGCGGCGTTCCGGGTGCAGTGAAGAACACCAGCCTGATCTTCAAGGACACCGCTGACGGCCACCGTCCAGGCTACAAGGTCCGCAAGATCGAAGAATGATGCCTCCCGGGCCAGCGCACCTCCATAGGGCGCTGGCCCGACTGTTTCAGGACTCCGCTATGTCGTATCAACTCCCCAGTGACAGCCGGTTCGTCACGGTCGATGGTGTGCGCCTGCACTACCAGGTGCTTGGCCGGGATGCCGGGCGCCTGCCGATCATCTTCACGCACGGCGGCGGGCCGGGCAGTACCGCCTGGAGCAACTTCCGCCTCAGTGCCGATGCGTTCGTGGCCGAGCGGTTGTGCTATTTCGTCGACCTGCCGCAGTTCGGACGCTCCGACATGGTTCCGGTGCAGGGGCCACTGTTCCGTTGGCACGCCGGCAAGCTCGTGGGGCTGATGGATGCGTTGGGCATCACGCGCGCGCATCTGGTCAACCAGTCCTTCGGCGGCTGCGTGGCATTGCGTCTTGCGGCGGATCATCCGCAGAGGGTAGGGCGACTGATCACCATCGGCTCGCAGCCGGTGGACCAGGGGGCTCTGGCGCCGCTGCCGCTGTTCAGCAAGCACGCTGCGACCCTGATGAGCGATTACTACCTCGCCGATGGCGGGCCCACGCCGGACAAGATGCGCCAACTCCTGCAACGCTACGAGCTGCACGACGACAGCCGTCTGGACGAGGAGAACCTGCGCCTGCGCTTCGAGGCCAGCAACAACCCCGAATATATCCGCTTGCTCCAGGCGCCAGGCGCCTTCGGTGAGTGGGAAAACCTGCTGCCGGTGCTGAATCAGGTACAGGCACCGACCCTGATGTGCTGGGGGCTGCACGACTGGTTCGGCAGCATCGACGTACCCATGATGATGCTCAACCGCCTGCCCTGCGGGTATCTCCACGTGTTCGGCAATGCCGCGCACCATCTGCAGACCGAATGCCCGGGCGACTTCAACGCCCTGGCCCTGAGTTTCATCGGAGCCGAATGATGAGCCTACCCAGCGATCTGCATTACCTCGAGATGCACGAGCTCTCGCTGCTGATTCGCAGCCGCAAGATCTCCCCCGTGGAAGTAACCAAGGCCCAGCTGGCACGGATCGAAGTGCTGGATGGCGCGCTGTATAGCTACGCCCGGGTGACTGCCGACCTCGCCCTGGAGCAGGCCCGGCAAGCCGAACAGGAACTGGCCAACGGTATCTGTCGCAGTCCGCTGCATGGGATTCCGCTCGCCTTCAAGGACCTGCTGGACACCGCCGGGGTGGTCACTGCGGCTGGCATGCCGTTGCATGATCGACGCGTTCCACACCAGGACGCCACCGTGGTCGCGCGCCTGCGCGAAGCCGGTGCGGTGATGCTGGGCAAGCTACAGATGACCGAAGGAGCCTTCGCCATCCATCACCCCAGCATCCAGGCTCCGCTCAATCCCTGGGGTGCCAATCACTGGGCCGGTGCCTCGTCCAGCGGCTGCGGCGTCGCTACCGCGGCGGGCCTCTGTTACGGCTCGTTGGGCAGCGATACCGGTGGCTCCATCCGCTTTCCCTGCGCGGCTAACGGCCTCACCGGACTCAAGCCGACCTGGGGACGTGTCAGCCGCTACGGCGCCTTCGAGATGGCCGCCAGCCTGGACCATATCGGCCCCGTCACACGTAGTGCGCGGGATGCGCTGTTCCTGCTCTCGACCATCGCCGGCCACGATCCACTCGACCCGACATCGCTGCCCAGCGTGTGCCTGGAAATACCAGGTATTGACGACAGCTTCCGCGGTTTGCGTGTGGGTATCGACGAGAGCTGGCTCAGCGACGGCGTCGATGCGGAAATCCAGCAGGCGCTGCAACAGGTCATGCAGCTCATTCGCGAGGCGGGCGGCCAGCTACTGCGGGTTCGAATGCCGGATGCCCGCGCCGTGAGCAGCAACTGGGAAATGCACTGCGGTGTGCAGACTGCAGTGGCTCACGCTGACACCTATCCCGCCCGTGCCAGCGAATACGGCCCGGCCCTGAGTCGGTTGATAGACGGTGGTCGTGCGCTGAGTGGTATGGATTACCAGCGCATCCTGCTGGCGGCCCAGCGCTTCACCGGCGAAGTGGATTCGGTGATGAATGGGCTGGACGTGGTCCTGGCGCCGGTGCAGCCCTATGCCGCGCCGACCCATGAGCAGCTTGCCAATCTGGCACTGGATCCTGAGGCCAACCGCCGCCTGATCCAGTTCACCGCGCCGTTCAATGTCAGCGGCCACCCGTGCCTGAGCCTGCCCATCGGGCTGACCGCTGGCGGCTTGCCGATCGGCGGCCAGTTCATCGCACGCAAGGGTGGCGAAGCGGCGCTCTGCCGTGCCGGCATGGCGGTACAGCGTGTCAGTGACTGGCACCGGCTGCGGCCGCAGGGCCTGTAAAGGAGCTATGGGGTGCAATCCGGACAATGCACTATTCGGATTGCGCGAGCGCTCACGGGGGTGACACTTTGCGAGCCTCGATCTGTGGATGAGGAAATTGCGTGAGTGATACCCAGACCACATCAGACTTTCAGCCTCTTCAGTTGCTGCGCTCGCAGGACTTGGATGAGGCCCGGCATCTGGTGGCGTCGGTGTTCTGTGAGCACCGCCTGAGCCTCAACGGGAAACAGCGCCTCAATTACCGCCATGCCCACCAGCGCACCGGCCGTCTGAGCTTCAGCAAGATGAGCTACGGAACGGACGTGACCGTCGCGCCGGACTGCCTCGACAACTTCTATCTTGTGCAATTGCCGATCGGTGGCTGCGACCGTCAGAAGCTCAATGGGCGTGAGGTTCTCAATGATCACCGCCACGCCACCGTTCAAGGGCCCGAGGATGTGCTCGAGATGAACTGGAGCGCCGACTGCCGGAAACTGGTGGTGCGCTTCGATCGTGGGGTCCTCGAACAGCATGCTGCCAGCCTGTTCGGGCGCAGCCTGCACAAGCCCCTGCAGTTTCATCCACTGATGCACCTAGACCATCCGGCATGCATTGCCTGGCGCAACAGTGCGCTGCACACCTTCAACGAGTTGCAGCGAGCTCCCCAGGTGTTCGAGTTGCCACTGATCCGTGAGCAGCTGGAGCAGACCTTGATGACCACGCTTTTGAGCTGGCAGCCGCATGACCTGAGACATCAATTGGGATCTTCCCCGAAGGTGTTACCGCGCCATGTGAAGCTCGCATGCGATTACATGCAGGCCCACGCTGATCGTCCGGTCACCGTGGAAATCCTAGTCGAGCTGACGGGGGTCAGCGGGCGCAGTCTTTTTGCTGGTTTCGATAGCTTCCTGGGGCTCACGCCGATGCGATATCTGCGAGATCTGCGGCTCGACCGCGTACGTCAGGATCTGCTCGACCCTCGGCAGCCGCGCAGCGTGACCGAGGTTGCCACCCGCTGGGGCTTTTTCCAGCTTGGCCGGATGGCGATCGCATACCGCAAGCGCTATGGGGAAAGCCCGCGTGACACGCTGCTGCGCGCTCGCCAATAGACTCGGCCAACACGGCGCCGGGCTCGAAGAGATTCCTGCAGTTTGCGCACAGCGCCTGCGCAATGCGCATATTCGTCCTGGCAGTGCAGCTTCACATTGAAGGCACGGGCGGCACAAGGCCGTCCTTTCCAACGGTATGGAGCGCATCTGTATGAGAACAATCACAATCGTCGGCGCAGGTCAGGCCGGTCTGCAACTCGGGATTGGCCTGCTGCAGCACGGTTATCGCGTCAACCTGATTTCCAACCGCACCGGTGAGCAGATTTCCGCCGGTCGTGTGCTGTCCAGCCAATCGATGTACGACATGGCGCTGGGCTTCGAGCGAGAGCTGGGGCTGGCCCTGTGGGATGATGTTTGCCCGCCGACCCATGGCGTGCACATGCGTGCCGGCAATGGCGAAGGGCTTCTGGTGGACTGGCGTGCTCGCATGAAGGCACCGGGGCAGTCGGTGGATCAGCGGATCAAGATGCCGCGCTGGATGAAGGAGTTCGAGCATCAGGGCGGCAACCTGGTCATTGAGGAAGCTGGCCTGGAGGAGCTGGAACGCTACGCCCAGCAAAGCGATCTCGTGATCGTCGCCGCCGGCAAGGGCGAAATCGGCAAGCTGTTTGAACGTGACGCCGAGCGCAGCCAGTTCGACCGACCCATGCGCACCATCTCGCTGACTTACGTCCACGGCATGCTGCCGCGCACGGACTACAGCGCCCTGAACATCAGCATCAACCCGGGTGTCGGTGAATACGTCAATTTCCCCTGCATCACCCATACTGGGGCCGGCGACATCATCAATCTGGAATGCGTCGAGGGTGGTCCGATGGACCGCTGGCACGAGGTCAACACGCCGACCGAGCATCTTGCGCTTGCGGTTGAGCTGATCAACGAGTTCTTCCCGTGGGAGGCGCCGCGCTGTCAGAACCTGCGCCTGACCGACGAGCTCGGCACGCTGGTCGGACGGCTCACACCCACGGTGCGCAAGCCCATCGGCGTGTTGCCTTCCGGCCGTACCGTGCTGGGCATGGCCGATGTACTGGTGCTCAATGACCCGATCACCGGGCAGGGCTCGAACAATGCCAGCAAGTGCGCCAATGTGTACATGAAGGCAATCCTCGAGCAGGGCGGCGAAGCCTTCGACGATGCCTTCAAGCAAACTACCTTCGAGCGCTATTGGGACTACGCGCAGTGGGTCGCGCGGTTCACCAACACTCACCTGCTGCCGCCGCCTGAGTCCGCCATGCGTGTGTTCGCTGCCTCTGCGCAGGACCCGCGCATTGCCGCCACAGTGGCCAATGCCTTCGACGATCCGAAAAGCCTGACGCCCTGGTATTACGACGTGGAGGAGGCCGAGCGCTTCATCGACAGCTTTGCGCTGGCGAAGGAGGCGTGAGATGAGTCGATATTCAATCAACGCCTCGCGCGTTCTGGCAGCCTCGGTGCTCTTTGCCGCTGCGCCGCTGGCGCTGGCAACTCAAGGTACCTTTCCTCACGGCTATGGCGTGAAATCCGAAGGCATGGGCGGTGTGGTACTGGCGCTGCCTCAGGATTCGCTGGTCGGCGCTTCGAACCCTGCCGGCATGGTCTGGGTCGGCACCCGGGTGGATGCCGGCGTGGCGCTGCTGAAGGTGGACAACGGTGTGGAGTTCGCCGGTGAAACCGTCAGCGGCATCGAGGACAACGACCTTTACATCATTCCGCAGCTAGGCGCCAACCGCATGCTGGACGAGGTGAGCAGTCTGGGCCTGTCGATCGTTGGCAACGGCGTCGGCACTGCCTATGGCAGCGACAGCAACGTCGGCGGGCTGGAGCGCCCCGGCTCGGAATTCCAGCAGATGGTCGCTACCCTCAGTTATGCCCGTCAGTTCGACGAGCAGCACAGCCTCGGCCTGGGACTATTGCTGATCCGGCAACAGCTGGATATCGATGGCACCAGCAGCATCGGCCTGCCCGAAGGCCGCGACGAGTCATACGGCGCCGGTCTGCGGTTGGGCTACATGGGCCGCCTGACGGATGAGTTGAGCCTTGGTGCGAGCTACGCCACGCGAGGCTACATGGGCAAGATGAAGCGCTTCGAGCGGCTGCTTGCCGAAGGCGGCGATCTGGACATGCCGGCCAACTACGGGCTCGGGCTGAGCTACCAACGCGGCGACTGGACCCTGGCGGCTGATGTTCAGCGCATCCTCTGGAGCGACGTCAAGGCCTTTGGCAACCCTGGCGTCAGCCGGGCAGGGGGAGCTCCCGGCGACAGCGACGGTCCAGGCTTCGGCTGGCGCGACCAGACGATTTACCGCGTTGGCGCGGCCTGGGATGCGAGCGAGCAGCTGACCCTGCGTGCCGGCTACAACGATGCCAACCAACTGCTGGACAGTCGCGACGGCTATCTCGGCCTGCTCGCACCAGCAGCCAATCACCGGCACGTCTCCCTGGGAGCAACCTACCGCCTTGCCGCTGGCAACGAGCTGTCCTTCGCCTATGCGCGCTCGTTCAAGGACAAGGTCGACGGTGATGGCCTGGGACCGGACGCGGTGTCCTCGCCCTACATGGGGCAACACTGGCTGTCGTTCAGCTATGGCGTCATGTTCTGAGGAGACCGAGCCGATGATCGAACCAAACGCTTTTCGTCAGGCCCTTGGCCACTTCGCAACGGGCGTTACGGTGGTCACTACCCGTGACGTTGCCGGAGAGCTGATCGGCGTCACTGCCAGCAGCTTCAATACGGTGTCTCTGGATCCGCCGCTGGTGCTCTGGAGCATCGGTCGCAAGGCCTTCAGCTATCCGGCCTTCGCCGTGGCCGAGCATTTTGCCGTGCATGTACTGGGTGATCAGCAGGCGGGTTGGTCCAATCGTTTCGGCCGTGCTTCCGAGGCGAAGTTCGAGGGCCTGCACTACACCGAGGGGTTGGGCGGCGTGCCGCTGTTCGAGGGCTGTCCGGCGCGTTTCGAATGCTGCGTCGAGCACCGATACGAGGGAGGCGACCACCTTATCCTGGTCGGACGGGTGCACAGGATGGATGTCTGTGACGACGAAGCACGCCCGCTCTTGTTCCACCGTGGTCGCTACGCGGGGTTAAGTGCATTGGCAGAGTAATCGGCACGCGGTTCATGCCAGATCGCAATTAATTGCGTTATCCGGATAAGCGCGTAATTGGTCGGAGCGCAGCGTTTGCCGGCGCTGCTTAACCTCGGAACCAGCCCTGCACCGCCTGGCAATGTGCGGTTGATGATTGCCATCGCCCGTTGCCGGGCGGCAACCAACCGTGCTTGAAAAGATGGAGGTTCGGCACTATTCGGATAGTCGACTGCGCACATGGGATAGCTCGGCGCATGTTCTTCTGGCGGACGGCCACATCCACCATCCCCACGTCATCAACCTCCTGCGTCACCTCCACGCAGCCGCAAGGCTGCGCTTCCTACGGCACAGAACACGATGGTGTTGTGCCTCTTCAACGGCAGCCAGGGATGGCTGCTTTTTTTTTCGCAACTTATTTGCGCTTTCGGGATAACCGTGTACCCCATTGGAGCGCGGCTCGGCCTTGTCGCTTCCTAACATCCGGAACAAGACAGCCCGTCTGGAACGCTGGTGGTGCAGCAGTCCACACGCTTCAGCCGGCTTCAAGCAAGTCCCGATTCGGTGGATTCCGTTATGAATGATCAACTGCATCACGTCACCCTCAACTTCGCCGATGGCGTTACCCACAGCTTCAGCGTGCCACGGGGCGCCAACATCCTCGAAGCGGCGATCGCGGCTGAAATGCCTGTGCTTTATCAGTGCCGCTCCGGCGGTTGCTCGAGCTGCATCTGCACATTGAGTGAAGGCGAAGCGGTGACTCAGCCCGGCGCCAGCTCTTCTCTGCTGGGCAGTGAATACGAGGCCGGCCAGCGCCTGCTGTGTGTTTCCCAGGTCAACTCGGACTGCACCTTCGACCTTGGCTACGGCAGCGAGGTGGGTTCCACCGCGGCACAGGAAGTTCATGCCTTCATCGATTCCGTGGAGCGCATCGCCAGCAACGTCGTGAAGCTGACCCTGGAGCTGGCCGAAGGGGAGTGGATGGAGTTCCGTCCGGGCCAGTTCATGCAAATCGTGGTGCCCGGGCTGGGTGTGCTGCGCAGCTACTCGCCGTCGAGTACGCAGGTCGACTTGCCGAAGATGGAATTCCTGATCCGTCTGCTGCCGGGCGGCGCCATGTCCGATTTCCTCGCGAACGAGGCGCAAGCGGATCAGGTCCTGACGCTGAGCGGCCCCTACGGCGCTTTCTTCCTGCGCGAGGAGTACAAGCGCGCACCGCACATCTTCGTTGCCGGCGGCACCGGGCTGGCCCCGATCCTCTCCATGATCGACACCCTGCGCCAGAACAGCGGCCGCAAACCACCGATGTTGTTGAGCTTCGGCTGTGCCGTGCCGGAAGCCTTGTTCTCGCTGGACGATATCGAGCTGCGCAAGCAGTGGCTGCCGACTCTGGAAACCCGCATTTGCGTAGGCCAGGACGCTATCGAAGGCATGCACTTGGGCAGTCCGGTCAGCGTGCTCCACGAGGGCGACGTTACCAGCCCGGATACCGTCGCCTATCTGTGCGGACCGCAGCCGATGATCGATGCCGCCACCGCACGCCTGATCGAGTTGGGGGTGAAGCCGGAAAACATCTTCGCCGAGCAGTTCGTCGCCAGTAATTGAGGGATTACCCATGAAACCAACGACTTCGCTTCCGTTTTCCCCCGAGCAGAGCCAGTGGTACGAACTGGCTCGCGCCAAGCTCGATCCCAAGCGCCTGCAGAAACTGCTGTTTCAGCTGACCAATATTCACAGCCCCACTGGGGCGACCCGCGAGGCCAGCGAGTTCATGCGTCGGCACATGCAGTCAATCGGCATGAAGGCGCGTTACTACCCGATGAACGAGATCACCGGCAACGCGCTGGGCGAGTTCAAGGGCAGCGGCGGCGGTGCGACCGTGTTGTTGTACGCGCCGATCGATACGCACCTGGACCGCACGCCGGGCGAGGAAGTCCTCACCGGTGACGGCCAGGAAGCCGATCTGCAGCCCTACGCGCAGATGGTCGATGACTGGGTTTTCGGTCTCGGATCGTCCAACCCCAAGGGGATGATTGCCACCCTCACCGAAGTGTCCACGGCCCTGATCGAGGCTGGCGTTCCGCTCAAGGGCGACCTGCTGCTTGGCATGGCCGACGGCGGCATGCCGGTAGACATCAGCGAGCGTAACGCCGGCATGTCCAACGGCGTGATCCACATGCTCAACCGCGGCATGTACCCGGACTTCGCCATCATCATGAAACCCTGGAACTGGGTGTACCACGAGGAGCCGGGCATGGCCTGGTTCAAACTCAAGGTCAAGGGCACCCTAGGCTACGCCGGTGTGCCGCATGACATTCCGGGTTTCCGCAGCTCGGTGGTGCCCTCGGCCACCGTGATCCATGAACTGCAGCAGTGGATCCTGCAGTACACCGAGCGCAACACCAGCGGCGTGATCCAGCCCCATGGCTGGATTGCCGGCGTGCGCGGCGGCCAGGTCGAGCGCCCGGCCTTCCCCAGCGCGGTCACCGAAATCTTCTTCGATGTACGCGTCAATCCGCGAGTAAGTCCGGCCAGCGTCAAGGCGCAGTTCGCCGAGTTCGTTGCCGATCTTAGTGCGCGCTTCCCCGATCTGGATCTGGACTGGGAGCAGTACGGCTCGGTGCCGGGCGGCACCACCGATCCAGAGAACTGGATCATCCAGTCCTGCAAGCGCGGCTGGGAGTTCATCGAACAACGTCCCCATGGCCAGCCGGACATGCTCGCCGGGCAAACCGATGGCGCCGCGCTACGCCGCTACGGCGTACCCACTGCGCGTATCGGCTGGCCGTGGCCTGCGACCGGGGCGCCGTTGCCGGTGGCCGAAGGTCTCGGCGGCATGGGCGCTACCTACGTTCCGGACCTCATGCCCTGCGCCGAAAAGATCCTCTACGCGCTGATCGACACCCTGACCCGCCCGCGCCACGAACTGGGCCTGTGAAGGAGCAGACGATGAACAAGCGCATCAAGATGATATTTCCGGTACCGATGAGCGAGGCCACTCGCCCGCTGGTGGAGTCGCAACTGCCGGCTGAGCTGCTGCGCGCAGATATCGACGTCAGTTTCGTCGGCGCCGGCCAGGTGATGACCCTGGCCGACAGCTATTACGACATGGCGCTGATGGAGCTCGCCGTGATCGAAGCCGGCCTCAAGGCCGAGGAGGAGGGGTTCGATGCGGTGTGCATCAACACCGTCAGCGACTCCGGCCTCGCTGCGCTGCGCTCGCGCCTGTCGATTCCGGTGCTGGCGCCTGGCATCGCTGCCTTCCACACCGCCAGCATGCTGGGCCACAAGTTCAGCATCCTGACGATGTGGCCGCGCTGGTACCCGCTGTACCGCAAGACCATCAAGGAATACGGACTGGAGTCACGCCTGGCGTCGATCCGTTCCATCGACGTTCGCCCGGATACCGAGGCGCTGCTGCAGGGCAAGGAAGACATCGTCTTCGGGAAATTGCTCGAGGCGGGGCTGTGTGCCATTGAGGAGGACGGTGCCGACGTCATCGTGCTGGGCTCGACCACCATGCACCAGTCCCATGCCTACCTTGCCGAGCACTTGCCCGTACCAGTGCTAAACCCCGGGGTTATCGCCTACAAACAGTGCGAAATGCTGCTCGACCTTGGCTTGTGCCACAGCAAGGTCGCGTTCCCCAGCCCTGAACAGAACAAGGACACCGCCTTCATGACGCAAGGCCGAGCCTAGGAGTGCCTCGATGAAAATGTTCGAATCCGCCGAGGCCCATGCCATCAGCGACCTGACCATCGCCGAAGCCGCCGCTGCATTCCGCGACGGCGTGCTAACCAGCACCGAGTTGGTGGAAGCGTGCCTGGAACGCTGCGAAGACGGCAGCGAACTGAACGTATACGTAACCCTCGATCGAGAAGGGGCGCTGGCGGCCGCGCAGGCTGCCGACGCAGCGCGCAGGACTGGCGAGCCACTCAAGCCTCTGAGCGGCATCCCGATCGTGATCAAGGACAACATCCACTGCGCCGGACTGCCTTGCACTGCGGGCTCGCCGGCCTTCGCCGATTTCGTGCCTGCCGAAGATGCGCCCACGGTGCGCAAGCTGCGCGAGGCCGGCGCGATCATCCTCGGCAAGACCAATATGCACGAGCTGGCCTTCGGTGCGACGGGCTACAACGGCGCCTTCAATACGGGGCGCGAAGTGGGCGTGCGCAACCCGTACGACAGCACGCGCATCGCCGGCGGTTCATCTTCAGGTAGTGCGGCCGCCCTGGGGGCGCGCATGGCACTGGCGGCGCTGGGTACCGATACCGGCGGCTCGATGCGCATCCCTCCGGCGCTCAACGGGTGCGCCTCGCTGCGACCTAGTCAGGGGCGCTACTCCGACCGCGGCGTGATTCCCATCGCCCGCAGTCGCGACACCGTCGGCCCGATGGCCCTGTGCATGGCTGATGTTGCGCTGCTCGACGGATTGATCACCGGCGATTGTGCGCTGCCGTCGATCCGCCTTGGCGAACTGCGCCTGGGGATTCCGGCCGAATGCTGGCAGAACCTGGATGACGATACCCGGCAACTGGCCAATGCCGCACTGGACAAACTGGGTGCCCACGGCATCCAGCTGGTTCCCATCGAGGAGGCCGGCCTGCTGGCATTGAACGAACCTGTCGGCTTTTCGGTGGTTATCCACGAGGCATACGACTGCATGGTCGAGTACCTGCGCGAGTATGGCCACGACATGACCATCGAACAGGTCGCCGAGAAGCTGCACAGCCCCGATGTGCGCTACATCTACGAGAACTGGGTGCTGCCGCGCAAGCTGCCCGTCGGCGACCAGCTGGTGGATGTCTCGCCGCTTTACAAGGCAGCCCAGAACGGCGGGCGTCAGGCGCTGCGCGAACGCTACCAGGACCTGTTCGAATCCCATTGCCTCGACGCGTTGCTGTTCCCTACCACCGCCGTGGTCGCCCCGCTGGCGCGCGAAGAGGTCAACCAGCCGGCGAATTTCGAGCGCCTGATCCAGAACACCGAACCTGCCGCCAGCGCCGGGCTGCCGTGCATCCAGATTCCTGTCGGGCTCGGCGAACGCAGCGGTCTGCCGGTGGGCATGGAGCTGGACGGGCCGCCGTTCAGTGATCGCCGCTTGCTGGCCATCGGGCAGCTTTTGGAAGGAATTTTTGGTCGCGTGGCGCGTGCCTGAAACGGGAGAAGTGTTATGAGTGAGAAAAACAGCTGGTGCGGCAAGGTGGTGATCGTGACGGGCGGTGCCAGTGGCATGGGGCGGGACGTGTGCCTGGCCCTGGCGGCGCAGGGTGCTCGCCTGGTAATTGGCAACCGTGGCGTCGAGGCCGGTCAGGCGCTGGTCGAGGAGATTCGCGGCCTGGGTGGCGAGGCACTGTTTCGTCCAACCGACGTTTCCCGCCCCGAGGATTGCGAAGCGCTGGTGGCGCTGGCTTTGGACAGCCATGGCCGGCTCGACGGCGCGTTCAACAATGCCGGCCTGCAGCGCGCTTTCAATACCGTTCACGTGACTCCGGTGGCCGATCTGAGCGAGGTCATCGACATCAATCTCAAAGGCGTGCTGTACATGATGAAGTACGAGACGGCCGCCATGCTCGCCTGCGGAGGCGGCTCCATCGTCAACAACGCCTCCATCTTCGGCCTCAAGGCGATGCCCGAGACGGCCTATTACGTTGCGTCCAAGCACGGCATCGTCGGTGCCACCCGGGCCGTGGCGCTGGATTACGCCAACCAGGGCATCCGCGTGAACGCCGTGTGCCCGGGACCAATCAAGACGCCCAGCTTCGACCGGGTTACCGGCGGCGACGACCACCTCTACGACGAAGGGGTGCCCATGCGCCGTATCGGCCAAGCGGCGGAAGTGACTGCCGCAGTGCTCTGGCTGCTGTCCGACCAGTCCTCCTACGTCACCGGAACGACGCTTTCGGTGGATGGCGGCATGTCGGCGCAATAGCCATCCCGATAATGGGAATGATCACACGGAGAACAACAAGATGATCAACGCGTTGAGTTATGTGGTGGTGCAGACACCGCATCTCGAGGCCTGGGTAGACCAGGCGCGTGACCCGATCGGCCTGCAGGTCGAAGTCGTTCAACCTGGAAATTGCGTGCGGCTGCGTGCCGATGAAAAGGTGCAGCGCCTTCTGGTCAGCAGAACCGAAGGCGAACCCAGCATGGGCATGGGGTTCGAGGTGGCGGACGGCAGCGATGCCGAGCGCATCCGCGTCGCCCTGGAACAGGCCGGTTACGCGACCACCGAAGGCAGCGAAGAGGAACTGCAGCTACGCGGTGTCACCGGCATGTTCCATTTCCGTGACCCCGACGGGGTGCGGATCGAGGTCTGCCATGGCCTGGCCGATGCCGAGAGCCCCTTTGTGCCGGGGCGTCCCATCGGCGGTTTCCGCACCGGCGACTTGGGCCTGGGCCACGTGGCGCTCATAACCGAGCATTTCGACGAACTCAGCCACCTGTACCGCAACATCTTCGGCTTCAAGGTTAGCGACTACACCCACGCGCCTTTTCGCGTGGAGTTCCTGCACTGCAATCCGCGCCACCACACCATGGGGCTGGCCCACACCGGCGGCCCGGCGAAGATCTACCACCTGATGCTCGAGTACAACGATTTCGACGACGTGGGCCGTGCCTACGACGTGGCGCTGACCAACCCGGACAGCATCGGCGTGACGCTCGGCCGCCACATCAATGACCATGTCACCTCCTTCTATCTGAAAAACCCCGACGGCTGGATGTTCGAGCTGGGCTGGGCCAGTCGCACGGTTGGCCCGGACTGGCAGGTCGAGGAACTGCAAGGCATGAGCCTGTGGGGGCATGACCGCACCTGGCTGCCGGACCACAAGCGCGAAGAAGCCCGGCAGATCCTCAAACGCCTGGCTGCCCAGGGCGTACGCGCCCCGGTCATCACCACCACCCAAACCGCGAAGGCCAGACAATGACTGCCAATGCTTCCCCGGAAATCGCCAACAGCCTGCGCATTGGCGAATGCACTCTCAACTACCACGACCAGGGTGAAGGCGATGCCATCCTCCTGATTCACGGCTCAGGTCCCGGCGTCACCGCCTGGGCAAACTGGCGCGGTGTGATTCCAACACTATCCCAGCGAGCCCGCATCATCGCGCCCGATATGCTGGGCTTCGGCTATACCAGCTGCCCCGGCGACTGGAAGCTGGATCCGGATACCTGGGTGCAATCGCTGGTGGGGCTGCTCGACGCGCTGGATATTCCGCGTGTCTCCATCGTCGGCAATTCCTTCGGCGGCGCTATTGCTCTGGCGTTCGCCAAATCTCATCCGCAGCGCGTCCAGCGCCTGGTGCTGATGGGCGCAGCGGGGCTGCCGTTCCCCATCACCGAGGGTCTGGACAAGGTCTGGGGTTACCAGCCGTCGTTGCAGGCGATGCGCGAGCTGATGGAGGTCTTTGCCTACGACCACGGCCTGATCAACGACGACCTGGTGCGCATGCGCTACGAGGCGAGCATCCGCGACGACGTACAGACCCGTTTTGCCCAGCTGTTCCCGGCGCCCCGGCAGCAGGGCGTTGAGATGCTCGCCTTGGCGGAAGCGGACCTGCGTTCATTGCCACACGAGACGCTGCTGATCCATGGCCGTGACGACAAGGTGATCCCGCTGGAAGTCTCCGATCGCATGCTGCGCCTGATCCCCCACGCGCAGATGCACGTGTTTGGCGAATGCGGTCATTGGGTGCAGATCGAGAGGGCCGCTGCATTCACTCGCCTGTTGGTTGATTTCCTTATTGAACAGCCTGCCTCCACAGGAGCATGAACATGAATCGAGACACCATAAAAGGTCGCTGGAACATCCTGGCTTGGGAGCAGCTGTACGACGACGGCCGCGTGGTTCAGCCAATGGGCACCGAGCTAGAAGGCTTCATTGAGTACAGTGATTACGGCATGTTTTGCGTAGTTGCCAAGAAAGGTCGCGAATCTTTCGCCACTGGCGGTCAGTGGTCCGCGGAGGATGTCGAGAAGGCCGCTGCCTACAGCAGCTATTTGACCTACGCAGGCGATTACGACGTAGAAGGCAGAACCATCACCCACAAGGTTTTCTACAGCATCTTCCCAAACTGGGTTGGAGGCACCCAGAAGCGCACGGCCGTGCTGGATGGTGATGTGCTGTCGCTTACCGCCCGACTGGAGGACGGCACTCCGGAAGCTCGCACTGCACGTCTGCGCTGGAAACGTGCCGAGCTCGCCAGCTAGGCCAATAAGCAAAGCTCGGCACGTTTACAAGGAGCCGGAGCTTTGCTGCCTTTGTTCTTTCCTCGGCGTACAGCTGGTGCGCTGACGGTCACTCTAACTTGGGGCCCGCGGTATCCAGTGGCGTTCTACGCGGGAACCGCTAGCCTATGGTTCGCCTGCTGTAGATGAACCATAATCCATGCGCTTTTGTTGGTGCAATCTTTAAGCGTGCGTCGGTTGCCGGGCATTAGTAAATGAAAGGCTACCAAGACAGTAAAGATTTGAAGTGAGCAGCCTTCAAGTTAATCAGGCGATCTACAATAAAGCTAACGTCTAACCGAGTCGCATTGAAGCCAATTTAGTCAATTAAACGTCTTTATCTATAGCGCGCCTCGGTTGCATGCGGCATTTGATTAGGAATGCAATGGCGGGACATTAGCTCTTGCACGCTTACCGTGGCGCATTGAAATCCAAAATATCCAGTTGCTCGCTCAGCCAGCGATATGCCTGATATGTGCTATTAAATTTACGAACTAGGGTGCGTACACCTTTATCTATGTTACAGTCGCGGAGCGTGAAGCCAAGACCTTCTTCGTCGATTTCGTAGGTCTTTGCTTTCATATCGCCGAGCTGCATCGCAAGCAGCCTAACGTCATCGAGTGAGTGAATGGGGGCGATGCTGTGCTTGCGCACGTAGGAGCGTACCTTCTCTGAAAGCTCATTGAAGTCATCTTCATTAATGCGGTGGACTATATCATCTGAATCTGGGATTTGCTCCGGATAGTCATCATCAAGTGATACGTAGTGTTCCACACCGTGAATGCTTGCTACCAGGTATTGACCGCCGACTTCGTCGCGCTCGCGGTTAAGAATTAGGATAGACATGTTTTTTCCTCAGGTTGTTGTTCTGTTTATTATTCTAAGTTGCTCCGATTTAAAAAGGCAATAGGCTATACTGTATTTTTATACAGCTCATGGTTAACGCCCCGGAGGCCGTTCGGCTGGCTATCTAGTAGAGTGTCCGACCCAAAACCCATAATTTAAAAGCGGCATAAGCAGTATGTCGTGGGCAGTGGTGTCTTGGTAACCGATTGCGCCAGTCCATCGCCGGCACAGGCTGTGAGCGCAATTTAAAATTACTCTACCTGGTTCTCGCATTTTAAAATGTGAATCGGCTGAAAGAGTGGAAGCACCTGCTCATACCCAGCGCTGTTCAGTCGGTCTATGTGCTGCTCCCGGTGGGTCGTCTTGTGGGGTCAGGTAACATGGTTCGTCCTTGGCCAACGAACCAAAGTCCAGGGCGCGATATAGAAAAGGATAGGGATTTTGGGATTTGCAATCTTGGGCTTGTGGGTTATATAAAAAATAATATTCTGGTTGTTGTTTTTTGGTTTTCGTATTTGCAATAATTAATCGTGTGGCATGTGTCGCGCAGATAATAATAAGAAGATAGTTATGAATACAGATACTCAAAGCGCCTACGTCGGTTTGGCCAGTAACTTCTATGCAACTCGAATGCAGGGCGTTGAGCTTAATGAGCTCAATATTATTGGTGCTTTGCTACGGGCTGCCCCTGATTACCGCCCGGATTATTACCGGCGCTTACGTAACGCTTTGGCGTTTGATCAAAAGCGTCGAGGCAATTTCTGGGCTGCTCAAGAAATCAATCGGACGCTAAATCCGGTCACCGTGTTGGGTCTTCCGCGCAAGCAAAAGCAACAACGTCCGCAAAAGCTTTCTACCGCTGATTTTGAGGCGTGGCTCCGATATTTAGCTGAACGAGATATGCCTGTTGAAGCGGGCGCTTTGATGGTGATATCTCTTACCGGAGCGCGCCCATGTGAGCTTAATGGCATTTCTATCGACGGCCGGCGCATCCATGTATCTGGTGCAAAGCTTAGCCACAACGGTTTACGCGGCGCTAGCCGAACGCTCGAGGCTGACGATGGTGTCTGTAACATCTTGAGAGATGCTCTCGCTGCTTTTAAATGTCAGCCGCGCAGTATGGACTCAATACGCGTTGCGCTTCACCAAGTCGCTACTGAGCTATTCGGTAGGAGGAAGGTGCCGAGCATGTACACGCTTCGTCACCAGTTCGGAGCAAATTTGAAAGCTTCAGGCATGTCTGCGGTTGAGATGGCGTATGTCATGGGTCACCAGGCGACCGATTCGATTAGCCGGTACGGCGATAGACGAACCGGACGAGCAGAGGCTGTTAAGGTGAAGCCCGCAAGTGATGCTGATTTCTCAAAGGTGAGAGATACAGTGCCCACGCGAATGCGTGCGGTTGAGCTGGCCCTTAGTGTTAAGCGAGA
This sequence comes from Stutzerimonas sp. S1, assembly GCF_025966695.1. Taxonomy (GTDB): domain Bacteria; phylum Pseudomonadota; class Gammaproteobacteria; order Pseudomonadales; family Pseudomonadaceae; genus Stutzerimonas. The sequence goes on along the minus strand of NZ_JAOEIY010000001.1, from coordinate 1,921 downwards.
CAGAGAGCGTAGGTCGGAAATCGCCGACGGCTGAGGTACCTCCTGATGGTTTGACCTTTCAGATGTAGCTCGGCTGATGGCCTGTGAGGCAATAGGAGTGGTCTCGTGGCTACCTATAGTTTGAGCGCTTTGCAGCGCTCACGCCGGAAATTCATGCGTATCTATTGGGTGGCTGGGCTACGAAAGTGGAGGCCCACGGGCAGCTTCCGGCCAAAAGCAGCCGCTGGCGGAAGCCCTGCTCAGACAAGGGGGCTCGCTCATATAGCCTCACTATGAGGCCCGGAAGCGTCTACGCAACTAGGGCGATTCAATCCTAGGAGGAAGGCCTCACAGGATTTCGACCTCGCTCTCCTGAAGCCAGCCAGCAGCAACAACGTTTCGCTTGGCGAGTGTAGGCTGGGGTGTGTATACGACAATCGCCAGGCTCTTTTCAGCCCGACTACATGTCACGTAAAGCAGCCTACGAGTACGTGCTAGTGCGTTGTCCTTGCCGTCACGCTCGTTGTCCCGGTCAGTCTTTGTTGGTTCTTTTACACCCAGCAATTTGTCGTAGCTGAATAAGAAGCCGCCTGCCTCCTCATCGTTGATGACGACCATGACTCGTGGAAACTCCAGCCCCTTTACCCCTTGATGTGTACCGTAGGGTGAAAGGCCATCCGCATAACTCGCAAAGGCTGCCAGCTCCGAAAATGGACGCTCAAGGAATAGCTGGTAGGCGTAGTTGGTCATCGCGTTCGTATCTTCAGGATCTGGAGCCTCACTAGGGGCTCCCAACACCATTGCCCCAACCAGATTGTCAGGAACATCAAGCAATTGGGTTTGCAACAAAAGCGTTGCGACCTCGCTCAGTGTTGGATCGTTTTTTTCGAAAAGAGAGAGCAGGGCATGCGTCGCGTCCTCTACACGCTGCATGTGGGTCGATTGATCCTCTGTTGATTGTATTGCATCCTTTCTGAGCAAGGGAGAGCGAGAGCGTACGGCTTCAAGCAGAAGGAAGTGATCATCCTTTGCGGTAAGAATGGGAAGAACGCCTTCGCTGAAAACGCGAAGTGCGGGCAAGGTTCCATCCAGCAAGCCTGTTTGAAGGTGCTCAATCGCGTATAAGGGCGTGAACAGCTTTTCGAACCCCATCCGCCGTCCAGCCATCTTATGTTCGAGGATCAAGGTTTTTCGGCCTTCAGGACCGGTAGCCCATTCGCCGTCGTCGGTGATTGCAGCCATCGACTGAGCGATACCTTCCTCAAGAATTGGTGCCTGTTCTTGGCTTTGACTAATGCAGTACATGCGCACTACACCTTCAATGGCATCGGGCTTCGGGGTCTGCTGATGGGTGTCTGCAGCGCTTCGAATCACGTTGATAAGATCTACTACCCTACGAGGACAGCGGCGATTAACGATCTTTTCAGGTTTCAGCCAGTCATCCGGTATCGCTTTATCAAGGCGCGTTACTCCATGGCCGTAAATCTGTTGCATGGTGTCGCCCAGTAGTCCCAGGCAGAAGCGTGCCTGCGCCAATTGCTGGACTTTCAGAAAAGCCTCCATTACTGGAGCGTGGGTGTCCTGGCTTTCGTCGATCAATACAACTGGGTAGCGGTCTACTAGAACATCCAACAAAGGGCGTTCAGGAGCGAATGCTGCAGTTAACTTGATGACCTCATCGTGATTGAGAGCTTGCCGCTCTCTGTTGTCACCTGTGGGGCTGTAGATGAACTTAGTAATCTCGTCCAGAGTCTCAAGTCTGCGTATTTTGCTTTGTAGCTTCCGTCGGTTTGCTCGAGATGTTTTATTGTCGCCTCTCGAGCGTGCTAGCTCGCCCTCGATCTTCTCAATGTCCTGGGCAAGTTTGAATCGCCCCGGATTTCTTAGACACTTTCCAGGCTCAGTAAATGTCGCTTCTCAAACTCTACCGGTGACAGCTGGT
>NZ_JAOEIY010000019.1 GCF_025966695.1 Stutzerimonas sp. S1 | reverse complement strand
GTGCCCTTGAGCCATTCGCTGTTGGGCAGCAGGCCGATCTGCACGAAGATGCCTTCCAGCTCGACCTCGTGCACCTCTTCGCTGGCGCGGTCCTTGTAGACCAGGCCGGTGACCTTCTGGCCGTCGCCCTTGACCTCGGTAGTCTGCGCCATCTTCAGCACGCGGACGTTGGGCAGGCTGTTGAGCTTTCGCTGCAGCACGGCGTCGGCGCGCAGTTCCTCGCCGAATTCCAGCAGGGTCACATGAGCGACGATGCCGGCCAGGTCGATGGCGGCTTCCACGCCGGAGTTGCCGCCACCGATCACCGCCACGCGCTTGCCCTTGAACAGCGGGCCGTCGCAGTGCGGGCAGTAGGCGACGCCGCGGCCACGGTATTCCTGCTCGCCGGGCACGTTCATCTCGCGCCAGCGCGCACCGGTAGCGAGGATCAGGGTCTTGGCCTTGAGCTCGCCGCCGTTCTCGAACTGCACGCGGTGCAGGCCGTCTTCACCGGCCGGGATCAGCTGGCTGGCGCGCTGCAGGTTCATGATGTCGACGTCGTACTCACGCACGTGTTCTTCCAGCGCGCGGGCCAGTTTCGGGCCTTCGGTTTCCTTCACCGAGATGAAGTTCTCGATGGCCATGGTGTCGAGCACCTGACCGCCGAAGCGCTCGGCGGCGACACCGGTGCGGATGCCCTTGCGTGCGGCGTAGATCGCTGCGGCGGCGCCGGCCGGGCCACCGCCGACCACCAGCACGTCGAAGGCGTCCTTGGCCTTGAGCTTCTCGGCGTCACGGGCGCTGGAGCCGGTATCGAGCTTGGCGAGGATCTCTTCCTCGTTCATGCGGCCCTGGGTGAACAGCTCGCCGTTGAGGTAGATGCTCGGCACCGACATGATCTGCCGCGCTTCGACTTC
>NZ_JAOEIY010000018.1 GCF_025966695.1 Stutzerimonas sp. S1 | reverse complement strand
TGAATCGCCCCGGATTTCTTAGACACTTTCCAGGCTCAGTAAATGTCGCTTCTCAAACTCTACCGGTGACAGCTGGTTGTTGAAACCGTGTCGGCGTTTTGGGTTGTAAAACATCTCGATGTAGTCGAACACATCAGCGCGTGCGTCCTGTCTGGTGCTATAGATTTTTCGCCTGATCCGTTCCCGCTTCAGCAACTGGAAAAAGCTTTCCGCTACTGCGTTGTCATGGCAATTGCCGCGCCGACTCATGCTGCCAAGCAAGTTGTTGGCTTTCAGGAAGCTCTGCCAGTCGCCGCTGCTGAACTGGCTCCCCTGATCTGAGTGAATCATCACTTCCTGCTTTGGCTTACGCCGCCAAACTGCCATCAGCAACGCATCAATAGCCAGGTCGCTGGTCATCTGCGGTTTCATTGACCAACCGATTACCTGCCGCGAGAACAGATCGAGCACCACCGCCAAATACAACCAGCCCTCATAGGTGCGGATGTAGGTGATGTCCGTGACCCAGACCTTGTTGGGTTCGGTGACATTGAATCGGCGCTCCAGATGATTCGGTGAAGCCGCTGGAGGCTTACCACCATAGCGGCCCGGTCGGCGGCGATACCCTGTCTGTGAGCGCAGCCCTTCCAAGCGCATCAGTCGAGCAACACGATGCTTGCCGCATGCTTCTCCAAGCTCACGCAGGTCGTCGTGGATTTTGCGGTAGCCGTACACACCGCCGCTCTCTAGCCACGCGTGCTTGATCAGTCCAAGCAGGCGTTGATCATCCTTGGCTCGTGCCGACTTCGGTTCAGCCAGCCACGCGTAGTAACCACTGGCATGTACTTTCAGCGTCAGGCACAGGCGGCGAACCGAATAGTCAGCGGATAGCTGGTTGATGAAGGCGTACTTCAGCCGCACTCCTTGGCAAAGTACGCGGCGGCCTTTTT
>NZ_JAOEIY010000017.1 GCF_025966695.1 Stutzerimonas sp. S1 | reverse complement strand
ATGGACTACCCCCGCTCCGGTAGACATCCCCGGCCTATGCTTTGAGCATAGGAGGAAGTCTATGAGCACCCAACGATTTACCCCGGAATTCAAGGCCGAGGCCGTCAGGCAGGTAGTTGAGCGTGGATATTCAGTAGCAGAAATCGCCGCACGCCTCGGCGTCTCTACTCACAGCCTCTACAAGTGGGTAAAGGCTGTTACGCCCGACAAGTCGGAGAGGCAGGCCAGTGAGCTGTTGGAAGCTAAGAGTGAAATTCTGCGGCTACGGGCCCAGATGCGCCGCCTTGAAGAAGAGCGGGACATATTAAAAAAAGCCGCGCGGTACTTTGCCAGGGAGCCCGAGTGAAGTACCGCTTCATGAACGAGCATCGCCACCAGTACGCAATCACCACGATGTGTCGGGTGCTGCGGATTGCTCGTGCCGGGTTCTATCAATGGCTGCACAAGCCTGTCTCAGATCGTGAGCAGGAAAACAGCCGATTGCTGAAACTAATTCGCGACTCCTACGCGGCCAGTCGTGGTGTTTACGGCGCACTCCGGGTCTTTGGCGACCTACGAGAGGCCGGTGAAACGTGCGGCAAGCACCGCGTCGCTCGCCTGATGCGCGCCCATAAGATCAAGGCCTTACGGGGTTACAAAGCGCCACGCCCGATCGCGGGGAGGCCCTCGATCATCGCGCCCAACCATCTCAACCGCGAGTTCAGCGTCGACGCCCCTAACAAAGTCTGGGTAACGGACATTACCTACATCCGGACTTGGCAGGGCTGGCTTTACTTGGCCGTGGTGGTGGATCTGTATGCACGCAAGGTCGTTGGCTGGTCAATGAAACCGACCCTGGCCCGAGAGCTGGCTCTGGATGCATTGCTCATGGCCCTTTGGCGGCGTAAACCCAGGGAGCGTGTGATCGTTCACTCCGATCAAGGCAGCCAATACGGCAGCGATGACTGGAAACGCTTCTGTGCGGCCAACAACCTGGAGCCCAGCATGAGCCGGCGTGGTAACTGCTGGGATAATGCGGTGGCCGAGTCTTTTTTCAGCAGCTTGAAGAAAGAGCGTATTCGCAAACGCATCTATAAAACCCGCGACCTAGCCAGGGCTGATGTGTTCGACTACATCGAGGTGTTTTACAACCGAACCCGCCGCCATAGTCACTTAGGCGGTGTCAGTCCTGAGG
>NZ_JAOEIY010000016.1 GCF_025966695.1 Stutzerimonas sp. S1 | reverse complement strand
CGGCGCCAGAGTTCGTCGAGGACCAGCACGCAGCCGTTGGGGGCCAGCTCGGAAAGATCGCGGCGCTCGAACCAGTCAGCCGGTAGCTGGGCGATGGTGCCGCCGAACTCGGCCAGCAACGCATCGACCTCGAGCGGGATATTCGTCACCACGTGCCGGCCTTGCTTGAGGCTAGGAATGATGACGTGTTCAACGACTCCGTAGCTTTTGCCGTGGCCGGGCATGCCGGTATATGCGTCGATGGCCATAGGTCACCCGATGATCGGCAGGCGGCGAATGACGAAGCGGATCAGGTACGCGAACAGCACCGTGGTGACGCCGAAGTCGAGCCGGAACATGTGCGCGAAGAAGAGCACCTCATGCGGGATCGACTGCATGGCATTGCCGGCCTGGTGGAAGAAGTCGGGCACCGGAATGGCGTCGAAGAAGGAGACGATGCCTTCGGACAGTTGGTAGAAGATCCACTGCGGCAGCGTTTCGATGAAGTCGATCACCGAGTCGAAGGCATCCTGCAGCCATTGCAGCAGCTTGGCGGGGAAGGCCCACACCCAATCAATGAAACGGCCTAGCTTCTCAAGCATGGCGGCACCTCACGAGGACAGGACGATACGAACGCCCAGCAGGCACCAGACGGCCAGCATGAGCGCAGAGAAGACTCCAGAGATCTCACCCCACAGGGTGCAGTGGCCATCGAAGGTGATCGGCTTGCCGAAAAGCGTCACCGTTCCGGACGGGCAGGCGCCGGAGCCAGACGGAAAGGAAATGGCGCCGACAGCGCTGCCCAGCGGCGAGTTGCGGATGCCATCGAAAACACGAGACAGGGATTCATCGAAACCCGGCACCTTGTCGGCGCCGTCGAAGTAGGTTGGCGCGACGAACGAGCAGTCTCCGCCATCGCAGAAGCCAGGGCCGGAGCCTTCGCCCTCTTCCTCGCCTTCACCTTCGCCGTCACCGTCGCCCGTGCCGCTGCCGTTCTCGCCTTCACCTTCGCCCGAGCTGCCGCCGTCGCCATCGCCAGAACCGTTATCGCCCGAACCGCCACCATCGGAGCCGCCATCACCCGCGCCATCGCCAGGATCGCTGGGATCAGTCGGGTCTGGCGGATCCGTGGGGTCAGTTGGGTCGGTGGGATCCGGCGGCGTATCCGGTGAACAAAACGTGCCGTTATAGGTGTAGCCCTCCGGGCATTGGTCACCGTCCTCGGGCGGCGGTGTGTCGTCAGGGTTCTGTGTTTCGCCTTCGGAGGGGTTGCCCGGTGTCTGGAGCGTGCTTTCGTTGCACTCGAT
>NZ_JAOEIY010000015.1 GCF_025966695.1 Stutzerimonas sp. S1 | reverse complement strand
CATGTGAGAGTAGGTCATCGTCAAGCTCTTATCTCAAACCCCCGACCAGCTCAGCTGGCCGGGGGTTTGTCTTTGCATGACGGAAAAGTACGTAGGCTCCAAGTGATGCGTTGACTATCATCCGGCTTTTAGCTTATAGGAGAATCATGAACAAGCTTCTGCATTTGCTACAGGATGGTCGTTTTCATTCTGGGAGGGAACTTGGAAATGCTCTTGGCGTGAGCCGTGGTTCCGTTTGGAAATATCTGCGAGATATCGAAGAAGAGTTTGACGTGGAGCTTCATCGCGTAAGAGGGCGTGGTTATCGGTTGAAAAACCCGCTTTCGTTATTCAGTCGTGAGCTGCTTGAACCTGGTCTGCGGTTGCTGAATTGGCATCTCCATTTATACGACAGCTTGGATTCAACGAATGCCGAAGCCTTGCGTCTATTGCAAGCGCAAACCGCAATTCCGCTTGTGGTGCTCGCGGAAGCGCAGACTGCTGGACGAGGCCGGCGTGGGAGGACGTGGGTTAGCCCTGCTGCGCAGAATTTATATCTAAGCTTGGCGTATCGCATTACCGGCGGGATGCAGCAGTTATCGGGTTTGAGTTTAGTTGCCGGCCTTGCGGTTAAGGATGCATTGCACCGTATAGGCATTGCAGGCGTGGGGTTGAAATGGCCGAATGATGTTTACGTTGGCGGCAAGAAGATCGCTGGGGTGTTGCTTGAGCTGACAGGAGACCCGGCGGACATTTGCCATGTTGTTATTGGCGTCGGCATCAACGTGAACATGTTGTTCAGCGATGACGACATCGACCAGCCTTGGACGTCGCTCAGGGCGCAGCAAGGTAGTTTAATCGATCGAAATAAGTTGGTACTGCAACTCGGTGAGTCCTTGCATAGTCATCTGCAACGCCATGCTGAACTTGGCTTTGCTGAGATGCGATTAGAGTGGGAGGCTTGCCATATCTGGCAGGGCCGAGAGTGCGCCTTGAGTACTGCGAGTCGACAGGTGAATGGTGTAGTCCTTGGAGTGGATGACCAGGGGGCGTTGAGACTGCTTGTTGACGGGCATGAGCAAGTATTTAGCGGTGGGGAGCTCAGCCTGAGGCTTGCAACATGATTCTTGAGCTCGACTGTGGCAACAGTTTTATAAAATGGAGAGTTTTTCAGCCTGAATTGGCTATTTCGGTGAGCAATGGGGTGGCAGCGTCGCTAGTGGAGTTGATCGCCGATGTTTCACTTTGCGCTACGCGGCTCACGAGAGCACGGCTGGTGAGTGTGCGGGGGGATGAGGAAACGGACACTCTCTGCCAGGATTTGGGTCGGTTTCTAAATATCCCGGTATCTCGCGCAGTTCCGGCTCGGGAGCTTGGGGGGGTGATTAATGGATATGAAGAGTACGATCGTTTAGGGCTGGATCGATGGTTGGCTATTGTTGGAGCTTACAGCATCAATCATCAAGCTGCGTTAGTTCTTGACTTGGGCACGGCTGTAACCGCGGACCTGGTTGGGGCTGATGGCGTTCATCTGGGCGGATATATAGCGCCTGGTATGCCGTTGTTGCGCCATCAGCTACAGGCCCATACCCGGCGTGTGCGGTATGAGCTCTCCGAAGCTGCTTTAGCTGTGAAGGGGCAGGGGCCAGGGCGCTCAACTGTTGAGGCTGTCGAGCGGGGGTGTCTTTTGATGCTGCGTGGGTTTGTGGAGGCGCAGATTCGGCACGCTCGGATTTGTCTTGGGGATAATGCTGCTATGTTCGTGACGGGTGGCGACGCTGTGCTGGTGGCCGATATGCCGAATCTATCTCACGCCCCAGATCTGATTTTTCGTGGTCTGGCTATTGCCTGCCCGTAACCGCTCGAGGTGCGAATGCGCTGGGTTTTTCTTTCCCTGCTGGTCTTGAACATTCTCTATTTTGTCTTTCAGCAGCAGGCACCTTTGCAAGTGAAAAGGGTGGAGTCGCCGATGACGTACAGCCCCGCGGGCGCGAGGATCGCGTTGTTGAGCGAGTCTGTCGTGGAGCCTCGTGAGCAAACGAGATTGGAAGCCGGTGAGGGTGAGGTTTGTCTGTTTCTGGGCGGCTTTGACGAAGAGGAAACCGTCCGAGTCCTGGAGCAGCGTTTGTTGAGCCTCGATATTCAGGTAAGTTTGCAGCTAATTGAGTTCGCAGCAGGCGTCGACTACTGGGTTTACCTACCGCCGTTGGCTTCGCGGCAAGCTTCTCTTCGTCAGTTGCGAGAGTTGCAGTCGCGAAACATTGATTCCTACATCATTACGGTGGGGGATCTCGCAAACGGCATATCGCTGGGAATATTTTCGCGTAAGGATTCCGCGGAAGGAGTCGTCGCGCGGCTGCGTGATGTTGATTACGCTGCTTTGGTGCGCGAATTACCCCGCATGCATCGAAAGCAATGGCTGCGCGTTGAGCCGGAGAGCCGCGAGTTGTTGGGCGGCGCGCTACTGCAGGCCCTAGTGCGAGACATGCCATCCCTGCAGCATCGGCAAATGCCCTGCGCAAGCATTGCAACTTCAGGTCGGTTTGACTAGAATGGCGCCCGCTTCAGGAGGCAGCTTTTTTAGCTCTTTTGAATGCAGCTGTCATAAAAGCTAACCTCAAGATTTATATGAGAAAATGCTTGACAGCGGGGTGGCTACCGATGAGAATGCCGCCTCACTTTGGAGGGGTTCCCGAGCGGCCAAAGGGATCAGACTGTAAATCTGACGTCATAGACTTCGAAGGTTCGAATCCTTCCCCCTCCACCAGATTCAAGCGTAGGCTCCGGCTTTCGCGGGTATAGTTTAGTGGTAGAACCTCAGCCTTCCAAGCTGATGATGCGGGTTCGATTCCCGCTACCCGCTCCAGATTTGGTGTTTGCGCGGTGTTTCGCTCATGTAGCTCAGTTGGTAGAGCACACCCTTGGTAAGGGTGAGGTCAGCGGTTCAAATCCGCTCATGAGCTCCAAAACGACAAAGGCAGATATGTGAATATCTGCCTTTGTTTTAATGGTGGCGTGACTAGCTCAATTCAACGATGGGAGACGGTCTCGATGGCTAAAGAAAAGTTCGAACGTAACAAACCGCACGTCAACGTCGGTACCATTGGTCACGTCGACCATGGCAAGACCACGCTGACTGCTGC
>NZ_JAOEIY010000014.1 GCF_025966695.1 Stutzerimonas sp. S1 | reverse complement strand
TGCAAAGACAAACCCCCGGCCAGCTGAGCTGGTCGGGGGTTTGAGATAAGAGCTTGACGATGACCTACTCTCACATGGGGAGACCCCACACTACCATCGGCGATGCGTCGTTTCACTACTGAGTTCGGGATGGGATCAGGTGGTTCCAACGCTCTATGGTCGTCAAGCAATTCGGTTGCCGTATCGGGATGAGCCGCTACAGCCAAATGGGTACGTGATAATCAGGTATTTTGCGAATTCTTGCAAATCTTCGGTTTGTTTGTCGACTTCAACCGTCTAACAGCCAAATTGTTTGGGTGTTATATGGTCAAGCCTCACGGGCAATTAGTACTGGTTAGCTCAACGCCTCACAACGCTTACACACCCAGCCTATCAACGTCGTAGTCTTCGACGGCCCTTCAGGGAGCTCGAGGCTCCAGTGAGATCTCATCTTGAGGCAAGTTTCCCGCTTAGATGCTTTCAGCGGTTATCTTTTCCGAACATAGCTACCCGGCAATGCCACTGGCGTGACAACCGGAACACCAGAGGTTCGTCCACTCCGGTCCTCTCGTACTAGGAGCAGCCCCTCTCAAATCTCAAACGTCCACGGCAGATAGGGACCGAACTGTCTCACGACGTTCTAAACCCAGCTCGCGTACCACTTTAAATGGCGAACAGCCATACCCTTGGGACCGGCTTCAGCCCCAGGATGTGATGAGCCGACATCGAGGTGCCAAACACCGCCGTCGATATGAACTCTTGGGCGGTATCAGCCTGTTATCCCCGGAGTACCTTTTATCCGTTGAGCGATGGCCCTTCCATACAGAACCACCGGATCACTAAGACCTACTTTCGTACCTGCTCGACGTGTCTGTCTCGCAGTCAAGCGCGCTTTTGCCTTTATACTCTACGACCGATTTCCGACCGGTCTGAGCGCACCTTCGTACTCCTCCGTTACTCTTTAGGAGGAGACCGCCCCAGTCAAACTACCCACCATACACTGTCCTCGATCCGGATAACGGACCAGAGTTAGAACCTCAAAGTTGCCAGGGTGGTATTTCAAGGTTGGCTCCACGCGAACTGGCGTCCACGCTTCAAAGCCTCCCACCTATCCTACACAAGCAAATTCAAAGTCCAGTGCAAAGCTATAGTAAAGGTTCACGGGGTCTTTCCGTCTAGCCGCGGATACACTGCATCTTCACAGCGATTTCAATTTCACTGAGTCTCGGGTGGAGACAGCGCCGCCATCGTTACGCCATTCGTGCAGGTCGGAACTTACCCGACAAGGAATTTCGCTACCTTAGGACCGTTATAGTTACGGCCGCCGTTTACCGGGGCTTCGATCAAGAGCTTCGCTTGCGCTAACCCCATCAATTAACCTTCCGGCACCGGGCAGGCGTCACACCCTATACGTCCACTTTCGTGTTTGCAGAGTGCTGTGTTTTTAATAAACAGTCGCAGCGGCCTGGTATCTTCGACCGGCATGGGCTTACTGAGTAAATCATTCACCCTCACCGGCGCACCTTCTCCCGAAGTTACGGTGCCATTTTGCCTAGTTCCTTCACCCGAGTTCTCTCAAGCGCCTTGGTATTCTCTACCCAACCACCTGTGTCGGTTTGGGGTACGGTTCCTAGTTACCTGAAGCTTAGAGGCTTTTCCTGGAAGCATGGCATCAACCACTTCGCTTTCTAAAAGAAAGCTCGTCATCAGTTCTCGACATTAAGATCCCGGATTTACCTAAGATCTCTGCCTACCACCTTAAACTTGGACAACCAACGCCAAGCTGGCCTAGCCTTCTCCGTCCCCCCATCGCAGTAACTAGAAGTACGGGAATATTAACCCGTTTCCCATCGACTACGCTCTTCAGCCTCGCCTTAGGGACCGACTCACCCTGCGTCGATTAACGTTGCGCAGGAACCCTTGGTCTTTCGGCGTGCGAGTTTTTCACTCGCATTGTCGTTACTCATGTCAGCATTCGCACTTCTGATACCTCCAGCAAGCTTCTCAACTCACCTTCACAGGCTTACAGAACGCTCCTCTACCGCTCAACTTACGTTGAACCCGTAGCTTCGGTGCATGGTTTGAGCCCCGTTACATCTTCCGCGCAGGCCGACTCGACTAGTGAGCTATTACGCTTTCTTTAAAGGATGGCTGCTTCTAAGCCAACCTCCTAGCTGTCTAAGCCTTCCCACATCGTTTCCCACTTAACCATGACTTTGGGACCTTAGCTGACGGTCTGGGTTGTTTCCCTTTTCACGACGGACGTTAGCACCCGCCGTGTGTCTCCCGTGCTGACACTTGCTGGTATTCGGAGTTTGCATCGGTTTGGTAAGTCGGGATGACCCCCTAGCCGAAACAGTGCTCTACCCCCAGCAGTGATACACGAGGCGCTACCTAAATAGCTTTCGAGGAGAACCAGCTATCTCCGAGCTTGATTAGCCTTTCACTCCGATCCACAGGTCATCCGCTAACTTTTCAACGGTAGTCGGTTCGGTCCTCCAGTCAGTGTTACCTAACCTTCAACCTGCCCATGGATAGATCGCCCGGTTTCGGGTCTATTCCCAGCGACTAGACGCCCTATTAAGACTCGCTTTCGCTACGCCTCCCCTATTCGGTTAAGCTCGCCACTGAAAATAAGTCGCTGACCCATTATACAAAAGGTACGCAGTCACCTAACAAAGTAGGCTCCCACTGCTTGTACGCATACGGTTTCAGGTTCTATTTCACTCCCCTCTCCGGGGTTCTTTTCGCCTTTCCCTCACGGTACTGGTTCACTATCGGTCAGTCAGTAGTATTTAGCCTTGGAGGATGGTCCCCCCATATTCAGACAAAGTTTCTCGTGCTCCGTCCTACTCGATTTCACTTCTAAGATCCTTTCGCGTACAGGGCTATCACCCACTATGGCCGCACTTTCCAGAGCGTTCCGCTAAAATCAAAGAAGCTTAAGGGCTAATCCCCGTTCGCTCGCCACTACTAAGGGAATCTCGGTTGATTTCTTTTCCTCAGGGTACTTAGATGTTTCAGTTCCCCTGGTTCGCCTCACACACCTATGTATTCAGTGTGTGATAACCATCTTATGATGGCTGGGTTCCCCCATTCAGAGATCTCCGGATCAAAGTCTGTTTGCCGACTCCCCGAAGCTTTTCGCAGGCTACCACGTCTTTCATCGCCTCTGACTGCCAAGGCATCCACCGTATGCGCTTCTTCACTTGACCATATAACCCCAAGCAATCTGGTTACTGTCTATAACGTGAAGACGACATTCGCCGAAAATTTGCATTAGAGAATACGCAAATTTTACCTTGACTTGAACAATCACCAGTGAAAGTGATCACTCAAATCTACTTCTATCACATACCCAAATTTTTAAAGAACGATTCTGGTAAAGACCAGAAATCAACATTCCACAGAAAAACTGAAAATGTTCATTTCTGAACTCTAACGAGTGGTGGTGGAGCCAAGGAGGATCGAACTCCTGACCTCCTGCGTGCAAAGCAGGCGCTCTCCCAGCTGAGCTATGGCCCCAATGTCTTGAAGCCTGCGCCCCACAACATTGGTGGGTCTGGGCAGATTCGAACTGCCGACCTCACCCTTATCAGGGGTGCGCTCTAACCAACTGAGCTACAGACCCAATCGTCTTCGCAATGAATCAAGCAATTCGTGTGGGAGCTTATGAAGAAGCCGGTGTCTTCGATTAAGGAGGTGATCCAGCCGCAGGTTCCCCTACGGCTACCTTGTTACGACTTCACCCCAGTCATGAATCACTCCGTGGTAACCGTCCTCCCGAAGGTTAGACTAGCTACTTCTGGAGCAACCCACTCCCATGGTGTGACGGGCGGTGTGTACAAGGCCCGGGAACGTATTCACCGTGACATTCTGATTCACGATTACTAGCGATTCCGACTTCACGCAGTCGAGTTGCAGACTGCGATCCGGACTACGATCGGTTTTATGGGATTAGCTCCACCTCGCGGCTTGGCAACCCTTTGTACCGACCATTGTAGCACGTGTGTAGCCCAGGCCGTAAGGGCCATGATGACTTGACGTCATCCCCACCTTCCTCCGGTTTGTCACCGGCAGTCTCCTTAGAGTGCCCACCTTAACGTGCTGGTAACTAAGGACAAGGGTTGCGCTCGTTACGGGACTTAACCCAACATCTCACGACACGAGCTGACGACAGCCATGCAGCACCTGTGTCAGAGTTCCCGAAGGCACCAATCCATCTCTGGAAAGTTCTCTGCATGTCAAGGCCTGGTAAGGTTCTTCGCGTTGCTTCGAATTAAACCACATGCTCCACCGCTTGTGCGGGCCCCCGTCAATTCATTTGAGTTTTAACCTTGCGGCCGTACTCCCCAGGCGGTCGACTTAATGCGTTAGCTGCGCCACTAAGATCTCAAGGATCCCAACGGCTAGTCGACATCGTTTACGGCGTGGACTACCAGGGTATCTAATCCTGTTTGCTCCCCACGCTTTCGCACCTCAGTGTCAGTATTAGCCCAGGTGGTCGCCTTCGCCACTGGTGTTCCTTCCTATATCTACGCATTTCACCGCTACACAGGAAATTCCACCACCCTCTGCCATACTCTAGCTCGCCAGTTTTGGATGCAGTTCCCAGGTTGAGCCCGGGGCTTTCACATCCAACTTAACGAACCACCTACGCGCGCTTTACGCCCAGTAATTCCGATTAACGCTTGCACCCTTCGTATTACCGCGGCTGCTGGCACGAAGTTAGCCGGTGCTTATTCTGTCGGTAACGTCAAAACAGCAAGGTATTAGCTTACTGCCCTTCCTCCCAACTTAAAGTGCTTTACAATCCGAAGACCTTCTTCACACACGCGGCATGGCTGGATCAGGCTTTCGCCCATTGTCCAATATTCCCCACTGCTGCCTCCCGTAGGAGTCTGGACCGTGTCTCAGTTCCAGTGTGACTGATCATCCTCTCAGACCAGTTACGGATCGTCGCCTTGGTGAGCCTTTACCTCACCAACTAGCTAATCCGACCTAGGCTCATCTGATAGCGCAAGGCCCGAAGGTCCCCTGCTTTCTCCCGTAGGACGTATGCGGTATTAGCGTTCCTTTCGAAACGTTGTCCCCCACTACCAGGCAGATTCCTAGGCATTACTCACCCGTCCGCCGCTAAATCAGGGAGCAAGCTCCCTTCATCCGCTCGACTTGCATGTGTTAGGCCTGCCGCCAGCGTTCAATCTGAGCCATGATCAAACTCTTCAGTTCAATACTGCTTGGGTTTTGAGAAAACCCTAAACTTGGCTCAGCAATCGCAAATCTCTTTACAAGAAAGAGTAACTCTCGAATTCACGAGTGTTGCTTTGTGATGCTGATAATCTTGCGACTACCAGTCTTACATCCACAAGCACCCACACGAATTGCTTGATTCAGTTGTTAAAGAGCGTTTCGATCAAG
>NZ_JAOEIY010000013.1 GCF_025966695.1 Stutzerimonas sp. S1 | reverse complement strand
GACAACGTGAAAATGGTTGTCACCCTGATCAAGCCGATCGCTATGGAAGACGGCCTGCGCTTCGCAATTCGCGAAGGTGGTCGTACCGTTGGCGCCGGCGTGGTTGCCAAGATCGTCGAATAACGATTGATCTGTTTGAAGCAGGTCGGCATAATAGTCGGCCTGACTCTTTCTAGGCCAGTAGCTCAATTGGCAGAGCGGCGGTCTCCAAAACCGCAGGTTGGGGGTTCGATTCCCTCCTGGCCTGCCAAATTCAAAGTCGAATTTTGGCAGTCTTTACAAGGTTCTAGCAGATGAATATCAAAGCTGAAGCCAAAGACACGCGCTTCGATCTGGTGAAGTGGCTTGTTGTGGCTGCTTTGGTCGCTGTTGCCGTTGTCGGTAATCAATATTACTCCGCTGAGCCGATCCTGTACCGAGTCATGGCGTTGTTGGTTGTGGCGGTGGTTGCTGGTTTCGTGGCTTTTCAGACGGCCAAAGGGCGTTCCTTCTTTATTTTGTTAAAGGAGGCTCGCGTCGAGATTCGAAAGGTCGTTTGGCCGACTCGCCAGGAAACCACGCAGACCACTCTAATTGTCGTGGCTGTGGTGTTGGTTATGGCGCTGCTGTTGTGGGGGCTCGATTCCCTGCTCGGTTGGTTAGTTTCCATGATCGTAGGTTAAGGATTTCTCGTGGCTAAGCGTTGGTACGTTGTGCATGCTTACTCGGGTTACGAGAAGCACGTCATGCGCTCGCTTATTGAGCGTGTAAAGCTCGCCGGCATGGAAGATGATTTCGGTGAAATTTTGGTCCCGACCGAAGAAGTGGTCGAGATGCGGAATGGGCAAAAGCGTAAGAGTGAGCGCAAGTTCTTTCCGGGATACGTGCTTGTTCAGATGGAGATGAACGAAGGGACTTGGCACTTGGTCAAGGATACCCCTCGGGTAATGGGTTTTATCGGTGGTACGGCGGATAAGCCGGCCCCTATTACGGATAAAGAAGCTGAGGCCATCTTGCGTCGGGTTGCCGACGGTAGTGATAAGCCTAAGCCGAAGACCTTATTCGAGCCTGGCGAGGTGGTGCGGGTTGCTGATGGTCCGTTTGCCGACTTCAATGGTGTGGTTGAAGAGGTGAACTATGAAAAGAGCCGTATTCAGGTTGCGGTGCTTATTTTTGGTCGCTCTACGCCTGTAGAGCTGGAGTTCAGTCAGGTCGAGAAGGTCTAGCTGATATAGCGTCCCGTACCCCGCAGCTGTTGGCTGCGGGGTTTTGTCGTCACTGGGATAAACAAGTCGCAAGGGGAGCCGCAAGGCGTTATCACCCGTAACGAGGTAATTATGGCTAAGAAGATTCAAGCTTATATCAAGCTTCAGGTAAAGGCCGGTCAGGCTAACCCGTCACCGCCCGTTGGTCCGGCACTGGGTCAGCATGGCGTGAACATTATGGAGTTCTGCAAGGCGTTCAACGCCAAGACTCAGGGGCAAGAGCCTGGTCTGCCAACTCCTGTGATTATCACTGTATACAGTGATCGCAGCTTCACCTTTGAAACCAAGAGTACTCCGGCGGCTGTGTTGCTGAAGAAGGCTGCAGGGATCTCCAGTGGTTCGGCGCGTCCGAACACCCAGAAGGTTGGCACTGTGACTCGTGCGCAGCTGGAAGAGATCGCGAAGACCAAGAACGCTGATCTGACAGCCGCGGATCTCGAGGCGGCCGTGCGCACCATCGCCGGCTCTGCTCGCAGCATGGGCCTGAACGTGGAGGGTGTGTAATGGCTAAGTTGACTAAACGCCAAAAGGCGATGGCTGAAAAAGTTGAGGCCGGGAAGCAGTACGCTTTTGAAGATGCTGCCAAATTGCTGTCCGAGCTGTCAGCGGTTAAGTTCACCGAATCCTTCGATATCGCTATCAATCTGGGTGTGGATCCGCGTAAATCCGACCAGGTTGTGCGTGGTGCTACAGTACTACCGAATGGAACCGGTAAGACCGTAAGGGTCGCAGTGTTCACTCAGGGCGCTGGCGCTGAAGCTGCCTTGGCTGCCGGTGCTGATCGCGTCGGTATGGACGAGTTGGCCGCAGAGATGAAAGGCGGCGATCTGAACTATGACGTCGTGATTGCCTCTCCGGATGCGATGCGCGTAGTCGGTCAGCTGGGTCAGGTTCTCGGCCCGCGCGGTCTGATGCCGAACCCGAAGGTAGGTACCGTAACTCCGGACGTCGCTACTGCAGTCAAGAACGCCAAGGCTGGTCAGGTGCGTTTCCGTACCGACAAGAACGGCATCATCCACACCTCGGTGGGTAAAGTTGGTTTCGAGGCTGGTCAGCTGAAGCAGAACGTCGAGGCGCTGCTCTCGGATTTGAAGCGTCTGAAGCCGTCGACCTCCAAAGGTATTTACGTCAAGCGCGTGACCCTGAGCACCACCATGGGTCCGGGGCTGGTCATTGATCAGGCTTCCCTGGAAGCGTAAGGCGACGACGCCCTCAGGGCGTCTGCAAGATTGGGGTCCCTGCCTGGCGGGGGCTATCCAAGACCGTAGGCGGCGAAAGCCTTAAACCACAAGCCTACGCAGAGGTGCTCCCGATTCGTACCGAATCAGACACCAAATCCAGTCCGGTTTCGACCGGATGAAACGGTAACATCCAGGAGTGTAACCCGTGGCAATCAAACTCGAAGACAAGAAGGCCATCGTCGCTGAAGTCAACGAGGCTGCCAAAGCCGCCCTGTCCGCTGTCGTGGCTGATGCCCGTGGCGTGACCGTGGGGGCCATGACCGGACTCCGTAAAGAGGCCCGCGAAGCTGGCGTTTACGTACGTGTTGTACGTAATACCCTGCTGCGCCGCGCTGTTGATGGCACTCAGTTCGAAGTGCTCAACGACGTGTTCAAAGGCCCGACCCTGATTGCGTTCTCCAACGAACATCCGGGCGCTGCTGCTCGCATCTTCAAGGAGTTCTCCAAGGGTCAGGATAAGTTCGAGATCAAGGCCGCTGCGTTCGAGGGGCAGTTCCTCGCAGCCAACCAGATCGACGTACTGGCAACTCTGCCGACCTACGACGAAGCCATTTCTCAGCTGATGAGCGTTATCCAAGGCGCCACCAGCAAGTTGGCTCGTACACTGGCGGCCGTTCGCGACCAGAAAGAAGCTGCTGCCGCTTAAGCGTGTAGATCTTTCGCAATCTTTTTTGAATTAGATGGCCGCAGGCCGTCACCTAATACAGGAACTAGAGTCATGGCTCTGACCAACGAAGACATCATCAACGCCGTTTCCGAAATGTCCGTGATGCAGGTTGTTGAACTGATCAAGGCAATGGAAGAAAAGTTCGGCGTGACCGCTGCCGCTGCTACTGTAGCTGCTGCTGGCCCGGCTGCTGCTGCTGCCGAAGAGCAGACCGAGTTCACCATCGTCCTGGCTGAAGCCGGCGACAAGAAGGTCAACGTGATCAAAGCTGTTCGCGAACTGACCGGTCTGGGCCTGAAAGAAGCCAAGGCTGTCGTTGATGGCGCCCCAGGCGTGGTCAAGGAAGGCGTCTCGAAGGAAGAGGCTGAAGCAGCCAAGAAGGCTCTGGAAGAAGCAGGCGCCAAAGTCGAGCTCAAGTAAGCGACGACCTTGCGTCTACAGCCCGAGCGACTCGCGAAAGGCTGACGGCTGGTGGCTCTTGCCACCGGCCTTTTTCCGTTATGGAAAGCCAGTCCACTGGCCTTTCTTCGGAAGCCACCTCCGGGTGGTGCGAATCAAGGGATTCGCAAGATTTTCTGGCTGCTCCCGTCGGGAGAAGCCAACAAGCAGGTGACCAAGCTGGGGAACGCTGATGGCTTACTCATACACTGAGAAAAAACGTATCCGCAAGGACTTTAGCAAGTTACCGCACGTGATGGACGTGCCGTATCTTTTGGCCATCCAGCTGGATTCGTATCGCGAATTCCTGCAGGCGGGAGCGACCAAAGATCAGTTCCGCGACATTGGCTTGCATGCAGCCTTCAAATCCGTTTTCCCGATTATTAGCTATTCCGGCAATGCAGCGCTGGAATACGTCGGCTACCGCCTGGGTGAGCCGGCTTTTGATGTCAAGGAATGTGTTCTGCGCGGTGTGACCTTCGCCGTCCCGCTGCGCGTCAAGGTGCGTCTGATCATTTTCGACAAAGAATCGTCGAACAAGGCCATCAAGGACATTAAGGAGCAGGAAGTCTACATGGGGGAAATCCCCCTTATGACCGAGAACGGTACCTTCATTATTAATGGTACCGAACGCGTCATCGTCTCTCAGCTGCATCGCTCGCCGGGTGTGTTCTTCGATCACGACCGTGGCAAGACTCACAGCTCCGGTAAGCTGCTGTACTCCGCTCGTATCATTCCTTACCGCGGCTCTTGGCTGGACTTCGAATTCGATCCGAAGGATGCCGTCTTCGTCCGTATCGACCGTCGCCGCAAGCTGCCCGCGTCCGTACTTCTGCGTGCTCTGAACTACAGCACCGAAGAAATTCTCGATGCCTTCTACGACACCAACATCTTCCATGTGAAGGGTGAGACCCTTGCGTTGGAGTTGGTGCCGCAGCGTCTGCGTGGCGAGATCGCCACCTTCGACATCAAGGATGAGAACGGCAAGGTCATCGTCGAGCAGGGTCGTCGCATCACGGCTCGCCACATCAATCAGCTCGACAAGTCCGGTATCAAAGAGCTCGAGATGCCGATGGACTACGTCTTGGGGCGTACCGTTGCCAAGGCCATCGTGCATCCGGCCACCGGCGAGATCATCGCCGAGTGCAACACCGAACTGACCGTCGACGTCATGGCGAAGATCGTCAAGGCGCAGGTCGTTCGTTTCGAGACCCTGTATACCAACGATATCGACTGCGGCCCGTTCATTTCCGATACGCTGAAGATCGACTCGACCACCAATCAGCTGGAAGCCCTGGTCGAAATCTATCGTATGATGCGTCCTGGCGAGCCGCCAACCAAGGATGCCGCCGAGACGTTGTTCAACAATCTGTTCTTCGCTTCGGAGCGCTACGACCTGTCCGCAGTGGGTCGGATGAAGTTCAATCGTCGCATCGGTCGCACCGAGATCGAGGGTTCGGGCGTTCTCAGCCGCGAAGACATCGTCGCAGTCCTCAAGACCCTGGTTGATATCCGTAACGGCAAGGGCATCGTCGACGACATCGACCACCTGGGTAACCGTCGTGTTCGTTGCGTTGGCGAGATGGCCGAGAACCAGTTCCGCGTTGGTCTGGTCCGTGTCGAGCGCGCCGTTAAAGAACGTCTGTCGATGGCCGAAAGCGAAGGCCTGATGCCGCAGGATCTGATTAACGCCAAGCCGGTCGCGGCGGCGGTGAAAGAGTTCTTCGGTTCCAGCCAGCTCTCGCAGTTCATGGACCAGAACAACCCGCTTTCGGAGATCACCCACAAGCGCCGCGTTTCCGCGCTCGGCCCGGGCGGTCTGACCCGTGAGCGTGCCGGCTTCGAGGTGCGTGACGTGCACCCGACTCATTATGGTCGTGTCTGCCCGATCGAAACCCCTGAAGGTCCGAACATCGGTCTGATCAACTCCCTGGCTGCCTATGCCCGCACTAACCAGTATGGCTTCCTGGAAAGTCCGTACCGCGTGGTCAAGGAGGGCGAAGTCACCGATGAGATCGTGTTCCTCTCGGCGATCGAAGAGGCAGACCACGTCATCGCCCAGGCCAGTGCCAAGCTGGAAGGCCGCAAGCTGGTCGATGAGCTGGTTGCCGTACGCCACCTGAACGAATTCACTGTCAAGGCGCCGGAAGACGTAACGTTGATGGACGTTTCGCCGAAGCAGGTCGTTTCCGTCGCTGCCTCGCTGATTCCGTTCCTCGAGCACGACGACGCCAACCGCGCACTGATGGGTTCCAACATGCAGCGTCAGGCCGTGCCGACCTTGCGTTCGGACAAGCCGCTGGTGGGTACCGGCATGGAGCGCAACGTCGCGCGCGATTCCGGCGTCTGCGTCGTGGCGCGTCGTGGCGGCGTGATCGACTCGGTCGACGCCAGTCGTGTGGTCGTGCGCGTGCACGATAACGAAGTCGAGACCGGCGAAGCAGGTGTCGACATCTATAACCTGACCAAGTACACCCGTTCCAACCAGAACACTTGTATCAACCAGCGTCCGCTGGTGCGCAAGGGTGACGTGGTGGAGCGTGGCGACATCATGGCCGATGGTCCGTCCACCGATATGGGTGAGCTGGCGCTCGGGCAGAACATGCGCGTCGCGTTCATGCCTTGGAACGGCTACAACTTCGAAGACTCGATCCTCCTGTCGGAGCGTGTGGTTCAGGAAGATCGTTTCACCACTATCCATATCCAGGAGCTGACCTGCGTGTCGCGCGACACCAAGCTCGGCCCAGAGGAAATCACCGCGGACATCCCGAATGTGGGTGAGGCTGCGCTGAACAAGCTGGACGAGGCGGGCATTGTCTACGTCGGTGCCGAAGTTGGTCCGGGCGATATCCTGGTAGGTAAGGTGACGCCGAAAGGCGAGACTCAGCTGACTCCGGAAGAGAAGCTGCTGCGCGCGATCTTCGGTGAGAAGGCGTCCGATGTGAAGGACACCTCGCTGCGTGTGCCGACCGGCACCAAAGGTACCGTTATCGACGTTCAGGTGTTCATCCGTGATGGCGTCGAGCGTGACTCCCGTGCGCTGGCCATCGAGAAGATGCAGCTCGACGAGATCCGCAAGGACCTCAACGAGGAGTTCCGCATCGTCGAAGGCGCCACCTTCGAGCGCCTGCGCTCGGCGCTGGTTGGTGCGACTGCCGAGGGTGGTGCTGGGCTGAAGAAGGGCGTAGTGATCACCGATGAGATTCTCGACGGGCTGGAGCACGGCCAGTGGTTCAAGCTGCGCATGGCAGAAGATGCGCTGAACGAGCAGTTGGAAAAGGCCCAGGCCTACCTGTCCGACCGCCGTCAGTTGCTCGACGACAAGTTCGAAGACAAGAAGCGCAAGCTGCAGCAGGGCGACGATCTGGCTCCGGGCGTACTGAAGATCGTCAAGGTCTACCTGGCGATCAAGCGCCGCATCCAGCCGGGCGACAAGATGGCTGGTCGTCACGGTAACAAGGGTGTCGTCTCGGTGATCATGCCGGTAGAAGACATGCCGCACGACGCGAACGGCACGCCGGTCGACATCGTGCTCAACCCGCTGGGTGTACCGTCGCGTATGAACGTCGGTCAGATTCTCGAAACCCACCTCGGCCTGGCGGCCAAGGGCTTGGGGGAGAAGATCAACCTGATGCTGGAAGAGCAGCGCAAGGTTGCTGAGCTGCGCAAGTTCCTGCACGAGATCTACAACGAGATCGGCGGTCGTCAGGAGAGCCTGGACGAGCTGAGCGATCAGGAAGTGCTGGATCTGGCGAACAACCTGCGCAAGGGCGTACCGATGGCCACTCCGGTGTTCGACGGTGCCAAGGAGCGCGAGATCAAGGCCATGTTGAAGTTGGCGGACCTGCCCGAAAGCGGCCAGATGCAGCTGTTCGACGGCCGCACCGGCAATGCCTTCGAGCGTCGTACCACGGTCGGTTACATGTACATGCTCAAACTGAACCACTTGGTCGACGATAAGATGCACGCGCGCTCGACTGGCTCGTACAGCCTGGTCACTCAGCAGCCGCTGGGTGGTAAGGCGCAGTTCGGTGGTCAGCGCTTCGGGGAGATGGAGGTCTGGGCGCTGGAAGCCTATGGCGCGGCGTACACCCTGCAGGAAATGCTCACGGTCAAGTCGGACGACGTGAACGGGCGGACCAAGATGTACAAGAACATCGTGGATGGCGATCACCGCATGGAGGCCGGCATGCCGGAGTCCTTCAACGTGCTGATCAAAGAGATCCGCTCGCTCGGTATCGATATCGATCTGGAAACCGAATAACCACGCACCGCCTATGCGGCAACCGGTCTGCGCCGGTTGCCGCAGGTCCGTGAGGAGGAAAGGCCTTGAAAGACTTGCTGAATCTGTTGAAAAACCAGGGTCAAATCGAAGAGTTCGATGCCATCAAGATTGCCCTGGCGTCGCCCGAGATGATCCGTTCCTGGTCCTTCGGTGAAGTGAAGAAGCCGGAAACCATCAACTACCGTACCTTCAAGCCGGAGCGCGATGGCCTGTTCTGCGCCAAGATCTTTGGCCCGGTCAAGGACTATGAGTGCCTGTGCGGTAAGTACAAGCGCCTCAAGCATCGCGGTGTTATCTGCGAGAAGTGCGGCGTTGAGGTCGCGCTGGCCAAGGTTCGTCGCGAGCGTATGGCGCATATCGAACTGGCTTCGCCGGTCGCTCACATCTGGTTCCTGAAATCGCTGCCGTCCCGTATTGGCCTGCTGCTGGACATGACCCTGCGTGATATCGAGCGTGTGCTCTATTTCGAGAGCTACGTGGTAATTGATCCGGGCATGACCACCCTCGAGAAGGGGCAGCTGCTCAATGACGAGCAGTACTTCGAAGCGCTTGAGGAGTTCGGCGATGATTTCGACGCCCGCATGGGCGCCGAGGCTGTACGCGAGCTGCTGAATCAGATCGATCTGGAGCATGAGATCGGCCGTCTGCGTGAAGAGATTCCGCAGACCAACTCGGAAACCAAGATCAAGAAGCTGTCCAAGCGTCTGAAGCTAATGGAAGCGTTCCACGGCTCGGGCAACCTGCCTGAGTGGATGGTCCTGACCGTGCTGCCGGTACTGCCGCCGGACCTTCGTCCGCTGGTTCCGCTGGATGGCGGCCGTTTTGCCACGTCCGATCTGAACGATCTGTATCGCCGCGTCATCAACCGTAACAACCGTCTGAAGCGCCTGCTTGACCTGTCGGCTCCGGACATCATCGTGCGCAACGAGAAGCGCATGCTGCAGGAAGCGGTCGATGCCCTGCTCGACAACGGCCGTCGCGGTCGCGCCATCACCGGCTCGAACAAGCGTCCGCTGAAGTCGCTGGCTGACATGATCAAAGGTAAGCAAGGTCGTTTCCGTCAGAACCTGCTCGGTAAGCGTGTGGACTACTCCGGTCGTTCCGTGATTACCGTCGGTCCGACCCTGCGCCTGCACCAGTGCGGTCTGCCGAAGAAGATGGCCCTGGAGCTGTTTAAGCCGTTCATTTTCGGCAAGCTGGAAATGCGTGGTATGGCCACCACCATCAAGGCGGCCAAGAAGATGGTCGAGCGCGAACTGCCCGAGGTGTGGGACGTTCTCGCCGAGGTCATCCGCGAACATCCCGTGCTGCTCAACCGTGCGCCGACGCTGCACCGTCTGGGTATCCAGGCGTTCGAGCCGGTACTCATTGAAGGCAAGGCCATCCAACTGCACCCGCTGGTCTGCGCTGCGTATAACGCCGACTTCGATGGTGACCAGATGGCCGTGCACGTGCCGCTGACGCTGGAAGCCCAGCTGGAAGCACGTGCGCTGATGATGTCGACCAACAACATCCTGTCCCCAGCCAACGGCGAGCCGATCATCGTGCCGTCGCAGGACGTGGTGCTGGGTCTGTACTACATGACCCGCGAAGCTATCAATGCTAAGGGCGAAGGTCGCGTATTCGCCGACCTGCAGGAAGTCGACCGCGTATTCCGCGCGGGAGAAGCCTCGCTGCATGCCCGCGTGAAGGTACGCATCAACGAGACCATCAAGGATCGCGACGGCAGCGTCACCAAGAACACCCGTATCGTCGACACCACTGTCGGCCGGGCGCTGCTGTTCCAAGTGGTACCGGCCGGCCTGTCGTTCGACGTGGTCAACCAGCCGATGAAGAAGAAGGCGATCTCCAAGCTGATCAACCTGTGCTACCGCACCGTTGGCTTGAAAGACACCGTCATCTTTGCCGACCAGTTGATGTACACCGGTTTCGCCTATTCGACAATTTCCGGCGTTTCGATCGGGGTGAACGATTTCGTTATCCCGGACGAGAAAGCGCGCATCATCGATGCGGCTACCGAGGAAGTGAAGGAGATCGAAAGCCAGTACGCCTCCGGCCTGGTTACTCAGGGCGAGAAGTACAACAAGGTGATCGACCTCTGGTCCAAGGCCAACGACGAAGTGTCCAAGGCGATGATGGCCAACCTCTCGAAAGAGAAGGTCATCGACCGCGAAGGGAAGGAAGCCGAGCAGGACTCGTTCAACTCGATGTACATGATGGCCGACTCGGGCGCGCGGGGTTCCGCGGCTCAGATTCGTCAGCTGGCCGGTATGCGCGGCCTGATGGCCAAGCCGGACGGCTCCATCATCGAGACGCCAATCACCGCGAACTTCCGTGAGGGTCTGAACGTACTGCAGTACTTCATCTCCACTCACGGTGCTCGTAAGGGTCTGGCGGATACCGCACTGAAGACGGCCAACTCCGGTTACCTGACCCGTCGCCTGGTCGACGTGGCCCAGGATCTGGTCGTTACCGAGATCGATTGCGGCACCGAGCAGGGGCTGCACATGACGCCGCACATCGAGGGTGGCGACGTGGTCGAGCCGCTGGGTGAGCGCGTCCTCGGTCGCGTGATCGCGCGTGACGTGCTCAAGCCTGGCACCGATGAGGTGCTGGTGCCGGCTGGTACGCTGATCGACGAGCAGTGGGTCGATTTCATCGAGCTGAACAGCATCGATGAAGTGATCGTGCGGTCACCGATCTCCTGCGAAACCCGTTATGGCATCTGCGCCAAGTGCTACGGTCGCGATCTGGCTCGCGGACATCAGGTAAATATCGGTGAGGCGGTCGGTGTCATCGCTGCACAGTCCATCGGTGAGCCTGGTACCCAGCTGACCATGCGTACCTTCCACATCGGTGGTGCGGCGAGCCGTACCTCTGCTGTCGACAACGTGCTGGTGAAGAACGGCGGTACCATTCGTTTGCACAATCTGAAGTATGTCGAACGGACTGATGGAGCGCTGGTGGCGGTGTCCCGCTCCGGCGAGCTGGCGGTAGCCGATGACTTCGGTCGTGAGCGCGAGCGCTACAAGTTGCCTTATGGTGCGGTGATCTCCATCAAGGAAGGCGACAAGGTCGAGGCGGGCGCAGTGGTCGCCAAGTGGGATCCGCACACTCACCCGATCGTGACCGAAATGAAGGGTATCGTGACCTTCGTGGGTATGGAGGAGAACATCACTATCAAGCGCCAGACCGACGAACTGACCGGTCTGACCAACATTGAGGTGATGGATCCGAAGGATCGTCCGGCAGCGGGCAAGGACATTCGTCCCGCAGTGAAGCTGGTCGATGCCAGCGGTAAAGATCTGCTGTTGCCGGGCACCGATGTGCCGGCGCAGTACTTCCTGCCGGCCAACGCATTGGTTGGGGTCGCCGATGGTGCCGAGGTGAGCGTGGGTGACGTCATTGCGCGTATCCCGCAGGAAACCTCCAAGACCCGCGATATCACCGGTGGTCTGCCGCGTGTTGCCGACCTGTTCGAAGCACGTCGTCCGAAGGAACCGTCCATCCTGGCGGAAATCAGCGGTACGATTTCGTTCGGCAAGGAAACCAAGGGCAAGCGGCGCCTGGTCATCACGCCTACAGACGGCAGCGATCCTTACGAGGAGCTTATTCCGAAGTGGCGTCACCTCAACGTCTTCGAAGGCGAGCAGGTGAACAAGGGTGAAGTCATCTCCGATGGTCCGAGCAACCCGCACGACATTCTGCGTCTGCTGGGTGTTAGCGCGCTGGCCAAGTACATCGTCAACGAGATCCAGGACGTGTACCGCCTACAGGGTGTGAAGATCAACGACAAGCACATCGAGACCATTCTGCGTCAGATGCTGCGCAAGGTTGAGATCACCGAGTCGGGCGATTCCAGCTTCATCAAGGGTGACCAGATGGAGTTGACTCAGGTGCTGGAAGAAAACGAGCGTCTGAGCGAAGAGGACAAGTTCGTCGCCAAGTACGTGCGCGTCCTGCTGGGTATCACCAAGGCTTCGCTGTCGACCGAATCGTTCATTTCCGCTGCGTCCTTCCAGGAAACCACGCGCGTACTGACCGAGGCGGCCGTTACCGGCAAGCGCGACTACCTGCGCGGCCTGAAGGAAAACGTGGTCGTGGGTCGTCTGATCCCGGCCGGTACCGGTCTGGCCTATCACAGCGAGCGCAAGCGCAAGCGTGATGCGGAGAAGCCGGTTCGTGTGAGCGCCGATGAGGTCGAAGCGGCTCTGACCGAGGCGCTGAACTCCAGCGGTAACTGAAAGTGCTGGGCCCCGGCTGGCAGCCGGGGCTTGCCTTGACGGTGGGCGAGAAGCTCTTTAGACTCTCGTACCCCTAATTTGGCGGGGCTTTGTGCCCTGCCATTTTTCGTTTGTGTCGAAAGACAACAGTGGAGCTAGTAGATGGCAACTATCAACCAGCTGGTACGTCAGCCGCGTAAGCGGGTCGTCGAGAAAAGCGACGTCCCTGCGCTGCAAAACTGCCCGCAACGTCGTGGCGTGTGCACCCGTGTGTACACCACCACGCCGAAGAAACCGAACTCTGCGCTGCGTAAAGTGTGCCGTGTTCGCCTGACCAATGGCTATGAAGTCGCCTCGTACATCGGCGGTGAAGGCCACAACCTGCAAGAGCACAGCGTAGTGCTGATCCGTGGTGGTCGTGTAAAAGACCTTCCGGGTGTGCGTTACCACACCGTGCGCGGCTCGCTGGATACCTCCGGCGTGAAAGACCGTAAGCAGGGTCGTTCCAAGTACGGCGCCAAGCGTCCGAAGTAAGCGTTATTTCTATTTATTTGAGTCGATAAGAGTAAGGTCGGGCGTGGCTTGATTGTCACCGTTCCGAGCTAACCTGAAGACCGTTTTGAGGGCTTATCAATGCCAAGACGTCGTGTAGCGGCCAAGCGCGAGATCCTAGACGATCCGAAGTACGGAAGTCTGATCCTGGCCAAGTTCATGAACCACGTGATGGAGAGCGGCAAAAAAGCCGTTGCCGAGCGTATCGTTTATGGTGCTCTGGACAAGGTCAAAGAGCGCAAGAATGGCGACCCCCTGGAAATCTTCGAAAAAGCACTCGACGCCATCGCTCCGCTGGTCGAAGTGAAGTCCCGCCGTGTAGGTGGTGCGACTTACCAGGTTCCGGTCGAAGTTCGTCCGTCCCGTCGTAATGCGCTGGCCATGCGTTGGCTGGTGGATGCTGCGCGTAAGCGCGGCGAGAAGTCCATGGCTCTGCGCCTTGCTGGCGAGCTGCTGGATGCTTTTGAAGGTAAAGGCGCTGCCGTGAAGAAGCGCGAAGATGTGCATCGTATGGCTGAAGCCAACAAGGCCTTCTCGCACTACCGCTTCTAATCTAGGCGAAATTCTACGAGGACCTTATTGTGGCCCGTACTACCCCGATCAACCGCTACCGTAATATCGGTATCTGTGCCCACGTCGACGCGGGCAAGACCACTACTACCGAGCGGATTCTGTTTTATACCGGCCTCAGCCACAAGATGGGTGAAGTGCACGATGGCGCCGCGACCACCGACTGGATGGTTCAGGAGCAAGAGCGTGGTATCACCATTACCTCTGCTGCTGTAACGACCTTCTGGCAGGGCTCGCGCGGTCAATACGACAACTATCGCGTCAACGTCATCGATACTCCAGGGCACGTTGACTTCACCATTGAGGTAGAGCGCTCGCTGCGTGTTCTCGACGGTGCCGTCGTTGTGTTCTGTGGCACCTCCGGTGTCGAGCCGCAGTCGGAGACCGTGTGGCGTCAGGCCAACAAGTATGGTGTTCCGCGCATCGTCTACGTGAACAAGATGGACCGTCAGGGTGCCAACTTCCTGCGCGTCGTTGGGCAGATCAAGCAGCGCCTGGGTCACACTCCGGTTCCGGTTCAGCTTGCAATCGGCTCCGAAGAGAACTTCCAAGGTCAGATTGATCTGATCAAGATGAAGGCCATCTACTGGAACGAAGATGACAAGGGCACCAGCTACCGTGAGGAAGAGATTCCTGCGGAGCTGATGGATCTGGCCGAAGAGTATCGTTCCAACTTGATCGAGGCTGCGGCCGAGGCCAATGAGGAGCTGATGAACAAGTATCTCGAGGGCGGCGAGTTGTCCGTCGACGAGATCAAGGCCGGTTTGCGTCAGCGGACCATTGCCTGCGAAATCGTTCCTGCGGTCTGTGGTTCGTCCTTCAAGAACAAGGGCGTGCCGCTGGTGTTGGACGCGGTCATTGACTACCTGCCAGCGCCGACCGAGATTCCGGCCATTCAGGGTGTCAATCCGGACAACGAAGAGCAGGTAGACGAGCGTCACGCAAGCGATGACGAGCCGTTCTCCGCGCTGGCGTTCAAGATTGCGACCGATCCGTTCGTCGGTACTCTGACTTTTACCCGTGTTTACTCCGGTGTTCTCGCGTCTGGTGACTCGGTGATTAACTCGGTTAAGGGTAAGAAGGAGCGTGTGGGTCGGATGGTGCAGATGCACGCCAACCAGCGCGAAGAGATCAAGGAGTGCCGTGCCGGTGACATCGCTGCCCTGATCGGCATGAAGGATGTCACCACGGGTGACACTCTCTGCTCGATCGACAAGCCGATCATTCTCGAGCGCATGGACTTCCCGGAGCCGGTTATCTCGGTCGCCGTCGAGCCGAAGACCAAGGCTGACCAGGAAAAAATGGGCATCGCTCTGGGCAAGCTCGCTCAGGAAGATCCGTCCTTCCGGGTTCAGACCGACGAAGAGACCGGTCAGACCATTATCTCGGGCATGGGTGAGCTTCACCTCGACATTCTCGTGGATCGGATGCGTCGCGAGTTCAACGTCGATGCGAACATCGGTAAGCCTCAGGTTTCCTACCGTGAAACCATCACCAAGGACAACGTCGAGATTGAAGGCAAGTTCGTTCGTCAGTCTGGTGGTCGTGGTCAGTTCGGTCATTGCTGGATTCGCTTCTCGACTCCGGACGTGGACGAGAAGGGCAACATCACCGAAGGTCTGGTGTTTACCAACGAAGTTGTCGGGGGGGTAGTTCCGAAGGAATACATCCCGGCGATCCAGAAGGGTATCGAAGAGCAGATGAAGAACGGCGTTGTCGCCGGCTATCCGCTGATCGGCCTGAAGGCGACCGTGTTCGATGGTTCCTACCACGACGTCGACTCCAACGAGATGGCGTTCAAGGTCGCGGCCTCCATGGCGACCAAGCAGTTGGCCCAGAAGGGCGGCGGCAAGGTGCTTGAGCCGATCATGAAGGTCGAGGTGGTGACCCCTGAGGACTACATGGGCGACGTGATGGGTGACCTGAACCGTCGTCGCGGTCTGATCCAGGGTATGGAAGATTCGGTCTCCGGCAAGGTTATCCGTGCTGAGGTTCCGCTCGGAGAGATGTTCGGTTACGCAACCGACGTTCGTTCCATGTCTCAGGGTCGCGCGAGCTACTCCATGGAATTCTCCAAATACGCTGAGGCTCCGGCGAACATCGTCGAGACGCTCGTCAAAAAACAAGGTTGATTCAGCCCTTTAAGTAAGAGGTTTACTGTCGTGGCTAAGGAAAAATTCGAACGTAACAAACCGCACGTCAACGTCGGTACCATTGGTCACGTCGACCATGGCAAGACCACGCTGACTGCTGC
>NZ_JAOEIY010000012.1 GCF_025966695.1 Stutzerimonas sp. S1 | reverse complement strand
AGGTCATCGTCAAGCTCTTATCTCAAACCCCCGACCAGCTCAGCTGGCCGGGGGTTTGTCTTTGCACGACGGAAAATCGTTGGATAACGCGCCGAGTTGTGGTTGGTGCGGACCTGTTCAACGGTGGCTGCAGTGGCCGCAAGGCTGGTTCCGTTGAACCCAGTACGAGAGACTCTTGTGAGCAACCTTCTAGGATGTCTAACAAATGTCGGAAACAGCCGATTCGCCTGAATTCAGTGAATTGCCTATCGAGCAGCTATTGGCGTGTCCGGAATGCGATCTGCTGATGCAAAAGCCGGCCCTGCGAATCGGTGAGGCCGCAGATTGCCCTCGCTGTGGGTTCGAGCTTTGTAGCCTTCATCATGGCGTCATTGGGCGGAGCTTAGCGCTGGTAACTGCTGCCCTATTGTTCTATATACCCGCAAACTTTTTGCCGATCATGCACCTTAATCTGCTCGGACGTACAACCCAGGACACTGTGTGGAGTGGGGTGCTCGGTTTGTACGAAAGTGGGATGCGAGGTGTCGCGATAGTGGTGTTCCTCTGCAGCATGGCCGTACCGCTGGTTAAGTTGCTTTGCCAATTGGCCGTGCTGTCATGTATCAGCCTAGGCCGCTGGCAGCAGATCGGGATTGCTCTTTATCGTACATATCACCATTTGCGTGAGTGGGGCATGCTGGAAGTGTATTTGCTTGGCATTCTGGTCTCGATCATCAAGCTCAACGACATGGCCGAACTGAGTCTGGGTGTCGGGTTAGCCTGCTTCATTGGTCTGTTGTTGGTACAAGTTTGGCTGGAAGTGGTGATGTCGCCGCATCAGGTCTGGGATGCCCTATCGGAGCGAATCGATGCGCGCGGCTGACGCCGGTCTGATGCTGTGCCTGGAGTGTCATCAGCTGAATCGCGTCGAGAAGGAGACGTGTACGCAGCATTGCACACGCTGTGGTGCACCTGTTTATCCGCGCCGCCCCGGTAGCATCGGCAAGACCTGGGCACTGCTGCTCACTGCAGCCTTGCTCTATCTCCCAGCAAATCTGCTGCCAATCATGACGGTGCGCAGTCTGGGCGATGGGACGCCGGACACCATCATGTCCGGCGTGATCACCTTGGCGCAGCACGGCATGTTGCCAATTGCGGCGGTAGTATTCGTCGCCAGTATCTTGGTGCCCACGTTCAAGCTGGTGGGAATTGCGCTTCTGCTGTTTTCGGTGCAGCGGCGTCAGCCGATGTCGGCACGGCAGCGGGTGCTGATGTTCCGTTTCATCGAATGGATCGGGCGATGGTCGATGCTGGATATCTTTGTCATCGCGATTCTTGTCGCTATCGTCAATTTTGGGAGCCTGGCCAGCGTGGAAGCGGGGCTCGGCGCCGTCGCCTTTTCCAGCGTTGTCATCCTCACGATGTTGGCGGCCATTACCTTCGATCCCCGATTGATCTGGGATAACACGGAGCTCACAAGCAAGCATGAGTGATCTGCCGAAAGCGAAAACCCGACCAGCCTCTAGTTGGTCGGCGATCTGGATATTGCCGCTGATCGCTTTGTTGATTGGCGGTTGGCTGGCCTGGCAGGCTTACAACGAAAAAGGCGTGGAGATCGAAGTGGTCTTCGAGACGGCCGAGGGCATCGAGGTCGGGAAAACCGCCGTGATGTACAAGGGCATGTCGATCGGTACGGTCAGGGATCTGCGCCTGGAGCAGGGCGCGGCTCGACAGGTGATCGTGGCGGTGCTCGAAATGAACAAGGATGTCGAAGGCTACCTAAACCGCGAAACCCGCTTCTGGCTGGTCAAGCCGAGCGTTACGCTCGCGGGAATCAGCGGCCTGGAGACGCTGGTATCGGGCAATTACATTGGTATCAGCCCAGGCGGCGGTGAGAAGGCGAGGCGCTTTGAAGCGTTGGCAGCGGAGCCACCGATTTCTGAGAGTCGCGCCGGATTGCATCTCACCCTGAAAGCTGACCGGCTCGGCTCGCTCAACCGTGGCAGCCCGGTGTTCTATCGCCAGATCCAGGTGGGACTGGTGAAGGACTATGTGTTGACCGATGACCAGAGCACCGTCGAGGTGAAGATTTTCATCAATCCCGAATACGCCCATTTGGTGCGTAAGCACACCCGTTTTTGGAATGCTAGCGGGATAACCGTGGATGCCGGTCTGAGCGGAGTGAAGTTTCGTGCCGAGTCGCTTGCCAGCGTCGTGACTGGCGGGATCGCGTTCGCTACGCCCGAGCATCGCACAGACAGCCCCCCCACCGATCCGGCGTTCCCCTTTCGGCTCTACGAGGATTTCGATGCAGCGCAGGCGGGTATCAAAGCCACGGTGACGCTGCTGGACTTCGATGGACTGCAGTCGGGGCGAACGCCGGTGATGTACAAGGGCATGCAGGTCGGCATGCTCAAGACCCTCAACGTGGCGTCCGACCTGGCACGCGCCGACGCGGTGCTAACCATTGACCCGCTGATCGAGGATTACCTGGTCGAGGGCACCGAGTTCTGGGTGGTCAAACCGTCTATCTCGCTGGGAGGTATCACCGGACTCGAGGCGCTGGTGAAAGGCAACTACATTGCGGTGCGTCCTGGCGAAAAAGGCAGTGCTCCCAAGCGTGACTTCGTCGCGCGGGCCAAGGCGCCGCCACTGGATGTTCGGGCGCCAGGCCTGCACTTGGTACTTACCACCGATACGCTCGGCTCTCTGGATGTTGGCAGTCCCGTGCTGTATCGCCAGGTTCGGGTCGGCTCGGTGCAGAGTTACCAGTTCTCTCAGGACCAGCAGCAGATCGTCGTCGGGGTACATATCGAGCAGCCCTATACCGGTTTGGTGAATGGTTCCTCACGGTTCTGGAATGCCAGTGGTATCTCGCTGAGCGGTGGATTGTCAGGCATAGAAGTACGCAGCGAATCGCTACAGAGCCTGCTTGCCGGTGGCATCGCCTTCGATACGCCAGAGTCGAACGCGCCGCTGAGCAAGCGCATCCCGCGTTTCGCCCTGCACAAGGATCGTGACAGCGCGCTCAGCCGCGGCGTCGACGTGGAGATCCGTCTGGAGCGCGGCGACGGTCTCAGCCCGGGTACGCCGATCCGCTACAAGGGCTTGGAGGTGGGCAGGGTTGAGGCCATCGATCTCAGCGACGATCTGCAGTTGGTCGTCCTTCGGGCGCGAATCACTGCTGCACAGGAGCATATTACGCGTGCCGGCACGCGTTTCTGGGTGGTACGGCCAGAGCTCGGCATCGTCCGTACCGCCAATCTCGATACGCTGGTCACCGGCCCTTACCTCGAAGTAGCCCCGGGTAAATCTGAAGCGCCGAAGCAGGTGCGATTCGTGGGCGCCGAGCGAGAGCCGCCGGCGGCGAGTAAGGATGGGCTTAGCCTCACGCTCAGCGCGCCGAGGTTGGGTTCGATCAAGGCCGGTAATCTGGTGACCTACCGTGAAGTCGCAGTCGGCAGGGTAACTGGCTATGCGCTCGGCCCCAACGCCGATCGCGTGTTGATAAAGGTGCTCATCGAGCCACGCTATGCGGCGCTGGTGCACACTGGCAGCCGGTTCTGGGAAACCAGCGGTTTTGGTGTCGATTTCAGCCTGCTGAAGGGTGCGAAGTTCCGCACCGATTCGCTCGAGTCGCTGATCGAAGGCGGGATTGCCTTCGCAACCCCGGATGGCGAGCAGATGGGCAAGCGAGCAGTGCACGGCCAGACGTTCGCGCTGTTTGCCGACGCTCAGGAAGACTGGCTGCACTGGGCGCCGAAGATCGCGCTGGATAAGCCGGCCGACTGAGTGAAAGCCGGGGCCCCGAGGCCCCGGCTTCGATCAGGCCGGCTCGGCGATCTCGCGGACAGCCGCGGCCGAAGAGTCCACCGTCTCGCGGCGGCTGATGTATTTCCAGTCCGCCTCGTCGATGTAGATGCCGGCTGGTCCACTACCGCCCTCAAGGTCGATGGCGACATGGGCCGAGACCTGTGGCTTCACCGACGCCAGGATCGGCACGAAGCCCAGCTGCAGGCTGGTTTCGATCAGCGCCTGCTGGTTGCGCTCGTCGATGTCCGCCGCCTCGTCGAGGTAGTAGGGCAGGCGGATGCGCCCGGCCTGCTCGCGGTCCATCAGGTGCAGCAACAGGTACATGTTGGTCAGCGCCTTGATGGTCATGGTGGTGCCGTTGGACGCCGCGCCATCGATGTCGGTATGGATCACTGGCTGGCCGCCGACCTTGGTGATCTCGAACGCCAGCTCGAACAGGTCCTTCAGGCCCAGCTGGTTGTTGTTCGCCGCCACCAGGCGCGCCAGATATTCCTTGGCTTCCTCGTTCTTCGCGTCCTGCTCGGCAGACTGCGACAGGTCGAACACCGACAGCGTTTCGCCTTCCTCGTACTGCCCGGCGCTGTGAATGATCTGGTCGATGTGCTTGAGCGCATCCTTGTTCGGCGCTAGCACGATGCGGAAGCTCGCCAGGTTGGAAACCTGGCGCTTGTTGATCTCGCGGTTGAACAGCGCCAGCTGGTGTTCCAGGCTTTCGTAGTCACTGCGGATGTTGCGCAGGGTCCGGGCGATATCGGTGACGGCTGCGCGGCGCGCCTTGGCCAGGGTCAGCGCCTCGTCCTGACGGTGCGCGTAGGCGTTGACCAAGAGCTGCAGGCGGCGCTCGGGATCTTCCTCGCTGTCGAACTTGGCCACGCCCTTCAGGCGTACCTGGGCATAGAGCGCCTCAATCTGGCCGTCGACGCGCTGCAATGCCTGCCAGCTGTCCTGATAGTCGTTGAGCAGCGGCAGCAGGTTGTCCAGCGAGTCGTCGACCGGGTCCATGTAGGGCGTGCCGAACGGCAGATTGGCCGGCAGCAGCTGACGACGACGCAGGGCGTCTTCCAGCGTGCGCTCCTTGGCTTCCAAGTCGGCCAGCTGGCGGCCGACCAGCTGCAGCTTGGCCGACAGATGTTGCACGCGCTCGGCGAAGGCATCGCTGGTGCGCTTGAGTTCGTCCTGGGCGGCTTCGGCCTGGGCCAGCTGTTCCAGTTTGGCCGGTTCTTCGGCAGCCAGGGTCTGGCTGCGGCGGAAATCTTCCAGTGCCTTCTGCGCATCCAGCACGGCCTGGTACAGCGCTTCGGCCTGGACCTTGCTCGCGTTACGGTCGACAGCCACGGCGTGCTGTGTCTTGAGCTGCTTGAGCTCGCGCTCCAGGCGATCCTTCTGGTCGCGCAGGGCGGCACGGTCGGCCAGCGCCTGCAGCGCCGGCGGCTCGATATGCGAGAGGTCGATGGACAGGCCCGGCACCGAGAAGGTGTCGCCCTTGAAACGATCCAGCACCGCTTCCACGGCCTTGACCCAGTCGTCGCCCTCGGCGCTGATGCCTTTGTCACCCAGCGGCAGGCTGAACAGCTGGCCGTTGAACAGGCGCATCAGGCGATCCACATCGGCCTGGGAGAACTCCTCACGCAAACGCGAGTAGCTGTTGTTGTCGGCATGGTCGAGCTGCTGCCGGACCGACTTCAGGCGCTTTTCCAGATCACGCAGGCGCTCGTCCAGGTCCTCGCTGGAGAACTGGCGAGACTGCGCCAGCGCACCGGCCAGCTCGTCGTGGGCGTCCTTGGCGGCGAGCAGCTGCTGCTCCAGCACATGGGCGTCCTCGACCAGGGCGAAGCGGTTCTTCAGCACCGCCAGCTCGCCGAGCCAGCGCTGGGTTTCGCTGATCTCGCGCTCCAGGCGCATCAGCTCGCCGGTCGAACCGCGCTGTTCGTTCTGCAGGCCGTCCTGCTCGCGGCGATAATGCTCGGCCTGGATCACCAGCTCTTCCTTGCGCGCATCGGCGTAGTCGTGCCAGGTGCCGAGCAGGTTGTCGAGCAGCGGCGACAGGCGATGCAACTTGCCGCGCAGCAGTTCGCGCTGGGCGACACCAGCGGCCAGCGCCTCGACCAAGGGGCCGGCGGCCACCAGCGCCTGGTAGTCCTGCTCCATGCGGCGTACATCGCGGAAGGCTTCTTCGGTGGCGGCGATGTAGTCGACGCTGCCTGAACGCAGGCTGTGCTCGAAGGCATCGAGGAACAGCTGCTTGAGTTTCGCTGCGGTAATCTCGCGCATATGCAGCAGGTTGATAAACAGCGCGCGGAAGGTCTTCAGGCTCTGCTCGCTGGTGGAGCGCAGCGGGATCAGTGTCATGTCCAGCGGGATCGACGTGTGCCCGCCGACCAGCAACCGGCGTAGCTCGTCCGGCTTGGCCTCGTAGGCCTTGATGCCGGCGCGTTCGAGGTTGGCGAACAGCTCGCGCTGGCGCAGGCAGGTGCCGTTCTGTTGGTAGTGGTCGAGATCCAGCGAGCCCTGGTAGACGAAGAACTGGTGGCCGAAGCCGCCGCCCGGACCGCGGCCGGCCACGCCGATCACATGCGGGCCGTGGGGCAGCATGACTTCGACGAGGATGTAGCTGGTGTCCGAGGCAAAGTAGAACTTGCGCGACTGCTCGAGGCTGTACTTGCCGAAGCTCATGTCCGACATGCGCGCCAGGATCGGGAACTGCAGCGCATTGATCGACGCGGACTTGCCGAGGTTGTTGGCGCCGTAGACCGACAGCGGGTTTTCCAGGGGAAAGATGCCGAGGCTGTAGCCGGCGGTGTTCAGCAGGGCGAAGCGGCGGATGCCGTAGCGTTCCTGGCTCATGCTTCAAGCTCCTTTTCTTCGGCGATGGCGCGGGCCAAGGCTTCTTCTTCCGATTCTTCGGCTGCTTCCTCGATGAGGATGATGTCGTCCTCGCTCTCGTCCTCGGCGATCAGCTCCGGGGCGGGCAGCGGCAGGTCACTGCTGTGCAGGCTGGCGGCCAGATCGCGGTCCTGCTGCACCGACAGGCAGACGTCGAGGAAACGGTGCATCGGCGGCAGGAAGCGGTAGACGCCGTTGCTGTCCTCGGCGAAGCCCAGCTGCGTCAGGCGGCGGATGACCTTTTCTTCCAGTTCTTCCTGGGTGGTGACTTCGGCCTGGAGGAACAGGTCGCGGTACTTGTCCAGCAACGCCGGCAGCTCATCGCGACCGAGGCTGCCACCGTCGAGCACGGCCAGCGGATCGCGCCCCTGGTCGGCCAGGTGCTCGACGAGGATGAAGGTGAACAGCGCCAGGCGCTGGGCGGTCTTGTTCACCTGCGCGCCCATCTGCTCGGGGACGAAGTAGTAGAAGCCGCGCGGATCGCAGACCAGCTCGAAGCCGAGCGCCTTGAACAGTGCGCGGTACTGGTCCTGCATGTTCGACAGCTGGGCGTAGGGCTCCGGCTCGCTGCGCGACAGGTGATAGCCCTTGAACAGCTCGCGGAAGATCGGCGCCAGCTGGGTCATTTCCTTGAGGTCGATGTTCATAAACGTGGCTCACAGGCAATCGTAGGGTGGAAAACGGCGAAGCCTTTTCCACCGGGCCCCGTAGGGGACAGGGTTGGTTCAACCATCGACATTGCCTACCAGCGCAAAGGAGCTGAGGCTGACGCGGTGTTCGCGGGTCAGGTACTCGCGACGTTCCAGGCGATCGCGCTGGAAGCGGCTGTCGCGGGACAGACGCGAGAACCAGTAGAGCAGCTCGTCGGTGGCGCCCTCGGGTTCCTGCTCCAGCAGCCAGGCCATCAGGTCCGGCAGCGGCAGTGCCTGCTGGCAGCGCTCGATCATCTCGCGGGCGGTGCGCGGTGCGCGCGGCTGCTCGCCCTTGCGCTTGCCGCTGGCCCGCGGGAACTGCGCCGGCTTCGGCTCGAAGCGGGCCAGGGCGTAGACGTAGGCTTCGACCTGGCTGGCGGTGCCGAGAAAGGTGCTCTGTGGACGGGTGAACAGCGGCAGCGAGGCCTGTGGTACGGCGTCCAGGCCCTTCTTGCGGATCGCCGACAGCGCCAGTGCCGCGCCGCGGGTCACGGCGTTGTGCCGACGCGCTTCCTCGCGCAGCGGCAGCAGCAGCTCGCGGGCCTTGCGCAGGGTCAGCTGGGCGGTGGTCTGCATTTCCAGGATGCGCGCGTGGGTGCGCAGCAGGAGGTCGTCGTCCACCAGTTGGCCGAGGCGCTGCTGTTCGCCGAGCAGCTTCATCAGCACCTGCTCGACGCGGTGTACACCTTGTTCGAAGGCACCGTCGGCGGAGACCAGCTGGATCATCGGCTCGACGTACTCGTCCCAGGTCGCCAGCACCTCGGCATAGCGCTGGCGCAGCGGGATCTGGCGGTCGCTGGTCTTGGCCCGGTCGGCCACGGCAACCAGCGCCTGCTCGTCGTTGTCGAGCTTCTTCAGCACGTCGCGCACGCGCATGTCGAGCAGGCGCAGCTGGCGCGCCAGGTCGTTGCCGTCGCGAATCTCGAAGGCATCGAGGATATGCCCGGCCAGGCGCTCCAGATGGCGCAGGTAGGCTTCGATCTCCAGGCACAGGCCGAGACGGTGCTCGCGGCGCAGGTAGGCGAGGAAGTCGTGGATCTGCGCGTTCAGCTCGAAGCGGTTGGGGCTCTTGGCCACCGGCACCAGGATGTCCAGGCGGATCCACTGGTCGAGCAGGGCGGTAATATCGGTGGGCGTGCCTTCGGGCAGCTGCGCGGCCAGCTGATGACGCAGCTCCACCAGGCTCAGGGTGCCGGCGTCGAAACGCTCGCACAGCGGCTCGAGCAACGTCCAGTGTTCGGCGAGGGCACGCAGTACGCGCTTGGGTTCGATCATGTGCAGCCGGTTCTGTGGGGCGATTAAAGCCGGCAATTGTACTGCCTGGCTCGGCTTGGGCGCAGCCCGAAGCGATCATCGGGCCGTGCGGACATGCCAACGGCCTTTCCGCTGCGGCGGTTTCCGGCCACAATCGCTTTATTGATGCCGCCGACTTCATCTTGGTGGCCACGAGGAGCCCGACATGAGCAGCAACGACCGCGTCATCATCTTCGACACCACCCTGCGCGACGGCGAGCAAAGCCCCGGCGCCTCCATGACCGGTGAGGAAAAGCTGCGCATCGCCCGCGCGCTGGAGCGGCTGAAGGTGGACGTGATCGAAGCCGGCTTCGCCATCGCCAGCCCCGGCGACTTCGCCGCGGTGAAGCTGGTCGCCGACAACATTAAGGACAGCACCGTGTGCAGCCTGGCGCGCGCCGTCGATGCCGACATCGAGCGCGCCGCCGAAGCACTGGCCGGCGCCAACTCCGGGCGCATTCACACCTTCATTGCCACCAGCCCGATCCACATGCAGTACAAGCTGCGCATGCAGCCCGATCAGGTGGTTGAGCAGGCCGTCAAGGCAGTGAAGAAGGCGCGCAGTCTGTGCGCCGATGTCGAGTTCTCCTGCGAGGACGCCGGTCGCTCGGAAATCGACTTCCTCTGCCGCATCATCGAGGCCGCCATCGACGCCGGTGCGCGCACCATCAACATCCCGGACACCGTCGGCTACGCGATTCCGCACCAGTACGCCGACACCATCCGCCAGCTGCTCGAGCGCATCCCCAATGCCGACAAGGCGGTGTTCTCCGTGCATTGCCACAACGACCTGGGCCTGGCGGTGGCCAACTCCCTGGCCGCGGTGGTCGCCGGTGCGCGGCAGGTCGAATGCACCATCAACGGCCTCGGCGAACGCGCCGGCAACGCCGCGCTGGAAGAGATCGTCAT
This sequence comes from Stutzerimonas sp. S1, assembly GCF_025966695.1. Taxonomy (GTDB): domain Bacteria; phylum Pseudomonadota; class Gammaproteobacteria; order Pseudomonadales; family Pseudomonadaceae; genus Stutzerimonas. The sequence continues at coordinate 12,307 of NZ_JAOEIY010000012.1, read as the reverse complement.
GGCGATCAAGACCCGCCAGGACCTGCTCGGCGTGCACACCCGTATCGAGACCGAGCACATCCTCGCCGCCTCGCGCCTGGTCTCCGGCATCACCGGCTTCCCGGTACAGCCGAACAAGGCCATCGTCGGCGCCAACGCCTTCGCCCACGAATCAGGCATCCACCAGGACGGTGTGCTCAAGCACCGCGAGACCTACGAGATCATGTCCGCGCAGTCGGTCGGCTGGAACGCCAACAAGATGGTGATGGGCAAGCACTCCGGTCGCGCCGCGTTCCGTTCGCGCCTGGAAGAGCTGGGCATCCTGCTCGAAGGCGAAGAACTGAATGCCGCGTTTGCCCGCTTCAAGGAGCTGGCGGACAAGAAGCATGAAATCTTCGACGAAGACCTGCAGGCGCTGGTCTCCGATACCCTGGCCGACGAGGCTCCGGAGCACTTCAAGCTGGCCAGCCTGGAGGTGGCGAGCAAGACCGGCACCACGCCCGAAGCCAAGCTGGTGCTCAGTGTCGATGGGGCCGAGCGCAGTGCCGAGGCCGAGGGCTCCGGGCCGGTGGATGCCACCTTCAAGGCCATCGAGGCCATCGCGTCGTCCGGCGCCACGCTGCAGCTGTATTCGGTCAACGCCATCACCCAGGGCACCGATTCGCAGGGTGAGGTGACCGTGCGGTTGGAGAAGGGTGGCCGGATCGTCAACGGCAACGGCGCCGACACCGATATCGTCGTTGCTTCGGCCAAGGCCTATCTCAATGCGCTGAACCTGATGCAGGTCGGCGCCAAGGCTCATCCGCAGGTGGAAGGCGTTTGATCAGCGAAACCCGGCGTCGCGCCTATCTCGATGCCATGCAGGTGGCCAGCTGGCTGCCGCGTACCGAGCTGCCATTTGCAGCCCCGTCACGGGCGGAGCTACTGCGGCCGCTTGAGGCCGAAGCGGCGCCGGAGCTAACGGCATCGCCGGGGGCGGTCGACGTGGCCGTGCCTGCTGCCGAGCCGGCCGCACTGGCGTCGGCCCCCGCCGTTTCGCAGGTGCCGCGACCCCGCATCGCCATGCCAGAGCCCAAGCAGCCGGAACCGGTTGCCGCCGCGGCGGAAGAACAAGTGTCCGCGCCGGCGAAGCCCATCGAGCCGCCGCCACGTTTCGCGCTGCAGCTGATGCGCGCCGGCAACGTGCTGCTGGTGGTGGAGTTGCCCACCGGCGAATCCTTCCAGAGCCGTGACCCGGCCTACATCCTGCTCAAGGATCTGCTGCGCGCTGCGCGCCTGCCGGACAAGCCGCAGCAGGTCGGTGACGGCGAACCAATCCGCTGGCCACTGTTGCACCGCGGCAGCCTCGATCAGGGCGCCGAGGCTGCACGCGACTACGTGCAGGGAGTGATCGCCGCCGAGTTGGAGAACATGGGGTGTGACTGCATCTGGCTGATCGGGCTGCCGGCGCTGCGCTTCGCCGGCGAAGTGGACGCGGCTGCCTGTTGCCGCGAGTTGGCCGTCGAAGGCCTTGGCCGGGCGCTGGCGCTCCCCGGCCTGGAACAACTGATGGAGCAGCCGGCCGCCAAGGTCGAGCTGTGGAAGGCCCTGCGCCGCAGCATGCCGCGCTGGCACATAGGTTCGTGAGTACCCCTAATGAGTGATGCCATCAGCTTCCGTCCGATGACCGCGGCGGATATCGATGCCGTATTGAAGATCGAGTACGCCGCGTTCAGCCATCCGTGGACCCGCGGCATCTTCACCGATGCGCTGACCGCCTATGAATGCTGGGTCATGTTCGATGGCAGTCAGCAGGTCGGCCACGGGGTGATCAACGTCATCCTCGACGAGGCTCACCTGCTCAATATCACGATCAAGCCTGAGAGCCAGGGTCGGGGGCTTGGCCTGCGCCTGCTCGAGCACCTCATGCAGCGCGCCCATGAACGCGGCGGACGGGAATGCTTTCTCGAGGTCCGTGCCAGCAACGCCTCGGCCTACCGGCTATACGAGCGTTACGGTTTCAACGAAGTAGGCCGGCGCCGCGCCTACTATCCGTCGGCCGAAGGCCGCGAAGATGCCCTGGTCATGGCCTGCACGCTGCTGGACTGAAGCGCCAGCAGGCTCACCGCCCCGGCCGTTTGTCGCGTCCTGAATCCAGCGGCGCGTCGCCCTCGAGCTCCTCGTCTGACAGCACGTTCTCGTCCTCGTGCAGCACCGCGTCGCCGCCGCTAAGCCCGCTATCGACATCGCCTTCGGCGGGGCCATCCCAGGGCTTGCCGTCGAGCGGGTCGTAACGTCCCAGCTCGGCTTCATCGAGATCCAGATCGGCGCCTATCTGGTGCCCGGATACCACGCTCAACTCCTGATCGGCCGGGCCGCCATGACCGCGTTCGCGGGGCGAGCGGGCGCCATCTTCGGGCAGCAGCATGTCCGGAGTCAGGTCGTCCTGGCTGGCATCCCCGTCGACGGTCTCGCCGCCGCTCATGCCGGCCTCGGCGGCGCGCTCCGGGGGGACGGCATCCGCCACCTCGCCCGCAGGCACCTCGTCTCCGATGCGGCCCTTGCGCTGATCCTTGCGCTCGTCGAAATCGAGCTGTTCGATCGAACCCATGCGATCTTCGGTGTCATCGATTTCCGTGGGTGTGTAAGGCTTACGCTCGCTCATGATCGTCTCCTTGCAGAATGTCCGCTCTTGAAGCTGTGACCGAGTCCGACGATGAAGATTCAGGGCCTATGCCGGGACGATCGCTTGGGCGCTGCAGTGCTGGCGGTAAGCGCTTGAGGTTGTATGAGAAATCGACGAACCAGCGAGCCCTGTCCATAGTCCTAAGTTCTATGAACGATCAACACCACCAAGCGACGCTTGCGCCGCACAGCAGTGCCTTCTTCTTCGATTTGGACGGAACGCTGGCCGAAATTCAGCCCCGCCCGGACCTCGTCTTCATCCCGCCGAATACGCTGACGGCGCTGCGACGGCTGCATGTCGCAGGCATTCCGATCGCGGTGATCTCCGGTCGGCCGCTGCAGCAGCTGGACGAATTGCTTGCCCCGCTGCAACTGCCTGTTGCCGGAGTGCATGGCGCCGAGCGCCGTGCTGCTGACGGCGCTTTGCGTAACCTGGCAGTGGACGCTGCCCGCTTGCGGCAGATCGAACGGGAGCTGACCCAGGCCTGCGCCGAGCATCCCGGACTGCTGCTGGAGAACAAGGGTGTCGCCTTCGCCCTGCATTTTCGCCTGGCGCCAGAACTCGAAGACGTGGCCCGCGACCTCGCCGAAACCTTCGTCCGGCGCTATGCCGAAGTGCTGACGCTGCAGCCGGGCAAGTGCGTGTTCGAACTCAAACCGCGTGGTGCGAGCAAGGGCGAGGTGATTCGCGCGTTCATGGCCGAGCCGCCATTCAACGGACGACAGCCGGTGTTCCTCGGCGACGACCTCACCGACGAAGCTGGTTTTGCGGTGGTCAACGCGCTCGGCGGGCGCTCGATCAAGATCGGCTCAGGCCCGACGGTGGCCGGCGAGCGCCTTGCCTCGGTGGCCGCGGTGGGCGAGTGGCTGGAGGAACTGCTCGCCACCCTGTCGAGGACCGGCAACTCATAAAAACCACTGGAAGCGAGAAAACCGATGAGCCGACTAGTTGTAGTCTCCAATCGCGTCGCGCCGATAAAGGCCGGCAAGGCCGCTGCCGGCGGGTTGGCTGTGGGGGTCTACGATGCCCTGCGCCAGTCCGGCGGCATCTGGTTTGGCTGGAGCGGCGAGATCAGCGCGGACACCCAGCTCAACAGCGAGCTGGTTGGCAATATCACCTACGTGACCCTCGCGTTGACCAAGCGCGACTATGACCAGTACTACCGCGGCTTTTCCAACGCCACCTTGTGGCCGATCTTTCATTACCGCATCGATCTGGCGCGCTACAACCGCGAGGAGTACGAAGGTTATCGCCGGGTCAACCTGATGCTTGCCGAGAAGCTCAAGCCGCTGCTCAAGCCCGACGACATCATCTGGATCCACGACTATCACCTGATTCCGTTCGCTGAGGCCTGCCGCCAGCTGGGCATCCGCAACCGCATCGGCTTCTTCCTGCACATCCCGTTTCCGCCGCCGGAGATTCTCACGGTCATCCCGCCACACAACGAACTGCTGAAAACGCTCTGTTACTACGACCTGATCGGTTTCCAGACCGATACCGACCGGTTGGCCTTCCAGGATTACGTGACCCGGGAGGTGCGCGGCATCCTCGAGCCGGATGGCAGCCTGACCGCCTACGGGCAGAATTTTCGCGCCGGGGTCTATCCGATCGGCGTGGTTCCCGACGAGATCCAGCAGCTCGCCGAAGCCTACAAGGGCCGCCGCCATCCGATGCGGCGTACCAGCGACGTTGCCCGCAAGACCATCATCAGCGTCGACCGCCTCGACTATTCCAAGGGGCTGGTGGAGCGTTTCAAGGCCTACGAGGAATTTCTCGATCGTTTTCCGGAGCACCGACGCAACGTCGAATTCTTCCAGATCGCTCCAACCTCGCGCTCCGACGTGCGCACCTACCAAAGCATCCGCCGGCAACTGGAAAGCGAGGCCGGCCACCTCAACGGGCGTCTTTCCGACCTGGACTGGACGCCGCTGCATTACCTCAACAAGAGCTACGAGCGGCGCATTCTCATGGGTCTGTTCCGCTCGGCCAGCATCGGCTTCGTCACGCCGCTGCGCGACGGCATGAACCTGGTGGCCAAGGAGTACGTCGCCGCGCAGAACCCCGAGGATCCCGGCGTACTGGTACTCTCTCGCTTCGCCGGCGCGGCGCGTGAACTGACCTCCGCACTGATCGTCAATCCCTACGACTGCATCGGCATGGCCGAGGCGCTGGATCGTGCATTGCGCATGCCGCTGGCCGAGCGCCGCGACCGCTACGAGCACATGATGCGGGCGATCCGCGCGGCCGACCTCAGTGCCTGGCGCGACAACTTCCTGCGCGATCTGCGTTCGTTCGTCTCGCAGCCGCGTTCGTATAGCCCGGAAGAGGTATCCCGGGAGAGGCTGTGACGCGAGCGTAAACCGGTATGTCATAGCCGGGCCGGTTCGCAGTCGCGCACCAGAGACTTCTGAGGACATGAGATGACCGACCTGGATCAGCTGTTCGACAACAATGCCCGCTGGGCCGAAGCCATCAAGCAAGAGGATCCCGCCTTCTTCGAGAAGCTGGCCATGCAGCAGGTACCGGAATATCTGTGGATCGGCTGTTCCGACGCGCGCGTACCGGCCAACGAAATCGTCGGCCTGCTGCCGGGCGATCTGTTCGTCCACCGCAACGTCGCCAATGTGGTGCTGCACACCGACCTCAACTGCCTGTCGGTCATCCAGTACGCAGTCGACGTGCTCAAGGTCAAGCACATCCTGGTCACCGGGCACTACGGCTGTGGTGGCGTGCGCGCCTCCATGCGCGACGACCAGCTGGGCCTCATCGACGGCTGGCTGCGCACCATCCGCGACCTTTACTATGAGCACCGCGCGCACCTGGCGACGCTGCCGAGCGAAGAGGAGCGGGTTGACCGTCTGTGCGAGCTGAACGTGATCCAGCAGGTGGCGAACGTCAGTCATACCACCATCGTGCAGAACGCCTGGCACCGCGGGCAGCCGCTCTCGGTGCATGGCTGCATCTACGGCATCAAGGATGGCTTGTGGAAGAACCTCAACGTAACCGTCAGCAGCCTCGACCAGCTGCCATCACAGTACCGCCTGCGACCACTCGCGCCGGTCTAGCGGATCACCGCCAGGGCCTGGCCTTTCTCGGGCTGTTGGTTGCGGTCACCTGCTGGAGTGGTAACGCCCTGGTCGCTCGGGCGTTCTACGACGAGATTCCGCCGCTTGGCCTGTCCTTCTGGCGTTGGGTTCTGGCGACCGGTCTGCTACTGCCATTCGTGATGCGCTCCATCTGGCGCCATCGCAGCGCCTTGCTTGCCGCCGGCTGGCGCCTGCCCGTCCTCGCCGCTTGCGGCATTGCCAGCTACAACTCACTGCTGTACTCGGCCGCGCAGAGCACAGAGGCGATCAATCTCACCCTGGTCAACACCTGCCTGCCGCTGGCGACCTTCCTCGGAGCCGGCGTGCTGCTCGGTGAGTGGCCGCTGCGCCGCGCCTGGTTCGGTATGGCTGTGGCGGCAGCGGGGCTGCTCTACCTCATCAGCCGCGGCAGCTGGGCTACCTTCAGCAGTCTGTCGTTCAAGACGGGCGATTTGCTGATGCTCGCGGCCGTGCTGATCTGGGCGCTTTACACCCTGCTGCTGCGCCGTTGGGCCTGCTTTCTGCCAATTCCACCGCTGACCTTGCTCGGTGTGCTGATGCTCCTTGGCGTACCGCTGATCCTGCCGTTCTACCTGCTGGAGCTGAATCGTGTCGGCGGCTTCGCCGCAACCCCCGGCAATCTAGGCGCGATCGCCTATACGGCCGTGTTTGCCTCGCTGATCGCCTACTTGGCCTGGAACCACGGTGTGAAAGTGCTCGGCGCGGCCAAAGCCGCCATGACCAGTTATCTGATGCCAGTGATAACCGCGGCGCTCGGCTGGCTGCTGCTCGGTGAAGCGTTGCAGCCCTTCCACTGGATTGGGGGGGCACTGATCTTCAGTGGCCTGCTTCTGGCAACCCGCCCCGCGTTTCGCCAGCACGACTGACGCGGCGCGCGGCTAAGAGAATCCCGCGCTTCAACCGCCGGTAACTAAGCGATTGAAAAGGATAAAAAATCTGCGAAGCCAGGGTTGACAGGCAAAAGCGACCAGAGAATAATGCGCGCCACTTGGCTACATAGCTCAGTTGGTTAGAGCGCAGCATTCATAATGCTGATGTCCCAGGTTCAAGTCCCGGTGTAGCCACCAGACAAAACAAGGGGTTAGCGAAAGCTAGCCCCTTTTTTGTTTGTGCCGGTGACTACGAAGTGACTACGGCTCGACTACCGGGTCTTCACCACAGCGCTGGCATGTCTCTCCCATCTCTGTCCTCACGGCCTTTGCCGACTCAGCTTTCAGCTTCTCAAGCTGCAGGCGTGAAATCTCAAGCTGAATCCTTGTGTGTTCGTCTTGCAGCGGCTGAATCACTGTATGCCATCGCATAAAGCCGAACCAGATCCCCGAAATGGCGATTCCCAGAATTACGGCAAGGGACCGAATGAAAAACTTACGGTCTGATGCGATCACCTCGAGTTGACGCTCGAGTATCTGCTTTCTCACTACATCTTTAGTAGATGGCTCTTTGGCTTCTCTAAGCACCTCTAGCTCTGGAAGTATCTCTATCACCTGCTCATTAGCGGATTGCTGGACGTACAGAAAAGCGCCCAGCGAGAAGATCAATAGCAGCAACGAGAACAGTGCATAGAACTTGTAGATGTTGTCAGTGGGGAGCGGAATCTTACTTTCCATGTAGCGAGCCACTAGCCGGTTAGGAAGCAAGAACCTTATCAGTCCCGGCACCTTACAGGCCATGGCTGACAACTCCGCTTTGAGCTAATGGCGAAAGCCGCAGTGCCGATTCCAGGTGATCCGGCGACAGGTGCGCATAGCGCATGGTCATCGTGATCGACGAGTGCCCCAGGATCCGTTGCAAGCCAAGAATGTCTCCACCGGCCATCATGTAATGACTGGCGAAGGTGTGCCGCAGGATATGGGTCATCTGGCCCGGTGTATCGAAGCCGCAACGCTTGTAGGCGCACCGAAAGGCCGACCGGCAGGGCATGAACAGCCGACCGTTCCCAGGCATGCCCACCTTCAAAGCCAGATCCTCGACGTCCTTCGGAATCGGCACGGATCTCGACTGGCGGTTCTTGGTGCGGTGGAAGTGAGCCTTACCCCCGTAGATCGCGGCACGGGTCAGTGATTCGGCTTCGTCCCAGCGGGCACCGGTAGCCAAGCAGAGCAGGGCAACGGGATAGGTGTGATTGTTGGTGGAGCGCTTGCACTCTTCGAGCAACTGGCGGATCTGCGGCAGCGTGAGAAAGGTCAGCTCTACCTGATCGGTCTTGATCTGCCTGACATTGGCGAGCGGGTTCTTTCCTACCCAGGCACCGAGCCGGATCAGTTCCGAGAACACGGCGGACAGATAGCGTTGCTCGTGGTTGACTGTGTGCGGAGACGCCTCTTTCAACCGTTGCTGCCGATACCGCGCCCATGCCAGCGCATCGAAGGAAGAGGCGAGCGGATCGCCGAGCCGTTTCGCGATCGCCAGCGTTCTCGACAGACGTGTCTTCTCGTCTTTGAGCGTGCAGCCATGCAGCTGATGCCAGAGGTTCACCAGATCCGACAGCCGATCATCCAGCGGTCGCCCGGTTTGTGTCAGGCTTTTGAAGAAGTCCGTTTCGTAGCGCTGAGCTGCGGCCTTGGTCAGAAAGCCCTTCTTACGAATACGGCGTCCGCTTCTCCCGTTTTCGTAGAAGTCAGCCGTCCAGGTCTTACCGTCCTTGCGTGCCGTCATACAGCGCGACCCCATCGCACATGCCGCTCTTGCAACAGGTTCTTGATGTGCTTGTAGAGGTCCCGCTCCGTCATATCCTTCGAGGCGTAGTGGTCACGAATGACCGGCCAGCATTCCCATTCCTTCAGCCGATCAAATGCGGTTTTAGCGCCCACTCGCTCCCGTGCCAGCAGGCTTACGAAGTTTCCCAGGAACAGTTCCACGTTCTTGCCGGAGAAGCCCCGAGAGGTCTTGTAGTAGCGCTTGTATTCGGTTTCATCGACCAGCGAATCGACCGGCACATCGACACGAATGTCGTCGCGGATCAGCGTCCAGATGGGTTCAAAGTAGCCGGGGCGAGCGAGCAGCTTAAATTGACCCAGCCCGTAGCGCCATAGGCCATCCAGATGGGCTGAGAAGGCGGCGTAGGAGTCCGTTTCGAGGGCTTGGCCGGTCTTCGCGTCAATTGAGCCGCTAGCGAACTGCTGGACGATCGAATGGTGATAGCGCAGCTCGACGCGCCATACGTCCTGGGTCGGATCGTAGTTGTCGGGGTCGGCTGAATCGAACGAATCCCGGCGACGCCAGACGCTTTCCCAGTAGTCGAGTTTGTCTTGGGAGCGAGCTTGGATTGTCTTGTTGTAGATCCCGAGCTGCACGCCACCAGCGGAGCCGAACAGGAAGGATTGCCCTCGACCATAGGTAGCAGCTTCCATGGTCCATTGGATCTCCTTGATGCCCGAAATATCGCGGTTTGCGCGAGCGCGACAGTGCATGCGAGCGGTCAGGTCAGCCGGGGGCGTCCAGCCTTGCAGATCCAAGGCGAGGTGGACGGCGCATTGGTTCCGCTCGCGGTGCGTCATCACCGCTGCAGCGTAGTAGTCCATACGCTCTTGCAGACGCTCAGGTGACAACGCGTCGATGGCGTGCGGTGACACTTCGATTTTCAGGTGTGGGCCGATCTGGTCCAGCTTGGCGTTGAAATTCTTGATGAGCAGGATGAACCCGAGGTCAGCATTCTGGAGCTTGTACTGGTAACCCGAGTCCCGGCCGACCCGTCCGGCGTGCCAGAACTCCCCTGCGAACTCGACCATGACGCCCGGTTTCTCAAACAGCGCCATGACCTCGGGACGGATCAGTCCGCGGTACAGCTGGCGGACCGTATCGACGCCGCAGTGCAACAAGCGGACGTTGGATAGATCGGCTATCCGGGCTGTGCCCGGGTCAACGAACAACCGGCTTCGGCTGTCTTCCAACCCGGTCAGGAGGTCGATTCGTTTGAAGTCTTTATTGGCCATTCTGTTTCCCCTTCACTATGGGTTACTAAGGTTGTTCGGTTGGATTTATCTGACGTGCTACAGGGACGTCAGCGGGGCGCCGCCGCGCCGACGCCGGCGCCCGATGCGCTACGCTGGCGACCGCCGGCGTCTGGCTCGCGGCGCGTAGAACTGAGCGACGCCACTGGATCAATCACGCTGGTAACCGCCCCACGGCCCGTCCAGGGCGTGATGCGTTCGCCGTCTATGTCGCAGTACATATCCATCTGCCCGGCAAAGAAGCGGCACTCCCCGAGCGGTACAACGCGGGTCAGGCCACTGTTGGAAACGAGGACTACGCGGGCGGTCTTGCTGATCGGTCGGGCATTGCCTTCGTTGCGCCAATAGATGGCGTCCTGCTCCGGCTCTTGCGGCGCAGGTGGACGCCATGAGCCCACCGGGGCCATGACGTAGCCGCCCACGCGCCATGTCATCGACATGACCGGCCCTTCGGGTTTGCTGTACACAGCAGTAGCGGCGCGGGAGGTGCGCGACGGGGTTGGCTGGGGTTCAGGCGTTGCCACGGGTGCTGGCTCAGGTGGTTTGGGTACGACCGGCGTGCTGAAGAACGAGCGCACGCCCATGACGCCGAAGACACCGCACACGGTGACGATGCCGATCAGCCCCCACAGGCCCCAGGAGCGCAGCAGCGAGGCGCGACCATCGGCTTTCGATTCATCGCCCACATCACCCGTGGCCGATTGTGTGGCCGACTTGTAGTAGCACCACACGGTGGGCTTGAAGGTCCCGGCGGTTTGCCGCAGGAGAGCGGTTTTCGGTGGCCGCTGGCCCTTGGCGGCTCCCCGGTAGATATCGACCCGGTAGTACTTCTTGGACTTCTTGACGATGCGGTAGGTGGTTTCGACCAGCAGGGTGACCCAGGTCGCGATCTGCTCCAGATCCTGGGTGACCAGCACCACGCGCATGGACTGGCCCTTTTCATCGACCCGGTGGCGGTGCTCGGCGAGTAAGGCTTTGTCTTCCAGTGCTGCCGCGTTGGTCTTCTGCCCCTTGGGCCAGCGGCGCCAGAGTTCGTCGAGGACCAGCACGCAGCCGTTGGGGGCCAGCTCGGAAAGATCGCGGCGCTCGAACCAGTCCGCCGGTAGCTGGGCGATGGTGCCGCCGAACTCGGCCAGCAACGCATCGACCTCGAGCGGGATGTTCGTCACCACATGCCGGCCCTGTTTCAGGCTGGGGATGATGACGTGCTCAACGACCCCGTAGGTTTTGCCATGGCCGGGCATGCCGGTGTATGCGTCGATGGCCATAGGTCACCCGATGATCGGGAGGCGGCGGATGACGAAGCGGATCAGGTATGCCAGCAGCACCGTGGTGACACCGAAGTCGAGCCGGAACATGGAGGCGAAGAACTGCACCTCGGACGGGATCGACTGCATCGCGTTGCCGGCCTGGTAGAAGAAGTCCGGCACCGGAATGGCGTTGAAGAACGAGACGATGCCTTCGGACAGTTGGAAGAAGATCCACTGCGGCAGGGTCTCGATGAAGTCGATGACCGAGTCGAAGGCATCCTGCAGCCACTGCAGCAGTTTGCCGGGGAAGGCCCACACCCAATCAATGAAACGACCTAGCTTCTCAAGCATGGCGGCACCTCACGAGGACAGGACGATACGAACACCCAGCAGGCACCAGACGGCCAGCATGAGCGCAGAGAAAATTCCGGAGATCTCACCCCACAGGGCGCAGTGACCATCGAAGGTGATCGGCTTGCCGAACAGGGTCACCGTTCCAGAAGGGCAGGCACCGGAGCCGGACGGAAAGGAAATGGCGCCGACCGCGCTGCCCAGGGGCGAATTGCGGATGCCATCGAAGACGCGGGACAGGGATTCGTCAAAACCCGGCACTTTGTCGGCGCCGTCGAAGTAGCTCGGTGCGACGAACGAGCAGTCACCGCCATCGCAGAAACCGGGACCGGAGCCTTCGCCTTCTTCGTCCTCGCCTTCGCCGTCACCGGTGCCCGTGCCACCATCGCCACCGCCCGAACTGCCGCCGTCACCGTCACCATCGCCGGAGCCGTCGCCATCGCCCGACCCGCCATCGGAGCCGCCATCACCAGACCCGCCCCCGCCTGAGCCACCATCACCCGAGCCATCACCGGGGTCAGTGGGATCGGTTGGGTCCGTTGGGTCCGTTGGGTCGGTCGGATCGGTCGGGTCCGGATCAGGATCTGGCGGGGTATCCGGGGAGCAGAAGGTGCCGTTGTAGGTGTAGCCCTCGGGGCACTTGTCGCCATCCTCGGGCGGAGGTGTGTCGTCAGGGTTCTGTGTTTCGCCTTCGGAGGGGTTGCCCGGTGTCTGGAGCGTGCTTTCGTTGCACTCGATGCCGTTGCCGGTATAGGCGTAAACGCCAAATACACCGGGCGGGTTGCCGCTGGTGTAGACGTAGACGTTGGAGGCCGGGGTATAGGTGAAGGCGTACTGGCAGCCGTTACCGCAGACAGACCCCGGCGGGTCGATGGTCGGCTGGCCGACCGCTGCTTTCATCAGGTGTTCGTGGTTAACGGTCTGGCCATTGGTGGCTTCGCACTGGTTCGGTGCTGGAACCGGACACTCGGTGGCGTAACCAACCACCGTATGGTTCTCATCATC
>NZ_JAOEIY010000011.1:21018-48272 GCF_025966695.1 Stutzerimonas sp. S1 | reverse complement strand
GAGGGACGCGACGATCTCGAAGGGCTGGGTGACCTTCTCCAGGTAGGCTTTCAACTGGGTCTTGAGATTGGTGTCCAACATGAGCAGCGGTACCCCGTATGGAATTCAGGAAATAAAACGCCCGGACGGTGCGCGTCCAGGCGTTGGGTTGGAAAGGCCGGTTACAGCCTCTCCAGCACGCAGGGCAGATAGGCGTAGCCTTAGATCTTGCCGACCAGGTCCAGCGAAGGAGCCAGGGTCTTCTCGCCTTCTTTCCACTTGGCCGGGCAGACTTCGCCCGGGTGAGCGGCGGTGTACTGAGCGGCTTTCAGCTTGCGCAGGGTCTCGGACACGTCGCGAGCGATCTCGTTGGAGTGGATCTCGACGGTCTTGATCACGCCTTCCGGGTTGATCAGGAAAGTGCCACGCAGGGCCAGACCTTCTTCTTCAATATGCACGTCGAAGGCGCGGGTCAGCTGGTGAGTCGGGTCGCCGATCAGCGGGAACTGAGCCTTACCAACGGCAGGAGAAGTTTCGTGCCAGACCTTGTGCGAGAAGTGGGTGTCGGTGGTGACGATGTACACCTCGGCACCGGCCTTCTGGAACTCGGCGTAGTTGTTGGCAGCGTCTTCGATCTCGGTCGGGCAGTTGAAGGTGAACGCGGCTGGCATGAAGATCAGCACGGACCACTTGCCCTTCAGGGATTCTTCGGTGACTTCGATGAACTTGCCGTTGTGGAAAGCGTTGACTTTGAACGGCTGGACTTGGGTGTTGATCAGGGACATCTGCTAACTCCTTTAGGGGTTCAGAAACTTTAACGGGGCCTACGATAACGCAACCAGCCGCATACGGTTAATTGATTAAGGGAATTACAAAGATAGCTTTTAACTATCAAAACCGCTTCCCTTCCATCACAGTGCATGCGCCCTGTGCAAAGACCGGCACCAGTGCTACGGGTTCACTTCGGGCCAAAAGGCTCTGATTGCCGCGACACCTTGAGCGCCCGCCCGCACAGCTCGCTGCAGATCGTCATGACCGAGTCCGCCCAGCAGATAGGCCGGTTGGTTGAAGCCTAGCAGCAACTCCGTGACACGTGCCCATCCCAGCGGAGATACGCCGGGATGGCTCGCGGTGGCCTGCACCGGCGACAACGTTACGAAATCTACACCCAGCAGCGTGGCCTGGGCCAACTCGCCAGCATCATGGCAGGACGCCGCCAGCCATCGTCCGGCTGCCAGTGGCCGCCCCTGCCCGATCTGGCGCCGCAACTGCTCGGCGGTGAGATGCCAGCCGGCCGCGGGAAACTCCTCCGCCCACTCCAGCGGCCCCTTGAGCATGAGCTGGGCACGCCCGCAACAAAGCGCCTGCACGTCTGCGGCCAGCGCTCGGTAACTAGCCTCCGTCAGGGCGGGCGCGCGCAGTTGGATCAACCGAATGCCTGCATCCAGTGCGCGCGTCAGGCCCTGCATCAGCTGCCGGGGGAGAAGGTTCTCCGGGGTTATCAGATAGTGCTGCGGCAACCGTGCCGCAGCGACGATCGGCCGATTCGCGGCAGGAAAGTGATAGCCGGGCAGGTCTTCAGGCTCGACCCATGCCAGCGGCTGGCCTTCGACACCATGTGGTTCGCCGGAAAATGCCAGCACCTCCCACACATCCAGCAGCACCTGCTTGTCCGGGTAGTCGTGGCGCACCTGAATCAGCGGGCGCGCTGTCGTCACGTCGATGCCGAGCTCTTCTCGCAGCTCACGAGCGAGTGCCGCCTCGACGGTTTCACCCGCCTCAACCTTCCCGCCTGGAAACTCCCAAAGACCGCCCTGATGCTTGTCGAGTGGACGCTTGGCGAGCAGGACACGATGGTCGGCGGATCGAATGACCGCCGCAGCGACATGGATTCGATGCATACAGCTTCCAGAAAACAAAAGCCCGGGCCACGCCAGCCCGGGCCTCAGTGATAGACGCCTGTCAGGTACGGTATTCGGCGTTGATCTTGACGTACTCGTGAGACAGGTCGGTAGTCCAGATCGTCTCGCTGCAGGTACCCCGTCCCAGCTCTATGCGGATGGTGATCTCCGCGCGCGCCATCACCGCCGCGCCCAGCTCCTCGGTATAGCTAGGCGAACGACCACCCTGACTGGCGATGCACACCTCACCGAGGAATACATCGATCTTGCTGACATCCAGGTTGGGCACTCCGGCGTACCCCACGGCGGCGAGGATGCGGCCCCAGTTGGGGTCGGAGGCGAACAGCGCGGTCTTGATCAATGGCGAGTGAGCCACGGCGTAGGCGACGTCCAGACACTCCTGATGGTTGCCACCGCCGTTGACCTGGACGGTGACGAACTTGGTCGCCCCTTCGCCGTCACGAACGATGGCCTGAGCCACCTCCATGAACACCTCGAACACTGCCTGCTTGAGCTTGGCGAACAGCTCGCCGGCAGGCTCGGTAATTTCCGGCAGAGCGGCTTGGCCGGTGGCGATCAGCATGCAGCAATCGTTGGTGGACATGTCGCCGTCGATGGTGATGCGGTTGAACGACTTGTTCGCCGCGTCGCGAACCAGGTCCTGCAGCACATCACGGGCCACCTTCGCATCGGTGGCGATGTAGCCGAGCATGGTCGCCATGTTCGGCCGGATCATGCCGGCGCCCTTGGAAATGCCAGTAACGGTGACGGCGACGCCCTCGTGCTGGAACTGCCGGCTGGCGCCCTTGGGCAGGGTGTCGGTGGTCATGATGCCGGTGGCGGCTTCGGCCCAGTGGTCGCTGTCCAGGTCATCCAGTGCGGCCTGCAGCGCAGCCTCGATCTTAGCGACTGGCAGTGGCTCACCGATCACGCCGGTGGAGAACGGCAGCACGGCAGACTCGTCGACCGAGGTCAGCGCAGCCAGTGCCGCGCAGGTATGACGGGCATTGGCCAGACCTTCCGAACCAGTGCCGGCGTTGGCATTGCCGGTATTGGTCAGCAGGTAGCGCACGTCGCCGTGCATGCGCTCGCGGGTGATGAGCACCGGCGCCGCGCAGAAGGCGTTGGTCGTGGTCACACCGGCTACCCGTGAGCCTTCGGCGCAACGCATGATCACCACATCCTTGCGCCCCGGGCGCTTGATGCCGGCGGAGGCGATACCGAGTTCGAAACCGGGGACCGGATGCAGCGTGGGTAAGGGACCAAGACCGACCGCCATGGATGCGCTCCTTCAGACATTGGACTGGCCCGCAGGCCAGGAAACAGGGAGAAAAACGCCGCGAGCGGCAAAGGCCGGTCGCGGCGCGGGTTTCACATGGGACGGTCCCGCTTACTGGACCTGCCCGTGGCAATGCTTGTACTTCTTGCCCGATCCGCAAGGGCAAGCCTCATTGCGACCGATCTTCGGCTCGGTACGCACCGGGGCTACGCCTTCGCTGGCCTGCGCGTCGGGATCGACCTCCTCCGACTGCTGCAGTGCTGACACTTCCTCATGCTGGAACTGCATGCGTGCGGCCAGTTCCTCCGCCTCGCGGCGCAGACGAGCCTCCTCCTCGGCCGGGTCTTCGCGACGTACCTGGACGTGGGAGAGCACGCGGATGCTGTCGCGCTTGATCGATTCGAGCAGCTCCTGGAACAGTGCGAAGGACTCGCGCTTGTACTCCTGCTTCGGGTTCTTCTGCGCATAGCCCCGCAGGTGGATGCCGTGACGCAGATGATCCATGGTCGACAGGTGATCCTTCCACAGATCGTCTAGCACGCGCAGGACGATCTGCTTCTCGAAGGTACGCAGCGCTTCGGCGCCGGCAAGCTCTTCCTTCTCACGATAGGCTTCGAGCAGTGCCTGCATGATTCGCTCGCGCAGGGTTTCCTCGTAAAGTTTTTCATCTTCGTCAAGCCACTGCTGCACTGGCAGACGAGTGCCAAAATCGCTGTAGAGCACGTCTTCGAGACCAGCGATATCCCACTGTTCGGGTAGCGACTGCGGCGGAATGTGCTGGCTGATCGCCGCGCTGAGCGCCTCTTCGCGGAACTCCGCGATGGTTTCGCCGATTTCGTCGGCCGCCAGCAGGCTATTGCGCATGTGGTAGATCACCTTGCGCTGCTCGTTGGCCACGTCGTCGAACTCGAGCAACTGCTTGCGGATGTCGAAGTTGCGGCCTTCGACCTTGCGCTGCGCCTTTTCGATAGCGTTGGTGACCATGCGATGCTCGATCGCCTCGCCAGCCTCCATGCCCAGCGCCTTCATGAAGTTCTTCACCCGATCGGAGGCGAAGATGCGCATCAGGTTATCTTCCAGCGACAGGTAGAAGCGGCTGGAACCCGGATCGCCCTGACGACCAGCGCGGCCACGCAGCTGATTGTCGATACGCCGCGACTCGTGACGTTCCGAGGCGATCACGTGCAAGCCACCCGACTCGATCACTTGCTGATGGCGCTTCTGCCAGTCGGCTTTGATCTGCGCGACCTGCTCCTCGCTGGGGCTTTCCAACCTGGCGACTTCCACTTCCCAGTTACCACCCAGGAGGATGTCGGTACCGCGGCCGGCCATGTTGGTGGCAATAGTCACCGCGCCAGGACGACCGGCCTGAGCGATGATTTCCGCTTCCTTCTCGTGATACTTGGCGTTGAGCACCTGATGGTCGATGCTCTCCTGGGCCAGCAGGCGGGAAACGTACTCCGAGCTTTCGATGGTCGCCGTACCGACCAGCACCGGGCGCCCCTGACTCTGGCATTCCTTGATATCGGTGATGATCGCGGCAAACTTCTCTTCCTGGGTCAGGTAGACCAGGTCGTTGAAATCCTTGCGCGCCAGCGGCTTGTTGGTCGGAATGACCACCACTGGCAGGCCGTAGATCTGCATGAACTCGAACGCCTCGGTGTCGGCCGTACCGGTCATGCCGGCAAGCTTGTTGTAGAGGCGGAAGTAGTTCTGGAAGGTGGTGGATGCCAGGGTCTGGCTCTCGGGCTGAATTTGCAGACCTTCCTTTGCCTCGATGGCCTGATGCAGGCCCTCGGACAGGCGACGACCCGGCATGGTGCGGCCGGTGTGCTCGTCGATCAGCAACACCTGGTTGTTCTGCACGATGTATTCGACGTTGCGATGGAACAGCTTGTGCGCGCGCAGACCGGCATAGACGTGGGTCAGTAGGCCCAGGTTGTGCGCCGAATAAAGGCTCTCGCCCTCAGCCAGCAAACCGGCCTGGGTCAGCATCTCCTCGATGTACTGATGCCCTAACTCGTTCAGCTCGACCTGGCGCGTTTTCTCGTCGATGGAGAAATGCCCTTCCTGGGTGACGACGCCCTCTTCTTCCTCGATGTGCTGCTTGAGGCGGGGGATCAGCTGATTGATCTGCTGGTAAAGCTTGGAGCTGTCCTCGGCCTGGCCGGAAATGATCAGCGGTGTACGCGCCTCGTCGATAAGGATCGAGTCGACCTCGTCGATGACCGCGAAGTTGAGCTCGCGCTGGTTCTTCTCCTGCAGGCTGAAAGCCATGTTGTCGCGCAGGTAGTCGAAGCCGAACTCATTGTTGGTGCCGTAGGTGATGTCGGCCGCGTAAGCGGCGCGCTTTTCTTCCGGTGGCTGGAACGGTGTGACAATACCAACGGTGAGGCCGAGGAATTCGTACAGCGGGCGCATCCAGTTGGCATCGCGGCGCGCCAGATAGTCGTTGACCGTGACCACGTGCACGCCCTTGCCCGCCAGCGCGTTGAGGTACACCGCCAGGGTAGCCACCAGAGTCTTGCCCTCGCCGGTGCGCATTTCAGCGATCCGGCCTTCGTGGAGCGTCATCCCGCCGATCAGCTGGACGTCGAAGTGGCGCATGCCCATCACGCGCTTGCCTGCTTCACGACAGACCGCGAAGGCTTCGGGCAGGATCTGATCGAGGGTCTCGCCTTTCTCGAGACGGGCCTTGAACTCTTCGGTCTTGCTCCGCAGTTGCTCGTCGGAGAGCGACAGCATCTGCTCTTCGAGTGCATTGACGGCCTGAACCGCCTTGAGCATGCGCTTGACCTCACGCTCATTCTTGCTTCCAAAGAGTTTCTTCAATAAAGGCGCAAACATATCGACAAAGACTTCCATGCTAGGGATGGAGGCACGACCGCGGGCCACCCCGCCGGCATGCAAAGCGGCCATTCTACTCGGAAACGCCTATGAGGAAAGCAGCACAACTGCGCAGCCTCGACATGCCGCCAATAGCGCGCAGTTAGCAACCGGATTACAACTTCTCAGCGCTGGCTGCGTGGGGAAAGCACCTACCAGGACGGGACCTGCAGGGCAGGGAACGGTCGGGCACAACCGTGCCAACACCCCGGTTCTGCTACCATTGCTTCCCCAACATTCAGGCAACCAACATGGCATTTCGTCCCCTGCCCGCGCGCGCTACGGCAGCACTGCTTCGAGAGGCGAAGCCGCTGCGAGCGCTGTTCGGCGAGGCCCGCCGCCTTGATCAGTTGCAGCATCTGCTGGAGAGCCAGCTGCAGCCGGCAGCTCGCGAACACTGTCATGTCGCGTCGTGGCGCGATGGCTGCCTGCTGCTGATCGTCACCGATGGCCATTGGGCAACGCGCCTGCGTTATCAACAGCGCAGGCTGCTACGTCAGCTGCAGGTCTTCGATGACTTCGCCGGGCTGCAGCGCATTCACTTCAAGGTGCAACCACCGCCACCCGCACGCCCCACACCCCCACGGACCACACCCCTTTCCGCAGACGCCGCCGACAATCTGCACGCTACCGCAGAGGGCATCCGCGATCCGAAATTGCGCGCCGCCCTGGAGCGGCTGGCGAGCCGCGGCAGACCCAGCGATTGAGCATGCACCACGCCTCAGCGCACGGGCGCATAAACGATTACGCTCTCTGCACTCCGCTGGAACCGCTGCGGCCCTCGCCACATTCACCCGAGGAGCACACTTCATGCTGATCGGCGCGCTGCTCATCCTCACCTGGCTAGTATTGCTGGTGCGCTACCCGCTAAGAGCAGTGCCGGTCTCACTCGCCGCCCTGCTCGGTCTCGGGCTGGTGGCCGGGTGGGTACTGTGGCAAGAACAGCGTGAGCGAATGCTTCTCGGTCGGCTCGAACTACGCATGGACTATGCGCCCGAGCACTGTCCGGCCACCCAGCCATTGCGCATCAGCATGCGCAACGATAGTGGTTATGCCTTGCAAAGCCTGAGCTGGGACGTGGCCGCCTATGCCCCCGGATCAAGAACGAACCTGGTGCAGTCGACCTACGATGCGCCCGTCTATCAGGGACCCGGTGATCTCCAGGCTGGCGCGCAATGGCAGTCCTGCCTGCCGCTGCCTCCGCTCCGTTCCGGCTATCGCGCCAGTACGCTGGAGTTTCGTGCGGAGAATCTGCAGGGCCGCTTCGACTGATCGACCAGATGAAGCGGCCTGGCGCATTTTCAGCTTCCAATCGGCAATCGCGCCGCTTATCCTGTATAAATAAACAGTATCAATCTGCCAACTGAGCCGAGGTGGTTAATGGCCGTCGAAGTGGTATACCGCAGCAGCCGGGACCTGGAGCGTTTGTTCATGGATAAAGCCGAAGCAGACCGTCACGACAAAATGCTGGAGCTCGCGGAAGCGCTGGCTACCGTCCTGCACAAGGCAGTGCCGTCGCTGGATGAACAGCAGACCGAAGACATCGGAATTTTCATGGCGCGCCATCGGGATATCTTCGCCAAGGCTTTCAAGAACAACGCAGAAGCGCTGGCAGAACTACCGCAGGGTGACGCCTGACTCGCGACCACAGCAGTCACAGCCGCATCCGTCGGCTGATGACGCGCCTGGTGGCGGAAACTTGTGGTACCTCGATCTGGTCAATCATTCGCAGCCACCCATACAGGTATTTCGGCATGACGAATTCCTTCCAGCAGATCAGCGATGCATTCCAGCCGCACTACAGCGTCAATTTCAGTATCGCCAAGCCCGACGGCAGTATCCTGCTGACGCTGACCGGCGCGCAGGGTGTCGCCGTGAAACGTTTTATCGGCGCCCAGCAATGGCGCGATCCGCAACAATTACGGAGGCTGATTACCAGCCTGCAGGTCAGTCTCGCGATCGAGCATGGTGAACCGTTCCATGCATTCAACGTCAGTAAGAACGTTCACGCCGTGGCGCTGTGACCCCCAGCCAGTCCGCCGGCCGGTCGCGCTGCAAATCCGCTTCACTTCACAAACAACAATAAAAACTCTGCTCCACCTCTGCTCAAGCCCGGGCAGCGGGTTTCCTTGCCTGCGCTACACCCCACTCATCCTGCCCGTTCCACTGGCATTCAAAGCCAGGCGAGCGCCTTCGCCTTGGCCACCGCCTGAGTCCGACGCGCCACGCCAAGCTTGGTATTGATGCGGCGCGCGTGAGTCTTGACGGTGTGCAAGGAGATGAAAAGTTGCTCCGCGATTTCCTGGTTGGAACAGCCCTGCGCAATCAATCGCAGCACCGTCAGCTCGCGATTGCTCAGCAGTACGTCATCGCTGGAAACAAGCGTCTCGTCGGGCTCCCGCTCATACTGCTGCAGACGATCGCGCAGACTTTCACCCTTGGTCGCCGCCGGCAGGATCCGAGCCAGCCATTGCGGCTGACGATGCTGCAGCTCGTAAAGCGGCTTCACCAGCTGCTGACGCACCGCTTCGCTGAGGGCCCGACGCAGCTCCTGGTCAGCCTCCAGCGGCTGGCCGCATAAGAGCAGTGCCTCGGCCAGTGCAAAACGACACTCACAGGCGAGCCCCTGCCGTTGCGCGCCCTGATTCTGCTCGATTAGTTCGTGCAGTGCCTGAACCGCCGCATCCGGCCGCCCTTCCAGCATATCGATGACCGCCAGGTAGCGACGCAGGCGAGGCAACAGCTCGTAGAATCCTGAAGGGGACAGAACGCGCTGCCCCTCGTACAGCTCCAGCACCTGCAGCAACGCCGTGCGGGCCTTCTTCAGCTCACCCTGATGCAGCCACGCCACCCCGGTGACAAACCGGAGAATGCCGCGAAACCGCGCCTCGGGTACATGCCTCCACTGAGTCAGCCGCTCCGCCTCGCGTAGCCAGTGGTAGGCGTCGGCAAATTCGTGGTTACGCGCTGCCAGCTCGGCCAGCCCCACGTAGCCGAAGAAGACGTAGGAGTCACCACAGGTTTCGGTTTCCAGCCGGCCCTGTTGAAAGGCGTCACGAGCCTGTTCGTCCAGCCCTTGGTAAGCCAGCAGATGTCCTTGCAGCAACTGCAGGCGGCCGATGATCGGGCTGTGGCGGACGCAGTCGCGCAAAGCCCGCAGCGCCTCGTCGAGCACACCGACCGCTCGTTCGAATTCCCCCGTCAGCTCGAGCAGCTGGATGCGATCCACGCTGAGCATCACTTCGTACAGCACACTCCCCTTGAGCCGGGCGAGTTTCATGCCTTCGCTGTTGTAATGCTGAGCGAGTTCGAGCTCACTTTCGGCCATTGCATGCTGGGTGAGCGCCTGATAGCACAGCACGCGCTGTGCCCAGGCGTGATCGGAAAGTACCTCCAGCGCTTGCAGGCAGTGCTCTCGAACTTCCGGCTCGCCACGCAATCGCGCCACGAACCCGCGCAGCGCCTGCCACTGTGCTAGCAACTGTGTCTGCCGACGCGCGTCGGGTTGCGGGAAGAACTTGGCCAGCTCGGCCAGGCAGTCGTCAACTTCATCCAGGCGCGCGGAAACGATCAATGCCCAGCCCTGCAGGACGATCAGCCGCGTGGTACTGGCGAACAAATCCTGAGGCAACTCGGCGCGCCACTTGAGAAAATGCGAGACATTGTCGCCGATCAACAGCTGTTCCTGGCCGTACCGCTGCAGATAGTTGGCAGCGACCTCGGGCTGTCCGGCCCAGAGAGCGTGCTCTACTGCCTCGCGCATGTCGCCGCGGCTGGCGAACCACTGGCAAGCCCGCAGATGTACCTGTGTAGGCGAAGCCGCCTCGGAGACGCGTTGCAGCATCAGCGCAAGCGGACGCCACAGGCGGAACCACTCGCCACAGTTATCGATCTGCCGAACGAACAGCTGGAACGTCTTGAGCACGTCGAGAAGGTCTGCGCCGGGGCCGTCGAGAACGTGATCGCAGAGTGCCGCCGAGAAGCGCGGCATCCGCGCCAGGGCGAACAGCGCGCGTCGGATATCCTCGCTTTGCCCCTGCAGCACCTCGCGCTGGACATAATCGCGCAGCAGTGGCGTTCCAGCGATCAGGCGTTCGCGCATGGCCTGCTCATCAGCGTTCAGCAGCATCAGGCAAACACCTGCTGGCCAACCCTCGGTGCCGGCCAGCAGCTGCTGGAAGCTGTCGGCGGGCAACTGCAGTCGATGCGCGCGCAACACCTGAGCAAGCTCCTCAGCGGTCAATGCCAGCGCCTCGGCATCGAGTTCGAACAGGTGCCCCTGCAACAACAAACGTGGCAGCTTCCACGCCGGCTGCCGGCGGCTGTTGACCCACCAGCTGACGGAATCGGCGCCCTGCTCCAGCAGCATATCCAGACAGGCATCCAGTGCCGGACAGACTTCACGCGGATAATCGTCGAGCATGATCCACAGCGGCTGACGGAGCTGCCCGAGCAATGTCACCAGTTGCTGTTGCGCATCGCCATCTGCAGTTGGATATCCCAATGCCAGTGCCAGCTGAGCGTACAGGTCTTCCGGAGAGAAACTTCGCCCTCCCAGATCCAACCACACCAGCGAGGTGTCAGCCGGCACCCGCCTGGCGCATTCGCTCATCAGCACACTCTTGCCGAACCCGGCCGGTGCGCAGATCAGCCGCAACCGACAATCCGCCGCCAGCATCGCATCGGCAAGCCTTGAACGCGGCACATGCGCCGGCGGCAAACGGGGAATGGTCGCAACCTGAGCCTGAGCAGTCGTCGCTACGCTGGTCGCGTCAGGAATGAAGCGTACGGACATGGCACTGTTTCTCTTGTTCGTATATCAGTCCATTGAGGTAGCGGAGGCGACCTGCCTGGCGATTCCCAGCCCATCGTGATCGTTACGAACCAGGAAACGTTCTCCGCCGGTGCAACGCTGCCGCAAACGCGCCGCTTTGTCGACCCGCTTTTATGACTCTTGCCGTCGCGTTTTCTTCCGATCGACTCAAGTTCATCCCGCCAATCGACATTCCCGACTTTTCGGCAAAAAAAAGGCGGCCAATTGGCCGCCTCGTTAGCGAGAGGATCTGCTGGAGATCAACGCACCCCTGCGTTACGCAGAGCCGCCGGAGTGAAGTCCCGCGCGGACGCCTTGTAGCCGTACTCGTGAGGCTTCTCCTCGTTGCTCATACCGATCGAGATGTAGCGTCCCGAGATGATGTCATACAGCGATTCGAACGCGTATGCAGGCACCTTGTGCTGGTAGTACTGCAACATGTGCCCCTCACCGACACGCCACAGCTGGCCACGACCGTCATACAGCTCGGACTGGACGATCGTCCAGGTATCCTCATCGACGAAGAAGCGACGCTTGGCGTAGATGTTGCGCTCGCCGCTCTTCAGGTTCGCCTCGATTTCCCACACGCGGTGCAACTCGTAACGCGCGAGATCCTGATTGACGTGCCCGGCCTTGATGATGTCGTCGTACTTCAGGTCACTGGAGGCAATCTCGAAGCTGTTATACGGGATATACAGTTCCTTCTTGCCAACCAGTTTCCAGTCGTAGCGATCCGGCGCGCCGCTGAACATATCGAAGTTGTCGGTGGTACGCATACCATCCGAGGCGGTACCCGGACCGTCATACGCCACCTGCGGAGCACGGCGCACGCGACGCTGGCCGGCATTGTAGATCCAGGCCTGGCGCGGATCCTTCACCTGATCGAGCGAGTCGTGCACCAGCAGCACGTTACCGGCAAGGCGCGACGGCGCAGTCACGCGCTGCTTGAAGAACAGCAGCGCGTTCTTGGCGCGTTCCGCATCCAGATCGTTCATGTCGCTCGGGAAGGCCACTTCGTCCTCGAAGTGGACCAGGGTGTAGCTGCCGTTAGTTTGCGGGGTTGCCTGGACGATATTGCGGCGCACGTTGCCACCGCGATATCGGGTGATGTGGTTCCAAACCACTTCGAGCCCATTCTTTGGAATCGGGAAGGCGTAATAGCGACTATCGGTAAAACCGCTGACGCCGTTGCCGCCCTCGACCAGCGACGCATTCAGCGCACTTTTCTTCGCAGCATCGTAAATTGCGTCCGGAACGGCAGCGCTACGATGAGTCGGGAACACGCGAATCTTGTAAGTTTCCGGGTAGCGCTTGAACATTGCCAGCTGACCAGCCGTGAGCTTGTCCTTGTACTGCTCGGCGTTCTGCGCGGTGATGACGAACTTGGGCTGCTCGCCCTTGAATGGATTGGTGAGGTGACCGCTCTTGAGCGGCGCGGCATCGGTGTTCAGACCACCGGTCCACTCAGGGATCGAGCCGTCTGCGTTCCCGCCCTTCTCCGCGCCCAGCGGCGTCAGCGAAGTACCGAGTTTGGCGGCTTCATCGGGAGATACCGCCGCCATGACGCTGCTTGCCAGCAGAGAAAGGGCCAAGACACTGAACAGTTTTCTTGTTGTTTTCATACGATTCCAGTTCCTCTGATCTTTTTGGCCGGAGGCCATACATAACACTCATCAGCCACCGGATGCGCCGCTCGGCTCATCCGGCAACCAGGCGCCCCCTTAGAAGTTCACGCCAACGCTGAACGCGAGGAAGTCGCGGTCGACCAGCGTGTTGTAGTCGCCACCGAAGAAGTCGGTATAGGACAGGCTGGCGGTATAGGTGTTCTGGTACTCAGCGTCCAGGCCGACGCTGACGGCCTTGGAACCTTCGTTGAACAGGCCGTTCGGACCATAGCCATCGACATCGTGGGAGAAGGACAGGTTCGGCTTGAAGTTGATCCCGGCAAAAACGTTGTTGTAATCGGCGATGGCGCGCAGGCGGTAGCCCCAGGAGTTGGCGGTGACGAAGCCGTCGTCGCCATAAGCTGCCAGAGCAGCCGCATCATCCACCGAGCCATAGATGGCATCGCGGCCGTAGCGCACTTCGTCCTTGCTCTCCAGTCCGCCGACATGGGTGTAGCCGATTTCACCAACCACGGTTACCCGTTCTGCCCCCAGCACCTGATCGAAGAAGTGCGTGAAGGTCGTTTGGATCTGAGTGATTTCCTTGCGGTTGTAGCCGCGGTTTTCAGCGCCTTCGCTTGAAGCGATCGGCGACACCGCCGAGCCGCCTGTCCCAACCGCGAGCGGGTTCAGCAACGCTCGGGTAATGTCCTGAGTATTGATTTGCACTGGAGCGTTGGGACGATAGCTGATCTCACCGGACCAAGCGGTACCAGTCGGCAGCGTAGTGGAGAAACTGGCGCCATAGAGCTGGATATCTTCAGGATACTCAAGGTAGTAGCGCCCGTTGCCCAGCGCGGCAGACTGCAATACGCCCCCAGCCACACTGGTCACGCATGCTGGTGTATTTGCCCCCCACACCGCCGGATCACAGGGGCCGCCCGGAACCGCAACGGCACCACCCACTGCCCCGCCGAAGGCTGGATTGGCGGCAAGGGCCAGAATACCGCTCGCCGACTGCGTGCTAACGATAGGCGTGCGGCTATGGTAGTTCATGAAATATGCGCCGTACTCAGTCGCATCACCGAGCCAACGCAAGGCAAGCCCGAACTGCCCGGAATCGCGCGCGTCGCGGTCACCACCCCGCGGTAGCACCACGCCTTCCGACGTCACGTCGAAGCCTTGACCAAAGGCATCGGCCAGCGGCTCCAGAGGCGCAATTGTGGGATTGCCCACGTGATAGTTGTTATCACAGCCGTCTTGGGCCACATCGACCGCGAAGAAGGTTCCGCAGTTGTCGACGATGGTCTGGTCCCACTCAAGCTGATAGAACGCCTCCATACTCAGGCGATCGGTCAGGCTCTGCGAGACGTAGAGCATGTTGACCGGAATCAGGCCTTCCTTGATCTCTGCACCCGGGCGGCGGAATGCCGCAGCATCCAGCGGGTTGATGGAGTTAATGGAGTTGCCGATGAAAGTGCTCTCGCCCCAGCTCACGACCTGGCGGCCGACCCGGACGGTACCCGGCAGCTCGCCGAGGTAATAATTGTGATAGAGGAATGCGTCGAGAATTTCGGCGCCGGAAGACTGTGCAGCCTCCTTGCGGTTGCTGTCGCTGATGTCCTTGAACAGGCGGCTCTCGTCTTTCAGTTCGAAGTCATACCAGTACTTGCCGCGGATGAAGGCGCCGCTGTCGCGGTAGCGCAGTTCCAGATCATGCACGCCCTTGAAGATCTTCGAGAAGGTCTCACCCTTCTTGAAGTTCAACCGACCGTCATCACCCGTCTGCGTATAACCGGTCCCACCGTTGTTTATGCCAACCAGATCCATATCCCGATCTTCCATGGACCAACTGGCACCGATCGACATCGATGAATCGAACTGGCCTTCAATCTCGCCGATGTTGAAGTTGACGGCGTAGGCCGGCGCTGCGGTGCTCAAGGCGATCGCGAGAGCTAGGGACGTGGGCTGGAAGATTCCTTGCCTTGTTGTTTTTGTCATGAGGCGCTCCTGGTTGGTTCGAAGTACGCCAACCCTACCCAGACACCTCCGGGGGGTTAAGCGCACTAAGGTTTGATTTAGCGTGTCATCCTTAAGTATGAAAGACCCTTCCAGCCTTGGATTTGAGCGCGATAGCACAGCGCCGCACCGGAACAGGGCTGCTCGGAGCTTAGCCGCGAAAACACACTTGGCAAAGGCCGGAATAGAGCGGTTCTGACCTAAAAGTGCACGAATCTGTGACGTTTATCCGAAAGTCGTAGGCGGATACGCATGCAGCAACGTACCGCCTCGTCCTGGCAGCGGGCGGAACACTGGAATGCCACTAGCGAGACAGGTAAGAGGGCCGCGTGACGAGTGCCATCGTGTGGTTGCGTTACCGCGTCACGCGTTACTGAGGCGAAACGAA
This sequence comes from Stutzerimonas sp. S1, assembly GCF_025966695.1. GTDB lineage: Bacteria > Pseudomonadota > Gammaproteobacteria > Pseudomonadales > Pseudomonadaceae > Stutzerimonas. The sequence continues at coordinate 33,403 of NZ_JAOEIY010000011.1, read as the reverse complement.
ACACACACTGGGGAATGCTGCGCTCCGAAGGAGCCAGCAAAAGGCCCCGTAGTGCGGGGCGCGGGGAACCGGCACTGGCAGAGGTTGACGCAGGCGGCTTAAAAGTCGCCCAGCAGCCGCCATCCGCTACCGGCCTAGAGCGAGCCGGTAGCGCTCAAGGCTATTAGAGTCCTTTCACCGCATAGATGCCGGGGGCGTTGCGCCAATATCCCTTGTAATCCATGCCGTAGCCGAAGATGAACCGATCGATGCAACTCAGTCCGATGTAGTCGGCCTTGAGATCCGGGCGCGCCTTGCGCTGATGGTCCTTGTCGATCAGTACGGCGGTATGCACCGCGGCGGCCCCGGCATGGCGGCAGAAATCGATGATTGCCCCCAGGGTGTGCCCTTCATCAAGGATGTCATCGATGATCAGCACATCGCGATCAATGAAAGACACTTCCGGCTTGGCCTTCCAGAACAGCTCGCCGCCACTGGTGTCATTGCGATAACGCGTCGCATGCAGGTAGGACAGCTCCAGCGGGAAGTTCAGCTTCGGCACCAATTTGCCGGCGAAGATCAGCCCACCATTCATCACGCAGAAAACCACCGGATTGCGCTCCGCCAATTCGGCATTGATCTTCTCGGCAACGGCGGTGATGGCCGCCTCGACCTGCGCTTCGGTGTATAGGCAGTCGCTTTCAGCCATGATCTGGCGGATGTGTTCGAGGTCGACGGACATGGAGCGTTCTCCAGCTGGATAAGCGTTGAAAGGGTCGGGCGTGCCAGCACGCGCTTCACCTGGTTCGACAACGTCCACAGGGATAACGTCCGGATCCCGGACATCCAACTCCTGCTCGCTGCCTGACCAGCCCGGCACCACTGACCGATTGGTCAGCTTAGCCCGCTGCACAGCCCTGAAATGAAGGGACGGCAAGATACTCATCCAGACCCGCCTCAGCAAGTCGACAAGATGAATGAACCCGCATAGCCGCTGGCACAGTGATGCTTTAATCTACGCCGATTTACTTGAGCGCCGGAGCCCCCAATGCCTATTCGAGAGATCCGCCACCCGCTGATCCGCCACAAACTCGGCCTGATGCGCCGCGCCGACATCAGCACCAAGAACTTCCGGGAGCTGGCCCAGGAAGTCGGTTCGATCCTCACCTACGAGGCAACCCATGACCTGCCGCTCGAACACTGCAGTATCGACGGCTGGTGCGGCCCGGTACAGGTCGAAAAGATCTCCGGCAAGAAAATCACGGTAGTACCGATTCTGCGCGCCGGCATCGGCATGCTCGACGGCGTGCTCAGCCTGATCCCCGGCGCCAAGGTCAGCGCAGTCGGCATCGCCCGCAACGAGGAAACCCTGCAGGCCCAGACTTATCTGGAAAAGCTGGTGCCTGAGATCGAACAGCGTCTGGCCATCATCATCGATCCGATGCTGGCTACCGGCGGCTCGATGGTCGCCACCATCGACATGCTGAAGAAAGCCGGCTGCAAGGAAATTCGCGCACTGGTGCTGGTAGCCGCACCGGAGGGCATTGCCGCCGTCGACCGCGCGCACCCCGACGTGACGATCTACACCGCCTCCATCGACGAACGCCTCGACTCGAATGGCTATATCGTTCCCGGCCTCGGCGATGCCGGCGACAAGATCTTCGGCACCAAGCAGAAGGACGTCTGAGCATGTCGAGCATGCAAGAACCGGTCGGCCGCCAGGTGCTCGCCGGCGCGCAGATGCTATTCGTCGCCTTCGGCGCGCTGGTGCTGATGCCGCTGATCACCGGCATGGACCCGAACGTCGCGCTGTTCACCGCAGGCCTGGGCACCTTGCTGTTCCAGCTGGTGACCAAACGTCAGGTCCCGGTGTTCCTCGCATCCAGCTTCGCCTTCATCGCGCCGATCATCGCCGCCAAGGGCGAGTTCGGCCTGCCGGCGGTGCTTGGCGGCGTCGTGGCCGCGGGCGTGGTTTACGTCATTCTAGGATTTGCGGTACGCCTCAAAGGACCGGGCTTCATCGACCGCCTGCTGCCGCCGGTAGTGATCGCGCCCGTGATCATCTCCATCGGCCTCGCGCTATCGCCAGTCGCAGTCAACATGGCGATGGGCAAGTCGGGTGACGGCAGTACTCAGCTGGTGCCCTACGCAACCGCGATGATGATTTCCATGCCGGCGCTGGTCACCACCCTGCTGGTCGCCGTGCTGGGCAAGGGACTGTTCCGCCTGGTGCCGATCCTCGCGGGCGTCGCAGTGGGCTACGGGCTGTCCCTGGCGTTCGCCGTGGTCGATACCAGCGCCATCGCCGCCGCCCCCTGGCTGGCCATGCCGAACTTCGTCGCCCCCGAATTCCACTTGGGCGCCATCCTGTTCATGGTTCCGGTCGCCCTGGCGCCCGCCATCGAGCATATCGGCGGGGTCGTCGCCATCGGCAGCGTGACCGGCAACAACTACATCAAGCAACCAGGCCTGCATCGCACCCTGCTCGGGGACGGCCTCGCCACTTCTGCCGCCGGCCTGTTTGGCGGGCCGCCGAACACCACCTACGCCGAGGTTACCGGCGCGGTGATGCTGACCAAGAACTACAACCCGAAGGTCATGACCTGGGCCGCGGTGTTCGCCATCGTACTGGCGTTCATCGGCAAGTTCGGCGCAGCCCTGCTGAGCATCCCGGTCCCGGTGATGGGCGGCATCCTCTGCCTGCTGTTCGGCTCGATCGCGGTGGTGGGTCTGAGTACCCTGATCCGCCATCAAGTGGATCTGTCAGAGGCACGCAACCTGATCATCGTCTCGGTGACGTTGGTCTTCGGCATTGGCGGCATGGCATTCGGCTATGGCGAGTTCAGCCTGTCCGGCATCTCGCTGTGCGCCATCATCGCCCTGCTGCTCAATCTGCTTTTGCCCGGTGGCGAAGGCTGGCGCAACAAGCAGCTCGACGAAAGCGTCTGAACGAAGCGGTGATCGGCTTCGCTGCCGATCGCCGCAGCTGCCTCCAACGCGGGTTAACCACACGGCACACGATATGAGCACATCTCTGATTCCGCACGTTCAGCGCAGCGACCGCACGGTGAGCTGTTCGACGTGCGCAGCCTGCTGTTGCCGGCTGGAGGTGCTGCTGATCAGCGATACCGGGGTGCCGGAGCGCTACATCGATGAAGATCAATGGGGCGGCCAGGTTATGCATCGCCTCGAAGACGGCTGGTGTGCGGCGCTGGACCGCGACAGCATGCGCTGCACCATATATGCGAAACGTCCGCTGATCTGTCGCGAGTTCGAGCTGGGCTCGGAAGACTGTATGCAGGAACGCCAGGGCTCCGCATCAGCTTATCGCTGAGCGAAGCCTCGACAAGGACTGCGCAGCCTGCGAGCAAGGGGCTGAGGCTGCGCCCGGGGATTTAAAAATCCATCCGGTAGTGCACGGTATAACTTTCCACGCCATCGTTGGGGTTCTTCAGCCCAGCATTGGAGTAGTGCAAGGCGCGAATCCCAATTTCGTGGCCACCGGCGAAGCGCAGGCCGGCACCGATCCGGTCCTCGAACTGGAACGAGGAACCAAGGTCGTGATCCTCGATTTCAGTGCTTTCGAAGGCTGCGATGCCGATACCAGCCTCGATGTACGGCCTGACCGACTGACCGGCGAACTCATAGACGAACACCGGCGCCAGCGACAAGCTGTGATTGGCAGAGGTCTCGTCGCCCTCCCAGTAGGTGTAGCCCGCATCCCAGTAGCCGGTCAGCCGACCGACATCACTCTGCAGCCAACTGCGATTGAACTCGAATTGCACTCCCAGTCGATAGGTCATGGTCGATTCGCCGGTCTGGCCAACCGCACCGGTGACGCCCATCGCCTGGGCAGCAGTCACCTGACCGGCGCAAAGCACCGCAACGACGGTAAAGGGGATCAGTTTTTTCATCGGAACTTCCTTATTTAAGGACGGCAATTTATTGGTTTTCTAGATCGCTACTTCATTTGAGAAACTCTGGCGCGCAGCGAGTTCCTACCCCGCGAAGAACTCAACTGGCGACTTTTCACCCCAAAGTATAGGAAGGACCGTTTCCATTCGCCGGGGATCGCCACTGCAAAAGAAACGCACCCGCGCCTCACCGCTGGCCAGCAACTCACGACTGTCCAGTAGAGCTTCGAGTCGACGGGCCACCGCCGCGCCGGTGTCGATCAGCTGTACATCCGGCGGCACCATCTGCGAAAGCAACGGCTTGATGAACGGGTAGTGCGTACACCCAAGAATCAGCGTGTCACAGCCTTCGGCGAGCAACGGCCCGACCCAGCCGGCGAGCAGTTCCCGTGTCGCCGCGTCATCAAGCGCGCCGGCTTCAATCCGTTCCACCAGCCCCGGACACGGCTGAGTGATCACGCGCACATCGCTGGCGAAGCGGTCCAGCAGCGCCGCGAACTTGGCGCTACGCAGTGTCCCGGTCGTCGCTAGCACACCGACCACGCCACTGCGGGTAGCGCGTGCGGCAGGCTTCACCGCGGGCTCCATGCCGATGATCGGCAAGGCCGGATACAGCTCGCGCAACTCAGCGATCCCGGCGGCGGTGGCGGTATTGCAGGCCAGCACCAGAGCCTTGGCGCCTTGCGCCAGAAGAAAAGCCGTGATGACCCGGCAACGCTCACGGATGAACTCGGGCGTTTTTTCGCCGTAGGGCACGTGCGCACTATCGGCCAGATACAGCAGCGGCTCATGCGGCAGGCGCTGACGGATCTCGCGCAGCACGGAAAGCCCGCCGACCCCGGAATCGAACACTCCGACCGGAGCCGCCCGCTCAGTCACCACCGCCCCCACAGACGGCACAGCCCGGATCGCGCTTGACCCGCAACTCGCGGAAGCGACTGGCAAAGCCATCGACGAGCAGCAGCCGCCCTACCAGCGGCTCGCCAAAACCGGCCAGCAGCTTGAGCGCCTCGAGCGCCTGCAGGCTGCCGATAAGCCCGACCAGCGGCCCGAGCACGCCCGCCTCGCTGCAGGTCAGCTCGGTCTCGCTGCCATGGCCGTAGAGGCAGTGGTAACAGGGGCTGGTGGCGTCGCGCGGATCGAATACCGAGAGCTGTCCTTCCAAGCGAATCGCCGCACCACTGACCAACGGTTTCTTCGCCCCGACACAGGCGGCGTTCACCGCCTCGCGAATGCCGAAATTGTCGGTGCAATCGAGCACCAGATCGACACCGGCAACGGCCTGCGCGAGCGAGTCCGCATCCAGCCCGGCCCGGTACGGCACTAGCCGAACATGCGGATTCAGCGCCTCCAGCCGGGCCATTGCCGAGTCGACCTTGTGCATGCCCAGCCCGCGACTGTCGTGCACGATCTGCCGCTGCAGGTTGGTCAGGTCCAGGGTGTCGAAGTCCGCCAGGTGCAACTCACCGACCCCGGCTGCGGCAAGGTAGAGCGCCACCGGCGAACCCAGCCCGCCCAGCCCGACGATCAGCACCCGGCTCTGTTTCAGGCGCAGCTGCCCTTCCACATCCACCTGCTTGAGCAGGATCTGGCGGCTGTAGCGCAGCAGTTCTTCGTCACTGAGCATGAAAGGCCTCGCTGAATGATGGAGTCACGGCAGCCGCCCGAGACTGACACGCTCGTGCCCGCCCAGATCGCGGCGGCTTTCGACCGCCACGAACCCCCGTCGACGCAGCAGTTCCCGTACCGCGTCGGCCTGGTCGTAGCCGTGCTCGAGCAGCAGCCAGCCGTGCGACTGCAGATGATCGGGCGCCTGGGCGACGATTCGACGGATGTCGTCCAAGCCATCCACGCCGGCGACCAGCGCGCTACGCGGCTCGAAGCGCACGTCGCCCTGCCCGAGATGCGGATCGCTGGCGGGAATGTAAGGAGGATTGCTGACGATTAGCTGGTAACGCTCGCCGGCCAGCTCGGAAAACCAGTCGCTTTGCCGAAACTGCGCATTGGCCAGCCCCAGACGCAGGCGGTTGCGCTCTGCCAGAGCCACCGCCTCGCGCACCCGGTCCACGCCGGTGACCTGCCAGGCCGGTCGCTCGGCCGCCAGGGCCAACGCGATCGCGCCCGTGCCGCTGCCAAGATCAAGCAACCGCACCGGCGTCGCAGGTAGCAGCTGCAGCACGGTTTCCACCAGCAGCTCGGTATCCGGACGCGGAATCAGGGTATGCGGCGCAACCTCAAGTTCCAGGCTCCAAAAGCCCTGCCGACCGAGAATATAGGCCACTGGCTCACCCTGGCGGCGACGCAGTAGATCGGCGGCGAAGCGCTCGGCGCTCTCGGCCGGCACCTCGCGCTCGGGCCAGGTACGCAGGTAGCTGAGCGACTTGCCGAGCGCCGCGGCGAGCAGCCATTCGGCATCCAGCCGGGCGCTGGGGGAATCGGGCAGCTCGGCACGTGCGAGCAGGGCTTGGATGGTGGCCATGGCGGCGGGTTTCTCCAATCACAGGGCGCAGACCGCACCTGCGTACGGCGATCAGTCGCCCAACGCGGCCAGCTGATCGGCCTGATATTCCTGCAGCAGCGGCTCGATGACCTGCTCCGCCGCGCCGGCGATCACTTCATTGAGCGAGTACAGGGTCAGATTGATACGGTGATCGGTCACCCGCCCCTGGGGAAAATTGTAGGTACGAATGCGTTCGGAACGGTCGCCGGAACCGACCAGCAGCTTGCGCGTCTCGGAAATCTCCTTATGCGCGGCGGCATCCTGGCGATCCTGCAGTTTGGCCGCCAGCCAGGCCATCGCCTTGGCGCGGTTCTTGTGCTGCGAACGCTCCTCCTGACACTCCACCACGATGCCGGTGGGCAAGTGGGTGATGCGAATCGCCGAATCGGTCTTGTTGACGTGCTGGCCACCCGCGCCGGACGAACGATAGGTGTCGATGCGCAGCTCGGCCGGATTGATTTCGATGGCTGCCTGCTCGTCCGGCTCCGGCAATACGGCCACGGTACAGGCCGAGGTGTGAATGCGTCCCTGGGACTCGGTTTCCGGTACGCGCTGAACGCGATGGGCACCGGACTCGAACTTGAGCTTGGCGTAGACGTTGTCGCCCTCGACGCGAGAAATCACTTCCTTGAAGCCGCCGTGCTCGCCCTCGCTCGCGGAAAGGATCTCGACGCGCCAGCCCTGCCTTTCGGCATAGCGCGAGTACATGCGGAACAAATCACCGGCAAAGATCGCCGCCTCGTCACCACCGGTGCCGGCTCGAATCTCGAGGTAGACGTTGCGTCCGTCGTTGGGATCCTTGGGCAACAGCATGCGTTGCAGGTTGCCTTCCAGCGTCTCGAGCTCGGCCTTGGCCGCGGCCACTTCCTCCTCGGCCATCTCGCGCAAGTCGGGATCGCTGTCCTTGAGCAACGCCTGGGCGCCGGCCAGATCCTGCTGCACCTTGCGCAACTGGCGATAGGCGACGATTACCGGCTCGACCTCAGCGTACTCGCGCGAATAGGCGCGGAAACGATTCTGATCGCTGATGACCTCGGCGTCGCCAAGCAGTGCAGTGAGCTCTTCGAAGCGGTCCTGCAGGACATCCAGTTTGTTCAGCAACGAAGCTTTCATGATTTTTCCGTGCCCTCATGCAGGGCGAAGAGGTCCTGGGCCATGCTCAACGCGTCCACCCGGCCTTCGGCAGACAGCTTCTTCAACTGGACGCTGGGCGCATGCAGCAGCTTGTTGGTCAGACCGCGCGCCAACTGGGCGAGAATCTCTTCGGCATTGCCGCCATTGGCCAGTAGCCGTTGGGCCTTGCCAAGCTCCTCGTCGCGAATCCGCTCGGCGCTCTGCCGGTAGGCCTTGAGTACATCCACTGCGGCCAGTTCGCGCAGCCGCAGCATGAAATCCTCGGTGCCGGCGGAGACCAGCTCCTCGGCAGCCTGTGCCGCGCCTTGGCGGCTCTTGAGATTCTCCGCCACCACCTCGTGCAGGTCATCGACCGAATAGAGGTAGACGTCATCCAGCTCACCGACCTGCGGCTCGATGTCCCGCGGCACGGCGATGTCGACCATGAACATTGGCTTGTGCTTGCGCCGCTTGAGCGCCTGCTCCACCGCGCCCTTGCCAAGGATCGGCAACTGGCTGGCCGTGGAGCTGATGACGATGTCGCTGTTGTGCAGCTCTTGAGGGATGTCGGCGAGCAGGATTGCCTGCGCCCCCAACTCCGCGGCCAGGGCACTGGCGCGCTCGAGGGTACGGTTGGCGACGACGATCTTCTTCACGCCCTGCTCGTGCAGGTGGCGCGCCACCAGGGTGATGGTTTCGCCGGCGCCGATCAGCAGCGCCTGGCTGCGCTGCAGGTTGCTGAAGATCTGCCGCGCCAGACTGACGGCGGCAAAGGCTACGGAGACCGGATTCTCACCGATCGCAGTGTCGGTGCGCACGGTTTTCGCGGTGCTGAACGTCGCCTGGAACAGCCGCCCCAGCAGCGGACCGATGCTACCTGCTTCACGAGCGACGGCGTAGGCGGACTTCATCTGACCGAGGATCTGCGGCTCACCCAGCACCAGCGAATCCAGCCCCGAAGCGACCCGCATCATGTGCCGCACGGCCTGATCATCGACATGCACATAAGCGCAGGCCTTCAACTCGTCGAGGCTCAGACGGTGATAGTTGGCAAGCCAGGCCAGCACGGCATCCGCCTCGACCTGGTCCTGCTGCAGATACAGCTCGCTGCGATTGCAGGTGGAGAGGATCGCCGCTTCGCGCGTTGGCGTGACACGGCACAGCTGCTGCAAGGCCTCGACCATCTGCTCGGGAGTGAAGGCCACGCGCTCGCGGACGTCCACCGAAGCGGTCTTGTGATTGATACCAAGCGCGAGGAAAGCCATGCAGGATCGCTGATCAGAATACGAAGCGCGCAATTCTCCTACTTCGCCAGACTCAGAACAACCATTGCCCACGATTGTCAGACGACCCAGGACCCCGTCAGCCCGCGCAGACCACGCCCATGTGCTTGCCTGACAGCTTGTGTCATCATGCCGCGACCGCAGACCCAGCCGTACCTCCCTTATGAAAAGACTCGCCACCCTCGCCGCCCTGCTGCTTCTCGGAGGCTGCCAGACCCTCCTGCCGAACGCCCCTGAGGGTACGCCGCCGGTACAGGAGGCCGCGTCCGAAGCCCAGCCGGCCAAAACGGGCGAGTACGGTTCGTTCAGCCAGGAAACGCTCTACGCCCTGCTGGTTGCGGAGCTTGCCGGGCAACGCAACCGCTTCGATATCGCCTTGGGCAACTACGTACAGCAAGCCAACGCGACGCAGGACCCGGGTGTCGCCGAACGCAGCTTCCGCATTGCCGAATACCTCGGTGCGGACCAGGCGGCGCTGGACTCCGCACTGATCTGGGCCCGTAACGCACCGGACAATCTCGATGCCCAGCGCGCCGCGGCCGTGCAGCTGGCGCGCGGCGGCCGCTACGAGGAATCACTGGAATTCATGGAGAAGGTCCTGCTAGGCCAGGGCGATACCCATTTCGACTTTCTTGCGCTCTCCGCCGCCGAAACCGACCCGGATACCCGCGCCGGCCTGCTGCAAAGCTTCGATCGCCTGCTGAACAAGCACCCAGACAACCCGCAGCTGGCCTTCGGCAAGGCAGTTTTGTTGCAGCAGGACGGCCGTACCGAGGAAGCACTGGCCCTGCTCGAAGCGCAACCGGTCAAGCAGCAGCAGGTCCCGTCGGTCCTCCTCCAGGCCCGACTGCTGCATGCTCTCGAACGCGGTGAAGAGGCCCTTGGGCTGCTCGAGAAGGGGCTGCGCCGATACCCGGAAGACAAACGTCTGCGCCTGACTTATGCACGCCTGCTAGTGGAACATGAACGTCTGGATGAGGCCATGAGCGAGTTCGCCACGCTGGTCCAGCAGAATCCGACCGATGACGACCTGCGTTTCTCCATGGCACTGGTGTGCCTGGAGGCCGAAGCCTGGCGCGAGGCAATCGTTTATCTCGAGGAGCTGATCGAGCGTGGCAGCCATGTCGACGCGGCGCAGTTCAATCTGGGCCGCGCCTACCAGGCGCTAGACAAGGAAAGCAAAGCGTTGGAGGCATTCGCCCAGGTGGGACCTGGCAACGACTACCTGCCAGCCAAGCTGCTGCAGAGCCAGCTGCTGTACTCTCGCCAACGCGGTAAGGAAGCCTCGCAAGTGCTGGCGCAGGCCCGCGAGGAACAACCCGACTATGCCATTCAGCTCTACCTGATCGAGATCGAGGCCCTGTCCGAGCACAACCGCACCACTCAGGCGTGGAAGCTCGTGCAGCAGGCCCTGCAGCAGTATCCCGATGAGCTGAACCTGCTCTACACCCGCGCAATGCTCGCCGAGAAACGCGGCGACCTGCGCCAGCTGGAGCGCGACCTGCGCTTCATCATCGAACGCGAGCCGGACAATGCCATGGCCATCAACGCCCTGGGTTACACGCTTGCCGATCGTACCGATCGGCACCAGGAGGCTTTGACACTGATCGAACAGGCGTACCAGCTCAATCCCGACGACCCGGCCATCATGGACAGTCTCGGCTGGGTGCATTTCCGCCTCGGCAACCTGGATGAAGCAGAGCGTCAGCTGCGCAAGGCACACAATCAGCTCCCCGACCACGAAGTCGCCGCCCACCTCGGCGAGGTGCTATGGATCCGCGGCAAGCGCAGCGAAGCGCGCGCCATCTGGTCGCGTGCCCTTGAACAAGAGCCGGACAGCCAGATCCTGCGTGACACTCTGCGGCGTCTGACCGGCTCGGAGAAACCCTGACCCATGAAGCTGCACCACCTTATCGCCCCCCTGCTGGCCGTGCTGCTTGTCGGCTGCGCAGGGTTCGGCCCGCGCGAATCCGTCGAAGGACCGGGCAACACCTCGGCTTGGAAAACGCACAAGGCCGAGATAACAGCGCTCGACGGCTGGCAGATCAGCGGCAAGATCGGCATTCGTGCGCCACAGGACTCCGGCAGCGGTACGCTGTTCTGGCTGCAGCGCCAGGACTATTTCGATATCCGCCTGTCCGGCCCGCTCGGCCGCGGAGCCACTCGCCTCACCGGCCGCCCGGACGCCGTGTCGCTGGAGGTCGCCGGCCAGGGCCGCTTCGAAGCCGACTCGCCGGAAGCACTTGTCGAGGCGCAGCTCGGCTGGCAGCTGCCAGTTTCGCACCTGCTCTGGTGGGTCCGCGGGCTGCCGGCGCCAGATAGCCGCAGCCGCCTCGGACTCGACAGCGAGAGCCGGCTGGCACGCCTGGAGCAGGATGGCTGGCAGGTCGAGTACCTCAGTTACCGCAGCGAAGACGGCTACGCCCTGCCCGAACGGATCAAGCTCCAGGGCCGCGACCTGCAGATCACGCTGGTGATCAAGGACTGGCAGCCACGCCAGCTGGGCCACTGATGCATGCCTTGACGCTGCCGGCACCGGCCAAGCTCAATCTCATGCTGCACATCCTCGGTCGTCGCGCCGATGGCTATCACGAGTTGCAGACGCTGTTCCAGTTTCTCGACTACGGTGACGAGCTGACCTTCAGCCTGCGCGAGGATGGCCAGATCCGTCTGCACACCGAACTGCCGGGCGTCGAGCACGATAGCAATCTGATCGTGCGCGCCGCCCGCCTGCTGCAGACGCAGAGTGGCTGCCGGCTCGGAGCCGACATCCGTCTCACCAAGCGCCTGCCTATGGGCGGCGGCATTGGGGGCGGCAGTTCTGATGCCGCTACCACGCTGCTCGGCCTCGACCACCTGTGGAACCTGCATCTCGGCGAGGAGTGCCTGGCCGAAATAGGACTTTCCCTGGGCGCCGATGTGCCGGTGTTCGTCCGCGGCCATGCCGCGTTCGCCGAAGGGGTTGGCGAACGTCTCCAACCGGTCGAACTCGAGGAGCCGTGGTTCCTTGTAATCGCTCCGCAAGTCTCTGTTAGTACAGCGGAAATATTTTCCGACCCAGAGTTGACACGTAATACCCCGGCCATTACAGTTCGCAGCCTTCTTGCAAGGGGTGGTCATAACGACTGCCAGCCGATCGTCGAGAAGCGTTACCCGCAAGTGCGTAACGCTTTGAGCTTGTTGAACAAATTTGTTCCAGCAAGAATGACCGGCACTGGAGCTTGTGTGTTTGGGAGCTTCCCAAACCAGGGTGAGGCTGATAAAGTTCGCCGCCAACTTCCAGCCGATTTGCCAAGTTTCGTAGCACAGGGGCGTAACATCTCGATGTTGCACCGCAGCCTCGGAAGACTGGCTCAGGAAGTAAGTGCGTAGCACACGGGTTGTACGATACAGGGGCGTCGCCAAGCGGTAAGGCACCAGGTTTTGATCCTGGCATGCGTTGGTTCGAATCCAGCCGCCCCTGCCATAACCTCCCAAGGTTCGTACGATCGCGAACGCACCAATGAAGTTGACCCTACAGGGGCGTCGCCAAGCGGTAAGGCACCAGGTTTTGATCCTGGCATGCGTTGGTTCGAATCCAGCCGCCCCTGCCATAC
>NZ_JAOEIY010000011.1:0-20923 GCF_025966695.1 Stutzerimonas sp. S1 | reverse complement strand
CCATACACATGAAGCTGTTCAAGAGCTTGTCTTTTGAACAGCTTTTTATTCATCGGACCCACCCTCAGGCAGGTACTGCGCGTGTCCAAGATGATGGTCTTCACGGGGAACGCCAACCCCGATCTGGCCCGGCGTGTCGTACGTCAGCTGCATATCCCCCTCGGTGATGCCTACGTCGGAAAATTCTCCGACGGCGAGATCAGCGTCGAGATCAACGAGAACGTTCGCGGCAAGGACGTCTTTCTGATCCAACCGACCTGCGCTCCGACCAACGACAACCTGATGGAACTGGTGGTAATGGCCGATGCCTTCCGCCGCTCCTCGGCGACGCGTATCACTGCAGTGGTCCCCTATTTCGGTTATGCCCGTCAGGATCGCCGCCCACGCTCGGCCCGAGTGCCGATCAGCGCCAAGGTCGTAGCCGACATGCTCGATGTCGTCGGCGTCAACCGCGTCCTGACTGTCGACCTGCACGCTGACCAGATCCAGGGCTTCTTCGACATGCCGGTCGACAACATCTACGGCTCGCCGGTACTGGTCGACGACATCCAGGCTCAGCGTTTCGAGAACCTGATGATCGTCTCCCCCGATATCGGTGGTGTGGTTCGCGCCCGTGCCGTGGCCAAGTCCCTCGGCGTCGATCTGGCGATCATCGACAAGCGTCGCCCGAAGGCCAACCAGTCCGAAGTGATGCACATCATCGGTGACATCGAAGGCCGTACCTGCATCCTGGTCGACGACATGGTCGACACCGCCGGTACCCTGTGCCACGCCGCCAAGGCGCTGAAGGACCATGGCGCTGCCAAGGTCTACGCCTACTGCACACACCCAATCCTGTCCGGCCGCGCCATCGAGAACATCGAAGGATCCGTGCTTGACGAGCTGGTGGTGACCAACACCATCCCGCTGTCGGCCGCTGCGCAGTCGTGCAGCCGAATTCGCCAACTGGACATCGCGCCAGTGGTGGCTGAAGCGGTCCGCCGCATCAGCAATGCTGAATCGATCAGCGCGATGTTCCGCTAAGCGCAAGCTACGGAATCCGCGCCGACCGAAATGTGCCCCGCTTCGCGCGGGGCTTTTTGCCCAACAGCCCGAGCGCTGGTCGCAAGCGCGACGGGTAATGTTGTTACTGGAGAAACGAAATGACCGATTTCACCCTGAATGCCCAAGTGCGTTCCGACCTGGGGAAAGGTGCGAGCCGCCGCCTGCGTCGTAACGCCAGCCTGGTTCCTGCCGTCATCTACGGTGGTGACAAGGCCCCGCAGTCCATCAGCATCCTGGCCAAAGAGCTGGCCAAGCTGCTGGACAACGAAGCATCGTTCAGCAGCGTGCTGACCCTGAACGTCGACGGTTCCAAGGAATCCGTACTGATCAAGGCCCTGCAGCGCCACCCGGCCAAGAGCTTCGTCCTGCACGCCGACTTCGTTCGCGTTGTCGCCGGCCAGAAAGTGACCGCCCACGTTCCCCTGCACTTCATCAACCAGGAAAGCTCGGTTGGCGTGAAGCAACAGGGTGGCGAGGTTCTGCACAACCTGAACGAAGTCGAAGTGTCCTGCCTGCCGCAGAACCTGCCTGAGTTCATCGAAGTCGACCTGGCGAACGTCGAAGTCGGCCAAGTCGTACACATGACCGACCTCAAGCTGCCGAAAGGTGTCGAGCTGGTTTCCCTGGCCCACGGCAGTGATCTGCCGGTTGCCAACATCCACGCTCCGCGCGTAAGCAAGGAAGAAGGCGCTGCCGAGTAATCACTCGCGCTAGCCTGAGGAAGGGCCCCCGACGTGACTGCCGTCAAACTGATCGTCGGCCTGGGAAATCCAGGCCCCGAATACGACCAGACCCGGCATAACGCGGGGGCTCTTTTCGTTGAGCGTCTGGCTGCCCGCGAAGGCGTCCACCTCGCCAGCGATCGCAAGTACTTCGGCCTGGTCGGCAAGTTCAGCCATCAGGGCGAAGACGTCCGCCTGCTGATCCCCACTACCTACATGAACCGCAGCGGTCAGGCAGTGGCGGCATTGGCCGGTTTTTTCCGAATTCCCCCCGAGTCCATCCTGGTAGCCCACGATGAACTCGACATGCCTCCTGGCGTCGCCAAGCTCAAACAGGGCGGCGGTCATGGCGGGCACAACGGGCTGCGCGACATCATCGCCAAGCTCGGCAATCAGAACGGCTTTCATCGCCTGCGTCTGGGTATCGGCCACCCGGGTCACGCCAGTCTGGTAAGTGGCTATGTACTGGGTCGTGCGCCGCAGACTGAACGCGAGAAGCTCGACGCCAGCATCGACTTCGCGCTGGGCGTTGTGCCGGAAATCCTGGCCGGCGACTGGACCCGGGCCATGCAGCGCCTGCACAGCCAGAAGGCCTGAACCTAACTCCGAGGCAAGATCACCATGGGATTCAACTGCGGCATCGTCGGTCTGCCCAACGTCGGCAAGTCCACCCTGTTCAACGCCCTGACCAAATCCGGCATCGCGGCGGAGAACTTCCCGTTCTGCACCATCGAGCCGAACAGCGGTATCGTGCCGATGCCCGATCCGCGTCTCGATGCACTGGCGGAGATCGTCAAGCCCGAGCGCGTGTTGCCAACCACCATGGAGTTCGTCGATATCGCCGGTCTGGTCGCCGGTGCCTCCAAGGGTGAAGGCCTGGGCAACAAGTTCCTCGCCAACATTCGCGAGACCGACGCCATCGCTCACGTGGTGCGCTGCTTCGAGGACGAGAACGTCATCCACGTCTCCAACTCGGTCGATCCCAAGCGCGATATCGAGATCATTGATCTTGAACTGATCTTTGCCGACCTCGACAGCTGCGAAAAGCAGCTGCAGAAGGTCGCGCGCAACGCCAAGGGTGGTGACAAGGAAGCCCTGGCGCAGAAGGCGCTGCTGGAAAAACTGATTCCCCACTTCACTGAAGGCAAGCCGGCGCGCTCCCTGCTGAAGAACCTCGGCGATGAGGAGAAGCGTCTGGTACGCGGCTTCCACCTGCTGACCAGCAAGCCGGTGATGTACATCGCCAACGTTGCCGAAGACGGCTTCGAGAACAATCCGCACCTCGACGTGGTGAGAGCCATTGCCGAGGAAGAAGGCGCCATCGTCGTCCCGGTCTGTAACAAGATCGAGGCGGAAATCGCCGAGCTGGACGACGGTGAAGAGAAGGACATGTTCCTCGAGGCGCTGGGCCTGGAAGAACCGGGTCTGAACCGCGTTATCCGTGCCGGCTACCAGCTGCTGGACCTGCAGACCTATTTCACCGCCGGTGTGAAGGAAGTGCGCGCCTGGACCGTCAAGATCGGCGCCACTGCCCCGCAGGCCGCGGCGGTGATCCACACCGATTTCGAGAAAGGCTTCATCCGCGCCGAAGTCATCGCCTACGACGACTTCATCCAGTACCGCGGCGAAGCCGGGGCCAAGGAAGCCGGCAAATGGCGCCTGGAAGGCAAGGACTACATCGTCAAGGACGGTGACGTGATGCACTTCCGCTTCAACGTCTGAGTCCGTCCACGCTCAGCCAAAAGGCCCCGACTCGTCGGGGCCTTTTGGCTGAGCGTGGACCTCGAAAAGAGGGAGTTCACAGCGGCCCCGGATCGGGTATCGGTGCAGGCGGCGGGGCGACCTTCTCCAGCTGTTCAAGCGTCTCTTCCGACAGTTCGCCCGACTCCTCCAGCTCGGCTTCGCTTTCGGCATCGTCCAGATCATTGAGCGGTGATTCGTCGGCCAGCCACGGATAGTCGGTGCACGATCGCATAGCGAATTCAGCGCTAGGCATGAGCGAGCCCTCCAGTAGTGTCTGGCAGGTTAGGCACGCTTGAGCGTCCATCGTTCGGTCTTGAACAGTGCTGCCCGGTCCGTGCGGAATGCCCTGCGCTATCGCCGCGGCTGATCCACCTTGGCGCGCAGACCGCTGTCGGCAATGCGCGGCCGCTCGGGCTCGACGCAAGCAAGCGGCTCGCAGGCCAGCAGGCTGTGCCGGCAGCGTTGCGCCAGCTGTTGGTACTCGCGGGTGGTCGCCTGTTTCCAGGCGACCTCCTCATCGCTCAGCGCGCGCTTCACCGCCGCCGGCGTCCCCATCACCAGCATCTGCTCCAGACAGCTGAAGCCGGCCTTGACGAATGCCGCGGCCGAAACGATGCAGCGCGCAGCCACCACCGCGCGATCCATCACCACGGCGTTCATGCCGATCAGCGCATCGCCACCAATCCGGCAACCATGCAGGATCGCCCCGTGGCCGATGTGACCATTGCGCTCGACCACCGTATCGCTCTGTGGAAAACCATGCATCACGCAGGTGTCCTGCAGATTGGCGCCCTCCTCGAGGAGGATGCGACCGAAATCGCCGCGCAAACTCGCCAGCGGTCCGACATAACAACCCGGCCCGACGATCACGTCGCCGATCAGCACCGCAGTCGGGTGAACGAAGGCGCTCGGGTGCACCACCGGCGTCAGACCTTCCAGGCTATAGCAGGGCATTGCCGTCTCCTTCGTTCACTTGAAATTGCGCTTCACCAGCCGCTCCAGCCAGCCAACGATGCCGGAGCGGAACAGCAGCACGCAGAGCACGAAGATCACCCCGACA
Source organism: Stutzerimonas sp. S1 (assembly GCF_025966695.1). Classification (GTDB taxonomy): domain Bacteria; phylum Pseudomonadota; class Gammaproteobacteria; order Pseudomonadales; family Pseudomonadaceae; genus Stutzerimonas. Next base: position 16,354 of record NZ_JAOEIY010000011.1, on the reverse strand, counting down.
ATGACGTGCACCCACTCGCCCAATGGTCCGTTGGACAGCGAGCTCTGCAGCGTCACCACCACCGTGGCGCCCACCAGCGGGCCGAGGATGGTGCCGACGCCGCCGAGCAAGGTCATCAGAATGACTTCGCCGGACATGTGCCAGTGCGCGTCGGTCAGCGAGGCCAGCTGGAACACCACGGTCTTGGTCGCGCCAGCCAGGCCGGCAAGCGCCGCGGAGATGACGAACGCCAGCAGCTTGTGCCGACCGACGTTGTAGCCGAGCGAGACGGCGCGCGGCTCGTTCTCGCGGATCGCCTTGAGCACCTGGCCGTACGGGGAATGAATGGTGCGCTGGATGATGGCGAAGCCAAGCACGAATACCGCCAGCACGAAGTAGTACATGGCCAGGTTGTTCTGCATGTCGACCAGGCCGAACAGATGCCCGCGCGGCACGCCCTGCAGGCCGTTCTCACCGCCGGTGAACGGCGCCTGGACGAAGACGAAGAACACCAGCTGCGCCAGTGCCAGGGTGATCATCGCGAAGTAGATGCCCTGCCTGCGGATCGCCAGCATGCCGAACAGCGCGCCGAGCGCCGTCGAAGCCAGGGTGCCGGCGAGGATGCCGAGCTCGGTGCTGAGCCCGCTGAAACTGCTCAGCATGTAGCCGGTGATAGGGCGCTGGCGGTGTTGACAGTCATCCAAGGGCACGGTTACGTTAACGTAAAGGTAACTGACTGACAACCCACTCGATTGGTCGCAAATCAGAGAACCAAAAACCGTCGAGCACAGCGCGTAAGCTGTCCACTCAGCACCCGAACGAACCTACAGAAACAGAACAATTACAAGACAAGCAGGTGGCCCCATGAACTACTCCAGCCTCAACTTCGCCCTCGGTGAAACCATCGACATGCTGCGCGAGCAGGTCCAGGCCTTCGTCGCCGCCGAGCTGGCGCCGCGCGCCGAGGCCATCGACCGGGACAACCTGTTCCCGGCCGACATGTGGAAGAAATTCGGGGAGATGGGTCTGCTCGGCGTGACCGTCTCCGAGGAATACGGCGGCGCCGGCCTCGGCTATCTGGCCCACGTGGTGGCGATGGAAGAGATCAGCCGCGGCTCGGCCTCGGTCGCCCTCTCTTACGGCGCCCACTCGAACCTGTGCGTCAATCAGATCAACCGCAACGGCACCCCCGAGCAGAAGGCCCGCTACCTGCCCAAGCTGATCAGCGGCGAACACGTCGGGGCGCTGGCCATGAGCGAGCCGAATGCCGGGTCCGACGTGGTCTCCATGAAGCTGCGCGCCGAGAAGCGCGGCGACCGCTACGTGCTCAACGGCAGCAAGACCTGGATCACCAACGGCCCGGACGCCAACACCTACGTGATCTACGCCAAGACCGACCTGGACAAGGGCGCGCACGGCATCACCGCGTTCATCGTCGAGCGCGACTGGAAGGGTTTTTCCCGCGGCAACAAGTTCGACAAGCTCGGCATGCGTGGCTCCAACACCTGCGAGCTGTTCTTCGATGACGTCGAGGTGCCGGAAGAGAACGTGCTGGGCGCCGAGAACGGCGGCGTCAAGGTGCTGATGAGTGGCCTGGACTACGAACGCGTGGTGCTGGCCGGCGGCCCGACCGGGATCATGCAGTCCTGCCTTGATGTGGTGGTGCCCTACATCCACGACCGCAAGCAGTTCGGCCAGAGCATCGGCGAATTCCAGTTCATCCAGGGCAAGGTGGCAGACATGTACACCCAACTCAACGCCAGCCGTGCCTATCTGTACGCCGTCGCCCAGGCCTGCGACCGCGGCGAAACCACCCGCAAGGACGCCGCCGGGGTGATCCTCTATACCGCCGAAAATGCCACGCAGATGGCCCTGCAGGCGATCCAGATCCTCGGCGGCAACGGCTACATCAACGAATTCCCCACCGGCCGCCTGCTGCGCGACGCCAAGCTCTACGAGATCGGCGCCGGCACCAGCGAGATCCGCCGCATGCTGATCGGCCGCGAGCTGTTCAACGAGACCAGGTGAGCTGCGGGCGGAACAACGCCCAGCCTCGTAGGGTGGAAAACCGCTAAGGGTTTTCCACCGCAGTCGGTGGATGGCAGCGCCATCCATGAAGGAATCGAACGGAGCCAACCATGGCCATCCTGCACACCCAGATCAATACCCGTTCGCCGGAGTTCGCCGCCAACAGCGCGACGATGCTCGAACAGGTGAACAACCTGCGTGCCCTGCTCGGTCGCGTCAGCGAAGGCGGCGGCGCCACCGCCCAGCAGCGCCACGTCTCGCGCGGCAAGCTCTTGGTGCGCGAGCGCATCGACACCCTGCTCGACGCCGGCTCGGCCTTCCTCGAACTCGCCCCACTGGCCGCCCATGAGGTCTATGGCGAAGACGTCGCCGCTGCCGGTGTAGTCGCTGGGATCGGCCGTGTCGAAGGCATCGAGTGCATGATCATCGCCAACGACGCCACCGTGAAGGGCGGCACCTACTACCCGCTGACGGTGAAAAAGCACCTGCGCGCGCAGACCGTCGCCCGCGAGAACCGCCTGCCATGCATCTACCTGGTGGACTCCGGCGGCGCCAACCTGCCGCGTCAGGACGAGGTGTTCCCGGACCGCGAGCACTTCGGCCGGATCTTCTTCAACCAGGCCAATATGAGCGCCATGGGCATCCCGCAGATCGCCGTGGTCATGGGCTCCTGCACCGCCGGCGGCGCCTATGTGCCGGCGATGGCCGACGAAACCATCATGGTGCGCAACCAGGCGACCATCTTTCTCGCCGGCCCGCCGCTGGTGAAGGCCGCCACCGGTGAGGTGGTGACTGCCGAGGAGCTGGGCGGCGCCGACGTGCACTGCAAGACCAGCGGCGTTGCCGACCACTACGCCGAGAACGACGAGCACGCGCTTTCCATCGCCCGCCGCTGCGTGGCCAACCTCAACTGGCGCAAGCTCGGCCAGCTGCAAACCCGCGAACCGCGAGCACCGCTGTATGCCGCCGACGAGCTGTACGGCGTGATTCCGGCGCAGGCCAAGCAACCCTACGACGTACGCGAAGTGATCGCACGGCTGGTGGACGGCAGCGAGTTCGATGAATTCAAGGCGCTGTTCGGCACCACCCTAGTCTGCGGTTTCGCCCACTTGCACGGCTACCCGATCGCCATCCTCGCCAACAACGGCATCCTCTTCGCCGAGGCGGCGCAGAAAGGCGCGCACTTCATCGAACTGGCCTGCCAGCGCGGCATCCCGCTGCTGTTCCTGCAGAACATCACCGGCTTCATGGTCGGGCAGAAATACGAGGCCGGCGGCATCGCCAAGCACGGCGCCAAGCTGGTCACCGCGGTGGCCTGCGCCCAGGTGCCGAAGTTCACCGTGCTCATCGGTGGCAGCTTCGGTGCCGGCAACTACGGCATGTGCGGCCGCGCCTACGATCCGCGTTTCCTGTGGATGTGGCCTAACGCACGCATCGCCGTGATGGGCGGCGAACAGGCCGCCGGGGTGCTGGCGCAGGTCAAGCAGGAGCAAAGCGAACGCGCCGGCAAGAGTCTCGGCGACGACGAGGTAGCCGCGATCAAGCAGCCGATCCTCGAGCAGTACGAGCGCCAGGGCCATCCGTACTACTCCAGCGCCCGGCTGTGGGACGACGGTGTGATCGACCCGGCGCAGACCCGCGAGGTGCTGGGACTGGCGTTGTCCGCCGCGCTGAATGCGCCGATCGAGCCGACCCGCTTCGGCGTGTTCCGCATGTAATCCGAGCCGTCGGCAGCCAAGCGCGCCGGCGACTGCAGCCCCATCGAGGATGCCGAGATGACCGATTTCCAGACCATCGAACTGAACAAAGACGCGCGCGGCGTTGCCACCCTCTGGCTCAACCGCGCGGACAAGAACAACGCCTTCGACGCCCGGGTGATCGGCGAACTGAACGCGGCGCTGGCCCAGGTGCAGGACGATGCCAGCATCCGCTTCCTGATCCTGCGCGGGCGCGGCAAGCACTTCTCCGCCGGCGCCGATCTGGGCTGGATGCGCGAGTCGGCCAAACTCGACTACCAGGCCAATCTCGCTGATGCCCATGAGTTGGGCGAGCTGATGCAACGCCTCTACCAGCTGCCGCAGCCGACCCTGGCCGTGGTGCAGGGCGCGGCCTTCGGCGGCGCGCTGGGGCTGATCGCCTGCTGCGACATCGCCATCGGCGCCAGCGACGCACTGTTCTGCCTGTCGGAAGTCCGCATCGGCCTGGCGCCGGCGGTGATCAGCCCGTACGTGGTCAAGGCCATCGGCGAGCGCGCCGCCCGCCGCTACGCGCTGACCGCCGAACGCTTCGACGGCCAGCGCGCCCGCGAACTGGGCCTGCTCGCCGAAACCTATCCGGCCAGTGAACTGGACGCCGCGCTCGAGCAATGGGTCGACAACCTGCTGCTCAACAGCCCGCAGGCGCTCAAGGCCTGCAAAGAGCTATTACTGGAGGTGGGCGACGGCGATTTCGACGCCGACCTGCGCCAGACGACCGAACAGGCCATCGCCCGCCTGCGCACCAGCCCGGAAGGTCAGGAAGGCCTGAGTGCCTTCCTGGAAAAACGCACGCCGGCCTGGCAGGAGAACAAGTGATGAATCGTCCTATCGATACCCTGCTGGTGGCCAACCGCGGCGAGATCGCCTGCCGCGTGATGCGCACCGCCAAGGCCATGGGCCTGACCACCGTTGCCGTGCACAGCGCCATCGACGCCACGGCGCGCCATGCCCGCGAAGCCGATATCCGCATCGACCTGGGCGGCGCCAAGCCGGCCGACAGCTACCTGCGCATCGACAAGCTGATCGAGGCGGCCAAGGCCAGCGGTGCCCAGGCGATCCACCCGGGCTACGGCTTTCTCTCGGAGAACGCCGAGTTCGCCCGCGCCATTGAAAAGGCCGGGCTGATCTTCCTCGGCCCGCCCGCCTCGGCCATCGACGCCATGGGCAGCAAGTCCGCCGCCAAGGCGCTGATGGAAGAAGCCGGCGTGCCGCTGGTGCCGGGCTATCACGGCGAAGCGCAGGACGTGGAAACGTTCCGCGCTGCCGCGGAAAAGATCGGTTATCCGGTGCTGCTCAAGGCCACCGCCGGGGGCGGCGGCAAGGGCATGAAGGTGGTCGAGCGCGAGGCGGATCTCGCCGAGGCGCTGGCGTCCGCGCAACGTGAAGCAAAATCGTCATTCGGCGACTCGCGCATGCTGGTGGAAAAGTACGTATTGAAGCCGCGCCATGTGGAGATCCAGGTCTTCGCCGACCAGCACGGCAACTGCCTGTACCTCAACGAGCGTGACTGCTCGATCCAGCGTCGCCACCAGAAGGTGGTCGAGGAAGCCCCAGCCCCCGGTCTTTCCCCCGAGCTGCGCCGCGCCATGGGTGAAGCGGCGGTGAAGGCCGCGCAGGCCATCGGCTACGTTGGTGCCGGCACGGTGGAGTTTCTGCTCGACGCCCGTGGCGAATTCTTCTTCATGGAAATGAATACCCGCCTGCAGGTCGAGCACCCGGTCACCGAGGCCATCACCGGACTCGATCTGGTTGCCTGGCAGATTCGCGTCGCCCGCGGCGAGCCGCTGCCGATTCGTCAGGAACAGGTGCCGCTGATCGGCCACGCCATCGAGGTGCGGCTGTACGCCGAAGACCCGGACAACGATTTCCTCCCCGCCACCGGCACCCTCGATCTCTACCGTGAAGCAGCGGATGGCCCGGGCCGTCGCGTCGACAGCGGCGTCGCCGAGGGCGATACCGTGTCGCCGTTCTACGATCCCATGCTTGGCAAGCTGATCGCCTGGGGCGAGAACCGCGAGGAAGCGCGCCTCCGTCTGCTGGCCATGCTCGACCAAACCGCGGTCGGCGGCGTGCGCACCAACCTCGCGTTCCTGCACCGCGTCGTCGGCCACCGCGCGTTTGCCGAGGCCGAGCTGGATACCGGCTTTATTCCGCGTCACGAAAGCGAATTGCTGCGTCCGGCTGGCGAGCTATCCGATGCGTTTTGGCAGCAGGCTGCGGAGTGCTTCGTGCAGACCGAACCGACCAAGGTACGCGGCGACGATGCCCATTCGCCGTGGTCCAAGCGCAGCGGGCTGCGTTTCGGCATGCCGGCGCAGATCAGCCTGCATCTGCAGTGCAATGGCGAAAGCCGCCGGTTGAAGGTCGACCCGGCAGCACCGCAGCAGAACGTCCGTACGCCCAGGGCAATTCGCCAGGGCGATGCGCTGTATCTGCAGTGGAACGGCGAATGGCTGGCCGTGCGCGCCTTCGACCCCATCGCCGAAGCCGAGGCCAGCCACCAGCATCACGGCGGTCTGACCGCACCGATGAACGGCAGCATCGTTCGTGTACTGGTCGAGGCCGGTCAGCATGTCGAAGCCGGCACCGCGCTGATCGTGCTGGAAGCGATGAAGATGGAACACAGCATCCGCAGTGCCCAGGCAGGCGTGGTCAAGAGCCTGTTCTGCAGCGAAGGCGAGATGGTCAGTGAAGGCGCGGTGCTGCTGGAGATGGAAGAGGCCTGAAGGATGCACAAGGCGGACAAGGCTTCGCCGTTGTCCACCCTACGCATGAACGCAAGGCCATAGGGTGGAAAACGCCGCAGGCTTTTCCACCGACACCAGGCACCGGCCCCGTCCGGATGCCGGATGCCGGATGCCGGATGCCGGATGACAGAAATAAACCGGTGAGCGCGCCAATCGCGCTCACCCCAGGAGGACATATGAGCCTGCCCAAACAGGTCCGGCTGGTGGAAGTCGGCCCGCGCGACGGTCTGCAGAACGAGCAGCAGCCGATCAGCGTGACGGACAAGGTGCGCCTGGTGAACGACCTGAGCGCCGCCGGCCTCAGCTACATCGAAGTCGGCAGCTTCGTCTCGCCCAAGTGGGTGCCGCAGATGGCGGGCTCCGCCGAAGTCTTCGCGCAGATCCAGCGCAAGGCCGGGGTCACTTACGCGGCACTGACGCCGAACATGAAGGGCCTGGAGGCGGCCATCGAGGCCGGCGTGAAGGAAGTCGCGGTGTTCGGTGCGGCCTCCGAAGCCTTCTCGCAGAAGAACATCAACTGCTCCATCGCCGAGAGCCTGGCGCGCTTCGCCCCGCTGATGGAGGCTGCTCGCGAGCACGACATCCGTGTGCGTGGCTACGTTTCCTGCGTGCTCGGCTGCCCTTACGAGGGTGAGGTGGCACCAGCCAAGGTCGCCGAAGTTGCCCGCGAGCTGTACGCCATGGGCTGCTACGAGGTATCGCTGGGCGACACCATCGGCACCGGCACACCGGGCAAGACCCGCACGCTGTTCGATACCGTGGCCCGCGAAGTGCCGCGCGAACGGTTGGCCGGGCATTTCCACGACACCTACGGCCAGGCGCTGGCGAATATCTATGCGAGCCTCTTGGAAGGCATCGCGGTGTTCGACAGCTCGGTGGCCGGCCTCGGCGGTTGCCCCTATGCCAAAGGCGCCAGCGGCAATGTCGCCAGCGAGGATGTGCTGTACATGTTCAGCGGACTGGACATAGCCACCGGCATCGACCTCGATTCGTTGATCGGCGCCGGCCAGCGCATCAGCCAGCTGCTGGGGCGTGCCAATGGTTCGCGGGTCGCCCGCGCCAGGCAGGCCGGTTAGCGGCACCGATTTTGCTAAACCCTATTGTTGGGCGGCCATCTATCGGACCACCCGGCACAGACAGAACAACAAGTAGAGGTAATTCATGAACAAGATTTACCCCAGCGCCGCCCACGCCCTGGAAGGCCTGGTCGAGGACGGCATGACCATCGCCGTCGGCGGCTTCGGCCTGTGCGGCATCCCCGAGCAGCTGATCGCCGCCCTGCGCGATAGCGGCAAGAAGGACCTGACTGCCATCAGCAACAACGCCGGCGTCGACGGCTTCGGTCTCGGCCTGCTGCTGGAGACGCGGCAGATCAGCAAGATGGTTTCCTCCTACGTGGGTGAGAACAAGGAGTTCGAGCGCCAATATCTGGCTGGCGAGCTGGCCCTGGAATTCACCCCGCAGGGCACCCTGGCGGAGAAGCTGCGTGCCGGCGGCGCGGGTATCCCGGCGTTCTACACCAAGACCGGCTACGGCACGCTGGTGGCCGAAGGCAAGGAAACCCGCCAGTTCAACGGCGAGTGGTACGTGATGGAAGAATCACTGACCGCGGACCTGGCCCTGGTCAAGGCATGGAAGGCCGACAAGGCCGGCAACCTGCTGTTTCGCAAGACCGCGCGCAACTTCAACCCGCTGGCAGCGATGGCCGGCGAGGTCTGCGTCGTCGAGGTGGAAGAGATCGTCGAGACCGGCGAGCTGGACCCGGACCAGATTCACCTGCCGGGTATCTACGTGCATCGCATCGTGCACAACCCGAACCCGGAAAAACGCATCGAAAAACGCACGGTGAGGAGCTGAGACCATGGCCTGGACACGTGAACAGATGGCGCAGCGCGCCGCCCAGGAGCTGCAGGACGGCTTCTACGTCAACCTCGGTATCGGCCTGCCGACCCTGGTCGCCAACTACATCCCCGAGGGCATGGACGTCTGGCTGCAGAGCGAGAACGGCCTGCTCGGCATCGGCCCCTTCCCGACCGAGGAAGAGATCGATCCGGACCTGATCAACGCCGGCAAGCAGACCGTCACCGCCCTGCCCGGCTCGAGCTTCTTCGACAACGCGCAGAGCTTCGCGATGATCCGCGGCGGTCACATCAACCTGGCCATTCTCGGCGCCATGCAGGTGTCGGAGAAGGGCGACCTGGCCAACTGGATGATCCCCGGCAAGATGGTCAAGGGCATGGGCGGCGCGATGGATCTGGTGGCCGGCGTCAAGCGCGTCGTGGTGCTGATGGAGCACACCGCCAAGGGCGGCGCGCACAAGATCCTGCCGGCCTGCGACCTGCCACTGACGGGTCTCGGCGTGGTCGACCGGATCATCACCGACCTCGGCGTACTGGACGTCACCGAGCAGGGCCTGAAGCTGGTCGAACTGGCCGAAGGCGTCAGCTTCGATGAGCTGCAAGAGGCTACCGGCAGCCCGATCCAGCGCTGAAGCCAGCGTGCGGGAAGAACGCCGGAGCATCCCTTGCCCGCCGCGTCTTCCCGCCTGCCCCGAACGCCCTGAGCCGGCGGCGCGCCAGCACTGGCCAGTCACCCAGGCGCCCGTATACTGCGGCATCGACCGGTCTGCCAGCGCGCTGACCAACGGCTTGCCCCCTGTCGTTCGAGGGCACCCTTTCCCGGAGCCAGGCCGCGAGCCTGGTCCTCGCGTTACGCCCCGGCGTAGCGCCTTTTTATTCGGAGTCCGTCATGCAAGACGTCGTCATCGTAGCTGCAACCCGCACCGCCATCGGCAGTTTCCAGGGCTCGCTGGCCAATGTGCCGGCGGTCGAACTGGGCGCCACCGTGATCCGCGCGCTGCTGGAAAAGACCGGCATCGACCCGGCCCAGGTCGATGAAGTCATCCTCGGCCATGTGCTCACCGCCGGCGCCGGGCAGAACACCGCGCGCCAGGCCTCGATCAAGGCCGGCCTGCCCCACGCCGTACCGGCCATGACGCTGAACAAGGTCTGCGGCTCGGGCCTCAAGGCCGTGCATCTGGCCGTGCAGGCGATCCGCTGCGGCGATGCCGAAGTGGTCATCGCCGGCGGCATGGAGAACATGAGCCTGGCGCCCTACGTTCTGCCCGGCGCACGCACCGGCCTGCGCATGGGCCACGCGCAGATCGTCGATACCATGATCACCGACGGCCTGTGGGATGCCTTCAATGACTACCACATGGGCATCACTGCGGAGAACCTGGCCGACAAGTACGGCATCGACCGCGCCCAGCAGGACGCCTTCGCCGCGCAGTCGCAGCAACGTGCCGCGGCGGCCATCGAAAGCGGCCGCTTCGATGCCGAGATCACCCCGGTCATGATTCCCCAGCGCAAGGGCGACCCGCTTGCCTTCGCCCGTGACGAGCAGCCGCGCGCCGGCACCACGGCCGAATCCCTCGGCGGCCTGCGTGCAGCCTTCAAGAAGGACGGCTGCGTCACCGCCGGCAACGCCTCGACCCTGAACGACGGCGCCGCCGCAGTGGTGCTGATGAGCGCCAGCAAGGCCGAAGCCCTGGGCCTGCCGGTGCTGGCCAAGATCGCCGGTTACGCCAACGCCGGCGTCGACCCGGCGATCATGGGTATCGGTCCGGTCACCGCAACCCGCCGCTGCCTGGAAAAGGCCGGCTGGACGCTGGCCGAGCTGGACCTGATCGAAGCCAACGAAGCCTTCGCCGTGCAGGCGCTGTCGGTGGGTAAGGAATTGGGCTGGGATGCCGATAAGGTCAACGTGAACGGCGGCGCCATCGCCCTCGGCCACCCGATCGGCGCCTCGGGCTGCCGTATCCTGGTGACCCTGCTGCACGAGATGCAGCGCCGCGATGTTCGCAAGGGCCTGGCAACACTGTGCATCGGTGGTGGCCAGGGAGTAGCCTTGGCAGTCGAACGCCCCTGAGCGCACCGTCGCGGCAGGGCATGCTGGCAGACACGCGCCCGGATCACCGGGCGTGACAGAGGATGATCGGAAGGAATCATGGCTAAACAGACCTACAGCATTTCCGACCTGGCCAACGAGCTGGACATCACCACCCGCGCCATCCGTTTCTATGAAGAACAGGGCATGCTCACGCCGACCCGCCGCGGCCAGGAGCGCATCTATTCGCCCAAGGATCGCGTCGCGCTGAAGCTGATCCTGCGCGGCAAGCGCATCGGCTTTTCGCTGGCCGAATGCAAGACGCTGATCGAGCTCTACGACCCCAAGGCCGGCAACCAGAAGCAGCTGAACATCATGCTGCAGATGATCGCCGAGCGGCGCCAGCAGCTGGAGCAGCAACTGCTCGACATCCAGCAAATGCAGCTGGAGCTGGACACCGCCGAGGAGCGCTGCCGCAGCGCCCTGGAAAGCACCCTGGCCAAGCAAGCCGCCAGCTGATCGCACGCGGCCGCCCCTTCGCCGCCGGCTATCAGCAGCTCAACGGCGACACCGGCTTCGCCTACATCGCCGGTAGCGACAACTCGCTGGTCAACCTGTGCAGATCAAGGATCTTCGGCAACGAGGACGAACGCCCCTGGCAGGCCCGCTACGACTACGACTTCGCCGCCATGGGCATCCCCGGCCGGAGCCTGACGACCCGCCACCTCTCCGACGACATCATCCTCGACCGCAGTTCGGGCGCTAGCGAAGGCAAGACCTGGGATCGCAACACCAACGTCGCCTACGTGCTCCAGAGCAGCCTGCTGAAGAACCTTGGCCTGCGCCTGCGCAACACCACCCGCAGTAACTTCGGCAACGACCTGAACGACAACCGCTTCATCGTCAGCTACAGCCTGCCGCTCCCTTTATGGACAACGAAAAATTCAGGCAACAAAAAAGGCGATTAGCTCTCGCTAATCGCCTTTATGTGTCTGGTGGCTACACCGGGACTTGAACCTGGGACATCAGCATTATGAATCGCTTGTTCCGCGCCTGACTGCCCCAGAAAGCCCCACAGAATGCAGCTTTCAATCCGTCTTCGGCCTCGCTAACCCAGAGTGATGCAGAGAAAGCTTGCCATGTAGTCACAGCTTAGATGGGTACAACAGCACGTCCACGAGCTACGCAAACCCCATTCTTTACCGCGTAGCATTCCACGAAGTGATCGCCATCAAAGTTTGAGCGCTCTGTAATCTGCCTAGCCCCACTATCAACTACAATTTTCCCCCTTTGCATTTTCCTTGCAATTGCTTCAGGGCCGGTATTTCTAACCTTCCAGTAGATTTTAAAAGGCGGCTCGACATCGATTTCAGAGATATAAAATGTCAACTTCTTCTCTTTGGGCAACCTATAGTCAATGACGCGTGACATCAACGCCCTCAAACTCTCCCCAACACTCTCTACTGAATAATCCACCCGCAACGTATATTGAATATCTAGAGAGAACTTGTCATTTATAAACTCTTCCTGATATCCCTGCTGGCGCTCTTCTTCATTTTCCAGGTCGGGGAAGTGGACGCCAAAAACCGTTTTCCACTTCTCATGCGCTAGAGTTTCATCCTCTAACGCTTCCGAGCACCTGCGTAAGGCCTTCTTAGCTTTTGCGTGGAAATTCCCACTTTTATAGACCCTTGATCTGCTTCCAGGTGCCGACCAGTATTCTTGCTCTTCGTCTTGTTCAACCAAGAACGCAAAAAAATCCCTAACGAGACTCTTATAGTCTTTGTATGTTGCCTCGTCATAATCATTCGTTTGTTCAAAAAAATTATGACACAACGTATCGATCAACATCCCTTTAATTGCTACGCCATGGTCGTTTTTCCAAGCCCTAACCATCTTGCATAGTCGTTTCAGATTACTATTGGTAGATTTATGCAGGTCGTCTATTTTTTCAATTTCCGCAATTGGATTGCACGCCCTCCAATTTCCACCATCGTTTGCGTCAGGATACGTGAAGCTCCCATCGTCGTTCTCGAACGCAGGTAGAACCTCTACAATATATGTACCAAAATCAACTGAAACAACTTGCTGCTGTGCCCGCACAGTCTTATTAGGATATAAATCGGCCAACTCCTTCCTAATCTCACCAAGCAACGCAGACTGCTTATTGTTTGAATACTTATTGAACCTTTCGTAGACATCCCATGGCAGAACAAAAGCCATGTCTAAGTCACTTACACCATCAACGGCGGTCCTTCTCCCATAGGATCCTACCTGCCTGCAATGTGAAGTATCAGACTCCGAGTCGTAGTATTTCCCATTGAGCTTCTTAGTGATCTTTCTGTAGCTTGCACTTATCTCGTCAGCATTTTTGACTGAGAGATTTGAACGAAATTCACTAAATAGACCGGCGCTCATAACAGACACCCCGCATTCACATACTTATATGCAGCCAATCCAACGAGCGCCATCAACAAAAAAACATATGCAGACAGGGGTATTTTGTCTCGATAAAAATTAAACGGCCTACTCTCTTCTATCCAGTCTATCTGCTGTTCCCAGAAGAATTTTTTATGAGCTAGCCACCCTGCGGAAAAGATATGCTTACTCATGCAAAGCGCATGAATTTCACTAGACAACCTGTCATATTCAGCCTCTGCTTCAATCAAGCCATCAGGGTTAGCGACCTTTACTTTGGCATAAAGCTTCTTTAACGCATCATAGACCAATGTCAGTTTTCGGCCGGCCTCAAAATACTCACCCTTCTTTTCATTATAAAAACTTATATACAGGGTCGTTATACCTATCGCAACAATCGAGGCAGACATTGTGTTTGTCTGGAAAGCCGGGACCACTAGTGCAAATATGCCAATTACTGTAGTTATTAATCCTATCCAGCCTGGAGTTTTCTCAACAATATCAAAAGTGGAGAAATGCAGCTTTGCGCAATATCCAGCATCATAACCGCGTTCAGCGATCATTTTTAACAATGTGGCTTTTTCCATACTCACATCCATTATGGCTGTAGGTTCATAGCGTTCATTTTCTATCATCGCTTCGTAAAGCTTTCGCCATAGAAGCTAGAGGTCTTTTTCTACGTCCGCCCTTACCATTCCCTAACTCTTAGCCCTTCAATGCACTCCTTCACGTCATCATCAATGATGTTTCCAGGCTTGATGCATTCCTTCATGGTGCGCCGAACTCCGCGATTTGCTTCGCGTTCACGTTGGTCTCGGGCTTTGAGGTTGGCGCGGGCAGCGTCGCCCAGCATTCCCTTTGAACCAGCGAAGAATTCGTCAGTCCAGCGAGAAACTGCCTTGCCATAGGCTTCGGCAGCAGGCCGCATTGCATCACCGACTTGGGTGGCAATGGGTTTGGATTCTTCAGCGAGAATGGGGCTTGCGACGAGCGCCAGTGCCAGCAAAATCCGTTTCATTGGTCTTCTCCATTCCTTCGGGCGTACCAGCGCCTAGCTACTTCCTGTGTGATCGCTATCCCGCGTTTGGATTGGCCAAGTTTCGGTTGGCCTCGTCGTAGTCGGGGCTCGTCTGGCCATTGTCTGGTAGCACTTCGCCAGTAAGCAACCACCACCTATAGCTAGGGAAGACCCTGGCGAGGATTTCTATCTCGTCCGCACCAACCCGCGCTCGTCCTCGCTTGATGTTCACCCATCGCGGGTAGTCCGTCTCACCGGCTTTCGAAAGCTCAACCAAGCTCGCGGCATTGATTAATTGAAGCGCTCTATCAGTAAGGGTGCCGCTCATTCTTATTACTCATGACGTGCCCTATGTACAAATACAGAAGGCAAGATTACGATGTTGTACATAGGGCAAATTCATAGGGTTTGCCGTAAGCAATGAGGCATAAGGTACAGCTATGGAACAGTCTGGTGTAGTGGGGTTAACCATCGAAGGCCAAGCCGAACGGATCGTCAGCTTCCGGGAAGCACCGTTCTGCACGCAGCTCGTGCTGGCTGAAATGATGGGCGTCGAGCAGATCACCGAAGACGTCGTGCGCGGCTGGGTGGAAACCTACACCCTCCCGACCGTGAAGATTGGCCGCCGCCGCGTCATCAACCTGCACCGCATCCGCCGCGACATCGAGCGGGGCAAGTCGGTGTTCTGCCAGGGTGATTACGCCGATGAATGAGGCCATCGACCATGAGCGCCTACAACCGGCTTCCCCATGGACCGGACTGCGACTGCTCTGTCTGCTGGTCCGGACGCGAAGTGGCGAACCCCGCTCCCTCCCCGTCCACACGCTGCGCCCAATGCCGCCCCGCCTCTGCGCGACCGATTCGCACGCTGCAAATGGGCCGCGTCGGTGGAACCTGGAAGCCTCTGCTCTCGGAGTGGACAGTGGAACCGGCCTATATCTGCGAGAAGCATACGCCACCCGACCGCCCCGCGAAGTGGTGGAGCGTTGCCTACCAAGACTCAACATCGGCGCCGAGCGAGTTGTTTCCGTTCTAGGAGGTGGCGCGTGACCTGCCCAGGGGCTCAGACCCGTCAGCGTTATCTGGAGCGCATGCAGCAAGTGGAGGTCGGCGCCCGGCTTGAACGAAAGGGGCGCACTTGGGAAGTCGTACACCGGCGCCGCACTGAAACTGGTGTGGTGCTTCAGCTGCGTCATGGGCGCCGTGAGTTTCGCGTTTATGTGCCCGTTACGCTCCACGGTCCGGAGTTATGGCACAGCGGTTTCCGTTCTGCAGCACTGCCGCCGGTTCAGCGCGAGATGTTTGGCAGAGGTGCCGCATGACTGTCTCTATGAGTATCGGTCGTTATCTGCTCGCCCTGCTCTGGCATTGGGCGCCCCCGGCAGTCATCGGGTTCGCTATCGGCTCCGCGCTGGCAACCATGCAGATCGTCAAGGTGCTGGAGTCGGTCGACGAACAGTGGCACGCGGCAGCGACTCAACTGGTAGAGCAATGCACGACCCAAGACCAAGCCGCCCCCGCCAATGCCGAACAGGTCCAGGGCCGCGCTCCCGGCTCGTCGGATCACGCTTCACCGATCCGGCGAACGGAAGCACGGGCGGAGCGCACCCTTGACCCTGCACGAACAGAAACAGCCTCCGCTCGTGAGTGCGGGAGAGCTTTTCCTCCCGCGCTCCCGAGCCCTCGGCGGCAAGAGCGGGATGACAAGGGCAGAGCCCTTGGTGTTAACCAACTAGAGAACACGCACAACGCGACGTTTTAACCGGTAGGCCAAGTAACAGATCACCTCGGCGAACTTGCGAGTTCACCGGCTCGGGGTCGCTCGGCCTGCAGAAAGCAAAGCCGCGCAATAAAGCGCAACTAGAGAGAGGAAACACAAGATGGCACGTTCGACTATGGAAGTTGCATTTCTCGGCACTCAGAAACTCGCCTTCAGCCAAAACGGCAGCGAAGTAAAGATCGTCAAAGTCTTCTATGGCGATGAGCCGGACGGCCAGACCGAAAACGGCCTGTCCATCGTCAGCATGGATGTTCCCCTGGAAGTGGCCGACGAAGTGTTCGCCTCCGGTGCCAACTTCGAACCGCTGGAAACCGTCCGCATTCACTTCGAGATCGCCCGAGCCGGCAAACAGAAGGGCAACAATCTCTGCCTGCATCTGGAATCGGTGAAGCCCGCCACCCAGGCCACCAAGCCCACTCAGCAACCGACCCCAACCGCCAAGCCAGCCGGCACCCAGCCGGACCCGGCCAAGGCCAACTAACCGGGAGGGGCGGCCATGCTGATCGATGACCAGGTGTATTGCGACTGCTGCGGAAACGACATGGGCAAGCTCATGGCGCTGCCCGCGCCGCAAAGCGACCTGCTGCCCGACCTCAGCCTGCCGCCTCACTTCGCCGTCTGCCCCGACTGCGAACCCTCCGAACAAACCGCCGACCTCGAGCAGGCCGGCGAATGACTTACGCGCTCACCTGCGACGGCACCGTCTCGGTCGATGCAGGCGGGGCGCCCCTGTGTTCCG
>NZ_JAOEIY010000010.1 GCF_025966695.1 Stutzerimonas sp. S1 | reverse complement strand
AGAGGTTTTACTTAAGGACTGCGCCGGAAGTGGTGCGCATTATAGGGGCCTCAAAACTGGCGTCAACCGCTTATTTCGGCTTTATTCGATATGCCACGATTCTTGCGCGCCCCTCTTACGAGAACTCGGTGTCCATATAAAAGCAGAAACCGAATATCACTACATCCGCTTTCCTTCAAACCATTACCAGCAGGCCTTACACTAGCGCTTCCGATCATCGCTTTGGCTATGCCATGTCAGAACTCGCTTCCGAACCTTTAGACCTCCTGCTCTTTCCCACCTGGCTTGTTCCTGTTGAACCAGCAGGGGTGGTGCTAAAGGAGCACGGCTTGGGAATTCGCAACGGCCGCATTGCGTTAATCGCCCCGCGTGCCGAAGCAATCAAGCATGCTACACGGCGAACCTTCGAGCTAACGGGTATGCTCCTCGCGCCAGGGCTTGTCAATGCACATGGTCATGCAGCAATGACCCTATTCCGCGGGCTGGCTGATGATCTCCCCCTCAAGAGCTGGCTGCAGAACCACATCTGGCCAGCAGAAGCACGCTGGGTTAACGAGAAGTTCATCCGCACCGGCACCGAGCTCGCAATTGCCGAACAGCTACAAGGCGGCATTACCTGCTTCTCCGACATGTACTTTTTTCCCGACATCGCCAGCGAAGTTGCGCATAGAACCGGTATCCGCGCCCAGATCACTGTCCCGGTGCTGGACTTTCCCGTCCCCGGTGCACGCGATGCCGATGAAGCCCTGCGAAAAGGTGTGGCCCTTTTCGATGACCTCAAGCATCACCCTCGACTGAACGTGGCTTTCGGGCCCCACGCACCCTATTCGGTTGGCGACGACAAACTCGAAAGTATCCGGGTTCTGGTTGCGGAGATGGATGCCGGCATCCACATGCACGTACATGAAACGGCGCACGAGGTTGAGGAAGCTTTGCGGCTGCACGGCGAACGTCCGTTGGCGCGTCTGGCTCGGCAACAACTCCTGGGGCCGCGCTTCCAAGCCGTGCACATGACACAGATAGATGATGAGGACCTCGCGCTTCTGGTAGAGCACAACTGCAGCGTCATCCACTGCCCCGAATCGAATCTCAAACTGGCAAGCGGATTCTGCCCGGTAGAAAGGCTCTGGGATGCCGGCGTGAACGTCGCTATCGGCACAGACGGCGCCGCGAGCAACAACGATCTCGATCTTCTGGGCGAGACTCGTACGGCGGCCCTACTCGCCAAAGCCGTCGCTGGCTCGGCAACAGCGCTGGATGCCCACCGAGCCCTGCGCATGGCTACCCTGAATGGAGCACGCGCCTTGGGTCTGGACGAACATACTGGCTCGCTTGAGGTTGGCAAGTTCGCCGACTTGGTAGCATTCGACCTATCAGGGCTAGCACAGCAACCCATCTATGATCCTGTGTCCCAGCTGATCTACTCCAGCGGCCGGGACTGCGTGCGCCACGTCTGGGTCGCAGGAAAACAGCTGCTCGACAACCGCCACCTGACCCGTATCGATCAAGACAGACTATTGGTCGATGTACACGAGTGGTGCACGAAGATCGCCAACAGCGACAAGCTATGAGCCCGGCGGACATTAGCCCTGGCTGGCTCTGCGACAAACTGACTTACCCGAGGGGCGCCACCATAGCCCCTTCGTCTGACGGAAGCTGGCAACATGAGCGATTGCAGCTCAAGCTTCTCCTTCGAGCTTTCAAACGGAACGGACCATGAGCAACGTCGACCACGCTGAAATCGCCAAATTCGAAGCTCTCGCCCACCGCTGGTGGGATCGTGAGAGCGAGTTCAAACCGCTGCATGAGATCAATCCGCTACGCGTCAACTGGATCGACGAGCACATCTCCCTCGCCGGGAAGAAGGTCCTCGATGTCGGCTGTGGCGGCGGCATCCTCAGCGAGGCAATGGCGCAGCGCGGCGCTCAGGTCACCGGCATCGACATGGGCGAGGCGCCGCTTTCCGTGGCCCGACTCCACCTGCTGGAGTCCGGACTGGATATCGATTACCGACAGATCACCGCCGAAGCCCTGGCGCTTGAATGCCCCAATCAGTTCGACGTAGTGACCTGCCTAGAGATGCTGGAGCATGTGCCCGATCCCGCCTCCGTGATCCGTGCCTGCCACGCCCTGGTAAAACCGGGTGGTCAGGTATTTTTCTCGACCATCAACCGCAACCCCAAGGCCTATGCGTTTGCCATCATCGGAGCAGAGTATGTGCTACAGCTACTGCCACGCGGCACGCATGACTTCAAGAAGTTCATCCGCCCCTCCGAACTGGGCGCTTGGAGCCGCGAAGCCGGTTTGGCGGTCCAAGACATTGTCGGCCTTACCTACAACCCGTTGACCAAGTTCTACAAGCTATCGACGGATGTCGACGTCAACTACATGGTCCAGACCATCAGGGAGGCTTGATGCGTCTGCGCGCCGTTTTATTCGACATGGACGGGACGCTACTCGATACAGCGCCTGACTTCATCGCCGTGGCTCAGGCCATGCGCCTGGCGCGCGGCCTCGCGCCGGTGCCCGATCAGCAGATACGCGACGTCGTCTCCGGTGGCGCGCGCGCCATGGTACTCAGCGCATTCGACGTAGACCCGATGTCGGAGGAGTTCGAAGTTCTGCGCCTCGAATTCCTCGAGCGCTATCAGGCGCATTGTGCGGTATTCAGCCGTCTATACGACGGCATGGAGCAACTACTGGCAGACATCGAACAGGCGAACCTGATCTGGGGTGTGGTAACCAACAAACCGCTGCGTTTTGCCGAACCGATCATGCAGCAGCTCGGCCTGGCATCGCGCTCTGCGGTACTGGTCTGTCCAGATCACGTGAGCCGGAGCAAGCCGGATCCCGAGCCCATGCTGCTTGCATGCAGCAAGCTGCAGCTGGATCCGTCCACCGTGCTGTTCGTCGGCGACGACCTACGAGATATCGAGTCCGGGCGTGCTGCCGGCAGCAAGACCGCCGCCGTGCGTTACGGCTACATCCATCCCGATGACAACCCCGGGCATTGGGGCGCAGACGTCGTAGTGGACCACCCGCTGGACTTGCGGGCCGTACTAGACCGCGCACTGTGTAGCTGCTGAACTACGACTCAGCCGCGACAACCGCTGCGTCCTGGCTTTTCTGAGCAAGAGAGAAACTCAATGTTTGACTACACTGCCCGCCCCGACCTGCTCGCGGGCCGAATCATCATGGTTACCGGCGCCGGCCGTGGAATCGGCGAGGCCGCTGCGAAGGCTTATGCCGCGCACGGCGCAACGGTACTGCTGCTGGGCAAAAATGAAGAGAACCTCAACCGCGTCTATGACGACATCGAGGCCGCCGGCTACCCGCGACCCGCAGTGATCCCGTTCAACCTGGAAACGGCGCTGCCGCACCAGTACGACGAGCTCGCGGCGATGGTCGAGCGGGAGTTCGGCCATCTGGATGGCCTGCTGCACAATGCGGCAATCGTCGGCCCACGCACGCCGCTGGAGCAACTTTCGGGCGACAACTTCATGCGAGTGATGCAGGTGAATGTGAATGCGATGTTCATGCTCACCAGCACCCTGCTACCGCTGCTCAAGCTGTCCCAGGATGCCTCGGTGATCTTCACCTCCAGCAGCGTTGGGCGCAAAGGACGCGCTTACTGGGGCGCTTACGCGGTATCGAAGTTCGCCACCGAAGGGCTCATGCAGGTCCTGGCCGACGAAGTCGACGGTACCGCCTCGGTGCGTGCTAACAGCATCAATCCAGGCGCCACGCGCACCGATATGCGCGCCAAGGCTTATCCGGGAGAGAACCCGCAGGCCAACCCCTTACCGGAAGCAATCATGCCCGTCTATTTGTATCTGATGGGGCCAGACAGTGCCGGAGTCAACGGGCAGGCATTCGACGCCCAGGCGTAACTCACAGCCAGAACGGTCGAGAGGGAACTGGCAGCAGCCTCATCAGGACACAGCTGAACATCGACCGCCGATGGCAATAAAAAAGGGGTGCCCGCCGCTGCGGTGCACCCCTTTTTCATGCGCTATAGAGCCGCCCAGCGACCTGAAGAGCACTCAGGGTCGTTTAGAACGATCTCCGCGCCCGAATCCCGGACGCTGACCTTCACCGGCCGGCGGACCGCGCCGCTTAGCAGGTGCCGGTTTGTCGTGGCCGGCGCCCTCCGGACGTTTGCCGCGCTTGCGATTCACCTCGCTCGGGCGCTCCGCCACTGGCGTGCCTCGCCCCTGCTCGCTGCGTTCGGCAGGGCGCGGCTTACGCGCCGGTTGCTCGCCACGCGGCGCGCGCGGCTTGTCGCCGATACGCGGTAGATCGGCTTCACTGGCAGGGCGCAGTACCCGTGGGCGGCGGTCGCCGCGCGCCAAGGGCTTGGCGACCTTGCGCTGCATGCGTTCGATCTTTTCCTTAGCCTTGGCCTTCATCCCCGGCAGGGCAACCGGCGTCAGGCCGACTTCCTGGCTGAGAATATCGACCTCCGCCTGCGACATCTCGCGCCAGCGCCCCATCGGCAGATCCGAGGTCATGAACACCGGCCCGAAACGCACACGCTTCAGGCGGCTGACCACCAGCCCTTGCGATTCCCACAGACGACGCACTTCACGATTACGCCCTTCCATAACCACGCAGTGATACCAGTGGTTGAAGCCCTCGCCGCCCGGCGCTTCCTGGATGTCGGTAAAGCGCGCCGGACCATCCTCAAGCATGACACCGGTCTTCAGCCGCTCGATCATCTCGTCGTCGACTTCGCCACGCACGCGTACCGCGTACTCGCGGTCCATCTCATACGACGGATGCATCAGGCGGTTGGCCAGCTCGCCATCGGTGGTGAACAACAGCAGGCCGGTAGTGTTGATATCCAACCGGCCGATGTTGATCCAGCGGCCTTCCTTCGGCCGCGGCAGGCGGTCGAACACCGTCGGGCGACCTTCCGGATCGTTGCGGGTACAGATTTCGCCGTCCGGCTTGTTGTAGATCAGCACGCGGCGCACGACATCGGTGGCCTCCTCGCGCTTGATCAGCCGGCCGTCGACGGCGATGGCGTCATGCAGATCAACGCGCTGGCCAAGGCTGGCTACCGCGCCGTTGACCTTGACCCGGCCTTCGCTGATCCAGTGTTCGATATCACGGCGCGAAGCCAGCCCCATGCGGGCCAGAACCTTCTGCAATTTTTCGCCGTGAGCGACGTGAGGGGTGGAATCGTCATGTTCGGTCATCTGGGCACCTCCCGGTGTGGCAGTTCCGATTGAAAGGGCGCGAATCATACGCGTATCCGCAGACACACGCACGGTTTACCCGCAGGGCAAATCATCGGCCGCCAGCGACCGATGCTGCCAGTCAGCCTAGCGTAGCAAGCGCTTCGGTGCTGGCCCGTTGAATGGCTGCCCAATCGCCATTGGCAAGGCTGGTGCCATCGATCATCCAGGTGCCGCCGACGCACATCACGTTGGGCAACGCCAGGTACTCACGGGCATTGTCAGCGTTGATGCCGCCAGTCGGGCAGAAGCGCACATCACCGAACGGACCAGCAAACGCCCTTAGCGCCGCGATCCCGCCACAGATCTGCGCAGGAAACAGCTTGAAGCATCGATAACCGAGCGCGTAGCCCTCCATGATATCGGTAGCGCTGCTGGTGCCCGGCAACACCGGCACCGAGCACTGCACGCCGGCCTCCAGCACTTCCCGGCTGGCGCCCGGAGTGACCACGAACTGCGCCCCCACCGCCTCCACCTCGTCCATCATGCGCCGGTCGAGCACGGTCCCGGCGCCGATGCACAATTCGGGGCGCTCCTCACGCAAGCGGCGGATCGCCGTCAGACCATGTGCCGAGCGCAGCGTGATCTCCAGCGTATGCAGGCCACCGGCGGCCAGAGCGTCGGCGAGCGGCAGGATCTGCGCTTCGCTGCCGATGGTGATGACCGGCAGGATGCGCGCACGCACGCACAGTTGTTCGATCAGGGCATTCTTCTGTTCCATGCTCATGGGCAGAATCCTCGGCCCTCACGGGCACCAGTAGATCTCCAGCGGAGAATGAATGAAGGCGCGGATCGGCATCTGCAGCGCATCGACGCTCATGGCCTGACGCAGCGTCTCCAGTTTGGCTGCGCCCTGAATCGCCAGACATTGCGTGCGCGCGGATGCCAGCAACGGATAGGTCATGCTCAGGCGCGCGCGGACGGTCGTCGGCGCCTGCATCGCCACGCAGCGTTCGGGGCAATCCGGGCGCAGCGCATGCGCAAGATAGCGGTTGCCGGGGAACAACGATGCCGTGTGGCCATCATCGCCCATACCCAGCACCAGTACGTCGATCGGCTGCTTGAGCTCGGCCAGTTTCTGCTCGGCCATCAACGCAGCCTCCTCTAGCGTGGCGGCCGGATGATACAGACCGATGAACTGTGCCGCGGCGGCCGCATTCTGCAGCAGATGACGGCGCACCAGCCCCTCGTTGCTCGCCTCATCGGTCGGCGGTACCCAGCGCTCGTCCGCAAGGCTGACCTGCACCTTGGACCAGTCCAGCTCGCGGCTCGACAGTTCCTCGAAGAAGGGAATCGGACTGCGCCCGCCGGACACCACCAGACTGGCGGTGCCATGAGTGCGCACCGCGTAATCCAGCACCTTGACCACGCAATCGGCCATCACTCGGGCCTGGCCCTCAGCATCGGCCAGGCTGTGGGCGACCACGCCGGTGGGCAGGTCGAGTTCAGAGATCGCCATACCAGGACCTCCCGTCACGAGTAATCAGGGCAATCGAAGCGACCGGTCCCCAGGAGCCGGCCGGATAGAGTTTGAGACTGTCGCCGATACGGGTCCAGCCGTCGATCAGCTGATCGCACCATTGCCAGGCGTACTCAACTTCGTCGCGGCGCACGAACAGGTTCTGATTGCCCTGCATCACCTCCAGCAGCAACCGCTCGTAGGCGTCGGGAATGCGCGCGCTCTTGTAAGTCTCGGAAAAATTCAGCTGCAGCGGCCCGCTGCGCAGGTGCATGCCCTTGTCCAGGCCCTGCTCCTTGGTCATCACCTGCAGGGAAATGCCCTCGTCCGGCTGCAGACGGATGATCAGCCGGTTGCTGATCAGCGAGCGCTGCTCGGGCGCGAAGATGTAGAACGGCGGTTCCTTGAAATGGATGACGATCTGCGACAGCTTCTGCGCCATGCGCTTGCCGGTACGCAGGTAGAACGGCACGCCGGACCAGCGCCAGTTGCAGATGTCGGCGCGCAGCGCGACGAAGGTTTCCGTGCTGCTGCTGGCATTGGAGTTCTCCTCTTCCAGATAGCCCGGCACCGGCTTGCCACCGGCGATCCCGGCCGAATACTGGCCGCGCACCACGCGCTGGCTGAGGATGTCCGGCGTGATCGGCGCCAGCGCCTTGAGCACTTTTACCTTCTCGTCGCGGATGCTGTCGGCGGTGAGGTTGCTCGGCGGGTCCATAGCGATCAGGCAGAGCAGCTGCAGCAGGTGGTTCTGGATCATGTCGCGCAACTGGCCAGCCTGGTCGAAGTAGCCCCAGCGTCCTTCGATGCCGACGGTTTCGGCCACGGTGATCTCCACATGCGAGATGTGGTGCTGGTTCCACTGCGTCTCGAACAGGCTGTTGGCGAAACGCAGGGCGATCAGGTTCTGTACCGTTTCCTTGCCCAGGTAATGATCGATCCGATAGATCTGGCTCTCGGGAAAATACTGCGCCACCGCATCGTTGATCACCCGTGACGACGCCAGGTCATGGCCGATGGGCTTCTCCAGCACCACCCGCGCCTGCTCGGCCAGCCCGGCGCCGGCCAGGTGTTCGCAGATCGCGCCGTACACCGCAGCCGGCGTGGCGAAATAGGCGATCAGCGGCAGCTCGGCGCTGGCGTTCTGCGCCAGCACGGCGTAATCCTCGCCGCGGCGAAAATCCATCCGCAGATAGCGCAGGCGCGCGAGGAAGCGCTGCAGCACACTGTCGTCCAGCTCATGCGCCGGAATGTAGCGGCGCAACGCCTGTTCGATCCGCGCCATCTGCTCGATCGGCTCGCCGCCTTCGCGCGACAGCGCCAGCAGCCGCGTATCACTGTGCAGCAGATCGGCACGGTCGAGCTGATAGAGCGCGGGGAACAACTTGCGCAGCGCCAGGTCGCCCAGCGCGCCGAACAGGGCAAAGGTGATCGGATCAACATTAATGGCTGGCATAAACACTCTTGGTCGATCGAAGCGTAGCCTTCGGCGCCGCTTGAATGGCCAGGCACCGGCGGGCGGTCAATCCGTGCTGCGCCGCACGGCGCACCCTTCAGCAACAGACAGGGATCGTTGCAAAAGACTCACGGGAATCGGAAAAAATTCTGTCGCCGCGATGCGCGGCGCTGCCCTGGCGCCGGCAGCACCTTCACTTCTTGCGCTTCTTCGCCTTGCCGAGAATGGCGAGACGCAAGGCCGCCTGTTGCCTGACGGCCTTGCGTTCCTTGTTCTTGAGCTTCTTCCAGCGTTTGATCTCGTCGCGGCTGCGACCGCAGCCGACGCAGATGTCGTCCTTGAGCTTGCACAGATCCACGCAGGGATTGTCCACCTTGTCGCCCACGACACCTCCAACGCGCCGGTCGGCCTCGCGTTGCGCAAGGCCGACCGGCGTCAGTGTTGCGCGCTCAACCGATCATTTCCACCAGTACTCCACCTGCACGCCGAAGTTGGAGCCGTGCTGGGCATCACCGAAGGCCCCGCTGTCCGAGAGTGCCGAGCCGGCAGCCATCAGGTTCGCGGCCCGCTGCGCGGCGTCGTTCCACTGCGCATAGGTGTAATACAGGCGTACTTCCGGCCGCGCCCAGAACGCCGGGCCGGCCGGCGACCAGGTCGGTGCGACAGTGAATTTGCTCAGCTTGCGCGTGCCGTCGGCGGCGTCGATCTGATCATGCCCGAGCTCGGTGACCAGCTTGAACTGCTCGGTGAAGGCATAGGTCGGCCGCACGCCCACCGACCACCAGTCCTGATCGCCGCCGTCGACCCGTTCGTCCTTCTGGTAGACCACCTGAAACTGCCCGCCGAAACGGGGCGTCAGCTGCCAGTCGAAATACTCGACCACGCGCCAGCTGCGGGCGCTGTCGTCCAGCGTGACATCGCCGGTGTAGCCGAGGCCGGTACCCGGACCTTCGCCGTACTGCAGTGCCAGGGTGTTGCTGCCGCCGAGAAAGCCGTCCTGCTTGTGCTGCGCGGTCACCGCCCAACCGCTGTGGGCGTCCTCGCTGTCGGGCTTGTCGATATAACTCACGCCGAATTCCAGCTCGCCGCCAGGATTGCTGTCAAAGCCGCCGACGTTGAAGTCGTGGCGATTGATGTAGTCCTTCTGGAACACGCTGTCCTTGCGGGAAAACGCGTAGCTGTACTTCAGGCCGCCGATCTCCATATCTTCCACGCCGGCACCGGTGGCGCTCTGGTTCCAGTAGTAGAAGTCGGAGATATGGATGTCGTTACGTTTGTAGAAGCGCCGACCGGCCCACAGCGAGCCGTTGTGCAGCGCCGGCACCTTGCTCCACTCGGCATAGGCCTGCACCATCCGCGCCCAGCCGTGATCGCCAGTGAATTCCGGGGTGTGGCCGTACTGGTTGTACAACGCGGCCATGCCTTCCAGGCTGAGCACCGAGCCATCGGCAAAGGTGTAGAGATCCTGACGCAGATCCAGCTCGGCGTAATGCTCGCACTCGTTGCCGAGACGATACTTGCTCGGCGCGCCGGGCAGCTGGAAGCAGGCTTGCGTCCCGCCCTCCATCGAATCGCCGACGCCGCTGCGCAGGTAGCCGGAAAACTCCAGCGCCTGACCACTCAGCGGTAACACGGCGCACGCCACGGCGGCAGCCAGACTCATTCCTGCGGATATTGTTGTTTTCATGTCCACTCCGTTCGCTGTTGTTGTTATTCGTTATCTGCAGGTCAGCACTGCGACAAACGCTGCCTGGATAGAGCCGATGTGCGCGCCCTAACGGGCGATTCCGCTGCGCTCTCGCCTGTTGTACAGACCACCTCTTTCACCAGGCGATCGACCGTTCGGCAAGGTCTCGACCACACCGAGCCGCTCGGCGCCCGCTGGGCGGGCAGCACGGTTATCCAGCCGCTCGCCGGTCTGCGCATCGAACAGCAACACCTTGTGCGGATCGAACTGCAGCTCGACGGTTTCCCCGGCGCGCGGGGCCTGGTCCGGGGCCAGGCGGCACGACGCCTTGACCTCGTTCAGGCTGAAGAACACCAGGGTGTCCGGCCCGGTGGGCTCGACCACCTCGATCTGGCAGCGCAGCGAGCAGTCGTTGCCCGCGCCGTCGGCCAGGCCGATCTGCTCCGGGCGGATGCCGAGAATCACGTCGCGCGCGTGCCACTGCGCATCGGCCGGCAGCGCCAGCGGAATTTCACAGCTCGCCTGATCGCTGTTGAGCACGGCGACCCAACACCCGCTCTGCTGGCGCAGGCGCACGGGGACGAAGTTCATCGGCGGCGAGCCGATGAAGCTGGCCACGAACTGGTTGGCCGGGTCGTTGTAGATCTCGTGCGGGGTGCCGAACTGCTGGACGACGCCGTCCTTCATCACCGCGACCTTGTCGCCGAGGGTCATCGCCTCGATCTGATCGTGGGTGACATACACGGTGGTGGTCTTCAGGCGCTGATGCATCAGCTTGATTTCGGTGCGCATCTCCACGCGCAGCTTGGCGTCGAGGTTCGACAGTGGTTCGTCGAACAGATAGATCTTCGGCCGCCGCGCCAGCGCCCGCCCCATGGCGACGCGCTGCTGCTGGCCGCCGGATAGCTGCGACGGCTTGCGCTCGAGCAGCGCCTCGATCTGCAGCAGCTTGGCGACCCGGCCTACCTCCTCCTCAATCTGCGCCGCGGGCACCTTGCGCATCTTCAGGCCGAAGGCGATGTTGTCGCGCACGCTCATGGTCGGGTACAGCGCGTAGGACTGGAACACCATGGCGATGTCACGATCCTTCGGACTGGCCTGGCTGATGTCCTCGCCGTCGACCAGAATCTCGCCGCCGGTGATGTTCTCCAGCCCGGCGATGCAGTTCATCAGGGTGGATTTGCCGCAGCCCGACGGGCCAACGAGGATCAGGAACTCTCCCGCATCGATCTTCAGGGCGATGTTCTTCAGCGTTTCGACCTTGGCGTTGCCGTAGGTTTTCTGGACGTTGCGCAGTTCCAGGGATGCCATGTTGTTGTTCTCCTCAACCCTTGACGGCGCCGGCAGTCAGCCCGCGCAGGAAGTACTTGCCGGCGATCACGTAGACCACCAGCGTGGGCAGGCCGGCGATCATCGCGGCGGCCATGTCGACGTTGTATTGCTTGGCGCCGGTGCTGGTGTTCACCAGGTTGTTCAGCGCCACGGTGACCGGCTGGGTGTCGCCACTGGCGAACACCACGCCGAAGAGGAAGTCGTTCCAGATCTGGGTGAACTGCCAGATCAGGCAGACCATGATGATCGGCACCGACATCGGCAGCAGGATCCGCCCGAAGATGGTGAAGAAGCCGGCGCCATCGAGCCGCGCTGCCCGCACCAGCGCATCCGGCACGCTGACGTAGAAGTTGCGGAAGAACAGCGTGGTGAAGGCCAGCCCGTAGACCACGTGCACCAGCACCAGGCCGGTGGTGGTATTGGCCAGACCGAGCTTGCCGAGGGTGAACGATGCTGGCAGCAGGATCACCTGGAACGGCAGGAAGCAGCCGAACAGCAGCAGGCCGAAGAACAGCTGCGAGCCGCGGAAACGCCACATCGACAGCACGTAGCCGTTGATGGCGCCGAGCGCGGTGGAGATCAGCACCGCCGGAATGACGATCTTCACCGAGTTCCAGAAGTAACCACCGACGCTGTCCCAGGCGGTCAGCCAGCCCATGGCGGTGAACGCTTCCGGCCAGCTCAGCAGGTTGCCGGTGCGGATGTCTTCCGGCGTCTTGAAGCTGGTCAGCAGCATCACGATCAGCGGTATCAGGTAGACGGCGCAGGCCAGCAGCAGCGTGGCGTGGATGGTCAGGCGCCCGAGGGTCAGGCGCGGTTGCGCGAAGTCAGACATGGCGCTTGGTCCTCAGCTCGGAATACAGGTACGGCACGATGATCGCCATCACCGCGCCGAGCATCAGCATGGCGCTCGCCGCACCCAGGCCCATCTGGCCGCGGGTGAAGGTGTGGGCGTACATGAACATCGCCGGCAGGTCGCTGGAGTAACCCGGCCCGCCGGCGGTCATCGCCGCCACCAGGTCGAAGCTCTTGATCGCGATGTGGGCAAGAATCATCAGCGCACTGAAGAACACCGGGCGCAGGCTCGGCAGCACGATGCGCAGGTAGATGGTCGGCAGGCTCGCGCCGTCCACCTGGGCGGCGCGGATGATCGACTGATCGACGCTGCGCAAACCGGCGAGGAACAGCGCCATGACGAAGCCCGAGGCCTGCCAGACGGCGGCGATCACTAGGCAGTAGATGACCCGGTCCGGATCAACCAGCCAATCGAAGCGAAAGCCCTCCCAGCCCCAGTCGCGCAGCAGCTTGTCCAGACCCAGGCCGGGATTGAGCAGCCATTGCCAGGCGGTGCCGGTGACGATCATCGACAGTGCCATCGGGTACAGGTAGATGGTGCGGATCAGCCCCTCGCGGCGAATGCGCTGGTCCAGCAACACGGCGAGCACCACGCCGATGAGCAGGCTGATGGCGATGAACAGGCCGCCGAACACCAGCAGGTTCTGGCTGGCGACCCACCAGCGATCGTTGTCCCACAGGCGCTCGTACTGTTGCAGGCCGGCCCATTTGTAGCTGGGCATGAAGCGCGAGTTGGTGAACGACAGCAGGAAGGTCCAGCCGATGTAGGCGTAGAAGCCGACCAGCACGATCAGCATGCTCGGCGCCAGCACCAGCTTGGGCAGCCAGCGCTGCAGGGCGTCGAGCGGCGAAGCCTTGGCGGGCCTGGCTTGAAGCGCGATGGAGCTCATGGGTGTGACCCCTCGTGGAAATCCGGGATGTCGGCGCCCGCGACACATGCCAAGGCATGTACCGGGGACGCACGTTTCGGGAACCGGGCGGAACGGTCCGCCCGCAGCGTTACTGCACGGCCTGGATCGCCGCCGCCAGTTGCTTGGCCGCCTTTTGCGGGTCGGCCTTGGGGTCGTTGAAGAAGTTGGTCACGACGTCGAACACCGCGCCCTGCACATAGCTCGAAGCCGCCATGCCATGGGTCAGGCTGGGCTGCAAGCCGCTGCCCTGCGCGGCCGACTTGAAGTCCTTCATCGACTGCTGCGCGCAGGCGTCGAACTCGCTCATGTCCATGTCCTGGCGAACCGGGATCGAGCCTTTGTTCTGGTTGAAGAACTTCTGGAACTCCGGCTCCAGCACCGTACGCGCCAGGTCTTCCTGGGCCTTGCGGTTTTCCTCGTCGTTGAGTTTGAACATGGCCAACGAGTCGATGTTGTAGGCGAAGCTGCCCTGGGTGCCGGGGAACGGCAGGCACTGGTAGTCCTTGCCGGCCACCTGGTTGGCGGCGGTGAATTCGCTCTTGGCCCAGTCGCCCATGATCTGCATGCCGGCCTTGCCGTCGATGACCATACCGGTGGCGCGGTTCCATTCGCGGCCAGCGGCATCGGCATCGATGTAGCCGCGCAGCTTCTTCAGTGCGGCGAACGCCTGGACCATCTTCTCGCCGGTGAGCGTGTCCTCGTCCAGCTCGACGAAGGCCTTGTGGTAATCCTCCGGGCCGAGAATGCTCAGCACGAAGTCCTCGAACACGGTGCCGTCCTGCCAGGGCTGGCCGCCGTGGGCGACCGGGATGAAGCCGGCAGCCTTGAGCTTGTCGGCCGCGGCGAAGAATTCGTCGAGGGTCTTCGGCGGCGTGGCGCCAGCCTTCTCGAACACCTCGGGGTTGATCCACAGCCAGTTGACCCGGTGCACGTTGACCGGCACGGCCACGTAGGAGCCGTCGTACTGCATGATCCTGGTCACCTGCTCGGGCAGCAGCTCTTCCCACTTGCCCGCCTTGGCGGTTTCGTCGAGGTTGGCCAACAGGCCCAGCTCACCCCATTCCTGGATGTCCGGCCCCTTGATCTGCGCGGCCGCCGGTGGATTACCGGACACGGCACGGGTTTTCAAGACCGTCATGGCCGCCTCGCCGCCGCCTCCGGCCACGGCGAAATCACGCCAGCTGTGGCCTTTTTTCTCGACCAGTTTCTGCAGCGTGTCGGCGGCGCGCTTTTCGCCACCGGAAGTCCACCAGTGCAGCACCTCGACCTCGCCAGCATGGGCGGCGAGCGGCAAGGCGAGGGAAATGGAAAGGGCGAGCTGATGAATCGCTTTCATGTCTGGGCACCTTCTTGTTTTTATCAGGCAAGGCGTGGTCGCTTGCGTTGATCCGAGTCTATGCGCGCCGCAAGGGGCGCTGGGTAACGAAGGGATAGGCAATGGTCACCGTCCGGTTACAAACCTCGGTGGAATGTCACGCGCCACGGAGACGGCGCGTTTCAGTCATCGCTGCAGGCCTGGCGCGGCAGCGTCAGGGTGACCCGCAGGCCGCCTTCCGGCAGGTTGCGCATGCTCAGCTCGCCACCGTGGGCGTGGGCGATGTTGCGGGCGATACCCAGGCCCAGGCCGTAGCCCTGCTGCTGGCCGGACAGCCGCACGTGCGGCTCGAATACCTGCTCCAGGCGCTGTTCCGGCACACCCGGGCCCTCGTCGTCGACATGCAGCACCAGCAGCTCGGCACTGTCCTCCAGACGCAGATGGGCACGCCCACCGTACTTCAGCGCGTTGTCCAGCAGGTTGCCGATACAGCGCTTGAGCGCCAGCGGCTTGCCCGGATATGGCAGTAGCGCGCGGCCGGCGAGCGTCACACAGTCAGGGTCACTGGCCTGATAGGGCTCGACGATATGTTCGAGCAGCACGTTCAGATCGACCGCCTCGATGTTCTCGTGGATGTCGGTGTCCTTTACGCACTGCAAGGCGCCCTTGACCAGCAGCTCCAGCTCGTCGAGGTCGCGGCTGAACTTGGCCTGCACGGCTTCATCGTCGAGCAGTTCGACGCGCAGACGCAGGCGGGTGATGGGCGTGCGCAGGTCATGGGAAATCGCGCTGAACAGCTGGCCCCGCTCGCTCAGGTAACGGTTGATACGCTCGCGCATGCTGTTGAAGGCGCGGCTGACCTCCACCACCTCGCTGGCTCCCACCTCGGCCAGCGGACGCATCTCCCCGCCCACCGCCATGTCGCGCGCGGCCTTGGCCAGACGTTTGAGCGGACGGCTCTGCCAGCGCACCAGCAGGCCGATGAACGACAGCAGAAAGACCGTGGTGAGCACGATGAACCACAGCTGCTGCACCGGCAGCCCCTCGTCCTCCAGGCTGACGTACGGCGCCGGCATCAGGGTGGCGAGGTACAGCCACTCACCGGGCGCGATCTGGATCTGCGTCACCAGCACCGGCGGCGCCAGCGGTTCGAAACTCAGCGCGTAGTGCGCCCAGGAGCGCGGCAGCTCGTCGAGCGCGATGCCGCTGTTGAAGATGCGCAGATCTTCCGGGCTGACGAACTCGACCGTCAGGTCCACCGCGCTGCCGAGGCGCTGGCGCAGCACCCGATCGACTTCGCCGAGCACCAGCCGCTTGCGCGGCGTTTCAGGCAGGATCTGCATTTGCAACGGCCGGTCGTTGAGCGAAACGAAGAAACGCGTGCCGCCCATGCTGCGCAGCTGATCGAGCACCAGCGGCCGATACCCCAGCGGCAGCGACCGGAAGTAGCCGACGCTGGCGGCCATCGACTGCGCCAGGCTGCGCGCGGTGGTGGTCAGGCCTTCGGTCTGGCTGGCGCGCAGTTGCGACAGCCAGATCAGACTCGACAGTCCCTGGGCGAGCAATACCGCCAGCAGGGTCAGTGCCAGCATGCGTCCCAGCAGCGAGCGCGGCACCGGCAACAACCGGCGCCGCCCGGTCCGCAAATTCATGATTGCGACGTCACCTGGGCCGCCAGCAGATAGCCGCAGCCACGCACGGTGCGGATCAGCCGCGGCGACTTGCCGGTATCGCGCAGGCGCTGCCGCAGGCGACTGACCGCCATGTCGACGATGCGCTCGAGCGGCATCACCTCGCGGCCGCGGGTGGCGTTGGCGATGGTGTCGCGGTCGAGAATCTGCTGCGGATGGTCGAGAAACAGTTTCAGCAGGGCGAAATCGGCGCCGGAGAGGAACACCTCCTCGCCATCGGCATGGAACAGACGATGGCTGACCATGTCGAGCCGCCAGTCATCGAAGGCCAGCACATCGCTGCCGCGCTCCTGAGCGAAACTCACCCGGCGCAACAGCGCCTTGATCCGCGCCAGCAGTTCACGCGGGCTGAATGGCTTGCCGAGATAGTCGTCGGCGCCGAGTTCCAGGCCGATCACCCGATCGGCTTCGTCGGAACTGGCGGTGAGCATGATGATCGGCATCGAGGCCAGGCGTTCGTGTTCGCGCACCCAGCGACAGAGGCTGAAGCCGTCCTCGTCGGGCAGCATCACGTCGAGGATCACCAGATCCGCCGGCTGCTCACACAGCGCCTGGCGGAACGCCGCGCCATCGGCCACGGTACGCACCTGGAAGCCGGAGCGGCTGAGGTAGGCCTGTAGAAGCTCGCGAATTTCCTGATCGTCGTCGACCAGCAGCAGCTGTTTTCCCGTCTGACTCACATCGCATCCCTTTTCTTGTTGTTATCCGGTCACCCGGTTGCGTCCCTGGTGCCGCGCCTCAGGCGCCCTCCAACAATGGTTGCAGGGCGACGCCAGCACCTTCCAGCCCCGGATACGGCGCGGTCACCAGCCACACCGGCAGCTGATCGAAATAGCCGCTCATGCGCCCCTTGTCACGCAGGCTCTGCTGGAAATCGCTGGCGAGGAAGAACTCGGCAAAGCGTGGCACCACCCCACCGACGATGTACACCCCACCCCGCGCGCCCAGGGTCAGCACGTTGTCGCCGGCCACACGCCCGAGCCAGCGGCAGAACTGCTGCAGCACCTCGACCGCATAGGGCTCGCCCGCCAGTGCAGCGGCGGTGACCGCAGCCGGCGAATCGACCGTCACCGCGCGACCATCCAGCCCGCAGCTGGCGCGGTACAACGCCAGCAGCCCCGGCCCGCTGAGCACCGCCTCGGCATTCACGTGACCGAGCTGACGGTGCAGATGGGCCCAGATCGCGGCCTCGCGCTCGCTGCCAACCGGCAGGCAGATGTGCCCGCCCTCGCCCGGCAGCGCACGCCAGCCGCCGCCCTGCAGCGGCAACAGCGTGGCGACACCCAGGCCCGTGCCAGGCCCTATGACCAGACGTGGCCGGCCGGGTTCGGGCTCGCCTGGACAAACCGTGATGCGTTCGCCCTCATGCAGGCGCGTCATGCCCAGCGCCATGGCGGTGAAGTCATTGATCAGCAGCAGCTGCGCAAGCCCGAGGTCCGCACAGAACGCCGCGCGGCTGAGCTGCCAATGGTTATTGGTGAAGCGGAACACATCGCCGCCCACCGGCCCGGCGCATGCCAGGCAGACCGCCTCGAGCGTTTCCAGCGGCTGGCCGACCGCCGCCAGGTAGGCGCGGATCGCCAGCTCGGGACAGGCGTAATCCGCCGTGGGCAGCACGCGGATCTGCTCGACGCGCTGATCGCGCCAGAGGGCGAAGCGCGCATTGGTACCGCCGATATCGCCGACCAGTGCCGTCTTCACTGCAACGCCTCCAGCCCGCTGGTGAACGCGCTGGCGCCCTGCTCCGCGCTGCTGAACGCCGCGCGCATGAAGCCGAATAGCTCGCGGCCGCAGCCGATGCCCAGGTCTTCCGGGCGCGTGGCCGGCGTGCGGGCCGCCCACTCGGCCGACTCGACCCGCACCAGCAGTTCGCCACTCTCGCCGTCAACGCGGATGATGTCGCCATCGCGTACCCGCGCCAGCGGACCGCCATCCAGCGCCTCCGGGCAGACATGAATGGCCGCCGGCACCTTGCCCGACGCTCCAGACATGCGCCCGTCGGTGACCAGCGCGACCTTGTAGCCGCGGTCCTGCAGCACACCGAGGAACGGCGTCAGCTTGTGCAGTTCCGGCATGCCATTGGCCTTCGGCCCCTGGAAGCGCACCACGGCGACGAAGTCGCGCTCCAGCTCGCCGGCCTTGAATGCCGCTGCCAGCTCGCTCTGATCGATGAACACCCGCGCCGGCGCCTCGACCACGCGATGTTCTGGCGCCACGGCGGAAATCTTGGTCACGCCGCGCCCGAGGTTGCCCTCCAGCACCCGCAGGCCGCCTTCGGGCGAGAACGGCCGCGTGGCCGGACGCAGGATGTTCTCGTCCAGGCTCTGCTCCGGGCCGTCGCGCCAGACCAGCTGCTCGCCGTCGAGGAACGGCTCCTGGACGTAACGGCGCAGGCCCTTGCCGACCACGGTGTGCACGTCCTCGTGCAGCAGCCCGGCGTCGAGCAGCGTGCGCACCATGAACGGCACCCCGCCACAGGCATGGAAATGGTTCACGTCAGCCTGGCCGTTAGGGTAGACCTTGGCCAGCGTCGGCACCACCTCGGAGAGGTCGGCCATGTCCTGCCAGGTCAGCTGGATACCGGCGGCGCGGGCGAATGCCGGAATGTGCAGGGTGTGATTGGTTGAGCCGCCGGTAGCGTTGAGCGCTACCACCGAGTTGACGATGGCCTTCTCGTCGACGATCTGGCACAGCGGCGTGTAGCTGCCGCCCTGGTGGGTCAGGCGGACGACCTGCCGCGCCGCCTCGCGGGTCAACGCATCGCGCAGAGGCGTGTACGGATTGACGAACGACGAGCCCGGCAGGTGCAGGCCCATGATCTCCATCACCACCTGATTGGTGTTGGCGGTGCCGTAGAAGGTGCAGGTGCCGGGGCTGTGGTAGGACTTCATCTCCGACTCCAGCAGCTCCTCGCGACTGGCCTTGCCCTCGGCGTAGCGCTGGCGCACCTCGGCCTTTTCCTTGTTGGGAATGCCCGAGGGCATCGGCCCACCCGGTACGAAAATGGTCGGCAGGTGGCCGAAGCGCAGCGCACCGATCATCAGGCCAGGCACGATCTTGTCGCAGATGCCGAGCAGCAGCGCGGCATCGAACATGTTGTGCGACAGCGCCACCGCCGTGCTCATGGCGATCACCTCGCGGCTGGCGAGGCTCATCTCCATGCCTGCCTCGCCCTGCGTCACGCCATCACACATCGCCGGCACACCGCCGGCGAACTGGCCGACCGAGCCGACTTCGCGCAGGGCCTGCTTGATCAGCTCGGGAAAATGCTCGTAGGGCTGATGCGCCGAAAGCATGTCGTTATAGGCCGAGACGATGGCGACGTTGGCCTCGTTCATCAGGCGCAGGCGCTGCTTGTCTTCGTTCGAAGCGCACCCGGCGACGCCGTGGGCGAAGTTGGCGCATTGCAGACGACCACGTTGGGGCCCCTCGCTTGCCGCAGCGGCCATCATCGCCAGGTAGCGCTCGCGGGTCTGGCGGCTGCGCTCGACCAGGCGCTCGGTGACTTCTACGACTCGCGGATGCATGCCTTTCTCCTGCTGCCCGATGTTGTTCTTCGACAACCATAAACCATCTATGGCCTGGCTGCGGTACACGCCGACGCCGGCACGGAAACCGGCGAACGATCGCCCGCCCGCACAATCGCCGTCGCACGCCGGGCTGTTCGACCGCGGGGGTGGGACGACGTTTCGTCGGCCGGCGATTCTGTTGCAGGAGGCTGAGCGGACAGCTCGCTCATCGCGGCTCCCGGCTTGGCGTTTTTCGGTGCAAGAACCGCGCGAAAGCAGAACCCGATTCAGCTGGAGGGCACGTCGCGGTCGGCGACGTTCACGGGCCGGGCTCGTCCTCGCTCGACGATGTCTCGGGCTCTAGCAAGTCATCGAAATCGGTCTTGAGTCCCTGTTCCATGCTGTCCAGTTCGGCCAGCAGGCTGCGGAAACTCGGTTGCTCGCGGGGGGCGACTGCCTCCGGCTCATCGTTGGCCAGATCGGCGCGCGCCTGCAGTGCGGCGGGCACCGCGGCGTCCTCGTCGTCGAGCAATGGTCGCAACTCGGGCTCCATCTCACGCAGCACCGCCAGTGGCGGCAGCTGATCGAGGTTGTGCAGGTTGAAATGGTCGAGAAACTGCTTGGTGGTGGCGAACATCGCCGGCCGCCCCGGCACGTCGCGATGGCCGACCACGCGAATCCATTCGCGCTCCAGCAGCGTCTTGACGATCTGGCTGTTTACCGCCACGCCGCGAATGTCTTCGATCTCGCCGCGGGTGATCGGCTGACGATAGGCAATCAGCGCCAAGGTCTCCAGCAAGGCGCGCGAATAGCGCTGCGGACGCTCTTCCCACAGCCGCCCGACCCAGGGTGCGAAGCGCTCACGGACCTGCAGGCGGTAGCCGCTGGCGACTTCCTTCAGCTCGAAGGCGCGCCCCTTGCAGGACTTCTCGAGCACCTCGAGGGCCTTTTTCAGCTGCGCGGAAGACGGTCGTTCGGCTTCCTCGAATAGCTCGCCCAGGCGCTCGAGCGACTGCGGTTTGCCGGAGGCGAGCAGGAAGGCTTCAAGCAGCGAAGCAAGATCCTTGGGATCGGAAAGGTCCACGGGAGGCTCCTGGGGTTGCTCTATTCGGTACGGCTGCGCACATGGATCGGCGCGAAGGGCTCATTCTGCACCAGCTCGACCAGCGATTCCTTGATGAGCTCGAGCACCGCCATGAAGGTCACGACGACACCAAGACGCCCTTCCTCGACGCTGAACAGCATGACGAACGGGACGAAGCTGCCGCCCTTGAGGCGCTCAAGCACCTCGCTCATGCGTTCGCGGGTGGACAACGCCTCGCGCGTCACCTGGTGGCTCTCGAACATGTCGGCCCGGCGCAGCACCTCGGCCATCGACACCAGCAGTTCCTCCAGACTGACCTCCGGCAGCAGCTTGCGCGCACGGGCTTGCGGGGCATCCAGCCGCGGCACGTAGAGGTCGCGACCGACACGAGGCAGCTCGTCGAGGTCCTCGGCGGCGGCCTTGAAGCGCTCGTATTCCTGCAGGCGGCGGATCAGTTCGGCACGCGGATCGTCCTCTTCTTCCGCTACTTCGGCCGAGCGCGGCAGCAGCATGCGTGACTTGATCTCGGCGAGCATGGCCGCCATCACCAGATACTCGGCCGCCAGTTCGAGGCGTACGCTCTTCATCAGTTCGACATAGCCCATGTACTGGCGGGTGATCTCCGCCACCGGGATGTCGAGGATGTCGATGTTCTGCTTGCGGATCAGGTAGAGCAGCAGGTCCAACGGTCCCTCGAAAGCTTCGAGGAACACTTCCAGCGCATCGGGCGGGATGTACAGGTCCAGCGGCAGCTCGGTGACCGCTTCACCATAGACCAGCGCCAGCCGCAGCTGCTCGCCGGGCTGGCTGGTATCGAGCGGGCTGTCGAGCTCGGGTTGCTGCATGTGCCTCTCCATTGGAGCTGTCCGACCGCGCGTGGCCTTCAGCGGTAACCGAGTCCCATCGCCTGGCGCACTTCGACCAGCGTCTCGCGGGCCTCGTCGCGGGCACGCTCGGCGCCGTCGGCCAGGATACTGCGCACCAGATCGGTGTTCTGTTCGTAGTCCAGCGCGC
The DNA here is from genome assembly GCF_025966695.1 of Stutzerimonas sp. S1. Classification (GTDB taxonomy): domain Bacteria; phylum Pseudomonadota; class Gammaproteobacteria; order Pseudomonadales; family Pseudomonadaceae; genus Stutzerimonas. The sequence continues at coordinate 69,150 of NZ_JAOEIY010000010.1, read as the reverse complement.
GCTCCTGCAACGGTGCCAGCTCGCCACGGATCGCATCGATCAGCGGCGCCTTGCACTCCAGGCAACCAATGCCGGCGCTGCGGCAGCCCTGTTCGGCCCACTCGCAGACCGCCGCCTCGGAATGCGTCAGGTGCATCTGCCATACCGGACAGCGCGTCGGCTCGCCCGGGTCCTGCCGATGCACGCGCGCCGGATCGGTGGGCATGCGGCGAATCTTTTCCTCGATCTCGGCGGACGTGTCGCGCAGATAGATCGCATTGCTGTGCGACTTGGACATCTTGCTGCCGTCGAGTCCGGAAATCTTCGGCAGCTCGCCGAGCAGCGCCTGCGGTTCGGGCAGCAGCAGTTTTCCGCAACCCTCCAGGTAGCCGTACAGACGCTCCTGGTCACCGATGGTGATGGTCTGCTGCTCCTTGAGAATGGCACGTGCGGTATTCAGCGCCTCGACATCGCCCTGCTCCTGATAGCTTTTGCGCAGGCTGACGTAGAGCTTGGCGGTCTTCTTGCCCAGTTTGCGGATGGCAGCTTCGGCCTTGTCCTCGAAATCCGCCTCGCGACCGTACAGATGGTTGAAGCGCCGCGCGATGTCACGGGCGAATTCGATGTGCGGTAGCTGATCGGCTCCGACCGGCACCAGACCGGCGCGATATAGCAGGATGTCGGCCGCTTGCAACAGTGGATAGCCGAGAAAGCCGTAGGTATCGAGTTCCTTGTGCTGCAGATGCTGCTGCAGCTCCTTGTAGGACGGTACCCGCTCCAGCCAGCCCAGCGGGCAGATCATCGACAGCAACAGATGCAGCTCGGCATGTTCGGGCACCTGCGACTGGATGAACAGCGTCGCCGAGCTCGGGCTGACTCCTGCGGCCAACCAGTCCACAGCCATGTCCATCACATGCTGGGACACCTCGCCGGAGGCCTCGTAGTCGGTGGTCAACGCATGCCAGTCGACGATGCAGAAGAAGCATTCGTACTCGTGCTGCAGCTTGATCCAGTTCTTCAACACGCCGTGAAAGTGGCCCAGGTGCAAGCGGCCACTGGGGCGCATGCCGGAAACCACGCGCCGCTGTGAATCGATGGAGCTCAAAAGGTTGTCCTTATCGGGTTGGAAAAACGCACCAGCGCAGTCGCTCAGGCCATGAATGGCGCAGGATCGCCGCAACCGACACGCAGCACTTGCGGCTCGTCGTCGACCAGACTGACCACCGTGGAGGCTTCGACACCACCGTAACCGCCATCAATGATCAGGTCTACCTGGTGCTCCAGGGCGTCGCGCATCTCGTAGGGGTCGCTCATCGGCAGCTCATCGCCCGGCAGGATCAGGCTGACGCTCATCAGCGGTTCGCCCAGCTCCGCCAGCAGCGCCTGAGCGATCGGCTGCGCCGGCACGCGCAGGCCGATGGTGCGGCGCTTGGGATGCAACAGCATGCGCGGTACTTCGCGGGTGGCCGAAAGGATGATGGTGTAAGGCCCGGGCAGGTGGGTCTTGAGCAGGCGGAACGCCGCCGTATCGACCTTGGCGAATAGCCCGAGCTGCGACAGGTCGCGGCAGGCCAGGGTGAAGTTGTGCTTGTCGTCCAGCTGGCGCAGCCGGCGAATGCGCTCGATCCCCGACTTGTTGCCGATGGAACAGCCGACGGCATAGCTCGAATCGGTCGGATAGACCACCACGCCACCGTTGCGGATGATTTCCACAGCCTGCTTGATCAGCCGCGCCTGCGGATTCTCCGGGTGAATCTGGAAAAACTGACTCATGACGACTCCCTGTTCAGCTGGCAGCAGATACGCGGCACTCATGATCGAAACGTCCCCATAACGGTGACAGGTCTTCCGGCAAGGCACGATACATCCCCAGCTCGGACCAATCACCCGGCGCATGAAAATCACTGCCGACGCTGGCCATCAGACCGAACTCGCGCGCCAGGATCGCCAGCCCGCCGACCTGCTCGAGCGGCTGCATGCCATTGACCACTTCCAGAGCGTGGCCACCTGTCTGAACGAAATCCGCCACCAGCCGGCGGCGTTTGCTGCGGGTGAAATCGTACTGCCAGGGATGCGCCAGGCTGATCCAGGCCCCGGCTTCATGCAGCGTCGCCACGGTCTGTTCGAGACTTGGCCAATGCTGCTTTACATCACCCAACTTGCCAGAACCGAGCCACTTGCGAAACGCCTCAGCCCGGTCTCGCACGTGGCCGGCGCGCACGAGGAACTCGGCAAAATGCGGCCTGGCCGGCGCGTTGCCGCTGTCGCCCAGTTCCTGTTGCACGGCGCGCGCGCCTTCGAGCGCGCCGGGCATACCCTTGGCAGCCAAACGCTCGGCGATCAGTTCCGCGCGGCGCCAGCGACCCTCATGCAACTCGGCAATCGCCCGCAGCAGAGCGGGTGCGCTGCTGGAAAACGCATAACCCAGTACATGAATGGTAGCCCCGTTCCACAGGCACGAAAGCTCGATACCGTTGACCAGCACCATGCCCAGCGCCGTGGCGCTGGCTCGCGCCTCATCGAGGCCATCAAGGGTGTCGTGGTCGGTCAGGGCCAGCAACCGGACGCCTCGTCCGTGAGCGCGCTCCACGACCACGGACGGCGCGAGAACGCCGTCGGAAGCGGTACTGTGGCAATGCAGATCAACAATCATCCAAAGCGCTCTTTAAAAAAGGAGGAACCGGAAGCGACGAGCGTACGCAGGCATCGATCCGGCAGAACAGATCGCGAGTTTACTCCTTCGCGGTCCGGCTCAGGGCGAATGACCGCTTCGTCCAGGCTGCAGCTGAACCCGACAGCCGCCCGTCCGCCGGGCTGGACGTGCGACAACCGGCGGAAATCCTGGTGCTGACACGGCGCTCGGCGGGCGTCCGGCGGTTATCGCACGGCCCTCAGCGCATCAGTTTCGTCGGCAGTTCGGTTTGCTATTATGCCGGCCACTCCAGGCTCATGGCCCGTACCGTGAAACAACTCATCGACTTCATTCCGCTGCTGCTGTTCTTTCTGGTCTACAAGCTTGAGCCGCGGACTCTCGATATCGCCGGCCACAGCCTGAGCATCGGCGGTATATTCAGCGCCACTGCGGTGCTGATTCTCAGCTCGCTGGTGGTCTACTCCACCCTGTTCCTGGTGCAGCGACGTCTGGAAAAAGGCCAGCTGCTTACCCTCGCCGCCTGCCTGCTGTTCGGTGGCCTCACGCTGGCATTCCACAGCGAAACCTTTCTCAAATGGAAGGCACCGGTCGTCAACTGGCTGTTCGCGCTGGCCTTCGCCGGCAGCCAGCTGTTCAGCCGCAGACCGCTGATCGAACGTCTGATAGGCCACGTAGTCAGCCTGCCCAGCGCGCAATGGGCACGCCTGAACCTCGCTTGGATCGCATTCTTCTTAGTTTGCGGCTGCGCCAATCTTTATGTCGCCTTTAACTTCCCGGCCATCTGGGTCGATTTCAAGGTATTCGGCAGCCTGGGCCTGACCCTGTTGTTCATGGTCGGCCAGAGCATTTACCTCGTCCGCCACATGCAGGCGGTCCCCGCCCCGTCCAAGGAGTAACCATGCTGTACGCCATCATCGCCACCGACGCACCCGATTCTCTGCAGGACCGTCTGGCCGCACGCCCGGCGCATCTCGCACGTCTGGAAGCACTCAAGCAAGAAGGTCGACTGGTCCTTGCCGGGCCGCACCCGGCGATCGACAGCAACGATCCGGGGCCGGCCGGGTTCACCGGCAGCCTGGTGGTCGCCGAGTTCGACTCGCTGCAGGCTGCTCAGCAGTGGGCCGATGCCGATCCCTACAAGGCGGCAGGCGTGTACGTGAACGTACTGGTCAAGCCCTTCAAGAAAGTGCTGCCCTGACCGAAACAGAAGGGACCCAGTCTGGCCACGGATGTCCCGTGGCCGGCGCCAAGGAGAAGGTAGTCAGATGCGTCGTTTCCCGTTTTCCCTGCTGCTGGCCCTGAGTCTGCTCGCGCCGTCCGTCAGCGCACAGGAGGCAGCCGAGCAGGCGCCGGCGGTGCAGAATGCCGAACCAGAAGCGTCGTTCGCCGACGTCGAAGCAATCGATACCAAGACCCTGACGCTGCTCAACCGCCTGCGCCAGGAGAACCAGCGCCTCAAACTGCAGCTGCAGGAGGCGCAAACCCAGGTGCCACTGCCACTGCCGCTGCTCAGCGAGGAACAGAAATGGTTCGCGGTGGGCGGTAGTGTTGGCGTGGTGAGTTTCCTTCTCGGCCTGCTGGTGACCCGCGGGCGCCGGCGCCGCCAATGGCTGAACTGATGGTCCCGCATGAGTGAATTGCTGCTGATCGACGACGACCGTGAACTGTGCGAACTGCTGGTCAGCTGGCTCGCCCAGGAGGGTTTCGTCGCCCGCGCTTGTCACGACGGCCAGAGTGCACGCGCGGCATTGGCCGCGCAGCAGCCTGCAGCCGTGGTACTGGACGTGATGTTGCCCGATGGCAGCGGTCTGGAGCTGCTCAAGCAGCTGCGCAGCGAACACCCCGATCTGCCGGTGCTGATGCTGTCCGGACGCGGGGAACCGCTGGATCGCATTCTCGGCCTCGAACTGGGCGCCGACGACTACCTCGCCAAACCCTGCGATCCGCGCGAACTCACCGCACGTCTGCGGGCAGTGCTGCGCCGCAGCCTGCCACCCGCCGCTGCGAGCCAACTGGAGCTCGGTGATCTGTGCTACAGCCCGGCGCGTGGCGTAGCCTGCGTTGGCGGTCATGACGTCAGCCTGACCCTCTCCGAGGGACGCATTCTCGAAGCGCTGCTCGCCCAGCCCGGCGAGCCGCTGGACAAGCAGGCTCTCGCGCAACATGCCCTGGGCCGCAGGTTGACACTCTACGACCGCAGCCTGGACATGCACGTCAGCAACCTGCGCCGCAAACTCGGCCCGCACGCCGACGGCAGCCCGCGCATCGTCGCGCTGCGTGGACGTGGCTATCTTTATGCCGGCTGAGCCTCTTTACCGAGGCTTTACCCTGCATTGACCGCGCTTGACCTTGCACTCCATAGACTGAACTCATCCGGTCACAGATGAGCCAGCGCCGCCCAACCTAGCCGGCACGGCAGCCTTGAACCGGTTTTCATCTACAGGAGAAACCAAGATGCGCAAATCCCTGATCGCTCTGTTGCTCGTAACCACTCTCCCCGCTGCCGCCATGGCCATGCCGGGCGGAATGCGCGATGGCGGCCCATGCCCGCATGGCGGCAAGCAAGGCCCTCGGATGTTCCAGGAACTGGATCTGACCCGCGAACAGCAGCGCGAGATGCGCAAGCTGATGGGCGAGCAGATGCAACAACGGCGGGACGTCACCCAGCGCTATCTGGACAAACTGCCGGAAGCCGAACGCCAGGCCATGCAGGACGAGCTCCAGGCGGGCCGTGACAAGACCCACCAGAGCATGCGCGCCCTGCTCAAGCCCGAGCAGCAGAAGGCCTTCGACGAAAGCCTGAAAAAAATGGAAGAAAAGCGCGCCGAACGCGCCGAATTCCTCAAGTGGAAAGCTGAGCGCGATCAGAAGAACTGATCGCCACACTCATCCAACCGCCCGGCCCGAGCTGCAGCTTCGGCCGGGCTTTGTCGTGGAGACTCCAGTGCGATCACTGTTCTGGCGCATACTCGCAACCTTCTGGCTGGCCATCGCGCTGGTTGCCGGGCTGGCCATGCTGTTGGGCCACGCCCTGAACCAGGACGCCTGGATCCTCAGCCGCCATCCTGCGGTCAAGGGCCTCGCCGAAACCTGGACCGCGGTATACGAGCAGCAAGGCGCCATCGCCGCGCAACGCCTGCTGGAACAGCATCGCCATCGCACGCACATCGACGTGCAGGTGCTGGCGGAGAATGGCCAACCGATCATCCGCGGCACTTTTCCGGCGCGCGCGGCCGCCTTCGAAGCGCGCCAGCGGGACCGCGACCGTTCATTGCCCTGGCGCCGCCTGACTGCGGACTACACCAGCCCGACCAGCGGCGACACCTACCTGTTCATCTATCGCATTCCGCATCCGGAGCTGCAGGCCTGGCATCGCGGCAGTCTGTTCTGGCCGCTCAGCGCCCTGGCGATCGCCTTGGTGGTACTAAGTGGTTTCAGTCTGCTGCTGACCCTGTCGATCACCCGCCCGCTGGACCGCTTGCGCAGTGCCGTACACGACCTCGGGCAGACCGCCTACCAGCAGCATTCGCTGGCGCGTCTGGCCAAGCGCCGCGATGAACTGGGCGTTCTTGCCAGCGACTTCAACCGCATGGGTGCGCGCCTGCAAAGCCTCATCGGCAGCCAGCGCCAGCTGCTGCGCGATGTATCCCATGAACTGCGCTCGCCGCTGGCCCGTCTGCGCATCGCTCTCGCCCTGGCCGAACGTGCCACACCCGCCGAACGCGAGGCGATCTGGCCACGCCTGACCAAGGAATGCGATCGCCTGGAAGCGCTGATCGGCGAAGTGCTGGAGCTGGCGCGCCTGGATGCCGAACCGGGGGCGGCGGTGGCGGTCGATCTGCCGATGATGTTTGAGCAGCTGAAGGACAACGCACGCATCATCGCCCCCGCCCAGCACATCGACAGCCAAGTCGAACCGGGCATTTCGCTGAGCGGCTGGCCCGATATGCTCGAACGTGCGTTGGACAACCTGTTGCGCAATGCGCTGCGCTTCAACCCCGCGGGACAGCCGATCGAACTGCAGGCCACGCAGGCAGACGGCTGGCTGACGCTCAGCGTGCGCGATCACGGCCCCGGAGTGGATGCGGCGCATCTGTCACAGTTGAGCGAACCGTTCTTCCGTGCCCCCGGACAGACGGCCGCGGGACATGGGCTGGGACTGGCGATCGCGCGACGCGCGGCGGAGCGGCATGGCGGGCAGCTGCAACTGAGCAATCACCCCGCCGGCGGCTTCATAGCCAGCCTGCGCCTGCCCCTGGCACCGACGGCCTAGCGCGCGGCCCAGGCGCTGACAAAGTCCGCAGGGTCGAGCACTGGCGCGGTGCGCACCCGACCCTCAGGGGTGCCGAGGTAGAGGAAACCCAACACACGTTCCTGCGCGCTCAAGCCGAGCCCCGAAGAGACCGTTGGATCATAGGCGAAGTCGCCGGTACGCCACACCGCGCCGATACCCTGGGCGTGCGCAGCGAGGAGCAGGCCGTGTGCCGCGCAGCCCGCCGCGAGCAGCTGCTCACTCTCCGGCACCTTTGGATGCGCCTGCAGCCGGGCAATCACCACCACCAGCAGCGGTGCCCGCAAGGGCATGTTGCGCGCCTTCTGCAAGGCTTCTGCCGTAGAGTCCGGTTCGCGTGCCAGCAGAGCCGTGGCGAACAGTTCGCCAAGCTGTTCACGTGCCTCCCCGGCAACGGTCAGAAAGCGCCAGGGTCTGAGCTGCGCATGATCCGGTGCGCGCAGTGCCGCACGGAACAACAGATCGAGCTGCGCGGCATCGGGCGCTGGATCGCACAAACGGGTGACGGATACACGGTTGAGCAACAGGTCGAGAGCGTCCATCCACTACCTCCAGAATGAGGCGGACATTCTAGAGGGCGGCGGCGCTCCTGGGGCAAGCGCAGCGTGGGAAACACGTCAGGCGACGCGATCCGGCGAAAGCTGGGGCTGCAACGGCGGCACCAGCGGCGGCAGGCCATGTGCGGCACGCGCCGCATCGCAATGCGCGTTGGGCTCGCCATTGCTCCAGGCCGCCTCGAACTCGCGGCAGGTACTGGAACGCTGCTCGTACAGCGTGCAGCGCACCCTGCAACCAACGTCGCCGAGCAATCCAACACAGCGGGCGGGCTTGGCCTCGGTACCGAGCATCGCCACGTGGTGAGGACTGACCTGAACGACCAGATGGTCGGGAACGACCCCGCCGGACGAGGCACATTCGCCCCAGAAAAACGACACACGAAAATGCGCGCAGCAAGCGCCGCACGCGAGACAGGGATTGTCGACGGACATGGAAGCAGCACACGAAAAAGCCGGAATGGGCCGGCGCCCCGGGCGGCTATTCTATTGATCGCCACGCCCTTGTGAAGAGGCTCCACACGCCTCGCCAGAGGCATCGCACAGGCGGTTTACGAGCGCCCCGGCGCAGGTAGAATGTCGCCCTATTTTTTCCCTGCCGAGCACCCACTCAATGGCTTTACCGACGCTGCGCATCATCGGCTTCATTCTCGGCATATTTCTCATCACCCTGGCGGTCGCCATGGTCGTCCCGATGCTTACGTTGCTGACCTTCGAGCGCACCGACGACTTGCAGGCGTTTATCTGGGCCAGCCTGATCACCGGCGGCTGTGGCATCGCCCTGATCGCGCCGGGCCGGCCGACCAATGCCAAGCTGCGCCCGCGCGACATGTACTTCCTGACCACCATGAGCTGGCTGATCGTCTGCTGTTACGCCGCATTGCCGATGATGCTGACCCAGCACATCAGCTACACCGACGCCTTCTTCGAAACCATGTCGGGCATCACCACCACCGGTGCCACCGTGCTTTCGGGCCTCGACAGTGCCTCACCCGGCCTGCTGATGTGGCGCTCGCTGCTGCACTGGCTGGGCGGCATCGGCTTCATCGGCATGGCCGTGGCGATCCTGCCGTTGCTGAGGGTCGGCGGCATGCGTCTGTTCCAGACGGAGTCGTCGGACTGGTCGGAGAAAGTCGTGCCGCGTTCGCACATCGCCGGGCAGTACCTGATCGCCATCTACGTGGGGTTCACCCTGAGTGCCGTGCTGGCGTTCTGGCTGTCGGGGATGAATCTGTTCGACTCAATCAATCACGCGATGTCCACCGTCTCCACCGGCGGCTTCTCCACCTCCGACGCCTCGATGGGCAAGTTCAGTCCGGCATCACATTGGGTGGCGATGTTCTTCATGCTGCTGGGCAGCCTGCCATTCACCCTGTACGTGGCCACGCTGCGTGGACACCGCATGGCGCTGGTCAGGGATCAACAGGTACGTGGTTTCGTGATGATGCTGGTGGCCACCAGTGTGCTGTTCAGCGGCTGGTACTGGCTGAGCCACGATGCCTACTGGCTGGACGCGCTGCGCATCGTCACCTTCAACGTCGTATCCGTGGTCACCACCACCGGCTTCGCCGTGGGTGACTACAGCCAATGGGGCGGCTTCGCCGTCATGGTGTTCTTCTACCTTACGTTCATCGGCGGCTGCTCCGGCTCCACCTCGGGGGGGCTGAAGATGTTCCGCTTCCAGGTCGCTTACGAATTGTTGCGCGCCAACCTGAAGCAGCTCATCCACCCGCGCGCGGTGATTCGCCAGCAATACAACGGCCACAATCTGGACGAGGAAATCGTCCGTTCGATCCTGACCTTCTCGTTCTTCATCACCATGACCATCGGCGTGCTGGCGCTGTGCCTGGCATTCCTTGGACTAGACCTGATCACCGCGCTGACCGGGGCCGCCTCGGCGGTGTGTAATGTCGGGCCGGGGCTCGGGGCGATCATCGGCCCGGCCGGCAACTTCGGCCCGCTGCCGGATGCCGCGAAGTGGCTGCTATCGATCGGCATGCTGCTGGGCCGTCTGGAGATCATCACCGTGCTGGTGGTGCTGACCCCGGCATTCTGGCGCCACTGATCAGGACTGCGCGTCGCCCTGGCGCTTGCCGAACAGGCGACCGCCCAGGGTCAGCACGGCCAGGACCACCCCACCGGCGACGATACCGAAGGCGGCATCGAGCAGCGTCGGCAATAGTCCACCCAGCACCGCACCGACATACGGCAGCCCCAGCGTCTGCTCGGCGCTGTTCTCGATCCAGTGGTGCACCGTGCCGAAACCATGGGTGAGGATGCCGCCGCCGACCATGAACATCGCGGCGGTTCCAACGACTGACAGCGATTTCATCAGCCATGGTGCCAGCCACAGGATGCCGCGACCGATGCTCTGTGCGGCTTTGCTCGCTGCCTTGTTCAACGCCAGCCCCAGGTCATCGAGCTTGACGATTCCGGCGACCAGCCCATAGACCCCGATCGTCATCACGATGGCGATGCCGGCCAACACCATCACCTGTTGCGCGAAGGTGGCATTTGCCACGCTGCCCAAGGTAATGGCGATGATCTCCGCCGACAGAATGAAGTCCGTCCGGATCGCACCGCGGATCTTGTCCTTCTCGAACGCCACCATGTCCACCGTCGGATCAGCCAGTGCCTTGACAGTTTGTGCATGTTCGGCCGAGTCGTCATGCAGGAAGCGATGCGCCAGCTTCTCGAAACCTTCGTAGCAGAGAAACGCGCCGCCGAGCATCAGCAGCGGCGTGATCGCCCAGGGGATGAAGGCGCTGATCAGCAGAGCTGCCGGCACCAGGATCAGCTTGTTCTTCAACGAGCCCTTGCATACCGCCCAAACGACCGGCAACTCGCGGTCAGCCTTCACGCCACTGACCTGCTGGGCATTGAGCGCCAGATCATCGCCGAGCACACCAGCGGTCTTCTTGGCAGCGACCTTGGTCATGACGGACACATCGTCCAGAACCGTCGCGATATCGTCGATCAGGGCAAGCAAGCTGGTAGCCAATTGAACATCCTGTTTATCGGGAAGGAAAAATAGGCGCGCATGATCGCGCCACGATAGTTTAGGGCGACTTCGCCCCGACAGGTTCCTCGCGCGCGCTCACAAGCGCGCCCGGAATTCGCCTGGCGTGATCGAGTACCAGCGTTTGAACGCCCGATAGAAATTGCTCGGTTCGGCAAATCCCAGCAGATACGCGATCTCCAGCAGAGCGAGATTCGGTTGCGCCAGATACTGACTGGCCAGCTCGCGACGGGTGTCGTCCAGCAGTTGCTGGAAGCTGCCGCCCTCCTCCTGCAATCGCCGCTGCAGCGTGCGTTGCGACAAGTGCAGCGCCTGAGCGACCGCTTCACGCCGCGGCTCACCTTGCGGCAGCAGCCGGCAGAGCACCTGACGAGCCTGATGCGTCACCCGACTGCCCGAGAAACGCGCCAGGTACTCGCCAGCGAAACGATCATGCAACTGTGCCAGCGCATCGTTGGCGGTGGGCAATATCGTTTCCAGATCGGCGCGGGCAAACACCAGAGCGTACTGCCGCGCCTCGAAGCGCAACGGCGCCTGGAACTGCAGACGATAGGGCTCCAGATCGGCCGGGGCAGCACCCTGGAAGCACACTTCCAGCGGTTGCAACGGTTTGCCGCTCAGCCAGCGACAGAATGTCAGGCAGCCGGCCAGCGACGCCTCGCTACTCTGCCGGGCTGGCGGCAGACGGTCGCCGTGGATCGTCAGAGTCAGCGCGAAACCCTGCGCGCAGGGCTGGAAATCCAGATCGGCGCCCTCCGCGATGATGCGCTGATAGCGCACCAGCCGCTGCAGCCCTTCTTTCAAAGTACGGCTGGACATCAGCGCATAACCGACCACATGCGTCGCGCCGGGATGCAGCACCCGCGCGAGGTTCAGACCGATCGCCGGATTGCCGGACAACTCGACCGCGCGCAGCCACAGACGGGTCATGTCGTCCTGGGCGAAACGCGCATCCGCGTCGCTCAGCGCGGCGTAGTCCAACCCCAATTCCGCGAACAGCGCCGCGCAATCGACGCCATCGACTTCCATCGCTCGAACGATCGCCTGCGCCCAGCTCGAGGATGTGGTGCGTTGATTCATGCTGCTCCGTCCATGACCTACTTTTACCGGTGCAGCAGGCCGCCGCACCCAAGGCTACTAAACTGGCACTCACGGTCACTGGCCGGCAAGTGCAGCGCTTCTAGACTGCCGCAACCAAAACAACAGGAGGTACGCCATGCGCACGCAAACCGCCGCCCGTTTCAGCTACTTTGCCGAGTTCTATCCGTTCTATCTGCAGGAGCACCGCAACCGCACCTGTCGTCGACTGCACTTCATCGGCAGTTCGCTGGTGCTGGCGATCCTCGCCTATGTGCTGTTCAGCCAGCAATGGCTGTGGCTGCTCGCCTTGCCAGTGGTGGGCTACGGCTTCGCCTGGATCGGCCACTTCGTCTTCGAGAAGAACCGGCCGGCGACCTTTCGCTACCCGCTGTACAGCTTTCTCGGTGACTGGGTGATGTTCAAGGAAATGCTCACAGGCCGCCTCCCGCTCTGACCGGACAGGCCATGCAACGGGTGTATGAAGTTTTTACCGTCTACGATTTGGCGGCGAGGCAACGCTTGGTTATGATCAGCCGGCCCGGAGCGCGCGCGAGCCAATCGCGGCGCGGGGTATAGCCGCCCACAAGGACCGTCAAGAGTCCGGCGAAGGGGCGCTTCAGTCAGCAAGGCGCATAGAAAAGGCGTCGACCATTATCAGGGATCGTAAGCACACATGACTTCCGCCATGGTTGAGCGCCGCAACGGCCTGGCCAACCGCACCTTGCGCGATTACTACTCCCGCGTGCTCGCCTACCTGGCCGGTGCCGCTACTCTCGCGGCAGGAACCTACACCCAGTTCTTTTCCCTCGACCTGTTATGGATGGTGCCCTACGCACTGCTCTATCCGCACGTCGCCTATCACCTGGGGTACCGTTTCAAGCGCGACCATCCGCAGCGTACCTCGCAGGTACTACTCAGTCTGGATGCTTTCAATGCCGGCTGCAGCATCGTCCTGTTCGGCTTCGCCGTGGTGCCGAGCCTGATGTTCCTGCTGACACTCTGTTTCAGCGCGCTGGTCATCGGCAGCCTGCGCCACCTGCTACTGGCATTGCTTGGCGTGGCGGTCGGTATCGGTCTGTGCAGCCTGGTAGTACCGCTCGAGTTCAGAGGCGCCACACCACCGCTGGTTTCGCTGGCGAGCATTCTGTTCACCTCGCTGTATGTCTGCGCCACGGCTTACTTCGTGCACCAGCAGGGTTTGCGCCTGGCGCAGGCGCGCCGCGACGTCGAAGCGGAACAAGCCAAAGCCGCCCGACTGGCGCGTAACCTGGCCAAGTACCTGTCCCCGCAAGTATGGGAATCGATCTTCTCCGGCAAGCGCAGCGTGCGCCTGGAAACCCAGCGCAAGAAACTCTCGGTGTTTTTCTCCGACATCAAGGGTTTTACCGAACTGTCCGAAGAGCTCGAAGCCGAAGCGCTGACCGACCTGCTCAACAACTACCTCAACGAGATGTCGAAGATCGCCCTGAAGTACGGTGGCACCATCGACAAGTTCGTAGGCGATTGCGTCATGGTGTTCTTCGGCGATCCGTCCAGCCAGGGCGCCAAGAAGGATGCGGTGGCCGCCGTGTCGATGGCCATCGCCATGCGCAAGCATATGAAAGTGCTGCGCCAGCAGTGGCGTGCGCAGGGCATCACCAAGCCGATGGAGATTCGCATGGGGGTCAATACCGGTTATTGCACCGTCGGCAACTTCGGCGCCGATACCCGCATGGACTACACCATCATCGGACGCGAAGTGAACCTTGCCAGCCGGCTGGAAAGCGCGGCCGAGGCCAGCGAGATCTTGATCTCCCACGAGACCTACTCGCTGGTCAAAGACGTGATCATGTGCCGCGACAAGGGTCAGATCGCCGTCAAGGGCTTCTCTCGCCCGGTGCAGATCTATCAGGTAGTCGATTTCCGCCGCGATCTGGGCGCCACCTGCAGCTTCGTCGAAGCCGAACTGCCGGGTTTCTCCATGTACCTGGACACCAACGGCGTGCAGAACTTCGACAAGGAACGGGTCATTCAGGCCTTGCAGCAGGCCGCGGAGAAGCTGCGCGACAAGGTCATTCTCTGACCTCGTCGGCTAGCCGGACGCAGGACAGATCCCGCGCTCGATCCGGCGACGATCGTTTGCATGATTGCACGCTTTCGAAATTCGACAGGTAGCACACCAAGGCTGGGCTGACGCAAAGACCGCTTCTCTGCGGTCCGAGCATGATCGCCAACCATAGATGCCCAGGTAACCGCATGCTTGCCCCGCAACACCCTTTCAGTCTGAGCCCGGCCGATCGCACCGCATGACGCCACGCAACGCTTTGCTAGCCATCCATCTCGGCGCGCTGATGTTCGGCCTTTCCGGAGTGCTCGGGAAACTTGCCGAGAGCTCGCCGCTGACAATCACCTTCGGTCGTGCGCTGTTCGCCGTGCTCGCCCTGCTTATAGTCGCGCTACTCCTGCCGAGCAGCGGCGCACGCCCCGACTGGCGCCGGCGTTGCGGCCTGATGGTCGGCGGCATGCTGCTGGGGGCGCACTGGCTGACATTCTTCATTGCGGTAAAAGTCGCCGGCGTCGGCATCGCCACGCTGGGGTTCGCCAGCTTCCCGGCATTTACGCTGCTACTGGAGGGCCTCCTCTTCCGCGAACGCACGCGCCTGATCGAGTACACCATGGTTGGACTGGTCTGCCTGGGTCTACTGCTGGTGACGCCGAGCTTCGACGCAGCCAGTGCGCCGACCACCGGACTGCTCTACGGGATACTTTCGGGGCTGTTGTTTGCACTGCTGTCGCTGCTCAACCGCGCCGTCACTCGCGGAATCGATGCGGTGCAAGCCGCGCTGTGGCAGAACCTGGCGATCCTCGTCGGTCTGCTGCCGTTCGCCTGGTCCAGCATTCCCGCGATTCCTGCGCAGGATTGGCTGTGGCTGGCGCTGCTCGGCGTGCTCTGTACCGGCCTCGCCCACAGCCTGTTCGTCGCCAGCCTGCGAGTACTCAAGGCGCGCACTACCTCGGTGATCTTTGCTCTAGAGCCGGTCTATGGCATCGCCATCGCCTGGTGGCTGTTCAGCGAGCAACCGACGCTGCGAATGCTGGCCGGCGGCGTTCTGATCATCCTCGCCAGCATCATTGCCAGCCGACTGAAGAGCGAAGCGGTCGCCGCAACGACACCATCGGCCAGGCCCCGCTGAGTTGACGCTGTAGCCGCGTCCAGTGGTGAGACAGGTCTGTAACGCGCGGCGGCAGGCATCGACTCGGCGCAGCAACTATCGGGCGTGCGGCGTCAAGCTGCCGCCGGCCCCGGGTTTGGCAAAGCCTTCAGCGCCGCTCGTTGTGTCCGAGGTCGCGGGTCGGGTCGATATGGTCACGCACCCGTTGCTTGAGCTCTTTGGCCTCCGGGAAGCCACCGTCGAGCTTGCGTTCCCAGATCTGCTCACCGTCACAGGTGATGCAGAACACGCCGCCGGTGCCCGGTACCAAAGACACGCAGCCGAGATCATCGGCAAAGGTCGAGAGCAGTTCCTGGGCGAGCCAGGCGGCGCGCAGCAGCCACTGACACTGGGTGCAATAGACGATGACGATTTCCGGTTTGCTGACGGGCATGGCGGCGACTCTGACTGGTAATGGGAGCGGCCTATAATAGCGGCCCTTGCTCCCTCACCCTCCGGATCTGCCATGCGTCGCCTGCTGCTTGCCCTGTTGTTCTGCCTGCCCCTGAGCGGTCTTGCCGACGCGTCATCACCGAAGACGGGGCTGGTGCTGTCCGGAGGGGCCGCCCGTGGCCTGGCCCATATCGGCGTACTCAAGGCGCTCGAGGAACAGGGCGTACGCATCGATGCGGTGGCCGGCACCAGCATGGGCGCCGTCATTGGTGGGCTATACGCCGCCGGTTACACGGTGCCGGAACTGGAGAAGCTGGCGCTGACGTTGAATTGGCAAGAGGTGCTGTCCGACGACCCAGCGCGCCGGGATGTACCGTTTCGTCGCAAACAGGACGATCGCGACTTTCTGGTCAAGCGCAAGCTCAGCTTCCGCGACGATGGCAGCCTGGGCCTGCCGCTCGGCGTGATCCAGGGCCAGAACCTTGCGTTGCTGCTCGAGCGCCTACTGGTCCATGCCAGCGACACGCGCGACTTCGACCAACTGCCGATCCCCTTTCGCGCGGTAGCCACCGACATCGCCAACGACGAGAAGGTGATCTTCCGCAGCGGCCACTTGCCGCAAGTCATCCGTGCCAGCATGTCGATCCCGGCGGTATTCGCGCCCGTGGAAGTCGAGGGCCGGCTGCTGGTGGATGGCGGCATGGTCGACAACATTCCCATGGACGTCGCGCGTGACATGGGCGTGGACCGGCTGATCGTGGTCGATATCGGCACCCCGCTGAAACCAAGAGACCAGCTGCTCACGGTGATCGATGTGCTCAACCAGTCGATTACCATGATGACCCGGCGTAATTCCGAGGAACAGCTGGCCACCCTGCGTCCCGAAGACCTGCTGATCCAGCCACCGCTGGCGGCCTACGGCTCCACCGACTTCGGCAGCGCGCAGCAGCTGATCGATGCCGGCTACCGCGCCACCAAGGCGCATGAGGGGCGCATGCTCGAACTGGCCGCCAGCGCCGGCGGCAATCCGGCACTGAGTCTGGCGCGCTCGAGCGACCCGCGCACTCCGCTGATCACGGCGATCCGCATCGAAAACGACTCCAAGGTCGGTGACGCAGTGATCCGCCGACATATCCGTCAGCGCCTGGGCGAACCGCTGGACCTGTCTGACCTGCAGAAGGACATGGGCACACTGTACGGCCTGGACTACTTCGACCGCGTCGAATACCGCGTGGCCCATGGCAAGCTAGGCAACACCCTGGTGATCAGGACCCGCGAGAAACGCTCCGGTACCGACTACCTGCGCCTGGGACTGAACCTGTCGGATGATTTCCAGGGCGACAGTGCCTTTAACATCGGCGCCAGCTACCGCAAGAACGGCATCAACGAACTGGGCGCCGAATGGCTCACTCGCCTGCAACTGGGCGACCGTCAGGAGCTGTTCAGCGAGTTCTACCAGCCGCTGGACGCCGGCTCACGCTGGTTCGTCGCGCCCAACGCCTTTCTCGAGGCACAGAACGTCGAAGCGATCCTCGAGCACGACCCCATCGCCGAATACCGCCTGCGCCGCTATGGCTACGGTCTGAATCTGGGCCGGCAGATCGCCAACAACGGCGAAATCCGCTTCGGGGTCGGTCAGGCGTGGGGCGAGGCGGACGTGCGCGTCGGCGAGCGCGACCTGCCCGACTTCAGCTTCAGTGAGGGCTACTACGAGCTGCAGTATTCGTTCGACACGCTGGACGACGTCGACTTTCCCCACGTGGGCGAAGACCTGGGCCTGACGCTACGCCAGTACACCCCGGGGCTCGGCTCGGACCAGCGCTACCGGCAATGGAACATTCACTTGGACAAGGCGCTCAGCCATGGGCCAAACACCTGGGTGCTGGGCGGACGTTACGGGCGCACCCTCGATGACACCGAAGTGGTGACCTCGAGCTACCTGCTTGGCGGCGCGCGCCAACTCTCGGGCTTCCGCCAGGACGCCCTGTCCGGGCAGAACATCAGCCTCGGCCGGGTGGTGTACTACCGCCGTATGACGCCGCGCGGGTTCCTGCCGCTGGATTTCCCGCTGTACCTCGGCGCCTCGCTGGAGCGCGGACGTGCCTGGAACAACGACAACGAGTTCGACAGCGGTTATATCAACGCCGCGAGCATATTCGTCGGCTACGACACGCCGCTGGGACCACTGAATCTAGGCTACGGCACCAACGACGAGGACGAGCAGGCGCTGTACCTGAATCTTGGTCGCAGCTTCTAGCGACCGGCGCGACAGCTGGAAATCGCAGCGCAGTACCGGAACCCTGCGCATCGAGGCTGGCTAATCCCGAATAGCCTGAAGGCCGCTGGCTGCCTTCAGCCCTTGTTCAGGTTGGCGAGAATGCGCGCATGCACCTGCTGGCATTTGCGCAGATCTTCCTCGGGAATGCCGGCGAATAGCTCCTCGCGCACCTGTGTCGAAATCGCTTCGATGCGTTCGATCAGCGGCAGCGCCGGAGCGCCGAGCGAGATACGTTTGGCCCGTCGATCCTCCAGAGAAGCCTGTCGATGGACCAGGCCCTGAGCTTCGAGACTGTCGAGCAGGCGGGCCAGCGTCGGTCCTTCCACTGCAACGCTCTGTGCCAGTTCCCGCTGCGTCGGTGCGTGATCGAACCGGGCCAGGTGCAGGAGCACCAGCCAGCGGGCTTGCGATAACCCAAGATCGGCCAGCCGCCGATCCAGTTCGGCGCGCCAGCCACGCGAGAGTTGCGCCAACTGCATGGCGAAGCGATGTTGCTCGGCGTACATGAAACTTGCATTCCTGCAAAAACTAATTATTAGCGAGCTAATCACAGCTTCTGTGTGCAGGCAAGCCTACCAAGGGCGAGCAACCCGCACCCGCAGCGCGCCGCAGCGACCCATACCCGCCACGGTACCGGGCACCGCGGCAGGCAATGGCGCTGCGACACGACGCAGTTGGTTACAACTCGAATTCGGCCTGCAGCGCCGCGCGCACGCAGTACAGCACCGACTCCGGCACCCGGCCGGTGAATTGTGCGGCGATCTCGGCCACCGATGGCAGCTCACCCTCGCCATCAAGAAAGGCTTCCTGGATTTCCCCAAGCAGCGCCTCCGGCAAGTCCAGTGCCTGCTCAAGGCTCAGCTGCTGCTGGCCGATCGCCTCGGCAAGCAGCGCGTACACGTTCTTCTCGCTGCAATCGAGCTGGCGAGCGATCTGCGCCGGCGTCATGCCGGCGCGCGCGAGGGTTACCAGTTCGTGGCGCAGATCACTGGGCGACTTCACAGCCACCGCGGTGCCCTGCAGCACCTCAAGGAAAGCTTCGCCGTAGCGTTCGAGTTTCCGAGCGCCGACGCCACTGACCCGTGCCATGTCCGACAGCGACCGCGGGCTGCTGCGCAACATTTCCAGCAAGGTGGCATCCGGGAAAATCACATACGGCGGCACGCCATGCTCCTCCGCCAGCCGGCGCCGCAACGCACGCAGGGCCTCCCAGGTGTCGCGCTCCTCGCTGCGCACCAGCTGGCTGGCGGCACTGGCGGTCGGTTTCGACGCCTTGCTCGCCAGCTCCCGGCGCAACTCCAGGCTGACCTCGCCGCGCAACAGCGGTCGACAGCGGTCGCTCAGCCGCAAACCACCGAAGCCTTCCAGATCGACATCGACCAGGCCACGCGCCACCAGTTGGCGGAACAGCGAGCGCCAGTCGCCTTCGGCAAGGCCCTTGCCGACGCCGAACACCGAAAGATGCTGATGACCGAGGCTGCGTACCTTGTCGTTGTCACGACCGAGCAGAACGTCCACCAGGTGGCCGACGCCATAGCGCTGACCGCTGCGGTAGATCGCCGAGAGCGCTTGGCGGGCCGGCTCGGTGGCATCCCAGGTCTGCACGCCGTCGACACAGTTGTCGCAATGCCCGCAAGGCTGCGGCAACTCCTCATCGAAATAGGCCAGCAGCACCTGGCGCCGGCAACGTGTTTCCTCGCACAGCGCCAGCATGGCATCGAGCTTGTGCTGCTCGACCCGCTTGTGACGCTCGTCGCCCTCGGAGTTGTTGAGCATCTGCTTGAGGAAGATCACGTCCTGCAGGCCGTAGGCCATCCAGGCATCCGCCGGCAGGCCATCGCGCCCTGCTCGCCCGGTCTCCTGGTAATAGGCCTCGAGCGACTTGGGCAGGTCCAGGTGAGCGACGAAGCGCACGTTGGGCTTGTCGATGCCCATGCCGAAGGCGATGGTCGCCACCATGATCAGCCCTTCCTCGTTGAGGAAGCGCTTCTGATGATAGGCGCGCAGGTCGTTGGGCAGGCCGGCATGATAGGGCAGCGCCGGGAAGCCCTGCTCGGTCAGGAAGGCGGCCATGTCATCGACCTTCTTGCGCGACATGCAATAGACGATACCGGCATCGCCACGGCGCTCGGCGAGAAAACCGAGCAACTGCTTGCGCGGCTGCTCCTTCGGCACGATGCGATAGAAGATGTTGGGGCGGTCGAAGCTGGAGAGAAAACGCTCGGCATTTTCCAGATGCAGTCGCTGGACGATCTCCTCGCGGGTGCGCTTGTCCGCCGTGGCGGTCAGGGCGATGCGCGGCACCTGCGGGAAATACTCGGCAAGCTGGCCGAGCTGGAGGTACTCGGGACGGAAATCGTGGCCCCACTGCGATACGCAATGCGCCTCGTCGATGGCGAACAAACCGATCTGCAGACGCTGCAGGAACGCCAGCATGCGCGGCTGCACCAGGCGCTCGGGCGCCAGGTAGAGCAGCTTGATCTCGTTGCGACGGATGCGTTCAGCAATGTCGCGTTGTTCCTCGGCGCTCAGCGTTGAGTTGAGCGCCACCGCCGAGATACCCAGTTCGTCCAGTGTCGCGACCTGATCGTCCATCAGCGCGATCAGCGGCGACACCACGACCGCCAGCCCCTCGCGCAGCAACGCAGGCACCTGATAGCACAGCGACTTGCCGCCACCAGTCGGCATCAGTACCAGCGCATCGCCGCCACTGGCTACCCGCTCGATGATCGCGCCCTGGTTGCCGCGAAACGCGTCGTAACCGAATACGTCTTTGAGGATGCGCTGTGCCTGGTCGAGCATGCCGGTCTCCGAAACAAGGCGCGCAGTATACGCGAGCAGTCGCCAGAGTTCAGGACGCAGCGGTCGGCCTTCGGCGTCCCTCGGCCGATTCACGAGCCACCCGGCGCGCCGGGTTTATCGTCGCATGTGGCCGCCGAAGTAGCTTGCATCCCGCGCCTCGTCTAGAATCCCGCTTGTCTTCCCCCCCAAGGTAGTTCCCGATGTCTTTCGCCGAGCAACTCACCCGCCTGCAAGTTTTTCTGGATGCCGATGACTTGCATGAAGAGGCGTTGGATTACATCGCCGCACATGGCTACCTGACGGCGCTGTGCATCTGCTCCGAACAGGTGCCGGAGCGCGAGTGGATCGACGCCCTGTTCTCCGAACCACCGAAGTACAAGGACGATACCGAGCGCGAAGCCATCGAGGCGACGCTGATTCAGCTCAAGGCGCATATTGCCCGGCAGCTGGCCAGCGACGAAGACATGGAATTGCCCTGCGAGCTGGACTTGGGCGAGGAGCCGGATGAATCCGACCTGCGCGGCTGGTGCATCGGCTTCATGGAAGGCGTATTCATGCGCGAAGAGGTCTGGTTCGAGGACTCCGAAGAGGAAGTCAGCGAGCTGCTGCTGCCCATCATGGTCGGCTCCGGCCTGTTCGACGAGCAGCCGGAGTTCGCCGAGATCGCCGACAGTCCCGAGCTGGTAGATGAAATGGTCGCGCAGATTCCGGAACTGCTCACCGCCCTTTATCTGATCTGCCACGCCCCCGAGGAAAAGCCGGCGCTGCTCAAGCCGCGCCGCCACTGATAACTGGGTAGCCGCCGTGGCGCACCGCGATATTCAGCAGCACCGCAATCCCATGGTGCGCTACGTGCTGCTGACGATCGGCTGGCTTGCGGTAACACTAGGGGTGATCGGCATCTTCCTGCCGGTGCTGCCCACCACGCCCTTCATGCTGCTCGCTGCCGCCTGTTTTGTACGCAGCTCGGAGCGCTTTTATGTCTGGCTGGTCGAGCATCCGCGGCTAGGTCCCTGGTTCCGCGATTACCTGGAAGGCAACGGCATCCCGCTCAAAGGCAAGGCCTACACCATCCTCACCATGTGGGTGAGCATCGGTATTTCTTGCTGGCTGGTGCCAATCCTCTGGGCGCGGATCGGCATGCTGCTCAGCGCGGCCTTGGTCACGCTGTACATCATCAAACAGAAAACCCTGCGCACGGTCCAAGCCAAACCACGCCAGTGAGCACGATCCTGCCACTCGGCCGGATTCGCTATGGAGAGCAGCCAATGCAGCCTTTGCAGCCTGGTCCTGCAAGCCGCCACCGCCCGCTGGTGATGTTCCTCGTGCTCGTCTTGCTGAGCACCCCGATATGGAGCCTGGCCCGCTCGGCGAGCTGGCAGCCGTGGGACTTCGAACGCATCTACCGCAGCCTCGAAAAACGCTACGGCGCGCTCGACGATGCGCTTCCGCGAATCGAAGCCTGGCAAGCATTACTGCAGCAGAGTGGTGAGCTCCCCGAGCTGCAGCAGTTGGCCGAAGTCAATCGCTTCTTCAATCGGCACATCCGCTTCAGTGACGATGTCTGGGTCTGGGAACAGGACGACTACTGGGCCACGCCCGTGGAATCGCTGATCCGCGGCGCGGGTGACTGCGAAGACTACGCATTGGCCAAGTACTTCACGCTGCGCCGGCTAGGCGTGCCGAGCGACAGGCTGCGTATCACCTACGTCAAGGCGCTGCGGCTGAATCAGGCGCACATGGTGCTGACCTACTACGCGACGCCCACCGCCGATCCGCTGGTGCTGGATAACATCGACGGCGCCATCCGCCCCGCCTCGCAGCGCCAGGATCTTCTGCCGGTTTACGCCTTCAATGCTGAAGGACTGTACGTACCGGGTGCCGGTGGCGGCAAACGTAGCGGAGATAGCAAAAGGCTGTCACGCTGGCAGGACGTCCTGCTCAGGATGCGGGCCGAAGGATTTGTTGTAGGTGAGGGCTAGGGGGAAGTATGTCGTTACTCAAGCAGCTGTTTCTCGCCATCTGCCTGTTTCTGGTGGTGGCTTTCGCGGGTAGCTTCATCGCCAGCGTCGAACATTCCCGCGAACAGTCGATCAGCCAGCTTCGCTCTCACGCTCAGGACGCGGCCACCGCACTAGCGCTGTCGATGACGCCGCACGTCGACGACCCGGTCATGCTCGAACTCATGGTCAACTCGATCTTCGACAGCGGTTATTTCAGCAGCATCCGCGTCGTCTCGCTCGACGACGGCAACGCGATCATCGAACGCACCAGCAACATCGCCAGCGAGCAGGTGCCGGCCTGGTTCGCCCGGCTGGTCAACCTGCCAGCCCAAGGCGGCGACGCGCTGATCATGCGCGGCTGGGAACAGGCGGCGCGGGTGGAAGTGATCAGCCATCCAGAGTTCGCTCTGGCCAAGGTCTGGGACAGCACCATTGCCACACTCTACTGGCTGCTCGGCTGCGGACTGGTCAGCGCCCTGCTCGGTGGCTGGCTGCTGCGTCGCCAGCTTAGACCGCTGGATCGCATGGTCGAGCAGGCACATGCCATTACCCAGCGCGAATTCGTCGCCTTGCCCGAGTTGCCGCGAACGCCAGAACTGCGCCGCGTGGTGCAGGCAATGAACCAGATGGTCGCCAAGTTGCAGATGCTCTTCGCCGAGGAAGCGGCACGCAGCGAACAACTTCATCAACAGGCCTATCAGGACGAGCTGACCGGCCTGGCCAACCGCCGCTTGCTGGACCAGCGTCTGGCAACCCAGCTTGCGCCCGCAGAGCATCATGGCACCGGCTACCTGCTGCTACTGCGTATCCATGACCTGAACGGGCTCAACCAGCGACTCGGCAGCCAGCACAGCGACCAGTTGATCATGGCGATTGGCGAACTGCTCAAGCGCGTCAAAAGCGAACGTGGACACCCCAACTGGCTGGCCGGCCGCAGCCGCGGTAGCGACTTCGTCCTGCTCGCCCCGGGACTGCACGAAGCGGAAGCCAGCCAGCTCGCCGAAACGCTGAGCGTCGATCTGGAAACCCTGCGCCCCACCGGCGCGAGCGACAGCGAACCCGTCGCCCACATCGGTTTAACCGAATTCCGTGTCGGCGACACACCCGGTGAAGTACTGGAACGAGCCGATCAGGCGTTGGCGTTGGCGCAGAGCGACAGTGCGCCGAACTGGCACGAATTCAGTCACCAGGCCCCTGTCGTACACAGTGAACACGGCTGGTATCAGCTCCTCGATGAAGCACTTGAACGGCGCACTCTGGCCATCTTCGTGCAACCCGTGGTGCTGGCCTCCAGCCCGAGCCAGCAGCTTCATCACAAGTTGCTGGCACGCCTACCGATCGCCAATGGCGAAATCCTTACGGCCGGCAGCTTCCTGCCATGGGTCGAACGACTGGGTTGGTCGGCACGCTTCGACCTGGTGATGCTCGAGCGTGCCATCGAGCATCTGCGGATTACCCCGGCAGCGCTGGCTATCAGCCTTTCCAGCACGACGCTGCGGGACGCCCTCAGCCTTGGACGAATCGTCCAGTTGCTACGCAACAACCGCGAACAGGCCAGTTGCCTGTACCTGGAGCTGGACGCGCGTCATCTGCCCGCAGCCACCGTCCTGCAACAATGCAGCCAGATGCTACGCGCGACGGGCGCCCATGTCGGTCTGCAGCACTTCGGCGGCGATTTCAGCAAACTCGCCAACCTGGCGCACCTGGGGTTGGTCTATCTGAAGATCGACGGGACCTATGTCCGCGGCATTGAGCGGGACGAGGACAAGCGTTTGTTCATCGAGGCGATTAACCGAACCACCCACAGCATCGACTTGCCGCTGATTGCCGAGATGGTCGAGACCGAGGAGGAGCGCATAACGCTAGCGGCGCTGGGCGTGCATGGTGTCATGGGGCATGCCGTGGGCGTGCCACACCCGTGGCCGGAGCAATCGGGATACTGATTGGCACCGATGGAGCCAGCCTTGCCGCGGCTGCGCAGTGAACGTTAGAGCAACGGCTGCTCGTCATCGTCGCCGAGCAGGCCGCCCAAGCCGCCGAGCCTAGCCCGCGTCTGCTGACGCGCACGTAGCTTGCGCTGGGCCGCCTCCGGCAGATCCGTGAAACGGATAACGCCACGATCGATCAGCACACTGATGAGGTCTTCCAGCACCCGCACCATCTCCAGGTCGGAGGCCTGCAGGCCGACCCGCTGTGCGTGCTCATCATTCTGCGCCGCGAGCCAGCTCAGCGCCTCGTCGCTGTCGGCCAGCATCGTTCCGGTCATGCCTTCGAAAGGCTCCGCTTCGACACGCTGGAGCTGTCCGCCGCGGTCTCGCTCGATATAGAGCATACAAATTCCTCAAATAAGCGAGCCCGCCACCCTCGCGAGTGGCGGGCTTGAGCAGTCAGGCTCAGGTATTGTCGACCTTGAGGGCATTGTCGGCGATCAGGCTGTCGATCACCGCGGCCTCGTCGGTCGTACCGTACAACACGGACAGATCCACACCGGCCAAGGTGATGTCCTGCACGGGTTCGCCACCGGGTGTCAGGCTAACCGAGATGGTCGTACTGTCACCGAAAGCAAAGGTGAGGTAGCTGTCCAGCGTCGCGCCATCGGAATCCACCCCCGCCAGCAATTCCGACAGATCGAGCACGTCAGATGTGGCGCCGGATGGATCGATATGGAAGTCGCTGATGGTATCGCTGCCGTTGTCACCCATACGCCAGACGAAGCTGTCACGACCGGCACCGCCAGTCATCGAGTCGTCACCCAGGCCACCGAACAGGATGTCCTCGCCATCGCCGCCAACCAGAATATCGTCTCCGGCGCCGCCACCGAGAATGTCGTCGCCCGCGCCGCCCTCCAGGTAATTCGCCTGCGCATTGCCGGTCAGCTGGTCGTTACCACTGCCCCCTACCACGCCCTCGATGTCGATATAGGTATCGCCGGCCGCCAGGCCGCCAGCGCCCGTGCCAGTTGCGAGGTTCACGGTGACGCCGATCTCGTCGGCACTGTAGTCGGCGATATCCATGCCGGCGCCGCCATCCAGCTCATCCGCGCCGGCTCCGCCGATCAGCACATCATTGCCAAGACCACCAATGAGTGAATCATCACCGCTACCGCCTACCAGGACATCGTTGCCGCTGCCGCCAACCAGAGAGTCGTTGCCCGCATTGCCGGCCAGGTAGTTGTTGGATGTGTCGCCGGTCAGCGTGTCATCACCGGAACCACCGATGAGACCCTCGATACCTGTGTAGCTGTCGCCAGCCGCAGTGCCATATGCGCCAGTCCCGGCCGCCAGGCTGGCCACGACACCTGCGGTATCGTCGCTGTAATCGACGACATCAAACCCCGCACCGCCAACGATGGAGTCACTCAGACTGCTTGCGGCAATGACATCGTCGACGGCCGAGCCGTTGAGCAGGAAGCTGGTCGTCGTTTCCTCGCCAACCACGTGCACATTGAGCGTCGATGACGAGCTGGGATCACCATCGCCGTCGACGGCAACGATGTCGAATGCCAGATCCTGATCTTGCGGAAGCACGGTTGTGCTGATCGTCGTGGTCGAGAAGCGCACCTTGCCATTGCCGGACACTCCGAACAGGTTCAGCTGGTTGAAGCTGATGGTCGGGTTGATAACCGTCTCCACATCCCCCGCTGCTATCACCACAGAGCCGTTTTCAGTCTGGCCAGTCAGCGAGTTGTAGGCAGTCCAGGCCACATTCAGGGAGCCCTTGACCGAGTTGTTTTCCAGCACTACCTGATCGACCAGCCGAATATTGGTCGTCGGCCAGTCATTGCCCGCTGTCCCGCTGGAGTGGAACTCCATCATGAACTGCTCGCCACGCGCGAAGAACTGGTCGTTGATCCCGAAACCCGGCGTCGATGAGTTGATTGCACCGGTGGTGCTGCTGAACTCGATCAAACCATCCGAGGTCTCGGCGAAGTACGGATTGTGGCCGGACGTCAGATCATTCAGCGCATACGTCTGCTCGGTGGAAGCCTCCGGCTGAAGAAGCGCGAACGTATAGGTGCCGTCCGCATTGACCGTCAGCGTGAAGACCGTCTCGTTCGTGCTCGTAAGCGCTGTAATGGTGGAGCTGACGAACTGCCCTGAGCCGTCGTAGTTGTGCACGACGGGCGAATAGGTCAAGCCCGAGATCGCCGGGCCGGTGATCTGGAATTCGCCCACCCCGTCTGCCCCGGGCACGACGGCGAAGGTGCCGTTGACCGTGCCGACCTCGTTGGGGATCGTCGCGGCGACGAAGGCTCCGAGCGCAGGGAGATCATCGACGACACCGAT
This sequence comes from Stutzerimonas sp. S1, assembly GCF_025966695.1. GTDB lineage: Bacteria > Pseudomonadota > Gammaproteobacteria > Pseudomonadales > Pseudomonadaceae > Stutzerimonas. The sequence goes on along the minus strand of NZ_JAOEIY010000010.1, from coordinate 42,621 downwards.
CACCAGATCGCTCGATGCGCTGGCAAGACCATCCGAAACGCTGACCGAGAACGTATCAGCCTCCTGCCCCGCCAGATCCTGCGTGGCATCGGTCAGTTGATACTGATAGCTGGCCACCCCGGTGTCACTGTCATAGCCAATGACCGTCAGGGTGCCATAAGCACCCGCGAAGCTGCTGCCAAGCAGATTCGCGATGTTCACGGTCTTGCCGTTGATGGTCACGCTCTGCAGGTCGTCCAGGCCATCGGTGTCGGCCAGGGTGAAGCTGCCGGAGGCGAACTCGCCAGCATCGCCGGCGGCCGAGCCGCTGCTCAGCCCGGCTTCTTCGACGAGGCTGTCGGTGGCCACCAGGCTCAGGGTCGGGCCGTCGTTGTTGCCGGTGATGGTGATGGTCAGCGTCGCGCTGGACGGATCGCCGTCGGCATCCTGCATGGTGTAGCTGAAGGTTTCGGTGAGGGTTTCGCCGTCGTCCAGGCCTTGCACCGCGGCATCGTTCGGGTTGATCAGGTAGCTGTAGTTGCCGCCGCCCAGGTCGGTGAAGGTGCCGTGTGCCGCCGTGGTGCTGGTCCAGTTGACGAAGCTGTTCGGGGTGTCGGCGCCCGGTTGGTCGTTGGCGTGCAGGTCGTTGCTCAGCACGTTGCCGGTGATGGCAGCGACGCTGTCCTCGCCCACGCTGGCGCTGTCGGCCACGGCCTGCGGGACGTCGTCGACGATTTCGATGACCAGGCTGGCCGGGGTCGAGCTGCCGGTGCCGTCGGTCACGCTGAGGCTGAAGCTGTCGGTCTCGGTACCGGCGCCATCGGTGGTCGCTTCGGTCAGTTCGTAGGTGTAGTTCGCCACGCCGGTGGCGGCGTTGTAGGCGGTGATGGTCAGGGTGCCGTGGGCGCCGGCGAAGGTCTCGTCCTGCAGGTCACCAATCGCCACGGTCTTGCCGTTGATGGTCACGCTCTGCAGGTCGTCCAGGCCATCGGTGTCGGCCAGGGTGAAGCTGCCGGAGGCGAACTCGCCAGCATCGCCGGCGGCCGAGCCGCTGCTCAGCCCGGCTTCTTCGACGAGGCTGTCGGTGGCGGCCAGGCTCAGGGTCGGGCCGTCGTTGCTGCCGGTGATGGTGATGGTCAGCGTCGCGCTGGACGGATCGCCGTCGGCATCCTGCATGGTGTAGGTGAAGGTTTCGGTGAGGGTTTCGCCGTCATCCAGACCTTGCACCGCGGCATCGTTCGGGTTGATCAGGTAGCTGTAGTTGCCGCCGCCCAGGTCGGTGAAGGTGCCGTGCGCCGCCGTGGTGCTGGTCCAGTTGACGAAGCTGTTCGGGGTGTCGGCACCCGGTTGGTCGTTGGCGTGCAGGTCGTTGGTCAGCACGTTGCCGGTGATGGCAGCGACGCTGTCCTCGCCCACGCTGGCGCTGTCGGCCACGGCCTGCGGGACGTCGTCGACGATTTCGATGACCAGGCTGGCCGGGGTCGAGCTGCCGGTGCCGTCGGTCACGCTGAGGCTGAAGCTGTCGGTCTCGGTACCGGCGCCATCGGTGGTCGCTTCGGTCAGTTCGTAGGTGTAGTTCGCCACGCCGGTGGCGGCGTTGTAGGCGGTGATGGTCAGGGTGCCGTGGGCGCCGGCGAAGGTCTCGTCCTGCAGGTCACCAATCGCCACGGTCTTGCCGTTGATGGTCACGCTCTGCAGGTCGTCCAGGCCATCGGTGTCGGCCAGGGTGAAGCTGCCGGAGGCGAACTCGCCAGCATCGCCGGCGGCCGAGCCGCTGCTCAGCCCGGCTTCTTCGACGAGGCTGTCGGTGGCCACCAGGCTCAGGGTCGGGCCGTCGTTGTTGCCGGTGATGGTGATGGTCAGCGTCGCGCTGGACGGATCGCCGTCGGCATCCTGCATGGTGTAGCTGAAGGTTTCGGTGAGGGTTTCGCCGTCGTCCAGGCCTTGCACCGCGGCATCGTTCGGGTTGATCAGGTAGCTGTAGTTGCCGCCGCCCAGGTCGGTGAAGGTGCCGTGTGCCGCCGTGGTGCTGGTCCAGTTGACGAAGCTGTTCGGGGTGTCGGCGCCCGGTTGGTCGTTGGCGTGCAGGTCGTTGCTCAGCACGTTGCCGGTGATGGCAGCGACGCTGTCCTCGCCCACGCTGGCGCTGTCGGCCACGGCCTGTGGGACGTCGTCGACGATTTCGATGACCAGGCTGGCCGGGGTCGAGCTGCCGGTGCCGTCGGTCACGCTGAGGCTGAAGCTGTCGGTCTCGGTACCGGCGCCATCGGTGGTCGCTTCGGTCAGTTCGTAGGTGTAGTTCGCCACGCCGGTGGCGGCGTTGTAGGCGGTGATGGTCAGGGTGCCGTGGGCGCCGGCGAAGGTCTCGTCCTGCAGGTCACCAATCGCCACGGTCTTGCCGTTGATGGTCACGCTCTGCAGGTCGTCCAGGCCATCGGTGTCGGCCAGGGTGAAGCTGCCGGAGGCGAACTCGCCAGCATCGCCGGCGGCCGAGCCGCTGCTCAGCCCGGCTTCTTCGACGAGGCTGTCGGTGGCCACCAGGCTCAGGGTCGGGCCGTCGTTGCTGCCGGTGATGGTGATGGTCAGCGTCGCGCTGGAAGGATCGCCGTCGGCATCCTGCATGGTGTAGCTGAAGGTTTCGGTGAGGGTTTCGCCGTCGTCCAGGCCCTGTACCGCGGGCAGCTCGTTGTCGAGCGTGTAACTGAAGCTACCATCGGCATTGAGCGTCAACTGACCGTAGGTGCCGGCGCTGGTACCGGCCGTAACGACACGGATTCCACCGTCCGCGCCTGGTTGGTCATTGCTCAACACATTTCCTTCCACGCTCGGCGCGTCCTCATCAATGCCAAACAGGTCATCGATGGCCAGTGGAACGCCGTCCACTGGCGCGGATGTCTCCTCCGCGCGCGCCACTTCCGGCTCGGGAAACTCCGGAACGCCGGCCAGCCCCTGGGTCGGGAAACCGATGCTCGGATCGATCGCTCCCCCGACCTCGTTCAGCAGCACGAAGGAATTGCCACCACCCGCCGCGCCACCACCACCGGCAGCCGGACCCGCTGCAGTGGCAGGCGCGACAAGGGTGGGGTCCTCGCCGGCGGCGATGGCGCGTTGCAACGCTTCGACATCAGCCAGTTCGGCGGCTGACGCTACGGCAGGTGCCGCCTCCGTACCACCCTCGGCGGCCACCAGCAGCTGCTCGTCCAGCAGCAGATCGGATTCGCGCCCGAGCATCAGCTCGCCGCTGCCGACCAGATCGACATCCACCGCACCACCGGCACCGGTGATCACACGGTCGCCGGCATACAGGCGATCCCCTTCGATTAGCAGCCGCCGCACGCCGTTCTCGCCGATAACGAACGCCTCGCCCACAACCTGCCTGACGGTACCGATCAACTTGGCCATGTTTCCTCCGAATCGCCTTTGCGGCTAACAGCACGAGCCGCCGTCACCGCGGACAGCTAGTGGCACTTTGCTTTCAAGATTCAGTTTCTTATATACAAAAACTATTATTCAGCTCATCGGGCGATCCCGTTCGTCAGCCAGTATTCGCTGCATCTAATTAATACCGTAGCACTGATTCTTTCACCTTCACGCTAGCCGATAAAAAAATTCATACACTGACCATGATCAATAAAACGCCCTGTTCATGCGGGATACACTAGATATCAATTCGCTATCAACGAAACTTTGGTAGGAGAATTTTTTATATCGGAAGCCTGAAAGGTTCTGCTTATACTCATTAAGAGCACGGCAGGATTAATTACGTGACAGACGCGCTAGTTATTAACTTTATATATGACTGACACCTTAACCAGACAAACAGGTAGGGCACGAAAATGCGAAAACTGACCCCCCTCTGGAGCGCGATGCTGATCGCCATGGCCTGTTCCGAAGCCCAGGCCATGAACCTTACCGAAGCCATTCAGAGCACCCTTACCAACCACCCGGAGCTGCGTGCGGATATCAACAGCCGGTTGACTGCCGATGAGCAGGCCAAGATGGCCAAGGGCGGGTATCTGCCGACCGTGGACATGCTGCTGGCCTATGGGCGGGAAAATACGGACAGCCCAAGCACTCGCGTCGGTGACAGCCACTCCGAGACGCTCAATGCGCGCAACGCGGAGCTGCGCCTGCGTCAGATGCTGTTCGATGGGTTCAACACGCCCAACGAAGTCGATCGCACCGAAGCCGTCGTCAATGCTCGCGCCTATCAGGTGCTCGGCACGACGGAAAGTCTCGCGCTGCGTACTGCGCAGGTTTATCTGGAGGTTTTGAAGCGTCGCGAGATGGTCGCCCTGGCCGAAAACAACCTGAAGGCTCACCTGCGGATCAATGACCAGATCGGCCTGCGCCGCCAGCGTGGCGTCGGCAGCGCCGCCGATGCAGATCAGTCCGAGGCGCGTCGCGCCCTCGCCGAGAACAACCTGTACACCGAGCAGGTGAACCTGGCGGATGCCGAGGCCAATTTTGTCAGCGTGGTGGGTCGCATGCCCGACGAGCTGGAAACACCCGCGTCACTCAAGGGCGAGATGCCGGGAGACTTGCTGGAAGCCCGCCAGCGGGTAGTCGCGAACAACCCGTACCTGAAATCCGCGCAGGCGGATGTCAACGCCGCCGAGAAGCAGTACGAGATCGCCAAGTCGCCGTTCTACCCGCGCTTCGATGTCGAGCTCGCCACCATGGCCAATGACAACATCAGCGGCGAAGAAGGCCACTACAACAAGTGGCGTGCGGCGGTGGTGATGAATTACAACCTGTTCAACGGCAATCGTGACAAGGCCCGGCTGCGCGCCACCTCACACCAGATCAACCAGGCCATGGACATTCGCAACAATGCCCTGCGTCAGCTGAACGAGAACCTCTCGCTGGCCTGGAACGCCATGGAAAATGCGCGGCTGCAGACGCCAAAGGCACGTGAGTACGCCGATTACACCAACAACGTCCGCCAGGCCTACCAGCAGCAGTTCGGCCTGGGCCAACGCACCCTGCTCGACCTGCTGGACAGTGAGAACGAGCTGTTCACCGCAAACCGTCGCTACACCGACGTGCGCTACACCGAGGAATACTCGATGTACCGCGTGGTAGCCGCGATGGGCGATCTGCTGCGCATGAAGAACGTCGTGATTCCAGCCGAGGCCACCGCGCTTACGGAAGTGAAGAGCGAAGCGCAGCTGCCCGATCTTCGCTAATCGCCTGGAGCACGCAATTTGACGACGATGGAGCGGGTAGCACCTTCGAGTGACCCGAGGCTCAGCCACGACGATCCGCTGCTGGATGGTCTGCTGATCCTGTGCAAGCAGCACGGCTGCGTGGCCAGCCGCGCCAGCCTGAGCGCCGGTCTGCCGATGCCCGAGCAGCGACTGTCGGCGGCGCTGCTTCCCCGTGCGGCAGCGCGCGCGGGGCTGCAGGGGCGCGTGCTCAAGCGCAAGCTGGGCTCGATCTCCGCGCTCAACCTGCCGGTACTGTTGCTGCTGAAGGACGGCCGTAGTGCCGTGCTCAGCAAGTGGGGGAACGAGCACAAGGCGCTGATCCTGCCCTGTGAAGCAGACGGTGGCGAACAATGGGTCGACATTGCTGCGCTGGACGCGGAATACAGCGGCCAGGCCTTCTTCGCGCGCCCGCGTCATGAACTGGAGGAAGCGCGCAACCCGCTGCTGCCGCGAGTCCACGCCTGGTTTCGCGATACGCTGAAGCTGTCGCGCTGGCTGTACGCCGACGCGATGCTGGCGTCGCTGCTGGTCAACATCCTCGGGCTGATGGTGCCGCTGTTCGTCATGCAGACCTACGACCGGGTGGTGCCCAATCAGGCCACCGCCACGCTCTGGGTGCTCGCCATCGGCCTGTTCATCGGCACCTCGTTCGAATTGCTGCTGCGCATCCTGCGTGCCCACTTGCTGGACACCGCCGGAAAAAAGACCGACATGGTGCTCTCTGCCACGTTGTTCGAACGCATCACCGGCATGAACATGAGCGCTCGACCGGCCACCGTCGGGGGATTCGCCCAGAGCATTCATGACTTTCAGGGCCTGCGCGACTTTCTCACCGCCGTCACGCTCACCAGCCTGATCGATCTGCCCTTCGCTCTGCTGATCATCATGGTGATCGGCCTGATCGGTGGCTGGCTGGTAGTGATTCCACTACTCGCCTTCCCGATCACCGCCCTCTTCGCCTTCATCATCCAGACGCGTCTTCGCGACACCGTGCAGAAGAGTCTGGCCCTGGCCGCCGAGCGTCAGGCACTGCTGGTGGAAACCCTCGGCGGACTGGAGACGCTGAAGGTCTGCGGCGCCGAAAGCGAGCGCCAGCATCGCTGGGAAAGCACCCACGGCGCCCTCACCCGCCTGGACAGCCATGCGCGGCTGCTCTCGGCCATCGCCATCAACGGCACGCTGTTCCTGCAGCAGTTCGCCGGCATGGCGACCATCGTCGGCGGCGTTTACCTGATCATCGCCGGCCAGCTCAGCGTCGGTGCCCTGGTGGCCTGCTACATGCTCGGCAGTCGCGTGCTCTCGCCGCTGGGGCAGATCGCCAGCCTGATCACCCGCCTGCAGCAGGCGCGACTGACCATGAAGAGCACCGATGCGCTGATGGCATTGCCGCAAGAACGCCGAGAGCGTCAGCGCCCGCTGGAGCGCACGCGCTTGAAAGGCGCGCTGGACATCAGCCAGCTCAGCTTCACCTATCCCGGCCTCAGCACACCATCACTGCGCGGGATCAACCTGCACATCGCCCCCGGCGAGCGGGTCGCGATCATCGGTCGCAGCGGCTCGGGCAAGAGCACACTGGCCCGGCTGATCATGGGGCTGCACACGCCCAACGAAGGGCAGATTCTGCTCGACGGCCTGGATCTGCGGCAGATCGACGTCGCCGACCTGCGCAGCCAGGTCGGCTATGTCTCCCACGACATGCCGCTACTGGCCGGCAGTCTGCGCGACAACCTGACCCTCGGTGCCCGCTACGTCACCGATGAACGCATGCTGGAAGTCGCGACGCTCACCGGCGCACATGAACTGGCGCGCCAGCATCCGCTGGGTTTCGACCGGCCCCTGGGCGAACGTGGCCAGCTCCTGTCTGGCGGCCAGCGTCAGCTGGTGCTGATGGCCCGTGCGCTACTGCTCGACCCGCCGATCCTGCTGCTCGATGAGCCGACCAGCGCCATGGACAACAGCACCGAGGATGCCCTGCGCCTGCACCTGCAAAGCTGGACGCAGGGCAAGACAGTACTGCTGATCACCCACCGCATGTCGATGCTCAGTCTGGTCGAACGGCTGATCGTTCTGGACAACGGCCATGTCGTCGCCGATGGGCCGAAGGCCGCGGTGATCGAAGCGCTGCGCAGAGGCCATATCGGCCAGGCTTCGGTATGAGCGAAAGACACATGAAGTTTCGTCACCCGTTGGTTTCCGGAGTCCCGGCATGACATTTCTCCCCTGGGTCTACTTCGCCAGAACTGCCCGCGCCAAAGAAGACATCGAGTACATGCCCACCATCCAGGGCGCGATCCTCGAGGATTCGCCCTGGCCCACCCGGCTGACGGTCTGGCTGGTGGCACTGCTGCTCGCCGCCGGCCTCACTTGGGCGCATTTCGCCGTGCTCGACGAGGTCACCACCGGTGAAGGCAAGGCGATTCCCTCGAGCAAGATCCAGACGATCCAGAATCTGGAGGGCGGAATCGTCGCGGAAATCTTCGTTCGTGAAGGCCAGGTGGTGAACAAGGGCGACATGCTGCTGCGTCTGGACGACACCCGTTTCCTCTCCAATCAGGAGGAGTCGGAAGTCGAGCGCCTCGCCCTGCAGGCCCACGTCGAGCGGCTCACCGCGGAGGCAGAAGGCACGCCACTGGTGCTCTCGGAGGCAATCACGCGCGCCCAGCCGCAGCTGGCCGAGGATCAGATGGCGCTCTATCAGTCGCGCCAGCAGCGCCTGCAGAGCGAGCAGAGCATCCTGCGCGAGCAACTGGCGCAGAAGCAGCAGGAAGTGGCGGAATTTCGCTCCAAGCAGCAGCAGTATCGTTCCAGCCTCGGGCTGATCCAGCAGGAGCTGAACATGTCCAGCCCGCTGGTGGCCGCCGGCGCGGTATCGGAAGTGGAGATCCTGCGCCTGCGCCGCAGCATGGTGGACGTACGCGGCGCGCTGGATGCAACCACCCTCGCCCTGCCGCGCGCCGAGGCCGCCGCGAAGGAAATCCAGAGCCGCATCGAGCAGTCCGAGCTGGCCTTCCGCGCCGAGGCCTTCAAGGAACTGAATGAGGCCCGCACGCACCTGCAGAAGATCACCGCCACCAGCGTGGCAATTCAGGACCGCGTCAGCCGCACCTCCGTCGTCTCGCCGGTGCATGGCGTGATCAAGCAGCTGAACGTGAATACCATCGGCGGCGTGGTGCAGCCGGGCAGCAACCTGCTGGAGATCGTCCCGCTAGAAGACAACCTGCTGATCGAGGCGCGCGTGCGCCCGCAGGACATTGCCTTCCTGCATCCTGGCCAGCGCGCCATGGTGAAATTCAGCGCCTACGACTACACCATCTACGGCGGCCTGGCAGCGAACCTGGAGCTGATCAGCGCCGACACCATCACCGACCGCGAAGGCCGCAGCTTCTATCTGATCCAGGTTCGCACCGACAAGAACTACCTGGGCTCCAAGGAGCATCCCCTGGTGATCATCCCCGGCATGGTCGCCACCGTGGACATCATCACCGGCCACAAGAGTGTGCTCGACTATATGCTCAAGCCGGTACTCAAGGCCCGTTACGAGGCACTGCGCGAACGCTAGCGCAGCGCCTCGCCTTCACCGTGATTGCGCCGATAGACCTCCTCGCCCATTGCCGCAATCTGCCCCTCGATCAACGCCTCGAAAGGTTTGAGCAAGGCGTCGAAGCGCTGCGTGCTTTCCAGCAGGTTCAGCGCGGTGACCACGGCTTCGATAGTCGACAGCGCACCAGCCGCAGGGGCCTTGCGCAGGCGGTAACGCGAGACCAGCCCCGGCGGCAGTGCCACCCTTGGCAGCGCCGCCAGCCACGGATTCACGTGCAGCAGCTTGCGCGCCTTGCGCCAGGTGCCGTCCGGAACGATCAGACGTAGCGGCTGTTGCGTCTCAGCCAGTTCGGTCAGCGAGATCGCGCCCTCTCCCGGAAACAACAGAAAGTTGCAGAGCGACTCGTCGCCAGGTTCGGCAAAGATCTCGCCGATGCGCAGCTCGGCGTGGCGCAGCCCCAGCGCAACCAACCGCGCGGTGTTCAAGGCATGCTGTGCCTCGCTCGGGTGCTGCAGGATCAGCACCTGCGTGCGACTTTCGAGCGACGGGATCAACGGGCACAGACACTGGGCTTGCGGGCGCTGGCAACGGGAGCAGAACGGACGCGACATGGTTCACCTCGGCGGCGGAGTCTGCCACAAGCGGGCGGACATCGGCAGAGCGACTATGCTTGCTGCCGCCAATCCCACAAGGAAATCTCATGGTCACGGTGCATCATCTGGAGCATTCGCGCTCCCACCGGGTGCTCTGGCTGCTCGAAGAGCTGGACGTTCCCTACGAACTCAAACGCTATGCACGCGATCCGAAGACACTACTCGCACCGGCAGAATTGAAGACTGTTCATCCGCTGGGCAAATCGCCGGTGATTACCGACGGCGAGCAGACCGTCGCCGAGTCCGCTGCAATTCTCGAATACCTGCTCGATGCCCATGGCGATGGCCAACTGCGTCCGGCTGCGGGATCGCCCGCCCACCTGCGCTACCGCTACTGGATGCACTACGCCGAGGGCTCGGCAATGCCACCGCTGTTACTCAAGCTCGTCTTCGATCGGGTCGCCAATGCGCCCATGCCTTTCTTCGCGCGGCCCATAGCACGTGCGATAGCGAGCCAGGCCAACAAGGCGTTCATCGGACCGCAGCTCAAGCTGCATCTGGACTATCTGGAAGATGAACTGGGCAAAAGTCACTGGTTCGCCGGCGACACGTTCAGCGCCGCGGATATCCAACTGAGCTATCCCATCGAGGCCGCAGCGGCTCGGGCGGGGTTGGATGGAAGCCGGCCCCGGCTGATGGACTATCTAGAGCGAATCCGCACGCGTCCTGCATACCAGCGGGCAGTAGAGCGCGGCGGACCACCAATACCCGGGCGGTGACGCCTGAGCTCAGCGCCGGCGCGGTCGCGATGCGTCCGTACGCTCGGTAGGCACCCGGATCGGCTGCATGCGTGGTGCTTCGATCAGCCCGAGGGCAACCGCCAGCCTCCACATCACGTAATTGAGCCGTGCTTTCATGGTCGAACCCTCCTGCTTATCAACGGGTCACAGCGCAGCCATGCTGGGCTTCATGGTTGAGCATAAGCCAAGTTGCCCGCCGGCGCCCGGACTCGCTGCGCTCATGGGCCAACACGACGCCGATATTGTTTTACCGGCCTTTTCAATTGCGACCAGCGGTAGCGTGGACCGTTCATCCTTCCCCGTGCCACGCGTCCGCCGCAGGTGCTGCTGTGGCGAGTTCAGTGGCTGGCTTCGCCCTTGCGCCGGTAAGGGAATACGTCGATGACTTTGCCGGTACGAATGGCGTCCTGCAGGCTCTTCCAGTAGTCGGCGTCATACAGCTCGCCGTGCAAACGGGCGAACTGACGACGCAGGTTGAGATCGGCGAAGAGAAAACGCGGAAACTCTTCCGGGAACACGTCGTTGGGCCCCACCGAATACCACGGTTCGGACGCCATCTCGTCCTCCGGATAACGCGGCGGCGGGATGTGGCGGAAGTTCACCTCGGTGAGGAAGCAGATCTCGTCGTAGTCATAGAACACCACCCGGCCGTGGCGGGTGACGCCGAAATTCTTCAGCAGCATGTCGCCAGGAAAGATATTGGCCGCCGCCAGCTGCTTGATCGCCAGGCCATAATCCTCCAGCGCTTCGAGCCGCTGCTGCTCGCTGGCATTTTCCAGGTAGATGTTCAGCGGCATCATACGCCGCTCTGTCCAGCAATGGCGCACCAGCACGGTGTCGCCCTGGACCTCGACAGTCGAGGGCGCGACCTCCAGCAGTTCGGCCAGGCAATCGGGATCGAACTTGGAGGTGGGAAAGCGGAAATCGGCGAACTCCTGAGTGTCGGCCATGCGCCCCACCCGGTCGACGCTCTTCACCAGACGGTACTTCTCCACCACCGTGGAATGATCGACGTTCTTGGTCGGCGAGAAGCGGTCCTTGATGATCTTGAACACGGTGTTGAAGCCAGGCAGCGTGAACACGCTCATCACCATCCCGCGCACACCCGGCGCCATGATGAAACGGTCGTCCGTGCTGGCCAGGTGGTTGATCAGCGCACGGTAGAACTCCGACTTGCCGTGCTTGTAGAAGCCGATCGAGGTATAGAGTTCGGCGATGTGCTTGCCCGGCAGGATGCGTTTGAGAAAGCCGATGAACTCCGCGGGGATCGGCACTTCCACCATGAAATACGAACGGGTGAAGGAGAAGATGATCGAGACTTCCGCCTCGTCGGTGATCAACGCATCGGCGACGATGCCCTCGCCTTCGCGGTGCAGCAGCGGAATCGCCAGCGGCCACTGCTCGTCGCGGGTGAAGATGCGGCCGATCAGATAGGCGCCCTTGTTGCGATAGAGCACCGAGGCGAACAGTTCGATGGTCAGTTCAGGATCCTTGCAGACCCAGTCCGGCAGGGAGTCGTTGAGCTGCGTCAGCAGGCGGCGCAGATCGCCGACACGATCGACGTAGGGCACGCTGAAGGCGAAGTCATCGAGTATCTGCTCCAGCACTCCGGCAAGATCCCCCCTGGGCAGGTAGCTTCGGGTTTGCGCGACCCGTTCGCGGGCACGAGCCGACGGTCGGGTGGTGTGGATGAACATGGTGCCGTCACTGATGCAGTCATGACTGAACAGCCCACAGAAGATCGAGTTGTACCAGGTTTCCGACAACTCATCGTCGAAGCGCGGGTTGATCTGCTCGATGTAGGCGCTCTTGATCTGCGGCCAGTATTCGACCTGCAGCAGCGGCGCCTTGTCGAAGGTCGCCAACAGATGATTGCGGGTTTCGCTGACCTTTTCCTCGTACAGGTTAATCCGTGCTGCCGAGGCACGCTGGGCTTCCTGCCATTGCGCCTGTTCGAAGCGCGCACGAGCGCCTTCGGTGATCAGGCGGAACTGCTCGCGGTAATCGTCGAAGCCGAGAAGAATCTGCCGGGCGATTTCGGCAGCCGGTTGCTGCTCCATGAGGGAATCTCTGCGGCAAGGGAGGAACGGCGAGCTTAGCCAGTGCCCCCGCGCAAGGAAAGTCGGCCGATGGTCAAGCCGCCAGTTTGAAAGTCGTTTCCGGCTTGCCGGTTGCCGGAGCACCGACAACACTTGTCGCTCCGCGATAGGAGCACCGGCATGCGCGCCCTCGACCTGTTCCGCCTCATCAGTCTGGCCGCCATCTGGGGCGCCAGTTTTCTCTTCATGCGAGTGATCGCCCCGGTGCTCGGGACCTTCCCCACCGCCTTCTTCCGCGTACTGCTGGCCACTCTCGGGCTGCTCATGATCCTGCTGATCCTGCGGGCACGCTGGGATTTTCGCGGCAAGCTCGGCCTGTGTCTGCTGCTGGGGACCATCAACTCGGGCATCCCGTTCGCCTTCTACGCACTCGCCGCCCAGCTGCTGCCGGCTGGCTATTCGGCGATATTCAATGCGACGACCCCGCTGATGGGCGTGCTGATCGGCGCGCTGTTCTTCGCCGAGGAGCTGACGCTGTCCAAGGTGATCGGTGTGCTCTGCGGCTTGGCCGGCGTGATCGTGCTGACGCGCACCGGGCCGGTGTCGTTCGATGCCGATCTGCTGATTGGCGCCCTCGCCTGCCTCGGTGCAACCGCGTGCTACGGACTCGGCGGGTTTCTCACGCGACGCTGGATCAACCAGCATGGAGGCCTCAGCAGCGAGCTGGTGGCCTTCGGCAGTCAGGCCGGCGCGGCGCTCTGCCTGTTGCCACTGTTCGGCCTCTCGGTGCTGCATGCGCCACCTGCCAGCTGGGGCGGCAGCCCGGTGTGGCTCAGCCTGATCGGACTTGGCGTACTCTGCACCGCCTTCGCCTACATCCTGTACTTCCGCCTGCTCGCCGATATCGGCCCGGTCAAGACGCTGACCGTCACCTTCATCATTCCGCCATTCGGCGTTTTCTGGGGCGCGTTGTTGCTTGGCGAGCCGCTGTCCTGGGCCTATGTCTACGGTGGTGCGCTGATTGCGCTGGCCCTGTGGCTGGTCCTGAAACAGGCGCCGGCCACACCGGTACCTGCAACGGGTGGACGGACATGAGCGCCCGTCGCGAGGGAAGCGGGCGGGTATCCGGCTGCAAGCGCGTGCACCCTAAGCCCGCCGCCGGGGATTACTGCACCAGTTCCTGCTCGCTGAACATGTCGGCGAACAGCATGGTCGACAGGTAGCGCTCGCCGGAGTCCGGCAGGATCACCACGATATTCTTGCCCTGCATTTCCGGCCGCTCGGCCATACGCACCGCCGCCGCCATCGCCGCGCCGCAGGAGATGCCACAGAGGATGCCTTCCTCACGCATCAGACGCAGGGCCATGTTCTTGGCCTCCTCGTCATCCACCAGTTCGACGCGGTCGATCAGCGACAGATCGAGGTTCTTCGGCACGAAACCGGCGCCGATGCCCTGAATCTTGTGCGGGCTGGGCTTGATCTCTTCCCCGGCCAGCGCCTGAGTGATCACCGGCGAGCTGGTCGGCTCGACCGCCACGCTGAGGATCTGCTTGCCCTTGGTGTTCTTGATGAACCGCGACACCCCGGTGATGGTGCCGCCGGTGCCGACACCGGCGACCAGCACGTCCACGCCGCCGTCGGTGTCGTTCCAGATTTCCGGACCGGTGGTCTTTTCGTGGATCGCCGGATTCGACGGATTCTCGAACTGCTGCGGCAGGAAATAGCGTTCAGGATCGGAGGCGGCGATCTCGGTCGCCTTGTCGATTGCACCCTTCATGCCCTTGGCCGGCTCGGTCAGGACCAGCTCGGCACCGAGTGCCTTGAGCACCTTGCGCCGCTCCAGGCTCATCGACGCGGGCATGGTCAGCATCAGCTTGTAGCCACGGGCGGCTGCCACGAAGGCCAGGCCGATGCCGGTATTGCCGGAGGTCGGCTCGACGATGGTCATGCCGGGCTTGAGCCGGCCACTCTCCTCGGCATCCCAGATCATGCCGGCGCCGATGCGGCATTTCACCGAATAAGCGGGATTGCGGCCTTCGATCTTGGCCAGAATGCTGACGCCCTTGGGGCCCAGACGGTTGATCATCACCAGCGGCGTGTTGCCGATGGAACGTGCGTTGTCGGCGTAGATGCGGCTCATCAGTGTGTCCCTGCGCGGAAGAAAACCAGGGCAGAAAGCCTATGCGCAGACCCCGCCGACGTCCAGCCGAACTCACCGTGCTGGCCGAAGGTCCATCCAAGACCTCCCCGAGCCATTCCGGATCGCCATGAAACGCCGCTACCTGCCCCTGTGGCTCCTGCTCATCCTCGCTGCGCTGCTGGTGCTGCTGCACCTGGCCCTGCCCGTGCTGGTGCGCAACTACCTCAACCAGTCCATGGCCGACATGGGCGACTACCAGGGGCACGTGGATGACGTCGACCTTGCCTGGTGGCGCGGCGCCTACCGGGTCGAAGGGCTGAACATCGAGAAGAAGGACAAACGGGTACAGGCGCCGCTGTTCAAGGCCCCGGGTATCGATATCGCCATCAGCTGGCGCGCGCTCTGGCAGGACCGCGCGGTAGTTGGCGAGGTGGAGTTCGAGCAACCGCAGCTGAACCTCGTCGATGGTGGCGACCAGGGCGAATCGCAGACCGGTGAGGGTGTCGACTGGCGCGATCAGCTCGACGCGCTGCTGCCGATCACGCTCAACGAGATCCGCGTGGTCGATGGCCAGCTGTCATTTCGCAACTTCACCGCGCAACCGCCCGTACACGTCTACGCCAGCGACATCCAGGCCAGTCTGTACAACCTGACCAATACGGCCGATGCGCAAGGCAGCCGGGTGGCCACCTTCGAGGGTACCGGCAAGCTGTTCAATCGCTCGCCCATCGAAGCCAGCGCGCGCTTCGACCCGTTCACCGACTGGGAGGATTTCGAACTCAGCCTGCGCGCCACGGATATCGCGCTCAAGCAACTGAACGACTTCAGTCGTGCCTATGGCAAGTTCGACTTTGCCGGCGGTAGCGGCGATCTGGTGCTGGAAGTCGAAGCCACCGACAGCCAGCTGGACGGTTACATCAAGCCCTTGCTGCGCAACGTCGACGTCTTCAATTTCCAACAGGACGTCGAGAACGAAGACAAGGGCTTGCTGCGTGGCCTCTGGGAAGCCGTGGTCGGCGGCGGCCAGGAAGTGCTGCAGAACCAGCAGAAGGATCAGTTCGCCACGCGCATCGAACTCTCCGGCAGCACCCGCAACGCCGATGTCAGCCCGTTCCAGGCGTTCATCGCCATCCTGCGCAACGCCTTCGTTGAAGCGTTCACGGCCCGCTTCGAGCGATCGCTGGAAGATAACGACCGCTGAATCTGGCCGAAACATCCAACGGCGATCATTCAGTGACTGAATGATCGCCTCGCGTTCACAGTCAGGTGTGCATCACTTATAGTCGGCCTCCTAAATTCCAACACGAAGCGCCTGCGTGCCAGGCCCGCCCAAGGAATCCGCAATGAAATTCGAAGGCACCCAGTCCTACGTCGCCACCGACGACCTCAAGCTTGCCGTCAACGCCGCTATCACCCTGCAGCGTCCGCTGCTGGTCAAGGGTGAGCCCGGCACCGGCAAGACCATGCTGGCCGAACAGCTGGCCGAATCGTTCGGCGCCAAGCTGATCACCTGGCACATCAAATCCACCACCAAGGCGCACCAGGGCCTCTACGAATACGATGCGGTGAGCCGCCTGCGTGACTCGCAGCTGGGCGTGGACAAGGTCCACGATGTGAAGAACTACATCAAGAAAGGCAAGCTGTGGGAGGCGTTCGAGAGCGACGAGCGGGTGATCCTGCTGATCGACGAGATCGACAAGGCCGACATCGAGTTCCCCAACGACCTGTTGCAGGAACTCGACAAGATGGAGTTCTACGTCTACGAGACCAACGAAACCATCAAGGCCACCCAGCGGCCGATCATCATCATCACCTCGAACAACGAGAAGGAACTACCGGACGCCTTCCTGCGCCGCTGCTTCTTCCATTACATCGCCTTCCCCGATCGCGAGACGCTGCAGCGCATCGTCGACGTGCACTACCCGAACATCAAGAAGGACCTGGTCAGCGAGGCGCTGGACGTGTTCTTCGATGTGCGCAAGGTACCGGGCCTGAAGAAGAAACCCTCGACCTCCGAACTGGTCGATTGGCTGAAGCTGCTGATGGCGGACAACATCGGCGAGGCCGTGCTGCGCGAGCGCGATCCGACCCGGGCGATTCCGCCACTGGCCGGTGCGCTGGTGAAGAACGAACAGGACGTGATGCTGCTGGAACGTCTAGCCTTCATGAGTCGCCGCGCCAGCAGCCGCTGACCCGCCGGTGTCTCGTGGGAGAGCCGGCCGCTCACTCACTGGAGGAACAACCATGCAAACGCATACCGGTAGTTGTCTGTGCGGCGTCGTGCGCTACCGCATCGACGCCCCCATCACCGAGCTGACCCATTGCCACTGCAAGATGTGTCGCAAGGCTCACGGCGCCGCCTTCGCCACCTACGCGAGCGTGCCGCTGGAAGCCTTCCACTTCATGTCCGGCAAGGACCAGCTGGGCGTCTACCACTCCTCCGAACACGTGACGCGTACCTTCTGCATCCGCTGCGGCTCCAACCTGTTGTTCGTCGACAACCGCGAGCATGAGGTCGGCGTCGCCGCCGGCACGCTCGACTCGCCGCTGCCGGTACCTGCGCAATCGCACATCTTCGTCGGCTCCAAGGCCGACTGGTACGAGATTCGCGACGGGCTACCCCAGCACGACCGTGATCTTTAACCCCATCGCCATCGCGCACCGCCAAGTGCGCGCCTGAGGTTCTGCCATGCTGCTTGGCCTGTTCAACGAAATGCGTGCCGCCAAGGTTCCCGTCTCGGTACGTGAACTGCTCGATCTGATCGACGCCCTCAAACACCGCGTGGTGTTCGCCGACATGGACGAGTTCTACTTCCTCGCGCGCACCGTGATGGTCAAGGACGAGCGCCACTTCGACAAATTCGACCGGGCCTTCGGCGCCTACTTCAACGGCCTGCAGAGCCTCGACCAGCATCTGGAAGCGCTGATTCCGGAAGACTGGCTGCGCAAGGAATTCGAGCGCAGCCTGACCGACGAGGAGCGCGCACAGATCCAGTCGCTCGGCGGCCTGGACAAGCTGATCGAGGAGTTCAAGAAGCGCCTCGAGGAACAGAAGGAACGCCACGCCGGCGGCAACAAGTGGATCGGCACAGGCGGCACCAGCCCGTTCGGCTCCGGTGGCTACAACCCGGAAGGCATCCGCATCGGCGATGCCGGCAAGCGCCAGGGCCGCGCGGTGAAGGTCTGGGACCAGCGCGAGTACAAGAACCTCGACGATCAGGTCGAACTGGGCACGCGCAACATCAAGATCGCCCTGCGCCGTCTGCGCAAGTTCGCCCGCCAGGGTGCGGCGGACGAGTTGGACATCGACGGCACCATCGACCACACCGCCCGCGATGCCGGTCTGCTCAACATCCAGATGCGCCCGGAACGGCGCAATGCAGTGAAGCTGCTGATCCTGTTCGACATCGGCGGCTCGATGGACGCCCACGTGAAGGTCTGCGAAGAGCTGTTCTCGGCCTGCAAAACCGAGTTCAAGCACCTGGAGTACTTCTACTTCCACAACTTCATCTACGAGTCGGTGTGGAAGAACAACTTCCGCCGCACTTCGGAGCGCACTTCGACGCTGGATGTGCTGCACAAATACGGCGCCGACTACAAAGTCGTGTTCGTCGGCGACGCGGCGATGGCGCCCTACGAGGTCACCCAACCCGGCGGCAGTGTCGAACACTGGAACGAGGAAGCCGGCTACGTGTGGATGCAGCGCTTCATGGAGAAGTACAAGAAGCTCATTTGGATCAACCCCTACCCCAAGGACACCTGGGGCTACACCACCTCAACCGGCATCATCCGCGAGCTGGTGGAGGATCGGATGTATCCGCTGACCCTGAGCGGGCTGGAAGAAGGCATGAAATTCCTCGCCAAATGATCGAGCCAGGACGCGTGGTGCGTCCTGACGTGTGTTCGACCGCTCAGCGATAAATCCGCGAGCGCCGGCGCTTCGAGCGAAACGGATAGCTGAGGGCGAGCAGCAGGCTTTCCACCAGCCAGGCCAGCAGCAGCGCACAGCTCAGCCCCCAGGCAATCGCCTCGGGCGCCAGCAGCACCTGATAGCGGTAGCCGGCGACGGTCTCCTGACGCAGCTCGGCATCGGCGCCGAACAGTACGTGCCAGCTGCGCACGTACCAGGGTTGCTGCATGGCCTGCCACTCACGTTCCAGCAACCGTACACGCTGCACCAGTGCCTCCAGACTGCGCGCATCGCTCTGGATCACCGCATCGTCACTGGCCCGGTAATGCGCCACCAGCGCGTCCAGATCGCCCTCGAAAAATCGCTGCGCCGTGTCGCGAAACCCCTGCAGTCCGCGCTGCGCTTCCTGCCGATGAGCCTCGACGCGCTGCCCATACGCATCGATGAACCCCGGCACCTGCACACCCACCAGCAAGCCGAGGGCGAACAGGGCCAGCCGCAGATAACTTCTCAGCATGTGCCTTCCCGGCCCTGGGCGACGCATTCTCCATGGCGCCACAGACTCCACTGCCCGGTTTCATGGATGGTCCAGGACTCGTTGTCGGTCAACGGCTCGGTTGCCAGCACGGTGACCACGTCCCTGGGCGTGGTCTCCGCCTGGAAATCCACCGTCAACTCGGCGTCCTTGAGCTGCGCAGGACCAAAAGGCGCACGTCGGGTGATCTGCGCCAGCTTGGTGGTGCAGAAGCTGAACAGCCATTCACCGTTGCTCAGCAGGCAGTTGAATACGCCCTTGCTGCGATAGTGCCGACAGGCGGCCAGCAGCGTCGGCAGTAGCGCTTCGGCCTCCACCCTTTCCGGAAAGTCGGAGCGAATCCGATTCAGCAGATCGCAGAATGCGGCTTCGCTGTCGGTGTCGCCGACCGCGCGATAGAACCCCTTGGGGGGAATGAACTCGGCCAGTTGCCCGTTATGCGCAAAGCACCAGTACTGCCCCCAGAGCTCGCGCATGAACGGATGGGTGTTCACCAGCGCCACCTTGCCGACGTTGGCATGGCGAATATGGCCGATCACCACCTCGCTCTTGATCAGGTACTGCTGGACCATCTTCGCCACTTCCGACTCGCAACTGGCCACCGGGTCCTGGAACAGCCGCAGGCCGTGCCCCTCATAGAAGGCGATGCCCCAGCCATCCTTGTGCGGACCGGTCTTGCCACCACGCTGCATCAGTCCGGTGAAGCTGAAAACGATATCGGTGGGAACATTGGCGCTCATGCCGAGCAATTCGCACATACGTTGGCTTCCCCTGGCTGTGCGGAAGGTTACAAACGCGGCTCGGTACGCATCTGGCGTCCCGGCTGCGGAAAATAGTCATCATCCTCGTCGGCCATCCGCTCGCTCAGGGTGCGCGGATCCTCGTCCTGAGTAGCGGCCGCTGCGGCCCGGCCACGTTTGAGACGTTGCTCGATCGGCCAGCGCACCGCCACCAGCAGCAGATAGAGCACGAAGGCAATCAGCCCGTACAGTGCGAGGTCGGCGACGGCACGCCAAGCGTTGTTGCCCACCTTGAGCAACAGGTCCATCGCGGTAATGGCCACTGCAGGGGCGAAGAGTTCCTTTGCCGGGTCGACGATGGTCGGCGTCAGCAACAGCACCGCCGCCACCAGCCGCAGCGGCTCACGCAGCCAACGCCACATCCAGCGTGTGGCACGAAACCAGACCAGCAGGCAGCCCAGCGCCGCCACACCGTAGACGGCCCAGGCAAGTGAGTAATCGGTGTCTAGCATCAACATAGGAATCTCTCGGTAAGCCAGCGCAACGGCTCGGCAGGCGCGGCCGTGCATGATAACAGCCCGCCATCGTGCCAGCAGGTGTCGGCGGCAACGGGACACTGGCGAAGCCGCCGGCAACGCCGTATAAACCCGCATAACGCAGGGTTTATCAAAAACCACCCCGTCGGCGCGACAAGCTTGTCCAGGCCGACCCGCTCAGGAGGAGTCATCATGCCCTACCAGCACATTCTGGTCGCCGTCGATCTGACCGACGAATGCCACCCGGTAGTCGCACGCGCCCAGGCACTAGCCACGACCACCGGTGCCAAGCTGACGCTGGTGCATATCATTGAGCCGATGGCGATGGCCTTCGGCGGCGATGTGCCGATGGACCTGTCGATGCTGCAACAGCAGCAGTTCGATCAGGCCCGCGAGCGGATGGCCGGCTTCGCCGATGTCTATCCGAGCCTGACCCCGGAGCAGCGCCACCTCGCTTATGGCCAGCCACGTCAGGAGGTGCATCGCCTGGCTCAGGAGCAAGGCTGCGACCTGATCGTGGTCGGCAGTCATGGTCGTCACGGTCTGGCCCTGCTGCTGGGCTCGACAGCCAACGACATTCTCCATGGTGCGCCCTGCGACGTGCTCGCGGTGCGGTTGAAGAAGCCCGAATAAGCGGCAAACTGCTTGGACGCGTTACGCGCGGGCTGGCCGAGTCAACGCGTGTAACGCAGCCTGCTTGTATCCTGCAGGCTGCGTTCGCGCTTAGAGCGCCTCTATTCCGTCACCGGCACTCATCACCAGCGGGCGGATTTTCTGCAACTGGGTTTCCAGCGAATAGGTCAGGCTCGACGCCATGGAAAAGAAGGTCAGGAACGCCTTGAGGTTGCAGTCACCTTCGCAGGTGTCGTGGATACGCTGCCAGAAAGCCTGATTGACCAGCTGCAACTGCTGGAACGACCGCACCAGCCCACGGAGTTCCCAGTCCGCATGACGCCCCTCGCGCAGGTTGAAATACTGGCGCGCCAGGTACAGCGACACCGCACGCAGCACGAACTCGCGATTGCTGGCGAACGGCAGATGCTGCTGGGCCATCGGCTTGAGCCGACCGAGCACCGGGCAGGCACTGGTGGCCATGATCACACCGAGCAGTGCCCGCAGCCCCTCCTCCAGCCCGACCAGCTTGGTGTATTCCCGCTCCGGCGTGCGCACCCAGACCAGTGCCTTCTGGATCGCCGGGAGTCCCTGGAAGTCCTCGATGACCCGATGCAGATCCACGGCAGCCGGACAATGGCTGAAGTCGTTCTGACTCAGCGGGCAGTTGCTGCAACGCTGGTGTTCAAGGCGTGTCCACTTTGGAGCCTGAGCAGCGACTTCCTTGTCATAACCACGATCCAGTTCGATCCGGTAACTGAAATCGTGTTCATCATCCAGGGTGATGCGGTATTCAATAGCCATCTATGCTCCATCGTCGTGACTGCAAACCGAAGCGAACTTAACCAGCCAACGCCCCGGTGGTATTGACCCACCTCATGGGGCTTCGCATCGAAGCGCTACGGACATCTTCAAGCACCAACCAACGCGCTCGCGAGCCCCTACCGGTGGAGAACGCTGGCCGGACGACCAGCGCCACACGCCATCACTCCTCCAGTTCGGCCCAACGCTCCAGCAGCTCGTCGAGCTCTTTCTGCAGCGCCTCGAGACGCTCGAGGGCTGCGCCGGTCACCGTAGCCGCCTGCTGATAGAAGGCCGGATCGGACACCTCCTTCTGCAAGGCCTCGATCGCTTGCTCCGCCGCATCGATCTTGCCCGGCAACGCTTCAAGCTCACGTTGCAGCTTGTAGCTGAGCTTCTTCTTGACCGGCGCCGGCTCGGCGACAGGCTGCGCGGTAGGCGCGGGACTCGGCGCGCTCTTGCCCTTGTCCTTCTGCTCGGCGCTCTCGCCCGCGCCCAGCAGCCGCGGCGAGCCTCCCTGACGCAACCAGTCCTGATAGCCGCCGACGTACTCACGCACTTCACCGTTACCCTGGAACACCAGGGTGCTAGTGACGACGTTGTCGAGAAACGCGCGGTCGTGGCTGACCATCAGTACCGTACCGGGGAAGCCCAGCAACACCTCTTCCAGCAACTCCAGAGTTTCCACATCGAGGTCGTTGGTCGGCTCGTCCAGCACCAGCAGATTGGCTGGCTTACTGAACAGCTTGGCGAGCAAAAGCCGTGCCCGCTCGCCGCCGGACAGCGCCTTGACTGGCGTGCGGGCACGCTGGGGGCTGAACAGGAAGTCGCCCAGATAGCTCAGGACGTGGCGATTCTGGCCGTCGATGGTGATGAATTCACGACCCTCGGCGAGGTTGTCGATCACCGTCTTCTCCAGCTCCAGCTGGTGACGCAATTGGTCGAAATACGCCACTTCCAGCTTGGTACCGATCTCGATGCTGCCACTGGTCGGCTGCAGTTCGCCCAGCAGCAGCTTGAGCAGGGTGGTCTTGCCGGTGCCGTTGGCACCCAGCAGACCGATACGGTCGCCGCGCTGGACGACCATGGAAAAATCACGGATCAGCGGTTCACCGCCCGGGTGAGCAAAGCCGACGTGCTCGGCGACGATCACCTGCTTGCCGGACTTGTCTGCACTTTCCAGCTGGAAAGTCGCCTTGCCTTGCCGCTCGCGGCGTTCGCTGCGCTCAACACGCAAGGCCTTGAGCTCGCGCACGCGGCCCTCGTTACGAGTCCGGCGGGCCTTGATGCCCTGACGAATCCAGACTTCTTCCTGGGCCAGCTTCTTGTCGAACAGCGCATTGGCGGTTTCCTCGGCAGCGAGCTGCTGCTCCTTGTGCACGAGGAAGCTGGCGTAATCACCATTCCAGTCGATCAGCCTGCCGCGATCCAGTTCGAGGATGCGCGTCGCCAGGTTCTGCAGAAACGCCCGGTCGTGGGTGATGAACAACACCGCGCCATTGAAACCGGTCAACGCCTCTTCCAGCCAGGCGATGGCACCGATATCCAGATGGTTGGTCGGCTCGTCGAGCAGTAACAGGTCCGGTTCGGACACCAGCGCCTGCGCCAGCAGCACACGCCGGCGCCAGCCACCGGAAAGCTCGGCCAGGGTGCGATCGGCCGGCAACTGCAGGCGGCTTAGCGTGCTCTCGACCAGCTGCTGCAGGCGCCAGCCATCCTTGGCTTCCAGCGCCTGTTGCACATGCATCAGCTTGTCGAGATCGTCCTGATCCTGAATGTTCATGCTGAGGTGGTGGTACTCGGCCAGTAGTTCGCCGACGCCTTCCAGCCCCTCGGCAACGACATCGAACACCGTACGCTCATCGGCGCGCGGCAACTCCTGCGGCAGTTCGCCGATCTTCAGTCCCGGCGCCCGCCAGATTTCGCCGTCGTCGGCAATGCGATCGCCCTTCACCAGGCGCAGCATGCTGGACTTGCCCGTGCCGTTGCGGCCGATGATGCAGACCCGCTCACCCCGCGCGATCTGCCAGGACACGCCATCCAGCAGCGGCGTCGTGCCGTAGGCCAGGGATACATCGGTGAACTTGAGCAGGGTCATGACTACCTCCGAAAAACAGGGCGCGCATTCTAGCAGATACCGGGCCTCGAGCCGGGTTTACCGCCGCCCGCTCAGCCCGAACGCAGAGGCTTTGGCACGGCATTCGTCGGAAGTGGAAATTTGTTCGGGGCGTCCGTCCAAAGCGCATTTAACTGACCGACTCGGCAGGCTAAGCTAGCGGCCGTGATCCATGCCTCATCTCTTCCCGGAAGTCTCATGCGCGGTCGACTCTCCAGCTTGCTGTTCTGCCTGTTGTTTTCTGCTTTAGCCGTTGACGTCTCTGCCGCCACTCTCACTCAGCAGCGCCAGTACTACGATGAAGCCAAGCGCGCCCTGGCCAAGGGCGACAGCGCGCCCTATCGTCGCTATGCCAGTGCCCTGCGCGACTATCCGCTGGAGCCCTATCTCGCCTATGAGGAGCTGACCGCTCGCCTGAAGAGCGCGAGCAATCAGGAGATCGAGAAGTTCCTTGCCGAACACGGCGATCTGCCGCAGATCAGCTGGATGAAACTGCGCTGGCTACGCTGGCTGGCGGCCCGCGGTGACTGGCAGACTTTCCTCAACTACTACGATCCGAAGCTGAATTTCACCGAACTGGACTGTCTGTTCGGCCAGTATCAGCTCGGTCGAGGCCTGCCCGAAGGCGATGCCACCGCCGAACGCCTCTGGCTGGTTGGAAAATCCCAGCCGGAAGCCTGCGATGTCCTGTTCGAGCAATGGGCGGCGAAGGGCAAGCTCACCGAGGAGCGCCGCTGGAAACGCATCAAGCTCGCGGTAGAGGCTGGCAACTACGGACTCGCCAGCTATCTGAGCAAGAGCCTGTCGAGCCTGCGGGGCTATGGCGAACTGATCGTCGAGGTGGCGCAGAAACCCGGGATGCTGAGCCAGACCGAGCGTTTCGGCAGCAGTCACCCGGCGATGGCCGATGTGGTCTCAATCGGGTTGCGTCGCCTCGCCCGGCAGGATCCGGAAAAGGCGCTGAAGCTGCTCGACGGCTACGCGCGCCGCCACGCCTTCTCGGCCGAAGAGAAGGTCGCGATTGCCCGGCAGATCGGTCTGACCCTCGCCAAGCGCTTCGACAGCCGCGCGCTGCAGGTGATGGCCGACTACGACCCCGAACTGCGCGACAACACCGTCAGCGAATGGCGTGCCCGCCTGCTGCTGCGCCTGGGGCGCTGGAACGACGCCTATGCGCTGACCCAGCGCTTCCCGGACGAGCTGGCCAAGAGCAACCGCTGGCGCTACTGGCAGGCACGCAGCCTGGAACTGGCAAAACCGAAGAGCAAGCAGGCCATATCACTGTATCAGCCGGTCGCCGCCGAACGCGATTTCTACGGTTTCCTCTCCGCCGACCGCATCCAGGCACCGTACAAGCTCAATCACCAGCCCCTGGCGCTACCGCCAAAGCTGGTACAGAAGGTGCGCAACACCGCGGGCATCCGTCGTGCGCTGGAGTTTCATGCCCGCGGACAGATCGTCGACGGCCGCCGCGAGTGGTATCACGTCAGCCGCCTGTTCAGCCGCGATGAGCTGGTGGCACAGGCCCGGCTGGCTTATGAGATGGGCTGGTACTTCCCGGCGATCCGCAGCATCAGCCAGGCGCAGTACTGGGATGACCTTGACATCCGCTTCCCGATGGCGCACCGCAGCACGCTGGTCAATGCGGCGAAGGCACGGGAAATCCATCCGAGCTGGGTCTTCGCCATCACCCGCCAGGAGAGTGCCTTCATGGCCGACGCCCGCTCGCATGTCGGCGCCACTGGCCTCATGCAGCTGATGCCGGCCACCGCGAAGGAAACGGCGCGGCGCTTCGGTATTCCGCTGTCCTCACCCCAGCAGGTGCTCAATCCGAACGTCAACATCCAGCTGGGTGCGGCCTATCTCAGCCAGATCTACGGGCAGTTCAACGGCAATCGCATACTCGCCTCCGCCGCCTACAACGCCGGCCCTGGGCGCGTTCGGCAATGGCTGCGCAACGCCGAGCACCTGTCGTTCGACGTCTGGGTTGAGAACATTCCGTTCGACGAGACGCGCCAGTACGTGCAGAACGTACTCACCTACTCGGTGATCTACGGACAGAAGCTCAACGCCCCGCAACCGCTGGTGGAGTGGCACGAGCGCTATTTCGAGAACCAGTAGGACTGGCTAGACGAGCGGCCGCTTAGCCGCTCCGCCCTGCTCACTCGAGAATTTCTACCGGCATGCCCACCGCCAGCGTTCCGGTCGCCTCGGCGATCAGATTCTGGCCAAAGAACACCCCACCCTCGCCCTTGCGATAGTTCAGCAGCGTGGTCAGCGGTTCGCGGTCCGCGCCGCGCTCGGCCGTCTGCGGATCGATGGTCGGAATGACACAGCGCGAACAAGGCTTCACCACCCGGAACGTCAGCTCACCGATACGAATACGCTTCCAGCTGTCTTCGGCATAGGGCGCGGCGCCAGCGATCACCAGATTCGGGCGAAAACGCAGCATTTCCAGCGACCTGCCAATCCGCGCGCAGAGATCATCCAGTGAGGCCTGACCGATCAGCAGAAACGGAAAACCGTCGCTGAAGGCGGTGCGCTCACCCGTCGCGGCATAGTCCTGATCGATCTGGATACCGCATTGCGCAGGCAGATAGACCAGCCGGCAGGCCCGCTCGAGAAACCGGCTGAGCCATACCGCGGCGGCATCGCCGGCATCCGGTACGCGCGTGCTGTTGCGCCAGATCAGCACGCCGCGCAACTCGCCGGCGGTCGGCACTGTCACAGTCAGGGTCGGCATTCCAGGCGCTTCGAGCTGCAAAGCCGAATCACCCAGCCAATGCGCGCGCAGCAGGGCCATGCGCGGCAGCACGCGCTGGGTCAGGAAGCGCCCGCTCTCGGCGTCCACTACCATCCAGCGGCGATCACCGACGAGTCCGAGCGCATCGCTGTGCGCCTGCTGCAGCGCTTCGCCGGCAGCCGACTTGAGGGGAAAACGGTAGAGCGAGGACAGATGCACGCTGCGCCTCCGGCGAGCCGAAAAGCGCAGCAGCATAGCAGAGCGCGTCAGCCCTGTTCGTCGCGCTGCAGACGCTCGCGGATGACGTCGACCAGTTTCTCCGGCTGGAACTTGGAGAGGAAATTGTCACAGCCGACCTTCTCCACCATCGCCTGGTTGAAGCTGCCCGACAGCGAGGTATGCAGTACCACGTAAAGATCGCGCAGACGCGGGTCATGGCGGATTTCGGTGGTCAAGCGATAACCGTCCATCTCCGGCATCTCGGCATCGGTGAAGACCATCAGCAACTTGTCGGTGAGCACTTCACCGGCATCGGCCCAGGCCTTGAGCTGGTTCAGCCCCTTGAGGCCATCGCTGGCGGTGTGAATCTTCAGGCCAAGCTGGGTGAGCGTGTCGCGCAGTTGCGCCAGAGCGACGCTGGAGTCGTCGACGCACAGCACTTCGCGGCCGCGCGCGCGCTCGAGAATCGGGTCAGCCAGGCGGTCGGCGGAGATGCTGGTGTTGTAGGGAACGATCTCCGCCAGCACCTTCTCGACGTCGATGACCTCCACCAGCTCGTTCTCGACCTTGGTGATCGCGGTGAGGTAATGCTGGCGACCGGCGGTGCTCGGCGGGGGCAGCACCTCTTCCCAGTTGAGGTTGAGGATGCGATCCACGCCACCCACCAGGAATGCCTGAATGGTGCGGTTGTATTCGGTGACGATGATGGTGCTGCGCTCATCCGGCACCAGCGGGCGCAAGCCGATGGCGCGCGACAGATCGATCACCGGCAGGGTCTGCCCGCGAAGATTCACCACCCCGCACACCGAGTTGTGCCGGTGCGGCATCAGGGTCATCTTCGGCAACTGGACGACTTCCTGCACCTTGAACACGTTGATGGCGAACTTCTGCCGGCCCGAAAGCCGGAACATGAGAATTTCCAGGCGATTCTGCCCCACCAACCGGGTGCGTTGATCGACTGAATCGAGAATGCCGGCCATTGCGGGCTCCTTGGAAGAGGTCTGGATATTGAGATATCGGCCACATTCCATTGCGCTTGATATCGCCGTGCAGCTTTTTCTCGCCGCAGCCGAGCGCGGGCGCGTCAGTTGCGCTGTAGCAACGGCGATTCGGGCGGCAAATGCATACGCAACGCCCGCGGCCGGACGCTGAAGTGCAGATGCGCCTGCGCTACCGGCTCGCCATCCAGATTGATATCGATCGGTTCCGGTGCCTCGACCTCCAGCCAGGCCACTCGCGCATTGACCGCAACGGCCTCGACGCCAAGCAGCCCACCGCTGAGCAACGTACCCAGCGTACCCACCGCATCCTCCGGCGCCGGCACGATACAGACATCCAGCAAACCGTCGTCGACCTGCGCCTGCGGGCAGAGCAGCTGCCCGCCGCCAGCCTGGCGACCGTTACCGATGCCCAGCGCGAGGAAATCGCCCTCCCACTCGAAATCCGGACCGCTGAAGCGGCCGTATGCCGAGTGGATCTCGGCGAAGCGCGTCAGCCCGGTCAACAGGTAGGCGCCACCACCGAGCACGCGCTTGAGATCCTCGGAAGTATTGGCCGTCACCTTCGAGCCGAAGCCCCCCGTAGCCATGTTGATGAAGACGCGCCCATTCATTTCGCCCACATCTATCGCTACCGCCGGTTCGTCGAGCAGCGCCAACGCTTCGAACGGTTGCAGGGGAATTCCGGCGGCACGGGCAAAATCGTTGGCGGTACCCAACGGCATCAGCGTCAGGCTGGCCTCGGCGCGCTGCTGCAGCATTGCCTCGGCCACCTCGCGCAACGTGCCGTCGCCACCTCCTGCGATCAGCCGCGTGTGGCCGGCAGCGAGGGCTTCATGGACCAGGCGCTCGGCATCGCCCGGCTCCCAGGTGACGCGCACCGACAGGTCCCAGCCGAGTTCCCGTTGCTGCTCGACGGCCGAGCGCACCTCATCGTTGAGGGACTGTTTGCCGTGCAGGATCAGCACGGCCCTGGGCTGGCTCATCAACGCTTCCTTCTTTGCGGTTCTGGCAGATCAGACCCGCATCTGTGATGGAAGTTGTCGCCTCCAGACACCTCTCAGGATTAATCCAAAACTTCGATAGGAAGTGCCATTGGTCGGTCGTCGAGGCAGGTCCAGCGTTTGCCATGCTGGCCGTCAGATTCACGACACACCTTAAAAATCAGTCAGTTACATGACAGAGCGGAATTTCTACAGATTTCCGTCACCACCGCTGCCACCAATGAACTCATTTCTCGGGGGACGGTCGGAGCCATTGTCCTAAATGAGGTTGCGATAGCCGCCTGCCATCAGGTTGCGCGTACCGCGGCGATTCGATTCGAGCAAATGAACAGCAGTTGTAGCTGAGGAAGGAGCCTTGTAATGCGTTTACAGTCCGTGGGAACCCTTGAGTACGCTCATCCCAGTTTCGTCGATTATTTCCTCGCCAGCGTTCGCCTGATTCATGGTCTGACGGCCATCTTGCCGGGCTTCCTGCTGCTGATGTTCCTGCAGGATCTGCCTGCCGCGGGCGGCACCTTCAGTGCGTTCCTGATGTTCTTCGGCGTTCTGAGCATCATCATCTTCCAGTCGGTCGGCATCTACAGTGAGGAAGTGTTCAGCACACTGCTGCGCTTTCGCATCATGCTATTGGCCTGGGCTGCCGCGTTCAGCCTGTTGATCTTCATGCATCAGGGCATGGGACTGTTCAGCTATCTCGATGCCAAGCACCTGGCGTTCTGGTTCATCACCAGCGCCGTGCTGTTCGGCGCCGAACGCCTGGCCATGCTGGCGTTGTTCCGTCGCCTGATGGCGCGCGGCATGTATCTGCAGAACGCGGTCATTCTCGGCGGCACCGAGAACGGTCAGCGTGTCGCGGAATACCTGCAACACAATCGCGACATCCGCACCGGCGTGCTCGGCTTCATCGATGATCGGCTGGAGCGGCTGCCGAACGAACTGGCCAATCTGCCGTTGCTTGGCAACACCCGCGATCTGGAACGCATGATCCGCGAGGAAAAGGTCACCCAGGTGCTGGTTGCCCTGCCCTGGTTCGCCGACAGCCGCATCGGCCAGGTGATCAATGAGCTACGCAAGCTGCCGGTGAACGTGCTGCTGGTACCCGACATGGTTGCCTTCCGGCATGCCAACAAACGCATCACCGAAGTGGCCGGGCTGCCCACGCTGATCGCCTCGGACCTGCCGCTGCGTGGCTGGTCGCCGATGTTCAAGCGCCTGGAAGACATCGTCCTGTCCAGCCTGGCGCTGCTCGCGGCGGCGCCGGTGATGCTACTGATCGCGCTGGCGATCAAGCTCGATTCGCCGGGTCCGGTGCTCTTCAAGCAGAAGCGCTACGGCTACAACAACCGGCTGATCGAGGTCTTCAAGTTCCGCTCGATGTACCACGAGAAGAGCGATGCCAACGCCGATCGCCAGACCACGCGCAACGACGACCGCATCACCCGTGTGGGCCGCTTCATCCGCAAGACCAGTCTCGACGAGCTGCCACAGCTGCTCAACGTGTTCCTCGGCAGCATGTCGATGGTCGGCCCGCGCCCACACGCCACTGCCACCAAGGCCGCAGGCGTGCTGTTCGAGGATGCCGTGGCCGAGTATTCGGCACGTCACCGAGTGAAACCCGGCATCACCGGCTGGGCCCAGATCAACGGCTACCGCGGCGAAACCGACACGCTGGAAAAGATCGAGAAACGCGTCGAATTCGACCTCGACTACATCGAGCGATGGTCGGTCTGGTTCGACCTTTACATCCTCTTTCGCACCGTGCCCGCGCTGCTTTTCAACAAAGACGTCTACTGATTCCGAACACGCCACTGGATAGCGGCACGGGCGGAAACGCCCGAGCCCAGCGGCGAGCGCGGCAGGAAGGAACTAATGAACCACGCCACCATCTCACCTTTGCGCTTCACCCAGGCAGGCTGCAATGCGACCGGCATGCGGCTCGCGAGGCTGAACCGCCATGTTTAAAAACATCTTGGTTGTCTGTGTCGGAAACATCTGCAGAAGCCCCACGGCGCAGGCGTTGCTGGCAGACAGACTTAGCGGACAGGGCCTGACGATCAGCTCGGCAGGCATCGGTGCATTAGTAGGTAATCCGATGGATAAGACCGCCCACGAAGTATTGCAGGAGCACGGGCTGGACCTTTCAGCTCACCGCGCCCGGCAGGTCGACAGCCACATGCTGCATGAGGCCGACCTGATCCTTGCAATGGAGCATAGCCATATCCAGCACATCCGCCAGATCGCGCCGGAAGTGCATGGCAAGACGTTCCTTATCGGCAAATGGCAGGACGAGCTGGAAATTCCAGATCCGTACCGCCAGGCCAAACCCGCACACGAGCACGTACACACTCTTTTGACGCAATCCGTTGAAAGCTGGCTTCCTTACCTGAGATAGAAGAAGGAACTTCGATGACAACCATGCCCCGCCCAATCTATGAAACCAAAGAGGACAAGGACATCGACCTGGCCCACCTCTTTGACACGTTCCTGAACAACCGCGCGCTCATCATGAGCATCACCGGCTTCTTCGCAGCCCTGGGCATTGCCTATGCGCTGCTGTCGACGCCGGTCTATCTCGCCAGCGCCATGATCCAGATCGAACCAAAGAACGGCTTGCCCAGCCTGACCGACGTGGTCAACACCAACCCACCGGTGTCGCCCGCGCAGACCGAGATCGCGCTGCTGAAATCGCGCTCGGTGGTCGGTGGCGCGGTGCAGAGTCTGAACCTGGACATCATCATCGAGCCGCATCATTTCCCGATCATCGGCGGCTTCATGGCGCGTCGCTTCGAACCGAAAGAGGAAGGCGAACTGGGCTGGTATCCGGCCGGTTTCGATTCCTACGCCTGGGGTGGCGAAGAGCTGAAGATCACCCAGCTGGACGTACCGGACAAGCTGCACGGTGAGGAACTGGTACTGGAAGCAGCCGAGAACAACGGCTTCATCCTGCGTGACCCGGATGACGAAGTCGTGGTTCAGGGCGTCGTTGGCGAGCCGGTGGAAACCGAAGAGTTCCGCGTCAACGTCGAGAAGCTGATCGCCCGTCCCGGCACCACCTTCACGGTAATCAAGAACCGCACGTACAACACCACCGAGAGCTATCAGCAGCGTCTCTCCGCCGGGGAGCACGGCAAGCAGTCGGGCATCGTCAACGTGACGCTGGAAGACACCGATCCGCAGGAAGCCGTGCGCGTTCTCGAAGAAGTGGCGCAGCGCTACGTAGAGCAGAACGTCGCCCGCAACGCCGCCGAAGCCACCCAGAGCCTGGAGTTCCTCAACGAGCAGGTGCCGGCTGTGCGCAAGCAGCTGGAAGCTGCGCAGACCGCACTGAACAAGTACCAGACCGGCTCCAAGACCGTCGACATCACCGCCGAAACCCAGTCGGTACTGGACCGCATCGTCGATCTGGAAGCGCAGATCTCCGAGCAGAACCTCAAGCGTACCGAGATGGAGCGCCGCTTCACGCGCCAGCACCCGAACTTCCAGGCGCTGATCAACCAGATCAACCAGCTGCAGACGCAGAAGGCCGAGCTGGAGAAGCAGATTGGCACCCTGCCGTCGACCCAGCAGGAACTGCTGCGCCTGAACCGTGACGTCGAGGTTTCCTCGGAAACCTACTCGATGTTGCTGAACAAGACCCAGGAGCTGGACATCATCCGCGCCGGCACCGTAGGTAACGTGCGCATCATCGACCACGCCGCAGCGGACCTGGAAAATCCGGTCAAGCCGAACAAGCCGCTGGTGGTCATCGTCGCCACCCTGCTGGGTGGACTGCTCGCCGTCGCCTTCGTCTACGTTCGCGAAGCGCTCAAGCGTGGCGTGGAGAACCCGGAGGACATCGAGCGCTCGGGCACGCCGGTCTATGCTGCGATTCCGTTCAGCGAGAAGCAGGCCGGCCTGGAAAAACGCCTGGCCAACTTCAAGCGTGACAAGAGCACGGCCTCGTATCTGCTGACCGTCAACGATCCCGCCGATCTCGCTACCGAGGCCATGCGCAGCCTGCGTACCAGCCTGCACTTCGCGATGATCGAGGCGAAGAACAACGTGCTGATGATCACCGGTCCGAGCCCGGCAGTCGGCAAGTCGTTCGTCACCACCAACCTCGCGGCAGTCATCGCCCAGTCAGGCAAGCGAGTCCTGCTGATCGACGCCGACATGCGCAAGGGCTATCTGCACAAGGTCATGCGTGCCGACGGCGGCAAGGGCCTGTCGGACATCCTCTCCGGCCGCATCACCCTGTTCGATGCCATTCAGAAGACTCAGCTGAACAACCTGCACGTGATCACCCACGGGCAGTTGCCGCCGAACCCATCGGAACTGCTGATGCACGAGAACTTCTCGCGCTTCGTCAACGAAGTCAGCGGCATGTACGACCTGGTCATCTTCGATACTCCACCGATCCTCGCCGTCACTGACGCGGCGCTGGTCGGCAGCCAGGCCGGGACCACACTGATGGTCACCCGCTACGCGATGAACGGCATCAAGGAGATCGAAGCCGCCAAGCGTCGCCTCGAACAGAACGGCCTGCTGGTTAAGGGCGTGATCTTCAACGCGGTGGTGCGCAAGGCGTCCACTTACGGCGAGTACGGCTACTACCAGTACGAGTACGTGAGCAGCAACAAGTAAGCGACCAGGCACTGCAGCCCCGATGGCTGCAGTGCCCTGGCCTTCGCACCGACGCCTTTTCTTTTTTCATTCGTCTCTGAGCATCACGCTCAGCGGACTTTCTTTTGCCGATCGACAGGTGCAACGCAATGAACGATCACCCCCATCAGCGCCCCGCCCGGGTGGCACGACTAGCCGCAGTGCTGGCAGCCGCGCTGCTCGCCCCTGCCCTGCAGGCGCAGGATGCAGCCGATGCGGGCAGCGGGCTGGATCTGATCGGCGTCAATCTGTCCGGCGCAGGCTTCGCTCCGCATGTGCTGCCGGGCAAGAACGGCACGAACTACTTCTATCCGGAGAAAAAGCACTTCAAGTACTACGCCGACAAGGGCATTCGCCTGATCCGCTTTCCATTCATCTGGGAGCGTGTCCAGCACCGTCAAGGTGAAGGACTGAACTTCGATCAGGTGCGCCTGCTGAAGAAAACCCTCGACCTGGCCATGCAGCACGGCCAGAAAGTGATCCTCGACATGCACAACTATGGGCGCTACCACGGCGAGCTGATCGGTTCGGCGAGCGTGCCCTATGCGGCGTATGCCGATGTCTGGCGCAAGCTCGCCGAGCGGTTCAAGGATCACCCCGCCCTGTATGGCTACGACATCATGAACGAGCCGCACGGCACTGTCGGCCTGTGGCCGGGTGCTGCCCAAGCGGCCGTCGATGCGATCCGCAGGGTGGATGATCAGACGCTGATCTTTGTCGAAGGCGAGCGTTGGTCGAGCGCCTATCACTGGCCGCTGGTGAACGCCAACTTCCTGATCAAGGACCCGGCGGACCGGCTCATCTACGAAGCACATCTGTATTTCGATGCCGATTTCTCCGGCAAATACATGGCGCAGACCAGCCGCAACATCGACCCGATGGTGGGCGTCGAACGCGCCCGGCCGTTCATCGAGTGGCTCAAGCAGCATGGTCAGAAAGGCTTCATCGGCGAGTACGGCATTCCCGACGACATTCCCGAGGCGCAGGTCGCGATGGACAACCTGCTCGCCTACCTGAACGACAACTGCGTCCCCAGCGCGTACTGGGCCGGCGGCCCCGGCTGGGGCACCTACAAGCTGGCGGTGGAGCCGCGCAACGGCAAGGACCGTCCGCAGATGGACATCATGCGCAAGCACCTCGCCAACGAATGCACGGCCATCGGCCCGACGCCTGCACGCCAGCCCTGACGACCAATTCTGGAGTTATTACCAACATGAAATTCGGACTGCTATGGCACTCGTTCTCTTCCGGCAACCTCGGCGTTGGCGCGCTGAGCATCTCCAACATGCTGCTGATCGACGAGGCTGCGCGCAAATGCGGTATCACCCCTGAATTTCTGATCATCGGCTCGTCCGGTCCCTGCGACTACCCGCCATCGACCGAACGCTTCAAGTACGAATTCATCGAGTTCAATGAAAAGAACCTGCTGAAGAACCCACACGGGCTATACCGGGCAATCGCCTCGTGCGACGCCATCTTCGATATCGGCGAGGGCGACAGCTTCTCCGACATCTATGGAGCCAAGCGGCTGATCAAGCTGCTGGTGAGCAAAGGCATGGCACTGGGCGCGCGCGTCCCGCTGATCCTGTCGCCGCAGACCATCGGTCCGTTCAAGTCGGACTGGGGTACGCGCGCCTCGGCCTGGGTGATGAAGAAAAGCACCATGGTGTTCGCCCGCGATCACCAGTCGTTCGACGTACTCAAGCAGCTGGGCATCCCGAACCGGGACGAGGTGATCGACGTCGCCTTCCACCTGCCCTTCGAGCGTCAGCTGCAGGAACGCGCCCCGAACAAGCTGGCGGTCGGCATCAGCGTGTCCGCTCTGCTGCACCACGGCGGCTATGAGGGCAGCGCCAACCAGTTCGGTCTGCGTGCCGATTACAAGCAGCTCACCGACGAGCTGATCCGCGCGCTGCTGGCCCGCGGCCACGAGGTGCATCTGGTGCCACACGTGATCCCCATCGGCTTCCCCGCCGAGGACGATTACACCGTGTCCCAACAGCTGCAACAGCGCTACCCGGAGCTGAAACTGGCGCCGCGCTTCAAGGGACCGATCGAGGCGAAGTCCTATATCAGTGGGCTGGACTTCTTCGTCGGCGCGCGGATGCATGCCACCATCGGCGCCTTCTCCGCTGGCGTGCCGGTGGTTCCGCTGGCCTATAGCCGCAAGTTCTCCGGGCTCTACCAGTCGCTGGACTATCACCGCGTGGTCGATCTGAAGACCGAGACCGCCGCCAGCGCGCTGGAAGCCGTGCTTGAGCATCTGGACAACCGTGAACAGCTGAAGGCGGAAGTCGCCGCCAGCGGCGCGATCATCCGCCGCAAGCTCGACGCGTACAGCCTGGGGCTGGAACAAGTTCTGGTTTCGCTGAACCAGGGCCAGCCGGCGTACCAGAGATAACCATGCGCGACCACGCCCTCATGGGGGTAACCACCGCGGCGCGCACCGCCGTGCAGCTGGGCACCTTGCTGATCCTCGCGCGCACCCTCGGGCCGCGCGATTTCGGCTTCATCTCGATCGTCATCACCTGGTCAACCATCGTTGCGCTGGTGACCGACTACGGCTTCGGCATGCGTGCGCTGCGCGACATCGGTGCCGAGCGCGAGCGTGCCGGTGAGATCATGTCGGCCAGCCTGGCGGCGAAGACGCTGCTGGTGCTGCCGGCCTGCGTGATCCTGCTGCCGGTGATCCTCTTCATCCTCGATCTCCGCGGCGCCGAACGCGTCGCCTCGGTGCTGTTTCTGCTTGGCACGCTCGCCTCGTCCTACGGCGATCTTGGCCTGACGGTATTTCGCAGCATCGGCCAGTTCCAGCGTGAAACCCGCATCGTGGTGGTCACTGCACTGATCCATTTCGTGCTGATCGGACTGGCCATCTTCCTGCGTAACGACGTGGTGGCCATCGGCCTGGCATTCCTCGTGTCTCGCCTGATCTATGCCGCAGGCGCACTGCGCGCACTGGCGAAGATCGTCCACCTGGCCGGCATCCTGCGTAATTCCTGGCAAGTCCTGGCCGAGCGTTTCAAGAGCTCGACCAGCTTCGCGGTAGACAGCGGCGCGACCAACATCTTTGCGCAGCTGGATGTCATTCTGGTCAACCACCTGGCGGGGCGCGAAGCGGCAGGCATCTACTTCGCCGGCTCGCGCCTGCTGCAGGGCGCGGTGCCGTTCAGCGTGCTGCTGGCCAGCGTGCATATCCCGCGCTTCGCCTACCAGTTGCACAACCAGAGCCGCGAACTGTTCCGCTATGGCGTACGCATTCTCGGCGAATACGTGGCGATGGGACTCATTTTCGCCCTGGCGTTCTACTTCATCGGCCCGCTGTTCACCGATCACTTTCTCGGCGCGGACTACGCCGAACTCAACACGCTGTGGCTGGCCTTCGCCTGCTTCACTGCCGCCCGCTTCGTCGCTGCCGGTCTCGGCGTGCAGTTGATGGCGATGGGCACCGGCTTTCTGCGCACCTTCGGAATCATCTTCTCCGGAGTCGTCACGGTCGCCTGTTACTGGATTTTCATCCCGAGTCACGGGATACAAGCAGCACCTTGGGTGTCCACTCTGGGCATGGCGGTGCTGACCCTCATTTACGGTTATGCGGTGCTGAACATCTACCGCAGGCAGCGCAGCGCATGACCGGCATCGTCCAACACCGGGTCCGCGCCAGGCGCGGCCCGCAGCTCAAGGGAAGGCTGGTATGAAAGCACTTTTGAATCGCGTCCTGAAGAACGACCTGT
Organism: Stutzerimonas sp. S1; assembly: GCF_025966695.1. GTDB lineage: Bacteria > Pseudomonadota > Gammaproteobacteria > Pseudomonadales > Pseudomonadaceae > Stutzerimonas. The sequence continues at coordinate 5,730 of NZ_JAOEIY010000010.1, read as the reverse complement.
GCAGCGGCTGCGGCATGTGCAGCTCGGTAGCATCGGACGATGCCGTACAGATCCGGCTGAACGCCGACGGCTACCACCGCCCGGTGCTGAACAAGGCCTATCAGGGCAAGACGATCGCCAGCGAGCAGGCCAGCAGCGCCTTCGCCAAATCCTGCCCGGCGCTCAATCTCGATATCCGCCCCTACAAGTCGGCTAACTATCATCCGATCTGGGGCGAGATTCTCGACACGCTCAAAGGCCACGCAGTGGACAACGAAGTGCGTCAGGCCGGCTCGTCCGGTGGCGTCATCTCGGCGCTGGCGCAGTACTGCCTGGACCGCCAGCTCGTCGACGGGGTGATCCAGATTCAGGCCTCGCAAACCGATCCGCTAGAAAACACCGCTACCATCAGCCGCTCGCGCCAGAACATCATCGCGTCGTCGGGCTCGCGTTACGCCCCGGCATCGCCGGCCCAGGCCTTGAAATGGGTAGCGATGTCCACCGAGAAGTACCTGTTCATCGGCAAACCCTGTGACGTTGCCGCGGTTCGCCAGATGCAGGCGCACGATCCGCGCCTGCAGCAGAACATCCCCTATGTGGTGTCCTTCATGTGCGCCGGCACGCCGAGCCTGCACGGCACCGAACAGGTGTTGGATCAGCTCGGCGTACAACGCGACGACGTCTCCACCTTCCGCTATCGCGGCGACGGCTGGCCGGGACTGACCAAGGCGACGCTGAAGAACGGCGACGCCCGCACCATGACCTACAACGACTCCTGGGGAAAGGTCCTCAATCGGCATCTGCAAACCCGCTGCAAGATCTGCCCGGACGGCATCGGCGAGTTCGCGGACATCGTCTGCGCCGATGGCTGGGAAGGCGACGAGAAAGGCTATCCGTCCTTCGAGGAACGCGAAGGCAACTCGCTGATTCTGCTGCGCACTGAAAAAGGTCGGTCACTCTTTCGCAACGCGGAGGCCGATGGCGTTGTCAAAGCGGAGGCTTTCGATACGGCCAGCATTTTCACCATCCAGCCGTTCCAGTACTACCGGCGCACCACGATCCTGCCGCGGCTGTGGGCAATGAAACTGCTGATGCTCAAGACGCCCAGTTACAAGGGCTTCGAGCTCGGCAAAGGGATGAAGGAAATCGGCCTCTACCAGAGTTTCAAAGCGTTCACCGGGCTGCTCGTGCGTCGCAAGAAGATCAAGCGGCGAGCACTGGAAACGGCATGAGGCAGTACCGCGGACAGGGAACCCAAACCTAAGGATTCAGGTTGATGACAACATTCACTTCGCGCTTCTTCTTTTTTCCCCTGCTGTTTCTGGTGATCGTGCTGCATTTCTCCGTGTTCGGAGATAGCCCGCACAATCCCTACGGCATCAAGGGTGTGAACGAGCTGTTTCTGGCGGTCTGCATGATCTTCGCCTTCCTGCTGATATTGGCCTCGGCAGAGGAGTCTTCGCGCGAGTTTCGCGTCCTCATGTACTACTGCCTGTACAGCATGGTGGTGTTCTGGGTCTTGCCCGCGATCTTCGCCTACTTCACCTACGGGCAGCCCGTCGTCTACGGCCTCATCGAGGAACGTCGCGTACTGTTCTGCCTGGGCTTCGCCCCTGTGCTGTTCCTCTCCAAACGCGTCAGCACACTGCAGTTCGAACGGGCCTTCATCTATGCAGCGCTGTTCGCCGCCTTTCTTTCCTGGTGCTTCAAGTTCGGTGTAATTCCCGACATGCGGCCAGAAGTGCGCTCGGACGATCGCCCGGATCGTTCGTCTATCGGCCCTTTCCTGATTTGCTTCGGCTATTTCTACTGCATTCAGATCTGGTCCAAAGCGGCATCGCCCATCAGCGGTGCCGCGCGCAACAAGACGTTTTACTTGGTACTCGCGGCGCTACTGCTGCTGACACTGGTGTTCGCGACGCAGACGCGACAGCTGATCGTGCTGTGCCTGGCTTTCACGCTGTTCTGCCTGCGGGCGAAGGCGATCATCTGGGCGGCCTCGCTCGCCATCCTGCTTTCGCCGTTCTACTTCTATCCGAGCCTGCTCGAAGTGCTGGGGCTCAACGTCGAGTTCTATGACAGTTCGCTGGAAAGCGTCGAGGACGGGGCGCGATCCGTCACCATCAATTCGATCATGAACCATTTGGACATCGTCAACTGGTTGCCCAGTGGCTCGCTGTCACTGATGTGGCAGGACGGATTCATTCCCTATTTCGGGGAACACTTCTTCCTTTCTGACGTCGGAATCATCGGCACGCTGTTCCGTTTCGGCTTTCTGACGTTCCTGCTGGTTCCGCTGACGCTGTTCGTCTATCGCCGAATCGCCAAGAACATCAATCCGGACATGACATTCATCTACCCCGTCATGCTCGCGTACTTCGTCATCTGGCCGCTCAACGGCCTGATGGAATACGGACAGCCGGTCATTGCCATGCTGTTTGTCATCCACGCCTTGAAAGCTCGCCACCTCCGCAGTCAGGAACGAATCCATGAACGTCGCACTTATTCTCAACTACAAAGCTGCTACTGAAACCATCAGTTGCGTGGAGAGTCTGCTCGCGCACTGTCCTGCGGTCGACCATGTGGTAGTCATCGACAACGACTCACAGGACGGCTCCTTCGCAGCCTTCAACCAGTGGCGCGATGAGCGCGGCATGCAGAATGTCACCGTGCTCGCAAACCCGGAGAACAATGGCTACGCGGGTGGCAACAACTACGGCCTGCGCTGGGCGCTGGAAAATCTGCAGCCGGAATATTTCTGGATCGTCAACAACGACACCTATGTCGACTCCGATGCCTTCGCCCCGCTTCTGGCGGCACTGAAGCAGAACGACAGGCAGTTCGTCGGCTCAGTGATCCTCAGCGCCGATACCGGCCGGCTGGAATGCTACGGCGGCGGCAAGCTCTACCCGTTGCTGGGCAAGGCGAAGCTGTTGGGCAAAGACCAGCCGCTGGAAGCCATGCAACAAACGCAGGAGAAGCCCGACTACCTGATGGGCTGCAGCCTGGCATTTTCCGCGGCCCTGCTCGAGCGGATCGGGATGATGGACGAGGCGTACTTCATGTACTCCGAAGAGGTGGACTGGCAGTACCACGCCAAGAAGTTTGGCGTTTCCATTCAGGTGGTGCCGCAGAGCCGCCTCTTTCACTACGGATCACTCAGCTCAGGCGGCCGTTCTGCGTTCTACCACTACTACCGAAACCGCGCGGCAACCCGCTTCAACAAGCGCTTCTACGGTCCGTCGTTCGCGCTGGCCTCAGCATGTTTTCTTTCGGCGATCACAGTGATGAAGGAATTCAACCATCCCGGCCTCGCGTGGTCGGGTATCAAAGGCGCTTTCAAGGGAGTAACGATGAGTGTCGAGTGATACGAACCATGCATTCGGTGTGACGTTCTATACCGGCAGCAAGGCGGCGCTGCTCGCCTGTATCCGTGAGGGCGTCAAGCAGCCCTACTCGTTCGTGGTGACGCCAAACGTGGATCATCTTGCCCAGCTGCAGCGCAATGCTGCCCTGCGTGCAGCCTACTCGAAGGCGCGCCTGCGGCTGTGCGATAGCCGAATCCTGATGCCGCTGCTCCATCGGCTGGGGGTGGCCGTAGAGGAAGTCATCCCCGGCAGCGACCTAACCGTCGACCTGCTCCAATGGGCTGATCGCGAACAGTTGCGCGTCGTACTGATCGGTGCATCGAAAGAGGAATGCGCCAAGCTGCAGACGCTGTATCCGGGCATCACGATCTACCACCACAACCCGCCAATGGGCTTCATCGACAAGCCGGACGAGGTCCGACGCTGCCTCGAGTTCGTCCGAGAGCACCCTTCGGAACTGGTCTTTTATGCAGTCGGTGCACCCCGCCAGGAGATTCTTGCCAGCTCCATCGAGAGCCATGAGCGGACCGGCATGGGCTTCTGCATTGGTGCCTCGATCTCTTTCGCCACAGGCAGCATCAAACGCGCTCCGCGCTGGATGCAGAACTGCAAACTCGAATGGCTGCATCGCATGCTTTCCGAGCCGCGTCGGCTGGTTAAACGTTACGTGCACGACGCGCTCTATATCGTCCCAGCCTATCGCCGGGAAAAAAATAGCCGTACGCACAAAGCCGCGCCCATAAATCAGGATTTGTAGCTAAAAGATCGAAAATTCGGAGCTAAAGACCGGAAATTGGTTTGAACCCCGTAAAAGCGAGACGGTCTATCCGTACTGGAAGCGAACGGCAAGCTGGCAATCCGACATGTCGTTCGAGGACGCGGGCAGGACATATCGTCCCAGCACCGCAGGAATCGCGCTCGTGCCTTGCAGGACAGGAAGTAGGTGGCTCGGCGATCAACAGAAAAGACGCCTTTTCCGCTCCGCGCGGAGTGGGAACAGGACGTCAGATAAGGAGAGAAAACTTTGGCTGTCTTCTTTGATAGGCAGAACGAACTCGATGCCTTACCCAGAAAAGTGAAACACGCCGTCTCACTCTTTGAAAAAAAACCACTCCGTCAAGGATGAACACACCCATGAAACCATTCATCGCACTTGCCTTCACCTCCGCCCTGACCCTCCAGGGCTGTGTATTCGCGCCGGGCCAATACCTCGACCCAGATGAGTTCAAGGAAGGCGCCGAGGCCGAGCACGGTACCGTGCAACTGGTACGCATCACTCCTGAGATGCTCAAGGGCGACCTGGCGTCCGATATGGGTACGTCGAGCAAACAGGAACTGTTGAACTTCAAGCCATCCGCTTACCGCATTGGCCCGAACGACCTGCTCTACATTACCGTATGGGACCATCCCGAGCTGACCGCACCATCCGGACCGCAGCAGCAACTTGACGCCAACGGACGTCTGGTACGCCCGGACGGCACTTTGTTCTACCCCTATATCGGCAATGTGGAAGCAGCAGGCAAGACCATCGAAGAGCTGCGCTCGACGATCGCTCGCCGTCTGACCAACTACATCGACAGCCCACAGGTCGACGTTTCCATTCTGCGTTTTGGTAGCCAGCGTGTAGTCATTTCCGGCGCATTCGATACGGCAGGAGAAGTTCCGGTAACCACCGCTCCGATGACTATTGTCCAGGCCATCGGCCAGGCCGGTGTCGACACTGAAACAGCCGACCTTACCGGGCTGACGCTGAAGCGTGACGGCCGCGAGTACATGCTCGATGTCGACTCGCTCAACCGTCCGGACTCCTGGCTGCATCAGGTTTACCTGAAAGATGGCGACCAGCTGCACCTGCCCTACAACGATCAACGCAAGATCTATGTGCTGGGAGAGGTCAATCAGCCTCAAGCGCTGTCCTTTAAGGCCACCAGCATGAATCTGATGGATGCCATCGGCACCGCCGGAGGGATCGCCCAGGAGACCGCTGATGGTGAAGCTCTGTATGTAATCCGGGGCGCAGAGGACATGGCCAAAGAGCCAGCCAAGGTGTTTCAGCTGAACGCGAAGTCCCCGACAGCTTTCGCCCTAGCCAAGCACTTCCCGCTTCAGCCGCAAGACGTGGTATTTGTCGGGCCGGCCAACATCACCCGTTGGAACCGCTTCATCAGCCAGCTGCTCCCATCGGCTAGCGTGATTGGAACCGGTGCCGCAGCGGAATACAACCTGTCCAAATAAACTAAAACGAACGCAGAAGGCCACAGACGAACTAGGTTCGGCTGTGGCCTTTTTGTATCTGGGAGTTGAATTGGACTACCCCCGCTCCGGTAGACATTTTCCGACCTCATAATGAGGCACGTTCAAATGCCTCAGGACTGACACCGCC